>CAVTKZ010000001.1:0-380833 GCA_963735455.1 uncultured Chloroflexia bacterium
GCGGCATAGCCGGACCAGCCCGGATAGAGCAGGCCATCGGGGTTAGGCCCGTTGAGATTATCGAAGATCACCGTGCCGGACGTCGGTCGGATCGTCAGGGGACGGGCCGTGCGGTTGAGTCGATGAATAGGTGCCAGCCGTGGTACGTGCCCGGATCCATCTCGATCACGTCGATCGACATGTCCTTCATCAGGGCCACGAACTGGGACTGCGAGCCGGATAGCGGGAACTCGACCACCTGGCGCCGGGTGCCACCGGCGGCGGAGGCGCGATCGGCGCGGCCGTCGGCGTCGGGGGGAGCTGGGGTGGCGGTGGAAGTCGGAGCCGGCTGGGCCGTCGGATCGGCGGGGGCCGTCGAGGTAGGCTTCGGCGTCGGGGTCTGGGTCGGCGTCGGCGTTGGGGTCGGAGCCACCGCCACGCCCGGCTGGAGCCGTGCCCGGAAATCGGCCATCGCCGCCTGGGCTCCGGAGATCACCACCGAGTCGATCGAGACGTACGGATGCCCGGCGGTGCCGGCGACGCGGAGCGTGAGGACGTGGCGATCGCCCGCTGGCCCTGCCCCGAAGATCACCTGTCCGGCATGGAACACGGTGCCGTGGGTCGAGACTAATGGGTCACGCCGTCGAGGGTTACCGCGAGGTTGCCCGCCCCATGGCCGGTCGGTGCCAGGATCTCAATGTAGGAGCCGTAATAGGTAAGGGAGACCGTCGCCCCGGCCTTGCCACTGATGTGGACGGTTCCGCCCGATGCGGAGCGGCTGCCCAGCACCTGCCAGCCAGCGCTCCACACGAAGTGCGAATCGGTGTCCTGCAGGACGGCTTGGCCCGAGTGCGCGGTCGCCAGGAGGCTCGAGGGCAGGTTCGTGGGCTGGCTCAGGAGATACTGCCCAGGCCGGCTCCGCCAAGCAGGAGCGCGAGCACGCCGAGGAGGACCAGGGCTTGTTTTGGCTGACGGCGATGGTAGGCAGGTGAAGGGCGCGCGGCAGCGCCGGCGAGGGTCCTGTCTAGCAATGTTCGCTCCTCTTTCACGGGGGGCACGTGTCCCGGAACGGTTTGCGCCGCTACCGCCAACGCCGACCGGCATTGGCTGACCACGCAAGGTCGAGCTAGAGACGGATGGTCACAGCGGGGCTAGGAGGGGAATCGCGGGGGTCGCGGGGTCCCGGGGCACGAGCGGGGGCCGGCATCTGGGGGTATGTCGTCCTCAGCCGTCTACTGAGAGGACACCGTTCCACCGGCTCCCGGGCCGACATTGCGGTGATGGCGGTAGTGTACCCAACCTCAGCGAACCGCGCCGGAGCCACCTTTTCCGACCAGGCCCGGTCAGCCGGGCAGCCCGGTAGGACCGGATCCGGCGCCCTAGTGGACCCGGCTGGCGAGGCCGGCCCAGAACGGCTCGCGCAGCTCGGCCTTGAGGATCTTGCCGGTGCCGCCCTTGGGCAGCGCCGCCCGGAATTGGATCTCGCGGGGCACCTTGAAGCCGGCCAGCCGCTCGCGGCAGAACGCCTTGAGCTCCTTCTCGGTGGCCGTCGCGTCGGGCTTCAGGACGACCAGCCCGACCGGCACCTCGCCCCGCTTGTCGTCCGGGGCGGCGATCACGGCGCACTCGAGGACCGCCGGGTGGGCGCCCAGGGCGACCTCGATCTCGACCGATGAGATGTTCTCGCCGGCGGTGATGATGATGTCCTTGGAGCGATCCTTGATCAGGACGTAGCCCACCCCGTCGATCGTGGCCATGTCGCCGGTGTGCAGCCAGCCGTCGCGGATCGCCGCGGCCGTCGCCTCGGGATCGCGGTAGTAACCGTCCATCACCGTGTTGCCCCGGACGACGATCTCGCCGATCTGCTCGCCGTCGGAGCGGACATCGCTGGCCGGCGCCATCCACCACCCTGACCCGGACGCCGGGGATCGCCCAGCCGGTCATCGACTGGCGCAGCCGGCGCTGCTCGGCCGACTCCGCCACGGTCAGGTGGCTGCGGGGCTGGGCCAGGGTCACGATCGGCGACGTCTCGGTCAGGCCGTAGCCGACGATCGCCTGGACGCCCAGCTCGGCTTCCAGGGCGCTGACCAGGGCCGGCGAGGCGGGCGAGCCGCCGATGATCACCTGGCGCAGGCTGGACAGGTCGAACTTCGCGCGGTCGCGGTGGTTGAGCAGGGCGGTGAAGATCGATGGCACGGCCAGCAGGCGGGTGACCGAGTGGCGCTCGACGAGCTCCATCAGGGCGCCCGGGTCGAAGCGCCGGAGCATGACGTGCCGGCCGCCGACCATCGTCAGGAAGTGGGGCACGCCCCAGCCGTTGACGTGGAAGAGGGGCACGACGTGGAGGACCACGTCGTCCTCGCTGAAGCCCAGGCCGAGCTCGGCGATCAGGCTGTGCAGGTAGAGCTCGCGCTGGGTCATCGCCACGCCCTTGGGCAAGCCCGTCGTGCCGCTCGTGTAGAACAGCTCGGCCAGCGCGTTCTCGTCGACCTCGGGCTGGAGCGGCTCGGCTCGAGGCCGCGGCCAGGAGGCCCTCGTAGCCGTGGTCGGCGATCCCGCCCGCCTCGCCGTCGAGGATCACGAAGGTCGGCCGGCGCGCCAGGCGTGGCCCGATCTCCTCGACCAGCGGCAGGAAGTCCCGGTGGAAGGCGACGACCCGGGAAGCGGCGTGGTCCAGGATGTAGGCGATCTCGCCGGGCGCCAGCCGGATGTTGATCGGGTTGAGGACCGCCCCGGCCTCGAGGACGCCGTAGTAGGCCTCGAGCAGGTGGTGGGTGTTGTAGGTGATGAAGCTGACCCGATCGCCGGCCGCGACGCCCAGGACCTGGAGGGCGTTGGCCAGCCGGTGGGTCCGCTCGCCGAACTCGCGGTAGGTGAACTGGCGATCGCCGTCGATCACGCCGATCTTGTCGCCGAAGAAGGCCACCGCCCGGTCACGGAAGTCGAGGACCGACAACGGGACGAACATCGAACACCCCTCCTCGTGACCGCGTCCGGCCGCTAGGCCAGCAGGCGCAGGACCTCGCCGGCGAGCCCGATCGATTCGACGGCTGCGCAGCATCGTATTGCCGAAGGTGAAGCCGGTGAAGCCCGCCGCGATGTACGTGGCCAGGTGCTCGGCGCAGCGCTCCGGCGTGCCGATCAGCAGTGACCCGCGGCGCTCCGGGGGGATCTTCTCGAGGAGCGCCGCGGCCTCGTCCTCGCGGGCGACCGGGATCACCGGCGAGCCCATCGTCCGGATGATCGTCGAGGGATCCCGGCCGACGGCCGCACAATGCTCGGCCAGGACCTCGACCTTGTGCTGGAGGTCGGCGACCGAGGCCGGGAACCAGTGGGTCAGGTCGGCGAACTCGGCCGCGAAGCGGAGCGTCCGCCGCTCGCCCATCCCGCCGATCAGGATCGGCGGCCCGCCGGCCTGGATCGGGCGCGGCCGGTTGAGGGCCTCCTCGATCCGGTAGTGCTTGCCCTCGAAGCTGGGGCGGTCCTCGGTGAACATCAGCTTGCAGATCGTGAGCGCCTCGCCCAGGCGGTCCATCCGGCCGCCGATCGGCGGGAAGTCGAAGCCCAGGCCGTTGTGCTCCGATTCGTTCCAGGCCGCGCCGATGCCCAGGATCGCCCGGCCGCCGCTGATCACGTCGAGGGTCGTGACGATCTTGGCCAGCATCGCCGGGTTGCGGTAGGTGACTCCGGTGACCAGCGTGCCCAGGCGGACCTTCTTCGTGCTGACCGCGATGCCGGCCAGCGCCGAGTAGGCCTCGAGCATCGGGTCAGTCTCGGGCCCGACGCCCCGGATCTGGTAGAGAGTGGTCCATCACCGTGACCAGCTCGAAGCCGGCCGCCTCGGCGGCCTGGGCCTGGGCGATCACGTGCCCGAAGAGCTGCTCGTCGGGGACGCCGGGATAGGTGTAGTTGGGCAGGTGCAGGCCGAAGAACGGCCGGCTGAAGCTCGTGCTCACGTGGACTCCTTGATCTCCGGGCTGCGGGTTCGGTTCAGTGATTGCGAATCAACATATGGATCAGGACGGCGCCGCCGGCGGGCTGGGCGCCGGGTCGTGCCAGTGGTCGCCGTCGGCGAGGATTCCGGCGGCTGCGGCCGGGCCCCAGCTGCCCTTGACGTATTCGTGGACCGGCGGCTCGGCATGGAGGACCGGGTCGATCACCTTCCAGGCGGCCTCGACCGAGTCCTCCCGGGCGAAGAGGCTCTGGTCGCCCTTGCGAGCGTCACCGATCAGGCGCTGGTAGGGCGGCCGCTCCTCGCCGCTCTGGTGGCGGGCGAAGAGCTCGACGGCCTCGCCGAGCATCGCCTCGCCGGGCCGCTTGGCCCGAGCGCCGAGCGAGATCGCCATGTCCGGGGTCAGGCGGAAGCGCAGGAAGTTGCCGTCGGGTGGCTCGACCTCGTGGAAGACCATCTCGGGTGGCTGGCGCAGCTCGACGAGGACCTCGGTCGCCGTCACCGGCATTGCCTTGCCGGCCCGGACGTAGATCGGCACGCCGCCCCAGCGCCACGTGTCGAGGTACAGGCGGAGAGCGACGAAGGTCTCCATCGTCGAGTCCGGGGCCACGCCCTTGACCGAGCGATAGCCGCGGTACTGGCCTCGGACGACATCCTCGGCGCGCAGCGGGCGGAGGGAGTCGAGGACCTTGAACTTCTGGTTGCGAACCGCCTCCGGGCTGTGGCCCGAGGGCGCCTCCATCGTCAGCAGGCTGAGGACCTGCAGAAGGTGGTTCTGGACGACGTCCCGGATCGTGCCGGCCTGGTCGAAGAAGGCCCCCCGATCGGCGACATCGAACTGCTCGGCCATGGTGATCTGGATGCTCGACACGTACTCGCCCCGCCAGATCGGCTCGAGGAACGAATTGGCGAACCGGAAGTAGAGCAGGTTCTGGACCGGCTCCTTGCCCAGGTAGTGGTCGATCCGGAAGATCGACGGCTCGCTGAAGACCCGGTGGACCGTTTCGTTGAGCAGGCGGGCGCTGGCCAGGTCCCGGCCGAACGGCTTCTCGACGATGATCCGGGCCCCCTTGGCGCACCCCGAGCGGTCCAGGTTGTCGATGACCGGGCCGAACAGTGACGGCGGGATCGCCAGGTAGTGGAGGGGATGCTCCGCGGCGCCCAGCTCGCGCCGGAGGGCGTGGAACATCTCGACATCGTCGTCGTCACCCTTGACGTAGCGCAGCTGGGCCAGGAGCCGGGCCAGGATCGGCTCGTCGACTGGACCATTGGCGGCCAGGCTCGCCCGCGCTCGCGCCTTGAGCGAGTCGAGGTCGCCCGAACGGGCGACGCCGATGATCGGCAGGTCGAAATCGTCGTCCCGAATCAGGTTGGCCAGGGCCGGGAAGATCTGCTTGAAGGCGAGGTCACCGGTCGCGCCGAAGAAGACGAACGCGTCCGAGACGACCGGGCTCATGCTCTGGTCATACCCTGAACCAGCCTCGATTCACGCCTTGGTCTCGAGGTGGCCGCCGAAGCCGAGGCGCATCGCCGACAGGACCTGGTCGGCGAAGTCCGACTCGCCCCGCGAGGTGAAGCGCGAGTAGAGGGCGGTGGTCAGGACCGGGGCCGGGGCGCTGACATCGATCGCGGCGATGCTCGTCCAGCGGCCCTCGCCCGAATCGGACACGCGGCCGGCGAAGCCGGCCAGGTCGGGGCTCTGCAGGAAGGCCTGGGCGGTCAGGTCGAGCAGCCACGAGGCGACGACGCTGCCCCGCCGCCAGACCTCGGTCACGGCCGGCAGGTCGAGCTCGTACTGGTAGAGCTCGGGCTCGCGGAGCGGGGCCGTCTCCGCGTCGACGGGCCGGTCCGACCGGCCGGCGCCCGCATGGCGGAGGATGTTCAGCCCCTCGGCGTAGGCAGCCATCAGGCCGTACTCGATCCCGTTGTGGACCATCTTCACGAAGTGGCCGGCGCCGCTCGGTCCGCAGTGAAGGTAGCCCTGCTCGGCTGCGTTCGGCGCGCCGCTGCGACCCGGCGTTCGACCGGCCGATTCGACGCCCGGGGCGAGGTCCTTGAAGATCGGCTCCAGGCGGGCCACGCCGTCGTCGGGACCGCCGATCATCAGGCAGTAGCCGCGCTCCAGGCCCCACACCCCACCGCTCGTGCCGACGTCGAGGTATTCGATCCCCTGGCCGGCCAGCTCGTGGTTGCGGCGGAGGTCGTCGCGGTAGTACGAGTTGCCACCGTCGACGATCACGTCGCCCCGGGCCAGCAGCGGGACGAGCTCGGCCAGGGTCGCGTCGACCGAGGCGGCCGGGATCATCAGCCACAGGATCCGGGGCGCCGGGAGCTGGCCGACGAGGTCCTTGAGCGAGATCGCCCCGGCGCTGATCGAGCCGTCGGCCTTGAACGCCTCGACGGTCTCGGCATGCCGGGCGTAGCCGACCACCCGGTGTCCCTTGCGGACCAGTCGCTGGGACATGTTTGCGCCCATCCGGCCCAGTCCGATCATGCCAAGTTCCATCTGGTCCTCACCTCTCCACGGCCACGTCCCGTCAAGGATAGAGGCCCGACGCGGAGGGGCTCAGGCGGCGAACTCCGACTCGGGCTCGCCCACCTCGATCGGGTTGTTGAGCGGGTCCTGGCTCCACTCGAACCAGCCACCGTCATACACCGAGATCCGATCCCAGCCCTGGACGTAGGCGTAGAACCAGGTCTCGCTGGCCCGCCAGCCCGTGCCGCAGTAGAACGCCACGTGCTTGTCGGGGGTGATCCCCGCGTCGGCCCAGTTCGCGGCGATCTCCGGATAGGCCCGCATCATGTTGTCGAGGTTGCGGTAGTGCTGCATGTGGTAGGCGTCGCTGCCGCAGTTGCCCCAGACGTCGCCGGCGATCCGTCCGGCCGGGGCGATGTAGTTGTAGCCACTGACCGCGCCGATGTGCTCCCGCCACGTGCGCACGCTGACGAGCGCCGAACCGGCCTGGTCGGCGAGGATCGACTTCGCCTCATCGATGTCGACGATCACCTCGGGCCGGAATGGGATCGCCCGGCCGAAGCCCGGGCTCGGCTGAGGCCGGTTGGCCTGCTGCTCGACGGGGTTGCCGGCATTGACCCAGCCGTCATACCCACCGTCGAGGAGGCGCACGTCGTCGACGCCCGCGTAGCGCAGGATCATCGCGGCCCGCGTGGCGGCGATCTGGCCCGCCCGCCGGCCAGGCCACTTCTCGTTGGCCGAGCCGACGGTGTCGCGGCCATACACGATGACCGTCGTATCGTGGCCGATGCCGAGCGCCCGAAGGGCGGCCTCGAGCGCTTCCGGTGACCGGCGATTCCAGTCGGCCGGGTCCTCGATCTTGTTCGTGTCGAGGTAGATCGCGCCCGGGATGTGGCCCTCGGCGTACTCCTCGGGCACGCCGAAGTTGACGTGGAGGAGGCGGACCGTGCCGACCGGGGCCGCTTCCGGCCGGCCGCCGTCGAGGAGCTCGCGCAGCCAGTCGGTGTGGACCAGCTGCTGGTAGCGGGCGAGGTGCTCGACGGCCCGCCGCTGGTACGCCTGCCAGGCCGGCCAGCCCCCGGTCAGGGTGCGCACGTCGGGCTGGCCGCGGCGCGCGAGGTGGTCGGCGAGTCCGCTCACGTCAGCGGGCTCGTAGCCGTACAGGACCACGGTCCGAGCGGCGGCGATCCCCTTCTCGTCAAGCAGCCGGTCGACGTCGGGCACGTCGATCCGCTCGAGCCAGCCCGCCGGGAACGAGATCGCGCCGGGGATGTGGCCGCCGCGGGTCTCGCCACGCAGGCGCCAGCCGTTGTAGGCGGCGACCGGCCGGACGTCGATCGTGGTCAGGCCGGGCCGCCCAAGGCGTCCGTTGAGCTCGGCCGCCGTGATCGGGCGGAGTGCCGCCGGAGCAGAGGACGGGACGGTTGTCGGAGTGGGTGCCTGGTTGGCTGAGGAGGCAGTCATTGGGAGTCATTCCTCTCGGTGTAGTGGGAGATCGGGCAAACAAAAGACCCCTGCCCGTGGCAAGGGTCTCGATCTGGCTGCTGCGCAGGGCTACCGACTAGCCCGCGCTCAACTACACCGCTCTCCCTGCCCGGCAGAGGTGCGACAGCTACAGCCGGAGCGGAAGGTCAGCGTCATCGTTCTCGCATTGTGCCACTGACGCCTGCCGCCTGGCAAGATCCGAACGCGGCAGGCGGACTCAGGGTCCGAGCCGCCCCGGCTGCGACGCGCTCGCAACCTCACCCGGGAACGTGAGGGGCATCCCCGCGCCGTGGCGATAGAACGGGATCGGCTCGGGCGGCAGGGGGGTGTTGCCCAGGATCAGGTCGGCCGACTTCTCGGCCAGCATCATCACCGGGGCATAGATGTTGCCGTTGGTGACGTAGGGCATCGCCGAGGCGTCGACCACCCGCAGGCCGTCGAGGCCATGGACGGCCATCGTCAGCGGATCGAGGACCGAGTCATCATCGATCCCCATCCGGCAGGTGCACGACGGGTGGAGGGCGGTCTCGGCGTCGCGGGCCACCCACTCCAGGATCTCGGCGTCGGTCTCGACCCTCGCGCCGGGCGACGTCTCGCCGCCGTTGTACGGACCGAAGGCCGGCTGGTTGAGGATCGAGCGGGCGACCCGGATCGCCTCGACCCACTCGCGCCGGTCCTGGTCGGTCGACAGGTAGTTGAAGCGGATCGCCGGATGGACGCCCGGATCGGTCGAGGTGATCGAGACCGAGCCGCGCGAATCGGAATACATCGGGCCGATGTGGACCTGGTAGCCGTGCTCCGAGGTCGAGCCCGTCCCGTCGTAGCGGATCGACAGGGGCAGGAAGTGGAACATCAGGTTGGGGTACCTGACGTCCTCGTTGCCGCGGACGAAGCCGCCGCCCTCGAAATGGTTCGTCGCCCCCGGGCCGCGGCGCAGGAAGAGCCAGTTGGCGCCGATCCACGGCCGGCGCCACTTCTGGGTGATCGGCTGCATCGAGACCGGCTGCAGGCTGCGGTACTGGATGTAGACCTCGAGATGGTCCTGGAGGTGGCGGCCCACGGCCGGCAGGTCGTGGACGACCGGGATTCGCAGCGCTCCGATGTCGGCCGCGGCCCCGACCCCGGACAGCTGCAGGAGCTGGGGCGAGTTGATCGAACCCCCGCACAGGAGGACCTGGCCGCCGCGGACCTGGCGACCACCGGCCAGCTCGACGCCGACCGCCCGGCGGCCCTGGAAGAGAATCCGGGTGACGAAGGCGCGCGTCTCGACGGTCAGGTTGGGCCGCTTCATCACCGGGTGGAGGTAGGCCCGCGCAGCGCTCAGCCGGCGGCCCCGGTGGATGTTCCGGTCAAACGCCGCGAAGCCTTCCTGGCGATAGCCGTTGACATCGTCGGTCAGCGGGTAGCCGGCTTCCTGGACGGCCTTGAAGAAGGCCTTGAAGAGCGGGCTCGTGGCCGGCCCACGCTCCAGGATCAGGGGTCCGAAGTGGCCCCGCCAGGGGTCGTCGGCCGCCGCGGCCAGGCACGACTCCATCCGCTTGAAGTAGGGCAGGCAGTGGGCGTAGTCCCAGCTGGCCATCCCCGGATCGGCGGCCCAGCGCTCGTAATCGAGCGGATTGCCCCGCTGGAAGATCATCCCGTTGATGCTGCTCGAGCCGCCCAGGACCTTGCCCCGAGCGTGGTAGATCCGGCGCCCGTTCATGAACGGCTCGGGCTCCGATTCGTATTTCCAGTCGTAATACGTGCTGCCGATCGGGAACGCCAGCGCGGCCGGCATGTGGATGAACACGTCGAAGAGGTAGTCGGGCCGGCCGGCCTCCAGGACCAGGACCTTGTTGGCCGGGTCGGCACTCAGCCGGTTGGCCAGGGCGGAGCCCGCCGAGCCGCCGCCGACGATGATGAAGTCGTACTGGACTGGCGCCATGGCCGCGATGCTAGCAGCGCCGGAACGGCTCGGGATCGGCCCGCCGGGGCCGGGGCGGGTCACGGCTTTCGTCGGACGCACGCAATGCACGCCGGTCCGGCCGAACCAGCCGGGATCGTGCGCCGGGCGCATGGATCCAACACGAGCCGGCCCAATTCGGTCGATCACGTGCAGGCCACGCAAGGTCTCGACCAGGTCGCAGTGTCGATTGGCCGTTACGTGCGCGGGACGCAAGATGCGGCCGGAACCGCGCGCCGGCAACCGCCAAACCGGCAGGTGTTTGGGGCCACTTCCCCGGAACTAAACCTCGCGCTCGATCTCGCGCTTGCGGCGGGCCACGAAGGCGGCCAGCTCGGCGCTGATCTCCGGCTCGAGAGGCGGCGGCTGGAAGTCGGCCAGCAGGCTCTTCCAGATCCCGTTGGCCCGTTCGGTCGCGGTCCGGGCGCCGTCCTCCTGCCACGTCTCGAAGTTGCGCCAGTCCGAGACAAGCGGCCGGTAGAAGGCCGTCTCGTAGCGTTCGAGGGTGTGGGCCGTCCCGAAGAAGTGGCCGCCGGGCCCGACGTCGACCATCGCCTCGAAGCCCAGCTCGGCCTCGTTGACCGGGAAGGGCACCATGACCTCGGCCATCATCTGCAGGATCTCGGCATCGATGATCAGCTTCTCGTACGAGGCCGTGAGTCCGCCTTCCAGCCAGCCGGCGCCCTGGTAGAGCAGGTTGACCCCGCCCATCAGCGCCCCCCACACGGCCATCTCCGACTCGTAGGCGGCCTGGGCGTCGACGACGTTCGAGGCGGTCACGTTGGAGGAGCGCCAGGGCAGGCCATAGCGGCGGGCCATCTGGCCGCTGGCCAGGGCGCCCTTGACGTACTCGGGCGTGCCGAAGGCCGGCGCCCCGGAGCGCATGTCGACGTTCGAGGTGAACGCCCCGTAGACCATCGGGCTGCCCGGCCGGACGATCTGGGCCAGGGCCACCATGAACAGGGCCTCGGCGTTCTGCTGGGCGATCGCCCCGGCCAGCGAGACCGGGGTCATCGCCCCGGCCAGGGTGAACGGGGTGGCCACGACCGGCTGGCCGTGGCGGGCCATCTCGATCAGCCCGTCGGACATCGGCCCATCGAGGCGGAGCGGCGAGTTGGTGTTGATGATCGTGATCAGGCTCGGCCGCCGGACGAGCTCGTCGCGGTCGATCGCCCGGCTCAGGCAGCTCATCTCGATCGCGTCGTCGACGACCCGCCGGCCGGCGCCCAGGCAGTGCCAGGTCTTGTCGAGCAGGCCGATCAGGGCCAGGTACATGTCGAGATGGCGGGTAGCCACGGGCAGGTCGGTCGGCTCGAGCGGCCCGCCGGCCTCCTGGTGGATCACGTTGAGGCTCGAGATCACCTTGACGTAGTCGACGAAGTCGGCGAAGTTGCCGGCCCGCCGGCCGCGATCAAGGTCGGTCACGAAGGCCGGCCCGCCGACCGAGCTGAAGACGACGTGGCTGCCGCCCAGGGTCACGTCGCGCTCGGGGTTGCGAGCATGGAGCCGGAACTCGGCCGGCGCCAGGGCGACCAGGGCCTCGACCTGGCGCGTCGTCGAGGCGAACCGAGCGGCGCGACCGATCGACCGTTGCGCCGGCCGCGGCGAACAGGTCGAGGGCCTGCTCGCCGAGCACCTCGAAGCCGATCTCGCGCAGGATCCGGAGCGATGCGCGGTGGATCAGCTCGACCTGCTCGGCCGACAGGATCTCGACCGGCCGGAACGGGTTGACCACGGAGCGCCAGGGCAGCTGGGCGATCCCGCCCGCGGCCCGTCGCGGTCGCCGACGGGGGCCCTCAGTCGTCACCGCCACATCATCGGGGAGCGCCGTCCGTCACGTGGCGTCGAGCCACCGGTACGATCGGGTGATGGCCCCCAAAGCGACAGCCGGAGCGAGACTGCATTCTCTTGCCATCGAGCATGCGGAGGATGCGTGGAACCGACCCAGGTGGGTGCCCAGGGCCTGGGCGGGACGATCCTTGAGGATCCGGCCGCCGTCGTAGGAACGCGTCGCAGCCGGCTGCGCCGGGTGCTCGACGCCGGGCGCTGGCGGAGCCAGGGCCGGGTGGCCACCCACCCCGCCGCGCGCGTCGGCGCCTCGGTCGCCGAGTTCGACTTCCAGCGCTGGATGCTGGCCATCCGCTTCCTGGGCCTGCTCGGGGTCGCCGGCCTGGCGCCGCTCTACGGCCATGCCGAGCCGATCGCCCTGGCCTCGGCCTTCGTCCTGATCGGCTCGCTGATCCTGGTCCAGGTCTTCTGGATGCGCGGCGCCCGCAGCCCGGCCGCCTGGCAGCGCTTCGCGGTCGCGGCCTTCGCGGTCGACTCGGCCGTCGGCTACCTCGTCGGCCAGTCGCTGCTGACCACGCCCGACTGGATCGCCTTCTTCGTGTACCCGATCCTCGCCCTGGAGGGCGCCGTCTTCTTCGGGATGAGCGGCGCGCTTGCCTCGGCCGCAGTCAGCGCCTTCGTGTTCGTCGGCCAGGTCGAGCTGCGCTCGTCGCTCGGCTTCCAGACCAGCCCCCAGGTCCAGGTCACGGTCTTCGTCCTGCTCTTCGTGTACGCCCTGTTCGTGGGCAGCTTCGCCCGGGTCGGGCGGCGGGTCCGGGGTGACCTGGCGACCCTGATCGAGTTCACCGGGGTGCTCTCGCGCCAGGAGTCACCGACCCGGATCGTGCAGGCCCTCGACGCGCGGCTGCGCGAGCTGCTCGGCGCCCGGGTCCGCTCGGTGGCCCTGCGCCGGCCCGACGGCGGCTACGACATCCTGCGCTGGCGGAGCTCCGAGACCCGCTCGATCGAGCCCGGGGCCGTGTCGGGGGTCAGCCGCTTCACCGGTCGAGATATCGAGGCCGACTTCCGCAACCGCCGGGCGGTCACCTTCAAGATCACCCCGGGCCGCGACGACCGGTTGATCGCCGGGCTGGGCCTGCCGGCCTGGGTCCGCTCGATCACGATGATGCCGATCCATTCCGACGGCGGCCTGTCGGGCTTCCTGCCGGTCCTCTGGGAGTCGCCCCGCGTCCCGAGCACCGACGAGCTCGAGCTGCTCCACGGCCTGGCCGACCAGACCGGGCTGGCCTTCACCCAGGCCTACCTCCAGAGGGCCCGCGAGCTGGCGGCGACCGACAACCTGACCGGGCTGGTCAACCATCGCTCGTTCCAGGACCTGCTCAAACGCCAGATCCGGGACGCCGAGGCCCACGGCGGCCGGTTCGCGATCCTGTTCTGCGACCTGGACCACTTCGAGCAGCTCAACGACCGGCTCGGCCGCCAGGTCGGCGACCTCGTTCTTCACCGGGTGGCGGGCATGCTCAAGGCCGGCGCCCGGAACAAGGACGTCGTCGCCCGCTACGGCGGCGATGAGCTGGCCCTGATCCTGCCCGACCTCGATCGAGACCAGGCGGCCGAGGTTGCCGAGCGGCTGCGCGGCGCGGTGCGCACGGCCGAAGGCGGGATGGGTGTCGACCTGACGATCGGGATCGTGGCCTATCCCGATGACGCGACCGACCAGACCGAGCTGCTCGCCCGGGTCCACGCGGCGACCTACGCCGGCAAGCGCCGCGGCCGGGGCACGATCGTCCAGGCCGTCGAGGTCGCCTCCGAGCCGTAGGGCCCGAGAGGTCAGTGGTCGGCGATTCGCTCGGCCAGTGACCGGCCACTCGGCGGCCGGCCGGTGCGCGCCGTCCGGGCGTCGAGCCGGAGCAGCGACTCCTGGGTGAAGCGGACCCCGATCCAGCGGAACGGCTCGGGCTCCCAGTTCGGCGAGCGGTGGTTGACCAGGGGCAGGGTGGTCAGCTCGTCCTGACCTCGCCCAGGATCAGCCCGGTCAGCACCCGTCCGGCCAGGTTGGCGGTCGAGACGCCATGCCCGGTGTAGCCCCGGCCCGACGCGATCCCTGAGCGGGGGTCGAACGAGAAGGTCGGGATCCAGTCGCGGGGCATGCCCAGCGGGCCGCCCCAGGCATGGCTGAAGCCGATCCCGCGCAGGCTCGGGAACCAGGCCTCGACGAAGCTCCGGAGCAGGCCGTGGGTCCGGGCGTCCCGATCGAACGCCGGCTCGATCCGCGACCCGAAGCGGTACGGGGCACCCCGCCCCCCGAACAGGATCCGGCCGTCGGCCGTGCGCGACAGGTAGTCGACCGACAGGCGGTACGAGGCCAGCACCTCGCGAGCGCGCCAGCCGATCGTGGCCCAGTCCCCGGCCGAGACCGGCTCGGTCAGCACGATCAGGGAATAGAGCGGCAGGAGCGCCCGGTGGAGCGGCCGGAGCTGGGTCAGGTAGGCCTCGCCGGCCAGGACTACCGCCCGCGCCCGGACCCGGCCGTTCTGGGTCCGGAGCGCCGGCCGGAGATGGGGCAGGGCGCCCGGTTCGACATCGGTCACCGCCGTCTGCTCGTAGATCGTGGCCCCGTGGCGTTCGACTGCCCGGGCCAGGCCGCGGACCAGCTTGCCCGGGTGGACGACGGCGTACTGGCTGCCGTAGATCGAGCCGAGGACGCCCTCGATCCGGATCCGGGCGTCGGTCGCTGCGGCGTCGAGGCGCTGGTAGCCGGCGGCCCGGCCCGACCGCTCCAGGCTCTGCCAGTGCGCCTCGAGGGCGGGCAGCTGCTCCGGGCCGCGGGCGACGGTCAGCGAGCCGCCCTTGGTGTAGTCGGCGTTGATTCCCTCGCGGGCGACGGCCACGCCGACGGCGTCCACCGCGCCGGCCACGGCCTCCTCGATCGCGGTCATCCCGTCGTGGCCGAAGCGCTGGGCCAGCCGATCGGCGCTGGCATTCAGGCCCGAGGCGACCCAGCCGCCGTTGCGGCCCGAGGCGCCGAAGCCGGCGATCTCGCGCTCGAGGAGGACCACCCGCAGCGACGGGTCGCGGCGCAGCAGCTCGTAGGCGGTCCACAGCCCGGTGTAGCCGGCGCCCAGGATCGCCACGTCGACGTCGATCTCGCCGCGCAGCGCCGGGCGTGGGCTCAGGTCGTCGCCGGCGGTCTCCAGCCAGTAGCTCGTGGCCGAGTAGCCGAGCGGATCAGCGGGTCGTTCGGCCATACCTCAGCGAGGATCCGGGACGGGGCCGGCGACCAGGAATGGATCGAACGACTCGGTCCGCTCGACGACGGCGTCGGCGCCGAGCCGGGGCACGCCCGGCCGATCGAGGGGCGACCCGAGGACGGAGCTCCAGCCGTCGGTCGCCAGGCGCTCCAGGGTGGTGATCGCGGCGGCGACCGTCGCCCGGGCGTGCTCGAGGGCGATCCCCCGGGGATCGATCGGGCCGTACGTGGCGGCGACATCGGTCGCCACGTTGACGATCGCCCGGGTCTCGACGACGGCCCGCCCGGCGGCCGCCGAGCTGGTCCGCCGGATGATCAGCCCGTCCCGATCGGCCAGGGGCAGGGCCCCGCCCAGGACGGCCCGCCAGCGGACCGCGGCGCTCTCCGTCTCAGGCTCGTCGAAGACCAGGGCATGGCCGGGCAGGGCGGCTCGCCGGAGGAGGACCTGGGCGATGCGCCAAGGCGCCCGAATTGCGCTCCTCGATCAGCCACGGCGGGATCGCCCCGACGAAGATCCGATTGACCGGCACGCCGTCGCGGCGGGCCATCGCCGCGCCCAGGAGCTGGAGCGCCAGGGCCCGGCCGGCGAGCGTGGCCGGGCCCGACGGGGCGCCCTTGGCCAGGTCCGGGGCGACCACCAGCGGGCCGGCGCCGAGGACCACGATCGAGCCCGAGCGGGCGATCAGGCGATGGGCGAAGGCATGGTCGGCGAGCGCCCGATCCGGATCGACATTGCCGTCGACGACCTCGGCGATCGGGTCGCCATCGACGATATCGACCCGCTCGAAGGCCGCCACGACGGCCTGCTCCGGCCCGGCCAGGGGCAGGGCCGACGTCGCCAGGCGGGCATAGCCGCGCCGCTCGGCCGCCGCCTCGTCGATCGCCTGGCGCACCTCGGCCAGGCCGCGCTGGCTGCCGGAGGGTGCCGGATCCGGGTCGCCCAGGCCCACTCCGGGGCGGGCTCGCCAGGGGGTCAGGTCCAGGCCGACATCGTGGAGGCGATCGGCCAGCTCGCGGCTGGCCGGAACCTCGACCCGGACCACGTCCACGCCGGCCGCGACGAACAGGCCGGCCTCCCGGGCCCCGTCGCCCGATTCGGGCTCTTCAGTCGATGCCCCGACCCACGGCCGGGCCGCGTCGCCGATGACGGCCAGGAGCTCCAGGCGGGCCGTCCGGTTGGCGTCGATCCGCTCGAAGGCCGAGGCGGCCAGCTCGGTGGCCCGGGCCTCGACGGCGGTCCGCCGGGCGGGATCGTTGAGGATCTCCGACTCGAGGCTGAGGTCGACCGCGCCGGAGGCGACATCGAGGGCCAGGGCCTGGGCGCCCAGGTCGTACTCGACCATCGCCGCAACGAAGGGCAGGATGATCCCGGCGGCCAGGCGGTCGGTGCGACCGGCGACGTAGCGGTCGACGGCGGCCCCGGCCAGCGGCCGGCCGGCCCGGTCGACGCCGGTCACGCCCAGCAGGCGCAGGTTGGCCCGCTCCTGGCCGATCGTCGTGCAGATGCTCGCCCGGGCACCCCAGGCTGCGGCAATCGTGTCGGCCAGCTCGACCAGGCGGTCGATCCGGGCGAGCGGCTGGTCGCTCATCGGACCGGCACCGGTTCGCCCAGCCGGCCGGCGGCGGCCAGCATCGCCAGGGTCCGCTCGACCGGCAGCCCGGTCAGGCGATGGCCGTCGCGGCCGGTGACCGTGTCGGCCACGAACAGCGAGTCGATGACTGCCTCCTCGGTCGCCTCGACGACCGCGGCCAGGAACGGATCGATGTAGCCGTCGTGGAGATGGGTCGTGCTGACCAGCGGGCCGCCACCCCGGCGCGAACGGACCGCGGTCGAGATCGCCACGAAGATCTCGCCCGAGCCGTGGCCGCCGGTCGAGCCGGCTCGGGCCAGGCCCAGCCCCGCCCGCCGGGCCAGGCGGCTGAGCTGGCTGGGCAGGAGCGGCGCGTCGGTGGCCACGACGACGATGCAGCTGCCCTCCTCGTCATCGCCCATCCCCGGCCAGCCATCGGCGACCAGGGCCGCACCGACGGCCACCCCGTCGATCGTCAGGCGCTCGATCCGGCCGAAGTTGGTCAGGGTCAGGACGCCCAGGTTGAAGGTTGGCGACTCCTCCGGCGGCGGGCCGCCCCGGCCGGCGCCGAAGCGCGGCCGGACGAAGGCCGGCACGACCCGGGACGCGTTGCCGATCCCGCCCTTGAGCTCGAAGCCGTGCATCCCCACGCCCGCGCCGACGACGCCGCTGGCCGCCGGCCCGGCCTCGGCGCCGCGGGCGCCTTCGAGGGCGGCCCGAACGTCGGCGGGCGCGACCTGCACCGTCCGCGACGTGTTCAGGTAGCCGTCGTCGCACTCGGCCACGACGGGCATCAGGGCGTCGTCCAGGCCGGCGCTCGGGATCCGCTCGACGAGCGCCTCGACGGCCGCGTCGTAGACCCGTCCGATGGCCATCGACGAGGTCAGGAAGATCGGCGTCTCGATCAGGCCCCACTCGCCGATCGAGGTGATCCCGATCATCTCGCCGGCGCCGTTGAGGACGGCCGCGCCGGCCGCCACCCGGTTCGTGAACAGCTCGCCCGGATCGAATGGGACGACGACGGTCACGCCGGTCCGGGCTACCCCCCGGCCGGCCGGCGGCGGTGGCTCATCGCGCCAGATCGAGGCATGCCCGACCGAGATCCCGCTGACGTCGACGATCGAGTTGGTCGGGCCGGGCGGCAGCAGCCCGATCCGGACGCCGAGCTCCCGGGGACGTGGGCGCGCCGGTGGCCCGCCGAAGGCGTGCTGGGCTCGGGCCGGCATCGTCACCTGCGCAGTATGCCGCCGGGCGTCGGCGGCGCGCTGCCGGCGGGCCGCGAAATCGGACCGGGTCAGTCGACGATCCCGGCCAGGCGCAGGCCGCACAGGAAGCCGCGGTAGGCCAGCAACGGGTCGGCCGAGCTGAACCGGACGCCGGTATCGCCGATCCGTTCGGCGCCCGGGACCAGGGCCGCGAAATCGGCCTCGGCGGCGTGCTGATAGGCCACCTCGATCGTGTACGACGGCTCGAGGACGAGGGGCTTCATCTCACCGCCGATCGCCCGCCGGACGGCCCGCTCGGCACCGGCCCGGACGGCCTCCCGGGCGGCGGTCGGATGGACGCTGATCGCGGCGTGCCGGCCGAGGCCCTCCTTGACCACGACCCGTTCGGCCCACGGGAACCAGGCCGCGGTCTCGCCCGCGACCCGATCGTCGCCGCTGACCAGCCCGACGGGCACGCCCCAGGCGCCCAGGGCGATCGCGTTGATCCCGCTCTCCCCGACCGGCCGGCCATTCAGGCTGGTCGAGACGGGGCGGCCGGAGTAGGTATGGGCGATCGTGCCCAGCGGATCGCCGGCCCGGGCGTGATAGCCGATGAACAGGGCCACCCCGAAGCCGCGCTCGGGCCCGGCCCCGGCGACCATCGACCAGGCCTTCTGGCCCTGGACGAGGCGCGCCCGGGGGTCCAGGTCGAGCGGGCCCAGGTTGTGCATCTCGCCGTGGCTGTCGTTGACCACCACCTCGGTGGCGCCGCCCCGGAAGGCCCCGTCGATCGCGGCGTTGGCCTCGCCGACCATCAGGGCCACCGCCGCCGGGTACTCGAGGTCGGCCCGACCAGTCGGCTTCGGGTGGCTGATCCCGGCGATGCCTTCCATGTCGACGCTGATGTACGTCTTCACGCTTCCTCCTTGAGCGGCCCGGTCCGGGCCTGGCTGCCGATCCAGACATGTCCGTCGGCGAACTGCTCGGCCTTCCAGATCGGGGCCCGGGCCTTGAGCTCGTCGATCGCGTAGCGGGCCGCCTCGAAGGCCGCCTCGCGATGCTCGGCGGCCGCCACGACCGCGACGCTGACCTCGCCCAGGGGGACCGACCCCAGGCGATGGACGAGCCCGATCCGGCGCACCCCGAAGCGGGCGTCGATCTCGTCCGCGATCGCCCCCAGCGTGCGCTCGGCCAGGGTCTCGTGGGCTTCGTACTCGAGGGCTTCCACCCGGCGCCCGGCGTGGCGGGCCGCTTCTGCCTCCTGGCCGGGAGCCGGCGTGCCGGCCGTCGCCCGGGTCCGGCCGACGAAGCCGCACAGTGCGCCATCGACCTCGGTCGCCAGCCGCCCGCCGAGCTCGGCCAGGATCTCCAGGCCGAACGGCTCGGCGCGCAGCTCGATGATCCGCCTCCGCGGGCCGGAATCGGCCTCGGCGGGCCGGCCCCCGCTGCCCCCGCTGACCGGCGGGATGCAGGCCAGCTCGTCGCCATCGGCCAGGACCTCGGTCGGCTCGGCGTAGGTCCCGTTGCGGGCGAAGCGGACCGCCGACCGCCCCGAAGCCAGGGCCGGATGCTCGACGACGAGGGCCGCCCAGGCCATCTCGATCGAGGCCCCGGCCGGCAGGCCGAGGTCCACCTGGCGCCGTCCGGCAAGCTCGCGCTGGACCGCGAACAGGCGGACCCGGACGTGGATCGACATGGCCTGCCCGGCTCGGCTCAGGTGCGGACCGTGGCCACGAGCAGGCCGTCGCCGACCGGCAGGATCGTGGCCACCAGGTCGGCATCGGCCAGGACCGTGGCGTTGAACGCGCGCAGCTCGGCCGCCCCGGACCGGGTCGAAGCCGGGTCGGAGACAGAGCCGCTCCACAGGACGTTGTCGGCAATGATCAGGGCCCCGGGCGCCAGCCGCGGGCGGAGGGCGTCGAGGTAGGCCTGGTACTCGGGCTTGAGGGCATCGATGAACAGCAGGTCGAAGGGGCCGGCCAGGGCCGGCTCGGCAGCGCCGGCCGCGAAGGCCTCGAGGGCCGGGCGATTGACCACCACGATCTGCTCGTCGGCGATGCCGGCCTGGCGCCACCAGCCGCGGGCCCGGTCGGTCCGCGAGCGGTCCGGATCGATCGTCACGATCGTGCCCCCAGCCGGCTGGCCGAGCGCCATCCAGAGGGTCGAGTAGCCGAACGCGGTGCCCACCTCGACGATCCGGCGGCGGTTGGCGGCGAGCGCACCGAGGACCCGGCCGCCGGCCCGGTCGAGGATCGGGACGTCCTCGGGCAGCGCCGCGGCCTCGACCGCCAGCAGGGCCGGATGCGGCGGCCGCCCGATCGACTCGATGTAGTCGCGCTCCACCCGGCCCGGGACGTAGCCGTCGCTGGTGCTCATCGATTCCTCCTGTCGGCCTCGGTCACGCGATCAGCCTGGCTCCGAAATACAGGCCGGCGGCCAGGATCGTGCCGGCCGCGATCGAGCCCACGTTGATGTACAGCAGGCCGGTCGCCGACTCCATCGAGCGCGAGCGAGCCGTCTGGATCGCCGCCCAGGACACGACCAGCGGGAAGACCAGGCCGACGAGCAGGCGCAGCCAGACGAACTGGGCCCATGGGCCGGTCAGCGGCGCGAACGGCCCGCCGCCGCTGCCGGCTCCCAGCAGCATCGACGCCGCGAAGAGCAGGACCTGGGCGCCGACGAGCGCGAAGAGGAGCCGGCTGAGCAGGATCAGGGGCGCCTCGGGCAGCTTGGGCGTGACCAGGTACCAGTGGCCGAGGATCATCGCCACGAAGACCCCGCCGGTCGCCGCCGCCAGGAGCAGGTCCTGGCCGAAGGCCACGATCGTGCCCAGCGGTCCCCCGCCCCAGGCCAGGGCTCCGGCGGCGATCGCCCCGATCCCGGCCAGGAGGCCGGCGATGGCAATCAGCGGCCCGATCGGACGGCCCAGGACGAACGCATAGGTGAGGGCCAGGATCGCGAACGCGATCAAGGCGTCGTCGCGCGGCGTGGTCCAGGCGGGATCGATGGCGACCGTCGAGCCGGGCAGGGCGGCCGCCTGAACGAGGGCCCCGTCGCTGAGGTGGGCGAGCAGCCCGAAACCCGCCGCGCAGGCCGCGCTGAAGCCCAGGAAGCCGCGCGTCGCCGCGGTCCTCGAGCGCATCAGGACGACCGCCCCGAAGGCACCCACGCCGAGGGCGGTGAGCAGCGTCCAGTTGATGAACGCGAGGTTCTCCGCGATCCGCTGGGCCGGCATCGTCCGAGTGTACGATGGACCGACGGAGGTACCTGATGGCATTGAACAAGGGCACCCAGATCACCTGGCACGGCCACGCCTGTGTCGAGGTGACGACCCCCGGCGACAAGACGATCCTGTTCGACCCGTGGTTCGGCAATCCGCTCAGCGTCAAGCCGGCGAACGCGGTCGAGCGTTGCGACCTGCTCCTCGTGACCCACGGCCACGGTGACCACCTGGGCGATGCCGTGGCCCTCGGCAGCCGCCTCCGGCCGGCCTGGCCGGCGATCCACGAGCTGAGCCTGTGGCTGGCCCGGCAGCTGCCCGGCGGCGCCGACCAGGTCACGGGCATGAACAAGGGCGGCACGGTCGAGCTGGCCGGCCTGAAGGTGACCATGACCCGGGCCGAGCACTCAGCCGGCGACTGGAATGCCGAGGCCGGCGTCCCCCTCTACCTGGGCGAGCCGGCCGGCTTCGTGGTCGAGCTCGAGAATGGCTTCCGGATCTACCACGCCGGCGATACCGATGTCTTCGGCGACATGGCCCTGATCCGGGACTTGCACAAGCCGGACCTGGCGATCCTGCCGATCGGCGGCCACTACACGATGGGGCCGGCCCAGGCGGCGGTGGCCGTCGGCCTGCTCGGAGTCCAGCACGTGATGCCGATCCATTACGGCACGTTCCCGGCCCTGGCGGGGACCCCCGCCCAGCTGCGGACCGCCCTCGCGGAGCGTGGCCTGAAGGGCGTCACCGTCTACGATCCGGCCCCGGGCGGGACGATCTCCTAGCTTCGCCACGCGGCGCCCACCGAGCGCACGCCCAGCCCGCCGCCTGAATCGAAAAGCGAGGCACGTCCCTGGCAGACGTGCCTCGCTTCGTTCGGTCTCGGGGACCGCGGACGGGTTGCCTAGCGGCGGCGGCGCCGAATGCTGGGGTTGACCGCGTGTCGCTTGGTCGGCAGCGGGGCGAACCCGACGACCAGGACGACGACCGCAAAGAGGATCAGGAGGAAGCCGATGCTCGAGGCCGGGCTCGACGGCGGCGCCTGGTTGACGGTGCTCGTCGCCGGGACGGTCGGGTGGGGCCGGCTGGTCGCGGCCAGGACGCTGCCCGTCGGGGTCGGAGTCGGGGGCGTCGGCGTGGGGGGCGTCGGCGTGGCGTCCTGGCAGGCGTCGACGCTCAGGTTGAACGTCTTGCTGAAGCCCAGGCTGCCCGTCGGGTCATCGCCGGCAAGGACGGTCACGACGGCCACATGGGCCGCCGTCGGGTCGCCGCCCGGGAAGGTGTTGCTGTAGTTGGTCGTGAAGTCGGTCGTCGGCAGGATGACCGTGCCGTCGATCGTGATCATGATCGAGTTCACGACGCCGGTGCTGAAGTCGCTCATGTCGACGCTCAGGACCGGGACCGGTGGATTGGCGTCGTTGCAGTTGAACGCTGCGGCGAGGCCATGGGCCTGCACGATCCCCGCGGAAAGCGGGAGCAGTCCGCCCACGGCCAGGAAGAGGGCCGCAACCGAGCCCGCGACGCGGCGGCCCCGTGCTGCACCTAGGAACGGCCTGCTGATGGTGGCCAATTGAGCCTCCGGGAAGAACCGGCTGGGATGAAGGACGATGACTTGGGTCGAGCCGGCGGGCGACCCCTCGTACTAGTACTTTAGCGCCAGCCGCGCGCCCGTCAACGAATCAGACGCCACCAGACCGCCCAGGCCGATCGGGAGTCGGTGCGACACTGCACCGGACTATCGGCGGGTCGGCACCCCGGCCAGGACGACCAGGGCGTCGACGGCGATCGCCCCGAGCTCGCCGGCGATCACCGGGTTCAGGTCCACTTCGCGCAGGTCCGCCCGCTCCCAGGCCAGGTCGCCGAGGGCCACGATCAGGCCCACGATCGCCGCCCGGTCAACGGCCGGCCGGCCGCGCCAGTCGGCGAGGATCGCTGCGCCACGGAGGCGGTCGAGCATCGCCTCGGCAGTCCGCGCACCGAGCGGCGCGAGCTCGAGGGCCACGTCGTCGAGGGCCTCGGCCAGGGTCCCGCCCAGGCCGACCAGCACGACCGGCCCGAACTGGGGGTCGTGCCGGAGCCCGACGATCAGCTCCAGGCCGGGGCCGACCTGTGGCTCGACGAGCAGCCCGCGGAGGCCGATCGGCCTGGTCCGGCCAAGCGCCAGCAACTCCCCGGCGGCGGCACGGACCTCGTCCGGAGTGCCCAGGTCGAGGCGCACGCCGCCGATCTCGGTCTTGTGGGCCAGGTCGCGGGCATCGAGCTTGAGCACGACCGGATAGCCCATCTCCGTGGCGGCGGCGACGGCGCCGTCGGGATCCACGACCGCCCGGGCGGCGACGACCGGCAGCCCGGCGGCGGCAAGCAGGGCCAGGCTCTCGAGCTCGGGCAGGATCCCCGGGGCCGGCCTGTCCGGGTGAGAAGTGGCGAGCTCTGGCGGTGCGGCGGCGGCATCGTCGGCCTCGAAGGCTGGATCGTGGCCCAGCGGCGTCCGGTCGCGGGCCAGCTCGGGCCAGCCGGGGCGCCGCGGACCGTGCACCAGCCGATCGTCCCGGGCAGCCTCCCAGGCGGTTCGCCCGGCGATCGCGGCGAGCGCCTCGGTCGTCCCGCGCAGGCAGGGGATCCCACCGGCGGCAACCAGGAGGGCCAGGATCTCGGGCGTCGGCTCGCCCGAGGTGAGCGAGATATAGACCGGCAGCACCTCGGGCCGGGCCGCGGTCGCGTCGATCAGGGCCTGGGTCACCCCTTCGGCGACGGCCACCTCGCTGGGCAGCGAGCGATACGGGAAGTCGTGGACGATCGCGACGACGTCGTAGCCACCCGAGGCGGCGAATGCCTCGAGGACGGCCGGGTAGGCGACCCGCTCGTCGAGGGCGCCCCATGGGTCGATCGGATTGCCGATGTAGCCGAGGGTCGGCAGGTCGCGCAGGATCGCCGCCCGGGCGGCCTCGGGAACGGCCGGCAGGTTCGTCCCGACCCGCTCGGCCAGGTCGGCGATCAGCGAGGCCTCACCGGTCGAGACGGTCACGATCCCGGTCCGGCCCAGCCCCACCCCGCGGCCGGTGCGGCGGCAGCCGGCATGCAGCTCGGCCGCCTCGAACAGGGCGTCCAGGTCGGTGCAGCGGACCACCCCGGCCGCGGCGAGGGCGGCGTCGGTCGCCCGGGTCTCGCCGGCGAGCGAGCCGGAGTGGGCGACCGCGGCGGCCTGCGCCTGCGGGCTCCGGCCGACCTTCAGGGCGATGATCGGCTTGCCCAGCTCGAGGGCCCGGTCGGCCAGGGCCAGGAAGCGCTCCGGGCGCTTGAAGCCCTCGACGAACAGGATCACCGCGTCGGTCTCGGGATCGTCGAGGCAGTAGGCCAGGTAGTCACACACGTCGAGGACCACTTCGCTGCCCGCGCCGATGATCCGGCTGAAGCCGATCCGGGTCCCGAAATGGATGAAGGCGTCGGTCACCGAGCCGCTCTGGGCGATCCCGGCCACGTGGCCGCGGGGCGCCCAGGGGTTGATATCGCCGATGTAGACCGCGCTGTTCGAGACTCGGTCGATCATGCCCATGCAGTTCGGGCCGAGGATCGCCAGGCCGTTGCGGAGGGCGATCTCGCGTACTTCGCGCTGCATCCTGGCGGCCGCCTCGCCGCCTTCGACCACCCCGCCGCCGGGGATCAGCACGCTCCGGGCTCCGACCCGCGCGGCCTCGTCGGTGACGCTCGCGGCCCGGAGCGGGTTGAGGGCGACCAGGACGCTGTCGGGGACCTCCGGCAATGACGCCAGGTCGGGGTAGCAGGGCGAGCCCCAGGCTTCCTGATACTTGGGATTGACGAAGTAGCAGGTGGTCGGGCTGCCCATCGTCAGCAGGTTGTCGCGGACCGTCTGGGCGATATCCGAGCGGGGCGATGCGCCGACCACCGCCACCGAGCGGGGGGCGAAGAGGGCGTGGAGGTCGATCGCGGGCCGCTCCGGGGCTCTGCCTGGCGAGGCCTTCCCGCCACCCGACCGCGTATCGGCGGTCATCCCTCCCCGACCACCCGGCCGACGCCCCGCTTCTCGAGCGAGCGGGCAATGATCAGGCGCTGGATCTCCGAGGTGCCTTCCCAGATCCGGTCGACGCGCAGCTCCCGGAAGAAGCGCTCGGCCGGGTTCTCGCGCATGTAGCCCCGGCCGCCGAAGACCTGGACCACCCGATCGGCACAGCGGAAAGCGGCCTCCGAGGCGAACAGCTTGGCGATCGAGGCCCGGGCGTGGACCACCTTGGGGTCGGCGCCGCTGTCGGCCAGCCAGGCGCATTCCCGGGTCAGGAGCCGGGCCGCAGCGGCGTCGGCCGCCGAGTCGGCCAGCGGGAAGCTGACCCCCTGGAAGTCATAGATCCGCTCGCCGAACTGGATCCGGCTCGTCGACCACTCCACGGCCAGGGCCAGGAGGCGCTCCATCGCGCCGGAGCAGCGCGCCCCAATGTGGATCCGCTCCTCGACGAACCACTCATTGGTGAGCTGGTCTGCCTGGCCCACGCCGCCCAGGATCGCCCCGGCCGGCACCCGGACGTCCTCGAGGATGAACTGGGGATGGCGGTCGGCGAACGTGTGCATGTAGTCGGGGTCGTGGCTCAGGCGCAGGCCGGGCGTGTCGTAGTCGACCAGGAAGAGCGTCGGCAGGCGCTGCTCGCCGTCGACGACGATCGCGTGGAAGATCATGAAATCGGTGTCGTCGGGCCCGGTCACGAACCACTTCTCGCCGTTCAGGACGTACTCGCCGGTGGCCGCGTCCCGGATGGCCGTGGCGGCCATCGTCCGGGCGTCCGAGCCGGCGTCCTTCTCGGTGATCGCGTAGCTCCCATTGCGCTCGCCCCGGATCGACGGGTCGAGATAGCGCGCCCGCTGCTCGGGGTTGCAGTGGAGCAGGACGTTGTAGGCGCCGGGGATGTACGACCACAGGCCGCCGGTCACCTGGCCGAGCTGCTCGTGGACGATCACCTGCTCCATGACGGTCCAGCCCTGGCCGCCGACGGCTTTGGGCAGCGAGCCGGCGTGCAAGTTGGCCTCGATCGCCGCTCGACGGAACTCGTCGCCGAGCGCCTTGGGCAGGACCCCGTGGTCGTGCTCGAACTGCGCTTCGTGGGGCTGGAGGACGTCCTGGCTGTAGCGCCGGGCACGCTCGCGCAGCTCCTGGAGCTCAGGGGTCAGGGCGAAGTCCATGACCTCATGGTGGCCCGCTCGGTGGGACGCGGCGCGTGCCGTCGCGGGCGGTGGAACGGCCTGACTTCTGGCGCCTGCCTCGTCCGGGCCCGTGAGCGTGCCGTCCACGGCCGGTCTGTTGCGCTCTCTAGCTTGGTAGCGGTACGCCGTGACGGTCGCACGCCCAGGTCGATCGCTAGCAATGTCCGTCATATCCGAGCCAGCGGCAGCCCGCGGCGGCGGGCGCGTTACCACAACTACGCTTAGGCAGCGCTCCACGCGGGACGCGACTGGCCGATCCGCGGCGGCTCGACGGCTGTGAGGCTCCCGCTACTGGCAGGCGTGGTATTGCCGCGCTCTACAGGCACGGGCGGAGTCTGCGAGCTGGATCTCAGCGCTCCCTAAGCTTAGTCGTGGTATCCGACCCGCCTGCCCAGGAGCACCGACGTCGTGGAGATAAGGCAGGCGATTAGCAGGAGCCGTAATGAGCGCCATGGAGCCTCGCGGCGGTCCACGACACGCTCAAATCGTCGGTTCTACTCGTGGGGCTGATATTCGGGCGCTCTGGAGCGCCAAAGCCGTGCGCGGCCGCGGACAAACGTTCTCGGTAGTGATCGGGCTTATGCGGCCGACCTTGGCCAGGCCGCGGCCGAACCGGGCGCCGCGGCCGAACCGGGCGCCGCGGCCGAACCGGGCGCCGCGGCCGAACCGGGCGCCGCTGCCGAACCCGCGGCGCTCAGCCCGCCGGGGCGATGACCATGATCCGGATCTCGGTCATGTCCTCGATCGCCCAGCGCAGGCCCTCGCGGCCGAGGCCGGAGTCCTTGACCCCGCCGTAGGGCATGTGGTCGATCCGGTAGGTCGGCACGTCGTTGACGATCACGCCGCCGACCTCGAGCTCGTTGAACGCCGTCCAGCTGTTGGCCAGGTCGTTGGTGAAGACGCCGGTCTGGAGCCCGAACGACGAGTCGTTGACCTGGCGGATCGCGTCGTCGAAGTCGCGGAACGGGAAGGCCACGACGAGCGGCGCGAACGCCTCGTTCGAGCAGACCGCGGCGGTCACCGGCGTGTCGGTCAGGATCGTCGGCGGGAAGAACGTGCCGTCGGCCTGGCCGCCAAGGAGCAGCTTGCCGCCCAGGGCGACGGCCTCGTCGACCCAGCGCTGGGTCCGGCCGGCGGCGGTCGCGTCGACCATCGGCCCGAGGTCCGTCTGGGGATCGAGCGGGTCGCCCACCTTCAGGGCCGGCGGCGCCGGCCACGAAGCGGTCCATGAACTCGTCCCAGATCGTCCTCGTGGATGACCATCCGCTGGACGCTGATGCAGACCTGGCCGGCGTAGCTGAACGCGCCGACGAGGCAGCGCTTGACGGCCCAGTCGAGGTCGGCGCTCTTGTCGATGATCACGCCGGCGTTGCCGCCCAGCTCGAGGACCACCTTCTTCTTGCCGGCCCGCTCCTTCATCCGCCAGCCGACCGACGGGCTGCCGGTGAACGTCAGCAGCTTGAAGCGCTCGTCGGCGACCATCCGGTCGCCGAGCTCGCGGCTCATCGGCAGGATGCTGACGGCGCCCTCGGGCAGGCCGGCCTCGGCGATGATCTCGCCCACGGTCAGCATCGTGAGCGGGTCCTTGCTCGGCGGCTTGAGCACGATCGAGCAGCCCGCCGCGATCGCCGGCGCGAGCTTGTGGGCGGCCAGGTTGAGCGGGAAGTTGAACGGGCTGATGGCGGCCACCGGCCCGATCGGGAAGCGCCGGGTGATCCCCAGCCGGCCCCGCGATGAGGCCATCAGGTCGAGCGGGATCACCTCGCCGACCATCCGCTCGGCCTCCTCGGCACCGAGCCGGAAGGTGAGCGTCGCCCGGTCGACCTCGACCAGCGCGTCGCGGATCGGCTTGCCCGCCTCGAGGGCCATCAGCCGGCCGAGCTCCTCGCGGCGGGCCTTGATCCCGGCGCTGATCGAGCGCAGGATCGCGCCGCGCTCGTAGGCCGGCAGCCGCTTCGTCTGCTCGAAGGCCGCCACGGCGGCCGTGACCGCCGCCTCGTACTGCTCGGGCGTGGCGTGGTAGGTCGAGCCGGCCGGCGTGGCCGCGTCGGCCGGATTGCTGACGGTCAGCACGTCGGGCGAGTCGACCCAGCGGCCGGCGAGCAGGATCGGATGGGGTTGGGCGCCGATCGAGGTTGTCATGGGGGCTCCTGGGTCCGGTCGGATTCGGGCTCCATTCTAGCCGGGCCCATGTACGATCCCCGCACGCAGCCCGAGGAAGTGCCCATGTCCGAACAACGCCTGCGCGACCTCCTCCGGGTCGAGCCCGGGACGAAGGTCCAGCTCGACCGGATCGACCCGTCCGAGACGCACGGCCACGCGAAGCCGGACTCCGAGAAGGAGCTGGCCGACGGCCTGGCCCGGCTGGCCGGGCTCCAGGACCGGCTGTGGGCCGAGGCCAAGCATCCGGTCCTGGTCGTCCTGCAGGGGATCGACGCGGCGGGCAAGGACGGCACGGTCCATCACGTGATGTCGGCGTTCAGCCCGCAGGGCTGCCCGGTCGACCGACTTCAAGGTGCCCAGCCCGCTCGAGATCAGCCACGACTACCTGTGGCGGGTCCACCAGCACACGCCGGCCAAGGGCGAGATCGCGATCTTCAACCGCTCGCACTACGAGGACGTCCTCGTCGTCCGGGTCCACGACCTGGTCCCCAAGATGATCTGGAAGAAGCGCTACGACCAGATCAACGACTGGGAGCGGATGCTCGTCGACGAGGGCACCACGGTCGTCAAGTTCTTCCTGCTGATCGACCGCGACGAGCAGCGCCGGCGCTTCCAGGATCGCTACGACGACCCGACCAAGCGCTGGAAGTTCAAGCTGGGCGACCTCGCCGAGCGGGCGCTCTGGGACAACTACACGGCGGCCTTCGAGGATGCCCTGAGCCGCTGCTCGACGGCCGCCGCCCCGTGGTACGTCATCCCGGCCAACCGGAACTGGTTCCGCAACCTGGCCGTGGCCGAGATCCTGGGCGACGTCCTCGAGGAGCTCAAGCCGGCCTATCCGCCGATCGACCCGAAGGTGCCGGCCAACCTGGTCATCGAGTAGCGCTTCAGGCGGTCGCCGCCCGCTCGATAGGCGCCCAGGACCCGGACCATCGTGGTCAGCGGCCGGATCTCCTCGAGCGCGGCCGCCGCCGCCGTCGCCCAGCAGGTCGGCGTCGACGTCGGCCCAGAAGATGTACTCCCAGGCGACGCTGCCGGCTGGGCCGCGACTCGAGGGTGCTCAGGTTGAGCCGGTGCTCGGCCAGCACCCGGAGCACGGCGAGGAGCGTCCCGGGCTCGTTGCGGACGGCGAAGGCAAGGGTCGTGCGCGGCGCCGCCGGCCCCTCCAGCGGCCGTCGCCAGGCGGCCGGGAACGGGGCGTCGGGTCGCCCGACCAGGAGGAACCGGGTCCGGTTGGCGGGATCGTTCTCGATCCCGTCGGCCAGGATCGCCAGCTCGAAGTGGGCCGCCGCCCGGGGCGACAGGACGGCCGCCGAGCCCGCCTCGGCTCGCTCCCGGATCAGCCGCCCGGCGCCGGCCGTGTTGTACGTCGTGAGCAGGGCCCATGGCCGGCGGCGCAGGAACTCGTCGGCCTGGCCGAGGGCCTGGATGTGCGAGTAGACCCGCTCGATCTCCTCGAGGCGGGCGCCGGGCAGCGCCGCCAGGCACAGCCGGACGGGCACGACGACCTCGCCGCGGATCAGCAGGTCGTGCTCGAGGAGCAGGTCGTAGTTCTCCCGGACCGTGCCGTTGACGACGTTCTCGATCGGGCACCACGCCGACGTCGGCGGCGCCGTCGCGGACCGCCTCGAAGACCTCCCGAAAGCCGGCCACGGGCACCGACTGGGGCGATTCGAGGGCCGCCAGGAGGGCGTCCTCGGCGAACGCCCCGGGCTCACCCGAGAAGGCGGCCCGCGGCCCGGCCGCCGATTCGGGCGCCCCGGCGGGCATCCTCAGCGCTCGAACCAGGCGGTCGTGTCGTGGTCGGCGGCGTCCTCGTCGAGCTCGGTCCCGGCCGCCCGGGCGGCCGACTCGGGCCGGACCCGCTTGCGGTTGCCGGCGGCCTCGGTGGCGCCCGCCCAGTGGGCCTCGTCGAGGAGCAGGTTGAGGGCCTCGATGTAGGCCTCGATCGAGGCCGCGATGATGTTCACGTTGCGGCTCGTGCCGGTGTAGTGGCCGCTCGCCCGGCGCCCGGCGGCCGACGACGGCGGGGCGATCCGGATCGTGACCAGGCCCTCCGACTCGGGGCCCTCGGCGACGGCGTGGACGTCGTAGGCGATCAGCCGGGGATGGCCGGCCAGGACGTCGGCCAGGGCTCGGTCGACGGCCCGCAGCAGGGCGTCGACCGGGCCGTTGCCCTCGGCGGCGGCCTCCCACTGGTGGTCGCCCGAGGCGATGACCACCGCCCCGCGGCTCTGGACCTGGCTGCCCGACGAGACGGTCCAGCGGGCCAGGTGGAGGGCCGGTGCGCGGACGCTCGCTGGTCATGAGATCACCTCCGGCGTGGCCACGGCGCCGCGGCCGCGACCTGGGTCGTGAAATGGCGCTCGTCGCGCCGGCGGAGCTCGGCGCCGGACTTCCAGATCAGGTACTCGAGCGAGTCGGCCAGGGCCGCCGCGGAGGCCGCGATGATGTTCGTGTCGCTGCCCATCGTCGACCATGTCCGGCTGCCGTCCGAGGAGTCGATGATCACCCGGGTGCGCGCCCCGGTGGCCGCCGTGCCGTCGATGATCCGGACCTTGTAGTCGACCAGGTGGACCGAGTCGAGCTCGGGGTAGAACGCGCCGAGCGCCTTGCGCAGGGCGCTGTCGAGGGCATTGACCGGGCCGTTGCCGTCGGCCGCGGTGTGGAGGACCTCGCCGGCCACCTCGACCTTGACCGTCGCCTCGGCCAGCAGCTCCTGGCCGTCCCGCTGCTCGACCAGGACGGTGAAGTCGACGATCCGGAAGGGCGCCGCGTAGCCCGTGGCGTGGCGCCGGATCAGCAGCTCGAACGATGCCTCGGCGCCCTCGAAGGCCAGGCCGTCGGCCTCGAGCTGCTTGATCAGCAGCGACAGCTCGCGGGCGTCGATCGAGCCGTCGAGGCGGTGGCCGAGCTGCTCGGCCCGGAGCTGGGTGTTGGCCCGCCCGCCGAGCTCGCTGACGACCAGCCGGCCCTCGTTGCCGACGAGGACCGGGTCGACGTGCTGGTAGCTCCGCTCGACCTTGGCCACGGCCGCGCCGTGGACGCCGCCCTTGTGGGCGAACGCCGATCGGCCGACGTAGGGCTGGTAGTCGTTGGGGGCGATGTTGGCGATCTCGGCGACGCCCCGCGACAGCTCGGTCAGGTCGGCCAGCTGGCCGCCCCCGGCGGGCAGCAGGCCGAGCTCGGTCTTGAGGGCCAGGTTGGCCAGGATGCTGACCATGTTGGCGTTGCCGCAGCGCTCGCCGTAGCCGTTGATCGTGGCCTGGACGTGGCGGACGCCGGCCTCGACCGCCGCGATCGAGTTGGCGACCGCCAGCTCGGCGTCGTTGTGGGTGTGGATCCCCCAGCTCACCGTCGACGCGTCGCGATCGGCGCCGAGGGTGTCGATCGTGTCCCGGACGACCCGGACCAGCTCGCCGGTCAGCGTCCCGCCGTTCGTGTCGCACAGGACGATCGAGCGGGCGCCGGCCTGCCGGGCGGCGCGCAGCGTGGCCAGGGCGTAGTCGCGGTCGGCAGCGTAGCCGTCGAAGAAGTGCTCGGCGTCGTAGACCACCTCGCGGCCGCGTTCGGCGACGAAGGCGACCGACTCGGCGACCATGTCCAGGTTCTCGGCCGGGGTGGCGCCCAGGACCTCGGTCACGTGGAGCAGCCAGCTCTTGCCGAAGATCGTCACGACCGGCGTCTCGGCGGCGACCAGCTCGTGCAGGTTGGGGTCCTTCTCGGGCCGGTTCGAGCGGTGCCGGGTCGAGCCGAAGGCGGCCAGCCGGGCGGTGCTCCAGGTCATCGTCCGGGCCGCCGCGAAGAACTCGATGTCCTTGGGATTCGAGCCCGGCCAGCCGCCCTCGATGTAGGGCATGCCGTACTCGTCGAGCATCCGGGCGACGCGCAGCTTGTCGGCCAGCGACAGGGTGATGTTCTCGCCCTGGGTGCCGTCGCGCAGGGTCGTGTCGTAGAGGACGACCGGGGCGGCCATCAGGCCACCGCCTCGGACGCCGGCCGGCGGATCGCGATCCGGTCGACGATCGCCTCGGTCATCGCCGTCGTGCCGACCCGGGTCAGGCCGGCCGTCGAGGCGCCCTCGGCCGGCCACAGGTCGGCCGTCCGGAAGCCGTCGTCGATCGCCTGGCTCACGGCCGCCTCGATCGCGGCGGCCGCCGCGGCCTGGCCCAGCGACCAGCGCAGGAGCATCGCCCCGGACAGGATCGTGCCGATCGGATTGGCCAGGTCGTGCCCGGCGATGTCCGGCGCCGAGCCGTGGATCGGCTCGTACAGGCCGTGCAGGCCGTGGGCCGTCCGGCGGCTGCCGACCGAGGCCGACGGCAGCATCCCGAGGGAGCCGGCCAGGACCGACGCCTCGTCCGACAGGATGTCGCCGAACAGGTTCTCGGTGACCAGGACATCGAAGGCGGCCGGCCACTTGACCAGCTGCATCGCGCACGAGTCGACGAGCTGGTGGCTGAGCTGGACGTCGGGGAAGTCGGCGCCGACCTCGACCGCGACCCGGCGCCACAGCCGGGAGGTGGCCAGCACGTTGGCCTTGTCGACGCTGGTCACCTTCGAGCGCCGGCCGCGGGCCAGCTCGAAGGCCAGCCGGACGACCCGCTCGATCTCCGTGTCGGTGTAGGGCAGGGTGTCGCTCGCCTGCCGGGCACCGGCCGCGCCGCTGGCCTCGGTCCGCGAACCGAAGTAGAGCCCGCCGGTCAGCTCGCGGACGATCAGCAGGTCGACGCCCTCGAGCAGCTCGGGGCGCAGCGGCGAGGCGCCGGCCAGGGCCGGGTGGATCGTCACCGGCCGCAGGTTGGCGAAGAGGCCCAGGCCGCCGCGCAGGGCGAAGAGGGCCTGCTCGGGTCGGACCGCCGAGGTCGGGTCGTCCCACTTCGGCCCGCCGACCGCGCCGAGGTAGACCGCGTCGGCCGCTGCGCAGGCGTCGACGTCCTCGGGCCGGATGGCGACGCCATAGGCGTCGATCCCTGCGCCGCCGACGACCAGCTCGGTCCAGTCCAGGCCGAAGCCGACCGCGGCCGCGGTCGCCTCGAGCACGACCCGCCCGGCGGCCAGGACCTCGGGACCGACTCCGTCGCCGGGGATCGCCGCCAGGCGATAGGTCCGCCAGGCGGTCAGGGCAGCGCCGGCCGGCTCGTCGCGCAGGTCGGTCACGGCAGCTCCTCGGCCCGGCGGGGACTCACGAAGGCCGGGTCGATCCCGTTGATCTCCGCGCCATGGAGCTTGTTGACCGCGACGAGATAGGCCTCGAGGGATGCCTCGATGATGTTCGTCGATAGGCCGTGGCCGCTGACGACCAGGGCGCCCGGCCCTTCGTCCGAGGAGCGCCGGCAGCGGACCAGGACCTGGCCCTGGGCGTCCTCGCCGGCCGAGACCGCCTTGATCTCGTACTCGGCCAGGACCGGATGCCAGCCGAGGACCGGCTGGAGGACCTGGTCGACGGCCGAGTAGAGGGCGTTGACCGGGCCGTTGCCGGTGGCCTCGACCGAATGGACCTCGCCGCCGATCGAGATCGAGACGGTGCCGGTGCCCTTGCCGCCGTGCGAGCTGGTCACGCTCCAGCCCTCGAGCTGGATCGAGGCCGGCACGTCGCCGGCCCGTCGCTCGACGATCGCCAGGAGGTCGGCGTCGGTGACTTCCTTCTTCAGGTCGGCCAGGGCGATTGCCTGGCGGTAGACGCTGTCGAGGGCCTCGCCCTCGAGCTCGTGGCCCAGCTCGTGGAGCTTGCCCTGGAGGCCCTTCCGACCGGACAGCTTGCCGATCGTCAGCTGGCTGCCGCTCAGGCCGACCGACTGGGGGGTCATGATCTCGTAGGTCAGCGGGTTCTTGATCACGCCGTCCTGGTGGATCCCCGACTCGTGGGCGAAGGCGTTGCCGCCGACGATCGCCTTGTTGGGCTGGACCGCGAAGCCGGTCAGGTAGCTGACCAGCCGGCTGGCGGCGGTGATCTGCTCGGTCTGGATCCGCGAGCCGAGGTCGGGGAACTGGGTCGGCCGGGTCCGGAGGGCCATCACGACCTCTTCGAGCGAGGCGTTGCCGGCCCGCTCGCCGAGGCCGTTGATCGTGACCTCCACCTGCCGCGCGCCGGCCTGGACGGCGGCCAGGGTGTTGGCCGTGGCCAGGCCCAGGTCGTTGTGGCAGTGGACCGAGACCGTGGCGTCCCGGCCGACCCGGGCCACGACCCGCTCGACCAGCCGGCCGAACTCGGCCGGGATCGCGTAGCCGACGGTGTCCGGGATGTTGACCGTGCTCGCGCCGGCGGCCACGACCGCCTCGTAGATGTCGAGCAGGTACTCGAGGTCGGTCCGCGAGGCGTCCTCGGCCGAGAACTCGATCTCGGCGTCGGCGCCCAGCTCCTGGCGGCCGTAGGTCACCCAGCGGACCGCCTGGCGGAGGGCCTCGTCGCGGTCGATCCGGAGCTTGTGCTTGAGGTGGATGTCGGAGGTGGCGATGAACACGTGGAGGTGGGGCCGCTCGGCCTCGCGGATCGCCTCGACGGCGCGCTGCGGATCACCGTCCTTGCAGCGGGCCAGGGCGGCCACCGCGACGCCACGGGTCTCCTGGGCGATCCGGCGGACCGCCTCGAAGTCGCCCGGCGAGGCGGCCGGGAAGCCGGCCTCGATCACGTCGACCCGGAGCCGGACGAGCTGGCGGGCAACCTCGAGCTTCTCGGCCGCGGTCAGCCCGGCGCCCGGCGCCTGCTCGCCGTCGCGCAGGGTGGTGTCGAAGATCCGGACCGAGCCCGGGTCGATCGATACGCCCGGGCCGACGGCGCTCATCGGGCGCCGCCGCTCGGCGCGGCGACCGAGGCCTGGGTCTGGTTGTCCTTGACCTCGATCGGGTTGAGGAAGGCCATCTGGCTGCGCAGCGTCGCCCCGACCCGCTCGATCAGGTGGTCATGGTCGGCCTGCCGGAGACGCTCGAAGTTCGGCCGGCCGGCCTCGTTCTCGGCGATCCAGCGGGCGGCGAACGAGCCGTCCTGGATCTCGGTCAGGACCTGCTTCATCGTCTTGCGGACGTGGCTGTCGATGATCCGCGGGCCGCTGACGTAGTCGCCCCACTCGGCCGTCTCGCTGACGGAGAAGCGCATGAAGTTGAGGCCGCCGCGATACATCAGGTCGACGATCAGCTTCAGCTCGTGGAGCGTCTCGAAGTAGGCCAGCTCGGGCTGGTAGCCGGCCTCGACCAGGGTCTCGAAGGCCATCTTGACCAGGGCCGCGGTGCCCCCGCACAGGACCGATTGCTCGCCGAACAGGTCGGTCTCGGTCTCCTCGGCAAACGTGGTCTCGAGGACGCCGGCCCGGGTTGCCCCGATCGCCCGGGCGTAGGCCAGGGTCTTGGCCCGGGCGCTGCCCGTCGAGTCGCGGTAGACGGCGAACAGGGCGGGCACCCCGCCGCCGGCCTGGTAGACGCTGCGCAGGAGGTGGCCGGGGCCCTTCGGGGCGACCATCCCGACGTCGATCCCGGCCGGTGGGTCGATCCGGTTGAAGTGGATGTTGAAGCCATGGGCGAACATCAGCAGCGCGCCGGGCTTGAGGTTCGGCCCGATCTCGGCGTCGTAGACGGCCTTCTGGGCCGTGTCCGGGACGAGGATCATGACCACGTCCGCCGAGCGGACCGCCTCGCCGACATCGGCCACCCGGATGCCGGCGTCCTCGACCAGGGTCCGGCTCTTGGAGGTCGGGGCCAGGCCGACGACGACATCGACCCCGGACTCGTGGAGGTTCAGGGCGTGGGCGTGGCCCTGGCTGCCGTAGCCGATGATCGCGACCGTCTTGCCGGCCAGGGCCGCCGGGTCGGCGTCGTTGTCGTAGTACATCTTCGCGGTCATCGCTTGAGCGCCTCCTCGATGGATGCCGAGCCGCGCGCCATGACCACGGTCCCGGTACGGACGAGTTCCTTGATCCCGTAGCTGCGCAGGAGGGCGACGATCGCGTCGACCTCCGCTTCGGAGCCGGCCGCCTCGACGATCACCGAGCCCTCGGTGATGTCCACCAGGCGGGCCCGGTACAGCTCGGCCACCTTGACGATCTCGGCCCGATTGGCGTCGCTGGCCCGGACCTTGATCAGGGCCAGCTCGTGCTCGACGGTCGGCTCGCTGGCGAAGTCCTGGACCTTGAGCACGTCGATCAGCCGGTAGAGCTGCTTGCTGACCTGCTCCACGGCCACGTCGTCGCCGCGCAGGGTGATCGTCATCCGGCTGATATCGGCCTGGTCGGTGTGGCTGACCGAGAGCGACTCGATGTTGAAGTTCCTGGCCCGCATCAGGCTGGCGACCCGGTTCAGGACCCCCGGCCGATTGAGCACGATCGCGACCAGGACGTGGCGGTTGACCTCGCCCGAGCCGGGCAGGGCGCGGGCCGGCGGAGCCGAGTGGGCCGGACCGGCCCCGTTCGAGCGATCCGGCTCGAGGTCCTCCACGGGCTGGCTCATTCCTCGGGCCCGTCCCACTTCTCGATCAGGTCGGACAGGCCCTTGCCGGCCGGCATCATCGGGAAGATGTTCTGGGTCTCGGCGATCTCGAACCAGATCAGGGCCGGCCCGTCGACCGCCTGGGCGGCCGCGATCGCCGGATCGACTTCGTCCGGGGTGCGGGCCCGGAAGGCCGGGATCCCGAACGCGTCGGCGAGCTTGGCGAAGTCCGGCCCGAGCAGGTGGGCCGAGTGGTAGTTGCCGCCGTAGATGATCTCCTGCCACTGCCGGATCATGCCCAGCTTCTTGTTGTCGAAGAGGGCGATCTTGACCGGGATCCGGTCCTGGACCAGGGTCATCAGCTCCTGCGAGGTCATCTGGAAGCCGCCGTCGCCGATGATCGCCCAGGTCTCCCGGTCGGGCCGGCCGAGGGCGGCGCCCATCGCCGCCGGCAGGGCGAAGCCCATCGTGCCGAGGCCGCCCGAGCTGACGTGGCTGTTGGGCAGCCGGAAGCCGGCGTAGCGGGCCAGCCACATCTGGTTCTGGCCGACGTCGGCGACATAGGTCGCCTGGTGGTCGGTCAGCTCGCCGATCCGCTCGACCACGAAGTCGGCGGTCAGGACGCCTTCCCGCCAGGCCCCCGAGCCGTGCCAGCTGCTGGCCTCCGATTCGGTCCGCCACTCGGCCAGCTCGGCCAGGTACTCGGCCCGGCCGGCCAGCGGCGTCGCCTCGACCATCGGGGTCAGGGCCCGCAGGACCCGGCCGGCGTCGCCCACGATCGGCACCTCGACGGCGACGTTCTTGCCGATCTCGGCGGGGTCGATGTCGACGTGGATGATCCGGGCATACGGCGCATACGTCCGGACGTTGCCGGTGACCCGGTCGTCGAAGCGCATCCCGAGCGCGATCAGCAGGTCGGCCGACTGGATTGCCCGGTTGACGTGCTTCCAGCCGTGCATGCCCATGAAGCCGTAGGCCAGGGGATGATCCTCGGGCATCGCCCCGATCCCGAGCAGGGTCCAGGCCACCGGGATGCTGGTCTTCTCGGCAAAGGCCAGCAGGTCGGCCCACGCCTCGGCGTGGAGGACCCCGTGGCCGGCCAGGATCACCGGCCGCCTGGCCCGGGCGATCTCCGCCGCGGCGACCTTGAGCTGGCGGGGATGGCCGTCGAAGTTCGGCCGGAAGCCGGGCAGCCCGGCAATCACCTCGGCCTCGCCCGGATGCTGGGCCGATGTCTCCTGCTGCAGGGCGTCCTTGGTGATGTCGATGTGGACCGGGCCGGGCCGGCCGGTCCGGGCGATGTGGAACGCCTCGGCGAAGACGCGGGGCAGGTCGTCCGCGTCGCGCACGAGGTAGTTGTGCTTGGTCATCGGCAGGGTGATGCCGTTGATGTCGATCTCCTGGAAGGCATCCTTGCCGATCAGGGCACCGGGCACGTTGCCGGTGATCGCGACCATCGGGATCGAATCGAGGAGGGCCGTGCCGATCCCGGTGACCAGGTTGGTCGCGCCCGGGCCGGAGGTGCCCAGGCAGACACCCACCCGGCCGGTAACCCGGGCGTAGCCGTCGGCGGCGTGGGCGCCGCCCTGCTCGTGGCGGACCAGGACGTGGCGCAGCTCGGGGTAGTCGCCCAGGACGTCGTAGAGGGGCAGGACCACGCCGCCCGGATAGCCGAAGAAGACGTCGACGCCCTGCCGGAGGAGCGCCTCGCAGACCACGTCGGCCCCGATCCGGCTGCGCTTGAGCGGCTTCGCATCGCGGAGCATCGCGCTGCGGGCCTGCTCGATGGCCGCCGCGCCGGCGGTCCCGTCGTGGGGCACGTGGCCGTGGCGCTGGGGCGGGGCCGCCGTGGTCGGCGCAGCCGGTCGTCCTGCCGGTTCGCCCTGCGTGATCGTCATCGGTCTGGTCTCCGTGGTCCCTGGCGGTTGTCGTGTCGGGTGGCCTGGCGGTCGTCGTGGTCCGGACCCGTCCGGAGTGGTCTTGTTCGGTGCGGGCTGGTCCCCGGGCCGTACCCGGGGCCATGAAAAAACCCCCGCCTCCCGGCGAGGGTCCCGTTGGTTCTCGGTGGTACTTCGGCTACCTCCGCGATCCTCCGTTCTCCTGCCGGGAGCCGGTAATAAGGCCGAGAAGGCCGTCCAGCCCCAGGAGAAGCGAGCGAAGAATTGGGAGTACCACGACGTCGACGAAGCCGGACTCGGGCAGCGGCACGTTGACCCGCCGACCATCGCTGGTGACGACGATCGCGACGTGACGACGATTCTGCCGGTTGACCAAGCCCACGTTCGACTCCGTGGCGATCCGCGACGGCGTTTGCCGTCTGGTTCGGGCGAGTGTACGAGGCGAAGATCGATTGTGCAACCGTGGATTGCCCACCGAAGGTACCCCCGCTGCCTCGCCGATCTTCGCACCGGCTGATCTGCGCCTTCCCGCGCCGACCGGCGCCGTCCGGCGCCCATGGTTGGGACGAATGTCGCTGTGAGAACGCACTGCGCCGAAGCCGGCCCGATCGAAGGGTGCGCTCGGCGGCAACTCATGCGTGGACGGCGCCACACCTGGGCGGGAAGCGCCTCCAAGTGGGCGATTCTTCGCCGTACCGCGTCTGGTACCGACATTTGTCCCAACTCCGGGGCTGCGGGCCGACATCCCGAGGGCGATGGCCGGGAAACGGCCCGAGTGAGGGTCGCTAGCCCTGGTTCGGACAAATGTCGCTGCGGGACGCAGTACACGAGCTCCGAGGCTCCCCGAGGGCCTGTTGAGGGGCGCCGGCGCTCCAATTCGTGCGTGGGCCCTGGTCCGGCAGGGCCCGAGGGGTCCGACTCCGCAGTTACGGTGCCTGGTGCCGACCTTCGTCCCAACCCCGGCGACGCTGGGCCAGCCGCCGGGTCACCCTCCAAGCCCGCGCACGGGCGCCTCGGGCGGGGCGCTCGAGCGGGAGCCTGTGCTAGCCTCCAGCCGTGCCTGAGACCACGATCCCGCAGCCGCGAACCCTGGTCGACAAGATCTGGGACAGCCATGTCGTCCACGAGGAGCCCGGCGCGCCGAGCGTCCTGGCGATCGACCTGCACCTGGTCCACGAGGTCACCAGCCCCCAGGCGTTCACCGGGCTCCGCCAGCGCGGCCTGACCGTCCACCGGCCGGGCCAGACGGTGGCCACCGCCGACCACTCGATCCCCACCCACGATCGCTCGCTGCCGATCGCCGACCTGATCGCCGCGGCCCAGGTCCAGCAGCTGACCGACAACTGCACCGAGTTCGGGATCCCGCTCCACGGCCTGGGCTCGCCCAACCAGGGCATCGTCCACATCATCGGCCCGGAGCTGGGCCTGACCCAGCCGGGGATGACGATCGTGTGCGGCGACTCGCACACGGCCACCCACGGCGCGTTCGGAGCGCTGGCCTTCGGGATCGGGACCAGCGAGGTCGAGATGGTCCTCGCCAGCCAGTGCCTGCTCCAGCGCCGCCCGAAGACGTACGAGGTCCGGGTCGATGGCACGCTCGCGGCCGGGGTCAGCGCCAAGGACATCATCCTGGCCCTGATCGCCCGGATCGGGGTCGGCGGCGGGACGGGCCACGTCTTCGAGTACACCGGCTCGGCCATCCGGGGCCTGACCATGGAACAGCGGATGACGGTCTGCAACATGAGCATCGAGGGTGGCGCCCGGGCCGGCCTGATCGCCCCCGACGACACGACGTTCGAGTACGTCGCCGGCCGGCCGCACGCCCCGAAGGGCGCGGACTGGGATGCCGCCCTGGAGAGCTGGCGCGGCCTGCCCACCGACCCGGGCGCCAGCTACGACAAGGCGATCACGATCGACGCCTCGAGCCTCGAGCCGATGGTCACCTATGGCACGAATCCCGGGATGGGCCTGCCGATCGGGGCCCGGGTCCCGTCGCCCGGGGACCAGCAGGACCCGTCCGCCCGCCGGGCGCTGGAGCACGCCCTCGAGTACATGGACCTCATCCCCGGCCAGGCGATCCTGGGCCAGAAGGTCGACGTGGTCTTCATCGGCTCGTGCACCAACGGCCGGATCAGCGACCTGCGCCTGGCGGCCTCGGTCCTCAAGGGCCGGCGGATCGCCGACGGCGTCCGGGTGATGGTCGTGCCCGGTTCCCAGGAAGTGAAGAAGGAGGCCGAGAACGAGGGCCTGGCCGAGATCTTCCGGGCCGCCGGGGCGGAATGGCGCGAGGCGGGCTGCTCGATGTGCATCGCCATGAACGGCGACCAGCTGACCCCCGGCCAGTACGCGATCAGCACCTCGAACCGCAACTTCGAAGGCCGCCAGGGCAAGGGCGGCCGGACGTTCCTGGCCTCGCCCCTGACGGCCGCCGCGTCGGCCCTGGCCGGGGTGATCGCCGATCCCCGGGCGCTGCCCGGGATCGAGGCGTCGAGCGGCCTGGGCGGCCGCTAGCCAGCCGATGGCCGACGCCTTCACCACGTTCAGCAGCGCGGTCATCCCGCTGCCGGCCGAGAACGTGGACACCGACCAGATCGTGCCCGCCCGCTACCTGAAGATGACCGACAAGGAGGGCCTCGCCGATGCCCTCTTCCACGACTGGCGCTTCGACGCCGACGGCGGCCAGCACGAGCCGCTCTTCGTGCTCGATCGCCTGGCGATGGCCGGCCGCCGGATCCTGCTGGCCGGCGACAACTTCGGGACGGGCTCGTCGCGCGAGCACGCCCCCTGGGCGCTCGTCGCCTGGGGGATCCGGGTGATCCTGTCGACCAGCTTCGCCGACATCTTCCGGGGCAATGCCCTCAAGAACGGGCTGCTGCCGATCGTGGTCGAAGCGGAGCGCCATCGCCAGCTGTTCGAGCTCGTGGCGGCCGAGCCGGACATCGAGCTGACGGTCGACCTCGAAGCCCAGCTGATCCACCTGCCGGGCGACGAGGACCTGCCCTTCGAGGTCGATCCGTTCGCCAAGTCGATGCTCCTGGCCGGGACCGACGAGATCGGCTGGCTGCTGCGCCACATGCCGGTGATCGAGGCCTACCAGGCCGAGCACCCCGCCCGTGTCGACACCCGGGTGGGGGCCGACTGACACCCGATCGGACCGCCGCCCCGATACTGACCCGGTGAACCTGGTCGACGTCATCATCATCGCGGTCCTGGTCTTCGCCCTCGTCGCGGGCCTGGCTTCGGGCGCCTTCCCCCAGCTCGGCGGGCTGGCCGGCGCGATCGGCGGCGGCGCCCTGGCGATCGTCGTCCTGCTGCCCGTCGCCCAGGACTGGCTGCAGACCCTCGATCCGCCGATCCGGGCGGTGGTCGTCCTGGTCGGGATCGTGGGCATCGTCGGCCTGGGCGAGGCGCTCGGCTCGGGACTCGGCTCCCGGATCCGGGAGCGGCTGGTCGGCCATAGCGTGCTGGGCGGCCTCGATCGGGCGGCCGGCGCGGTGCTCGGGCTGGCCCAGGGGATCCTGGTGGTGTGGCTGGTGGGTGGTGTCCTGGCTGCCGGCCCCGTTCCCCAGCTGGCTGCCGCGGTCCAGCGCTCGGCGATCGTGCGCGGCCTGGCCGACATCCTGCCGCCGCCGACCCAGATCGTGGGCGAGCTGGGCAAGTGGCTGGACGCCTCGGGCCTGCCCGACGTGTTCATCGGCTTCGAGCCGTTCCCCGGCGCGCCGGTCGACCCGCCGAGCGACGCCCAGGCCGACGCGATCGCGGCCCAGGCCATCGCCTCGACCCTCCTGATCCGGGCCGACGCCTGCGGCTACGTCCTGAGCGGGACCGGATTCGTGGTCAAGCCGGGCTACATCGTCACCAATGCCCACGTGGTCGCCGGCTCGAACTCGATCTCGGTCGGCCGCGACACCGGCCTGGGCACCCGGGCGACCGCCGTCCTGTTCGACCCCGAGCTGGATGTCGCCCTGCTGTACGTGCCCGACCTCAACGCGCCGGCGATCGGCCTGGCCCAACGCCTGCCCAGCCGCGGCACGCTCGGGGCGGCCCTCGGCCATCCGGGCGGCGGCAGCCTGGCGACGATCGCGGTCGCCGTGACCAGCACCTACCGGGCCGAGGGCCGCGACATCTACGGCACCAGCCAGGTCAATCGCCAGATCATCGAGCTCAGCGCCCGGATCATCCAGGGCGACAGCGGCGGCCCGGTGGTGCTCCCGGACGGCACGGTCGGCGGGGTGGTCTTTGCCCAGGCCCAGACCGATCCGAACGTGGGCTATGCCCTGTCGCCGATCGACGTCGAGGCCCGGATCCAGCCGGCGCTCGGCCTGAAGGCCCCGGTCACCACCGGCCCCTGCACCCGCTGAACGCCGGCGGCGGGCCGCCGGACTGATCGGCGGCAGGAGGCTGCAGCGGCGCGGGATATCGCATGGATATCCCCGCTCAGACCGAGGCTGCCACGGGGGTAAAGCGCCACGTGCGTTGCCAAATCACGCGCCAAATCGTGCTTATGGCCAGAAACCGGCGGTCGTCGGACAACGGGTCGCTCGACCGGCGACGAATCGTGCACCGGATCCACGCAGTCAGGGTGGCTGACGCGGGGCCCGACCGTCAGATTCAACCATAAGCCCGGCCTAACTCGAGATTTGGCAACGGGCTGACCGGTCAAGCCGCGCGGCACGACAACCACCCGCGCGGCGGCCCTTCTACACTTCGTGCTCACCGCTGACCCGATCCCCCAGGCGCAGACTCCACGAGGGACCCGCGATGACTGCCCATCCGTACGACCGACCCAGCGATCCGGCCAAGCGCCATTCGGCGGCGCTGACCGACGGTCCCGATCGGGCCGCCGCCCGGGCGATGCTCAAGGCGATCGGCTTCACCGACGAGGACCTGGCCAAGCCGCTCGTCGGGGTGGCCACGACCTGGATCGAGACGATGCCCTGCAACATCAACCAGCGCCGGCTGGCCGAGTTCGTCAAGGACGGCATCCGGGCGAGCGGCGGCACGCCGATGGAGTTCAACACGATCGCCGTCAGCGACGGCGTGTCGATGGGCTCCGAGGGGATGAAGGCCAGCCTGGTCAGCCGCGAGGTGATCGCCGATTCGATCGAGCTGGTCGTCCGCGGCCACCTGCTCGACGGCCTGGTCTGCCTGGTCGGCTGCGACAAGACGATCCCGGCGGCGGCGATGGCCGTCGGCCGCCTCGACGTGCCGGCCGTGATCCTCTACAACGGCACGATCTACCCGGGCACCTACAAGGGCCAGCGCAACGCCACGGTCGTGACCGTCTTCGAGGCGATCGGCGCCTACCGGGCCGGCAAGATCAGCCTCGACGAGCTGTACGAGGTCGAGAACGCGGCCTGCCCCGGCGCCGGAGCCTGCGGCGGCCAGTTCACGGCCAACACGATGAGCGGCGTGCTCGAGTTCATCGGCCTGTCGCCGGCGGGCCTCAACGGGATCCCGGCCGAGGATCCGGCCAAGGACGCCGCGGCGCGAACCAGCGGCGAGCTGGTCATGGACCTGGTCCGACGCGACGTACGCCCGTCGGCGATCGTCAGCCGGGCCTCGCTCGAGAACGGGATCGCCTCGGTCGCCGCGACCGGCGGCTCGACCAACGGCGTGCTCCACCTCCTGGCGATCGCCCACGAGTTCGGGATCGCCCTCGAGATCGACGAGCTGGGCGCGATCGCCGATCGGACCCCGATCGTGGCCGACATGCAGCCGGGCGGCCGGTTCACCGCCTCGGACATGTACGACGCGGGCGGCGTCGCCCTGGTCATGCGCGAGCTGCTCAAGCGCGACCTGCTCCACGGCGACGCGCCGACCGTCGACGGCCGGACGATCGCCCAGGTCGCGGCGGCCGTCGCCGAGACGCCCGGCCAGACGGTCGTCGTGCCGATCGAGCGGCCGCTCAAGCCGACCGGCGGCCTGGCGATCCTGCGCGGCAGCCTGGCGCCCGACGGCTGCGTGGTGAAGCTGGCCGGCCACGAACGCCGGCTGCACCGCGGGCCGGCCCGGGTCTTCGACTCCGAGACGGCCTGCTACGACGCCGTCCGCCGCCAGCAGATCAAGCCGGGCGACGTGGTCGTGATCCGCTACGAGGGACCGGTCGGCGGGCCGGGCATGCAGGAGATGCTGAGCGTCACCGGCGCCCTCGTCGGCGAGGGCCTGGGCGACACGGTCGCGCTGCTGACCGACGGCCGCTTCTCGGGCGGCACCCACGGGCTGATGATCGGCCACGTCGCGCCGGAGGCCGCGCTCGGCGGCCCGATCGCCCTGGTCGCGGAAGGCGACACGGTGGTCATCGACGTCGATCGGAAGGCGCTCGACCTCGACGTCCCGGCCGACGAGCTGGCCCGCCGGCGGGCCGCCTGGTCACCGCCGGCGCCGAACTACCCGGGTGGGGTGATGGCCAAGTACGCCGCGCTGGTCGGCTCGGCGTCCGAGGGTGCGGTCACCACCGGCGCCCGGATGGCGCGCGGCCCTCGAGTCGCCGGTGATCGGCGCCGCCGGCCGGATCTCGATCGGGATCAAGACATCGCCCCAGGCGGTCGACTGGCCGGCCCTCGACGCAGCGTGGGCGGAGATCGGGGCGCAGGCCGGTCTTCGACTCGGCCTGGATGAACGACCACCTGACCGACGTCAACACGCCCCGGGCGGGGGCATCGTGGGAGGCCCTGACCGCGATCGCCGCGCTCGTCCACCACGTGCCCGGCAAGTGGGTCGGCCACGGGGTCCTGTCGATGACCTTCCGCCACCCGTCGGTCCTGGCCAAGGCGGCCACGGTCCTCGACCACGCCACCGGCGGCCGGTTCATCCTGGGCCTGGGGGCCGGCTGGTTCGAGCCCGAGCACACGCCCGTTCGGGATCCCCTTCCCGCCGATGCCCGAGCGCTTCGATCGCTTCGAGTCGGGCGTCCGGGCGATCCGGGCCCTGGGCTCGGCCGCCGCCGCGACCGAGGCCGGCGTCACCCGGGCCGATCGCTTCTATCCCTTGCTCGAGGCGACGAATGACCCGCCACCGCTGACGCCGGGCGGGCCGCCGATCTGGCTGGGCGGCCAGAAGCGGCGGGGCATCGCCCTCGCCGCCGAGCTCGCCCAGGGCTGGCTCCTGCCGGCGGTCAAGGCCGACAACTCGCCGACCGACCTGGCCTACTTCGCCGATCGGCAAGCGGCCCTGCTGGCCGCGCTGGCGGCGATCGGCCGCGATCCGGCGACCTTCGAGTTCGCCGCGCAGGTCGCCACCGGCGCATCCCCCGGGTCGCGCCGGGAGGCGCTCGGCGCCGGGATCGAAGCCGCCCGGCTGGGGGCGACCCACGTGATCCTGAGCATGCCCGCCCGGCTTGGCGGGGCGGGGGTCAAGGCGGTCGCCAACGAGGTGGCCGAGCCGCTCCGGGCGGCGCTGGGCTGATCGGGGCATGATGGACGCGATGCCGACCAGCCCGATGCCGACCGACTTCGATCCCGAGCGGCGGGGCATCTCCGCGCCGCGCCCGGCCGGCGGCCAGGATCCGGATCCTGCGGCGACCGCCCGGGCAGAGCGCCGGACGCTGTGGCTGCTGGTCCTGATGATCGCCCTGATCGTGGGCATCACGACCGCGGTCGGCATCGTCGGGATGATCGTGGTCGCCCTGGGCGGCACGACCTAGGAGTCCAGACCGGGGTCAGGGCATCCCCGGCCCGGCCGGGAACGACTACTCGCGGCGGGCCCGGATCAGGCGGCCGCGCCGGGAGATGGCGTGGGTGGCCAGGGCGGCGACGCCCATCGCGATCAGGGCCCGCTCGGCGGCGGGCATCGGCCGGACCGCCGAAAGGAACTGGTCGGCCCGGGCCCGGTCGACAAGCCGGAGCAGGGCATGGCCGCGCTGGGTCAGCTCGACGCTCCGCTGGCGACGGTCCTCGGACTCCACCCGGCGCTCCACCAGCCGGCGCCGGACCAGCCCGTCCACGAGGCGCGAGGTGGCCGACGGCGAGCGGTTGATCGCATCGGCCAGGTCCGAGACCGTGGTCGTGCCCGTGTCGGCAAGGACGTACAGGGCGGCCAGCTGGGTAAAGCCCAGGCGCAGGCTGCCGAGCTGCGAGGCAAAGCCGATCACCAGCTCCCGCCACAGCGCCCGGCCCATCGCCACCCGCTCCGAGATCTCGCGCGGGTTCTGGGCCCGGATGCCGGCCGCCACGACCGGCGCCGAGAGGTCGGCCTCGAAGATCCGGGCGATCGCCCGGCGCGGGGCGGTCGGCCGGGCGGAGCGCAGCGGACCAGGGCGATCGGTCATGGCACGAGCGTACGATCCCGGCCGAATCCATGCAACCTTGCACCGGCTCCGACCGTGTCGGACGGCGTTCGGGCTACGCTCGGGCAAATGAGCGCGATCGCCTTCGTCTTCCCCGGCCAGGGGTCGCAGAGCGTCGGCATGGGCGCAGCCCTGGCCGCGTCGTCGGCGGCTGCCGCGGCGGTCTTCAAGGCGGCTGATGCTGCCCTCGGCGAGCCGCTCAGCCGGCTGGCCTGGGACGGCCCGGCCGAGACGCTCAACCTGACCGAGAACGCCCAGCCGGCCCTCCTGGCGACCTCGATCGCCTTCCTCGAGGCACTCCGCGAGCGATGGGCCGCCCGCCGGGCGGGCGGCGGGGAGGGAGGACCCGAGCCACGCTTCGCCGCCGGTCACTCGATGGGCCAGTACAGCGCCTTCGTCGCCGCCGGGGCCCTGAGCCTCGAGGATGGCCTGCACCTCGTCCGCGAGCGGGGCCGCCTGATGCAGGCCAGCGGCTCCGGCCGGGAGGGTCGGATGGCCGCCCTGATCGGCCTCGACGACGCCCGCCTGCCGGAGCTCGTCGCGGGTGCCTCGGCCTACGGTGTCTTCGGGGTCGCCAACCGGAACGCCCCGGGCCAGGTCGTGGTCTCCGGTGAGCGCGCCGCGGTCGAGGCCGGGATGGAGCTGGCCAGGGCGCTCGGCGCCCGGCGCGCGATCGAGCTGCCGGTCAGCGTCGCGGCCCACTCGCCGCTGATGGCCGAGGCCGCCGATCGGATGGCCGCGGTGCTCAGTGACGTGACCTTCCACGATCCGCAGCCGGCCGGCCTCGCCAACGCCGATGCTCGTCCGATCCGGACCGCGGCCGAGGCCCGGGCCGAGCTGGTCGAGCACCTGACCACCGGGGTCGACTGGGTCCGCGGCGTGGAAACGATGGCCGCCGACGGAGTGACCACGTTCATCGAGATCGGACCCGGCCGGGTCCTGACCGGCCTGATCAGCCGGATCGTGCCCGGCGCGAGCGCCCTCGCGACCGATTCCCCCAACAGCCCCGACGGCCTGGCCGTCCCCTAAGCCCAACCGCTCAGATCGAGGAGTTCCGAACTCGTGCGTCAACCCGATTACAACCGCCGCGTCGCAGTCACCGGCCTCGGCGTGATCAGCCCTGTCGGCAACGACAAGGCGACCGCCTGGGATTCCCTGCTCAACGGACGAACCGGCCTGGCCGAGATCACCTATTTCGACGTATCGCCCTACGAGGCCAAGACCGCCGGCGAGGTGAAGGGCTTCAATCCCCTCGACTGGCTCGACGCCAAGCAGACCCGGCGGACCGAGTCGAGCACCCAGTTCGGCGTGGCCGCGGCCAAGCAGGCCGTGGCCGACTCGGGCTTCGAGATCAACGACGAGAACCGCGAGGACGTCGGTGTCGTCTTCGGCTGCGGCGCCGGCGGGCAGCAGCTGATGATCGACAACCACCACCTCCTCGAGCGCAAGGGCCCGCGCTTCGTCACGCCCACGTTCATCGCCTACGGCCTGGTCGACTCCGCGTCCGGGTTGATCGCGATCGAGACAGGCGCGATCGGCCACAACGTGTGCATCGCGTCGGCCTGCGCAACGGGCACCCATAACGTGGCCGAGGGCGCCGAGGCGATCCGCCGGGGCGACTGCATCGCAGTGATCAGCGGCTCGACCGAGTCGCCCCTGCTCGAGGTCGCCCATGCCGGCTTCGGCAACATGCGCGGCCTGGGGATGCCCCGCCCGGGCGAGCCACTGAGCACCGTTTCGCGCCCGTTCGACAAGACCCGCGACGGCTTCGTCCTGGGCGAAGGCGCCGGCTCGCTGTTCCTGGAGGACCTCGAGCTGGCCAAGGCCCGCGGCGCCCATATCTACGCCGAGGTGGTGGGCTATGGCTCGGCGGCCGACGGCTGGGACATGATCCAGCCGGTCGCCCACGGCGGCGGCTCGGCGCGGGCGATGAAGATGGCCCTCGACCGGCGCGGAGTGCCCGCCGACGAGGTCGACATGATCAATCCCCACGGCACCTCGACGCCACTGGGCGACGTGCGCGAGGCCGAGGCGATCTGGCACGTCTTCGGGGACCACACGCCGAACATCGCGATCAGCGCGACGAAGTCGATGACCGGCCACATGATGGGCGCCGCGGGCGCCTTCGAGGCCTTTGCCAGCGTGATGTCGGTGGCCGAGCAGACGATCCCGGCGACGCTCAACTACCGCGACCGCGATCCCGAGTGCGATCTCAACGTGGCCACCGAGACCCGCGCCGCCCGGATCCGCTACGCCCTGTCCAACAACATCGGCCTGGGCGGCCACAACGGTGCCGTGATCTTCAAGCACTACGACGGCGACTGAGCCGTCGCGGTGGCCGGCCGGCGCGCTCACGAACGGTGCGGCGCTCGGCCAACCGGCCGGCCCCTACAATTCGAGCTGCCCGTTCGAATGCGCCCTGAGGTAACCCGTGCCGCCCAGCTCTGACCCCGCCCGCCGCGCCGTGATCACCGGCCTCGGCGCGGTGATGCCCAATGGCGGCGACTTCCCGACGTACTGGCGGAACCTGGTAGCCGGCGTCTCGGGCACCCGCCGGATCCAGTCCTTCGACCCCAGCACGTTCGAGGTGAAGATCGCGGCCGAGGTCCTCGACTTCGACCCGACGGTCGCCATGGACGCCAAGATGGCCCGCCGGATGAGCCGCTTCATCCACTTCGCGATGGCCGCCGGCAAGGAGGCGGTGACCCACTCGGGGATCGACTTCGCGGCGATGACCGAGGAGGAGCGCGACCGGGTCGGGGTGGTCATGAACACCGGTGGCGGCGGGATCGAGCAGATCATCGACGGGACCCACGTGGCCGATACCAAGGGCCCCCGCTTCGTCAGCCCGTTCGCGGTGCCCGCCCTGTCCGGCTCGATGGGTGCCTGCATGCTGTCGATGGAGTACCACCTGACCGGCCCGGTGATGACCCAGGTGGCCGCCTGCGCCACCTCGGTGATCGCCTTCCACGATGCCCTCCGGCTGATCCGCGACGGCGAGTGCGACGTGGTGCTCACCGGCGGCGCCGAGGCCCCGGTCCTGCCCATGGCGATCGCCGCCCTGGGCAACATGGGCGCCCTGAGCAAGCGCAACGACGATCCCGAGCACGCCTCCCGGCCGTTCGACGGCAGCCGCGACGGCTTCGTGCTGGGCGAGGGCGGCGGCGCGGTGATCGTCGAATCGCTGGAGCACGCCCTGGCCCGCGGCGCGACGCCGATCGCCGAGATCCTGGGCGGCGCGTTGACCGCCGACGCGTACCACATCAGCGCCCCCGAGCCGACCGGCCGGGGCGCAACCCGGGCGATGGCCAACGCCCTGCGCAACGCGGGGGTGACGACCGACGAGATCGACTACATCGTGGCCCACGGCACGGCGACCCCACTCAACGACGTGACCGAGACCCGGGCGATCAAGGCCGCCTTCGGCGACCAGGCCCGGCGCGTCGCGATCAGCTCGCCCAAGTCGATGATCGGCCACCTGGTGGGCGCCGCCGGGATCGCCAGCGCGCTGGCCGCCTGCGGGGCCATTCTCGACCAGGTCATCCCGCCCACGGCCAACCTCCACGAACCGGACCCCGAGTGCGACCTCGACTACGTCCCGCTCGTCGCCCGGCCGGCCCGGGTCGAGACGGTGATGGTCAACGGCTTCGGCTTCGGCGGCCAGAACGCGGTGGCCGTCTTCCGACGCTACTCCGGGGGCTGACCGGGCCGCCGTGATCGGGGCCACTGCCGTCGAGGCGCCCTGGGGGCCAATCCGGCTGGCCGCCGACGAGGACGCCGTGGTGGCCCTCGAGGTCCTGTCGACGCCCGATTCGTTCGGGGCCGGCTGCCTCCGGCGGCTGGGTGAGTGGCCCCAATCGGGACCCGCGCTGCCAGTCGCAGTCCGGCGCCGCCTGGAGCAGGGCGTCGAGGCGGTGACGGCCCTGCTCGAGGGCGAGCCCGTCGGCGTCGCTAGAGTCCCGATCAGCCTCCACGCTGCGACCGACTGGGATCGGCTGATCCTGGGCGGCGTCCGCGAGCTGGCCTGGGGCGAGACGATCGGCTACGGCGCCCTGGCCGAGCGGGTCGGCCGGCGCGGGGCGGCGCGCGCGGCGGGTGGCGCCGTCGGCCGCAACCCGATCGGCCTGCTGATCCCCTGCCATCGGGTGATCGCCGGCGACGGCACCCTGGGCGGCTACGGCGGCGGCTGGTTCGGCGAGCGCGAGGCCCTCCTCGAGATCAAGGTCGAGCTGCTGGCCCGAGAGGGCAACCACCCGCCCCGGCGGCCGTCGATGAGCGTCCTGGCCGCCTATCGCCGGCTGCTCCACAACCGACCGCTCATGCGGCTGCTGGGCGGCGAGTTCGTGTCCTCGATCGGCGACTGGCTGTACCTGGTCGCGCTGCTCGTGCTGGTCTACCAGGCCAGCTCGGACCCGGTCCTGCTCGGAATCGTCGGCGCGGCCCGGGTCCTGCCCTACGTCCTCCTGTCGTACGTGGCCGGGGTCGTCGCCGATCGATTTGACCGGCGCCTGGTCCTCCTCGTGACCGACCTCGCCCGGGGCACGATCATGCTCGCGATGGCCGCCCTGCAGCTGGTCCATGGACCGCTCGCCGCGATCATCGGCCTGGCGATCCTGGCCACCTGCTTCTCGACCTTCTTCGCGCCGACGATCGGGTCGTACCTGCCCAACCTGGTCAGCGACGAGACCGAGCTGGGTCCGGCCAACAGCGCCTGGTCGAGCCTCGACAACCTGGCCTTCGTCGTCGGCCCGGCGATCGCCGGGATCCTGATCGCCATCGGCGGCCTGACCGCCGCATTCGTGCTCAACGCGGCCTCGTTCGGGGTGATCGCGATCGTCCTCTGGCGACTACCCCAGGCCACGCCGGTGGAGGCTCCGGGCACGGCCGATCCCGGGTCCGGCGCAACGGCAGACCGACCCCCGGCCGGAGCAGCCCCGTCGGGATCGGGGCAGCCTTCGGCGGCACAGTCCTCGGCCGGATCTGGCCCGACGCTCCCGATCCGACCGCTGGCGGGCCTCGCCCTGATCGACATCGGTTCGGGCTTCGCGATCGGCGGGATCGGCATCCTGACCGTGGTCCTGGCCACCCGCCAGCTGGGTGCCGGGGACGATGGCACGGGCTATCTCAATGCCGCGATCGGGGTGGGTGGCCTGCTCGGAGCCGTCGGCTCCGGGCTGGTCGTGATCCGCAGCCGGCTGTCCCTGCCGCTCGTCGCCGGGCTGATCCTCTTCGGGCTGGGGCTCGTGGGGCTAGGCTGGTCGTCGACCCTGGCCGTCGGCTTCGTCATGCTGGCAATCGTCTCGGCGGGCAGCCTGCTCGTCGAAGTCGTGAGCACGACGCTGGTCCAGCGGATCGTGCCCGCCGGGGCGCGCGGACGGGCGATCGGCTCGATCCAGACCGTGGCCACGCTGGCCTACGCCGCTGGCGCGTTCGCCTTGCCAATCCTCGCCGACCGGCTCGGCGTGGGTCCGGTCCTGGCCGGTACGGCGCTCCTCGTGGTGGCCGGCGGCCTGGTCGGGGTTGCCCTGGTGGGCGTGGCCGGCAGCGAGGGCCCGGATCCCGAGCTGGCGGCCGTCGCCCGGCGCGTCGCCGGACTGCCCCTCTTCGCGGGCATCCCGGCGTTCCGGGTGGCTGCCACGCTGGCCCGGGGCACGACGACAGAGGTTGCGCCGGGCGAAGCGATCATCCGCCAGGGCGATGTCGCCGACCGGTTCTACGTGATCCTGAGCGGGACGGTCGAGGTCAGCCAGGCGGAGCAGCCCGGCCAGGCGGCCCGCCACCTGCGCAGGATGGGCGCCGACGAAGTGTTCGGCGAGCTCGGCCTGCTGACCGGCGCCCCGCGCAGCGCGACGGTCACGGCCGAGACGCCGGTTCGCCTGCTGGCCCTCGACGCACCCGCCTTCCTCGATCTCGTGACGGCCGGCCCGGAGCTCGCACCGCGCCTGCTGGCCCTCCACCGGGGAGCCCCGGCCGGCAGCTGATCACTCGTCCTGTCGGCTGCCCGACAGCTCGGCCGTCGCCCAGGCCCTACCCAACCGGACCCGCCGCCCTGTAGGTTCTCCTGGATCGCAGCGGCGAGCCCGGTTTCGCCGGCTCGCCAGCAAGGAGACAAGACGATGACCGACCCGGATCCGGACAAGGACCAGGACCTCAGCAAGCTGGGGGCCAAGCCGGCCGACGAGCCGGCCGACGTCGAAGGCCATGCCAATCGGTCGGCCCGCGTCGTCGCGCCCGATGACGACGACGTGGAGGGCCACTTCGGCTCGATCCGGCCGACCGGCAGCAAAGGCGAGTAGCCGCCGGGCGCTCAGCCCGGCCGGTTGGCAGTCGCCGCCAGGATCGTCTTGACCTCGAACGGCGAGGCAGCCGGGTAGCGGCCGCGGATCAGGGCGGCCAGGCCAGCGACGTGCGGCGCGGCGAAGCTGTTGCCGGTCGCAACAACGTGGCCGCCGCCCTTCCAGGCGACCTCGACATCGACGCCATAGGCCCCGAATTCGACTGGCGGGGCGGGATTGTAGAACCACGTCCAGGGATCGGCCACGTCGTGGGCGGCGACCGACACGACCGCCGCGAAGAGCGACGGGTAGCTGGCGCCCTGGACGTTGTTGGCGGCGCTGACCAGCAGGCAATTGGCGAAGTACGCCCGGTCGGCCAGGTCGTGGAAGATCGGGAACATCGCCTCGCTGCGGGACGACAGGCTCAGGTTGACGACCGTGGCGCCCGCGCCGATCGCCCATTCCAGGCCGGCCGCGAAGATCGCGCCCTTGCCCCGGTTGTCGGGCCCCAGGACTCGGACCGAGATGAGCTCGGCAGCCGGGGCGAGGCGGTGGATGATCCCGGCGCAGGCGGTCCCATGGCCCACCACGTCAAGCGCGTCCTGGTCCTCGCGCACGACCGGCTCGTCCTGGTCCTCAGCGAGCTCGACAACGACACTGCGCGCCAGCCGGCCGCCGATGTCGGGGTGGTCGCGCTCGACGCCCGAGTCGATGATCGCGACCGTCACCCCGGAGCCATCGGCCCCCTCGAAGATCGTGGCCCGATCGAGCTCGCCGAGCGGTCGCGGGCGGAGCAGCCCCGCCCGCCGCTCCCCGACGAAGGGCTCGCTCCAGGCGGGCAGGATCGGCTCGCTCACCCGGTCCCGCGGGGGCGGCCGGCCCGCCGGCGCTGCCCGGCCCGGCGCTCGGCGCGGCGGGCCACGACCTCGAGGATCTCGGCCAGCAGCTCCAGCTCGCCCGGATCGGCCTGGCGCAGGCGGGCGACCCGATCGACGATCGCCCACAGCCGGCCTTCATCGTCGCCGTCGAGCTCGCTCGTGGCCAGCTCGACGATTCGTTCGACGGTCGCCGGGGAGGCCGGGTCGGCGAGCCTGGCGAGGGTCGTCCGGAGCAGCCCGGCGATGTCGCGCTCGACGCGCGAGGCGCGAATGGCCACCGTCGCCTGGCGGGCAAAGACCCCGGCCAGCTCGATGTCGCGCAGGCTGAAGGCCGCCGATGAGCGCTTGTCGAGGACCTCCAGGACACCCAGCGAGCCGTGCTCGTCGATCAGGGGCACCGCCACGATCGAGCGCGGGACGTAGCCGGTCGCCTCGGCCCGGCCCCGCCCGAAGCGGGCATCGCGCTCTACCTCCGACAGGGCCAGCGGCTGGCCAGTCGTGAAGACGTAGCCGGCGATGCCCTGGTCGGGGGCGATCGCCAGGCCGATCACGCCCTGGCCCTGGTCACCCGCGGCGACCACGAAGACGAGCTGGCCGAGGGCCGGATCAAAGAGGGCCAGCGAGGCCGCCTCGGCGTCGAACAGGGTGACCGTCGCTTCGACGATCGAGCTGAGGACGGCCCGCTCGGCGCCCGACTCCAGGCGCCGGGCGACGGCGCCCCGCTCGGCAATCGCCCGAAGCAGGCCCAGCGCCTCGGCATCGAAGCGGTTGGCCGAGCGACGGGCGGGGCTCACGCCGCGCTCACCGGTCGACGATCCGGGCCAGGGCCCCCAGGTCGGGGATCAGGAGCTGCTCGCGCTCGAGCTGGATCAGGCCCCGGGCGACCAGGTCCTGGAGGAGCCGGTTCACGGTCTGGCGGGTGCCCCCGATCATCCCGGCCAGGTCGGACTGGGTGTACGGCCATTCGAGGACGACGTCGGTCGTCCGGCCGGGCTGGGTCTCCCGGGCGATCGTCACGATTCGGCTGGCCAGCCGGCCCGGGCAGGTCCAGGAAGTGGAGCTCGCCGACGTGGCTGGTCAGTCGGCGCAGCTCGGCGACCAGGCCGGCCATCAGCGCCCGGCGGAGGTCCGGCTCGTCCTCGACCAGCCGCTCGAACGGCTCGCGGCGCAGGACGAGGGCCTGGGTCGGTTCGACCGCGATCGCCGTGGCGCTGTGGTCGGCCCCGTCGAGCAGGGCCAGCTCGCCGAAGAAGGAGCCCCGGTCCAGGGTGGCGATGATCGCCGCGTCCTCGCCTTCGGGCGAGGGCAGGACGACCTTGACCGAGCCCGACTCGACGATGTACAGCGCGTCGCCCGGATCACCCTGGTGGAAGATCGTCTCGTTGCGCCGGTAGCGCCGGGCCCGGAGCGAGCTGCACACCGTGTCGAGCGTCGAGTCGTCCACGCGCGCGAAGAGCGCGCAGCGCCGGAGGGCACTGCGCGCGAACGCGAGCTCGATTGGTGCGTCAGCCATTCGGCCTCAAGGGGCGGCAAGCCGACCCCTGTTGGTGGGATCGGCTTGCGACGGGGATTTCAGCCCTTCTGGTGGGTCCGCTTGGGGTCGTGGTCGAGGCGCGCCTGGCGGGCCTCGTTGGCCAGCTGGTGCTGTCGGGCGTCCCGCTCGATGTCCTGGCTGCGAGCTTTGGCCAGGCGCATCGACGAGCCGGCGTCGGGCATCCAGTGACCCTCGACATCGTCCTCACCGGTCGCCCTGGCCCCCTTCATCACGCCTTCGCCGGGTGTGATCCGGTTGCCCTTGCCGAGCCGGCTGCCCTTGAACTCTTCGGGGGCGTTGCGGTTGAAGCTGTGACCCTCGACGTCGTCGCCGGTGGCCCGGTTGCCCCTGGCGTTCTTGAGCTTGAGCTCATCTGCTCCGCTGCGGGCGAAGCCGTGGCCCTCGACGTCGTCGCCGGTGGCCCGGTTGCCCCTGGCGTTCTTGAGCTTGAGCTCGTCAGGTGTGCTCCGGGTGAAGCCGTGACCTTCGACGTCGTCGCCGACTGCCCGGTTGCCCCTCGCGTTCTTGAGCTTGAGCTCGTCTGCTGCGCTGCGTGCCTTGCCCATCATTCTTCTCCCATGTCCCGCCGGTAGCCCGGTGGCGCCGCCGGTCGGTCCGCGGCTGTGCGCCAATCTTGGCCGACGCGCCTGCCCGAGTCCAGCGGATTTCAGCGACGTTCGGGATGTCGTCTTGGTGACAAGCCGGGCGTCCGATCGGCCTCCTCAGCGCCGCTCCTGGCTATTGGCGGGTCACCGGCCGCATCGGGTAGACACCGATGATGATCGGGGCCTCGGGATCAAGCTGGAGCTCGTAGCCCACCTCGCCGGCCCGGACCAGGTCGCCCAGGATCCGGCCCTCGCGCTGGGGCAGGCCGACGAAGACCCGGCCCGATTCGACCTCGAAGCCGGTCACGTCGTCGTCGGCGGTCTCCATCCCGAACCGGCGCCGGATCTCGTGGACCGGCAGGTAGGCCCGGCTCTTGATGAACCGCCGGAGCTGGGCCGGCGTGCAGCCGGCGCTGGCACCGATTCCGGCCTCGTCGACGACCGCGCGGTGGCAGTCGGCAGGTGGAGGGCGGCCATGACGACCGCCGGTGGCGCGTCGAGCACGGGTTCGGGCCGCGCCGGGGCATCGATCGGAGCGTGGACCGGTCGGCCGGGCTCGGACCCCTCGGCCGCGACGAGACGCGGCGGCAGGGCCAGGTCGGTCCGCCCGGTGGGTCCTGGGCGGCGCCCGTCGCCCGAGCGGTGGCGTGAGTGGCGGCTCATCTGGGCCGCGTTGGTTGAGGCACGGTTGATCCGATCGAGTGACGACGAGCACCCGCTCGGCTGGGTGCTCCGATCAACCGATGATACCGCGCCGCGCTCATCAACCCGGCCGGGACCCCCTCAGCGGCCGTCGACCACCTGCAGGTCGAGGGGCGAGCAATTCAGGACGAGCGGGCCGCTCGGGCCGCACACGACGATGTCCTCGAGGCGGGCGCCGTAGCGACCCTCGAAGTAGATCCCGGGCTCGACGCTGAAGGCGTAGCCCGGCCGGAGCGGCTCGGAATTGCCCTCCACGAGGTACGGATCCTCGTGCGCCTCGAGGCCGATCCCGTGGCCCAGGCGATGGAAGAACTGAGGCCCATAGCCGGCGGCGGTGATGATCGAGCGGGCCGTCGCGTCGAGCGCCTGGCAGGCAATTCCCGGCCGGACGGCGGCACTGGCCGCCGCCTGGGCCTGGCGCAGGACGGCGTACAGGCGCACGAAATCCGGGTCCGGCCCGGTCGCCGGGTCACCGCCTCCGACCCAGATCGTGCGGGTCGTGTCGGAGGTATAGCCGTCGAGCGTGCCGCCGATGTCGAGGACGACGGGCTCGCCGGCCTGGATCCGGCGCTCCGATGGCTCATGGTGGGGCGACGCACTGTTGGGGCCCGAGCCGACGATCGCGAACTCGGCCAGCTCGTGGCCCTCGGTCACCAGGCGCTCCCGGATCTCGCGGCTCACCTCGGCCTCGGTCCGGCCGATCAGCGGCCCGTGGCTGACCTGGCCGATCACCCGGTCGGCGGCCTCGGCCGCCAGCCGCAGGAGGGCGATCTCAGCGTCGTCCTTGGCCATCCGGAGCTGGCGGGTGATCGTCGAGGCGAGCTCGAAGGCGGCTCCCGGGAGCGCTGCCTGGAGACGGAGCAGGAAGCTCGCCCACAGCCGGTCGTTGATCGCCACCCGGCGGACCCTGCCCGGCTCGAGGCCGAGCTGCTCGCCGAGGAGCCCGGCCAGGATCACCACGGCGTCGTCGGTCTCGCCGGTCGTGACCACCCCCAGGTGCCCGCCGGCGACCGCCGGGGAGGAGCGGGCCGAGCTGACCTCGAGCCGGGGCACGATCAGGACGGCCGCCCCCGGGCCGGGATGGCCAGCATCGTCAGGCGCTCGAGGGGCATCGCCGCGTAGCCGGTCAGGTAGCGCAGGTCGGCGCCGACCCCGACCAGGGTCGCATCGAGGCCGGCGGCGGCGGTCAGCCCGGCCGCCGACGCGATCCGCTCGGCGAAGCGGGCAGGTGGGATGACCGGCCGGGCGGCCGCGGTCAACCGATCACGTCGAGGATGTGCCGGAAGACGTCCGCGGCGGCCAGGACCCCGATCGGCCGGCCGTTCTCGACGATCGGGATGTGGCGGAACTCGCCGACCGCCATCTTGTGGATCGCGATCGCCAGCGTCTCGTCGTGGCGGAGGATCACCGGGTCGCGGGTCATGAAGTCGCGCACGAGGAATGAGCTGAGCCGGATCCCCGTCGTCCGGACGACCGCGTCGCGGTCGGTGAAGATGCCGGCCAGGGCGTCGCCGTTCATCACCAGCAGGCAATCGACCGGGGACGAGTGCATCAGCTGGATCGCCTCGTCGAGGGCCATCGTGGCCGGCACCTCGATCGGCTTCGTCGCGCCCAGCTCGTCAAGGTGCTCGCCCAGCAGGTGGCCGTGGAAGTCGATCGCGTCCTGGGGCAGGTCAACCGCGGTCAGGTCGGCGCCACATTCCTCGCACAGGTCCTCGCCGGCGAAGTTCGGGTGGTGACAGACCGGACAGATCGTCATCGCCGGCGGCCTACTCGACCCGCCAGGTCTCGCCGCCGGCCAGCAGCCGGCGGATGTCGCCGGCACCGCGCTGGGCCACGGCGCTGTCGATCTGGGCCGTCATCAGCTCGTCGTGGGTCGGCCGCCGGACGTCCCGGATGACGCCGACCGGGACCGGGAACTCGGGCCAGAAGATCCGCGAGAGCATGAACGCGATGAGCGGGTCGGCCTCGTCGTGGACCAGCAGGTCGGCCTCGCTGATCCCGTTCTCGCCGATCGTCACGACCTCCGGCTGGTGGCCGTTGAGGCGAATGCCCTTGTCCCGATCCTTGCCGAAGATCATCGGCTTGCCATGCTCCAGGACCAGCATCCGGTCCTCGCGCACCTCGCGGTCGGTGAACTCGCGGTAGGCGCCGTCGTTGAAGATGTTGCAGTTCTGGAGAACCTCGACGAAGGCCGAGCCGTGGTGCCAGCCGACCCGGTTGAGGGTCGCCTGGAGGTGCTCGGTGTGGGTGTCGACCGAGCGGGCGATGAAGCTGGCCTCGGCGGCCAGGGCCACCGACAGCGGGCTGATCGGGTGGTCGATCGTGCCCGCCGGGGTCGACTTGGTGACCTTGCCGAACTCGGAGGTCGGCGAGGCCTGGCCCTTGGTCAGGCCATAGATCCGGTTGTTGAACATCACCACCTTGATGTCCACGTTGCGGCGCATCGAGTGGAGGATGTGGTTGCCGCCGATCGACAGCGCGTCGCCGTCGCCGGTGATCACCCAGACCATCAGGTCCGGGCGGGCTGCCTTGAGGCCGGTGGCGATCGTCGGCGCCCGGCCGTGGATCGTGTGGAAGCCATACGTGTTCATGTAGTACGGCAGGCGGCCCGAGCAGCCGATCCCGCTGATGAACACGATGTTCTCCTTCGGGAAGCCGAAGTCGGGCATCACCTTCTGGGTCTGGGCCAGGATCGAGTAGTCGCCGCAGCCGGGGCACCAGCGGACCTCCTGGTCGGACACGAAGTCCTTGCGGGTGAGCTGGAGCTGGACCAGGGTGGCGGCATTCTCGGGGCTGAGCGGCGGCCCCTCGGTGGGCGGCGCGCTGGAGATGGGTTCGGTCACGGTCCTGGTCCTCAGTGCTCGGCCAGCAGGCGCTCGGCCTCGGCCACGATCTCGGCGATTCGGAAGGGCTTGCCCCGGACCCGGTCGTAGCCGACCGCGTCGATCAGGTAGCGGGCCCGGATGAGCAACAGCAGCTGGCCCAGGTTGAGCTCCGGAATCAGGACCCGGCGATAGCCCGCCAGCACGTCGCCGGTGTTCCTGGGGAACGGGTTGAGGTGGCGTAGATGGGCGTGGGCGACGGCCTTGCCGTCCGCCTGCAGACGCTCGACCGCGCTCCGGATCGAGCCGTAGGTCGAGCCCCAGCCGAGGATCAACAGGTCGCCCCGCTCGGGTCCGTAGACCTGCAGGTCGGGGATGTCGTCGGCGATCCCGGCGATCTTGGCCGCCCGGAGGGTCTGCATCCGGTGGTGGTTGTCGGGGTCGTAGCTCACGTTGCCGGTGATGTCGGCCTTCTCCAGGCCGCCGATCCGGTGCTCCAGGCCGGGCGTGCCGGGCACCGCCCAGGGGCGGGCCAGGGTGACCGGGATCGCGGCTGTAGGGATGGAAGCCGGCGCGCTCGGCCTGGTTGGCGACCGAGATGTTGGGCAGGTCGTCGACATCGGGCAGGCGCCAGGGCTCGGCGCCGGTGGCCAGGAAGGCGTCCGAGAGGTAGACCACCGGGGTCATGTACTTGAGGGCCAGGCGGACGGCCTCGAAGGCGACGTCGAAGCAGTCGGCCGGGGTCGACGGCGCGACGACCGGGATCGGCGAGTCGCCGTTCCGGCCGTACAGGACCTGGAGCAGGTCGGCCTGTTCGGTCTTGGTCGGCATGCCGGTCGAGGGACCGGCCCGCTGGACGTCGATCACGATCAGGGGCAGCTCGACCATGACGGCCAGGTTCATCGCCTCGGACTTCAGGGCGATCCCTGGGCCGGAGGTCCCGGTCATCCCCAGCGCCCCGCCGTAGCTGGCGCCGATCGCGCTGCCGATCGCGGCGATCTCGTCCTCGGCCTGGAAGGTCTTGACCCCGAAGTTCTTGTAGGTCGAGAGCTGGTGCAGGATGTCGCTGGCCGGCGTGATCGGGTACGACCCGTAGAACAGCGGCCGGTCGGCCTTCTGGCCGGCGATCACGAAGCCCAGGGCGGTGGCCTCGTTGCCGGTGATGTTGCGGTAGTTGCCCGGCGGCAGGTGGGCGGCCGGGACGCGATAGGTGGTGTGGAACATCTCTGTCGTCTCGCCGAAGGCGTAGCCGGCCTTGAGCGCCCGCTTGTTGGACTCGGCGATCACCGGCCGCTTGCCGAACTTCTCGTCGATCCAGCTGATGGTCGGCTCCATCGAGCGCTCGTACAGCCAGAACATCAGGCCCAGGGCGAAGAAGTTCTTGGTCAGGTCGACCTGCTTGCTGGTCAGGCCGAGGCCCTCGAGGGCCCGCGTGTTGAGGGTGCTGATCGGGATCGAGAACAGGTTCCACGACTTGAGCGAGTCATCGTGGAGCGGGTTGCTGGCGTAGCCGACCTTGTTCAGGTTGGTCTGGGTGAAGGCGTCCTCGTTGACGATCAGGGCACCGCCCGGCGGCAGGTCGCCGAGGTTCGCCTTGAGCGCCGCCGGATTCATCGCGACGAGGACGTCGGGCGCATCGCCCGGGGTGTGGATGTCGCTGCTCGAGAAGCTCAGCTGGAAGCCGGACACGCCGGGCAGGCTGCCGGCGGGCGCCCGGATCTCGGCCGGGAAGTCGGGCAAGGTGCTGATGTCGTTGCCGAAGACGGCCGCGGTCCGGGTGAACTGGGTGCCGGTCAGCTGCATCCCGTCGCCCGAGTCGCCGGCGAAGCGAATCGTGACCCGGTCGAGCTCCTGGACGTCGACCGGGCGCCTGGTGGTGATCGTCACGCGCCCTCCGACTCCTTCATCCGCTGGTGCGGCCGCGGGGGCAGGTTGAGGAGCTCCTCGGGAAACGCCTCGGCCAGGTACTTGAGGATGTCGACCTGGCGGACGATGCCCACCACCCGCCGGTCGTCGTCGACGATCGGCACGTTGCGATAGACCCCGGTGGCCATCAGCCGGATCGCGTCATGGACGGTCTCGTCGATGCGGAACGTCTTCGGCTCGTGGTTCATCATCGATTCGACCGGCCGGCGCAGGTCGACCGGCTCGCCCACGATCCGGCCGAAGATGTCGCGCTCGGTCAGGACGCCCGCCAGGCGGCCCTGGCCGTCGGTCACCAGGACCGAATCACCGACGCCGGAGCGCTGGATCACGCGCAGGCAGTCGGCCAGCGAGGTACCCGGCGGCACGGTCAGCGGGCCCCGTCGCTGGACGACCCGGAGGGTCTCCCGGGCTAGCGCCGGAACGCGCTCGGCCACGGCCCGTTCGGAAGTCTCGGTCACCCCACAAGTGTAGTGCGAACACGAGCGAGCGCTGACGAAGGCGCAGGCGGGGGCGCAGGCGGGGGCGCAGGCCGGGGCGCTGGCCGGGACGCAGGCCGGGGCGCGGGCCGGGGCGCGCTCGGGGCGGCCGCTCCAGCGCTGAGGTGGTCCCATGAGGCCGCTCGGCCCTGAAGGTGCGGACGAATGTCGCTGGCAGACGCGCTACGCCCCGATTCGCGGCCGGTGGCGGCCGTGGTGGACGGACGCGGCCGGTTCCACGCACGAAACAGCCACTGGCGGGCCGCCCCCGCGGCCCGGCTTCGAGTAGTGCGTCTCCTGGCGACATTCGTCCCAACGTGGATGGAGCCGGCCGGGGAACCGAGCCGGACCCTTCGGCCCGCCGGTCCGGCGACTGGACCCGAGCCACTCCCGGCGGCTCGGCAAACGGGGCTGGAGCCGGCCGGGCCGAGCCGGCCCCGGCGGCCCTGCTAGGCTCGGGCGATGGATCGCCGCCGCCTCGTGGGGGTGCTGCTGGTCATCGTCTCCGCGGCCTCATTCGGGTCAGGCGCCCTGTTCGCCAAGCCCGTCTACGCCGATGGCGTCGGCTGGCTGACCCTGCTCGCATGGCGGTTCGGCATCGCGGCCGCCTTGTCGTGGGCCTGGCTCCTGCTTGATCGCGGCCGCCAGGCCGGCCTGCGCCGGATCGATCGGCGGCAGCTGACCGTGGCGCTGGTCCTGGGCGTCGTCTACCTCGGCAACAGCAGCACCTATTACGCCGCGCTGGAGACCGTCTCGGCGTCGCTCGCCGCACTCGTCGTCTACATCTATCCCGCGATCGTGGCCGTCCTGACACTGCGACTGGGCCGGCCGCTCGAAGGCAGGCGGGCGTGGCTGGCCCTGGGCCTGGCGCTCGTCGGCGTGGTCCTGGCGATTGGCGGGATCCCGACGGGTACGGCCCCGCCCCTGATTGGCCTGCTCCAGGTGGTCGCCTCGCCGGTCATCTACTCGATCTGGATCGTCGCCCAGGCGCGCCTGTCAGGCGAACGCCAGGACCGGGTCGCCGATGCGGTCCTCGACGGGGCGGGTAGCGCAACGATGGCCGCCCTGATGATCACCTCGACGGCGATCGGCTTCTGGATCCTGGCCGTGGTCAGCGGTACGCCGGTCGAACCGGGCCAGATCCCGGCCGACGCCTGGCCGGGAGTGATCGCCGTGGCCGTGATCAGCACGTTCGTGGCGATCCAGACGTTCTCAGCCGGGTCGCGCCGGATCGGCGCCGCCCAGGCGTCCCTGATCAGCACGGTTGAACCGGTCTGGACGATCTGCCTGGCGGCCCTCCTGCTCGGTGAACGCCTCGGCCCGGTCCAGCTGGCCGGCGGGGTCCTGGTGATCGGCGGCGTGGTCCTGGCCCAGCTCCGGCGCAGCGAGCCCGCGTCCGACCCGGGCGGCCTGGCCACGGTCCGCATCGCCGACGAGTAGCCCCGAGCGGGGCGTGGCGCCGCGGCGCGGAGTGGCGCGGCCGGAGGGAGTGGCGCGGCCGGGGGAGTGCGCGGCTCCTCGAGTCGGGCTGTTGTTGCACCCAGAACAACAAACGGTCAATTCCAGCCCGGGAGAGGCCGATTTGCCCAGCTCGGGCGCCCAGACCATCCCGTGCCAAGCGTGCGACAGGATAAGTTCGTCGATCGAGGGGTGTCTCGACGACCGGATCCGAGGCCGCACAGGGCGGTTTGTTGTTCTGAGTACAACAACGGCCTGGCGTCCTCGCGCCCCGGCGACGCGAGGCCCTGGGTGGCTTGGGCGGGCCACGGTCCGCATCGCCCCTCGTCGTCCTGTTCGTGATCGGGGTCGGCTTCTACCTGGCCGGGCGCACCGTTCGGCAGAAGATGGTCAACGTCTCCCTGGAGGACGACCAGCCGCTCGGCGCCGCCGGCTCGTCAACCTAGCGCCGGCCGCTCTGGCGCAGCTCGAGGGACCCGGCTCAGGCCGGGTCTCTCGACGTTTCCGGGCACGGCTCCGGGATCAGTCGGGGAATGCCTCCGGACCGCGCTCGACGAGCCGGCTGGCTTCATCCGAGCCGGGTTCGGGTGGCAGCCACGAATAGGGATAGCGATCGTCGTCGAGCTCGGCTGCCTGGCGGGTGATCCGCAGCGGCCGGAAGGTGTCGACCATCACCGCCAGCTCCTCGGTCCGTTCCTTGCCGATCGAGGCTTCGACCGTGCCCGGGTGGGGCCCGTGGGGAATGCCCGCCGGATGGACGGTGAACGACGAGATGTCCACGCCCCGCCGGCTCATGAAGTTGCCGGCGACGTAGTAGATCACCTCATCCGAGTTGATGTTCGAGTGGTTGTACGGCGCCGGGATCGACAGCGGGTGGTAGTCGAACTTGCGGGGCACGAACGAGCAGACCACGAAGTTGTGGCCCTGGAACGTCTGGTGGACGGGCGGCGGCTGGTGGACCCGGCCGGTGATCGGCTCGAAGTCGGCGATGTTGAAGGCGTACGGCCAGAGGTAGCCGTCCCAGCCCACGACGTCGAAGGGGTGGCTGGCGTAGTGGTAGCGGGTCAGCCGGCCGCGGGCCTTGACGTCGACCACGAACTCGCCGGTCGAGGTGTTCGGCGGCCGGAAGGCGGGCGTCCGGATGTCGCGCTGGGAATACGGGCTGTGCTCCAGGAGCTGGCCGTACTCGTTGCGATAGCGCTTGGGCGGCTCGAGCTCGCTGGGGCATTCCAGCCAGAGCATCCGCTGGGCCAAGCCCGGGTCGGGGGCCAGCCGCCAGGTGGTCCCGATGGGCAGGACGAGGTAGTCGCCGGGGCCATAGCGGAGGTCGCCGAAGACGGTCTCCAGGACGCCCTCGCCGGTGTGGACGTAGAGCATCTCGTCGCCCTCGCCGTTGCGGTAGAAGGCCGTCGCCGGCATCGCCTCGGCGGGCAGGCAGACGCCCATCGTCACGTCGGCGTTGAAGAACAGCGGGATTCGGCCCGAGAGCGCATCGCCGTGGGCCGCCAGCCCGCCCGTCTTGACCAGCCGGTGGCGGTGGACGCCGTCATCGGCCTCCTCGATCGCGATCGCGCCGCCCGGCTCGATCCGGTGGGTGCGCGTCGGCGGCTCGACATGATAGAGGAGCGAGCTCCGGCCGACGAACCCTTCGACCCCGAACAGCTCCTCGGAGTACAGCCCGCCATCGGGCGCCCGGTGCTGGGTGTGGCGCTTGTGGGGGACGCTGCCCTCGGCGACGTAGAACATGGCGGCCTCCTCTCGCCCAGCCTAGCGCCGGCTCGTCCGGGGCATCAGCCGATCCCGGTTTGATCGCTGCGCCGTTCGAGCAGGACGACGTCGCGCCAGCGCCCCGTCCGGTCCCGGCCGAGCCGCTCCTGGACGCCGACCCGGCGGAAGCCGGCCGAGCGGTGGAGGGCCAGGCTGGCGGCATTCTCGACCAGGATCCCCGCCAGCAGCGTCCAGATGCCGGCCACCTCGGCGGCCTCGGTCAGGGCCCCGAGGAGGGCGCCGCCGACCCCCCGGCGCTGGGCGTCGGGGGCGACATACACGCTCAGCCAGGCGACGCCCGCATACACCGGCCGCCCGGAGTAGGGACTGAGGGCCACCCAGCCCAGGACCCGGTCGCGATCGAGGGCCACCAGCCGGCAGTCGGGCCGGTGGGCGTCGCTCCAGGTCGACCAGTCGGGGGCCGGCTCACGGTCGATCGTGGCGTTGCCGCCCAGGATGCCGGCCTCGTGGATCTCGCGGACCGCGGGCCAATGGCCCGGTCGCATCGGCTCGATCCGCAGCCCGCCGGGCAACGACCGGCTCACGCCGGGCGGGCCACGATCGGCGTCACCAGCGCGCCCAGGCGCTCGACGCGCAGGACCACCTCGTCGCCGGGCTCCAGGTAGCGGCCCAGGGTCTCCTCGCGGATCTCGAGCAGGCAGCCGCCGCCCACGGTGCCGCTGCCGACCAGGTCGCCCGGCCGCAGGCTGGCGTCGGCCGAGGCGCGAGCGAGCATCTGCCCGAACGAGAAGTGGATGTCGGTCCAGCTGCCCCGCGACAGCTCGACGCCGTTGACCTCGGCGGTGAGGGCCAGGGCCGGGCCATTCGAGCCTGGCCGGCGGGCATCGTCGAGCTCGTCGGGGGTGACCAGCCAGGGCCCGATCGATGACGCGAAGTCCTTGCCCTTGGCCGGTCCCAGGCGCACCGTCGTCTCCTCGCGCTGCAGGTCGCGGGCACTCCAGTCGTTGAGGATCAGGTAGCCGCCGATCGCCTCCTCGGCCCGCTCAGGCGGCAGGTCGCGGCCGGGCGTGTCGACGAGGGCACAGACCTCGAGCTCGTAGTCCAGCTCGGCCGAGCCGCGCGGCGCCCAGACCGGATCACCGGGCCCGCGGATCTCGGAGGTGTTGCTGAAGTAGAAGATCGGCAGCCGATACCAGGCCTCGGGCACCGGGCTGCCGCGGCGGGCCCACATCGTGGCCACGTGGCCCTCGAAGGCGTAGAAGTCGCGCAGGCTCGGAGGTCGGAGGATCGGCGGGCCGAAGCGCAGGTCGGCCGGGTCGAGGAGCGCATCGTCATCTGCATCGCGGGCGACGAACGCCTCGACCAGCTCGGCCAGGGCGGCCACTCGCAGGCCGCTCGCCAGGTGGGCGTCGAGGGTGGTCAGCGGCGCCCGGTACAGGCTGGAGTTGTGGCCCCGGGCGGAATCGGCGCTCACCAGCCGCCGGCGGGCGAGCTCGAGATCGAGCCAGCGCTCCGGATCGACTCGCTGCCCGTTCTGCGAGACCCGGGCCGCGGCGAGGCGCCAGGGCGCCCCGGCCGGTGCGTGCAGCTCACGGACGTGGGCGAGGATCATCGCCGAAAGTCTAGCGAGGGCGGCGGCCACAAGGCACAGTCCGGGCATGGCCCGCGCCCAGCGCAAGAGCTTCGAGCAGCCCGACCAGGTCCGCCAGTTTGGCCATGGCCGGCTCGAGGTCGCCCAGCTCGAGGATGGGGCGATCGGCCGGATCGTCTACCAGCCGGGCTTTCGCTGGTCGGTCGACCTCAAGCCACTCGTAGGCACCGCCAGCTGTGACATCCGCCACCTGGGCGTCGTCAGCAGCGGCCGCCTCCACGTCAGGCTGGACGACGGCAGCGAGCTCGAAGTCGGGCCGGGCGACGCCTACCAGATCCCGCCCGGGCACGACGGCTGGGTGGTCGGCGACGAGCCCTTCGTGACGACCGAGTTCGCCAGGAGCTGGACCTACGCTGCGCCGGCCGGGGCGGACGAGCGGTCCTAGAGGTTGCCCCGGCTGGCCTGCTCGCGCTCGATCGCCTCGAACAACGCCTTGAAGTTGCCCACCCCGAAGCCGCGCGAGCCGTGGCGCTCGATGATCTCGAAGAAAAAGGTCGGGCGGTCCTGGACCGGTCGGGTGAAGATCTGGAGGAGGTAGCCCTCCTCGTCCCGGTCGGCCTCGATGCCCAGCTCCTCGAGCGTCTCGATCGGCACCCCGACGTCGCCGACCCGCTCGGCCAGGCCGGCGTAATACTCGTGGGGCAGGCCCAGGAACTCGACCCCGTTGTCGCGCAGCTGCCGGACGGTGGTCACGATGTCTTCGGTGCGCAGGGCGATGTGCTGGCAGCCCGGGGTGAGGTACCAGTCCAGGAACTCCTGGATCTGGCTCTTCTTCTTGCCGGTGGCCGGCTCGTTGATCGGGAACTTGATCCGGCCGTTGCCGTTGGTCATGACCTTGGACATCAGGGCCGAGTACTCGGTGTGGATCACCTTGTCGTCGTAGTGGATCAGCTGGGCGAAGCCGAGCACGTCGCGATAGAAGTCGACGAAGGTGTCCATCTCGCCCAGGCCCACGTTGCCGACGCAGTGGTCGACCTCGAGCAGGCTCAGGCCGCCGGCGGCCCGGGCGGGCCGCTTGACCGGCCGATAGCCGGGCGCGAAGACGCCCTGGTAGTCGTTCCGGTCGATGAACGAGTGGACCGTCTCGCCGTAGGTCCGGATCGTCGCCCGGCGGAGGCTGCCGTCCTCGCCGCCGTCGAGCTCGGTCGGGGGCAGGACGCCGATCGCGCCCCGGGCGGTCGTCTCGCGCCAGGCGCTCTCGACGTCGTCGACGGCGAAGGCGATGTCATGGACGCCGTCGCCGTGCAGCCGGACGTGCTCGGCAATCTCGCCGTCGGGCGTGAGCGGCGCCGTGAACACGAAGCGGATTCCGTTCTGGACCATCACGTAGCTGGCCCGATCGCGGACCTTCGTCTCGAGGCCGCTGAAGGCGACCGGGCTGAAGCCCCACAGGGCCCGGTAGTAGGCCGACGCCTGGCGGGCGTTGCCTACCCAGAACTCGACGTGGTCGATGCCCTTGAGCGGCAGGAAGTCGGCCGCCTGGGCATAGGCATCCTTGTTGACCCGGGCGCCCGCCTGGTTGGCGGTCCCGCGCGCCGCCTGGCGCTCAGCGGTCTCGGTCATGATCTGGCGCTGCCTCCGTGTGGCAAGCCGGGGCGCGGGTCGCCCGGGCAACCCGCCCGTCTGTGACCTCCGACGATACACCGCGGCCGGTACCATGGCCCAGTGACCGACAGCCTTGACCCCGCCCGGCAGATCGGCCGGCTGGCCGCCGCGACGGCCGTGATCGCGAACCTGCGCGAGACGATCAACGCCGGTGAGCCGTGGCCGGTCAAAGCGGTCAGCGGCGATGGCCCGGAGGCCGAATGGGGGCCGCCCGAGGTCCTCGCCCACACGTCCGAGATGCTCCAGTACTGGCTGGGCGAGATCGAACGGGTCGTGGCCGGCAGCTCAGCCGGCCCGGCCGGGCCGGTGGCCTTCGGCCGGGTCAGCACGGACCCGCTCCGGACGCTCACGATCGAACGTGATCGGAGCCTGCCGACCGGCGAGCTGATCAGCCGGATCCAGTCCAGCGCCGCCCGCTACGCAACCCGGCTGCCCGAGCTGTCGGCCGCCGACTGGCACAAGCCCGGTCTCCACCCGCGCCTGGGCGAGATGACCGTCGAGGCGATGCTCGAGCGCTTCGTGGTCAGCCATATCGAGGAGCACGCCGTCCAGTTGCGGGCCGCCCTGGCGGGCTGAGCGGTCGGTTGCCCAGGCGCGTTCCTGGGCCGCCTTGAAGGCCGTGGTGCGGCCGGGCAACTCCCTCGACTTGCGCCCCCCGACTGGTACTCCCGGCGGATGGTCGGAGCGCGCTGCGAGGGCCACGATCCAGGTAGAGACGACGTTCGTCTTCTGAGGACCTGACCGTCCAGGGCAAACCCGTCGCGAGGCGGGGACGCAAAGCCAGGGACCTCCGCAGCGCGCGGAGGCGGCCCAGCCGCCGGCGGGGATCTGCAGCCGTTCACACGGATTGGTTGGATCTCGACATGAAGAAGCTCATCACCTCGCAGGCCCTCCGGGTCCTGCTCGCCCTCGCAGCGCTGGGCAGCTCGGCCATCGTGCTCGAGGCTGGTCGACGCTGGTAGCAGCCAAGGCCTGGCAGCCCGGGGTCGGCTGACCCCGGATCTTCCGCGGACCGTCGGATCGACCGGCGGTCCGTTCGATTCCGGCCGCCCGTGACCGGCGCGGCGGTCCCGGTTCTCTATACTCGGGCCATGTCGCCCCTGACCAACCGCCGGATCGCCACGGTCGGCTCGGGCGTGATGGCCGAGGCGATGATCGCCGGCCTCCTGCGCGGCCAGCTGGTCGGCCCGGACCAGGTCATTGCCAGCCATCCCCGCCTGGAGCGGCGCCAGGAGCTCGAGCGCGAGTACGGCATCCGGACGGTGGCCGGCAACCTCGAGGCGATCGACGGGGCCGACGTCATCCTGCTGGCGATCAAGCCCCAGATGCTCGGCCGGGTCGGCGCCGAGCTGCGCCAGCGACTCCAGCCGAACCAGCTCGTCCTGTCGGTGATCGCCGGGGCCACGACGGCCGCCCTGGAGGGCTTCCTCGGCCATCGCCGGATCGTCCGGAGCATGCCCAACACGCCGGCCCGCCTCGGCCGCGGGATGACCGTCTGGTTCGCCACGCCGGACACGACCGAGGAGCAACGGTCCCAGGCGCGGGCCCTCCTCCAGGCGCTGGGCGTGGAGCTCGAGGTTGACGACGAGAAGTTCGTGGCGATGGCCACCGCGGTCAGCGGGACCGGCCCGACCTACGTCTTCCTGGTGATGGAGGCGCTGATCGACGCGGCCGTCCACCTGGGCTTCCCCCGCCACGTGGCCCACGACCTGGTGGTCGAGACCCTCGAGGGCAGCACCCACTTCGCCAAGCACAGCGGCGACCATCCGGCCGTCCTCAGGAACATGGTCACCTCGCCCGGCGGGACGAGCGCCGCGGCCCTCCACGAGCTCGAATCGGGGCGCCTGCGGACCGTCTTCTCGGAGGCCGTCTGGGCCGCCTACCGGCGGACTGTCGAGCTCGGCGAGCAGCTCGAGGCGAGCGTCGATCGGGAGGGCCATCCGGGGGAAGCGACGACCGGCCGTCCGGTGGGCCGGCCTCGACGTTGACGGTCGACCTGCGCCGGGCGCCGCTGGGCGACCTTCGAGCGATCGACTTCCGGGCCGCTGAGCGCGACTTCTTCGCCGACGGGCGGGCCATCTTCGACCGCTTCAGGGCAACCTGGGCCGGCCTGGACGACGCCGCCTGGGCGCTGGCCGGCGCTTCCAGCTCGGATGCCGGCGGCCCCGACTGGTCGTACCGCGATCATGTCGCCCACCTGGCCGGCTGGGCCGAGCTGGGCGTCGAGCTCACCCGGACCGCCCTCGATTCCGGCCACTGGCCGGCGGATGACGAGTTCGGTGACTTCGACGTGTTCAACGAGGCGCTCCGCGAGCGCTGGGCCGGCGTCGGGCCGGCCGAGATCCGGAGCCGGCTGACCGCGGCCACGAGCGTGCTCAGCGACCTCGCCGCTCAGCTCAAGCCCGACGTCCTCCGCGGCGACGACGCCTGGGGCTGGGTGTACATGACCCTCCATGGCCATCAGCTCGACCACCTGGGCATGATCGAGCCGTGGTCCGAGCGGCTGCGCGAGCGCCAGGTGGAGGGCGACCCGTTCGGCCCGGACCCGATGCTGGGGACCGCCGATCCGGTCGCCGACCAGGCCGCCTTCTGGGCCGAGGAAGCCGACGCGTTCGCCGCGTTCACCGAGCTGCTCGACGCGGTTCCCGCGGATCAGCGCGAGATCTTCGGGGTGACCCCGGACTGGTCGCTCAAGGATCACCTCGCCCACGTCGGCAGCTGGTTCGAGGAAGGCGCCGCGGCGATCGAGGAGCACCTCCGCGGCGGCGGTTGGCGGAGCGGCCCGGCAGAGGGCCTCGATGCCTGGAACGCCCGCGACCTGGAGGCGCTCCGGCCGTTGCCGTGGGCCGAGCTGCGCCACCGCCTGGAGGTGGCCCGGCAGCGGATCCGGGCGGCCGCCCATGAGCTGGACCAGGCCGATTTCCGCTCGGCGGACGGCTGGGACTGGACGTATTGGGACCTGGCCGGCCACGTCCGGTCGCACCTCGCGATGATCGCCCCGTGGTGCGTCCGGACGGGCTGGGAGCCACGGTGATCGAGCAGCATCGTCACCCTCGGGCCGCGGCCGGCCCGGCCGCCGGTCCCGGCCAGGCGCCGGCGGCCAGCCCGTCGTCCGAGCCACTGACCGTCGAGCGGATCCTGGCCTTCGATCCGGCCCGGGAATACCGCCTCGACCCGCGCGGGCGCTTCGTGGCCTACAGCCAGGAGTCGGGCGGAACACGGCAGCTGTGGCTGGCCTCGCTGCGTGGCGGCCCGCCGCTCCAGCTGACCGCTTCGGACAAGCCGGTCAGCGATCCGCAATGGGCGCCCGACGGCCGCCGGCTGGCATTCATCCGGGACGGCGCGCTGTGGATCATCGACGTCGACGGCTCGCACCAGGTCCAGGTCAGCGCCCATCCAGCCGGCAACAGCGATCCGCGCTGGAGCCCGGACGGCCGCCGGATCGCCTTCCTGTCGCGGCGCCGGGGCTGGAGCCAGGTCTGGTTGATCGACGCTCCGATCCCCCATCGAGGCCGGCCGGCCAGCCGGCCCAAGCCGGTCGAGCCGGCCGCGCTCACGCCCCCGGGCGAGGATGTCGACGACATCGCCTGGGCGCCCGACGGCAAGCGCCTCGCCCTGACCATCCAGCGTGAGCCCGATGGCTGGCGGTCGACCGTCTCGATCCTGGCCCTCGCCGGCGGCGAGCAGACCCGGATCGATGCCGGCGGCGCCTGGGAATGCGGGCCACGCTGGTTGCCGGACGGGAGCCTGCTCCTCCTGTCCGATGCCGACGGCTGGTTCCAGGTGGTCCAGCTCAGCCCCGACCTGAAGGAGCGGACCAGCCTGACCCGGGGAGCCCAGGAGCACGGCGATCCGCAGGGCGGCTTCGGGGTCCAGCCCTTGCCCTCGCCCGACGGCCGCCGCTTCAGCCACGTCGCGGTCCACGACGGGGCGATTGACCTGGTCGTCGCCACCATCGCGGACGGCAGCAGCACGGCGATCCAGCCCTGGCCCGGCGTCTGGCGCGCAGTGGGCTGGTCGCCCGACGGCAGCCAGGTCGTGGCGATCGGCGAGAGCGAGCGCCGGCCCCAGGACCTGTGGCTCCTGCCGGTGCTCGGCGTGGCCGACCCCGAGGCCCGGGCGCGGGCGCTGACCGACTCCCTGCCGGGCGTCCTCCGCCATCACGCCTGGGTGGCGCCGGAGCGGGTCAAGCTCACCGCCCGGGATGGGCTGGCACTGGAGGCCAACCTGTGGCGCCCGAGCGCGGCCACCGGCCGGGGCGGCGCGGATCGCGTGCCGGCGATCGTCTACACCCACGGTGGACCGACCTCGAACAACGTCCGCTCGTGGCAGCCGTTCAAGCAGCTCCTCGTGCGCGAGGGCTACGCCGTGCTGGACATCGACTTTCGGGGCTCGACCGGCTATGGCCGGGCATTCCGCGAGGGCAACCGGGGCGAATGGGGCCACGCCGATGCCTTCGATTGCCTCGATGCGGCCCACTGGCTGGCCGAGCAGGGCTGGTGTGATGGCCGGCTGGCCATCTACGGCGGGTCATACGGCGGCTACCTGACCCTGTGCTGCCTGGTCGAGGAGCCCGGCCTGTGGCGGGCGGGGATCGACCTGTACGGCGACTCGGAGATCGCCGAGAGCTACCGCCACGGCGACCGGCCCGGCCGGATCGACCTCCACCGCCAGATGGGCCACCCCGATGACCCGGCCGCGGCGCCCCTCTTCCGGCGTGGCTCGCCGGTCTACCAGGCCGAGCGGATCGAGGCGCCGGTGCTGATCCTGCACGGCCGCAAGGACCACCGGGTGGTGCCCCTGATGAGCGAGAAGATGGTCGAGGCGCTGGTCATCGAGGACAAGCACCACGAGGTCCACTGGTACGACGAGGAAGGCCACGGCTGGGAGCAGCGCGCCAACCGGCGCGACGCGTACGAGCGGATCCTGGCCTTCCTGAAGGTCCACCTCCGGAACGAGCCGTCGGCCGGTTGAGATGACCGCCGTCCGAGAGCTGCCCGAGCGGGCGATGCGCGCGACCCTCCTGTCCCTGTCGCGCCGGCCCAGCCTGGGCCGGCTGGCCACGCGGCTGTCGTTCACTCGTTCGATGGTCGCCCGGTTCGTCGCCGGCCAGACCCTGAGCGAGGCCCTCGACGCCCTCGAGCGGCTGCACGCTGCCGGTCGGCGGACAACCGTCGATGTCCTGGGCGAGTCGGTCACCTCCGAGGCCGCCGCCGCGGCGGCGGCCGATCGCTACCTCGAGCTGCTCGACGCGCTCGCGGCCCGGGGCCTGGACGGCAACGTCAGCCTCAAGCTGAGCCAGATGGGCCTGGACCTGTCGCCCGAGGTCTGCCGGGCGAACGTGGCCCGGATCTTCGAGGCGGCCGCCCGGACCGGGGCCTTCGTCCGGATCGACATGGAGGACCACACCCGGACGGACGCGACGCTGGCCATCTGGCGTGAGCTTCGCCCGCTCAACGCCGCCAGCGGGGTGGTGATCCAGGCTGCCCTCCGGCGGAGCGCCGCCGACGTCTCCGAGCTGATCCGCGAGCGGGCGCCCGTCCGGCTGTGCAAGGGGGCCTATCGCGAGCCGGCCGAGGTGGCCTTCCCGAGCAAGGCCGAGGTCGATGCCTCGTACCTCGAGCTCCTCGGCCGCCTGCTCCGGGAGGGCAGCGCCCCGGCGCTGGCCACCCACGACCCGCGGATGATCCAGGCTGCCACCGACCTGGTCGAGCGCGAGGGCGTGGCCCGCACCTCGTTCGAGTTCCAGATGCTGTACGGGGTCCGGCGCGACCTGCAGGAGCAGCTGGTCAGGGCCGGCTACCGGGTCCGGATCTACGTCCCGTACGGGCGCGAGTGGTATCCCTACTTCATGCGCCGGCTGGCCGAGCGACCGGCCAACGTGATGTTCATCCTGCGCAGCGTCACCCGCGAGGAACGCAACAAGCCGTCCTAGGCTGTGGCCCGGCCGAGCAGGAAGAAGCGCGAGGTGATGGTCACCTCGGCGCGGGCAAAGCCGGCCTCGAGCAGGGCTGCCTCGAGCTCGGCGGGCTGCCAGTAGACCTTGACCACCCGGAACTCGCGGCCGTCGGCCAGCCGGCGCTGGCTGACCTCGGCCTCGCTCGAGATCGGCTGGTCCACGGCACCGGAATGGGGATCGGGCCGGGAGTCGATGAAGGCGAACGTGCCGCCCGGCTTGAGCCAGCGTCGGGCGAGGGCCAGGAAAGCCGCCAGGCGGTTTCGCGGGACATGGCTCAGCCAGAAGCCGCAGAACAGGGCATCGACCGCTCGGTCGGGCTCGGCCCAGGCGTCCCGGACGTGGATGTGGGCCCGCAGGCCGTGGGCCAGGAGCCGCTCGCGGGCCTGGTCGAGGGGAGCTTCGACGGCGTCGTAGATCGACAGGACGCCCTTCCCGGCGAGCAGCGTCGACCACCAGCCGGTACCGGCGGCCAGCTCCACGATCTCGCCCGAGATCGGCAGCGCATCGAGCCAGATCGTGGCGGCGTCCAGGTCCGCGTTCCAGGCCAGGACGTGGACGGGCCCCCGGTCGTAGCGACCGGTGCGCAGGTACCAGTCGTCGTATTCGGCGGCCCGGGCCGCGTAGTAGGCCTGCATCTCGGCCGACAGGTCCTCGGCTGTCGTCTCTGGCGCGGCATCGGGCCCGGCCGGCTCGGTGGGATCGGTGGGATTGGCCGAGTGAGCGGCCTCGGCGCTCAGGGCCAGGGCCGCCGAGCGTTCGGCGAGGGCCGTCTTCAGGCGGAAGCGCAGGAAGCCGTTCTCGCCGGCCCGGCCGATGCAGGCCGGGCAGAGCTGGGCGTAGCCCTCGAGGTCGTCGGGCGCTCGGACGGCATGGGCGGTGCCGCACCACAGGCAGTCGAACGTTGCCCGGAAGACCATGCCGTCAGCCGACCCGGACCCAGCTGCCGAATGGCGCGCTGCCGGCGTTGCCCTCGGGGTCGAACAGCTCGGCCAGCAGCTCGACCCCGTCGATCACCCGCGGACCGGGCCGGCTGAAGTAGGCCGAGCCGTCGACCAGGAAGACGCCGCCGTCGCGCACCGCGGCGAGGGCCGCCCAGCCGTCGGGGCGCGGCGTCCCCCGCCAGGCCGCCAGGCCGTCCTCGAGGTGGAAGCCGCAGGGCATCAGGACCAGCAGCTCGGGGTCCACCTCGGCGACCGCCGCCCAGCTTGTCTCGACCGATCGACCGCCCTCCGCGCCGAGCAGGTCCCAGGCCCCCGCCCGGCGGATCTGCTCGGGCACCCAGTGGCCGACCGCGAAGGGCGGGTCGAGCCATTCCAGGCCGACCACCCGCGGCGCCGACCGGCCGGCGGCCCGGCGCGTGGCGACCCGGGCCTCGACCAGGCCCAGCCGTTCACGCAGCCCGCCGACGACCTCCACGGCCTCGTCCTCGGCATCGGTCATCGCCCCGACCGTGGCGATCGTGTTGAAGATCCCCTCGATGCTGGTCGGCTCGAGCGAGACGACGGTGATCTCGGCATCGATCCGGCGGGCGACCTCGTTGACCTCCTTGTAGCCGACCGCGCAGACCGTGCACAGCTCCTGGGTCAGGATCAGGTCGGGCTCGGCGGCCGCCATCGCCGCTTCGTCCAGGACGTACAGCGACGAGCCGCCGTGGACCGAGCGCTCGACCAGCCGGTGGATCTCGCGACTCGAGGCGTCGGCGAGCTCGTGGACGCTCCGGGTCATCACCGGCAGCCCGACCACCTCCGGCGGCCAGTCGCATTCGTGGGTGATCCCGACGAGCTCGTCGGCCAGGCCCAGGGCGCACACGATCTCGGTCGCCGAGGGCAGGAGCGAGACGATCCGCATGACCGGGGGCTGTCGGGCCGCCGTTCGGCGCCGGCCGGCAGCGCCGGGGGCCGCGACTAGCGCGGCTTGGCCGCGTCCAGCGCGATCCGGGCCGCCTCGCGGTTGGTGAACCAGGTCGCGTCGATCGTCGTGTACTGGGCCCACTCGGCCGGCAGCGACTCCTCGGGGAAGATCGCGTTGACCGGGCACTCGGGCTCGCAGGCCCCACAGTCGATGCACTCGTTGGGATCGATGAACAGCTTCCGGTCGGTGCCTTCCTCGAAATGGATGCAGTCGACGGGACAGACGGAGACGCACGACTCATCGATCACGTCGACGCACGGCTCCGCGATCACGTAGGTCATCCGAATCTCACTCCTGGCTGCGGCGATTCCGAGGCGGGCATCAGGGTAGCATTCCGGGGCTCACGAAGCGGATCGCGGCCTGCATCCCCTTGGCCCAGTGGCCCGGGATGTGGCAGCCGATCAGGAGCGCACCGGGCTCGGCCGGCACGGTCCACAGGAGGTCCATCCGCTGGCCGGACTCGACCACGATGCGGATGCCGGCGGTTGCCGACGGAACCGTGACCAGCGGAGTCGGTCCGGGCGGCGGATTCGCCGCGGCGGCCTCGGCTGCCTCCCAGGCGTCCTGGACCGGCGTCGCCCCGATCACCACCTCGTGGACCTCGAGCCCGCCGTTGATCACGTGCAGGAGGACGGTCTCGCCGGGCACCAGGTCGACGTCGGCTGGCACGAACGAGTAATCCTTGGTGATGATGTTGACGTCGCGCGGCCGGCTGGCGGTGCCCGGCGAGATCGGCGGGGTGGCCACCGAGTCGGCGCCACAGGCCGCCAGCAGCAGCCCGATCAGGAGCGGCCAGCCGACGGTCCGCCGGAGGCGGCTCGACGCCCTGTTGCGAACTGCGCGCACGGTGCCAGTCTAAAAGGTCACCCACCTTGACACGACCGGCGGCTATTCTGCACAGTGCCCGCCATCCCGTCCGTCCCCCCGGCGCTCCGTCACCGATCCTGCTCAACGAGGCAACGCTTGGCGATCCCGCCCGTCTCTGAGGATCCGACCGAGGCCGGGCTGCGCCCGTCGTCGGCGGCGACGCCGGCGGCCGCCGTGCGCCTGGAGGCCGTGGTCAAGCGCTATGGCGACGTCGAGGCGGTGGCCGGAATCGACCTCGAGGTACGTGACGGCGAGTTCTTCTCGATGCTCGGCCCGTCCGGCTCGGGCAAGACCACCACCCTCCGGATGATCGCCGGCTTCGAGCTGCCGACGAGCGGCCGGATCCTGCTCAAGGGCGAGGACGTCAGCAACAAGGCGCCCTTCGAGCGCGACGTCAACACGGTCTTCCAGGACTACGCCCTGTTCCCGCACATGAACGTCGGCGAGAACGTGGCCTATGGCCTGGTGATCCGCAAGGTGCCCTCGGCCGAGCGTCACGAGCGGGTGGCCGATGCCCTCCGGATGGTCCGCCTGGAAGGCTTCGACAAGCGCCGGCCGAGCCAGCTGTCGGGCGGCCAGCGCCAGCGGGTGGCCCTCGCCCGGGCCCTCGTCAACCGGCCCCGGGTGCTGCTCCTCGACGAGCCCCTCGGCGCCCTCGACCTGAAGCTCCGCGAGGAGATGCAGATCGAGCTGAAGGCCATCCAGCACGCGGTCGGGATCACCTTCATCTACGTGACCCACGACCAGGAGGAGGCGCTCACGATGAGCGACCGGATCGGCGGTCTTCAATCGCGGCCGGATCGAGCAGGTCGGCTCGCCGGCCGAGGTCTACGAGCGGCCGGCGACCGAGTTCGTGGCCGGCTTCGTGGGCACCTCGAACCTGCTCAAGGGCGCCGTCGCCGAGCGGGTCTTCGGGACGAGCGGGACGTTCACCGTCCGGCCCGAGAAGATCCGGATGGCCGAGCCCGGGTCGCCGGTGGCGCCCGACGAGATCGGCGTCGACGGCCGGATCCGGGAGGTGGTCTACCTCGGCTCGGATACCCGCTACTACGTCGCCCTCGACGCCGGCTCGGAGCTGGTCGTCACCCAGCAGAACCTGGTGACCTCGTCGATGGAGGCCCTGGCGGCCGAGGGCCGCCCGACTCGACTCATCTGGAAGCGCGTCCACAGCCTGCCGATCAACGCCTGAACCGAGCGGCCCGCGCGACCGGGCTTGAGCAACCTGGAGGAGGACAAGGAATGAAACGAAGGACTGGATTCACGCTGTTGGCCACTGTGGGCCTGCTCGTGGGGGCCTGCACCAGCGGCGGGGCCACGACGGCGCCAGTCGTCACGCCGCCGCCCTCGGCGACGGGGAGCATTCCGCCGGCCAGCCTGCCGGCAGCCTCGCCGACCGGCGGGCCGAGCTCGAACCTGCCCCAGTCGATCGGCAAGGGCGAAGGCAGCCTGAACATCATCATCTGGCCGGGCTACGCCGAGGACGGCTCGAACGTCAAGGAATACGACTGGGTCCATCCGTTCGAGACCGCCAACCCCGACTGTGGCACGGTCAACATCAAGCCGGCCAACACTTCCGACGAGATGGTCACCCTGATGCGCCAGGGCGGCGGGACGGTCTATGACGGCGTGTCCGCCTCGGGCGATGCGACGAACCGGCTCATCGCCAACGGCGACGTGGCCGAGATCAACGTCAACCTCCTGCCCGACTTCCCGGACATCGCCCCGTTCCTCCAGTCGCCCGCCCACAACACGGTCAACGGCAAGCACTACGGCGTCTCCCACGGCTGGGGCGGCAACACCTTGATGTACCGGACGGACCTGGTCTCGCCGGCCCCGACGAGCTGGGCAACCGTCTTCGACCCGACCCAGTCCAAGCCCTACCAGGGCAAGATCACCGACTACGACAGCCCGATCTACATCGCCGACGCGGCGCTCTACCTCAAGACGGCCAACCCGTCCCTGGGGATCACCGATCCGTACGAGCTGACCCAGCCCCAGTTCGACGCCGCGGTTGCCCTGCTGACCGCGCAGCAGCCGTGGGTCGCCAAGTACTGGTCGCTGTACACGGACGAGATCACCAACTTCACCAACGGCTCGACCATCATCGGGACGACCTGGCCGTACCAGGTCAACACCCTCAAGGCGGCCGGGGTCAAGGTCGACGCCGTCGTCCCGACCGAAGGGATGACCGGCTGGGCGGACACCTGGATGATGTCGCTCACACGCCCAGCACCCCAACTGCATGTACAAGTGGATGGCCTGGATGATCACGCCCAAGGTCCAGGCCGAGGTCGCCGAGTACTTCGGCGAGGCGCCGGCCAACCCCAAGGCGTGCACGCTCCTCGACGTCAGTTATGGCTCGTACGGGGTCAAGGACTTCTGCACCCTGTATCACGTCAACGACCAGTCGTTCTACGGCGCGATCAGCTTCTGGAAGACGCCCCTGGCCGACTGCGGCGACAGCCGCGGCACGACCTGCGTCGACTACTCGAAGTGGGCCACCGCCTGGACCTCGATCAAGGGCTGACGAAGCCCGCCCAGGGAAATCGGGCGGTGGGCCAGGCGCCCATCGCCCGAGCTCCGGCTGATGACCACCCGCACGTCATCGCTCCCGCCTGAGGGCGCCCGGCGCCGGCTCCTGGCCGCCCTCTACCGGCACACCCCGGCCCAGCTGCTGATCCTCCTGGCGCCGCCCGTCGGCTGGTTCGGCGCGATCTACCTCGGTTCGCTGGCGATCCTGCTGCTGAGCGCCTTCTGGTACCTCAACCCGGTCACCTCGGCGGTCGTCCACGACTTCAGCCTGAGCAACTTCCAGCAGCTGGTCGAGGACCCGGTCAACCGGGTGATCGTCCAGCGGACCGTCACGGTCGCCCTGGCCGTGACGGCCACGGACATGGCTCCTGGCCTTCCCGATCGCCTAGTTCATGGCCCGGGTCGCGTCGCCCCGGATCCGCTCGCTGCTGTTCATGGGCGTGCTCCTGCCGCTGTGGTCGAACTATCTCGTCCGGGTCTTCGCCTGGCGGATCATCCTGGCCAAGGGCGGCCCGCTCGACGGCCTGCTCGGACTGGTCGGCCTGCAGGGCCCGGGCTTCTCCGACGTCTCGACCTGGCTGGTGTTCAGCTACCTCTGGCTGCCGTACATGATCCTGCCGATCTACGCCGGCTTCGAGCGGATCCCGGGCTCGCTGTTCGAGGCCTCGGCCGACCTCGGCGGGCGGGGCGCCACCACGTTCCGGCGGGTCGTCCTGCCGCTCGTCCTGCCGGCCGTCGCGGCCGGCTCGATCTTCACCTTCTCGCTCACCCTGGGCGACTACATCACCCCGACCCTGGTCTCCAAGAACCAGTTCCTGGGCAACGTGATCTACGTCAACCAGGGCGTGGCCAACAACGTGCCGTTCGCGGCGACGTTCGCGATCGTGCCGATCGGGATCATGGCGATCTACCTGCTGATCGCCCGGCGTCTGGGCGCCTTCGACGCCCTATGAAGCAGGGCAACGGATCGATCTGGCTGCGGATCGCGACGATCGGGACGCTGGCCTTCCTGTACGTGCCGCTCCTGATCATCGTGCTGTACGCCTTCGACACGGACAAGACCCAGGCCTGGCCGATCCAGGGGCTGACCCTCGACTGGGTCGGCGTCGCCCTGGACAACGGCGAGGTCCGCGATGCGCTGGTCCTGTCCCTCCAGGTGGCGCTGGCCGCGACCGCGATCGCCCTGGTCCTGGGCAGCCTGGCCTCGTTCGCGGTCCAGCGCTATTCGTTCTTCGGCCGAGGCACCGTCTCCTTCCTGCTGGTCCTGCCGATCGCCTTGCCCGGGATCGTGACCGGGATGGCTCTCAACGCCACGATCAACGCGTCGGGGATCGGGTTTACGACGTTCACGATCATCCTGGGCCACACGACGTTCTGCATCGTGGTCGTCTTCAACAACGTGATCGCCCGGCTGCGCCGAACATCACGCTCGATCGAGGAGGCCTCGATGGACCTTGGCGCAGACACCCTCCAGACGTTCCGCTACATCACCTTCCCGGTGATCCGGACGGCGTTGATCGCAGGCGGCCTGCTGGCCTTTGCCCTGTCGTTCGACGAGGTGATCGTGACCACGTTCACGGCCGGCACCCAGAAGACGATCCCGTTGTGGATCTTCGACCAGATCCAGCGGGCCCATCAGCTGCCGGTCGTGAATGTCGTGGCCGTCTTCCTGATCCTGCTCTCGACGATCCCGGTCTACCTGGCCCAGCGCTTGAGCTCGGACACGACCGGCGTTGCCGGGCGCTGATCGGACCAGCTAGAACCAGCGGATGCCGCCGGCGCGGGGCAGGGCGGCGATCGCCGCCGCAACGATGAACAACCCGGTGGCCAGCAGCGTGCCGATCTGTCGCAGGCGGAGTTGGGCGCGACGCATGCGAATGCTCCTTTGACGTTCCCTCGATCTGGTGTGCCCGTCGCCGCCGAGTCTCCCAGGCAACGCTTAACTGCGCGTTACGTGGTCCCTGGATCGGGCTAGGCTTGGGCGATGAACCCCGAGCAGCTCGCCACCGCGCGAGCCACCCTCGAGGCAACTCGCCGGCGGCTGACCGACGATCTGTCCGAGCCGCCCGAGACGCCCAGCCAGATGACCTATGGCTCGCAGGCCGCCGCGGCCAGCGAGGTCTTCGCCCAGCAGCGCGACCTGGCCCTGCGCGACAAGTCGGGCAAGGGCCTCGAGCTCGTCGACGCCGCCCTCGCCCGACTCGACGAGGGCACCTTCGGGAGCTGCCTGCGTTGCGGCAACCCGATCCCCGACGAGCGCCTCGAGGTCCTGCCCTGGGCCGCCTTCTGCGTCCGCTGCCAGCAGCTCGAAAAGGACGGCCGGTGACGGTTCCCCGGGAGCAGCTCCGGGGCGGCGCCGCTGGTCGACCTGGCCGCAATCCGGGCCGCGGCCGGGATGCTGGACGGAATCGCCCTGCGGACGCCGCTGCTCGCCTTCGGCCCGGCCGAGCGCCACGAGTTCCTCAAGGCCGAGTCGCTCCAGCCGATCGGCGCGTTCAAGATCCGGGGGGCCTACGTCGCGATCGCCGCCCTCGATCCGGCCCTCCGGGCTCGGGGCGTGATCACCTACTCGAGCGGCAACCACGCCCAGGGCGTCGCCTGCGCGGCCCGCCTGTTCGGCGTCCCGGCGGTGATCGTGATGCCCTCGGATGCGCCGGCGATCAAGCGCGAGCGAGTTGCCGCCGACGGGGCCGAGGTGGTGACCGTCGGCCCATCGAGCGAGGAGCGTCGGCTGCGAGCCGAGGCGATCGCCGCCGAGCGCGGCCTGTCGATCATCCCGCCCTTCGACGACGACCGGATCATCGCCGGCCAGGGGACCTGCGGCCTGGAGATCGCCGAGGACCTCGCCGAATCTGGCTGCCGTGCTGGTGCCGATCGGCGGTGGCGGCCTGGCCGCGGGCGTGGCCACCGCCGTCAAGGCGCTCCGGCCCGGCGCCCGGATCGTGGGCGTCGAATCCGAGCTGGCGGCCGATGCCCGGGATTCGCTCCGGGCCGGCCGGATCGTAAGCTGGCCGGCGGAGCAGGTCGGACGGACGATCGCCGACGGGACCCGGACCCAGGCGATCGGGCGGCGCAACCTCGCCCACCTGCTGGCCTATCTCGACGACGTCGTGACCGTCAGCGAGGACGAGATCGTGGCCGCGGTCTGCCTCGCCGCGGAGGAATGCCGCTTGGTCGTCGAGCCGTCGGGCGCCCTGTCGATCGCCGCTCTCCGGTTCCGGGCCCGCGAGGCGGGCCTGGCCGGGCTTGCCGGGGCCCTGGTGGCGGTGGTCAGCGGCGGCAACGTCGACCCGGCGCGCTACCGGCAGCTCCTGTCGATGGGCCGGGCGGACTAGCCGGGGCCGGGCGTACCGGCCGGGGCCAGGCGGACTAGCCGGCGCCGGGTTCGCTGCCCCGTTCGGCGGCCAACCGCTCGGCGAGGCGCGCCTCGCGCTCCCGGATCGCCGCCAGCTCGGGTGCCACCCGGGCATCGTTGGCCCGGGCCTGGCGCTCCTCGTTCCGGAGCAGGCCGCGCAGGATCAGCATGATCGCGGCCATGAACACCACGTCACCGCTGATCCACATGATCCCGCCCGCGATCTGCTGGTCGTCGAGGACACTCGGGCCCCAGCTCCGGGCCAGGTTCAGGTAGTACGGGTAGAGGGGCACCGTGGCGCTGTACAGGGTCAGCCCGAGGAACGTGTTCTGGGGCATCTGCAGGAACATGTAGACGAGCCGGGTGGGGTGGCGCATCCGCCAGGGGCTCGGATCGGCCGCCACCGCCGGCCACCAGAACAGGAGGGCCGTGCCCAGGAACCCGGCGTGCTCGAGCTGGTGGACGAACGGGTTCTCGAGCGACCACTCGAACAGCGGCGAGAAGTGGGCCAGCCACATGTAGCCCGCGAACAGGATCCAGGTGACGACCGGGAACGAGATCGCCCGGACCACCCGCGAGTGGAGGACGGGCAGGATCCAGCGCCGGCGGGTCTCCGGTCGAGCGAACCGGAGGAGCAGGGTGATCGGGGCGCCGAGGGCCAGCAGCGGCGCGGCGACGATCGTGAGCAGGACGTGCTGGACCATGTGGTCGCTGAACAGGGTCGTGTCGTAGGCCTCGATCGGCGACTGGAGAGCCAGCTCGATCACCGCCAGGCCCAGCAGCCAGGCCACGATCCGTCCGCGCGGGACGCGGTTGTTGGGATGGGCCGCGTCGACCGAGCGGACCGCCCACAGGTAGCCCGCGCCGGCCAGCACCAGGGGCAGGACCACGGTCGGATCGAACGACCACAGGAAGAGGACCCCGGGCAAGGTCGGCGCGGGCGGCGGGCTGCCGCTGTGGGCCGCCACCGGAGCTGCCGCGAGCAGCCAGGCCAGGCCCCCGGCAAGGCCGACGAACGGTCCGGCCAGGCGGCCGCGGCTCAGCGTTCGGGTCGGCGCAGTGGGGCGATCCGTGTCCTCAGCCATGGCCTCGCATTCTGCACCCGAACCGGCCGGACGAGGATCGGCGCAGCGACCGCCACGCGGGTATCATGGCCTCGGCGTTTTTCGGCGGGTGCGGGCCACCTCGGTGGTGCGCGTCCGGCGGCTCCACGAGTGCCTCTGCACGCGATACCAGGTCGAGGAAATCACCCTGATGTCGATCCCCAGGCCCCGGCTGCCACGTCCAGCGAGGAGCCTTGCCGCCCTCGCCGCGTTGGCCCTGCTGTTGGCCGGGTGCTCCGCCCTCGAGCCACCGGCCGCCGTCACCAGCCAGGGCCAGGACACCCGCGACCTGTACGACTTCGTGTTCATCATCGCGGTCGTGATCTTCTTCCTGGTCGAAGGCCTGATCGTGTACGCGGTCGTCCGCTACCGGCGCAAGCCGACCGACACGGAGCTGCCGCCGCAGATCCACGGCAACAGCGTCCTCGAGGTGATCTGGACGGTCGTCCCCACGATCCTGGTCCTGGTCATGTTCGTGTTCTCGTGGCAGACCCTCAACAAGGTCGACGCCGTGTCGCCCACGCCGTCGCTGACGGTGCGCGCCGTGGCCGCCCAGTTCCAGTGGCAGTTCGACTACCTGGCGCCCGACGGCCAGACGGTCCAGTTCACCCAGCAGGCGCCCGAGCTGGACCTGCCGGTCGGCGTCGACGTCCACGTGATCCTGCGCTCGAAGGACGTGATCCACGCCTTCTACGTCCCCAAGTTCCTGTTCAAGCGCGACGTGGTTCCGGGGCGTGAGAACAACTTCGACTTCACGATCGACCCGGCCGACGTCAACCAGACCTTCCGGGGCCAGTGCGCCGAGTTCTGCGGCACGTTCCACAGCACGATGTTGTTCACGGTCAAGGCCCTCAGCCCGGCCGACTTCCAGACCTGGCTGACCCAGCAGATCGCGAGCGCGGCCGCCACCCCGGCTCCGGCACCGTCGGCCGGTGGCGGCACCGCCGAGACGACGCTGGCCCTGACCGCCCACAACATCGCCTACGACCAGGCCACCCTGAGCGCCCCGGCCGGCCAGCCGTTCGTGCTCAAGTTCACCAACAACGACCCGGGTGTCACCCACAACGTGGCGATCACCGACAGCACCGGCCAGCAGATCTTCAAGGGCGAGATCTTCAGCGGCCCCGACAGCCGCTCGTACCCGATCCCGGCGCTGCCCGCGGGCACGTACACCTTCGCCTGCTCCGTCCATCCCCAGATGACCGGCACGCTGACGGTCCACTAAGGAGCATCGATGGCGACCACCACGCTCCGGACGTCGACGGGCTACCGCTCCGGCCTGTACGACTGGCTGACGACCACCGACCACAAGAAGATCGGGATCCTGTACCTCGCCAACTCGATCCTGATGTTCCTGATCGGCGGCTTGTTCGCCCTCGTCGTGCGGGTCGAGCTGGCCCAGCCGGGCCTCCAGTTCCTGACCGACGCCCAGTACAACCAGGCGTTCACGATCCACGCCTCGCTGATGCTGTTCCTGTTCGTCATCCCGGTCCTGGCCGGCTTCGGCAACTACGTCGTGCCGCTGATGATCGGCGCGCCGGACATGGCCTTCCCGCGGATCAATGCCTTCTCGTTCTGGTTGCTGCCCCTGGCCGCGATCGTGATGCTGTCGGGCTTCGCCACGGGCGGCGGCGCTGCGGCGGCCGGCTGGACCGAGTACAGCCCGCTGGCCCAGGCCAAGTACGAGGGGATCGGGACCGACCTGTGGATCGTGGCCCTGCTGCTGATCGGGACCAGCTCGATCCTGGGCTCGATCAACTTCATCGTCACGATCTTCAAGATGCGGGCGCCGGGGATGACCCTGCTCCGGATGCCGATCATGGTCTGGACGATGCTGGTCACCAGCATCCTGGTCCTGATGGCCACCCCGGTCCTGACCAGCGCCCTGATCATGCTGTTCATCGACCGCAACCTGGGCGGCCACTTCTTCGACCCGGCCAACGGCGGCAACGCGATCCTGTGGCAGAACACCTTCTGGTTCTACTCGCACCCGGCGGTCTACATCATGATCCTGCCGGCGATGGGGATCATCAGCGAGGTCCTGCCGGTCTTCAGCCGCAAGCCGCTCTTCGGCTACAAGGCGTTCGTCTTCGCCACCGCCGCGATCGGCGCCCTGGGCTTCTCGGTGTGGGCCCACCACATGTTCACGACCGGGGCGGTCTACCTGCCCTTCTTCAGCTTCATGACCTTCCTGATCGCGATCCCGACCGGGGTCAAGTTCTTCAACTGGATCGCCACGATGTTCCGCGGCCAGCTGACCTTCTCGACGCCGCTCCTGTACGCCCTCGGCTTCCTGACGATGTTCCTGATCGGCGGAATCAACGGCGCGTTCAGCGCCGCGGTGCCGGTCGACTTCGCCCTGCACGACACGTACTGGGTGGTGGCCCACATCCACTACGTCCTGTTCGGCGGCTCCGTCTTCGCGGTCTTCGCCGGGCTGTTCTACTGGTGGCCGAAGATGTTCGGCCGGCGGCTGAACGAGACCCTGGGCAAGATCCAGTTCGTGTTCATGTTCATCGGCTTCAACCTGACCTTCTTCCCGATGCACATCCTGGGCCTGAGCGGGATGCCCCGGCGGATCGCCGACTACGACCCGAACGCGGGCTGGAACGACCTCAACCTGCTGGCCACGATCGGCGGCTTCACGATCGCGTTCAGCATCCTGCCGTTCCTGTGGAACGTGTTCATCACCTTCCGGAGCGGTGAGCCGGCCGGCGACGACCCGTGGGAGGGCAACACCCTCGAGTGGGCGACCTCCTCGCCGCCGCCCGCCTACAACTTCGACCACCTGCCCGAGATCCGCTCGGAGCGGCCGGTCTTCGACGCCCGCCACGGAGCGACCCACGCGTGAGCGCCAACCCGATGGCCCTCCAGGTGGTGGAGCACGAGGAGGCCGGCGGCCACGGGGCCACGGAAGGGATCAGCAACGTCATCCTGGGGATGATCCTGTTCATCTGTTCCGAGGTGATGTTCTTCGCGGGCCTGTTCGCGGCCTACTTCAACGTCCGGGCCAACGCCCCGATCTGGCCGCCGGAGGGCAACGAGCACTTCCACGTGGCCAACGAGATCGCCCTGCCGCTGGTGATCACCACCCTCCTGATCATCAGCTCGTTCACCTGCCAGCTGGGCGTCTGGTCGATCCGCAAGGGCGACCGGGCGGGCCTGGTCCGGAACATCGCGGTGACCCTGGTCCTGGGCATGATCTTCCTGCTCGGCCAGGGCTACGACTACACCCAGCTCGGCTTCACTCTCGCCGACGGGACGTTCGGGACCACGTTCTTCACCCTGACCGGCTTCCACGGCGCCCACGTCCTGGGCGGGGTGATCATGCTCAGCGTCGTCCTCTACCGGGCGATGGCCGGCCAGTTCTCGAACAAGCACCACGACATGGTCGAGGCCGTCTCGCTCTACTGGCACTTCGTCGACGTGGTCTGGATCGTCCTCTTCTCGCTGCTCTACCTCCTCCCGACGGTTCACTGAGGAAGACTGGATGCACCCAATCCCGCGGCCGCGCCTGGCGATCTTCACCGGGCTCCTGTTCGCCGTGGTCGGCGTCGTCTACTACCTCGTCAGCCACGATGTCAGCGGGGCCGCGATGGAGGCCATCCTGGGGATCGCGATGAGCCTGATGGCCTACGTCCTGATGACCGGATCCCCGCGCGGCTGATCGGGCCAGCCGTGCCGACGAGCCGAACCTGATGGACCAGATCTGGAGCTCGATCCTGAGCTTCATCACCCAGTTCGTGTCGCCCGACTGGGGCAAGCTGGTCGGCCTGATCCCGCTTGGGCTGTTCGGGCTGGTGGGCCTGTACATCCTGTGGCTGATGCGCAAGCTGGCCACGATCGGCCCGAGCGAGCGAGGCGGCCGGCCCGTGGCCCCCGCGCCGCCGGCCGGCGTCCACATGCCGGGCGGTTCGCTGGCGCCGTTCCTCGGGGCGGCCGGGCTGGCCCTGGTCGTCTTCGGTCTCGTCTTCCGGGGCGCGATCACGGTCATCGGCCTGATCGCCCTGATCCTCGCCCTGATCTACTGGCTGCGCGAGGGGATGCGCGACTACGACCACGTCGAGGCGACCGCGGTCACGTTGCCGGCCGTGATCCACGAGGGCCCGCCACCTGGCGTCCACATGCCCGGCCCGTCGTTCCGGCCGATCCTGGGCGGCCTGTCGATGATGGTCATCATGTTCGGGCTGGTCTTCGGACTGCCCCTCCTGGCGGCCGGCGTCGTGATGCTGGTGACCACCCTGCTGGGCTGGCTGCACGACGCCCGGACCGAGTACAGCCTGGTCGTGGAGGCCGACCAGACCGGCCATCCGCGCAATGCGCCGGCGCCCCACTATCCGACCGGAACGCTGACCTTCTTCGGGGTGGTGGTGATCGCCGCCCTGCTGGTCAACTACGGGATCATCCCGCCGGCCGACGCGAACGGCGGCGGCGCAACGGCCAGTGGGGCTCCGACGGCGAGCGGGGGCGCCGGCGCCCCGAGCGGCGCCGTGCCGAGCGGCCCGCCGGCCGACGTGACGATCGTCGCCCAGAACATCCAGTACACGACGACGACGGCCTCCGCGCCGGCTGGCAAGCCATTCACGATCGCCTTCGACAACCGGGATTCGGGCACGCCTCACAACGTCTCGATCCACACCGGCGGGGCCGGTGGCCAGCAGGTCTTCCTGGGCAAGATCGTGACCGGGCCGATCGTCGAGATCTATGACGTGCCGGCGCTGGCCGCCGGCTCGTACACCTACGTCTGCTCGGTTCATGCCAACATGACCGGGACGCTGACCGTCAAGTAGCGGGCTGGTCATGCACCTCCCGGCCGGCGGCCGGTCGCGGACGGCCCGGGTCCTCACCCTGCTCAGCCTCGTGGTCGTGCTCGCCCTGGCTGCCTGGGCCGTCCACGGAATCGGCTCGGGCTGCTCCTCGCCGGAACCGGTCGGGGTGACGCCGGCCGAGCCCGGCCAGGCTGCCCCGCCCCTCGTCGGGCTCACGATCGCAGGGACGCCATTCGACCTGGCAAGCCTGCACGGCAAGCCGGTGATCGTGAACTTCTGGGCGTCGTGGTGCGTGCCTTGCCAGGCCGAGTTCCCGTTGTTCGAGGCGGCCCAGGCCGAGCCACGCCGGCGATGGCCTGACGTTCGTCGGCGTGATCTACCAGGACACGCCGGCGGCGGCCCAGGCCTTCGCCTCGGGCCACGGCGCGACCTGGGCAACGTGACGACCCGTACGGGTCGATCGCCACGGCCTACACCGTGGTCGCCCCGCCGCAGACCTACTTCATCGACCGGCAGGGCGTCCTCCGCTCGCGCCAGATCGGCCAGATCACCCAGGCGGACCTCGACCGGCAGCTCGCCGCGATCCTGCCGTGACGCCGGCCGGCGCGGATGCGACCCGGACGACGGCGACGACTGGCCCGGCCGGCAGCCCCGCGCGATCTCGGTCGAGGGCCTGCGCAAGCGCTACGCCGGCCGGGCGGTCGTCGACGGGCTGTCGTTCAGCGTGGCGGCCGGCGAGGTGTTCGCGATCCTGGGCCCCAACGGGGCGGGCAAGACGACGACGGTCGAGATCCTCGAGGGCTACCGCCGCCGCGACGGCGGCCAGGTCCGGGTCCTGGGCCTCGATCCCGCGACCTCGGGCCGGGCGAGCTGCACGGACGGGTCGGCCTGATGCTCCAGGGCGGCGGGATCTACCCGCAGGCTCGGCCGCGCGAGATCCTCCACCTCTACGCCCGCTTCTATCGCCAGCCGCGCGACCCGGACGAGCTCCTCGAGCAGGTCGGCCTGGCCGAGGCGGCCACGACTCGCTACAAGGTCCTGTCCGGCGGCCAGAAGCAGCGCCTGGGCCTGGCCCTGGCCCTGCTCGGCCGGCCCGAGCTGGTGATCCTCGACGAGCCGACGGCGGGCATGGACCCGGCCGCCAAGGCCTCGACCCGGCGAGCTGATCGGCGAGCTCGGCGGCGCGGGCACGACCGTCCTGCTGACGACCCACGAGCTGGCCGACGTCGAGCGGATGGCCGACCGGATCGCGATCGTCGACCACGGCCGGATCGTGGCCGCGGGGACGCCGGCGGAGCTGTCGGCCGAGCGCCCAGCCGCGGCTCCGCTTCCGGCTGGAGCGGGCGCTCGAGCCCCGGGACCGCACGGCGCTGGCGGCCGCCCTCGGGAGCGGCGCGATCAGCGACGACGGCGGGGCAGGGCGGTACCGCCTCGACGGCCTCGATTCGAGCCCCGGCGCTGGTCGCCGGCCTGTCGGCCTGGTGCGCTGGAGCGGGGCCTGCTGATTGCCGAGCTGCGTACGACCGGCGCCACGCTCGAGGAGCGCTACCTGGCCCTGACCGGAGGTCGCCCGCTCGATGGCTGAGGCGAACGGCGCTCCGGTCCTCCAGTCGACCCTGGCCCAGCTCGGGATGGAGCTGCGGCTGACCGCGCGGCGGGGCGAGAACCTGTTCGTGATCATCGTCCTGCCGCTTGATCCTGCTTGTCTTCTTCGCGCTCGTGCCGGCGCTCACCCCGAACACGGCCAGGCCGATCGACTTCCTGCTGCCCGGGATCCTGGCCCTGGCCGTGATCTCGACGAGCCTGGTCAACCTGTCGATCGCCACGGCCTTCGAGCGCTCGTACGGCGTCCTGAAGCGACTTGGCGGCTCGCCCCTGCCGCGAGCCGGCCTGATCGCCGCAAAGATCCTTGCCGTTCTCGTCGTCGAGGTCGTCCAGGTTGTCCTGCTCGTCGGGGTCGCACTGGCGCTCTTCGGCTGGAGCCCGGGCAGCGGCTGGTCGCCGGCGGTCGTCGTCAGCGCGTTCGGCCTGGGCACGCTGGCCTTCGCCGGCCTCGGCCTGCTGCTGGCCGGCACGTTGCGGGCCGAAGGGACGCTGGCCGCGGCGAATGGCCTGTTCCTGGCCTGCCTGCTGCTGGGCGGGGTGATCCTGCCGGTCGACCACCTGCCGGGCTTCCTGGCGGACCTCGCCCGGGTCCTGCCGGCCAGCGCGCTGTCGGATGCCTACCGGATCGGCCTCGGCTCGGCCGGCGCGATCCGCTGCCGGCGCTTGCTCGTGCTGGCCGCCTGGGGCGTCGGCGCGTCAGTGGTCGCGGCGCGCTCGTTCCGCTGGGAGTAGCCCGCCGACTGCGGGCTCGAGGCGATTGCCGCCGCATTCCGGACAAAAGGGAACCCCGGGTGGTCGGGACCCGGGGTTCAGGGATATGCGACTGGTTGCGGGGGGCGGATTCGAACCGCCGACCTTCGGGTTATGAGCCCGACGAGCTGCCGCTGCTCCACCCCGCGGCCTTCACTATAGCACAGGGCCTCCAACCGCCCCTTCGGCCGTCTCTCGGCTGCCCCGCCGAGCTGGCCGGCCCGCGTGGCAGCCCGCCGGGCCGGCCAGGTCGAGGATCGCCCGGGCGCCGATCACCAGGCTGAGGACCAGGGCCAGCGCGCCGGTGAAGCTCGAGAACCAGAACGGCAGGCGCAGGTCGAACGTGGCCAGCCAGCCGGCGATCACCGACGACAGGATGAAGCCGACCGTGCCGGCCGCCCCGAACAGGCCCTGGGCGGTCGCCGAGCGGCCGGCCGGGCTGGCCGCCGAGACGATCGCGTAGAGGGCCGGATAGGCGATCGCGATCCCCGACGACTCGAACAGGATGATCGGGATCGCCAGGCGGACGTCGGGCATGATCGTGTACAGGATCGCCGCGATCGACGGCGCGATCGTGCCGATCACGATGAACGGCAGGCTCCCCCGCCGGTCGACGAACCGGCCGGCCCACGGCGAGAGCAGGATCATCGGCACGGCGAACATCGCGAAGGTCGCCCCGATCAGGTCTGAGCCCGCGCCCCGCGCGACGTCAGGAACAGGCTCCAGACGACCTCGTACGTGCCCGTCGCGAAGTTGCTGCCGAGGTTGACCACGATCGCCACGATCAGCAGCCGGTTGACCAGGCGCAGCGGCCGGCCGCCCTCGTCGAGGGCGATCTCGCCGGCGCGCGACCGTCCGTCGGCCGTCGCGGCCATCTCGCCGACGCCCTCCGAGGGGACCGTGGTCCGGGCCCGGCTGCCGGGCCTGCTCGTGGACCAGGCCGAGCACGGCCAGGCCGGCCAGCGCCGTGGCGATCCCACAGAAGACGAACACGAAGCCGTCCGAATGGGTGGCGTAGGCACCCAGCCCGCCGATCGCCGGCCCGAACAGCAGGCCGCCCATCTGGGCCGCGCTGTACAGCCCGAACGCCTCGCCCTGGCGATCGGCGGGCGTGGCGTCGACCAGGAAGCCCCGCGCGGCCGGGTCGTAGACGGCGGTCGCGGCGCCGGTCAGGGCCCGGAGCAGCAGGAACGGCAGGATCCCGTAGCTGACCAGGTTGAGCGGGATCAGCCCGGCGGTCACGACCAGGGCGACGACCATCAACGGCTTGCGCCGGGTTCGGTCGGCGATCCAGCCGAAGATCGGCTCGAAGACCAGCCGGGCGGCCGGCCAGGCGGCGACGACGAGGCCCAGGTTGGCCAGGTCGACGCCGTGATGGGTGGTGTACAGGGGCAGGACCGGGAGCAGTGCCCCGAAGCCCACCCACAGGATGAACTCGGCCAGCAGGAGCGGCAGGATCGGTCCCCAGCGGACCAGCCAGGTGCTGCTCTTGGGCTCGGCGGACGGGGTCATCGAAACGGGCTCGTGCGGTGCGGAGGATCATCGTACGTGGCCGGCTGCGGTCGCTGGCCCGCGTTCCGGCCGGCGCGTCCGCCGCGTGGCGACGGGCGCGGCCGCCGTCCGACACCTCGAGCGTCCCGCCCCTGCCTCCGGGCCCTATCCTGAGGTCGTGCTGCTCAGCCCGGAGTTCCTGCTCGTCGCGATGCTCGTGGCGCTGATCGCGCTGGTGCCCACCCGCCGGCTGCAGCAGCTGGGCTGGCCGACGAGCTGGCTGCGAACGTACTGGATCCTGCTCTTCGCCTGCGGGCTGATCCTGGGCGAAGTGCCGAGCTCGGCTCGCCTGCTGGTCCCGGCCCTGCTGATCGCCGGAGTGCTGCCCTATGTCGCCGGCGGGATCCTCAGCCGCTTCGCGCGGCGTCGAGGCCGGTAGCCTTCTGGCCAGGTGGTGAGCCGTCTGGGATTCGAACCCAGGACCAATCGCTTAAAAGGCGACTGCTCTAACCGCTGAGCTAACGGCCCCCTGAGGCGCAGTTCCACTGTACGCGAACCCAAGGAGGCCGCCTCGGTGCGACAATGGTGCCTGGGGACCCCGACTGTCGCCATCGACGTCCATCCAGGACGCTCTCGACGGGTAGGCTCGCGGACACCCCAGGAACGCCGGATCGGAGCGCGAGCCCAGGCAGCGCACTTACGCCGAGCGGCCAAGCGAGGAGTCTCTTGATGCTTCGGACTTCGATCGGTGCCCGACTCATGAGTGTGGGAGCTGCCACGCTCCTGATCGCCGGCCTGTTCGCCCAGGCGGCCCCGACGCTCGCCGCCTCGCCGGCCCACACCTCATCTTCGGCCTGGGGCTACGGCAGCCCTGGGCGTCCAGCAGGGAGCGGGCCGGACGGCCAACCTCCGGACGCTCGCGACAAGGCCGGCAGGAAAGCTGCCGTTCGATCCGGCGGCCGCGAGTGCCGCCCTGGCTAAGGCCGTTGCTCCCGCATTGGGCGCGAGTCCGGCGGTCGTCGGGCCTCCGCCACCCGATCTGGCCACCGCTCTCGGGGGCACCGGCCGCGACGACACCGGTCGGCGCCGCCGGCCGACGAGGCCGGTGCCGGCAACCAGACGCCTGCCGACGCCGGGATTGCGAGCGGACCGGATGAAGCTGATGCAGACCGGTAACAATTCGGTGCCGAACGTTCACCGACCGCGCAGGCGGCAATCTGCGTGACCGACACGTTGTCTGACTTCTTCGGGCTGGCCGAGAGATCGGCGTACACGACTCGACGCCGAGCCCAGGGTCGACCTTCGATGTCGCTCCGCCAACGCTGGATCGCGTCCGAGCTCAGCTGGGACTGTGCAACGGACACGCATATCCGGGGACACGGCCCTGTATTCGGCCACGGCTACGTCGACTAGCGATCTCGGACACGGCGGATCCGCTCGGGGACTGGACCGATTCTCCTCGTTCCTGTGGCAGTGACGCCCTGCCGGACGTCCCGAGCTTCGGATCCTCTACCGACAAGTTCGGCCTGACGGCCAGCATCTTCGACATGGGCCCCGGCGGCAGCAGCACGAGCCCGGGCTGCGTGAGCGGAACGTTCCTCGGACTCGCGCAGGCAATCGTCCACGACTGGTCTCGAGCTCAGCCCGGCTTCGTCGCATCGACTCTTCATTTCCAGACGCGCACGTATTCAGCGCTCGACTCCGTCCGGATCGCGACCCAGGAGCCCGTCGTCGACGCCAGCCTGCGGATGGTCGGGATCGGCAATGGCACGGCCGCTGGCAACGTCACCTACGTCGACATCACCGGGTCTGCCGTCCATGGAACGGTTGCCGACCACGTGTTCGACCTGACGGCCTTGAACGTGGTGCCCGTCTTCGCCACGCCACCCAGCCCTGCCCAATCCGGCGGAACGTTGACCGGGGCGATGACCGGCGCGCCTGACAGCGTCATCTACAGCGGCGGCAAGCTGGCCTTCGCCGCGACGTACCCTTGCATCCCGGCCGGCGATTCGACGACCCGGGACTGCATCCGGGTGACGACCCTCGCCAACAGCAACCCGGCCGTCCAGCCGACAAGGCTCGGGGACGCGCTCATTGGGACCAACGCAATCGACTCCTCATTTGGCGGCCTGGCCTTCAACGGCCACGGCGTCCTGGTGACCACATTCACCGAATCGTCGTCCAGCACGTTCGCTTCCTCGTACGCCAGCTACAACCGGCCCGCGGATTCGCCTTCCGCCTGGAGCGCACCGCAACTGTTGACCGCCGGAGCGGCGACGTACACGGGTGCCAGCTGGGGTGCCTATACGTTGGCTGCAACTGATCTTCAGGATCCCACTGCCGTCTGGGTCGGCGACCCCTATGCCAATGGCTCGGGTGGCTGGTCCACGACGATCCATGAGCTGGTCGTCGGCGGCGCCGGCGACGGCTACGTCCCGGTCAGCCCGATGCGGGTCCTCGACACGCGGATCGGGCGAGGCCTGTCGGGCGTGTTCACGGCCAACGTCCCGCGCACCTTCCAGGTCGCCGGAGTGACGGTCAACTCGGTCACGATCCCGGGCAACGCGGTCGCGATCACCGGCAACCTGACGGTCACCCAGCAGACCGGCGCCGGCAACGTCGCCCTGACCCCGACCCCGACGGCCAACCCGACGAGCTCGACGCTGAACTTCCCGCTCGCCGATGACCGGGCCAACAACGTCACGATCGCCCTCTCGGCGACCGGCAGCGCGTCAGCCGTCTACAAGGCCACGACCGGCCGCCACACCCAGCTGATCCTCGATGTGACTGGCTACTTCCTGGCGGGCTCGGGCCAGGCCTACCACCCGATCAGCTCGACCCGGGTCCTCGATACCCGGACGAGCCATACCACCCATCTCTTCCACGCCAACGTGGCCCAGGCCTTCCAGGTCACCAACGGCACGACGATCCCGAGTACTGCGACGGCGATCACGGCCAACGTGACGGTGACCAACCAGACCAAGGCAGGCTACGTCGCGCTGACCCCGACCAACACCAACAATCCGACGACCTCGACGATCAACTTCCCGCTCAAAGACGACCGGGCCAACGGCCTGACGGTCCCGCTGTCGGTCACGGGCACGGTCTCGGCGGTCTACAAGGCCGCGGCCGGCGGCACGACCAACCTGATCCTCGATGTCACCGGCTATTACTCGAGCGCCGGGGGCGGCCTCCTCTTCCATCCGCTCAACCCCGGGCGTCGGATCGACACCCGGCTGGCGCTCGGGACGGCCGGCCAGGGCAACGGCCTCTCCGGACCACAGGGCACGACCTCGCGGAGCGCCGTGATCGCGGGCCACTTCGGGGTGCCCGGCCACTGCCGCCGCGATCACCGGCAACCTGACGATCACCGGCCAGACCGGGGCGGGCTACGTGGCCGTCACCGATAGCTCGATCGCCCATCCCACGACATCGACGATCAACTTCCCGCTGGCCGACGACCGGGCCAACGGGATCACCACGCCGCTCGGGGCGGGCGACCTGTGGTTCGTCTACCAGGTCCTCGCCGGCAAGCACGTCCAGCTGATCGTCGACCTCACCGGCTACTTCCAGTAAGGGCAGGGCGAGGAAGGCCTGGCCCGGCGCCTGGCCTTCCTCGCATCACGACTCCACCAGCCCGAGCGAGGCACGGTCCCGGGCTCGTCCGTGCACGGCTCCGGGCGGCTTCCGGCCGTGCTTGCTACGATCGAGCCGTGACCGACTTCTACACGATCGACCGGGCCAACGACCGGCTCGAGTCGCTCGAACCGATCCTGACCCAGCTGCGCGGCCAGCGCGATGAGCTGCGCGAGTTGAAGGCCGCTTTCGACGCGACCGAGGCCGGACCGGAGCATGAGCGGCTGCGCCTGCGGATGCAGGGGGTCATCGACCAGATGCAGGCCGGTGTGGTCCGGATCGACGGCTGGAAGGTGACCCTGCGCGATATCGAGACGGGCCTCGTCGACTTCCCGGCCCTCGTCTCGGGCCGCCAGGTCTGGCTGTGCTGGCGCCTGGGCGAGGCCGATGTCGCCTGGTGGCACGAGCTCGAGGCCGGCGTGGCCGGCCGCCAGCCGCTGATCGAGCTGAGGTAGCCGACGATGAGCTTCCCGCCGGCAGTCCCGACGATCGAGCCGGCCGAGGCCGAGCGGCGCCTCAGCGAGGGCGATCCCGATGGCCGCCGGCCGCTCCTGGTCGACGTCCGGAACATGGACGAGTTCCTCGAGGCGCGGGTCCCGGGCGCCCGATTCATCCCCCTCCCGGAGTTCGCGGCCCGCTTCGAGGAGCTACCCCGCGATCGGCCGCTCTTCCTCTTCTGCCGCTCCGGCTCGCGCTCGGCGGCCGCCACCGCGCACCTCGTCCGGCTGGGCTGGTCGGACGTCAGCAATGTGAACGGCGGCCTGATCGCCTGGCAATGGGCCAAGCTGCCCCTGGTCGAAGGCCCGCTGGAGCCCGGCGAAGGCAGCTAGGGAGTCGGGCCCCCGGGGCAACCGACCAGGGTGGGCTGGCCGTCGGGTCCGAGCGTGGAGCACGGCCCGGCCGTGAATGGCAGGACGGTGACCCGCGGTCCGTCCATGCCCACGACGAACGAGCCGACCACCAGCCCGACCAGCAACGCCACGAACACGAAGAAGGCACGCATCTCGGGCTCAGCCTACGCCCCGGTTCGACGCTCGGCCACCGGGACCTTCAGACGGCCCGAGCTCGGGCCGGGGGCGCCTACCGCCGGCGGCGTCGGAGCTTGGCGAAGAGCTCGCGGGTGCGTTCCTTGTGGGCGAAGGCCCAGCCGATCAGGATCAGCAGGATGAAGTCGACCGTGCCCGCGCCGGCCGCGCTCAGGTAGCCGAGCTGCTGGCCGACGTCGCCGTCGATCTTGAGCGCCGGGATCGTGGCTCCGATCAGGCCCAGGGCGAAGAACGGCGGCTGGGGCGCCAGGTTGGCCCGGACGCTGGCGGTGATCACGCCGCTCGAGGTCGTGCCGCCGACCAGGAATGCCTCGGAGCCCGAAGCGATCCCCGATGATCCCGCCAGGCCACCCGAGGTCGAGGGCAGGTCGGTCTGGTTGAGGTGCAGCCAGCCGTTGATGTTGCCGCTCGAATCCGGGGTGGTCCAGTAGACCTCGGTCTTGGGCGACGTGCCGTCGCTGCCGCCGACCAGGTAGATCACGCCGTTCGAGACGAAGCCGGCGGCCTTCGTCCGGGCGGCCGGCAAGTTCGAGGCGCCAAGGCCCGTGCCCCACAGCTGGACGAGGAGCGGGTTGGGGGCCGCCGTCGCGCCGGGCGCCGGCGAGGCCGAGACGGTCGCGCTGCCCAGGTTGCCGCGCAGGACCGTGGCCGTCGGTCCGCTCGCGTCGCGGCCGCCGTAGACGAACAGCTCGCTGCCGATCGCCGCGCCGTTGGCTTCGCTGCGCGGCTGGGGCAGCGGCGCCTGGGCGGCCCATGCCCCGAGCTTGCCGGTCGAGTCCGCGGTGGCCTTCCAGACCGTCGTCGTGGGGGCGCTGCCGTCACTCCCGCCGAGGACGACCAGGCCGTCGGATACAGCCACGACCGTGGCCGATGAGCGCGCCGCGGGCAGCTTCAGGGCGGTGTTCTCGGCGTAGGCGGCGAAGACGCCCGTCGTGGTGTCCTGGGTCGAGACGTAGACCGTCGTCGTCGGCTTGCCGTCGGCACCCGAGCCACCGATCACGTAGATCGAGCCGTTCAGGAAGATGACCGCCGCATCGGTCCGCGGCGCGGGCAGCGGCTGGGCCTTCTGCCACGGCCCGAAGTTGCCGCTGAAGACCGGCGTCTCATAGGTCTGGTCCGAGGCGGTCTTGCCGTCCGTCCCGCCGATGTAGAACAGGTTCGTGCCGGCCTGGACGACGCTGCCGTCCGTCCGCGGCCCGGGCAGGGCCAGCTGGCTGGGCGATGGATCCCAGGGCAGCGGGGCTCCGGGCGGGGCCGGGCAGGGCAGGGTCCGGTTGCTGGGCGGGCAGAAGTTGATCGGCGAGATGACGTTGACCCCGACGTCAATCGTCGAGAAGACGGTGAAGTAGTAGGCCCGGTCGGGGATGTAGCCCAGGAGCATGATGATCACGACGAACCAGAACGCGGCCTTGAGCGTGGCCCACGTCCAGCCGTCGCCGTCGAGCAGCCCGAACAGGACCCGCTTCCGGCCGGGGCTGCCCGTGCTGACCGCCTGTCCCGCCATCGTCCTCCATCCCTCGCGCCGGCCGGTCCGGCCGCGCAGCCGTTACTTGATCGTGAGCGTCCCGGTCATGTTCGTGTGGACCGCGCAGTGGAAGGAATACGTCCCGGCCGCCAGCGCCGGGACGCTGTAGTCCTGGGTCGCCGGGCCGTTGAAGATCGCCCCGGTGAAGACCGCGGCACCGCTCGAGTCGTCGATCACGACGTTGTGCGGCACTGACGCGTCCTGGTTGTTGAACTGGAGGTCGAAGGGCGTGTTCGCCGGGCCGGTCAGGGTGGTCTCGGTGAAGGCGATGTTCATGGCCTCGAGCTTGACCACCGTCGCCCCCGGGGCCGGGGTGGCCGGCGGGGCGCCGCTGGCAGCGGGCGAGGCGGTCAGGGCCGAGCTCCAGCAGTCGGGCACCGGGGTGGCATTCGGCGCGGGGGTGTAGTTCGGGTCGCGCCAGCCCACGGCGGTCTCGGGCTTGCCCGTCGAATCCGAGAATCGGCTCGTTCGTGCTGTTGTCCCGAATCGTGTAGGTCAGGGTGTTGGGCGCCCGGAGGAAGTCGATCAGGTTCTGGATCTGGACATAGTTGAGCGGGCCGCCATTCGTGTCGGCCCAGACCGGCATCAGGCTGCTCGGGTTACCGCACACGTAGCGGCCGCCGACGGTGAGCACGTTCATGATGTATTGCGGGCTGAGGTGGACGTACAGCTTGGCCTGGTCGTTGAGGACCGGGCCGATGCCACCCTGGCCGGCCGCGCCGTGGCAGCGGGCGCAGTTCGCCTCGAACAGGTTGTAGCCGGCCTCGACCGAGGTCACCTGCTGGGCGGCGACCTCCTTGGCCTCCCGCGACGAGTTGGCGATCCCCGGGAAGCCCAAGTCGTAGAAGTAGTAGACGATCACGAAGATGACCACGAACAAGGTGGCCAGGAAGCCGACCCAGCGGGCGTTCGAGCTCTGGCGGACGATCGAGGCGGCCCGCTCCGGGGTGAGCGCCAGCTGGTGGGCCGAGGCCGGCGCCGCGAAGCGCTCGACCGGCGCGGGCAGGCTCTCGGGCCGGGTGGCGGGCAGGCGCTCCGGGGACCCGGGATCCTGGGGCTCGCTCATCGGCCTGATCGGGGCTGGTGGCGGGACACGATCACAGGCAGCCGGTCGGTGACAGGGGCGGGATCAGGCCCGGCTGGCCGAGCGCGATCGGCAACGGGCCGAGGGTGATCTTGAGGGTGTCGACCGACAGCGCGCCGCTGCCGTCGACGATGACCGAGAAGCGATCCATGCTCCGCGGCGCCGGCCCGTACTGGGCGCCGAGGGCCTTGATCCCGAGGCGGTCGTAGCGCGAGCCGTGGCAGGGGCATTCGAACCAGAAGTTCTTGAGGCATGGGTTGGGCTTGCAGCCGAGGTGTGGGCAGCGCTGGTAGAGGGCCCGGACGTTGACGTCGGTGCCGTCGCCGGTCGCGTCGGCGCCGGCCACGAACTCCTGGCGCGAGGTGTCGATCAGCATCACGTAGGCCTTCGCCGCGCTGTAGTAGGCCGGGAAGCCCTTGTTGATCGGCAGGCTCGAGTTCTGGGCCTTCACGTCCGAGAACGTGCCGATCAGGACCTTGCTCTTGTTGCCGGTCGCGATCGCCGGCCAGATGAAGCCGATCGTGCCGGCGGTCAGCTCGGCAATGAACAGGGTCAGGCCCACGCCCAGGGCCGTGCGCAGGACCTGGCGCCGCGAGACGCCCTGGACCTGCTCCTTGCGGAGGGCCTTGATTGCCTCCTTGGACAGGGCTTGTGGCCGTCCGGCCGGTTCGACCTGGTAGTTGCTCATCGGGGTGCCTCGGGACCTTCCATCACAGGCTGAAGTGCAGCCCGTCGGTGTTGAGATAGGGGATGACGAACGCGTAGCCGGGGCCGCGGAAGAAGATCCCCACGAAGGTGACGATCAGGCCCAGGGCGCAGAACATGCTGAACAGGACAACGGCCGTCTTGCGCTGCGACGGCCGGGTGGCGGTCAGGTTGCCCCGGTCGACGAACGGGATCAGGGCGGCGCCGACCAGCACGAAGGTGGGCACCAGGACGCCGGCCACGGTCGGGTGGAAGTAGGACAGCAGCTCCTGCAGGCCCAGGAAGTACCAGGGCGCCTTGGCCACCGCCGGGGTGACGTTCGAGTTGGCCAGGGCCTCCAGCGGGGCGTTCACGAAGAGGCCCATCATCAGCAGGAAGATGCTCATCAGGCCGCCGGCCAGGAACTCGATCGAGAGGAGGTGCGGCCAGGTCATGACCGTGTCGTCGGGTTCCTTCTGGACCCGGACGACGGCGTCCTGCTTGACCAGCGCCAGCAACCGGTAGGGGCGTGCCGACATCGGCACGCGCTGCTTGTCGATCTCCGTCCGGCGGGCGGGATCGACCGGTACGACGGTGCGTGGCTCGGGCGGCGTCTTCACGTCGGTCATAGCGGCCCCGAGATCCCGCCGTCTTTACGGATTCTCCAGAAGTGGACGGCCAGGAAGATCGCCGCCACTAACGGGAAGACCATGATGTGCAGGACATAGAACCGCAGGAGCGTGTTCTGTCCCACCTCCAGTCCACCCAGCAGGATGAGCTTGGCCGGCGTGTTGAACAGCGGGGCGTAGCCGCCCATGTTCGTGCCGATCGTGATCGCCCAGTAGGCGATCTGGTCCCAGGGCAGCAGGTAGCCGGTGAAGCTGAGCATCAGGGTGACGAACAGGAGGACCACCCCGACGACCCAGTTGAACTCACGGGGCGGCTTATAGGCCCCGTGGTAGAAGACCCGCATCATGTGCAGGAAGACGAAGAAGACCATCAGGTGGGCGGCCCAGCGATGGATGTTGCGGGTCAGCAGCCCGAACGCGACCTCGCTCTGGATCGACAGGATGTTCGAGTAGGCCTGGGTCGCCGACGGGACGTAGAAGAACATCAGGTATACGCCGGTCACGGTCAGGACCAGGAACAGGAAGAAGCTCAGGCCACCCAGGCAGAACGTGTAGGCGAACTTCACGGCGTGCTGCCGGACGCGGACCGGGTGGATGTGCAGGAAGACGTTGTTCATCACGGCGTACGCCCGCGAGCGTTCGTCGTTGGGGTACGGCTGGCGGAAGAGCGAGCGCCACACGGCGCTGCGGCGGATGCCCTGGTCCACCCGCTCGAGGAAGCTCACCGGGATCCTCCTGCCACGCCGGGCGTCCCGGCGAGTTGCGCGTCACGGTACGACTCCTTGTAGAGCCGGCCGTCGCTCGACACCTCCTGCAGCTCGAACCGCTCCATCGTAATGGCGTCGAACGGGCATCGCTTGACACACAGCGCACAGCGGATGCAGCGCTCCTCGTCGAGGATCATCGCGGCGCCCTGGGTCCAGCCGTAGGCCTCCTCGATCTCGGGCAGCAGGCCCTCGCTCTTGAGCTGGTTGACGTCGACCATGTGGATGACGCCCTCGGGACAGACATCGGCGCATGCCCCGCACAGGACGCAGCGGAACGGGTCGAACCAGATATTGAAGTTGCACATCAGGCAGCGGGTCGATTCGGCGACCGCTTGGTTGGCGTTGTAGCCCAGCTCGACCGGGGTCGTGAAGTTGACGGCCGGATCGGGCGAGGGCATCCGCATCGCGACCGGCGCCATGGGGATGTGCTGGCGGGGCAGGACGTCGTAGAACTCGGGCATGTCGTGGCGCCAGGAGCTGGTGATCTTGACGTTGGCGGCGACCGTCACGTCGGTCCGCCCGGTCAGGTAGCGATCGATCGCGTAGGCGCACTTCTTGCCGTGGCCGGCGGCCTCGATCAGGGTCGTCGGCCCGGTCACGAAGTCGCCGCAGGCGAAGACGCCCCGGACGTTCGTGGCGTAGGTCGCCGGGTCGACCTTGACCCGGCCGCGGTTGATCTCGAAGCTGGCCTCGATCGGCAGGAAGGTCAGGTCGGCCGACTGCGAGACGGCCGGGATGACGGTGTCGGCCTTGATCTCGAACTCCGAGCCCGGGATCGGCACCGGCGAGCGGCGGCCTGATGCGTCGGGCTCGCCCAGCCGGTTGCGGATGAAGCGGACGGCGCTCACGTGACCGTTCTCGCCGACGACCTCGATCGGGCTGGCCAGGAACTCCATCCGGACGCCCTCGCGCTCGGTCTCGCCCAGCTCCTCCTCGTCGACGACCAGCTCGGAGCGGGTCCGACGGTAGACGATCGCGACGTTCTCGGCGCCGTGGCGCAGGCTGGTCCGGGAGCAGTCCATCGCGGTGTAGCCGCCGCCGATCACGACGACGTCGCGGCCGACCTCGAGCTCCTGGCCGAGGTTGGCGATCTTCATGAAGTCGACGCCGTACTGGACGCCCTCGAGGTCGCCGCCGGGCACGTCGAGGGCGACCGCGTCCATCGCCCCGGCGGTGATCGAGATCGCGTCGAAGTCGCGCTGGAGCTGCTCGAACGGGATGTCCTTGCCGATCGTCGTGTTGAACACGAACTTGACGCCCAGCTGCTCGACCAGCCGGATGTCCATCTCGATCGCCTCGCGCGGCAGGCGGAAGGCGGGCACGCCGATCAGCATCGTCCCGCCGCCGTACGGCAGGCTGTCGAAGACGGTCACCTGGAAGCCCTTGAGGGCCAGCTCGCGGGCGACGGAGATGCCGGCCGGGCCGGCGCCGACGACGGCCACCCGCTCGTCGCGCGGGGTGATCAGGGGGATCACGTCGGGGATCCCCGACGCCTCGTGCCACTCGACCAGGAAGCGCTTCATCGCCCGGATCGCGAGGGGCCGGTCGATGTCCCCCCGGCGGCAGGCGCGCTCACACGGGGCGGAGCAGACGTAGGAGCACATCGCCGCGACCGGATTCGGGTCGCGGCTGAGGATGTAGCCCTCCTCGAAGCGGCCTTCGGCGGCGAGGTTCAGGTAGCCCCGGCAGTTCGTCCCGACCGGGCACGCCTCCTGGCACTCGATGTTGCACTGGAGCCATGACGCGTCGACAGGCTGAACGAGGAATTCCTGGTTCGGGTCGATGGCCAAGTCGAGGTCGTACCTTTCCCTTGATCGGCTCGGGCAGGAGGGAGCGCCGGCAGATCACCGACCGCGTCGAATCTACCACCGAGGCCCGCTCGCCTGCATGGATCGGGGCATTTCGGCGGCCTCTTGCGAAGTTGACGCCCGGGAGTGGTGCAGCTACCCTCGGGCGAGAGTCAACGGGTCGGACCCGTGCCCGGATACGACCAGGAGGACTTGGGCCTGAACGAGCTGGAGACGCTGGCACTCGGCCTGCTAATCGGCACGGCCGCCGGCGCGCTGCTCATCTCGTTCCTTCGCGTTCGGCCCCGTCCCCCGCGTGAGATCCGGGTGACGGTCACCGCCAACGCGCTGCCCCAGCGCCGGGCGGCAACCCTGGCCGTCCACCACGAGCGCTCGATCGCCGCACCGCCCGGCCGGGGCGGCCCGGGTGATCCACTGACCCTCGGGACCGGCCTGGCGAGCGGGCGCCTGGCCCAGCCGATGACGGGCAATGGTCGAACGGACGTTCGGGCCGCGGTCCGCGGCGGGGACCTGGTCGCCTTCCCGATCGCCCGCGAACCGGATCCCATCCTCGACTCGCTCCGGCAGCCCGGTCCGGCCGGCGCGCCGAGCGGCGCGGCTACTGCGGTGGCCGGCTCCGGGCCAGCCGCCATCGCCGTTGCCGAGCGGCCGCGGGCCGCGACCAAGGCCGGGCCACCGGCCGAGCCCGCCAAGCCGGGCGTGCCGCCCGCCGCCGGCGGCCGGGCGAGCGGCAAGCCGGCGCGCTCGGCTCCTGACGCCGGGGCGTTGACCGGACCGTGCGCCGACGAGCGCCGGGTCGCTGCCGAACGCTGCGACCTGGCCGAGCGCCTGAGCGAGCAGGCCGCCGCCGCCAACCACACCCTGCGCGAACAGCAGCGGGCGTACGACGAGCTCTCCCTGCGTGCCGCCCAGGCGGCGATCCTGGCCGACCCGCGCGAGATCCGGGCGGCCAAGGAGGCGGCCCGGGTCGCCTTCCGGCGGGCCCACTCGGCAGCCGCCAGCCGGGATGCCGTCGAGGCCGCCGCGGCGGATTGGCTGACCGAGATCAACCGGGTCAACCAGGCAGCCCGGGAGGCAACGATCGAAGGAGCCCGGGCCCAGGAGGCCGCCACCCGGCTGGCCCTGGCGATCGAGCGCCTCAGTCTCGACGTCGATGTGGCCCGGATCAACGCCGAGTCGGCCGGTGAGGCCTGCTTCCTGGCCCGCGAGGCCCTGGCCGCCTGCGAGGAGGCCCAGGTCGACCGCCGGGCCGGCCGGGTGCCGGTCGATCCGGCGGCGGTGCCCGATCGAGGCTCCTCGACCCAAGCTGGTCGGGGGCCCAGAGCTCGAGCCCGGCGAGCACGAGGAGATCACGCCGCCCTCCGAGCGCGTCTTCGCTGGCGGCCAGCCGCGGATCCTGCGGATGCTGCGCGGCGAGGCCGAGGCACTGCGGACCGTCGTCGAGGACCTGGCCGGCGAGGATCCCGATGATCGCCGGCGCTGGCAGCTCCTGCTGAGCGACCTCGTCGATGCCTGCGTGGCCCGGGCGATCGAAGCCTCCTCGCTGGCGTTCCCGGCTGAAGGCTTCTGGGCGCCGTTCAGCCAGGCCCAGGCCCGGGACATCGCGACGGCGCTGGCGTCCCTGGGCTATCGCTTCGACGGGATGGGCGGCTTCGCCGATGGCCGGCTGCCGAGCCAGCGCGACCTGTCGCTGGCCCTTGGCTACGCCGGCCTGGATCCGATGCGGATGCGCGGCTGGCCGAGCGAGGCGACGATGGCCAACCTGTTCGCCGAGGTCCGGGTGGCAGCCGACGAGTACGTCGCGGCAACGGCCAGCGACCTGACCCTGGGCGAGATGGTCGGCCTCCTGGGCGGGCGGGCCGAGCCGCTGGCCGACCTGTGGAACAACTGGGGCCGGATCCGGCCGCTGCTCCTCGAGGGCTGACCGCCGATCGGCAGAGCGCCCGCTCCTGAGTGCACGGCCGCCTAGGCCTCGACGGTCGCCGCCTCTTCCTCGTCCTGGTCGATCACGACGACCTTGAAGTCCTCGCCGGCGGCCGTACCGATCTGGGCCCCGTCCTCGGCCGCCCACTCGGCAATCCGGGCGTCGAGCTTCTCGGGCTCGTGGATCTGGCTGGCGTGGGCGCGCAGGGCAGCCGACTTGCGCCCGATCGTGGCGCTGACATCGACCCAGGCCGTCGGGCGCCTGGGTCCAGAACAGGTACAGGCGCCGGACGCGGTGGGCGGCCAGGCCAGCGCGGGCCAGCGCCGGGAAGGCCATCGGGTTGCGCGCGGCCGGGTAGACCGCGTCGATGGCGGCGAGGCCGGCCGCCCGATGGTCGGTGTGGTTGATCCCGCCGCCCGGATAGATCACGACCTCGGGATCCTGGGCCAGGACGGCGTCCGGCCGGAAGGTCCGGATCTCGCGCACGAGGAGCTCGCGCAGGACGAGGTCGTTGACCAGGCCGCCGTCGGGCTGGTGCAGGAAGCTGACCCCGGCGTAGCCGACGATCGCCGCCGCGGCGCGCTGCTCCTGCTCGCGCAGCCGGGCGAGGGCCAGCGGGTCGGCGTCGGGATCCTCGCCGCCCTGGTCGCCGCTCGTGCAGCACACCAGCCAGCCGGTCGAGCCCGCGTCGATCCAGCGGGCGGCGGTCGCCGCCGGCCCGAAGTCGGCGTCGTCGGGGTGGGCGACGATGACCATGAACCGCTCCGGCCGCCAGTCGTGGGGCTCGATTCGCTCGGCCTGCGGGAGCCTCTGCCTCGGTCGTCATGAACGTGGATAAATCTTCATGAAAGTGGCCGATTGGACGCGCAGCGCCGCGCGATTGCGCTATCATCGCCCCGAGGCTTCGCTCGTATCCCCCCACGAGCGAGGCCTCTTTCGCTGCCCGCCATCAGGCCTTCGAGGCGTGCGCCGCACGCTCCGCCTTGGCGCTGGCCAGCTTGGCCAGGACGTCGGCGGCGTGGCCGTCGGCCTTGACCCGTGCCAGGCGTAGGCGACCTTGCCGTCCGGGTCGACCAGGAACGACGAGCGCTGGATGCCCATGTACTCGCGGCCGTAGTTCTGCTTGAGGGTCCAGGCACCGTAGGCCGTGGCGACGGCGTGATCCTCGTCCGACAGGAGGGTGAACGGCAGGTCGAACTTCTGGGTGAAGCGGTGATGGCTGTCGGCGCCGTCCGGGCTGATCCCCCAGACGTCGGCGCCCTGGTCCTGGATCGTCGCGTGGAGGTCGCGGAACTGGCAGGCCTCGGTCGTGCAGCCCGAGGTGTCGTCCTCGGGGTAGAAGTAGACGATCGTCCAGCGGCCGCCTGGTCGGCCAGGCGATGGATGACCTGGTGCTCGTCCGGTAGCGCGACCGCAGGGGCCCGGTCGCCGGCTTCGGGCATGCTCATGGATCGGAGCCTATCAGGGTCGTCTCGATCACGAGCAGGCGACCGCCGCCGAGCTCGACCCGGGGGCGTTGGCCGGGCCCGGCCTTGATCTCGTTCGACAGGCCGCGCGAGGACCCGGCGGGCAGGCTGGCGCCCGTTCAGCGGCCAGCGCAGGCCGCTCGTCGTGACCCCCGTCGCCGGGCCGTCGAACGGCAGCAGGGTGACCAGGTCGCCGGTCCGCTCGACCAGGTCCAGGGCGGCCGGGACCCCGCCCAGGACGGGATCGGCCGGCGCTCAGCAGGCGGACCCGGGTCCGGTCGTCGAGGAGCGCGATCGACCGGCCGTCGAGGGCCGGATGGGCGAGCAGCCAGACGTTCGCCAGGGCATGATCGAGCCGGCCGCCGAACGCGCCCAGGACGACGACGCCAGTCGCGCCCCGCTCGACCGCGGCGACGATCGCCAGCTCGGTGTCGGAGGCGTCCTTGTCGGCCGGCGATCGCTCGATCCGGAGGCCCTCCGCCTCGAATCCGGCCAGGGCCTCGGATCCCAGCGAATCGAAGTCACCGACGAGCAGGTCCGGGCGCAGGCCGAGCGGGGCGGCCAGGAGGGCCCCGGCGTCGGCCCCGATGATGAGGTCGACATCCTCGGTCCCAGCCGGGCCAGGCCGCATCCAGCCCGGCTCGATGGGGACCGGCGCCGCCGGCCAGGATCAGCGCACGATTGGCCATCGCCGGATCGTACCCGACCCCGATCCCGGCTCCGCGCGGGCGTGGCAGCGCTGGCGGTCGGGGCCCGTGGTCGAGGCCGGCGCCGATGCTAGACTTCCGGCCGTGCCCGACCCCGCCGCCAACCCCGCCATCCAGCGCGTCCTCGACGCCGCGAATCGGAAGGGCGTCGAGCCTCGAGATCCACGTCTTCGACGAGTCGACCCATACGGCCGCCGAAGCGGCAGCGGCAGTCGGCGCCGAGCTTGGCCAGATCGTCAAGTCGCTGGTCTTCGTCCATCCCGGCGAGGACGGCGCCCTGGAGCCGATCCTGTGCCTCGTCTCAGGCCCCAACCGGGTCGACCTGGCCCGCCTGGCGGCGGTGACCGGGGCGCGCGACGTCCGGCGGGCGACGGCCCGCGAGGCGAACGAGCTGTCGGGCTTCACCATCGGGGGCATCCCCCCGATCGGCCATAGCCGGCCGATGCGGGTGATCATGGACCCCGACCTGGGGCGCTTCCAGGTCGTCTGGGCGGCGGCCGGCACGGCAACGGCCGTCTTCCCGGTTCCGCCGGCCACGCTCCGCTCGATCTCGAACGCGACGGTCGCACCGATCGCGAGGAACCGCCCGCCAGCGCAACGACATGACCGGCGAGCCGCAGTCGCGGTCGCCAGCTACCCGGGCGGGATCCGGGTCCGCTCGGCCTGGGGCGGCAGTGGCCAGGGTCCGGCGGTCTTCGCCCTGTCGGAGGTCGGGCGGGACGCTCGTCGAGCAGGGCGGGCTCGTCGCGCCCGACTACGAACGGCTGTGCCGGGCCGAGCTGCGGATCGAGACCCCGGGCGGGCCGTGGGCCGTCCGCCTGGCGTCGCCGATCTACGACGAGCCGTCGGCGTTCCTGTGGGACGAGCCGGGCCTGCTCGTCGTGGGCTACGGCTTCATGACCTACGGCTTCGCCGCCCGGACCGGTGACCTGCGCTGGAGCCATCGCTCGCACACGCCGCTGGTCGCGATCCTCGGCTCGTCGCGGTGCCGCACGTCATCGTCCAGGCCGAGATCGAGACCTTCGCGATCGAGCGCGACGGCGAGGTCGCCTGGCGGATCGCCCATTCGGACGTCGTGACCGAAGCGGCGCTCGTCGGCGGGCGGCTGGTCCTGACCAGCTTCGGCGGGCAGCTCAGCGACGCTTGATCCACGCACGGGCCGGCCCACAGCCTGACCCACCGGCCTGACCCGTGGACGAGCGGTGGATCGCCGCCTCGATCGATCCCTGAAAAATGTGGACAACCCGATTGACCCGGGCGATCGTCCGAGCGGATACGGTTGGCCGCAGCCCGGAGGGGCCGAGCGAGCGCTAACGGTCGAGATGACATCAAGACCCACGCGCCGGGTAGGTTCCTTCGGGCCTTTCCATGCCTCGCGGGTATCATCCCCAGACGTGGAGCCCCTTCCCCTGCTCGTCCTTGGCCTCGGGCTGTTCGTGGCCGGAGCCCTCTACCTGCGGTCGTTCGGGCCCGGCCAGCGGGTCGGCCGGCTGCTCGCATCGACGCCCCGGGTCAGCGTGGCGGAGGCGATCGGCCTGACCACGGACGCCGTCCCGCGCTACGTCCGGGTGGATGGCCGGCTGGACAGCGACGAGGACTTTCCCGACGAGCGCGACCAGCCCCTGATCTTCCGGCGCCGGCGCCTCGAGGCGTGGCGCGGCCGGCGCTGGCAGATCCTCAGCGAGGCCCGCGACTTGGTGCCGTTCCAGGTCAACGAGGGCCTGGACTCGATCGGGATCGACGGCGACGCGCTCGGCGTCGGCCTGGTCGTCCTGCCCCGGGAGTCGGTCGGGGCCGCCGCCGAGGCGCCCGGGCTGCTGCCGGAGGGCCTCGATCCGGCGACCAAGGTCCGCCTGCGGGTCGAGCAGGTCTCGGCGGTCGAGCACGCGACGATCGTGGGCACGCCGGCCCTCGAGCAAGTCCGGCCGGCCGGTGCTGACCGCGGGCAGGGGCCGGCCCTTGATCCTCTCCACGCTCGAGCCGGCCGAGGCGATGCAGCTCCTGTCGGGCGGCCGCAATCGGGCGCTGATGGTGGCGATCCTGCTCGTCGGCGGGCTGGCCCTGCTTGGCCTCGGGCTGGCCTGGTGGATCGTCCGGATTGTCGCCGGATGAGCGGTCGGCGCCGGGCGTTCGGCCCGGTCGGCCGCGTCGCTCACGCGGCCTGCTGCTGGCCTGGCTCGTGGCCGCATCGGTCGGGCCGGCGCTCGCCGCCTCGCCGGCAGCCCAGCACGGGGACCGACTACGGCGGCGACACCCGGACGACGGGCCAGGGTCCCGGCCTCGTCGGGTCGCCGCTGTACGCGATCGGCGGCGTTGGCGTCGTCGCCCTGATCAGCATCGGGATCACCCTGGTCTACCTCCGGGCGACGGCCGGACGGCGTGACGCCCGCCGCGGACCGACGATCCGAGACGCGCTGAGCGTGGCCGGTCGGTCGAACCGGGCGGGCTCTGCTCGTCGCGGCGGCGATCGTCGCAGTCGGTGCCGGCGCCGGGCTGGCGGCCCTGACCTCGAGCGTCCGGCGGCCAGGCCCGGCCCATCCGTGCCGACTCGCCCGGTCAGCCCGAGTGCCTCGCCGGCGGGCAGCCCGAGCCTGGGGCCAGGCGCATCCACGTCGGCGTTGCCCTTCGCCAGCCCCAGCGCGGGCGCCAGCCCGGGCGCGTCGCCGGTCGCGAGCGGCCCGCCCGCCGCGCCGACCAGCGCGGCCACGTTCGTGGCCGGCAAGACGATCGTGCCGATGGGCTGGCCGTTCGCGCGCTCGGTCAAGGTCACCTACGGATCCGGCTTCGGGGTCTACCGGGTCGGTCCGCTCGAGCCGTTCAACATGATCTCGGGCGTCTCGAAGTCGGGTGCCCTCCTGCGCGGGCACGATGGGCTCGACCTCCAGGTGCCGGTCGGGACACCGGTCCTGGCGCCGTTCAGCGGGACCGTGATCGACCCCCGCCTGCACTGGATCCCATGGGACCCGGCGCGCTACGGCAAGGTCGTCGCGATCCAGAGCGACGAGCCGACGTCGGTCGGCTACACGGTGATCCTGGTCCACCTTTCGTCGATCGGGGCGCCGATCGGGGTCCACGTCACCCGCGGCCAGGTCGTCGGCCTGACCGGGATCAGCGGCGATGCCGCCGGCACGATCCCCCACCTCCACCTCGAGCTGCGGGCGCCGTTCCTGATCCGCTATCGGGTCCACGGGGTGGTCCGGCGGATCGATGCCTTCGACCCGCGACCATCGCTGCTGGCGGTCGATCCGCACCGCCACTGAGCTCGTCAACGGGCGCCGGCGGTGCTCGCGGTACGTTCGTCCTATTGGCAAGAACTGGTAGTTTCCCTAACCTCCGAGCGACTTACCAATTCCTCCAGCAAGACGACCGTGACCACAGCCCCCAACGCACGGCCGACGGACGCGACCCTCTCGGTGACGAAGGCCGCCCGCCTGCTCGGTGTCCATCCCAACACGATCCGCGCGTGGAGTGACCAGGGTCGCCTGCGCTACTACCGGATCAACCCCCGCGGCGACCGGCGCTACCGGCTCGGCGATCTGCAGCGATTCCTGGGTGCGGCCGCGGCCGGCTCGGTGGCGCCGGCAGGCCGCGGTGGCCGCCCGCGCCGGGGAGCGGCCGCCGGCGGTCCCGCCCTGACCGTCGTCGGGCCGGCGCGCGGCGGGCGCGACTGGGCCAGCCGCCGGTCGGCGCCCGGCCGCTCGGCCCTGGCCGCCACCCTCGGCCCGCCGGACACCTCCGGCGAACGACGCCGGCACGCGCTCGACATGCAGGTGATCGCCGACCTCAGCCAGCTCGGCTCGACCGGTCGCGACCTGGATCTCACCCTGGGCCGGGCCGTCCACGTGATCCGCTCGGCCTACGGCCATGCCGGGGTGGCCATCCTCCAGTGGCGCGAGACGACGCTCGAGACACGGGCCGTCGAAGGCTCGGCCCAGGCCCACGGCAGCACTCGCCCGGCGGCGGTCGGTCCCGCCGGCCGGGCGCTCGACGAGAACGAGGCGGTCCTGGTCGAACGTGGCCGGAGCCTGGCCCGACCCGACGGACCGATCCTGCCCGAGTCGCGCTCCGAGATCGTCGCCCCGATCCCCGGTGATCGACGGGCCTGGGGCGTCCTGGTGATCGGCTCCGAGATGGTCGACGGGCTGGATGAGGCCGACCTGCCCACCGCCGCCTCGCTGGCCGGCGTGCTCGGCGGGCTGGTCGCCCGGGCGCTCCTCCTGGAGGAGACGAGCCAGCAGGTCCATCGCCTGGAGGCCCTCCACCGGGTTGCCGGCGACATCGGCAGCAAGCTCGACGTGGACCAGATCCTGGCCGGCATCGTCGACCACGCGATGGTCCTCTTCGCCGCCGAGCGGGCGGCGGTCTTCCTGCGCCGCTCGGACGGCACGATCGGGGCCGAGGTCGTGCGCGGCCTGTCGGCCGCCTATGTCGCCTCGGTCCGCGACTTCCCGTCGCCGTCCCTGCCGGCCGCGGCGATGGCCGCCCGCGAGCCGATGTACGCGATCCACTACGCCGACGACCCGCTGGGCAGCGCGATGCGCGCGGCGGTGATCCAGGAAGGCTTCGACACGATGTGCGTCGCCCCGTTCTTCGACGGCGACGACCTGCTCGGCCTGCTGTGCGTCTACCACGACCGGCCGCACCAGTGGACGAGCGACGAGCTCGAGACCCTGGGGGCGTTCGCGGCCCAGGGCAGCGTGGCCATCAAGACCGCCCAGAACTACGCCCAGATGGCCACCTGGGCGGCCCAGCTCCAGTCGATCCAGGCCCTCGGCACCCGCCTCAACCGGCTGGGCACGGTCGAGGAGATCGGCTCGGCGATCGCCCTTGAGCTGCGCGACCTGATCGACTACCACAACGTCCGGGTCTATCGGATCCACGACGGCGAGCTGATCCCGGTCGCCTTCCATGGCCAGGTCGGCGAGTACAGCATCGAGACCGGCGACATGCTCCGGGTCCCGGTCGGCACCGGGATCACCGGCTGGGTCGCCGTCCACGGCATCGCCCAGATGCTGCCCGACGCCTCGAACGATCCCCGGGCGACGACGATCCCGGGCACCGACGAGGACCTCGACGAATCGATGCTCCTGGCCCCGATGACCTTCGATGACGAGGTCCTGGGCGTGGTGGTCCTGTCCAAGCTGGGCCTCCACCAGTTCGACGACGACGACCTCCGGCTGCTGGTGATCTACGCCAGCCTGGCCGCCCAGGCGATGGCCAACGCCGATACCACCGGCCGGCTGCGTTCGCAGACCGTCGCCCTGGAGCGCCAGCTGAACAGCCAGCGAGCCCTCCTGCTGATCACCGAGTCGATCCTGACCACCCTCGATCCGACCGCGGTCCTCGACCAGGTCACCGACCGGCTGGCCGACCTCGTCCGCTACGACAACATCGCGGTCGAGATCGTCGACCCGGTGACCGGCCTGCTCAAGCCGTTCATGGCCAAGGGCGTCCACGCCGAGCACTACATGGAGCCGTGGGTCGCCGGCGAGTCCGGGATCGCGGCCGTGGGTGGTCGAGCATGGCGAGCCGGTCCTGATCGAGGACGAGCGCCATGATCCGCGGGTCAACCATTTCCGCGATGTCGGGCCGGTGGACGGCAGCCTGATCGTGGTCCCCTTGCGCGACCGGGACGGCGCCCATGGCGTCCTGACCCTCGAGCGGCTCGGCCAGGGCAACGTCTATACGACCGACGAGTTCGAGCTGGTAAAGCTGTTCGCGGCCCAGGTCTCGATCGCCCTCCAGAACGCGGAGGTCTACAAGAAGGTCGAGATCGCGGCGCGCTCGGATGCCCTCACCGGACTGCTCAACCACGGCACGTTCCAGGAGGTGCTGGCCCAGAAGGTCCGCGACAACGAGGCCTGCAGCCTGATCATGCTCGACCTCGACGACTTCCGGACCGTCAACAACACCCTCGGCCACCAGGCCGGCGACCGGCTCCTCAAGGCGATCGCCGAATCGCTGGTCAAGGCCGGCCGGGACAGCGACCAGGTCTTCCGCTACGGTGGCGACGAGTTCGCCTACCTGCTGCCGGGCACCGACGGGGCCGGCGCCCTGCTCGTCGCCAACCGGGTCCGCTCGGCAGTCAGCGAGGTCGGCCTGGACCCGCGCTGGGCCGACAGCGGGGCAATGATCAGCGCCTCGATCGGAGTGGCCACCTTCCCGGTCGATGGCGACACGGCCGAGTCGGTCCTGCTGGCCGCCGACCGGGCCTGCTACGTGGCCAAGCGAAGCGGCCGCTCGCGGATCGCCACCGCCGCCGAAGGCCTGGCCCTCGCCGCCGAGTTCTCGCTCCAGGAGCCGACCCCGGTCGACGTCCCCTCGGACGGGCTCGACTAGACGGGCCCGTCACACTGGGCGGGTGATGGCCAGTCTCAGGGGCATGCCTGGACCCGCGGCGCGAACCCTGGCCCGGCTCGCCGCAGGTTGCGGAGTGGCGATCCTGCTGGCCGGCTGCGGCCTGGGCGACCTGCCCACCCGCTCGACCGAGGTCAGCGTCCCACCCTCGAGCCTGCCCCTGGCCTCCCTGCCGCCGAGCGCCGCGCCGAGCGGCACGCCGGGGCCAACGCCGGCGCCGACCCCGACGCCCCAGCCGACGCCGCTGACCTACGTCGTCAAGTCGGGCGACTCGCTGGTCAACCTGGGCCACCGCTTCAAGACGACCGGGCGGAGCATCGCCTACTGGAATCGGAAGGCCTACCCCAGCCTCGACCCGGACAAGCCGACCTACAACCCCAACCACCTCGAGATCGGCTGGCGGCTGACGATCTACCCGGGCCTGATCGACAACGACGGCAACGGCCTGCCGGATGCCAGTCCGACGCCCGCACCGCCGATCGCGCCGTCCATCCCGGGGGCCCCCAGCCCGCCGGCCGACGGCAGCGGCCTGCTCGTGACCCGCGGCGCGGCCGGCGGCAACGACGTCGCCCTGACCTTCAACCTGGAAACCGGCGGGACCGGCCTGGACATCGTCAACTGGCTGATCCAGGCGCGCGTCCACGCCACCGTCTTCGTGACCGGCCAGCTGGCCGGCTCCGACCCGATCGCCGGCCAGGTCCTGGCGGCCCTGGGCAGCCACCCCGACCTGTTCACGATCGCCAACGAGTCGAATGACGGCGCGGCGCTCGGCTCGATGTCCAGCGCCCAGGTGGTGGCCGAGGTGAAGGCCGCCGACTCCGCGATCCAGACGGCCAGCGGCCTGAGCTCGAAGCCATTCTTCCGGCCGCCGTTCGGGACCCAGAACCCGGCGATGCGAGCGGCCGTCGCCTCGGCCGGCTTCGGCTACACCGTCCTGTGGGACGTCGACACCAGCGATTCGACGCCCTCGGCCCAGGGCGGACCGACGGCCCAGGACATCGTCAGCCGCGTCCTGTCGCGGGCCAACGGCGGCTCGATCGTGCTCCTCCGCCTGAGCGGCGAGCACACCCTCGAAGCCCTGCCCGGGATCGTCGACGGCCTGAACCAGGCCGGCCTGGCCCCCGTCACCCTGGCCGAGATGTTCGGCCACTGAGCAGACCGAGTTCGTCAGCTACCCCGGTCCAGGTCCGTCACCTGTGCGATATCGCCCCAGGCGATCAAAAGGCCGATTTGGCCGACCCTCCCGGCATCCACGACACGCGATTCCAGGGATTCGATCGCCGCAGGCGATGATTCAGGCCGTTTCAGTCCGTTTCGATGCTTCAACGCCTTCGATTCCCGCGTCCTGATCGCCGGGGGCGATATCCAGAAGTACGGCGCCGACCCGGACGGCGCGCCGTGGGTAGTCTGGCCGGCCGAGCTCGTCGGCTACTCGTCACCGCCGACGCTTGGGACAAATGTCGCTGGGAGACGCAGTAACGCCTCAGCGGGGCCCGATTCGGGGGCCGAACTAGCCACGCGTCGAGTATTCGTGCACGGATGGGCGCGAATCGGTCCTGAGATCGGCCTCCAGCCGGCTGCGACACCAGATAACGCGTGTCCCGGCGACATTCGTCCGATGTCAGGCGCTACGGGAGCAGCATTGGACAGCATCGCGCCGCCAAGCCCGGCGCCGCGAGGCCCGGACCGCGCGCGCCTGGGCAACCCGGCCGGCTGAGCGCCCGCCGGCGTCGCTCGACTCGGCAGCGATCAGCGCGCGGAGATTGGCCCGCGGCAGGCGTCGACGAAGAAGCGCCACAGGCGCTCGAACGAATCGGGTGTCGATTCGGTTCGCTCGGGGTGGCATTGGACCCCGACCAGGAACGGGCCATCGGACGCCTCGAAGCCCTCGACCAGGTCGCCTTCCGGGCTCGAGGCCCAGGCACTCGGCACGAGGCCCGGCGCGAGGTCCGTCGCCCGGACCGCCTGGTGGTGGTACGAGTTGACCGTCGTCGCGCCCGCCCGTGGGTTGGTCGGCGACAGGATCCGGGCGAGGCGGCTGCCGGGCACGAGTCGGAGGGCATGCTCCTTTGCGGGGCCGTGGCCCCAGGCGGCCCCAACGTGGCCCTCGACATGCTGGAGGAGCGTCCCGCCGCGGAAGACGTTGACCGCCTGGAATCCACGGCAGATGCCCAGGATCGGCACGCCCCGCGCGACGGCGGCCGCATAAGCCTCGGCTTCGAGCGCATCGCGATCCGGCTCGAGGTTGACCGCGCCCTGGTTCGGGCGCCCGTAGCGGGCGGGGTCGATGTCGGCGCCGCCGGTCAGCAGGAGGCCGGCCATCGTCGCGAAGGTGGCCTGCCGCTCAGCCTCCGAGCTCCGCGCGTCGAGCACGACCGGGTCGCCGCCGTGACGCCGGAGTGCCTCGACGTACAGGTCATTCTTCCGTGCGGCGATCTCCGGCTCCGCCTGGATGCTGCGATCGGCGACGGTCAGGACGATGCGCGGAACGGCAGGCATGACCGGAGGATAGCCGCCACCCCCGGCCGACGCGCCCCGGCCCGCTCGGCCTACAGCCGGCCGGCGGCGATCACCCGATCGAGGAACTGGCGGGTGCGGGCCTCCGAGGGCGAGGTGAAGATCTGGTCGGGCGGGCCCTCCTCCAGGATCCGGCCGGCATCGAGGAAGCAGACCCGGTTGGCGATGTCCCGGGCGAAGCCCATCTCGTGGGTCGCGATGATCATCGTCATCCCCCCGGCGGCCAGCTCCCGGACGACGTTCAGGACCTCGGCCACCAGCTCCGGGTCGAGGGCGCTGGTGATCTCGTCGAGGAGCATCAGCTCGGGCTTCATGGCCAGGGCGCGCACGATCGCGACCCGCTGCTGCTGGCCGCCCGACAGCCGGTCGGGATACTCGTCGCGCTTGTCGGCCAGGCCGAAGCGGGCCAGCAGCTCGGTCGCGGCAGCCTCTGCCGCGGCCCGGGGCAGGCGCAGGACCCGGCGCGGGCCGAGGGTCACGTTGTCGAGGACGCTCATGTGCGGGAACAGGTTGAACGCCTGGAAGACGATCCCGATCCCCCGTCGGACCTCGTTCTCATTGACCGCGGGCAGGGTGATGTCGGCGCCCTCGATCAGGATCCGGCCGGCATCGATCGGCTCGAGCAGGTTGATGCACCGGAGCAGGGTGGACTTGCCGCTGCCCGAGGCGCCGATCAGGCAGACCACCTCGTGCTCGCGCACGGCCAGGTCGATCCCGCGCAGGACCTCGAGCGGCCCGAAGCTCTTGTGGAGGCCCTCGATCCGGACGATGTCGGGGGTCATCGGGCGCCGGCCAGGGATCGCCGCCGGTCGCGGGCGACGAGGTAGTCGGTCAGCCGAGTGAGGGGCAGGGTGATCACCAGGAAGATCGCCGAGAGGGCCAGGTAGGGCGTGAAGTTGAAATGGGCCTGCTGCTCGATGTTGGCCGTCCGGAAGGCTTCCACGACGCCGATGTAGGAGACCAGGACGGTGTCCTTCTGGAGCCCGATGAAGTCATTGAGGAGGGGCGGGATGACCCGCCGGATCGCCTGTGGCACGACCACGAAGCGGAGCGCCTGGAACCTGGTCATGCCGAGCGAACGGGCCGCGGCAGCCTGGCTGGGGTGGATCGACTCGATCCCGGCCCGGTAGACCTCCGAGACATAGGCGGTATAGACGAGGGTGAGCGAGACGGCCGCCCACAGGAACGGCTCGCTCGGGACGCCGGGCAGCTGCAGGCCGGGGATCCCGAAGCCGAACAGGTAGATGACGAGCAGGCTGGGCACCCCCCGGAAGACGTCGGCGAACAGGATGGCCGCGAGCCGGACTGGGAAGAAGACCGGCCCGGGCAGGCTGCGCGCGATCGCCACGACCAGGCCCAGGATCAGGACCAGGACCTCGACGACCAGGAACAGGGCGACATTCAGGACGGCGGCCCGGGCGATGACCGGCAGGAAGCGCCAGAACGTGTCGGGGTCGAAGAAGTCCTGCTGGACCAGGGGCCAGCTCGGCGAGCTGCCAACGACCAGGCTGACGGCGAGCACGAAGACGACGGTGCTGACGATCGCGATGAGCGTGGAACGGCCGCCGTATCGTCGACGGCGGCCGTTCAGTGCGGTCATGGCGAGCTCGCGGAGGGAGCCGGGCGGCTACTTGAGGGCCGGCGCGCCCTCGTCGTAGATCCATTTCTGGGTGATCGCCGCCAGCGAGCCGTCGGCCTTGATCGCGGCGATCGCCTGGTTGACGCACAGGGTCAGCTTGCTGCCCTTGGCCAGCAGGACGCTGAAGTACTCGGGCGTGCCGCCGACGGTCGGCAGGTAGCCCACGATCGTGCCCCCGGTCAGCTGCGCGTCGCGCATGTAGAAGGCCGTCGGCAGGTCAACCACGATCCCGTCGATCTGCTTGGCCTGGAGCGCCTTCAGCGCGCCGTCGAGGTCGTTGTAGACGCTGGGCGCCTTGGTCGGCTGGATGTTGTCGGTGATGTACGTGTAGCTCGTCGTCCCGATCGGCGCGCCGAGCTTGAAGTCGGCCAGCCCGGCGACCGTGGTCACCTTCGAGATGGCGTTCGACTTGAGGGCCACGACGGCCTGGTTCAGGTCGAAGTAGCCGGTGCTCAGGTCAACGGCCTTGGTCCGGTCGGCCGTGTACGAGACCTGGGTCAGGTAGATGTCGAACGGCTTGGCGCCCGGGGCGGTCGCGCTGTCGAAGGCGAGTGGGGTCCAGGCCACCTTGTCCTGGCTGAAGCCCATCGCCTTGGCGATCGCATAGGCCACCGCGTCCTCGAAGCCCTGGCCGTTGAGCGGGTCGCCCAGCTGCCACGTGGCGCCCGGGGCCGTGCTCGCGTCCGGCTCGTAGTAGGGCGGATAGGCCGGGTTGTCGGCGCCGATCGTGAGCGTGCCGCTGGTGAGGGTCTGGATGCCGGCGCAGGCATCAGCGGACGCGGGCGCGGCCGAGGCTGGCGCGGTCGAGGCCGGGGCGCTGCCCGGGGCCGTGGACGACGCCGGCACCGACGCCGCCGCGGATGGGGCCTGGGTCGCGCCGCTGCTGGTACAGGCAGCCAGGAGCACAGCCGCTACCGTGACGACGCTGAAGAGGGCTCTGCGCATGACGGGCTCCCTGCTGAAAGGCTGAACGCGGCGGAGTGTAAACGACGGGTCCAGCCCCCGTCCCGACCCGGCGCGCCCGACGATCCGACCCGGGAATCGCCGAAGCGGCGTCGGGAGGACTCCAGTGACAAGGACGCATCGGTGCGCTCGTGCGCCCATCAAGCGCGAGGGCTACGGCGCGCAGTCGTCCGGCGAACCCATGGACGGATTCGGGACAGGACCCGACGGCGCGAAGTCGCCCGCGTAGATCGTGAGTTGACCGCACGAGAGGTCGACACGTCCCATGGGAATGGTGTGCACGGGCGAGTCCGCGCTCTGGATCTCCCCCGGGGTCACGGTCATGGAGGTGAGGACCCGTCCGGACGGTGATCGCGCCTCGACGGTCCAGGGCAGCGGCGGCAGCGCGGCGAGGTCAATCGTCGGACAAGGGCAGCCGGGCGGGAAGGCACCGACCGGCTGGCCGTTCACGACGAGGGTCACGGTCAGGGGGGTCCCGTTCGCGACGTTCAGGCTTGGGCGCGACGCGGGGGTCGCTGGCGGCACCCTGGAGCATCCGACGAGCAGGGCACAAAGCAGAGCCACTGCGAGGGCCTTCATGTCTCACAGACGATGTACCTCGCCCGGCGGTTGCACAAGCAGGCTAGGTCCGCTTCCGGGAAGTAGGGCCCGAGAACGCCGAAGCGGCGTCGGGAGGAGGCTCGACGCCGCTTCGGACTCCGGTCGAGGGGGCGGGAGGAGGAGAACGCCGACTCGACCTTGATGATTGCGGGCGGCAGACCGCCCCTGCTCAGTTCGGACGGCCGCTCCGACCGTCATCCAGGCCCCAGCGACCACTCCGGGCCAGCTCTCGCAGGAAGAGCAGCCGGTTGATCTCGCCGAGCGACCAGTGCGCCTCGCGCACCGGCAGCCCGCACAGGTAGGCCGTCAGGTTGGCCGCCTCGTCAGGCCCAAGGCCCCTCAGCAGGAGGAGCCGATAGGTCGCCCGGGTCGCCGGGTCGTGATTCGCCGGAAGCCGGCTGCGGCCCGTCCGCGTCGGCTTCCGGGCCGTGGAGGTGCTGGAGCCAGACCCGGCCGCGGAGCCCGCCCCGGCCGCCGGCCACGAGGCCGCGACCCGGGATCGAGCCCCGGTTGCGCGCGCCCCGCTGCGACGACGATCGGCCATGGTCCACGTTCCGCCTGTGACTCCACGCTGGTTCGATTTGATGGTCATTCGGGACTGCTCCCGATGCCCGTACTCTCGCGATCGGGCCCGACCCGATCGATAGGCCCTCGGTACTAGTCGGGCTAGTACTTGCGTCGATTCCAGTCGCCCCTCGGACCCGACCCGACGGCTCCGGACCATTGCCAATCCCCCACCATCGCCACGACCATCGTCCGGTTGCCACCCTGACGGGCGAGCCGACCCTGGCGTGACGCGCGGCATGTCGGAACCGTGGGCGTGGAGGCCGATCAGTCGGCAGAGGTCCACCGCCGGGACTGCCTGCCCGTGGCGGAGAGCGGCCTAGCTCGAGGCCCTAGACTGGCTCGGTGATCCTCCTCACCGGCCACGAGCTGACCCGGGACCAGCTCCTCGGTGTTGCCCGCCGCGCCGAATCCGTCGAGCTCGACCCCCGACGCCGTCGAGGCGATGACTGCCGGCCGGGCCGTCGTCGAACGCGCGTTAGGGCGCGGTGACCAGGTCTACGGCTTGAGCACGGCCGTCGGCGTCCTCAAGCGGGTCGGGCTCAACGGGGAACGGGCCGGGGCCTACGCCAACCGGGTCATCCAGCACCACCTCGTGGGCCAGGGATCGCCCGCGCCGGACGACGTGGTCCGGGGCACGATCCTGTGCCTGGCCAACGCCTTCGCCAGTGGCTCGACGGGCGTTCGCCCGGTCCTGGCGCGACGCCTGGTCGACGCCCTCAACGGCGACCGGCTCCCGCCCGTCAGGACCCTTGGCTCGATCGGGCAGGCCGACCTTGCGCCGATGGCCGACCTGGCCCGCGGCCTGTTCGCCGACGTGGAGCTCCTCCCTGGCGAAGGCCTCGCATTGCTCAGCAGCAACGCGTTCTCGACTGCCTGGACTGCCCTGGCCGTCGGCGACGCATTTGAGCTGAGCCGCTCGCTGGAGACGGCGGGCGCGCTCAGCCTCGAGGGCATCTCGGCGAACCCGTCGATGCTCCATCCGGCGATCGCCGATGTCCGACCCTACCCGGGCATCCGGGCGGCGCTGGCCAATCTCCGCGCGCTCCTGGACGGCTCGTTCATCTGGACGGGCAGCCATGCCCGGGCGCTGCAGGATCCACTGACCTTCCGGAACCTGCCCCACATCCAGGGGGCGTTGCGCGACGTTCTTGAGCACATGGACGGGCAGCTGGCGATCGAGCTCAATGCCTCGCAGGGCAACCCGATCGTCGTGCCGGGCGAGGACCGTCTCGTCTCGGTCGCGAACTACGAGGTCGTGCCCCTGGTCCTGGCAACCGACTACCTCCGGATCGCCCTGGCAAGCTCGCTGGGGGCCGCCGCCGAACGCGTCGTAAAGGCTCTTGAGACGACCTGGTCAGGTCTGCCCACCGGACTGTCGCCCGGGCCCGACGCAGCCGAGCCCGGCCTGTCGTATCTCGGGATCGCCGTCCAGGCCATCGCCGCCGAGGCGCGCCTGCTGGCCGGACCGGTCTCGGCCGAGATCGTCTCGACGAGCCACGCTGAAGGGATCGAAGATCGCGCGACGATGGCGCCCCTGGCGGCACGGCGGCTGGCGGAGATGGTCTCGCTCGGTCAGCGGATCGTCGCGCTCGAGCTGACGGTTGCCGCCCAGGCCTCGCAGCTTCGTGGCCTCGGCCCCCGCGGGGGCGGGACGGAGCGGGCGTTCCAGGCGATCCGTCGGGTGCTTCCGTACCTGGACCAAGGCGACGTCGTCAGCGATGTCCAGCCGCTCGTTGACCTCGTCGCGCAGGGCGCGTTCGGCCAAGCTGGCGCGGTCAGCTGACAGTGCCCACCGCCCGCGATCGACCGCCCGAGGAGGCCGCCGAGGACACCTCGTTCGCCCGTGGGCTGCGCCTGCTCCTGACCGTCGCCGACCGCGGCCAGGTCCGCGCCGACGAGCTGAGCGCCGTCCTCGAGATGCCCCCATCGAGCGTCTACCGCTATCTGCGGACGCTCCAGGAGTTTGGCTTCCTCGACCGCCGCGACGGTCGCTACCAGCTCGGGCCGAGGCTGCTGATCGGCACGGGATCGAACGTCAGCAGCCAGCTCCTGATCCGGGTTGGTGAGCCGATCCTGCAGACGCTGGTCGACGAGACGGGAGAGACCGCCCTGATCCTGCGCCGGATCGGCCTGTCCGCCGTCTGCCTGACCCAGGTGAGCAGCAGCCAGCCCCTGCGGGTCGAATTCGAAGTCGGCGGGATGACTCCGCTCTATGCCGGCGCGATGGGCCGGGTCTTGCTGGCCTATGCGCCGGCCGAGATCCTCGAGGAGGTGGTTGCGGCCGGCCTGCCGCCGCTCACGTCCCATACGCCGGACGAGGCCCTGCTGCGGGCGAGCCTGGCCGAGATCCGGGCGACCCATACGGCGACGAGCGAGGGCGAGGCCGTTTCCGGATCCGTGGCTGTGGCCGTTCCCATCATGGGACAGGAGGGGATCGTCGGGTCGTTGGCGGTCATCGGCCCGGCGGGCCGCTGCGGGCTCGCCTGGCGAACGAGGACACGAAGGCTCGTGCAGACCGCAGCCGAGACGGTCAACGCCGCCCTCGAGGAGTCCGGCTGGGCCTGACGGCAAGTCATCAGAACTCCCATCACCACATAGCGATAGGTACCAGTCTTATAGGATGGTAATCCGAGCCCAGAACGGGTACGCTGGCGCCCGTGACCAGCCGAAGCCCTCGATTCGACCAGATCAGGCCCGTTGGCGATGACTACGCCCGGCAGCCCATCGGCCTGGCCTTCGACTGGTCGGCGATCACCTCGACGGCGCAGCGGGGCGAGTGGTACGTCGTCACGTTTCGCTCCGTCCGCCGGCCGACCGCGGACGAAGCCCGACTGACGGCCCTCGATGACGTCGCTCACGCGGAGGCAGCCGGGATGCCCGGCTTCATCCACTACTTCAAGGGCCCGACCAACGCGCAGGGCCAATGTCTGTCGTTCTGCATCTGGGAGAGCCGCGAGGCGGCCCGTGCCGGCGCCGGGGGACCCGGCCACCGGATCGCTGCCGCCGTCGTCGGAGAGATGTACGCGGCCTACCGGCTCGACTTCCTGCGCCTGATCAAGCGCCCCGGTCGGCTGGGCTTCGAGTTCGAGCCATTCGACGCGGTGGGCGCCGGTCAGCCAACCGAGCAGCCAACCTTCGACGGCGTGACGCGCCCGATGGTGAGGATGTCCATCTAGACTCGGCCGGTGCGGACCCGGACGATCGAGCTCCAGATCACGGCGGCGGTGCTGACGGCCCTGTGGGGCCTGGGCGCCCTGTACATCCTGCTCGGCTACCGGCCCGGTGGGCCGATCGACATCGTGGTCGGGCTCGTGGCGATCAGTCCGACCGCCGTGGCCGCCGCGGCGATCGCCTGGCCGCCGCTGGTCCGTGGCGGGCGCTCGTTCGCGGGCGTGCTGACCCTCGGGATCGTGGCCATCCTGCTCCTGATCCCATCGACCGGCAGCGTCCTCAACCAGCTGGTCAACGGCGGCGCCCAGACCCTGCTGCCATCGGCCGAGGTGGCCTACCCGTGGCTCCTGGCGCTCCTGGCGACGAGCATCTTCAGCGGCCTGGGGCTCGCTCGGGAGACGCTCGGCGGGCAGGCGTCGCGGCGGACCCGGCTGATCCGCGGCGTCGTCCTGGGCCTGGCCGCGACGCTGGTTGTCGGCTCGAGCTTCACCGGTGTGGCCGTGGCCAACGACCTCGCCCTGCGGGATCGACCGGCGGTCTCGTCACCGTTCGGTCCGACCGATCCGAACCGCCAGCCGCCGGACTGCTCGGACCGGATCGAAGCGGGCACGACGGCCCTCCTGACGGTCGAGATGACCGCCAGCGTCGACGGCCGGCCGATCGGCCAGATCACGATCTCGGGGGCCCGCAGCGGGGCCGACCTGCGCTGGACCGCCGACGTGGCGACCGACCGAAACCTCGGCCGTTTCGCCGTCGCCCGGGTCGGTGACCGGGCCTGGACCCAGTCGCCCGGCGGTGCGTGGATCCCGGTTCAGCCCAGCCAGGTGGCCGGCGATGCGCTCGACAGCCTGGTCCTGGGGGCCGCCCTGACCAGCGACCTGCGGGCGACCGCCGAGAACCGCGGCCTCGAGTTCATCGACGGCGCCCGGGCTCGCCATTGCCGGATCGAGGTCGACGGCTCGACCTTTGCCGCGGGCTTCCCCGAGGTCAACTGGTTCGTCGGCAGCGAATCGCTCAGCCACTGGCGAGGGGCGCTCGACTACTGGGTCTTCTCCGACGGCGAGGTCGGCGTCGTCCAGGGCCTGGTCAGCGGCGAGGCCGGCCCGCTCGGCCGGAGCGGGATCGTGGGTACGATCGCGGTGACCCTGGATGCCACCGAGCGCGACCAGCTGCGCTCGATCGTGGCACCGGGCTGAGATGGGACGGGACGTGGATCGATGAGCATCGATGAGCGCGACCGCCTGAGTGCCAAGCGCGACCGGACGGCGCGCTTCTACCGGGTCGTCCGCTTCCTCGAGGGTCGCGGTGATCGCGGGGCCGCCCCGGAGGAGATCGCGGCGGCGGTCGGGATGTCCAAGCGGACGGTCTATCGCGACCTCAAGGCGATCGAGGACGAGCTGCTCCTGCCGATCTGGTCCGAGGACGGCCGGTTCGGGCTGGCCGACGGCGGCCTGCTGCCGGCCCTGAGCCTGACCCGCGAGGAGGCGATGGCCGTCTTCCTCTCGGCCCGGCTGATGGCCCGCTACTCCAACGAGTACGACCCGGACCTCGGCGCGGCCTTCCAGAAGCTGGCCGAGGGCCTGCCACCGGTCCTCGCCCGGCACATCGTCGACTCGGGCGACCTGCTCTCCCGGCTGCGCCCGGCCGACCCGAGCCGGCGCTCGATCATTCGCGCCCTGACCGGCGCCTGGGCCGATCGGCGGGTCGTGGAGCTGCGCTACCGGTCGGGGACGTATGACGCCTCGAAGGGCACCCGCCGGGCCCGCGTCCGGCCCTACCTGATCGAGCCGTCGCTGACCACCCGGGCCCTCTACCTGATCGGCTTCGACGAGACGATCGGGGCGGTCCGGACGTTCAAGATCGACCGGATCGAATCGGTGGCGCCCACCGTGGAGCGCTTCGAGCCGCCCGCCGAGGGGGCGATGGAGGGCGCCCTGGCGGCGGCCTGGGACATCATCTCGGACCAGGCCCCGACCGTGGTCCGGCTGCGCTTCTCGGCGGCGGTCGCGGGCCGCGTCCAGGAGACCCGCTGGCATCCGACCCAGGCGGTCGAGCAGGGACCGGACGGCACCGTCACCTGGTCGGCGACCGTCTCGGGCACGGTCGAGATCCGCTCCTGGATCCTGGGCTGGGGGGCCGACGTGGAGGTCCTCGCCCCGCCCGAGCTGCGGGCCGAGATCGGGGCAATCGTGGCAGCGACCGCGGCGAAGTACCGGGACGGCTGAGCATGCGCCATCACGCGTTCGCGGCAACCAACCTGATCAGCGACCCGATCCACGGCTACATCGAGCTGACCAAGCGCCTCGAGCCGGACGAATCGGCGGCCCTGGGCCTGCCCACGGAGGCGAACGCCGAGGATGACCTCCTCGACACGGCCTGGCTCCAGCGCCTGCGCCGGATCAGCCAGCTGCAGAGCGCCCGGTGGGTCTTCCCGACCGCCGAGCACAGCCGCTTCACCCATGGCCTGGGCGTCATGCACGAGGCCGGGCTGTGGGCTCGGAGCCTCTATCCCAGCCTCCGGGCGACGCTGATCGAGCGCGGCGATCCACTGCCCTCCGAAGGCCTGGTCGTGGAGACGCTGCGCGTCGCCGGCCTGCTCCATGACGTCGGCCACGGGCCGTTCGCCCACTTCTTCGACGAGCACGTCCTGGTCGCCTTCGAGGCGCCGCCCGACGAGCGCCGGCGCGAGTCGAAGCGGCTGACCCACGAAGACCTCAGCCAGCTGATCATCGAGCGCGAGCTGGCCGGCCTGATCCGGGGCCTGCGCCGGGCGCCGGGCGCGGTCGCCGAGCGCGACGCCTTTGCCCCGGGCGAGGAGATCGACCCGCGCTGGGTCGCCTTCCTCGTCTCGAAGCCGGCCCTCCTCGACCCGACGATGCCCCGCTGGGTGCGCTGGCTCCAGCCACTCCTGTCGGGCGTCTTCACCGTCGACAACCTGGACTACGTCCGGCGCGACGCGTACCTGACCGGGGTGGCCGTGGGTCCGGTCGACGTCGAGCGCCTGCGGCGCTACTCGTTCATCAGCAGCCGCGGCCTGACCCTCTACGAATCGGGCCTCGGGGCGCTCGAGATGTTCCTCTCCGCCCGGCTGTTCATGTACGAGCAGGTCTACTTCCACCGCACCGTCCGGGCGATCGACCTGGACCTGGCCGACGCCTTCGCGCCCTCGATCCGGGCGCTGGCCGGCGATGGCTCGCCGGTCGACGCGCTGGCGGCCTATGCCGACCTCGACGAGTACGCCCTGCTCCACCAGGCCGCCCGCTGGGCGCGCGGCGAGTCGGTCGCCGCCAAGCCTCGGCCGGGCGACGGCCAGGTCGAGCCGGCGATCGCCGCGGCCTGGCGGGGGATCCTCCTCCGCCGGCCGACCTGGCGGGCGGTAGCCGAGGTCCGGGCCTCCTACGAGGGCGACGCCTTCCCGCTTGGGCTGGTCGAGGGGCTGGGGACCAGCCAGCCTGGCGTGGCCGCCGTGGACCTGGCGATCGTCGATGCCCGGCCTGCCGAGGCCACGGCCACCGACTCGCTCCTGGCGATCGAGGGTCGCGACGGCCGGCCGGCCGCGCCGGTCAGCGAATCGCTACGCCGGCTGCCGGCCTGGTCGCTGATCGGCCGCCGCTACGAGCGGGTCGCCGAGCGCGCCTGACGGTCCGCCCGAGCCCGGGCTGGCCCCGGCACCGGGAGCCGGAGCGGCCCCCGGGAGCGGGTCGCGGCGGCAGGACCAGGATCGGGTTGATCCGGGCAATCTCCCAGGCCGGCAGCTTGGTCCGCTTGACGACGTCGGCCCGCAGGCCGAAGCGGTCCGGGTCATACGGGCTGAACAGGCCGTAGTGGAGGTGGCAGCCGGTCGCGAAGCCGGTTCGCCCCTCCCAGCCGATGAACTGCCCGGCGCTGACCGTCTGGCCGACGGTCACGGCGGTCTTGCTGAAGTGGGCGTAGATGCTCCGATAGCCGTTGCCGTCGTCGATCACGATCACGATCGGCAGCTCGCCCCACAGGCTGTACTTGTCGCGCCGGGCGACCGACGGGGCGAGGGAGCCGATCCAGCCCATCCACGGATCCACCTTCCGCCCGACGGCCAGGACCACCCCGCTGTGGGCGGCCACGATCCGGTCGCCACAGAACGTGGCGATGTCGAGGCCGTCGTGGAAGCGGACGCCGTCCACCGTGTTGTCGCCGTAGTAGTTCGGGCCGAAGCCGTTCGTGATCCGGCCCCTGGGCAGCGGCCAGACATAGCCGGTCAGGGTCGATGGGGCGGGCGCCGTGGGTGCCGGCTGGCGGCCGTGGCCGGGCAAGGCGACTGCGCTCAGGGCGGTGCCGGGCAACCCGCCGGCCGGACCGCTCGACAGGGACGGCTGGGCGGCGTCGGAGCGGGGCGTGGCGGTGGCCTGGGCGACGGCACCGACCGGGGCGGTTGACCCCAGGAGTGACGGCGTCAGGGCGAGGGCGCTCGCCGCCACGAGGACGCCGAGGCCGGTCAGGACGAGGTGGCGTCGCACGCCTGTCGTTATACCGGAACCGGCCGAGGCCCGTCGGCCGGTGACTGTGCTTAACTCGGCGGATGGCCGCCAGCCCCCTCGATCGCCTGCTCCGCGACGACGCCGTCGTGCTCCTCGACGGTGGCCTGGGCACCGAGCTCGAGCGGCGCGGCTCCGACCTGACCGACCCGCTCTGGTCGGCCCGCCTCCTGGCGACCGAGCCCGAGGCGATCATCGCCGCCCACCTGGCCTACTTCCGGGCGGGCGCCCAGGTCGCCACGACGGCCAGCTACCAGGCCACCTTCCAGGGCTTCGGCGCGGCCGGGATCGAGCCGGCGGAGGCCGGCCGGCTGATCGGCCTGAGCGTCGAGCTGGCCGCCGAGGCCCGCCGCCGCTACCTCGCCGAGATCCGCGCCGAAGAGGGTCGAGGCGCTCTGTCTGACCTGCTCGTTGGCGCGTCGATCGGGCCGTACGGGGCGATGCTGGCCGATGGCTCCGAGTACCGCGGCGACTACGGCCTGGGCGTCGCCGAGCTGCGCGACTTCCACCGCCGGCGGTTCGAGGTCCTGGCCTCGAGCGATGCCGACCTGCTCGCCCTCGAGACGATCCCGTCGGTCGACGAGGGCCGAGCCCTGGTCGAGCTCCTCGAAGAGGCGCCCGACGCCCGGGCCTGGCTGAGCTTCAGCTGCGCCGACGGCGGCCATACCCGGCGGGGCGACCCGATCGAGGCGGCGTTCGAGCTGGCCGACGAGGCGCCCGGTGTGGTGGCCCTGGGGATCAACTGCACCGAGCCGCGCTTCGTCGTCGAACTGATCGAGCGGGCGGCAAGCCGGACCGCCAAGCCGATCGTCGCCTATCCGAACGGCGGCGAGCGATGGGACGCCGAGGGTCGGCGCTGGTCAGGACCGGTCGACGAGCGGCTGCCGGGCGACGTCGCTAGCTGGATCCGGGCCGGCGCTCGGATCGTCGGCGGCTGCTGCCGGGTCGGGCCGCAGACGATCGCGGAGATGGCCGCAGCCCTCCCGCGCTGATCTCGGAGGGCCTCGTTCCGCAACGGCATCTTACGGTCCGCTTACACGTCGTTACCGGCCATGTCTTGAGCGTGGCGAGGGCCGGGCTGATGCTCAAGTCCGTTCATCCGCTCATCTCGACCCACCCAGGAGCTCACCCGCAATGATCAGCAAGCTTCGCCAGCTCGGCGCCCGCCGCCTGCTCACCGCCGTTCTCGCCCTGGGCCTCGTCGGGGTCGTGGCGGTCCCCGCGATCTATGCCGCCTCGAATGCTTCAAGCACCGCGCCGGCTGCGGCCCCGGCCGCCGACACCACCAGCGCCGGAGCCGCCGATGCCGGGGCGCAGGTCGACGAGGCAGCCCTCACGCCGGCCGCCCTCCGGCTCGGCGCCAAGCTCCTGAACCGCGTTGTGCGCGGCGACCTGACCCTGCGGGCCAAGGGCGGCACGTTCGTCCAGGTCCACTACGAGCGGGGCCTGATCACGGCCCTCAGCGCCGGCTCGATCACGATCACCGGCCCCGACGGCAAAGGCGCCACGTTCATCGTGACGGCCAACACCAAGGTCCGCTCGCAGGGCAAGCTCGAGGCGATCACCGACCTCACGAAGGGCCAGAACGCGATGGTCTTCGGCACGGTCAGCGGCGGCACCTACGACGCAATCCTGGTCCGCGGCCTCGCCGCCCGCGCGGCGACCAACGGCACCGCACCCGCAGCAGGCGGCTCGACCACACCGTAGCCAAGGTCCCGAGCGCGGGCGGATCGATCCGGTCGACTATCATCGGCCGGTCCGCCCGTAGCTCAGTGGATCAGAGCAGCTGACTTCGGATCAGCAGGTCGGGGGTTCGAATCCCTCCGGGCGGGCCATCCCCACCGATATACAGGTCCGTGGGCGGCCAGGGGCTTGACGCCCGGGGCATCCTTACGTTCGGACAGTTCGGATACCGGACTGCGTGGACAGGCTGAGGTGGGTATTGCCCGTTGGTTGACCACTTATCGACGCGTCTGGCGGCGGTAAGACCTGATGTCAAGTCAACGGAGTACGAAATGGCGAAGCAAGCGATGCCCGACCAAGCGGTCGAGATCATCGATATTGGTGCCGGTCCCCTGAGTCATCCCGTCCGCTTTGGGACCGCCGAGATCAACTGGCGGTATTCGATGGCCGAAGTCGAGCTCGGCCAGGAGTTCCTCAGCCGGAAGTTCCGCGATGACCTGGTGGCCCACCTCGGGCTGGATGGCCTCCAACGATTGGGGGCGCTGCGCACGTCCTGAGGCGCACCTGAACGTCAGTGGCGGACCTCTTCGGGGGTCTCGTACCAGCGGACCCGCTCGCCGACGCGGGCGCGGGTCTTCCAGCCGAATGATTTCGGCGCTCGTTCGATCGCGGCCTGCAGCGCGCTGACCTGCGCGGCGACATCGAACGGGGCCTTTTCGAGCGGCTCCTTTGCCCACAGCTCGGCGACGCCGCCCAGGTTGCGTTCGACCGTGTGGCAGAAGCCCCGATCCGCGCCGAACACATTGTTGACTCGCCGCAGCTCGATCGCGTGCTTGCCCAAGTCCGCTGGTGGCTCCGTCGGATCACAGGATCGGACACATGGAGGCTTGCCAAAGCTGTGAGGCTCGGGCAGCATTGTGCGCGATAGTGTCAGCCGGGAAGGTGGGACGATGCTGGCTGTAGATCGCCGACTGAAGATTCTCGAGACCGTGGCCGAAGAGCAGACGATCCAGGTCGTCGAGCTCGCGGCCCGCTTCCGGGTGTCCGAGATGACCATCCGGCGGGACATCAAGCGGCTCGAGCGGGACGGCTTCCTGCGCCGGACGTATGGCGGCGCGACGGCCCACCTGACCCGCTCCCTGGACCTCGCCTTCAACGCCCGGGCGCTCCAGTCGGCGCGCGAGAAGCGGCTGATCGGGATGGCCGCTGCCCGGCTGGTCACCGACGCGTCCAGCCTGTTCATCGGCATCGGCACGACCTGCGAGCAGTTCGGGCGCTACATCCGGGCCCGACCCGAGCTGACCGTGGTCACCGGCTCGCTGCCGATCGCCAGCCAGCTGGGCACCCGTTCGATGCACACCGTGGTCCTGGGCGGGGCGGTCCGCCGCGACGAGCTGAGCTGCGTCGGGCCGGCCGCCCGGGCGACCCTCGCCCGCTACCGCTTCGACGTGGCCGTGATCGGCGCGGCCGGCCTGTCGGTCGAAGCCGGGATCACCGACATGGTCGACGAGGAGGCCGATATCCACCGCCAGGCGATCGAGCTGGCCCGCACAGTGGTGGTCCTGGCCGACGGCTCGAAGCTGGGCCAGGTCGCCCTGGCCAACGTCGCGCCGGCCAGCGCCATCAATGTCCTGGTCACCGACGCGGGCGCCGACCCGGCCCAGCTGGACCGCCTGCGCGAGCTGGGCATCGAGATCGTGCTGGCCACCGCCCCGCTGGCGAGCGGCAGCCTGGTCGTCTCCGAGGAGCATGAGGAGCCGCTATGACCGCGCCGTTGGCCGACCGCTTCGGAACCGCCAAGCCGGTGATCGCCATGCTCCACTTCCCGGGCCTGCCCGGACGGCCGCGCCACGACCGAACCCTCGGCCGGGCCCACCTCGTGGACGTGGTCGGCCGTGACCTGGCCACCCTCCAGGCAGCCGGCGTCGATGGCGTGCTGTTCTGCAACGAGAACGACATCCCCTACCAGCTGGCGGTCGGGCCGGAGATCCCGGCGGCGATGGCCGCGGCGATCGGCGAGCTGCGGGGCGACGTGCGGGTCCCGTTCGGGGTGAACATCCTGTGGGACGCGAAGGCCAGCCTGGCTCTCGCCCGGGCCACCGGGGCGACGTTCATCCGGGAAGTCTTGACCGGGGTCTACGAGAGCGACCTGGGGCTGATCGCCCCGGCGATCGGCGACCTCGCCGGCTACCGGACCGCGATCGGCGCCGATGACGTGGCGCTCTTCGACAACATCTCGCCCGAGTTCAGCAGCGCCCTCGGCAGTCGGACCATCGCCGACCGGGCTCGGGGCGCGGCCTTCCTGGGCATGGACGCGATCCTGATCAGCGGCCCGGCGGCCGGGGTGCCCTTCGCGATGAGCGACCTGAGCGCGGCCAAGGACGCCGCCCCGGAGATGGCGATCGTGGCCAACACGGGGGTCCGCGCCGAGCGGATCGCCGAGATCTTCAAGGTGGCCGACGGGGCGATCGTGGGCACCAGCCTGAAGGTCGACGGGATCACCTGGAACGCGGTCGATCCGGCCAGGGCCGGACGCTTGATGGAGGCCGCGCGAGCCGCCCGCTGACCGGATCGCGCCGTTCGCTACCCTGTGCCGATGACGACGATCGCCAACCTGCGCGAGTTCGAGGCGCTGGCCCGGGCGAGGCTCACCCCGGCCGCCTACGCCTACTACGCCGGCGGCTCGTGGGACGAGCTGACCCTCAGGGACAACGAGGCGGCCTTCGCCCGCCACCGCCTGCTGCCGCGGGTCCTCGTCGACGTGGCCAGGGTGGATCCGACGACCTCGATCCTCGGCCACGATGTCGCCTTGCCGATCGGCTTCGCCCCGGCGTCCAGCCAGGCGCTGGCCCACAGCGAGGCCGAGGTGATCCCGGCCCGGGTCGCGGCGAACCGCGGCCTCGTCTTCTGCCTCTCGTCGTTCTCCAACCGCTCCCTGGAAGACGTGGCCGGGGTGGGCCGGGGCATGCGCTGGTTCCAGCTCTACGTCCAGAAGGATCGCGGCCGGTCCGAGGAGATGGTCCGCCGGGCGGCGGCCGCCGGCTACCGCGCGATCGTGCTGACGGTCGACCTGCCTACGACCGGCTACCGCGAGCGGGAGATCCGCGACCCAGTGGCCGAGACCGGCGCGCTGCCGAACATCGGCTGGGAGGAGGCCTACCACGGCTCGACCGTGGCCCTGATCGACGAGTCGCTGAGCTGGGCGGACCTGGCCTGGCTGCGCGGCCTGTCCGAGCTGCCGATCGTGATCAAGGGCATCCTCGATCCGGCTGATGCCGCCCGGGCCGTCGATGCGGGTGCCGCGGGGATCGTCGTCTCCAACCATGGCGGGCGCCAGCTCGACCGGGCGCCGGCCAGCATCGATGCCCTCGAGCGGGTGGTGGACGCGGTCGCCGGCCGAGCCGAGGTCTACCTCGACGGCGGCGTCCGCCGGGGGACCGACATCGTGACCGCCCTGGCCCTGGGCGCCCGGGCCGTGTTCATCGGCCGGCCCTACCTGTATGCCCTGGCCGCCGCCGGTGAGGCGGGCGTCCTGCGTTGCGTCGAGATCCTCGAGGCGGAGCTGCGAACAGCGATGAAGCTGCTCGGCGCGCCGACCCTGGCCGGCCTGACCCGCGATCGGGTCCTGGGCTGAGGGGTCCTGGGCTGACGCTGGCGGGGGCTCTCATCGGAAAAATGGCCGCCGCCGCCGCGAGCGCGCTCAGAACTGCACCGCGGCGACGGCGATGATGAGGGCGCGTCCGGACCGGTGATTTGACCGGCACGATCGCACTAGTACGTTAGTCCTGAGGGTCCGCCGGTCAACGAACCGGACCGCACCGGACCGCACCAGTGCTCGCTGCCCGGTGCCGTCGGGCACCAAGCGCCTCGGGCAGCCCCAGAATCGACGAAGCCGCCGGTTGGCGCCGGCGGCTTCACTCGCATCTACGGCTCGGTCAGGCTGGCCGAGCCAGGCCCCCATGGATCAAGGCCAGGTGTATTTCTCGGCGCTGGTGATCGGCGACGTGCCGCCCTGCGTCGTGACGATGACGTCGGCCTTCGTCCCGGACGTCCCCGGCGTCCACGAGCCGCCTGGATGGGCGACCGTGATCGAGGTGTCCGTGCTGGAGACGATGTTCCAGGTGATTCCGTCGATCCTGACCGAGAGCAGGCCGCTGAAATTATTGCCCGTGATGTGGACGGCCGTGGTCGGTCCGCTGGAGCTGGTGACGACCGGCGTCGGATAGAGCTGGATGAGGTGCGCGCCGGAGCCGAGGATCTGGCCCGCGATCTGGTGGAAGACGCTGGGCAGGTCGCTGGCCTGGATCACGTGGAAGTAGTAGGTCAACGGGGGGGTCACGGAGTTGTCGTCCGGCGTGGCCAGCAGCTTCATCATCGCCGGATCGTTGATGTTGGCGTCCAGCGGGGGGCCCTGGCCGATTGTGTAGGGATAGGGATTCGGCGTGTTGCCGAGCAGGATCGAGTAGGCGACATCCGCCGAGCCGAGGTAGGCGCTGATGTCGGCCTGGATCGGCCGCTGGCCCGTGGCGCTCGTCGCGGCCAGGCCGTTCGGGCCCTGGTCGGGATTGGGGCGACCGTCGGACATGAAGATGACGACCCGCTGGACCCTGCCGCCGACGGGATTCCTGGCATGCGCGATGAGATCGGCGGTTGCCGTCTGCATCCCGAGCGCCGTGGGGGTGCTGCCGCTTGCGGTGATCGCGTTGATCTTCGTCGTGAGCCCCGCCGCCGTCGACTGTCCAGGCCGTCGGATCGGAGCTGGCGGTGGTCCCACTGAACTGGGTGATCCCGACCTCGTTGCCGGTGGCACCGATGCCGCCGTTGCTGGCGAGGTCCGTGACCAGCTGGTCTGCGGCCTTCTTGGCCCAGAAGATCCGCGGGCAGCCCAACGGGCAGCTCGGGTCGGAGCCGGAGTTGTCGCCGTTCATGCTGCCCGACTTGTCGATCACGAACTCGACGTCGTTGATGATCACTGGCGCCGCGCCGCACGGCCCGCCGCAGGCGGCGGACGAGACGGCACCCGAGTTGCCGCTGCCGATCCCGACGACGTTGGCGAAGGCGTACTGGGTGGTGGAGCTGCCGCCCACGACGACGACGTTGCAGCGGTCGCCGACGAAGGGATTGCAGCTGGAGCTGCGCGTTGGTCCCGCGCCGGTGAATTGGGATGCGGTGATCGTCCCGAGGGAATGGCTCGGATCGCAGGCCGCCGGGATGTCCCTGGCGATCAGGGGTCCGTTGGAATCCGCGCCGATCAGGCAGCGGAAGCTGATCGTATAGTCACAGTTCCCGGCGGCGATGTTCGCGTCGTCGACGCCGACCACGCACCGGGCGCCGATCGGCATGCCCGAATGGCGGAGGCTTGGGTAGTTCTTCAGGATCGTGCTGTTGACGAGCGTCGCCACGCTGGTCGCGGCGCCCGGGACTGAGCCGTCGACCGGCATCAGGGTGCCTCCGGCAAGGGCCGCACTGTCCGTTGTGTTGCGCAGGATCTGGCGGTTGTTGCGGAGCACGCCGAGATCGACGGCGAGGGCGGCGAAGGCGAGGACGACCACGATGACGAGCGCGAACAGGACAATGATCTGGCCGTGCTCCTGCTCGGTGGCGGTCCGTGGGCGGAGGGTCTGAGCTCCGCGGGTTCGTCGGGTCTTCATCTCAACGCACCGCTACTCGTGAATCATCTGGACGGTGGCGGAGATGTTGATCGAGGTCGGGAGGTCGATGATCGTGTTCCCGAGCAGGACCAGGTGCAGCGGAATCGGGTTGGCGAAGGGGTAGGTCACGGTGACCGTGACAGCATCACCAGCCACGCAGCTCCCGCCATTGCCCCAGGTGCACGACGTCGAGGTCACCAGGTGGGTGGTCGGGTCGACATGGAAGCCCTGGGTCGCCGTCGAGACCGACGTGGGGTTCAGCCCGGCGCCGGCCGCGCCCTGGACCTGGTCGCTGACCTGGGTGTCGAAGGCTGGATCGGACGGGTCGAGGAGGATGCCGTAGTGGGCTCCCTCGCGAGCCGCGTTGATGATCGACATCTTGGAGTAGAGCAGAAAGCCGAAGTAGAGGACGCTTCCCAGGACGATGAGGAAGAGCGGGAAGATGATTGCGAATTCGACGAGTGCCTGGCCTCGATTGCGATTCTTCGTGGCAGTGCGCCGGCTGGCCTGCCGGCGGGCGCCATCTGGGTGGTTCATTCGCTACGCGGACCTCCGTGCTGCTCGCACCTCGAGCGAAGCCACACTGTATGGCCGGGACCTGTCAAAAGTCCTTACATTGGCCAGTACTTCTGGCGAATGCCGGTGCCCCGGCACACCGACCTGTGGGGTGCGGATCACTGACATCCGGAGACGGCGGGTCGCGCCGGATTTGCGCACAAGTCCTGCCTCCCGCAGTACGACTCTCCTGTTGCGGGGCCTCGCCGGGTGGACGACGCTGGGGGCATGAAGTTGCGCATCGTTTCAGCTCTGCTGTGGTTCCTCGCCGGCTGGATCCTGGCCGGTGACGTTGCCTACGTGTTCGGGCTCAGCCAGCCGGTCGGGGCCGTCGTCGGGACCGCCTGGGCTGCCTTCGTGACGATCGACCCGAAGCACCTCATCTGGGGCGTCAGGTCCCAGGGCACCCCGCCGCGATTCAGCGGTCCACGCTCGGCGGCGCCCACGGCCCAGGTCGGCACCGGGGCGTAGCCCTGCCGGCAGCTCGAGCTGTCGGGCGCGATCAGCGATTGGAAGAGCCGCCGACAATGCCGACGGCTCTCACCTTGTGGCGAACGCTACCTGTATCAGGGGACGATCAGGTGGACCGGATTGCCGAGGATTCGAGCCGTCCAGGTCGTGACGTCGTTTGACGTCGTGGTCCCGGACACGGTGTTGAACATCGAGTACTGCATCTTCCACCAGCCATCCTGGTCGCCGGTGTACGACGCGGGGATCGGCACGTCGAGCGTCAGCCAGCAGCCGTTGAACAGCCCTACCGAGCCGCCGTTCGAGGTCTGGACGGAGCTGTTCGAGGGCGAGCTGTTGGAGTTCGAATTGCACGCGCCGTTGCGGGCTGAGTTCGTCGTGCCCGTGGCGGCGCTGTACGTGAACGGGGTTGGGGCATAGCTGGTCGGGGAGGTCGGGATCAGGACCCGCAGGGTCGCCGACATCGTGTTCGTGTCGCCCGGGTCCCAGAGATTGAGCTCGAGCGTCTTGCCGGCGTAGAACCGGGCGACCTGGGCCAGGTAGAACTCCGAGTTCACGGTGCTCGCGCCCGCGGTCAGGGGCGTGAACATCTGCATCGCGCCAAGGCCATAGACCGTCGGCAGGAGCGCCCCGCCCTGGTTGTCGTTGGCCAGGATCGCGAAGCTCTGCTCGCCGTTGGCCGTCTTCTGGTTGACCAGGTCGCCCTGGCCGGCCGGCGCGCTGGTCGTGGTGTGGAGGCGATAGACCGTCCCGTTCGGCCCCCCGCTCAATGGGTTGGCCGGGTTGAGCAGGTACCAGGCATCGTGGTAGTCGCGGGCGTCGCCGTACGGCACGTTCGTCTGCTTGCACTCGTTCGAGCCGCCTGGGCCGCCCATCGTCGAGTCGGAGGCGGCCTGGTCGGCGAACAGGCTGCCCGATGACTTGACGAGCGAGTCGTCGGAGATGTCGTAGGGCGTGTTGTGGGTGTTGAACAGCTCGTACCAGGAGCTGATCGGCGTGCCACCCCCGAACCAGTGGTCGCCCGTGCCGCTCGAGTTCAGCGTCGCGCAGAAGCCCGGATCGAAGATGTAGACCTTGCCCCCGGTCGTGTTGGGCGGCATCGAGATCGCGTAGTTGTAGTAGCTGGTCGGGTCATAGCAGGCGCTCAGGCCGGCCGTCGTGCCGCAGGTCAGGGCCGGCGTGCTGGTGGCGGTGTCGTAGTAGGGCAGGTAGGCGTCGCCGTTGACGTTCTCCGCGCCCTCGCTGTTCATCGTGCCCCAGAAGCCGCCGGGGGTCAGGGTTTGGCCACCGACGTCCCGGAAGCAGGTCACGACCCCGTTGGCGCAGGTCGTCCCCGGTCCGCTCAGGTCGGCGTTGGTCGTGGTCATCACCCCGCCCTGGGTGAACGTCGCGTTGCGCACGGCGCCGAACACCCCGAAGTAGTTCTGGGGGCTGCCCATCGGCACGGGCTGGGTGAAGAGCGCCTTGGAGTTGCGGCTGGCCTGGATCGTCTGGATCCCGAAGATCCGGATGAAGAACGTGTTGACCGGGGCCGAGATGGTCACATCCATCTGGTTCGGCATTGCCCCCGCTGACGGCGACCGAATCCTGCTGGGCGGTGATGGTCACGCCCGAGCCCGGCGAATAGCCGTTCTTGCTGGCCTCGGCCAGGGCGTCGCCAATCCCGGTCCCCAACGGATGGCTGCTCACGGTGCCCGGGTTGCCCGGCAGGTCGACGGCGCCGGCCAGCGCCGCGGCATCGGCCGCCCGCTGGACCCGCAGCGAGTTGCTCCAATACCAGCTGACGTCGATGACCAGGGCGATGAAGCCGGTCAGGACGAAGATCGACAGGACGAACAGGACCAGGATCTGGCCACGCTGGGCACGGGTCCGGGGCGTGGTCACGGGCAGTGCTCGCCCGGCCGCCCGGCCCGCGGAGATCGAGCGCAACGTGGGTCTCACGATCAACCTAGGACGTCGGGTTGAACTGCATGACCGTGACGTCGGTCATCCCGATCGCCGCCGCCTGGTTCCCGCCGATCAGGCGCATCGCGCCGGCCAGCGGGGTGGTCAGGCGGTAGGTGTAGGAGATCGAGACCCCGATCGAATCGACCGCGTTGGCATACGTGTTGCCGGCCAGGTTCGAACGCGCGCAGGCGTTCCAGGACATCGCCCCAGGCTGGAAGTTGACCTGGGTCCCGTCGGCGAGGGTGTAGGGCGCGGCGGTGTACAACCAGTCGTTGTCCAGCCCGAGGGTGTCCTTGCCGGCCGAGATCAGCCTCGAAGATCCGGATTCTCGAGACCTGCCCGACCGGGATCGGCGAGCCGGACGAGGTCAGGATCCGATTGACCGCCTCGATGATCGTCGGGTCGACGCTGCCGGCATTGGGCGAATCGCCGCTGTTGCAGCCGAGCTTGCCGCCGCCGTTGACCAGGTCGGCCCCGATCCGGGCGCCCTCGCGGGTGGCGTACTGCAGGGTCAGCTGGTGGTTGAAGGCGAAGCCGAGCTCGACCATGCTCAGCAGCAGGACCAGGAAGAGCGGCACGAGCAGGGTGAACTCGACGACCCCCTGGCCACGCTGCGCCTCCCGGCCGCGTCCCGTCCAGGGCGCCGCACGCCGACGCCCCGGTCGATCACAGGATCGGCTCCATCCGCATCTCGTTGGCCCGGGTGATCGTGAAGGTTCCCGACGTGAGCGGGACGAAGTTGGGCAGCGGGGTGTGCCAGGCGTACGTGTAGGAGACCTGGACCCCGATCGTGTCGCGGGTCCGCAGGGCGTTGCTCGGACAGCCGTTCAGGTAGTCGCAGCGGCCACCCGCGCCGGTCGTCGAGATTGGGCAGGCCCTCGGGATAGTTGGCCGTGGTCAGCTTGAACGGCAGCGCTGGCCGAGCCACCGTAGGCGCTGCAGTCGGTCGGGCTGGTCGTGTCGCGGACCCAGACGTTGCCCGACCCGGCGTAGCTGCCGCTCACCGGACCGCCGGAGGCGTTGGCCCGGTAGATGACGATCTGGCCGATCTTCGAGTCGCATCCACCGGCGAGGTCATGTCGCTCAGGACCTGCTTGATGATCTGGCAGTCGGCCCCGTGCGTTCGAGCCGGCCTCGGCCCCGATGAGCGAGGCGTCACGGGTCGAATAGTTGGCGCTCAGGACGGCGTTGAAGGCGAACGCGAACTCGATCGTGGCCAGCAGCAGGACCAGGAAGATCGGGAAGACCAGGGCGAACTCGACCAGGGCCTGACCGGCGGCCCGCGGCCTGGGCGCGACCTGGCGGAGGATTCGAGCGGTCCATGAGCTCCGAGTTCAGCCGATGGCGGTGTGACTGAGCGCGGGCCCCGGACAATGGCGTGCCGGCCGCGGCCCGAGCCAATAGGGCGAAATGCCTAACGGCCAAAGCAAGGAAGAGCCGCCGGCAGTGCCGACGGCTCTGTCCTGGTCTGCGAGGCGGGCTCCGGCCCGCCGGGGTCAGGGAACGACGAGGTGGACCGGGTTGCCCAGGACGTTGACTTCCCAGGTCGTCAGGTCGCTGCCGCCGCCGACCGTGTACTCGATCTTCCACCAGCCGGCCTGAGACTCGCCGGCAGGGGTAAGGCCGCCCGAGCCATAGCGTCGTCGGCAGCGGGAACGAGGATCTTGATCCACGAGTTCTGGAAGAAGGTGCCGCCGGACGTCAGCGTTGGGACAGCCGGCCGGCGGGGTGAGGCCACTCGTGCTGCCGCCGTTCGGCCTGGATGCAGGTGACCGCGAGCCGCTGGTGTGGCCCGACGAGGCATTGGCGTCGGCCGTGAACGTGAACGACGCCGGATTGTAGACGTTGCCGTCCGGGTCTGAGGACCCGGAGCCAGGCCCCGCCGCTCACGTCACCCGGGTCGAACAGGTCGATCTCGAGGGTCTTGCCGGCGGCCGTCTGGTCGATCTGGGCGAGGTAGAACTTCTGGGTGCCCAGGGCCAGGTTGTTGTAGGCCGCCATCCGGCCGCGCGCCGTGGACGTCGGCCGTGCCGCCGCCGGTGGCCATGATCGAGAACATGTTCTCGGCGTTCGTGCTGGCGTTGATCGTCGCGTCGGCTGGTCTTGGTCGTCGTGACCTGGACGCGGTACGTCCCGGCGGCCAGGCTGCTGGCGGTCGAGCCCACTGCCCTGGCCGATCAGCCACCACTTGTCGTGGTAGGCGCTGGCGCCGAGCAGTCGGTCACGCCGCCGCCCACCGCCGGGCCGCCGTTCGTGACGTCGGAGCCCTGCTGGTTCTCGAACAGCGTGCCGGAGCTCGCGACGATGCGTGTCGTCGGCGGTCGAGAAGGCGGTGCCCTGGGTGTTCCAGACCGTGTAGTACGTAGATACCGGCGTTCGTCCCGCTCAGCCAGTGGTCACCGGTCCCCTGCGGGATGCCTGCCGGCGTTGTTGCCCATCGCGCAGAACGCGGGATCGAAGACGTAGATCGCCCCGCCGCTGCCGGTGAAGTCGACGGTGTACGAGTAGCCGTTCGGGTCGTAGTTCACGTTCGCCCCGCACGACGAGCCGCAGCTCGTGTTGTTGTTCGCAGGCGAGAACGCGTCACCGTTGGACTGGTTGCCGCCGCGGGTCTGGACCGAGCCCCAGAAGCCCTGGCTGTTGAGCTGGGAGCCGGTGAAGACCGTACCGCCGGGCAGCGACGGGCACGCCGCTCGCACCATTGCTGTTGCCGGCCGTGCTGCACGTCGCGTGGGTCGCGGTCAGGTCGAAGCAGCCGACGCCGTAGTAGGCCTGCGGGCTGCCCATCGGCACCGGCTGGACGTAGATCGCCTTGGCCGTCCGGGTGGCCGTGGATCGTGTTCAGGCCGAAGACGCGCATGAAGAAGGTCTGGACCGGGAGCCGAGACGGTCACGTCCAGCTGGCGCGGGTCGGTGCCCCCGTTGAGCGTGTCCTGGATCGGGGTGACCGTCACCCCACCGCCGGTCGTGTAGCCGTTCTTGGTCGCCTCGATCCGGGCGTAGGAATAGGCATTCGTCGTGTTGCCGGGCAGGTAGATCGCGCCGGCCAGGGCGGCCGCGTCGGCGGTCCGCTGGACGCGCAGGCTGTTGGCCCAGTACCAGGACACGTCGACGACGACGGCCACGATCCCGATCAGGGTGATGATCGCCCCGGCAAAGATGACCAGGATCTGGCCGTTCTGGCGGGCGGATCGGTGCCGTGGCCGGGCCCCGATCCGGCCACCGCCGGTCAGGGCCCGCCCGGGGTCAGCGTTCGGATTCGCGCGCATGAGGTTGTCTCAATTCTGTTGGAGCAGGAGTGGGCAACCCCCGCCGCGGGGCCAGGGTCAGGGCACGACCAGGTGAACCGGGTTGCCCAGGACGTTGACCTCCCAGGTCGTCGTGTCGTTGCCGCCGGCAACCTGGTATTCGATCTTCCACCAGCCGGGCTGGGTCTCACCAGGAGGCGTAAGTCCGGTCGAGCCATAGGTCGTTGGCAGGGGGATCAGGATCTTCAGCCAGGAGTCGTTGAACGAGCTCGAGCCACCCTTGGCGGTCTGGACCACGCTCACGTTGTTGTTGGCGCACAGGTCGCTGTTGCCGCTGATGCAGTTGGCGTCGCTCGAATAGTTGAAGGTGGCGTAGTTGTAGGCGCTGCCGTCCGGGCTGAGGATGCGCAGGAAGGCATTGCCGCTGACGTCGCCCGGGTCGAACAGGTCGATCTCGATCGTCTTGCCGGCCGCGGTCTGGTCGATCTGGGCCAGGTACATCCGCTGGAAGCCGCTGCCCAGGATGTTGTAGCCGGCCATCCGGCCCAGGCCGTGGACCTGGGGCGAGCCGCCGCCGGTGACCTCGATCGACCAGGCATTCTCGGCCTGGGCGTCGAAGTTGGGATCACCGATCGCCGCGGACTGGACCTGGACCCGGTAGGTGCCGGCGGCCAGGCCGGTCGCCAGCGGCCACCACTTGTTGTGCCAGTAGCCGCCGACTGCCGGGTTGGCGATCGCCCCGGCGCCGCAATTGACCGCGGTCTTGCCATCTGTGCTCACGGCACCGACGACGGGGCCGCCGGGGGTCCCGTACGTACCGCTGGCGTCGAGCTGGAACTCCTGCTTGAACAGGTTCCCGGACGACGGCGACCTGGGTGTCGTCGGCCTGGGTGAAGGCCGTGTTGTTGGTGTTGAAGAGGGTGTACTTGGAGGTGACCGAGTAGTACTTGCCGGCCGTCCCGCCCCACTGTCGGCTGTTGTCGGCGTTGTAGTGGTCACCGGTCCCGACGCCGCCACCGACCGGGCAGAAGGTGGGGTCGAAGATGTACACGTTGCCGCCGTTGACCGGGACGACCACCTCGTAGTTGTAGGGCACCGGGTCGTAGTCGGGGTTCGTCCCGCCGGACGTGTTCGAGCCGGGGTGGAGGGTGTCGTTCAGGGGCGTGAAGGCATCGCCTTCGTTGTGCAGGTCACCCGAGGTCTGGAACGCGCCCCAGAAGCCCTTCGAGGCGAGCGTCCCGACACCGGTCGCGTTCGGGACGGCGGTGCTGCTGTCGCAGTTCAGGTCGGACGGCGTGGTCAGGCAGTAGACCCCGTAGTAGTTCTCGGGGCTGCCCATCGGCACCGGCTGGACGTAGATCGCCTTGGCCGTCCGAGTCGCAGTTGAACGAGGTGAGGCCGAAGACCCGGGCGAAGAAGGTCTGGACCGGGGTCGAGATCGTGACGTCGAGCTGGCGCGGATCGGTTCCGCCGTTGGCCGTGTCCTGGAGCGGCGTGATCGTCGTCCCGGCGCCGGGCACGTAGCCGTTCTTCTTGGCTTCGACCAGGGCGTAGGCATAGGCATTGGTCGTGCTGCCGGGCAGGTAGATCGCGCCGGCCAGGGCGGCCGCATCGGCGGCGCGCTGGACGCGCAGGCTGTTGGCCCAGTACCAGGACACGTCGACGACGACGGCCACGACCCCGATCAGGGCGATCAGGGCGCCGGCGAAGATGACCAGGACCTGGCCGTTCCGGCGGCGCGACGATCGGTTCACGACTGGCGGTGAGACGGGCTGCGTCGAAGGCATGGCTCGGCCGTCAGTTCGTGGGATTCAGGGACATGACCGTCTTGTCGGTCATGGGCAGGGTCGCCGGGCCGGCGGGACCGAAGAACTTCTCGATCGCCCCGAGTGGCGTGATCATCGTGTACGTATAGGTCAGGCTGACCCCGACCGAGTCGGGCGGGCAGACGCTGCCGCTGCAGTACGCCAGGCAGGCGGGGTTTGCGCCACCGCACAGCCAGGTCACGGAGTGGCGGCTGCAGGCCGCCCAGTTGACCGTGCCCTGGGTGAAGGTGAACGAGCCGTCGTTCTTGTTCGTCCAGGTATTCGTCGTGCTGGCGCCCAGCGGATTGCCGTTCAGGTCCGACTGCCAGATCTTGATCGTCGCGACGGCGTTGGGGTAGCTGACGATCGGCGAGCCGGGGCTCTTGAGGACCTTGGTGACGGCGCTGATGATCGCCGGGTCGATCGCGTTGCACTCGGCGCTCGTGGCGCCGGTGCCGCCGTTGGCCAGGGTCGCCGCCGCGCGGGCACCCTCGCGGGTCGCGTATTCGAGGCTGAGGTTGTGGGTGAACACGAACCCGAACTCGAGCATGCCCATCAGCAGGAGCAGGAAGACGGGCACGATGATCGCGAACTCGACCATCCCCTGGCCGCGCTGGCCGTCGCGGGTGCGCCGGACATACGGCCGTCCGGCCAATCGGGTCAGGCTCACAGGACGGGCTCCATTTCCATCGCGTTGGACTTGACGATCGTCCAGCCCGAGCCGGCGAAGCCGAGCAGGCCCTTGAGCGGCGTGTGCCACACGTACTGGTAGGTGATCTGGACGCCGATCGTGTCCAGGCCGGTGTGGCCGCTGGCGCAGGTCGAGCCGTTGATCACGTTGCAGCGGTTCGCCTCGGCGTAGCCGCTGGTCGTCTTTTGGTAGGGCAGGGTGAATGTCGATCCGCCGACAGTGCACGAGATCGTCATCGACGTGCTTCGGACGTAGGTATTGACGTTGGCCCCCAGCATCGCCCCAGTGGTCGCGTCGGCCCAGTAGATCTGGACGTTGGTGATGTTGCTGGGCGCCGAGGGCCCATTGATGTCGTCTTCGATCTTCTTGAGGATCGCGCAGTCGGCGCCGGCGTTGCTGCCGGCCTCGGCCCCGACCAGCGAGGCATCGCGGGTCGCGTAGCTCGAGGCGAGGTTGGCGTTCATCAGGAAGCCGTACTCGATGACCGCGACGAGAAGGACCATGAAGATCGGGAAGACGAAGGCGAACTCGACCAGGGCCTGGCCCTTGGAGTCCGGCTTCCGAGTCAGTCTGCGAAGGAGCGAGCGGATCATCTTCTCCGACTTCCCTGTGGTTGCGTTCCTGAACTGGTTCGCCATCTCCAACGATGCTGTGGCGGCTGGCCCCCGTGCCATGGGCTGAAGGTCCTAGTCGGGCAGCCGCTGCCTCGTTGACCCCCCAAACATTGGGCACTCGACCTTTCGACCGACCTTGACATCCGGGCATCCATTCGGGCTATGCCGTGCGTGATTTCGGGGCAAGTGGTGCGCCGCCGCGCCAACCGGCGCCGGCGACCGGGGCGCAACCGGGCCGCAACCCGGGCCCGGCCACGAGCCCGCCCGGGCCCGGGTATCCTGTCGAGCGTCAGCTCTCCAATCGCGACCCGTCAGTCACAGGTGGTTTGCATGAAGGTCGGTGTCGCCAGGGAAACAACGCCTGGCGAGCGGCGCGTCGCCCTGGTCCCCGAGGTCCTGGCCAAGCTGACCGCGGCCGGGCTGGAGGTCCTGGTCGAGGCCGGGGCAGGCTCCGGGGCGGCGATCCCGGATGGGGCCTATGTCGAAGCGGGCGCCCGGATCGTGTCCACGGCCGACCTGTACGGCCAGTCGGACGTGGTCCTGAAGGTCCAGAAGCCGTCCCCGGCTGAGGTCGGCCTGCTCCGCCAGGGCCAGGCCATCGTCGGCTTCCTGCAGCCGCTCATCGATCCCCAGCTGGCCGCCGCGCTGGCGGCCCGAGGGGTCACCGCGATCAGCCTCGATGCTCTGCCCCGGACCCTCTCGCGGGCGCAGTCGATGGACGCCCTCAGCTCGCAGGCCAACGTCGGCGGCTACAAGGCGGTCCTGATCGCGGCCAACGCCTTCGGGCGCTACTTCCCGCTCCTGACGACGGCCGCGGGGACGGCCAAGCCGGCCAACGTCCTGGTCCTGGGGATCGGGGTGGCCGGTCTCCAGGCGATCGGCACCGCCCGCCGGCTGGGGGCCGTGGTCAAGGCCTACGACGTCCGCTCCGAGACGAAGGAGCAGGCCCAGTCACTGGGCGCCCAGTTCCTGGTCCTCAAGTCGCTCGGCGACGCGTCGGGCAGCGGCGGCTACGCCCGGGAGCTGACGGCCGAGGAACGGGCGGCCCAGCAGAACGAGCTGAACGGCTACATCGGCGGCATGGATGTCGTGATCACCACCGCCCAGGTGCCCGGCCGGCGGCCGCCGGTCCTGGTCACGGCCGAGGCGGTTGGCCTGATGAAGTCGGGCTCGGTGATCGTGGACATGGCCGCATCCGCCCTGGGCGGCAACTGCGAGCTGTCCAAGGTCGGCGAGACGATCGTGACCGACAACGGGGTAACGATCATCGCCCCCGACAACCTGCCGGCCACGATGCCCGCCGGCTCGTCGGCTTTCTACGCCCGGAACGTCTCGGCCCTGCTCCTCCACTTCGTCAAGGATGGCGCGATGAACTACGACTTCGACGAGGAGATCACGGCCGGCACGGTGATCAGCCATGGTGGCGCAGTGGTCCAGGCGGCGACGAAGAAGCTGCTCGAGCCTGCGGCTCCCGCGGCTCCCACGGCCACGGCGGCTCCGGCGGCTCCGGCATCGGTCGAGGCGCCGGCCGCGCCGCCTCCAGCGGCTGCTCCGCCGTCGAGTGGCGGGACGGGCGCATGAGCACCGACCTGCTCAACGCGCTGGCCCTCTTCGTGCTGGCGATCCTGGTCGGCTTCGAGGTGATCAGCAAGGTCCCGGCCACCCTCCACACGCCGCTGATGTCGGGCGCCAACTCGATCCACGGCATCGTCCTCGTCGGGGCGATGCTGATCGCGGCCGAGGCCGACAACCCGCTGAGCTACCTGCTGGCCTTCGTGGCGATGACCTTCGGGGCGATGAACGTCGTCGGCGGCTACGTGGTCACCGACCGGATGCTCCAGATGTTCCGCAAGAAGGCGCCGGCCAAGCCGGCCGCTGGCGCCGAGTCGAGCGAGGGCCAGGCCTGATGTCGCAGGCCTGGATCTACACGGTCGTCTACTTCGCCTGGCTGATCGGGGCGGCCTGCTTCGTCCTCGGCCTGCACCTGATGAACTCGCCGGCGACGGGCCGCAACGGCAACCGGCTGAGTGCTTCGGGCATGGTGATCGCAGTCGGCGCGACGCTGGTCGACCTGATCGTCCGGCCGGAGGGCCTGAGCACGGTCGCCCTGGTCATCATCGTGGTCGGCTTCCTGCTCGGCGGCGGGGCCGGCCTGTACACCGCCCGGACGGTGAAGATGACCGCGATGCCCCAGCTGGTGTCGCTGTTCAACGCGGTTGGCGGCGGGGCCGCGGCGCTGGTCGCGATCGATGACTTCGTCCGGCTGGCCGGGGGCGGCGGCGCCGACCTGTCGACGACCGTCTTCGTCGTCCTCGGCGCGGTCTTCGGCTCGGTCACCTTCACCGGCTCGCTGATCGCCGGGGGCAAGCTCCAGGGCCTGATCCCGGGCAAGCCGATCGTGGTCCCCGGCGGCCAGATCCTGACGATCGCCGTCGCCCTGGTGGCGATTGTCGGCACGGTCGTCCTGATCCTGGGCGCGGCTGGCACGTTCGCCCTGAGCTCGACGGTCACCGTCCTGGTCCTGGCCCTGATCGTGGCGGCGGGCCTGGTCTTCGGGGTCACCATGGTCCTGCCGATCGGCGGGGCCGACATGCCGGTCGTGATCAGCCTGCTCAACGCACTCACCGGCACGGCCGCCGCGATGGCCGGCTTCGTGATCGGCAACCCGGTCCTGATCATCGCCGGCGCCCTGGTCGGCGCCTCGGGCACGATCCTGACCAACCTGATGGCGACGGCCATGAACCGCTCGGTCCTGAACATCCTGGCCGGCGGCTTCGGCACCGGCGACTCGGCGGCAGGTGCCGTGGTGGGCGGCGCCGGCGGCTCGGTCCGCGAGATCTCGGCCGACGACGCGGCGATCCAGCTGGCCTACGCCCAGAGCGTGATCATCGTCCCGGGCTACGGCCTGGCCGTTGCCCAGGCCCAGCACCAGGTCCGCGAGCTGGCCGAGCTGCTCGAGGCCAAGGGCGTCGACGTGAAGTACGCGATCCACCCGGTGGCCGGCCGGATGCCGGGCCACATGAACGTCCTGCTGGCCGAGGCCAACGTGCCCTACCCCCAGCTCAAGGAGATGGACGAGATCAACCCCGATTTCGAGCGCTGCGACGTGGCCCTGGTCGTGGGCGCCAACGACGTGACCAATCCGGCGGCGCGCAACCCCGGCTCGCCCGTTTCGGGGATGCCGATCCTCGACGTCGACCACGCCAAGTCGATCATCGTGATCAAGCGCTCGATGGGCCGCGGCTACGCCGGGATCGACAACGAGCTCTACTCGAACCCCAAGACCGGGATGCTCTTCGCCGACGCCAAGGAGGGCCTCGCCGCGCTGACTGCGGCGGTCAAGGCGGTCTAGCGGCTCGGCTCGGGTCCGCCGCTGGAGCGGCCGAAGGCGACGCCCCGTTCTCGCAGGGAGACGAAGGCGTCGTGGCCGATCACGAGGTGGTCGAGCAGCTCGATGTCCAGGAGCCGGCCGGCGGCCAGCGCTTCGGCGGTCAGGTGCAGGTCGTCCGGTGACGGCGTCGGGTCGCCCGACGGGTGGTTGTGGACGAGGATGATCCCCGAGGCGTTGAGCCGGACGGCGTCGCGGTACAGCTCGCCGACCCGGACCAGGCTCGAGCTGACGTTGCCCTGGTAGACGGTCGAGACGCGCAGGACGGCGTTCTTCGTGTTGAGCAGGACGACCCGCAGCTCTTCGCGCTCGAGGCGGCCCATCTGGAGGATCAGCCGCTCGGCAACGTCGCGCGGCGCCCGGATCGTCCAGCGCCCGGTCGGCCAGTCGGCGAGCAGCCGCCGGCCGAGCTCGAACGCGGCGCTCAGCTGGGCGGCCCTGGCCGGACCGATCCCGGGGATTGCCGCGAGCTCCGTATCAGACGCGCGCGCGAGGCCGGTCAGCCCATCGTGGCGGGCGAGGGCCTCCTCAGCCAGGTCGACGGCGTTCATCCCCCTGGCGCCGGTACCCCAGATGAGCGCGATCAGCTCGGCCGCATTCAATCCACCCGGGCCGCGCAGGGCAAGCCGCTCGCGGGGCCGCTCGGCCTGGGGCACCTCGCGCAGCGCCCGGCCAACGCGACCACCACGATCCGAGGCCGACGGATCGAAGACGAGCGGCGTGAATGGATTCGTCACGGGGACCTCGCGCAGCCGGGCTGGGTGGTGTCCCCGACTCCGTACAACGGAGCCCGCCAATTCCTCCGCCGTCCGGAGCCGGGAACACGACGAACGCTAGCGAGGAGCGATCACCGGCCGATCACCACCCGGTGCACCCGCCGCTCCAGCCGCCGCTCCAGCCGCCGCTCCAGCCGCGCCGGCCCACGACTCGCGGCCGGAACCACGGACGGACCCTGACCAAGCCCCGATTCAGGCGCCGACCGACAGGCCGACCAGGAGGAGCGGGATCGCGTTGAACATCGCGTGCAGCCCGAACGAGGAAGCGAGTGAGCCGCGCCGGATGAAGATCCAGCCCAGGGCGATCGCCACCGGCAGGCGGGCGACGAAGGCGATCAGCGCGTCCGCCGGCGTGCCGCTCAGGGTCAGCACGTGGGCGGCGCAGAAGAGCAGGGCGGCCCGCAGAATCCCCGTCCGGACGCCCAGGCCGCGGACCCAGGCGGTCGTCGCAAAGCCGCGGTAGAAGAGCTCTTCGCCGAACGGCGCGATCAGGATCCCCGAGATCAGGTTGATCGCGGCGTCGGCCGGGGTCAGGGCGACCGGCAGCGGACCAGGCGGGGCCGTGCCCAGGCTCCGGATCAGGAGGCTGCTCAGGCCGACGGTCACGAACAGGACCGGGACGGCGACGATCATCCCCTCGAGCAGGTCGCGGACGAGGGTGGCCAGCTTCAGCCGGTCGAACGGCCGCGTCGGCAGGCCCAGCTCGGCCCAGCTCAGCGAACCCGACCCGACGACCAGGATCGCGACCATCAGGACCGCGCAGCCGTTGATGATCAGCAGCCCGGCGAGGGCCTCGACAGCCGTGCCGGACTGCACGCCGAGGGCCTTGAGCGGCAGGAAGATGATCAGCTCGAGGAACAGGGTCAGGGCGACATACGCCCCGAAGACGATGACCGGCGATGGGCCCCGATAGGCCAGGCTGCCGGCGGCCTGGCGCTCGATGGCCTGCGCTCCAGCCGCGGCGGCGAGGCCGGTCGACAGGAGCAGGGTCCCGGCTCCGAGGAGCACCGCCCCGGGCACGTCCGAGGACTGGGCCAGCAGGACGACCAGGATCGTGGCGACCCCCAGCAGGCTGGCCAGCCAGCCGACGAGGTACAGGCCGGGCGCCTGGCGCCCATCGAGCGAGAAGGTGCGGATCCCGGGTCGGCCCCCGGGCGGCGGATCGACGATCGCCGCGTCCGCCGCGCCTGGCTCGGGCGGGCCGAGGTCGCCCGGCCCGGTCAACGCTCGGGCAGCGGGTCGGGTGCCGGCCGGGCCGGCCGCGGGCCGCTCGCCCGGGGCGACCTCCGCGTTCGGGTCGTCTCGCTGTCGATGTCGGTCGTGATCACCGGCGCGTCGACGGCGCTGGCCACGCTGGCCGCCGCAGCGACGGCCGCGGCCGCCACCGGATACGGCGCCGGAGTGGCTCCGACCATCGCCCCGATCGGGTCGCGACGCTCGAAGTCCTTGCCGCACCAGGCGCACAGCGACCAGTCGAGGCCGACCAGCCGGTTGCAGTTCGGGCAGACGCGGTTGAGCCGGGTCCGGCAGGTCGGGCAGATCAGCCATTGCTCACCGACCCGCCGGGCGCAGGTCGGGCAATGGGGCACGGCGTCGACCTCGTTGAGGAGGGCCTCCTCGGCGAGAGAGCGTTCGGTCGCCTCGGCCACCTTCTCGTGGGGCCGGATCAGGCGGTAGATCAGGGCCGCGAACAGGAACAGGACCGGCGTGAACAGGATGATCAGGCTGGCCGCGACGTAGGGCAGGACCGGGTTGTCGGACCGGGTCTGCATGTCCCGGAACGCCCAGTAGGCGGTGGCGATCCAGATGACCACGATGTAGGCCGCGATCGCCTTCAGGCCGAACTGGATGACCGGTGAATCGAAGAAGCCGCCGAGGGCGCTGCCTATCGTGCTGAGAACCTGGTCCATCGGCTGGGCCCCGTGCCTCCTGCGCCTGGAGACGACCTGCGTCTGCCGTGGGGCAGTGTATCAGGGGTCTCGTGGGGCCTAGACGAGCGGCGGCTGTGCCGGGTGACGACCGGCGCGGACGCCGATCAGGCCGCCGATCATCAGGACCAGCGCGCTGACCAGCAGCAGGGTGACGCCCAGGCCGTCGCTGTACGGCCGGGTCTGGTAGGCCCAGTCGAGGCCGAACAGGATCCCGCCGATCGCCAGCGGCGCCAGGCCCGCCCGGATCCAGCTCGAGACCGGGTTGGGCACGCCGTTGACGACGAGCAGGCCCAGGGCGACCACGACGAGCGGCAGGTAGCCCGCGTTGGCCAGGCCCCAGCGATCGAAGTAGCCGCTGCCGACGGCGCCGATCACGCCGTCGCGCGACCACGGCATCAGGAAGCTGACCGCGGCGATCGCCGAACCCGCGATCGCCAGCCAGCCGGGCAGCTCGGCCGGGGCCTGGACCGAGACGCCGGCGGCCTTCGCCGCCAGGCTGGGGCCATTGGCCGGGGTCGAGGATGGAGCGCTGGTGGCGAAGGCGACCGGCGAGACGGTGCCCGTCGCGCTCGTCGCGTAGGCTGCCGGCCGCGGGCCGAGGACCGGTGCGCTGAACGAGGCGGACGGGGCGAGGTAGGCGCCGGGGATTGCCGGGGGCGGGCCCGTCCGGTTCCGGCTCGTCGTACTCCTCGGCCTGGCTGCTCAGCCAGCTCGTGACAGGCCGCGCCTGGACCTGCTGGAGGATCGAGCCGGGGCGCGCGGGAGCGGCCGCGACAGATGCCGGCGCGGGCGGTTGGGCGAACCACGGGATCCGCGCCGCCGCCGGAGCCGGGACCGGCTGGGCGGCCGGCGTCGGGGCCGGGGCGGCCGGCGCGCCTGCCGACGGCGCGATCCGGCGGGGCGCCGGGCGGGCCTTCGCAGTCGAGGCGGCGGCGGGGGCGCTGGGCGCGGGAGAAGGGGCAGCGGCGGGGGCAGGGGCGGCAGCGGCAGGAGCGGCTGAGCCCGCTGCGGCGCTGGCTGCGGCCGCCTTGGCCGGGCCGGTCACGGCCGCAACGAGCGTGCCACAGGCTGGACACGAAAGCCGCCCGCTGGAGACCAGGGCTCCGCACGATGGGCAGGCGATCGGCTTCCTCGGCAAGGCGAGCACCTCTGGGTCCGACCGACGGCGTGATCCGGCGGCTCGGGCGTTACAGGGTGGCACGCTCGGGGGCGGTTCCACCACTCCCCCGATGGTCCTCTTCCACGACCAGCGTCCAGGCCACGGCCCGTCCCGCGGCGAGGGCGCCGGCGATGGTCAGCCCGGCCAGCCAGGTCGCGACAAACAGGAGCGTCGAAGCGGCCAGGGCGAGCAGATCGCCCCTGCCGCCCGGGGTCAAGAGGGTGTCGCGCACGAAGTCCCATGACCAGCCGAGCAGGGCAAGGACCAGGCCCAGGACCCCGGCCGCGAGGAGGACCGACAGGATGGCCACGGGCACGACGACGGCCGCCCGACGGACTGCCAGGCCAAGGGCCCCGGCGAGGGCGCGACCGACGCCCACTCCGCGCAGGACGACCAGCCGGGTGGCCAGCCCGGCCCAGGTCTCGCCGGCCAGCCAGGCCACGCCGATCAGGGCGACGATGACCGGGGCGCCGGACGGCAACCCGGACCACCATCGGGGTGACCAGGTCGGTGGGCAGGGTCAGCTCCTGGTACACGATCTGGCCGAGCTCCTGGATGCCGGCGGCCAGCACGAGCGGCGACCGGCAGGACGCCGATCAGCCGGACCACGACGATCCGGCGCAGGAGCCCCGGCGCAGGCGCCCCGGTCGATCCCCGGGCCTGCCCGATCAGGTTGAGCTCCGCCGCCGCAGCCGCGAGCGTGCCCAGCAGCAGGGCGACGCCCAGGAGACTCACGGCCAGGGCGATGCGCAGGATCAGGCCGATCGTCGGACCGGTCGGCGTGATCGAGGCGGGACCGATGAACGTGGCCAGGCCGACCAGGCTGGGCGGGATGACGATCGGGGCGACGAACAGGACGATCCCACCCCGGGCCAGGAAGCCGGCCAGGGCCACCGTCCAGGATCCGGGCCGGCCAACGATCCCCGGCACGGCCGCCCAGCGGGACCGCCGGCCAGCCACCCGGTCTACGGGTTGGCGCTCGCCGGGACCAGCTGGCTCAGCTCGCGCAGCGCTTCCTGGACCTTGGCGATCTCCGCTCCGTAGGTCGCGAAGTCACCGTTGCGGAGGGCCGCCTGGGCCAGCTCGAAGTGCTGGTTGGCGTACGCCACCAGGCCGGCCACGTCGCCCGCCGGCGGACTGCCGGCCGGCCCCGAGCTGGGACTGGCGGTGGGCGCCGCGCTGGGCGGCGGCGACGGGGCACCGCTGGGCGGCGGCGAGCCGCCGCTGCCGATCTTGGCCAGGAGCTGGTTCAGCGCGCCGGACAGGGTCGTGTCCCAGACGACCAGGTTGGGGGTCGCCACGATGATCCGTTCGAACGCCGGGAACGCGCTGTTGGCCGACTGGAGGTAGACCGGCTGGAGGTAGATCAGCGAGTTCTGGACCGGGACCACGATCAGGTTGCCCTTGATCACGTGGCTGCCGGCCTGGTCCCACAGGGTGACCTGGGCGCTGATCGTGGGATCGGCGTCGATCTTGGCCGAGATCTGGTTGGGGCCCAGGACCGACGTGTCCTGGGGGAACTTGTAGACCCGGACCTGGCCGTAGTTGGCCTGGTCGTTGCGGGCCGCGATCCAGGCGATCATGTTCGGCCGGCTGGCCGGGACCATCGGCTGGAGCAGCAGGAACTCGGGCGCCGACTCGTCGGGCAGGCGCATCTCGACGTAGTAGGCGACGTTGGGCAGGTTCTGGGTGCCGCCCGGGTTGGGCGGCACGGTCCACAGGTCCTCGTTGTTGTAGAACGCGGCCGGGTCGGTCACGTGGTAGCGGGCGTACATCCGGGTGTCGACGTCGAACAGGTCCTCCGGCACCCGCAGGTGGGCCTTCAGGTCGGCCGGCATCGCGTCCAGCGAGGTGAACATCTGGGGGAAGACGTTCTCGTAGGTCCGGATGATCGGGTCGCTCGGGATCGCTGACGTAGAAGGTCATCTGGCCGGTGTAGGCGTCGACGACGACCTTGACGCTGTTGCGGATGTAGTTGAAGGTCGAGCCCGGCCAGGCTCGAGCCGGCGGCCAGCGAGCTGGTGTCGAACCGGCTGGGCGTTCGGGAACCGGTCGCTGGTGGTGTAGGCGTCCTGGATGTAGTCGAGGCCGCCGCTGCTGTTGATCACCAGGTAGGGGTCGCTGTCGAAGGTCAGGAACGGGGCGACCATCGAGATCCGGTCGGAGATCGTGCGATGGATCAGGATCTGGCTCTGGTCGGTGATCTGGTCGCTGATCAGCAGGTTGAGGTCCTTGTACTCGAGCGCCCAGAGCAGCCGCGAGAAGACCGTGTCGAGCTTGATCCCGGTCGTTCCCGTCCAGCGCGTCGTGGCGTTCGAGTTGACGCTGCTGGCCGGCGTCGCTGCCGACCGGGTAGTCGAACTCGTCCTGGCGGGCGTCGGTGATGATCCAGTCGCTGGGCCGCTCGCCGAAGTAGATCCGGGGCTGGCTGATCGTGGGCGCGCCCGTGCTCGAGACCGGCGGCAGGCCCTGGATGAACAGGTCGGGCTGGCCCTCGGGCGTCGCCGCGTTGACCGGGACCATGGCCACGCCGATGCCGTGGGTGAAGGTGATCCGCTGGTTGACCCACGAGTTGGCCAGGGGGTTCTTCTCGGGCGCCAGCTCACGGCCGGCGAGCATCACCTGGCGGGCACTGCCGTTGATCGGGTAGCGATCGGTGTCGACGTTCGTGAAGTCGAAGTACTGGCGGACGGTCTGGAGCTGGTCGAGCGAGTCGCGCAGGGGGGCGGCGTCCCACAGCCGGGCGTTCTGGAACGTGCCCTGTTCGTTGGTGACCGCCGCCTGGGTCAGCTGGTCCTGGCCGGAGTAGTCGCTCACCGTCCAGCCGTTGAGCCCGTAGGCGATCCTGGTCATCGCGATGTTGTTCTGGATGTAGGTCGTCTCCTTGCCCAGCTGGTCGGGCTCGACCGACAGGCGCTGGATCACGGCCGGGTAGATCTGGCCCAGGACGACCGAGGCGCTCAGCCAGAAGATGATCACCGCCCCGAGCGGCCAGAGCATCTTGGTGAACGCTCCGCCGACGAGCAGCGCGCCGGCAAAGCGCGGCGACGACGGTCAGCACGTCGAAGGCGAAGAAGCGGGCGTTCTGGTCGGTGAAGCTGACCCCGGCGGCGACCCCGTTCGTGCTGTACACCAGCTCGAGCTTGTCGAGCTGGTAGCCGATCGCGATCGAGGCCAGGTACAGCCCGGCGAGGACCGCCAGGTGGACCCGCATCTGGGTCGTGAAGGTGATCCCGCCGCGCAGGCCGCCGATCAGGTAGCGCCCGGCGCTGACCGCCAGGGCCGCCAGCAGCAGGCCGTTGGCCCCGGACTGGAGCCAGCGCAGGAACGGCAGCTGGAAGAGGTAGAAGCTGATGTCGCGGCGGAAGATCGGATCGACTTGAGGCGGCCGCCGGGCTGTAGGGCACCTGGTTGCGCCACAGCAGGATCGTCTCCCAGTGGCTGGCCGCCGAGCCGGCCACGCCGAGGGCGATCAGGACCACCAGTCCGATCAGGCTCCAGCGCGCGATCGGGGCGAAATCGGGCAGGTCGTCGACGCTCAGGGCGATCCCCTCGCCCGGTCGAGGGCCCATCCGGTTGCCGCCCGGGCGGGTCGGTCGGCGATTCTCCCAAGGCGCGCCCGGCCGCTCCGGGCCACCCTGGTCCTCGCCGGCGAGGCGCTCGAACCAGCCGGCGAACGGACTCGGCCGATCGGGATCCGGCGGCGGCAGGAGCCGGCCGGCCAGCCAGACGTTGAACAGCAGGAAGACCAGGGCCACGGCGCCGCCGCCCGGCGAACAGGCCGACCTGGGTCGTCACCCGGGTCCAGAAGACGCTCTCGAAGCCGACGCTCTGGAACCAGATCGCGTCGGTCAGGAAGTTGACCCCGACGCTCGAGCAGGACGATCGACGACCACGATCGCCAGGGCCATGAAGCCGATCCCGAAGCGGCGCGCCCGGCCGCCGCCGGAGCCGTCGTTCGGGCCGCCGACCACGATCCTCGGCCGGGGCGGCCGCCGGCCGCCGCCGCCGCGACCGCCGCCGCGGACACCCGTCGGCCACTCAGCGGGAGCGCGTCCCGATCGTGGTCCGGCTCGTCGTCTTCGGACCGTCCGATTCGCCGGACTCAGCCGTTGCCGCCTCGTCCGAGTCGGTGGCGGGCGCATCGGGCGGGCTGCCATCGGCCCGGACGGCGTCACCGGACTTGTCGTCGACTCAGCGTCAGACGCGTCGTCGCGTGCGGCGTCGGGATCGGCGTCCGGGTCCGCCCCGGCCTCGCCGTCGGCGGGAGCCTTCGCGGTTCCCTGCGGGATTCGCGGCGGCCGCCTCGGCCTGACGGCGGCGGAGCTCATCAAGGAACTCGTCGAAGAGGTCGCGCACTGTCCGGGGAGTCTACTCCGCGCGCTGCGAACGGGCCGTGCGGCGGGCCTCAGGCCCGGGCGAGGCCCTCGACGCTCCGCCGGAAGGCGGCCAGGACGGTTTCGGCCAGCTCGTTCGGCCGCATCCCGAGCGCTCGTGCCGGCTCCCACTTGAAGCCGGCCCGGATCGCGATCGGCGCCTGCCACGGGCTGCGGTCGTCGGCCGGCCGGGGCGAGCCGGGGCGAGGCGGACGCACAGCCGGCCATCCTCCTCGAGGATCAGCCCGGACAGCGCACCCGACAGGGCCGGGCCGAGCCGGACGACCGGTGGATCGGGCGGCGGGTCCGGCGCGCGGGGCCGCGTCGCGAAACGGCGACGACGCCGTCGTCATCGACGACCCACAGGAGCGTCAGCCACCAGCCGTCGGCGAGCGTCGTCGGCCGGCTCATCCCCGCCCGGGCCAGGCGGTCGCCGAGCTGGACCGGCTGCTCGCGCAGGAACGACGGCCCGGGCGCGGGCAGGCGGGCCGGCACGGGCTGCCGGGTCAGGCCCCGGGCGCTCCCGCGCCGGGTCGCCCGCATCCGGCGCCGGGCTTGCCCTCGGCGGGCTGGCCCTCGGCAGGTTCGGCCTCGGCGACCGCGGCGGCCTCTTCGGCGCCCGACGGCTCGGCGTCGTGGGGCAGGCTGATCCCTTCGGCCTCGAGCTCCAGCCGGAGCATCTCGCGACGGACCGCCAGCGAGGGCGGCTCGACCGCGGCCGACGACGCGCCCGAGGGGTCCGGCGCGGCGTCGTCGTCCTCACCCGAGATCCAGGACAGGAGCCGGTTGCGGCGGGGCGGCGCGCCCGCCTTCCAGGCCAGGGCCGCGACGTCGATCGTGGTCACGCCGGGCACGTCGGCGTCGGCCGGCGCGTTGAGCTGGGCGCCGCAGCTCGGGCAGGTGGTCAGGTCGGCGCTGGCCAGGGGCGCCGAGCACCATGGGCAATGCGGTCCGGCCGGCTGCGGCTCGAGACATCCGGCCAGGCACCGGGGTCGGTCCCGGCGATCGACTGCGCCTGGGCGGGTCCGAGGTCGAGGCCGGCGCGCGAGCCGGGGCAGGCTGCCGGGGCGACGCCTGCCGCGACGCCCGGAGCCGGGTCGGCCGCGGGAGCGGCAGCCGCCGGGGCCGGAGTCGGGCTCGGTCATCGCGGAGCCGGGCGCCGGCTCGGGTTGGGCCGCGCCGGTCGGGTGCTGGCCGGGCGGGTGGTTCTCTTGGCCATGGCCGAAACTCTAGCGCCTCCCGCCCGGCGTCGAACCACCCGTTGGTACGTCCGGTCCGTCCAGCCGGGCTATCGCCGTACCCCCCACGCGGTCATTCCCACTCGATCGTGGCCGGCGGCTTGGAGCTGATGTCGTAGACCACCCGGTTGACGCCGGGCACCTCGTTGACGATCCGGGAGCTGATCTTGCCCAGGACGTCGTAGGGCAGCTTGGCCCAGTCGGCGGTCATCCCGTCATCGGAGGTGACCGCCCGGATCGCGACGACGTTGGCGTAGGTCCGGCCGTCGCCCATCACGCCCACGCTGCGGACCGGGGTCAGGATCGCGAACGACTGCCAGACGCTGCGGTACAGGCCGGCCGCCTTGATCTCGTCGATCACGATCCAGTCCGCCTCGCGCAGGGTGTCGAGCCGCTCGGCGGTGACCTCGCCGATGATCCGGATCGCCAGGCCCGGTCCGGGGAACGGCTGGCGCTGGACCATCGCCTCGGGCAGGCCCAGCTCCAGGCCGACCGCCCGGACCTCGTCCTTGAACAGGTAGCGCAGCGGCTCGATCAGCTTGAAGCGCAGGTCGGCCGGCAGGCCACCCACGTTGTGGTGGGTCTTGATCTTCTGGGCGGCCTTCGTCTCCGAGGTCGCGCTCTCGATCACGTCGGGATACAGGGTGCCCTGGGTCAGGAAGTCGATCCGGCCGAGCTTGGTCGCCTCCTCCTCGAAGACCCGGATGAACTCGTCGCCGATGATCTTGCGCTTCTGCTCGGGATCCTCGACCCCGGCCAGCCGGTCGAGGAAGCGCTGCCGGGCATCGACCATCACCAGGCGCATCCCGAGGTTGGCCTCGAAGGTGGTCCGCAGGAGCTCCGACTCGCGCTTGCGCATCAGGCCGTGGTCGACGTAGATGCAGGTCAGCCGGTCGCCCACGGCGCGGTGGACGAGGGCGGCGGCGACGGCCGAGTCGACACCCGCCGCTGAGGGCGCAGATCACCAGCCCGTCCGAGTCGGTCGCCCGGGCGTGGCCGTCGACCCGGGCCCGGATGTCGGCCACGGTCGACTCGATGAAGTTGGCCGGCGTCCAGGTCGGCCGGGCGCCGGCGATCCCGATCACGAAGTTGCGCAGGATGTCCCGGCCGCGGGGCGTGTGGGCGACCTCGGGATGGAACTGGATCGCGTACAGGCCGCGGGCCGGATCGGCGAAGCCGGCCAGCGGCGACGAGTCGGTCTGGGCGGTCGCCTCGAAGCCCTCGGGCAGGCGGGTGATCGAGTCGCCGTGGCTCATCCAGACCGGCTGCTCGCGATCGAGGCCGCCGAACAGGCCGTCCTCGTGGGTGATCGTGACGCTGGCCGGGCCGTACTCGCGCTTGCCGGCGGCCAGCACGTCGCCACCCAGCTCGCGGGCCATCAGCTGGGCGCCGTAGCAGATCCCCAGGACGGGGATCCGGCCGCTCCAGACGCCGCTGTCGGGCAGCGGCGCGCCGACGTCGTAGACCGAGTTCGGGCCGCCCGACAGGATCACCGCCCGGGGCCGCCGGCGCTCGATCTCCGACCACGGCGTGTCGTGGGGCAGGAGCTCGGAGTAGACGTTCAGCTCGCGGACCCGGCGCGCGATCAGCTGGGCGAACTGGCTGCCGAAGTCGAGGATGACGACGGTGTCGGGGCCCTCGGTCATCGCCGCCGGGTGGGGCAGCCGGCTGCCGGGGCGATCGTCGGGCGAGCGATCCGGGCCGGGCGCCTTGAGCGCGGTCTCGAGGTAGGCCTCGACCTCGGCGTCGTCCGGGGCCAGCACCCGGTGGCCGGCATTGGCCGCGTCGCCGTGGACGGTCTTGCCGCGCTTGGGTTGATCTGGACGCGCACGCCCGTCATCGACCGCGTTCGCGTCGCTCAATCCTGCCCTCCGCTCGCCGTGCCGCCCGTCCGCCAAGTCTAGCCGGCGGATCGCCGCCGCTTCAGTGGCGGTTGCGCATCCCTTCGGCGACGGTGTCGAAGTAGTCGGTCAGCCGCTCGGCAACGATCGCCGGCGGCTCGAGCGCGCGGCCATCGGCCGCACGCATGTGGCGCAGCCAGGCGTCGCGCTCGGCCGGGCCGATCGGGAACGGCGGCGTGGCGCATCCGCAGGCGCGGGTGGCCACGCTCGTGGTCGTAGGTCCGCGGGCCGCCCCAGTACTGGGCCAGGAAGAGGCTCAGGCGGTGACGGGCGCCGGCCAGGTCGTCGGGCTCGGGGTAGATCGCGAGGAGGCGCGGGTCGCCGGCGACGCCGGCGTAGAACCGGTCGACGAGGGCGACGAAGAAGGGCATCCCGCCGGCTGCCTCGTAGACGGTCATCGACTCGCGGACCGGCTGGGCGCCCTCGTCGAGGACGTTCAGGCCGCGGCCCGGCTCGGCCGGCCTGGCGGGTTGGTCGCTCAGCGGGACCGCTGCCAGGACTTGCCCTCGGTCTGGGTCGACGGGGCGTAGACCATCTCGACGGCCTGCATCTCGCGGATCGTCCGGGCGCCCAGGGCGGCCATCGACTGGCGCAACGCGCCGACCAGGTTCTCGGACCCGTCGGTCACGCTGGCCGGGCCGAACAGGATTCGCTCGAGCGAGCCACGCGTGCCGACCTTGATCCGCGTCCCGCGGGGCAGGGTGGCCGACGGCGCGGCCATGCCCCAGTTCGTGCCCCGGCCGGGGGCCTCCTCGGCGCGGGCGAGGGGCGAGCCGATCATCAGCGCGTCGGCCCCGGCGGCGATCGCCTTGGCCAGCTCACCGCCGCGGCGCATCCCGCCGTCGGCGATCACCGGCACGTAGCGGCCGGTCTCGAGGAAGTAGGCATCGCGCGCGGCGGCGACGTCGCTGACGGCGGTGACCTGCGGGATGCCGATCCCGAGGACCTCGCGGGTGGTGCAGGCCGCGCCCGGACCGACCCCGACGAAGACGGCGGCGGCACCTTGCTCCATCAGGGCAAAGGCCGCTTCGGCGTTGGTCGTGTTGCCGACGGCGACCGGGATCGGCATGAACCGGGTGAAGTCCTCGAGCGACAGCGGCTCGTACTCGGAGGCCAGGTGGCGGGCGCTGCTGACCTGGCTCTGGACGAGGAACAGGTCGGCGCCATGCTCGGCGCACAGCGCCCCGAAGCGGCGGGCCGCGGCCGGGCGTGGCGGCGACGGCGGCCTTCGAGCCGGCGGCGTGGAGCTCGTCGATCCGGCGGGCGACCAGGTCGTCCCGGATCGGCGCGGCGTAGGCCTCGGCGAGGAGCTGCGTGGACGTCGTCGTCGGGCGCCGCGGCGATCCGGGCCAGGACGGCATCGGGATCGTCGTAACGGGTCTGGACGCCCTCGAGGTTGAGGATCGCCAGGCCACCGAGGCGGGCCAGCTCGGCGGCCAGGCGGACGTCGACGACGGCGTCCATCGCCGAGGCGATGATCGGGATGGCCAGGTCGATCCCGCACAGGACCTGGTCGAGGCTGACGTCGTTGGGCTCGATCGTGCTCGTGCCGGGCGCCAGCGAGACGTCCTCGAAGCCGTACGTCGGCCGGATCGTGTCGACCTTCGAGTGGAAGATCCGGCGCTGGGCCGGCTCACTCGAGGTGGCGATCACCAGGGGATCGATGGGTGTACGCAATCTCGCCTCCGACGCGCTCGGGCCAGCGCGTCGCGCCGACAGCCGGCAGTCTACCAGCCGGCCGGCCGCGATCAGCCGGTCAGGCGCCGGCCATCGAGGCTCGAGCTCGAACCAGGCCGCCCGGTCGGGGTCGACCAGGTCGGCCTCGATCCGCCGGATCGAGTCGCGATAGGCCGGCCAGACGACGATCTCGAGCGCCGCGGCGGGTGCGACCCAGCGCAGCGCATCGTGCTCGTGCGACAGGGCAGGCTCGCTGCCGGCTGGGACCCGGACGGCAAAGATCGCCGCGGTCAGGATCCCTTCGACGCTCGGCTCGTAGAACTGGTTGACCTGGTCGAGGTCGAAGAGGCCCTCGATCGTCGCCCCGTCGAAGCCGGTCTCCTCGTGCAGCTCGCGCAGGGCTCCGCCGACGACCGATTCGCCGGCCTCGAGCGAGCCCGAGACGCACTGCCACAGGCCGGCCAGGATCCGGCCCGGCGCGCGGCGCAGCAGGAGGATCTCGATCGCGTCCGGCCGCGACTCCGCCGTGCCGGCGCCACGGAAGATCCAGACGTCGACCAGGTCCGGCCGGATCAGAGTCGTTCGAACCGTTCGACGGGCAGGACGAAGACGGTCGCCCCGCCGACCTCGACCTCGAGCGGGTAGGGCATGAAGAACTCGCCCGGCTCCATGATCGGCGGCATCGGGTTGACGATCTGGGTCCGGGCGGTGCAGGTCGTCCGGGTGATCGCCAGGACCTCCTCGATCTGGGCCTCCTCGACGCCGACCAGGATCGTGGCGTTCGACTGCTTCAGGAAGCCGCCCGAGGAGTGGAGCCGGGTCGCCCGGTAGTCCTTCTCGAGGAGGGCATCGACCAGGGCGCCGGCGTCCTCGTTGTGGACCACCGCGACGATCAGCTTCATGGCCCGGAGGATACGAGCCGGATCGACGCCCGTCGAGAGCCCGCCCGGATCGCGGGTCGTACAATGGCCCGGCCGACCCGTCCGGCGCCCCATCCGGCACGAGGGAGATCGCAACTCGATGGATCGACTCGACCGACACGCTCGCCACGAGCGCAACCGCGCTCGCCCACGGCGGCGACCTCGACCAGACCCTGGCGGCCCTGCTCGGCGCCGCCGCCGGCGCCACCGGCGCGCCGCTCGGCGTCGCGTTCCTCGAGGATCCCGATCGGCCCGGACTCCAGCTCAGCGCGTCGTTCGGGATGAGCCCGGAGGCCGACCGGACGTTCGAGGCGGCGGTCAACGGCGAGGGCCATCCGGTCGCGACCGCGGCGCGCGAGCTGACGCCGTCGTTCGGGTCGGCGATCCCGAGCCCCGACGGCGCGAAGCTGGTCGACGCCCTGCTGCCGCTGGTCGTCCGCCACGATGGCGTGGACATGGGCGTGGGCGTGCTCGCCTTCGCCTGGCCGGCGCCCCACGAGTTCAGCGACGAGGATCGGCCTCATCCTCCAGGCGATCGCCGACCTGGCGGCCGTGGCCGTCGATCGGGCCCGCCTCGGATCGCTGGCTGCCGAGCGCTCGGAGTGGTTCGAGCGGATGGCCCACACCGACCCGCTGACCGGCCTGGCCAATACCCGGACGCTGGGCCGGGTCCTCGAGCTCGAGCTCGCCCGGGCGGCCCGCCAGGGCGGCGAGGTGTCGGTGGCCCTGATCGACGTCGACGGGCTGACCGGCGTGAACGAGGCCTCCGGCCACGAGGCCGGTGACGACGTCCTGCGGGCGGTGGCGACCGTCCTGGCCGAGTCGGTCCGGCTGGTCGACACGGTCGCCCGCTACGGCGGCGATGAGTTCGTCCTGATCGCCCCCGGCGCCGCCGGGATGACGGTCGCCCAGCGGGTCCTCGACGGGGTCGCCGGGCTGGCCGAGCAGCACGGCCGGCAGATCAGCGTGTCGGTCGGCCTGGCCCGCTTCCCGGTCCGACGGGGCGAGCTCCGAAGAGCTGCTGGCCGCGGCCGCGGCGGCCCTCGCGCGGCCCGGGACGCCGGCCCGGGCAAGCTCGCCGCGAACCCGCTCAAGACCGGCTAGCCGCGCCAGCCCAGCTCTCGGCGGCGTCGCTGAGCCGGCTCGCCTAGCTGCCCTGGGCGGTGACCCCGCTGACGACCATCGGCAGGGTCGGCGTCGTGGCCCCGGCACTCGCCTCGCGGGTCAGGCCGACCGTCACGACCCGTCGCAACCGGCACGCTGAGCGGCGGTCAGCGCGCCGTTCCCGTCGGAGCCGACGGCGAACGAGCCGATCGGGACCGGACTGCCCGACGGGGCGATCACCCAGGCTTCGTAGACCTGGCTGCCGCTGGTCGCCGGCAGGCCGTGGATCGCCAGGGCGAACGAGCCGTCGGGCGCGACCGCGGCCAGGCCGGCCGGACCGCCGCCTGCGCCGGGCACCAGGATCGCCGCCTGGCCGCCCGGCTCCTGGGCGATCGCCAGGACCTGGTCGATCGCGGCCTGCTGCTGCTGGGCGCTCGAGAGCTGGCTCGACAGGCCGATGTTCCAGGCTCCCAGGGCGGCGATGACGAGGACCGCGGCGATGGCCGCCAGCCAGCGCACCGGCGAGCGACGACGAGCGCGCTCGGCGGCCAGGTCGATCGGCGCCGGGCCGGCGGCCGCATGAATCGGCGGCAACGGGTGCGGCCGGCGACGCCTGGGCCGCGGGGCGGCATCGACCGCGGCCGCCGGCCGGACGGAGCCGGCCCCGAGCGACGAGATCAGGCGATCGGCGGCGGCATCCGTCCGCCGGCCGGCGCGCAGCTCGGCTTCGATCGCGGCCCTGATCCGGCCCTTGAGCTCGGCCGGCGGCTCGACCGGCTCGACCGACTCGGCGAGGTACGGCACGACGCCGCCCAGCTCGTCCATCTCGGGGTGAGGCTCGGTGCAGGTCGCCAGGTGGTCGCGGACGTCGTGGGTCTGGACCGGGTCGAGGGCACCCAGGACGAAGCCCTCGGCCAGGTCGCGGACCTGCGTCGCAGGTCAGGGCGCTCATGCCGGCTCTCCGCCGTCGGGCGGCGTGCCGAGCCAGCGCCCGGCGCATCTGGAGCAGGCCCAGGCGCATCCGGCTCTTGACCGTGCCCAGGGGCGTGTTCGTCCGGACGGCGATCTCCTGCTGGGTCAGGCCGCTGAAGTAGCCCAGCTCGAGCGCCTCGCGCTGGACCGTCGACAGGGTGGCCAGGGCCCCGAGGATCTCGTCGCGATCGAGCCGGCCGGCGACCTCCGACCAGACGTCGGGCAGGGTCAGGCTGGGCGGCGGCGCTTCCTCGTGCTCGGGCAGCTCGGTCTGTCGGCCGGCGGCGGCGGATGGCGTCGATGGCCCGATGGTGGACGATCGCCAGCAGCCAGGTCTTCACGCTGCCCCGCTCGGTCGCATACCGACCGGCGTTGCGCCAGGCGCCGACGAACGCCTCCTGGACGACATCGTCGGCCAGGCTGGCGTCTCCGGTGATGCGCAGGGCGAGTCCATAGGCCATCGTCTTGTACCGCTCGTAGAGGACCTCGATTGCTGCATGATCACCGCCGGCGATCGCCTCGAGCACGGCTCGATCGGCATCGTCAGCGGCCGTGTTCAGGCGACCCGCCACCCGGGCGGACGGGTTGCTCATCGAGTCATGCGCAGGGCGGCCGGATCCGGTTCACCGCGCCGCGTCGCCTGGAGGCACCGCGTCGAGGCCGCGAGGCCGGCCAGGCGGCCCACCGCGCGCCGGACCTGGGCTTCGACGCTGGCCTCGTCGGCGGTGGCATCGACGCTGACGAAGCGCTCCGGCTCCGCCGCGGCCATCAATCGGAAGCCGTCGCGGACGCGCTCGTGGTAGGCAAGGTCAAAGCCCGCTTCGAAGCGCTGCTGCTCGTCGGAGCCCTTCCGGCCCAGGCCGATCTCGACCGGCACGTCGAGCAGGATCGTCAGGTCCGGCTGGAGGCCGCCCGTCGCCAGCCGCTCGAGATCGCGCAGCTCGGCGATCGACAGGCCGCTGCCATAGCCCTGGTAGGCGATGCGTCGAGTCGGCGTACCGGGCGCAGATCACCAGCTCGCCGCGAGCTGAGCGCCGGCCGGATCACGTCGTCGACGTGCTGGGCCCGGGCGGCGTTGAACAGGAGTGCGTCGGCCCGCGGCCCGAGCGGCACCGAGTCGTTGCTGGCGTCCATCAGGATGTGCCGGATCCGGTCGCCGACCGGCGTGCCACCCGGCTCGCGGGTAAGCAGCGTCGGGATGCCGGCGGCCGCCGCCCGATCGCGCAGTCGCGCGGCCTGGATCGTCTTGCCCGAGCCCTCGGGGCCCTCGAACGTGACAAACCAGCCACGCCCGGCCTGCGCTCGCGCCGACCCCCGCTGCCGATCCAGGTCCATCCGATGGAGTGTAGCCGAGCAAATCCGGGCGCCCGAGTACGGGTCGCCGGTAGGATGCCTGGATGATCGGCCGGATCGTCCCGCTTCGCCGCCGGATCGTCCCGCTTCGCCGCCGGATCGTCCCGGCGCTGGCCCTGGCCGGCGGCCTGATCGTCGTCCTGCCGGGGATCGTCCTGGCCCACCCATTGGGCAACTTCACGGTCAACCATTACGCCGGGATCCGGGTCGAACCGGACCGGATCGTGGTCGACCTGGTGATCGACGAGGCCGAGATTCCCACCTTCCAGGACCGCCTGCGGATCGATACGGACGGCGACGGGGTCATCTCCGACGACGAGGCCAACGTCGAACGCCTGGCGGCCTGCCCGGGCCTGATTCCCGAGCCTTGCCCTCGGGGTCGACGGCCGGCGGCTCGGCCTGGCGGTCTTCGAAGCCGGCCTGAGCTTCCCGCCGGGGACGGCCGGCCTGAGCACGATGCGCCTCGTCTGCGAGTTCAGCGCTGACCTGCCCGCGACAACGACGTGGCCGGTCCGGATCGACGTTCGACGACACCTCCCACGCCGGCCGGATCGGCTGGCACGAGGTGGTGGTCAGCGGCAGCGGCGTCACCCTCGAGCCAGGCTCGCTGCCCGAACGCTCGGTCTCGGAACCGCCTGCGCAACTATCCGGCCAACCTGATCCCCCACCCGCTGGCCGTCCAGGACGTGACCTTCGGCGGCCGTCCTGGGCGGGCCGGACACGGCCTATCGTCCCGCCGGCCGATGCGTTGCCCGCTCGACGGCCAGCGCCGCCGAGGCCGCCGGCGACGTCGCCGCCGGCCACGGATCCGCCAGCCAGCCCGGCACCGACGGGCAGCGACGGCCAGGCGCTCGGCGCGAGCTCGACGGTGACCGGGCCGTCATCATCGGCCGCGCCGCTCGTTCCGACCGGGACCGGCGACCAGGCCGCGGTGCCCGGCGGCGTCGTGGGGCTGGATATCGGCGGCCTGATCGGGTCAGAGGCGATCACCCCGCTGGTCCTCTTCGGGGCGCTCGCCGCGGCATTCCTGCTCGGTGCCGGCCACGCCCTGACCCCCGGCCACGGCAAGACCCTGATGGGCGCCTACCTCGTCGGCTCGCGAGGCACTGCCCTCCACGCGATCGCCCTGGGCCTGGCGGTGACCGTGTCGCACACGCTCGGGATCGTGGTCCTGGCGGCGATCATCCTGCAGGCCCGGTCGGTGGCGCCCGAGCTGTTCAATACCGTCGCCCCGATCGCCTCGGGGGCCACGGTGGTCGCGATCGGCGCCTGGCTGCTCTTCGGCCAGCTCCGCGCGTATCGAGCCCGGCGGCAGGACCGGACCGGGCAGCCGCCGAGGACGAAGCCAAGACGTCGATTGAGCCCCACGGCCACCACCACGACGCACTCGGCCGCCACGTTGCCGATCTCGAGGCCGAGGACCTGGCCCACGCCCCGCTCGGCTGGCGCAGCCTGTTCGTCCTGGGCCTGGCCGGCGGCCTGATCCCTTCGACCAACGCCCTGATCATCCTGCTCGCCGCGATCAACGTCGATCGGCCCGCCTACGGCCTCGTCCTGGTCGTTGCCTTCGGCCTGGGGATGGCCCTGCGTCCTGGGCGGGGTGGGCCTGATCCTCGTCTTCGCTCGCGACCGGCTCGAGCGGCTGCCGTCCGCCTCAAGCCTCGGCCGCCTGGCGACCTACGCACCGCTCGGGGCCGCCTGCCTGATCTTTAGCCTCGGCCTGTGGCTGACCAGCCAGGCGATCGGCAGCGGCCCGGCATTCTGAGCCCCGGCCTGGCCGCCAAGCCTGCTATCGTGCCGGCGATGCGAGACCTGACCGACCGCGCCCTGTCGACGGCAACCGTCCAGGGCGCGACGTACGCCGACGTCCGGATCGTCGAGCAGGTCGACGAGTCGATCACGGTCAAGTCGGGCCGGGTCGAGGGCGTCGCCGCGGGCGAGAGCCAGGGCTTCGGGATCCGGGTCCTGGTCGACGGCGCGTGGGGCTTCGCCAGCAGCAACCGGCTCGAGGCCGCCGAGATCGACCGGGTCGCCGCCCAGGCCGTCCGGATCGCCAAGGCGTCGGCCACCGCGCTGCGCCATCGGGTCCAGCTCGACGACCGGCCGCCCGCCCACGGGACGTACACGACGCCGGTCGTGGAGGACCCGTTCACGGTCTCGCTCGAGACGAAGATCGGCGACCTGCTGGCCGCCGACCAGCTGGCCTCGTCGGTCAAGGGCATCGCCTTCACCGAGTCGACCTACGCCGCCCAGCGCAGCCACACGATCTTCGCGGCGAGCGACGGCAGCTACACCGACCAGACGATCACCCACGTCGGGTCGGGCATCGAGACGAATGCGATCGAGGGCGACGAGCACCAGCGCCGGAGCTACCCCGACGCCGGCGGCGGCTGGCAGTCGGCGGGCTACGAGTACGTCCGCGGCCTGCACCTGGCCGATCACGTCGAGGCGCTCTGCCAACGAGGCCGTCGCCCTGCTCCGCGCCCCGCAGTGCCCGTCGGGCACGATGACGATCATCCTCGACCCCTCGCAGCTCTACCTCCAGGTCCACGAGAGCTGCGGCCATCCGACCGAGCTCGACCGGGTCTTCGGGACCGAGGCCTCCTACGCCGGGACGAGCTTCCTGACGACCGACAAGCTCGATGCCGGCTTCCGCTACGGCTCCGACCTGATCGACATCGTGGCCGACGCGACGGCGCCGGGCGGCCTGGGCACGTTCGGCTGGGACGACGAGGGCGTCGCCGCCCAGTCGGTGCCCCTGATCAAGGAGGGCATCTTCGTCGGCTACCTGAGCAGCCGCGAGACGGCGCCGCGGATCGGCCGCCAGTCGGGCGGGGCGATGCGGGCCGACGGCTGGAACCGGATCCCGCTGATCCGGATGACCAACATCAACCTGCTGCCCAAGCCCGGGCATGAGCCTCGACGAGATCGTGGCCGACACCGACGACGGGCTGTACCTGCGCTCGAACCGGAGCTGGTCGATCGACGACCGGCGCCTGAACTTCCAGTTCGCGACCGAGGTCGCCTACGAGATCAAGGGCGGCAAGCTCGGCCGGCTGTTCAAGAACCCGACCTACACCGGGATCACCTACGAGTTCTGGCGATCGTGCGACGCGGTCGGCGACGAGCGCAGCTACGTGATGCTCGGGACGCCCGAACTGCGGCAAGGGCGAGCCGGGCCAGACCGGCCACGTCGGCCACGCCGTCCCCGGCGCCCGCTTCCGGAACGTCCAGGTGGGCGTCGGCAAGTGGTGATCGGCGGGTTGCCTCCGATGCCGGGTTCGTCCGGTGAGCGAGCCGACCGGCGGGGCGGGCTGGCTGGCGCTGGCCGAGCGGGTCCTCGACCTGGCGGCGGCGGCCGGTGCGACGCAGGCCGAGGTAATCGTCCAGGCCGACGATGCCGCCCTGACCCGTTTCGCCAACAGCGAGATCCACCAGAACGTGGCCGAGGCGAACGCCCGCCTGAGCCTGCGCTTCGTCGACGGCCAGCGGATCGGCGTGGCCGCCACCGGGCGGTTCGACCTGGTGGCGCTCAAGGGCGTGGCCGAAACGGCCGGCCGGATCGCTCGCAACGTGGAACCGAACCCGGACTTCATCACCCTGCCCAGCCCTGGGCCCGAGCCGATCCCCGAGCTGGCCGCGGCGTACAGCCCGGCGACCGCCGACGCGACGCCCGAGCTGCGGGCCGAGGGTGCGCGCGCCGTCATCGCCGCCGCCGATGCCGCCGGAGTCACGGCCTACGGCTCGTTCGCGACGACCACCGAGACGATCATCGTGGCCAACTCGCTGGGCGTGCGGGCCAGCGGTGCCCGCACCACGTCGCAGCTGATCACTGTCTCGATGGGGCCATCGGGTGGCTCCGGCTATGCCGAGATGGCGGCCGTCGATGCGACCCGGATCGACGCCGGCGCGATCGGCCGGGAGGCGTCTGAGCGGGCCAGGGCGACCGCCAATGCCGCGTCGATCGAGCCCGGCGACTATCCGGTCGTGCTCGAGGCGTACGCGGTCGTCGACATCCTGGACATGCTCGGCTACCTCGGCTTCTCGGCCCTGGCGGTCCAGGAGGGGCGCTCGTTCGTCGAGCTCGGCAAGCAGGTCGGCAGCGAGCTGGTCACGATCCGCGACGACGGCTGCGGATCCGGCCGGACTGCCGATGGCCTTCGACTACGAGGGCGTGGCCAAGCAGCGGGTCGACGCTCCTGACCCGGGGCGTCTGCACCGGGGTCGTCTACGACGCCCAGACCGCGGCCCGCGACGGGGTCCGCTCGACCGGCCACGGCCTGCCCGCTCCCAACCCGTACGGCCCCTTCCCGCTGAACATGGTCATGGAGGCCGGCACCTCGAGCCGCGAGGAGCTGATCGGCGGCCTGGAGCGCGGGCTGCTGGTGACCCGCTTCCACTACACGAACCCGGTCCATCCCAAGCTGGCGATCGTGACCGGCATGACCCGCGACGGGACCTTCCTGGTCGAGGACGGCAAGGTCGTCGGCCCGGTCCGCAACCTGCGCTTCACCCAGAGCTACCTCGACGCGATCGCCGCGGTCAGCGCCGTCGGCCGCGAGCGGCGCTGCCTGAAGGGCTTCCTGGGTGGCTCGGTGGTCCCCGCCGTCCGGATCGACGGCTGGACCTTCACCGGAGCCACCGAGCACTAGCTCGTCCCCCAGGCGCGCGCGGGCCGGGGACCTGATCGACGGATGCCGCCGGGCGGGCCCGCTTCTGACTCCCCGAGTTCGTCGCAGGCGAACAGATGGATGAATTCCGGCCGTCAGCCGACCTGGAGCCGCGGCCGACGCGGGCTTCTCGGCGCCCCATGTCGCGAGCGGCGAACGAACCAATCGTTCTGCGCGACCTATCCGTCCCGTCGAGACGACTTCTGCCCCGTTTGTTCGTCCATCGCGACTTACGAAGGACCGCGATCCATAGGGGCTACGCCCGGCCTCCGGCGACCCACAGGATCCCGTCTCCCGGCCACTCACCACCCTGCTCCAGAGCTCGGCGGAGCTGGTCCGACGGCGCTGGAAAGGCAACTCGGACCGACTCACCGAATTCGGCGACAAGCCGTCGGTGATGGGCTGTCGGCGGGAGACAGAGCACGGCGAATACCGAGCGTTGCTCGCCATTCGCGTCGCGCACGCGCTCGCGCTTCTCAAAGCAGCGGCGGACCACCGCGTCCCAACGCCGGACATGCGTCTCAACTTCGATCAGCACGATCACACCAGCTGCCGTCAATCGGACGTCGGTTGATGCTCGACTCGGCCCTGGGACGCGTGCCTCGGTCTCGGCTTGCCACCGCCGATGGCGCCTGGCGAGGATCCGCTCGATGATTCGAAGGTGGGCGGCATCGTGGAGCATCGGAGTCGCGCCGGGATACACGTTCACTCGGAGGTCAGCTCCCAGCGCGATGGCCGTCCGACGCCGAATTTCGAGGCCTACCGTTGGATCACCGGCCTCGAGCTCGCAGATCACCGATCGGGTGACGCCGACGACCCTCGATACATCCGCCTGACGCACCCCAAGGCTCAGTCGAAGCTCGCGCAACTCCTGGCCGATTCGAACGGCGTCGAGCCGAGCGAGCCGGACCGCTTCGCGCTCAACCTGTCGCCTTGAGCTGGCTCCATCGTCTGCCGTCATCGTCAGTTCTCCGAGGAGGCGGCAGTGTTCGACGTTCGCCACAGGAGAACAGATGGGCCTCAACTGACGCTTACCGGAAGGCTCGGAGCGGTCGTTCGGACCGTTTGTCGTCGGTGGAAGAACGAATCGCGCGACTCACCCCCCAACGGAAGCCTCCGAGGCCACCCATTCCCCCGACTTGTTCGCCCCAAGCGACGCGCCAATGGTTTGGATCAAGAGGGCCCGCGACCACGGCCCGGGACGCGCCGAGCCGCCGCCTGAGCGCCTAGCGCCAGACGCGGGCCTGGTCGGGGTAGAGGCGGACCCGGCGGTAGGGTTCCCGGCCACGGGAGCGCGAGACGAGGTTGGCCCGTTCGGCCATCTGATGCTGGAGGCGGCGGATGTAGGCACTCTGGGGCGACAGCTCGACGGCCTCGGAGCGCTCGATCACCATCCCGATCGCCTCCTCGGTCTCGCGCAGGGCGGCTTCGCGGGGATCCAGGGCGAGCGAGAAGATCGAGGTCAGGCTGGCGTGCATCTGGAGGATCGTGTTGCTCTTCAGGACGTAGACCGGCAGGCCACGCTCCTCGGCGTCGCGGACCGTCGGCGGCTTCGAGCGGTACTCGCTGCGGAGGGTCATCACGACATCGGCCTCGTCGATGGTGCGGGCGATGATCACCGGCAGCTGCAGCTCCCGGATCGCCTGCTCGAGCCGCTTGCGGCTGACCCCGAAGGGCAGCACCCGGAGGGTCGGCAGCAGGCCGTCGGTCACCCGCAGGACGGGCGTCTCGGCACCGGTCGCAGCCTCGCCGACACTGTCGTCCTCGTCGATGTCGTCCTCGTCGATGTCGTCCTCGTCGTCGGCGTCGAGCTCGGCGGCGACCGAGCTCAGGCTGACCGGCGGCAGGCGCGGCTCTGCCCCAGGAGCCGCCGAAGCCGGAGCAGCCGGCGCGACGAGCTCGGTCGCATTGATCGGGGCGGTCCCCTCGTCGGCCTTGAGCGCGGTCAGGGCCCGGGCCGCCTGGTCGCGCCAGGCAGCCTGGCGCTCGCGCTCGCGCTGCTCGCGGGCACGCCGGTCGGGCGGCGGCGGGGCACCACGCTCGAGCGGGCCGCGGTCGGCGATCTCGCCGGCGATGAAGGGATGGTCGGGCGAGGCGAGCGGCGGCAGGGAGCCGGGGCCCGGGCCGCGGCCATCAACGCCCGGCGGCTGGTTGGCGAAGCGCTCGCCGGGCATCGTCCCCGTGATCTGCTCACCCGGCCGGCCGGGCCCGTCTATCCGACCGCGGGGGCCGGTCTCCCGGGTCGTGCCACCCCGCGTCTGGCGCCAGCCACCGGTCGCTCCCGGCCGGTAGCCCGAGCGGTAGCCGCCGGGGGCGGCGCCGGGCGCCGCATCGCGATAGCCGCCGCTCCGATACGGGGTGTCGCCCCGCCAGCCGGGCTCCATCCGCCACGGGCTGCCGGTCCCGATCAACCCGGCGAAGCGCTCGCTGCCGAGCGCCTCGCGAGGCGACGGCCGGGGCCGCGACTGGGAGCGGTGGATCCCCTCCTCGTCGCGCCAGCGGAGCTCGGGCGCGACCGGATCGCCGCGGAGCATCTCGTCGATCGTCTCGGCGACGTCGGCGTGGACCATCACCCGCTCACGATCCTGGATCTCGATGATCACGTCGAAGGTCGGCGGCTGCTTGCGCTCGAGGACGCTCTTCTGCGAACGCCGGCGACGGGCCTCCTCGTCGCCCAGGGTGACGCTCTGGATCCCGCCGATCAGGTCGGACAGGGTCGGGTTGAGCATCAGGTTGTCGAGGTTGTTGCCGTGGGCGGTGCCGATCAGCTGGACGCCCCGCTCGGCGATCGTGCGCGCCGCCTGGGCCTCGAGCTCGGTCCCGATCTCGTCGATCACGATTACCTGGGGCATGTGGTTCTCGACCGCCTCGATCATCACCTCGTGCTGGAGGGACGGCGTGCGGACCTGCATCCGGCGGGCCTTGCCGATCGCCGGATGGGGGATGTCCCCGTCGCCGGCGATCTCGTTGCTCGTGTCGACGACCACCACCCGCTTGCCCATGTCGTCGGCCAGGACCCGGGCTGCCTCGCGCAGCATCGTGGTCTTGCCGATCCCCGGCCGGCCCATGATCAGGATCGACTTCCCGCTCTCGACGAAGTCGTTGATGATCTCGATCGTGCCGAAGACGGCCTTGCCGATCCGGCAGGTCAGGCCGACGATCTTGCCGCTCCGGTTGCGGATCGCGCTGATCCGGTGGAGGGTTCGCTCGATCCCGGCCCGGTTGTCGTCGCCGAACGTGCCGATGTGGTCGACGACATAGGCCAGGTCGGATTCCTGGATCTCCCGATCGAGGAGGGTCACCTCGCTGTTCGGGAAACGGGCCTCTGGACGGCGGCCGAGGTCGAGCACGACCTCGATCAGGGTCGTCTGGTCGGGCAGGGCGTGAACCGCGTCGACGACCTCGGGCGGGAGGGCCGCCAGGAGCAGGTCGAGATCGTCCATCGCTTCACGGTCGGAGTTGGCGGGAACTGCAGTCACGGGACCTCCGGGGTCGGCGGTGCAGGGGCATGGACCCGGGTCATCTGATCGCCGGCACGAGCGCCGGCTCGGCGACCCGGACGAGAGCTTCCTTGAGCAGCAGGGTGACGCTGGATTCGACCTCGAAACCGGCCTCCTCGAGCCGGCGGTCAATCGGCGATTCGTAGGTTCGAACCGACGAGATCACGCCGTGCTGCGCTTCGCGACGATTGCCGGTCCGGGCCGCGATCACGCCCAGACCGTACTCCACCAGGGGCCCGACGTCCGATTCGGGCCGGGCCAGGATCTTGAGGTAGTGGGGCTGATCCTCCTTGGCCACGGCAACCTGGATGAAGGCCGACAGGCCCGTCGGATCCGTCGCACCGGCGGGCGGGTCCTGGACGAACGCCTCGATATCGGCGAAGCGCAGGATCGGGGTCAGGCTCGAGCGGGGCACCCGCCAGCCGGAGCCCTGGCGCTCCCAGTCGGGCAGCCGATAGGCCTCCAGGCGTTGGACCGGCTGGGGCGTGACCTGGGCATACAGTCGCGACAGGGCCAAGGCGTCGAGCGGGACAACCGGCCGGATCCCGCAGCTTTCGGCGCGCTCGTCCGACCAGGCCTCGGGCAGCGCCTCGGTCGAATCGCGGAACAGGATCTGCTCCTCGCCGTAGCGGGCGAAGCCGGCCTGCATGAACAGCTCGACATTGCCGTCGGCGTCGGCGCAGGCGACATGGAAGCGGACCGCGCCGCGCTTGGCACCGTCACGCAGGAGGTGCTGGACGAGCCGGAAGCGGATGTCCCCGGCGTCGCCCTGGCCGATCGCGTCGAGCTCGACCACGGTCCATTCGTCGCGGTGGCTCTCGCGCTCGACCCGGAGCAGGCCGCTGATCCGGCGATCCTCCTCGTAGACGTACAGCAGGTCGTTGGGCTGGAAGGCGCCCAGCGGCAGGCGGAACAGGCTGAAGACGCCCATCCGGGGGCGGGTCACGGGCAGGCCGAGCGAGCGGGCGGCATCGGTCTGGGCCAGGCGCGACAGCTCGGCCAGGGCAGCCAGGTCGGTCAGGCGGGCCATCCGGACCTTGCCCGAGAGGGTCATCGGGCCGTCCGGTCGCGGCGCACGGGGTGGTGGCGCCGGCCCGAGCCCTCGCCCGGGTCGTCGTGCTCGGCGGCCATCGTCGCCACGAGGCGGTGGAAACGGGTCTCGCCGGCCAGCTCGGGGTGGAAGGCGGTAGCGATGATGTTCCGCTCGCGGACCGCCACGATCCGGCCGTCGTCGAGGCTGGCCATCACCTCCACGCCGCTGCCCACCCGATCGATCACCGGCGCCCGGATGAAGACGCCGTGGACGGGCTCGTCGCCGAGCATCGGCACCTGCAGGTCGGCCTCGAACGAATCGAGCTGGCGGCCAAAGGCGTTGCGCTGGACGGTGACGTCCAGGAGGGGCAGGACGGGCGGCTCGCCGCCGACGATCTCGGTCGCCAGCAGGATCATCCCGGCACATGTGCCGAAGATCGGGGCCCCGCTCTCGGCCAGGTCGAGGATCGGCTGGCGGAGGCCCCAGCGATCGATCAGGCGGCGCATCGTCGTGCTCTCGCCGCCAGGCAGGGTCAGCCCACTGACGCCCTCGAGATCCTCGGGCAGGCGGACCTCGACGGCCTCGACACCGATCGAGCGGTAGGTCCGGATGTGCTCGATGAAGTCGCCCTGGACGGCCAGGACTCCGATCTTCATGGGTGCTGCCTGCTCAGGACTACCAGCCCCGGACGGCCAGGCGCTCCTGATCGGGGATCGATTCCATGCTGATCCCGCGCATCGCCGCCCCGAGGCCCTTGCTGACTTCGGCCAGCAAGGCCGGGTTGTCGAAGTGGGTCGTGGCCTGGACGATGGCGTTCGCCATCCGGGCCGGATCCTCGCTCTTGAAGATGCCCGAGCCGACGAAGACGCCCTCAGCCCCGAGCTGCATCGCGAGGGCCGCATCGGCCGGGGTGGCGATCCCGCCGGCAACGAAGTTGACCACCGGCAGCTTGCCCTCGGCGGCGACCTGGCGGACCAGCTCGAGCGGGGCGCCGAGCTCCTTGGCCGCCACGAACAGCTCGTCCTCGCGCAGGCCGTGCAGGCGGCGCAGCTCGGCGTTGACGGTCCGGATGTGGCGGACCGCCTCGACGATGTTGCCCGTCCCGGCCTCGCCCTTGGTGCGCATCATCGCGGCGCCCTCGCTGATCCGGCGGAGCGCTTCGCCCAGGTTCCGCGAGCCGCACACGAAGGGCACCTTGAAGGCGTGCTTGTCGATGTGATTGGCCTCGTCGGCCGGGGTCAGGACCTCCGACTCGTCGATGTAGTCGACGCCCAGGGCCTCGAGGATCTGGGCCTCGACGAAGTGCCCGATCCGGGCCTTGGCCATGACCGGGATCGAGACGGCGTCCATGATCCCGACGATCATCGACGGGTCGCTCATCCGGGCCACGCCGCCGGTCGCCCGGATGTCGGACGGCACCCGCTCGAGGGCCATCACGGCGACGGCGCCGGCCTCTTCGGCGATCTTGGCCTGATCGGGGGTGACGACGTCCATGATGACGCCGCCCTTGAGCATCTGGGCGAGGCCCTTCTTGGTTGCCCAGGTGGATGATTCGACGGTCATGTGTGGCTCCGGTTGACTCCTGCGTTCCGCGTCGGCCTGGGCTGGGCCCCGGGGTCGGTCCCCGTTCGAGCGGGCCGGATCGTGTCGCGCAGCCGGAATTATCGCATGAGCCGTGAAGCCGCCTGCGGCGGGCGAAAACTCGCCGGCGATGCGCCGGCGTCGCGCGGGTCAGCGACCGACGGTCTTGACCACCCCGGCCATCAGCTTGATCGAGCGACGGGCGGCCCCCGGCGAGAGGTTCGACAGGGCACCGACCAGGGCGAGGACGTCCTCGTCGGGCAGCTGGCCGAGAAGCCGGACGAGGCGCAGGATCGTGTCGTCGGGGATCCGGGCGAGCAGGTCAAGGAGGTGCTCGAGCTCGGCCGGCTCGAGGACCGGGACGAGGCCGATCGCCCGGTTGAACAGGCGTACGAACCACAGGAACGTAGCCAGCCAATCGCGCAGCTCGGCCAGCTCGGTATCGTCGGGGTACTGGGCGGCGGCGACCAGGGCATCGGCCGCGGTCCGCTCGAGGACGTCGATGATCGGATCGCCCTCGAGCGCCTTGCGATGCTCGATCACCCGGCTGAACCAGCGGAAGTGGTCGCCGACCGAGGCATAGGCCGAACCGGCCGGTCCGCGCCGGCCCACCCGCCGGGGCTCTTCCACCCGCTCGACGACGCCCCAGCGGATCGCCGCTTCGAGGGCCAGGCTGGCCGCCCGGTGGCTCAGGCCCAGCGCCTCGCGGACCTCGCGCTCGGTCAGCGGCTCGCCCCGGGCCATCAGGTAAATATGGACCCGGGCGATCGCCGGCGCGACGCCCCACGAAGCGCCCATTGCCCCCCACGCCTCGGCCAGGCCGCGCCGAATCGACTCGGCCCGAATCGCCGGATCGGACGTCTGGGCGGGCTCGCGAACGGGTGTGGCCTCGGTGATCACTTGCCCATGGACAGTAGCACGTTAATCGGCAGGGATCGTCCAGATCTTCGCTCGGCTGCGAGTGGCGCGGCTATGATCGGGGCATGTCCGTCCTGCGCAGCCGACTCGATCCGGCGAGCGCCGAGAGCCTGGCCAACCGGGCCGCGATGGACGTCCTGGTGGCCGACCTGCGAGCCCGCCAGGCGCGGGTCAGCGAGAACGGCGCCGGTGGCGACTCGGCCGCGATCGAGAAGCACCGGGCGCGTGGCAAGCTGCCGGTTCGCGAGCGGATCGACCGGCTGATCGATCCCGGGTCGGCGTTCCTTGAGCTCAGTCCGCTGGCGGCCGACGGCGTCTACGGCGCTGACGGGCAGGATGCCCCGAGCGCCGGGATCGTGACCGGGATCGGCCAGGTCGAGGGCGTGACCTGCGTGATCGTGGCCAACGACGCGACCGTCAAGGGCGGCACGTACTACCCGTTGACCGTCAAGAAGCACCTCCGGGCCCAGGAGATCGCCCTCGAGAACCAGCTGCCCTGCATCTACCTGGTCGATTCGGGTGGCGCGTTCCTGCCCCTCCAGGCCGAAGTCTTCCCGGATCGCGAGCACTTCGGCCGGATCTTCTACAACCAGGCTCGGCTGTCGGCGGCGGCCATCCCCCAGGTCGCCCTGGTGATGGGCAGCAGCACGGCCGGCGGGGCGTACGTCCCGGCGATGAGCGACGAGACCGTGATCGTGCGCGGCACGGGCACGATCTTCCTCGGTGGGCCGCCACTGGTGAAGGCCGCCACGGGCGAGGATGTCAGCGCCGAGGACCTGGGTGGGGCGAGCGTCCACGCCCGGGTCAGCGGGGTGGTCGATCACGAGGCGCTCGACGATGAGCATGCCCTGGCGCTGGGGCGCTCGATCGTGGCCAACCTCAATCGCCCGGAGCCGACCCTGCCCTGGGCGCGGCGGGCACCGGAGCCGCCGGCCATCGCGGCCGTGGGCGGAGCCGCGGCGGCCCACCTGTACGCCGCGATCCCTGCCGACCTGCGCCGCCCGCTGGCGATCCGGGAGGTGATCGGCCGGCTGGTTGACGGCAGTCGCTTCCACGAGTTCAAGCCGCTCTACGGCGAGACGCTGGTATGTGGCTTCGCCCACCTCGACGGCTATCCGATCGGGATCATCGCCAACGACGGGATCCTGTTCAGCCAGTCGGCCCTCAAGGGCAGCCACTTCATCGAGCTCGCCGCGCAACGCAAGATCCCCCTCGTCTTCCTGCAGAACATCACCGGGTTCATGGTCGGCCGCGAGTACGAGGCCGGCGGGATCGCCAAGGACGGGGCCAAGATGGTGATGGCGGTGGCCTGCGCCGCGGTGCCCAAGTTCACGGTGATCGTCGGGGGCAGCTTCGGAGCCGGCAACTACGCGATGGCCGGGCGGGCCTATTCGCCGCGCTTCCTGTGGTCCTGGCCGAACAGCCGGATCAGCGTGATGGGTGGCCGGCAGGCGGCCCGGGTGCTGTCGACGGTGGGCGGCCCGTTCGAATCGGACGAAGAGCGGGATGCCTTCGAGGCTCCGATCCTCGATCGCTACGAAGCCGAGGGCAGCCCCTACTTCGCGAGCGCCAGGCTGTGGGATGACGGCGTGATCGATCCCCTCGAAACGCGCCGTGTGCTGGCCATCGGCCTGGCGGCGAGCCTCCACGCCCCGATCCCGGAGACGCGCTTCGGCGTCTTCCGGATGTAGCCGGGCCTGGCACGGCCGCGAGCCGATCAGGCCGCGCGCAGGAGCCAGCGGCAGCCGAGCAGCTCGACGTCGCGAAGCTCGGTCCCCGACGTAGCCTCGGGCAGCGTCACGCGCAGGTGGACGGTGGCCATCGGCCAGCCGGCGGACCGGCCAGGCACGAACCGGATCGTGTGCGGGCCGATGCTGGCGTCCCGAGCGCCGCGGCCGGCGAGCGACGGCCGGAACGGGCCGATGCCCACCGTCCGCAGGTAGCGCCGGGTCGCCTGGGCGACATTCGGGGCCGGCAGCTCGAGCGTCTCGAAGCGGACCGGGCCGCCGATCGGATGGCGCTGGGCCGCCCGCTCGGCGCGCTCGGCGGGGCTCCACTCGGCCGCGGCCAGGTCATGCTCGATCAGGAAGGGCGGCTCGAGGGGGCCCATCGTCGGAGCCTCGGCCAGCGTCCAGCGCACGATCCGGCCGTCCGGCCGGACCCGCTCACCGGCGATCGGTTCGCCGATCTCCGAGCCGCCCGCGCGGAGCCGGTCGACCTCCGCCCGGACCTGGCTGCTCGCCGCGGCCCACATCGCGAAGCCGCCACCGGCATCGGCGGCTCGAAGGACGGGCCGGCCGACCCAGCTCGCCTCGGCCAGCTTGCGGGCCTCGATCCCGATCAGCTCGATGAAGCTGTCGCCGAGCCAGATCAGCTGGTTGAAGGTGCCCAGTGCGGTATGCCGCCCGGAGCCGGTTGCCTGCAGCCCGAGGCGAGCCTCGAACAGGGCGGCGGCCTCGTCCGGGTCCGGGCAGGCAATCAGGACGTGGTCGATCGCGTCGGGCATGGATCGAGCCTAGCAGCCGGTCGCTACGATGGGCGGCGTGGATGGTCAGGCTGGAGCGGGGCTGCGGGTCGAGCGGAGCGGCCCGGGCGACGCCGTGGCCCGGGTCAGCCTTGCCCGGCCGGAGCGGCACAACGCGTTTGATGCCGGCCTGATCGCCGAGCTCCGGGCCACGTTCGCCGGCCTCGCCGGGGAGCCGCCCGATCGGCTCCGGGCGGTGGTCCTGGCCGGTGACGGGCCGTCGTTCTGTGCCGGGGCGGACGTCACCTGGATGCAGGCCTCGCTGGAGCTCGACGTCGAGGCCAACGAGCAGGACGCGATGGCGATGGCCGAGATGTTCGAGGCGATCGACACCTGCCCGGTCCCGGTGATCGCCCGGGTCCACGGCTCGGTCCTGGGCGGCGGCACCGGCCTGTGCGCGGTGAGCGACCTGGTCATCGCCGAGTCCGGCACCCGCTTCGGGTTCACCGAGACTCGGCTGGGGATCCTGCCCGCGGTGATCTCACCGTTCGTGATCGCCAAGATCGGCGAGTGCGAATGCTCGGGCGCTCTTTCCCGGTGGCCGGCGCTTCGACGCGGCCCGGGCGCAGCGGATCGGCCTGGTCCACGAGCTGGTCGAGGGCCCCCAGGCGCTCGACGCGGCCGTCGAGACGGCCCTGGCCGACATCCTGGCCGCCGGCCCGACGGCGGCCCGCGCAGCGAAATCGATCGTGCGCGAGGTCCGCGGCCTGCCCCATGGCTCCTCGAAGTGGCACACGGCCCGGGTGATCGCCCGCCAGCGCCGCTCGGCCGAGGCGCAGGAGGGCCTCCGGGCGTTCCTCGAGAGGCGCCCGGCGAGCTGGGTCGCGCCCGAGGAATAGGCCGGCTCAGCCGGCGAGGCAAGGCCCAAAACGAAGATTGAGTCGCCGGGCGAGGACCGACACCCATACTTGACGAGCGTCACCTCCAGGTGGCGCCATGGCGGGTGGGACATGGACACCGATCTCGTGGTTCGGGCCCAGCACGGAGACGAAGGGGCCTTCGCGAGCCTCGCCGTCGCCGTGGGCAACCGCCTCCATGCGCTGTCGTTCAGGATCCTGCGCGACACCTACCTCGCCGAGGATGCGACGCAGCAGGCGCTGCTGGCCATCTGGCGAGACCTGCCTCAGCTCAACGACCCGGATCGCTTTGATGCCTGGTCGTACCGGCTCCTCGTGCGCGCCTGCTACGCCGAGGGTCGCCGGGCTCGGGACTGGGCACCCAACCTCTCGCTGCTGCCGATTGATGAACCGGCGGTGGCCGGGGGCTTGAGCGTGGTCGTCGATCGCGACCAGCTCGAGCGCGGGTTCCAGCGCCTGTCCATTGAACATCGCGCGGTGGTGGTCCTCCACCACTATGCCGACCTGCCGCTCGACCAGGTTGCCGAGGTTCTCGGCGTCCCGATCGGGACGGTTCGATCCCGTCTTTTCCACGCGATGCGCGGACTGCGCGCGGCCCTCGATGCCGACGCCCGACCAGCTTTGCGGGAGGTTGCACAGTGAGCACCGATCGTGAGGTCAGCCGCATCGTTCGGTCGTGGCTGGAGGAGGGCGTGACCGCGCTCCCGGACCGCGTCCTGGACGCCGTACTCGACCAAGTCCCCGCGACCCCACAGCGCCGCCACTCGTGGGCGGCGTGGAGGTTGCCCCTCATGAATACCCAGATCCGGATCGCCATCGCGGCCGCCGCGGTGGTCGTCCTGGCCCTGATCGTCGTCAACGTCCTGCCCAAGTCCAACAGCGTCGGCGGACCGGCCCCGACGCCGAACCCGACCGCGGAGCCGAGCCCGACCACGGCCGGCCTGCTCGACGTTCCCGTCACCCTCAAGCCCGGAACCTACACTGCAGGAGACCCGTTCCTTGTCCGGGCGACATTCACCCTGCCGGCGGGCTGGGAAGGCAATATCGGCGGCCCATACGCCGTGTTCCTCGACCAGGCCCCCGAGGGTGGCTCGGGCGCCCTGAACTTCTCGATCTTCAGCGAGGTGGCAGCCAATCCATGCCACTACAACGGCTTCGCCAGCCCACCGGTTGGACCGTCGGTCGACGCGCTCGCCAGCGCGCTTGCGGCCCTGCCGGGTGTCACCGCCACGACCCCAACTGCCGTCAGCCTGGGTGGCTACCAGGGCAAGCAGCTCACCTTGACGGCGCCCGCCAGCTTTGCCGGCTGCACATTGACCCCTGATGGGCAATTCCGGATCTGGCAGCTCCCATTGGGAGCGACCAATGACATGGCGGCTGGCGAGCGTGACCAGATCTGGATCCTCGATGTCAGCGGCCAGCGGCTCGTGATCGATACCCCGCAACCGACCGATGAGACCGCCACGGAAGCGGCCGAGGTCCTGGCCGTCGTCAACTCCATTCACCTCGCGCCGGCGACTCCGGCCTCGAGCGCACCGGCATCCAGCGGGGCGGCTTCCTCAACCCCCTGACCTGGAGGATCCTGGCGCGGCGAGCAGCAATTCGCTCGCAGCTCGTCGCGCCGGCTTGCCCAATGAACGGTAGGACGCGACAATCGCGTCACGATGCCCGAGGAGCTGACCCCGCGACAGGCCGCCGAACGGATCGGCGCCACGACCAGGTCCGTCCAACGCTGGATCGCGCAGGGATCCCTGCCCGCCCGGCGCGTGGGTGGACGCTGGCGTGTCGCGTCTGACGCGATTGACGCATTCGTCGCGGAGCAGGCCGGCGGTTTCCCCGATCCGATCGCCGCGGCCACGGCGGCGGCACCCGCAATCGACCCGATCCGGACCCTGTTCGTCGCGAATCGAGGCGAGATCGCCAACCGGATCCGGCGCACCGCCGAGCGGCTCGGGATCCGGGTCATCGTGCCGGGCGCCGACCGCCAGCCGAGCGTAGACCTGCTCGACCGTGACGCCGTGGTCCAGGCCGCCCTGCTGGCGGGGGCCGATGCCCTCCACCCGGGGTTCGGCTTCCTGTCCGAGAACGCGGCCTTCGCCGACGCCGTCGAGGCGGCCGGGATCCGCTGGGTCGGTCCGAGCGGGGCGGCGATCCGGGCGATGGGCGACAAGGCCGCCGCTCGGCGGCTGGCACGGGAGCTCGGCGTCCCGGTCGTGCCCGGCTACGACGGTGATGACCAGGCCGACGCGATGCTGCTCGAGGCTGCGGGCGAGATCGCGGGAAGGGGATCAGCTCGCCGCCGGCACCCAGTCCTGATCAAGCCGGCCGCGGGTGGTGGCGGCAAGGGGATGCGGGTCGTGGCCTCGCTCGAGCCGCCGGATGCCTTCCTGGCGGCGATTGGAGGCGCTCGCCGGGAGGCGCTGGCGTCGTTTGGCGACGATCGCCTGATCCTCGAGCGCTACCTCGGCGGACCGCGGCACGTCGAGGTCCAGCTCCTGTTTGACGCGTACGGCGCGGGGGTCCACCTCGGCGAGCGGGATTGCTCGCTCCAGCGACGCCACCAGAAGGTCCTCGAGGAATCGCCCTCGCCGGCCGTCGATGAGCCGCTCCGGCAACGCCTCGGCGCGGCGGCCCTGAAGCTCGCCTCGGCCGTCGGCTATCGCTCCGCGGGGACCTGCGAGTTCCTGCTCGACGACCGCGGCTCGTTCTACTTCCTGGAGATGAACACCCGCCTCCAGGTCGAGCACCCGGTCACCGAGCTGGTCACCGGTCGGGACCTGGTCGCCGACCAGCTCCGGATCGCCGCCGGCGAGCGGCTCGGCGTCGACCAGGCCGAGGCCGACCGGGCCCGCCGGGCCGGGGGCCACGCGATCGAGGTGCGCCTGTACGCCGAGGACCCCGACGCCGGCTTCCTGCCCTCGGTCGGGCGGGTCGAGGCCCTGCGCTGGCCCACCGCGGCCGATGGGCAGCCGGGCGACAGCGTCGTCCGGGTTGACAGCGGGATCGAGCCTGGCTCGCTGGTCGACACCCACTTCGACCCGATGCTGGCCAAGCTGATCGTCGGCGGCGCGACCCGCCACGCGGCGCTCGAGGCGCTGGCCACCGCCCTGGCCGGGACGCTGGTCCTCGGCCTGGTCACGAACCTGCGCTTCCTGCGCTGGCTGGTTGCCCAGCCGGCCGTCATCGAGGGCCAGGCCAGGATCGACACGCTGGAGCAGATCTGGCCGCCTGCCAGAGACCTCGGCCATGCTCCTCGCGACGCGGCCTGGCAGGCCGCCGCGGCGGCGATCGCCCGATCGGGCCAGGCCGGCTGGCGGCTCAACGGACCGGCCCGGATCCGGCTCGAGGCCGACGGCCTGGAGCGGACGATCACGGTCGACCAGGATCGTGCCGGCCCGACGGGCGCAGCCGGCCAGCCCGAGAGCGCCGTCGTCCTCGTGGGGGAGCTGGTCTTCGTCGACGACGACGGGCGCAGCGTCGCGTTCCGGCTGGCTCCACCGCCCGATGTCGATCGCGCGGCCCGGGCCGCGGCCGGCCAGGCGACCGGCGGCCCGATCGAGCTGCCCTCGCCGATGCCCGGCACTGTCCTCGCCGTCCACGTCGGCCCGGGCGCGGCGGTCGAGGTCGGCCAGTCGCTGGTGACGATCGAGGCGATGAAGATGGAGCACGTCGTCACGGCCCCCGCGGCAGGGATCGTGGCCGACGTCCTGGTCGAGCCCGGGGCCCAGGTCAATCGCGGCCAGGCCCTCGTCGCCCTGACCGCCGGACCGGGACGCGCTACCGTAGCCGCCAAGACGAAGGAGACGCCGTGACCCAGTCGCTGCCCGACAATCGCGCCGAGCTGCTGGCCCTCCATGCCGAGGTCCGCCGGCGGCGGGATCGCGCGCCACTTGGCGGCCCGGACTTCCGGGCGGCCTGCGAGGAGATCGCGGCGATCGAGGTCCAGATCGCCCGGATCGAGCAGGCCCCGATGTCGCCGATTGCCTCGAAGCCCGCAGCGACCGCGAAGCCCGGAGCCTGACCCTGCTGACCGGCGACATGCCCGGCGTCGATCGCCGGGTCCGGATCTACGAGGTCGGGCCACGGGACGGGCTCCAGAACGAAGCACGTCTGATCCCGACCGAGGGCAAGCTCGAGTTCATCCGCCGCCTGGCCGCCGCCGGCCTGGCCGAGATCGAGGCGACCAGCTTCGTCCGGCCCACGGCCATCCCCCAGCTCGCCGACGCGGACGAGCTCGTCCGCGGGCTCGATCGACAGCCCGGCGTGCGCTATCCGGTCCTGGTCCCGAACGAGCGGGGCATGACCCGGGCCGAGGCGGCCGGAGCCGACGCACTGGCCGTCTTCACTGCCGCGTCGGACGCCTTCACCGAGCACAACATCGGGCAGACGATCGCCGAGTCGCTGGTTGGCTTCGGGCCGGTCCTGGCCCGGGCGGCCGATCTCGGCTGGTGGCGCCGGGCGTATGTCTCGACAGCATTCGGCTGTCCCTATGTCGGCCGGATCGAGCCGGCGGCCGCGGTCGAGGTCGCCCTCCGGCTGGTCGAGCTGGGCGCCGACGAGATCTGCTTCGGCGACACGATCGGCGTGGCCGTCCCCAACCAGGTCGAGGAGCTCACCGGGCTGGCGGTCGAGGCGGGCCTGCCTCGCGAGCGGCTCGCCTTCCATTTCCACGACACCCGGGGCACGGCGCTGGCCAACGTGGCGGCCGGGCTGCGGGCCGGGATCCGGACCTTCGATGCCTCGACCGGTGGCACTGGTGGCTGCCCCTATGCCCCGGGCGCGGCCGGCAACCTGGCCACCGAGGACCTGGTCTACTTCCTCGACGCGTCGGGCTGGTCGCACGGCGTCCGGCTGGCGGGCGTCCTGGCCGCGGCCGGCTTCATCGCCGGCCTGCTGGGCCGGCCGCTGGCGTCCAAGGTCGGCCAGGCCGGCGGCTGGGATCCGGCCACAGGCGCCGCCGTGCCGCGGCCCTGATAGCATCCGCGCCATGGACGGTGCCGTCCTCGTGCTGAACCAGAACTACGAGCCGCTCAACGTCTGTAATCTGCCGCGCGCTTTTCGCCTGGTCTTCGGCGAGAAGGCCGAGGTCGTGGAGTACGACCACCAGATGATCCGGACGCCGCGGCAGGAGTTCCGCGCCCCCAGCGTGATCCGCCTGCAGCACCACATCCGCCGCCCCCGGCCGCGGGTCAAGCTGACCCGGCGCGAGATCTTCGCCCGCGACGGCCACCGCTGCCAGTACTGCGGCCGGCAGGCCGGCGACCTGACCCTCGACCACGTGATCCCGCGCCACCGGGGTGGCGCCCACAGCTGGGAGAACCTGGTTGCGGCGTGCAAGCCGTGCAACCACCGCAAGGGCGGCAAGACGCTCGACGAGGTCCGCCTGCGGCTCGTCCGGACGCCGTTCGAGCCGCGCAGCGATGTCTACTCGCTGTTCACGCCGTACCTCTCCGATGAGCGCAACGAGGCATGGCGGGACTACCTGTTCCTGGGCCGCAACTGATCGCGAGCGAGCCTGACGGGCCAGTCGCGGCCCGGATCCCGCGCCCGGTCCGGGCGATTCTCGAGATCCTCCGGACCGACGGGAAGGCCGCCTACGTCGTCGGCGGATCGCTCCGGGACATCCTCCTCGGACGGACGCCCCACGACTGGGACCTGGCCACCGAGGCCCGGCCCGAGGCCCTCCAGACGCTCTTCCCCGGGGCGATCTACCAGAACACGTTCGGGACGGTGGCCGTCCAGCGCGAGGGCGCCTGGTTCGAGATCACCACCTTCCGGCGCGACCACGACTACGCCGACTTCCGGCGGCCGCACCGGGTCGAGTTCGGGGCGACGATCGAGGAGGACCTGGCCCGGCGCGACTTCAGCGTCAACGCCCTGGCCTGGGGGTCGCGGCCGGGCGAGCCCGAGGCCCTGGTCGATCCGTACGGCGGGCAGGCCGATCTCGAGCGCCGGCGGCTGATCGCCGTCGGCGTTCCGGCCGACCGCTTCGGCGAGGACGCCCTGCGGATGGTCCGGGCCGTCCGGCTGGCCGCCCAGCTCGAGTTCACGATCGCGGCCGGCACCCTGGCCGCGATCAGCCGCCAAGCCGAGCTCGTCCGCCACCTGTCGGGCGAGCGGATCGCCCGCGAGCTCGAGAAGCTGCTGGCCGCCGACCGGCCCTCGATCGGCCTCCGGCTGATGGAGGCCACCGGCCTGCTCCGCGAGATCTCGGCCGAGCTGGCCAGCCAGCGCGGAGTGGCCCAGGCCAAGCTGGCCGGCGAGGACCTCTGGGACCACACCGTCCGAACCGTCGACGCCGCCCCGCGCGACTCGCCCGTGGTCCGGCTGGCTGCCCTGGTCCACGACATCGGCAAGCCAGCGACGGCCGCCGACGGCCACTTCATCGGCCACGACAGCGTCGGCGCGCAGCTGGCCGAGGCCTTCCTCGGCCGGCTCCACTTCCCGCGGGTCGCGATCGAGCGCGTCGGCCTCCTCGTCCGCAACCACATGTTCAGCTACGAGCCGACCTGGAGCGACACGGCTGTCCGGCGGATGATCGGCCGGATCGGCGAACCGGCCCTGGCCGAGCTGCTGGCCCTGCGCGCGGCGGATAATCTGGGCAGCGGCCTGCCGGCCGACGCCGGCGGACTCGACGAGCTGCGCGGCCGGATCGCCGCCCAGATCCAGGCCAAGGCCGTGCTCGACCGGTCGGGCCTGCTGATCGATGGCAATGACCTGATCTCGGAGCTCGGCGCGACACCAGGCCCGATCCTCGGCTCGATCCTCGACCGACTCGTGGAGATCGTGCTCGAGGAGCCGGCCCGCAACGACCGGCCGACCCTGCTGCTGCTGGCCCAGGCAATGCTCGCGGAGGATGGATGATCGAGCTGATGCTCCAGGCCGAGCAGACGCTGGGCCTGGGCCTGGTGGACCAGGCCGAGCGGCTGTACGCCCAGGCCGCGGCGGCCGATCCGCACAACGCGATCGCGATCATCGGCCTGGCCCGGGTCCAGCTGGAGCGCGGCGACCAGGCCGGCTCGCATGCCCTCGTCCTGCGCGCCCTGGCGATCGACCCGGAGAACGCCACGGCGCTCCGGATGGAAGCCCGCCTGCGCGAGGTGCTGGCCGGCGCGGGCCAGCGGGTGAGCCCGCCGCCGGCCGCGACGGCGGCCCGGGCAGGCCTCGTCGGCCGGCTCCTCGGCCGGAAGCGATGAGGATCCTGGTCACCGGCGGGGCCGGCTATGTCGGCTCGGTCACGGTCGAACGGTTGCTGGCCGCAGGCCACGCCGTGTGGGTCCTCGACGACGTCTCGACCGGCCACGCCGCGGCGGTGCCGCCCGGGGCGACGTTCAGACGGGCGAGCTATGCCGACGAGGAGCTGGTCGGCCGGCTGCTCGCCGATAACGCGATCGAGGCGATCCTCCATTGCGCCGCGCGGTCGCTCGTCGGCGAATCGATCCGCGAGCCGTCGATCTACTACCGGTCCAACGTGGTGGGCGGGGTGGCCCTCCTGGAGGCGGCCCGGCGGGCGGGCGTCGAGCGGCTCGTGTTCAGCTCGACCGCCGCGGTCTACGGCGTACCGCCGACGACTCCGATCACCGAATCGATGGCCCTCGACCCGATCAATCCATACGGCGAGACGAAGCGCACCTTCGAGGCGGCCCTGCGCTGGTACGCCACGGCCTACGGCCTGCGCGGGATCGCCCTGCGCTACTTCAACGTCGCCGGCGCCAGCCAGCGCTACGGCGAGGACCACGACCCCGAGACCCACCTGATCCCGACGATCCTGAACGCCGTCGCCCACGACCGACCGATGGCCCTCTTCGGCGACGATTACCCGACCCCGGACGGGACCCCGATCCGGGACTACATTCACGTCGAAGACCTGGCGGACGCGCACCTGTTGGCCCTCGAGGCAACCGGCGAGCGCCTCGCCCCAGACGCGCCGCCGGCCCTGATGCTCAACCTGGGGACCGGCACGGGCTTCAGCGTCCGACAGGTGATCCAGGCTGCCGAGGCGGTGGTCGGATCAGCCATCCCGGTCAGCAGCGGACCGCGCCGGGCCGGCGATCCACCGATCCTGGTCGCCTCGGCCCAGCGCGCCCAGGAGGCGCTCGGCTGGACGGCCCGCCGAAGCGGTCTGGCCGAGATGATCGGCTCGGCCTGGACCTGGCGGCAGGCGCATCCGGCGGGCTACCCGGGCGATCGGTGAGTGAGCGCTTCGCCGGCCGGGTGGCCCTGGTCACCGGCGCCGGCAGCCCGACCGGGATCGGCTTCGCGGTCGCCCGACTTCTCGGCGGCGAAGGGGCCCGGGTCGCGATCGCCTCGACCACCGATCGCATCCAGGCCCGGGCGACCGAGCTCGGCGCGAAGGGCGTGATCGCCAGCGGCCACCTCGGCGACCTGACTCAGGACGGGGTCGCTGCCCGGATCGTCGCCGAGGTGCTGGCCGCCCACGAGCGGATCGACATCCTGGTCAACAGCGCCGGGATGATCTCGGTCGGCGAGGCGGACAGCGACCTGAGCGCTGCTCGACACGACCGAGTCGGACTGGGACCGGGTGATCGCCCGCAACCTGCGGACCGCGTTCAGCGTGACCCGGGCGGCCCTGCCGGCCCTCCTCGCGGCGTCGCCCGGCGGGCGGCTCGTGTACGTCTCGTCGGTGACCGGACCGCTGGTCAGCAATCCCCGCTCGAGCGGCTATGCCGCCGCGAAAGCCGGCCTGACCGGCCTGGCCCGCAGCCTGGCCGTCGAGTACGGCCGCCACGGGCTGACGGCCAATTGCGTCCTGCCCGGCTGGATCGCCAGCGGCTCGCAGCTGCCCGAGGAGGAGCTGGCCGGGTCGAACACGCCGATTGGCCGGAGCGGCACGGTCGACGAGGTGGCCGAGGCGATCGCCTTCCTGGCCTCGCCGGGGGCGAGCTACATCACCGGCCAGACGCTCGTCGTCGATGGCGGCAACGTCGTCCAGGAGTACAAGGGCCCGGCCGACGGCTATTACTGAGCGGCCCGCCTGAACGCTCGCTGAGAGCCCGATCAAGGCGCGTCGTATCCTTGCCCAGATGAGCGATGCCAGCCAGCCGTCCCGAGCCGATTGGCGGCCGCAGCGTTTCGGGCGGTCAAACGTGCGCAAGGTGGTCGATCCGCTGATCGAGCCGGTGTGGGTCGGTGAGCGCGTCCTGGTCGAGATCGAGACGGTCGGCCCGCGTGCCGGCGACGGGCCGTATGTCGCGATCCTGGACGAGACGGGCGAGCCGATCGACGCCTTCCCGGAGGTGGCCGCCGGTCTCGGCGCCGCGGCCCGGGCGACAAGCCTCGTCCTCGACGGCTACCTGACCGACAAGGTCGAGCGGGGCATGGATCAGGGCGGCCTGACCGGCGTGGAAGTGCCCAAGGCGAGCGACCTGACCCGGCAGCTGCTGATGGGTGGCGGCCGCCGCCACGAAGAGCTCGGGCCGCCCGACAGGCACGTCACCGCCGACCCGTCGCTGCCCACCACGTTCGTCGCCGTGGACCTCCTGATGGTCGATGACCAGGAGCTGCTCGAGGTGCCCCTGCTCGAGCGCAAGCGCGTCCTGGAGAGCGTCCTGGACGAGAACCAGTTCGTGCGCCGGGGCGTGTACGTCCGGCCACCGCTCGATCCGTGGCTGATCTCGTGGCGCTCGATTGGCTTCCACTCGGTCGCCTTCAAGGCGGCCAACGGCCGCTATCGCCCGGGCCTCGACAACGACGGCTGGGCGATCTCCCGGATCCCCAACCGCTAGTGGCCGCCGACAGCTTGAGCGCTCCCATCCGGGAGCTGATCGACAAGCTCGGCCAGGCCGACATGATGGTCGGCATCCCGAGCTTCAAGAACGCGGCCACGATCGGCTACGTGGTCCGCGCAGCGCAGGCCGGCCTGGTCCAGTACTTCCCGGACTTGCGGCCGGTCCTGGTCAACGCCGACGCGGGCTCGCCGGACGGGACCCAGCGGGTGGTGGCCGAGACCGAGCCGCCCGACTACATCGAGCGGATCCTCCTCGTCCGGCCGACCAACCGCCTGGAGAAGGTCAGCCTGACCTATCCCGAGGTCGACGGGGTGGGGGGCAAGGGCGCCGCCCTGCGCACGATCTTCGAGATGGCGGCCGCCCTCAACGTGAGCGCCCTGGTGGTCGTCGACTCCGACCTGCGCTCGATCGTGCCCGAATGGATCGAGCTCCTGGCCGGCCCGATCATCAAGGGCGGCTATGACTTCGTGGCGCCGCTGTACGCCCGCTACAAGTACGACGGCACGATCACCAATACGGTGACCTACCCGCTCACCCGGGCGCTCTACGGCCACCGCATCCGGCAGCCGATCGGGGGCGACTTCGGGGTCTCGGGCGACCTTGTCCGGCACTACCTCAAGCTCGATACCTGGGATGCCGACGTGAGCCGCTTCGGGATCGACATCTGGATGACGACCGAGGCGCTGGCCGGCGGCTTCGCCGTCTGCCAGGCCCGCCTGGGGGCCAAGGTCCACGATCCCAAGGATCCCGGCGCGGACCTCGGGCCGATGTTCCGCCAGGTCGTTGGCACGATCCTCCGGCTGGCTGCCCGCAGTCCGGAGCGCTGGCTCGAGATCCGCGGCTCGCACGACGTGCCGGCCTACGGCTTCGAGCGGATCATCGACCCGCCGCCGCTCGAGGTGAACAGCCTGCGCCTCGTGTCGGAGTTCCAGACCGGCTCGATCGGGATGGCCGACACGTGGTCCGAGATGCTCGCTCCGGGCACCCTCGAGACGGTCCTCGAGCTGGCCCGGGAGGCCGGCACCAAGTTCGACGATGCCAGCCGGCGGCTGGGCGTCCATGGCGGCGACACCGGGGCGTCGGGCGGCAGCGGCTCGGCCGGCTCGGGCCCGGGCACCCACGAGATGGCCGACGCGCTGGCCGGCTTCCACTTCCCCGATGATGTCTGGTCGCGGGTGGTCTACGACCTGGTCGCGGCCGTCGGCCGGATCGAGCGCGGCGACGAGCCGGTCCGGGCCGGCGCGTCGGGCAGCAAGCAGGCCACGATCGACCGTTATGTCGCGGCCCTCGTCCCGATCTACTTCGGCCGGGTAGCCAGCTTCGTGATCGAGAACCGGGACATCACGACCGACGAGGCCGAGGAGCGGGTCGAACGCCAGGCGCGCGAGTTCGAGCTGCTCAAGCCGTACCTCGTCGAACGCTGGAACGCGCGATGAACCGGACGCCACTGCCGGTCCGGATCCTGATCCCGGTGGCCAACCCGGGCACCGCCGGCGAGCTGGTCCGGATCGGGGCCGCCCTGCTCGAGCCGCGAGCCGGCGAGCTGCGGGCGCTGGGCATCGTCGAAGTGCCCGAGGGGATGCCCCTGTCCGAGGGCGCCACCCGGGCGCGCCACGCCCGGCGCCTGCTCCAGCGGGTCCTCGACTACGCGCCCGAGGGAATCCCCATCCATCCCCTGGTCCGGATCGCCCGCCACGCCGCGGAAGGGATCATCGAGGCGGCCGTCGAGGAGGAGGCCGACCTGCTGATCTTCGGCTGGGGCGGGCGGCACACGATCCACGCCAACGGCGACGCGACGCCCGACGGGCCGGCTCGTCGTGGGCGCCCGATCCCCGAATCGGGCTCGGTCGTGTCGCCCACGATCGACCAGGTGGTCCGGGCCGCGCCGTGCGACATCGCCGTGGTCAAGCAGCGCGGGGCGACCGAGATCCGGCGGATCCTGGTCCCGGTCCGGGGCGGCCCTCATGCCGAGCTGGCCCTGACCTTCGCCGACGCGATCGGGACCTACCACGGTGCGACCGTGACCGTCCTCCACGTGGTCCCGCCGGGGATCACCAGCGCCGTCCGGGCGCAGGCCGAGCGGGCCCTGACCGCCTTCGTCAAGCAGCACGTCCACGGCGCGGCGGAGCCCCTCGTCCGCGAGGCGGCCAACGTCCGCACGGCGATCCTGCGCGAGGCCGATCGGGCCGACCTGGTCGTCGTCGGCGCCTCGGCATCACCGGCCGACGGCGGGATCGATCCGCACCTGTTCGGCTCGCTGCCCGAGGCCATCGCCACCCGGGCGCGGCCAACGGTGGTCGTGGTCAGGACCCGCGAGACGATCGGCCGCCAGACGTTCGAGAAGCTGGCCGAGCGGGCCGAGACCCTGGCCGCCGCGGACCGGGCGGCCGAGGAAGCGCGGGCGGTGCCGACCCGCGTCGAGCGCTGGTTCGGCGAGTCGAACTTCCACCATGCCGAGTTCGCCGACCTGCGCCGGCTGGTCCTGCTCAAGGAGAAGCAGGGCCTGACGATCAGCCTGGTCCTGCCGACCCTCAACGAGGAGGAGACGATCGGGCCGATCGTCGCCCGCGCGATCCGCGAGATGATGGGCCGCGTCCCGCTCCTCGACGAGATCCTGGTGATCGACTCGGCTTCGACCGATCGGACCCGCGAGATCGCCGAGGCGGAGGGCGCCCGGGTGGTCCAGCACGCCCATGTCCTCGACCGCTATGGCAGCTTCCGGGGCAAGGGCGAGGCGCTCTGGAAGAGCCTCTTCGAGACGAGCGGCGACCTGATCGTGTGGGCCGACACGGACGTCCGAAACTGGCATCCGCGGATGGTCTACGGGACCCTCGGCCCGCTCCTGACCGAGCCCCGCCTGCAGTACGTCAAGGGCTACTACCAGCGCCCGATCGTGGAGGGTGGCGTGCTCAAGGAAGGCGGCGGCGGGCGGGTCACCGAGCTCGTCGCCCGGCCCCTGATCAACCTCTTCTACCCGGAGCTGTCGGGCTTCATCCAGCCCCTCTCCGGCGAGTACGCCGGCCGCCGCTCGCTGCTCGAGACGATCCCCTTCTTCACCGGCTATGCGGTCGAGATCGGGCACCTGATCGACGCCACCGAGCGGGTCGGGCTGGAGGGCCTCGGCCAGGTGGACCTGGAGCGCCGGGTCCATCGCAACCAGGAGCTCGAGGGCCTCAGCCGGATGAGCTTCGTCATCCTCCAGGCGGTCATGAAGCGCCTCGAGGAGCGGCGCAAGGCGCGCCTCTTCGCCGAGCTCGGCTCGACGATGAAGCTGCCCCGCTCGGGCCACGGCCGGCTGGGCCTCGAGGTGATCGAGCTGGCCGACCAGGAGCGCCCGCCGATGATCCGGATCCCCGAATACCTCGAGAAGCGGGCGGGCGAGATCGGGGAGTGACCACGGTCCTCTTTGCCCCGGATTCGTTCAAGGGCTCGCTCACCTCGGTCGAGGTAGCCCGGGCGCTGGCCGCGGGCTGGGGCCGGGCCCGGCCCGACGATGAGCTGCTGCTCACGCCGCTGGCCGATGGCGGCGAAGGGACGCTGGCCGCGATCGCGGCGGCCGGCGGCTGGCAGGCGCTGACGTCGCCCACGGTGGACCCGATCGGACGGCCGATCGATGCCGCCTGGCTCCGCTCGGCGGACGGCACGCGGGCCGTGGTCGAGCTGGCGGCTGCCTCGGGCCTGTCGCGACTGGCCCTCGACGAGCGCGATCCCCTGGGGGCCACGACGGTCGGCACGGGGCTCCTCCTGCGCGCCGTGCTCGACGCCGGCCCGCGCCGGATCGTGCTGGGCATCGGCGGCAGCGCCACGAACGACGGCGGAGCGGGGATCCTCGACGCCCTGGGAGGCTGGGTCGAGCCGGACCGGATCGACCTCGCCGGCCTCGACGCGCCGGCTGGCCGGTCTCGACCTGCTGGTCGCCTGCGATGTCAGCAACCCGCTTCTGGGACCGGACGGGGCCGCCGCGACGTACGGACCCCAGAAGGGCGCGACGCCGGCCGATGTCGAGGCCCTCGACCAGCGCCTGGCGAGCTATGCCGACCTGCTCGAGGCAGCCACCGGCCGGCGCGAGCGAGACACGCCCGGCGCGGGTGCGGCGGGCGGCGTCGGCTTCGCCCTGCTGTGCCTCGCGGACCGGCTCCATTCGCTGTCCCTTGAGCCCGGGGTCGACCTGGTCGCCGGCGAGGTCGAGCTCGATGCGAAGCTCGCCCGGGCCGACCTGGTGATCACCGGCGAGGGCCGGATCGACGCCCAGACGGCGTTCGGCAAGACGGCGCTCGGCGTTGCCCGCCGGGCCCAGGCGGCCGGCGTCCGCTGCATCGCCGTCGGCGGCGGCGTCGATCCGGCGGGGATCGCCGCCCTTGCGCCGTTCGGTGTCGAGGTCGTGGCCGTCCACCTCCGGCCGATCCCGGTCGCCGAGGCGATGGCCGCCGGGGCAGCCCCGCTGGTGGCCTGCGGCGAGCGCCTCGCCCGGGGAGCGACGTGGCTGGCGGCGTGATCCCCGAGGCGCGCCCCCGGCCGGCGCCGGCCGGTCCGAAGCCGGCCAAGCCGAAGGCCCGGCCGGCGACGAAGCGGCGCCGGAAGCCCGCCGACCCGGCCCGGGCCTGGGCCCGGCGCCTCGCTCGGACCCGGCCCAACCTGGTCGGCGACGTCCTCGACGGCCTGGCCTCGGCGTACGGCCATCCGACCTGGATTCGCCGGCTGGGGCCGACCAGCGAGCTGATCCTGACGATCCTGACCCAGAACAGTGCCGACACGAACGCCGAGCGCGCGTTCGAATCGCTCCGCGCGGCTTTCCCCTCGGCGCAACCCCAGGAGAGCCATGCCGCCGGCCACGGCTGGGGTGGCCTGGGCCTGGCCCCGGGCAATCCACCCGACTGGCTGGCGGTCGAGCAGGCGCCCCTGGCCGAGCTGGTCGAGGCGATCCGGCCGGGCGGCCTGGCCCAGCAGAAGGCACCCCGGATCCAGGCCGCCCTGCGCCTGATCCGGGCCGAGCGCGGCGATCATTCGCTCGAGTTCCTGGGCGAGCTGCCGGCCCTCGAAGCGCGCGACTGGCTGACCCGGATCGACGGCGTCGGCCGCAAGACGGCCTCGGTCCTGCTCCTGTTCTCGTTCGGCACGCCGCTGATGCCGGTCGACCGGCACGTCGAACGGGTCGGCTGGCGGGTCGGCCTGATTCCGGCCAAGGTGAACGCCGACGAGGCGCACGAGCTACTACCTGGCGCTGCTCGAGCCCGACCAGATGTACGAGGCCCACGTCAACCTGATCACCCACGGCCGGCAGGTCTGCCACGCGCGCAAGCCCGAGTGCGGCCGCTGCCCGCTCGCGGCGCGCTGTCGCTACCTCGATCGCAAGGCGCCGTAGCCCGCCCAGGCTAAGTGCGCTTCCGGCCCACCGCTCGTTTCGGCCACGTCGAGCTCGTCGGCAGTGGCCATGACGATTCGGCGGCCGGTTCGTTGACAAATCTCGGTGAGATGCGGGCTTATGGTCAGTTCCGGCAATTCGGCCCGGCTCGACCGGCTGAACCGCCCGTTTCGTGCCGGCCCACGCACGAGGCGGGGCCACCAGCGGCATTCGAGGCCTCGGATCCGACCATAAGCACGACCTGAGTCGTGATCTGTCAATGCGGCGGAGCTCCACAACAGATCGCCGCACGCGGGGGCTGCGCCACGCCGCACGGCATAGTCCCTTCGGGCCGTTTCGGGCGGCGATTTGGCGCTGCTATCCTCGGCCGGTGATGACTGGTCTTCCGAACGGCCTGCCGGTTGCGCCCCGGATCCTGGTCGTCGACGACGACCCGAACCTGCTCGTCGTCCTCGCCGATCAGCTCCGCTCGGATGGCTTCGAGGTATCCACGGCGCGCGACGGGACCGAGGCCCTGCGCCGGCTCGAGCACGCCTGGCCGGACCTTCTCGTGATCGACATGATGATGCCCCGGATGGACGGCCTGACCCTGGCCCGCGAGGTCAAGGAACGGGCCGACCTGCCGATCATCGTGCTCACGGCGATCGATACCGGCGACAACAAGGCCGACCTGCTCGAGGAGGTGGCCGAGGATTACGTCACCAAGCCGTATCACTACCCCGAGCTCCGGGCACGGATCAACCGGGTCCTCAAGCGCCTCGGCGACAAGGTCCCCCGCCAGAGCCTGGTCCTGGGGCCGAAGCTGATCCTCGAGCTCCACCGGCGCGAGGCCGTGGTTGCCGGCCACCCGGTCGCCCTGACCCCGACCGAGTCGCGGCTGCTCTACGCGCTGGCGGCTAACCTGGGCAACACGGTCACGACCGAGACCCTCCTCGCCCGGGGCTGGGCGGAGACCGAGGACGCCGACCCGTCCTATGTCTGGGTGACGATGCGCCGCCTGCGCCAGAAGGTCGAGCCCGACCCGAACCGGCCCAGCCACCTGCTGACGGTGCGCGGCGTGGGCTACCGCCTGGTGTCACTGGAGTCGGGCGGACCCGAATGACCACATCCCGGCCGTCCGGCGCCGAGCCGGCCGCACCGGCTGTGCCGGCTGTGCCGGCCGAGAAGGCGGTGCCTGGCGAAGCCGGCGGCCCGCCGGCGGCCGCCGACCTCCACGCTCCGTACCACGACCGGACGATCCCCGCGCCAAGCTTCGGGGGCGGGATCGGCTTCCGGACCAGGCTGACCTTTGCCCTGATCGCCGCGGCGGTGATCCCGCTGGCCGTCTTCGGGCTGTTGCTGGTCCTGGCCGAGCGGCTGCCCGACCCGGTCTCGACCTTGCCCCGCCTGCTGCTCCTGTTCGTGGCCCTGGTCGCCCTGATCGCGGTCCTCGTGGCCTACCTGCTGGCGGCCGACCTGACCGCCCCGTTGCGAGCGATCGCGGCGGCCGTCGACCGGGTCTCGGCCGGCGACCTGTCGACCCCGATCACCGTCGGCGGCGACGACGAGCTGTCGCGCCTGGCCGAGAGCCACAACCGGCTGGCCGGCGCGCTCGAGCGGCGCAATCGCGAGCTGGGCCGGATCCTGGCCGCGATCGAGCACGCCTCGCCGCGGGACGGCGTCGAGTTCCTCGTCGGGCGGGCGTCCGAAGATGCCCGGCTGGCCTTCGGGATGATCGACGCCGTGATCCTGCTCGTCGACCCGGCCGCGATCGCCGACGAGGAGTCGGTGCCCGGCGAGCCGCGCCCGATCCGGGCCGAGCTGCGCGCCGGCGACGAGCGCCTGGGCCTGATCGTGGGCCACCTGCCCGCGACCCGGGCCTGGGAGCCGGCCGACCAGAACCTGCTCGAGCTGTTCGCGGCCGAGATCGGGGTGGCGATCCGCAACGCCCAGCTCTTCCAGCGGGTGGCCGCCCAGAACACCCAGCTGCTCGAGCTCGACGCGGCCAAGGACGACTTCCTGCGCGGCGTCAGCCACAACCTCCAGACGCCGCTGACCAGCATCCGGGCCTTCGCCGAGCAGCTCGGCGAGGAGCGCGACGACCGGCGCCTGTCGATCATCAGCGAGCAGACCGAGCGGCTGTCGCGGATGGTCCGCCAGCTGCTCACGGTCACCCGGCTCGAGTCCGGCGCGCTCCGGCCGCAGGCCGAGGTGATCGGCCTGGCGCCGCGCGTCCGGCGGGCGTGGGAGGCACTGGCCATCCAGCGAGGTGGCGTTCTCGATCGACGACCGGTCCGGCGGCTGGCTGGCGGTGGCCGACGCGGATCAGCTCGACCAGGTCCTGTGGGCCCTCCTCGACAACGCCGTCAAGTACGGCCAGCGCAAGCCGATCGACGTCGAGATCGCCGTCGACGAGGCGCGCAACCGGTTGAGCCTGACGATCATCGACCACGGCCCGGGTGTCTCCGACGAGGATCGGCCGCGGCTCTTCGAGCGGTTCGCGCGGGGCAGCGGGGCGAACGCCGAGGATGGCAGCGGCCTGGGCCTGTACGTCTCGCGCGAGCTGTGCCGGGCGATGAACGGCGACCTGATCGTCGAGCCGCGCCGGCCGGGCCTCGGCGCGGCATTCACCGTGGCCCTGCCCGGCGAGGCCCCGCTCGAGAGCTGACGCCCCGGGCGTGTGGCATCCTCAGCGCATGGCCCGCCTCAAGGTTGCCCTCGTCCAGCTCGATGCCGGGTCGGACCCCGAGGCCAACGTGCGGGCTGCCGTCCGGCTGGCCGACCGGGCGGCCGCCGACGGCGCACGGCTCGTGGCCCTGCCCGAATACCTCCAGTTCCGCGGCCCGGACGAGGGCTATCGCGCCTCGGCCCGGCCGATCCCGGGGCCGTTCAGCGATGCCTTCGCCGAGGTCGCAAGGGCGCGCAAGGCCTGGATCCTGGCCGGCAGCCTGGCCGAGAGCGGACCCCTGGACCGGCCCTACAACACGAGCGTCCTGATCGATCCGACCGGGGCGATCGCGGCCCGCTATCGCAAGATCCACCTGTTCGACGTCGACATCGCCGACGGCCCGTCGGATCGCGAATCGGAGCGGGTGACCGGCGGTGATCGAGCCGTGGTGGCCGACCTCGACGGGACCCGGATCGGCCTGTCGATCTGCTACGACCTGCGCTTCCCCGAGCTGTACCGGGCCCTGGCGATCGCCGGCGCCGAGATCCTGGCGGTGCCGGCCAGCTTCCTCGAGCGGACCGGCCGAGATCACTGGGAGCCGCTCCTCCGGGCGCGGGCGATCGAGAACGGCGCGTACGTGATCGCCCCGGCCCAGGTCGGCAGCCCGGGCGGCGTGGCCGCCCACGGCCGATCGATGGTGGTCGACCCGTGGGGCACGGTCATCGCCCAGGCCAGTGACGAGGTCGGGATTGTCCACGCCGAGCTGGACCTCGACCGGGTGGCGTCGGTCCGGCGCCAGATCCCGGTCCTCGCCAACCGCCGGCCGGAGGCGGTCGGCCGGGTCCAGCGCGAGTAGGCCGGGCCGAGGGCGGTTGACGCGCCGCGCTTGGACGCCTACATTGCGCAGCAATCGAATAGCTCTATCAAGAGTGGCGGAGGGACCGGCCCGTTGATGCCACGACAACCTACCGGCGCGGAGCCGGCAAGGTGCCAATTCCGGGCAGGTCCGCCTGCACGATAGGGAACACCACAGACCCTTCCGTGCAGGAAGGGTCTTCTCGTTTCTGCCGGTCCCGATCCTGACCCGATCCAGGCGTCCCGCGGGACGCGACCAGAAGCGAGGCACCCAAGCGTGACGACGGAACTCCTCGGGCAACGACCGACGCCGAGCGAGGCCATGCCGGCCGAGCCTGCCCCGGAGCGGATCCTCGGCCTGCGCTGCCGGGCCTGCGGCCGGCCGGAGCCGCTCGGCCCGAGCTACGTCTGCGCCGCCTGCTTCGGACCGCTCGAGGTGGCCTACGATCTCGAGCTCGCTCGGGCCAGCCTGAGCCGGACGTCGATCGCGGCCCGCCCGGCCGGAATCTGGCGCTACCTCGAGCTGCTGCCGGTCGATGGCCCGCCCCGCCGCGGCCTGCCGGTCGGCTCGAGCCCGCTGATCCCGGCTGAGCGCCTCGGCCGGGCGATCGGTATCGAGCGCCTGCTGGTCAAGGACGACAGCCGCAACCCAACCCTGTCGTTCAAGGACCGGGCGGTGGCGGTGGCGGTGGCCAAGGCCCTCGACTTCGGACTGGAGGCGCTGGCTTGTGCATCGACGGGCAATCTCGCCGGCGCGACCGCGGCGGCCGCGGCCGTCGTCGGCCTGCCGGCCTATGTCTTCGTACCGGCCGACCTCGAGCCGGCCAAGATCGACCACGCCCTGGCCTACGGCGCAACGGTCGTCCCGATCCTCGGCACGTACGACGATGTCAACCGGCTGTGCCTCGAGATCGCCGGCGAGCGCGGTTGGGGCTTCGTCAACATCAACCTCCGGCCGTTCTACGCCGAGGGCAGCAAGACTCTCGCCTTCGAGATCGCCGAGGCCCTCGGCTGGCGGCTGCCCGACGTCATCGTGGCGCCGATCGCGTCCGGGGCGATGTTCACCAAGATCGCCCGCGGCTTTGACGAGCTGGCCGAGGTCGGCCTGGTCGAGCGAACCCCGGTCCGATTCGTGGGCGGCCAGGCGGCCGGCTGCGGCCCGGTTGCGACGGCATTCCGCCGGGGCACCCCGGAGATCGAGCCGGTCCGGACACCCGACACGATCGTGCGCTCGCTGGCGATCGGCAACCCGGCCGACGGGCGGCAGGCCGTCGAGCTCGCCCGAGCGAGCGGCGGCTCGATCGAGGCGATCCCCGACGAGGCGACCGCCGAGGCGATCCGGCAGGCGGCCCGGCTCGAGGGGATCTACCCCGAGACGGCCGGCGGGGTGACGATTGCGGCGGCCGAGGCGGCCCGCCGGAATGGGCTGATCCGGCCCGCTGATGAGGTCGTGGCGCTGATCACCGGCAACGGGCTGAAGACGCCGGATGCCGTCCGCCACGGCCTTGAGCCCCGACCGGCCGAGCCCGGCGTGGCGGGCCTGGCCCCGGCGATCCCTGCCAGCTATCGCGCGTTCGAGGCGTGGCTGGAGCAATGAGCACGGTCCGGATCCCGCCCGTCCTGCGCACCGCGACCGGCGGCCAGAAGCTGGTCGAGGTCGAAGGCGACACCGTCCGCGCCGTGCTGGTCACCCTGGTCGCAGCCCACCCCGGCCTGGAGGCCCAGATCTTCGCCGAGGGCGGCGCGCTGAATCGGTTCATGAACGTCTTCGTCAACGACACCGACATCCGCCACCTCGAGACACTCGAGACGCCCGTCGGCGACCGGGATTCGATCGTCCTCCTGCCGGCGATGGCCGGCGGCTGTGCGCTCGATGCAGGCCCGTGGCACCCACCGCGATGACCGCCACGGCAACGGCCCGCCAGCGCTTCGCCGCGCGGCTGGCCGACCGGCCGCTGCTGGCCGATGGCGGAATGGGCACGCTCCTCTACAGCCGGGGAATCCCCCAGCAGGCCTGCCTGGAAGAGCTCGCCGTGCGTCGGCCGGACCTGGTCGGGGCGGCCCATCGGGAGTACCTGGTGGCCGGCGCCGAGTTGATCGAGACCCTGACCTTTGGCGCGAACCGGCTGCGGCTCGCGCCGGCCGGCCTCGAGATCAGCGCCGGCCTGCTCAACCGGCGGGCCGCCACCCTGGCTCGCGAGGCGCGTGACGTGGCCGGCCGAGAGGCGCTCGTCGGCGGCTCGATCGGGCCGCTCGAGTCGGCCGGCCGGGGCGGGGTCCGCCACCCGGAGGCGGTCAGCCGGGATGCCTTCCGCGAACAGCTCGACGGGCTGCTTGAGGGCGGGATCGACGTGGTCGTCCTCGAGACATTCGTCGACCTGGACGAGCTGCTCATCGCGCTCGAGGTCGCCCGCGGCGCGTCCGACCTGCCGATCATCGCCTCGCTGACCTTCGGCGAGGCGCTGACCCTGCCCAACGGGACCGGACCCGAGGCGGCGGCCCGGCTCGTGGCCGCGGCCGGGGCGGACGTGGTCGGGGTGAACTGCGGGGCGGGGCCGCAGGGCTGCATCGACGCCCTGGAGCAGATGAGCGCCGTCCTGGCCGGGGCAGTGGCCAGCTCGGTCATGCCCAATGCCGGCCTGCCCCAGCGCCTGGCCGACCGATTCGTGTACTCGGCGGCACCCGAGTACCTGGCCGCGATGACTGCCCGGATGCTCGCTGCCGGGGCCCGCATCGTGGGCGGCTGTTGCGGCACGACGCCGGCCCACATCGCCGCGATGCGGGCGACCCTCGACCTCGCCCGGCCGCTGCCGGGCCCCGAAGTGCACCGATCCGTCGCGACCGCCGTCCGGCCGGCAACCGACGCCGGCCGCCCGGTGGCGACATCCGAGCTGCCCCCGACGCGCCTGGCCGCAGCGCTCGCCGCCGGCCAGTTTGCGATCTCGGTCGAGATCGACCCGCCGCGCAGCATCCGGATCGAGCGGACGATCGAGGCCGCCCGGCTCCTGCGCGACGCCGGCGTGGACCTCGTCAACGTGTCCGATTCGGCGATGGCCAGGGTCCGGATGAGCGCCCTGGCGGTGGCCTTCGGGATCCAGCACGACCTGGACGTGGAATGCCTGGTCCACACGACCACTCGCGATCGGAACCTGATGGCCCTCGAGTCGGAGCTGCTTGGTGCCCATGCCCTGGGCGTCCGGAACATCCTGGCCCTGACCGGTGATCCGCCCCGGATCGGCGACTACCCCACCGGCAGCGGGGTGTGGGACGTCGATTCGATCGGCCTGATCGAGATCCTCACCCGGCTCAACCGGGGCGAGGACGGCGCCGGCTCGGCCATCGGCCAGGCCGCCGGATTCACGATCGCCTGTGCGCTCGACCCAACGGCGGCCGACCGGGTCACGGAGTGGGATCGCCTCGAGCGCAAGCTGGCCGCCGGGGCCCACCTGGTGATGACCCAGCCGGTCTACTCACGGGAGCAGGTCGAGGTCATGCTGACGGAGGCACGCCGCCGGTTCGGGCCGGCCGGCTTCCCGGTCCCGGTCCTGCTCGGGGTGCTGCCGCTGGTGTCGGCCCGCCACGCCGATTTCCTGCACAACGAGGTACCCGGGATCACGATCCCGGCCGAGGCTCGGGCGGCGATGCATGCCGCCGGCGAGCGCGGCTCCGACCTGGGCATCGAGATGGCCAACAGCCTGCTGTCCGACGTCGAGGGCGAGGTCGAGGGGACCTACATCATGCCCAGCTTCGGCCGCTACGAGCAGTGTGCCGAGCTGGTCCGTCGGATCCGGGCCCGCCATCCGGTGGAGCCCGTCGGAGCCCGATGACGACCGGCCTGCAGAGCACCGCCCGCGAGGAGCGCCTCGCCCTGCTGCCCGGGCTTATGGAGCAGCGGATCCTCGTCCTCGACGGGGCGATGGGGACCATGCTCCAGGAGCAGCATCTCAGCGAGAGCTGCCTGGCGGGGCGAGCGATTCCGGGACCACCCCCAGGACGTCCGCGGCGACAGCGACCTCCTGTGCCTCACCCAGCCGGACGTGGTCAGCACGATCCACGCCGCCTACCTGGCGGCCGGCGCGGACATCATCACCACGAACTCGTTCACCGCGACGGTGATCGCCCAGGCGGACTACGGCCTCGACGACGAGACGGTCGCCGACATGAACCGGGCCGCGGCGAGCCTGGCCCGCGCGGCGGCCGACGCCGCCGAGGTTGCCGAACCGGGCCGGCCGCGCTTCGTTGCCGGGGCCCTCGGCCCGACGAACCGGACCGCCTCGATCTCGCCCGACGTCTCCGATCCGGCGGCCCGCAACGTGACCTTCCAGGAGCTCGAGGCCGCCTATCACGCCTCGGCCCGGGCGCTGGTCGAGGGCGGCGCGGACCTGCTCCTGATCGAGACGATCTTCGACACGTTGAACGCGAAGGCGGCGATCTTCGGGGTCGAGGCTCTCTTCGAGGAGCTCGGGTTCCGGCTGCCCCTGATCATCTCGGGCACGATCGTCGACGCCTCGGGCCGGACGCTGTCGGGCCATACCGTCGAGGCGTTCTGGCACAGCGTCCGCCACGCCCAGCCGCTCATCGTCGGGCTCAACTGCGCCCTCGGGCCGCGCCAGCTCCGAGAGCATCTCGATGTCCTGTCGCGGGTCGCGGACCGGCCCGTCTCGGCCTACCCCAACGCCGGCCTGCCCAACGAGCTGGGCGGCTACGACGAGACACCCGAGGCGATGGCGGCGGCCCTCCATGACTGGGCCGTGGACGGCCTCCTGAACGTCGCCGGCGGCTGTTGCGGGACGACGCCCCGTCACATCGCGGCGATCGCCGCGGCCGTCGCCGGGATTCCACCCCGGCCGGTGCCCACGATCTCCGAACAGACCCGGCTGGCCGGCCTCGAGCCCGTCCTGATCCCGCCGCCGGGCAACGCCTTCGTCAACGTCGGCGAGCGGACCAACGTCACCGGCTCGCGCAAGTTCGCCCGGCTGATCGCCGAGGGCCGCGAGGACGAGGCCGTCGCGATCGCCCGCGAGCAGGTGGTCAATGGCGCCCAGGTCATCGACGTGAACATGGACGAGGCGATGCTCGACGGCGTCGCCGCGATGACCCGCTTCCTGCGCCGGATCGCCACCGAGCCGGACATCGCCCGGGTCCCGGTGATGGTCGACAGCTCGCGCTGGAGCGTTCTGGAGGCAGGTCTACGCCAGCTGGGCGGCAAGGGCATCGTCAACTCGATCTCACTCAAGGAGGGCGAGGCCGAGTTCCTCCGCCAGGCCCGGCTCTGCCGGCGCTACGGGGCGGCGGTCGTGGTGATGGCCTTCGACGAGCAGGGCCAGGGCGATTCCGTCGAGCGCCGGGTCGCGATCCTGACCCGGGCCTACCGGCTGCTGGTCGAGGTCGTCGGCTTCGACCCGAGCGACATCATCCTCGACGCCAACATCTTCGCGATCGCGACCGGGATCGAGGAGCACAACCGCTACGCCCTGTCGTTCATCGAGGCCGTCGGCCGGATCAAGGCCGAGCTGCCCGGGACCCGGACGTCGGGCGGCGTCTCGAACGTCTCGTTCGCCTTCCGGGGCAACGATCGGGTCCGGGAGGCGATCCACTCGGTCTTCCTGTACCACGCGATCCAGGCCGGCCTGGACATGGCGATCGTGAACGCCGGCGTCCTGCCGGTCTACGACGAGATCGAGCCCGAGCTTCGCGAGCGGGTCGAGGACGTCGTCCTCGATCGCCGCCCGGACGCGACCGAACGACTCCTCCAGATCGCGATCCGCTACGCCGGCGGAGCGGGCATGACCCCGGTTGCCGAAGACCTGGCGTGGCGCGACCAGCCGGTCGAGGAGCGCCTGACCCATGCCCTGGTCAAGGGCATCGACACCTGGATCGTGGAGGACACCGAGGCCGCCCGCCTGCGGGTGGCCCGGCCGCTCGAGGTGATTGAAGGCCCGCTGATGGCCGGGATGCAGGTCGTCGGCGACCTGTTCGGGGCGGGCAAGATGTTCCTGCCCCAGGTGGTCAAGAGCGCCCGGGTGATGAAGAAGGCGGTGGCCCACCTGGTGCCCTACCTGGAGGCGGACCAGGCCGGGCGGCCGGCAGCGGGCCGGCACGATCGTGATGGCCACCGTCAAGGGCGACGTCCACGACATCGGCAAGAGCATCGTCGGGGTGGTCCTGGGCTGCAACGACTACGAGGTGATCGACCTCGGGGTGATGGTCCCCGCAGCCCGGATCCTCGAGACGGCGCGTGAGCACCAGGCCGACTTCATCGGCCTGTCCGGGTTGATCACGCCGTCCCTCGACGAGATGATCCACGTCTCGTCCGAGATGGAGCGGGAGGGCTTCACGATTCCCCTCCTGATCGGCGGGGCGACGACCTCGCGGGTCCATACCGCGGTGAAGATCGCGCCGGCCTATTCCGGCCCGGTGATCCACGTCCTCGACGCATCCCGGGCCGTGGGCGTGGCCGGGGCCCTGGTCGACCCGGCCCGCCGCGACCGATTCGTCGACGAGGTCGCTGCGGAGTACGAGACCGTCCGCCAGGACCGCAGCGCGCGCCAGGCCCGCGAGCACCGGCTGACCCTGGCCGAGGCCCAGGCGAACCACTTCCCGATCGCCTGGGCGGACCAGCCGCCGCCGCCACGACCGTCTTACCTTGGAGTCCGGACGTTCGCGCATTACCCGCTCGCCGACCTCGTCGAGGTGATCGACTGGTCGCCGTTCTTCGCAACCTGGGAGCTGCGCGGGGCGTACCCCGCCATCCTCGACGATCCACGCCTCGGCGCTACCGCCCGGGACCTCCACGCCGATGCCCTCAAGCTCCTCCGCCGGATCGTCGCCGAGGACCTCCTTCGGGCCGACGCGGTGGTGGGCTTCTGGCCGGCCAACTCCGATGGCGACGACATCGTGCTGTGGGCCGACGAGCAGCGCCAGACCGAGCTGGCGCGCTGGCACACCCTGCGCCAGCAGATGGCCAAGACCGATGGCCGCCCAAACCTCGCCCTGGCCGACTTCACGGCACCGATCAGCACCGGCGTGGCCGACTACGTGGGGGCCTTCGCCGTGACGACCGGCCACGGCATCGACGAGCTCGTGGCCGAATTTGGCGCTGCCCACGACGACTACGGCTCGATCATGGCCCGGGCCCTCGCCGATCGCCTGGCGGAGGCATTCGCCGAGCGACTCCACGAGCGCGTCCGGCGCGAGCTGTGGGGCTACTCCGACGAGCAGCTGACCAACGCCGAGCTGATCGCCGAGCGCTACCAGGGCATCCGTCCGGCACCCGGCTATCCGGCCTGCCCGGACCACACCGAGAAGCGGACCCTGTTCGAGCTGCTCGAGGCCGAGGAGCGCGCCGGGATTCGCCTGACCGAGTCATTCGCGATGCTGCCCGGGTCGTCGGTGGCCGGCTACTACTTCTGGCATCCCGACAGCGCCTACTTCGGGGTTGGCCGGATCGGCCGAGACCAGCTCGAGAACTACGCCCGGCGGGCCGGCCTGCCGCTCGCCGAGGCCGAGCGCTGGCTGGCCCCGAACCTGGCCGACGAGTAGGCCGCCCGCCGCCGTCGGCCAACGAGCCCGTGTGGAACGATCAGGGCAGCGGCCGCCAGGCCCGGCTGAGGATGAACGCCAGCCCGACGCACAGGATGCTGAAGCCGACGAAGCCGAAGCCGATCTCGAGCACCTCGTGCTTGGTGATCAGGTTCGTGGGCAGGCCCTGGAAGACGCTCTCGAGCTGTTCGGCGCTCTCGGCCGGGTAGTAGGTCCCGCCGGTCGTGCCGGCGACCTGCTCGAGGGTCGCCTCGTCGATCCCCCGCCGGAAGGGCGTGTTCTGGTTGCCGAACCCGCCGCCGCCGAAGCCCTGCCCGCCGCCCGGCTCGCGGCCGACCAGGTTCGGGGCGCAGGTCGGATCCGGGGCGCCGCCATTGGCCGTCCCGAAGCCGATCGTGTAGACCCGCAGGCCGCGGTCGGCCGCCTCCTGCGCCGCGGCGCTGGGCAACGGGCCGGCATTGCTCGAGCCGTCCGTCAGCAGGACGATGATCTCCGGCGCGTAGTCGCCCTTGGGCACCGGCGCCGGCTCCACCCCGGGCGAGGTGTCGGAGGTCGACTTGGCCACGTTCGGATCGATCTCCGCGATCGCGTCGATGGCGGCCAGGATGCCGCTCCCGACGGCGGTCCGCCGGCCGGTCTGCAGGCTGTGCAGGGCGTCGAACAGGAGCTGGCGATCGGTGGTCGGGGCCTGGACGATCTCGGCAAAGCCCGAGAAGGCGACGATCCCGATCTGGGTCGACGAGCCCTGGCTCGAGATGAAGTTGGCCGCCGCCGTCTCCGCCGCCGCGATCCGGCTCGGCGCGACATCGGTCGAGCACATGCTGCCCGAGACGTCGATCGCCAGGACGATCGTGGCCTCGTTGGTCGGCACGCTGGCGATCACCACGGGCCGGGCGATCGCCCCGGCCAGCCCGGCGACGGCCAGCACGAACAGGGCGAAGGGCAGGTGGCGGCGCACGAAGGACGAGCTGGGCAGGGCTTCCCGGACGAGGATCAGGCTGGAGTAGCGGACCGCAGCGGGCCGCCGCCGGCGGCGGCCCAGGACGTACACGGCGACCAGGATCGGGACGAGGGCCAGGAGCAGGAGCAGGCCCGGCCACAGGAACTCCATCAGGATCGCCCGCCGAGCGCCGTCACGGCAGGCGGCCCAGCCAGGCCAGCGAGGTCAGCCCGCCGAGGACGAGCAGGAGCGTCCCGCCGCCGGCGAAGAGCGCCGTGACCTCGATCGTCTGGGGCTTGACGACGAGCCGGCTGGCCAGGTCCGCGTAGACCCGGGTCAGGGACCCGGCGTCGATGGCCGAAAAGTACGTCCCGCCGGTCAGCTGGGCGACCTGCTCCAGGGCGGCTTCGTCGAGCTGGGTGTGGACTTTGAAGCCACCCACGGTGAGCGTCGTCCCGGCGGCCGTCCCGATCCCGATCGTGTCGATCCGCACGCCCCGGTTGGCGGCGGCCTGGGCGGCCGTGGCCGGATCCGGGGGCTGGGTGTTCTCGCCGTCGGTCAGCAGGATGATCAGGGCCGAGCCGTCCGAGCCGGGCGGCACCGGCGCCGGCGAGACGGACGGCGCCGGCGTCCGGCTGCTGTAGTAGTCGATCGGAGGCGGGTTCTCGGCGGCCGCGATCGCGCTCAGGGCGGCCACGATGCCCTGGCCCAGCGACGTTCCGCGCTCGGGCTGGAGGCGGTTGATCGCCGACAGGACCGCGCCCTGGTCGTCGGTCGGCGCCTGGACCGACAGGCCGGCATCGCTGAAGGCGACCACCCCGATCAGGACGCCGGGTGGCTGGGCCTGGACGAAGGCCGTGGTGGCCGCCTTGGCCGCGGCCATCCGGGTCGGCTTGAGGTCGTCGGCGGCCATGCTCTCCGAGACGTCGAAGGCGAGGATCACGGTGCCCTCCTGCTGGGGCAGGACGACGGTTGCCTGGGGCCGGGCGAGGGCGACGAGGAGGATGGCCAGGCCGAGGACGAACAGGACGCCCGGCAGGTTGGCCCGCAGCCGCCACCGGCGCCGGCCGGCGGGGGCACCGGCACCCGCGACGAGGCCCATGCCGACACCCAGCCCCACCCGGGTCATCGTTCGCCGCCGGCGCCGCTCGATGGCCCGATAGGCGAGGATCCCGAGCGGCAGCAGGACGAGCAACGCGAGGACCTGGGGCCACACGAAGGTCATCGCTGGGCCGTCCGCCGGCGGCGGCGGAGCCTCGCCATCCGGACGATCGCCCGGACCAGGTCGTCGTCCGTCGACAGCACCGCGGCCTCGACCCCGGCCCGCCGGAAGGCCTCGCCGATCGCCAGCTCGCGGGCCCGGGCGGCTGCCTGGAAGCGGCGCCGGAACTCGGCGTTGCCGGTGTCGACATAGAGCTGCTCGCCGGTCTCGGCGTCCTCCATGATCAGCGGGCCGACGTCGGGCAGGTCCGTCTCGCGCGGGTCGAGCAGGCGCACGGCCAGCACCTCGTGGCGGCGCTGGAGGAGCTCGAGCGAGCGCTCCCAACCGGGCTCGCTGATGAAGTCCGAGACGAGGACCACCAGCGAACGACGCTTGATCACCTGGTTGGCCGTATCGAGGAGCGGCTTCAGGTCGGTTGACGGGGCGCCATCCAGGCGCGGCTGGGCGAGGAGGTCCTGGATCAGCCGGAGGACCTGGTCGCGGCCGCCGCGGGCGGGCACGGTGTGCTCCACCCGGCCGGCGTAGAAGATCGCCCCGACCCGGTTGCCGCGGCGGGTCAGGAGCCGGGCAAGGGTCGTCACGAAGTCGATCAGCACGGTCCGTTTCTGGCGGTCGGTCTCGACCGTGCCGAAGTCGACCGAGGGGCTCAGGTCGAGCAGGAACCAGGCCGTGATCTCGCGATCCTCGCGGTATTCGCGGACGTAGGGCGTGTCCATCCGGGCTGTGACGTTCCAGTCGATGTAACGGACGTCGTCACCGGCCTGGTACTCGCGCAGGGCGGCCAGGTCCAGGCCGTTGCCGTGGAACAGGCTCCGGTAGTCGCCCTGGAGCAGGCCATCCAGCCGGCGGATGACCTGCCAGTCGAGGCGCTGGAGGAGGCGCTCAGGCGCTGAGGTGGCCGTTGGACGGCTCCCGGAGTGGCACGACCGGCACCGGCACCCGGCCGAGGACCGTCGACAGGATGGCGTCGGCGCTGACGTCGTCGGAGAGGGCCTCGAAGGACAGGACCAGGCGATGGCGGAGCACGTCGCGGGCCATGTCGATCACGTCCTGGGGCAGGGCGTAGTCCCGGCCGCGGACGAAGGCCAGGGCCCGGGCGGTCAGGATCAGGTTGATCGAGGCTCGGGGACTGGCGCCGTAGGTGATGTAGCGGGCGATCTCGGGCATCCCGTGGACGGCAGGTGCCCGGGTGGAAGTCGCCAGCCGGACCGCGTACTGGTTGAGGGCCGGATCGACGTAGACCTGGTCCACTCGCCTCTGGAGCGCCAGCAGGTCGGCCGTCGAGAGGACGGTCTGGACCGCCTCAGGCGCCGCCGTCTGGCGCTCGACGATCACGAACTCCTCGGTCGGGCTGGGATAGCCGATCAGGACCTTGAGCATGAACCGGTCGACCTGGGCCTCGGGCAGGGCGTAGGTGCCCTCGGTCTCGATCGGGTTCTGGGTGGCCATCACCAGGAACGGATCGGGCACCTTGTGGCTCTCGTGGCCGATCGTCACCTGGCGCTCCTGCATCACCTCGAGCAGGGCGCTCTGGACCTTGGCCGGGGCGCGGTTGATCTCGTCGGCCAGGAGCAGGTTGGTGAAGACGGGGCCGAGCGAGGTGTTGAAGTCACCGGTCTTCTGGTTGTAGATCCGGGTGCCGACCAGGTCGGCCGGGACCAGGTCGGGCGTGAACTGGATCCGCTTGAAGTCGCCCCCGATCGCGTCGGCCAGGGTCTTGATCGCCATTGTCTTGGCCAGCCCGGGCACCCCCTCGACGAGGAGGTGGCCACGGGCGAGGAGGGCTACGACCATCGCCTCGAGCAGGTGGTCCTGGCCGACGATGACCTTCTTGACCTCGTACAGCAGGCGCTCCATCGCCTCGTTGGGCTTCGTCCCGGCGGGCTCGCGAACGGCTGTCATCCGGTCTCCTTCTCCTCGTCAGTACTGGGGCAGGCCGGCGGCCCCGCCGGCGACATCGATCGGGACGGCCAGTCCGATCCCGATGAACACGTCCTGGTTGGGGTTGATCAGGCCGGTCACGATCCCGATGACCTGGCCGTTGCGATTGAGCAGCGGGCCACCCGAATTGCCGGGATTGATCGCCGCATCGACCTGGATCAGGCCGTGGAGGACCTGGCTGCTGTTCGGCTCCTGGAACGAGCGGCCCAGCCCCGACACCACGCCGGCGCTGAGCGAGTCGACGAGGCCGAAGGGATGGCCGACGACGTAGGCCTCGCTGCCGACCTGGACCGCGTTCGGGTTGCCCAGGGTGGCCGGCACGGCGTTCGACGACAGGACGCTGGGCTGGACGACCGCGATGTCGTGGTCGGGCTCGCGAACCGAGACGGTGCCCGTGGCGGTCGTCCCGTCGGCGAACGTGATCTTGATCGTGGTCGAGCCGTTGACGACGTGGAGTGCGGTCAGGATGTCGCCGGCCGCGTCGACCACGACCCCGCTGCCGAGGCCGGTATCGGCCTTGCCCAGGGCGTCGACGCCGGTCGTCTGGATCGTGACCAGCGAGGGCGCGACGGCGGCGTAGACCAGCTCCGAGAAGGCGGGCGGCGGGGTCTCCGAGGCGAGCGCCTGATCGACGCCTTGCTGGATGTCGGTCGCGGTCAACGGCCGAGGTCCGGGAACGACGGCGCTGTACAGGACGATCGCCAGGAATGCCGCGGCGATCCCGGCCACAAACGCGCCCGAGCGCTTGGCCCGCCCGGTGATTCGCGCACGTCGATGGGACGCCCCTGGCTCCGGAGGACGAGCCGCCGCGTCGATCTGATCGGTCATGAGGTGGAGCAAGCTCCCGTCCGTCTGGTCAGTCGCGCCGGGGCTCGGCCGGCTGGCCGTAAGGCTGACCGAATTATCCGCTCGCCGTCTGACAGGAGCCTGACGGCCCGGCTTACTGGCCCTTCGTCGTAGGCTTTCGCCGATGCCACCCCGCTTCCGATGCAGGCGAGCCAGTCTCGATCAGGCGTGCTCCGGCGCGCCCCCGGCCGCGAGTCGCAGGTGACGACCCGGGACGTCCTCTGGCAGCGGTCAGATGTGCCGGGCATGGAATGGTGCCGGCTGGCGATCGACCCGGCCGGCTCGAGCCTCGCCGGGACGGTGGTCCTCGCCTGGGACGGCGCGCCGTGGCAAATCGAATACGCGATCCAGCTCGATCCGGCCGGTCGGACCCGGCTCCTGACGATCGGAGCGGATGGGCACGCGGACGGCGCCCCGCTCCGGGTCGAGATCCGGCTCGAGGCCGACGGACAGGGCCGCTGGACCCGCGATGGGGCCGTGGTCATCGACAACCGCGACGCCCTCGACTGCGACCTCGGCTTCTCGCCATCGACCAACACCTTGCCGATCCGGCGGCTCGGCCTGGAGATCGGCCAGGGGCGCGAGATCGCCGTCGCCTGGCTGCTCTTCCCGTCGTTCGAGGTCGTCCTCGGCCGGCAGTCGTATGAGCGCCTCGCCGAGCGGACCTGGCGCTATCGCTCGGTCGGCTTCGAGGCGGACCTGACCGTCGACGAGGACGGGCTCGTGGACGCCTACTACGAGTGGCAGGCCGTCGCCCGATCCTGAGGGGGACGTAGCGCTGGCGGGCCTGATCGTTTCCTGAACGTTCTTTGAACCATCCTGACCGCAATCCCGCCAATACGTAGACCGCCGGCCTGCACCGGTGGTCATCGGACGAAGGTGAGGGATCGGTGACGAATTCGGACCTGGTGCGACTGGCGCGGGACGGGGATCGAGACGCGTTCGACATCCTCATGACCGCGGTGATCGACCACCTGTACCGGATCGCTCGCCTGATCCTGCGGGACTTCGACAGCGCGGAGGACGCCGTACAGGAGGCGCTCGTCCACTGCTGGCGGGATCTCCCGACGCTCCGCGACCCGGACCGCTTCGATGCCTGGTTGAACCGGCTGCTGATGCACTCGGTGACCGACGAGGCCCGCAACCGGCGCCGCTCCGGGGCAAACATCCGGATCCTCCAGATCGAACCCTCCCAGCCGGATGGCGCAGGTGCGCTGGCCGACCGGGACCAGCTGGCTCGCGTCTTTAACCGACTGTCGCTCGAGCATCGAACGATCGTTGTCCTCCATCACTACCTCGGACTGACCGTGGACGAGGCCGCAACGGCGATCGGGATCCCGATCGGCACGGCCAAGTCCCGGCTGCATTACGCGACAGAGGCATTGCGCGCCGCGCTCGACGCGGATGCTCGTAGCGCCTCCGCCGGAAAGGTTCTCGCATGACCACCAGGCCTGATCCCGATCCCGTGATTTCGGCCTGGCTCAACGACGAAGCCGCGGAACGAGCGCCGGAGCGCCTGCTCTCGGCAACTCGGGCCCGGATCCAATCGACCAATCAGCGCCGAGCCTGGTGGCCGGCGTGGAGGCCCCACCCAATGAACAACCGACTCCTGGGCGGGGCGGTGGCGGCGATTGCCGTCATCGTCGTGCTCGGCATCGTCTTCCTTCCCAAGCCGAGCGGCAGCGGCGGGCCGCCCCTCCAATCGCCGGTCCCGAGCGCCAGTCCGAGCCCATCGGCCCCGGCGGCGTCGCCAAGCTCGGCAGCCAGCTCGTCGCCGGCTCCGTCGTTCGGGGTCATCCCCCCGGGACTGCTCTGCTCGGCGACCACCTGCGCGACCGGCACGCTCGAAGCGGGCACCTACTCGTTCGCCGGCGGGGCACTGCCGGGGCCGGTGACCCCGGCCGATCTCACCTTCACCGTCCCGGCCGGGTGGACGACCGACTCCGGGTACGTCAGCAAGAACGCCCTCTCGATTCAGAAGGATCTCCAGCACCTAGGGCCGAACGAAGTCTTCTTCGCGACCTTCCCGATCACCAACGTCTTTAGCGACGCCTGCCATTGGACGAACACGATGGTCAGCGCCGGGACGACCGTGAACCAGCTGACGAACCTGCTGGTCGCCGAGAAGGGTGGCCGAGTTGCATCTGCGCCGGCGAACGTCACCCTGGGAGGCTTCCCGGCCAAACGGATCACGTTCACGGTGCCCGCCAGCGTCGGTACGGAATCGTGCGACGCCGGAGTCGGGCTGCTCCACCTCTGGCCCGACCCGGACGGGACGTCGAACGGCGGCATCTGCTGCCCTGCTGTCGGGTCGACCGATGTGGTCTACGTCCTCCATGTCGCCGGCCAGCAGTTGATCGTCATGACCCGCCAGGCGGCGGGTGCCTTGCCGGCGGACCTGGCCGAACTCAACGCCATCGTGGCATCGGTCCAGATCGCCGGGGCGCCGTCGAGTCCAAAGCCAACCGGCGCATCACCCTCGCCCTAGGCGCGGGAGACGGGCCGCCGGCTCCTCCCGGTCGCCCTTGCCCCACGCTCCAGAGGCCGGCCATCGGTCCGCACCGAGGCCGGCTTTCGGGGTCCCTGACAGCCACATTCGAATCCGGCCCTTGACGTCGCACTAACTATGCGTATACTCATATGCATAGTTAGGAACGTCACAGGGAGTTACGATGTCACGGTGCCAAACAAGACCATCTACGTCTCCGACGGAGACTTGGCGCTCTACGACCGAGCCCAGGAGCTCGCGGGAGGCAACCTCTCCAAGGCGATCGCCAAGGCGCTCCGGCGCTACGTCGACGTCGAAGACGGACGCAGCGAAGGATTCGAAGAAATCACGGTTCGCGTCGTCCCCGGTGGCCGCAAGGTCCGCTTCAGCGGCGTGCTCCTTGGCGAATGGACCAACTCGAGCTCGAGCTCGAGCCTGTGGGAGGTCTTCCGCGTCTATCGGAGCCGGACCGGAAAATACGTCCTCCACACGGATCGGACGGCCGAGTATGCCGCGCTCGACGCCGAGGGCAAGCCGGCCGGCTGGCGCGGCTACCTGGGCCTGGGCAACATCAGCTACCGGAGCCGGCCTGCCCAATCGACTCTCGATGTCTTCGACTCTCTCGACGAGCTCCGGCCCAGGATCCCGGTCCAGCTGTACGAGATGGTCGCCGACTCGGCCGACCGACCGGCGGTCGAAAACCTCGACATCTAGCTTCGACCGCGCCCCGGAGCTCGGGCGATGACCGGGCCAGCGGTCGAGCCCGCGATCCAGGTCCAGGGACTCGAGAAATCCTTCAAGGAACTCCGGGTGCTCAAAGGGGTGGACTTCGAGGTGGCGCGCGGAAGCATCTTCGCGCTGCTCGGCTCCAACGGCGCCGGCAAGACCACGATCGTGAGGATCCTCAGCACCCTGCTCAAGCCCGATGACGGCACGGCCCGCGTCGACGGATTCGATGTCCTGTCGCAGCCGGCGCGGGTGCGCGAGTCGATCAGCCTCACCGGTCAATTCGCGGCGGTGGACGAGATCCTGAGCGGCCGGGAGAACCTGGTCATGATCGCCGAGCTACGCCACGTGAAAGGCCCGGGGACGGTGGCCGACGAGCTGCTCGAGCGCTTCGGCCTGGCCGAGGCGGGCAAGCGCCGGGTGTCGACCTACTCGGGGGGCATGCGCCGGCGCCTCGATATCGCGATGAGCCTGATCGGCAACCCGCGCGTGATCTTCCTCGATGAGCCGACGAACGGGCTTGACCCGGAGGGCCGGATCGAGGTCTGGGAGGTGATCCAGGGCCTCGCCCAGGGCGGCACGACCGTGCTCCTCACGACGCAGTACCTCGACGAGGCCGAGAAGCTCGCCGACCGGATCGCGATCCTGCACGACGGCACGATCATCGTGTCCGGCACGCTGGCGGAGCTGCGCAAGCTGGTCCCGCCGGTAAGGGTCGAGTACGTCGAACGGCAGCCCAGCCTGGAGGAGATCTTCCTGGCGATCGTCGGCAGCGACAAGAAGGAAGGACGATGAACAGCAATTACCTAAGCGACACCGGCGTGATGACCCGGCGGATGCTGCGCCACGTGACGCGCAGCGTGGACACGATCATCACGGTCACGATCATGCCGATCGCCTTCATGCTCCTGTTCGTCTACGTGTTCGGCGGCGCCATCCAGACTGGCACTGACAACTACGTGAACTACCTGCTGCCGGGCATCCTGTTGATCGCGATCGCCAGCGGGATCTCGTACACGGCCTACCGCCTGTTCATCGACCTCCAGAGCGGCATCTTCGAGCGGTTCCACTCGATGCCGATCGCCCGCTCATCGGTCCTGTGGGGCCATGTCCTGACCTCACTGGTGTCCAACGCGATCTCCGTCGTGGTCATCATCCTGGTCGCCCTGCTGATGGGCTTCCGCTCGTCGGCGGGCGTGCCGGCGTGGCTCGCCGTGGCCGGCATCCTCGGGCTGTTCACGCTCGCGCTGACCTGGCTCGCGGTGATCGCCGGGCTGACGGCCAAATCCACGGACGGCGCCGGCGCGTTCTCGTATCCGCTCATCTTCCTGCCGTTCGTCAGCTCGGCCTTCGTGCCCACGGCCTCGATGCCTGGCCCGGTGCGCGCCTTCGCGGAGAACCAGCCGGTCACCGCGATCGTCAACACGATCCGGGCCTTGTTCGCCCAGCAGCCGGTGGGCAGCGAGATCTGGATCGCGCTCGCGTGGTGCGTCGCCATCCTCGTGGTCGCCTATGCCTTCGCGATGCGGGCCTACCGGCGCAAGATCGCCTGAAGATCAGCGCACTTCAGACCGGGCCTTAGCCTGCCAGGTGTCCGGCACAGGGCAGCCTCTATACTCGCCCTCGCGCCGACATAGCTCAGCGGTAGAGCAGCTGTTTCGTAAACAGCAGGTCCTCGGTTCAAATCCGAGTGTCGGCTCCACGTCCTCGGCAGTCGCGCCTCGGCCGTCGCCGATCGGGCGCCATGTGAGTCGACCCTTGAACGCGAACGCGATGTTCCTGCTGCCGGCGCTGCGTCGAGCGCGCGACCTGATCGATCGCGAGTACGCAGAGCCGCTCGATCTCGACGCCATGGCTCAAGAGGCCGGCTACTCGCGATTCCACTTCGCCCGGGCCTTCACCACGGCCTACGGCGAAACGCCTCGTGGCTATCTGACCCGCCGCCGGATTGAGCGCGCCAAGACCCTCCTCCGCTCGGCGAACTTGTCGGTCACCGAGATCTGCTTCCTCGTCGGATTTGCCAGTCTCGGTTCGTTCAGTGCGCGCTTTCGTGAGCTGGTCGGATCGTCGCCGAGCGGGTACCGCGATGACGCGGTTGCGCGGACGGGGGCGCCGCCGATTCCCGGCTGCATCGTGTTGATGTGGACGCGGCCGCTGCCAAAGGAAGAGCAATCGGGAAGAAGCACGAATGGCCCGATCGCGGCTACGGTGCTCCAGGAACCGCATTCAAAGGAGCCCCAATGATCAACCGCCTCAACCACGTCAACGTGTTCGTCCTCGACCAGGACCGGGCCAAGGCGTTCTACACCGACACCCTCGGCTTCGAGCTCCGCAATGACGCCGTCCTCGACGGCTTCCGCTGGCTCACGGTCGGGCCGAAGGACCAGAAGGACCTGAGCATCCTCCTCGCCTATCCCGCCCCGCCGATGTTCAGTCCCGAGGACGCGGAAACGATCCGGGCGCTTGTCGCGAAGGGCTCGCTGGGCGGCGGAGTGTTCGAGACGGCCGACTGCCAGAAGACGTTCGAGGAGCTCTCGGCGAAGGGAGTCACGTTCCTCCAGGAGCCGGCCGAGCGACCGTATGGAGTCGAGGCGCTCTTCCGCGACGACTCCGGGAACTGGTTCAGCCTGACCCAGCCCAAGTGGCTCGGGTAGCTGGGCGGACCAGGCGCTAGAGCCGGGGCATTTGCTTCCGTAATGACGGCGTCCGGCAAATGCCGAAAACTGGCAATCGTCCGAGCGCATCGAGGTCGGCAGGCCCGCCCGGGGAGAGCGGCCATGGGTCGGCCGCACGGGCCGCCGACCACGATGTCGCCAGGACTTCGCCTACGGGGCTAGGCGGTCTGCCCCGGCTGGTAGCGCCTGGGTCTGGTCAAGAATTGAACGCGCGAAGTCCAGTGCACGAGCGGCAGCTGGTCCTCGATATCGGGACGTGCTCCAGGCCAGGGCCGTCACCAACGGCGGTGTCGCCTCGAGGGGCACGATCGCGACCGGCAGGCCCGTCGCTTCCGTGATCCGCCGGGTCAGGAGGACCGCCCCAATTCCGAGCGAGGCGTAGGCGACGGAGGCCGCGACCTCGTTCGTCTCGATCACGATCCGGGGCCGGATGCCGACGCGGCCGAACGCGTCGTCGAACCAGGCCCGGCGCGAGGTGCCCGGCGCCGGCGCGATCATCGCCAGCGAATTGAGCTGATCGAGGGCGACCGCGGCCTTCGCCGCCAATGGATGGTCGAGGGCGATGGCGACCGTGACGGGCTCTTGGCGGATGACTTCGTACTCGAGCCCGTGCAGGTCGAGGCCGGGGGCGAGCACCGGATAGGCCATGTCGAGATCGCCCCGGCGCAGGGCGTCGAGCATCTCCGGTCCGGGCAGCTCGACGATCGTGAACTGGACGCCCGGGTTGGTGCTGATATGCCGATGGACGAGCCCCGGGAGGTCGGGGTCCATGTGGTACCAGACCGAAATCCGGACGTGACCTCGGACCGCCCCGGCAAACTCGGCCATCTCCTCGCCGAGCTGGTCGACCTTCTCGAGGATCTCCCGCGCCCCGGCGACGAAGGCGGCGCCGGCGTCGGTGAGGCTTACCCGGCGGCTCGTTCGATCGAAGAGCCGGACCCCGAGCTCGATCTCGAGGTTGCGGATCGCGAGCGACAAGGCCGGCTGGGCCACATGCAGGCCCGCGGCTGCGCGGGTGAAGTTGGCCGATGCCGCGACGGCATCCACATAGCGGATCTGCCGAAGATCCATCCGCCCCGATTATCGCTCCGAGGTCAACCATGTCTTGGACATCTCGATCCCGGTTAGGTAGACCTAGCAGGTCATCAGAATTGGTCAGAATGACCGCTCCGGAAACGATCTCGCGTCAATGCACTCCAGCCCGGAATATCGCCAGCCCCGTCGTGAGCCGGACCGAGTCCGCGACGATCCCCGGCGTGCCCTTGTCATCCTCGATCGCCCGCTCGTCGTCGGCTTGATCGAGCTCACCCTGAACCACGGCCTGTTCCTGGTCAGGGCGGCGGACGGGGTGGCCGAAGTCGAGACCATCCTGGCTGGCTGGCTGCCCGACCTGGCGGTCATCGACATGGAACGCGACGACAGCCCGGCGTTGCTCGAGCTGCTGGGAGGTTCCCTCGGACTGCAGCGCGCCGCGACCCCGGTCCTGGGTCTCACCCGGCGAGGCGACCTGCAGACGAAGCTGCGCGCCTTCGACCTGGGCGTCGATGACATCCTGACGGTCCCCTTCTCGCCCGAGGAGCTCCTGGCCCGGGCGATCGTGATCACCCGCCGGTCGTCGGGCGTCGAGCGGGCCATCGTGCCGACGATCCGTCTCGGCGAGATCGAGCTCGACATCGTCCATCGCGAGGTCCGCGACGGGTCATCGGTCGTCCATCTCAGCGCGATCGAGCAAAGCCTGCTGTACCTGCTGGCGAGCCGGAACGGCCTGACCGTCTCCCGCGACGAGATCCTCGACGCGATCTGGGGCACCGACTTCGTGGCCGAGAGCAACATCGTCGATCGCCACGTCTGGAACCTCCGGGTCAAGCTCAAGGACCATTACCGCAATCCGCGGTTCATCGCGACCGTGACCGGCGAGGGCTACCGCTTCGTGCCGACGTTCACCAACGCCGGCTGGGGCGGAGACCGGGAGGACGTCCCCGGCTGAGGGCGGCAGCGCCGGACCCGGCGAGTCGCTCCAGGGGCACTAACCGGGGGGAATTCCCGTTCCCTCCGCCACGTCGGTCGCCTCGTGGATCTGGCGGGCCGCTCGAATGCCCGACTCAAGGGCGCCCTGGATCCAGGCGTGGTACAGCGAGCAGTGCTCGCCGGCGAAGAGGACCCGGCCTTCGGGCTGGATGATCGCCCGCTGGAGCTCAGTCTGCTGCTCGGGCGCGAACATCGCGAACGCGCCGCGCGCCCAGCGGTCGGAATACCAGGCATGTGAGGCACCGACCTCGTACACGTCGCGGATGCCGGGGTGGATCCGGGCCACGTCGTCGAGGGCCTCCTCGAGGCGGGTCTCCTCGTCCATTGCGCCCCACTGGAGCGCATCCTGGCCCCAGGTGTAGGAAGCCAGCAGGACGCCCCGCTCGGTCGACGGATCGGGGGTCGGGTAGTTGAGCCGGCGGACCGGCAGGTCGGTGACCGTGGCCCCGCCCAGGATCCCGTCGTCCTTCTCCCAGATCCGCTGGCGGACCTGGAACACGATCTTGGTCGAGGCGTGGTAGTTGAGCTGGCGGATCGCCCGGCGCTTGTCGTGGGAGAAGGGCTGGACGGTCTCGATCGTGCGGAGCACCGAGAAGGGCACGGTGCAGATGGCGTAGTCGCCGACGGCCCGGTAGCGGCCGGCTTCGGTCTTGTAGTGGACCACGACCGAGCCCGGCTCCTGGTCAATGGCGAAGACCTCGGCCCCCAGCCGGATCTCGCGGTGGAGCTCGCCGAAGAAGGCATTCGGCAGACGATCCATCCCGCCGGCGATCTCCTGCATGTCGACATACGCCTTGCCGATGTCCTCGCGCAGGATCTCGACGACCGCGTTGTGCATGTCGGCCTCGAGGAAGTTCATCACCGCGTAGTACTCGATTGCGCCCTCGCTCCAGCGTTTTTCGCGCAGGAACTCGTACAGCGAGAATTGGTCGTAGCGCTTGACGATTTCGGCCCAGGCCGCCTGGCCTTCGTGCTCGACCATCGCCCGCAGGTCGCCGATCGCCGACTCCCACAGGTCGTCGGCCGTCCGCCCCCGTTCGTGGTCGGCGAGCTCGAACGGGAGGCGCGCCGGCTGGGCATTGGCAGCTTCGATCGTCATGCGCTCGCCGTTCAGGTAGACGAGGCCCTTGGGGTTGTTCATCACGAACGGCCGGAGGGGCAGGTCGAAGAGCTGGCAATACTCGAGAGTCAGGTCGTGGACCCGCGGGATGCGCATCCCGCCAGCCTCCGCGTACAGGCCCGGCGCAAAGCCGCGCAGGGTGTGGATCCGGCCGCCGACCCGGTTCTGGGCCTCGAGGACGATCACCTTGTGGCCCTGGCGCTTGAGCTCGTAGGCCGCGACGAGCCCGGCCAGGCCGGCCCCGATCACGACGACTCGATGCGATCTGCCGCGCCGGCCGGCCAGGCCCGCCTGGGGAGTCGCCAGGGTCTCGGCCGAGGGTGGTGGCGCCTCGTCGGGAGCCGGCTGCGGCGATGCATCCGGAAGGTGCTGCGGGAGCGCTGATTGGGGCTTGCCGGGATCGCGCTCGACCATCGCGGTCACGATACACGGCCGGCGCGACGACCGGCCGCTCGGGACGACCTCAGGACGCGAGCGGCGTGTCGTCCGTGACGAGTCCGAATCGCCCGGGCGGGGGCTCGTCCGGCGCTGCGCTGGTCAGCCAACCGGCAAGGCGAGCCGAGGCGGCCGTCGCCCCGTCCGGGGCCCGCACGTCGACGGCGATCGCCCCGTACTCGCCGGGCTCAATCCGCGCCCTGCGGCGCACGCCGCCTAGCTCGACGGCATCCGGCGTGGCGAACCCCGCCGGTAGCTCGGGCAGGTCGGACCAGCTCAACGTCCGCCCGTCCTGACCGAAGAGGATCGACGAGGCCTTGGGATCGAGCTCGAACTCGACCGCCCGGTTCCCGGACGCGACCACCAGCAACGACAGCGCCAGCGTGCCTGATGGGCCGGATTCGAGCTCCCGGACGGAGAAAGTGGCCACCGCGTCCGGCGCCTTTCGGGCGGCGGCAACGACCCGATCCGCGACCGCCATCACCGCAGCGCGGTCGGCGCTCGAGGGCGGCTGGAGCAGGTCGAAGTGCACTGGTCCAGGGCCCGCGGCAGCCAGGCTGTCCTGGTCGGCCCGGTCCAGCTCGCAGCGATAGGTCCCGATCGCCGGCGTCGAGGTCCGCGGCCCGCGGACAACCAGCCAGGCACTGCCGTCGTCGAAGATCGCGAGCTCTTCATCGACCGACGTCGGCGGCGGCGTCTGCCACACGAATGTCGCCACGCGGCGCACTACTTGACCTCGGCCTCGAACTTCTTTTCGAACGGCAGCATCAGCTGGGCATTGAAGTGGTCGACGAACGGCTGGAACTGGTCGGGCCGGAGCGCCCGGTTGGCATTCGCGCCCATCATCCCCTGGTAGCTGTAGGTCACGTCCTGGTCGGGCGCCGTGGCGTTCGCACTGGCACCGAGCGGGTTGCGACCGGTGCCCTTGGTGGACTTCTGGTTCGCCTCGAGGGTCGTCTTCATCGCCGCCACCAGCGCGACCATGTTCGGGTCGGGCGTTCCCAATGCGTGGACGCCGGCCGCCGGAGTGGTCATGACCCGGTTCACTTCGGTCGTGATCGTGGCCTCCACCTCCCGGATGCTGGCCGTGAGCGCCGGCTTCATCGTGGTCTGGATGAGCTCCGCTGCGAGCTGCCGCGAAGCGCCGCGGGCGGCGTTCGTGACCAGTCCGTAGGCTCGCTCGTAGAGGGCCCGCTGGCTGGCGAGCTTCGGCTTGGGAGCGACGCCGGGCGGCAGGGGCTGCGCAGCCGCGGCGGCCGCGCTCTTGAGGATGGCCAGCATCTTCGCGCTGAATGCTGCGGCGGTGACGCCCGTCGCAAGCTTGGAACCGACCATCGCCCAGGTCGTCGGCAAGGCGGCCATCCGTCCTTCGAGGCTCGCCGATGGGACGACCGCCGGGAGGCCAGGTGACGCGACCGGGCCAACCGCCGCGGCGGCGGCCCCGCCGGCCGAGGCCGCATTTGCGCCGCCACTCTTTGTGGTGGCGCTGACGGAGCTCGCGACATTGATCGACACCCAACCGAAGTCCGCGACGGCAACGTCCACGCCCTGGGCACCGAGCAGGGCCTGCCAGTAAGCGTCCCGGATCTGGCCCGTCAGGGCCGCCACTGAAAAGCCTGCCTCGACACCTTCGCCCGAGTCGGCCACATCGCTGAAGTTCCGGGTTGTTTCGAACGCAACGACCGCGGGAACGCTGGGAGCCAGCTTGCCCTCCGACGCGACGGCGAGCTGCATCCGGAGGCTGTCCCGGATGCTCGTGTCAACGACTCCGGTCCTGGCGGCCGCGGCCATCGTCTTCTTGACGAGGGGCCGCTGGGCGCGGATCGCCTTCGCGATCGTGGGCATTGCCCAGGTCAGCTGGTCGAGGAGGGGCTGCTTGAGCGACGAGAAGACCATCCGCTCGACAGTCGCCCGGTCGAGCGCGGCCTTGGCACTCGGCGCCGTCTTGGGTGCCGCCTGGTGGATCAGCGCGTTGAGCTGTTCATTGCTCTGGCTGTACTCATCGGGGATCCCCAGCAGGTGCCCGTACTCGTGGGCGGCAATGACCTTGTCGTCGCCGCTGTAGTTGCCCTTGCTGACATACCAGTTGCCGGCGTCGATCGGCTGGCCGGGCGACCCGGCCACGATCGATGACGGGTGGACGATCACCTGGTTGTCGGCCTGCTCGTTCAGGCCAAAGACCGCGACTGAAGTGAACGTCACCGGCAGGCGCTTGGGAATTGCGGTCGACGTCAGCGGGAGCTTCTGCTCGCCGACCAGCTCCAGACGCCCATTCCACTTCTTGACCGCACCCTCGGCCGTCTCCTTGGCCCATGCTCGACGGGTGTCGTTGGCCGGGATCTCGGTCGGCGAGTTGAGCAACGCGCCGAGCTTCGGGGTCCCGGCCGGCGCAGTCGGTGCCGTCGGGTCGACGGTGTTCCGCAATTGGTTCAAGAACTTGATCCGGACGGTCACGGTGACGCCGCTATCTCCGTTGCGGTCCATCGCGTATTTCGGGGTCAAGGCGTACTTGCTGGCCGTCGCCTGGCCCGTTGTCTTGGTCTCGGCGTTATAGAGCGTCTCGCTCATCGCCGGATCGCTGATCGCGACTCGCTGGGCGACCGGCCGGATGACGCCGGTCACGGCCCGGTTGCCGACCGATCGTTGCAGGGCGAGGACCTGGCGGCGCGACAGGCGACGGCGCGATGGGGCAGTGGGATCGCCCTTGACCGGAGCACGAGCCAGCTGCCGGGCGGCGGCCGCCGGGCCGGCCGGGTCAGCCCTCTCCGATCGGGCGGCGACCTCGGACCGGGCGGCCTCATCCCCTCCGGCGTGCTGCGCCGCCTCGAAATCCGGCATCCTCGAACCGTAGCAGTTGGTCCCGTTCACAAGAGGGCAGGAATCCCTGCCCTCAAGGGCAGGGTCTCGGCCAGGGCAAATCGTCCCCGGCGGGCAAACGCGGCGAGCGGTGCCGGCGGCAAGAGGTCAGCCGCCGGCACCGCTTCTTTGTTGCGGCCCGTCCCCAGTATCGGACGCGCTCCGGGCTGCTCCGCCGCGACTCTCATCGTGCTCGGCGGAACGCAATGACGAGGTTATTCGCCCTTCATCGCGGACCTGGTGTCGATCGTCTGCCGAGTCCTATCAACGACGTTGCAATCGGCCACGACCTGCCTACAGCCAGCGCCGGACGCGCGCCACCACGACGACCAGTCCAGCGAGGACCGCGATGGAGGCGACCACCAGCCAGAAGCTCGCTGGATCATCCTTGGGCAAGGGCACGCTGACATTCATTCCGAGCAAGCCGGCGATCAACGACCCGGGCAGGAGCAGGACCGTGGTCAGGGCCAGGAGCTTCATGATGTCGTTGGTGCGCTGGGCCGTCCGGGTCATGTACACGTCGAACGAGCCGAGGAGCACCTCGCGCGCGTCCTCGACCGCCGAGATCGCGTCCCCGAATCGCTCGCTGACGGCACGCAGGGCGGCCGCCGAGTCGGCGTCATCCACGACCCGCAGCACCCCCGCATCGGCCAGCGCGGCAAACACCTCACGGTGGGCCGCCAGGGTCCGCCGCAACCGGGCGATCCTGCGCCGAAGCGCGACCAGGTCGTCGAGCAGGTCCTCGCCGGCACCCCGCCGCAGCGACCGCGCATCAAGGTCGTCGACTTCATCTTCAACCGCGTCGACCGCCCTGAGGTAGCTGGTCAGGGCAGCGTCGAGGAGGGCCGCGACGAAGGTTGCGGCACTGGCCGCGCCGACGCTCGCGTCGGCCTCGACTCGCTGGTCGATCGTGTCCAGGAGCTTGAGCTGGCGAACATGCTGCGAGATGACGATGTTGCCCCGTCCGGCAACCACGTCGAGCCAGGGCACGTCCCCGCCCCGGGCCTGCTCGGGCTCGGCGGCAACTCGAACGTGGAAGTAGTCCCCGTGGATCGCGAGGTGCGGTCGGTCGCCGGAACGCTCGAGAGACCGGCTTGTCTGCGCGTCCAGGCCGAATCGCCGGGCCAGCGCGCTGGCCTCATCCGGCTTGAGGAGGCCCTCGATGTCGATCCACACGATCTGGCGGGCGCTGGGCTTGGTGGCCAGTGCCTCGTCGAATGAGAGGAGCGTGTCCTTCCGATCGGCATCGAACCGGCGGGCATGGATCCGGTCGGCGGCCCGGCTGGCCGTGGGTGTCGCCGGGCCGGTCTTCCTAGATCCGGCAGCCGGCCGCGCTGGACGGGCTCGCGGCGCAGGTGCGCGGCTGGCAGCTGGGCTCACTCAGCGGCGGCTCAGCTCGTCGGCCGAGCGTCGCCAGGATCAACATCGATCTCGATGAACTGGCGCAGCAGGAAGACCGACGCGACGATCGCGCCCATCACGACCGTCAGCACGACGTACGGCCAGCGGCGAGGCTTGGGACGGGTCACGCGTCCGGGCAACGCGGTCCGAGCCGCGGCCCGCGCGGACGTGGCAAGCGAGCTGCGATTGATCGAGGCAAGTCCGCGGCGCGTCGAATCGAGCGCTCCAGTCAGGGCGTCCAGTTGGGTCAGGTCCTCCAGGCGATTCACGTGGCGCTCCTTTGTGCTGTAGTGCCCCAAGCGTGGCCATGGAGCCGTCCTGGCCGACCAACAACCCTGCCTGGAATCCTTGCAGCAGTGCTGCAATCAGCACCGTCGGTTGCGGTGATCAAGACCGACACTGCAAGCAAACTGTCACGGGCGGCCAGCTCGCCGTGACGCCGCTGGGCCTGCCCGCGAGCGAGGCTGGCCAACGATGACTGAGCCTCAGCCGGCACGGCGACCCAGACGCCTGGCCGGCCTACCCCAGCGCCTCCGGCTCGTGTTTGGCGTGCGCGGGGGAACGCCTTCGGCCGAGGCGCCCGCCGATTCGGCCGAGCCCGTCTTTGCCGACTTCGTCGCGTTCGCCACGGATTGCCGGGTCTTCGGAGCCCTGGCCCTGCCTTCAGGGCGGATGAGCGACCTGCTCAACGCCCACGACGAGTATGAGCTGGTCAACGTCCATCTCCAGAGCCTGGCCGACGGCCACGTGGTGGCCATGGCCTCGGTCCGGCTGGCCCGCGACGAGATCGTGGCCGTCCACGCAGCGGGTCCCGCCAGCGCCCGGATCCACCGGACGAACATGCGAGCCTATCCGGTCGTCGTCAGGTCCGAGCCGTACACGATCTGGGGCTATCTCCACGCCCTGCCCGGGGCCGACCCGATCGCCAGCCTCCGCCACCGTCGGCCGATGATCGCATTGACCGATGCGGCGATTGAGTACGCGCTCGCGGGCCGGCCCGGACGCTTCCGGCTGAGCACGCTGATCGTCAATCGGGAGCTGGCCTCATCCCTCGAGCCCACCAGCGACGAGGACGTCCTCCGGCCCTGAGCTCCCGGCTGCGAGATATCCGCAAGGGTCCGCCGCCCCGAGGCGATGGCTTCCAGCTCGGTGGAGCGATACGTTGTGGTCCTGGCCCGACCCGATCGGGCTTACCGCTAGCGAGGTACCTCCGATGCTCTGGACCCTGATCGTCATCCTGCTGGTGCTGTGGGCCCTGGGCTTGGTCACCGCCGTCGGCGGAGCCTTCATCCACCTCCTGCTGATCGTTGCCCTGGTGGTCCTGGTCGCCCAGTTGCTCACAGGTCGCCGCGCGGCCTGACCCCTTCCAGCCGGTTCGCTCCGGTGTGCCCGCTGGAGCGCCTGGCTGGAGCGGGGACCGACCCCGACCAGCGATTTGCCTGGAGGCGCAATTCCTCACGCACATCCGGAAGGCGGACCGGATCCTGGGCAAGGACGGAGCCTGGTCGGCAGGATCTACGCCGGCCGGCTCGGCTCCCAGCGGCCGTCGCGATAGGCGTACAGGACCGCATCGCGCCCACTCAGGTCGTTGGCGTGCACCCGAGCCCGCGGGTAGCGAGTCCGAATCCGGGCCTCGAGCGCCGCCGGGTCACGATCTGCCAGTCCCGCATCGCGCACGAAGCGGACGAAGTCGAGGTCGCTCGCCGGAATGGCGACGACCCGAGTCGCCGGCGCCGATTGGCGGATCGAAGTTCGGCAAGGCTCGTGCATTGAGCAAGCGTAGGTAGCCGGCCGTCCGACAAACCATTCGAACCACGCGGCCGGACGTGCCAGCCCCGTTGCAAGGGTTCGCGTGCAACGGTTCGCGTGTCGCCCCTCCGGCCGGGGCTAGCCGGTCGCCTCAACGTCAATGTAGTGCTGGATATCAAACCCGATCAGCGCCTCGTCGAGATCCTCGAAATAGATCGGTCGGGCGAGCAGGTCCCGTCCGCCGGCCCAGGCGTAGAGCGCCTCGATTGACTCCCAGCGGCTGATGAACACGTACTGGTAGCCCGTCCCGTCGGCCTGGTTGCCAACGTGGACATCGATCACGCCTGGGACCTTGCGGGCGTCCGCGGCCTTGGCCAGGGCTCGCTCGCGAAACTCGTAGGCCCGGTCAGGCCGCACGCTCGTGCGCAGGATCCGGATCACCATCCAGTCACGATACGACGAGCTCGCGCCGAACTGAATGGGCGGCGACCGATTGCAATGGAGTTGCAAGGGCCCTCCGGCAAACCCGCCGCAGACGTGCCCGGACGATCTGTCACGTCGCCGATATGCCCAACCGGTCCACGGAGGTTCGCCCGTAGCGCGCCGCGGCCCACTGTCCTGGCAGGGCGGCGGATCGCCCGACAATTCGAGGAGAACCAGACCATGGGAATCATCGCGTGGATCGTCCTCGGGGCGATCGCGGGCTTCGTCGCCAACCTGATTGCCGGGGGCAACGAGGGGATCGTCGGGACGGTCCTGCTGGGGATCATCGGTGCGGTCGTCGGCGGGTTCATTGCCGGATCAGTGCTGGGCATCGCCGATATCACCGGACTGAACGCGTCGAGCATCCTCGTCGCGATCTTCGGAGCGGTCATCGTCCTGGTCGTCTGGCACGCCTTTGCCGGCCGACGTGGCGTGAGCACGAATCACATCTGACGCAGGAGGCTTCAAGCGGTTGAGGCCACTCAAGCCCGCCGGTCAAGCGGCTCGGCGCTCCTTCTCGCGGGGCAGCCGAGCCGCTCAATGATTCCGGTCAGGCGGCAGCCTCGTTCGGCTGCCCGAACACTGCGCTGACGATCTCCGCAACCGAGCGCGGATCGGGCGGGTCGTCTGGCCGGGCGATCACCGAGGCATGAACTCCTGGACGCGGGCAGTTGGCCTGGGCCCGGAAGGCGACGGTCAGGGGAGTCCCATCGGGCCGCTGGAGATCGAACAGCCCGTTGGCCTGGCCGCTGGCGAGGAAGGCGAGCCACTGTTCCGCGGCCGCGGAGCGAAGCTCGGGCGGCGTCAGGTCGGCGAGCGTCTGGCGGAGGACGAGCTCGGCCGGGACGCCCAGGAGGGTCTCGACTCCGGGTGACGCATCGACGTAGCGCGCCTGATCGTCGGCCAGGAGCACGGCCGGCCCGGCCGGCGGCACGAGCCAGGCGCCCGGGGCGAGGCAGTCGTACGTCTCGAAGCGCCATTCGGTCATCAAGCGCAGGAAGGCCGGATCGAGCGTGCCCTGCGCGCGACGCTGGGCGAACTCGTGGAGGGCGAGACGGTCGCGCCACGAGGCGACCACGAGGAGCTCGGTCTGGCCCTCGATCACCCGCCGGCCGACCTGGATGCCGGCGACGCCGGCCGCCCCGACCTCGGGAGCCACCGCCCGGATCATCTCGTGGGCCGCCGCCTCGGCGTGGGGCGCAACCCGGGCCCAGACGATCCCCAGGGCGCCTCCGCTGGACGTGCCGGCCGGCGACAGCGGGCCCTCCGCGACCTCGAATAGGTCGACCGCAACGCCCTCGAGCGTCCGCCCGGGCGGCTGGCTCGGCAGGGCAGCGTCCGGCAGCCCGGACGTCGCCGCGGAGATCGCCTCGATCGAGCGCCAGGTTGACATGGCCAGGAAGCCCAAGGCGTCACCCGTGCGCCGGAAGCCGAGCGTGACCCCGACAAATCCCGCGGGCGGCGCCTGTTCAAAGTCCAGTCCCCGGAGGCGCTCGACAAGCCGGCGCTCCTGACCTGTCGGGACGGTCCCCCGGAGCAGTCGGATGATGACGGCAACTCTCCTCGAGGGCTGGCTACGAGCGAGTCGGAAAGGGATTATCGAAGCCCGGGCAGGGCTTGTCCAGAGCCGTCTGCAACGTGTTTGCAGCGCTTCGCCGGGCGGGCGGAGGCGCCCCGGAGGGATGGTCATGGCCATCCTCGGGAGAGCATCGCCGTACCCCGACCGTGGAGGACCCATGAGCCCGAACCGCAGCAACAAGTCCGCTCGAGGGCGTCGATCGCCCCAGCCCCAGCTGGGCGTCAGGGGGCCCGAAGTCCAGCCCTTTGGAACACTCCGCCTGCTGCCGATCGCCCTGGCCGCCGAGGCGCGAGCGGAGAGTGCCCAGCTCCTGAACGAGATCCTGGCCGACACGATGATCCTGTACGGCATGTACAAGAAGGACCACTGGCTTGTCGCCGGTCCGACGTTCTACCAGGTCCACCTCCTGTTCGACAAGCACGCGGCGGAGCAGCTCGAGCTCATCGACCTGGTTGCGGAGCGAGTCCAGAGCCTGGGCGCTATTGCTGTTGGTGATCCGCGCCATGCGGCCGAGCTGACCACGATCGAGCGACCTCCGAACGGGTCGGAGGATCTGCCGGTCATGATCGACCGCCTGCTGGACGCCCACGAGACGATCATCGAAAAGGTCCGCGAGGCGATTGACAAGACCGAGAAGTCCGGGGACTGGGGCACCAACGACCTGCTCATGGGCGACGTCCTGCGCCGCCACGAGCTCCAGGTCTGGTTTGTCGCGGAGCACGTCGTCGACCTGCCCCTGATCGAGCCCCGGTCCTGATCGTAGAGCACAGTGGAAGGAGATCCCGCCATGGTCAAGAATGGAAGCAGCGCCATTGAGGAGCGCGACGCGCTTGCCGAGGAGGCGGACGACGGCTTCAAGTCGCTCCTGGAGCGCGGCCGATCGGCCGTCGAGCGCCTGCCCGACGCCGTCGATGACGCCCGCTCAGCGCTTGATGCGGCGGAGGGTCAGCTCGCCGGGCTGTCCGACCGGGGCGTCATCGCGGCAGTCGGCTTCTCGGCGGGGATCAGCACCGGGTTGTTCCTGGCTGGTGCCCCGCGGTTGATCCTGGCCGCTTCGATCGTCCCGGTGCTGATCACGGTCCGCACGGCGCTGGCCCGGGGAGTCTGGGTCTCGAGGCTGGTCAACTAGACTCAGCGAGGGCCCCTCGTGGGGGCCCAGCCGACCCAGTGAGGTCACGTGAGAGGACGAGCAGGGATCTTGGGGCGGACCAGGCCCCAGGCCGGCGCAGCCGCCTACGGCCTGGCCGTCCTGGTGCCGCTGACCGCCACGGCCCTGACCTACGTCCTGAATCGCGCCCTCGCCGGCAATATCGGCTTTCCCCTCGACTTCATCGCCGTCGCGATCGTCGGCTGGCGGGGTGGCCTGGGTCCGGGCCTGCTGGCCACGGCGGTCTGCGCCCTGGGCGAGCCGTTCGTCTTCAGTGACCCGGCCGGTTCGGGTCCCCTCCAGCTCAGCCGGCTGGCGCTGTTCGCCCTTGCCTGCATCCTGGCCAGCCTCCTGACCGACGGCCTGCGGGCCGCCCAGCGACGGGCCGAAGAACGGGGCCGGGGCGTCCTGGAACGGGAAGAGCGCCTCCGGCTGACCCTCGACGACCGGGATCGCCTGCTCGAGGCCGAGCGGCAGACCCTGCAGATCCGGGATGCCTTCATCGAAGTCCTGTCGCACGAGCTGAGGACACCGATGACCACGATCGTCGGCGGGGCCGAGCTCCTCGAGCGTGGTCACCTTCGAGCGCAGCGGGCGGCTGAAGTTGCCCACGATGTCCGCGAGGAAGCTGAGCGGATGATTCGGTTGATCGAGGATCTCCTGGTCCTGAGCCGAGCCGAGCGACGCAGCCTGGAGCTGAGCGATGAGCCCGTCCTGGTCCAACGAGTCGTGGATCGCGTGGTGCTCGACATCAAGCGCCGCCAGCCGGGCCTCGTGATCGAGCTTGCCCTCGCGCCGGACCTGCCCCCCGTTCGGGGCGAGCCGACGTACGTGGAACAGGTCCTGCGCAACCTGGTTGGTAACGCCGCGAAGTACGGCCCGCCCGAGGGTCCCATCCGGATCGCTGGATCCGCGTCGGGCGAGTTCGCCGAGGTCCGGGTTCTCGACGCCGGCCCGGGGATCCAGGCCGAAGACCTCGATCGCGTCTTCGACCTCTTCTACCGATCTCGGGAAACGGCCTCCCGGGTCAGTGGAGCCGGGATCGGCCTGTTCGTCTGCCGCCAGCTGGTCGAGCTGATGGGCGGACGGATCTGGTCCAGCCGGCGGGCGGAGGGTGGGGCCGAATTCGGGTTCAGCCTGCCCCTCGAGTCCGACGATGTCGCCGGCTGAGGCGGCCCGATCAAGCGCGCGACTGCGACGAGACTGAAATGATCGGGGCGCTTTCGCCGGGACCGGCCGCAAGCCATTTGGCTCTACGGTCGTCAGGCCAGCCAACGGGCGGCGCACGCAACCAGCCAGGCAGCCCACGGAGGTCCCTCAGATGGACGTCAAAGACACCATGCGCGATGTGAAGACCGACACCAAGGAAGCCGTTCGGGATGCCGACGGACACCAGTTCAAGGATGACCTGGGCAATGCCGGCGACCGGATCCGCGACGACCTGGGCAAGGCCGGCGACAAGGCCCGGGACGAGATGGACAAGCTCCACCAGGACGCCCACAACGAGTACAACAGGCAGACCAGCGACCCGCGCTGATCTGGTTCGCGGCGATCGCGCCCAGTCGGGGGATCGGGCGCTTTCGCCCGTCGTCCGGCCCGGGGCAGCGCGGAGGGCGCGATCGGCGCACAGTGGTGTGCCGCGCCGCGGCACTTGGCCCGGACGCAGTCGAGGAGGACCACGTGGCCAACCAGCCGCTCGTGCTCGTTGCCGATGATGAGCCGCGGATCACGAAGCTCGTCGCGCTGACCCTGCACGATGAAGGCTTTCGGGTGATCACCGCGTCCGGGGGCGAAGAGGCGTTGCGCAAGGCCGAGGAGATGCGTCCGGACATCGTCCTGCTCGACATCGTGATGCCCGACCTCGATGGGATCGAGGTGATGAAGCAGCTCCGCGAGTGGCGTCCGGTGCCAGTCATCCTGCTGACCGCCAAGGGCGCGACCGCGGACAAGGCGAAAGGGCTCGACCTGGGCGCGGACGACTACATCGCCAAGCCCTTCCATCCTGACGAGCTGGCAGCGCGCGTACGGGCGGTCCTGCGGCGCGCGTCGGGGATCGCACCGGGCTCGGGAATCGTCCACGTCGGTGCAGTCGAGATCGATCTGGAGCGAAGGCTCGTGACCCGCGACGGCGAGCTGGTATCGCTCAGCCGGACGGAATGGCTGCTGCTCCAGCACCTGGCGGCCAATGCGGGCAAGGTCGTCCTCCACACCGAGCTGCTGACCAAGGTCTGGGGGCCTGAATACCGCGACGACCTGCAGTACCTGCGGGTCTGGATCAGCCGGGTCCGGCGCAAGCTCGGGGCAACGCCGGGCAGCCCTGGTCCGATCACCACGTTCCAGGGGATCGGCTATGTCCTGAACGCGGATGGCGCCGGCGAGGGCGAGCCGGTCCAGAGCGCCAGCGCCTGATGTCCGGGACGATGATCGAAGTGGCGGCCCTCCGGCTGGAGCCGCTGACCGACGCTCGACTCGCCATCGGGCGCCTGGCCGCCATCGGACCCGTCGTCCTCCTGCGCGGCTTGCGGGCCGATGGCTATTCGGCCACGGTCTCGACCGATGCCGAGGAGACGCTCGGAGGGCCCTGGAACGACCTCGTCGCGTCCGGCCCCGAGGCCAGCCGCTCGGAGGACAACGGCCGCCCGGACCCCCGAGCCGTCGCGCGGCTGGAGGCGGCCCGCTCAGCTGATGGCGCCGACTGGCTGATCGCGACCGAAGCGATCCTCCCCTCGGCCCGGGCCTGCCGGGGACTGCGGGTGATCTGCCTGGGCCCCGGTGACGACCAGCTTGGGCCGACCCGGCCCGATCACCGCGCCCACAGCCTCCTCGACGCGACTCGGATCATCGAGACAGCGGCGGCCTTCGCCTGACAGGAGCCAACCATGCCCCGTGGCTTTGAAGCAACCCGGACGATTTGCATTGCCGCTTCGCCGGCGCGGGTCTGGGCGACCCTGACCGAGCCGGACCTCGTCCGGCAGTACATGCATGGCACGAACCTGGCCACGAGCTGGGTCGTGGGCGAGCCGATCACCTGGTCCGGCGAGTGGAAAGGCAAGTCGTACGTGGACAAGGGCACCGTGCTCGAGGTCGACCCCGTCCAGCACCTGCGCTACACCCACTGGAGCCCGATGGGCGGCAGCGAGGACATGCCCGAGAACTACCACACGGTCGCCTTCGACCTGGCCGCCGATGGCGCCGGGACGAGGCTCAGCCTGACCCAGGACAACAACCCGACGCAGGCCGAGGCCGATGCGATGGCCGAGAACAACTGGGGTCCGATGCTCGACGGCCTGAAGGCAACCGCCGAGGCGTAGAGGCCGAGGCGTAACCGACAGCGCCCAGGACGCCGGCGCCGGACCTAGGCCAGCTCGACCTCGGCTCGCTGGCGGAGGTAGCTCACGAGGTGAGCCCGGTCGCCAAAGGCGATGTAGGCATGCACCCGGCGCTCGGTCGGACCGGTGAACGGCGGCCAGGCCGGCTGGCGGCTCTTGCGACCGTTGCGAGCCCGGTCGGCCCGTCCGGCCGAGGGGACTGAGGCGGCCGGCGTGCTCGACGACGAGACGGGTCCCCGTTCCGACCCGGCGCTCGGGTGCCTGGTCCACGGGCGGGTGTCGGCCGCGATCTCGGCATGCAGGGCATAGGCCATGATCTCGTCCGGCCAGAACCGGCGCTCGCCGCCGGTCGAGACCAGGACGGGGCTTAGCTCGCCCGACTTGACCAATCCGTCGACCGATTTCGGACTCAGGTCGAGCCGGACGCCAACCTGTTCGCGGGTCAGCAGGCCGAGGGGCGAGGCAGCTGGGTAGGTCATCTCCCGAGAATGGCCCGCATCGGGCGCCCCGGACACTGGCCAAAGGTCATTTGGGGCGCCCGCGCCGGCTCGTGCTCAGATGACAGGACGTAATGACGAGGCGTAATGACAGCCTCGGGACCTGCCTCCAGTTTGAGGTCGATTTCAAGGCCGCTGGGCCCTGCTGTCACCGTACTCGTGCGGTTTTGGGGGGTCTGCGATGAATAGGAATGGTCACGGAGCCAAGCCGGCACGCTCGCTCGACCCGGAGCAGGCGGCGCCCCTCATCGTCGACCCGCAGCCTGCCTTCTCCGCCGACCAGCTGGTGTCCACCTACGACTGGTCGCTGGCCGATACGGACCAGTCCATCTCGGATGCCGACCAGACCCGATCCGACGCGGACCAGGCCGCCTCTGAGCTCGACCAGGCCAGCGCCGACCGCGACCAGCGAGCCTCGGACCATGACCAGGACACCGCCGATCGGACCCATTCCGAGATGGCCCATGTCAGCCCTGCCGCGGAGGTCGCCTATCGGACGGCTCGCGACGACCGGGCGACCGGATCGCTGGCCCGGATCCGGAACCGGCTGTGGCGAACCGGCGCGTCTCGCGATCGCGAGGTCAGCGCGACCGAGCGCGATCGCAACGCGGCGGCCCGGGACCGGGGCGCCCAGGTCGCCAATGCCCAGGTCGTCAGCCTGGCCCGCTCGATCACCGATCCCGACGGCGACCTGCTGCGCCGCCTTGACGAGCTGAGCGTCGTCGCCGCAGCTGCCCGCGCCCGAGCGGCGCTTGATCGAGAGCGGGCCGCAGAAGAGCGAGCCGGCGCCGCGCGCGAGCGGGCCCGCCTGGAGGCCGAGTTGCGCCTCGCCCATCTCGACCAGCTGACCGGCACGTACCGCCGGGAGATGGGCCAGATGGCCCTCAGCCAGGAGATCGATCGCGCCCGCCGCTCCGACGGCCGCTTCGTGGTCGCCTTCGTCGACGTCGACGGGCTCAAGGAGATCAACGACCGCGACGGCCACGCCGCCGGCGATCGGGTCCTCCAGTCGGTGGCCAAGGCGATCCGGACCAGCCTGCGCTCCTTCGATCCGATCATCCGCTACGGCGGCGACGAGTTCGTCTGCGGCCTGAGCGGCGCCGATCTGTCCGACGCCCAGCGCCGCTTCAGCTCGATCGAGCAGGCGATCCGGGCCGATGCCAAGGTCGGGATCAGCGTGGGCCTCGCGGTGCTCGGCTCGGGTGACACCGCCGGCGCCCTGACCGAACGGGCCGATGCCGCGATGCTCCAGATCAAGGCCCAGCACCACATGCGGTTGTAGGTGTCGCCGTGGTGACCGAATCGAGAAGCCGGCCCAGCCGCCGGGCGCGGGCCGACGCCACCGAGGATCCCTACCGGGTCCTGGTCCAGAGCGTCCATGAGTACGCCCTGGTGGTGCTTGCGCCCGATGGCCAGATCGTGAGCTGGAATCCTGGGGCCGAGCGGATGACCGGGCGAACCGCGCAGGAGGTGATCGGCAGCAACTACGCCCAATCGTTCTCGGCAATCGACATCCAGCGCCAGCAGCCCGCAGAGATCCTGCGCCTCGCGGCCGAAGCCGGGACATACGAGGAGCAGGGCCTCCGCCTGCGCAAGAACGGCTCGCGCTACATCGCCCGGACAACGTTCACCGCACTCCGGGATCCGGCTGGAGGCCTGACCGGCTACTCAGTCGTCAGCGGCACCGTCGACGACAGCTCCCAGTCCGAGGGCCGCTATCGGGGCCTGCTCGAGGCGGCCCCCGACGCGATGGTCGTGGTCAACCCGGCCGGCGAGATCGTCCTGCTCAACGTCCAGGCCGAGAAGCAGTTCGGCTATCGCCGCGACGAGCTCGTCGGCCAGCCGGTCACCAACATCATCCCCGAGGGCTTCGCCGAGCGGCTGATCGCCGACGAGCTGCGGACCACCGAGGAGGCCCTGGCCCAGGTGATCGGGACCGGGATCGAGCTGGTCGCCCTGCGCAAGGACAAGACCGAGTTCCCGATCGAGCTGATGCTCAGCCCGCTCCAGAGCGCCGAGGGGATCCTGGTCACCGCCGCGATCCGGGACATCAGCGTGCGCAAGGCGGCCGAGGTCTTCCTGGCCCAGTCCGAGGGCCGCTATCGGGGCCTGCTCGAGGCGGCCCCCGACGCGATGGTCGTGGTCAACCCGGCCGGCGAGATCGTCCTGCTCAACGTCCAGGCCGAGAAGCAGTTCGGCTATCGCCGCGACGAGCTCGTCGGCCAGCCGGTCACCAACATCATCCCCGAGGGCTTCGCCGAGCGGCTGATCGCCGACGAGCTGCGGACCACCGAGGAGGCCCTGGCCCAGGTGATCGGGACCGGGATCGAGCTGGTCGCCCTGCGCAAGGACAAGACCGAGTTCCCGATCGAGCTGATGCTCAGCCCGCTCCAGAGCGCCGAGGGGATCCTGGTCACCGCCGCGATCCGGGACATCAGCGTGCGCAAGGCGGCCGAGGTCTTCCTGGCCCAGTCCGAGGGCCGCTATCGGGGCCTGCTCGAGGCGGCCCCCGACGCGATGGTCGTGGTCAACCCGGCCGGCGAGATCGTCCTGCTCAACGTCCAGGCCGAGAAGCAGTTCGGCTATCGCCGCGACGAGCTCGTCGGCCAGCCGGTCACCAACATCATCCCCGAGGGCTTCGCCGAGCGGCTGATCGCCGACGAGCTGCGGACCACCGAGGAGGCCCTGGCCCAGGTGATCGGGACCGGGATCGAGCTGGTCGCCCTGCGCAAGGACAAGACCGAGTTCCCGATCGAGCTGATGCTCAGCCCGCTCCAGAGCGCCGAGGGGATCCTGGTCACCGCCGCGATCCGGGACATCAGCGTGCGCAAGGCGGCCGAGGTCTTCCTGGCCCAGTCCGAGGGCCGCTATCGGGGCCTGCTCGAGGCGGCCCCCGACGCGATGGTCGTGGTCAACCCGGCCGGCGAGATCGTCCTGCTCAACGTCCAGGCCGAGAAGCAGTTCGGCTATCGCCGCGACGAGCTCGTCGGCCAGCCGGTCACCAACATCATCCCCGAGGGCTTCGCCGAGCGGCTGATCGCCGACGAGCTGCGGACCACCGAGGAGGCCCTGGCCCAGGTGATCGGGACCGGGATCGAGCTGGTCGCCCTGCGCAAGGACAAGACCGAGTTCCCGATCGAGCTGATGCTCAGCCCGCTCCAGAGCGCCGAGGGGATCCTGGTCACCGCCGCGATCCGGGACATCAGCGTGCGCAAGGCGGCCGAGGAGACACTCGTCTCGACGATCAATGAGCTCGGCCGCTCAAATGAGGAGCTCAGCCAGTTCGCGTACATCGCCTCGCACGACCTCCAGGAGCCGCTGCGGATGGTCGCCAGCTACACCCAGCTGCTGTCGCGTCGCTACAAGGGCCAACTGGACGCAGATGCCGACGAGTTCATCGCCTACGCGGTTGACGGCGCGAACCGGATGCAGCGCCTGATCCAGGACCTGCTGACCTACTCCCGGGTGGGCACCACCGGTGGCGCCCTGGAGCCGGTCAGCAGCGAGGCAGCCCTGGGGGAGGCGCTCCGCAACCTGACCCGCACGATCGAGGACAGCGGGGCGGTCATCACCCACGACCCACTCCCGACGGTCCTGGCCGACGAGCTCCAGCTGACCCAGCTCTTCCAGAACCTGGTCGGCAACGCGATCAAGTACCAGGGACCTGGATCTCCGCTCGTCCATGTGGCGGCCACCCGCAGCCGCCGGAGATGGAACTTCAGCGTCAAGGACAACGGCCTCGGGATCGAGCCCGAGTACTTCGACCGGATCTTTGGGATGTTCCAGCGCCTCCACAAGCGCGAGGAGTTCGAAGGAACGGGGATCGGCCTGGCGATCTGCAAGAAGATCGTCGAGCGCCACGGCGGAACGATCTCGGTCGAATCCACACCCGGGCTGGGCTCGACCTTCCACTTCGCCCTGGCAAGCACGGAGAGGCCCGGATGACGGCGACCCCATTCGATCTTTCACGTCAGATCTCAGAGGAAGGATTTCCCATGACGGTTCTACTCGTTGAGGACAGCCCCGGCGATGTCCGCCTGACCCAGGAAGCCTTCCGGGAAGCCAACCGGCTGATCGACCTGCGCGTCGCGAACGACGGCGTCGAGGCGATGGCGTTCCTGAAGCGGGAGGGCACCCACGCCGACGCGCCCCGCCCGGACCTGATCCTGCTGGACCTGAACCTGCCCCGGATGGACGGCCGCGAGGTCCTGGCCCATATCAAGGCCGACGACAGCCTCAAGCGGATCCCGACCGTGATCCTGACGACGTCGGAAGCGGAGGTCGACATCGTCCGCAGCTATGAGCTCCAGGCCAACGCCTACCTCAGCAAGCCGGTCCAGCTCGATGCCTTCGAGTCTCTGGTCAAGAGCATCAACGATTTCTGGCTGGCCACCGTGCGTCTCCCGCAGCAGCGCCACGTCACGTGACCGACCGGGGGGCGACCCGACTCCTGCTCGTCGAGGACAACCCGGGCGATGCCCGCCTCCTGCGCGAGATGTTCAACGAGCGCGGCGCGTTGCGGACCGAGTTCACCCATGTCGAGCGGATGGTCGAAGCCGAGGCGCACCTCGCGGCCCACGTGGTCGACCTGATCCTGCTCGACCTGCAGCTGCCGGATGCGCACGGACTGGACGCCGTCCGGCGCGCCCGGGCGGCGGCCCCGCGGGTGCCCCTTGTCGTACTCACCGGCACGGACGACGAAGCGCTGGCGATGCGCACGCTCCAGGCGGGCGCCCAGGACTACCTGGTCAAGGGCCAGATCGAAGCGCGTAACCTGCAGCGCGGGCTGCGCTATGCGATCGAGCGCAAGACGCTCGAGGAGGCGCTCTTCGTCGAGAAGGAGCGCGCCGAGGTCACCCTGCGCAGCATCGGTGAAGCGGTCGTCTGCACCGATCTCGCCGGGGTTGTCACGTTCCTCAACGGGGTGGCCGAGCGGCTCGTTGGCTGGACCTGGCCCGAGGCCAGCGGGCGCTCGATGGCCGAGGTCGTCAAGATCGTCGATGCCTCCAACAAGCGAGTCGTGCTCAAGCCGATGGAGCTGGCGATCGGCAAGGACCAGACCAGCCACCTGCCGACCAATTCGGTCCTGATCCGGCGCGACGGTGCCGAGATCGCGATCGACGACACGATCTCCCCGATCCACGACGATCTCGGCCACGTGACGGGCGCGGTGATCGTCTTCCGGGATGTCAGCGTGGCCCGCTCGATGTCACTCCACCTGCAGGCGGTCGACGCCGAGCTGGAGCGCAGCAACCGCGAGCTGCAGGACTTCGCCACGATCGCCTCCCACGACCTGCAGGAGCCGTTGCGCAAGATCCGGGCCTTCGGGGACCGGCTCGAGGAGCAGTCGTCGGGGGTCCTTGATCCCGAATCGGAGGACTACCTGCGCCGGATGCGCAACGCGGCAGCGCGGATGCAGTCGCTGATCGACGACCTGCTCGAGTACTCCCGGATCACGATGCGGCCGGAGCCGCCCGAGCCGGTCGACCTGGGCCTGGTCGTCTCGGAGGTCCTGACCGACCTCGACGAGCGGATCCGGACGTCGAGGGGCCAGGTGGTGGTTGGGCCGTTGCCGACGCTCCTGGCCAGCCCCCTCCAGATGCGCCAGCTCTTCCAGAACCTGATCGCCAATGCCCTGAAGTTCCATCCCGACGGGGTAGCCCCCGAGGTCCATGTCGAGGCCAGTGAGCGCGGCGCACTGACCGGCAAGCGCCGGCGATCAGGGACCGCTGCGGTTTGGGAGATCCAGGTCCGCGACAACGGGATCGGCTTCGAGGAGAAGCACATCGAGAAGATCTTCGCCCCATTCCAGCGGCTCAACGGCCGGCAGGCCTACGAAGGCACCGGCATGGGCCTGGCGATCTGCCGCCGGATCGTGGCCCTCGGCGGTGGCACGATCACGGCCCGCTCCCAGCCAGGCGCCGGGGCGACCTTCGTGGTGACCCTGCCCGAGATGCCCGGCGGCCAGGTCCTGATGGCGCTGCCGGCATGAGGAAGCAACTGCCGACCGTCGTCCTGTACGCCGAGGACGACCCTGACGACCGGCTCCTGGCCGAGATGGCCCACCGCGACAGTGGCGCGACCAGCCCCCTGGTCTTCGTGGCCGACGGCTCGGAGGCCTTGGAATACCTGCGCGGGACGGGCCGCCATGCCGATCGGGCCGGCGAGCCCCGGCCGTCGATCCTGCTCCTCGATCTGAACATGCCGGCGATGGGCGGCCTGGAGACCCTCCGGATCATCCGGGCCGACCCCCTGCTCCACCGGATGCCGGTCGTGATCCTGACCACCTCGGGCGCGATCGAGGACATCGATCGGAGCTACGACGCCGGCGCCAATTCGTACGTCGTCAAGCCGTCGGCGTTCGGCAGTCTCGTCCAGCTCTTCGACCGCCTGTACGGCTTCTGGTTCCAGGTGAGCTCCCTGCCACGTGAGGTTCCCTCGTGAAACTGCCCTTTGCCATCAATCCCACCATCGGCATCCCGATCTGGGCCGTCGGCAGCGGCGACCCGATTCACATCCTGCTGGTCGACGACGACGACGACGAGGCCAAGCTGACCCGCTCGCTGCTAGGCCGCGTCCAGGACGTCAACTACGAGCTGGACTGGGTGCCGACCTTCGGCGACGGCCTGGCCTCGATCGCTCGCGATGAGCACGACGCCTACCTGATCGATCACCAGCTCGGCGGCCAGACCGGCGTCGAGCTGGTCCGCGAGGCGCGCCGGGCGGGCAGCCTGGCGGCCCTGATCATGCTCACCGGCCAGCGCGACCGGGCGACCGACATGGCGGCCATGGACGCCGGTGCCACCGATTTCCTGATGAAGGGCAAGACCGACGCGGCGATGCTCGACCGGACCCTGCGCTACTCGATCAGCCAGGTGGCGATGGTCTCCAACCTGGAACGTTCGCGCAGCCAGATGACCGGGTTGGAGGAGCTCGGCCGGATCCTTGTCCGCGACGGCCCGACTCCGACCACGATCTCGCGCGTCGTGGACCTGATCGTGGAGCGTTTCGGCCTGAGCCAGGTCGCGATCTACCTGACCCACGGCGATACGCTCTACCTGGCCGGCCAGCACGGCTATCCGCATCCGCTGCTGAGCATCAGCCGGCGCGATGCCAGCGTCGATCGGGTCGCTCGAGCCCGCCAGCCGATCTTCATCCCGAGCCTCAGCCCGGAGCCCTTTGCCCGCGACGCCCGGGAGGCGATCGCAACCGAGCTGTCGGTGCCCCTCGTGGTCGCCGGCGAGCTGATGGGCCTGCTCAACGTGGCCAGCCCGGTCGCGGCGCCGATCGGCGAGCAGGACTACGCGGCGATCCGGCTGGTCGCCGACCGGCTGACCGTGGCCCTCGAGGTCACCCATGAGCGAGAGGCCAACGAGGACCGCCTGGCGGCGGCCCGCCAGCAGGTCCTCAACGCCGATCGGGCGGCCGTCGAAGGGCTGACCGACCCCGAGACCCTGGTCTACCGGCGACCGATGCTGGAGCCGTTGATCGAGACGGCGATCGCGGCGTCGAACCCGCGCAGTCGGAAGCTGGGCCTGCTGATCGCCGGCGCGGCCGGCGACGAAGTTGACCCGGACTTCATGGTCCGGTTCGCGTCGCAGGCCGAGGCGGCCTTCGGGACCCGACCCAGGGTGCGCTTCGGCGAATCCCAACTGGCCGTCCTCTTTTGCGCGACCGACGCGGCGGTCGCCCGCTCGGAAGTGGCCGACCTGCTGGCCCTGGCCGCTTCGGAGGGCCTCCGGATCTCGGGTGGCTTTGCCCCGCTCGGCCCGAAGGCTGGCACGGCCGACCTGCTCGCCGCCGCCGAGGCCAGCCTGGTCCTTGCCCTGCGGGTCGGGCCGGGCACGATCATCGGCTGAGCCGATGGCCCACCAGTGTCAACGCCAACGCTCGAGAGGGAACATCCTGCCGGCAAACGGGTGAGCCGAAGGCCGGTGACCCGGCTCCTGCTCGTCGAAGACAACCTGGGGGACGCCCGGCTGCTGCACGAGATGCTGAGGGAGCTGGGCGGACAGAATACTGAGCTCACCCACGTCCAGCGGATGAGCGAGGCCGAGGCGCATCTGGGCGGTCACATGGTCGACGTCCTGCTCCTCGACCTGGGCCTGCCCGACGCGCTCGGCCTGGGCGCCGTCCGCCGGGCCCATGCGGCCGCGCCGCGGATCCCGCTGGTCGTGCTGACCGGCCTCGACGATGAGTCACTGGCCGGCCAGGCCCTGCGCGAGGGCGCCCAGGACTACCTGATCAAGGGCCAGATCGATGCTCGTGGGCTGTCCCGGGCAATTCGCTATGCGATCGAGCGCAAGCTGATGGACGAGGCGCTCTTCCAGGAGCAGGAGCGCCTGCAGGTCACCCTCAACAGCATCGGCGACGCGGTCGCCTCGACCGACATTGCCGGCAATATCACCTTCCTCAATGTCGTCGCCAAGAAGCTGACCGGCTGGGCCTGGCCTGACGCCAAGGGCCGGCCGATGTCCGACGTCTTCCGGATCGTGGACGGCCTCGACCGCCAGCCGATCCCCAACCCGCTCGAGCAGGCGCTCCGTGAGGACCAGACGGTCCAGCTGCCGACCAACTCGCTGTTGATCCACCGCGACGGCCACGAGATCGCCGTCGAGGAGGCGGTCTCGCCGATCCATGATCGCGACGGCCTCGCGATCGGCACCGTCATCGTCCTGCGCGACGTGAGCGCCGCCCGGGTGATGGCCCTCCAGATGACCCACTCCGCCGAGCACGACTACCTGACCGGCCTGCCCAACCGGATGCTGCTCAATGACCGGATCAACCAGGCGATCACCCTCGCGCCCCGGCACACCAAGCAGATCGCCGTCCTGTTCCTCGACCTCGACGGCTTCAAGCACATCAACGACTCATTGGGCCATCCCGTCGGCGACAAGCTGCTCCAATCGATCGCCGGCCGGCTGGTCGATTGCGTCCGCGCCTCCGACACGGTCAGCCGGCAGGGCGGCGACGAGTTCGTCGTCCTCCTGTCGGAAGCGGAGCAGTGGGCGGACGCGGCGATCGTCGCCCGGCGGATGCTGGCCGCGGTGGCCGAGCCGCACTCGATCGACCAGCAGGTCCTGCACGTCACGACGAGCATCGGGGTGAGCGTCTTCCCGGACGACGGGCGCGACGCGGAGACGCTGATCAAGAACGCCGACACGGCGATGTACCAGGCCAAGGAGAACGGCCGGCGGAGCTTCCAGTTCTTCGAGCCCGAGATGAACGTCCGGGCGGTCGAGCGGCAATCGCTCGAGGAGAACTTGCGCCAGGCCCTGGGCGCCCAGGAGTTCGCCCTCCACTACCAGCCCAAGGTGGACCTGCGGACCGGGGCGATCATCGGGGCCGAGGCCCTGATCCGCTGGATGCACCCCACCCGGGGAATGGTCTCGCCGGCCCAGTTCATCCCGATCGCCGAGGAGTGCGGGTTGATCGTGCCGATCGGCAACTGGGTCCTGCGTGGCGCCTGCCAGCAGGCGCGCGCCTGGCTCGACGCCGGTCTGGCCCTGTCCTCGATCGCGGTCAACGTGTCGGCCACCGAGCTCCGCCAGGATGGCTTCCTGGCTGGTGTCCTGGCGATCCTGGAGGAGACCGGCCTCGATCCCCACCACCTTGAGCTCGAGCTGACCGAGAGCGTCCTGATGAAGCATGCCGGCTCCGCCGCAGCCATCCTCCAGGCGCTGCGCGAGACCGGCGTCCAGGTCGCCGTCGATGACTTCGGGACGGGCTACTCCAGCCTGAGCTACCTGCGCGCGTTCCCGATCGACGCGCTGAAGATCGACCAGTCCTTCGTCCGCCAGATCGCCGCGACCGGTGACGATGCGAGCATCGTGACCGCCGTGATCAGCATGGCCCGCAGCCTGAAGCTGCGGGTCGTGGCCGAAGGCGTCGAGACGTTCGAGCAGCTGGCCTTCCTGCAGCGCCATGAATGCGACGAAGCCCAGGGCTTCTACTTCAGCCGGCCCTTGCCGGCTGATCGCTTCGAGCGCCTGTTCCGAGTGGGTCTCGGGCCGGTCACCGGGAACGCCGGGGAGTAGCTGTGCAGTCGCTCCACCCACCGCCCGGCGACCTCCAGGGGCTCGAGCTGCCTGGCAGCGCCGGCAAGACCGGCCCGATCATCACGGTGCCGGCCTCACCATTCGCCCGTCCACGGCTGGCCTTCTTCCTGCCCTGGCTGTTCCGCCTGGCCTTTGCCTTCGGCCTGGCCGAGGTGCTCGCCGGCTCGACCCTCAACGAGCCGGCCTTCGTCGGCGCAGGCGCCCTGACCGCCGGCTTCGGGCTGATCGTCCTGGTCGCCCGGCAGCTGGTGGTCCAGCGGCGGCCGATCGAGGCGACCTGGATCGTGGCCATCTCGCTCGGCCTCGCCGGCTTCCTCGGGACGCTGCTGATCCCCGACGTCGACGAGGCGATGGCCCTCCTGCCGATCCTGGGCTTCGCCCTCCTGCTGCCGTACGCCGTCGGGCGGCGGCGGTTGCCGATCGTCGTCCTGGTGGTCGGCTCGACGAGCCTGATCCTGGCCGGAGCGGCCTTTGGTCACCCGGCGCCCCTGCACGGACCGGAGGGTGCGATCTTCTCAGACGCGATCCTGATCGCGATCGTCGCCCTGGTCATCGCGGCGCTCGTCGACTTCTGGGATAACGCGGTCCATAGCCTGGCGGCCCTCGAGGCGGCCGTCAGCCTCCAGAATGCCCTCAGTGACGAGCGGATCGCGCTGGGTCGAGTCCTGGGCAGCCTCAATCCGCAGGCGACCCTCGAGGGCACCGCGGATGCGATCGCGAGCGCACTGGTGACCCTGCCCGGGATCATCATCGGCGGCATCCTCGAATTCCACGAAGGCGGCCTGCGGGTCCTGGCGATCGACGCCCCGGTCGCGTTTCCACTGCACACCGGGGATCGGCTGCCCGAAGCCCAGGCCCAGCGCCTGCTGGCGTCTTCGACCCACGGGCCGTGGGCCGAGCCGGTCCGCCAGGTGGCAACTCCAGGGCAGGAGGTCGATGCCGGCGCCCGGATCGGCCTGCTCGCCACCGTGTACGCACCGATGCGCAGCGGCGACGACCTGATCGGCCTGGTTGGCGTGGGCACCAGCGATCCGGCGCTTGCCCGGCACCTCATCGAGGACCTGCCGGCTGTCGGCGAGGTGGCCGCCACGGCGACGGCCCTGATCGGGCCGGCCCTCCTCGCTCGCCGAGCGGCCGCCGGGGCACGGAGCCTGATCGAGGCGATCATCGCCGAGCGCGCGTTCATGCCCGTCTTCCAGGCGATCGCCACGCTGCCCGACCGCGAGGTCGTGGCCTACGAGGCCCTGACCCGGTTCACCGACGGGGTCCGGCCCGACCGCCACTTCGCCAATGCGATCGTCGTCGGGCTGGGTGTGGAGCTCGAGCTGGTGACCCTCGAGGCAGCCGTTCGGGCCGCCGAGCGAATCCCGTTTGACCTGTGGCTGACCCTCAACGTCTCGCCGGCGGCCGTCGAAGCCGGCAGTCGCCTCAGCCGGATCCTCCGGCTGAGCCACCACCCGCTCGTCCTGGAGCTCACCGAGCACGTGGCGGTCGCCGACTATGGCCGGCTGCGGGCGGCCCTCCAGGAGCTGCGGGTGCCGTTCCGGATTGCCGTGGACGACGCCGGCGCCGGCTACGCCAGCATGACCCACGTCGTGGAGCTCGGCCCGAGCCTGGTCAAGCTGGACATCTCGCTGGTCCGCGGCATCGATGCCGATCCGGTCCGCCAGGCACTGATCGCCGGGATGCTCTTCTTCTCGGAGAAGACCGACTGCCGGCTGCTGGCCGAAGGGATCGAGACCGAGGCCGAGATGGCGACCCTGGCGGCGATCGGGGTGCCGCTCGGCCAGGGCTACCTGCTGGGTCGCCCCGGCGAGTTCATCGGCCGGACCGCGGCAGTGGCCTGAGGTGACCAGCTGATCGGCGTCTGAATCGATGCGACTTGTCGGTTGCGAATCGTCCGAGTGCAACGAACCAGGCTGGACTCGACGCCGCTGATTGCGTAGGCTGATGTCACCGGACCATGCACCTGGAGAGATTCGTTTGACGAAGTTCACGACGATCAAGGTTGGCAAGCCGCTCAATCTTGACGATCTCAAGAAGAAAGCCGCGCCGCGCGGTCATCGCGCCAATCCACGCGATGAGGACCTCGCCCGGCTGGTCAACGAGGTCAGCGTCGGTGCAGCATCGCAGGTCCTGCCCTGGCACTTCGAGGGCAAGGCCGCGACGGCCCGTGCGGCGGCCAACAAGGTGGTCAAGGCTTCGGGTGCGGCCGTCTACGTGAGCAGCCGCCCGGACATGCCCGGGGTGTTGCTCTTCAGTCGCGTCCCGCTCAGCGGCCGGCAGGGCAAAGGCAACGGCAAAGGTCGCTGAGGCCCGACGCTGGCATCACCAAACTGATCGTCAGGAGAGGCTGTACGGCAGGCCGACGACGGCCACCGCGATCAACACGATCAGCAGGACAACGCCGATCGCCAATGCAATCCGACCGGCGATTCGTCTCATCGCGACATTCTAGCCAGCTCGTCTTGTCGGCCCGCCCGGCCGGACCCGGGACGGACCTGGCGGCTGGCCGCGGACGCCGCGTGGAACCGCAGGGATTCCCGTGGCGTAGCACGATAGGTACGGCAGTCCAGCCTCAGCCCATGCCATAACCGAGCCTGACGATGACCGATGTCCACGACCACGACCTTGACCGCCTGCACGATCACGCCGAGCATGACGACGAGTCCGAGCCGAGGCTGACACCCGATCGTCCACGGACGATCAGCGACGCCGACCGATTGCGCTATGAAGGCTACCTGGCCGAGATCCTGACCGCCCTGGGGCTGGACCTGAACACGCCCGGGACGATCGCCACGCCACGCCGCTTCCTGCGGGCGCTCTTCGATACCACCTCGGGCTACGAGGGTGACCCCAAGCTCCTGACGGCATTCCCCACCGAGTGCCTCGGCGGCGCGAACTGCGAGATCGCCCAGGTGGTTGAAGGGCCGATCCCATTCTTCGCGCTGTGCGAGCACCATGCCCTGCCGTTCTTCGGCAACGTCTACGTCGGCTACGTCGCCCACCAGGGGATCATCGGGATCAGCAAGCTGACCCGGCTGGTCCGGGTCGTGACCCGGCGCTTCGGCGTCCAGGAGCGGATGACCTACCAGATCTGCGACGAGCTGGACGAGATGATGGAACCTCATGGCGTGGCGGTCTACGTCGAGGCCCACCACCTGTGCACCCAGATGCGAGGCGTGCGCGAGATGCATCCCAAGACCCGGACGACGTCGTATCGCGGGGTGTATGTCGAGAGCGCCCAGCTGCGCGGCGAGTTCTATGACGTCAGCGGCCTGCGTGGGGGAGGCTCCTGACGGTGCCGGTCCCGGCCGCCGCCGGCGGCCCGGTCCGCCTCGAGCGACTCTGGGAACAGGGTCCCAAAGCCAGCAGAACGGCCAGCGGGACGGCCCGCGGTGATCACCTGCCGGCTGAGCTCTCGGCGGCCTACGACGGCAACCTGGTCGTGCCCTTGCGATCCGATCGGCCGACGCTGATCGCCAACTTCGTCTCGACCCTCGATGGCGTGGTCGCCTTCGAGACCGATGAGAGCTCGGGCGGGGGCGAAGTCAGCGGCTTCTTCGACCCGGATCGATTCGTCATGGGCCTGCTCCGGGCGATGGCCGACGTGGTGCTCGTCGGGGCCGGCACCGTGCGCGCCGCGCCAACCCATGAGTGGACCGCGCGCCGGGTTCATCCGGCCTCACGCCAAGCGTACGCGGCGTGGCGGACGCGACTGGGGATCTCCTCTGGCCAGCCGACGACGATCGTGGCTACGGCCAGCGGCGGGCTCGATCCGAGCCATCCCGGGCTGTCGGCCCCGGACGTGCCGGTGGTCGTCGCGACCACGACGGTGGGCGCCAGGCGCCTCAAGTCGGCCCACGTCGGCGCGAATGCCCGGGTCGAGGTCGCCGGACGCGGTCGCGGCGTGCCCGCTGCGGAGCTGATCGAGATCGCCCGTTCGGCGGGCGCCGGCCTGATCCTGTGCGAGGGTGGCCCCCACCTGATCGGCGACCTGCTCCGGGCCGGCCTGCTCGACGAGCTGTTCCTGACGATCGCCCCGCAGATCGCCGGCCGGGACGCAGGCGCCCAGCGCTTCGGCTTCGTCGAAGGCCTGGCGTTCACGGTGGCCGATGCCCCCTGGGCACAGCTCGTGTCCGTCCGTCGAGCGGGCGACCATCTCTTCCTGCGCTACCGCTTCGAGCCGGCCGCGCGGGCCCGAGAAGCTACTGCTGGTAGCGCTCCACGATCTCGGGCGGGCGCACCTCGGCGTCGCTCGGGTCGAGACCAGCCGCCCGCCGGGCCTGGCGCTGGTGGAGGAGGTCGTAGCCCTGGTCGAGCTCGATCTTGATCTCGTCGAGGCGTTCGATCTCGGCCTGGCTCAGACCGCTGCCGTCAGCTGCCTTGGCGAACAGGCCCTCCTCCTCGGCCGACAGCTCATTGATGTATTCGAACAGGCGGGCGTCCTTCATGGCGCCGAGGTTAGCACCGGAAACGAAAGGCCACGGCCCGACGGGACCATTAACGTTTACGTATACGTGAAGGTTGTGCTAGACTGCGTCCATGACCCTCACGCCTCCACCGACGGCCGAGCCGGGCTTCCTGAAGATCCAGGAAGTCGCCTCCGAGCTCGGCCTGACCACCCGTTCGATCCGCTATTACGAAGAGCTCGGCCTGCTCAGCCCGGCCGCCCGGAGCGATGGCTCGTACCGCCTGTATGACGCCTCGGATGTCGAGCGCCTGCGGTTCATCAAGGGCCTCCGCGACGATGCCGGCTTCTCGCTGGCCGAGATCAGCCAGCTCCTGGAAGACGAGGCGGCCCGGGTCCGCAGCCGCGAGGCCTTCAAGCACACCGTTGATCCCCTCGAACGGCGGACGATCGTGGTCGACTCGCTGGCCCGGGTGGAGCGCCAGAAGCGAACCCTGCGCGACAAGATCGACCGGCTCGAGGCGATGGTCGTGGCCGTCGAGGCTCGCCGGCAGCGGCTGACCGCCCGGCTGGCCGACCTGGATGCCGGGGGCACGGGCGAGGTCCGATGAACCGCCCGTCCGTCGCCTCGATCGCCGGCCTGAGCGCCTTCCGCCACCGCAACTACCGGTTGTTCTTCGGCGGCCAGCTGGTCTCCCTGGTCGGGACCTGGATGACCTCCGTTGCCCAGAGCTGGCTGATCCTGCAGCTGACCGGCAATCCCTTCGACCTGGGCCTGTTGACGGTCGCCCAGTTCGGCCCCGTGCTCGTCCTCGGACTGTTCGGCGGCCTGATCGCCGACGGCTTGCCGAAGCGTCGGACGATGTACGTCACCCAGACCGTGGCGATGGGCGTCAGCTTCCTGCTCTTCATCCTGGCCGCGACCCACACCGTCCAGGTCTGGGAGGTCTTCGTGCTGGGCGCCGTGATGGGCGTCCGGAACGCGGTCGACATGCCCACCCGGCAGGCCTTCGCGGTCGAGATGGTCGGTCGCGAGGATGTCGGCAACGCGATTGCCCTGAACTCGGCGATGTTCAACGGGGCGCGGGTCCTGGGCCCGGCGATCGCCGGCCTGGTGATCGGCGCCTTCGGCGTGTCGCTGGCGTTCCTGATCGATGCCCTCAGCTTCCTCGCCGTGCTGCTGGGACTGTTCCTGATGAACGAGCAGGACCTCCGGCCGGCACCCCGCTTCGACCGGCCGGCGTCGGTCGGCGAGGTCTTCGTCAACCTGGCCGATGGCCTGCGCTACGTCCGGCGGACGGGCCTGATCATGCTGGCCATCGTGATCGTGGGGGTCGTGGCCACGGCCGGGATCAACTTCACGATCCTGATCCCGCCGCTGGCCGCCGATGTCCTCCACGTGGGGGCCAGCGGCTACGGCTTCCTGATGGCCGCCTCCGGCCTCGGCTCGCTGGTGGCGGCCCTGCTGATCGCCTTCGGCGGGACGCGGGCGACCCGGATGCTGATCGGGGCCCTGGTCCTGGGTATCGCCGAGATCGCGATCGGGGGGATCTCGAGCTACGCCGTCGACCTGGTCCTGATGTTCATCGCCGGGGCCGGCGCCATCTCGATGATGGCCACCGCCAATACCGTGATCCAGCTCGAGGTGCCTGACGAGCTGCGGGGCCGGGTGATGAGCGTCTACCTGACGGTCTTCGCCGGGACCAACCCGATCGGCGGCCTCGCCTTCGGGGCGATCGCCGCCAACGCCGGCGCCCCCGCGGCAATCGGCATCGGCGGGGCGATCTCGGTCGCAGCCGCCCTGGTCGGGGTGGCCTGGTATCGGCGCCTGCCCCACGGCGGATCGGGCAGGCTGACGATGCGCAAGCGACCGGCGCCGCCGGTCACGGTCGTCGGCGTCCTCGACCAGGCCGGCCCGCTGTCGGCCGATCCGGCCGCGGCGGTCGACTGAGTCAATCGAGGCGGTGACGCGCAAGCTGTCACGCCGGCCGCGTACTCTCCGAGTGTGAGCGCGAGCGTACCGGTCGAGATGCCCACGGATCGTGAACCGCTGACGCTCACGCCCGAGCAGGAGCGGATCGTCCGCTTCGGCGACGGGCCGGTCGTGGTGATCGCCGGCGCCGGCACGGGCAAGACCCGGGTGATCGTCGAGCGGGTGCGCTGGCTGCTCGACACCAAGGGCAGCGGCAGCCGCGATTCGCTCGGCCGGTTGATCCCGGCGGAGCCGCACGAGGTCCCTGGCCCGCTGGTTCCGCCGGCTCCGCTGAGCACGGTCCCGGCGCCCGCGACCGGCAGCGCGCCGGCCCAGGTCGGGCTCTGGCCGGTTGAGCTCGATCCGGCCCCCGCGAGACCAGCCGGCCCAGCCTCGGCGGCGCCGGCCGGGCCGTTCAGCGGCCCGCTGCTGCCCGAGCAGATCCTCGTCCTGACCTACAACGTGAAGGCCGCTCGCGAGCTCCAGGACCGCCTCGACGAGGCGGTCGGTCCCGCCGTCCGGGCGCGGATGAGCGTCTCCAACTTCCACAGCTTCTGCCAGGGGGTCCTGACCGAGGCCGGACCGGAGGCGGGCCTGCCGGCCCGGCCCGAGGTCCTCGACGGGATCGGCCAGATGCTCCTGCTGCGCGACCTGGAGCCCAGCCTGGACCTGCTCTATCACGCGGGCTGGTGGGCGCTCGGCCCGTTCGTCCAGTTCATCAACCGGGCCAAGGACGAGCTGGTCACCCCGGACGACATGGACGCCTACGTCGCCGCGGAGCGAGCCGTCTTCGAAACGCGCCATGGCCCGTTCCCCGCGGCGCTGAGCCGGCTCGAGCAGCAGGGCAACCTGAGCCTGCCCCGCGAGATGCGCAAGACCTACGCCAGGCTGCGCAAGTTCGAGCGGGCCGAGGCGCGCGGCGACGAGCTGACCGAGGACCGCCGGCCGGATCCCGACAAGGCGGCCGATCGAGAGGCCCGCCGGACCGTGCTCGGGACCGGTGCGGTCAAGAACGCCAGCCTGTACGCGCCCGAGGAGCGGGTCGAGATCGACCGCCTGGCGGCCACCTATGTCGTCGACGGCGCAGCGCTCGAGATCGTCCGCCTGGAAGAGCTGGCCCGGGTCTACCGGGCCTACCAGGCCGAGCTGATCCGGCGCGGAGCGCTCGACTTCGGGGAACAGATCGCGGCGGTCACCCAGCTCTGGAAGGTGCGCCCGAACATCCTCCGGCGCTGGCAGCGCCAGTTCCGGTATGTCCTGGTCGACGAGTTCCAGGACGCCAACGTGGCCCAGATCGAGCTGATCGAGCTGATCGGCCGGACCCCTGATCGGGCCGACAACGTGATGGTCGTCGGTGACGATGACCAGTCGATCTACCATTTCCGGGGGGCCAGCTTCGCGGCCTTCGCCGAGTTCTCGCGGCGCTTCGCCGGCCGGCCCGCCCACGATCCGGGCAGCCGCCCGCCCGGACCGCCGCCCCGCCTCCGGATCGAGCAGAACTTCCGCTCGGTGCCCGAGGTCCTGGCCGTCGCCAATCGCCTGATCGCGCGCAACCAGGAGCGCCAGGAGCCGGACAAGCGGCTGACCACCAGCCGGTCGGCGGGCGTGCCGGTCGAGGTGATCAGCTGCGCCAGCCCCGAGGACGAGGCGGTGGCGATCGTCGACGCGATCCGGGCGCTGGTCGCCGGCGGCGACGGGCCGCCGGCCTGGTCGAAGGTGGCGGTGCTGTATCGCAAGCACAAGCACCGCAACGAGATCGTCGCCCGGCTGCGCGAGGAGGAGATCCCCTACACGGTCGTCGGCGGCCTGTCGCTGTTCGACACGGCGGAGGTCCGCGACCTCGAGCAGAGCCTCCGGGCGATCGCCAATCCGCACGATGACGTGGCCCTCGTCCGGATGATGTCGGCCGGCCCGTGGCGCCTCGACCCGCTCGAGATCCTGGAGATCAGCCGGATGGCCCGCTTCGATCGGGGCCACCTGGTCGACGCCGCGCGCGAGATCGTGGCCTCCGGGCAGGTCAAGGTCGAGCGCCTCGAGGAGCCGGCCGAGGATGGCCTGATGGCCTCGGCCTCGGCGCCCGAGGTGCCCACCCGCTCGGTCGAGGTCGGATCGGCGACCCGGGCCAAGCTGCGCCGGCTGCTCGAGACGATCGACGACCTGGCGCCCGAGACGTGGCGGGCCGGCCCATTCACCCTCCTCGAGCGCCTGATCGAGCGGACCGGCCGGATCCTCGACCTGGTCAGCGCCGATACCCGCGAAGCCCAGCGAGTCGCCGTCAACCTGGCCAGCTTCATGCGCTTCACGAATGACTGGCAGTCGGCGTTCCCGAAGGGCCATCTCAGCCAGTTCGTCGATTACCTCGACGCCTACCAGGAGGCCGGCGGCGAGCTGCCGACCAGCGTCGAGCTGAGCGAGGACGTCGATGGCGTCCGGTTGATGACCGTCTACCAGGCCAAGGGCCTCGAGTTCCCGATCGTGATCGTGCCCGGCCTCGTCGAGCGGGAGTGGCCGAGCACGTTCGGGATGGGCGACCTGTTCCCGGTCGACCTGCTCCGCGAGGGCCAGCCGTCGGCCGACTTCAACCAGGAAGAGGAGCGCCGCCTGCTGTACGTCGCCCTCACCCGCGCCCAGGATCGGCTGATCGTGACCAGCCACGGCGGGCCGAGCGGCCAGAACCTGGGCCCATCGCCGTTCATCGCCGAGCTGCTCGGGATCGGCCCGGACGGGACCACCCTGCCGGCGGGGATCCGGCTGATCGACCGGACGCTGAACCAGCCGTCGCCCGGGGCGGGCGCGGCCGGCGACCTGCCCAGCCTCGAGCGGACGGCGGCGGCGGTGCGGGCGGTGATGCCCCTGCCCACCAAGCGCGAGCGGCGGCTCGCCCTCCGCCTGCGGGCGACCGAGCTGCTGGGGATGCTCGAGGGAACCGCCGCCGCGAACCCCGAGGCCGATGCGGCCCGGCTGCGGTTCACCGAGGAGCTCGCCGACGTGGGCCGCGCCGCGGCGGCCAGCGCCGAGGAGGCCCGGGCCCTGGGCCTCGACCCGTTCACCTTCCAGGCCCTGGCCCTCGACTCGGCCGCCGGCGCCAACCTGCTCCAGGTGGCGCCCCTGGCGGCGCGCTTCAGCTATTCCCAGTTCTCGACCTACGAGCGCTGCCCCCTCCAGTACGCCTTCGCCAGCGTCTATCGCATTCCGTCGGCCCGCAAGGCCGGCTACTTCGCCTTCGGAAGTGCCGCCCACGCGGCCTTCGAGCGGTTCACCCGCGAACGGCGGGAGCGCCTGGCCCGCGGCGAGCCGGCGCCGACCAAGGCCGATCTCGAGCGGATCTTCGCGACCGAGTGGAAGCCGACCGAGTTCGGCGACCGGACCACGGAGGCCGAATACCAGCGCAAGACGGGCAACCTGCTGGACCGCTTCTGGGACGGCGAGCTGAGCACGACCAGCCAGGCCATCCACGAGGAGCTCGAGTTCAACCTGGCCATCGATCCAGGCGACGGCAGCCCGCCGGTGATGGTCGGCGGCTCGATCGACCGGATCGACCGGCTGGCCAGTGGCGGGATCGAGGTGATCGACTACAAGACTGGCCGGATGACCTCGCAGAAGGATCCCGGGGTCAACCTGCAGCTGTCGATCTACGCCCTCGCCTGCCGCGACGCGCTCGGCCTGGGGACCCCCGAGAAGGTCACCCTGTACTTCACCGAATCGTCGATGCGGATGAGCTCAACCCGTTCGGACGAGGAGCTCGACGCGGCCCGCGCCGACATCGTGGCCCGGGCCGCCCGGATCCGTTCGGGCGATTTCGCGGCCACGCCGGCCAGGTCGACCTGCGAGCGTTGCGACTATGCCCCGATCTGCCCCAGCCGCCTGACCTGAGCCGCGTGGTCGATGCCGTCCAGCCAGCGCCACCGTCGTCGGTGGGCGGCCGACCGAGCGCGACCCTGCCGCTGCCCCAGCTGGTCCGCCTGTCGCTGTACTGGCTCGGCCTGTCCTCGATCTTCGCCGGCCTGACCAACATCCTGGGCAACCGCCTGCAGTTCACCGGCCTGGTCGCGCCGGGGACCGAGGGCACGACCCTCTTCGGGCTGACCATCGGCGGCTCAATCGTGGCCCTCCTCGTCCAGCCGACGGTCGGCTCGCTGAGCGACTACACGACCAGCCGCTGGGGCCGGCGCAAGCCGTACATCCTGGTCGGCTCGATCCTCGACGTCGTCTTCCTGTACGGGATCGCCAGCTCGAATGGCCTGCTGGCGATCGCCGGCTTCGTGATCCTGCTCCAGTTCAGCAGCAACTTCGCCCAGGGGCCATTCCAGGGCTACGTGCCCGATCTCGTGCCGGCTCACCAGGTCGGCCTGGCCAGCTCGCTCGTCGGGCTGATGCAGGTCCTGGGCCAGGTCGCCGGGTTCACGATCGGGTCGATCGCGGCCGCCGAGCACAACTACCTGCTGGGCACGATGGCCCTCGGCGTCCTCGAGCTGGTCACGATGCTGAGCGTCGTGATCCGGGTCGACGATGGCCGGACCGGCAAGTCGCGCGGCGGCCGCTCGTGGCTGTCGATCGCCCGCGAGGCGTGGGGCACGGACGTCCTCCGCCAGCACAGCTTCCTGTGGCTTGTCGGCTCCCGGCTGCTCTTCCTGATGGGCGCCGCGATGCTCGTGATCCTGGGTCCCTTCTACCTGCACCAGACGTTCGGGCTGGGTGAGGCCGCGAGCGGGACCACGTTCCTGATCGTGGTCGGCTTCGTCCTGGCCGCCAACCTGATCGCGGTCGTGCCGGCCGGCAGGCTGTCGGATCGAGTCGGCCGCAAGCGCCTGCTGTACGTCAGCTTCGCCCTGGGTGCGGCCGGGATGGCGGTCGTGGCGATTGCCCCAGTCCTGCCGATCGCCTACGTGGGGGTCACCCTGTTCGGACTCGCCTCGGGGACGTTCCTGGCGGTCGACTGGGCGCTGATGACCGAGATCATCCCGATGGCCTCCTCGGGGCGCTACATGGGGATCAGCAACGTGGCCACCGCATCGGCCAGCATCTTTGCCCTGGCCCTGGGCGGCACGCTGATGGACGCCGTCGACCGGGCGATCGGTCCGGGTGAGGGCCCGCGGGCCGCCTACGGCCTGGCCGTGGCGTTCTTCGTCCTCGGCGGCTTGCTCCTGCGGCCCGTCGACGAGCGCCGGCGGCCGGTGACCGGCGACCCGGGGTCGTCCGGTTGAGCGGGCCTGCGCGCCAGGCCGAGCGGGTCGTGATCGTCGGGTTGATGGGCTCGGGCAAGACCACCCTGGGCGCCGCGCTCGCCAGGCGCCTGGGCTGGCCGCTGGTCGACAGCGATGCCCAGCTCCTGGCGACGACCGGCCAGACCGCCCGACAGATCCAAGCTGCCCTGGGCACGGCCGCCCTCCACGCCGCCGAGGCCGAGGCGCTCGTCGAGGCCCTCGCGGAGCCGGGCGAGCGGGTGATCTGCGCCGCGGCCAGCGTGATCGAGAACCCCGGCGCCCGAGCGGCGCTGGCCGGACCTGGCCCGGTCGTGATCTGGTTACGGGCGTCCCCGACGGTGCTGGCCGCCCGGTTCGCCGGCCTGCCGCACCGGCCGATCTACGGCCCGGATCCCGAGGCCGTCGCCCGCAGCCAGGCGCGAGTCCGGGACCCGTTGTTCGCCGCCCTCCGCCCGGTCGTGATCGATGTCGACGAGCGCTCGCCGGCCGAGATCGTCGAAGCCGCCCTCGATGGCGTTCGAGAGCGGCTTCGGACGGGCGGCCTCGCCCGGCTGACCGGGCGCTGGGGATGGCCTAGTTGGCGCCGGTGGCCTTGGCTCCGACGGTGACGGTGACCTCGTCGGCGCCGCGCACGAGGAGGATCGGGTAGGGCTGCTTCGCCGCGGCGATCGCGTCGAGGAGCTCATCGGCGTCAGCCACCGGGTTGCCGGCAACGGCCACGATCAGGTCGCCCCGGCTGATCCCGGCCTTGGCCGCCGGGCTGTCCTCCTCGACCCCCCGGACGAGGAGGCCGTCCCGGTCGGGCAGGCCGACCGAACGGCGCATCTTCCGGGCCACGAACGCCGGTGCGATCGCGATCCCCAGCCGGGGCCGCTCGACCGAGCTGCCGCTGGCCAGCGCTTCGACCCGCTCGCGCAGCGCCGGTCGGCCGGCAGGGCGAGGTAGAAGCCCTCGCTGATCCGGTTCGTGTTCAGCCCGACAAAGCGGCCCGTGCCGTCGAGGAGCGGTCCACCCGAGGAGCCCGACGCGAGCGGCGCGGTGTGCTCGATGCTGCCCGAGATTCGCCGCCCGCCCGGTCCGCGGAAGGGCCGGCCCACGGACGACACGCTGCCGAAGGTGATCCGGCTGCCGGCCGACTGGGAGGGCGCCAGGCCGAAGACGATCGAGCCCAGGCCGACCGAGGCGTCGGTCGCCCAGCCGATCGGAGCCGCGCCGGTCGTATCGACCGAGATCACGGCCAGGTCGCCGTCGTGGTCGACGCCGGTCACGTTGCCGACCGTCTGGCGGCCGTCGGCGAAGGTTACCGTGACCTCGTCGCCGCGCAGGTTGTGGGCATTGGTCAGGACCTGCCCCTCGGCAACCACGACTCCGGCGCCGCGCTGGTGACGGCCGATTCCGACGACGGCCGGCCCGGCCTTGGCCGCCGCGGCCTGGATGGCGCCCTGCAGATCTTCGATGAGACTCATTCCGTTGGTTCCTCGTTCTTGTCGCTGAGCTGGCGTAGTGACTTGTGACTTGCAATCTACTACGCTACATCCATGGACGCAAGCAGGTCGCGACTCGAGTCGCCTACCATCGATTCGATGCCAAGCCGCTCGACACCCAGTCCGTCCTCCGCGTCGTCGACGCCGCTGGGAGCCGCCCTCGACCGGGTGGGTGACCGCTGGAGCCTGCTCCTGGTCGAGCGGCTGCTCGATGGGCCCGCCCGGTTCAACGACCTCCTCGCCGGCCTCGCCGGGATCGCCCCGAACATCCTGACCGACCGCCTGCGCAGGCTCGAGCGCGAGCGCGTGGTCCATGCGGTCCCCTACTCGGACCGGCCGCTCCGGATGGAATACGCCCTGACCGCCGATGGGCGCGACCTCGCCAGCGCGGTTCGCCTGCTGGCCGACTGGGGCGGGCGCCGGGCCACCGACGGCGAGCCTGCCCGTGAGACGCTCCGCCACGACGCCTGCGGCACGCCGCTCGAGGCCCGCTGGTATTGCCCGACCTGTGAGCGCAGCGTCGCCGACGGCGAGACGGCCGAGGACCGCCAGGTCTAGCGGCGACCTCCGGCTCCCGGCGGCCTCGAGCCGCCCCGAGTGGAGACTCGCGCGGCACCCGCGGCGCGGGCCCGCAGCGCTCGGCCGATCGGCGACGGCCCTTCCGAAAACGGAATCCGCGCGGCGTTCGTCTGGAATGGTGTGATGCTAGCCAGAGTCGCGCCCACGCTCGAACGACGGGAGGGAGAACTGGGCACTGCCGCTGCCGGTGACGCCGGCGAACGGTTCCTGCGCCTCGCAAACGGCGAGCTCGACCGGGCCTATCGCCTGGCCGGGATGTTGCTGGGCGACCAGCATGAAGCCGAAGACGCGACCCAGGACGCGCTGGTCCGGGCCTGGCAATCGGTTGGCTCATTGCGTGACCCGGCCGGCTTCCAGCCCTGGTTCGACCGGATCCTCGTGAACATCTGCCGCGACCGGCTCCGCCGCCGGCGCCGGATCGGGTTCATCCCGATCGAGCCCGAGACGGGCGAGCGCGGCGGCCCGGACACGCTCCAGCAGGCCGATCCCTTCCAGGCAGTCCTCGACCGCGACCAGGCCGTCCGGGCGATGGCCACCCTCAACCCCGATGAGCGGGTCGTCCTGATCCTGCACTACTGGGCGGACCTGACCCTCGACGCGGTCGCCGAACGACTCGGCTGGCCGGTCGGCACGGTCAAGACCCGCCTCCACCACGGCTTGAACGAGATCCGGCGGGTGCTCGAGCGCACGCCGGGCGGAGGCATTCGATGAATGACGACCTCGAACGACGACTGCGCGACGGACTCCGCCGGGGTGCCCTGCCGCCTGCCCCGGAGACGCTCCGCCAGCGGCTCGGCCGGCTGCCCACCGAGTCTCGCGGCTTCGGAATGGCCGGCTTCATGAGCGGCTTGCGACTGGCGGCTCTCGCCTCGGCCGCGGCCGTCGCGATCGCATTCGTGCTCGTCGTCCGGTCGCTGCCCGGCCCGACCGGCACTGGACCGGGCGCCTCGCTCGGCTCGGCCGCCACGGGCAGTCCTTCGGCAACGGCCTCGGGCACGACCTCGGCGCCGGCGACATCGGCGCCGTCAGTGGGGCCTTCGAGCCAGCCGTCGGCGCCTAGCCCGACGCCATCCGAGACCTTCACCTGCAGCGGCAACCAGGTCGTCCGAGCGACGACCACGACGGTCGCCCAGATCACCGACGTCCGACCGGGTACCCATCCCGGCTATGACCGGATCGTGTTCGAGTTCGCGGGTTCCGGGCTGCCGCAGCTCACCGTGGGACGGGCCTACCCGCCGTTCGTGGAGGACGGCAGCGGCAATACGGTCGCTGTGCCGGGCAATGCGTTCCTGAGCCTGAAGCTGTACCACGCGAGCGGCTACCCGACGTACACGGGTCCGAGCTTGTTCACGCCCAAGTACCCGAACCTCGTCGCTCTCGTGAATACCGGCGACTACGAGGGCTATGTCACCTGGATCGCCGCCCTGCGCGACCCGAATTCTGTTTGCTACAACGTCTCGACCCTGACTGGCCCGACCCGGATCGTCGTCGACGTCCAGGCGCCCTGATCGCAGGGCGGGCTCAGGGGGGCGGCCGGACCGGCGTCGGGAGAGGCTCGCCGCGCAGCCCGGCGAGCAGGTTGGCGGCGGCCATCTCGGCCATCCGGTCCCGAGCCGCGTGGGTTGCCGAGGCGACATGGGGCACGATCAGGCAGTTGTCGAGCTCGAGCAACGGGTCGTCGGGGGCGATCGGCTCGGGATCAGTGACGTCCAGGGCGGCCGCGGCGATCCGGCCGTCTTTCAGCGCGGCGTAGAGCGCGGCCGAATCGACGACCGGGCCACGGGCCGTGTTGACCAGGATCGCCGTGGGCCTCATTCGGGCGAGCGCGGCGGCATCGATCAGGTGGCGGGTGTCCGCGTCCAGGGAGACGTGCAGGCTCACGAAGTCTGATCGCGACAGGAGCTCAGCCAGGGGCACGAAGGTCGCCCCCAGCTCGGCCTCGAGCGTTGGATCGGCCCGCTGCCGCGAGGTATACAGGACGGTCATCCCGAAGCCGCGCGCCCGGCGCGCGAGCGCCTGTCCGATCCGGCCGAAGCCGACGATCCCGAGCGTCGTCCCATGGACGTCCGTGCCCAGCAGGAGCATCGGCCCCCATGTCTGCCAGCGGCGCTCCCGGACGTAACGCGACGCCTCCGGGATCCGGCGAGCGGCGGCCATGAGCAGGGCAAACGCGAAGTCGGCCGTCGTCTCGGTCAGCGCGCCAGGCGTGTTGCCGACGGCAATCCCCCGCGCCGCGCACGCCGCAACGTCGATGTTGTCGTAGCCGACGGCGTAGTTGCTGACGACGAGCAGGCCCGGGCCGACGCGGTCGAGGAACTCGGTGTCGACCCGGTCGGTCAGGAGGGTCAGGACGCCGGCGCAGCCCTGCGCGCCGGCCAGGAGCTCCATCCGCGATGGCGGGGTTGGGCCGGGCCAGACCGTTGCGTCGCAGGCGGCCCGAATCGGGTCCAGGCCGGCATCGGGGATCTGGCGAGCGACGAAGACCCGCGGGCGGGCGAGCCCCGGATCGGCCAGGGCCATCCTCAGTTCCTCTCGTCGCCCTCGTCGGGTCCCGGCCCACGCCCGCCCCGGGCGAAGCGCCGGGCCTCGTCGGCAGCGCGCCGCCGGATCGCGTCGAGGACCTGAGCGTCGGCGGCCGGATCGACCGTGACCCTCTCGGCGGCGGCGACGATCGGGGCGGCTGCCCGGAGGGCCTCGACCACGCTGGCCAGGGTGACGTTGCCGGCCGCGACGGCGAGCGTGTTCCGGAAGGCGAGGTGAGCCGCCTGGAGCTCGCCCGCGTCGGCGGCGTCACGCTCGACCCCAAGGTGGAGGGCCAGCTCGAGCAGGTCCGATTCGGTCCGCCGCTCGGCTGCCAGGGCGGCCAGGTCGCCCTCGAGGACCGCGATCGCCTCGGCAACGTCACCCCGCTCGCCGCCCCAGGCCACCAGCCGCCACTCGACCGCCCGCGAGAACGACTCCGGCGTCGACTCGGCGACATACGTGCCGTCACCGTGGCGCGACTCGATCAGGCCGACCAGGGCCAGCGATTTGAGCGCCTCGCGGACGACCGTCCGGCCCACGCCGAGCTCCTCGGCCAGGCGCCTCTCGGACGGGATCCGGGCCCCGGGGCGCAGGTCGCCGGTCGTGACATAGGCCGTCAGCAGGCGGGCAATCTCCTCGGGCGAGCCGGTCCGACGACGGTTCGCGGCGACCGGGCTGGTGCTTCTCGTGGCTGCGGACGTCGTCACGCGATCCTCGACTTCAGGACGGCAATCTTACCCGGCTCGAGCGCCGGCTCAACCAGTTGCCTGCAGCCCGGCCGCGATCGCGTTCACGCTGAGCTGGACCAGCCGGCGGACCGGTTCGCTGGCCGGGTCCTCGGGCCCCATCTCGCGCAGCCGGGCCAGGAGGTGGACCTGGATCTCGGCCAGGGGATCGAGATACGGCGCCCGGACCGCCAGGGAGCGCTGGATGGCCGGCAGTCCATCCAGGAGACGGGCCCGACCGGTGACCCGATTGAGGAGGGCGACGGCCAGCTCGAACTCGGTCTCGATCGCCGCCCAGGCCTGGGCGGCCGCGGAGCCGGAATCCAGGCCGCGATAGGCCCGGGCCGTGGGCAGGTCGACCCGGGCCAGGGCCAGCTCGGCATTGTCGAGGATCGATTCGAAGAACGGCCAGGACCGATACAGGTCCGCCAGCCGATCGAGGCCGGCCTCGCCGTCACGTGCGCGAACAGCGTCGAGGGCGCTGCCCAGGCCGAACCAGCCCGGCAGGCCGAGCCGGACCTGCGACCAGGCGAAGGTCCAGGGGATCGCCCGCAGCGACGCGATCGGCGAAGCGTCCGCGCCGCCCGGCCGGCGGGCCGGCCGTGAGCCGAGGCGCATCCCGGCGAGCTCCTCGATCGGCGTCACCCGCCGGAAGAAGCCGGCAAAGCCGGGCTCGTCGACCAGGGCCCGATAGGCCCGCTCCGAGGTCCGGGCCAGCTCGTCCATGATCGGCCAGCCGTCGGCCTCGGCCGCCGCGTGGCGGCCGGCATGGCCCTCGGCCGAGGCGAGCAGGGTGGCTCCCGCGAGCTCCTCCAGGTGACGCCGGGCGATCGTCGGGTTGGCGTAGTTGGCCGCGATCACCTCGCCCTGCTCGGTCAGCTTGAGCCGTCCGGCAATCGAGCCGGCCGCCTGGGCCAGGATCGCCCGGGCGGCCGGTCCGCCGCCCCGCCCGATCGCCCCGCCCCGGCCGTGGAAGAGGGTCAGCTCCAGGCCGTGTGCCAGGGCGACCTCGGCCAGCTCGCCCTGGGCCCGGTAGAGCAGCCAGTTGGCGGCCACGAAGCCCGACTCCTTGTTCGAATCGGAGTAGCCCAGCATCACCTCCTGGCGATTGCCCCGCTCGGCGAGGTGAGCCCGGTAGCCGGGATCCGAGACGAGCGCCTCGAGCAGCGAGCCGGCCTGGCCCAGGGCGTCGGCCGACTCCAGGAGGGGCACGACATCGAGGTACGGCCGGGCCGGGCTGAAGCCGGCGGTCTGCTCCGCGCCGGGCTCCGCCTGGGCGGCGAGCTCCACCAGCCGGAGGAGGTCCAGGACGTCCTGCGGGCCGCGGGTGAAGCTCACGATCCAGCGCCCGGCGGCCGGCGCGCCGAAGCGGCGCTGGATGTCGGCCACCGCCCGGAGCGAGGCCAGCAGCTCGAGGGCGGCCGGCCCCGGCGCGGCCGGCCGGGCCTCGAGGTCGGCGAGGGCCGCCGCCTGGACCTCGCTGTGCTGGCGAACCTCCAGCCCGGCAAGGTGGAAGCCGAAGGCCTGGACCTGCCAGCGCAGGTCCTGGAGCTCGCCGTAGGCCACCCGCTCCAGCCCGTCGGCCACAAGGGCCTCGGCCAATTCCTCGAGCTCGGCGCTCAGCCCGGCCGCGTCCCGGTAGCGTCCCGAGAGCGGCGCCGTGGCGCCGATCAGGGCGCTCCGCGTCCGGCGGAGGCGCTCGGCGATCGCCCCCAGGCGGCGCCGATACGGCTCGTCGCCGAAGCGCCGGTCGAGCTGGCGCATCAGCTCGGGCAGCTCTTCCTCGTCGTCGATCAGGCGGCCGGCGATCCGCCGGTCGAGGCGCTGGTCGGGCACGACCGGCGCGATCGTCTGCATCAGCCGGGTGACCACCGCCTCGTGGCCACGCAGGACGTGGTCGGCGTGGATCCGGGCGGCCTGGGCGGTCAGCTCGGCGGTGACGTTGGGATTGCCGTCACGGTCGGCGCCGATCCAGCTGCCCCAGTGCAGGAACGTCCCGAGGCCGGCCGGCCGGGTGCCCGTCTGGCCCGAATCCGCGGCCAGTCGGGGCGCCCCCTTTGAACCGGTCGACCGGCCGTGGCCCGCGGGCGGCAGGCCAGCCCGGTCGAGCGCCCCGTCGAGTGCCCGGATCACGGCAGGGGTGACCCGGAAGAGGGTCTCGTCGAAGAAGACCATCGCGCTGCGGACCTCGTCGAGCGGGCTCGGCGCGATCGAGCGCAGCTCGGCCGTCCGCCACAGCAGGGTGACCTCCTCCCGGAGCCGGCGGCGCAGATCGGCATCCTCGCCCGGGGTCAGGCGGGGGTCGTCGAGCTGGTCGACCAGCCGGGCGACCCGGCGCAGGGCGAGGAGCAGCGTCCGGCGGCGGGCCTCGGTCGGATGGGCGGTCAGGACCGGGGTCACCGCCAGGCGGCCGACAAGCTCACGCAGGATCGCGGGCGACGTCCCGTCGGCAACCAGCCGATCGATTGCGGCAGCGAGCGAGTTCTCGATCGGCACCCCTCGCGCCGCGCGTTCCCGGCGCCGGAGCGAGCGCACCCGGTCACGCTCCTCGGCGACGTTGATCACCTGGAAGTACAGCCCGAAGGCGCGGATGATCGATTCGATCGTGGCCAGGTCGAGCCGCACGAGGTCCTCGACCACGGCCAGCTGGGTCGAGCCGCTCGCCGCCCGGCGGTTCGCCTTGGCCCGCTCCCGGATCGCCTCGATCCGGGCCAGCAGGGCCTCGCCCGCCTGCTCGGCGATCACCTGGCCGAGCAGCGCCCCGAGCAGCTTCACCTCTCGGGCGAGGGGATCGCGCGCGCCGGCGGTGCCGATGCCCGCCGGTTCGGCACGCACGGCCGGGTTCGGCCGGGGTCCCAACCTCCGCCCTGCACCTGCTTGCCGGCCCATGCCTCGCATCGTCGCACGGCGCGCGCAGCGAGAGGGTTGCGGACCGGTGGCAGATCGGGCAGGAAGCTCAGGCGGGCAGGGCGACCTCATGCAGGCGGCGCTCAAGGAAGCGGCGCTCGACCGCGTTGCCGACCAGGTCGGCCGCGCGCCGATAGGCCTCGGCTGCCTCGGTCCGCCGGCCGAGGCGGCGGAGCAGGTCGGCCCGGGCAGCGTGGAGGTAGGGGTAGTCGGCGAGCTGCCCGGCGGCAATCAACCCGTCGATCCGGGCCAGGCCCGCGGCCGGACCGTCGACGAAGGCGATCGCCACGGCCAGGTTCAGCTCGACGACCGGTGACGGGGCGATCCGGGCCAGGATGCCGTACAGGGCCACGACCTGCGGCCAGTCCGTTCCGGCCGGCTCGGCCGCCTGGTCATGGACGGCCGCGATCGCGGCCTGGAGCTGGTACGGGCCGGTCCGCTGCATCCGGAGCGCCCGCTCGACGAGCCGCCCGCCCTCGTCGATCCGGGCGCGGTCCCAGCGCGAGCGGTCCTGGTCCTCGAGCAGGATCAGGTCGCCGGAGACGCCGACTCGCGCCTCTCGGCGGGCATCCTGGAGGAGCATCAGGGCGAGCAGGCCGATCGCCTCGGGCTCGTCGGGCATCAGCTCAGCCAGCACCCGGGCCAGGCGGATCGCCTCCCCCGACAGGTCACGCCGGACCAGCTCGTCGCCGGCAGAGGCCGCGTAGCCCTCGTTGAAGATCAGGTACAGGACGCGCAGGACGGCATCGAGCCGTTCAGGCAGAAGGTGATCAGGCGGGACTCGGTAGGGAATCCCGGCCTCGCGGATCTTGCGCTTGGCGCGGACCAGGCGCTGGGCCAGGGTTGCCTCGGGAACGAGGAAGGCCCGGGCGATCTCGGGAGTGGTCAGGCCGCCGAGGGTGCGCAGAGTGAGGGCGACCTGGGCGTCGAGGGCCAGCGCCGGATGGCAGCAGGTGAAGATCAGCCGGAGCCGATCATCCTCGATTGCGATGTCGTCCTCCTCGTCGGGCTCAGCCGGCTTGATCGACGCCTCGATCAGGGCCCGTTGTCCGAGCTCGTCGGTCTTCGTCGCCAGGACCCGCGCCCGGCGCAGCCGGTCGATCGCGCGATTTCGAGCGGTGGCCGTGATCCAGGCTCCCGGGTTGGCCGGCACGCCATCGCGCGGCCAGCGCTCGAGGGCGACCACGAAGGCCTCCTGGACCACTTCCTCGGCAATGTCGAAGTCGCCGAAGACCCGGATCAGGGTCGCGACAGTCCGGCCCGACTCCTCGCGGAACAGGCGCTCGACAAGAGCGGTTGGGTCAGCCGGCTGTGGCAACGGCCTCGTCGGCCGATCCGGCAGCGTCCATCGTCGGCAGCTCGAGGATCGGCCGGATCTCGATAAAGCCGTGGCGCGCGCCGGGGATCCGGGCCGCAGCGTCGATCGCCTCGTCGAGATCCTTGGCGTCGATCAGGTAGAAGCCACCGAGCGCTTCCTTCGTCTCGGCGTACGGCCCGTCGGTCGTGATCGTCCGCCCATCGCGGACCTGGACCGTGGTCGCGGCCGTCGTCGGGTGGAGCGCCTCGCCGCCCTTGAACTGGCCCCGCTCGATCAGCCACCGGCTGAAGGCCCCGTACTCGAGCGACTCGCTGCGCATGAGGTCGGGCGGCGTGTCCTCGGTCGGCTCGGCGGTATAGATGAGGAGCAGGTACTGCATCGGGACCTCCAGGGACGCGGTCGGGCCGGCACGGTCGTCGCCCGTCATTCCTACAACGAACGGCCCCGGCGCGAATCGACGCCTTCCGATTCCAGTATGCCCGAGACACGTCGCGCGCTATCGTTCGGGCGTGGCAGGCACCTCGGAGGTCCTGGCGGTCGCGGGCCGCGAGGTCACCATCACCAACCCGGACAAGGTCTTCTTCGCCGAGCTGGGCGTGACGAAGATGGAGCTGGTCCGCTACTACCTGGCCGTTGCCGACGGCGCACTGCGCGGTGCCGGCGATCGGCCGATGGCCCTCAAGCGCTTCGTCAACGGCGCGGAGGGCCAGTTCTTCTTCCAGAAGCGGGCGCCCGAGTCGCGACCGGACTGGATCGAGACGGTCGAGCTGTCGTTCCCCTCCGGCCGGACCGCGTCGGAGGTCGTCATCCGCGACGCGGCCCAGCTGGCCTGGATCATCAACCTGGGCTGCATCGACCTGAACCCCCACCCGATCCGGGCCGACGACCTGGACCACCCGGACGAGCTGCGGGTCGACCTCGACCCGGTGCCGGGCATCGAGTGGGCCCAGATCCGGGATGTGGCCCTCGTGGTCCGCGAGTCGCTGAGCGCGGCCGGGCTGGTCGGCTGGCCCAAGACGTCCGGGTCGCGGGGGATCCACGTGAACGTCCGGATCGAGCGCAAGTGGACCTTCCCCGAGGTCCGCCGGGCGGCCCTCGCCCTGGCCCGCGACGTCGAGCAGCGGGCGCCCGACCTGGCCACCTCGAAGTGGTGGAAGGAGGAGCGCCACGGGGTCTTCATCGACTACAACCAGAACGCCAAGGACCGGACGGTCGCCTCGGCTTACTCGGTCCGGCCCCGGCCCGACGCCCGGGTCTCGACGCCGCTCACCTGGGACGAGGTGGCCACGATCGATCCGGCGGCCTTCACGGTGCGGACGGTTCCCCGGCGATACGCTGAGATCGGCGACCCGGGGGCGGGCATCGACGAGGCGGTCGGCTCACTCGACGGGCTGCTCGAGCTGTCGGCCCGGCACGAGACCGAGGGCCTGGGCGACGCGCCCTGGCCGCCGAATTACGCCCGGACGATCGACGAGCCGCCGCGGGTCCAGCCCTCGAAACGGCGGATGAGCTCGAAGCCCCTGATCGAGATCGGCCGGGCCGCGCTGCTGAGCGAGGCGCAGGCCGGGCTCGAACGCTGGAAGGCCCGCCACCCCGACGTCTGGCCGCTCCTGCAGCCGGCCGACGTCCTGACCGACTCGATGCGCGGCCGGTCCACGACCTGGACCCGGATCCGGCTCAACCTGGAGCATGTGCCGGCCGAGCTCCGGCCCGAACAGGCCGCGCTCGATCCGGACTACGACCCGTGGCAGGGCGAGACACCCCCGCCCCGGCCGCGTCCGGGTCGCGATTGCCGGACGGATTGATCGCCAGGCCGGAGCGTCACGCCGCCGGCCATCAGCCGTCTCATCAGCGGCGATTTGCCATCAATGTCGGGAGGCTCGCAATGCGTCGGTCCCGGTTGGCCCAAGCCGGATTCATCGTCCTGTTCGTCGCCGGCTGCAGCTCGGCAGGGACGCCGGCGCCCTCCGCAACGAGCCCGGCGAGCGCATCGCCCGGCCCCACGGTCGCAATCAGCTCGGTGGCGCCGGCCGCCACCTCGAATGCGAGCCCCAGCCCGAGTCCGAGCCTTACGGCACCGGCCTCGGCGGACGGCTGGCAGCAGGTCCCGGCGCAGGCGGCGCTGACCACCATGCAGGCCACCGCCGCGGTCTGGACCGGCCAGCGCTTCCTGGCCGCCGGCTTCCTGAACGACGGGTCGGCCGGGATCATCGACTCGACCGATGGGCAGACCTGGCACAGCCAGGCCAGCTTCGGTCCGGGCTCCCGGATCAACGGCTTCAGCGTCGGACCGGCGGGCGTGCTCGCCGTCGGCGCCCAGGGTGCAGCGGCCCGGAGCTGGTTCTCGACCGACGGCCTGACCTGGCGGGCCGCACCGGATGCCGCGGCGCTCCGACCGGCCAAGGACAACTCGATCGAGATGGGCAGTGCGACCGCAACGCCCAGCGGTTGGCTGGCCGTCGGCAAGGAAGTGATCTCGTGCGTGCTCGATTGCGGCGATTGGGCCGCCGTCCGGGCCAACGTGTGGACGTCGGCCGACGGCCTCCATTGGACTCGTGAGCCGGCCTCCTCGGCGCTGGCCAACGCCGGGATGAACGGCGTCGTGCGCGGCGGGCCGGGCTACGTCGCCGTGGGCGGAGCGCCCAACGTCGCCGCCCTGAAGAGCGGCCTGGTCCATGCGGTCGTCTGGACGTCGGCCGATGGCCGGACGTGGACGAGGATCAAGGACGGGCCGATCTTCCATCCCCCGGCGGAGCTCGACCCGGAGCTCCAGGTTTCGGCATCGGCGATCGCCTTCGACGGCAGCCACTTCGTGGCGGTCGGCGAGGCCGCCAGCCAGGACCTCACCTCGGCGTTGGCCTGGTGGTCCGCCGATGGCCGGACCTGGCAGCGCGCCACCGGCGAGCGCTTCCCGAACGGCCAGCTGTGGCGGGTCGCCAGCGTCCCCGGCGGCTTCCTGGGCGTCGGACCGTCGAGCTCGGACAGCTGCCTGGGCGGGATCTGGTCGTCGACCGACGGCCAGGCCTGGAGCTGCGTCGCCAGCGATCCAGCGTTCGACGGGATCGCCACGTCGGACGTGGCTGCGTCACCGACGCTCGAGCTCGTCGTCGGATACGACGAGAATGGCGGCGCCTCGATCCTGTGGACTCGACCGGCGCCCTGACCCTGCTTGACGCCAGCCGGGCGGGGGGCGATAAACGCGGGGACAACCTGGACCTGCGCCGTGAGCCCACCCGGCCGAGCCTGCGGAGGATCCGATGTCCGGCGCGCCCAGCAGCCCATTCGCAGCCGATGCCCTGGCGGCCAACCAGGGCGGCCGGCTGACCGACGCCCAGCGGAACCTCTATCGCGGCGCTGATCGCTCGACCCGCCGGACCGAGCTCTACCTGGCGGTCGGGGCAATCGTCATCGCGGTCCTCTTGATCACCTCGACCGGCCCCGCGCCGAATGCCGCCTTCCGGCCGTTGGTCGCGGCGATCTGCGTCGTCGCCGCCGTGATCCTGGCCTGGCGGGCGACGCTCGCTCCCGATTCGCTGAGCCGCGACCTGGCCGCAGGGTCGGTGGTCACGGTCGAGGGCGCCGTCCTGCGCAGCACCCGCCAGGGCAAGAACACCGAGTGGCACTACTTGCGGGTCGCGGGCCAGACCTTCGAGGTTCCGCGCAGCGTGTACGACGCGTCGCCCGAGGCCGGCTACGTGCGGGTCTACTACCTGCCCCGGAGCAAGAAGGTCGTCAACCTGGAGGTCCTGCCCAACAAGGCCGCCTCGCCCGGGCTGACGGCTGATCCCCAGGGGCTTGCCCAGGCGGCCTTCGCCGCGCTCAAGACCCACGACCTCGATCAGCGGGCCGAGGCGATGGCCCAGATGGCGGCCCTCGACAGCTCAATGAATGCGGGGGTCACGGCCGGGGCGACGGCTCCGCCAGCGGACGGCCGCGACCCGCGACCGCTGGCCGAGTCGATCGTCGGGAGCTGGCGCAGCGGGCCGATCGGGGTGACCTTCGCGGCCGGCGGGACGATGACCACGGCCCTGCCCGGCGGCCATGGCCAGGCCGGCCGGTGGTCGGTCGACGGCAATGGCCATCTGCATGCCCAGTTCATGGGCCGGGACATGGTCGGCGAGGCCTCGGTTGCGGGCGACACGCTGACGATCCAGGAGGATGGCCAGGGCCGCCGGTTCCAGCGCGCCTGAGCTCTGGCCGGGTCCTAGACGCCGAGCGGGCGAAGCCAGGCGATACCGACGATCACGCTGGCCAGGAACAGGCCGTAGCGGACCAGCCAGGTCAGCGGCCCGCCCTCCGGCTCGGCCACCTGGCGGGGCGCATAGATCAGCATGGCGTAATAGACGCCCGAGAAGGCAACCAGGACGCCCAGCTCGAAGGCGATCGCCTGGAAGCCAGCTCCGGCGGCCGGGCCGAAGGGGCTGGCGCCGCCGGCGACCACGTCGATGATGTTCCAGAAGATTCCTCCGGTGACCAGGATGAACGGGGTCACCAGCAGCCGCCGGGCGCTGGTCGGGATGGCCGGCCAGCGCAGGCGCACGGCGACCAGGAGCGCGATCGCCGCCACCCCGAGGGCCTCGGCCGGCAGGTCGTCGAGCCCGAGCCCGGCCAAGCCGGAGAAGAGGACGAGCAGCAGTCCACCGGTCAGCGGGCCGATCGAAGCGCGGCGCAGGACGCTCGAGTCGGTCCCCGGCGGCGCATCCGAGTCGCTCGTGGCCAGGCAGACCAGGGCCCCCAGGACGCCGACCAGGGCGAGCAGGCCCTCCAGCGGCCGGCCTGGATCGAACGGACCCTGGGACGCCTCCGAGCGGCCGATCAAAGGGGCCAGCAGGCCGACCCAGCCGAAGAGCAGCCAGTCCTCGAGGCGCAGCCTGGCGGCCAGCCTGGCCAGGCCGACGAGCCGGTCGGGCGAGCTGGGCGGATTGGGCGGCGCCTCCACCCGGGCAGTATCGCGCCGCGATCGCCGCCACGGACCTTGCGCCGACCGGCAGATGGGCTACTCCGTCATGGTGCGAAGCGGTGGTATCCGTCCCCCGGCTCCGCCCGTAGCCTCAGGTTGTGACTGGCCTGGATCGCCTCGAACCTGCCGGACTGGGCGGGCAGGCCGCCCTGCCCGCCGAACCCGCCCGGCCAGGCTCCCGGCTGAGCCATCGGCTCGTGCTCTGGCTCGGGCTGCCCGTCGTCGGGCTGCTGATGCTCCTGACGGCCGCCAACGTCGGCGGCCAGATGGCCCTCTGGGAGAATGCCCACTGGACCGCCGCCGGGATCGTCGCCTTCGCCTATGCAGCCGCCGTTGCCTGGCGATCGAGTGGCTCGCCCCGCCTGGTTGCCGGCCTGATCGCCCTGGGGACCGGCTCGTGGCTGGTCGGCCAGCTCCTGTGGGACGTCCAGATCGCGCTCGGCTTCTACAGCTTCCCGGCCCCCTCGGACCTGGGCTACCTGTTCCTGGCCGTGCCCGTGTGGGCGGCGTTCGTGAGCGCGATCCGGGGCCGCTTGCCGCACGCCGAGGAGCTGTCCGTCTATCTCGACGCGATCGCGATCTTCCTGGCGATCACGGCCCTGATCCTGGCGGTGTACGGCGGACAAGTCGCCGGTGTGGGCATGTTCGGGGCGGCCGTGGCCGTCACCTACCCGATCATCCACCTGGCGACGGCCGGTGCCGGGCTGGTCGCCCTGCTTGCCCTGCGGGCCTCGCCGCGAGGCGGCAGCTACCTCGTGCTGGCCGGCTTCGCGATCCTCGGTCTGGCCTGGGTCGACTGGCTGCGCCAGGCGCTCGTCGCCCAGCCCCCCGCCGGTGACATCGGCCATTACGCGTTCTCGCTGGGAATCCTGGCCGTGGGCATGGGCGGCAGCGACTGGCGGATCGGCGAGGCGCAGGGCGCCCGGCTCCGCCAGGTCGCCTCGGTGGTGCTCGGCGCCCTGCCCGTCGTCTCGCTCCTGGTCAGCGCCCTGCTCCTGGTCGGCCGCCACCTGCTCAACACCGAGTTCGGGCTCGTCGACGTCGGGGCGCTGGTGGTCATCGTCCTGGCCGGCTTCCGGCAGACCGTCCTGGTCCATGAGCGGGGCCGGCTGCTCGATGGCTCGCGGTCGGCCCAGCAGGACCTCGAGGTCGCCCTCGTCCGACGGGCCCAGGCGGACTCGCGCTACCAGGTCCTGGTCGAGCGTGTCCCGGCCGCGGTCTATATCGATGTCGCCGACCCGAACGTCAGCGACGGCGGCCGGCTGGCCTACATGAGCCCCCAGATCGAGGCGATCCTGGGCTATCCGCCGGCGGCATTCATCGCCGATCCTGAGCTCTGGCCGAGCCTGATCCACCCGGCCGACCGGACCCTGGCGATGGCCGCCTACAGCGACCACTGGGCCACCGAGCGTCCGCTGCGGATCGACTACCGGATGATCGCCTCCGACGATTCGGTGGTCTGGGTCCATGACGAGGCCTACGCGATGCGCGAGGATTCGATCGACGGGATGCGCGTATCACAGGGGCTGCTGGTCGACACGACCGAGCAGAAGCGGCTCGAGGCCCAGCTCCTCCACGACACCCTCCACGACCCATTGACCGGGCTGGCCAACCGGGTCCTCTTCCGCGAGCACGCCGATCGGGCCCTGGCCCGCTCGCGCCGGCGCCGGTCGAGCGTCGCCCTCCTGTTCCTGGACCTGGATGACTTCAAGGTGATCAACGACTCGCTCGGCCATCGGGCCGGCGACCGGCTCCTGATCGAGGTGGCCCGGCGGCTCACGGCGACCCTCCGGACGGAGGACGTCGCGGCCCGGCAGGGCGGCGACGAGTTCACGGTCCTCGTCGAACGGGTGAACGGCGTCGCCGAGGCCGAGGCGCTCGCCGAGCGGCTGGCGACCGAGCTCAGCCGGCCGATCGACCTGGAAGGCCGCCGGCTCGTTGTCCGGGCGAGCATCGGGATCGCCCTGGCCGGGGCCAACGAAGGCGGCGCCGACGACCTGCTGGCCCATGCCGATGCCGCGATGTACGCGGCCAAGTCGGGGGGCAAGGCCCGCTACGCCGTCTTCGATCCGTCGATGCGCCTGCAGGCCCAGAGTCGGCTCGAGCTCGAGGCGGCGCTCCGATCGGCGATCGAGAACGAGGAGTTCGACGTCCACTACCAGCCGATCGTGGCCCTGCCCTCGCTCCGGATCGTCGGCTTCGAAGCGCTCGTCCGCTGGCGCCACCCGGCCCGTGGCCTGATCGCACCCGATGAGTTCATTCCCCTGGCCGAGGCGACCGGCCTGATCGTGCCCCTGGGCAAGCTGGTCACCGCCGAGGCCTGCCGCCAGCTCCGCGCCTGGCGCCTGAGCGGGCCCGGGCGGGAGGAGCTGACGATCAGCGTCAACGTCTCACCGCGCGAGGCGGTCGAGCCGGGCTTCGCCGGCCAGGTCCGGGAGATCCTGAGCGCGGCGCACCTCGAGCCGTCGGCCCTTGTCCTGGAGATCACCGAATCGCTGACCCTCCACGAATCGGCCACCAGTGACGGCTCGCTCCGGCAGTTGCGCGACCTGGGGGTCCAGCTGGCGATCGACGATTTCGGGACCGGCTTCTCGGCGCTCGAGTACTTCAAGCGCTTCACCGTCCAGGGCCTGAAGATCGACCGCTCGTTCATCGACGGCCTGGGCCGCTCGCGTGAGGACACCGCGATCGTGACGGCGACCCTGGCCTTCGCCTCGGCCCTCGACCTGCGGGTGACGGCCGAAGGAGTCGAGACCCAGGACCAGCTCGAACGGCTGACCGCCCTCGGCTGCCAGCAGGCACAGGGCTTCCTCTTCTCCCGGCCGGTGCCGGCCGATGCCGTGGCCGGGCTCCTCGACGCGGCACCGGCTCCGCCCCGTCGCTCGAGCGCCCCGGCCGCCTGACTGCCGGCGCCCCGCCCGCGACCGCGGAGCCTGGCCCAGACTAGGGCGGTGACTCCTGCCCGAGCCGCCCAGCCCGCGCTCCTCGACCAGCGTGCGCTGAACCGGGCACTGCTGGCCCGGCAGCTCCTCCTGGAGCGTGTCGAGCGGCCGGCGGCGGCCGTCATCGAGCACCTCGTCGGGATGCAGTCCCAGGCCCCGATCGCGCCGTACGTCGGCCTCTGGACCCGCATCTCCGGCTTCCAGCCGGACGAGCTGGCCGGCCTGATGACCGAGCGAATGGCGGTCCGGGCCTCGCTCATGCGCTACACCCTCCACCTGGTGACGGCTCGCGACTTCGTGGCCCTCCGGCCGGTCTTCGCCGCGCTCCTCGCCCAGCGCTTCCGTGTCTCGCCGTTCAGCCGGAACCTCCCGGATGTCGATCTCGAGGAGGTGGCCCGCTTGGCCCAGGACTTGATCGTTGATCGGCCGCGCACCGCGGCCGAGCTCGGCCGGCTGCTCGCCGAACGCTGGCCGGGGCGCGACCGGCTGTCGCTGGCCATGGCCGCCAGCCATCAGCTGGCCCTGGTCCAGGTCCCGCCCCGAGGGGTGTGGGGCGCGAGCGGGGCGCCGACCTGGGGACTGGCCGAGGCCTGGCTGGGCCGGCCGATCGGATCGGATCCGGCGCCCGATCGGCTCGTCCGGCGCTACCTGGGCGCCTTCGGCCCGGCCTCGATCGCGGACATCCAGAACTGGTCGGGGCTGAGCCGCCTGGCAGCCGTGGTCGAACGCCTGCGGGGCAGCCTGGTCAGCTTCCGCGACGAGCGCGGGCGCGAGCTGTTCGACCTGCCCGAGGCTCCCCGCCCGGATCCGGACACACCGGCCCCGGCGCGCTTCCTGCCCGAGTACGACAACCTGTTCCTTGGCCACCAGGATCGAACCCGGGTGATGGACGCCGGCCAGGCAACGCCGCTCTTCCCGGGCAACGGCGGCGTCCTGGGCAGCGTCCTCCTGGATGGCCGCTTTGCCGGCGGCTGGCAGATCGAGCGGACGGGCACCACGGCGATCCTGCGGATCGAGCTGGGCCGATCCGTGGCGCGAGCTGATCGGTTGGCCCTGGTCGAGGAAGGCCAGCGGCTGCTCGAGTTCCGGGCCGGGACGAGCGTCCAGCGCAACGTCGTGATCAGCGCGGCCGACTGAACGAGGCCGCGGCCTGCACATCGGCCGCCGCTGTGCGAAGGTGCGCGGCGTGACACGAGATCGACGGATCAGCCTGGCGGCGCTCGGGCTGGGAGTCCTGTTGATCGGCCTCTCGCAGCAAATCGCGCCGCTGACCGAGCCGCCCCTGTACGACGGCGTCTACGTCCCGCTGCCGTATGTCTGGTTCGTCCCGCCGGCCGGGCTGCAGGGGGGCGCCAAGGGCGCCCGGGGCAGCGTCGGGGTCGACGGCACGGCCAACCGGTTGATCGCAGTCGCCACGCCCGAGCAGGATCCCCAGGCCCAGCTGCTGGCCACGAACGGCAGCCTGATCCTGCCGGCGGGCTCGACCTCGGTCAAGTTCTCGATCGAGCCGGAGCTGCCCGCGGAGCTCCCAGCCGATGGCCATATCGACGGCAACGTCTACCGGATCAGCGTCACCAACCAGGCTGGGGTAGCGCTGAGCGCCCCGGCCAGCGCCCTGGTCACGGTCGTCCTGGTCAGCCCGCATTCGGATCCGGACCGGACGATCGAGCTCGACACCGGCCAGGGCTGGCAGAAGCTCACGACCCAGAACCAGGGTCCCGGGATCTGGCTGGCCGTGGTGACCCAGTTCGGCGAGTTCGCCGTGGTCGCGCCGGGGGCTGCGCCCTCGCCCTACCCCACCGCCACGCTGCCGGCCGGCGCCTCGGCAGCGTCCTCGGCCGGCGCGTCATCCGGCCCATCGAGCGCACCGTCGGCCAGTGACGTGCCGAGCATCGGCGTGGTCGCCGGGAGCGAAAGCCCCAGCCAGGTTCCGACCCCGACATCGCCCGCCGACAGCGGTCCGCCGGTCGCCCCGATCGCGGCCGTTGTCGTGCTCGTGATCCTGGTCGGCGGCGCGCTCATCTGGTCACGGGCCCGGCGCAAGCCGCCCAGCGGGCGGCCGCCGACCTACCGCGGCGCGCACCGCCTCTGACCGCGACCTGTGGTGCCGTTGCCGCTCCCCCGCGAGCCCGGCTCCGTCAAATGTCGACTTAGCCAGACCTTATGGTCGGATTCGACCCTTCAGCAGCCCAAACCCGGCCGACCGGGCCTCCGAGCCACGCACGAATCCGAACCACGGCGACCGCCGCGCAGGATCAATCGAGCCGACGCGGGACCATAACGTCGCCTTGAGTCGACATCTGTCAAAACGCGCGCGACTGCCACGGGGGACGAACCGTCAGGCTCGAGCGTGGCCCCGCCAGCGGATGATCAGGATGACCAGCGCGTACAGGTAGAGCAGGAACATCACCAGCAGGAAGATCACGCCGGCGCCTGCCCCGTTTGTGTCGCTCAGATCGGCGTTGCGCGTGGCACCGCTCAGGCCGACGAGCAGGAAGCTGCCGAACACGAGCGAATAGAGGATCCCGATGATCCGGCCCCAGGTCTTGCCCACCATGGCTCCGAAGCCGCCCAGGACCTCGACGATCGCCAGCACGAGGATCACGATCCCGATGCCCACGAAGACGCCACCCACGATGTTGCCGGCCGCGTCGACGCTGTTCGAATCGGTGTTCAACGGGCCGAACTGGTCGAACAGCGAGCGGAAAGCGGAACCGCCGATGATCAGGACCACACCGGCCGCGCCCCAGAAGAGGCCGAGCAGGACGAGGAAGAGCCCGGCGATCCGGGCCAGGATGGTGATTGGACCCTGGACAGCGGGGCCAGGCTGGACCCAGCCCTGGGCCGGGGCGGGCTGCGCCCAGCCGCCCTGGGCCGGAGCGGGTGGTGGACCCGCCGGCGGCTGCGCCCAGCCGGCAGGCGGAGCGGCCTGGGCGGGTGGCTGACCCCACCCGGGTCCCGGAGCGGCGGCCGGCGGCTGGCCCCAGGCTGGACCCGGTGCGGCGGGCGGCGGCGCGGCCGGCTGTCCCCAGGCGGGTCCCGCGGCGGCCGGTGGGGCCGGCGGTGGCTGGACCCAGCCTGAGCCTTCGACCGGCGGCGGGGCGGCAGCGGGCGGCGGCTGGACCCAGCCCGAGCCCGCGACCGGTGTTGACGGCGCGGCGGGCTGGCCCCAGGCCGGACCGGGGGCCGCGGGCGGAGCGGCCGGCGGCTGAACCCAACCTGAGCCCTGCACGGGTGGCGCGGGCTGGCCCCAGGCCGGCCCCGGCGCGGGCGGCGGGGCCGCCGGTGGCTGGACCCAGCCCGAGCCCTCAACCGGTGGCGGGGCCGCTGGCGGCGGAACGTCGGCGGCTGGCGGCGGAACGTCGGCCGCGCCTGCGTTCGGATCCTGCGCTGGCTGCTCGTCGGTCATCGCGGAGGCCCTCCTGGTCCGTGGTTCCGTGCCGTCGGATCGCTCGCGACGATTGTGCCCATTCCGGGTGGGCTTCGTACAGGGGCTAGGTCGAGAAGATCCGGCTCAGCTCAAAGGCGGGGGTCTCCGCCAGCTGGTCGTAGCGGCAGTCGGCCGGACGCTTGTCGGGGCGCCAGCGGACGAAGGTGGTGCCGTGCCGGAACCGATCGCCCTGGAGGTGGTCGAAGGCGACTTCCACGACGCGTTCGGGCCGGAGCAGCTCCCACGACAGGTCCTTGCCCCGATTCCAGCGCGACGTGGCACCGGGCAGCCGCTGGCCGCTGGCCGCGATCTCCTCGGCCCAGCTGGCCCAGCCCGCCCAGGGGTGACCATCGAGCGCGTCGGTGCGCAAGGGCGCCAGCTCGGCCACCAGCTCGGCCCGGCGGGCCATCGTGAACGACGAGGTGACCCCGACGTGATGAAGCGTCCCGTCGGCATCGAACAGGCCCAGGAGGAGCGAGCCGATCAGGGAGCCCGGGCCGTCCTTGTGCCAGCGAAAGCCGGCCAGCACGCAATCGGCGGTGCGCTGGTGCTTGAGCTTGAGCATCGCCCGCTTGCCCGGCTGATAGGCCGCTTCGAGGCGCTTGGCGATCACCCCGTCCAGCCCGGCCCCCTCGAACCGCTCGAACCAGTCCATCGCGGTCGCCCGGTCGCGGGTCGCCGGGGTGAGGTGGATCGGCGGCCGGGCCTCGGCCAGCAATGCCTCGAGCTTCGTTCGCCGGTCGGCCTGGGCCATCGGGCGCAGGTCGGCGTCATCCAGGGCGAGCACGTCCCAGGCGACGAAGCTGGCGGGCGACTCGGCGGCCAGCATCCGCACCCGGGATTCGGCGGGATGGATCCGCAGGAGCAGGGCATCGAAGTCGAGCCGGCCGTCGGCACCGGCGATCACGACCTCGCCGTCGAGGACGCAGCGGCTGGGGCAGGGACGCCCGGAGCGGTGCCCCAAGCTCTGGGAAGTAGCGATCGAGGGGTTTCAGGTCACGGGACTGGATCAGGACCTCGTCGCCGTCCCGGAAGACCAGGGCCCGGAAGCCGTCCCATTTCGGCTCGAACAGCCAGCCCGGGTCGGTTGGAAACGCCGACGCCGGCTTGGCCAGCATCGGCTCGATCGGCGGGTTGACGGGCAGGTCCATCGAAGTTGAGGATACGAGGGTCGGGCCGGCCATGCGGAGTGGCACGATACCGGGGTGAAGACGATCGAAGCGCGCTACGACGCGTCGGCCCTCGCCTACCGGACCTGGTGGGAGCCGGTCCTCCGGCCGACGGCCGTCGATCTCCTCGACCGGCTCGAACGAGTCGCCGGCCGACCCGCCGGCCGGGTCCTGGACGTGGGGACCGGGGCCGGCCTGCTGGCGATCGAGGCAGTCCGGCGCTGGCCGGCGGTCAGTCTGACCGGGCTGGACGGCTCGGCCGAGATGCTGGCCGTGGCCGAGACGGCTGCCCAGGCGGAGCTCTCGCCGGCCGACCTGGCCCGGCTCGATTGGCGCCGTGGGCACGCCCAGGACCTGCCCTTCGAGGCCGGCTCGTTCGAGCTCGTGATCAGCTCCTTCGCCTACCAGCTCGTCCCGCGCCTGACGCCGGCTCTGGCCGAAGCGCTCCGGGTCCTCCGACCGGGCGGCCGGCTGGCGTTCGTGACCTGGCGGATCGCCGACGACCGCTTCGGGCCGGACGATGCCTTCGAGGACGCCCTTGACGAGCTCGACCCATTCGACGAAGAGGCGCCCGCCGAGGAGGCCCGGAGCGGCGACCTGACCTCGGCCGGCGCGGTGGCGGCGCGCCTCCGCCGGATCGGCTTCCGGTCGGTGATCGCCCGCGACGCCTGGCTCACGTTCGACCACGACCGGTCGACCTATGTCGACTTCCTGGCCGAGTATGCCGAGCGCGAGCTGTTCGCCGACCTGTCGGCCGCCGAGCGGCGCCGGTTGCGTGCCGCTGCGGCCCGCCGCCTGTCACGCCTGGAGGCCAGCGCCTTCCGCTGGCGGGTGCCGGTGATCCACGCCATCGCCCAGCGCCCGGAATCGATCGAGCGCGAGCCGTAGCCCGCGCTCGATTCTCGGTGCCGACCGGGTCCCGGGATTCGGCGGCGTCCTAGCTTTCGCTGGGTTCGGCCTCGGGGGCCGCTTCGGCGCCTTCGGCGGCCGGCTCGCCCTCGGCCTCTGCGACGACCGGAGCGACCTCCTCCTGGCGCGGCGCCTGGACACGGACGACGGCTTCGTCGAGGTCGGTCAGGAGGGTCACGTCGGACGGGATCAGCAGGTCGCGGACGTGGAGGGTGACCTCGTAGTCCACGAGCGGTTCGATCGACAACGACAACGACTGGGGCAGGTGATCCGGCAGCGCCCGGACTCGGATCGTCTCGGTCATGTGGAGCAGCGTGCCGCCGTTCAGCTCGACCGCCGGCGAGATGCCGGTGAACACGATCGGCACCTCGACAGTCAGCTCCTCGGTCATCCGGACTGCCAGCAGGTCCACGTGGAGGACACGCTGGTGGACCGGGTGACGCTGAATCGCATGGATCAGGACCGGGGCCGCCTTGTTGCCGTCGATCGAGACGTCGACCAGGGCGTTCGGGCCGGTGTGCCGGTGAAGCGTCTCGAACTCGTGGGCATCGATCGTGATCGACTGCGACGGGACACCGTGGCCGTAGATCACTGCGGGCAGGCTGCCCGAGCGCCGCAGCGTGGCGACGTGCTTGCCGATGATGGTCCGCTCGGAGGCGGCCAACTTCGGTCGAGTCGTGGTCATCTGGGGAGGGTCCTCCGGTTGGTTGATCGCCGAGCCTAGCACACCGGGCGGCCGGGCCCTTTCGCGGAGCCGGTGTAGCATGCCGCCGGATGGCCGCCACCATTCTGATCGTCGAGGATGAGTTCGCCGTCGCCCGGGGAATCCAGTACGCCCTCCAGCAGGAGGGCTACGAGGTGACCGTCGCGCGGAGCGGCGAAGAGGGCCTGGACTTTGCCACGCACCAGGCCCCGGATCTGGTCGTCCTCGACGTCCGCCTGCCGGGCATCGACGGCTTCGAGGTCCTGCGTCGATTGCGGGCGACGGGTTCCAAGGCCCCGGTCCTGGTCCTGACCGCCCGCGACGACGAGGTCGACAAGGTGATCGGGCTGGAGCTCGGGGCGGACGACTACCTGACCAAGCCGTTCGGCCTGCGCGAGCTGATGAGCCGGATCAAGGCGCTCCTGCGCCGGGCCTACGGCGACCTGGCCGACGCCGCCGGTGGCCGGGTGATCCGCCACGGCGACCTGCTGATCGACCTCGAGCGCCGGCGGGTCCAGCGCGGCCAGCGGCGGATCGCCCTGACCGCGACCGAGTTCGAGATCCTGCGCCACCTGGCCAGCCGGCCAGGCCGGGTCTATTCGCGGCGCGAGCTGCTCGAGCTGCTGCGCGACTACGAGGCGCTCGACCAGGACGAGAAGACGATCAACGTCCACGTCAGCCACCTGCGCGAGAAGATCGAGGACGATCCGTCGGTCCCCGTCTTCGTGCTCACGGTCCGGGGCGCCGGCTACGCCTTCGCCGAGCGCTGAGGGCCGGATGGGCCACCTGCACACGATCCGGCGCTGGTTCCGGCGGCTGCTGCCGCACACCTTCGCGGCACGCCTGACGATTGCCTTCTCGGGGGTCGTGGCCCTGACCCTGGCGCTCGTCTTCGTGGGCGTCATCAACCGGGTCGACGATTACTTCTACAACCTCCAGGTCAACGACCTGCAGGTCCGGGCGCTGACCGTGCGCGACGCGATCATCGTCTCGCTGGCCGGGCTGACGACGGACGGCGAGCCGATCGTGACCCCCACCGACACCCTCAACCCGTCGGTTGCCGCCTTCCTGGCCAACCCGACCCAGCAACGGATCCTGGCCGACGACCTGGCCCAGGCCGACCTGCAGGTCAGCGTCGGCCTGATCACCCGCGACGGCAACGGCCGGGCGGTCCTTGTCCCGGCCGCCGGCGGTCAGTTCAGCGCGCCGCTCCAGGCCCAGCCCCGGCCCGGCCAGGCTCGCGACAACATCCCGTACAACGACCAGGGCCCGGACGCCGTCGAGCAGAACAGCCTGTTCGAGTACGGGATCCAGGTCCGCCTCTCGAACCCCTACACCTACCGGGCCAGCACCCTCGCCGCGATCTTCTCGCTGCTCGTCGTGATCGCCATCGCCGGCCTCCTGCTGTCGGTCGTCGTGGCCTCGCTCCTGGCCCGCCGCTTCACCACGCCGCTGCGCCGGCTGACCGAGGCGGCCCGCGACCTGACCGAGGGCGACTTCGCCCGGCGGGTGGCGATCGACCCGCGCAACCCGGGCAGCACCGAGATCATCGAGCTGTCCCGCCAGTTCAACCAGATGGCCGGCCGGCTTGACGAGAGCGTGGCGATCATCCGCCGCGATCGCGATCGCAGCCGCGACTTCCTGGCCGACGTATCGCATGAGCTGCGGACGCCGATCGCGGCGATGCGGATGTTCAACGAGCTCCTGCGCGAAGGCGCCGACGACGATCCCGCGACCCGGGTCGAGTTCCTCGAGTCGAGCCGCCAGCAGCTCGAGCGGCTCGACTGGCTGGCCCAGAACCTGCTCGAGCTGTCCAAGCTCGATTCCGGCCTGGTCCTCCTCGACCTGCGCCCGGACGACCTCCGGACGGCCGTCGAATCGGCGGTCGAGCAGGCCGAGCCGACGGCCCGCCGGCGGGGGATCGAGCTGAGCCTGCATGTCGCCGGTCGGCCGCTCCGGATCCGGCACGACCCGCAGCGAATCGGCCAGGTGGTCTCGAACCTGATCGGCAACGCCCTCAAGTTCACCGCCTCGGGCGGCCGGGTGGACGTCGATGTCCGGGCCGTCGAGGGCGGCGCCCAGATCGAGGTCCGCGACAACGGCGTCGGGATCGACACGGCCGAGCTGCCCCGGATCTTCGAGCGCTTCTACCGCGGGTCGCTGGCCAACGAGGCCCGCGGCAGCGGCAGCGGGCTGGGCCTGGCGATCGTCAAGTCGATCGTCGACATGCACGGCGGGCGGGTCGTGGTCGACAGCCGCCTCGGCCGGGGCTCCTCGTTCGTGGTGACCCTGCCCCGCGATCCGCGCCTCGCTGAGACAGCCCCGGGCAGCGACGCCGATGGCCGTCCGGCGCCGTCCGCGCCGAACCCGGATACCATCCCCGAACGGGCGGCCGAGGTAACGGATTCTTCATCGGCTCACCCGCCCCTGCTGAATCCGGAAGCCCCACGCTGAGATTCGACCAGCCTCCGGGTGCCGAGCGGTGGCCCGCCAGCCGGGACGATCCCGATTCCGTTCCAGGAGCACAACGACCCGATGAATCCGATGGACCCGATCGACCCCCAATCCGACGCCGGCCAGCCTGCCGCCGTCAACCCCGCCCAGCCAGGAACCGCCGTCAACCCCGCCCAGCCAGGAACCACCGGCGTACGCCGTGCCCCCGGCGCCCGCGGTTCCGAGTGCGGGACCCGGCTTCGCCGCCCCGATGAGCTACTCGCCACCGTCCGAGGCGCCGACCGAGTGGCAGCGCCAGACCTGGGGCGCACCGCCTTCGACGACGCCCGAGACCTGGTTCGAGCCGGCCCCGGCGCCGGTCGCGCCGGCCGCCCCGGCCCGCCGCGGGCACAGCCTGGGGGTCGTCTTCCTGACCGCGATCCTGGCCGCCGTCCTGGCATCGTCGGGGACCTACGCCGCCATCCGCGCCTCGGGCGGCCTCGACCGGCCGGCCGCCACCGTGATCAACAGCTCGGGTGCCGGCACGAACGTGACCCAGCCGGTCACGATCGACGAGCAGTCGGCCACGATCAATGCCGCGGCCAAGGTCGGCCCGGCCGTCGTCCGGATCGTCACCGCGGGCACCGACCCGAACGACGCCACGGCGACCTCGGGGATCGGCTCGGGGGTGATCTTCGACTCGCACGGCTGGATCCTCACCAACCACCACGTCGTCGCCGACACGAACAGCCTGACGGTCCAGCTCAAGGACGGCCGCCAGTTCACCGGCACGATCTACGGCATCGACACGCTGACCGACCTGGCCATGGTCAAGGTCGACGCAACCGACCTGCCCACGGCCCCGCTGGGTGACTCGTCGGCGATCAAGGTCGGCGAGCTGGCGATCGCGATCGGCAGCCCGCTGGGCACCTACTCGAACAGCGTCACGTCCGGCATCGTGTCGGCCACCGGCCGGAGCATCGACACGGACACCGGCTCGATCAACAACCTGATCCAGACCGACGCGGCGATCAACCCGGGCAACAGCGGCGGGCCGCTGGTCGACGCGCTGGGCGACGTCATCGGGATCAACACGGCGGTCGCCTCGAACGCCCAGGGGATCGGCTTCTCGATCCCGATCAACATCGCCAAGCCGATCATGCAGCAGGCGATCGCCGGCCAGCCGCTGGCCCGGCCGTGGATCGGGATCCGCTACGAGACGATCGACCTCCAGCTCCAGCAGCAGCTCAAGCTGCCCGTCGCCCAGGGCGCCTACGTCAGCGGCGGCCAGGACGCGTCGGGGCCAGCCAGCCGGCCGTCGTGGCCGGCAGCCCGGCCGACAAGGCCGGCGTCAAGGACGGCGACATCGTGACCACGATCGAGGGCCAGACGATCGACGGCGACCATCCGCTCGACGCCGTCCTGACCCAGTTCGCGCCGGGCCGGACCGTGACCCTCGAGATCAACCGGGGCGGCAAGACACTCGACCTGCAGCTCACCCTGGGGACGCGCCCGGCCAACCCCTGACCCGAGCCCGGTCGGTCAACGCCCGAGCCGGCTCAGCGAGCGAGGCGCTGCCGCCAGATCTCGACGCCGGCCCAGCCCAGGGTGCCGTCGATCGGGGCGTTGGGCTTGCGCACCCGGATGCCGACCTCGGTGATCGGCGGAAAGGCCCGCAGGACCTCCTGGGCGAGCGCCTCGGCCAGGGCCTCGATCAGCCGGAAGCTGGTCGATTCGACGACGGTCCGGGCGACCTCGAAGACCGCGCCGTAGTCGACGCGTCCGACCCAGGTCGTCCTCGACCGCCGCCGGTTGGAGGTTGAGGACCATCTCGACATCGACATGGAACGGCTGGTCGGTTCGCTGCTCGGCTTCTGAGACGCCGTGCCGGCCCTGGAAGACCATGTCGTGGAGGACGATCCGATCGCTCACCGCGGCATCATGGCATGCCCGCCCGGACGACCGCGTCGGCCATCCGGGCGGCCCGGACGTTGGCCTGCACGTCGTGGACCCGGACGAGGTCGATGCCCGCGGCCGCCGCCAGGGCGGTCGTCGCCAGGGTCGCCTCGAGGCGCTCGTCGGCCGGCAGGTCGAGGACCCGGCCGAGGGTCGACTTGCGCGACGTCCCGAGCATGATCGGGCGGCCCAGGACGTGGAGCTCGGGCAGCCGGCGCAGGAGCTCGAGGTTGTGGTGGGGCGCCTTGCCGAAGCCGAAGCCCGGGATCGACGATCAGCGACTCGGCCGGGCAGCCGCGCCTCGACCGCCCGCTCGATCGCCCGCCACAGGTCGGCGATCACCTCGGCCAGCAGGTTTGCGTAGCGCGCCTCGGCCCGGTTGTGCATCAGGATCAGGGGCACCCCGCGCTCGGCGGCGAGGCGGGCCAGGCGCTCGTCGGGGGCGACGCCCCAGACGTCGTTGAGCAGGTCTGCCCCGGCGTCGAGCGCGGCGGCCGCGACCGCCGGCTTGGTCGTGTCGATGCTCAGGGGCACGTCGGGCAGCGGCGGCCCGGATCGCGCGCACGACCGGCACGACCCGGGCGAGCTCCTCGTCCACGCTCGACCTCGGCGTGGCCGGGCCGGGTCGATTCGCCGCCGACGTCGAGCAGGTCGGCGCCCTCGGCGACCATCGCCCGGGCCCGGGCCAGGGCTCGCTCGACGCTCGGGCCGGATCCGCGACGGCCGTCGCCCGCCGCCAGCAGCCCGTCGCCCGAGAACGAATCGGGGGTGACGTTGAGGATCCCGACGACGTACGTCCGCTCGCCCCAGGCGAAGGTCCGGCGGCCGATCCGGGTCGGGGCTGGCCGGGCTGCCAGGCCGCTCTGTCCGCCGGTCGGGTCGGCCAAGGAGGGGGTCGCCGAGCCGCCCGGACCGCCGCCCGGCACGACGCCCCGTTCGGGATCAATTGGTCGATCGGTCATCAGCCGGATGCTGCCACGTCGCGCAGGAGAGGGTCGTCGACCAGCATGGCCCGGATCGCGCCGACGAGATAGAGCGAGCCGGCGACGACGACCGGCCCCGGCGCGCTGGCCGAGGGCCAGCTCGAGGGCCGCGGCCGGGGGCCGGACAGCCCGGACCTCGAACGCCGGCCGCCGACCACAGACCCAGCCAGGTCGTCGGCCGGCAGCGCCCGGGCCTCCTCGACCTCGGTGCAGATCACCTGCGCCCCAGCCAGGGCCGGGCTGGCGGCCAGCGCCCGGACCACGCCCGCGACGTCCTTGTCGGCCATCGCCCCGACGATCAGGGTGAAGCGGTGCTGGCCGGCGATCCGTCCCGCCGGCCAGGAAGGGCCGGAGGTCGTCGAGGGCCTGGGCCAGGACGGCCGCCCCGGCCGGGTTGTGGGCACCATCGAGGAGGACCTCGTGGCCCCCACCTTGATCGGCCCCGATCAGCTCGAGCCGGCCCGGCCAGCGCGCATCCGCGTAGCCGGTTCGCCGGGCGTCGGCCCCGACGCGGCGATGCCCGCCTCGGCCAGCGCGTCGAGGACGGCCTCGGCGACGGCCACGTTCGCCGCCTGGTGGCGGCCCCGAAGCCCGACCCGGGTCGGGCCGAGGCCGGCCAGCTCGACCGTGATCCCGTCGCGGTCCCAGCCCAGCAGTGGGGCCGCTTCGACGACGGTCAGGGGCACGCCCAGGCGGGCCGCCCGGCGGCGGATCACGGCCAGGCCGTCGCCGCTGGCGCCGGTCGACGGCCAGGTCGCCGCGTTCGATGATCGCCGCCTTCTCCCGGGCGATCGCCGTGATCGTCGTGCCCAGGCGATCCATGTGGTCGAGGTCGACGTTGGTGATCGCGGCCACCCCGCCGTCCCAGGCATGGGTCGCGTCGAGCCGGCCGCCGAGGCCGACCTCGACGATGGCCAGGTCGACGGCCTGCTCGGCGAACCAGCGGAAGGCGAGCGCGGTCAGCAGCTCGAACTCGGTTGGCTCGCCCAGGCGCCGGGCGACCCGCTCGGCCGCCGGCCGGGCCACGCCGACCAGCCGGGCGAACTCGGCCGGCTCGACCAGCCGGCCGGCGACCTGGAGCCGCTCGCGATAGGTCACGAGGTGCGGCTTGGGCGTCTCGCCGGCACGCAGGCCGGCCGCGCGCAGGACGCTCGAGACGAGGGCCAGGACGCTGCCCTTGCCGTTCGTGCCGCCGATCAGCGCTCCCCGGAAGGCGAGCTGGGGATTGCCCAGCTCGCGCAGCAGGGCCCGGGTCCGGCCGAGGCCCAGGCGAATCCCGAAGCGGCCGCGCTGGTGGAGGGCGGCCAGTGCCTCGGCGTAGGTCAGCTCACCCATGTCCGCTGACCCGTCACTCGCGCGAGAGCTCGTCCTCGTAGAAGACGCACTGGTTGAACCGCGGGGTCAGGCAGACGTCGTTGATGTAGCCCTGCTCGAGGTGGACGCCGCCGCGGAGCTGGCAGCGCGAGACGTTCTGGTCCTGGCGGATCAGGGCCTTCAGCAGGTGGGGCGCCTGGATCGGGATCGCCCCGCGAACACCGGTCATGTAGAAATGGGGGCAGACGTTCCGGCGCAGGTTGGGCAGGCCGAAGCCCGAGCGGTTCATCTGGGGCAGGGCCGGATAGCCCGGGGGGGCGGGCGGAGCGGTTGGACTGACCCGGGCGATGGGCGGCACGCCGAAGGCCGGCCGGCCGGTGGCGCGCGGTTGTTTCGGATCTCGAGCCTGCACCCTCACCCTCAATTCGGCGCAGGTCACCAGACGTGCGCGCACCATGCCAGAGTACAACGGCCCGGCCGGCGAGCATCGCCGGGTGCGTTCGCGAATCGCCCGGCGGCAGTCGCGACCGGGCGATCTGCGACAATGCCCGCGATGACGAGCCGGCGCGGACGAACCTCCCAGGTGCGGCCCCGAGCCCCGAGCACCGGCCGCGTGCAGCCGAGCCGGGTCAAGGCGCGACCGCCTCAATCGCCTCGCCTCGGCGGCCGGCGGGGAGCCTCCCAGCCCGCCGGCCTGCCCCTTGCCGCCAAGGGCGTCCTGGGCGTCGCGGTGGTCGCCTTTGGCCTCGTCATCCTGTTCAACGCGCCGGGCGTCGTGGGCGCCTTTGCCGGCAGCCTGGGCAATGCCTTCGGCGGGATCGTGGGCAAGCTGAGCCAGACCGAGGCGCCCAGCCCGACCGACCTGATCCTGCCCCCGTCGCCCAGCCTGACCGTCCCGATCCAGCCCTACACCAACCAGCCCAAGCTCGACCTGACGGGCACGATCCCCAATTCGATCGCCGGCCAGGCCGGCTATACCATCCGGATCTACCGCAAGGTCGGCAGCGCCGCGGCCGGCGTCGTGGCCGAGGTGCCGGTCGGTTCGAGCCCGACCTTCACCGTCCCCCAGGTGGCCCTGGCGGCCGGCAGCGACGCGTTCACGGCGACCCTGGTCAGCGCGGCCGGCGAGAGCCCGCCATCGATCGCGGTGACCTACATCCTCGACCAGGGCAAACCCAAGATCACGATCAGTGCGCCGGCCAAGAACGCGATCATCAACGGCACAGCGGCCACGATCACCGGTCAGACGCAGGCCGGCAGCGCGATCTCGGCCCGCAACGAGGCCAACGGGCTGACGGCGGTCGCGACCGCCGACAACAGCGGCGCGTTCAGCGTGGTCATCGCCCTGGCCGCCGGCGTGAACGGGATCAGCATCACGGCCACCGACCCGGCCGGCAACGCGGGCGCGGTCGTGATCAGCGTCCAGCGCGGCACGGGCAAGCTGTCGGTCAAGCTGACCGCCTCGGCCTACCACATGAACCCGGCCAAGGCCAACACGATCTCGATGACCGTGCTCGTCCTGGACCCCAACGGAGCCCCGCTGTCGGGGGCCAATGTGACCCTCACCCTGACGGTGCCCGGCGACGGGATCAGCCCGTTCAGCCAGCAGAAGGTCACCGGCACGGCGGGCAGTGCCACGTTCAAGACCACGATTCCGGTCACCGTGGCGGGCAAGGGCGAGATCGCGGTGATCGTGGACACGACCGACTACGGCCAGGCCACCACCCAGGTGCCGCTGACCTTCAACTAGCGGCTCGTCCCGACGCGGGTCGCGTGGCGGCGAACGGGCGTTCTGGCCGCCGGCCGGCCAACGACCGTTGGCTGCGTGACCGGTTGGACGGACGCCGGGCGGCCAGCTACCATCGAGCGATGCCAATGTGGCGCTGCCCCCATTGCGAGACCCCGCAGGCGGAGGCCGCTCGTTGCTGGGTCTGCCATCGTTCGAGCACGAGCTGTGCGTCGTGCCGGAACTTCCGCCGTTCGATCAGCGCGGGCGTTGCCTACTGCGCCCTCGACCGCGGCCGCAAGGCGCTCAACGGCCAGGAGATCCGGCCGTGCTGGGAGCCGGTGATCGCCCTGACCGGGGCGGGCCCAGCCGCCGGTGAGGCAGCCGACCTGCCGGGCAGCGACCTGATCAGCCTCGAAACTCGGGCCGGAACGGCGCTCGAGAGCGGCCGCTTCTGGCGCGACGCGGAGCGCTGAGCCCGCCGATCAGGGCGGTGACGGTGTATCCGTTGGCGTCGGCGTCGGCGTGGGTGTCGGCGTCGGGGTGGGTGTCGGAGTTGGCGTCGGGGTCGGCGTCGGGGTGGGTGTTGGCGTCGGGGTGGGCGTTGGCGTAGGCGTCGGGGTGGGTGTCGGTGATGGCGACGCTTGCGGGCCCGTGGACACGACGTAGTCGATCGCCGTGCCCGAGGCGACCTCGACGCCGGCCGCCGGCGAGGTCGAGATGATCGAGCCGGCCGGAATCAGCGGATCGGGCGCCTGGGTCTCGACGCCCGGCGCGAGTCCGTCCGTGGTCAGCGTCTGGATCGCCACCGACAGGGTCATCCCGGTCAGGCTGGGGACCGGAACCAGCGCCTTGCCGGTCGAGACGGTGACGCTGATCGTCGTTCCGGTCGGGACGGTCGTGTTGGCAGCCGGATCCTGGGCGACGATCGTCCCTTCCGGCTGGTCGTTGCTCTTGATGAAGCTGGTCGGGACGATGACCAGGCCATTGTTCGTTGCGGTCGTCTTGGCATCGGCCAGGAGCGAGCCGACGAAGCTGGGCACGGTCACCTGGGACGACGGCGCCGAGGTGCCGGTCAGCAGCTTGAAGATCAGGAAGCCGGCGACGACCAGGATCGCCAGGCCGAGCAGTCCCGCGATCCAGGCCCAGGGGCTCGTCCCGGGCGGACCCGGCTCGTCATCGTAGGAGTCGTAGCGGCTGACCGGCGGGCCGGGCGGGACGCGCGACGGCGGCGCGGCGTTGGCGTAGGCGTCGGGCGGATACGGGACGGCGCCGGCGTTCGGCCGGGCGACGCCGGCCGCGACCGTGCTCGAGCCGGGGAGGCCACCGGCTCCGGCCGCCGGGCCCGCCCCGGCGGCCAGTCCGGCGCCTGCGGCCAGGCCCGCGCCGGCCGCGAGGCCGGTCCCGGCCCCGAGTCCCGTGCCGGCGGCCACGCCCGAGACGCCCTGGACCGCCGCTCCGCCGGCGACCACGCCGCCGGCCGCCGCGGCCGACCGGCCGCTCAGCCAGCCTTCGAGCGCATCGGCCATCGCGGCGGCGCTCGAGAATCGCTCGGCCGGATCGAGGGCCAGCGCCTTGCGATCGATCGCCTCGAGCTCGAGCGGGATGCCTGCCCGCAAGTTGGAGGGCATGGGCGCCGGGCCGGTCAGGCGGGCCATCGCGATCGATGCCGCCGAGTCGCCCTCGAACGGGCGCCGGCCGGTGAGCAGCTCGAACAGGACGATGCCCAGCGAGTAGATGTCGGATCGCTCGGTGGCCGGCTCGCCGCGGGCCTGCTCCGGCGAGAAATAGTGGACCGAGCCGAGGGTGGTCCCGGGCAGGGTCATCTGGGCTTCGCTGATCGCCCGGGCGATCCCGAAGTCGGTCATCTCCACGCGCCCGTCCTGGGCCAGCATGATGTTGCCCGGCTTCACGTCGCGATGGATGATCCCGCGGGCATGGGCGGCGGCCAGGGCCCGGGCCGACTCGGCCGCGATCCGGGCGGCCTGCCGCGGCTGGAGCGGTCCGGTCCGCCGGATCAGGGTGGCGAGGTCCTCGCCGTCGACATACTCCATCACGATGTACGGACCGACCGGGTCCGTCCCGAAGTCGTAGACCTGGACGATGTTCGGGTGGCTGAGCGAGGCGACGGCCTGGGCCTCTGCTCGGAAGCGGGCCACGAAGTCGGGGTCGCGGCCGTACTCGGGGCGCAGGATCTTGACCGCGACGTCGCGGCCGAGCTGCGAATCCGTGGCCCGGTAGATCGTCGCCATGCCGCCCTGGCCGAGCAGCTCGACGAGCCGATAGCGACCGCCCAGGACGCTCCCGATTTCAGCCAACCGTTGATTCCTTTCGCCTGATCACGCGGGCACGCGCAGCCCGGCGGGCATCGTACCCCACACAAGGACGCCCACTGGACGCCCGGCGTGACGCTCGGCCCGGGCTCGCCGGGGGCTCAGGCCGGCATGCCTAGAGCGGGACGCCGCGCAGGTAGTCCCGGAACTCGGCCGACAGGTCGGGCCGTTGGAGGGCCAGCTCGACCGATGCCTTGAGCCAGCCCATCGTGGTCCCCGCGTCGTAGCGGGTGCCCTCGAAGGCGTAGGCGTAGACCTCCTGCTCCTGCATCAGGGCCTCGATCGCGTCGGTCAGCTGGATCTCGCCGCCGGCGCCGCGCTGGGTCTGCTCGAGCTTGTCGAAGATCTTGGGGGTCAGCACGTAGCGGCCGATGATCGCCAGGTCGGATGGCGCGTGACCGGGATCGGGCTTCTCGACCAGGCCCGTGACCCGGTGCAGGCGGCCGTGGTCGAAGCCGTCGCCGGCCGGCTCGGAGGCGATCACCCCGTAGCGGCTGGTCTCCTCGTGGGGGACCTCCATGACCGCGACGACCGACGAGTGGGTCTCGTTGTAGGCGTGGATCAGCTGGCCGATGCAGGGCCGGTCGCCGACGACCACGTCGTCCGACAGGAGCACGGCGAAGGGCTCGTGGCCGACCAGCTCCTTGGCCATCAGCACCGCGTGGCCCAGGCCGAGCTGCTCCTTCTGGCGGACGTAGGCGATCTGGGCGAGGTCGCTGATGTGCTTGATCCGGCGGAGCATCTCGACGTCGCCGCGCTCCTCGAGCAGGTGCTCGAGCTCGTAGCTGACGTCGAAGTGGTCCTCGATCGCACGCTTCTGGCTGGAGGTGACGATGATGATCTGCTCGATCCCCGCCGCGACCGCTTCTTCGACCGCGTACTGGATCACGGGCTTGTCGACCAGCGGCAGCATTTCCTTCGGCTGGGCCTTGGTTGCCGGCAGGAACCGCGTTCCCCACCCGGCTGCCGGCAGGACCGCCTTTCGGACTCGCATCGAACCTCGCTTGCGTGGGATCTGGGCAGCGGCAGTATACCGCCGGGCCTTTTTCAGCCCGGTGCCGGGACCTGGACCGGATGGGTCGGCGGGGCCCCGGCCGACCCCGGTGAGCGCTGCAGGATCACCCCCGCCGCGATCACCAGGGCGCCCCCCAGGACCTGGACCGGGCCGAGCGTCTCGCCCAGGATGAGCGCCGCCAGGACCGTCCCGGTGACCGGCTCGAGCATCGCCAGGATGCCCGTCCGGACGGGGCCGATCAGGCGGATCGCGACGAGGAAGAGGAGCGATGGCAAGCCGGCCCCGAGCAGGCCGGCGACGAGCAAGTACGACCAGGCTGCCGGGGTCCGAAACGGCTGGCTGAGCGTCTCGAGCGAGCCGCTGACGCCCGCGATCAGGACGAACCCCAGCACGGCCACCCACAGCAGGATCGTCGCCGCCTGCTCGGTCGGGATCGCGGCATAGCCTCGATTGGTCGTGATATAGACGGTCTGGGCGACGGCGGCCAGCAGGGCCAGGCCGAGGCCCAGGCCGTCGACCACCAGGCCGGCGCCCGGCTCGAGCTGGCCGGCAACGACCAGGATCATTCCGCCCAGGGCCAGGCCCAGGGCCACCAGCTCAAGCCGCTCGGGGGCCCGGCGCTCGATCACGATCGCGACGATGGCGACCATCGCCGGGTAGGTGTAGAACGCGAGCAGGGCGAGGGCCACGGTGATCCGCCGGAAGGCGATGAAGACGGCCAGGTTCAGGATGATCCCCGCCGCGGCGGCCAGGGCCAGCGAGGCCAGGGCCCCACGGGGGACTGCGCTGAGCCGGACGAGCGGCCGGCCGCGCCGGGCGAGGGCGGCCAGGACGACGGTCAACAGGATCGCCCCGAAGGTCGCTCGCCACGTGGCGAAGCCCAATGGGGTCATGCCCGCGTCGTAGGCCAGCCGCGAGAGTGGTCCGAGGGTTCCGAAACAGGTCGCCGCGATGACGATCGCGAGCGTGCCCAGGACGCGCCGGCGGGTCGGGCTCAAGCCGACCGGCCGCGCCGCCGTGCCGGTCAGTCGGCGGGCCGCTCGGCGCGCTCGGCGCGCGGGCCACCGATCCGGAGACGGGTGAACGGGATCCGGATCTCGCTGAAGACCTCGATCGAGACGAGGAAGCCCACGAACAGGAGGACCACTCCCAGGAACTTGCCGAACTCGAAGAACTCGGTCGAGCCGAACCGATTGAGGCTGTCGGTGATCGCCGGGATGAACGCGCCCAGGGCGATCAGGGCGGTAGCCGGCGCGCGCGAATGGATCCGGCCGGTCAGCAGGGCCCGGGCGGCGCCCGGCAGCGAGGCGACGAAGTTGACCAGGATCGCGACCGGCGCGATCAGCAGGTTGAACAGGAAATGGTCGCCGGGCTGGTTCGGGTCGAGCGAATAGTCGAGGACCCGCTTCTTGGGCATGAACACGTAGGTCGAGAAGACCGCGCCCAGGATCAGGGCGAACGAGCCGGTGATGTTCAGGAACGGGGTGAGCAGCCGGAGGGTGCCCGGGAACAGGTCGCCGATCGGCACGCGGGTGACCGGATCGAGGGCGAAGCCCGGGGCTGCCAAGCTCGCCGTGGCCATCAGGACGACGGACAGGATCGTGGCCCCGACGACCGCCAGGGCTGCCATGTACGGCCAGCGCTCGTTCTGGAAGTAGGTCTCGATGCCGATCGCGACGGCCAGGATGAGGGCCGTGATCAGGTACAGGATCGGGGCCAGGCCGGCGCCCGGGTAGTGCTCCTTGGCCTGGGTCAGGAAAGTGAACAGGCCGGCCAGGAAGAGGCATACCGCGAACGTGTAGCCGAAGCGGGTCTTGCCCAGCAGGAAGGCCGTGCCCAGCCCCAGCCAGCCGGCGGTCCAGACCGCGCCGGCCAGGTACCAGGTCCGATAGAGCGCCTCGTTCCAGCCGGATCCGGCGCCCAGGGCCTCACAGCCTGAGGCGATCCCGAAGAAGAGCATCCCGATCGCCCAGATCAGCTGGTAGCCGTGGCGCCGCTCGCGCCACTGGTCGAACAGGGCCAGGCTGAACAGGATCGCCAGGATCGACGTGACGGCCGGCAGTGCAACGCTCATGGTTCCGGCCGGGTCAGGCGGGCACGAACTCGTGGGCGTCGCGATGGAGGCCATCGCACAGGCCCCAGCGCGGCGCATTCCCGGGAATCGGGACCGGTCGCATGATCTCGCGGACCGTGCCCAACCGGCAGAAGAGATGGCCCCGGGTGGCCATCCAGCGCCGGACATGGGCCGGATCGCCATGGAACTGGAAGGGCCCGGGATTGAGCGCCGGCCGCTCCGACCAGTTGGCCGGCAGCTCGGCGGCGACGATGTCGAGGAGGTTGATCCGCCAGGGCGTGCCCTCGATCACCTCGCGGCAGCCGTCGCAGCGGGTCGCCACGTTGTCCTTGACGATCGTCGTGATCCGGACGCCCATGATCTCCATCGCCCGGGATCGTAGCACCTCGGACCGGCCCGGTCGGAACCCCGTAGCCGGCCTATTGACAGGCGGACCGGACGAGCAGAGCGTTGAACCATGGCCCCTATCCAGCCGCCGCTCGAGGACCCGATCCGGCCGTCAGAGGTCGTCGGCGCGCTGTCTTTGGCTGACTTCGGGCCGCTGACTCGAGCCCCGATGCGGCTGGCGTTCATCGTGGCCGCCCTCCTCGTGGCCGCAGGCAAGACGCTGATGATCCGGGGCGACCTGGCCGATGGCATGCCGCTCGATGTGGTCGCCTACTCGGCCCTCCTGGCCGCCGGCTCGGTCCTGACCGTGTGCCTCCCGGCGCTCCTCCTGTGGCACGTGCCGGACGCCCGGCGGACCCACCGCCTGCTGCTCGCCGGGCTGATCCTCGCGGCGGCCACCGAGCTCCTTCGATTCGCCTCGTCGGGAATCCCTGCCACTCCGGATTACTCGGCCTTCCGGCCGGCCCTCAACAACGTGGGGTTGGGCGTCGCGCCGATCGGGTTCGTGCTCGTCGGCCTTGGCCTGCTTCGGCTGCGCCATCACGGCCCCACCCGGCGGGGGTTGCTGGTCGTCCTCGCTACCCTCTTCCTGGTCGTCGCGCTGCTGCCCGTCGGGGTCGGGCTGACGAGCGAAGGACTGACCGTTGATCCGCTGCCGTTCGTCCTGAGCTCGATCTGCAAGCCGATCGCGGCCGCGTTCGCGGCCTGGGTGGCGATTGATGCCTGGCTCGATCAGGAAGAGCCCCGGACCTTCTGGACGTTGATTGCCGCGGCCCTGCCGATCCAGGTCCTGGCCGGCCTGTTCGGAATCGGCTTGGAGCTGCCGGCCCTCCTGGCTCCACCCAGCGATCCCGACACGCTCAACACCCTCGCCTTCGCGAGCCTCGCCTTCGGGGCAATCCTGGTCCTCTCGGCGCTGGTCCTGGCCGGCGTCGCCTACGGTCGCTGCACGCCGACGGTGATCAACGAGGCCTGAACCAGCGAAACCGCGGCACGGATTCTGGCGTAGAGCGGGCATGAGCCAATTCCTCCGGCGCGACCGGATCCGGCTTGGGCTCGCCCTGTTCGTCCTGGCGATCGCGCCGATCGTTCTCGCCGCCTGCAACAACGGCGGCGGCGGACCGGCCTACTAAAGCGAGAAACGAGATGAACGTCGGACTGATGGCGGCCCGGATCACTGCCGGGCTCGCCCTGATCTCGCTCGTTGCCGCCTGCTCGGCAGGAGCAGGCCCAACGGCGCCGGCCGGGGATTCGCAGGCGTCGATCGCGGCCTCAGCGACACCTGACGCCTCGACGCCTGCCTCGATCGCACCCTCGCTCGAACCACCCAGTTCAAGCGGCCCGACGGACGCGCCGATCGCCCGGGGCGGCGGTGGCAGGTACGGCACGGGCGCCACGCCGACGCCCGATCCGACAACAAAGCCCACGCCCAAGGCGACCCCCAAGCCGGCACCAACCTTGACGATCAAGTCCGGCTCGACGTCGCTGGGCACGGTGCTGGTCACTTCGGACGGGCTGACCCTGTACGTCCTGGCCGGTGACAGCGCGACCCACTCGACCTGCACCGCCGACTGCGCGTCGGCCTGGCCGCCGCTGCTGGTCAAGGCCGGCACCAAGGTCAAGGGCGGCACGGGCGTCCATGCCGCCTTCACCACGTTCAAGCGCGGCGACGGCGGCACCCAGGTCGCCTACAAGGGCCATCCGCTCTATTCCTGGACCGGCGACTCGTATCCCGGTGACACGACCGGCGACGGCGTGGGCGGGTTCAGCGTGGCCAGGGTCTAGGCAGCACTTCCTGGGACCTGGCCGGCGACGGGTGCCCGCCGCAACCTGGTCCGACCGTATCATCGTCTGGTGCTGTCGCAACCCGAGCCAGCCTGCCTGCTGATCGCCGATATCTCCGGCTACACCAGCTACCTGGCGCGTGCCGAGCTTGACCACGCCCAGGACATCCTGGCCGACCTGATCAGCACGGTGGTCGGCGCCCTGCGACCGACCTTCCGGCTGTCGAAGCTCGAGGGTGATGCCGCATTCGCCTACATGCTCGGCGAGCGGATCGATGGCTCGCAGCTTTTGGACACGATCGAACGGATCTACTTCACGTTCCGCCGCCGGCTGCGCGACATCAGCCAGGCGACGGCCTGCGAATGCAACGCCTGCACCCTGATGCCGCGGCTCGACCTGAAGTTCATCACCCACCACGGACTGATCATCCGGCACAAGATCGCCGGCCACGAGGAGCTCGTCGGCTCGGACGTGATCGTGGCCCACCGGCTGCTCAAGAACCATGTGGTCGAGCGAGTCGGGACGCCGGCCTACGCCCTGTTCAGCGGCCCCTGCGTGGCGGCGATGGCAATCGATCCGGCCGCGCTGGGGATGATCGAGTATCGGGACAGCTACGACGACCTCGGCGAGGTCACCGGCTGGGTCCACGACCTCGGGGCGGCCTGGACCGCCGAGCTGGATCGCCGCCGGGTGATGGTCTCCGAAGAGGAGGCGGGCTATACCTTCGAGACGATCCAGCAGGCGCCCCGGAACATCGTCTGGTCGTTCATGACCGACCCGGCACTCCGCCCCCGCTGGCAGTTCGGAGTGGAGGCGGTCGATGAGCAGCCGGGCGCTCCGCGGCGCGGTGCCGGGACGACGAACCACTGCATGCATGGCACGGATGTCCTGATCGAGGAGATCCTCGACTGGCGGCCGACCGAGTACGTGACCCACCGGACGACGATGCCCAACGGGTTCAAGGCCGTCTCAACGTTTGCCTTCGAGGATGCCCCGGATGGGACCCGGGTCCGGATCCGGTTCACGTGGGGCAAGAACAAGCGTGAGCGCGAGCGGGAGGAGCTCAGCTTCGTCCCGGGCATGCTTGGGGGGTTGACCGAGGCGGGCCAGGCCAAGCTGCGCGAGGTCCTGGCCGCGGAGATGGCTCGGCTCGTTGCCGTCGCCGCCGCGACGCCCGACGAGCCGGTCGTCCCGGTCTCCCAGGGCCGGGAATTGCTCGAGCCGATCAACCCTTAGCCAGCTCGGCGGATTCGGAGGAAGGCAGATGATCGAGCGGCTCCCGGCAGCATCGCGTCAGGACCTGCTGACGATCGTGACCACTGAGCACTTCACGCTGCAGGGCGCCCGTTCGGCGGCGATCAGCGACGCCAATGGGCGGACCAGCTTCTTCCTGAGCAGCTTATCGGCGGGCGTCGTGGCCCTGGCCTTCGTGGCCCAGGTCGCCCAGGACCGGACCGCGTTCGTCGTCCTGGCCCTGATCCTGCTGCCCTCGCTCCTGGTCATCGGGCTGTCGAGCTTCGAGCGACTGCTCCAGCTGGGGATCGAGAACATCCGGATCGTGGTCGCCATCAACCGCCTGCGGCGCTATTACCTGGAGGTCGCACCGGAGCTTCGACCGCACTTCACGCTCTCTGACAGCGACGATGCGCCCGGCGTGCTGATGAGCCTGGGCTCGATCCGGGGCGGGATCCGGCCGTGGGACATCTTCGTCACGAATGCCGGCCTGGTGGCGATCATCGACGGGATCGTGAGTGGCGTCCTCGGTGCGCTGATCGCGGTCGCCCTCGGTCAAGGCCTGGTCGTCGCGGCGATTGCCGGAGTCGTGTCCGGGGCGGTTGTCCTCGGCGCGCTCAGCGTCTATCTCGGCCGGAGCTGGCGCTCCGCGATTCGCACGTTCGGCGTTCGCTTCTCGTCCGACGCCGCCATGGATCCGACCCACGCTCCCGTGCCCGACGAGACGGCACCTGGCTCGGCGACTCATCCCTAGCCTGCCCGGCATGCGGCCGTTCACGTTCCTGGCCGCCATCCAGGCGGTCCTCGACGGGCCGACCCTCGCCGCCGAGGCACGCCGGGCCGAGGCGATCGGCTTCACCGCGGTCGTCGTTCCGGACCACATGATCGAGCAGCTCTCGCCGATCCCGGCGCTGGCCACGATCGCCGCCGCGACCGAACGGGTCCGGATCGGAGCCTTCGTCCACAACAACAGCCTGCGTCACCCGGCCGTCCTGGCCCAGGACCTGGCCAGCCTCGACGTGCTCAGCGGCGGCCGGCTTGACGTGGCGATCGGGGCCGGCTGGAACCGACCGGAGTACGACGCGATCGGGCTGCCCTTCGAGACCGCGGCGATCCGCCAGGCGCGCCTGGAGGAGGCCGTGGCGGTCCTCAAGGGCTACTTCGGCGATCGGCCGTTCTCGTTCAGCGGCCAGCACTACACGATCAACGAGCTCGACGGCTACCCCAAGCCGGTCCAGCGCCCGCACCCGCCGTTCTTTATCGGTGGCGGCGGGCGCACGACCCTGGCCCTGGCCGGCCGAGAGGCGGACATCGTGGGCCTGGCCCCCAGGATCATCCCCGGCCAGCGCACGGATCCGGGCTCGCTGACCCTGGCTGCAACGGCGGAGAAGATCGAGTGGGTCCGCGAAGCGGCCGGCGCTCGCTTTCACGAGCTCGTCTTCAACGCCTACCCGTCGAGCTGGCCGATCGTGGTCACCGACGACGCCCGGGGCGAGGCGCGCAAGGTCGTCGAACATCTCCATGGCCGGACCGCGGAGGACCTGACCGAGGACGAGGTCCTCGAGTCGCCCCACCTGTTCATCGGCTCGATCGACGGCCTGACCGAGAAGCTCCAGATGCTGCGCGAGCGACTCGGGATCAGCTCGTTCATGCTCGGCGACATCGAGGAGCTGGCCCCGATCGTGGAGCGCCTCGCCGGCAGCTGACCACCTGACAGTCTCTCGCACGATCATGGACTTCAGGGGTCCGTCGCAAGGCCCAGCGTATGATCCCAACGGGCCTGGTCCCGGGCCGCCGTCGAGACACGGCTGTCCGGAGCTCCGGCCCCATGGATCCTGGGGGACGTAATGATCTCGCCGAACCGGCCGGCCAAGTCGAAGGACAAGCCGTCTGCGCCGACGCCCGACGTCGATCTCCTCTATCGCGCCCTCGTGGATTCGGCCGACGATGCGATCTTCACGAAGCGCCTGGATGGCGTGATCACCAGCTGGAATCGCGGCGCGGAACGCCTGTACGGCTATCGAGCGCACGAGATGATCGGTCGGTCGGTCACCGATCTCGCGTTTCCCGATCAGGCCGGCGAGATCATCGGCTTCCTGGCCCGGATCGCCAATGGCGACCGGATCGAGCACATGGAGACCATTCGACGTCACCGGGATGGCTCTCGGCTGGACGTGTCATTGACGATTTCGCCGATACGCGATCGGCAGGGGCAGATCGTCGCGGCCTCGACGATCGCGCGCGATATCGGCGAGCGAATCAGGCACGAGGCGACGATCTCGGCAGCCGAGCATCGCTTTCGGGGGGTCATCGACAGCTCGCCCAATGCCTGGCTGGGAGTCGGCCTCGACGGCCTGGTCACCTATGTCAACGAGCGCATGAGCGCGTCATTCGGCTATCGGTCGGCCGAGCTCATCGGGCAGCCGGTCGAGATCCTGGTCCCCGATCGATTCCGTGATCAGCACATCTCTGATCGGACGGCGTACACCGAGACGCCCGTCCCGCGGGCGGTGGGCGCCGGGCGGGAGCTTGTCGGCCGGCGCAAGGATGGCTCCGAGTTCCCCGTCGAGATCGGGCTGTCCGGAACGGCCTCAGGCGACACCATCTTTGCCTGCATCGTCGACATCACGGTCCGGAAATCACTCGAGGCCCAGCTCCTCCAGGCCCAGAAGCTCGAGTCAATCGGACGCCTGGCGGGGGGCATTGCCCACGATTTCAACAACATGCTGTTCGCGATCGGTGGTTTCGCCGATATGCTCGAGGACGACCTCGCTCCGGACAGTCCACGGCCATTCGATCGTGCCGAGGCCTTGCGCAGCGTCAAGGCGATCAACACTGCCGCCGATCGCGCGGCCGCGCTGACCGGGCAGCTGCTCGCCTTCAGCCGCCAGCAGCCCGTAAGCCCCACGATCCTCGACGTCAACTCGTCGTTGCATTCGATCGAGCCGATGCTCCACCGGCTGATCGGCGAGAACATCCGGCTGGACCTGGACCTGAACCCGGCCGCCGGAAACATCAGGGCCGATGCCGGTCAGTTTGGCCAGATCTTCATCAACCTCGTGGTCAACGCCCGGGATGCGATGCCGAGGGGCGGAACGATCTCGATCCAGACCGCGAATGCGATCTTCGACGAGCCGTATGCGCTCGAACACTTCGAGGTCGTGCCTGGTGCCTATGTCGTTCTCGTGGTCAGCGACACCGGGGCGGGGATGGATCAAGAAACCCGGCAGCACGCCTTCGAGCCGTTCTTCACCACGAAGGAAGTCGGCAAGGGTACTGGCCTGGGCCTGGCCACGATCTACGGCATCGTCCGCCAGGCTGGCGGGCATATCTGGCTCTACTCGGAACCCGGCCATGGCTCGACGTTCAAGCTCTTCTTTCCGCGCGTCGATCTGGCCAGCGACGCCGCCCGCCCGGAGGTCCGGCGACCGACCCGGGGTCGGGGCGGCAGGATCCTCGTCGTGGAGGACGAGGCGGCCGTCCGCGAGATGACCACGTTGATCCTCCAGCGCGGGGGCTATGAGGTGATCTCGGTCCCCGGCGCGCAGCAGGCCCTGGACCTGTTGGCGTCGACCGACAAGCCGATCGACGTCCTGATCACCGACGTGATCATGCCCGGGATCTCGGGCATCGAGCTCGCGGAGCGGATCATGGACAGCCAGCCTTCGATCGGGATCGTCCTGGTCTCGGGCTACCTGGCCGAAACGCTTGACCTCGAGGGCCTGACCAGGCGCGGAGCGGTGTTCGCCGCCAAGCCAGCGGCGTCAAGGGAGCTCCTTGACTCGGTTGCTCGCGCCCTTGTCGCCCGTCAGGGGAGCGGCGGCGATCCTCGATGAGCGGCTCGGAGGCGGTCCCGGCCGGGGCGGTCCTGGTGGTCGACGACGAGGAGGATGTCCGGCGCCTGACGGGCCTCAGCCTCAAACGCGCCGGGTTCGAGGTGATCGAGGCGGCCAACGGGGCGGCCGCGCTGACCGCGGTCGAGTCCTCGAATGTTGGGATGGTGATCCTCGATTTGCGGATGCCCGGGATGTCGGGCATCGAGGTGATCCAGGCCCTCCGTCGCCAGCGCGAGACGGCCACCCTGCCGATCCTGTTGATGACGGGCTCCGGCGATGACCAGAGCCTGGTCGAGGGCCTGGCCGCCGGTGCCGACGACTTCCTGGCCAAGCCGGTCCGAATGGACGAGCTCGTGGCCCGCGTCCAGGCCCATCTGCGCAGCAAGGCCGCCTGGTCGGAGCGGATCGCGGATGAGCTTCAAGCGCGACACAACGTCGTCGCTGCGCTCAGTTCCGTGCGCCCTTCGGCCGACCCGGAGGAGACAGCCGAAGCGGTCATCACCGAGCTGGCGGCCCGGATCGAGAGCGACTTCCTGGCGGTCCTGCAGCTCGACCAGGATGGTCGGCTGGTGGAGCTGGCGACGTACAGCCGCGAGGGTGGCATTCGCCGAGGAGGAGCGACGCTGCCGTCCGAGCTTGCCCGGGAGCTGATCGCTCATGCCCAGGCCGGCCCGTGGCTCGACCAGGGTGCGGACCTCCATCCGGACCGGACTCCGGCCTTTGCGGCGGCCGACCTGGCGATCGCGGCAGGCGCTCCGATCTACTCCGACAACCACCTGGTCGGCCTGCTGTCGATCGGGCTCCGGAGCGACCGCGAGCCGGCCCATCAGATCCGGCAGGCCCAGCTGCTGGCAGCTGCCATCGACTATGCCAGCGTGCTCAGCGCGATTGCCGGTTCGGCAATCGCCGATCGGCGCGATGCCCGGGCCGCTCGCGCCGAGCTCAAACGCGCGCTCGCCGCCCGCGAGTTCCATCCGGTCTTCCAGCCGATCGTCGACATCGACTCAAGGCGGGTCGCCGGTTACGAGGCCCTGACACGATTTGACGACGAAACGCCGCCCGAGCAGCGATTCGCCGCGGCCGCGCGAGCCGGTCTCGCTGCCGACTACGAGCTCGCCGCGATCAGGGCTGCCCTGCGCGAGAGCGACCGGCTACCAAGCCGCGCGTTCCTGACCCTGAACATTTCGCCGGCGGTGTTGATCAAGGACGGCGCCCGCCTCAGTCAGCTGATCCGGGGCACTCAGCGGTCGCTCGTGCTCGAGCTCACCGAGCACACCCCGATCGAGGACTATCCGACCCTTCTCGCCGCAATCGGCAAGGTCGGGGACGTCTCGGTCGCAGTCGACGATGCCGGAGCCGGTTTCGCGAGCCTCCGCCACATTCTTGAGCTCCGACCTGCGTTCGTGAAGCTCGACATCAGCCTGGTCCGCGGCGTCGACACCGACGCAACGCGCCAGGCCCTCTGCGCCGGCCTCCAGTATTTCGCGATCCGGACCGACTTCCGGCTGATTGCCGAGGGCGTCGAGACACAGGCCGAGGTCGACGCCTTGCGCCTCATCGGCGTCGACCTTGCCCAGGGCTACCTGTTCGGGCGGCCCGAACCGATCTAGCGACCAGGGCTACGCCAACGCTGCCGACCGACCGGGCGTGACTGGGGCTGGAAGGCGTGCCGCGCTGGGCTGGAGCTGGGGCAGGCTGATCAGGAAGGTCGTTCCGACACCCGGTTCCGAGGTCAAGCTCAGCGAACCCTCCAGGCGCCCGACGATCCTCCGACAGATCGCCAGCCCCATGCCCGAGCCCTCGAACGAGTCGAGGGCATTCAGCCGGCCGAACGGGGTGAAGACCTTCTCGAGAATTCGTTGGCGAGATCCCGATGCCGTTGTCGCGAATGCGGATCTCCCAGGTGACCCGATGCCCATGCTGTCCGCGCCGACGCCGCTGATCGTGTCGGGCCACGGCGTCAATGTCGATCCGGGGTGCGACCCCATCGGCATGAAAGCGCAAGGCGTTTTCGATCAAGTTGTGGAGCAGCGTGAACAGCTGCGTCCGACTTCCGAGGATCGTGGGCAACAATCCAACAGCAACATCCCCAGCACAGGCCCGAACCTCATCGGCAAGGTCGTTGAGGACGCTGGCTGCCACCTCACCGAGGTCCACCGAGTGGACGGATTCGGGCCGGGTCGCGACCTCCGAATACTCAAGCAGGTCGTTGATCAGCAACTGGGTCCGGGCGGCCGCCGCGGTCATCCGGAGGAGGTAGTCGGCGGCCTCGTCGTCGAGCGATCCGTTCGCCCTATCCCGCAACAGCTCGCCGAACGCCTGGATCTTGCGAACCGGCTCCTGCAGGTCATGGGACGCCATTGACACGAAATCGAGGAGGTCGCGATTGCTCCGGGTGAGCGATTCGCCGACCGAGCGAAGCTCGGCGACCTGGGCTCGGGCGACGCTCACGTCGCGGAAGACGATGACCGCCCCAGCGACCTGCTGGTTACGGTCGCGGATCCGGGCGACCGACTCCTCGATCGGCAATTCGATGCCGTCGCGCCGGAGCAGGACGCGATCGATGTCGAGGCGATCGCCCTGGATTTGCTCGTTCGGCGATTCGAGCGGGCCGGCGAGGCGAGTCCGGGTGGCGCTGTCGAGGACGCACAGCACGTCGGCCACGGGCTGGCCGACCGCCTCAGCCCACGTCCAACCGGTCAGCTGCTGGGCGATCGGGTTAAGGAACGTTACGAGACCCAGCTCGTCCGTGCGAACGACCGCGTCAGCGATGCTCTCGAGCGTGACCTGCGCTCGCGCCTCGGACACGAACAGCGCCTCCTCGAGCGAGTGGCGCTCGACCGCGTAGCGGAGAAAGCGAAGGAGGCCGCGCATGTCGATCTGACCTTTGACCAGGTAATCCTGCGCCCCGGCCTGCAGGGCCTCGAGCGCCAGGGACTCGTCGTCCGCGCCCGTCAGGACAACCACCGGAACCTGGGGAGCCGCCGAGCGGACTCGCCGGACAGATTCAATGCCGACCGAATCGGGCAGGCCCGGATCGAGCAGGACGATATCGAAGCCGCCCCCGGGCAGGAGTCTCTCGGCGTCGGCCATGCACACGGAATGGACCAGCTCCAGGTCGGCCGAGCCCAACCGCCTCAACGTTTGGACGACCAGCTTCGCCGAGGCGGGGTCATCCTCGATGACCAGGAGCCGGTGCACCGATTCGCGAGTCAATCGAGTCGCCTCGAGTTCAACCGAAGGCAGGTGGCCCGTGCGCGTGACAGGCTGGACCTGCCGTGGCTGCCTGGCCTCGAGGGGGTCGTCCGATCGGTCTGCCAACGATGCGCGTTCCGGCGACGTTTGGCCAGTACCCGTTCGTTCGGCCGATCCGGCGTCTGCCGGATGGGACTCGATTCGAGAAGGGGCCACGAGTGCCCCCAAGGGGATTCGAACCCCTGATCTCCACCTTGAAAGGGTGGCGTCCTAGGCCTCTAGACGATGGGGGCGAGGGCGGGCCGAGTGTATCAGGGGCTCGCTGTCAGACGGCTCTTGGGACTGCCTGGGGGGCACCCGTGTCCACAGGATTCCATCTCCGGTCCAGGGGCCGGCACCGCCCCGGGCGCTAGGGGTGGTAGAGGAGGCCCAGGATCGTGGCGAAGGCGAGCACGCCGGCGGCGGCGATCGCCGCGAAACCGCCGGCCAGGGCCAGGACCACCGCCCGTCCGGCACGGCCATCGCGGGCGGATCGATAGGTCGCCGCGGCACCGGAGAAGGCCAGCACGACAAGGACGATCCCAAAGATCGCGGCCGCCGTGGCCAGCAGGGGGATCTGACTGCTGTCCCGTTTGAGGAAGGCGTAGATGACCAGCCCGAGTGAGCCGAGCAGGGCGATCGCCATGGCGATCTGGATCGGACCGATCCGGGGCGGCCTGAAGCGAGCCGTCATCCGCCGCCTTTGGTGCGGTGGTAGACGGCCAGGTTGTAGCTCAGGCGCGGTCGCTTCAGGCTGGCCAGAAGCGCACTTCCGGCAGCCCCAAAGACCTCGACCAGGAACGTCGCGGCAACCTCCATCGATTCGAACGTCCAGAAGCAGTGGACAACCCGGATCCGGAATCCGTTCTTCAGGAACCAGCCGCTGCGCCGGCTCCAGCTGCCATATTCGGGCAGATCGCCTCGCAGCCGGGATACGTCATCCCGGCCGTAGTCATGGACGACCAGCAGGCGGCCCGCGTTGCGCAGGACGCGGTCGGCCTCCTTGAGCTGGGCGGCACTCGACGACCGGAAGCCGGACCAGTACGTGACGAGCGCGTCGGCACTGTCGTCGGGGCGCTCGATCCTACCGGTCCGATCCTCGATCGAGGTCACCCGGGCGCCAATCGCCTCGAGCTGCCGCGCCCGTGCGCTTCCGCCGCCGAGAAGGATCACGTCGCGACCCCCCACCGGGCCTAATGCCTCGATTGCGCGTGGGATCTTGCCTTCGACGTCAAGACTGCCGAGCAGTCGGCCGGCCAGTTCGGTGTTGGCCGGTTCGAACGGGAGATCAGCCACAGACGCGCGAGTATAGACGCGCCCAGACTCCGATCCGGACGGTGTCTCAGATCCGCCTCTCGACCGTGTCCGGTTCGGGCTCAGGCGGGCAGCAGGACCGCCCCATAGCGGGCGGGCAGGACGAGGTCCAGCCGTCCGTCAGCGCCGACCGTGGTCGGCCCCTCGAGTGGGTCCGAATCGGAGGTCACCAGGCTTGGCCCCAGGTGCATGCCGGCGAGCTCGGCGGCGTGCACGGGCAAGGCCACGGGGCCCTCGCCCGCGTTGACCACGACGAGGGCCGGCGGCGCACCCTCGGCGAGGTTGCTGGCCTCGTCCCAGCGCCCCGAGCGCAGGATCGCCAGCGCATCGCCCGACGTGCCCACGATCCGCAACCCGCCACCGCGCAGGACGCCCACGTCGTGGCGCAACCGGAGGGCGGCCCGGACAAACGCCAACGTCGGCTGGTCCCACGCCGCTTCGTCCCACGGAAAGGCCCGCCGGCAGTCCGGGTCGTTGGCGCCCTCGAGCCCGATCTCGTCGCCGTAGTAGACGCACGGGGCGCCCGGCAGGCTGGCCTGCAGCAGGAACGCCATCCGGACCGACGCCTCGTCGCGGCTGAACAGGGTCCGGATCCGGGGCGTGTCGTGGCTGTCGAGCAGGTTGAGCTGGACCGCGGTCGTCTCGGGCGCATAGGCGCCCAGGACGGCGCCGATCCGATCGGCCATCTCCTCGCCACTCAGGCGCCGGATCTGGGAGTACTCGTGATGGCTGCGGACCACCGCATCGTCGAGGTGATGGGCCCCGGCAAAGCCCAGGATCGCCTCGGCCAGCGGATAGTTCATGACCGCATCGAAGCGATCGCCGGCCAGCCACTCGGGCGCGATCCGCCAGATCTCGCCGACCATGTATGCGTCGGGGTTGACCGCCCGGACCCGCGTCCGGAACGCCTGCCAGAAGGCGGGATCCGCGATCTCCTCGGGGACGTCCAGCCGCCAGCCGTCGATCCCGAAGCGGATCCAGTGCTCGGCCACGTTGAGCAGGTAGTCGCGAACGGGCTCGTAGTCGGTGTTCAGCTTGGGCAACGCCGGCAGTCCCCACCAGGCCTCATAGCCGAGACGATCGAGCGAGCTGGCGTCCTCGCCCGGCTGGCCCGGGGCATTGATCGTCCGGCCGGTGTCCGGGTAGGCCAGGAGCTGCTTGCCGGCGGCCAGGGCGACTCGGTCCTCGCGGAACCAGTCGAGGTAGGGCGAGGCGTCGCCGTTCTCGAGGATGTGGTGGAACGCCCAGAAGCCGCGTCCGGTGTGATTGAACACGCCGTCCAGGACGATCCGCATCCCGCGGGCGTGAACCGCGTCGATCAGCTCGCGCAGGGCCGCGTCGCCGCCAAGCAGCGGGTCGACCCGGAGGTAGTCGTAGGTGTGGTAGCGATGGTTCGAGGCGGACGCGAAGATGGGGGTCAGGTAGAGCGCGGTGATCCCCAGGTCGGCCAGCATCGGCAGGTGCTCGGCAATCCCCAGCAGGTCGCCGCCCTTGAACCCGTGCAGGGTAGGCGGGTCGGACCACGGCTCGAGGTGGCCCGGCTTGGGCACCCGGTCACTGGCGGCGAAGCGGTCGGGGAAGATCTGGTAGAAGACGGCATCGCGAACCCAGCGCGGCGTGTCGATCACCGCTGCAGCCTAGCGTCCCGGCCGGCCCGCAGTATGTCCCGGTCTCAGGGCTCGTCCAGGTAGATACGGACCTCGGGCGCCAGGAGCCCCCGGAACAGGAGCAGGGCGAAGGTCAGCGCGAACAGGGTCGCGGCGATCCGGGGGCCCGTCTGGATGAACGACAGCCAGGCCAGGGGAACGGCCGGAATGGTCAGGCTGGCGAGGCCCAGGGCCAGCCCCCGGGCGGCCTCCTTGCGTTGGAGCACGAGGGTCAGCGTGAAGATCGTGTACGCCAGCAGGATCATCACCACGACCCCGATCGGGCTGACCGGGGCCGAGATCGCCTGGTCCACGACGAACCGGAGGGACAGCCCGATGACGGCCAGGATCAGGAAGCCATAGACCAGGAAGACCCGGATCCCCGAAGGCATCCGGCGGCGGGCGGTTGACGACCCGGGCCGGCCGGCTGACGACTTCGACGACGGAGATCCCATGGCCGGATTCTGCCACGCCGTGGCGGAGCGGCCCTCCGTCCAACCGCGCGGATGCCGCTTGCGGGCGGCACGAGTCGGCCGGGGACGGTAACCTAGGCCGCCGGGCCCGTCGCCCGGCACTCCTCACTCACCATCCGTCCAATGCCTGACCTCTGAGGACAACTTGAGCAAAGCCTCACGCCGGAGCTCACGGGCGACCCGTGGCAGTGCCGGCCGGCCGACGGCCGGTCCCGCTGCGGGCCGGCCGACCCCAGGCACCTCTGCCACTCCGCCGGGAAGTGGCAGGACTTCGCCGGCAGGCAGTGCCACGCCGAATCAGACGATCGACGCCGGCTCGCTCACGGATCGCGCCACGCCCAGCCGTCCGGCCCCGACCCGGAGCGCGGGATCGCGACCCGCCGGGAGCCGGCCGGCCGGATCGAGCCGTCCTCGTCGGACGCTCTACCAGCCGTCGTTCTACGAGCGTCACCGGACGGCGCTGTTCGGCGCCATCGCGGCCGTCGTCGTGGCCCTCGTCGGGGCGTTCTTCTTCTTCAGCGTGACCGCGTCGGCCTATTCGTGCGGCACGATCACCCCGCCCCAGCCTGCGGGGACGCCCCTGCCCAACGGCTCGCCGGCGCCGCTTGGCCAGCCCCAGCCCGACATGGGCAACCTGCATATCGCGGTCGGCAGCAGCCACAAGTACGCCTACTGCCCGCCGGCGTCTGGTCCGCACTACTTCAACCCGGGGATCGACGGACCGATCCCGGCCAAGTTCTACGGGCCCGACGATGGGACGAAGCCCGAGGGCTGGATCCACAACCTCGAGCATGGCGCGGTCGTGATCCTCTACAACTGCAAGCTGGGCGCCTGTGACGGCGCGACCCAGGCCGCGCTCCAGGCGATCCCCGTCGGCTTCCCGGACAGCCCCGTGTGTGGGGTAAAGGCCGGGGTGCTGGCCCCGGTGATCGCCCGTTTCGACGATATGCCCGCGGAGTTCGCGGCTCTCGTCTGGGACCGCGTCCTGTACATGAACACCCTCGACGTGAACGAGATCAAGACGTTCTACGCGACCGAGGGCGAGCTGACCAACCCGGAGCCGCAGTGTGCCCGGCCGTCGCCCACGCCGTCGGTCGAGCCAAGCAGTGCTCCCTCGAGCCCGTCCGACGCGCCGGCGCCCCTCCCGTCGGCCGCGCCCTCGAGCACGCCCCAGCCGGCTGCCTCGCCAAGCCCGAGCTGAGCTGTGGCCCGTCGCGAGAAGTACGTCGATGACGGGACCGCCGATCGCCTCTTCGCTTATCGCTCCGAGGGCGATCTGGGCGGGGTCGGCGTGCCCGTGGAGGGGATGGCCCTCGGCCGCCTGGGTCCCGACGGCCGGGTGAGGACCGAGGGGCGGACCGTCGCGGTCGGCGACCTGGTCCCGGCGCCACCCGTTCCCCGGCCGGGCAAGATCGTGTGCATCGGCCTGAACTACGCCGACCACGTCGCCGAGGGTGGCCGGTCCGGGCCTGATCGGCCGCTCATCTTCGCCAAGTTCAGCAACGCCGTCGTGGCCGACGGCGAGCCCGTGATCCGGCCGGCCGGCAGCCACGCGCTCGACCTCGAGGGCGAGCTCGGAGTGGTGATCGGGCGGGGCGGACGGCGCATCGCCGCGGCGGATGCCTACAGCCACGTCCTTGGCTACGTGGTCGTCAACGACATCTCGGCACGCGATTGGCAGGGCAGTCCGCCAGCCCTGCGGCCAGGCGAGACGGGCGACGGCCAATGGCTGCGGGCCAAGGGCTCCGACACGTTCCTGCCGATGGGCCCGGTCCTCGCCTTCAAGACGGCGATCCCCGATCCCCATCGCCTGCGCATCCGGTCCTGGCTGATCCCCGGGGCCGGCCCGGAAGCCGGGACGCCGGTCCTGATGCAGGACGGCAACACCGCCGACATGATCCATCGGATCCCCGAGCTGATCGAATTCGTGAGCGCCTCGATCAGCCTCGAGCCGGGTGACGTGATCTCGACCGGCACGCCGTCCGGGGTCGGCGTCTTCCGGACACCACCTGTCTTCCTCGCGCCGGGCGATCGGGTTCGGGTCGAGATCGAGGGCATCGGGTCGGTCGAGAACCCGATCGTCGGCGACGACTAGACTCGGGCTCGAGGAGGCAGGCATGGCCGACGGCGAGATCCCGAGCACGATGCGAGCCCTGGTCAAGGCCCAGCCGGCGGCCGGAGCCGAGCTGCGCGAGGCGCCGGTTCCGGTGCCCGGCGACGGCGAGCTGCTGATCCGGGTCGAGGCAGCCAGCCTGTGCGGCACCGACCTCCACATCTACCACTGGGACGAGTGGGCGCAGAGCCGCCTCGGCGGTGGCCTGCCCCGGATCTTCGGCCACGAGATGGCCGGCCGGGTCGTGGCCCATGGCCCCAACGTCCGGGGCCGGGGCGAGATCCCCCTGGGAACCCTCGTCGCCGCCGAGACCCATCTCGTCGACCAGAGCTGCTACCAGTGCCGGACCGGGCGGGAGCACGTCTGCGCCAACCTGCGGATCCTGGGCGTCGACATGGACGGGGCCTTCGCTCAATACGTCAGCCTGCCGGCCCACAATGCCTGGCCATCGCCGGGGCTGACCCCGGAGATCGCCGCGATCCAGGAGCCGATGGGCAACGCCGTCCACGCGGCGTTCGTCGAGGAGCTCGCCGGGCAGACCGTCGTCGTAACCGGCTGCGGCCCGATCGGCCTGATGACCGTGGCGATCGCCAAGCTCGCCGGCGCGGCGCGCGTCTTCGCCACCGACATCAATCCGGAGCGGCTGGAGATCGCCCGGCGGTTGGGCGCCGACGTGGTGATCAACGGCAAGGACGACGTGGTCGGCCGGCTGCGCGAGCTGACCGGGGGCGTGGGCGTCGACGTGGTCCTCGAGATGAGCGGTGCCGAGATCGCCATCCGGCAGGGCTTCGAGGCGGTGACCAACGGCGGCCGGGTCTCGCTCCTGGGCATCCCCGAGCGGCCGATCACCCTGGACCTGGCCAGCGATGTGATCTTCAAGGGACTGCGGGTCTACGGGATCACCGGGCGCAAGATGTTCGAGACCTGGTACCGCACCCAGGCGCTCCTGGCCCAAGGCCTGGACCTGACCCCGATCGTCACCCACCGGATCCCGCTGCGCGACTATCACCAGGCATTCGAGCTCCTCGCCGGCGGCCACGCCGGCAAGGTCGTGCTCCTGCCCCAGGAGGTCTGAGATGACCACGGCCGCCGGAGCCGACCCACTCGCGTTCGTCGCCGAAGAGCTGGCCGACCTGCGCGCGAAGCACCTTTACCGCCCATTGCGGGTGATGAGCTCGGCGCAGGGCCCGGAGGTGATCGTCGACGGCCGGGCATGCATCAGCTTCAGCTCGAATGATTACCTCGGCCTGACCCATCACCCCCGGCTGCGGGCTGCCGCCCTGGCCGCGATCGAGTCCTACGGTGCGGGCTCGGGGGCAGTCCGGACGATCGCCGGCACGATGTCGTTGCATGAAGAGCTCGAGGCGACACTGGCCCGCTTCAAGCATACCGAGGCGGTGCTCACCTTCCCGTCCGGATTCAGCGCCAACACGGGGGTCATCCCGGCCGTCGCCGGCGAAGCCGACCTGATCGTCAGCGACAGCCTCAACCATGCCTCGATCATCGACGGGATGCGCCTCTCGAAGGCGCCAAGGGTCATCTACCCGCATGCCGACCTCGCCGCGCTGCGCGAGGCCCTGGCGACCGCCCGCCGCGACGGTCGGGCCGACGGCAGCGGAGCGCATCGGCTGATCCTGGTCGTGACCGACGGCGTCTTCAGCATGGATGGCGACATCGCCCCGCTGCCCGGGATCGTGGCCGCGGCCGAGGAGTTCGGTGCGGCCGTGATGGTCGACGACGCCCATGCGTCGGGGGTGCTCGGCGCGGCCGGCCGGGGCACGGTCGATCACTTCGGCCTGCACGGCCGGGTGGCGATCCAGGTCGGCACCCTGAGCAAGGCCGTCGGCGTCCTGGGTGGCTACGTGGCCGGGTCGCAGCACCTCCGCGACCTGCTGGTCCAGCGCGCCCGGCCGATCCTGTTCTCGACCTCGGCGCCGCCGGCCGTCGCGGCAGCCTGCCTCGAGGCGATCCACGTCCTGGAAGAAGAGCCGGAGCTGCACGAGCGGCTGTGGGCCAACACCCACCGCTTCAAGGCCGAGCTCAAGCGGCTGGGCTTCGACACGGGCGTCTCGGAGACGCCGATCACGCCGGTGATGACCGGCGACTCGGACCTTGCCGGTCGCTTCTCTGGGCGGCTCTTCGAGGAGGGGATCTTCGCCCAGCCGATCGTCTATCCGACCGTTGCCCTGGACAAGGCCCGGATCCGGACGATCGTGACCGCGGCCCACACCGACGCCCACATTGATCGGGCGCTGGCCGTCTTCGAGCTGGTCGGCCGCGAGCTCGGCCTGATCGCCCGGTGACGGCCGAGCCTTGACCGAGGAGGCCTTGATCGAGGGCAAGCTGGCGCCGATCGCCGACCGGCGAGCGCGTGACCTGCCCCTCGATTCCCACCTGCACACGGACCAGTCGTTCGACAGCCAGGTCCCGATCGACGTCTACGGCGCATTGGCCGCCGAGCGCGAAAGGCGGATCGCTGAACTTTTCGGCTCTCATCCCGATCGCTTCCTCTTTACAGTTGCCGGGAGCCGGCCCTGCCCTAGCCCCACGATTGTTGACAGCCTTCGGCACCGACCGCGACCGCTTCGAAGTTGCCGGCGACTTGTTGAGTTTGAGTGGCATTGCCCCGGTGCGGATCGCCAGCGGAAAAAAGACCGGCAAAAATGCCAGCGTCCACTTCCGCCGTGCCTGCCCAAAGTTCCTACGCCAAAGCTTCCATGAGTTCGGTGAGTGCTCCATCCGTTATTGCCCTTGGGCCCAAGCCTGTTACCAAGCCCAACGCGGCCGTGGCAAAGGTCACCATGCCGCTGTGCGCGCAGTGACCTTTAAATGGATCCGGATCCTCTTCGCTTGTTGGAAACAGCGCACCCCGTACGATCCCCAGCGCTACTTCCAAGCTCTCCAAACTCGCGGTTCAGACTACGCCCAAACTACCGCCTGACACACCCCTCGAAACTGTGAATAAATGTGTGAATAAAATCGTGAAAATTGTTGACGGACCAACTCAGATGTCTCGTCCTCTTCGATTGGTTTTATTTGGGGTGGGGCCGCCTTTAGCTGCAGACGGTCAAAGATCGAGGACGAGGACGAGTTCGAGGACGAGGACGATTAAAGAGGAGCCGTTCAGTAGGTTGCTCGCCCGCCCGAGAGGTCAAACGTGAAACCGGTGGTAAAGCTGCAACTGGGAGAGACGATGAATTCGACCATTGCCACGAGTTCATCCAACGTTCCGCAACGACCCATCGGGATCTTGTCGGTCATGTATTTTACCTGCTGCTCGGGTAGCGCATCTACCATCGGGGTCTGGATGACCGCCGGCGCAAGTGCGTTGACCGTTACACCTGTGCCGGCTACTTCTTTGCCTTGAACCTTGGTCATTCCGATGACGGCAGCCTTCGAGGCAGAATAAGCGATCATTCCAGCGTTGCCTTCTTTGCCGGCAATTGAGGCGATGTGGAGCAACCGACCGTATCCGCGCTTGACCATCTGTGGCAGGACCGCCTTGGAAGTGTGGTAAGAACCAAAAAAATTGATCCGAAACACCCGTTCCACCTCTGCAGGATCCGTTTCGTCGCTCTTGAGATTTGTTTGTCCCGTTATGCCGGCGCTATTCACCAGGACGTCGATTGATCGAAACTGATCGAACACCTGGACTACTTCTTCCCAATTCGCCACGTCACAAACCACAGGGATAAAGTTTTCCCCCAGCACGGCTTTCATCTCCTGTAATTGGGCCTTGTTGACATCGACGCCTCTCACCCGTGCGTCCAGGAATACAAAACGTGAGCAAATAGCGCGACCGAGGCCCGATGCAGCTCCGGTTACAACTATATTCTGCGTCTTCCAATCCTTGTGCATGCAAGACGGTTCAAAGCTCCAACGCTCCAGTATCAGTCACGGCACTGCTGCACTTGTGGCGAATTCGTCAGCGAGGTATTGCTCTGCTTCAGTGAGATCAAATTGGTGGATCACGAAAAATTTGCGACGGCGTCCTTGTTTAACCTCGCCGATCAGAAGCGGGTCCAAAGCCCGCGGCCTTGGATCTGGGAGAAGCGCGCTCTTCCAACGGTGCTGCTGGTCGACTATTAGGTAGAGGTTGTCGAATTGGTCTTTGGCCTCGCGGGCCTTTTTCCTAACTTCTTTAGGAAGAATGCCATCAAATTCTGCGGTGATGACCAGTTTCCTCCACGGGCAAACCCGATTGAGCACGAACAAGCTTAGTACGTAGGTGAGGAACGCGCCAAGGATCCAGCCTCCCGCGAGAGCGTAAGGTATTACGGCGCCGGCTTTTAAGGTGATTTGGGAGAAGAGACAAACGGACCCGGTGAAGATCCCCACGATTACGGCGAGTGGGGCTACTGCCCGTTCGGCCTTCATTCTACGTTCGTTAATCTTCCTTACGAATGCTTGGGTCTTCTGAAATGGAATATACGAGGGAAGACTGTTAGGCTGGGCTGTTGCGGGGACTGAATCCGTAGTGATTTCGAAAGTGTATTGGTGATCACCTTCAAGGTCGAAGACGGCGAAGACCGGTAGTTGTGCACCGGTAGCTTCATCTCGATAGGTCTGTTGGAGACCGTAGGGATCCAACTCTTGGAGGTGAAGCAGCGATTTTGGGGCTTTCGCAAGGAGGGTTTTCCCCTGCTCGCACTCTTTCTCTAAGGGAAAGAGGTAATGGGTTTTCCTGCCATTGAGCGTGGCAGGCCGGCAATAGTTCTGCCGGAGCAGATTGAGATTTTGGCTCATTTGGGTTCCACGCGTATTGATTTTCATGGCCCCTTCAGATCCTGGATCCGAAGGGTGTTTAAGAAGCGAGATTTCTCGCCTTTCGGAGCGTCGCTGAAGTTTTGATAGAACGCAAATGCGGCCGAAATTCCACGCCTGGCGCCACCTCTTCACCGCTAGCGGTTATTTTGTGCAGCAATGGTGTGATGCCTAATATTATATCGCCCGAATTCGCTCGACAAAAAGGCAGCGCTCATAGATTCTGCGCACTAACCCGCAAAACCCCAGGAGATCTGCAAAGGTTGTTTTATGAACCAGATGGTCGACCAGTTTGCGGACCGCGACATTCTATCCGATCCCTCAAGAGCGCAGTCGCCGCCAAGCCACGTGACTATGATGAGGTTGGCGAATCTATCGGACTACCAACCCGTGAAAATGGCACGCATTTGCCGGATCAGCCTTCGACATTTGGAACGCGAATGCAAAATCGAATTTGGATGCACTCCTCGGGAGTGGCTAAAAATGCAGCGTTTGAACAATGCGCTGATCATGTTGTGTGGAGCACCGAGCGTTAAGTATGTGGCATACGCGCTGGCCTACCATCAAATCCCGCAGTTTTGCCGTGAATTTAAGATGCGTTTCGGAATCACGCCTTCAGATTTCAGACATGCGCACTTGCTTGAACAAGCAAGTATTTTAACGACTCATCTTGAGTTGCGGAAAGACGCAGGCCGAGGTGAATCGATGCGACGGACCATCGGTCGTGGACGGCTACTGGCGCGGATCGCGGCCTTTAGATGAATGGTTCATTTAGCCCGGGTTCTCTCAGGGCGTATCCCTAAATAAATTGCGTGGAAGCGAGTCGGATTTTCTTACCTGCAGGCAGATGCGCTCTCTAGATATTCCAATCGTGGTGGGAAGCATTCGTATCGGCCGCAAAAGCCGCTCTATCGGCCTGTTTATTCATTCCAGAATGGCGGCGGATCCTCGTGTAAAGGCGGATTTACTCGATCTCGGAGAGTACAGTTTTCCAATGATGGAGCAACGCCTTTCCGAGATGAAGGTCGCGCCGGCGGGTCTGCAGGAATTTTCCGACAAACTGGAGCGAGCGGATGGGCTCCTGATCGTCTCTCCGGAGTACAAAGGGGGGGTCCCTGGAGTCCTGAAAAACGCTTTGGATTATTTGAAGCCGGGAATTCTTCGTCGGAAACCGGTCGGCATCTGCACGGTTTCTGCGGGTGGTTTCGGCGGGTTGAATTGCCTGATGCAACTTCGCTTGACGATTCTGGCTCTGGGAGGTGTACCGATTCCGGACGCGTTACCGGTTTCGAGGGTTGAGGATTTTTTCGACGAAAGTGGTCAACCGAGAGATGGAAAATGGCCGACCCAGCTCAATCGCTTCATCGACGAACTGCTCTTTTACGCGGAGGCTTTGGCGCAGGTCCGCAACTAGTACTAGTCGTTGGGTCATGAGCACCACCATTGGAGGGGAGTCGGTTGCGACTCCTGGGCGTTGCAAGCGCCACCCCTCCATTGGAGGCAAGCGACAAGGTTAAACCAGAAAAGTAGATTATGTCTCGAGCAACGCTAGTGGCCACGATCAGGTCCTTGCCTCGCACAAGCGAAGCGACGAACGGCCTGGATTGGAAGTTAGCTGATTGGCTCGAGATTCGTGCAGACTTGATGCCCGAACCGGACCCGATTGTAGTCAGGCCAAACTTCGATAGACGGTTGTTGTACTCTTTGCGAAGCTGCCGAGCGGGAGGGCGGGACGATTCTCCAATCGGCACACGCCAACGGCGTCTTCGGGGCGCCGCCCGTGTTTACGATCTGGTCGACTTTGAAGGCGACCGGGACCTTGTACCAGAAACGCTGACTCGCATTTCACCTGAACGTCGTGTCATTTCCTGGTACGGACAGGTCCAGGATGAACAAACACTCCATCAACTCCTCCAGAAGTTCAGTCGGACCCAGGCTCTATTGTATCGATTTGAAATAGCCTGCTCCCGCGTTGAGGAAGCGATTATTACATTACAGTTTCTGAACCGCGCGAAACGGCCCGACGTAATTGCCTACGTCGCGGGCCCGGTTGGAGTCTGGACTCGGGTCTTGGCACCTCGGTTCGGAGCCCCATTTGTCTTCGGAAGTTTGGGGGAGGACTCAGAAGATGGAGCGGGCAGCCCGACCGTGTCCGAGCTTGTGCAAGATTACGGTTTCCCTGAGTTTCGCGCTGTGAGCGAGCTATTTGCTATCGTTGGAGAACCGATATCCGGGTCGTTGTCGCCCCGGTTGCATAACACGGCTCATCTCCATGCGGGTGCCGGCCGGGTGTTCTTGAGCTTCCCAACGAGCGCATTTGAGAGCCTATGGGCCGGGCTCGTCTCAAGCCAGGTCTTTGAATCAATGGGGTTGACGCTGAAGGGGCTGACGGTGGCGTCGCCAAACAAGCAAACGGCGTTGAGGTTTAGCGGCCGTGCTGCGCTGCTTTGCCGGAAGTGCTGCGCAAGCAATCTGCTAGTGCGCCAAAACGAGACTTGGAGGGCGTGTACGACGGAGCCCCACGGGATTTTTCGCTATACGAAGCGAGCGAATGTAAATCTTTCGAGAAGTAAAGTGGCCGTGATAGGATGCGGAGGATCCGGTCGTGTAGCTGCGGCTGCTCTTGCGCGTGCCGGAGCTCACGTGACTTTGGTAAACCGCGGTTCGGATCGTGGCAGATGGGCGAACCGATTGCTTGGCTTACCGTTTGTTCCGTTGAAGGAGTTTTCGCCGCGCGGCTGCTCGGTAATCGTGAATGCGACTCCTGTTGGTCGCAATGGAGAAGAACTACCGATCGAACTCGCAAATTTGAATCCCGGATCACTAGTCGTCGATCTGGTCTATACCCATTCAGGGACTACGCCACTGGTGGCTACCGCGCACGCTCTGGGACACACCGTCATCGAAGGACGCAAGGTTTTGCTGGCGCAAACCATGCGTCAGTACCGCCTGATGACTGGCGAAGCAATGCCAGAGAGCCTCGTTCGCGGTCTGCTCTGCCTTCGAACAAACGGGAACGACGCGAGCGCGCCTCTTGATTTTGACCAACCAAATTCCGGTAGAAGGCAGAGCTATGCAAAAGACGGGCGATGTAGATAATGCCGACGTGAAGAAAAGCGAATATGTTGCGCGAATTGCCAGACTCGCACAGGAGAAATTCGCTCCACGCGCGGAGGGCTACGATCGCGCGGCGGTATTTCCCGCGGAAGATTTCGAAGACTTATTTCTGGCTCGGATGCACGCTCCCTGCGTACCGAAGGAATACGGCGGGCTGGGACTTGGGCCGGGAAGCGATACATTTGTCCTCTGGATGATGACTAAAGAGTTGGCGCGAGCCGATATGTCCTTGGCGCGCTGCTGGGAGGGCCATGTAAATTCGCAGGTGTTAATTTCAGCTCTCGGAAATGAAGAGCAGAAGGAACGCTGGTTTGAGGGAATTGTGGAGAAAGGTGATCTCTGGGTAGCTTGGAGCGGCGAACCGCAGTCCGCGGTGCCGGGTCAGAAATCAAGATTCGGCACCCATCTGCGTGAGGTGGACGGAGGTTATGTTTTGAGCGGCACGAAGGCATATGCGACCAGCGCGGGACATGCGCGTAAGGCGATTCTACTGGTCAATGCGTCCGGCCCGGGAGGAGCGCGGCACGCGACGGGTTCGCCGGATCAATTGCTTCTGTTAGCCTGCGAGCTGGGCGACTCTGGCGTGACGTTCGACGATGCCTGGTGGAATCCTATCGGAATGCGCGCCACCGTCAGCTACCTGGTACGCTTTAACGAAGTCTTTATCGCTGCCGAGAATCTGATTGGACGGCCGGGCCAATATCTGAACGAGGCGTGGCAGACCCGGTTCTCGCCGCATTATGCCACGACTTTTTTGGGGGGCGCCGAGGCAGCTTACGAATATGCGCTAGAATCTATAGCGAAGCAGCAACGAGAGGATGATCCGTATGTGGCGCACAGGATTGCCCGGATGTCCCTCAACGTAGAGACGGCTAACCTCTGGTTGAAGCATGTCGCTGAGCTGTGGGACACCAATCGGATCGAGGAAGCCAAGATGGCGGGCATTCGCGCACGCTACGTCGTGGAGAATCTTGCGACTGAGATTTTGGATCATTGCGTGCGAGCATGCGGCGCCAGATCGCTGGTCAAGCCGAGTCCGGTAGAGCGGATCTATCGCGACCTCTCGATTTACGTGCGACATGACAATATAGACCACATCCTGGCAACAATCGGCAACCAAGTGCTTGGAAAAGATCACGATGGATCGTTTTTTACGCCCAGAGTGAATAGTGCATAGTGCACCTATTGACACCGATCATTCCAACTAACTATCAAAAAAGGGACAGTCCATAGAATGACTAATACTCAAAATACAGTCTGCCTGAACGACAATAGCCGGGTAAAACCGGGACATCGGCGCGTCGACAAACTTGAGCTCTCTTCGCTGCTCGGAAAATGGAAGAATACAAATCCTGCCAGTGGCGGCATCGCCGAAATCTATGTTGGCCAAGTCAAAGATGCACTCGAAATTCGGGTGCTCGGCGCACATTCTCCGGATCTCTTCGATTGGGGAGTGAGACCGGCTGCTGCCTATGCTTACGAAGTTACCGGCGCGATTGTTGCGGGTTTTGAGCTAACATACGAATTCGAAGACCAACAAGCACTTGTGACCGCCATTCACAATCGCGGTGTTCTGGTCATTCACACGTATCACAAATTCAAAGACGACGATCTTCGAACCAACTACATCTGCAAGGAGTTCTTTCACCAGTGAGCATGTCGAAAACGCAAGCGATAAAGGGAGACGATCAGGTCGCTGAGGGGAGCCTGAGATCCTCGAATACGGGTGCAAAGGTAGATCTTTCGCACTTTCTGGGCACGTGGATTAACACTTTCAGAGACACCCGCAGCATCACCCGGTTTGTTTTGGCTCAGGCGAGTGAGGGCTACACGATCACCGCCTATGTCTCGGACGGAGCTGGAGATCTGGGCGCGGCTGAGGTAGTTCCATTCGCTCCGAATGTCGATTCGAGGCAGGCGGATGGATTCACAGCCCGTTATGATTTTGGATTCCTCGAAATGTCGCTCGCAGCATATTACACGAAAGGATTGATAGTGGTTTCGCAGTACACGCGTTTCAAGGATGAGAGCGGCCGGCCGGACTATTTCAATCGGGAGTTTTTTTTCAAGTCGGACTAGCCCGCAAATCCTACGCGCCATATGAATCCACACGCCTATTGCGGGCTAGATAGCTCTTAAACAGACGCTGCGCGTCTGCTTAAGAGCCTTTTTAAAATAAATGAATCAAGACAATCTGTTTCAAACTCTTCTCTCCAAAAAAGCAGCAGAATTTTTAGGCGTAGCCAGAGAACGCTGCAGGCTGTGATACCGTGAGCCTGATAAAAAAAAGACCGCTTCGTTTCCACTGGAGCATGTCCTCAGTAGGAGAAAAGTGGAAGGGAGCGAAGTCGAGAGCTGCTCAGAACGGAATACCCGATCTGGAGGCCCACGTCGACTTCTGCCGGCGCGCGGAAACGTGCGGTATCGACTCCGTTTTAACCGCGTTCGGATTCCACCGTCCGGACCCGATCGTTTTAGCGAGTGCCCTGGGCGTGCTCACGACAAAAATCAAATTCATGATTGCGGTGCGCTCGGGGATTTGCTCTCCGACCGTATTAGTCCAGCAGGTTAACACCTTGTCTGCTCTTACGAACGGCCGGATTTGCCTGAACGTGGTCGGCGGCCACACTCCCAACGAACAAAAAGGATACGGCGATTTTTTGTCTCACGATGACCGCTATGCCCGAACTGACGAGTTTTTAACGGTTTGCCGGGCTTTCTGGGAAGGGGATGGTCCCGTAAATTTCAAAGGGAACTACTACCACATCGAAAATGGGAGACTGAATACTCCATTTGTTGCGCCCGACCGTAGCGGTCCGGAGATTTTCCTAGGCGGTTCATCGCCGCAGGCCTTCGGATTGGCCGCGCGGCACGCGCACTGCCTCTGGACGCTTCCAAGGCGACCCGAAGAGATGGCGACGCGGATAAAGACTGTATTGGAGAGCGGGACAGAGGTTGGGATTCTAGCCTCTATGATAGCGCGTCCGAGCCGGAAAGAAGCGTTATCGGCGGCTCAATCGATCCGGGCCGAAGTCGGCGACCGCGCGAGGAAAACTCACCAGGACTTTTCTCGAGTTTCCGATTCCGTGGCATTTACCAGCACGCTGGCGTTGGCTGAGGAGAGTTCATCCGATTGGTTGACCGATTGGCTGTGGACTGGTGCCGTCCCTTACCTTGGTGCTCCAGCGATCGCGTTGGTCGGATCGTACGACGAAGTTACGGACGGTATCCTTGAATTTACCAAGGCCGGAGTCACGCAATTCCTCTTCCTGGGTTGGCCGGATGTGCCGGAAATGACTGCGTTCAGTGAAGAGGTCCGCCCTCGCGTCCTTGCTCGATATGGGGCCGACCTTGATATCTCGCTGAGGGGGCGTATTTGAACGAAGAGGCAGAACTCAATCGGGTCCTTAGGTTCCATTGGCGACTGCTTCAAGGCGGAGAGATCCGTGGTGTCACAACCCGCGCAACCGGAGCGAGTCAACGCGCAACCGGTTTGCCGGATCTCGAACACCAAATTGAGTTCTGTCGCCAAGCCGAGAAAAGTGGGATTAGCGGCCTGCTGACCGACATCGGCGCGGCCAAGCCGGATCCGCTACTTCTGGCTGCTGGTCTCGGGCTAGCTACGGAACGCGTAGAGTTCATTGTCGCTTACCGATCCGGTCTCACGTTGCCAACGACTTTTGTGCAGCAGCTGAATACCCTTTCCGCGCTCGTGAACGGACGGGTGAGCCTCAACATCGTTGCCGGCCACTCCCCACTTGAGCAGCGCTATTATGGAGATTACCTCGCCCATCGCGAGCGCTATGCTCGGACAGAAGAGTTTCTAGCGATCTGTCGCGCTTTCTGGCAGAATGATGGGCCGGTAAATTTCACCGGCAACTATTATCGCATCGAGGAAGGGAAGCTGAACACGCCGTTCATCTCACCCCATCGCTCGTACCCTGAATTATTTATTGCGGGAGGTTCCGATGATGCCCGCAATCTGGCGATATCTCAAGGCACTTTGTGGATGCGATTAGCAGATACTCCGGAGAATTTAAAAGTTAGCGTTGCTCCGGTTCTCGCTGCCGAGAAAGAGGTGGGCTTGCGGATGTCGATCATCGCCCGTGCGAGTCGCGAGGAAGCTCTTCATGCCGCCTACGGACTGTTGGCCGGGCTCGATCCTTCCTTGCGGGATGGGGACAAGGAAAAGCGTTTTATGCTCAGGAGCGACTCAGTTTCCATCTGCGAAACGTACGCGCTCGCTGAAAAAGAGTGGCTGAGTCCGTGGCTTTGGACCGGTGCGGTCCGCACTCACGGGGCGCCCGCAGTGGCTCTCGTTGGCAGCTATGAGGAGGTCGCTCAGGCCTTGATCGATTACGCACGGGTTGGCGTGACCCAATTCATTCTTTCCGGATGGCCGAAACTTGATGAAATGATCCTGTTCGGGAGGGAAGTTCTGCCACGCGTAAGGAAGCTCGAAGCTAGTGTACCGCTCACAAATCCTTAGAGATTTGTGAGTTGCAGATTCTTGTGGCTGGCTTGGAATCCGAGCGATCTGGAAGCCCGAAGGGCAGATAAGATTATAGCCTGGGAGAGGAGCGAAGCGGAGCCCCAGGTATGCGGAAGCGGCCGTTCAGCGCTGAAAGCGCGGTAAGCGTGTCTTCGCAGCATGTGTCTGCTCAATCCGCGCTCGTATTATGGATTCCTTCCTCCGCGCCTTCAGCGCTCACCACGCGTCAAGTCAAATGTTCCTGCGCGAGTGACGTGGTAGGGTTGCGCTCCCGCGCGACCGGCGTTGCCCGTCTGGAAACCGTTGCAGCCTTTTTGCTTGTTCACGTCCTTTAGACGCGCGACGCCGGACGCGCGGGAGCGCATCCCTACCGGCGTCGGCGGCAACCCCTGACTTCTAGCCTCCCGGGGTCTGCCTAGGAGCTATCTAGCCCGCAATAATCGTTGCGAAGGGCGAAAAAGTCGTAAATGTGAGTGCTCTCCGGGAAAGTAATTCGGTGTTCGAAGCCTGGACGCTCCGATCGGATATAGAACCGTTCGATTGCGCTAAGTCCCAGCGGATCGGAAGTGCGGTGCGTATTCCAGCCCAACATCAGCAGGCCGCCCGGTTTGAGTACGCGGGCGAGTCCTTCAATTGCTTTATTTTGTCCGGACTGAGTGTTAAGGCCGTACCCGAACACCCCATTGACCAAGGCCACATCGAACTGGCACGGCAAATAGAGTGTTCCAACCATTTCCAGGTCGCCCACGACGTGACGTCGCGGGTGACCCCACCGCCGGGCCGAAGGTTCGATCTCTAGCGTCCAGCATTTGGCGCCCGGGCGTTCGATCGCGTCAAGATATGGCCGAGTGTAGGGCTGACAGCCGACCCAAAGTATCGCAGTACCGGGCTGTGACAGTTCCGGCAGAATCCACCCGACCAGTAATTTTCGGTCAGGGCGGTGCGGCATAAGCCGGCTCTCTCGCCACATCCAAAATGCTGCGCCGAATGTTAGGAGGAACAATAAACCTTGCAGTTCGCACTAGCTGCGTCAACACGGACGTATCCATCGTTGGTTATCGAAGCGTAAGCGAAGGCTCCAGCCTTTGCATCCATGTTGTGCCACGCAGGCAAAGGCTGGAGCCCTCGCTTACGGCTTTTTCGGTCACAAGACCGCTTACCCAAGGCCGAGGACGAGAACGACGACGAGGACGAGAACGATTAGGGAAGCGGGAGGAAGCAAGCAGGAAAGCCATCCAGTAAAAATCCTCTATTCACATACGGTTTTAAGGAAATGCTCGGGTGTGTTGTAGCAATGTCCACCCGATTGATCGATCGCTTTGAAACAGACGATAGCCGCAATGTTGGGTCTTGGTTCTCGTCCTCGTCCTCGTCGTCGTTCTCGTCCTCGACCTCTTTGCACGCGAGCAGTATCAAGTGTTCTCAGGCAAAGGCAGGGAGCCTTCGCTTACGCTTGACAGGCGGGAGCCGTTAATGCTTGAACTTTCGGACATGGCTGCCGACCAACGGTCGAATTTGGAGCTCATTCCTGCAGGTGAAGAAAGCAAGTCCGAGTTTACGTTTTTTAGCGGCAGGACCTTGCAATACGATCATTTCAATGCCCATCTGGGCAGTCCGAATTGGATCGGCAAGAAGATTCTTGATTTCGGAGGCAATGTGGGCGGGTTTCTGATCGGGGCACCTCCTACGATCAAGCAGGAGGACTACTGGTGTGTTGATCTACATAGTCCGGCGCTGGAGCGTGGCCGGAAGGCGCTTCCGAGCGCCCATTTCGTCTTCTACAATCGGTATCATAACTTGTACAATTCGGCTGGAATTGTCGACCTGCCCGTGCCTGACCTCGGGCAAGCGTTCGATTTTATTCTGGCATTTTCGGTTTTCACACATACCTCAGTCCAGGAGATGCGTGAGATTTTGGGCCAACTGCGCCGGATGCTCAGGAGTGGCGGCACTATGGCGTTCACTTTTGGCGATCCCAATTATGATCCGGTAAAGGACCCTCGGTATGATATGACCGGAGCCGACGAGGAAGTTACTTGGGGATCGAACTTAAGACACCGCCTTTTACGAGAGAAGCCAAATTATCCTCGAATCGAGGTTGAAAAACTTGTTGCCCGAGCGCGAGGTGCGAAGTGGTGTCTGTTAGCCGGTGATAGCTTTTTTGTCGATCCGGATGACGTGTCGCCCGCTGAGGCGGAGCCAGGCGTGTGTTACCATCAGTTCCACACTGTCGCTTTTGTTAAGGATTTGCTTCCGGGAGCAGAGATTTTTGCACCACTCAGTCCGCTGCGCCAGCATTGTTGCGTTCTTAGATAGGTGAAGGTGACTTCGGGCTCTCGCTTATTTCGAATTATCAACGAGCGTCAGCAGCAATTATAGGAAGAAGAGCAAAGCATCGACCATGAACGCCGCTATTCCGGAAACCTATCGCACGCGGTTTGAAAGAGATGGCGTCGTTTCCCCCATCCCTGTTCTCTCAGGTGATAAGACCTCGGCGTATCTTGAATTTTTCTCGAAACTCGAGAGGCTCCTCGGACGGCCGATCAAACGAATGGGGAATCCCGCTTTATTCTTTTCATGGGCATACCGCCTGGCGACAGAGCCCCCAGTGCTGGATGCTGTGGAAGGGATCCTCGGACCCGATCTGCTCATTTCAGGCACGCTGATCTTTTGCAAGTATCCGCGTGACCCTGCTTTTGTGGCTTGGCATCAGGATACTTTCTATTCAAATCTGCATCTAACCCCGTCCGTGTCCGCCTGGATCGCGTTGCTCGAGAGCACGCCCGAAAACGGTTGCATGCGCGTTGTACCAGGCTCTCATCTGCAGGGTACGTTACCCCATCAGGAAACGCGCGGATCTGATAACCTTCTGAAGCGAGGTGAAGAGATCCAGGTCGAGGTCGACGAAGCCGACGCGATCGATCTTGTCCTGAGAGCCGGCGACATGTCGCTGCATCATCATGCGATCATCCACGGGTCGCGGCCGAACCGATCCGATGTCAAGCGACTCGGATTCATCGTACGTTATGTGACGCCCGAGTACGATCTCGGTCCACAGAGAACCCCGTTTCTGCGTGCAAAAGGAGCATCCACCCGCTGCGGACACCTGGAAATAGCCGAGGGTCCCCCCGATAGCGACATTCGGGAAGCCTTGGCAGCTTGGGAACGCTCCAATTCCAACTGACGCCGTCATGAGGATACTCCTCTGGTCGAACCATCAGCACGGCTCCTATTTCGCAAATGGCGTCGGACGTCATCCGCGCGAATTTCCGTCCGGCTCCGGTTACTACATGCATGACGTTCTGGCAAAAGGGCTGGCCGATTTGGGGCATGAAGTTTATTACCACTTACAGGCCGGAGCTGCGAAGCCTCTCCCCAAAGGAGTCGAACGGATCACTGCGCCGCCCTCGGAACCCGTAGACATCCTGCACAACTACTCATGTTTTGTTAGTCACGCCGGCCTCATGGAATACGTGAGCCGCCGCGGAATTCCATGGGTTGCCACCTGTCATCTCGACATCCAGGCTCGCGGACTGGATCGCAGTTATGCCCGTGGCAATTGGATTTTTGTTTCGCGGACGCTCGCCCGTCTCTACGGCCGCGAACGTTACGTCTATAATGGGATCGATCCCTCCGCTTACTGTTATTCCGAGAGTAAGGAGGATTATTTATTGTTCATGTCCAGCATTGATTGGGCCTTCGAGAAGGGATTGGACACCGCCCTCGCTCTATCCGTGAAGATGGGTTTCAGACTCCTGGTGGCCGGCACCAGTGGAGAGTACGCGGTAATTCAAAAAATTGAGGCGATCTGCGCGAAGGCTGGAGCAGAATACGTGGGAGATGTGCGAGGAGAGAGAAAAGCGGAACTCCTTGCCGGCGCGCGAGCTTTGCTGCATCCGACTCGTCTCAATGAAGCCTTCGGACTGGTGATGGCGGAAGCTCTGATGAGTGGAACGCCGGTGATTTGTAGTGATCGTGGCGCCTGTCCGGAAGTCATATCGCCCGATGTCGGGTTCATCTGTAAGAATGACGATGATTACCGGATTGCGATTGAAAGTCTCGGGACAATCTCCAGTCGCACCTGCCGGGAGAAAGCGATGCGCGAGTACCATTATCATTTGATGGCCAGAGGTTTCGTGCGGGAATATGAAGCGGAAATTACGCAGCCAAGCGGGGAAGCGCCGGTACCGAACCTTGCCGCAGAATTTTCGCCGCCAAGCGGGAGAGGAGTCTAGTGGCTGGTGGCTGGTGGCTGGTGGCTGGTGGCTGGTGGCTGGTGCGTCTGCTCTAGCCACTAACCACTAGCCACTAGCCACTATTATGGATCTTAACGAGCTTTTGCCGTATCGAGTCTGCATCAACCTCGATCGAAGACCAGAGAGGTGGAGCCGGATGGAGTCGCGATTTTCTGAGTTCAATCTATGGCCGGTGCAAAGGTTTGCCGCCGTTGACGGCGCGAAGGTGCAGATCCCGGAGGGCTGGCCGGAGTCACCCGGTGCTTACGGTTGTCTCCAAAGCCATCTGGCAGTCGTGCTGCAGGCGCGGGCCATGAAGCGCGAGAGCGTGTTGATCATGGAGGACGATATTTTGTTCGACGAACGGTTTCGTGAAAAGTTTCGAGAACGCGTCTGCGGCCTGCCTGAGAACTGGGACATGCTATTCTTCGGCTGTTTGCACAGCGATCAGCCGACTCCGGTCGCGGCCGGTATCTCAAAACTGCGAGGATCGTTTTCCACCTTTATGTACGCTGTCCGGCAGACGGCCTACGATGCTTTTATTCGCCTCAATTCTCGCGCGAAACAGGCTGTGGACAGAAATAACACGATCTTGCAGCGATTGTTCAACTGCTACTGCTTCGTACCCCACCTTTCGTGGGTGGACGACAGCTACTCCGATGCACAACAAGTGCAAACCAATCACTGGTACATCAGAGAATCCATGGTGTTGCGCGGGAAAGAAGTCAAAGCAATGGAAGAGCGGACAGCGATAGTCATTTTGTATCGTGCACCGAGCGAGCGCGAGCGCGGCTGGAGGAATCTTGGATACTTAGTGAACCATTTTGGCAAGCTATTTACCGTCCTGGTCGTGGAATGCGACAAGCAGCAGAGTATCGATCCAGCCGCTCTTCCGTTTAAATGTGACTATTGCTACCTCGAAAGCGAGGGCGCCATCGATAGGGTCCAGTGTTTTTTGGCAGGATTTGAAAGATATGAGCGGCGGAAAGATTATTTTATCTTCAACGAGGGCAACATCGTCTGTTCACGAATGGAAATGAGCGCGAACCTTTTAAAATGTGCCGATTACCACATGGTGAGCTCATTCGAGAACTACATCGATCTTAACAAATCTGATAGCGACCGACTTATCGATGGCCTGGCGTGCCGTACGGAGGGCTACGTTTCCCGCCTCCGGCGCAGCCGCTTCAGTGAGTATTTCACTGTCACTAAGGATGGGTTCCGGACGCTGGTTAGTTATTTGGCTTTTCCAGATTCGATCGAGAGAATTCAGGATCTGCCAGGCCTTCGAATATTCGACTCGCCGGGAAGTGCTCTGAGTCTTTTCTCCGACAGGCCGCAGGACTTCTGAAGATAGGAGGTTCCTCGGGATGGTTTTTGCCCAAAGAGGCTATAGATCTTCAACCCAGGGTTTCAACTCTGGGAACTATCCTATAAAACGGTTGGCCATGTTATGGGGCCAGAGCTACGAGGATCAATCGATAACACGTCGACTGTTTCAAAATGAAGACAAATTTCCTTTGGCGCAGCTGTAACTCCCTGTCATAGAAAATGATGTGCGCCAAGACAGGAAATGGGCTGAGATTGCTACTCTCTAAATATGCGTTATTACATGTGTGTTTTTTGCACGCTCGATTCTGGCGCCCCTTCAGGGCGCGTTCTTTGCGGGGGCCGATCCCAGGGTTGAAACCCTGGGCTGAGTCCTAAAGCCCCTTTGGGGCATAAACCATCCCAAACTGCCGTTAAACTTAGAAGCGCCATTCTGGGACAGGTCACGAAGCGGCTTTCCAATGGCAGGGACGCTCTCCCGAGCGATCCGGCGCGGCACGTCTCGCAGCTCGTTTTCGGATTCTCCCCACAGCTGCTCATGCGTGTACAGAGGATTTGGTATTTGATTACGTTTATGGACGCGCCATGCCGGATCGCGCGCTCGAGTGCAAGAGAGGTTGGGGCTTTTGTGAAGCCGGATAGGCTAATAGTCAGCATTATAGGCGAGAAGTATACTAAACCCGCAAAATCACGTCCGGTGGACGCCGGACTGAGGCGACGAGCGATGCAGGCTATGTCGTTTGCAGGCAACAAATTTGTGAAGACCGGCAGCGATTCTTGTTGCCTGTAAGTTTAAGTTTTCGGAGTTTAGAAAACAATTAGCCATGATCTTTTGAGCCAGTCGGCGCGCTCGGCCGATGTTCCCGTGTCAAGATCGTACGGCAATTGAAGCGACCACAGGTAGGAAAATACTTATGGGGAACACGAAAACTAGCAAGGGCCCGAAGGGCAAAAGTGGGAAGGGCAAGAAAGGCAAAAAGGGGGATATCCACGTACATGGGGGCGGCCCCATCTATGTGGTTCTCGAGAAGGAAACCGCGATGGATCTGTTCCTGGCCCTCGCTCAAGCGTTAGGCGCGCCTATCGATAAGAAGAAGAAAGGGAAAAAGAAGGAGAAGGGCAAGGGCAAAGGTAAGAAAGGCAAAAAAGGCAAGAAAGGTGCTAAAGGTACGAAGGGCACTAAAGGTACGAAGGGCACGAAAGGGCACCAAAGGCACGAAGGGTACCAAAAGGGCCAAAAGGCACAAAAGGCACTAAGGGTACTAAAGGCCCGAAACTGTGACAGGCGCGACTGGCGGAAAAGGGAAGAAGACGCGTTGATAATCCGTCAACCCGCACTATCGGTTTCGTTTCATTGTTTTGGAGTGCACCCCAGCGAGGTTATCCCGGAGGTCCAATAAGGGTTTCTTGGTACTCAAAATTCTGCAATCCCACGGATAACCATTAATCGGCCATGTGAGTTATCATCCTGAATAAGAAGCAGCTGTAATGAAGCATTTGAAGAAGCTCAGTAAGCCCTGTGCGATTGGTATATTAGCGCTGATCGGTTCTTTTGGTTCGGTTGCAATGGCGGAGGAGTCATCCTTCGCCTGTAACCGGACGGTCAACGCCCAGGTCATTGCGCTCGACCAGCCTTGGATGTGGAACCGGCTCGGCGCAGCACAGCCAGGTGGAATGATTTACGCCCTTTACGGGGACGTTGTGAAGTTGGATGGCAGCGAGTTGCCTGACCCTTGGAAACTTTCAGCAGACCAGCGTCGGGATTTGGCTCTGAAGCTTGTCGGCAACGTGCGTCTCCGGGACGAGAAACGGGCGCGTCCACTCGTCTTGAGAGCTAACAAAGGGGATTGCCTCGCGATAACATTTTGGAATTTGCTAAGCCCCGAACCGAAAACCGGCACTGCATTCAATCCGAAGCTCCGGTCCACGGTCCAGCGAGCCAACGACAAATTAGCCCCTCTGGATTTGACCACTGTTTCCTCGGCAACGCGCTGGGCGGGAATCCATGCCAATGGGATCGAATTGGTTGGAAGCATCGGGAGCGACGCGTCGTGGGTCGGAGAAAATCCGAACGGCTTGGCAAAACCGGGTGAGGTTTTGGGTTATAAATGGTATGCCGCGGAGGAGGGTACATTCTTAATATATAGCCCGTCCGATATGGAAAGCGGCGAGCAGGCCCAGGCCGGCTTGTTCGGGGCGATCAATGTCGAACCCGAGGGAGCGGAATGGTACCGCAGCCAGGTCACGCACGACGATCTGGAAGAGGCGACGTTAGCCGAAGGCGACCTGAAAGAGCACTACCGGACTTTGGAGAAGGCGGAGGTCGTTACGGATCCGTTGGGCCAGGCGCCCGTAGCTCCCGCAGGATTCATAAAGGAGGCCCTTATCAACCGGGAGCCGGACAAGCGGAGTAGTGTTGATGTTTACGTCAAGGACTCGACCGGACAGGGCGGAGGGCACATCTACACGTCAGACCTGCAGCCTCTCGTTTACTACCATGCGATTTATGGTCCGACCTGGAAACGGACCTACCAGAGAGGTCGCCCGGTGCTTCAAATGCTACAGGCGGTACCTCTGGGTGACGCTCTTTACGATGAGCCGCTGAAGCCGAGTCCGTCGAACTATGTTCAGGAACTTCAGGATCTTGATGCTGGAATTATTCCCGGGGCCCTGCGGGAAATATTCGCGCAAACACTAAAGATGGAACTATCGCCAGGCGCGAAAGTGACTGAACAATACCGTTATAGTTGGTTGATCACGGACAAAGGGATCGCGTACCTGGTAGCGGCTGACCAAATCGACAAACAGGCTGGCTACCGTGTCCGGATCTTTAAGGCCGAGTTGGTCTTGATTTCGAGCGACCTCACCGCGGTCATCACCGGTCCCAATGCGGGCCGATTCTCCTATGCCAACACGAGTCCGACTTTTCGGACGAACCCTGCCTCTCCGGATCGCAGGCAGCCGTATCGTGAATTCACGATTATCTATCACCAGGCTTTCTTCGCGACACAGGCATTCGCTCAGTGGGCAAATGACAATCTCGCCAACGTCATGCAAGCGGGAGGTGATAATTTCGCGATTAATTACGGCTCGGCTGCGATCGGACCCGAAATCGTGGCGAATCGGCTTGGGGTTGGTCCGATGGGGAACGCTGATGCCGTAGATTTGAAGTTTGAAGAATTCTTTCTAAGTGGATGGGCTGTGGGTGATCCGGCGATGGTTGTGGACGTGCCCGCGAATGCTCCGAATCCGCTGGTTTCCAACCCGGATGAGCATCGGCAAATTCGCACTCAAGTTCCTCCAGGATCGCCCGCGGCGGTTTACGCGGCACTTGATGGCAAGCCGCGGCCGGCAACCAGCGTCCCGCCGCAGAGTGATGATTTCGCCCCTCTGAGCAAGGCGCAGGCGACGAAGGCGTTTTTCCCGGACGATCCATCGAACGTGTACCACAGCTACATGGATGATCATGTCAAATTCCGGATTCTTCATGCGGGAGCAGGGCCCGCGCATGTACACCATCTCCATGCGCACCAATGGCTGCATTCGCCGGACAGCGACGACGGGCATTACCTCGATAGCCAGCTGATCATTCCGGGCACTGCGTATACCCTGGAGATTGCTTACGGCGGCAGCGGAAACCGCAACAAGACAGTCGGAGATTCGATCTTCCACTGTCATTTCTATCCGCATTTCGCTCAGGGGATGTGGGCGCTATGGCGAGTGCACGACGTCTTCGAAGCAGGAACGGTCCTGGATGAAAAAGGGATCCCGGTCGCTGGTGTGAACCGTGCTTTGCCGGACGGCGAGATCGCCCGTGGAACGCCGATTCCGGCGATTGTGCCTCTGCCGACGCTCGCGATGGCTCCGACGCCGGCCAAGGTGGAGCTTACTGATCTGTCCCCATGGTATGGGAAACCGGTCGGCCAGGGGCGCAGGGTTAATGTGCTTCCTGAGACGGAGCCGGGCACTGACATCGTTATGAAAGGCCCTGATGGAAAGCCGGTCTACAAGAATCCTGGCTATCCCTTCTTCATTCCAGGCGTGTCCGGCCATCGTTCGCCCCATCCACCGCTGGGTTTTGCGTGGTTGGAAGATCCCAACACGGGAGAGCCGATTATAAACACCGACAAGGAGAAGGTCTATCTCGATGGCGGGCTGCCGCGTCACCTGGTCCTGGACGGAAAGATCGTCAATGAGTTTCAGACACGCTGGGATTTTACGAAAGATTTTGTCGCCCTGGATAAGCAGGGAAATCTTCAGCCGGGCGGGGGCCTGGATGCCTTCAGGCTCCCGGAAGAGGGAACTCCGGTGGAACTTGCGGCCATGAAGGCTCACGCGACGCGGTCCACGCCGAGTTCGCAACCGAACGGTGAACCGGGCAATTTCATCCTTAATGGACTACCGCCGACGCCGGGCGCGCCGTATGCGGATCCGACGGTAACGGATTTTGGTAATGCAAATATTCACCGGCGGCGATATCAGGCGGCAGTCATCCAGGTTAACGCTGTCTTGAACAAGGAGGGTTGGCATTTTCCACAGCAGCGTATGATTTCGCTGTGGCAAGACGTCGCGTCAACAATGAGCGGTAAGCGGCCACCGCAGCCACTTTTCTTCAGGTCCAACACGCAGGACACAATCCAGTTCTGGCACACCAACCTGGTGCCTAATTATTATGAGCTCGACGATTTCCAGGTGCGGACTCCGACGGATGTCATCGGTCAGCACATTCACCTCGTGAAGTTCGACGTGACCGCTTCGGATGGCGCGTCCAACGGCTACAATTATGAGAGCGGCACTTTCAGTCCCGAAGAAGTAAGGGAGAGAATTTATGCCATCAATGAGGTAGGCGGGTTGTACGCGTTTGATCTGGGATCGGGCTACGTCAACAAGAGTGCCCCGCAGGAAAAGCTAATGGTGAAGAAGGTCAGCGATTACTATCCGCCGCCCGGAAGCAAGGTCGCTTTGGCTGGCGGTGTACCGGTGATAACCCCGGCTGGAGAGTCGGTCTTCGGAAAGCCGCCAAAAGGCGAAGACTGGAACGGTGCGCAGACCACCGTTGAGCTCTGGGCTGTTGATCCTCTTCTCAACAACGAAGGTGTCGATCGGACCCTTCGAACCGTGTTTACGCACGACCACTTCAGCCCTTCGACGCACCAGCAGGCAGGGCTCTACGCCGGACTTGTCATCGAGCCGGAAGATTCGTCGTGGTACCTTCCCGATGGCACGCGCATGAATACACGTCTGGATGGCGGTCCAACAAGCTGGCATGGGTATGTGGTGCCCCAGGATCCCAAGGAGAGTTATCGCGAATTCATGCTCGAGTTCCAGGATATGCAGCTCGCCTATGCGAAAGGCAGCCTCGATGATCGTTCATCATTAATATTTGATCCAAGGAAAACCAAAGTACCATCCGCTGCATTTGATCTAAGCCAGACCGGGCAGATTAACGCGTTTCAGTATTACGTCGACGAGCTCAACAATCAGAGGCTCCCGATCGGAAAGAACGGGACTGCGGGACAGGAAGTTGCCGGATTCACGGACCTGTTCCTGGAGTTCGGTGTTCCGCTCTCGCCGCAGGCCAAAGTGGAGGTCAACGAGAAAAATGTGCAATGGACCATCACCGAAGCGGCAGGGCAGGTGAACGGCGGTGATCATTATATCGTGCGCGCTGTTCGGCAAAACCAGAATATAAATGGCGTTAACGTGCCCGTTATCGTTCAAATGCCCGTCTATACGCCGGACATCAGTCCGAGCTGGTCGGATGCGAAGTTTGCGTTAAACTCTCCGACCGACGGTGCCAATCAGTCCAATGGTATTCAACCCAATGGCGTCCCGTTCCCGCAGTTGGTCAGCCAAAACCAAATTGGGACCTACTCGCTCAATTACCGCAATGAACCAGTGCCGTTTCGGCTCGCCAACCTGAGCGCCAAGCCGCCGGTCGTGTCGCCAATGAATATTCCCGAGGAACAGAGCGATCCTGCTCTCGTCTTCGCTTCCATTCCGCGCGCCGACCCCAATCTTAACATCCAGCCGGACGGTAAGGTGACGGGGTTCCCAAGCCCTCTGGTGCCGAACGCTCAGCCTGACGATCCGTATACACCGCTGCTCGAGGCCTATGCAAATGACAAGGTTCAGATCCGCACACTTGTCGGAGCTCACACACAGTCGCATGCATTCGAAATCCATGGCGTAAAGTGGCTTTTCGAACCCTCATACAAGAACTCGGGTTATCGCAACGCCCAGCTCATGGGATTATCAGAGCACTTCGAAATGCTCTTTGATCTGCCGCCAACCACTATCGAGCACAGCGATGTTAAGGAGTTGCCCAAATTCGCCGACTACTTTTATTCGCCGAGTTCCGGGATTGTCGGCTTGAGCAACGGCCTTTGGGGAATTATGCGCGCATACGGACGTTACGTTGAGGGCGTCCATGTGCTCCCGAACAACGAGCAGCCGCCGTCGGCAGGGAACGTCGACCTGTTCGAGCAAGGTTACTCTGAGGCCAAGAAAACGGGCGGTCCGACCCGCGAGTTCGATGTGACAGCCGTCACCGCGTCTGTGCTGAAGGACGGGAAACTGGTTTTTAACGGCCGCGACCCGAACAACGAGCTTTCTACGCCGGACGCGGTGTTGTTCGTCCGCACCTCAGACCTTGGGTCTGGAAAGCTGAAGGAAGGTGCGCCGATCGAACCGTTAATTCTGAGAGCGGCTGCCGGCGACTGGATCAAAGTAACAGTCCGCAACGGCTTTGATCCGAAGAGTCCTGTTTTTGGGCCGGCGAACACGAACACGTTGCCATACGGAACTCCGTTCAATCGCAGTTCACAATCGCAAGGCGGTACACTGACAAGCGGTTCAACTTCGGTGACAGGCCTCGCTGCTACGGCGGAACTGGTTGTTGGCATGTTCGTATCAGGTACCGGCATTGCGCCGGGAACTATCATCTCGCAGATCGACTCCGGTACGCAAATCACCCTTTCAATCGCGGCAACAGCGAACGGAGCACAGACACTGACGTTTGACCCAGACCTTGTCCCGCTCGTTCCTCTCAGGACTTCCTACCGAGTCGGCCTGCATCCTCAGTTGGTCGCTTATAATCCCCTGAATGCGAATGGGCTAATTGTCGGTTTCAACCCGCAGAGCAAACTTGTTGCCCCACTGGACAAACCTCAGGACTTCTACTGGTACGCAGGGGAAGTAGTGAGCGATCGATCAGGGACGAAGGTCGAGCAGGCGACGCCGATCGAGTTCGGTGCTACGAATCTGGTTGGTGCAGACCAGATGATTCAGCCCCAATTCGGTATGGTCGGTGCGTTGATCGTCGAACCCGAAGGATCTTCCTGGGTCGAAGGGATTACTACCCGGGCCGCGGCGACAGTGACTAAGACGGATGGGACGAGCTTCAGAGAGTTTGTAGTGGTCGACCAGAATATGGTTGCGAACTCAACCGCCACGAACACTTTTGGCGCGATCAACTTCCGTTCTGAGCCTTTTACGACTCGAGCCTTGCCAAACAACGCGCAGATTCTTCCGCAGGCGCCGCCTCAGGGATATTCCCAGGCATTCTCAAACAGCCTTTACAATCCGCCGGCGGACCCGCAAACACCGGTATTTGTCGCTCCCGCAGGCGTGCCGACTCGATTCCGATTGGTGGTACCGAGTACGACGACGAGCAACGGGATCATGCCTCCGCCGGTATTCATTGTGCACGGACACAACTGGCAGGAAGAGCCGTACACGAACGGCGGAACGCAGATCGGAGACAATCGATTGTCGGAGCATGTTGGATCCATCGAGGCTGGGCCTAACCAGAAATTCGACCTGTTATTTGCGAGTGCGGGAGGATCGGACAAGGTTCCCGGTGACTACCTTTACGACACTTATCAGACCGGTGGGGTCTTGGGCACCTGGGGCCTGTTCAGAGTCACAAAACATGCGGTTGTTATCGAAAAGGCTCACTTGCTGCAAAACTACTTGACGGTCAATGGGTCGATTCAGTCCGTGACCACAAATGGCACCGGGCAATTGCCCAAACAACTGCAAATATTCGCTGCCGATGCTTCTCACGAAGGGGTTGAGCTGGGCAAAGCGGAAGTTGATTCCGATGGAAAGTGGTCATTCCGAGTAAAAACTGATCTCAAAGAACCTGCCACGATTCAAGTAACGGCAGTCAGCGATAAAGGTGATATCGGAGCTACCACCTTCGGGAAGATCGTGCCTTAAACCTAAACTCCGAAATTGAGGACTGGCCCTTCGTGCCCGTCCTCGAAAAATCCTGATGTTTCACAATCAGAATAACGGATCAACAGTGCACTGCGTGTGTGGGAAATCGGAATTCTAGTCGGCGGTTCCCCATTGAGGTTGGGATCAGGTGATCGATGCAGGAATCCTGCGGTGACTGCTAGTGACGTCACCGATATCGAAGCGGTTTTCGTTGCGGATCCGTTTATGATCTTGCGGAAAGGCCTTTGGTATCTTTTTTTCGAAGTGTTGCGGAAAGACAATCTTTTGGGCGAGATCGGTCTGGCTGTTAGTAATGATTTACTGGCCTGGAAATATCAGAAGATCGTTCTGCGCGAATCATTCCATCTTTCCTACCCGTGTGTTTTCGAGTGGGAAGGGAGTTACTATATGATTCCTGAGACCCTGGGTGCGGGTGAGGTCCGCCTTTACAAAAGCCGGGATTTCCCCTTCGATTGGCAGGTCGTCCGCTCTCTGATCAAGGGACCTCATGCCGATCCATCGATCTTTCGTTCCGGAGACAGATGGTGGATGTTCGCATGCGACACCCCCTTCACGCACCAGTCTCTCCGTTTATACAGTGCGCCGCAACTTGAAGGGCCGTGGGAAGAGCATCAGGAGAGTCCCATAGTCCAGAACGACGCCGGGATTGCCCGACCGGCGGGCCGAGTTCTCACCTTCGACGGCCGGCCGATTCGCTTCGCGCAAGACTGTTCGCGACAATATGGAGACCAGGTGTGGGCGTTTGAGATCACCCACCTGACCAGGGGGAGCTACAGCGAACGGCTCGCTTTGCCCGAGGCGATCATCGGGGCTGGAATCAGAGGGAATTGGCGGACCAGCCGGATGCATCATATCGATGCGCACGCGAGTTCCGCCGGCAACTGGATAGCCTGCGTCGATGGTTGGCGTGCTCCGGAGGACTGCGCCTTATAAAGAGATCACTCCTGTCCAAGAAGCGTTCCAAAAGAGGACTGAAAGGAAGGCTTTTGTTTCTGATTAGGTTAAATCGGATGCGCTTCCTGGGCGTTCCCGCGCAACGGCGGAGGTAGGGACGCGCTCCCGCTTGATCCGCCTCAGCAGGTCCAATGGTCAGGTCCGGTGTAGCCCGCCTCCGATGGTAGATGCACTCCGGCGCGTCCGGCTTCGCAGGTCTGGAACGCGTCTGTGGACGTGCTGCGCCGGACGCGCCGGAACGCGGATACGATCAGAGGCGCTGCACTGGATCTTAACCATCGGAGGTCCTGCCGCGGATCGCGCGGGAGCGCGTCCCATCCCATCGGCATCGCCTCATCAGATCGTCAAACCTAGTGTACCGTCTCGCATATAATGGTGATGTCGCCGCAGGTCAGTTGGCTGTTTTTCAAGGCGGTCGAGCGGACAGCGCCCATATCTGGATTCATACGGGTCGAGCGAGCAACGCAGAAAAACAGCCAACCGGCCGCGGCCCGGAGGGTTGCGTTGAAAATGGGCCGGCGGCCGCGTTGCTCGTCGGTTACGTATCGATTGAGATATGCGCCTTCGCTCGCGCCTTGCCGACGGCCCATTTTGAACGCAACGACATCGCCATTATATGCGAGACGGTACACCAGGGCCTCTTGGCTGAAGCGCGGTCTATACGACCGCGCAACGGCTCCAATCCAAGACTACCCGGTCCAACTAACGATTATTTTGGACAGCAGTGAGACGAGACCTTATACCGTCTCACAATGGTGATTTCGTTGCGTTGAAAATGGGCCGTGGGCAATGTAGCATACGTATCCTGCGTGTATCTTCTACAGGCTGGAAGCCTATGCTACTTTCAAGTCGCGCCGGCGGCAGCGCGCATATCTGAATCTATGCGTATATGCCAGACCGGACACTAGTTCAGAGTCTTTGGATCGGACGGAAACTCTCAGCCATGGAGAGGCTCTCGATCGCATCGTTTCTTGCCCACGGTCATGAATATCATCTTTATGTTTACGAAGAGATCGAGAATGCTCCAAAAGGAACTGTGCTAAAGGCGGCCGACGAGATTCTACCGGAATCGATGATTTTCCAGTACAGAAGCCACCCCAGCCATGCTGGGTTTTCGAATTTCTTTCGTTATAAGCTTTTGCTGAGCAGAGGCGGATGGTGGGTAGATACCGATGTTGTCTGTTTGAAGCCTTTCGCGTTCGAGGACCCGCACGTATTTGCGTCCGAACGGGTTAGCGGGCACGAAGTTCCGACGACTGCGGTGCTTAAGGCGCCACCTGGAAGCGAGGTCATGGCATTTAACTGGGAAATATGCCAGTCGTGTCCCGATCCGACCGATGTGGTCTGGGGCGAGCACGGGCCTCAACTGATGGAGAGAGTAATCGCAAAATTCGGGCTGCGATCTTTGGTCAAAGCTGCGCAAGTTTTCTGTCCGCTTGCCTATGACGAATGGGAGGAGGTGCTTTCGTCCGAGAATGCGAGGTTTGTCGACGAAAATACTCACAGTATCCATCTTTGGAACGAGATGTGGCGCCGCGGCGGCCGCGATAAGGAGGCTTCCTATGCTCCGAATTGCCTCTACGAACGGCTCAAGGCAACTTTTTTGTCGCGATGCTAAAACTGATTGTGGCGCCGAAAACGGCGCTGAGAGGTTATATCAGCCGTGAGTTTTTCTTTATTATTGAGAGTCTCGAACTCCGCTTCGGCTGGAGGCAAATAGAAGCTTGGGAATTGGCGAATGATAGCCGTTCATTGCGGACGATTCTTCTGGATAGATTGGGAAGCATTCCGGAGGTGATTCTATTTTGGGAGCAGTATGAGCTCTTTACGTCGCGGGCGAGGGAACTTTGGCGGCTTGGCATCCAAACCGGTATTTGGGCCGATGACATCCATTCGTTCAGCGACGCGGCGCGGCTTGGTCGTGCGGTGCCATTCGTCCTGGCAGACAAGGTCTTAGCCGCTTATGCAAACCGGTTTGAGGAATTCTATCCGTTTGTCAGGAAAGGCGCCGACCTCATCTGGGTGCCTCACTCCGCATCAGCGGATTTCGTAGTTCCCCTAAACGAAACGCCTGAAGCCGCTGTATTTATCAGTGGAGCGATGACGAGCCATTATCCGATGCGCCGTCAGGTGAAGGCCCTTCATGAGGAAAGCTGCATGCCGATCGTTTTTTTTGAGCATCCCGGTTATCATTGCGAGTTCGACCACGAATCGGATGAGAGAGTTGGCAATGGATACGCGAGAAATATCGCCCGGCACCTCGCGGCGTTTACCGACGGACTAATTTATGGCTATCTTGTGGCGAAGTTTTTTGAAATACCGGCCACCGGCGCTCTTCTGCTCGGAGAAGGAAGGATGAATGGTGCGCTTGCGGGTCTGGGCTTTCGCGATGGCGTACATTATCTCTCAGTCGGCCCGGAGAACCTCAAGGCGCGCATTGAAGAAGTATTGGACCGAAGGAATCGAAAGGCGATCGACGAGATCCGGCGGCGAGGTCAGAAACTCGTGCTGGAGCGTCACCTGGTCGAGCATAGAGCAAAACAGATTGATGAAGTATTCGGCTGAATCGATGTAAGCGAAGGCTCCAGCCTTTGCCTGCCCGGCTCACCACGGGATGCAAAGGCTGGAGCCTTCGCTTACGGCTTCTCTCTCGTCCCTCGAAAATCCCTGCTCTTGGACAGACGCGCAGCGTCTGTCCAAGAGCTTTCTAACACCCAATGAGTTCGGCGGTTGGTCTGACGCCGGATTGCGTCGGCAACATAAGATTGTCTATGGCAGTAGGGAGCGTCCCCTCCGCTGATCTAAGCCACAAATTCTGCGAGAACGCCGACGAGAAGCTGACGAGTTCCAAATTCGGAGTTTAGGCTTAAAAGCGACAGAGGCGAACGGCGGCACGACGGTCCCTACCGTGGATGCGTTGCTCTATATAATACCACTTGTCGAATTCCGCCTGGGAGACGACCTCAATCTGCGCCTTCATATTATAATGCCCTGAGCCGCATAGCTGGCTGCAGGCCAGTTGGTAGCTTCCGATTTTTGTCGGAATGAACCATACCCAATCGATGGTCCGGCCCGGAACCGCATCCTGGTAAATACGAAATTGCGGAATATAGAAGCCGTGTATGACGTCCCTGGAATTGAGACGTATCCGAACGGGTTTGTTCACCGGCAGTTCGAACACCCCGGATTGTAAATCGTCCTTCGTCACCGGATCGGTTGGATCGTTTCCGAACATATTATCAGCGCTGATCAGTTTCGCATCTGATCGGCCTAGTTTGCCGGTCGGCCCCGGATATTGAAAGGTGAACCCAAACTGGTAGGCCGTAACCGCAATCTCCATTGCGTCCGGCGGCGGTTCTCTGTGGATGACGTTCAACCACAAATGATTGCTGTAACCCCAAAGGCCGATAAAGATCGCTGTCGGTATCGCCGTCCAAACAACTTCCAGGCGATTGTGGCCGTGGCTATAGATGGCTCGCACGCCTCTTCTCGCTCGATACCGAATCAGAAAATAAATATAAACCACCTGGGTCAGGATAAATACGCCACCTGTCAGATAGTAAATAAAATAGGTAAGCTGATCGATCTGCTCGCCACTCTTGGTCGCTACGTCCGGCATCCACCAAAGACCCGAAGTACGCGGCGCTCCGTAGGCTGACCCGCCTATCGCGAGAAACAAACCAACCAGCGCGGCAATGAAACCCTTTTTACGGGACAGGACCTGGCTGATACGCTGCTCGTCAAAAAGATGAATGGTTCGCGGCGCCATTCGTTTCTTGCTTCATGATTTGGATTGAGCTCTGTGGCAAAAACAGGCTAACGGATTCTCGCTCGCTCCAGCGCACTGGCGGCCGTTCGCTATGAACTTCTTCTACCTCCCAGTAATCCGGGCATGCTCCGTTTCCAACGACTACGGCGAGTCGGTCACCGGTTGGACGAGGCCATATGGCGTCGATTACGCCGCCCATAACCGTCCCGGGCGGCAGAGAATCGCAATCCAAACGGCGGACCGCTGTGACGGCGGACGGGTTAACGAAGAAATCGACAGTCGCGCCGGGCACAAGAGGCCCGGGAGGCGCGGACAAAGCGAAACACTGGTACTTGATCAAATTCGCTTCAGGCGTTGATTCCATGACCTGTCCTCGAAATGTGTTCCGAAAGCCGAGCAGCCTGGCCGCCAATGCGGAAGCCGGGGAACCAAAAACGTCTTCACGCCGTCCCTGCTGCAGGACTCGTCCTCCATCGATAACGATCACTTCCTCGACCAACTCATAAGCCTCCTGTGGATCGTGGGTGACCAGCACCACAGAAAGATCAAGTTGCCGCAGTATTCGGAGTAGTTCGCGCCGAAGATGCAAACGAAACGGCGTGTCCAACGAGGCGAAGGGTTCGTCCAGCAACAGGTAGTCGGGCTGACGTACCAGCGCGCGCGCCAGGGCTGTACGCTGTTGCTGACCGAAAGATAACTGACTCGGATAATGTTCATGCAAGCCTTCGAGTCCCAAAAGCCGAATCACCTGAGCAACCCTTCCTATGTCTGCAGCTTTGGTCCTGGTAGCAAACAGAATGTTCTGCCAGACCGTCATGTGCGGGAAGAGAGCGAAATGTTGAGGGACATACCCGATATGACGCTCGTCGGGGTGCAGCCAGACTCCCTCGTGCGCGTCGAACAGGGTGCGCGTGCCGACCGTCAGGCGACCTTCCGATGGCTGTATAAGGCCTGCTAGTACTTTTAGGAGAAGACTCTTTCCTGCGCCTGACGGCCCGAGGACGGCGACCCTGCGGCAGCGTGTCTGAAACTGCACATCAAGCCGGAAATCACCAAATTTGTGCACGATATCTGCCGTGATAGGAGCAGCGGTCTGACGGCGCGTAACGGGGGCAAAGTTGATGCCGTCCCATCGGAGATCATCCCGTTGCAGACCGGAGGAATCTCGAGAAGATGAGAGGTCGACCGCAGACTGGAAAGGAGAGTTCCCCGCGAACCATTGTCGGCGTGCCAACAAATGGGAGAGAGCCACTCCAGCAGATCCTACCGCCAGCATGAGCACCACCAAAGGAACCGTACTATTCAGTCCTGATTCTGAAAACTGAACCCAGGCCAAGACAGGCAGTGAATAAGGGTGATACGCGACCATGGCGGTCGCGCCGAACTCACCGACCGCCCTGACCCAGGATAGGGTGATGCCGCTACGGATGGCGGGCCATGCTAATCTCAGCGTGATACGCCAAAAAATTTCTACGGGCGATTTACCGAACGTGGTGGCCACTTGCTCCAGAGCCGGGTCAACATCTTCAAACGCTGTGCGCGCCGCAATAATGAGAAACGGGCTTGCCACGAATGCCTGAGCCGCGATGATGGCCGGCAGGTTGTCTGTCAATGGAGGGAGCCCCATTTGAGAGAGCCAGCCGCCGACCGGTGCATAGGGACCGAAGGCCATAAGTAACAAAATGCCGGATACCGACGGGGGAAGCGCGAGTGGAATCTGAACTAGCAGCGTGACAAATGTCTTACCGGGAAAGTCGCGGCGCGCCAGGAGGTAGGAGAGGGGAACTCCGAATAGTAATAACAGTATGCTCGTTATTGTGGCGGTCTCGGCAGACACTGCTGCGGCGGCGAGCACCACGGGATTCAACAACCCGTTTAACGAACCGATCGATACCCGGGGTAGAAGACTCGCCAGCGGCAGTATGAGGTAAGCGAGCAAAAGCCCGCCCAACATGACGAATACCGGAGGTACGGGTTGAAGAACCCGCTTCATTGGGAGGTGATTTCCTTAAACGCGTTTAGCAGCTTGGCAGGCGTCGCGTCTCTGTCACCGGAGACCAAGGGCGGGATGATTCTCAAGCTATGGTTCTCGATGATTTTACGCCCTTCGCCCGATAAGAGGAAGCCGATCAGGGCGGCAGCGCCTTCGCGGTTTCGCGCATTCTCGGGAATCGTGACGCTGTAGACAATCGCTGAGCCAGCGTACTTCGCCCCCTGTGGGCTGACATACGTCGCTCCGGCGTAATAGGGGTCAAGATCCGGTTCGCTCAGGTTTAGCTCCCGCGGAAAAGCGATATAAGGGAGGTGATGCTCTGCAATCTCGTTGCGGTAAAAGACGCCGGCATCCAGCTGCCCCGCCTCGAGGCGGGCGACAAGTTGCTCTTCCGGAAAGATCAGTGTCGGGTGTTCGGCATTGTTTAGGATCCTTTGTGCCAAGCCTGGTAGCTGATAGTGTTTTTCCGCCAAATCAAAAAGGAACAGGGTCCGGTAGCCCTTCGGCTCGAGTTCAGGGTCGCCGCGCCCGAGGCGAAACCCTTTCTCCTGAAGGATCTCATAGAGGCGAGTGTCGTTTGTGCCTACCTTTTTCAGCTCTCGCGGCGAAACGGCTGTCCGGGTTGTAGCCGAGCACCATCTCGTTGCCGAAGATCGTCGCATACCAACGCACCAAATTACCGTTTTCATTTCCCATGAGCCGTTGATTAACTTTCGGGTCGGCGCTGATAAAGACGTCTGGCGTTCGCAGTTTTTCCCTTATCAGGTTTGCCGAGAGCAGGGAACCCTTGGCCTCGCCTTGGTATTTGTACCCGGTCGCGCGACTAAACGCCGGCCCGACGTCCATCTCCATGAGATTTCCCAGAGAGCCTGCATAAAGGACTGAAACCTGAGCTTCTTCCGCGGCGACACTCGCCGCAGAAAAACCCAGGACCAGACAGATAACGTAAACGACGGGCGACAGATATCGCCGTAAGCCTGTTTTTACCATAACTTCTCCTCTGTTATGCGGTATCTCGCACACGGCCTCCTGAAACAGCAGAGTCAGCCGAACTGAACGATTCCGCTGAAAAGGCCCGGATCGAAGCTAGCGGAACCCGTTATTTTTAGTCAAGCCGCGGTTAGTGCACCATCTCGCATATAATGGTGATGTCGTTGCGTTCAAAATGGGCCGTTTTCAACGCAACCCTCCGGGCCGCGGCCAGTTGGCTGTTTTTCCGTCCGGCGACTGCCCATGCGAGTCAACATAAGGAAGCCGTGCAAATCTCTTCCCACCGCTATGGTAGGGACGCGCTCCCGCGGGAGCCGCCGTAGATTGTCCGATAACGACATCCGGTGCAGCGCCTCTGATCGTCGATGGTTTCCGGCGCGTCCGGCCCAGCACGTTCACAGAAGGCGCAATAATGGAAAGGGCCAAATACAATCGGCACTCGCGAGCGCGCATGGCAGAAATGGCGAAAGACGGGGCGAGACATGCAACGCCGTGCAACGCCGGACGCGCCGGAGCGTATCGACCCTCGGAGGCGCTGCACCCGACACGATCATCGGACGTGCTGCCGCGGATCGCGCGGGAGCGCGTCCCTACCGTGCCCAGTTGCGAAAACGCGTCGCAATGTGCCACCCCGGATCGCGCGGGAGCGCGTCCCCACCATTGGGATAGACCTTATACCTTATATTGACGCGGATGGGCGACTGCCGGGCGACATCACCATTATATGCGAGACGGTGCACTACAGGTAGAGAAATGAATATCGCGTTACGACGTCGTAGTGTTTCTCAACTCCCATGAGATAGTTGTCGATGACCGCCTTTTTGTACTTCTTTGTCGAAAGATAAGTTCTTGTGCGGTTCTTCCAGTCTGCGATTTTCCCCGAGTCGCCGCAGATCGTCAGGTAGTCGGCGACAATTACATCCCAATCGTGCATATGGCGGATGTACGATTTTGAGAAAAAGCGTTGCACTTTCGGATCGCTGTCCATTCCCCGTCGCGTTTGCTTGTAGGCTCTCTCCATGGCCCGGTGTAGGATTTTTTTACTTTCTGTGCGAGTCTGAGCATCTGCCTGGTAAATCTCTTGGAGATACCACATTGAACTGCCGTCAATTTGCAGCGGCCTGTCCGGATTCGCGCAGATGTAACACTCATCCACAACCGAGGCCCTGTAGGCGCCGTGGGGCCAGAATGATTCCTCGCCTCGGTCGGGAATGCGCAGGTTGTCGTGGTCCATGAATAAGAGCTTAACAGTCCACTCACCGGCTTCGAATGAACTCTTGAGGCCGAGATTCCTGCCAACAAAGGACTCGCCGTGGGAATATGCGCCCAGGGCGAGAAGTGTGCCCCAGTACGTACCCAGATCAGCAACTGCGGAGGCGTGAAAACGGTGAGCTCGATTTCTGTTCTCCGGAATTTGATACGCGGCGCGAATATATTGTGCATGATTTTTGTACACCGCGGTCGGGGCCTTATAAATGCCCAAAACCTCATCTAACAGCGCATCGGCGAATTGCCGAGCCTCCCGCGTGTTGTAGTTCGTTCGTTTCAAGCCTCTTATAAAGTAAGCATCAGCGCCTGCCGGTGAAAGGTAGTTTGCGAGCATGTCGAGGCGATAGGAACTCGTTTGCGCCAGGATTCCCTGACACGGAAGCGTGTGGGCCAGAAAGCGGCCGGTCAAACCGAACTCACCCGGCAGATGCGCGAGTTCGTCGCCGTATTGAAAATCGAAATCGGACACGCACCGATCCATGTGGTCGCGCATATTCGCGTAGGCATCGCCAAAGACGTTCGGATCGGTGAAGTAATCGAGAAGGTGTACGGCCTCGCCGTTGTACGGAACAGTTCGGTAGGTTGCGAGGGAGAGCAATTTGGATACCGGCGCTTCTCTTCCATGAACGGAGCGGTAAATGTCGGAGATCACTGCGGCCTGATTGGATTCCCATCGGAGGCTAGCGGTGGAAGCACCCCCCTGGAGGCGATGCGATGGGGGCAGTGGTTCACCGGTACTGTAGGTGAAGGACACCGTCAGTGGAAAGCCGGCGCGCAGGCCCGTGCGCTTTATTTCGAGTTCGATCGAACTGCCAGGCGGTTTCACGACGCATGCAACCGTCCCGATAGGATTCTCAACGAGCGAGTTGAGTTCCGATGACGTGTTCTCGCAGGCCCAGTAAACATCGGCCTCAGCAGCTAGCCGGCGAAAGATGTCCTTTTCATATTCTGGAAATCTCGAAAGATAATGCCCGGCCTCACGTGTACCTTCAGCCTCTAGAGGGCTTTCGACACCTGCGGATAAGGTCAGTTCCTCGTGCACCCGCTCGACGACATCCGCAGGGGCAAACAGATACCGCGCCAGAGTAAGCTTGCAGGGGTCGCGGGAGAAACGGATGAATTCGTCCAGGGCTCGCGCCGTCGTCTGGAGTCCTCGGATATTTTGATGAATCCTCCCGAGGCGACTAAGGTTTCCCAGAAATTGGGCCACGAATACTCGAAAGTCGGTCGATGTGTAACCTTCGCGGAAGACACGGTCCTCCATTCGGTTCGCTTCGGGTGAGAGAATGCCGAACTTCCGAAAGAGGAACCTGAACTCTTCGTCGCAACCTGTGCCGAGTTGCCGGCATTGATTTGACAACATCAGTGTCGCAAAGAGCCTGACGTTCCACGAATACCCCGCCGATCCATCACAAACCGAAATGAGCTTCGTGACGAAGCGTCTATCATACGTTTCATGGGAGAGAAATTCGGAGCAGAGATTAATCGCTCTAGGGTCTCCGCCAAAGCGCGCCTCCAGTACTCGGTACAATGTCCCGCGCAGTGGCACCGTCCTTTGCTGCATTTGCGTTTCCATGGTTGGGAATGATCAGCAACGGCGACTACATTTCCTCTGAAAATGTCTTCACAGAAAGCTTTTAATCGGACGGAAATGCGCGTTAGTGTACCGCCTCATAAGACGGGACAACCTCGCGCAAAGGTACGCCGAGGTACGCTAAGGAAATGAGTTAATTTCTCCGATCCGTGCCTTGGCGTGCCTTCGCGTAACTTTGCGTGAGGTTCCATTTTACTTCGCGGGAATGAAGCATCGAACAAACGCGAACTTGCAGAGAGACGTTGACGGACTCTGGGTGGCGCTAGTCATGTTGGCTTTCGCGGCGTGCGGTTTCTGCGGGGCAGTCGCTGCTAAGGGCGGTGAGCCGGATTCTGCCCTGAAGCCGTACAGGCAGACAATTGAAAAGAATGGTATCCGGATAAATTTTGAAGTCGTCCACGTCGGAGTTCTCGATGGGCAACCTTTTCGAGAAGGCGATCCGGTATTATTCCGATTCGCCATCAACGACACAACTACGAACGCGCCGATTCCCGGACTTTTCCCTGCTGCCTGGTTGGACCTTAGACGAAATGATGAAATCCCGGCTGCCAACTCGTGCGAAGTCAAGGCCCAGAAATACATCATGGGCGGCACTTTCTCTCAGGCTGATCTTGACCTGAACGTCTATTACGTTTTGGCGTTGAACGACGATGCGACCATCTCGGTCGTCGATCCGCTATTTGGCTTCGGAACGACGAAACTCCTTGCCCTGATCCCTTTGACGGGAAATGGATACGACTGGGTCGCAACGAAGGATCAGACAAAGCTTTTCGTTTCTATTCCTGACCAGGGAAAAATCGCGGTCGTCGATACGGCGAACTGGGAGGTATTGAAATACCTCGATGCCGGCATTAAGCCTACGGGCGTCGTTTTGCAGCCGGATGGTGAGTATCTCTGGGCGGCTGGTGGAGGTTCTTCCCAGTCCAGCGTCGCAGCTTTTCGAGTGGACAGCCTGGAAGTCGCCGCACGGCTGCAGGTTGGAAAGGGAAACCACGAGCTGGTCGTTTCGAGTGACAGCAGATTCGTCTTCGTGACCAATGGCGAAGACGACTCGATTTCCGTCATCGACACTCGATCGTTGAAAACTGTAACCGATATCCAGATCGGACGAGGGCCGGTATCGGCCGCTTACTCAGAATTGGCGAACGCCGTCTACGTTTCTCAGACGGACGCTGGTTCAATCGCGGTGATAGACGCTAAGAATCTCAACATCATTAAGACGATCCAAGCCGATCCAGGAGTTGCTGAAATTGCCGTCGCACCGGGCGGCCGATATGTGTTCGTTCTAAATCGCAAAAAAGATCTCGTTCAAATAATTGATTGTTCCGTAAATGAAATCATTCAGTCCGGCACGGTGGGGAATGCACCGTTTCAGATCTCGTTTACGAGCGATTATGCTTATATCAATCATCTGGGTTCGGCAGATGTGTACATGGTCCCGCTCGGTCAGGTCGGCCGGAAGGGCAGTCCTCTGACAGTTCTTACATTTCCGGGAGGCCAGCAACCGCTCGGTGGTTCATGGATAAACAGCCCCGCCGCGCGGGTTGTTCAGGCATCCGGTGAGAATGCAGTCCTTGTCGCAAACGCGCCGGATAAACAGGTTTACTATTACAAGGAAGGAATGGCCGCCCCGATGGGCAGCTTTTCCAATTACGGCCGGCAGCCGATGGCAGTCCGGGTCGTCGATCGCAGTCTTCGTGAGCGTACTTCTCGCGGGGTCTACCAAACCGCTGCAAAGCTGCCAAAGCCGGGCCTTTACGATGTCGTTTTTTTCCTTGATTCACCCAGATTTGTCAACTGTTTCGAATTCGCCGTTGAACCAAATCCGGCGATCGAGGCGGAACGAAACGCGGGAAAGGTTACGGTTACGGCGCTGGCACCTCAAGCGCCGCCGAAGCTTGGCGAAGAATTAACCTTCAGGTTTCGCATTGTCGATCAGGCGACAAAAAAGCCGGTTAGCGGGTTGACCGACGTTGTTATTATGACCTTCCTGGCGCCGGGCACTTGGCACCGGCGGGAAGTCGCGAAAGAAGAAGGGGACGGAGTTTACAGCATTGGATTTAATCCCCCCCAGCCGGGTGTATACTACGGCCACGTCCAGTGCAACTCGGTCAATCTGAAATTTGGTAACCCGAACTATTTGACAGTCAGGGTTTTGCCGAGAGAAGGCGTGGAAACGGGGGAACGAAGGTGAACTGAGACAACTATGAACGCGAACTTGTCGTTGGCGCGATCGGCTTGGCTCGGACTGCTCCTCGCCGCGGTACTAACTGTGCAACCGATTGTTGAGGCGCATGCCCAGTCAGATCCCGGCGCTGAGAGAGAAGCAAGGCAAAATATCCCTGATGTCGAACTAGTCGACCAGGACGGTAAAACGGTCCACCTGTACAGCGACCTTGTGAAGGGACGAGTCGCAGCATTTAGCTTCATTTTTACGACTTGTACTACGATCTGTCCGCTGATTGGAGCCACTCTCGGCCGCTTGCAGACAGAACTGGGTCAGTCGCTTGGAGAGGATGTCGAGCTGATTTCCGTTAGTGTCGATCCTGCGACTGACACTCCGCAAAGGATGAAGACATGGGGTGCACAATTCGGCGCCAAGGCTGGGTGGAACTTGCTAACCGGTGATAAGGGGTCGGTCGAGCAACTTCTCAAGACTGTCGGTCTGTTTACCCCTGATATCCAAAGTCACTCGCCGTTTCTGCTCCTGGTCAATGACCGGACCGGTGATTGGACACGGATTAACGCCCTTGAGACGTCTCCAACCAAGATCGCCGAACTCCTCCGCCAGATGGCGGAGACTACTGGTAATCGCAATTCGGAACCGGATGTCGCGCTAGCCTCAACCGCGACCGCGACAGATGATTCTAACGCGGTCTCTCCGGCGCAACGCTATTTTGGCGACGTCCTGCTGACTAACCAGGATGGGAAGCAGTTGAGGCTCTACGCCGACATTCTTAAGGGAAACGTCGTTATTATTAACTCATTCTATTCCACCTGCAGCGGGGTATGCAGAGTGACGATTCCGGTATTCAAACAGTTGCAGGAGAGTCTGGGCGAACGGGTGGGCAAGGACGTGCGGCTGGTTTCGATCACGGTTGATCCCGAAAATGATAACCCTGAAGTACTGAGGAAGTACGCTGCTGGCGTCGGAGCGAAGCCGGGATGGGACTTTTTAACAGGAGACAAGCAGACGGTGGATCAGATTCTTTACAAGCTCGGCTTATACGCGGAGGCAAAAGAAGACCATTCCAACGTCTTTATCGTCGGAAACGAACCTACCGGTTTATGGAAGAAAGTCCTTGGGATAGCGCCGCCGTATGAGATCCTTCGATCAGTCGAGAGTGTTCTCGACGATGGGAAATAAGCGGCGCTTCTGCGTCGCCTCCGTGGGGTAGGGACGCGCTCCCGCGCGATCCGGCGTCGCACGTCCAAGAAAGGCGCGAACATGGGAAAAGTGGAAGCTGATAGGAAAGAGCCAAAGCTCCGAAAGCGCAAGAGTGCTCTGCCAGAAGCAGCAAAAGAAGGGTCGAGACATGTAACGCCGGACGCGCGGGAGCGCGTCCCTACCTGCGCCGCCGGCGCAGCGGCGCGACCCGGCTTGCCCAAAAGGCTTGCCCGCCCTGGCATTTTTCCGGCCTTTCGAATCGCGGCCCGGTTTCTAAACATCGTTTTATTTGCGATTGCGAGTCCGGCGCAGGATGCTCAGGACCCTTCCACAGCCGTGTCGCGCGGTAGGCAAATTTATCTGTACGGAACGGGGTATAATGGTGTTGCTATCGAGGCGAGGGCAGGGGAAGGAAGTGTCATCGTACCGGCCGCGGTTCTACGATGTGTCAACTGTCACGGACCGGATGGCCGGGGAAAACCTGAGGGCGGTGTTTATCCGTCTAATATTCGGTGGACGGAGCTGAGCAAGCCGTACGCAATTGCCACGGGATCCGGAAGGGAACGACCGCCGTATAACGAAAGTCTGGTTATTCGCGCGATTACGATGGGCATCGATTCAGGCGGAACACGACTGAACATGGCGATGCCGAAATACCTGCTCACCAGGGAACAGGCCGATGATCTCGTCGCTTACCTGAAGACCCTTGAGAATGTACTGGATCCGGGAATCGCCGATCAATCAATTAAGATAGGTGTTATCCTTCCGCCGGAGGAAACGTTCGGCGGAATGCACCGCGCTCTGCGTGAGACACTGCAAGCGGCCTTTCAAAAGGTAAATGACGAGGGAGGTCTCTACGGGCGGAGGATACTTTGTGCGTTTAATACAGCTCCTCAATTTGCGCGGTCTGAATCATTCAAAAAATTTCTTCAACTAGAGCAGCCATTCGCGCTGGTTGAGAGCTTCATTGCCGGTAATGAGAGTGAAATTAACTCCTGCATTGCTCAGAATAGCGTCCCGCTCATCGGGGCAATTAGTCTGTTCCCTGGAGTTGATGCTCCCGCCAATCGATACGTTTTCTACCTATTGTCCGGCATTGAAGAGCAAAGTGAGGCGTTGTTAAGATTTGCTGCCGACGACCGAGGGATTGGAGCCGCGCGTTCTGTTGTTGTCTACAGTGAGGAAGGAGGGATCCATGCGGCCATTGATGGGATTACGAAGCGGGCAAAGATTGTTGGCTGGGAGCGGCCTCGCTCGGTGAATGTGAAGGAACTTCAAGACTGGTCATCGCTTCTGCGGGATGGAAAGATTGACGCTGTCTTTTGGCTCGCCTCAAGCGAGAAATTGGGAGATTTTTTTGCGGCAGCGGTAGCGACCCAGGTGTTCCCGCTAGTTCTGGCACCAAGTGCGTTTGTGGGCCCGGAAATCTATCAGGCTCCCAATCAATTTTCAGGACGCCTCTTCCTCTCGTTTCCGATCCTGCCCACAGATCAGACGAAGGAGGGAGAGATGGAATATCTGGAGTTGGCACGAGCGGGCAGGTTCTCTGAGGGCAACCTTGCTGAACGCCTTGTGGCGCTATCCGCAGCGAAATTGCTTATTTATGGCCTGCAGAAAGCAGGCAGGGAGGTAACGCGGGACAAGGTTATTGAGACCCTTGAAAAGCTTTATCACTTCGACACCGGGCAGACGCCTCCCTTGACGTTTAGCCCGAACCGGCGCGTGGGCGCGCTTGGCGCCCATATAATTGGAGTCGACCTGGAAAAGAAACAGCTTCTGCTACCTTCGGATCGAGCTGGAATATGTTGTGCGAATGGAGCTCGATTAAGGCGGTATCACCGCAGCGCCGGAGCGATGCCTGCGCGTCCGACGTTAACGTTTAGCCCGAACCGAGCGCGAATGGTGCGATTGGCGCCAACTATACGTGTGGACTCGACCTGTCCACAAAAACAGCTGCGCCCAGACCTTAACGACCTGGATGCGAGCTGGAATCACCAGCAATGTTGTGCGAGATGCGAGGCTCGATTAACGGCGGTATCACCCCAGCGCCGGTAGTGGACGCGCTCCCGCGCGATCCGCGCGTAGCATTGTCCGATCATCGACATCCGGTGCTGCGCCTCTGATCGAGTCGGATGGTTTCCGGCGCGTCCGGCGTAGCACGTTCACCCAGCTAGGTGCCAGTAATCGGAAAGCGCGCCGCAATGCAGATAGACGACCAAATGGCGGGTCGAGAACGTGCAACGCCGGACGCGCCGGAGCCCATCGACCATCCAAGGCGCTGGACGGGACACGGCGTCGGACGCCTGACGGCGGCTCACGTGCGGGAGCGCGTCCCTACCGGCGCCACAGGTGCGGAAGCGCATCGAGCCGTGCCAACACCGGACGCGCCGGAGCGCATCGAGCACCAAGAGCGCTGCACAGGACATTCGCGTCCGAGCCGAGCGCCGGATCGCGCGGAGCGTGTCCCTTGTCTCAACGCGATCGCCTGGTTCCAATCAAATCGTCTCTCGTCTTCAAGCACTCAACTCGTTCTCCAGCGCCGCGATGGAGGGCACGAAGAAATACGCTCCCCCGGTTGGAACAACGAAGTCTACGGGTTCCTGAAGCGTGCTCCGGACGTTACCTGTCGGATAGTTTGGGATTGGCTCGTCTGCTGTTCGCGGTTGCGGCACTCCGTTCAGAGTGCTCTGACCAATAATTGGATCGATACCTACGACCACCGGGTCGTTGGGTGGTGAAGGCCGCTTCTTTCCGAAAATAAAACCAGGATTATTCACCCAATTGATCTGAATAAACTCGAACTGGTTAGGAATCGACGTTTGATAGCAGACAAACATCAGTCCACGTTCCTGAGTTGTTTTGTTTGCCAATTGCTCGTCAGGGCTCACCTCCGGCCCAAAGGGAATGCCGGCTCGAATAACGCGGTGAGGATCGACGTCCGCCACCTGTGACGCTTCGGGACTGGTAGGATCGAAATCCGCTCGAGGGTTGCTCTTTCGGATGTGCGCAGAAAATGGGCAGCGCCGTTGATCCGGATCGTCGGAGAAGTCGAAGTTGTTATTCTGATTTGGATCAGCTCCAAGGGTGGTGTCATCCTGGCTGGGTGTCAGCGCCAAGGGAGCTCCGCTCTTCCATCGCCCAACCAACCGTGCTCCGAGCAACACGGGGTCCATTTGCGAGGTGCCGGCTGGGTTGTTGAGCTGAATATTGTTAGCCTGATCTAGAATGAACTTGCTGAACTCAGGAACTAACTGTTTCAGCCGGCGGAACACCATGAACGAGCCGTTATTCATCCACTCCACCGGCGGCGGTGCCGCCTGACCGGGATACCCAAAGACGAAGTGCCCGGGATCGAGAAGGCGCTGACCGGGAAATGGATTGCTCAATCCCTTCACACCCGGTTGCGAAACTCCATCCAGCCAACCGAAGTGCTCGTGTCCCCTATTTAGGCCAGGCCGCGCTTGGCCTGTTTCATCGAAAATCACTGTTGTGGACGCGCCTAGAATACCAAGCACATGGGTAGCCTCTCCATCCACGGCAGCCTGGGTTCCGCCCGTGACGAGGAGCACACCATCGATATTGTTGGAAAGAAACTCGGGCTTCCAATTGACCAGCTTTCCCGTTGCATCCAGCGCATCGCTTAAAGTTGGAGCCTGGGCCGCGGCACCATTTTCGAACGAAGCGTCTTTAAGATCCGCGCCCTCCAACAGTTTTTTAATACCCGTGTTAGTGAATCCGAGGTTCAGGCCGACTAGAGGCAGCGGGTCCTTCCGACCGTTCGTTTTGTGATCGCGCAACTCGAATTCACGCGCCTTGACAGTGAGAGTGCTCGTAACTCGATGCGCTATTCGTTTCCGGAGGGCAGATTTAAATGCTGCCACCTCGGCGATTTTAAAAAAAATGAATCGCTCAAAGTTTTTCTGAAGTCCGATCAGAACATCGCCTTGGATCTCGTGTAAATCGAGAGCCGGCGATTCAGGTGTTGAAACGGGAGCGGCCACAAGCCGCTGCGGGGTAGTCTCATTAGACATGGAAATCTCTATTCTTCTGGTTTTGGTAGTCGTTAACTAATGGTTCGAACTTCAATTTGACGCGACCAATGCGTGGCAAATTCGCCTGCACACTAAGTCGCGAAATCGAACGAAATATTCTGGGACGGATACTAACTTTGGAAAGAGAACACCGGACGTTTTAACTTTCCAGTGGAATTGTCGAATCTCACCCGAACGGGTAAGGACTCGAGAGTTCAAGAATTCAAGAAGAGCCAACGGATTTGGCGCCGAGTTCCGCATCGCACCATTCTTGAGTTCTTGAGATTCTCGTACTGCGATACAACCACCCGGGTGCTTTCGAGCGAATTGTGATGAGGTGATAATGAGGATTGCGCAAGTTGCTCCATTATATGAAAGCGTCCCTCCCCAGCTTTATGGCGGCACGGAACGCATTGTTTCCTACTTGACCGAAGAGTTAGTTCGGCAAGAACAGGACGTGACTTTGTTTGCGAGCGGTGATTCGGTAACAAAGGCTCGACTGGTGCCGGTAACCGAGCAGGCATTACGGCTACAGGGCGCCCGTATTCGCGATCCAATGGCTCATCATGTTCGGCTCATTGAGCTTGCACTTCGCGAAGCAGATCAATTCGACATATTCCATTTTCATCTTGACCATATTCATTTTCCGCTGGTCCGCCGCACACGAAGCGTTTGTTTGACAACACTTCATGGACGCCTCGACATCCCGGACTTAGCTCCATTGTTTCAGGAATTTTCAGAAATGCCCGTTGTTTCAATTTCGGATTCCCAGCGAGTGCCGCTTAGCTGGTTGAATTGGTGCGGGACTGTCTACCATGGGCTTCCGGAAGACTTATACAACTTTGTCGAAACGCCTGACGATTACCTCGCATTTATCGGCAGAATCTGTCCGGAGAAGGGCCTCGATCGGGCGATCGAAGTTGCAGAAAAGACGGGTCGAAAGCTCAAGATTGCCGCGAAGGTAGATCCTGCGGATCAGGAATATTTCTCGAATGAGATCGAACCGCTGCTCGATCGGCCCTTTGTCGAATTCGTCGGAGAGATTGGAGAGGAGGAGAAAGGCGAATTCCTCGGCAACGCTGCTGCGCTGCTATTCCCGATCGACTGGCCAGAGCCGTTTGGGCTCGTCATGATTGAAGCGTTGGCGTGCGGTACGCCGGTTATCGCATTCGATAGCGGTTCGGTCCCCGAAATAGTTGAGAGCGAACTGACCGGTTTTGTTGTAAGCGATGTGGAGGCAGCCGCGTCAGCCGTGGGAAGAATTTCTTCGCTCAGCCGATGGAAATGCCGGGAAACTTTTGAACAACGATTTACCGCAAGCAGAATGGCGAGCGACTATCTCGATATCTATCGCCGGCTCGTTTCGAGGCGCGAAGGCGATGATGCAGGGATCACGGTATTTCGACCCGCTGCCTGAGGAGGAGGGAAGCCGCTTGCTCAGCTGACCCCGCTGACCCCGCTGACCCGCGACCCGCTGACCCCGCTGACCCCGCTGACCCCGCTGACCCCGCTGACCCCGCTGACCCCGCTGACCCCGCTGACCCCGCTGACCCCGCTGAACCCGCTATTTGATACTCACAATGCGAACATTCCCAACCCGACGCGGAATGGAAATGCTGACGGTTTGATGATATCTGGTGATCTCCAGATCAACCTCACTATCATCAACTTTCAAACCGCGGATTCTGACGTATGGGACTGATTCCGGTAACAACGGATGGACGAAACGGATGACTCGATCTATCGCCCGGACTTCCATACCTAAACAGGCCTGAAGCACCAGGAAAACGGCGCCCGCCGCCCATGCCTGGGGCGCGCAGGCCACGGGATACAACGTTGGCGCTTGCCCTTGCTGCTTGGGAAATCCACAGAAAAGCTCCGGAAGGCGATGCAATTCCAGGAAAATTGAGGCATCAAAAAGCCCCGTCAGAATCTCAGCAGCAAGCGTTTTGTCCACCGACTGAGTCAGACCGTGCGCCACAAGAGCATTGTCGTGAGGCCAGACCGAGCCGTTGTGATATGACATTGGATTATATCGGACCTCGGTTGTCGCGACGGTTCTGACTCCCCAGCCTGAAAAATATTCTTCCGACCGCAATTGCCGAACAATCTGGCGGGCATGTTCCTCGGAAGGAATCCCCGTAAACAAGGTGTGTCCGGCATTCGAGCTTCGCACCTGACACTGTCGTTTCTCGCCGTCCAGGGCTATCGCGTACGAGCAAATTTCCGGGCACCAGAACGCCTCTTGAAAACGGCGCTTGAGTGCCTCAGATTCACGCCGCAGCTTGTCCGCCTGTTCGGATCGACCCAATGCTTCGGCTGCTTCTGCAATCTCGCGTTTGGCGCCATAGACATAGCTTTGCACTTCACACAGCGCGATTGGTCCTTTCGCGATACTCCCATCTGCGTGAAATATTGAATCGTTCGAGTCTTTCCACCCTTGTTGAAACAAACCGTGCGGCGAAGATTGACCGTACTCGACAAAACCGTCGCCATCTCTGTCGCCATACAGATCAATCCAGTTCAGGGCCTTTTCGATATTCGGCCAAATGCCCCCGATCAGGTTCTGGTCACCAGTACGCTTGAAGTAAGCTGCGGCGAGCAGGACGAACAGCGGAGTTGAATCTACGCTGCCGTAATAACGTCTGAACGGAACTTCCCCGACCCGTGCCATCTCGCTCTGGCGAGCTTCGTGAAGGATTTTACCCGGCTCTGCATCCTGATCAGGATTGGTCGCCGATGCCTGAACAGACGCCAGGAACGAAAGCACTCCTTTTGCTATGACCGGACAGAACCACAAGCACTCCAGCGCAGTGATGATTCCGTCTCGGCCGAAGACGGTGCTGAACCAAGGTACTCCCGCGTAAGGATATAGTCCCTCGGGAGTCGAAGTGATCAGCATTCTCAAGTCAGCGACAGAACGGTTAACCCAATCGTTGAATTGTTCGTTGGAAGTATATATTTCCACCTCGGAGAGTTCGGCGCCCCTTGTGACAACCCTGTTTGCAGCCTCCTGGACGGAGACCGCGATAGGTTCTTGACCCGATCTGCAAACGACGTTCAGCGCGAAAGAGGTTTGCTCCTGCGGTTCCAGTTCGATGGGAATGCGCATCAGATCGCGGGTGATTTCCGCAGGGGTTCTGCTTGATTCGATTCGGGTTTCGCGTAAGAGCCCGTCCAGCCCTTTATATCCGAGAGTCACTGTCGATCCCTCGATGCACGGGTCCAGAAATTGACCGCGTTTTTCCCTCGCATGTCCCCGCACTTCGAAGATATCGGCGAAGTCGGCCCCGAATTCCAAAATGACTTCAATCGCGATAGCGTCCAAACCGTAATTTCGGATTTCGATCCGCTCATAGCAGCTGTTTGCCCACACAAATAACGACCGGCAGACGTGCAGCACTGATGGGCGTAGCGTTCCCTGCTCGCCTAATCGCATTTCCGGATTCGTCAAATCGACTGATAACAGCGCATTATCGGCCCTCACATTCGAGCTTAACAACAAAAAATAATCCTGGGCGAGACGTAGCACCCACCTCGATAAATGCCTCGATTCCTTGTAGAACAAGCCTTGCTGTGTTGACCCCGTCGTGCGGAAATTGCCCTGGCGATCGAAGACCGCGAATATATCGCCCGCCATTAACACGTTCGTGCGCGTATCCGCGAGCGAAGATTTAGCTCGAACGTAATATTGGTTTTCGATTTCAATAACATCGAGCATCGGTGCATTCATTGTGCGTCAAAGGTTGCTCATTTCGTGGACGGAAATCTCTTCTCACCGCTTTGAACTCATTATTAGGTTCGCCTCCAGTGATGCTCGGGCGAGACACTGGCCTGGGGTTTATAAATTTTAACAAGTTTGACCCGTGTAGGTCACGCTCCAGATGTCTACTCCTTCGGGTCGCCAATAATGCCTAGGAAAAGAATTGCGCCGCTCTTCTCGTCCGCGATCGCCGCCAGGAAAGGTCGATCGAAAGCCAGATTAAACTCTGCTGTCGGTCGGAAGATGGCGGTTTCTTTAGACAGTCAACGTTCCGGGGCGTTCAAGCTAGTCGTAGGGGAAACGTATCGGCGTGTCGGCGTGTCGGCGTTTGGCTATGCGTGACGCGGTAGGGTTGCGCTCCCGCGCGACCGGCGTTGCGCGTCTGGAAACGTCCCTTTGCTGATTACGCTGCGCAACTCTTTATCCTGGATTTCCCCCTTGTTCACGTTCTATGAACATGCAACGCCGGTCGCGCGGGAGCGCAACCCTACCGCGCAACGCGTACCCATACGCCGACACGCCGATACGCCGACCCGCCGATACGTTTCCCCTACACCCCGGAAAAAGCGGCTAATAACTTGCGCCAAACGCATCCATATGAGATCGCCGATTTGTTGAACAGTTTATGGACCTGAACAAATTTACGGAAAAATCGCAGGCCGCACTGACAGAGGCGCAGGCCATTGGCACACGTCACCAGCACCAGGCCGTAGATGTCGAACATCTTGCGCTGGCTCTGCTAGAACAAGAAGAGGGTCTCGTACCCCGCCTTTTGGAAAAGGCCGGCGTGTCGTCCGATCTGGTGAAAGAAAAGCTTCAGGAGGCGCTGAATCGCATTCCGCGCGTCTCCGGCGATACGATGACAGGCCAGGGGCTCTACGTCACTCAGCGGCTTAATAAGCTGCTCGTTACTGCCCAGGACGAAGCCAAAAAACTCAAGGACGACTATGTCAGCGTCGAACACCTGGTGCTGGCAATGTTCGCCGAACCGGCCACCACTGATATCGGAAAAATTTTCAAGACGCTCGACATCCGGCGCGAGAAATTCTTGCAGGCGTTGACCGAAGTCCGTGGCAATCAGCGCGTAACGAGCGCAAATCCCGAAGCCACCTACGAAGCGCTCGAAAAGTACGGACGCGACCTGACCCGACTGGCCGCGCAGAACAAGCTCGACCCGGTTATTGGCCGGGACGCGGAAATCCGGCGTTGTATTCAGGTGCTCTCACGCCGCACCAAGAATAACCCCGTGCTGATCGGCGAGCCTGGTGTGGGCAAGACTGCAATTGTCGAGGGCTTGGCCAGACGCATCGTATCCGGCGATGTGCCCGAAAGCCTCAAAGAGAAGCGCATCGTGGCGCTCGATCTCGGAGCGCTTATCGCGGGAGCGAAATATCGGGGCGAATTCGAGGAGCGGCTCAAGGCCGTGCTGCAGGAGGTTACCAAGGCACAGGGGCAGATCATCTTATTCGTAGACGAACTTCATACGATGGTTGGTGCCGGCAAGGCGGAAGGCTCAATGGACGCGGGCAATATGCTCAAACCGATGCTCGCTCGGGGTGAACTTCACTGCATCGGTGCCACCACACTGGACGAATACCGCAAATACGTCGAGAAGGATGCCGCTTTGGAGCGCCGTTTTCAACCGGTGATGGTCAACGAGCCAAGCGTCGAAGATACGGTTTCCATACTGCGTGGTCTGCGCGAGCGTTACGAATTGCATCATGGCGTTCGCATCCAGGACGGGGCGCTGGTGGCGGCCGCTCAACTCTCGCATCGCTACATCTCGGACCGCTTTCTCCCGGATAAGGCCATCGACCTGATTGACGAAGCTGCGGCCAAGCTGCGCACAGAGATGGAGTCTATGCCGGAAGAGCTTGAATCACTCGAGCGCCGTATTCTCCAGCTCGAAATTGAGCGCGAGGCTTTGCGCAAGGAAAAAGACCAGGCTTCAAAGGAACGTCTGGGCGCGCTGGAAAAAGAGCTGGCCAATCTCAAGAGCGACCGAGACGCGCTCAAAGCGCAGTGGGAAGGCGAAAAGCACGCCATAGATGACATCCAGAAACTTCGCACCGCTCTCGAATTGGCCCGGACCGAAATGGAACAGGCCCAACGCAGAGGTGACCTGACGCGGGTCGCCGAATACAAGTACGGGAAGATCCCGCAGCTCGAGCAGCAGCTCAAGGAGCACGAAGCCAAGGTCAGCGGTGATCGCACAAAGCGGCGTCTGCTGCAGGAGGAAGTCACAGCCGACGAGGTCGCTGACGTGGTCTCCAGGTGGACCGGAATTCCCGTGTCGCGCCTGCTGGAAGGCGAGAAGGAAAAACTCCTTCGGCTGGACCAGATTCTCCACGAACGTGTTGTGGGACAGGATGAAGCCGTGCAGGCGGTCGCCGACGCCGTGATCCGTGCCCGCTCCGGTCTCAAAGATCCTAAGCGCCCGATCGGTTCGTTCATTTTCCTCGGACCAACTGGTGTGGGCAAGACCGAATTGGCTCGCGCACTTGCCGAAAGCTTGTTCGATAGTGAGGAGAATATTGTGCGCATCGACATGAGCGAATACATGGAGAAGCACGCGGTGGCCCGGCTGATCGGGGCACCGCCTGGTTACATTGGCTACGAGGAGGGAGGACAACTTACCGAATCGGTCCGCCGCAAGCCTTACTGTGTCGTGCTCTTCGACGAAATCGAAAAGGCGCACAACGACGTCTTTAACGTGCTTCTGCAAATCCTCGACGATGGGCGGCTTACCGACAGTCATGGCCGCACAGTGGATTTCAAGAACACCATCGTCATCATGACCTCGAACATTGGCAGTCCCTCATCTCATCGAAAACGCGAGCGAACGGGGCGAAATAGCGGAGCATGTCCGCAACAAGGTGATGGGTGAATTGCGGGTCCACTTCCGGCCTGAGTTCCTCAATCGGGTGGATGAAATCGTGCTGTTCAAGCCGCTGACCCTCTCCGAGATCGAACGAATCATCGACCTCCAGGTCAAATTGCTGCGCGTCCGGCTACTCGAGCGGCACCTCGAACTGGAACTGACAGAAGCAGCGAAGGAGTACATCGCACGTGAGGGCTACGACCCGGTCTATGGCGCTCGGCCGCTGAAGCGATACCTGCAGCGCCATCTGGAGACCGCGTTGTCACGACAAATCCTGGCCGGCACGATTCCGGAAAACAGCCGGGTTACGGTGGATTGCAAGAAGGGTCAACTCACATTCGAGTCAGTGCCGCTTCGGAAAGACGAAGGACAATGAAAAAGTTTGGCAATCCGGTTGAAACGCCTATAACCGCGCTGCAACTCTTCGAACCCGACGCGCGCGCCGTGTACACGCTGGACGCGGTAGCGAGCCTGACCCAGGTGCGCCGACGCCTCATCGTCGTTTATTGCAAACACGGACTTGTGTCGCCGGTGATGGATCCCGCATGCAGTGGCTGGTATTTTAATGATGAGGCTATTCGGATTTTGCGCCGCATCGAGTATCTACGGACCGCTTATGGCCTCAATTTGATTGGCATCAAGCTCATTATGGACCTGCTAACTGAGGTTGAACGATTGCGCGAAGAGCTCAAATTTCGGCGGCGGCGACTATAAGTAACAGATGCGCAGTGTCAGCTTAAGAGCACCCCCGAAGATGCGAGGCAACCGCAGATCGCACTCCCAGATGCAGAGCAGTAGGTTGGCCTGCGAGCAGCGCCTCCCCGCTGCAAGGTTTAGGATGAGAAGATCGACATGAGGCGACTCGGAACCTGACATGCGTTTCTTTCCGCAAGATCGCAATTCACTCCCGTTTGAAGCAAAGACAACGAGCGGATCGGAACGTGCAGGCCCTTTGGCGATGCGCGAGACGACGTTGTAATTCCAATGCCGCTCAGTTCCCGGCATTCGACTGTCGAGAATGACGCATCGCGTCCCTCAGATGCGGAGAATCGTAGTCTCGTCCTGGACTCTTTGCCTCGAGTCGTCGCTCGTCGCGGTCGTCGGTCGGGTTGTCGCGCCTATGTCGATGCGCGCCATTGCGCGGTCAGGCTCCCATGCGGCTGATGAAAATGTAGCTGGCGCGCGCGGTCTCAGCAGGATTGGCTGGCTTGTCATGCTCCACCACCATCCACTTCGCACCGGCCGCGCGGGCGGCCTGCCACAGGTCGCGCCAGTCCAGCACGCCGGCACCGACATCCGCCCAGCCGTCCTGGTCCTCGTTTTGCCCTTGCGGCGCGATATCCTTCACGTGCGCGGAGACGATGCGGTCCCGATAGCGCTCCATCCATTCCTTGGGATCGGCGCCGCCCCGTACCAGCCAAGCGATATCCACTTGCCAAGCGAGCGGGCTGCCCTCCGCCGCCTCGAAGATCAGCTCCAGCGCAGTCTTCACGCCATCTTTCGGTGCGAGTTCCCAGTGGTGGTTGTGATAGCCGAAGGTGATCCCCTGGTCGCGCATGCGCTCGGCGATTTCGCTGAGTTCGCTCCCTAGCGCGCGCCAGAACGGCGCGTCGCTCTGCCGTTGTTCTGACGGCACGGCAGGCATGAAGAGCTGGTCGCAGCCCAGTGTGCGACAGGCCCGTACAACGACGTCGGGCCGCTCCCGAAGCGCCTCCATGCTTACGTGGCTGGATGATACCTTGAGTCCCCGCGCGTCGAGCTTGGCGCGTACGCTCTCGGCCTCGTCCAGGTGGGAGCCGACGGTCTCGACATGAGCGTAGCCGGCTTGTTTGGCGGCGTCCAGCACACGGTCAAGCTCGCCTAGCGAGCGCAGAGTGTACAGTTGAATGGAGAGGATGTCGGTATTGTTCATAGGGGTCCTCGTGGCCAGTGGGATCTGGAGCGCCAAACGGTTGGTCACTGCGCCAGCCCATTTGCACTCTCAAACTTCAATTCCAGGAAATCGTAAAGGTTCTTTTTGTTACAATCCGCGCTCAACAGGGAACCGCAGTAAGCCTGCGCTGCCATTTGGACGTGGGACAGTTCGACTGTATCTCGGTTCTCTTCGGGAAGGTGATCGCAGAGCACAGAGCTGAATGTCTTCCACGCGTCGCTCCTGTTGCGATACTCACCGTATCGAAGCCATCCTCGCGCACCGAGCGCCAGGCCTGAGAGGATGGCGGTCATTTCCTCGCGATCTCGTGGAGGCTGCGGATCGACGACACCCCAAGCCTGTACCACGTCCGGATAGGCCGAAATTAACTGGAGTACGCCGAGCCCTCCCCGGCTGAAGCCTGTCGCCACTACCCGCCGCTTGGTATAGCGATTAGCCAGGAACTCGGCCAGCCCCCTCGCGTAGTCCCGCCAGTTCCAGTCGTCCAAACTCGGAATAGCCGGCGCTTGCGGCGCAATGACGACAGTTCCGGGAAGGCGACCGAGTATGGCCTGAAACGGCGGCGTTTGATGGAGACAAACCAGCGGGAGCGCGCCGAGCGACGAACCCGCTTCACCCCTGCCATGCAAAAACAGAAGAATGGGGGAATCCTGATCCAAGTCAGGCTCGACCACCAGAGCGGATAACTGGCCGACGCCAGCAGCCGGAATTATGACGGTATCGGCGCGCATTACCTTTCCATCGATGCCATGCCTGACGATACGCGAGTGGATCCGGTATCGCAGGTGCCTGAACCCTACACGTGACGTCACAGCGAGGCAATTTCTTTGGGCTGTCATTTCCACGCGCGGTTTAGTGTCCTGTCCCCGACAGGACACTGGCGCCTCCTTCAGGGCGCGTCGCCGCGGGTGATCTGCTCTTGCGGTGGCCCCTAATCGTAATCGTCCTCGAGCTCGTCCTCGACCTCAGTCCCGGCAGGGCGAGAATTTAGAGCAAGCTAGCTACATCAGGTTGAGGTTTGACCGCTATTCTTCCGGCCAACCTGAAAAGTACCGTTCTCTCCAATGCTGCGATCTCGACGTCCGTCGAAAGGGTTTGGGTCTTTGGCCGCGCTCCTGGAGCCGATCCCCGACTAGATCCAGAAATTCATCTATCGGCAGTCCCGCGGCCTTCGCTTCGTCTGCATAAAAGTCACGAAAAGCCTTTGCCCACGTTCCGCGTTGGAAGTGTCTTCCTCCATGCCGGTGGTCCTCGAGTTGCCTTTTCATCCACTAATATTTTCGACCTTCGAAAGATAGGCTTTAGTCGTTTCGAATCGCTAAATGCTCCCTTGCTCGATCTTTGATTCCCCAATCGAACTCGTCCTCGCCTTCGACCTCCGCTGGTCAAGGAGAGCGTCGAGTTAAGCTGTTGAAAAGAGGAGTGAGTGCATCATGAAATAAGGAGGTTGAATTAGCGCGTTGTCCGGCCTTCTTCTTGCGTTTTTGACGGTCATATCTAAAGCTACGCCGGTGATGAAGAAAACCCGGTCGGGCACCAAACATTGTGAACTAAACCATCCCAAGCATTCTACACGCACTCAGTGCGCGTCGCACGGTCGCAAGCAGGATTAATTTCAACGATCTGGGAGGAATCGAAAAGCGTGAATTTTTCTTCAAATCCTGATTCTCGGACTGGTTCAAGGCGCGGCAGAGCTTTTGCCAATTTCGAGCTCGGCTCACGTGATTGTTGCTGAGAAACTCATGGGCCTTGATCCCTCCAGCCCGGAGATGACTTTCCTGCTGGTGATGCTTCACACCGGAACGATGTTTGCCGTCATTGTTTATTTTTGGAACGCCTGGCGCGAACATTATTTCTCAAGTGTTGCCGGCTTTAGGATCGTCGCAGTCAACGTGGTAATCGCGACCATCATTACGGGCATCGTCGGCTTGGCGCTTCAATTGGTGATCGAGAAGGTTTTTTTAAAGGGTGCAGAAAAGTCGGACGTGGAAGTCCTTTTCTCGAAGCTTCCGCTGATTGGCGGCGCACTATTGGCAGCCGGCCTGTTGATTATTTATTCCGGTATACGCGAAGAAAAAAATCGGCGTGGCGACGATGTGAATGCTTCGCGCGCGTGCTGGATTGGCGCTATTCAGGGCCTGTGCTTACCGTTTCGCGGCTTCTCCCGTTCGGGCGCGACCATCTCGACAGGTTTACTGCTTGGAATTGGTAAGCGCCGCATGGAAGAGTTCAGTTTCGCTTTGGCCGTGGTATTGACGCCACCGGTGATTGCCAGAGAGTCGCTTCGCCTGTTCAAGTCGCATTCTGAGGCGACTCAACCTTCGCATCTGGTTCAACTCGCGCTGCCGGGCTTACTTGGCATGGTTTGCAGTTTCGTGGCCGGGTTACTGGCGCTCTGGCTATTGTCGCGATGGTTAGAGGCGGGTCGCTGGAAGCTTTTTGGTTATTACTGCCTCGTTGCAGCGATCGTCGTCTTTGGCCTGGCTTTTGCTGGGTTTTGAATCTTTTTCTCCTTGGGCATCTTGAAAAACGGCCAACTGACCTGCGGCGACATCACCATTATAAATGGTTAAAAACCGGTTGGGTCACCCGCGATTCCCGAATCCATTTTGCATTTCGGAATGGTTGAGTAGCTCGTTCGTATCGATGAGAAAGGCTCTTTCGAGCGATTGCGTTGCTGGTGACAGGCGATATAGCTTTCCAGGCTCGTCAAAAGGCTTGGTTCGGTCCAAGAAGCCATACGAGAGAGGGTGATCCTCCAATGATTATCCGAATTAAAAAGAGCCGCGTTTATTATCCGCCAGCGATTGCCTGGTCAAAGTCAGCCCGTTCGTCTCCAAAGGCGGAAAACAGCTTATGATGTGGATCGTAAAGATCGCGCTCAGGGCTCCATATACGTTTACCGTTCTGGGAGCATTATTGCTGATTGGAGGCGCGCTCAGCGCACTCCAGATGCCAAAGGATATCTTTCCAGCGATTAACATCCCGGTCGTGGGTATCATCTGGACCTATAGTGGGATGCCCGCTCAGGAAATTGCAGAGCGTATTACTACCATATCTGAGAGGGCCTCCACCACGACGGTTAATAACATCGAACACATCGAATCCAACTCTTTTGATGGGATAGCCGTCATCAAGATTTATCTGCATCCGGGAGCCAGTATCAATGCGGCGATAGCTGAAGTGACGGCCTCATGTCAGACGATTCTTAAAACGATGCCGCCCGGCGTTACTCCACCGAATATTATTAGCTATAACGCCGCGAATGTTCCGGTTCTGCAGTTAAGTGTGGGTGGGAAGAAATTCTCCGAACAGGAACTCTACGACTTCGCAACCAACTTTATTCGCACCCAATTGGCGACCGTGCAAGGCTCATCTATTCCACTGCCGTACGGAGGAAAGGTCCGGGCCGTATCGGTGGACCTCGATCCGAGCAAGCTGCAAGGTTACAATATCGCATCCCAGGAGGTCGCCGACGCGATCAACCGACAAAGTGTTGTGGTGCCTTCGGGCACCGTAAAGATCGGCGTGCGCGAGTACGACGTTCTGATTAATGGGAGTACCGACACGATTCAGGCGCTCAACAATCTGCCAATAAAACAGGTGAACGGCGCGACGATTTATATCCGGGATGTTGCTAACGTACGCGATGGCTATACGCCACAGGTGAACATGGTCGTCTCGAATGGGATAAAGGGAGCGCTGCTACCGGTCCTCAAAAATGGCAACGCATCGACTTTGGACGTCGTATCCCGAGTGGTGAAGGCACTACCTCAGATAGCCGCGACATTGCCCCAGGGTCTGCAGATTAAGCCGCTCTTCGATCAGTCGGTTTTCGTTAGCTCGGCTTTGGACGGCGTTATCCGGGAGGGGGTCATCGCGGCGTCGTTGACTGCCGTGATGATTCTGCTCTTTCTTGGATCGTGGCGCAGTACGCTAGTGGTAGCCACGTCTATCCCGCTTTCGATCTGTTTTTCCGTGCTTGCGTTACATGTGATGGGACAGACCATCAACATTATGACGCTGGGCGGCCTCGCGTTGGCCGTTGGCATCCTTGTCGACGACGCGACGGTGGAAATCGAAAACATCCATCGAAATCTGGCGATGAAAAAATCGATGATCGATGCGATCCTCGATGGCGCCCAGGAGATTGCCACGCCAGCTTTTGTCGCGACGCTCTGCATCTGTATTGTGTTCGTGCCGATATTTTTATTAGGGGGAGTTGCTTATTACTTGTTCTCGCCTCTGGCGATGGCCGTCGTCTTTGCGATGGTGGCTTCCTACTTTCTGTCCCGTACGGTCGTGCCAACCATGGTGAATTTCTTGCTCATAAATGAGCATCATACGGCGAGCCCGAGTGACCTTAAGTCTTCACGTCGGAATTGGTTCGTCTGCCTCCACGAAGGATTTAATGAGGGTTTCGAGAAACTGCGGAACTTTTACTCCGCGCGGCTGGAGTGGGCGCTCAGTCACGGACGTCTGGTGATCGGAGTAATGATGACTGCCGTAGTACTCTCGCTCCTTCTCATAACCCCCTTCCTCGGCGAAGATTTTTTCCCGTTGGTCGACGCCGGCCAATTCGTCCTCCACGTTCGTGCCCCTGTCGGCACACGCATCGAGGAGACGCAGCACGTATTTTCCCAGGTTGAAGATGTGATCCGCAGGGTGATCCCTCAGGACGAGATTGACTTGGTCCTCGAGAACATTGGATTGCCGACGAACCTCAATATCGCCTTGGGCGACACCGCGACGATCGGCTCCGCAGACGGTGATATCCTTGTCTCACTAAACAAGGAGAAGCATGGTCCAACCTGGAGTTATGTGAAGAAGATCCGCCAACAGTTGATCGCCGAGTACCCCGATTATACATATTTCGTCGAGCCTTCGGACATCGTTGACCAAACTATTAACGCGGGTCTTCCCGCGCCGATTGACGTTCAGGTGGTAGGCCATGATCAAAAGAACTATGAAATCGCTGAAGAGCTCCGCCAAAGATTTATGGGGATTCCCGGAGCTGTGGATGTGAACATTCATCAGGTCATCGATAACCCGTCATTGCTCGTGAAGATCGACCGCACCCGATCCGATCAGCTGGGCCTGACTGAGAAACAGATCGCTGATGATCTCCTTATCTCGTTAGCGGGCAGCGGACAAACGGCTCCTAACTTATGGCTGAACCCGAAGAATGGGGTTAGTTACAGTATCGTGGTCCAGACCCCGCAATACCTGATTAACTCGATTTCGGCCATTAATCTGACGCAAATCACGTCGGCCAGCAGACCGGCACTTCCCCTCAGCAATATGGGGTATCAAACACCAATCACAGGACTCACGGGCGGTAGCGGTCGCCCACCCCAACTCCTCAGCAATCTGGCGTCCATCGAACACATTTCGACTCCAGTCGTCGTAAGTCACTACAACGTCCAGCCTGTATTTGACATTTATGCCAATGCCCAAGACAGAGATCTGGGAGGTATCGCTCACCAAGTGCAGAAAATCGTGGACGATATGAAGCAACGTCTCCCGCGCGGTACCACGCTGGCAATCCGAGGACAGGTTCAAAGCATGGACAGCTCTTACCTTGGACTTGGCATCGGCATCGCTTTTGCCATTCTGCTAGTTTACTTCCTAATGGTGGTCAACTTTCAAAGTTGGCTGGACCCGTTCATCATAATTATGGCTCTTCCGGGCGCCGTTACCGGGATTGTCTGGATGCTTTTCCTTACTCGTACAACCATTAGTGTGCCGGCATGGATGGGCGCGATTATGTGCATCGGGGTCGCGACGTCGAACAGCATTTTAGTGGTGACCTTTGCCAACGAACAGCTCCGCGTTGGAAAGAACCCGCGCGAAGCGGCACATGCCGCGGGATTTACACGACTCCGACCTGTCTTGATGACTGCCCTGGCCATGGTCCTCGGCATGTTGCCGATGTCTCTTGGGCTGGGCGACGGCGGCGAACAAAACGCACCCCTTGGACGTGCGGTAATCGGTGGCTTGCTGATCGCCACCTTCTTTACCCTCTTTTTCGTTCCGGTCGTTTACAGGCTTCTCAAACGAAACTTCAAACTGCACGACTTGCATCCGCGGCTGCGCTCGCATTCGTCGGACGAGAATTGCCTAACAGCACCTCTACGATCGATCGGGTAACTTTGAAACCTTATTGCTAACCCCGGAGGGAGACGATGAATATGCATTCGACCCGAATTGAGGATACCAAAGCCGGCGCTTCAGGAGACACTGAATCGAGCACCGACGACTCGGGAGAGAAAGTCTCCGTTCGGGGGAGGCGCTCTGGCCGCAGTGTGAAGGCATTGGTCGCAGCAGGCGTTGTCATTGTTGTCGGGGTCGCGATCTATTTCTTGGCAATCTCTCCAAGAGTCGAGAACGACAAAGAGCTCGCAGCGGCTGCTATTGCGGCCGGAAAGAAGACAGTCACCGTTGTAGCGCCGACGCAAACATCAAGTGCACCCGAGCTGACTCTTCCGGGCAACATCGAAGCTAACCAAATGACATCTATCTACTCGCGAGTCGATGGTTATCTCGGACGGTGGTACGTGGATATCGGCGACCATGTCCAGGCAGGACAGGTCCTGGCAGATATAGAAGCCCCACAGATCGACGCGGATCTCCGCATGGCCCAGGCTCAACTGGAACTTGCTGAGGCGAATCTCAGGTTGGCACAAACCAATTCGATACGTTCGCGGGAGCTCTTTCAAAATCACGTCAATTCGCAGCAAGAACTCGACACTGTTCTCGCCACGGAACAGGTACAGAAAGCCTCCCGCGACAGCGCATTGGCAGCTCTGACGAGTGCGCAGGATATGAAAGCCTTCGAGCAAATTCGCGCCCCATTTGCCGGCACGATAACCGCGCGGTATGTGGACGTAGGGTCGTTAGTCGCCTCCGGCAGCGCCCGGACCGTTCAGAAGCTTTTCGACTTGGCCCAGTCCGATCCGGTGCGCGTCTTTGTGAATGTTCCTCAAGCGGAAATAGGCAGTGTGATGCCAGGAACGCCGGCCACGATCATGGTGGATGAATTTTCGGGTCAAACGTTTGCCGGCAAGGTGACTCGAGACGCTGGGGCGTTTGATCTGGCTTCGCGCACGTTGCTGCTCGAAATAGACGTTCCCAATCCGGATGGCCGTCTCTCCGCCGGCATGTACGTCCATGCAAAGTTCGCGTTGCAAACTCCGACACCGGCTCTTCTCCTGCCGGATAATGCAATTCAGATCGATTCGAAGGGTGTTCGAGTCTTCGTCGTTGATTCAAGCGGTAAGATCGAGGCTAAGTCGGTGACTCTGGGACGCGATTTCGGCACGAAGTCAGAGATTCTTAGCGGTATAGGGGTTGCTGACAGGGTAGTTCAGAACCCGACTGATGATCTACATCAAGGGATGATCGTAGACACACAACGCGCCGACAATTAGATCTGGCGCCCGTTCAGCACCTTCAAGCGGCGCATGTTCGAGGAACGGAACGACAACGATGGAAGCGAGACGGACAAAAATCCAGGAATAAGCGAGCGCGTCCGCGCCTCGCATAAAGGCGGATTATCTCCGCGGAAACCATAAAAGCGAGATAGCTCCGCTTATCCATTCCAATGTATATTGAAAAGAAACAATCCTGGCGCCTGCCCGACTCGGCAGTTACTCCTCAATCCCAGTATCTTGGACGGCGCCAATTTCTGCGAACCTGCGGCCTTGGATTGACGGCCGGTACCTTGGTGCCGGCCTTGGCCCGCGCCGCGACGTTTGGGTTTCCTGATTCGCTGAATGCGGCAGACAGGTTGCCCGGCGTTAAACTCACGCCCTACGAAGACATTATCGGCTACAACAATTTTTACGAATGGGGGCTTGAGAAGGGCGATCCGAAAATCAACGCCAACAAAGGCTGGAAGACGGAGCCTTGGACGATCGAGATTGGCGGTTTATGCGCAAAACCAGGCAAATATGATGTCAACGACCTGATTAAAGCCATCGGAGGGATTGAGCAGCGCAATTACCGCCACCGGTGTGTAGAAGCCTGGTCAATGGTAATACCTTGGGATGGGTTCGCCCTCGCTAAACTTGTGGCAATGGCTGAGCCTAAAGCTGAGGCAAAGTACCTGCAATTCACCACCTTCATGGACCCGAAAGACTGTCCAGGTCAGCGCTCGCAGGACTTTTCCTGGCCGTACACCGAGGGCCTGACGCTACCCGAGGCGACCAATGAGTTGGCTTTCCTGGCGACGGGCATCTATGGCAAGCCGTTGCTGAATCAGAACGGGGCGCCAATTCGATTGGTTGTTCCCTGGAAGTATGGGTTCAAGGGAGCTAAATCGCTGGTGCGAATCGATTTTGTGGCCGACCAGCCGAAAACTCTATGGAACCAGATGGCGCCGAATGAGTACGGATTCTACGCAAACGTCAATCCCGAAGTTGATCATCCTCGCTGGAGCCAGAAAACGGAACGCGTCATCGGTGCCGGCTTCTTTGGGGGGAGGCAACCAACTCTGAAATTCAACGGTTACGAAAAAGAGGTTGCCGGACTTTATGCCGGATTGGATCTTCGGAAAAATTTCTGATCCGCAGAAATCAGTCTTGGCATGAACCTCGCTCACCAGGATTCTCGCCAACAAATTTGTTGCGCTCGCCATTCTATTCGGGGTCGGCATTTTTCTGTTGATTGTTCCGGCGCTTACCAACCAACTCGGCGCAAATCCGATCGAACGCTTGCTGCATGTGTCGGGTGAGATTGCGATCTGGACGTTGGGCGCCGTCTTGAGTCTAACTCCGCTGCGCGTACTCTTTCCGCGTTCGGCGATCGTCAACGCGCTGAACCGGCATCGGCGTTACATCGGGGTGTCTGCCTGCATCTACGGGCTCATACATTTCTCGTGTCATGTGCTCTACCAGGGCGATTGGGATGATCTGCTCCAGAGTTTTACCAAACCGTTTACCTGGTTCGGCTTAGCCGGACTCAGTATCCTGGTGTTGCTCGGGTTAACCAGCAACAACTGGGCCGTCCGGAAGCTGGGCGGAAGGCGATGGAAGCTGCTTCACCGCCTGGCTTACGTGGCGGCAATTGTCCTGATCTATCATCAATCGATCGCGGGCAAAGGACACTGGTACGTCGCCCGCTGGTTGTTATTCCTGCTCGTCGCGTTGGAAGGCGCTCGGCTCGCGAAAAAATTTTGGTTTAGCAAGCCGAACGACCAGCGCGGTCCGGCCAAGACCAGAGAGGTTTCCCGGTAGCTGTCGCTTGACGTTCTTCGCGGCCGGCATGAAGCGGCATGGCCGCGGGCCTCCTCCTCCTCGCGCCGCGCACGCGGCAAAATTCGCAGCAGCGCCGCTATACGAGTCTATTTGGTGCAGGACCGAGCCACTTCGCCGGGCCGGTAGGGATGCGCTCCCGCGCGTCCGGCGCTGAATGTCTCGACGCTTCTTTTTGCTGTTTCTGCGAACCCCATCTCGCTTTTTACGCAAATTCCGAAATTTGGAATCGTCCTCGTGCATTGGGATTCCGTGACCGCGAGAGACCGATTCCTGCAACTATTTGTTCTGTTTGATTGCGATTCCAAAGGCCGAGGCGAGGCCGAGAACGATTAGGGAAGCGGAGGAAGCAAGCAGGAAAGCCATCCAGTAAAAATCACCAACTTACACACAGTTTTAAGGAAATGCTCGGGCGGAGCAATGCTGACCCGATTGATCGATCGCTTTGAGTCAGACGACATTTCAATTGTGGGTCTAGCTCTCTCTGACTTCCCCAATCGTCTGTCCGTCGCGTTCTCGTCCTCGACCCTTCACGAGTGACGCAAGAGCCGATGCCTGCAACTAATTTGTTCTCTTAGTCGAGTGCGAAACAACGGATTCTCGAGGACGACTCCTAAATGCGGAATTTAAGTTAATCTTGATCTGTACTGGGGTTACGGTTTGCGCACGCTTCCTCTTTCTGTGAAGCTACGGTGAAGGGTCGGCACGACTGCGGCAACGTTCGCAACGAGAACGCAACTGAGTCGAGGGCTGTTGCCCAAGGCTGCTGAACAGCGTCGAATCCGCACAGGATATGGTCCGTCTGGATGAGAAGACGCTGTTTGTGAAAAAAAGTGATCGAAATTTTGAGGGATTAAGCCTTTTCTCTCGTTAAAACTAGAAGGGAGGTATGAACTCCGAAACGTTTGCTGGGTAGTTCGATAAAAAAATGAATGAATCACGCTTAGACGAGGATCTCAAAGCGCTTGCCAAACGTCCGCAAGCGGATTTGCCGACCGACTTTAACTCAACGGTTTGGTCAAAAATCCAAAGGCGAGAGACGCCGGTTCGTGCGAAACGGCAGAACTGGCTTAAGGCGTTACTCTCCCCGTTAGCGACACCGCAGTGGGCGGCGGCGGCTTTAACTTTCGCACTTCTCGCCGGTTGGGCTTTAGGACGTATTACGACAAGTTCAGTACCGAGTACGGCTGAGACCAGACTAGCCGCATCTGTTACTGGCGAAGTGATTGACATGGCTTGTTACTTTGATGATGGTTCAAGCGGGCCGGACCACGCTGCTTGCGCAAGGATGTGTATCGCAAGCGGGCTTCCTGTCGGTCTTAAGGCGAAGGACGGAACAATCTATGTTCTCATAGGCAAACAGGAACCGCCGAGTCCTCAACCGGCGGCGAAGCATGAGTCGCTGAACGCTCAGTTGGCTCCTTATGCCGCGAAGGTAGTTACTATAAGCGGCACGATTGTCAGCAAAAGGGGCGTGAATGTCATAGAGAACGCCCAACTTCTCAGCCAAGAGGCGCTATTCCAGCAAGGTCCGGATCGTGTCACGGACTTAAAAGCCCATTTTACTCATTTTCTCTAAGAGTAATTTGCGAGCACGATAAACCCTCATTTCGACAGCTTTTAACGAGATACCGAGCAGTTCTGCGGTTTCAGCCTGCTGGCGACCTTCTAAAGCTGTTAAGATTAACGCGCCTTTGAGGTCTTCTGGCAGTTCGCTGATAGCCTTTTGCAAAGCGTTTAATTCCTCGAGACGGTCCGTTTTTTGGTCAGGCCTCCCCTCCGTCACCAGAAGCAAACTTGGGTCGCCACTTTCCTCCGTGGGCGCGTCAAAGGATACTGTCTGGAGGGAATCCTGGTAAGCTCGGCTTCTCAAGTGATCGCGGCAGAGATTCAATGCGATTTGGTACAACCACGTTGCAAACTTTGCCGTCGGTCGAAATTTTTCGATATTGAAGTAAGCTCGAACAAAAGTCTCCGTGGCCAGTTCCAGTGCGTCGGCTTCGTTATGTACCTGACGCAGCACGAAACGAAATAAACCTTCCCGATGCCGATCCATCAACGCGTTTAGTGCCCGATCCTCGCCGACCTTCAGCGCCTGAACTAAGGTTAGATCCGGGTCTTCTTGTGTCATATAGCTCAGTCGTCGGTCTGCACTTCGATCGTAGACACGCTCGCCGGGCAATCCAGGATTTAATACAGTAATCGTTGCGCTTAAATAGCAGAATACTGTACTACTTTCGTGTACCAAACTTTCCTTTGATTTCGTGCGGTACAGAAATCGAATCGTCGGTATGCACCGCAGAAATGATAGGACGGCGCCGGTAGGGATGCGCTCCCGCGCGTCCGGCGCCGGATCGCGCGGAGCGCGTCCCTACCAATCAAGGTATCGGCTAATCAAATCGGCAAACCTAGTGTACCGTCTCGCAATAATGGTCTTGGTTCATATTTGAATAGCGGCATGAATCTGTGTGACGTATTTTCATCCCGAGCCGATAGTGTACAATTAGAAGCATTGCTCGGAGAAAGTGGTCTGAATCAGTCAAAAAAAATGAACGCCACACGTCGCAAGTAATTAGAAACAAGATACTTATGTCGTTAGAACGAAGCGATACTACGGATCCGTACGCTCATGAGAGCGCCGAAAGGCCAACTTCGGACGAGGGGAGCAAACTGAACATCAGTCCGGTGCAGTCAACCCAAATTGGGCCGCAGGATGCACATTGGCTTCGCATGGATCCTTCTCTGACGCGGGCAGTCCTGGCAAGGACGGAGGAAGAGTTGCTTGGCGGCCTGGCTGCATTGATGCGGAACAAGGTGGAGCATGAGCAAGTGAGCCGCAGGCTCGCGCAGGTCCAGATCGATGCCGCAGAGGCAAAACACGAACTCGAGGCGATCAGGCAACAGGTTCGCCGTGCTGAAGAGGAAGTTGCGACCCGAATCAATGAACAGAGTCGCATCGGCGAGGAAATCACTAGCGTCCGTAAGGAGCTTGCAACCCTTCGCGAGGAACACAGACACCGTCTGGAGGTCGTGTCAGGCCTGAAGAATGACGCGGCACGAGCGCAGCAATTGCTCGCCGAGGCTGATCAACGCCTGGGCAGCGTGAAAGTTGAAGCGGAAGCCAAGCTGGCCGAACACCGGGACGTGACTGCTCAGTTGGACCAGATCAAAAATGAGAAGGTGGCCCTGGAAAATGAACTGGCGCTTCTGCGGCGGGAAGTTCATGACCGGATTGGTGCGCGTGAAGCTTTGATCCAGGAGATTGCGGTCCTTCACCGGCATGTGTCTGATCTCGCGGCGCGCAAGGAAAATCAGGCGGCCGAAGTGTCGCAGCTCGGAAGTCGCCATGCCGAACTTCGAAATGAGCTCGAAGGGCTCCAAATTCAAGTGAGTGATCTGCTGGCTCAGAAGGGCGCTTTAGAACACGTTGTTGGTGAAGCAGTTGGCAGGCGGGGGCAGTTGCAAGCTGAGGTCGCTACGCTCGAGACCAGTCTGCGCGAGTTGACCGAGGCCATGGAAAAGGCGGAGCAAGCGCAAAGAGCAGAAGGCTTGCCGCTGTTGTTTGGGTCCGAATTTCATCCGATCTCCCATGACTGGGATTCCTACCCTTTGGAGAGCGAGTTTCATACGGATGAAGAGCTCGATGCGGAAAAAGTAGCCGAACTTGTCGCTCAACTGCCGGGCTTGGAAGGTTGCCTGATCGTCAAGAATCATGGCCCGGTTTTGGCCGCACAGTTGCCTGAACGGCTCCATGCTCATTTGAAGGTGCCGGATCGGAACTACAATCTTCTCTTCGAGCGTCTGGAAAAAAAGGTGCACGAATGTAATCTCCAGAATGCGCGTCTTGCAACATTCGACCTGGGCGATGAAGGCTTGACCGTCGCACAAGCCAGTCACGCGTTTGTTTTTGTGAATCATAAACAAACGAAGCTCCGCCCAGGTATCCCGGACAAATTGGCGTCCATCGTGACGGAGATCGCCCGGATGTATCCGTAGGGGAAGAACTCAAGCACTCTAGAACTCAAGAACTCTAGAATGATGCGATACGAATTCGGCGCGAACCTAACTGGTCTTCTTGGCTCTTGAGTACTTGAGTGCCAATAAGGTTGATTATGCAGGCGGCTTCATCTTCCTCCTTAGTGCACCGTCTCGCATATAATGGTGATGTCGTTGCGTTCAAAATGGGCCGGCTAGGGGAAACGTATCGGCGTATCGGTGTGTCGGCGTTTGCAAAGCATCATCAACTCCGTCGAGACCTCCTGGTCATTATAGCCGTGCCGAAAAGCAGTCTTACTTCCCCAAACGCCGATACGGCAATACGGGGTATCGGCGGGTCGGGCGTATCGGCGTGGTTGAGCGCGTACGGCCCATTCAACCCAAAATCCGAAGTTTGGAATCGTCCTCGTCGTCGTGCTCGTCCTCGGTGCATTGGGTGGGGTGGCTTCGATTTGGCGGACAGGTGCTAAGCTAGGAACCTGAACGTGAATCAAGATCAGCAACGAAGTGTATACGTCTTACTCACCACACGGGTAAGATCGTCGCCTTGGCGGTTGCAGCGAAACTGGGTTTCCCAGAGTGAGCGTTGTGCTCCCTTTACCTTCACGAAAAAGGGGAGAGGCTTGCGAATTGGACGAACGAGAAGATGCGACCATTCAGAATGGACAGTTTGGCCCATTCTGCCGTTCCGCCGAGAAATGGCAGAAGCGCTGCTTTTCGCCTCGACGCTTCCATCAAGGGTTCGTTTCGGCGGTATAGGCGGCTTTCTTTTTCGCCCGACTGGTCAAGTTCGAAAATGCCGTCCAGCTCCGAGATTTTTCACTTTTCGCCAACCTTTGATGCCAAAGTTCGATCAACCGCCTTTTTACACCGACATATCTGAACGCCACAGATGATCTGTTGCTCGGGTTGTAGGCCTTTGGTCCTATCGCTGGCGCAGAGTCTTGCCGATTTGCCAATGGTCCAACATTGGGATTCGTCTGCGGGTCATTACGGTTTACTTCAGGAGTTGACGCGAGAACGGGAGTTGATGCTGCGGGTTCCATCTGTGAGGAAGGAATTTCCTGTGGAGGAGTTTCAGTGAAGGCGTGATCAACGCTACTCCCCGGTCCGGGAGTCATTTCGCCGTTAGCGTTGGAACTTTTTGCAACCACGCTCGCCACTGTAGCGGGATTGGCATTCAGCAAAAGGTCGCGTTCGGCTTGCGGCGCCTTCAGTTGGCGCTCTCGGACCGCGATCATGAGAGCCGCGAAAATCACGGTACCCAAAACTCCCGCTGCAAGCCACCAAGAATCACGATTGAATTGGCTGATCATGCCACTTGTTGCTGTAGCACTTCCTTGTGTTCGCATTTCGATCTTTTAACAGATGGACGCTGGCTTCAACAAGCAGGTAATACCCTAAAAGATGGGTCGGGGTCGTACGTAACCTCTTGGTGACCCGGTTTGCGCGAGTCGACAACACGTCCCGATGGGTAGAGCCGACGTGGCTCAATTCTGAATCAAACGGACTTTGCCGTGGCACCGCATTTGATGGTGTTGCGAGACATGCCAAAGAAGACCCGTCTCAAGGAGCATCTTTCCCACGTAGATACGCATAGTAGCTCATGGTTCTCCCGTTTCTCATAAGCAGAGGCCAGCGTGCCAAGGCCCCCAGACTTTGACACGCTGGGCTCAAACGTAACCCATTCAACTTTACTTCGCGCAACGCTGACGATGCGGATGTGCTCGAAAAACTGGCCGCTTTCGTGAGCCTCAGACGAGAGCAAAGCTTTATCCTTTCTGAAGTCATTCCCGCTCTCAGGCGTCGGATGACAGCCTGGCCCCGCTGTCGGCTCTGCGATTAGTTCGAAAACGCGCTGAATGTTCCGTAGGCTCTTTCGGAGTTGGATACAGGACTGAAGGCACACGGGGATAGCTGATAACACGAAAAGCCGGTATGTCGCGTTAAATCAAAGGTGGCCACTTTTTCGCATGCCAACAGTGGTATCTTTAAACGCTGGTTGAAGACACTGACTATGAATACCAACGAAGCAACATCATGAATAAAATAAGCACATCACTGGCGGCAGCGCTGTTGATGAGTGTAATATCAGCGACCGCTGTGGAATTATCATTCCAAACATCCACTGCCCAGTTGAAACAAAAGACAACCAGACATGAGCCTTTTGTTATACAACGCTTGTATCCCGCCGCAAGGGTTAAATCAGATTGCGAAAAAGCAATACAAATGGCGGCTCAAAGGGATGAAGCTGCTTTGGATAAGATGATAGAGCAAGACAGGGTTACATTCTTTGCAGTTGGAACCAGAGTATATCCCGTAAAAAGCACCGACATGGGCACTTGGTGGCTGGTACGCGAAAAAGGTAGCACGGAAAAGTGGTGGATCAGCGTGAGGGCATTTTCCCAGGACTAAACTTATGTTTGGACCTCTGCGTTTTGCGCAGACGCAAACGGTCCCGTATGCCGATACCTGGTTTCACCGGAGCACAGTGCAGATTTGGCTTGTGCCCAGGCGACTTTATCGTACCAGCCACTGCTGTTGATCCGTCCATCCCTGGAGTCCGTCTCACCACGCCGACCAATCCGGTGGCCTTCACGCAGAGGTTTTGACCAGATCGCCCGACCCATAATCTGGCCCATGCGATTCGCGAGCACCGGAGGAGGCTCTGGATCTCACTTCTTGCGCGGTCCAGCTCCACATGCCTTTATGCGCCGTCACAGTGTCGTTGGTTACTTTCACTATCGCGTAGCGTAATCCCGGACGGATCACGACCTCCTCCGGAACTTTCTCACTCCCCAGACGAATCATGGACAGCTTGATTGGTTTGACCGACGGTCGGTACTGCTCAAAGCCCAAGTAATGTTCCCAGACAGAGCGCCCGGGTAACAGTCACCTGTTCGGAACCGGAATTAGTCCCTTGGATTCTGTTGCCACGGTCTCTGCAATGACTGGCAACCATTTACCCACCGGAGCCCGGATACCCATAGGGTTCGGGATAGTATGATGGGGACCGTTGTAATAGCCTGAGCCCGGGTAACCATTGGGTTCGGGATAGTACGATGGAGGACCAAATATCCTGATCCCGAATACTCATTGGTTGGATAATCAGTGCAACTGGAAAGTACCAGCGTAAGCAAAAGCACTCTGATCCCAGTTTTCATTGAATAATCATGGGCTTTCAAAGGGCTCTTCCTTCACTTTCTTCTCAGGGAAACAAACCAAAGAAAACCGATGAGTCAAATATCGTGTCGAGATCATCGCCAGAGCAGATGGCGGGACCGACAATTGCATTATATGCCGCGATCCCGCCTCGGAGAATAAATATCCGCCTTACCAAGCCATTATTCCTACGGTTGCACTAGGAAGCTTATGATCAGGACAGAAATATCGCTACAGATCAATCCCGGTCGTAGTCCCGATCATAATCTCGATCGTAATGGTGCCGATGATGGTACCGGTGCCAGCGGTGCCATCGATATTCGTCCGCGTGTCGATAGTAGCGGTATCGGTCGTCACCATAGTAATAGGGCCTGTATAGCGGGTATCCGGGGTTAACGTAAACGCGGAACCCATCGTCTGCTTTGGATTCGGTGGGTGCCAAGGCAATCAGCCCGAACGCCGCCAAACCCAAGAGGAAATATCTTTTCATATCTGGTTTTCCTGAGTTAGACGGAACGGAAACATATTTCATGCTTCTCTTAGGCTTGGATCAGGCTCCTCCCTGATGCCTTTTGAAACTGCGGGAGTTCAGAGCAACGATCCGACCGGCGACTCCCTGGAGACGAACTCGACGCCGATGGCCACGATGCCCATTGCCGTGCCGACGTTGCCTGTAATCGCGTCGCTGGAACATTCGGGTGACGTTATCTCCGAATCTACGAAGACGCCTATAAAGGATTTTCGATTACCTGCGTATCATGCCTTCGTGGCGTTATCAGGCGCGTCTTTATCGAACCAATAGCACTCGTTTCTGACGCGTTCGGCAATGTCCCGATTGGCTTTCTGGTTACTGATCACCCGCCCAGTTCGGTTCCAATGGATCAAACTAAAAATACCGTAGCAAACTCTTCACGATGGCTTGCGCGACGGTGGGCAATGAAAACGATGCTTGGGACCTCGCCCAAGAAGGATTCCTGAAAGCGTGGCAATCGATCCACCGCTTTCAGGGTAGATCGTCGTTCCATACGTGGTTGTACCGTTTCGCGATAAACGTCACAACTGACTCACTCCGTCGCCACAGTCGTCGCAGCGAGGTAGAGCTTGACGACGCTATTCCTCCATTTCCTCCCGGTCCCGGCGTCAACTTTGAACGTGCTGAGAATCGAGAGCAGGTATACGCGGCGCTTGCACAACTTACCCCAGAACATCGCGCTGTTATCGTTTTGAAGGAGATAGAAGACCTTCATTATCACGAAATTGCCGATATTCTGAAACTCTCAATCGGGACAGTCATGTCCCAGCTCTTCTCCGGTAGAAAAAAGAACGGGGAATTCGTCTTGCCGGGTTTTGGCAAGCTCGTAAAGCAGAAGAGGAAGACGCGCTCGGGCTTTAATCCGAAGACGCGGCAGAAAATCAAGATTCCAGCCAAGTCCGTCGTCAAATTCCGAGTCGCCAAGGTGGCAAAAGACGCAATTCTGGGGTAAAGAAGCAGTCTCGCGGGAAGCCAAGAAGCTATATAAGGACTTCCAGGCAGCGACATCCTTGTATGAGTGAGCTTATTCTGGAATCCGTGTTGGTATGTCCGGTTTGCGGCTTCGCCAAACGCGAAACGATGCCAACTGACTCCTGCCAATTCTTCTACAAATGCATTAGCTGTAAGACGCTGCTCCGCCCCAAATCCGGCGACTGCTGCGTCTTTTGTTCTTATGGTTCGGTGAAGTGTCCCCCAATGCAGGGCGAGAATTGCACGTGTTGAATAGAGCCGAGATAGTCGCGAACTGGTAGGCTGAGGCGACGACAAGTTTCCACAATCGAAATAATGGCGGCTACTCGTGGTCCAGCCTCCTTACTTCCGTGACCGCAAAGAGACCGATGTCCCGCAACTAATCTGTTCTGTTAGTCTGATTGCGAAATGATCGGGATT
>CAVTKZ010000002.1:0-1556052 GCA_963735455.1 uncultured Chloroflexia bacterium
GAAACGGGGCGAGGCTCGCCGCGAGATTGACATTGGTGCCGCTCACGAGGGCGGAAGGAACAGTCCCGGCGTTGAGCTGGGCCGCGGCGTCCTCGGCGAGCTGCTGCTGGGGGTCGTTTGCCCCCGTCCGAAGATCCTGCTGGACGACGACGTAGATCAGCCCGGCCAGGCAGGTAGCGAGCACGGCCTGGGGCACGAAGACGAGCAACATTCGGCGCAGCATCGGCCATCAGGACGCCCTGATCGTCGGCCCTGTTACGAGACGTGCGATCTTAGGACGAGCTGATCGTGGCTACCGACGAGACGCGTCTTGATCGCTGGTTGTGCGCGGTGCGCCTCGTGAAGACCCGCCCGCTCGCGACCCGGCTTGTGCGAGGGCGGCCACGTCGTGGTGAATGGATCGCCGGCTAAAGCCGTCGACGAAGGTTCGCGCTGGCGATCGGGTCGAGGCGCTCATCGCCGACCGCGAAGCGCACCGTCGAGGTGATGTGCGCGCGATCGAGTCGCGCGTCGGGGCCGCCGTGGCCGCGGCCTGCTACGTGGACCACAGCCCGCCCGTCGTGCCGGAGGTCAGGCCAGGGACAGTGCTCGTGCGCGGGGAGGGCCGGCCGAGCAAGGTCTGCGGCGCGCGTTCGAGCGCCTGCGCCGGAATGCCGACGCTTGAGCACAGAGGACAGAAGTCCGGTCGTTCTCTTGGGCCATCTAGCGCCCACCTGAACGACAACAAACGTAACCAGGTCCGCCTTCTAGGCGGCTGTAGGATCGAATGATGAGCCCACTTCTGCGGAGGCTGCTCACCATCGGGGCCGATGCTCACGATGACGACGACACCCGATTGCGGAAGTTCCTGCTCCTTGTCGCAGCGCTCGCGATCACCCCGCTGGCGATCCTGTGGGGCGCGATCTACTGGATTGTCGGGGTCCCCAGCGCGGCGGCGATTCCCTGGCTGTACGTGCTGATCTCTCTTGCGAGCCTGGTGATATTCGCGACAACCCGCCAGTACGCCTGGTTCGCGATCGGACAGTTCGTGCCCTACCTCAGCCTGCCGTTCGTCCTCATGTGGACACTCGGAGGGTTCGTGTCGGGCAGTGCTGTCGCCCTGTGGGCTGGTCTCGGCCCGATCACGGCCGCACTCCTGGGCCATCGCCGCGCCGCGCTCGGGCTCGCGGCCGGGTACGCGCTCCTGATCGCGGCCTCGGCGCTCATCCCGACCCCCGCTGCACCGGTCCAACCAGCCTGGCTGCGCGATGGCCTGTTCGCACTCAACCTGGCCCTCGTCCCGCTCGTCGCGTTCCTGTTCGTCCGGCTGTTCGCCGGCGATCGGGCGAGCGCCTTGGCGACCGTGCGCCGGGTGGTTGGCCAGTACTTTTCGCCCGACCTCGCCGAGGTGCTCCTGGCGGACCCCGGCCGAGCCGAGCTGGGAGGCGAGATCGCCCAGGTAACGGTCCTCTTTGCGGACCTTGGGAGCTACTCGACCTACGCGGAGAAACGCGCGCCGACCGAGGTCGTGGCGATGCTCAACGCCTATTTCGGGATTGCCCTGCCGGCGATCCTCGAGCAAGGCGGCTTACCCACCCAGCTCGCGGGCGACGCGGTCATGGCCGTCTTCGGGGCCCCAAAGCCGATGGTCGATCATGCCGCCCGAGCGTGTCGAGCCGCCCTGGCGATCCTTCAACGGACGGAGGACCTCGCGACCGGTCCCCTGGCGGGACCGCGCTTCCACATCGGGCTGAACTCGGGACCAGCGCTCGTCGGCAACATTGGCAGCGAGGCGTATCGCAACTTCACCGCAATCGGTGACACCACCAACCTCGCGGCGCGGCTCCAGAATGTCGCCAAGCCCGGCGCGGCCGTCATCGGGCCGCAGACCGCCACAGCTGTAGGTGACTCGTTTGCACTGGCATCGCTGGGGTCCGTCACCGTCAAGGGACGGACGGAGCCGACCGAGGTCTATGACCTACGCTCGTTGGGGTGAACCCAGATTGCCGACGGAGCAAGCCAGGAGGTCAGTCAAGTCTGGGGGAGGGTGAGGGTAACGATTGAGCAGCACCGAGCAGGCACCTGAAACGACGGGCGTCACCGCGAAGCTGTTGGCGACTGTTGAACTCGGCCCCGAGATCGAAGGCATGGACGGCCGGCAGCTCCGAACGCGGATGTTCACGTTCGAGCCCGGGGCCGTCCTTGGCCCCGCTCATGACCACAAGGGTCGGCCAGGCACCGTGTACATCCTGCAGGGGACGATTACCGACCATCGCGGCGGGGTAGTTACCGACTATGGGCCGGGCATCGGCTGGCCCGAGGATCGGAATACCACCCATTGGCTTGAGAACCGGGGCACGACTACGGCGATCGAGATCTCGGTGGATATCTTCAAGCACGACTGAGACGATCGGCGTGTCGTGCTCGGCTCGCTGGACGAAGTGGGGATTCGTGGTATAGTTGCTTCCGCAACTACATGACCGTCTCACCCAGCGAAGGACCCGCAATGCTTGTCACCATCCCCCGCCAGCCGTTCGGAGCCGCGAACCCTGCCTTCAACGAGCCGGCCGAGCCCGCCCTGATCGAGCTGACCGCGGAAGCGCTACGAGAACGTGGCTTCAGCGTCGAGATCGCCTCGGACCAGGACGATGCCCGCCAGAAGGTCCTGGCCCTCATTCCCGACGGTGCCGAGGTCGGCCAGGGCGCCTCGAAGACGCTCGAGGTGATCGGCGTGACGGCCGAGATCGAGGGCTCTGGTCGCTTTGACGCGATCCGGCCGCGGCTGCGCTCGATGGACCGGGCAACCCAGGGAGCCGAGATGCGCAGGCTTGGAGCCGCGCCCGAATACTGGCTCGGCAGCGCCCACGCGGTGACCGTCGACGGCGAGATCGTGATCGTGTCGTTCGGGGGCAGCCAGCTCGGCCCGATCATCAGTGGGGCGGGCAAGGTCATCCTGGCGGTCGGATCCCAGAAGATCGTGCCTGACCTCGAGACCGGATTTCGGCGGATCGAGGAGTACAGCTATCCGCTCGAATTGGCCCGCCTGCAGGACGCCTACGGCATCCCCAGCTCGATCAACAAGGTGATCATCCTGAACGGCGAGGTCGCCCAGGACCGGATCACCGTCATCCTCATTCCAGGTGCCCTCGGCTTCTGACCGAGCTCCCCTCGGCCGTGCCGTGCGGCGCGGATGCTCCACCGAGCACAATGCATCGATGACCGCGGGCTCTGCCGGCTGCGGTCTGGAATGCCTGGGTGCTGATCTCGGAGGTTGCCGACTAGAGCTGCACTCGCCGGCCGGATCACCCAGAATCTCGACGTGATTCGCATCGAGCAGGCGCTCCGGGCCGTCCCGATCGAGACGCCGAGGCCGATCCATGAGCAATCCAGGAGGGACCGCTGATGAGTGACGCGACGACCGATCCCACCCTCGACCGGCTCCTGCGCCACATGGCGTGGGCGAACGCGGCCCTGATCGCCCGGCTCACGGACCTGCCGGTCGATACCCTGTCCCTTGCATCGCCACGCAACGAATGGACCGTGCTCCTGATCCTTGACCACCTCGTGTCGGCGGCCGGACGCTACGCCGCGCGGCTCGAGGGGGGACCACGTCCCGAACGCGCTGCCTCGCCGGCGTCGAGCGCCGGGTTGGTCGCGCTGGCCGCCGACTGCGCGGCCTACGACGCACGGATCCGAGCGCAGGCGGCGCTGCCCGACGGGCCGGCCGCCTTCGCCGGCCAGGACTCCGGCATCCCGGCTCGCTCGACGGTCGTCGCCCAGGCGATCCACCATGCGACCGAGCATCGGGCCCAGATTGCCGCGGCGCTCGCCACGAACGGTGTCGACGCGATCGACCTCGACGCCCTGGACCTCTGGGAGTTCGCCGACGCCGAGGGCCTCGAGGCCTAGGCGCGGAGCCCACACCATCGAAGCGCAACCGGAGACCGAGCCAGACAGTCCGGGCATGACGCCGTCCCTCTGGCGCCATCCCGACTTCATGAAGCTGTGGACCGGCCAGACGGTCTCGGAGCTGGGATCGGTCGTGACTCGGACGGCTGTGCCCCTCGTTGCCCTCCTCGTCCTGGGCGCCGGGCCATTCCAGATGGCGCTGCTCGTCGTCTCGGCCAGCCTGGCGGTCCTCCTCGTGGGGCTCTTCGCGGGGGTTCTCGTCGACCGTGTCCGGCGCCGGCCATTGCTGATTTGGGCGGACGCGATGCGGGCCGTCCTGCTCTTGTCGATCCCGGCGGCCTACCTCGCGGGCGCCCTGCGCATCGAGCAGCTCTACCTGGTCGTGTTCCTGGAGGGCTGCCTGGGGGCGCTCTTTGATTCGGCGTATCCGGCCTATGTCCCGACGCTGATCGGAGTCGAGCGGGTCGTGGAAGGCAACAGCAAGTTGGCCACGAGCGCGTCGCTGGCCGAGATCGGCGGACCGGGCCTCGGTGGCGGCCTCGTCCAGCTGATCGGCGCCCCGCTGGCGATCTTCGTGGACGCGATCTCGTTCCTGGTCTCGGCCGTCTCCCTGGTCCTGATCCGCAGCCCGGAGCCGGCCCGTCCGCCCAGGACGACAGTCACGCCCATCCGGCGCGAGATCATCGAGGGCCTTCAGCTTGTCAGCCGCCACCCGGTGCTCGTGCCGCTCACCCTGCGCTCGGTCATCGCCCATCTCGCTGGGTCGTTCTACGGGGTCCTGTACACGATTTACCTGATCCAGGAGCTCCACCTGAACCCGATCCTGCTGGGGCTGGTCATCTCGGCCGGTGGTGTTGGTTCGCTCGTCGGCTCGCTCTTCGCGTCGAGGCTGATCGGCCGGTTCGGGCTCGGACCGACGCTGATCTGGACGGCGATCGGGGCCTCGATCATCGGCGTCCTCACGCCGCTCGCCGGTGGTCCGCTGTTCCTCGCGACGCTGATGGTCTTCCTGCCCCAGCTGCTGGGCGACGGCCTCCAGACGATCGAGGAAGTCGCCGAGCTGTCGCTGATCCAGGGGATGGTCCCGGACCAGCTCCTCGGCCGGGTGAATGCGACCCTCGAGGTCTTCTCGCACGGGATTGCCTATCCGATCGGCGCCCTGAGTGCGGCGGCCGTTGCCGGCTGGATCGGCGTTCGGGGTGGCATCGCCATCGGCTGGGCGGGGATGGCGGTCTCGATCCTGCTCCTCGTCCTGTCGCCGCTGCCGCGGGTCCGGCGGCCGTCGGACGTGGCCCGCTTGGAGCCCTAGCCCGGATGTATTCAACCGCGGCAGCCGCATGCCGCGGGGGCGAGGCGATGAGAGCATCCTTTCGAGACGCCCGGGGTCGAAGGAGGTGACGATGGCCGACGAGGTCGACCGGCCCACCGCACGGGGGCTGGCCGCGACGATCGTCCGCGAGAGCGAGCTGGTGCCGGCCTGGCTGCGCCGGATGACGGCGCTCGGCTGGCGGATCCTGGTGATCGCGGCCTTCGGCGCAGTGTGTGCCGAGCTGGCCCTGAAATTGGTCACCGTGACGATGGCGATCCTGGTCGGTGCGGTCGTCGGCGCGACCGTCTTCCCGATCGCCCACTACCTCCGCGTCGATCGAGCCTGGCCGGCCGGTCGGGCCGCCGGCGTCGCGAGCCTCGCGGCGCTGGCCACCGTGATCGCCGTCGTCCTGGTCATTGTGCTGGCCTTCGAGCCCTACGTCGGCAGAGTGATCGACGCGGCGAACAATGGGGTCGCGGGCGTCGTGGATCGGCTCGCCCAGGCTGGCCTCCCGAAGCCCGTCCTGGACTCGATCGAGCAGCTCGCCACGGGTGTCCAGGACTGGTTCGCTGGCGCCCTCGGCCAGCTTGTCGGTCCGGTGGGGAGCGTCGTCGCGGTCCTCGTCCTCGCCGGCTTCCTCACGTTCTACCTGCTCGCCGATGCCGGCCGCGCCTGGGCCCGCCTGACCTCAGGCCTCGAACCCTGGCAGTCCGACAGCCTGACGGCGACTGCCTCGACCGCCCTCGCTGAAGTTGGCGACTACCTGCGCGCGGCCAGCCTGACGGCCGTCGTGAGCGGCGTCACCGTGACAGTCTGGCTCCTGCTGCTCGGCGTGCCGATGGCCGGTCCGCTCGGCGTCCTCGTCTTCCTGGGCGGGTTCGTGCCCTTTGTCGGAGCCTTCTTCACGACCGTCGTGGTGGTGGTCATGGCCTACGCCACGGGCGGGCTTGGGGCGGCGTTCGAGCTGCTCCTGCTGGTCGCGATCACGTCCCTCGTCCTGCGCTGGGCCTTGGCTCGTTTCGTCTACCGCCGAGCCGCCCGGATCCATCCGGCCCTGATCCTCGTCGTCGTGCCCGCCGCCGCGGCCCTGTTCGGGATCGCCGGCCTGTTCCTGGCCGTGCCCGTCGCGGCGACGGTGATCGCGTTCCTGCCGACCCTGACCAGGGTCCTCGGCGGCCAGCCGTCGAGCCCGGCCGCACCCGGACCGGTCCCGGTCTGGCTCGACCGGCTCGCTCAATGGAGCTGGCGCGGCCTGGTCATCGTCGCGGTCGTCGCCGTTGGGATCATGGTCCTCGTGGGGCCGTTCCTCAGCGCTCCGGTCGTGATCGCCCTCATCGTTGCCTGCGCGATGCACCCGGCCTGGGACGGGCTCGTCCGGCGGGGCCTGAGCCCGACGACGGCGGCCCTGGTCGTGACCCTGGCGAGCGCGGCCATCGTCACCATGATCCTCGCCGTGACGATCGTGACGGTCATCCAGCAGCTGCCCCAGATCCTCCAGGCGGCCAGCCAGGGCGCGGTCGACATCCACCTGGGGACGAGCCCGCCTGACCTGGTCGGCACGATCGCGCCGACCCTCATCGACAACGCCGGGCTGATCGCCACGAACAGCGCGTCGATCGGCGTTGCCCTGGTCATCGCCGCCCTCCTGACGTTCTTCCTCGTCCGTGACGGCGGGGGCTGGTGGAGCGGGCTACTCGCCCGGATCCCGGCCGATCGGCGTCAGATCGTCGGCGAGTCGGGCGCGAAGGCGGCCCGGATCCTGAACGGCAGCACGCTCGGCACAGGTCTCGTCTCGCTCGTCGCCGGAATCCTGCAGGTCGTGATGATGACCCTGCTCGGCCTGCCCCTCGCGCTCCCGGTGGGCGTGCTGACGTTCTTCGGGGGCTTCATTCCGTACATCGGCGGGGCGATCGCGACCGGCCTCGGCTTCCTGATCGCGATCGCCTTCGGCAGCCCGACGACGATCGCCCTGATGGCGATCTTCACGGTCGTGATCAACATCGTGATCGGCAACTTCGTCGCGCCGCTGGTGCTCGGCAAGACGGTCAGCATCCACCCGGCGATCGTGCTGCTGGCGGCTCCCGCCGGCGCGGCGATCGGCGGGCTCATCGGGATGTTCCTGATCGTGCCGATGATCGCCATCTTCCTGGCGACCTGGCGATCCGTGATCCGACTGTTCGACCCCGTCGAGGACCGGGTCGTCGCCACGACCGTCCGTTCGAGCGCGCCGCCCTGAGTCGGTTGGCGCTCAGCCGACGGTCGGCCCCGCCGAATCGCCGCCGGTGGGTCGCCACATCGTGGTCACCGCGGGACCGTCGTCAGGCAGGCTGAACCGCCCGCGCGGCTCGAATCCGACCGCCTCGTAGCGACGGTTGTTGGCCGGGTTGGTCGACTCCAGGTAGGCCGGCATGCCCTCCCGGTCGATGAGCGCGAGGTTGTCAGCCAGGAGGCCCATCCCGACCCCCTGGCCACGGTGCGCCGGGTGGGTGCCCAACAGGCTCAGGTAGTAGTGCGGCTGGCCGCGCGGGTGAGCGGCCGCGAAGAGAGTCAACACGTCATCGAGATTGGCCGCCCGGCGAGCGCCGAAGAGCTCGATTGCGAGCGCCCCGAACGCGGCCTCCTGCTCGTCGCTCAGCTCGGTCCCACCCGGCGGGACCCAGACCGAGACCGCCTCCCCGGCGGCGGTCATCCAGACCCAGTCGTAGCGCAGGGCGCCCTCGATCCACAGCCGCCAGATGGCGTCGGCGCCAGGTGGCTGGGCACCGGCAAATGCCGGGCCCCAGACCGGATCGTCGGCAAATGCCCCACCGATCGTCTCGACGAGCCGGGGAAGGTCGGCCAGCGTCGCCCGGCGGATGGGCTCGACCGTCATCGGTCAGTCGCCACCGGATGCGGTCGCGGTCGGGCCCGGCGCCGGCTCAGGCGGATCGATGGCCGGGTGAGCCTCGCCGAGACGGGTCAGGCGAGCGTCGAGCGCCCGAGCCAGGTGCTCGAACCACTGGCCGTAATCAGGCATGCCTTCGCGCTGGCGGTAGCCCACGATCAGTGGCCCGAGCTTGCGCCAGCTCACAAGGACGGTGCTCGCGAAAAGGTCATCGAGCAGGTCGAGCGAGGCATGGCCGCGCTTGTAGAGGACGCCCATCATCTCGAAGTAGGTGGCCACCTGGTCGAACGTGGTCCAGTCGTCAATGGTTGCGCCCGCTGCGAACTCTTCGAACGACCGAAATGGCCACGTCTGGATCCGCCACCAGGCCCGGGTCAGGTCGGTATCGAGGAACGGCGCGTAGGCGCGAATGACGAGCTCTTCCTGGCGTTGCGTCCGGATGCTGCGCAGTTGGAGGAGCCCGATCGCGATCCCGATGATCAGGGCCAGGCTTCCCAGGCCGGACAGGACCTGGATCGGATCCATCGAGGTGCCCTCGCGGAATTCAGCCCCATCGGGGAGATGACCGGACGATCCTGGATGTCAGCATCGCTCAGGTTAATCGCCGTTGACGGTCCCCGATGCCCAGACCTATGGTGCCATCGTGAGAGCGGCACTCCGGGTCGCATGGTGGGGGACGATCGCCGGGGCGGGCGCCCTGGTCATCGGGCTGCTGGTCTTCTTCGTCTACGCCTTCAGTGAGGTCCTCACGAATCCCGGCGCGTCGCTCGTCGACGGCTATTGGATCGGTCGCCTGCCGTGGACGGGCATCGGTGAAGGATTTACCGTCCTTGGGGCGACGGTTGCGGTCGTGCTGGGGACCATCAGCGTGTGGCTCGGCGGCAATCGGTGGAGTCGAGCAGTCGTGCTCGTGCCGCTCGCGCTGGCGGCCCTCTTCTGGTTCGCGGCAATGCTGCCGTTCCCCGGCGGCGCGCCATGTGACGATTGCGGGGCTCCCCTTCCGGACCCGTTCGCCTTCGCCTACTCGCTGCCGCTGTTGGCGATCCTCATGTTGCTCCTCCCGGCCCTCGTCGTTAGCGTCCTGGCCCTCCTGTCGCGGCCGGCTCGTGGCCGGCTGACGATTGCCGGAGACTCCACGAGCTAGCCCTCGACCGGGGCCTCGTCGTCACGCCAAAACGGCGCGAGCGCATCGGCGACAGCGCGCAACTGGGCCTCGGTCAGGCGCCGGCCGAACTCCCGCTCGATCACCTTGAAGTGATCCACGAAGGCCGCGTCGTGTCGTCGGCGACCCTCGTCGGTGAGCACGACCTGGACGCCGCGCCGATCGCCCGGGACAGCCTCGCGGCGCACGAGACCGGCGGCCTCGATCCGGTCGACGAGACGGGTGAGGCCGCTCCTCGTGAACAGGGATCGCTGCTCGAGCTCCTGCATCCGGAGGCCGGTCTCGCCGGCATCGTAGAGCTGGGCTAGCACGTCCAGCCAGGTCAGCGGAAATCCGGCCGTGGCAATCAGATCTGGCTCGGCTACCTGGAGCGTCCGCGCGGACGCAAACAGGACGCCGCGCCAGGCATCGTTCCAGAGCGTCGCGGGGCGGCTTTGCTCGTCGTCGGCCATGTCGCTCACGATACCGCGCTTCCTCTGCTTTGGCAACTTCTTGCCCGACAGTAGTTGACAAGACAGATAGTGACGATGCAGAATTACTAGCGAACCGCCGGCGGCGCAACCAGCGCCCGGCCCACATCGGAGGCAGCACGATGACGACGCTCTTCGTTCGACACCAGGTCGCCGACTATTCCAAGTGGCGCCAGGTCTACGACGGCTTCCGGCCGACCCAGGAGAGGCTCGGGGTCCAGGACCAGGCCGTCTACCAGTCGATCGACAATCCAAACGACGTCACGGTGCGCCACGAGTTCGCGACACTCGAAGCGGCCCAGACCTTCGGCAGCAGCCCGGAGCTCGGCGCGGCGATGCACGATGCCGGCGTCCAGGGCGCTCCGACCGTGTGGTTCGCGACACGATCCTGAGCCCCGCGCGCAGCGCGGTTGGTGGACCGGGCGGGTGCCGACGAGGCGCCCGCCTTTTTCATGAGCCGGGCTCGACGTCCCCTGGTAACTCAGCATCGGTCGGCAGCCGACGGGTAACGTGGGTCGTGTAATCGGGCAGCTGCCGCTGGTACGAGCCGGTCATGAGCGGCGATGAGATCAGAAAATCCGCCGTGGCCCGGTTGCTCGCCGCCGGGATGTTCCAGACGACCGCAATTCGGAGGAGCGCCTTTACGTCGGGATCGTGAGGCTGCGGCTCGAGCGGATCCCAGAAGAAGATGAGCAGATCGATCTGGCCTTCGGCGATCAAGGCCCCGATCTGGAGATCGCCGCCAAGCGGTCCTGACTGGAGCTGGCGAACCGGGATCCCGAGCTCGTATTCCAGGAGCGAGCCGGTCGTGCCGGTGGCGATCAGCTCGTGCTGGACCAGGAGGGCCCGGTTGTATTGCGCCCATTCGAGCAGGTCTAGCTTCTTGTTGTCGTGGGCGACCAGGCCGATCCGCTTGCGCTCGCCGAGTTCGTTCTGCATCAGGTCGTCCTGATCGTCGGCTGGCGAGCCTCGATGACGTAGCGCAGGAAGCCACTCTCGCGGACGTACTTGTCGTACAGGCCCCGGGCCCGGTAGTTGTCCTCCTTGGTGTGCCAGTAGAGCCGCGACCAGCCCTGCTCGGCCATCTCCTCGACCAGCCAGTCGATCAGCAGGCCACCGACGCCTCCGCCTCGCCAGAGCGGATCGACGAAGAGATCCTGGAGATAGCAGACCGGGCTCAAGGCCGACGTGCTCTCATGGGTCAGGTAGTTGGCGATCCCGAGCACGCCGGCCTCGGCGTCCTCGGCCACGATCGCATGAACCGGCACGCTCGGATCGAAGATCCGCTGCCAGGTCGAGGCCGTCAGGGCATTCGAGGGCTCGCGCTCATAGAAGCGCGTGTAGGCGTCCCACAGCTCGCGCCAGCGCGACTCATCCCTGGGCTCGATCGGCCGGATGTTGATCGTCACATCGTTGAGCCTAGCAGCGCCTCTCGGCACGGACGCAGATCAGGCCTTGGCAGCCGGTTCCTGCGGCCAGGGCCGCGACTTTGGAACGTGTTCGAGCCGCTCGGCCAAAGTCCTCGCCCCAGCACCCCAGACCCCACCAGTCCTAGCCAATCTGTCCCATGGACGCGTCGGTGGCCTCAGCCGGATCATCGGCAGCGAGGTCGATCGGTTGCTCCTTCGCATGGTGGCCGCCGATCTCGGGGTACGCAGAAACGCCCGGGCCAGCGGGGGGCTGACCGGGCGTTTCTGTTGGGAGCCACGTGTCCGGGGGCGGATAAGCCGCGCGAAGGAACCGGTTCAGTCGACCACTGCTGCGCGCAGGCGAGGTGGCGAGATCCCCTCGATGAGATCCTCATCGGTCACCAGCCGGAGCCAGTCGGCGTAGTGGCGGTTGACGACGATCGTGCCCGTGGACTGATATTTTCGCGCGCCGCCCGACCAGTACTCGATCCAGGCGTCGGTCAGCGGGACCATCTCGGGGCGACCGGTGAGGCTGGCCATTGGATCGGCGCCCGGCTCGGTGTGGAGGTGGCCCCCGATCAGGTAGTTGCCCGATTGGATCGCAATTGGATGGGTTCGGGTCCGGTGGTGGAGCGCCGCATCGCCCCGAGGCCCGGTCGCATGCACCGCGACCAGGTCGCGTCGGTGGATGACGACCTCGTCAACCTGCTGGGTCGTCCCGTCCTCGAGGTTCTCGATCGCCACTTCGGCGAGGTGCAGCTCCTCGTGCGCGTTCAGCAGGTCTGTCAGCCGGTCGGCTCGAAGCCGGACCCAGCCGAACACCCGCTCGTGCAAGCCATAGGCGATGAACCGGACGAGGGGCGCGTCGGCGACCGAGTCAGGCTCGAAGACCTCCTCCGGCGTGGGCTGGAGGATGAGGTACAGGCGACCCGATGACGTACCGAGCGGCATCAAGCGGGAAGGTCGCAATTGGACCACGAGATGGGTATCCCCCGATCGTACGCAGGACGCGTTCGGGGCGGCTCTCTGGGTGCTCGGGCGGAGCCTCAGCGGTTGCTCAACAGTGGTCAGCTGGCGGAGAGCACCCCGGTCCGCCGACTCCCTAGCATGGCGCCCATGGCGAAGACGACGGCCCCGGCGACCGCGGTGGATCAGCTGGCGGGTTACCTGCTGGAGCGCGCCCGTCCGGATGCCTTCGGCGAAGAGCTGACGGGGTGGCTGGCGGGCTCGTCGCGATTCCGCGCGTTCGCCGAGATCCACCGCGACAAGGTTCGCAAGAAGCTGCGCACCGCCGCCGACACCGATGCACTGCGCGACGTCCGGGCCGAGCTCCAGGTGGCCCGCCTGCTCCTGCTGGATCCGCGCATCGAGCTGGCGTTCGAGGCCTACGGGTCAAGCAAGGGCGGGCCAGATCTCAGCGTCAGCTACCGGGGCAATCCGAGCTTCAATCTCGAGGTAACCCGGCTGCGTCGCGTGCCCGACCCGATTGGCCTCGGCCCACCCCTGCTGGCCAAGCTTCGGCAGTTGCCGCCGAGCCTGCCCAACGCGGTCCTCGTCGCGATCGGGGGAAGCAACGCCGAGGCGCTCGATGTCGCGGCGGCGACCCGCGCCCTCAGGTCGCGGGCCGACGCCAAGGACGAGACCTACTTCAATCGGACTGGGTTCACCGGGACCCGCGGCTTCTATGAGCGCTACCTGCGCCTCGGTGGGGTGTTTACCTGGTGCGAGGGCGCTGCTGGGGAGGCGCGTGCGGCGCTGTGGACGAACCGGTCGGCCCGCATCCCACTGCCCGAGCGAGCGGCTCGAGCCGTCGTCCGCTGCCTGCGGGAAGGCAGCTGACCTCGTTCGAGCCGAAAGGTCGCTCCATCAGGTGGCGAGGTGGTGCACCGGGGCACATAGTACTTTTGGGGGAGTCGTGGACCCTGCCCGCCAAAGGTACTGTCCGGCGGTGGGCATTTTGGCGGATCTCACCGTTCGCACGGAGGCTGAGCTCGAGGTCGTCCGAGGACGAATCGCGGACCTTCCGGAGGAGGATCCGCAGCGTGCCATCCTCGAGGATCATCGCGAGGAGCTCGAATTCCTGCTCCACGACCTGACGCAACAGATCACCTCGCCGCTCGTCCTGAGCTCGGTGGCCGGCCTTCGCGCGGAGATGCACTCGGTCCGGCGCGACGCGCGGGTCTTGAGCAGCTTCGGCCGCTCGATCGCCAACGCCTCCTGACGATCAGGCGCCGTTGCGCAGAGTAACCTCCTCCGGTCGGGCCACCGATCGAACGTCGTCGGCGTGGGGACCGCGAACGACCAGGAGCGCCGCGGAGTGGGGACAAGGATCCGGGTCTGGCGGAGTCGATCTCGAGCTGCTTCTCGATCACCCGTACCTGGGCTGGTCGCGCTGGCGGCACTGGCGATCGGCCTGGCGGGCTGCGGTCTCAGCTTCGGGCCCGGCGCGGACGATTCGGCCAGGCTTCACGATCAGGCGCAAGCAGCCTTGACCCGCTGGGCTGCCGCCGTCGCGGCAGCGGGCGGATCCGCCGCCTTCGTTCCGGTGGGTGAGCGGACATCCCAGGTCGGCGACTGGGAAGAACCGGTCGGCGACAATGACAAGCAGGCGATGCTGGCCGGCCTGGTCGACTCAACGATCACCCTGAGCACGCAGGCGCCCCCCGACGGGCAGGTTCGCTGGCCCGATGGCAGCTCTTCAATCGTTGGCCTGATCTCGGCAGCGGAGGCGTTGCGCAACCTGAAATCGGACGCCGGTGGGTCAGCCTGTTCGAGCTGCCAGCCCTTGCAGATCGTGCAGGCCGACCTGACGACCCAGCCGGTGAACACGAGCCGGGGCACGGCCCAAGCCCCGGTCTGGCTGTTCTCACTGCAGGGGACGGCCGTCCGATTGGCCAGGGTCGCCGTCGCAAGGAGCGTTGTCGTCACCCCGCCAACCTGGGATTCCAACAATCCGCCAAGGGGCATTTTGATCGACTCGGCGACCGGGTCGGTCAGCGGGCGGGAGCTCACGGTCAGCTTTGTCGGCGCTCCAGCGCCCGGAGACCAGGGTTGTGGGGCCGACTACACGGCGGAGGCCGTCGAGTCCGCGGACGCAGTCGTCGTGATCGTCATTGAGCACGCCAACATGAGCCTCGGAGCGTGCACGGCAGTCGGCGCGATTCGGACGGCAGCGGTCGAGCTTGCCGCGCCGCTCGGCGATCGAACCGTTCTCGACGTCCAGCAGGGCCTGCCGGTCGCCGTTTCGCTGACGCCCTGACCGGGACGACGATCCACGACCAGTTCCGGGCCGGCCCGCGGCGTTGACGGGGTTGTGGACGCGCACGTACCGTTGCTGTCGATGGCCCTGATCGATGACTACCTCGCCAGCACGCCGGGCTCGCGAGCGCTGTTCGAGCGCGCGGCACGCTCGATCCCCGGCGGCTCCACTCGGACGACCATCTACAGCGCGCCCTATCCGCCCTATGCCGACTTCGGCGAGGGCCTCCGGATCCACGATGTCGACGGCAACGTCTTCCGTGATTTCCTGGGCAACTACACCTCGCTGATCCTGGGCCATGCCCACCCGGCGGTGGTCGCCGCCGTCGAGGCCCAGGTCCGCCGTGGGTCGGCGTTCGGCGCGCCGACCGAGACCGAGGTCGAGCTGGCTGAAGAGCTCCGCCGCCGGCTGCCGGCTCTCGAGCGGGTGCGCTTCACGAACTCGGGGACCGAGGCCACGATGTTCGCCATCCGGGCCGCCCGGGCGTTCACCGGGCGGACGCTGGTGGCCAGGTTCCAGGGCGCCTACCACGGCACCCACGACCAGGTCATGGCCGGCACGACCGGGGTGCCCGAGGTGCTCTCCGGGCTGATCGAGACCCTGCCCTGGGATGATCCGGAGGGCGTCGAAGCCGGCTTGCGCGGGCGGGAGTCCGAGCTGGCGGCGATCATCATCGAGCCGGTCCAGGGCGCCGGCGGCGTTCGCGCTCCGAGCGAGGGCTTCCTCGCCTTCCTGCGCTCGTTCGCGGATCGCCATGGGGCGCTCCTGATCTTCGACGAGATCATCGCCTTCCGGGTCGGGCCCCACGGTGCCCAGGGGCGGGCGGGCGTCCGGCCGGACCTGATGACCCTGGGCAAGATCATCGGCGGTGGCTATGCCCTCGCGGCCTTCGGTGGCCGGGCCGACGTGATGAACGTGTTCGACTCCCGGCGGCCCGGCTCGATCAGCCACGGCGGCACGTTCAACGGCAATCCGGTCGCTGCGGCCGCCGGCCTGGCCACGCTCGCCGAGCTGCCCCCGGAGGCCTTCGAGCGGCTCGAGCAACTGGGCGATCGATTCAGGGCCGGCGTTGGCGGGCTGATCGAGGCGGAGGGCCTGGCCGCCCGGGTCACCGTGGTCGGGTCGCTCTTCCAGGTCTGGTCGGGCGCCGGGATCTCGGCCATCGCGACCGGCGTTGACGTCGTGCCCGAGCTGTTCCTGGGGCTCCTGCTCGAAGGCTTCTACATCGCTCCGCGCGGGATGGGCGGCATCCCGCTGATCGCGACCGACACGGATATCGACGAGTTCGTCGCGGCGATCGGGCGAACCCTGCGCAGGATCGAGCGGGTACCCAGCGCCAGCGCCGCTTCCTGATCTGTCGAGCGCGACAGACGAGCCCGGGCCGGCTGGTGCCGAACCCGGGCTCGAGCGTCGACTGGGTGTGACGAGGGCTAGGCCGCCGCGCCCCCAAGCTCGCCGAGTGATCCGTCGGCTTCGTCTTCGGCGCTGACGCTCCGGGTCCGGCCGCTGAGGGCCAGCGCCGCAACGGCGCCGATCGCGACGACCAGCGCCCCGACCCGCATCGCCGGGATCAGCCCGTCGACGAACGACTGGCCGCTCACGTACGAGCCGTACGTCGCGAAGACCGAGGCCAGGACCGCGACGCCGAAGACGCCGCCCAGCTCGCGGATCGCGTTGTTGGCGCCGGACGCCTTGCCCTCCTCCTCGGGCCGGACCGCCGACAGGACGACGTTGGCGATCGGCGCGAAGAACAGGCCCATGCCGGTGCCCGCGACGATGAATGTCGGGACGAGGGCCAGATAGTCGACCGTCGGCGTGACCACCAGCGACATCCACAACAGGGCGATCGCCATCAGGCTCATCCCCAGGACGAGCAGCGGCCGGGTGCCGGTCCGTCCCGACACGAGCCCGGCCAGGGGCGCCACGAAGATCGGCATGATCGTCCAGGGCAGGGTCCGCAGGCCGGCCTGGAGCGGGCTGTAGTGCTGGACGATCTGGAAGAACTGGGCCAGCAGGAAGATCGAGCCGAACATCCCGAACGACATCAGCAGCGAGACGATGTTGGCCGCGCTGAACGTCCGCGAGCGGAACAGCCGGAGGGGCAGCATCGGCTCCGCGCTGCGGCCCTCCCAGGCGACGAAGCCGACCAGCAGGATCGCGCCGATCGCGAACGAGCCCAGGATCGTCACGCTGGTCCAGCCCAGCTCATTGGCCCGGACGAGGCCCCACACGACGGCCAGCAGGCCGCCACTGGCGAGCGCCAGCCCCGGCAGGTCGAGACGGGTCGACGGGTCCGCGGGTCTCGGTCAGGCGCAGGGCGGCCAGCGGGATGACGACCAGGCCGATCGGGACGTTGATCCAGAAGATCCACTGCCAGGCCAGGCCCTCGGCGATCGCCCCGCCGATGACCGGCCCGATGGCGATCGCCAGGCCGGCGATTCCACCCCAGGCGCCCAGGGCGACGGCTCGGCGCTCGCGGGGCACGGCGGCCGACAGGATCGTCAGGCTGAGGGGCGTGACGATCGCGCCGCCCAAGCCCTGGATGGCCCGGGCGGCGATCAGCACGCCGACGTTCGATGACAGGGCGGCGATCGCCGAGCCACCGGTGAAGATCGCGATGCCGATGATGAACAGCCGCTTGCGGCCGAACCGGTCACCGAGCGCGGCGCCGGTCAGGAGCAGGACGGCGAAGGTCAGGGTGTAGGCGTTGACGATCCACTCGAGCTCGGACAGGTTGGCCTGGAAGCTCGCCCGGATCACGGGCAGGGCGGTGGTCACGACGAGGTTGTCGAGGGCGGCCATGAACAGGGCGATCGAGCTGATCGCGAAGGTCCAGATCACGCGCTGCGGGCGGGGCATCTGATGACTCCTTGTTTGTTAGTAGTTACTAAGTACTAGGCAGAAAAAAGGGGGCGGCCGGCGGTCGATCTCAGACGCCCTCCTCGAACATCTCGAGGGTCCAGGTCCCGGCCGCGCCGGGCAGGCCGACCGCCGCCCCAAGGTTGAGGAGCATGCCCTCGGCGAAGAACTCGTGGATCTGCTCACGCGGAGGCACCCGAGACCTCGACGACCCGTCGGTAGAGCCGCGCCCAGCCGGCGCGGACGGCGCGTCCGGACGTCGGGATCCGAGCAGGCCGCGTACGACTGGAGCTGCATCATCAGCAGGGTCCGGTCGGCCAGCAGCCGCTTGTAGGCCAGGCCCATCGCCCCGAGTGGCGTGTCGCACTCGTCGCTGTCCGGCGTCCAGCGGGCAGCGGCGTTATCGAAGACCAGGATGATCCGGGTGAAGCAGCTCTCGACGACCGCCAGGAACAGCTCCTTCTTCGTCCCGAAGAGCTGGAAGACGTACGGCTGCGAGACGCCGACTCGCCGGGCAATCGCCTCGGTCGAGGCCCCGACCAGGCCGCCGGTCGCGAACTCCTCGGTCGCCGCCGCGACGATCGCCTCACGGCGCTCGTCGGCCGTCATCCGGACGCCCCGGGTCGGGCCGGGCGAGCGGGCTGCGCGGTGCGAGGAGCCAGTGACTGTCGTCATGGCGGTAACTTAGTACTCACTAAGTCAACTGTCAAGCGACGCCCGGCACCGGTCGCTGTTGAGACTCGATCAGTCGCGGCCCATCGTGGTCGCCACGTCGGCCTCGTTGCCGGCCGCATCAGCCAGCGTCCACCAGGCGGGCGCGTAGTCGTCGCGGACCAGCCGGCCGCCGGCGGCGAGGGCTGCGGCGACTCGCGCCTCGGCCTGTTCGTAGGGGACCCAGACCGCAACGTGGATGGCGCCGCTGCCGCCCGGCCGTGGCTCACGCATCCGCTCGAACCAGAACCCCGGCCCGCGCTGATGGGGATCGATCATGTCATCGTCCGGGCTGTCCCCGCGCGGCTCGTAGCCCAGGACGGCGCGCCAGAAGGGCGTCACCTCGGCCGTCACCGGGGCCCCCGGGACGACCAGCAGGTTCTGGACCGCGGACGGGTCGCTGGCAAGCCCCTGCTCCCGGGCGATCCGCGAGATCTGGTGGGCCAGCTCGACGTCGCGCCGGCTCATCCCGTAGTAGTCGGCGGTGATCGTGATCAGGCGCACGGTCACGCCGTCGTGGCGGATGTCGATGTCGGGCAGATGGTGATGGATTCCGGGGAGCTCGCCGATCGCGCTGACGAGCTTCGCCGACGCGCTGAACGAGCCGGTTCGGAAGAAGGCGCAGGCGCCGTCACCCAGGACCGGCCAGTCCTCGACCCCCTCTGACTCGCGGAACTGGCGTGCCGTGATCCCGTCGTGCATGTCTTGACCGTAGTCGATTCAGCCCGTCTCCAGCAAGCCGGCTTCAGCGTCTCATCTGGAGTTCAGGTGGGCGTCAGCCAGTCGGACTATGATTCAACCTGCGTTCCGCCGACGAGGGTTTCGGCCCGCGACGGAGCAGCCTCAACGAGACAAGCAGCGCCGACCGGTCAAACCTCCTCCGACCGGTTCGGCGCTGCGGATTCTCGGTCCGCGCGACTGGCCCGGAGCCGATCATCCCGTGGTCGAGCCGGTGATCGTACGATCGTCGTCACGAACCGCCCGGTTCGAGTGCAAGGAGGCCTGGACGTGCCGCGTGAGCCGTACCGACACCCGGTGAATCACCTCCTGATCGACGAAGCCCCGGAGGGGGCCCGGATCGCCGACATGGTCACCGGCTTCATGGGCAGCTGGCGATTCATCATCGTCCAGACGGTGATCGTCCTGTGCTGGCTGGTCGCCAACATCTACCTGCTGAGCAAGCCCTTCGACCCCTACCCGTTCATCCTCCTGAACCTCGCCTTCAGCACCCAGGCTGCCTACGCCGCGCCGCTCATCCTGCTGGCCGGCAACCGGGCGGCGGCCCACGATCGAGCCACCCTCGAGCACGCAGCGGCGCAGGCGGACCTGGAGGAGAAGCAGAACGAGCGCCTGATCTCCGCGGGCAAGGAGTCGCTCAAGCACCTGACCGAAGTCGCCGAACGGACCCTGGCGATCGAGGAGACGCTCCGCGCCCAGGACGACCAGCTCCTGCGGATGGAGAAGGCGATCCTGGCCTTCGAGCGCGACCGTTCGGTCCACCGAACGATGGGCAAGCCGCGAGCCGCGGCTGCGCCGGCCAAGGCCGCCGGGGGTGAGCCGGGCTGACCACGACGCCGGGAGCGGTGCGATCGTCAAGGCGCCCCCGATCGGGCTCAGTTTTGGCGGCGCCACTCCTCATCGCCGGCTAGCAGGCGCATCCAGTCGATCAGGTGGAGCCAGTCTCGGAGCGACGCGTCGAGCCGGATGTACCAGCCCGCCCGGGGCATCCAGCTCCGCAGTGGCAGCTGGATTGGCCCCGCTTCGGCTTGGAAGTCCATCGACCGAAGCGGGTGGCGGTCGGCCACGACCGCCAGCGAGCTGGTCTGCCAGGCTCGAACATCGTCGACGAACCTCAGCACGATCTCGTGGCTGAGCTCAAGGTCCTCGAGTCGTGTCCGGAGCGCGTCGCCGTCGCTCCAAAGCTCGCCGTAGCTTGGGACGAGCACCATGGTTCGGGCGCTGGGCGCCCGGCCTCCGATCGGATTCGGGAGTCCGCTCGCGGGGAGTGTGCGCGTGATCCGGCCGGAGCGCCAGTGCCATGTTTCGCTATTGGCCGAGCACGTAGTAGATCGTCACCGCGATCACGAAGTAGAGCAGGATGAAGCCCATGGCGGAGGCGAGGAGGGCCAGCATCCGGATCGGCGCCCGGACGTCCCTGCGAGCCAGCCGGCCATTGACCAGGACGCCGGCCACGGCCAGGACGACGCCCAGCACGCCGCCGGTGAACCCGGGAATCGCGAGGACCAGGGGCAGCCCGACGAAGACGTACTCGAACGTCGAGAGGCGCCGTTCGAGCGGGTAGTTGCGACCGTCGACGTCGATGCTCAGGTTGAGCGTCCCCCGGACGCGCAGGAGGCGGTCCGTCCCGTCCCGCAGGGTAAGCACGGACGGCCCCCCAAGCTTCTCGCGCGGGAGGGGCTGGCCAGCGCTCAGGATCCGGGGGACCGTGAACGCCCGGGTCTGGACATTGACCTCCACGCCGCCTGAGTCCGGGACCTGGAACGGATGGTCGGCCACCTAGTTGCCCCGCGATCGATGCATGGCAGGACGATAGCCCGGTCACAGGGCGCCGGTGGGCACGCGCGGGCAACGGGACCCGTGCTGGTTCTGGCGAACGCGTTGCGGATCGGTGCCACGAGCGTACGATGGTCGCGCGGCGGGGGACCGATCGCAGTGCGGGCCACCGGCCCGCGCATTCGCTCCGGCCCAATAGGAGACGAAATGCCGCGACCGAAGCTTGCCACCCGATTCGTGACTTTCGGTGCCGCCGGTCTCCTGGTCGCTGGCCTGTTCGTCCAGCCTGCGACGATCCTGGCCGCGGGGCCATCCGGCTCGATCCACGCCTCGGCGCTGACCAGTGGCCGGCAGCGATCAGCCCGCCCGGCCAAGCTCGGTTCGACGAGGATCGGGCCGCTCCTCACGAGGTCTCCCGGCGCCCTGCCATTTGATCCGGGTCAGGCAAGCGCCACGCTGGCCGGGCTCGAGACGGCCAACGTCGCCACGCTCAAGGGCCGCGAGGGCCACGCTGGGGTCTCGCCCGCCGTCGTTGGGCCGCCGGCGCCCGTCCTGGCGACCAACTCCGGCCGGCCGAGCGCCGCGACGCCGGTGTCCGTGGCTGGCCAGACCGAGGCCGGAGCTGGCAACGCCGAGCCGGCGGACGCCGGGATCGCCGTCGGCCCCGACAACGTGATCGAGACGGACAGCCTTAGCTTCCTGTTCACCGATCGACTCGGAAATCCGTTCGGCGCCTTGTCCATGCCCGATTTCTTTGGCCTGCCCGAGCCCCCCGATACGACCTTCACGACGTTCGACTCGGATCCCCGGATCCATTACGACCAGCACCAGCGGCGTTGGATCGCGACCGAAGTCAGCTGGGACTGTGCGACGGACACGTTCCCCGGCGACACCGCGGCGTTCGGGCACGGGTTCATCGATTACGCCATCTCGGACACGTCCGATCCGCTCGGCGGCTGGACGTTTGCCCTCTTCGCCTGGGACGACTTCCTGCCCACCCAGGCCAGCTTCGGCGAATCGTCGGACAAGCTGGCGATCACCGCGAACCTGTTCGCGATGGGCCCCGGCGGTAGCCTGTCCACCCCCGGCTGTGGCAGCGGCGCCTTTGCCGAGGCCCACGTGATCATCATGGATTGGGCCAGCCTCGGACCGAATTTCGATGGGTCGACCGTGCCCACCTTCGATGGCGGTGACCCGACCGAGAGCACGACGAAGGTCGCCTTTGGCGACACCGACCCCAGCCCCGACCTCAGGTTCGTGGGCATGGCCAATGGGGCCGCGTTGGGCGAGACCGCCGGCGATGTGATCGTCCTGGGAGCCAGCGGCTCCGCGGCTCATGGCTCGATCAGCTTCTCGGCGTTCAATGCCACGATCGATGGGATCGTCTCCGATTTCCTCGTGCCACCCAATCCGCAGCAGCCGGGCGGCAACCTGACCACGGTCATCGACGGTGGGCCGCAGGGCTCCTGGTATCGCGCCGGCGGGCTGTGGACCAGCGCCACCTATCCCTGTACTCCGACCGGTGACTCCACGCTGCGTGACTGCATGCGGGTCATCTCCCTGGGCGACCTGGACATCACGGTGGATCCGACCAACACCGGCGACGTGCTGCTGGGCACGAACGGGTTCGACGACTCGTTCGGGGGCATGGGCCTGTCCGTGAACTCGAACCTCCTGGCGGTCTATAGCCAGTCCTCGGCGACGGTAGATCCATCCTCGTGGGAGACCCATCACGTGCTCCCCGACGCATTCGGGGAATGGAGTGATCCGGCCCTGTTGGACGCCGGCGCAATGCCCTACTCCGGCAGCTTGTGGGGCGCCTACCTTGACCTGGCCCCCGACCCCCAGGACCCGGACGCCTACTGGGCCGGCAACACGTGGGCTGACAGCTCGGGCGGCTGGTCGACCACGATCCACCAGCTCAACACCGGCGCCGGCGACGGCTACGTCCCGGTGGCTCCGATGCGGGTCCTCGACACGCGGATCGGGCGAGGCCTGTCGGGCGTGTTCACGGCCAACGTCCCGCGCACCTTCCAGGTCGCCGGAGTGACGGTCAACTCGGTCACGATCCCGGGCAACGCGGTCGCGATCACCGGCAACCTGACGGTCACCCAGCAGACCGGCGCCGGCAACGTCGCCCTGACCCCGACCCCGACGGCCAACCCGACGAGCTCGACGCTGAACTTCCCGCTCGCCGATGACCGGGCCAACAACGTCACGATCGCCCTCTCGGCGACCGGCAGCGCGTCAGCCGTCTACAAGGCCACGACCGGCCGCCACACCCAGCTGATCCTCGATGTGACTGGCTACTTCCTGGCGGGCTCGGGCCAGGCCTACCACCCGATCAGCTCGACCCGGGTCCTCGATACCCGGACGAGCCATACCACCCATCTCTTCCACGCCAACGTGGCCCAGGCCTTCCAGGTCACCAACGGCACGACGATCCCGAGTACTGCGACGGCGATCACGGCCAACGTGACGGTGACCAACCAGACCAAGGCAGGCTACGTCGCGCTGACCCCGACCAACACCAACAATCCGACGACCTCGACGATCAACTTCCCGCTCAAAGACGACCGGGCCAACGGCCTGACGGTCCCGCTGTCGGTCACGGGCACGGTCTCGGCGGTCTACAAGGCCGCGGCCGGCGGCACGACCAACCTGATCCTCGATGTCACCGGCTATTACTCGAGCGCCGGGGGCGGCCTCCTCTTCCATCCGCTCAACCCCGGGCGTCGGATCGACACCCGGCTGGCGCTCGGGACGGCCGGCCAGGGCAACGGCCTCTCCGGACCACAGGGCACGACCTCGCGGAGCGCCGTGATCGCGGGCCACTTCGGGGTGCCCGCCACTGCCGCCGCGATCACCGGCAACCTGACGATCACCGGCCAGACCGGGGCGGGCTACGTGGCCGTCACCGATAGCTCGATCGCCCATCCCACGACATCGACGATCAACTTCCCGCTGGCCGACGACCGGGCCAACGGGATCACCACGCCGCTCGGGGCGGGCGACCTGTGGTTCGTCTACCAGGTCCTCGCCGGCAAGCACGTCCAGCTGATCGTCGACCTCACCGGCTACTTCCAGTAAGGGCAGGCAACCGACCATGCTTGGGGACTACCTCGTCTTCCCGATCCTGCTGTCCCGAGACCTGGCCCAGTCGCGTCAGTTCTATCACGACACCCTGGGTCTCGAAATCCTGCGCCAGGACGAGGAGCGGATCATCTTCCGCTGTGGCGCCGGCTCCCAATTGGCGGTCACCCTGAGCACGATCGGGACCGCGGACAGGCAGACCCAGCTGGCCTGGCGCGTCCCGGACATCCATGCCGAGCTGGCCGACCTCCGGGCGCGCGGGGTACGGATCGAGGCCTACGACGCACCGGATCCGAAGACGGACGCAGACGGGATCGCGGATATGGGCTTCGCCTGGGCAGCCTGGTTCATCGATCCCAGCGGCAATGCCCTGTCGATCGTGCAGGTCAAGGCAGGGCCACCTGCTCCTGCCCCCTGACTCGCGGCGGGTCGAAGGAGGCGCGGACTAGAGGCCGATCTCGAAGCGGATGTCGGGCGAGGGGCGAACCGTCCGGATCTGGACGTGGCGGCCAAGGACCATCGCCACGAGCTCGGCAAAGCGGCCGACTCGATCGATCTTGGAGAGCGCCTTCCGGATCGTCCGGACCTGATCATTCGTCAGCGGATCGCGGGTGACCACGTGAAAGCGAAGGTCGTGCCAGGCGAAGGTTTCGATCGACTCCTGGGTCTGGGCAGGTCGAATGATCTCGATCTCGGGCGTCGCTGACTCCTTCGTGCAGTGAGCCGAACGTACGCGCGATTCCTTGCAGGGGACCTTGCGAATCCGAGAGGCTGAGCGAGGCTATCCGGACCCTCGCCGCCGACGCCAGAAAGCCGTCAGGCCCACGCCGGCAACGGCCGCTGCGCCGGCAAGCCCGAGCAGCAGCGGAGCTCCATCGGCTTGCCCGGGGCCGGCCGGCAAGGCGCCGGATGGCTGGGTCGATGCTGCCGAGGTCGCGCCGGCCAGCGCAATCGGACCGCCCGGGCTCGGTACGGGCGGACCGTCCGAGGCCTGGGACGGCGAGGACGGCCCGGCGGTGGCGGCTCCCGAGGCGGCTGCTGTGGCGCTCGCGGCACTGGCCGGAGGCGGACTGGGCTTGGGAGTCGGGGCCGGAGTCGGCTTTGGTGCGCGCCGGCCCACGCGCGGATCGATCCCGGCGCCGGCGAAGTCGCCGTTGTAGCTCTCGCCCTTGTCGTTGTAGAAGACCGAGATGCTGCCGGCGACCTTGGCGGTGAAGCTGAACGTCAGGCGATGGTTCGTCTCGCTCGCGATCGTCGGAGAGCCGCCCGTCCCGACGCCGGCCAGCCAGGACGCGCCGCCCGGCGGCTGGACATAGCCGCCGACCGGGTGGGCAGTCGCGGTGACCCGATCTCCGACCAGCGAGCCCTTGGGCATGCTCAGCCAGACCCCCGGCAGCGAGCTCGAGCCGATGCCCGAGCCCGCCGCGGCGCCATTGCTGCCGGCCAGGATCGGGAGCCCTGGGCCAGGCTCGAACGAGGTCAGGTCATAGTCCGTGCTCGACGCGTCGTACATCTGGTAGTCGTACAGCCATTGCGCCGAGGCGCTGTACGGCATCGTGAGGGTCCAGTGGTCGCAGTAGCCGTCGCTCGCCTTGCCCCGCATCTCGATCGAGCCGAACGTCTCGTTGTACTCGTTGTGGTGGAGGCTGGCGGCATCGCCCCAGCGCAGCTCCCAGGAGCAGGTCGCGCCGGCCGGGACGGTAAATCCATCCGGAAAGCCGAGGCTGAAGGTGAAGGCCGAGCCGCTCCGCGGGTGGCCGCTCAGGCCCATCGTCACGGCGATCGGGGAGTCGGCTCGAGCCCCGGCGGGATGTCCGACCGCAAGCAGGGCCACAGTCAGCGACAGGCTCAGCACGGCAAGCCACCCGGTCACCCGACGTCGCCCTGACATTGCCCCTCCCACCACCCGGCACGCTTGGGCCGCCAGGCCGCGCAACCATACTCGACGCATGACCCGGCTCATCGAGGGGGCTGGGCGCCGGAGATGGCGATCCTAGGCCCTGCCAGCCCTCGGCCGACGGCCGCGGGCCACGACCAGCCCGAGCAGCCCGGCAAGGGCCACGAGCAGGCCGAGGATCAGCACGAACAAGAACGGGGCGGTCGGTGCCGGGCCGTCGGGCAGGACGACTCCCGTGAGACCCGCGACTCCGCCTCCGGCTGCCGCAGTCGCATCGGGTCCGCCGACCAGGAACCGCAACGGACCACCAGCGACGCTGAGGCCCTGCTTCGCATCGGCGAACGTCACCTCGACCGAGTACCAGCCGGCCGGCAGGAGCGTCGCCAGCGGGACCTCGAGGGACGTGCTGGTCCAGGCGTAGACGGTCCCCATCTGGGAGCTTGCCTGGCTGATCTGGTCGCCGGCGGCGTCGTACAACGCGAACTGGACCATCGGTTGGAGCCGGACGTTGCCCGTGTTGGCGACCGCCACCGATACGACTGATGCCCCGGCCAGGACCTTGGCGCTTGCCGCCCCGATCGACAGCCCCGGCAGGCGCGGGCCGGGCACGGTGACCACGACCCCGAGGGCCTGGCGGATGAACTGGTTGACCTCCGGGGTCCCGTCCACCTCGATCGGCTCGGCGTTCTCGAGGACCAGGCTGCTGATGTATTCGCCGGGCTGGGCGTTCAGTGGGACGCTCACCTTGAGGGTTCGCCGGACGGATCCCCCCTCGGCGATCGACCAGACCCGCGTCGGATAGGCCAGCCAGGTTGTCATCCCGGACTGGGATTGGCCGGCGAGTCGCGCCCCGAAGCCGCCATTGATGATCGAGTACACGTCGGCCGCGTACGTCCGGACGCTGAGCCCGGCCGAGCCGTGGTTCGAGATGTCGACGGCGAGCATGCGCGACTCGCCGGGGGCCATCGTGAGATCGAAGAACGAACCGGGCTGGCCGACCGGCAGGATTGCGAGCTTGATTGGCGCCGAACCGGCGAAGACCAGGCCCGGTGCTGCGAGCCCGAGGGTTGCCCCGACCAGGACGATCATGGCCAGCCGGAGGGTCACCCACCGGCTTCGGGCTGCTGGCACGGTTACGGGGCCGAGGTGATCGTCGTCGTGATCGTGCCCGTGTAAACACCGACCCGGCTCTGGGCCGGGATCGTCAACGTGACGCCCAGGGCCTGGCTGTAGGTGCCAGCGCCGTAGGCGGCGGTCGCAACCAGGACCTTGCGAGGCGTATCAAGCGAGCCGAGCGGCGACGCCGGCGGAACCTGCGGTCCGGTCGAGAGTGCGACGTCCACCGGTTGCCCGGCGATCGCGGTTGGGGCTGCGGCGGAGGTCAGGGCGAAATCGGAAGCTGGGATATCCGCCCCGCCATTGGCGGTGCCGACCCATACGAAGGCCGACGACTCAATGGTCACGTTCCAGCCGGCCCCGGAACCGGTGCTGTCGTCGGCCGTCAGGATCATCGACCCGGTCGCCGTGTGGGCAGCGTTCTGATAGGCCACGCTGGGGATGATCAGGTCGGCGACGCTTGCCGTGAGGCCGCTGCCGGTGATCGCGATGGTGACCGAGTTCGCCGCGAATGCCGGCGCGGTTGCGGCGGCGCAGAGCAGCGCAGCAGCGCTGAACCCGAGCGCGATCCGCCGTTTGACGGAGATCCTGTCCACGAGGGACCTACCTTCTGTGTATCCGGAAATGGGGGCCAGGAGCTTGCCCGTGGCGCCCAATTCGGTCGCTCAGAAGGTGTGCGTCAGCGCCCTTGGCTGCACGTACCGGTCATTGTGCGGAGGTGACGCACGTTGGGCTATAGGAAATCCTTCTGCCGGGCCGGTGCGCGGCTTCGAGCAGAAGGGGCCGAATGGCCCTTGACGACGGCATCGAGCAAGCGACCAGGGACGTGCCCGGTTCCTGGGCCGCGCTACAGCCCCCGCCGAGACTGCCACCCGAGGGCAGCTGACCGCGGGCCTCTACGCCTTGGTCGCTACGCGGTGCCGACCGCTGCCGGCTTGTCCCGAACGTGAATCGTGGCCAGGGATCCGACTGCGGCGAAGGCGTAAGTGAACAGGACGACGTACCAGTAGGGGTCCCTCGCGTCGCGGAAGATGCCCAATGCGGCCACGACGAAGAGCAGGCAGACGACGCCACTGGCGATCCCACACTTGGCCCCGCCGAGGAACAGGCCGAAGGCCAGGAGGAGCGTCGGAATCGCGATGACGCCCAACGCCAAGACTCCCATCGTCGAGTCGAAGCCGGACCATTCGCCCTCGTTGCCGGCGAGGAGCATGTTCCCGGCGGCCCACAGGGCAAAGCGGACACCGCCGATCACGAGCAGGATCCCGGCGACGAACCTCAAGGCGGCAGGCATCGAGCGAGGCACGGCGCCCATCCTACTGCCCTGGATGCCCGACCCCTGAGTCGTGGTCGGCCGTATCGTTCCCCAGGTAAGTGGAGTGACTAGCATGTCGGTCTCCCGGGCTCGTCTGGCATCCGACACTCGAATCCGGCCGTCGACGTCCGTCCCTGCTCGAAACGGCCAGGTCCCCGTGACCAGATCTGGAATCCGGGTTCCGACACCGCAGTGCGGGTGGCTTGACGTGCCTGGTAAGCACCACGCTTATCTGGCTGACGTCCGTCGTGAGCTCAATCGTGGGCAGGGCCGGTTGAAGGCACCGTCGGGTCGGGTGACGCCGGCTGGTTGGGCGCGGCCAGCCACGGCATCGTGGCGATTCAGGGGCCCGTCAGGTCGCCCGGCTATCGTCAGGGCGCGCTCGGTCAAGGTGACTTCGGTCCGCGGCTGAGCAGCCTTTGCAGCCCTGCCGCCGACCAGCAGGCTGCAACGAACGTGCAGCGCCGACGGTCCTCCTCGCTCCTGACCGCCGGCGCTGCGGCTTCGTCCCCGTCTTTCAAGCCGGACCGAGCGATATTCTTGCGCCATGGTCGAGAGGATCACCAGCTCGATCCATCGGGCCTAGCCGAGCCACCCGGGCCGGGTCGCGGCCTGGGCAGCCTGCCGCCCCACGCGTGGAGTAGATTGCGCGTCGGAACCCGCCGCTCGGCCGGCTGGCCATCCCGGACACGACCTTCTCGACATGGGAGCGTCTCACGTGTCTCCCGGGGCATCCTCTGAACCGCCGCCCGAGGGCTTCCTCCCGAGGCTTGCCGGGGCGGCCTGGCTCCTGCCGATCGCGGCCGCCGTCTACCTCGTCCGTTTCGCGGCCGCACCGCCCGTCTTCAGCATTCCGTACCCCGTCGTCATCCTCGGCCCGCTGGCGACGTTCCTGGCGGCGTCCGTCGTGGTCAGCCTCATCCCTGCCTTCTACCGACCGAGGGTCGCGGCCGGGATCATCGTGCTGGTCGTCGTGGCCGTCGCCGTCGCCGGCCTCCTGGCGGTCACCCGGATCGTCCGCCTGCCGCACAGCAGCCTCGGGATCAGCGCCCTGGTGACGATTGGCCTGCTGTTCGGCGGCGCGATCGTGGCGGCGGCTCGCCTGGCAGCAACCGGCGGGCGCCGGCCCTCGGCCCTCGTGGCCCTCGTAGCCCTGGCCGTCGTGGCGATGCTGGCGACCGACATCCGGCTCATCGGAACGCTGTTCAACCGCGACCTGCTGCTGTACCTCCATGCGGGCACCGCGTTCCTGAACCACCAGCCGGTGTACACGGCCACGGTCCTGACCAGCGCGCCGTCCGATCCGACCCTCCTGCCCTTTGTCTACCCGCCGGTCAGCCTGCCCTTCCTGGCAGTCCTGTCGGTCCTGCCCCGGCCCCTGGTCGAGGGCGCCTGGCCGGTCCTGGCGACCGCCGCCCTGGTGATCGCCCTGCGCCGGTTCGGCGTCCGCTGGCCGTGGGTTCCGGTCCTGGTCAGCTGGCCGCCGCTCCTGCAGGGCGTCTGGACCGGCAACGCCAACTCATTCCTGCTCCTGCTCTTTGCCCTCGGCCCGCTTGCCCCGTCGGCGCTCGTCCTGCCGCCGCTGGTCAAGCTGCAGCTGGGGGTTGACACGCTCTGGCTCGTCCGCGAGCGGCGCTGGCGGTCGCTCGTGCGGGGCCTGGTCGCAGTCGGCGCCCTGGTCCTGCTGACCCTGCCCCTGGTGGGCATTGGTGCCTGGCAGGACTGGCTGCGCGGCCTGTCGGCATTTGCCCAGACCGCCGCGAATATCCGGCCGATCGAGGGCCTGGCCCTGACCCGTTACGTCGGCCCGACGATCGCGGCCGGACTGGCCGTGCTGGTCATCGTCATTGCCCTGCTCCGGCGCGGCCGGGAGAGCCTGGCGACGCTCGGGCTGGCCACTATCGCAGCTTCACCCACGCTCTACCTGCATGGGCTGTCGCCGGCCATGCCGGCCCTGCTCCGACTGCGCGGCGCCGCGCTGTGGTTCGTGCTGGCGATGACTGCGTCGTTCATCCGCGGCCGGGACTGGTGGCTGCTCCTCGCCATCCTGGTGGTCGCGCCGCTGATCCCGGCCCTGGTCGACGTCGGCCAGGACGACCAGGCGGTTCACCCGATCGGCCGGTCGGGCATCCTCGGCTGGTGGTCGGGATCGTCCCCGGGCGACGTTGACTCGGCCTCAGGGGAGCTCAACCCGGATCGTGGGCCGGCTCTCAATCGGGCGCCGAGCGCCTGAAGCAGCTTCCCCCCGGACCCGGTGACCGGCGCCTCACGGCGGATTCGGTCGAACACAACCGAGGCGTACGGCCACGACGAAGGCTTGCTGCCCGAGTCATGGTCGTCCCTCATCAAGCCGGACGTCGAACGAGGAATACGAACTGGCCAGCGAAGGACAGCTTGCGCAGATTGATCCGGGCGGTTGAGGCCCGGGTCTGCCGGCCCCAGTCGTCGATCATCTCGTTGAGCGGCGACTCATCCCGCCACCAGCGGCTGAATTCAGGCGGACGGCCAAGAAATGAGCGCATGGTGAGGGTGATCCCGTCGAGCCCCGGGCGAATCTCCTCAACGACGAGGCCGGCATCGGTACACAGGGACACGAAGCCGAATACGGTGTAGTTCCAGTAGCTCAGGGCGTGGTACGGCTCGAGCTGCGACGTGCTCCCGATCAGCGCCCCGCCCGGTCGAAGGACCCGCTGGATCTGGCGCAGATGGCCGAGCGGGTCGGGGACGTGCTCGAGGACCTGTCTCGAGAAGACCAGGTCGAATGACGCATCAGGAAACGGAACGACCAAGCCATCGTAGAGAACGAAGCTGGCGTCGGAGCGGCGCTCCGGTCGGGCTGCCTGCGAGTCGTCGATATCGACGCCCACCCAATCGACGTCGGGGTGATGGCGGCGGAAGTCGTCGACCGTGCCACCGTCGCCGCAGCCAAGGTCGAGCACCCGCTCCGGCCGCGGCGTTGCGGTCATCAGCCGGTCGATGTAGTAGCCGGCGTTGACCTGGCGGGAATGGTCGCTGGGAACGTACGGTCCGATCAGCTCGGCCAGGGCATTGTCCGGTCCACGGCCCGGCAGCGTCCCCGATCGCCGGCCCGGATGGCCCTGCAGGCGGTGGACCAGCCCCGCTGCCGCCGCCCGGATCTCCCTCCTCGCCACGTGACCTCCAGCTCCCGGTTCGCCGCAGGCAGAGTCTAGGCGAAGATCGGCGCCTGGGCGGCGGGCACGAGGATCGTCGACGCGGTCAGCAGCGGGCGCCAGCTCGTTCCATCCGGACGGTCTCTATTGCTCCAGGCCCGGGCCGGCCATGGCGGCCGCCCCGGGCGCTCGTGCGTCCTAGTAGCCGGGCTTGACCGACGCGCTGGGGACCGGCAGCGGCCCACCGGCGGTCGCGACCACGAAGCCGTTCACGCCCTCGCCGGTCATGTCGCCAGGCTTGGTATCGCCCTTCCAGCCATACAGGGGCAGGCCGAGGTAGGTCACCTGGACCGTCCCGTCCGCGCGGGTCAGGGTCGCGAAGGTGCCGGTGACGCCGGAGCCGGCCGTCGCCGAGCCGCCGGTCGCGACGAGGACCGGCGGCCACGCGACGGCGCACGGCCCGGTGCAGGTCGAGGCGGTGGCGCTGTCGCCGGCCTTGGTGTACAGGGTCAACCCAGCCGGGTCGGTCAGGTAGGTGCCCAGGCTGGGCGACGTGGCGGAGCCGATCACGATCGTCATCGGAGCGCCTCCGGCCTGGCTGGCCGGGGCGCTGGCCGGGGCGGCCGACGGGAGCGTGGGCGGCGCCGTCGCGGCACCGCTCGAGGTGCAGGCGGACAACGCGACGGCCGCCAGGACAAGGGCGGCGAACAGTCGACGAACGGGCATCCTGGGAGCCCTCCACGGTGCGATCTTGCAAGGCGCGGGTGCGCAATGATCGTACGCTCCGCGCTCCGGTTCGGTTCTCAGAAGCAGATCCCGTTGCAGTAGCTGATCGTGAAATAGTCGTCCCAGTTCGCCGCGACGCCGGCCGGGCTGTGGACCAGCTGGACGCCTTCGGGACCCTGGTAGTTGGCCACGCCCTGGACGTTGCCGGTCCAGATCGCACCCGAATTCGGGTAGGTCGAGCCGAGGCGCAGGTTCCACGGCCCGAGCGTGCTCGGGCAGATCTGGCCGGAGATGCTGCCGCTGGCGGTGATCCCGTTGTTCGTGCCGCTGGCGGTCACCGTCCAGGGCGTGCAGGTGCCGAACGGCTGGGTGGTCGTCGGGGCCACGTTGTAGATCGTGTTGCCGGGATGCCAGGTGGTCTCGAAGGCGACGCCCTGGAGATGGAGCCCGAGCGGTCCCTGCCAGGCCGCCAGCGAGGCGCTCGCCCAGTACTCGTTGGAGAGGTACCAATCCTGCCCGGCAACATGGGTCTTGTAGACGCTGTTGCAGCCCGAGCCCTGGACGGCTCCGCCCAGGACGCTGATGTTGATGCAGGTCGAGACCCACGGGGTTCCGCCGGCCGGCACCGGGGTCGCCGCGGCCGCCGCACCCACCACGCCCAGCTCGGTCAGGGTGCGGGCCTGGTCCGGGCCCAACTTGGCGGCCGGGACGGCCGGCAGGGATCGCGACGCGGCCGTCCCCAGCCGGACCCGGATCGAGCCGCGGCCCCGGGCGTCCGGGGCGACGACCTGGATCGAGACGGTCGAGCCCGGCCGTCCGGCCAGCCTGATCGTCCCCAGGGCGCCCCGAAACGTATCGACGACCGTGCCCGGGCCGGTGCCGGTCTCGGCGACCGGGGCGAAGCCGTGCGCGTCGCCGTCGATCCGGATGGCCGTGCTTCGCGGCAGCGCGGCGCGGGTCGTGCCGGTCAGGCTGGCCGCGACGAGGAGCGCCCCGGCGGCGGCCAGGACGGGCAGCTTCGTGCTCAATCTGGACCCCTCTTCCCCGGCGAGAATCCGGCGACTGAGGGACCCACCGTAGCCGGCCGCCCTTATCGATGGCTTATCCGGCGGCCGCCGGATACGCCATGACATCTCGTCATGACATCGAGCCGAGCGTGACCCAGACTCGGGCCCAAAGGCAGCTCATGGTCGTCGCCTGTCGGCGCCGGCTGCCTGGCAGGCCGGGCGCATAGGGCGGATCGCCTCGCAAAGGGAACCAAGGCAAATGGGCTTCTTCTCATGGATCGTGGTCGGCGCGATCGCCGGCTTCCTGGCCAACATGGTCATGGGCTCCCGTGAAGGCGTCGTGATGATGGTCGTCCTGGGCATCGTCGGCGGGCTCGTCGGCGGCTTCGTGGCAACGTCGATCCTCAAGATCGGCACCGTCGACGGGATCAATCTCGAGAGCATCGCGATCGCCACCGCCGGCGCTATCGTGATTGTCTTCCTGGCCGGCTTGAGCCGCGGCCGGCGCGGCGTCAGCAGGGGCTGAGGAGCATGCTGGCGCGCTATCGCAGCCTGGCGGTCCCGCTCGCGGTGGTGGCCGCCATCGTCCTGTTCTACATGGTCAACCCGTGGTTCTTCCCGGCGGTCGGCTCGACCGAGCGGGGGATCGCGACGGTCGCCTTCTGGGTCCTGATGATCGTCGTATTGGTCCTGCTCTTCGAGGATCGCAACGCGCCCGAGGCGAGCTCGGTCGAGGTCGAGGGCCCGGCCTTTGCGCGCTACCTGTTCGGCAACACCCGGGCCGGCCTGATCTGGCTGCCGGTCCGCTTGTTCCTCGGCTTCGAATGGGTCGTCGCCGGCTACGACAAGCTGACCGGGACCGGCTGGGTCAACGGCGGCGGGGCGTCGCTGCTGGGCTTCTGGAAGAACGCCGTGGCGGTGCCCCCGACCGGCCACGCCGCGATCACCTTCGAGTGGTACCGGAGCGTCCTCCAGTTCCTGATCGACCACGACGCCCAGACCTGGTTCGCCTGGCTGGTCACGTTCGGCGAGATGGCGATCGGGATCGGCCTGCTCCTGGGCGCCCTGACCGGGATCGCCGCGTTCTTCGGGGCGACCCTCAACATGAGCTTCCTGCTGGCCGGCTCGACCTCGGTCAACCCGATCATGTTCGCCTTCACGATCGGGCTGATCCTGGCCTGGAAGGTGGCCGGCTACTACGGCGTCGACCGCTACCTGCTGCCCCGCCTGGGCGTCCCCTGGGGCGTTGGGACGGGTCGCAGCTCGGGGGTGATCAGCCCGGCGCCCGCCGGCTGACGTTGGGCGGCTGGTAGCCGCCTTCCGCGCACGGGCGCCGGTCATACTTGGCCGGTGCACGCGCCTGATCGGTGACCCTCCGGGCAGCCTGGATCCTGCGCGCCCTCTTCTTCGCGTTCGGCCTGTGGACCGCCGCCATCGGGCCATTCATCTCGGTCATCCTCCAGGCCCGTGGCTTCGATCCGGCGGCGATCGGCTTCGTGTCGGCCTTCTCGGCGCTGGCCCTGATCGTGGTCGTCCCGGCCTGGGGCCACGTGGCGGATGTCCTCCTCGGCCGGCGGCGGGCGTTCCTGCTCGGCCTGCTCTTGGCGGTGGCGGCCGCGATCGTCCTGCTGCTGCCCCTGCCGTCGATCGCGATCGTCGTCAGCCTGGCCAGCTTCAGCCTGTTCATCGGGCTGTTCAACTCGCTGAGCGATGCCCTGGCGGTCGACGCCCTCGCGGCGCCCGAGCGCGAGTACGGCTCGCTCCGGGCGCTGTCCAGCCTGGCCTTCGCCTTGGGCGTGGTCGCCGTCGGCTTCCTGTACAACGTGGTCGGCTACGGGGCCGCACCGGTCGTCTCATTGATCTGGTCGGCGGTCATGCTCGTGCTCGTCGGCTGGGTCACCGACCGGACCCATGATTCGGCGGTCCGGCGCCTCGCTGCGCGGGGCGAGGCCGAGCCCGGCCCGGGGCGCTTCGGCTCAGTCAGCCGGGCCTTCGCCGTACAACCCCGGCTGTTCGGCGTGCTGGCCGCGTTCACCCTGGCCTGGGCGGGAATCCAGGGCGGGGTCACCTTCGTCTCGATCCGAATCGTCGAGCTGGGCGGGCATCCCTCTGACGTTGCCCTGACCTTCGGGATCTCGGCCCTGTTCGAGGTCCCCGGCCTGATCCTGGCCGGCTGGCTGGCCCGCCGAATCGGCCTGCGCGCGCTGTCCGCCGCCGCGCTGATCGGCTTCGGCCTGTGCGTCGCGACCTGGGCGGTCCTGCCCACGCCGGACGCGATCAACGCGACCCGGCTGCTGACCGGCCTGTGCTATGGGGCGTTCACGGCGGCCCGGGTGCTGCTGATCGCGCGGCTCCTGCCGGCGTCGCTGCAGGCCACCGCCCAAGGCCTGGTCCAGGCCGCCACGGTTGGCATCGGGACCGTGCTCGGGACCGCCCTCGGGGGGATCGCCTATGGCCTGCTCGGAGCGCCGGGATTCTTCCTGCTGGCAGCGGCGGCCGCGATTGTCGGTGGTTGCTGGGCAGGACTACTATTGTCCGGTTCCGTCGGTGACCGCGTGGAAGCGGACATTGCCTAACCTGCCGGCGGGGGGACAGACCGTCACATGCACGGGTGGATCGGCGGGGACCTGATCAGCGATCGCAGGCCAGATGATTGAAGATCCGGGCCAGGCGCGCCGCGCGCTGGTTCTTGTCGATCGACCCCTGGTCGTCAGCCTGATCGAGCTGACCCTCAACCACGGCCTGTTCGTCGTGCGCGCCGTCGAAAACCTGGCCGAGGCCGAGCAGATCCTGGCCGACTGGGTGCCCGACCTGGCCGTGATCGACATGGAGCACGACGACAGCACGGCTCTGCTGGCTCGACTGGGCGCCTCGAACACGCTGCCGCCAGAGCGTGACCCCGGTCCTCGGCCTGACCCGCCGGGGCGACCTGCGAACGAAGCTGCGGGCCTTCGACCTGGGCGTCGATGACATCCTGACCGTGCCGTTCTCGCCCGAGGAGCTGCTGGCTCGGGCGATCGTGATCACCCGCCGGTCGTCGGGGGTCGAGCGGGCGATCGTGCCCACGATCCGGCTGGGCGAGATGGAGATCGACATCGTCCATCGCGAGGTCCGGGCCGGTGCGTCGGTGATCCACCTGAGCGGGATCGAGCAGAGCCTGCTGTACCTGCTGGCCAGCCGAGGCGGCCGGGCGGTCACCCGCGAGGAGATCCTCGACGCGATCTGGGGCACCGACTTCGTGGCCGAGAGCAACATCGTCGATCGCCATATCCGCAGCCTGCGGATCAAGCTCCAGAACGACTATCGCCATCCGCGCTTCATCGCCACCGTGGCCGGCGAAGGCTATCGCTTCATCCCGACCTTCACCAACGCCGGCTGGAGCAACGACGCCGCTGGCGAGGAGCCCCGGCCGAGCTAGCTCCCGGCCATGACGAATCGTAATGACGGCCTCCCTGCCGCCGCGCATCGTTTCACCCATAGACAGCCGCTGCCCCTCCACTCAAGCGGCTTTCTTGGCGACAGGACCCGCACCATGTGCGGGCCTTTCGCTGTCCGGAACCTGGCCGGCTAGACCGCGTCCGCCGTTCGGCGGCAGTCGGCGCACAGGCCCGAAACCGTCAGGTGCGACAGGTTGACCGCGAAGCCGCGCGTCCGGGCCAGCGCCTCGGTCATCGCCTGGGCCTCGGTCAGCCTCGATCTCCCAGGTCGCCCGGCACGCTTCGCAGGCGAGATGGGCGTGCTCGCTGACCGGCCAGACGTGGAACTCCTCGCGGCCGTCGTGGCCGTGGGAATGCGACACGAGACCCAGGTCCTCGAGGACGTCGAGCGTCCGATAGACGGTCGAGGGCGTCGTCTCCGGATCGCGCTGGCGGGCCCGCTCGATCAGCTCGGCGCCGGTCACATGGCCGCTGGCCTCGACGAGCACCTCGAGGAGCGCCCGGCGCTGGGGCGTCCAGCGCATCCCGCGCGCTCGCAGTGCATCGCGGGCCCGGGCAACGGGATCGACGGCTGGCCGACGTGCGCTTCATCGCCGGCATCCTACATCCGGTCGCCTCCGTTCCGCGAAGACAGTTGGTGTAGCAACGAGCGCCGCTTGCCTCGTCTCCGTCTTGAGACATGTTGCAACAAGCGGTCCGCGGTCCTACCATTGCGGCATCCAGCCAGACGACCGGAGCTCCCCGATGCTGATCACCGCCCGTCGCCTCCTGACCACGTCGAGCGCCCTGCGCAACCGGATCTTCGCGGTCTACGGCTTCCTGCTGGTCTTCAACCTGGTCGCCTGGGGCCTGGCCCTGGCGGCCTCGGCGGCCTATCCGATCCTGCTTCCGACGGCCTTCCTGGCCTACACCTTCGGCCTCCGCCACGCGGTCGACGCCGACCACATCGCGGCGATCGACAACACGACCCGCAAGCTGATGCAGGACGGCCAGCGGCCGGTCGCGGTGGGCCTCTTCTTCTCGCTCGGCCACTCGACGATCGTGGTCGGCCTGTCGGTCGTGATCGCGATCTCGGCCGGGCTGATCAGCGACATCCCCTCGATGCAGGCGATCGGCGGGCCTGATCGGCACGGCCGTCTCGGCCGTCTTCCTGCTCGTGATCGGGATGATCAACCTGGTCGTCCTGGTCGACATCTACCGGATGTTCCGGCGGGTGTCGGGCGGCGGCTCGTACGACGAGCAGACCCTCGAGGACTTCCTCAACAACCGGGGCCTCCTGGCCCGGATCTTCAAGCCGATGCTCCGGGTGATCCGCAAGAGCTGGCACATGTATCCGCTGGGCGTCCTCTTCGGCCTGGGCTTCGACACGGCCAGCGAGGTCGCCCTGCTGGGCCTGGCGGCGACCTCGGGCGCCAGCCACATCCCGGTCGTCTTCATCCTGATCCTGCCGGCCCTCTTCGCGGCGGGCATGTCGCTGGTCGACGCGACCGACGGGATCCTGATGCTGGGCGCCTACGGCTGGGCCTACGTCAAGCCGATCCGCAAGCTCTACTACAACCTGAACATCACCCTGGTCTCGGTGCTGATCGCCTTCGTCGTGGGCGGGATCGAGATCCTGAGCATCGTCGCCGATCGATTCGGGCTGACCGGCGGGATCTGGGATGCCGTTGGCAACCTCGACTTCGGGCTGATCGGCCTGGCGATCATCGGGATCTTCGTCGTCAGCTGGGGCGTCTCGACCCTGATCTACCGCTGGAAGCACTACGACGACCTGCCCGTGGTCGGCCGGCTGAGCCCCGGTCCGGGCGGCTGACCGGCTACATCCCCGGCACGTAGCCGGGCGCGAGGTAGCGCTCGGGATCGTCGTCGAAGTCGAGCTTGCAGCCTCGCCCGCAGAAGAACCGGTCCACCTCGCGATAGCGGCTGACGAGGCCGCGCGCTCGGGCCACGGGCGGCGCCACGATCATCCCGCAGACCGGGTCCACGGCCGTCGCCGGCGGCTGCGGATCCGGCCGGGCGGGCCGCCCTGCTCGGTCACGCGCTCGCTGACCCGAGCGACGCCCGTCGCAGGCGCAGCGAGTTCGAGACGACGCTGACCGACGAGAGGGCCATCGCCCCGGCGGCGATCGCCGGGTTGAGCAGGATCCCGAAGGCCGGGTAGAGGGCGCCCATCGCCACCGGGATCAGGATCACGTTGTAGGCGAACGCCCAGAACAGGTTCTGGCGGATCACCGTCCGAGTCCGGCGGGACAGCGCCAGGGCCGCCGGCACGAGCCGTGGGTTGCCGCCGACGAGGGTCAGCTCCGCCGCCTCGAGGGCAATGTCGGATCCCGAGCCGATCGCCACGCCGAGATCGGCCTGGGCCAGGGCCGGTGCGTCGTTGATCCCGTCGCCGACCATCGCCACGACGTGGCCCGCGGCCTGGAGCCGCGGTCATGACCGCCGACCTTGTCGGCCGGCAGCATCCCGCCCCGGACGTGATCGGCGCCGATGCCCACGCGCCTGGCCAACGACCGCGCGCGGCCAGCCGGGTCGTCGCCCGACACGAGCCAGACGTCGATCCCGGCCGAGCGCAGGTCGGCGACGGCGCGTGCGGCATCGGGCCGGATCGGGTCGGCGATCCGCACGGTCGCCGGCGAGCCGGCCATCGATCGCGACCAGGACGCTGGTCCGGCCCGCCTGGTCGGCGGTCTGGCCGGCTGCCTCGCGGGATGCGGCGATCCCGAGCTCGGCCGAGCAGGCGCGGGCTGCCGACGACCACCGACCGGCCGCCGACTCGGCCGCTGACGCCCAGGCCCGAGCGCGACTCGAAGCCGTCGGTCGGCCGGAAGCCGAGCTCGTCAGCGTGGCCGTAGGCGACGATCGCGCCCGCCAGCGGGTGCTCGCTGCCGCGCTCGAGGGAGGCCGCCAGGTCGACGACCTCGGACCGCGCAAAGCCGGGTTCGATGACCGCCTCGCCGATCGTCGGGCGGCCCAGGGTCAGCGTGCCGGTCTTGTCGAAGACGACGGTGTCCACCCGGGCCGCCTGCTCGAGGGCTTCGGCACTGCGCAGCAGGATCCCGGCCTCGGCCGCGCGGCCGGTGCCGACGATGATCGCGGTCGGCGTGGCCAGGCCCAGCGCGCACGGGCAGGCGATGACGACGACGGCGATGAACGCGGTCAGGGCCAGGGTCGTCCGGGGCTCCGGCCCGGCGACGAGCCAGATCGCGAAGGTGAGCCCGGCGACGATCAGGACGAGCGGCACGAAGACCTCGCTGATCCGGTCGACCAGCCGCTGGATCGGCGCCTTCGAGCCCTGCGCCCGCTGGACGAGGTCGATGATCGAGGCCAGGACGGTGTCCCGGCCGACCCGCGTGGCCCGCATCACGACGCTGCCCGAGCGCGTTCAGGGTGGCGCCGACCAGCTCGTCACCGGTCGCCTTGTCGACCGGCAGGGGCTCGCCGGTCAGCATCGACTCGTCGACCGCGGTCCGACCCTCGACGACGATCGCCGTCGACGGGGACCTTCTCGCCGGACCGGACCCGGAGCAGGTCGCCGACCCGGACCGCGTCGAGCGGGACGTCCACCTCGCGACCCTGCTCGATCCGGTGGGCCGTCCGGGGCTGGAGGCCGATCAGCCGGCGGATCGCGCCGCCGGTCTGGTCCTTGGCCCGGGCCTCGAGCCAGCGGCCCAGGAGGACCAGGCCGATGATGATCGTCGAGCTGTCGAAATAGGTGACCGGCTCACGGCCGGCAGCAGTCGATCAGGCCGGGGGCCAGCGTCACGACGAGGCTGTAGACCCAGGCCGCGCTCGTCCCCGCGGCGACCAGGGTGTCCATGTTCGTTGCGCCGTGGCGGGCGGCACGCACCGCCGCCACGTAGAACCGGCGGCCGGCCCACAGCTGGATCACGCGTGGCCGGGACGAGGGCCAGCCAGTTGAGCGTGGTCATCGGGATGCTGGCCTGGGGCCAGAACATGACGACCATCAGGACCGCCGCCACGGCGATCGAGGCGACCGCCTGGACGAGCAGCGTCCGCCGCTCGCGGGCCCGGGCCGGCTCGTCCGGATCAGCCTCGAGGACCGTCGTCGGTGCCGTAGCCGGGCGGACGTCGTAGCCGGCCGCCTCGACGGCGGCCACCAGCTCGGAGCGGCCGGCAATCGCCGGATCCACGCTCACCGTGGCCCGTTCCGTCGCCAGGTTGACGCTGGCCGAGAGGACGCCAGACGTCCTGTTCAGGAACCGCTCGATCCGGTTGACGCACGAGGCGCAGGTCATGCCCTCGATGGGCAGGACGATCTCGATCGGGGCGCTGGTATTCATACTCCCCAGTAGTATGCCACGCGGATACTACCGGGGGGTATCAGCCGAGGGCATCTATCGCTCACTCCGGGTCGCGGTCGGCGAGCCAGCGGATCGAGCCGGGCAGCAGCCGGATCCCGGGTCCCAGCAAGCCGCGCAGGGCAACCTGGTCGCGGCCGTCGAGGGCGATCACCTCGATCTCGCCGTTCGGGGTCACCGCCTGCAGCCTGGCCAGCTCGGTGACGACCGCCGCCCGGCAGGCCGCCGCCCGGATCGCGTTCCGGCGCCCGTGGTCCCGTTCCCGCCGATACGTCCCACGCGGGTCGCGAATTGCTGTCCGGATCGTCGCCCGCCAACGCCGGCCCAGCCCGCCGGCCTCGACGACAGCTGCCTCGTCCGCCTGTCCGTCCGCGATGTCGACCGTGATCGCGACCCCCAGGCCGGCCGGCAGCTCCGCCGCTCCGGGTCCGGCCGCGCAGAGCAGCCGGCAGCGGCCCAGGATCGCCGCCGGGAGCGGCCGGAGGAGCTCGGCAGAGGCGCGGGTGTCGAACCCGATGACCAGGATCGGCGGCCGGGGAGCGCCGGCCTCCGAGGTCCCGGTCCCGACCACGCCGGCCTCCGAGGTCCCGGTCCCGACTCCCGGGCCGGGCCGGACCGGACCCCGTCGGGTCATTGCGGCCGGCCGGGGCAGTCCGACGACCTCGTCGTACAGGTCGGCCAGGCGGCCGGCCACCGCCGCTCCGCCGTAGCGGTCGAGGACCGCGGCCCGGAGGACGGCGGGGTTGAACGATGCCCGCCGATCGAGCGTCGCCAGGACTGTCCGGGCGAGCGCCCCGGGGTCGCCGACGGGCGCCAGGGCGCCCAGATCGGGGTCCTCGCCGAGCAGCTCCCGCAACGAGCCGATGTCCGAGCCGACCACCGGCAGGCCCGCCGCGAGCGCCTCGACGGGGGCAATCCCGAACGTCTCGTAGCGGCTGGGATGGACCAGCAGGCTGGCCCGGCTCATCGCCGCGATGACCTCGGGCCGCAGGGCGGTCGGCTCGAACGAGACGGCGTCGGCGATCCCCAGCTCGGCGGCCTGGCGCTGCCAGCCGGCCTCGGTGGCCTCATCCGGTGATCGGCCGATCAGGCGCATGGTGGCGTCGGGCCGGGCGGCGAGGACGTCGCGGAAGGCCGCCAGCAGGACGTCGATCGCCTTGAGCGGCGTCCGATAGCCGACGTACAGCAGCTCGGCCGGCCGGCGCTCGACCCGCGGGGCGTTGGCAAAGGCCGCCACGTCGACGGTGTTGGGGATCACGACCAGCTTCGGCTCGAGCTCCGGGATCGCCTTGACCAGCTGGTCGGCCAGGGTCCGGCTGACCGCCACGAAGCGGCTCGCGGCCCGGACACCACGCAGGTACGCCCGCCGCTGCCAGGGGTCGGCCAGGATCCGCTCCACGAAGCTGGCGTGCTCGGTGATCACCAGCGGCACGCCCAGCCGGCGGGCCAGGCCCACGGCACCGGCGCCGTCGGGATAGCCGGTATGGGCATGGACGAGCGACCAGGCCGGCAGGTCGGCCCGCCCGGCAATCGAGCCCAGGGCGCGCTCGCGATTGCGGCTGCCATGGGCCGTCCCGCCGGGGCCCCAGCCACTGCCCGCGATCGGCAGGCGGGCCAGCGGGACACCGGCCGGCGTCTGCCAGCCGCCCGGGTTGAACAGGCCCGGATCGCGGCCCAGGACCGGTTCCAGGTTGGCGTCCATGGCGGCAACCTGTCGCCGCCGATCGGGCAGGCCGCCCCGGATCGCGAGCGGCTCGAACGAGATCACCGACGGCCGGACGCGACCACCCGCGAGGAGGGCCTGGGCCTGGTCGGCGATGAACCGGCCCCGGGTCGAATCGTCGATCGCCGGGAACCAGCTCGCCACGACGAGGACGTCGCGGGGCGGGCCCGGCGGAGTAGGGGCCATCGTTCCGAGTCTAGCAGCGCCGAGCGCGGGCGAGCCCGTCAGCGGCGTGTGGCCAGCGTCGATCGCCGGCGTCCAGAAAATTCAGCGAGCCGTCAGTGGGGCGTAACCGATTCGCAAGGCTGGCTCGCCGATGATCCGGATGTACTCCACGGCACGGGGCGCCGGACCAACACCGGCGTCACGCTCTCTCCTCCTCCAGGGTGGCCGGCCGGACGATTTGTCCGGCCGGTCGCTCGTTTCCGGCCGTTGAGCCGCTGACCGCCGGCTCGTGTGGCGGCCGCTCGGGTCAGCGCTGGATCTTGCGCATCGCGGCGGCCATCTCCGGCTGGCCCGCCTCCTCAAGCCCGGCGATCGCCCCAGCGGTGTCCTCGGCCGAGCGGTTCTGGCCGAGCTTGGCCTTGGCCTCGATCCGCTCGATCAGGACCTCCACGCCGACGATCGCCCGGAGCTGGCCGGCGAAATAGTCGGCCGGCGCGTCGTCCACCGACCAGGGGTGGCTGCGGCCGGATTCGAAGTTCAGGGTCAGCCGCCGGACGAGGGCCTCCAGCCACTCGACATCGTCGTGGATCACCAGCCGGCCGTGGACGTGGGCGGTCAGGTAGTTCCAGGTCGGGACCACCCGGCCGTGCTCGCGCTTGGTCGCGTACCAGGACGGCGAGATGTAGGCATCCGGGCCACGGACGATGACCATCGTCTCGAGCGCCGGCAGGCGCCACTGCCCGTTGGCCCGGGCAACGTGGCCGACCAGGGCGCCCAGCGCGCCGATCCCCGGCCGGCTGCCGGGCGGGTCATACAGGAAGGGCAGAATCGTGGCCTGCAGGCCGTCGGCGGTGGAGGTGACCAGGTCGGCCGCCCCCGAGTGGGTCAGGAGCTCCTGGACCGCCGCGTCGTCGGGCTTGAAGTGAGCCGGGATATACACGCCCGGAGTATGCAGCCGGACGCGCCAAATTGGCAGCGCCCGGCCTTCGGGGACGCCGATGACGAGGCCTTCCTGCGGGCGACGCTGGCCCGCCTCAACCGCTGAGCAGCCGGCCGTCGCGCAGCTCGACCACCCGGTCGGCAACGTCGAGCATCGCCGGGTCGTGGGTGGCGACGATCGCCGTGACACGCTCGGCCCGGACCACCCGCCGGATCAGCTGCATGATCACGTGGCCCGTCTCGCTGTCGAGCTGGCCGGTCGGCTCGTCCGCCAGCAGGATCCGGGGCCGGTTGGCCAGGGCCCGGGCGATCGCCACCCGCTGCTGCTCGCCGCCCGACAGCTCGCCCGGCCGGTGGCCGGCCCGGCCGCCCAGGCCGACCAGGTCGAGCATCTCCTGGACGCGAGCCTGGCGGATGGCGGCAGGCGTGCCGGCCAGCCGGAGCGGGATCTCGACGTTCTCGGCGGCGCTCAGGATCGGCAGCAGCCCGAAGCCCTGGAAGATGAAGCCGATCGTCCGGCGCCGGAGCTCGACCAGCTCGGCGCCGCTCAGGCCGGCCATCTCGCGGCCCTCGATGGACGACCCGGCCGGACGTCGGCCGATCGAGCCCGCCGAGCACGTTGAGCAGGGTTGTCTTGCCGCTGCCCGATCGACCCCGGACGGCCACCAGCTCACCGGGCGGGACCCGCAGGTTCACCCCGGCCAGGGCGTGGACCACGCCCTCGCCCGAGGGGTAGTCGCGGACGACCTCGACCGCCTCGAGGGCCGCGACCGCGACCGGCGCGACGGCTGCCGATCCCCCGGTCACGCCTCGCTCCGATCGTCAGCGCCAGCCGGCGGCAAGGCGGGCGCGTCCTCTCGGATTGCTCGGCCAGACGCCGACGTGGTCCTCCTCGAGGCGCAGCCGGACTCGATCGGCGAGGGCCAGGGCCTTGATGTGGGCCCGCGGCAATTGCAGCCGGCCGGCCCGGTCGAGGACGGCGAACTCCTCGGCGATCACCCGCTGGCCGCCGGCGTCGGAACGCTCCGTGCGGCGGACCGTCTCGGTGCTCGTCCGGCCATCCCGGATCGCCACCGTCCGGGTGACGTGGTCGGCGACGAGCGGATCGTGGGTCACGGCCACGACCGTCGTCCCGACCTCCCGGTTGATCCGCCGGAGGAGCTCGAAGACCTCGGCCGAGGTGGCACTGTCGAGCTCGCCGGTCGGCTCGTCGGCCAGGAGGACCGCCGGCCCATTGGCCAGGGCGACCGCGATCGCGACCCGCTGCTGCTCGCCGCCCGACAGGTCGCGCGGCCGGTGCCGGGCCCGATCGGCCAGGCCGACCAGCTCGAGCAGGTCCTCGGCGCGCTGCTGCCGGTTGCGGCGACCGTCGAGGACCATCGGCAGCTCGACGTTCGAGATCACGTCGAGATGAGGCAGCAGGTTCCGGGAGGTCTGCTGCCAGACCATGCCCACCGTCCGGCGCCGGTAGCGGGTCCGCTCGCGCGGGCTGAGGCGGGCGAGGTCGAGGCCGTCGACCACCGCGCGCCCGGCCGTCGGCACGTCGAGCCCGCCCAGGATGTTGAGCAGGGTGGACTTGCCGCTGCCCGACGCGCCCACGATCGCGACCATCTCGCCGGCCTTGATGCGCAGGTCGAGGCCCTGCAGCGCGACCACCTCGATGTCGGCGACGCTGTAGATCCGGACCAGGTTGTCGCAGGCGATCATGTCGACCGCCGCTGCGCTGGCTGTCATGGCGTTCAATCCCGGACTGCCGTTGCGAGCTGCATCTGCCGCTCGAGCACGCTCGAGAGTAGCGTCGCAGCCAGGATCAGCGCCAGTGTCAGCGCGCCGATCGCGACCAGCCGGGCGATGTCGACGGCCGCCGGCTCGAGGCTGGCGACGCCCAGCACGGCCGGCAGGCCCAGGCCCGGGCCGACGAAGCCGATCAGCCCGAAGCCCAGCGCCAGGCCCGCGCCGACCCCGACCAGGACGACCGGTGCGAACTCGACGACCACCAGCCAGACCGCCTGCCGATTCGAGAGCCCCAGGACCTGCAGCCGGGCCGTCTCGCGGCGCCGGCTGGCGGTGTCAAGGGCGATCGCAAGGATGATCGTCAGCAGTCCATAGACGACGACCGCCACGGCGGCACTGATCACGCCAAGCGAGACGGCCGTGACCGCCGGTGCGTCGCGCAGGGCAGCCTCAGTCGCCGCCCGGCCCTCGACCGTGACGCCCAGCAGGTCGGCCACGGATGCCTGGAGCTGGGCCAGGGTCAGGCTCGATGACCGGGCCAGGACGGCCGTCGACGGACCGGGACGAAGCTGAGCTGCCGGCTCGACACGATCACGAACGGCAGGCCGGCCGGCACGGCGGGTAGGCGTCGCGCACGGCGACGGCGACGAGCTGGACGGGGGTGCCACCGATCCGGACGCTGAACGCCTGGCCGAGGCCGATCGGGCCCGAGCCGCCGGCGTCGCTCGAGACGATCGCCGGGAGTGGTCCGGCGGCCGGTGCTCCGAGCATGCCCGCCGGGAAGTCGGGCTCGGCGGGCGTGCCCTGCGGCGACGGCGGAAACGGCCGCCGGATCGACCGCAACCAGCGTCCGCGTACCGCCCGTGCTGACCGCCACGCTCAGGGTCGAGATGGCGGCTGTCGGCCCGACGCCGGCCGGCGGTGCGGCCTGGAAGGTGGCCAGGTTCGCCGCGCTGCCGGTCAGCTGGTAGTCGGCGCCGACTGCCTGCCACGCAGCCGAGCGGGCACCGGCATCGATCTGGTCGAGGAGGACCGAGGCGAAGGCGCTGACCGTGGTCGCGGTGAGGGCCACGACCAGCACCGCGGCGACGCTCCCGTCGCGCGCTGCCCGGCGGACCCCGAGGATCGCCACCAAACCTCGTCCCCGCGCCACGAAGCGGGCCACGAAACCCAGGACCACGGGCAGCAGCCGGACAGCGATGATCCCGGCCGCCAGGCCGACGAGCGCCGGGGCGAGGGCCAGGAATGGATCCGGGCCGCTACCGCTCGAGCCGCTTGCCGGCCCGCCCGCGCCAGGGGCGCTCGCAGCGGGAACCGGCGCGCCGGACCGGCCCCGGAGCAGGACGGCGCCGACGACGGCCAGGCCCACGACCAGCGCCTCGGCGACCAGCCGGCCCGATCCCCGACCGCCCAACCGGCGTGCTCGTTCCACGCCATCGGCACCCCGATTTCGGCGGCTTGCCATGGCGATCAGGGCAACCGCTCCGGCCGCCCCGGCCAGCGCCACGATGACGGTCGGGCCCTGGTCATCGACCGGGATCAGGACGCCGGCCAGGAGGGCTCCGAGCAGGGCGGCCGGCACGACCAGGATCGCCGACTCGCCCAGGATCGCCGTCGCGACCTGGCCCGCGGAGGCACCCCGCCGGCGGACGACGGCCAGGGCGGTCCGCCGCCGGCGGGCGACCGTCTCGGCGACCAGGGCCAGGCTGGCCAGGATCACCAGGCCGGCGCCGGTCCACAGGATGGTCAGGATCGTCGCCCCGGCTTGCCAGCGAGCCAGGTGGGCGCTGATCAGCGCGGGCAGGTCCGTCTGCAGGGTGGCCGTGCTCCGCCCCTGGGGGCCGCCGAAGTCACCGTTCGCGTCGACCTGGCGGATCGTCGGCGGATACGTCGTGCGCGCCCGGCGGAGCGCCTGGGCCAGGGCATCGAGCTGGTCGGCCTGGACCTGCGCCGGAGCGACGTACGAGCGCCAGTGGTAGATCAGCGGCAGGCGGCTGTCCAGCGTCGCCAGGAGCAGGGCCGGGTAGGCGTCGGGGGCCAGGAGGAGCGTCCCGCCGAGGTATTCGACGAAGCCGGTCAGGGCGTAGGTGTAGCTGTGGGCGACGCTCGAATCGTCGATCCAGAATGGGTCGGCCGGGTCGCTGACGTCGTACGTCCCGACCAGGGTCACGGCCAGGCGCACTCCGCGATTGGCGGCCAGGGGATCGCTCGGCTCCGGGCCCAGGATCAGCTGCCCGCCGATCGCCAGGCCCAGCCGGCCGGCCGTCTCGCTGGACATCATCGTCTCGAGGACCACCAGGCGGCTGGCCTGGTCCGCTCCGGGGGTCGGATCGGGGATCGTCGAGCTCACGCCGGTCGGCAGACGGCCGGCCACGAGCCGGATGTGCGGGTCGACGTCTTGCTGGATGCGCAGGTTCAGGACGGCATCGAGGGCCGTGCCGGCGCTGGGATGCCAGAGCGGCGTGTCGATCACCACCTCGCGGCTGGCAATGATCGCGGGGATCGGCGCCGGATAGCCCGCCTCGAGCTGATTGCCGGCGGCCCTCACCAGGTCGAGCGGGCTGCTGTCGCCGGCCTGCGATCCGGCCGTCCTGGACCAGCTCCAGGTCGCGTGACGGTCGAGGGCGCCGCGCTGATCTCGGCATGCAGCGCGTCATTCGAGGTTCGCGACAGGAGCCGCGGGACGGAGGCGGCGATCAGGACGGTGACCAGGATCAGGGCAGCGACGGCGATGCCCCGGCCGGGCTCCGAGCGCAGGCCGCGAGCCCACAGGGCGAGCCAGCGGGCGCTCATTCGACCACCGCTCGAAGGGTGGCCGCGACCGAGATCCGGCCGATGATCCGGCGGGCGACGATCAGCGTGGCGAGGAGCAGCCCGAGCGTGCCGAGCCGCGATCGCCAGCGAGGACCTGGCCCGGGCACGACCAGGGCGGCCTCGGGCACCGGCCGGGCTCCCGTTCGGCGGTGAAGTTGACGGCGGGCAGGATCACCCAGGCGAAGGCCACCCCCAGGCCGATCCCCACGGCCACCCCGATCGCCAGCAGGAGGCCCTGCTCCACGGCCAGCCAGCGCAGGAGCTGGCCGTCGGTCAGGCCCAGCGCCCGGAGCAGGCCGAAGTCATCGGCCCGCGACTCGATCGAGGCCGACGCGCTGACCAGGAAGCCCAGCGCCGCGAACAGGGTCGCCGCGATGGCCCCCAGGAGCAGAGCGCCGACCACGCCCAGGCCGACCGGGTCACCCTGGAGCTGGGCAAGGAGGGCGTCGCGCGAGATGATCGTGGTCGCCGAGAACGGCGGGCTGGCGAGGGTCCGGCCGAGCGCCGCCGCGCTGCCCGGCTGGACCGCCAGCCACCACTCGCTGGGGGCGACGATCCCGCCTCGTCCGAAGTAGTCGGCCAGGCTCAGGCTGGGGCCGTCCACGACCAGGAACGGCCGGGTCGGATCGAGCGGCGGCAGGCCGCCCGATTCCTGGACGATCTGGAAGCGGATCGGGTTGCCGGCAATCGCGCCGCTGATCGTGTCGCCCACCTGGTCCCCGGTCGCCGCCAGGAAGCTGGCGCTGGCGATCGCGTTGACCACGAAGTCGGCGGTCGTCGCCGCGGAGACCCGGAACGTGGCCGAGCTGTCCTGGAAGAAGGCCTGGATCGGATCGCCCTTGTCGATCGCGATCCGGGCCGGCCGGCCGGACGGTGGCGAATAGGTCGACTGGCCGGTGCGGTCCGAGCGTTGCCACGACCAGCCCGGCTGGCCGGGATCGAAGGCGACTGGCGTCCAGCCGTCGCCGCTCGCCGCATCGCTGGCCTCGACCGCCCGGACATCGAGGGTGCCGGTCGTCTGGGTGATCGAGGGGGTCGGCGCCAGCACGATCTCGAGCGCCTCGAGTCGCAGCGGGGCCGCCAGCTGGTTGACTACCCCGGGCAACGCGCCGGGGGAGCTCGTGGCCCGGAGCGGGATCTCGAGGGTCTGTCCGGAGCCCCGGAAGGAAACCTGGTTGGAGCTCGTGAAGCGGGTGATCCCGCCGTCACCGTCGAGGATCAGGGCGCTCGACCGAGACTCCCTGGGGGGCCGGCACGTCCAGGCCGGCCACGGCGCCGAAGCCAGGGACGGTCAACGAGGCGAGTGCGGCATCGACGCTGACCTGCAGCCGCTGGGGGTGGCCGGGCAGCTCGATCGCGGGGACGGCCGGTCGGGCCCCGGCCAGGGCGGCCGTCGCGGGCCCCAGCGGGCCGCCGGCCAGGCCGACCGCATCGACGCCCATCAGGTCCGCGCTGCGGAGCGCGCCGCCGATATCCACGGTGGTCCGGATCGTCGGCGTTGCCGAGGTGACCCCGGACAGGGCCCGATAGCTCGGCCCGAGGAAGGCCGCCGGGACCTTGGAGTAGGCCGGCGTGACCACGCGCACGTCGGTCGCGGCCTGGTAGGCGGCCTGGTCCGCCTGCGACCGGAACCAGGTCGCGTCGTAGACGACCGCGAACGTGGTCAGGCCGGCCGCCAGCATGACCAGCAGGGTCGAGCGGATCGAGCGCAGCGGGCGACGGGCGAGGTCGTGGGCGCCGAGCAGGGGCACCAGGCTGCGAGCCCCGGACGAGGAGCCGTTCGGCGAGGCGGGCCAGGCGGGGCAGGGCCCGGGTCGCGAGCAGCGAGCAGGCGGCGAGACCGATCGCGGGGCCGGCGACCAGGAGCGGGTCGACGCCCAGGGCGCCGCCACTCCGGGTGACCGGCGAGCCGTACAGGCGGAGCTGCCAGAGAGCCAGGCCGGCGACGAGCAGGAGGGCGAGGTCGATCCCGAAGCGCTGCGCCGAGACGTGGCTGCCTTCGCGGCCGAGGGCCAGCCGGAGACTCGCGAAACGACCGCCGATCGAGACGGTCGGGGCGATGAGGGTGACGGCCGCGAACAGGCCGGCCACGATCGCCCCGCCGATCGCCGGCCCCGAGACGCTCAGGGGCAGGTCCAGGCCGGCCCCGGCCAGCGGCCCGCCGGCGGCCAGCAGGTGGATCGCCAGGGCGGCGGCGGCCGGAGCGAGGACGACGGCGGGCAGGGTCACCAGGATCGCCTCGCCGGCGGTCACGGTCACGATCTGGAAGCGGGTCGCACCGCGTGATTCGAGGATCCGGTTCTCACGCCGCCGGCGCTCGCCCAGGAGGGCCGCGACCAGGATGACGGCGAACGCCGCCAGGACGATGAACTGGAGGGTCAGCAGGGTCACCCCGCCCTGGGCCAGGACCAGCGACTGCTGGACGCCGGCCAGGATCGGGGCCAGGCCGACGGTCACGTTGATCGCCTGGCGGGGCGGCAAGGCAGCGGCCAGGGCGGGGGCCAGGCCTGGAATCGCCTGGGCCAGGCCGGGCAGCGTCGGCGGGCGAGACCTGGCCGGTATCCAGGCCCGCCCGCCAGGTCAGGTTGAGCCGCGGGATCAGGCCCCGCGTCAGGAGGTCGGCCGGCGCGACCATCAGCGGCCCCTGGAAGGCGATCGAGCCCTGGTCGAGGATGCCGTCGAGGTCGAAGGCATCGCCCAGCCAGTAGGGATCCTCGGGGTCGGTCGTCCAGGTCCCGGTGATCACGACCGTCAGCAACGGCGTGTTGGGGGCCGACGGGACCGAGGCGTCGACCAGCCCGAGCTGGTCGCCGACCGCCAGGCCCATGGCTGCCGCGTGCCGCGGTCGAGAGGGTCGCCTCGATCGGGTCGTGGCCGGCGACGGGCCAGCCGCCGCTGGCGAGGTGGGCATGCTCCTCGAGGTTGGCGTAGCCGCCCAGGACCGTCAGGTGGAGCCCGGCCTGCTCGCCGGCGGCGCCCAGCGGCGCCAGCGACGTTGAGCGGGCCGCCAGGCTGATCGGGGCGACCGGCCCCAGGGCCTTGCCCAGGATCCCGGACACGATGCGCGTCGAACGACGGCTCCTGGGCGGCCGTGGCCGGGGTCTGGACGGAGATCCCGCGATCCGCCGGAGCAGCATTGAGCACGGCACGCTGGAGGCCGGCCACCGCCACGGCCTGGCTGTACTGGAAGGCCCGCCGCGACGAGGGTCGTGGCCGCCAGGACGACGAGCCACAGGGCCAGCAGGAAGGAGCGATCCGCCCGCACCCGCCGCGCCGCCAGCCGACCGAGACCGACGCTCGCCCCCACCCCGCCAGTGACATGGCCCGGACCCTATCACGCCCTCGCGGGGCTCAGGCGGCGCGGACCCCGATCGCCCCGATGATCACGCCCGCCGCGGCCAGGGCCAGGCCGGCCAGGATCAGGACCCGGATCAGCGCGGGGATCGTCGGCCAGGTTGCGCAGCCGGCGGGTCCCGCTCCAGAGCAGGCCGATGAGCAGCAGGACTCAAGCCCGCGATGATCAGGCCGTAGCCGAGGAGGACCCCGCCATTCAGCCCGGGCGCCAGCTCCAGGTCGACCTCCCGCGTCCTGGCCGGACCCTGATCCGGGCCGGCTTCCGGCCATTCTGCAGCGAATCCGATGCGGCCACGCGCCGCCAAAAGCTGATCGCCAGTGGCCGATCCGCCGCCAATCTGCCACTCTGGTCGGGTCACTGCTCCCGCAGCGCCGGAGTCATCGCACCATGGGTTCCCGTCGGGCCGACCGAACCTCCGGCAGTCGCCGCCGCACTGCCATGTGGGCCGCTGCCTGCCAATCCCTGCTGCTGATCGTGCTGGTCGCCGCCTGGCCCGGAGTGGCCAGCGCGGCAAGTGGCCAGGCTCATCAGGCGAGCGCGCCGGTGGCCGCCGCCGCGCCGACGCTCGGGATTGCCCCCCGGAAGGCGGCCTACCGGGCCGTCTGTCCGCCGGCCGCCCCAGGCTTCATGGCCTGCCTGGCCGAGGTTCGCACCGACATCGCGCCCCAGCCGCTGGCCGGGGTTGGGCCGGCGTCGCCGCCCAGCGGCTACGGTCCGACCCAGCTCCGCTCGGCCTACGGCTTGCCCGACCCGAGCACGGGCAAGGGGACCGGGGCAACGATCGCGATCATCGATGCCGGCGACCTGGCCAGCGCCGCCAGCGACCTGGCCGCCTACCGCAGCCAGTTCGGGCTGAGCGCGTGCACCGTGGCCAACGGCTGCTTCACCAAGCTCGACGAGCACGGCGGGACGAACTACCCGGTCACCTTCACCCAGTGGTCGCTGGAGATCGCCCTCGACATCGAGATGGTCTCGGCGGTCTGCCCGAACTGCAAGATCCTGCTCGTCGAGGCTGCCTCTGAGTCGGTCGCCGACCTGGGCATCGCGCTCAACACGGCGGTGAGCCGGGGTGCGCTGGCCGTCTCGAACAGCTACGGCGGGCCGGAGTTCTCCGGCCAGGACTTCTGGGATTCGGCGTACTTCAACCACCCCGGCGTGGCCGTGACGGCCAGCAGCGGCGACAACGGCTACGGCGTCCAGTGGCCCGCCGTCCTCGCCCCACGTCCTGTCGGTCGGCGGGACCAGCCTCACGACGGCGGTCAACCCGCGTGGCTGGGCCGAGACGGCCTGGAATATGGCCGGCAGCGGCTGCTCGGGGCTGGAGCCGAAGCCGACCTGGCAGGTCGACGGCTCGTGCTCGAATCGGACCGTCGCCGACGTCTCGGTCATCGGCGACCCGGGCACCGGCGTGGCCGTCTACCAGGGCGGCTGGCAGGTCGTCGGCGGGACGAGCGTCGGCTCGCCGATGATCGCGGCGGTCTTCGGGCTGGCCGGGGCGCCCAAGGCCGGCACCTACCCGGCCAGCTACCTCTACAGCCAGTCGAGCCTGCTCAACGACGTGACCAGCGGCTCGAACGGCAGCTGCGGCGGCTCCTACCTGTGCACCGCCGGGGCCGGCTATGACGGCCCGACCGGGCTGGGCAGCCCGAATGGGCTCGGGGCGTTCATCAACCCGGTCCTGCCCGGCGCGCCCAACACGGTGACCGGCGTCGGCGGCAACACCACGGTCGCGGTCAGCTGGCATGCCGCCGCCGCCAACGGCCATCCGATCAGCGGCTACACCGCGACGGCCAGCCCCGGTGGCAATACCTGCACCACGACCGGGGCCCTGACCTGCACCGTGAACGGCCTGACCAACGGGACCACCTACACCTTCCGGGTGACGGCCACGAACTCGGTCGGCACCGGTGCCGCCTCGACGGCGTCGGCCGGCGTGATCCCGGCCAGCGTGCCCGGCGCCCCGACCGGCGCCTCGGCCACGCCGGCCGACGGCTCGGCCGCGGTCAGCTGGTCGGCGCCCGCCTCGAACGGGGGCATGCCGATCACCGGCTATACGGTCACCTCGGCGCCCGACGGCCGGACCTGCACGACGAGCGGCGCCCTGACGTGCACGGTGATGGGCCTGGTCAACGGGACGCCCTACACGTTCAGCGTGACGGCGACCAACGTGAAGGGCACCGGCTCGGCCTCGCTGGCCTCGTCCCCGGTCACCCCGATGACGATCCCCGGTGCGACGTACCTCCCGGTCGTGCCCAACCGGCTGGTCGACAGCCGGGTCTCGGGCGGCCAGCTGACCAAGCTCGTCGCCGGCCACGCCCAGACGTTCACGGTCACCAACCAGTCGCTCGATCCGACCAAGAACATCCCCGGTGACGCGATCGCGGTGACCGGCAACCTGACCGTCACTGCCCAGAGCGCGGCGGGCTACTTCGCCCTGACCGAGACACCCGACAACACGCCAGCCACCTCGACCCTCAACTTCCCGCTGGGCGACGACCGGGCCAACGGGGTGACCGTGCCGCTCGACTCCGACGGCAGCATCGGCACCCTGAGCATCACCTACGTCAGCAAGACCAGCGGGGCCACGGCCCAGGTCGTCTTCGACGTGACCGGCTACTTCGTGCCCGACGGCTCGGGTGCGACGTACCTCCCGGTCGTGCCCAACCGGCTGGTCGACAGCCGGGTCTCGGGCGGCCAGCTGACCAAGCTCGTCGCCGGCCACGCCCAGACGTTCACGGTCACCAACCAGTCGCTCGATCCGACCAAGAACATCCCCGGTGACGCGATCGCGGTGACCGGCAACCTGACCGTCACTGCCCAGAGCGCGGCGGGCTACTTCGCCCTGACCGAGACACCCGACAACACGCCAGCCACCTCGACCCTCAACTTCCCGCTGGGCGACGACCGGGCCAACGGGGTGACCGTGCCGCTCGACTCCGACGGCAGCATCGGCACCCTGAGCATCACCTACGTCAGCAAGACCAGCGGGGCCACGGCCCAGGTCGTCTTCGACGTGACCGGCTACTTCGTGCCCGACGGCTCGGGTGCGACGTACCTCCCGGTCGTGCCCAACCGGCTGGTCGACAGCCGGGTCTCGGGCGGCCAGCTGACCAAGCTCGTCGCCGGCCACGCCCAGACGTTCACGGTCACCAACCAGTCGCTCGATCCGACCAAGAACATCCCCGGTGACGCGATCGCGGTGACCGGCAACCTGACCGTCACTGCCCAGAGCGCGGCGGGCTACTTCGCCCTGACCGAGACACCCGACAACACGCCAGCCACCTCGACCCTCAACTTCCCGCTGGGCGACGACCGGGCCAACGGGGTGACCGTGCCGCTCGACTCCGACGGCAGCATCGGCACCCTGAGCATCACCTACGTCAGCAAGACCAGCGGGGCCACGGCCCAGGTCGTCTTCGACGTGACCGGCTACTTCGTGCCGCCGCCCCCCGGCTGAGGGGCTTCACGCTGCTACGATCGTGCCGTGGCAGCGGCGCGATCTGAGGAACCGGCCGCGCCCGGCGCCCCGTCAGGTCAGCCCGGGATGGGCGCCCGGCCCGCCGAGCAGGGCACCTCGTTCCGGGTCTGGGCGCCGCACGCCGCCGCCGCCTGGGTCCACGGCACGTTCAATGACTGGGCCGAGCCGGGCCTGGCCCTGGCTCGCGACCCGGCCGATCCGGCCAACCCGGCCGGAGGCTGGCCGGGCACCTGGTCCGTGGACGCGCCGGGCGTCCGTCCCGGCGCCGAGTACCGCTACCGGCTCGCGACGCCGGCCGGGATCCTGTCCCGGATCGACCCCTACGCCCGGCAGGTCACCAGCTCGGTCGGCAATGGCGTGGTCTACGACCCGGCCGCGTTCGAGTGGGGCCCCGAGCGCTTCGAGATGCCGGGCTGGAACGACATCGTCATCTACGAGATGCACATCGGCACGTTCGGGGCGCGCGGCGAGACGCCGGGCACGTTCGACCGGGCGATCCGGCGGATGGCCTACCTCCAGGGGCTGGGCATCGGGGCGATCCAGGTGATGCCCCCGTTCGAGTACGCCGGCGATGTCTCGTGGGGCTACAACCCGGCCCACATCTTCGCGATCGAGTCGACCTACGGCGGCCCGGACGCCTTCAAGCGCTTCGTGCGCGCCGCCCATCAGCACGGGATCGCGGTGATCGTCGACGTCGTCTACAACCACCTCGGGCCGGGCGACCTCGACCTGTGGCGCTTCGACGGCTGGGCCGAGGGCAACTGGGGCGGGATCTACTTCTACAACGACGATCGGGCGGTCACGCCGTGGGGCAATACCCGGCCGGACTATGGCCGGGGCGAGGTGCGCAGCTTCCTGCGCGACAGCGCCCTGACCTGGCTCGAGGAGTTCCAGGCCGACGGTTTGCGCTTCGACTCGACCCTCTACATCCGGACCGTCGACGAGAGCCCCGCAACGGCCTTGCCCGATGGCTGGTCGTTCATGGCCTGGATCAACGACGAGATCCGGGCCCGCCAGCCGTGGAAGCTGACGATCGCCGAGGATCTCGGCGACCCGGCCCTGATCACGGATCCAACCAGCGCGGGCGGGGCCGGCTTCGGCGCCCGCTGGGACCCCGGCTTCCTGGCCGTCGTCCGGGCGGCGCTGACCGCGGGCGACGACAGCGAGCGCGACGTGGGCTCGATCGCGGCGGCCCTGCTGGCCGGTGGCGACCGGCCGTTCAGCCGGGTGGTCTACACCGAGTCGCATGACGACGTGGCGAACGGCCAGGTCCGCCTGGCCGAGGCCGTCGCCCCGGGCGATGCGGCCAACTGGTTCGCCCGCAAGCGGGCCACGCTCGGCTCGGCGATCACCCTCCTGGCGCCGGCCATCCCGATGCTGTTCCAGGGCCAGGAGCTCCTCGAGGATCGCTGGTTCGACGACACGGAGCCGCTCGACTGGTCGAAATCGGAGCGCTTTGCCGGGATCGTCCAGCTCCATCGCGACCTGATCGCTGCCCGGCGCAACACGCATGGCTGGTCGGCCGGGCTGCTGGGTTCGAACACGACGATCCTGCGCGCGGACGACGAGGCGAAGCTGCTGGCCTGGCGGCGCTGGTCGGACGGCGGGCCGCGCGACGACGTCGTGGTCATCGCCAACCTGTCCACCGTGCCGATCGTCGATGCCGCCCTTGGCCTGCCCCGGGCCGGCCGCTGGCGAGTCCGGATCAATTCCGATTCGAGGGTCTACGACGAGCAGTTCGGGGCGAGCATCGCCGACGACCTCGAGGCCGACGGCGGCCCGCTCGACGGCCAGGACCAGAGCGGGCTGGTGAGCGTCGCACCGTACGCGGTCGTCGTCCTCTCCCAGGACGACTGACCGGGCGCCTCAGCCGCCGGCCGGGCTCGCCGCCAGGTACCGGCCCAGGTGGTCCACGACCGACGCGGCATCGCCGTCGACCCCCGAGATCAGGCCCGACCGGCGGCGGGTCATCCAGGGCAGGCCCAGCCAGTAGATGCCGGGCAGCGGGCTGACGCCATCGACCTGGATCGGCTTGCCGGCCTCGTCGACGATCGAGCCGGGCAGGTAGCCGAAGTCGCCCGTGAAGCCCGTCGTCCAGATGACGCTGGTCACGCCGGCGGCCTCGAGGTCCAGCTCGGTCGGGGACGGGATCGACAGCGGATCGGGATGCGCCCGATCGGCCGAATCGTCCGGTCCGAGCGGCGGCAAGGGGACGCCCTGGGCCCGGAGCGCATCGTCGATCTGGACCTTGGTCTCCGCCGACACCCGATCGCCGAGGGCGACATTCGCGCCGACGCTCGGCTCGAGGCTGAGCCGATCGCCGCTCACCTCCGCCGGCCGTCCGAGGAGGACCGCGCCCTGGGCCGCCAGACCCTGGAGGCTCACGGTGTGGCCGAGCGGGCCGACACCCGAGATCAGCGCCGTCGCCAGGAACCGGACACCTGGGTCGGGCAGCTTCTCGATCGGGATGTCGAACAGGCCGGCCTGGCTCATCAGGTCGAGGGTGTCCTGACCGCGGTAGCGGCGCGGGAAGCGGCCCACCGCGCTCGTGCACAGGTACACCGCTCGCCCGGCGGCCAGCAGGTCCTCCGCGACCTGGACACCGGTCTGGCCGCTGCCGACCACCAGCACCGCGCCCGCCGGCAGGCTGGCCGGGTCGCGATACTCGGCGCCCGCGAGCTGCCGGATTCCGGCCGGCAGGTCACGGGCGACCGCCGGAATCCGGGGCACTCGCTGGCCGCCCGAGGCCACGATGATCGAGCGGGCCCGGAGCTCCTCGCCACCAGCGTCACCCTCGATCGAGACCTTGAACCAGCCCGGCTCGGCCTGGACCGCGCCGACCGTCGTCCCCGTCCGGATCGGCAGCCGCTCCCGATCGGCGTAGGCCTCCAGGCGGGCAACGAACGCATCGCGGGGCAGGAACTCCTGCGCGGACGCTGCGTCACTCGCTTCGCCGGGCAGGAGGCTCAGCGACTTGGGCGTGTTCAGGACGAACGAATCCCAGCGCTGGGAGCGCCACGTCTCGGCGACCCGGCCTCGCTCGAGGACGACATGCTCGATCCCGCGCCGGCCCAGCTGGTAGCTCGCGGCCAGGCCGGCCTGGCCGGCCCCGATCACGACTGCCTCGATCATCGGTCCCTCCGATGTGCCTCGCGCGTCGTACCGATGATGAGGCCTGGGCTAGCTCTGGGGCCAGCCCTGGGTTCAGCTCCTGGGGGTGAGGCCGCGCTCGCGGAACAGGATCAGCCCGGCCAGGACCAGGAGCACAGCGCCGACCACCGCCCAGATGTTGCTCCCGGACATCGCGCTGCCCTTGATCAGGGCCAGCCCCTGGCCGATCCAGACGAGGCCGACGACGGCCAGGACGATGGCGAGAACGAGGCGCGAGCGACGCATGAGAAGGGTGCTCCAGTCGGGAAACGCGTGGCCAGTTGGGCGGCGCTGTCAGGGAATGGTACGGGCGCAATCGCGGCAGCGGTTTCGAGGATCTTTGGACGCTGGTCAGCTGCCCGGCGAAACGCCATCGAGCTCCTCGATCGTCCGCTCGGACGGCCCTCGCTCGGACTGCAGGCGGCGGGCGACGCCTTCCGCGTCACGCAGCAGGCGCAGGACGTTGCCGCCCGCGATCCGGCTCACGTCGTTGGTCGAATAGCCGCGCCGGAGCAGCTCGGCCAGCAGGTCGGGGAACCTCGAGACGTCGTCGAGCCCGACGGGCAGGATCGCCCCGCCGTCGAAGTCGCTGCCGATCCCGACATGCTCGATCCCGGCGATCTCGCGCAGGCGGTCGATGTGATCGGCGACCTGGGCCAGCGTGGCGGCCGGGGCGGGATGCTCGCCCTGCCAGCGCCGGCCGATCTCGGCCAGCTCGGCCTCGGTCGCCTCGGGCCGGGCGGCGCGCGCGGCGGCGACGACCTCATCCGTCGCCCGGTCGTGATCGGCGACCTCCTTCGACACGAAGATCGACAGGAAGACGGCCATGACGACCCCGCCGTTCGTGCGCACCCGACCGAGGATCTCATCGGGCACGTTGCGGGGATGCTCGGTGACCGACCACGCGCCGGAATGCGAGAAGACGACGGGGGCCTCGCTCGCGTCGAGCGCGGCGGCCATCGTCGCCGGCGAGACGTGGCTGAGGTCGACGAGCATCCCGAGGCGGTTCATCTCGTGGACGACCTCCACCCCGAACGGCGTCAGCCCGCCGTGCTGGGGCGGATCCGTCGCCGCGTCCGCCCAGCGATTCGTGAGCCAGTGGGTGAGGGTCATGTAGCGGACGCCCAGGGCGTAGAACTGGCGCAGGACCGCCAGCGAGGAGCCGATCATCGAGCCGCCCTCGAGGCCGATCAGCGAGGCGATCCGCCCGTCCGCGAAGATCCGCTCGACGTCGTCGGCCGTGCCCGCCAGCTCGAACGCCTCGGGATAGGCCGCCACCAGCCGCTTGACGATGTCGAGCTGTTCGAAGGCCCGCCGGGTCGCCTCGCCCTCGGGCAGGCTGGCCGGCACCCAGACCGACCAGAACTGGCCGCCCACGCCGCCGGCCCGCAGCCGGGGGATATCGGTCATCAGGTCGGGCACCGGCCGGCTCAGGTCGACCTCCGAGATCCGCAGGTCAACCCGCCGCCGGAGCGCTTCCGGCAGGTCGTTGTGGCCGTCGATCAGGGGCACGCGGCGGAGGATCTCGCGAGCCTGGGCGATGTGCCGGTGATCCTCAGCCACGAGCCCGATCGTAGCAGCCGGCGCCGCGTTGTTGACGGTTCGAGCCAGGCCCGAATACGATCCGCGAACGGCGATGGATCCCGCCGAGGCGCTCGCCCGAGCGCCTGAACCGCCCGACTTCGGGCTGATGGCCCCTGGACTGCCGTGCAGGCCTGGGGCTTTCGTTTGCCCCCGCAAGAAAGGCTGGTTGGAACGTGACCTTCCTGGCGATCTCGATCGGCGCCGTCCTGGGCGCCAACGCCCGCTACCTGGTGGGTGCCTGGATGGCCGATCGCCTGGGGTCGGCCTTCCCATACGGGACCCTGGTGATCAACGTGAGCGGCTCGTTTCTGCTCGGGCTGACCCTGGCAGTCTTCGCCGAGCACCAGCTCGGCCCAAGCTGGGCGCGGACCGGCCTGGCGGTGGGCCTGATCGGGACCTACACGACGTTCTCGACCTTCAGCTCGGAGACGCTGGGCCTGGTCACGGCCGGTGATGTCGGCGCCGCCACGCTCAACATCGCGGCCAGCCTGGCCGGCAGCCTCGTCGGCGTCTACCTCGGCTCCCTTGCCGCCCGGCTGGTCTGAGCCCGTGCGGCGTGTCCCGGGCGAACGATCGACAATGACCAGGTGAGCGCGCCCAAGGACCGGGATCCGGCTTGACCAGCCGACGCGGCGGCGCGGCCAGCGCCAGCCTGATGCGCTCGTTCCGGCGCGACGATTCGATCCGCTCGTACAAGCTCTCGCCGGGAATCCTCCGGCGAATCGTGGCCTTCGCCCGGCCGTACCGGGCGAAGCTGGCCGTCTTCCTGGTCCTGATCGTCGATCGACGCGCTCCTGGGGGCGGCCAACCCGCTCCTCTACCGGGCGATCATCGACGACGGGATCCTGCCCCGGAACTCGGCCTTCATCGTCGAGGTCGGGATCGTGCTGGTGGTCCTGGCGATCGCGGATGCCGGGCTGTCGCTGTGGCAGCGCTGGATCTCGGCCCGGATCGGCGAGGGCCTGATCTTCGACATGCGGACTCAGGTCTTCGCTCACTTCCAGGAGATGCCGATCTCGTTCTTCACCCGGACCCAGACCGGGGCCCTGGTCAGCCGCCTGAACAGCGACGTGACTCGACGCCCAGCAGGCCTTCACCGACACCTTCTCGTCGGTGATCGGCAACGCGATCGGGGTCGTGATCACCCTGATCGCGATGTTCTTCCTGTCCTGGCAGATCACGCTGGTCGGCGCTGGCCCTGCTGCCGATCATCGTCCTGCCGGCGCGCTTCGTCGGCCGGCGGATCCAGGCGATCACCCTCGAGAGCTACAACCTCAACGCCGAGCATGACCTCGATGATGGCCGAACGGTTCAACGTCTCCGGCGCGCTGCTGGTCAAGCTCTTCGGCCAGCCCGAGCGCGAGGTGCAGCGCTTCGAGGAGCAGGCCGGCCGAGTCCGCGACATCGGGGTCAAGCAGGCGATGTACACCCGGGTGTTCATGGCCGCGGTCCTGCTGACGGCCACCCTGGCCACGGCCCTGATCTACGGCTGGGGCGGCCTGCTGGCGGCCGACGGCACGCTCCAGGTCGGCACCCTCGTCGCGCTGACCGCCTACCTGACTCGGCTGTACGGTCCGCTGACCTCGCTGTCGAACGTGCAGGTCGACATCATGACCGCGCTGGTGTCGTTCGACCGGGTCTTCGAGGTCCTCGACCTGGAGCCGATGATCGCCGAGAAGCCCGACGCGGTGGCCATCCCTCGGGGCCCGGCCCGGATCGAGTTCGACCACGTCGACTTCCGCTACCCGACCGCGGAGGAGGTCTCGCTGGCCTCGCTCGAGTCGGTCGCCGTGCTCGACCAGGCGCCGACCCAGCAGGTCCTGTTCGACATCTCGTTCGTCGCCGAGCCCGGCCAGCTGGTGGCCCTGGTCGGCCCGTCGGGCGCCGGCAAGACCACGATCAGCCACCTGATCCCGCGGCTGTACGACGTCCGGGACGGCGCCGTCCGGATCAACGGGATCGACGTGCGCGACGCGACGCTCGCCTCGCTCCGCGCGGTCGTCGGCGTCGTCACCCAGGACGCCCACCTGTTCCACGACACGATCCGCGCGAACCTGCTCTACGCCCGGCCCGAGGCGACCGAGCTGGAGCTGGTCGAGGCCCTCCGGGCGGCCCAGATCCTGCCCCTGGTCGACTCGCTGCCGGACGGCCTCGACACCCTGGTCGGCGACCGCGGCTATCGGCTGTCGGGCGGCGAGAAGCAGCGGATCGCGATCGCCCGGCTGCTGCTCAAGGCGCCCGACATCGTCGTCCTCGACGAGGCCACGGCCCACCTCGACTCGGAGTCGGAGGTCGCCGTCCAGGTGGCGCTCCGGACCGCGCTCGCCGGGCGGACCTCGGTCGTCATCGCCCACCGGCTCTCGACGGTCCGGGAGGCCGACCAGATCCTGGTCGTCGCCGGCGGCCGGATCGTCGAGCGGGGCACCCACGACGCGCTGCTGGCCACCGACGGCCTGTACGCCGACCTGTACCGGACCCAGTTCGAGCGCCAGGAGGAGCTCAGCCGGCCGCTGACCTGAGGGCGGGCCGACGCGTGAGGGCGCGCTCCCGAGCTGGACTGGTCAGCCGCCGGCGACGGCCGGCAGGATGTGGACCGTGCTCTGGGGCCGGAGCGCCGTGCTCATCTCGGCCGGCAGGCCATCGACGTAGACGTTGATGAACTCACGGAGCACGCCGCCGCGCTGACACAGCCGGTCTCGGACACCGGGCCAGCGCCGGTCGAGCCCGTCGATCAGCTGGGCGACGGTCGCGCCCTCGGCCTCGACCCGCCGCTCGGCACCGGGGAACAGGACGACCAGCGAGCGGGGCAGGACGACGACGGCCATGGCGGGCGGCGCCCCGTCAGGCGTCGACGAGGGCCGTCTCGACCGAGGTGATCGGCGGCAGGAGATCCGCCATCCGGCGCCACGAGCCGCCTTCGTCGGCACTCGCGAAGAGCTGGCCCGTGCTCGTCCCGAAGTACAGGCCGAACGGGGCCAGGTCGTCGCGGGCCATCGATTCGCGGAGGACGCCGACGAACGCGTCGCTGCTCGGCAGGCCCTCCCGGAGCGACGACCAGTGGGCGCCCTGGTCGGTGGTCCGCCAGACGGCCAGCTTTGCCTCGGGCACGTAGCGGCCCCGATCGTCGCCGTTGAGCGGGATCGTGAACACGGTATTCGGGTCGCTGGGATGGGCCACGATCGGGAACCCGAACGTCGAGGGCAGCCCCTCGTCGAGGCAGACCCACGTCCGGCCGGCGTCATCGCTGCGGTACGTGCCGCAGTGATTCTGCTGGTAGAGCCGCTCGGGTTGGCCCGCCGCGGGAACCATCTTGTGGACGCACTGGCCGGTCTCCGGGTAGGGGTCAGGCAGGCCATCGACGCGGACGCCGCGGTTGCGCGCCTCCCAGGTCGCCCCGCCGTCCTCGGTCGCGAAGCAGCCGACGGCCGAGATCGCGACCCACATCTTGTCGGGGTCGGTCGGGTGGGCGAAGACGGTGTGGCAGATCAGGCCGCCGTTCCCGGGTTGCCAGCTCGGCCGGCTGGGATGGTTGGTCAGGCCCTCGACATGGGCCCAGGTCGCTCCGCGGTCGAGCGACATGAACAGGCCGGCCGGCTCGACGCCGGCATACAGGGCATCGCCGACCGGTTCCACGTGCCAGACCGAGCGCATCGCCGGACCGTCGTCGCCGTAGGTCATGCCCTGGCTCGAATGGGTCCAGCTCGCTCCCAGGTCGTCGCTCCGCCAGACCGCCGCGCCGTACCACGGGCTCCCCCCGCCGGCATACAGGGCACCGGTCGCCGGGTCGTGGCGGAAATGGTTGATCGGCCAGCCTTCGCACAGCGGACCGCTCAGGCGCCAGCCGTCCGAGCTGCCCCGGCCGGCCGGATCGCCGGCCAGGATGAAGGCGCCCTTGCGGGTGCCGATCAGGACGAGGAGCTGCTTGGACATGGCCCTGGCCTCCATCTTACGATCAGGTCGAGGGTACTCGACCGCCCCATTCGCGACATGCCTCGGATCGCTCCGCCGTCGTCATCGCTCGGCCCGCCCGCCCTGCGCCCGGAGGTGTACTGAGTGCATAAACGGGCGATTTCGCCCCGTCGGGGCTCGACCTCGCAACGATTTCATCCCGGGCCATGCTCACGCCGGGATGGAATTGAGCCAGCCGACGGCCAATGTGCCGCTCCAAGGCGCCGAAACGGGCGTTTTGCTGCACGGAGTACATGCGAAGGGCCGCGAGCCGCGGCGGCCCCGCCCCGAACGCGGACGCGACAGGTTCCGCGACACTCGGCCGTAACCTTGCCGACAGAGTCGCCGGCGAGACTCGGGGCGAGACCGCGATCGACGCGGCCACGGCCACCAACCGATCGGAGTGACGTGAACCTGGTCTGGCGACACCGTTCGCTGTTCGTGCTCCTCGGGTTGGGCCTCGCCCTCCGGCTGGTGCTGGCGCTGGTCGTGTTCCCGGGCCAGGGGCTGTCGAGCGACCTGGGCTTCTTCGAGGGCTGGGCCACGACCCTGGCCAAGGTTGGCCCCGGCGCCTTCTACGCCACGGCCAGCTCAGCCAACTACCCGCCCGGCTACATGTACGTGCTGTGGCTGGTCGGCGTGATCGGCAGCGCGTTCGGCAGCTCGGCCGAGCACGCCACGCTGCTCCTGCTCAAGGTCCCGGCGATCCTCGCCGACATCGCCCTCGCCGCGATCCTGTACGCGGCGGCACGACACTGGTTCGGCGTTCGCGCCGGTCTCCTTGCGGCGGCGATCTACCTGTTCATCCCGGTCACCTGGTACGACTCGTCGCTCTGGGGCCAGGTCGACGCCGTCGGGACCCTGCTCATGGTCGCCGCCCTGGTCCTGCTGGTCGAGGGCTGCAGCGAGCCCGCTGCGGCCCTGGCCGCGTTCAGCCTGCTGGTCAAGCCCCAGGACGCGATCATCCTGGTGGTCGTCATTCCCGTCCTCGTCCGGCGCCACCTCCTGCGCCGCGGCTCAGGGCCGGTGCCGCTCCTGGGCGCTCGCCTGACCAAGCTCAACAACGGCCTTGGCGGCCTGCTGACCGAGCAGGGGCCCATCCGCCTGGCGACCTCGGCAGCCGCTGCGGCCCTGGCCGGAATCCTGCCCCTGATCCCGTTCGACATCGGCCGCTATGCGCCCGCGTCCCTGGCCGACGTGCCGGTGATCAGCCACGTCGCCGGGCTGATCGGCCTGTTCGTCTCGGACGGCGGCCAGTTCAGCTACCTGACGGCCAACGCCTACAACGCCTGGGCGCTGGTCGGCGACCACTCCCTGGCCAGCATCATCGGTGGCTCGGGCGGGACCTGGACGGCCGATTCGCTGCTCATCGTGGGCGGCCTCCAGGCCGTCACGCTCGGCGCGCTGCTGCTCGCCGGCGCCGGCCTGTTCGTCGCGATCGGCCTCCTGGTCCGCGCCGACCGGCTGGCGATCATCCTCGGGTTCACCCTCGTGGCCGTCGCCTTCTACGTGCTGCCGACCCGGGTCCACGAGCGCTACCTGCTCCCGGCCTTCGGGTCCGGCGCCCTGCTCGCCGCAATGGCGGCACGCTGGGCGTGGGGCTACCTCGGCCTCGGCCTCTTGAACACGATCAACCTGCATGCCGTCCTGGCCGGCGGCCTGAGCGTCGCAAGCGGCGGGTTCGGGACCGTCGGCGGTGGTGGCTTCGGCGGCGGAACGGGCGGCGGAGTCGTCGGCGGAATCGGCGGCGGCGGAGGGGGCCCGGCCGGCGGCTTCGGCGGGGGCTTCGGCGGCGGAGGCCCCGGCTCGGGTGGTGCGAGCTCGATCTCGTTGCCGTTCGCCGACCTGGCCCGGAGCGAGCCGGTCGTCATCGCCGTCGCCCTCGGCCAGACCTTGGTCTTCGTTGGCCTGCTGGCCGCCTGGGCGATCGTGGTCCTGGGGCCACTGGTCGATCACCGATTGGGCCGGACGAGCCGGGCGCCGATCGGCGCCTAACCGCCCCGCGACCGTCGTAATCCGGACGAAAGGTCGGCTGCCCGAAACTCGGACCATGAACGCCGCCCGTCGCACCAGTCCCGCCGACCGGAACCGCGCCGTGGCCCGGCTCCGTGCGCTGACAATCGGGACGGCGATCGCGGGCGTGACCGCGGTGGGCGCCTTCGGAACGCTGGCTGCGGCGTCGTACTCCGGCCATCTCAGGGGCACGACGGCCGATGTCGAGACGTCGACAACGAGCGGGTCTTCGAGCAGCAGCAGCTCGAGCGGCACATCGAGCTCGGCGACGACCCAGAGCGCGACGCCGACCCCGACGATCCAGCCGGCCACGACGACGGTCACCACGACGACCGGCGGAGGCCAGGTCTCGAGCGGAGGGTCATAGCCATCCTCGCGACGACCGCATGGCGCGCGCTGGGCACGAGCGTCCACCTGCTGGTGGATGGCGGGGAGCTCGAGCCCGCCCGTTTGGCGGTCGAGACCCTCCTCGGCGAGGTCGATCGGGCCTACAGCCGATTCCGGCCCGACAGCGAGCTCAGCCTGGCCAATGCCCGCGGCGGGCGCGAGGGCCCGGTCTCGAACCTCTTCGCCGACGCCCTCGCGGCCGCGCTCGTGGCGGCTCGGCAGACGGACGGCCTCGTCGACCCGACGGTCGGCCGCGCGATGCGGGTAATCGGCTACGACGACGACTTCAGCCGGATCGCCGGCCGCAGCGGACCGCCGATCGTGCGCTTCGAGGCCGTCCCGGGTTGGCAGGTAGTTCGCTTCGACCGGGAGGCCCGGCGGCTGCAGCTGCCGCGCGGCGTGGAGCTCGACCTCGGTTCAAGCGGCAAGGCCCTCGCTGCCGACCTGGCGGCCGGCGCAGCGCTCCGAGCCGCCGGTACCGGCGGCGTGCTGGTCAGCCTCGGCGGCGACATCGCGATGGCCGGCCAAGTGCCATCCGGTGGCTGGCGGATCCTGGTTGCCGAGGATTTATCGGCGCCGCCGGATGGGCCCGGTGAAGTGATCGCTCTCCACGGCGGCGCGATCGCCACCTCGAGCAGGACCGTCCGGCGTTGGGTCCAGGGTGGCACCGAGGTCCATCACATTCTCGATCCACGGACCGGCCGCCCCGCCGAAGGCCCGTGGCGGACCGTTTCGGTCGTCGCGGCGACCTGCCTCGACGCCAACGCCGCAGCCACCGCGGCAATCCTCCTTGGGTCGAGAGCCGAACCCTGGCTGTCGGGCCTTGGCCTCGCCGCGCGACTGGTCGCGGCGGCGGGCGAAACCCGGTACGTCGGGACTTGGCCGCTGCCGGTCGCGGCCGCGACCCCGTAACGATTTCGACAGCCATCCGGGCTCACCATCCGGGCGCGAACCGTCGACGGATGGCATGGGAGGCACGACCAAGATGAGCGATCAGATCCTGTGGTTCGCCACGCGCGGTGCGGGCGTCGTCTCGCTGCTGCTGTTCACCGCGGTCGCGATCCTGGGCATCCTGGCGGTGATGCGCTGGCAGTCGCCGGCCTGGCCGCGCTTCCTGAGCGTCGGCCTGCATCGCAACCTCGCCCTGCTCTCGGTCGCCTTCCTGTTGGCCCACATCGTCACCGCGATCGTCGACCCCTTCACCTCGCTCGGGCCTCCTCGCGGCGGCGATCCCATTCGCCTCCTCGTACCGGCCGTTCGGCGTCGGCCTTGGCGTGATCGCGGTCGACCTCTTCCTCGCGCTCGTCGTCACCAGCCTGCTCCGTGATCGGATCGGGCAACGTGCCTGGCGGGCCGTCCACTGGCTCGCCTATGCGTCCTGGCCGCTCGCCCTCGTCCATGGGGTCGAGGCCGGCAGCGACGCGTTCGACGCCCTGGCTGATCGGCCTCGAGCTTGGCTGCGTCGCCGCGGTCCTCGCGGCCGTTGGCTGGCGGCTTGCCGGCGGGACGTTCCAACCGGAGCCGGCTGGCGGCGATCGTTGCCGGATCCGGCCTGCCGGCGGGCGCCACCCGGCGAGGCCGTTGAGGTGCCTGCCCTGATGCCCGCCAGCCGCCTGTTCGCCGGCCGGCCGATGGTCGCCGGCCCGGAACCGTTCGCCGAGCACACAGCGCGGCTCGGGCCGCTGCCCGACGGGCAGGCCGCCCAGGAGCTCATCCCCGCCCTCGAGTCGAGCGGCCTGCTCGGCCGTGGAGGCGCGGCCTTCCCGGTCGGTCGCAAGTGGCGCTCGGTCGCCGAGCGCTCCGATGGCCGGGCGGTCGTCCTGGCCAACGGGGCCGAGGGCGAACCGATGAGCGCCAAGGACCGGGCCGTGATGACCCTTCGTCCCCACGCCGTGATCGACGGCGCCCTGCTTGCCGCCCGAGCCGTCGGGTGCCGACGAGGCGATCCTGTACGTCGGGACGGCCCACGCCGCCGCCCGTCGCTCGTTGGTGGCCGCGTGCGCCGAACGCGCCCTTTCGTTGCCATTCCGAATCGTCGATGCGCCCGAGCGCTATGTCGCGGGCGAGGAATCGGCGGCCGTCCACTTCGTCAACGAGCGCGACGCCCGGCCCACGAACGTTCCCCCGCGGCCCTACGAACGCGGCGTCGGCGGCCGGCCGACGCTCGTCCAGAACGTCGAGAGCCTGGCCTATGCCGGGCTGATCGCCCGCTTCGGTCCGACTGGTATCGCTCGGCAAGCCAGGCTGGATCGGCCGGGCTTGGACTGGTCACCCTCGCCGGCCGTCGCTCACCCAGGGGCGCGCGAGGTCGAGCTCGGGACGCCGCTCGACCTGCTCATTGGCCCAAGCGGCGCCCGGCGCGAGACAACCCAGGCGGTCCTGATCGGCGGCTACTTCGGCCGCTGGGTCACGGCCCGGGATGCCTGGGACCTGTCGACTCGACCCGATTGCCATGCGCAGCGCCGGGCTCACCTTCGGCTGCGGCGTCGTCTCGATCCTGGGCACGGCCGACTGTGGCCTGGAGAGCACTGGCCGGATCCTGGGCTATCTCGCCGACCAGAGCGCAGCGCAGTGCGGGCCGTGCGTCTTCGGCCTGCGGGCGATCGCCGACACCGCCGGGCGGCTTGCCGGGCGGGCCGGCTCACCCGATGACCTGGATCGCCTCGAGCGCTGGGGTGGCCAGCTCGCCGGCCGCGGCGCGTGCCGCCATCCGGACGGGGCAGCGGGCCTCCTCCAAAGCTCGTTCGAGGTCTTCGGCGAAGAGTGGCAGCGCCACGCTCGCTCGCGGACCTGCAGCTTCGCCGGCCGGCCGGCGCGGGCCGCCTGATGACCGCCACGGACCAGCCCAGGCGCGCAGGCCTGGTTGCCGAGCTGCGCATCGACCGGATCGCCTGCGACGGCTATGGCCTGTGCGCGGAGCTGTTGCCCGAGCTGATCGAGCTCGACGACTGGGGTTACCCGATCGTGCGCAGCACTGCCGTCCCGAGCGAGCTGCTCGGCCTTGCCCGGCGGGCCGTCGAAGCCTGCCCGGTCCTTGCGCTCCGAGTACGCTCAGGGGCAGGAGGCTGACTCGATGCGGGTGCTCGTGGCCGAAGACGATCCGGGGCTGCGCGAGGTGATCTCGCTGGGGCTGCGCGACGCCGGCTACCAGGTTGACGCCGTGGATCGCGGCGATGACGCCATCGACCAGTTCCGCTGGTACGACTACGACGTCGCGATCATCGACTGGCGGATGCCCGGCGCCGAGGGGATCGATGTCGTGGCCTGGGCCCGCCGCAACGGCAAGCCGACGGCGCTCCTGATGCTGACCGCCCGCGACGCGCCGGCCGACCGGATCCGCGGGCTCGACACGGGCGCCGACGACTACCTGGTCAAGCCGTTCGACTTCGGCGAGCTGCTCGCCCGGGTGCGCGCCCTCCAGCGCCGGCCGCGCGGCATCGACGGGCCGGTCATCGAGAAGGGTGGCGTCGCCCTCGACCCAGTCAGCCGGGCGGTCACCAGCGCCGGCCGGCCGCTCAATCTGACCGCCACCGAGTACCTGATCCTGGAGCTCCTGATGCGCCGCTCGCCGGCGGTCGTCGACCGCAAGGCGATCGCCGAGCACGCCTGGGCCGACGAGACCGACCCGCTCGGCTCGAACGCGATCGACGTCCAGCTCAGCCGGCTGCGGGCCAAGCTACCCAATGCCGGGATCCGGATCGTCACGGTCCGCGGCGCCGGTTATCGCCTGGACGAAGCATGACCGCGGTCCGCCCCCAGGAGGTCCGGCGGCAGTCGATCCGGGTGGCGCTGACCGCCACCGCGATCGTCGCGATCGTCTATTTCGTCGTGGCGGTAGCCGTGGTGGCGATCGTCGGACGCAACCTGACCGCCCAGATCGATGCCTCGCTGAGCGACGCCCTGCACCGCTCGCTGAGCCAGCCGTTCCCCGGCGGTGGCGGTGGCGGAGGTGGTGACGGCGGCTACTTCGCCCCACCCGAATCGAACCGGGCCGGCGGCCTGCCGTTCCTGACCTGGACGGTGACCGCCAGCGGTACCGTCTTTGCCCCGCCCTCGAACCCGGCCCTGCCGGCCGCCTACGCGACCGTCACCACGACCCCAGACCGCGACGATCGACGGGATCGACATGCGGATTGCCGGGGCGCCGGCCGGCGACGACCACATCGTCGTGGCCCAGAACCTCGATAGCGTCAGCCAGGCCCAGTCGACCCTGATCCTGGCCGAGCTGCTGATCGGGCCGATCCTGCTCCTGATCGTGTTCGTCGGGGCGGTTGCCATCGGCCGCCGGGTGGCCGCCCCGATCGAGCGCGCCAGCCGGCGCCAGCTCGAGTTCACGGCGGATGCCTCGCACGAGCTGCGCACCCCGCTGTCGGTCATCGAGGCGCACACCAGCCTGGCCCTGGCCCAGGACCGCTCGGAGGCGTGGTATCGCGATGCCTTCGGCCGGGTGGACCTCGAATCGAAGCGGATGCGGCGGCTGCTGGATGACCTCCTGTGGCTGGCCCGCTTCGACGCGACGAGCAGCCCGCCGAACGTCGAGCCAATCGACATCGGCGTGCTGGCGACCCAGACCGCGGACCGATTCGGGGTCGTCGCCGAGGCTCGCCACCTCCACCTCGACGTTCGGGTGCCGAGCGAGAGCCTGGTGATCAACGCCCCGCCGGAGTGGCTCGACCGGCTCCTTGGCGTGCTCCTCGACAACGCCTGCAAGTACGCCCCGGATGGTGGCACGGTGACCGTCAGCGTCGTCCCCGAGAAGGCCCGGATCGGCCTCGTCGTGGACGACACCGGGCCGGGGATTCCCGAGGACGAGCGAGCCCGGATCTTCGACCGCTTCCACCGCGCCAGCGAAGAGGGCGGCGGCGCCGGCCTGGGGCTGGCGATCGCCGACGCGATCGTGCGTGCCACGAATGGCCGCTGGCGGGTCGAGACCGCGCCGGGCGGCGGGGCGCGGATGGCCGTCAGCTGGGAGCGTGCCTTCAGCGCGTAACCGTTTCGAAAGAGACGGCGGCCCAATCTGCGGGCATGAACGCAGAACGTGCCAGCGAACCCACTCGCGGACCGATCGTCGACATCGTCGTGCCCGTCTACAACGAGGGGCACGACCTGGAGCCCAACGTCCGCCACCTGCGGGCCTACCTCGACGAGCGCTTCCCGTATCCCGCCCGGATCACGATCGCCGACAACGCCAGCACCGACGGGACCTGGGCGATCGCTCGGCGGCTCGAGCGGGAGCTGGCTGGCGTGCGGGCCGTCCACCTCGACCAGAAGGGCCGTGGCCGGGCGCTGCGCAGTGCCTGGCTGGCGAGCGACGCAGCGGTCCTGGCCTACATGGACGTGGACCTCTCGACAGGCCTCGACGCCCTCCTGCCGCTCGTCGCCGGGCTCCTTTCGGGCCACAGCCAGGTGGCGATCGGCAGCCGTCTCGCATCGGGTGCCCACGTCACCCGCGGCCCGAAGCGCGAGATCATCTCGCGCTGCTACAACCTGATCCTGCGAACGGTGCTCGGCGCCGGCTTTCGTGATGCGCAGTGCGGCTTCAAGGCGATCCGGGCGGACGCTGCCGCCGAGCTGCTGCCGCTGGTCGAGGACCAGGCCTGGTTCTTCGACACCGAGCTGCTGATCCTCGCCCAGCGCGCCGGGCTGCGAATCCTGGAGCTGCCGGTCGACTGGGTCGACGACCCGGATTCGCGGGTCCACCTGCGTTCGACGGCGCTGGCCGACCTGCGCGGTGTGTGGCGCCTGCTGGGTCACCGCCGCTCGGTCCGGCTGGCGAGCTTCGGAGCGCAGCCCGGCGAGCGCCCGCTCAGGCTGGGCAGCCAAGTTGGGCGCTTCGCCACAATCGGGGCCATCAGCACGGTCGCCTACGTCGGGCTGTACAGCTTGGTCCGTGCGTTTGAACCGGCGGCGCTGGCCAACGCGGCGGCCCTGATCGCCACGACCGTCGGCAACACGGCCGCCAACCGACGGTTGACCTTCGGGGTCCGCGGCCGCTCCAACCTGCTCCGGGACCACCTCGCGGGCCTGGCCGGCCTGGCCGTCGCCCTGATCATCACGACCTCTTCCATCGGCCTCCTCGAGACCACGGTCAGCCACCCGTCGCGGATGGCTGAGTTGCTCGTGCTCGTCGGGGCCAATGCCCTGGCCACGATCTGCCGCTTCGGCCTGCTGCGGGCGTTGGTCGCCCGGAGCGGGCGGCGGACAACCACCCCGATCAACTTCGAAAGGACACCGTCATGACCTCCGTCGTTCGGCCCGGCCTGGAGGCGGAGCTGCCCCAGGGCGGGCCGCTGCCCGCGGCCCGGAGCTGGCTCCGGGCACGGGCCGGGACCGCTGCCTGGGTGCGCCCGGTGCAGGCCGCCCTGGCTGCCCTCGCCGCGGTCGTCTACCTGTTCAACCTGACGATCAGCGGCTACGCCAACACGTACTACTCGGCCGCGGCGCTCGCCGCGTCGAAGAGCTGGTCGGCCTGGTTCTTCGGCTCGTTCGACGCGGCCAACTTCATCACCGTCGACAAGCCGCCGCTGGCCACGATGCTGATGGGCCTGTCGGTCCGCCTGTTCGGCCTGAGCTCGTGGAGCATCCTCCTGCCCGAGGCGCTGGCCGGGGTGGCGACGGTCGCCCTGCTGTTCGTGGTCGTCCGGCATTCCTTCGGCCCGGTCGCGGCGCTGATCGCCGGCCTGGTCATGATCCTGACCCCGGTCGCAGTCCTGATCTTCCGCTACAACAATCCCGACGCGATCCTGACCCTGCTCCTGGTCGCCGGCGCCTGGTCGGCGCTCCGGGCGATCGAGTCGGGCCGGCTGCGCTGGATCGTCCTGACCGCGATCTTCGTCGGCTTCGCCTTCAACACCAAATACCTCCAGGGCTTCCTGGTCGTGCCCGCCTTCGCCCTGACCTGGCTGGTCGCGGCGCCGGTCTCGCTTCGGCGCCGGATCGCGGGCCTGCTGCTGGCCGGCGTCAGCCTGCTCATCGCCAGCGGCTGGTGGGTCGTGGCCGTCGAGCTGATCCCGGCGGCGGCCCGGCCATTCATCGGCGGCAGCACCAACAACTCGGCGATCCAGCTCCTGCTCGGCTACGACGGCCTGGCCCGGATCTTCGGTGGCGGCGCGGCCGGCGGCGCGGGCGGCGGTGGTGGGGGCGGCGGCTTCAGCGGCGCGACCGGCATCCTGCGCCTGTTCAACGCCGAGTTCGGTGGCGGCATCAGCTGGCTGATCCCGTTCGCCCTGATCGGCCTCGTCTCCGGGCTCGTCCTGCGGGGCCGGGCCGTGCGGACCGACCGGGCCCGCGCCGGCTACCTGGTGTGGGGCCTGTGGCTCGCCGTCCACGCGCTCGTCTTCAGCTTCATGTCCGGGATCATCCACAGCTACTACGCGGTGGCCTTGGCCCCGGCGATCGCCGCCCTGGTCGGCGCCGGCGCCGTCGAGCTGTGGGCGCTCCGCGAGCGGGTCCGCTTCGGCGGGATCGTGCTGGCGGGTGCCATCCTGGTCAGTGCCGTCTGGAGCTGGCAGCTCCTGGCGCGGTCGCCCGACTTCGTGCCCGGCCTGGGCCTGGTGGTCGTGGTCGTCGGCGCGATCGCGGCCGTGATCCTCAGCCTGCCGGCCACGGCCGAGCTGCGCCGGACGCAGGCCCTCGCGCTCGCCCTGGGGCTCGGCATCCTGCTGGCCGGGCCGCTCGTCTACACGCTCGACACGATGTCGACGGCCTACTCGAGCGGCGATCCGCGGCCGGGTCCGGCGGTCGTCGCCGACACGACCCAGGGCGGCGGCAATGGCGGCGGCTTTGGCGGCGGGTTCGGCGCGAATGGCGCCGGCTTCGGGGGCGGAACGCCGCCCTCGGGCGCCAGCTTCGGCGGTGGCACGCCACCGTCGGGCACGGGCTTCGGCGGCGGTTCAGGCGGCGCGGCGGGCGGGACCAGCGACTCTGCCCTGGCCAGCTACCTCGAGGCGAACAAGGGCGGCGCAACCTGGATCGTGGCCATGTCCTCGGCGATGCAGGCCGGCTCGCTCGAGCTGTCGACCGGGGACCCGGTCATGGCCATGGGCGGCTTCAGCGGAACCGATCCGGCTCCGTCCCTCGCCCAGGTCCAGGCCTACGTCGCCTCCGGCCAGCTGCGCTACGTGCTGGTCGATACCGCCGGCGGCGGTGCTGGCGGCGGGCCGGGTGGCAACAGCTCGACCGCCTCGGCCGTGACGGCCTGGGTCACCTCGGTCGGCAAGGTCGTCGACTACGGCGGCAGCTCGGGGACCCTGTACGACCTCTCCGGCGTCGCCACGACTGGCTCATAGGAGAGGCCAATGCGGATGTGAACGCAACTCGTCAGGTCAACCTCAGCTACGAAAGGTAAGGAACCAAGATGGAAACTCCAGGTCTGCAATTCCCCATCGAGCAGCCGGTCACGCCGGCCCCTCGGCCCAGGTTCTCCGGCGCTCGCCGGGCCATCGCGACGACCCTCCTGTCGGTCGGGATGATGGCCATCGGTGGTGTCGCGATCGTCAACGCCGCCAGTCCGGCTCCAGCCGCCTCGGCGCCGGCAGTCTCGGCACCGGCGGCCGGCGGCAGCGGCACCCAGGCACCCCCGGCCAACGGGGCGAACTGCCCGAACATGTAGGTTGAGCGGCCCGTCCTGACGGGCCGTCCAGCCGGCTCCGCCCGGCGGCACGCCAACGCGTCGCCGGGCGGGACCGCGTCTTCCGAGATATGACACGCTCGACTCGGCCCGGCGGCGCGCGACCGCACCCCCAGGAGATCCCTCAGATGACCGCCTCCCACCCGGCCAATCACGCCCGACGGCGGAACGTCGCGATCGTGGTGGTCGCCGTCCTGATCGTCCTCGTCGTGGCCGGCGGCTATGGCCTGTGGTACCTGTTCCTGCGCCCGGCGGGGCCGGCGGCGGTGAGCTCCGAGTCGCTCGTCCTGCCGTCCGCGGCGGCCTCGAGCCCGCTGCCGTCAGGCGGCCTGGCCGGCACCTGGAACGTCGATACCTCGATCGGCTCGACGGCCGATTCGACGGATTCGTTCGTCGGCTACCGGGTCCAGGAGCAGCTGGCCAACATCGGGGCCAACACGGCCGTCGGCCGGACGCCCAACGTGAGCGGCACGCTGACGATCAGCGGCAACCAGCTGACCGCCGCAACGATCACCGCCGACCTGACGGCGCTCGCCAGCGACGACCAGCGCCGCGACGGCCAGCTCGTCGACCACGGGCTCGAGACGAGCACGTTCCCGACCGCGACCTTCAGCCTGACCTCGCCGGTCGACCTCGGGACGGACCCGACCAGTGGCCAGGAGATCGACGTCACGGCAACTGGCACGCTGGATCTGCACGGTGTCACGAAGACCGTCCAGATCGCGCTGAAGGCCCGCCTGTCGGGCTCGATCATCGAGGTCGTCGGCTCGCTGCCGATCGCATTCGGCGACTACGGCATCCAGGCGCCGAGCTCATTCGCGGTCCTGTCGGTCTCGGACCAGGGCACGATGGAGCTGCAGCTCTTCTTCAGCCACGCCTGACGTGCGGGCCGCGCCGCATCAGCCCTGGGACGACCAGCAACAATCGGCGGGCGGCGAACCGCCGGGCCGGGCCGAGAGACCGCTACGATGGCGGGGTGAATTCGATCGCGCTGGTCACCGTCCTGTCGGCGTTCCTGGCCTCGGCCGTCGAGTTCGTGGAGGCCGTCACGATCGTGCTGGCCGTCGGGGTGACCCGCCAGTGGCGCTCGACCCTGATCGGGGTCGCCGCCGCGGTGGTCAGCCTGGCCCTCCTGATCGCGGTCTTCGGCTCGGCTCTGGCCTTCTTCGTGCCGATCGGGGTGCTGCGCCTGGTGGTCGGCGGCTTCCTGGTGATCTACGGGCTGCAGTGGCTGACCAAGGCCGTCCTGCGCGCCGGCGGGGTTCAGGCGAAGCACGACGAGGCCGCGATCTACGCCAGGGAGGTCGCCGGCCTGGGCGTCGAATCGCCGGTCCCCGCGACGGGCATCGACTGGATCAGCTTTACCGTCGCGTTCAAGGGCGTCCTCCTCGAGGGCCTCGAGGTGGCCTTCATCGTGGTCAGCTTCGGGGCCACGGCCAACCTCCTCGGGCCGGCCGTCCTGGGCGCCGGCCTGGCCGGCCTGCTCGTCGTGGTGATCGCGATCGCCGTCCACCGGCCGCTGGAGCGGGTGCCCGAGAACGGCTTGAAGTTCATCGTCGGGGTGATGCTGACCGGCTTCGGCACGTTCTGGTCGGGCGAGGGGATCGGGATCGAGTGGCCCGGCGACGACCTGGCGATCCCGGCCCTGCTCGCCGGCTACGTGCTGGTCGCGCTGGCCGGGGTGTGGGCCATCCGAAGCCTGGCCCGCCGCCGGGCTGCCGGGAGCCCAAGCCTGGCCGCCGGTCCGGGGGCGCCGCCACGATGATCCGCTTCGCCCGGTCGTTCCTGCGCTTCTGGTCGGACTTCCTGGTCGGCGACCGGCTCGAGCTGTTCATCGGCCCGATCGTCGCCCTGGTCGTGGCCGCGCTCCTCGTCCGGGCCGCGGTCCCGAGCGTCCTGGTCGGCGTCCTGTTCTTTGCCGCGATCGCCCTGATCGGGGCGTTCAGCGTCGGCCGGGTGACCCGCCGGTGAGCTTCCCGCAGGCGATCATCCTGGGCCTCCTCCAGGGCGTCACGGAGCTCTTCCCGGTGTCCAGCCTGGGCCATTCGGTGATCCTGCCGGCGTTCCTCGGCTGGACCGACGTGGTGGCCGCCCAGAAAGCCAGCGAGTCGTATTTCCTGGCCTTCCTCGTCGGGCTCCACGTGGCCACCGCGCTGGCCCTGGCCTGGTTCTTCCGAGACGAGTGGCGGCGGATCATCTGGGCCCTGCTCGACTCGGCCTGGCGCCGGTCGATCGACACGCCCGACGCCCGCCTGGGCTGGCTGCTGGTCGTGGCGACGATCCCGGCCGGGCTGCTGGGCCTGATCTTCGAGCACCAGCTCCGAGTGATCTTCGCGACGCCGCTCCTGGCCGGGATCCTGCTGTTCATCAACGGCCTGATCCTGCTCGCCGGCGAGCGCCTGCGGCGGCGCACCGACCATCCGGCCCCCCGCCCGCTGCGCCTCGGACCGCCGGCCCGCGACACGACCCGTGACGGCCGGCGTGAGCTCGACACGCTCGAATTCCGCGAGGCCGGGGCGATCGGCGTTGGCCAGGTCTTTGCCCTGCTGGCCGGGATCAGCCGCTCGGGGATCACGATGGTCGCCGGGCTGCTGCGCGGCCTCGACCATGAGGACGCCGCCCGCTTCTCGTTCCTGCTGGCGACCCCGATCATCCTGGCCGCCGGGGTCTACAAGCTGCCTGACCTGCTCGGGCCGAACGGAGCCGGGGTCCAGGGCCAGGTCCTGGCCGGGAGCATCGCCGCCGCGATCGCCGCCTACCTGTCGGTCCGCTTCCTGAGCCGCTGGTTCGAGACGCGGACGCTGACCCCGTTCGCGATCTACTGCCTCATCGCCGGGCTCGTCACCGTCGTACGCTTCCACTGATGGAGCGCCTGCCGTTTCGCCGGATGGGGACCCGGCGCAAGCTGATGACCCTGGCCGGGGCGGTGGTGGCCGCCCTCGTCCTGTGGCGGATCCGGACCTCAGCTGAGGCTGCGCAGGTCGAGGACGTGGCCCCAGTGCAGGACCCGGACCGCGACGAGGACCCCGAAGGCGGCCAGCACCAGGATCGCCGCCGCCGCGATTGAGCCGTCGAGGTCGCCGCCGGTGAACTGGCTGTAGACGACCAGGGGCAGGGTCTGGGTCCGACCCTCGACGTTGCCGGCGAACATGATCGTGGCCCCGAACTCGCCCAGCGAGCGGGCCCAGCTCATCACCACGCCGGCCGCCAGCGCCGAGCCGGCGAGGGGCAGGGTGATCGCGCGGAAGAGCTGCGCCTCGGTCGCTCCATCGACCCGGGCGGCATCCTCGAGATGGCGGTCGATCGAGGCGAAGCCGAGCCGGGCCGAGCGGATGAAGAACGGCGCCGAGACGAACGCCTGGGCCAGGACGACCGCGACGGTCGTGAACGGCAGCTCGATCCCGAGCGCGCCGAGCGGCCTGCCCAGCAGCCCTTCGCGACCGAGGGTCAGGAGGAGGGCCAGCCCGGCGACCGATGGCGGCAGGACGATCGGCAGGTCGATGACTGCCTCGAGGATTGCCCGGCCCCGGAACTGGCGGCGGGCCAGGAAGAAGGCCAGGGGCAAGCCGGCAGCGACGGTGATCAGCAGGCTGACCGCCGTCGTCAGCAGGCTCAGGACGAGCGCGTCGAGCACGATCCGGTCGGTGATCGCCAGGGCCAGCGAGCCGTCGAGGACGGCGCGCACGACGATGACGGCGACCGGCAGCCCGAGGCACAGGCCGATGACGATCGCCAGGAGGTACAGCGGCCGGCCGCCCAGCACCAGCGTGCTTGCCGGCTTCGTCGTGTCGAGGGTTCTGGTCACCGCCGGAGTATCGGGCGGGACCCGATCAGTGTCTAGGTATTCGGCTCCGAAGACCCGCCGGTCTCACGGGATTCGAAATCGAGGGCGGCCGAGTTGATGCAGTAGCGCAGGCCCGTCGGGCGCGGCCCATCGGGGAAGAGGTGACCGAGATGGGCGCCGCAGTTGGCGCAATTCACCTCGGTCCGGCGCATCCCGAAAGCCCGGTCCTCGTGGGTCGTGACCCGGCCCTTATCGACCAGGTCGTAGAAGCTCGGCCAGCCGGTGCCCGACTCGAACTTGGTCGCCGAATCGAAGAGCGGTTCATGGCACACGACGCAGCGGTACACCCCGTCGGCGTGATTGTCCCAGTAGGCGCCACTGAAGGGCGGCTCGGTGCCGGCCTCCTGGGTCACGACGTACTGGAGCGGGGTCAGGGTGGCGCGAAGGTCTTCGCGCCGGGGCGTGGTCATCCAACTGTTGCCGGGAACTGGTTTCGTGCGCTGATCTTCATGGCTGCCCCTTGAAGCGGGTCATGCTCGCCTCAGGATGCGCCGTGCCGGCCGTTCATGCAGGAGTCGAGCCGAGGGTGGTGATCAGGACGGCGGCAGGAAGCCCAGCCCGCTCAGGATCGCCTGGCCGTCGGGCCCCGCGAACCAGGTCAGCAAGGCCTGCGCCGCGGCCGCGTTCCTGGACGCCTTGACGACCACCCCGGAGTAGGTCGCCGGCACGTTCGCGTCGGGCGGAACCGTGATCGGGGTGACCTGGGTGGAGGTCTTGGCGTCGGTCACGTAGACGATTGCCGCGTCCCCTTCGCCCAGCGCGATCTTCGAGACGACTGCGGCGACGTTGTCCTCCTGGGAGACGACGTTGGCGTTGTAGGCGGCCACGAAGCCGGACGGGTAGCCGGCCTCCTTGGCCAGGTTGGCGACGAGCATCGTGGCGTACCTCGTGATCGGCACGCTGGCCCCGGCGGCGATCACCTTGACCCCCGGCTTTGCCAGGTCGGCCGGGCTGGTGATGCCGGCCGGGTTGGCCGTCGGGACGATGACCGTCAGGAGGTTGCCCGCGAACTTGACCGGGTCGCCGGCGGCCAGGCCCTTGGTCACCAGCTTGCCCGGATTGGTCGTGTCGGCCGACAGGAAGACGTCGGCCGGGGCGCCCTGCTCGATCTGGGTCTCGAGGGTCGACGACGAGTCGGTCGAGATCGTGATCGTGACCCCGGGGTAGGCGGCCGTGAAGGCGGTTTGGGCCCTGGTGAGGGCGGCCTTCAGCGACGAGGCGCCATAGATCGTCAGCGAGCCGCTGAGGGCCGCCGCGGTCGACCCGGACGGGGCCACGCTGGGCGCCGGAGCGACCGACGCGGACGGAGCCACGCTGGGCGCCGGAGCGCCCGACGCGGCCGCGCTCGGGGCGGTGGTTGCGGCACTTGACGAGCAGGCAGCCAGGATCAGCGCGCCGACGGCGAGCAGCGCGCCGAGACGGGATTTCATCGGTCGATTCTCCGGAACCTGGGGACGAGTAATACCACGCAGTATTGATTCGTGACCGCTGGATGTCTAGGTGTGACACGGGACGCACCCCGGTCCGGCGCCCAGTACGGGACGAGTCTCGGAGGGCCGTCCGGACGCCGCCGGCCGGTCGGCTACGATGGCGGGCATGGCCGGTCCGAACGACGAGCTGATCGAGCGCTTCTATGGCGCCTTCGCCCGGGGTGATGGGGCCGCGATGGCCGCCTGCTACGCCCCGGGGATCCACTTCCGGGATCCGGCCTTCGGCGAGCTGGACGGTCCGGCGGCCGGGGCGATGTGGCGGATGCTGGCCGGTAGTGCCCGCGACTTCCGGCTCGAGCTGCTCGAGCACGGATCGGACGCCACGAGTGGCACCGCCCACTGGCTCGCCCACTACACGTTCAGCCAGACCGGCCAGCCGGTCGTCAACGACGTCCGGGCGGCGTTCCGCTTCGCCGACGGCCTGATCGTCGACCACGTCGACTCGTTCGACTTCCCGCGCTGGGCGGCCCAGGCCCTTGGCCTGCGTGGGCGATTGCTAGGCCGGACGGCATTCCTGCGCTCGAGCGTCCAGCGCCGGGCCCGGGCGCGGCTCGACCAGTTCGTCGCATCGGAGGGGTCGCCCTCCGTCTAGGTCTTGGCGCGTGCGATCTGTAGGGGAGCACGCCCATGACCCGCCCCGCCGCCCCGGTTGCCAGTCCGCGCGCCTTCATCGCCGCCCTGGTCGCGGCCCTGGCCGCCGCGGCCCTGCTCTTCGTCTTCTTCGGGCTGGCCAGCCTGCCGATCGGCCGGACGCCCCAGCAGGCCGCCGGCTATTTCGGGATCCGGCTGATCCCATTCGGGCTGTGCCTGATGCTGATCGGCTTCGCCGAGACGCTGGCCCTGGTCGTGGCGGATGCCCTGGCCGCCCCACCGGCCGGCCCGATCCGGGCCCGGGCGACGATCGGGCTGTCGACCCTGGCCGAGCTGCTCCGGGCGGTCACCGGCCTGTCGGCGACACCGGCCGGGATCGGCGCCCTGGTCGCCCTGCTGGGCGCCTTCCTGCTCGTCGGCTCGGGAGCCGCGGCCAACACCGTGCCCTGAGCCAACGCTCAGCTGCCCGGGGTTGGCCCAGGCTCGGGCTCGACGGCAGGCTCCGGAGCGGCGACGGCCGCGGCCGGGGCCGGCACGACAGGCGCCGCCGGAGCCGGCGCGAAGAGCCGTTCCGCCTTCGCCCGGTAGCGCTCGTGGCGAATGCTCCGCTGGCGGAAGAACCACCAGAAGCCAAGGGCGATCGCGCCGTACACGGCGACCGTCACCAGGATCGTCCAGAGGCCGGTCGGGCTGGGGTTCGGGGTGAAGCTGCTGACCGGGTAAAGGACGACGTGGGCGAAGAACAGGATCGCCACCGCCCACAGGATCGCCCACTTCCAGCGGCTCCAGGCAAAGAGCGTCTCGCCGGCCAGGAACTTGAGCGGGATCAGGCCGATCGCGGTGCCCTGCACGGCGCCGATGAAGATGTCGGCCAGGACCTGGTTGATCACTGCCCCGCCGTCGCCGCCGACCAGGCCGACCGACGGCTCGAACGGGATCCGGGCGAACCACGCGGCCAGCCCCACGACGAGCAGGACGGTCATCCCCCGGAACGCCATCCGGCCCCGGTCGTCCGTGCTCAGCGCGATCCCGAACGTGAAGCCGCCGATGATCCCGTAGACGTAACCTGGCTGGACGCCGGTGATCCGGGTGATCAGGACGCAGGCAGCGGCCAGGATCAGCGTCCACAGCGCGACGTGGACCTTGCCCCGCGACTGATAACGGCCCCGGACGTAGAGCTCACCGGGGACCTGCGAGACGGCGGTGCCCACGGCGATCCCGAACAGGGTCGTGCCGAAGGTCCGGGCGGCGTTCTGGAACGGGAACGTGTTGTCGAGGAAGGCGTACAGCAGGGCGGCCAGGAGCAGGTATAGGACCAGCCCCGTCCAGGTGTGCGACCAGGCGACGAGCTGCTGCCCGATCCGGGCCGCGATGCCCGGCTGGCCGGCCGTGCCCCGCAGCCGCTTTGGTCGCCTGCGCCGGGCGTAGCGTTCGATCAGCGCCCGGTTGCCGCCCAGGGTGCTGTTGAAGATCGGGGTCGGCGCTCCGAGCAGGAGCATCACGAAGGCCGTGATGCCCACGCTGCGGGCCACGTCCTGGGGGGCCAGCGAGATGTCCAGCGGCCCCGGCAGGACGAAGGCGATCGATGGCGCGGCCGCGGCGACATCGAGGGCCACGACGGCCACCTGGCCGAGGGCGGCCTCGCTGACGTAGGTCCGCCCGGTGCTCGGGTCGTCGACCGCCGCCAAACCGCCGACGATGCCGCTGATCGAGCGCTCGAAGCGCAATGACCCGTCGGTCCCGATCCCGTACAGGCTGGCCCGACCCTGGCCGCCGAGCGGCACCAGGACCTGGCGGCTGGCCGCCAGGATCGCGATCCCGGTGGCCGAGTCATTGGCGATCGGGGCAGGATCGAGGATCGCGCTGCTGGCTCGGACAAGTCCCCCGGCCGGGTCCACCTTGAAGGCGCTCAGCTTGTTGACGGCGCTCTCGGTCACGTACAGGGTGCCGCTGGCCGGGTCGTAGGCCATCCCGCCCGGCCCGGAGGCCGGCAGCGCCTGACCGATCTGGAGCGTCTTGCCGTTGACGATCGCGACCGCCCCGGGCTGGCCAGGGCCGGGACTCTCGACGACAAACAGCCAGCCGTGGGTCGGATCGAAGGCCAGCCGGGTCGCCGAGCCGATCGAAAGCTCGCTGCCGACCTGGAGGTCAGGACCGATCACCGCGACCTCGTTGGCCGCCGGCATGGCCACGAACAGGCGCTGGTCGGCGGGATCGTAGGCCAGGCTCTCGGGGTTCCCGGGCAGGTCGATGCTGTTGAGCAGGTCCGGGTCGGCGATCCGGCCGTCGACCACCGCCACCCGGCAGTCGGCCTCGAGGCCGACGAAGACGAAGCCGCTATCGGAGGCCACCGTCAGGGCGTCCGGGAAGTGCCCGACGGCCACCCGAGCCTGGACGTGGAGGGCGGCCGGGTCGCGAGGCAGGCCATCGATCACGGCAAGCTCGCCGCCCGAGGTGCCGTCCACGACGAAGACCCGGCCCGGCCTCCCGCGCTGTCCACGCCAATCGCACCTGGGAAGATGAGCTTGTCGCCGGCCAAGCTGCCGACCTGGCCGACGATGCTGCCGTCGTGCACCGTCGCCGTCGGCGGAGGTCCACTGCCGAAGCCCCCGAACGTGCAGCCGGGCGCCGGCTGGGTCGGCACGATCCCGGTCGGATTGATGACCGGCGCGCTCGGCGCAGGCGTGGGCGCTAGGCGCCGCGGCCGGCGAGGCGGAGGGGACCGGTGTCTGGCGGGTGAACGTGAACGTGCCGGTGTTGCCGTTCGTGTCGGTGCCGCAGCCGGTCAGCGCCGTGCCGTCGGCCGAGACGACCGCGTCGCTGGTCGCTACGTACGAGCCCCCGTCCTGGGCCGCCACCAAGTGGAGCTGATTGCCGGTGACCGTGCCGGTCAGGGTGTACGTGTTGTCGTTGGCGACGCCGGAGACGGCGCCGGTCGTGAAGTTCTCGGTCGTCCATACATCGGTGTTGGGGAAGTCGCCGATGTTGGCGTGGTAGATGCCCGACCAGGTCCCCCGGATGTCGACCGGGGCATCGGCCGCCGCGGGCGCCGCCAGGTGAGGCAGGAGGACCGGCGCGAGCAGGCTCAGGCCGAGCGACCCGGCAAGGAACGCGACCAGGACGCGCCGCATGGGTGTCCCCTGCTCGGGCCGGGAATCGTCGTCCGGCGTGCGCCGAATCTAGCCGATCGCGGCCGCCGCGAACGAGGCCATGTCGGGGAAGGTGAAGTCGGGCTTGGCGTCGGCCGGCGGCGTCGCCCCGAAGCCCGGCCGGTCGTGGCGCCGATCGATCCAGGCCGTGCGCAGGCCGGCGGCCTGGGCCGGCACGTGATCGTGGAACAGGCTCTGGGCGACGTGCAGGTGGCGCGAGCGCGGCCCGCCGATCTGCTCCAGGGCCAGCTCGATGTTGCGCGGATTCGGCTTGTACGAGCCGAGCTGCTGGGCGGTGATCACCCAGTCGAAATGGACCCCCAGGCGCTCGTTCGAGCGAGCGAACAGGTCCGTGTCGCAGTTCGTGATCACGCCCAGCTTGTAGCGCCCGGCGAGGCGGGCGAGGGCCTCGACCGAGTCGGGGAATGGCGGCCAGTCGCGGACCGACTCGGAGAAGCGCTCGACCTCGGCGGGGGTCGGCTCGACGCCGAGCTCGGCGGCAACGCCGGTTAGCGCCCGGGCCAGGACGGCCCGGTAGGTCAGGTAGGGGCCGGCCTCGGCGGCCGCCTCGAACCGGGCGAACGCTTCGAGGAGCTCGTCGTCGCTGGCGGTGATGCCCCGCGGATCGAGGACCCGGCGCAAGGCCGCCAGGATTCCGCGCTCCCAGTCGATCAGCGTGCCGTAGCAGTCGAAGGTGAGGATGTCGAAGTCGGTCAGCGCGGGGGTCGTCATTCAGCAGTCCTCCATCTCCGCGACAGTGTGCACGCCGGCCGGCCAACGGTGCGCGCCGGACACAGAAACGCCCGGTCCGTGATGGACCGGGCGAGAGTGGTCTGAGCCGAAGGCTCAGGCAGCCTGAACCTTGATCGCGCGCGGGCCCTTGGGGCCGGCTTCGACCTCGAAGGTCACGTGCTCGCCGCCGACCAGCTTGTCGAAGTCGATCGACCGGTCAAGCCCGTCGCGGTGGAAGAAGTAGTCCTTGCCGTCGTCGGCGGTGATGAAACCGAACCCACGATCGGAGACGACCTTCTTGACACTTCCGTTGGCCATGAGGGGTATTCCTGTTCTCTTCTCGGCGTAGAGGGATGCGGCGCAGAGGCCGGCTCGAGAAGGGAACCATCGACCTAGCGGAGGCCTCCCGGCTATCGAGAGGAGCCTCAACTATAGCACTTCACGCTCAGGAGCCCGGTTCACGAGGGATTCCGGTGCCCCGACGACAGGCTCCCGTTCAGGACTTCGTCAGGAGCGGAGCCCACGATGGTGGCGTGGGCACGCCCTGATCCGGGCCCCGCCAACTCCGTCCTGAGAGCTCCAAAGGTGCGCACATGCGTCTGAAGATCCTTGCCGCGGTCGGCCTGATCGTGGTCGGCGTCGCCGCGATCGGCGTCGTGATCATCGGTCCGAACTTCGGCTCGAGCTCCGCCGTCCAGTACATCACCGCGACGGCCGCCGTCCAGAACGTGACCCAGAGTGCGGCTGCGAGCGGCTCGCTGGCCGCCTCGGTGACCTACGGGCTGGCCTTCGGACACGACCCGGTCATCGCCGGCAGCTCGTCGTCATCGGCCTCGAGCAGCGGTTCCGGTGGCTCGACGACCTGGCCGGTCAGCTCGGTCAGCGTGAGCGTCGGCGACACCGTCGCCAAGGGCCAGGTCCTGGCCGTCGCGGACAGCGCCAGCGCCAGCCAGGCGCTGTCGGCGGCCCAGTCCAACCTGGCGATCGCCCAGGCTCGGCTGGCCAGCGACGAAGGCGGCCTGACCGCGATCGACAAGGCGATGGCCAAGCTCTCGATCACCCAGGCCGAGCAGCAGCTGAGCAACGCCCGGACGAGCGAATCCGATACCCGGACCCAGAACAACCTGAGCATCGCCAACGCCAACACCGCCCTGAGCCAGGCCAAGGCCACCCTCAGCGCCGACCAGGCGGCCAGCGCCCCGGCCGACCAGATCAACCAGGACAAGGCCGCGGTCACCAACGCCAACCAGAACCTGGCCCAGGCCAAGGCCAAGGCGACCCAATCGAACAACCAGGCGGCCGAGAGCGTCGCGTCGGCTGAGCTCCAGGTCACCTCCGCCGAGCAGGGCTACTCGAGCAAGACGGCGCCCGCGCCGGCCCTCACGATCCTGTCCGACAAGGCCTCGGTCGCCACCGCCCAGACCGCGGTGGATAGCGCCCAGACGACAGTCAACCTGGCCTCGATCACGGCCCCCGCCGACGGCACGGTCATCGCGGTCTCGATCGTGCCCGGGCTCGATGCACCGTCGGGCGACGCGATCGAGATGCAGGGCACCCAGCTGCAGGTCACCGCGGACTTCGCCGAGACCGACCTGCCCAGCCTCAAGGTCGGCCAGGCGGCGACGCTCGCGATCACGGCCACGAACGAGACCGTGACCGGCAAGCTGACCGAGATCGACCCGGTTGCCTCCAGCTCGGGCTCGTCTTCGGTCGTGACCTACCCGGTCGTGATCACCCTCGACTCGGCCCCCGCGGACGTGAAGGTGGGCATGTCGGCCAGCGTCTCGATCACGACCGCCGAGGCCGATAACGTGCTCGCCGTGCCGGCGGTCGCCCTGGTCGGCTCGAGCGGCTCGTACGGTGTCCGGGTGATGGCCAGCGACGGCTCGATCATGACGATCCCGGTCACGGTCGGCTTGATCACGACCCAATATGCGGCGATCACCGGCGGGATCAATGCCGGCGACACGATCGTCGTCGGGATCTCCACGCCGCGCACCTCGACGACCTCGACCACGACCAATCCGGGCAGCCTGACCGGCGGCTTCGGGGGTGGCTTCGGGGGCAACTTCGGCGGCGGCGGGACGCGGCGAGGTCAGCCGTGACCGGCGCGCTGATCGAGCTCCATGACGTCAGCCGGATCTACGACCTGGGCCACGTCCAGGTGGCCGCCCTGCAGAACGTCGACCTGCAGGTCCAGCAGGGCGAGTTCCTGGCGATCGTCGGGCCGTCCGGCTCGGGCAAGTCGACGATGATGAACATCCTCGGCTGCCTCGACCGGCCGACCGGCGGGACGTACACCCTGGCCGGGACGCCGGTCGCCGAGCTCGACGACGACGGCCTGGCCCGCCTGCGCAGCCGGACGATCGGCTTCGTCTTCCAGTCCTACAACCTGCTGCCGCGGACCTCGGCCCTGGAGAACGTGGCGACGCCCCTGCTCTACCAGGGCGTCTCGCGCAAGGATCGCCTGGCCCGGGCCCGGGTCACCCTCGAGCGGCTCGGCCTGGGCGATCGAGTGGACCACGTCCCGACCGAGCTGTCGGGCGGCCAGCAGCAGCGAGTCGCGATCGCCCGGGCGCTGGTCACCGAGCCGGCCCTGCTCCTGGCCGATGAGCCGACCGGCAACCTCGACAGCACCTCGGGCGCCGAGGTGATGGCCCTCCTGGCCCAGCTCAATGCCGCGGGCCGGACGATCGTGATGATCACCCACGACAGCGACGTCGCCAGCCGGGCCAGCCGGCAGGTCCACGTGCGTGACGGACGGCTGGTGGCATGAGGGCGAGCGAGCTGGTCCGGCTGGCCCTCTCGCGGCTGGGCTCTTCGCGCCTGCGGGCGGCCTTGACGATGCTCGGGGTGATCATCGGCGTCGCTTCGGTGGTCTCGCTCGTCGCGGTCGGCCAGGGCGCCACGAGCGGCGTGACCAAGCAGCTCCAGGGCCTGGGCACGAACCTGCTCACGGTGAACCCCGGGGCCACGACGACCGGATTCACCCGGGGCGCGGCAGGATCGGCCAACACGCTCACGATCGACGACGCCGAGGCGATCGCCGGCTTGAGCGGGGTCGCGGCCGTCGAGCCCGAGATCTCGACCAGCCAGTTCGTGGTGGCCGGTTCCCAGAACACGACGACATCGATCGTGGGCACGACCGGCGGGTACACGACCGTGCGCAACTTCGACATCTGGCAGGGCGCGACCCTCAACGAGGCCGCTGTTGACGCCAGCCTGCACGAGGCAGTCCTGGGCGCGACCACGGCCGACGACCTGGGCCTGAGCGCGAGCTCGATCGGCTCAACGGTCACGATCGGCGGCCTGCCCTTCCGGGTGGCCGGGATCCTGCAGGCCAAGGGCAGCACCGGTCCGGTCAGCCAGGACGACCAGATCCTCATCCCGTACACGACGATGCAGGCCGAATTCGTGCCCGGCGACAAGCTCCGCACGATCGGGATCAGCGTGGCCTCGGCCGACCAGATCGACACGGTCAAGGCCGAGATCACGACCCTCCTCGAGTCCCGCCACGACATCGCCATCGGCGGGACCGACGACTTCACGATCGCCGACCAGGCCCAGCTCCTGACCACGGTCAGTGGCGTGAGCGACCTGCTGACCCTGCTCCTGGCCGGGATCGCCTCGATCTCGCTGCTGGTGGGCGGGATCGGGATCATGAACATCATGCTGGTCTCGGTCCGCGAGCGGACCCGCGAGATCGGCATCCGCAAGGCGATCGGCGCCCGGGGCCGGGACATCCTGGCCCAGTTCCTGGTCGAGGCCCTGGTCCTGTCGGTCCTGGGCGGAATCTTCGGGATCATCCTCGGCGTCGCCGTCTCGTACCTGATCGGCACCCTGGCCGGCTGGGGCTTCGTGTTCAGCCCCGTGACCCCGCTGGTCGCCGTCCTGTTCAGCCTCCTCGTCGGGGTCGTCTTCGGGGTCTGGCCGGCACGCCAGGCGGCCCGCCTCGACCCGATCGTCGCCCTTCGCTACGAATGACCGACCAAGCCAACCTGCCTGACTCGCGCCGTTCGGGCGCAACCCGCTCTCGAAAGGAGTCTCCTCGATGACCATGGACAGCTCAACCCCCGGATCAACGCCCGGCTCGACTCCGCCGCCCACCTGGACGCCCGACGCGTCGGCCGTTCCGCCGGCGGCGCCGGTCCCGCCCGCCGACCCGCTCGCAGCAAGCCAGCCGGTCGGCTTCGTCCCGCCGCCACCTGTGGCCCCGGCTGGGCCGGCTCCCTTTGCTCCGCCGCCGACCTCGTTCGCGCCGGCTCCGATCGTGGCCAAGACGACCGCGAGGAACCGGGCCTCAACGGGCACGGCGCTGCTCCTCGTCGGCGCCCTCGTGGCGATCGGCGGGGTGGCGTTCGCCGTCGGCCGGGTCACCGCGCCCACCGCGGCGGCGCCAACGAACGCGGGTGGCTTCGGCGGCGCGGGCCGGGGCAATGGAGCCGAAGGCGGCTTCGGCGGTGCCGGTGGCTTCGGTGGTGGCTTCGGCGGCGGGGCCGCCCGGGGAGCGGCGGGCGTCAGCATCTCCGGAACCGTGGTCTCGATCGATGGCAGCTCGATCCAGATCAAGCTGGCCAACGGCACGACCGAGACGCTCAACCTGGCCAGCACGGTGACCTACCGTGACTCGACGACCGGCACGGCGGCCGACGTCACGCCGGGCGCCACGGTCGAGATCAGCCTCGCCCTGGGCGGTGGTGGCGGCCCGACGGCCAGCGGCCAGCCCCGGCCGAGCGGCGGCTTCGGCGGCCTCGGCAACGCCACCGTCGGCACGATCACGGTCGTCAAGTAGTGGCCGGTCGCGGAGTCGTGGCCGGTCGCCGAGTCGTGGCCGGTCGCCGAGTCGTGGCGAGCCCGCGGCGCATCATCTGACCATGCACATCCTGGTCGTCGAGGACGATCCGCGGCTCGGCCGCCTGCTCCGGCGCCTGCTCAGCGACGATCGCCACGTCGTTGAGCTGGCGCCGGATGCCCGCGACGCGACCGAGGTGCTCGAGTCGGAGGCCGCCCTGGACGCCGTGATCCTGGACCTGGGGCTGCCCGACCGGTCCGGGCTCGACGTCCTGCGTGACCTGCGCAAGAGCGGCTCCGACCTGCCGGTGATGATCCTGACCGCCCGCGACGCGATCGAGGACCGTGTTCGCGGCCTCGACGCGGGCGCCGACGACTACCTCGTCAAGCCGTTTGCCTACGAGGAGCTGGCCGCCCGCCTCCGGGCGCTTGCCCGGCGGGCCGACCGCTCGCCGTCGGGGCCGAACCTGGTCAACGGGCCGATCGTCCTCGACGAGGCGGATCGGGCGGTGTCGGTGGCCGGCGCTGCGATCGCGTTGAGCCCGCGCGAGTTCGCCCTGCTCGAGTGCTTCCTGCGCAACCCGGGTCGGCTGCTGACCCGCGACAACCTGCTCGACGCCGCCTGGCCGTACGGCCTGGCCGTCACCCCCAACACGGTGGAGGCGTACGTCCATCGGCTGCGCGAGAAGCTCGGCGCCGCCGCCGGCGCGCTGATCCGGACCGAGCGTGGCGTCGGCTATCGGATGGTCTCCGGGTGAGCAGCACCGGGCCGGTCGGCGTTGCCGGCGATGCCCGGTTGCTCCGTGGGACCTGGCGCCGCCTGATCCTGTGGAGCGGCGGAATCACGCTGGCGATCCTCCTTGTCCTGGGCGCCGCGATCTACCTGTCGGTGGACCAGTCGCTGTCCGGCAGCACCGAGCAACGGCTCCAGAGCCGGGCCGACCAGATCGCCGGGTTCATCGGCCGGGCACCCGGCCAGGACGCCAGCCTCGGCCCGCAGCTCCAGACCGGGATCATCTTCGGCGGGCCGTCGTCGGGCACCCTCGCCCTGGTGATCGGCCCGGCCAACGAGTCGGTCGGGCCCCAGAACTCGCGCTTCGACGGGCTGCCCGACATGGCCGCGGTGGCCGCCGCCAGGACGGGCGTGACCGACCTGCGCAAGGCGACGATCGACGGGACGCCGATCCAGCTCGTCTCCGAGCCGGTCACCCGCCAGGGCGAGACCTACGTGATCCAGGTGATCGCCGACCGGACGGCCGACGCCCGGGCGCTCCAGTCGCTCCTGATCGTCCTGATCGTGGGCGGGGTCGGAGCGCTTGGGCTGTCGATCGCCGGCGGAGCCTTCTATGCCCGCCGCGCGCTCGTCCCGATCCGCGATTCGCTCCGCCGCCAGCGCGAGTTCGCGGCCGACGCCAGCCACGAGCTGCGGACGCCACTGGCCGTCGTCCGGGGCAGCGTCGAGCACCTCCTGCGCCACCCCACCTCGACGATCGCCGACCAGCGCGAGACGCTCGACGACGTGAAGGCCGAGACGGACCACCTGACCGAGCTCGTCGACGCGCTGCTGTTGCTCGCCCGGGCCGATTCGGGCGCGATCGAGCTCGAGCACCAGCCGCTCGACCTGGCCGACGTGACCACGGCCGCGCTCGAGCCGCTGACCGGGATCGCAGCGTCACATAGTGTGACGCTGCACCTCGACGCCCGACCGACGCCGGCGCTGGGCGATGCGCTCCGAATCCGGCAGCTGGTCACGATCCTGGTCGACAACGCGATCCAGCACAGCCCACCCGGCGGCACGGTCTCGGTCCGGACCGAGCCGGCCGGCGACAAGGCGATCGTCTCCGTATCCGACGAGGGCGCGGGGATCCGGCCCGAGGACCTGCCCCGGGTCTTCGAGCGCTTCTGGCGGGCGCCCGACGCCCCCAGCGGTGGCGCCGGCCTCGGCCTGTCGATCGCGCGCTGGATCGTCGAGCGCCACGGCGGCACGATCGAGGCCACCTCGCCCGCCACCGGCGGCGCTCGTTTCGAGGTCACCCTGCCCACCCACTGAGCCGGTTCAGTCACCGCGCTCCGTGTCGTGGCCGCGCTCCGTGTCGTGGCCGCGCTCCGTGTCGTGGCCGCGCTCCATATCGTGGTCGCGCTCCATATCGTGGTCGCGCTCCATATCGTGGTCGCCCCCGGTGTCGTGGCCGCCCCCTTAGTACGAATGTCGCTGGCAGACGCGTTATCGGCAGATGGCGGTTTGCCCTGAGCCTCGGACCGCGCCAAGGCCGGCGGCCCGCGCAAGAATCGGGCGGGGTTCGTGTCGCCCAAAGCTCACCCGGGGCTCTGTCCTTGGGTAGTGGGTCCTGTGGCGACATTCGGCCCACGTCCAACCCGAACCCGGGCGACGCGGCTGCTGAACCGGGATCCGTGGCGAGATCCGTCCGGCATGAAGAGCAGGGCAGCGACAGATCCGGTCGGCGACCGACACCATCGGCGGGCGGCGTAGGAGCGGATCGGGAAAGCGCCATCGAGCACGGCACCGTGGGCGCCGACCCGCCTCCGCTCGGAGCGTGCGTCCGGAAATACGAGAAGCCGGCTCGCGAACGTTGCGCGCCAACCGAATCGGCGGAGGGCGATCCGCGGAGCGAGGCGGACCTTCTCGTCCAACTTTCGGAGTGTTGCCTCGAGCGAGACGAGCTCGGTCTTGATTTCGATGACAAGAAGCGTTGCCGATGCTCCGTGCCAGGCGAGTAGGTCGATGGATCCACGCTCGCCCCACTCCGAGTAGGAGACCTCGGCCTCGGGCTTCCAGGCCATGCCTTCGAGCCATTGAGCTGTAGCTCCCATCAGGGCGGCGTGGCCCTGGTCGAGTAGTCGATCCGCATCAGCGCCGAGCCCGCGCGGCGCGATGTCGACGCCGAATCCGAGGGCGCTCGTGACCTTGCGCTGCGTGTTCAGGCACATTCCGCCGAGTCGACCGGCTTCGAGGTCGACGATGACTGTCCGCCCAACCCCTGCTCGATCGGCGAGGTCTTGCTGCCTCCAGCGGCGGCGCTGGCGCAGCGCGCGAACGAGCTGCCCGAATTGGATGTCATACACGCCGGAACCATGATCCGGCGTCCTTATCGGTGCCTTTACTAGTTCGTGGCCTCGGACAGGCCTATGCGGGCAGGACTGCGCAGCCGGCCTCGAACGACCGGCCTTGGGCATCAGGCCTCGAACCCCAGGCGTCGAGCCACCGGGCCTTGGCCGCTCCACTCGAGCCACACGCCGCGGCCACCCGAAAAGCTGGTCTGGATGTCGCTGGCAGGCGCGCTACCCGAGTTTGGAGCCTGGAATCGGTGGTGCTCGCCCGCCAAGCCAGAGCGCGCAAGCACGAATCGGGCCCAGCAAGGGAGCTCTCTGACGCTGAACGGGACGAGTAGGTGTCGTACCGCGTCTGCGGGCGACAATCGTCCCAACCCGGACCGAGGGGCACACATCGCGGGGCGGATCGTGAGCCTGCGGGCAACAATCGTCCGACCTCGGACCAAGGCGCGGGCAGTGGGCCTGCGGGCCGGGCCCTGTGCTGCGTGGAGGCGCACGGCCCGCGGGACGCGGGGCACGCTTGACGCCGTTCGCGGCGGGCCGTATTCTCGGCACTCAAGCGTCCTTGCATCGCTGACGCAAGGGCTCCTGTCGAAGTGGGGCAAGTGGTGCTCACGGTCTTCCTGATCCTGCTCCGGGAGGGGCTCGAGGCGGCCCTGGTCGTGGGCATCGTGATTGGCTACCTGATCAAGGTCGGACGGCGCGATGCGCTGCGCTGGGTCTGGATCGGGATCGTCGCGGCGGTGCTGGTCTCGCTCGGGCTCGGGATCCTGGTGTTCGTCACGATCGGCGACCTGCCGTCGGCGATCCAGGAGCCGATCGAGGGGATCGCGGCGGTCTTCGCGGTCGGCGTCCTGACCTGGATGCTGTTCTGGATGCGCCGCCAGGGTCGGGCCCTGAAGGGCGAGCTCGAGGGCCAGCTCGACGCGGCGCTGCGGGCAGGCTCGACGGCCGCCCTGGTCGGGCTGGCGTTCGTCGCGATCGTCCGCGAAGGCCTCGAGACGGCGCTCTTCCTGCTCGCTCTGTTCCGCTCCGCGGCCGCCACCGGCCAGCTCGCGCCAGAGCTGCCGATCGCCGGCGTGGCCGGGCTGGCCGTCGCGGTGCTCCTCGGCGCGGCGATCGTGCGCGGCGCGATCCGGCTCAACCTGCGCCGCTTCTTCAGCGTGACCGGGGTCGTGATCCTGTTCGTGGCGGCCGGCCTGGTCGCCTCGGCGATCGGCGCCTTCGTCGATGCCGGCTGGCTGCCGACCGGGGCGCCGGCGCTCGACCTGAGCGGGCTGCTACCCGAGACGAGCCCGATCGGCGCCCTGCTCGCCGGGATGTTCGGCTACCGGGCCGAGCCGACGGTCCTCCAGCTGATCGGCTACTTCGGCTACCTGGTCCCGGTCCTGGCCCTGTTCCTGGTCGGCGATCGCCTCCACCTTTCGCGCCGGCCCCGGTTCGCCTGAGTGCCCGGTCCCGCCCATGGTGGGGCGCCGCTCAAGAGAGCTGCCGCCCTGGCGGGCAACGCACGCCGAGGGGCGCCGCTGGCCGGAGCCGCCGCCCTCCTCGGGCCGACCGTGCTGCTGGTCGTGCTGCTGTCCGCCTGTTCAGGCGGGCCGGCTGCCACAGGCTCGGCTGCCACTGGACCGGCGGGCTCGGCCGCGGCCATCCCCGGGGCCTCGGGCGGTCAGGCCACCGTCCCGTCGGTCCGCCAGGTCAACGTCTCGATCAACGACGCGGGCTGCGCCCCGCAGACCCTCAGCCTGCCGTCCGGGCCGACGACCTTTATCGTCACGAACACCGGCTCGGGCAGCGTCCTCGAGTATGAGGTCGAGCAGTCCGGGCGGATCATTGGCGAGGTGGAGAACGTCATTCCAGGCATTGATCGGGCATTCACCCTCAACCTGAAGCCGGGCGCCTACATCCTGAATTGCCCGGGCGGCACCTCCGCCGCAACCGGCACCCTGACCGTCACGGAGTAGACCCAGATGACCTCGCGTCGCGCCATCGCCCCCCGCGCCGTGGCTACCCGCGCCGTGGCCACCCGCGCCGTGGCCACCCGTGTCCTGGCGGCCCTTGCGCTGGCCGCCCTCGTCCTCCTCGCGGCCTGCGGCGGAAGCGCCACCCCGATCCCGCCTGCCAGCCCGGCCCCGGCCCAGGGCTCGAATGCCCCGGAGCCCAGCACGCCGACGGCAGCGGATGCCGTGGCCAGCTATCGGGCCTACATCGAGATGAACACCGATCTCCTCGTGACCCGGACCAAAGCCTTCACCGACGCCGTGATCGCCGGCAAGCTGGCCGACGCGAAGGCGCTGTATGCCCCGGCCCGCGAACCATATGAGCGGATCGAACCGGTCGCCGAGGTCTTCGGCGACCTCGACCCGGCGATCGATGCCCTGATCAACGACGTCCCCGCGGGCGGCACGTTCACCGGCTTCCACCGGATCGAGGAGGCGCTCTGGTCGAAGAACTCGACGGCCGGTATGGCGCCGATCGCGAGGAAGCTGCAGGCCGACGTGGTCCAGCTCCAGGGCCTGGTCAAGACGGTCGACCTCGACCCGGCCACGATTGCCAACGGCGCGGTCGGCCTGCTCAACGAGGTCTCCTCGTCGAAGATCACCGGCGAGGAGGACCGCTACTCGCACACCGACCTGTGGGACTTCCAGGCCAACGTGGTCGGCGCCCAGGAAGCCTGGAACTCGGTCAAGGCGTTCGTCATCGTCCGCTCGCCCGACCTGGCCGCAACCATTGACAGTGGCTTCACGGCCGTCCTGGCGGCCCTCGATCCGTTCAAGAAGGGCGAGGGCTTCGTCGCGTACACGGTCCTCAAGCCAGCCGACACCCTGGCGTTGAGCCAGCTGATCGACGCCCTGGCCGATCCGCTGTCGCAGGTCGCGGCGATCGTCGTCACGGCGCAATGACCTCTGGGCCGGCGATCAGCCGCCGGCGACTGCTGGCCGGCGGGCTGGCGGCCGGCGCCGGGTTCGCCGTCGGCGGGCTGGGAGGCTTCGGCCTGGCCCAGGAGATCAAGCCGGTCGACCCGCAGACCCAGATCGAGCCGTTCTACGGCCCGCACCAGGCCGGGATCGCGACCGCCGCCCAGGAGCGGATCCAGTTCGCCGCATTCGACGTCCTGACCAGCAAGCGTGCTGAGCTGCGGGACCTCCTCCGGAGCTGGACCTCGGCCGCCGCCTTGACGACCGCGGGCAAGCCGGTCGGCGATCCGGCCGGCAACCCGATCGCGCCGCCGAGCGATACCGGCGAGGCGCTTGGCCTCGGGGCGGCCCGGCTGACGCTCACCTTCGGCTTTGGGCCGAGCCTGTTCACGAAGTCGGGCGTCGATCGATTCGGCCTGGCCGCCCTCCGGCCGGCCGCGCTGGCCGACGTGCCCCAGTTTGCCCACGACAATCTCGACCCGGCCTCGAGCGACGGCGACCTGTGCGTGCAGGCCTGTGCCGAGGATCCCCAGGTCGCCTTTCACGCGATCCGCGAGCTAGCCAGGATCGGCCGGGGGACCGTGGTCGTGCGCTGGTCCCAGCTCGGCTTCGGCCGGACCTCGAGCACGGTCGCGGCGCAGGTCACGCCGCGCAACCTGCAGGGCTTCCTCGACGGCACGAACAACGTCCATGGCGACGACCAGCCGACGATGGACCAGCACATCTGGGTCTCCGACCAGGACGACCCGACCTGGATGCACGGCGGGTCGTACCTGGTCGCGCGCCGGATCCGGATGCGGATCGAGGTCTGGGACCGCTCCAGCCTGGGCGACCAGGAGGCGACGATCGGGCGCCACAAGGTGAGTGGGGCGCCGCTCGGAGGCGTCAACGAGCGCGACACGGTCGACCTGTCGGCCCTTGACGCGAACGGCAAGCCGGTCATCCCGCTTGACGCCCACATCCGCCTGGCCGCGCCGGCGACGAACGGCGGGATCCGGATCCTGCGGCGGGGCTATTCGTTCACCGACGGGATCGACAGCCTGACCGGCCAGCTCGACGGCGGCCTGTTCTTCGTCTGCTACCAGCGCGATCCGCGGACCGGCTTCGTGCCGGTCCAGACCCGGTTGGCCGGGAGCGACGCCCTGAACGAGTACATCGTCCACGTCGGCAGCGGCCTGTTCGCGGTCCCGCCCGGGATCGTCGAGGGCGGCTACATCGGGCAGACCCTCTTCGGCTAGATTCCCGACGAGGGCCACGTTCCGTGGCCGGGCTGGGCTGGTGGTTGCCGCCCGCGCTGGTATTCCACGGAGGGCGTCATGCGGATCCTGCTGGTCGGTGCCGGAGGGGTGGGCGGCGCCGTCGTGCCGATCGCCGCGCGACGGTCGTTCTTCGATCGGGTCGTCGTCGCCGACTACGACCGGGCCCGGGCCGAGCGCGTCGTCGAGTCGGTCAGCCGGGGCGGCCGCGAGTCGCGCTTCGTGGCCGTCCGGGTGGACGCCTCGGATCCGGCCGAGGTCGCGGCGCTGTGCCGGGAGCACGAGATCACCCACGTCCTGAACGCGGTCGACCCGCGATTCGTGATGCCGATCTTTGAAGGCGCCCTCGCCGCGGGGGCGAACTACCTGGACATGGCGATGTCCCTCAGCCATCCCCACCCCGAGAAGCCGTACGCGCTCCCCGGCGAGAAGCTGGGCGACGCGCAGTTCGCCCGGGCCGATGCCTGGACCGCGGCCGGCCTGCTGGCCCTGGTGGGGATCGGCGTCGAGCCCGGGCTGTCGGACGTCTTCGCCCGCTACGCCGCCGACCACCTGTTCAGCGAGATCGACGAGCTGGGCGTCCGGGATGGCGCGAACCTGGTCGTGGCCGGCTACGACTTCGCCCCGTCGTTCTCGATCTGGACCACGATCGAGGAGTGCCTCAACCCGCCGGTGATCTGGGAGGAGGGCCGCGGCTGGTACACGACGCCGCCGTTCTCCGAGCCCGAGATCGTTCGACTTCCCGGAGGGGATCGGACCGGTCGAGTGCGTCAACGTCGAGCACGAGGAAGTCCTGCTGATGCCGCGCTGGGTCAAGGCCAGGCGGGCGACGTTCAAGTACGGCCTGGGCGACGAGTTCATCAACGTCCTCCAGGTCCTCCACAAGATCGGCCTCGACTCGACCCGCAAGATCCGGGTTGGAGGCGTCGAAGTCTCGCCGCGGGACGTCGTGGCGGCCTGCCTGCCCGACCCGGCCACGCTCGGCGACAAGATGTCGGGCAAGACCTGCGCCGGCCTGTACGTGACCGGCACGGGCCTCGACGGAGCGCCGCGCAAGGTCTACCTCTACCACGTCGTCGACAACGCCTGGTCGATGGCTGAGTACGGCTCGCAGGCCGTGGTCTGGCAGACGGCGATCAACCCGGTCGTGGCCCTCGAGCTGCTCGCCGCCGGGACCTGGACGGGGAGCGGCGTGCTCGGGCCCGAGGCCTTCGACGCGGTCCCGTTCCTCGACCTGCTGACCGCCTACGGCTCGCCCTGGGGCCTGCGCGAAGGCGGCTGACTCTCGGTTTGGGGCTGGAGCAGGGTCGTGAGTGGCCCGGCTCGGGCTCGGTGCCCGGCCCCGCCCGCGCCTGAGGGCTCGGTGCCCGCCCCGCCCCGCCTGATGGGTCGGTCCGGCTCGCGTCTCAGGCGTCGTGCCCGGCCCCGCCCGCCCCGCCCGCGGCCGAGGGCTCGGATATGACGACCATGCTTAGCGGACGGGTTTGCGCGCCGTTGCGGGTCATTCGGGGTCCCGAAACCGCCTGAATATGACGACCATTCGTAGAAACGGGTGCGAAAGGCCGAGTCGGGGCCTCAAGACGGGCGTTGAGCCGTCAATGCCTCGTCGCCTAAGAATGGCCGTCATATCGGGGCCCCACCGCCGGGCATTCTGCCCATCGCTGGGCACCGAGTACCACAACTACTCTTAGCCGACAGCCTCAGCGGCCGAGTCGAGCCCTCCGGGCGCGCGTATCTGTCCGAATACCACGCCTATTCGTAAAACGGCCTTGGGAAGGTCGATCCGAGCCTCAAGACAGTGTTCGGGCTCCCAAACCTCGTCGTCTAAGGATCGTCGTGCTACGGAGCGCTCCACCGCAGGCCTCAGGCGGCTGACCGCCGGTTTGGGCTGAGGCGCAGGTGGTGCGTGGCCTGGCTCGGGCTCGTGCGCGGCTTGGCGCCCGCAGATGCCGGATCCGGAGCGTTGTCGCGCTCCTGAGAGCGGACCTTCGGCAAGCAACGCGCTTTACGGAGCCCTTACAGGGGGCGGTGGAGGGGCTGACGACCGACTGACACGCTGGGATTGCGGCAACGAAACGCCGCGGTCAAGCAACGAGGACCAGCCATGTCAGTTCGCACCTCGCTTCGCCTCGGATCGGCCCTGCTCGGGCTGAGCCTGGTCGCGGCGGCCTGTTCCGGCGCGGCCGGCAACGGGGCCAACGCTGGCACCGGCGCCGGCAGCGGCAGCTCGGGGTCGGCCATCGGGTCAGGCACCAGCGGATCAGGCAACGGGGCAGCAGCCTCGGCCGAGCCCACGTTCGACCTGGGCAGCCTGCTCAGCCCCGACCCGGCCCTGGACGGAGCCTCACCGGCACCGGACCAGAGTGAACCGCCGGTCGCCCAGCAGCCGACCCAGAAGCCGGTCGGAACCCCGCCCCCGATCTCGACCGCGAAGGCCAGCAGCCTTCTCTCGCAGGTGGACAGCCTGCTGAATCGAAGTGAACGCCGAGCTGTCGAATGCCGACGCCGACGCGAACAACCCAGGAGAGTGACTTCGATGAACTTCCACCTCTCGCCCCGGCTCGGCCGGGTCAGCCTCGCCCTGGGGGCCGCCGGCCTCCTGGCGATCGGCTCGTTCTCGTCGGTCTACGCCGCCGACCCGTCGACCAGCACCAACTCGACGACCGTCGCTGGCACCCATCGCTTCTGCATCCCCGAGTGGGCTGCCGTCGTCGCCCATCCGGGCAACGTCGACATCCTGCGCGCGGCCGGTGACTGCGAGATCAATCGTCGCTTCGTCACCCTCGATGGCCTGACCTACCGGGTCAACCACTCGACCGTGCTCACCGCCCAGGACAAGACGGACCTGCTGACCGGCGGCGGGGTCAACCCGGCCTCGTTCACGAGCGAACACGCCGGCCTGGCCACCCTCAAGGCCTCGATCGACGCCGATACGACGATCGCGACACTGCGCACCGACATCGGCAAGATCGCCCCGGACTACCGGGTCTACCTGCTGGTCGTCCCGAAGACGCACCTCGTCTCGGCTGCGGATGGCGCCGCCAAGACCTCGGCCCGCTTCGTGCCGTTGGCCAGCGAGCTCCAGAACCTGATCAACCTGGCCAAGGGCGCCGGCAAGGACGTCACCGCCGCCCAGGCCAAGCTCGACGACCTGAACGCGAAGGTCGGCCAGGCCAACGGCCTGATCGCCCCGGTCGTCGGGACGTTGATGCCGCTCAGCCCGGCGGACTGGAACAGCGGAGCCGCGAAGCCGGTCCTGCAGTCCGCCCGCCAGTCGATCCAGTCCGCGCGCAGCCTGCTGGTCGATGCCCGCCAGGACGCGCACCAGATCATCGTCCTCCTCGGCAGCTAGCCGACCGGGGGCCGCGACCCTCGACGAACCGATACGCCAACCGAACACCAAGCGAACACCAACTGCAGCGCCCCGGCCGTCAGCCACGACGGCCGGGGCGTTGCGATTTCCCGTCAGCGCAGGTTCAGGCCGATCTGGTATGACGTGAGCCATGAGTTCCAACCCGGCGCTCGCCCGCCGGGCCGGCGCGTGGCTCTCGCGCCGCCGGAGCGCCAACTCGAGCGCCACCCGACCGGCAATCGGATCAGCGCCGACCGTGTCGCGCTCGCCCTGATCGTGCTCCTGGCCGGCTTCCTGGAGCTGTACGCCCTCGACCGAGAGGGCTGGTCGAACATCTACTACGCGGCGGCGGTCCGGAGCATGCTCGCCAGCCCGGCCAACTTCTTCTTCGGCTCATTCGATCCGGGCGGCTTCATCACCCTCGACAAGCCGCCGCTCGGGTTCTGGATCGAGGCGATCTCGGCGCGGATCCTTGGCTACAACGGCGTCGCCCTGCTCTTGCCCGGTGCCCTGGCCGCGGTCGCCTCGGTCTGGTTGATCGCCCGGCTCGTCGGGCGCCACTTCGGGCGGCTGGCGGGCCTCGTCGCGGCAGTCGTTCTCGCCGTCACCCCGATCTCGGTCGCGACCGCCCGCAACAACACCGTGGACAGCCTCCTGGTCCTGTTCGTCCTGCTCGGGGTGTGGGCCGCGATCCGCTGGGGCGACACCGGGCGCCTGCGCTGGCTCCTCGCGGCCGGCGTCCTGGTCGGGCTGGGCTTCAACGTGAAGATGCTCGAGGCCTACCTGGTCGTGCCCGGGTTCGTGCTGGCGGTCCTCGTTGATCGGCGCCAGGGAGCGGCGAAGAGGATCGGCCACCTGGCCGCGGCCGCGGTGGCAATGCTCGTCGTGTCGTTCGCCTGGATCCTGGCTGTTGACGCGATCCCCGCCGCGAGCCGGCCATTCATCGGCGGCAGTGCGGTCAACTCGGCGCTCGACCTCGCCCTCAACTACAACGGGGTCGAGCGCCTGTCCGGCGGGATCACGTTCCCGAACCTGGGCCGTGTCGGGCCGCTGCGCCTCGTGGATCCATCCCTCTCCGGCCAGATCGGCTGGTGGCTGGTCCTGGGCCTGATCGGCACGGCCGTGGCCGTCTTCGAGCTCCGCCGCCGCCCGGCGCGCAAGCGGTTCGTGGTGCCCCTGGCCCTGTGGGCGGGCTGGTTCCTGCCCGCGGCCGCGTTCTTCAGCGTCGCCCGCTTCTGGCACCCGCACTACCTGGTCATGCTCGCCCCGCCGATCGCGGCCCTGGCCGGGGCCGGCAGCGTGGCTCTCCTGCGGGCCTGGCGCCGACCCGGATCGAGCGGCTGGCTGCTGCCCCCGGCGATCGCCGCGGCCGGGATCGTCGAGGCCACGTTCGCGGGCCTGTCGCGGGGCTTCGACTGGCTCCAGGCGATCGTCGTCGTCGTGTCGCTCGCCCTGGCCGGCGGCCTGCTCCTCGTCCGGGCGGGAGTGGGCACGATCGAGCGTGACCGGCTGACCGGCCGGGGCCTGGCCGGCGCGGCAATCCTCGTTCTTGCCCTTGCCCCGCTGAGCTGGTCGGCCTGGACCACGTTCCACCCGCCAGGCGACCTCCTGCCGATCGGCGGACCGCCGCTGGCCGGCGCGGAGAACCAGGGCGGCTTCCTGGGCCTGCCCGGCGGCGGCCCGACCGGCAACCCGATCGGCAACCCGATCGGCCTTGGGCCCGTCGGGCCGTCCTCGGCCCTGATCGCCTTCGCCCAGGACCACGCCCACGACGCGACGTTCGTGCTCGCCACGGCCAGTGCCCAGGAGGCCGCTCCGATCATCATCGCCACGGGCCTGCCGGTGATGACCCTGGGCGGCTACAGCGGCGACGACCAGACCCTGACCGTGGACCAGTTCAGGGCCCGCGTTGCGACCGGCAACGCGCGCTACGTGCTGGTCGGCGGCTTCGGCGGGGGCGGCGGCTACTTCGGCGGGGCCAACCTGGTGATTCGCTGGGCCCGGACCAACTGCAGCCCGGTCCGGGGCGCGCTGACTGGGGTGATCGTTGACTGTCAGTCCGCGTCGAGCAGCTCGAGCACCGCGCCGAACGCCTCGATCGACGAGCGGGTGATCGGGTCGAGGACCAGCTGGACCGCCCCGATGCCGGCCCGGGCGTAGGCCCGCAGCTCGTCGGCCAGCACCTCAACCGGGCCGGCCAGGGCCGGGACCGCGCTCGGGGCGTAGTTGCCGGCGAAGCGGCCCGTGCCGCCCGGCATCTGGACCAGAACCGCCACCGTCCGCTCGATCTCGGCCGGATCTCGCCCGGCCGTCCGCGCGGCCGCATCCACGATCTCGCGCAAAGGCGCCACGCCGGCCGGCCGATTGCCGGTCGCGTCGTACCAGGCATTCCAGGCGTCGATGTGCGGGGCGGCGATCTGGAGCATCCGCTCGCCGTTCGAGCCGAGCAGGATCGGCGGTCCAGCGGGACGGGCCGGGGCAGGCCGCAGCTCGCAGTCGCGGGCCTGGTAGTAGACGCCGTCGAAGTCGATCGAGCCCTCGCGCAACAGGGTCCGGATGATCGTGAAGGCCTCCTCGAAGCGGCTCACCCGGTGGTCGAACGGGAAGCCGAAGGCGCGGTACTCGGTCTCGTTCCAGCCCGCGCCCAGGCCCAGGATCAGCCGGCCGCCGCTGATCTCGTCGACCGTGGCGGCCTGCTTGGCGAGCATCGCCGGGGCGTGGAAGCTGGTCGAGGCGACGAGCGGCCCCAGTGTGATCCGGCTGGTCGAGGCAGCGATCGCCGCGAGCATCGTCCAGCACTCCCACGGCCCACGGGCCTCGCTGATCCCGGGCCAGCGGTAGAGCAGGTGGTCGCCGATCCAGACCGCGTCGAAGCCGGTGTCCTCGATCGCCCGGGCCAGCGCCAGCTGCTCCGGCCAGCGGACGACGCGCTCGACCTCGGGCAGCTGGACGCCGACCTTCAAGGGGCGGGTCATCGGGCGGCGCCCTCCCTCAATCGACTCCTGTCAACGGCCTGCACGCATCGGGAGTGTACCCGTCCACCCCGGACCCGGACCCTTTGATCGGACCTTCGACCGTACCCGGACCAAACCTTCGTGTTCTGTCCGACGGCCGGGTTGGCCGGGCACGATGGTCGCCAACCAGATCGCTCGAGGGCACGATGTTCATCGATTTCACCGGCTTTGCCGGCGATTGCCTGATCAACGGAAAACTGGACCTGCGGGCGCCCCGGTTGACGGACCAGCTCAACGCCGATCCGCTCGTCCACCTGGTGGACGTCGAGCTCGAGGACCTCGAGAACGCCCGGCGAGTCACCTCGCCCGACTTCACGATCGCGCGCAGCCAGCTGTGTGCCGTGCGGGCGACCGGGCCACGCGGCTCGCGGGCCCTCCGGATCGCCACCGCGCCGCATCGCCTGCGGGCCCAGATCGGGCCGTACACGATCCTGGGCAGGCTCCACGAGCCCGTCGGCATCGACCCCCTGGCCACGTTCGAGGAGCGCGACCTGATGGTGCCCCTGACCGACGCGACGATCGCGTTCATGGTCGGCGGCGTGCTCGACGTCCGGGACTGGTCGACCCTGGTGATCAATCGCGAGCTGGCCAGCTGGTACCGCGCCGCCGAGGGCGACGACGAGCCGCTCGCCGCCGTCCCGGCGGAGGCCCTGGCCCCGGTCGTCGTGCCCGGCTCGAAGGTCCTGACCCTACAGGCCGGCGATCGACCGCGACGGCATGCGGGGACCCCGCCGCGCGGGCCCAAGTCCCGCTAGGTCGAACGAGGCCAGCTCCAGCCAGCGGACCACCCGGCCGCGCTGGCCGCGCCACGGCTCGAGCAGCTCGAGCATCCGGGCGTCGCTCCCCAGCCGCTCGCCGGCCAGGACCCAGCAGACGAGATTCGGCAGGTGGTAGTCGCCGACGCTGACCGCGTCCGGATCGCCGAACGCCACCCGGCCAACCTCGCCCGCCGTCCAGGGCCCGATCCCCGGAATCGCCTGGAGCCGCCGACCGGCCTCGGCCGGGTCGATCCCGACGAATGTCTCGAGCTTCCGCGCCGATCCGGCCAGGCGGCGGAGCAGGTCCGCCCGCCGGCGCTCGAGCCCAAGCGGATGGAAGGCGTAGTAGGGGAGGGCCGCCAGCCGCTCGGCGGACGGTGCGAGGCGCAACCGGAGCGGCCCCGGGGCGGCCTCGCCGTGGGCCGTGATCAGGGCACGGTAGACCCGGCGTGCTTCGTCACCGGTGATCTTCTGTTCCAGGACGGCCGGCACCAGCGCCTCGAGGACGGCCTCGGTCCGCCCGAACCGGACGCCCGCATAGCGCCGGGCGAGATCGTCGAGAAGCGGGTGATCAGGCCGGAACGCCGAGGCATCGTCGTCGAGGCCGAGCAGGGCCCGGGCATGGGCGACGGCCCAGCCCGCCCCGCGGCCCCAGGCCCGAACGCGCACCGATCGCCCGCTGATCGCCAGCTCCTCGCTGACCGGCCCCTCCGGCGTTCGGGTCGCGCGCTGGAGGCGGTCGGCCTCCATCCGGATCGTCGGGTCGCCCCGGCCATGCGCGAGCGGCCCGAGGGTCCGGCCCAGGTCGTACGGGCCCTCGATCGACAGGGTCGCCTCGGCGTCAGGTGCCGGGATGGTCGGTTGGCTCATCGGCGGGCATGGTAGCGTCCGACTCGGATGAGCGATCGATCGCGCCGCGCCGCTTGTGCCCGTCGGCTGGCTGGTTGCGGGCGTCCTAGCGGGTGCATTGCTTGCCGCCTGCGGTTCGAGCGCCCCGACACCCGTCCCGGGCGCGGTGCCGGTGACGTTCATCTACTCGATCGTCGGCCCCAGCGCCGGCATCGCCCACACCACCCACTTCCAGCTGCTCGATGCCCAGAACAAGCTCCTGACCGAGGTGCTGATGCAGCCCGCCGGCAACGTCGACACGACCACGATCTCGCTGACCCCCGGGATCTACTCAGCCATCTCCTGGGACGAGGAGCCCGGCTCTCCGGCCCCCTCGGTCTCCGCGAAGTGCGGCTCGGTCTTCACCGTCGATCCCGGCCTGGCCCTCGTCGTCACGATCGAGTCGTCGCGGGTCAACGCGTGCCTCACCGATACCAGCGAACCCGGCGCTTCGCAGACCCCAGGTGCTACGGATTCGCCTGGTCCGTCGGCATCCAATCCAGGTGCGTCCTAACCGGGCTCCTAGCCGTCGGGGGCAAGTTCGAAGCCGGGGAAATCGAACCCGAGGGCGGGTCCGTCTCGCTCAACGCGCGCCCGATCGTACTGGTCGTCGCGCCGCGTCGTTCCAGCGGGCGTTGGGGGCGACCACGATCGTCGATAGTCGCAGCAGGGCGTCCTCGTAGTTGACGCGCCAGCCGGCGAAGTCGCGCCAGGCCTGGTCGCGATCCGCTCGCACCGGCAGGCCGGCGGCGGCAAGCTCATCCACCGCGCCGTCGAACTCCTCGCGGGTCACCCGGATCGGATCGTCGGGCAGCGCCGGCCGGGCGATCGTCGGGATCCGGAAGAAGCCGGCGATCGCATCCAGGGCGGTGTAGCCCGCCGTGATCGCCAGGTCGGTCCGGGCGCCGGTCGGAATGTCGATCGCCGAACGCAGGAGTGTCGCGCCATCGAGGACGGCGCCGGCCGCCGTGAGCCACGATCGGTTCGAGCGCGGCGATCGATAGAACGGCAGGGCGGCGAGCGTCGTGTGGCTCTCCTCGATGTCGATGAACCAGGCCTCGGCCTCCTCCCACAGGTCGGTCAGCGCCTCGGGCAGGCCGGCGGTCCAGAACCGGATCAGCAGCTCCGTGCCGGACGGTGGGCTGCCGGCCCGGACGGCGAGCTTGGCCACGAACGCCTCGCGCCGCTGGAAGGCGGTGTACATCGTCGGCAGGTAGGCGATCAGCAGGGCGACCAGGATCAGCCCGATCGCGGCCTCGCCGAACGACAGCAGCAGCGCGAGCCATCCGGAGATGGGCGCAAAGCCGAGGGTCAGCAGGGCCGAGCCGCTCTGGCGGGCGGCCGCCTCGATCGAGTTCAGGCGAGAGCGCCCAGAACATCGCCGCGAAGCCGGCCAGGACCAGGGCCAGCAGGACGATCGGCAGGATCACCAGCCCGATCGGGGCGAAGAGGGCCAGGATTGCGTCGCGCCGCTCGTAACTCATGCCTGCCGGCGCGATCCGGCCGAACAATGAGCCGATCAGCCGGAACTCCAGCGAGCTGATCCCGTCGTACGCGCCGCGGGGCACGACGAACGTCCGGATCGCCGACAGCAGCGCGCGCAGGACGAGCAGCAGGCCGGCCACGAAGACGACGAGCTGGATCGCGATCATCGCCGCCAGCGTAGCCGGTGGGCAGGCGCGCCACGTCGTACGATCGAGGCCGACGACCGCGCAGGAGATCCCGATGCCCGCTTCCCCCGAGTCCCTGGCCGCCGGCCGCGCCTACCAGCAGTCCCTTCTCGCGGCCCTCGGTGACGACGACCCGGCCGTGACCCAGGCGGCCCAGCCGGCGATCCTGCGAGCACTGATCGCCGACGCCAGCGACGACCTCCGAACGCGGCCCGAGCCGGCCGAATGGTCGGTCGTCGAGCTGATCGGCCACATCCTTGACGCCGAGCTCAACTCGTCGGTCCGCTACCGCTCGATCCTGGCCCAGGAGGAGCCCGATCTGGTGCCCTACGACCAGGACCTGTGGGCCAACCGACTCCATTCCACGACCGAGTCGGCGGACGACATGCTGGCGACCTTCGACGCCCTGCGGGCGGCGAACCTGCGCCTATGGGCCGCGACTCCCGAGGCGGATCGGGCCCGGGTCGGCAATCACCTGGAACGCGGCCCCGAAAGCTACGAGCTGACCTTCCGTCTGCTGGCCGGTCACGATCGGGTCCACGTCGCCCAGGCCCGAGCCGGCCTGGCCCGGATCCGCGCCCGCTAACCCGATCCACGGAAGCCTGATTCTTTCCTGAATCTCGGGGCTTGTGCGAAGGGAGTTCGTGGTCTAGGCTTGGTTCGTCCCCTCTTGGGGACCAAGTGAATCGCACGGCGAACACGGTCACTCCTCTCACGGTTTCCGCGAGATCGATCGCGGTAACCGGGCATAGTAGGAGTGATTTTTCATTGTACGCGGACAAAATCCTGACCTGCGCAGACTGCGGCCAGGAGTTCACATTCACCTCGAGCGAGCAGGAGTTCTACTCGCAGCGTGGCTTTAGCGAGCCACGTCGCTGCAGCAGCTGCCGAGCCAGCCGCAAGGCAGCTCGTGGTGAGACCGGCGGCGCGAGCTACAGCGGTGGCTCGAGCTACGGCGGCGGCTCTTCGAGCTATGGCTCGGGCGGCGGCTACGGTGGCGGCAGCCGAGATCGCGGTCCCCGCGAGATGTTCTCGGCGACCTGCTCGAACTGCGGCAAGGAGGCCCAGGTCCCCTTCCGTCCGACGAGCGGCAAGCCAGTCTATTGCGCGGATTGCTTCGCAACCCAGCGCCGCTAGCTTGACGTCGGCCGGCCTTCGGACCGGTTGACCTCGATCCGATCAAAACGCCTCGGCTTCGGCCGGGGCGTTTGTCGTTGTCGAGCTAGCTAGCGTTTCGAGCACAGCCTTTGCGGGGGGCGGGCGCCGGCGAGTCGCCGCCCGCCGAACAGCCCGAGCCTACCAGCGGTCCGGTGCCAACTCGACGTCGTGATCGATTGCTACCGAGCCGGATCCTGAAGCCGCGGAACCGCTTGCGGCCAGGAGCGTCTCGACGCGCTCGACGCGCCGGGACTCGATGTCGGCGATGAACTGATCCACGGCGTCGCGGATGACGGCCGCGCGCGAAATGTGCTGTCGGGCCGCCTCGAGCGCAAGCCGACGCATCTGATCCCGGGTGAGTGATACGCGGGTCCGGATCATGCCGAGATAATGCCAGCCTCCTAGCATTCGTCGGGAACGCGGTGCTATGTCTCACGCGTGATACAGTGAGCGCATGTCTGACGTGACGATTCGGGAACTGCGCAATCGCGGCGGCGAGGTCGTCGATCGAGTCGCGGCCGGCGAGCGGCTGACGGTTACCCGCGATGGGCGGCCCGTGGCGGAGCTCCGACCGTATCGAAGCGTGCCCTTTGCCGCTGCCGTGCTCCTCCGGCGCTGGCGGCGCCTGCCGGCCCTGGATGTCGAACAACTTCGGGCTGATCTCGACTCTGTGGTCGATCCCACCCTTTGACCGTGCATCCCTCCGGCCTGCTCGACACAAGCACGCTGATCCTGCTGCCGCGCTTGGGGGACCCGGCGGTCCTGCCCGATGCGCCGCTGATCTCCGCGATTACCCTCGCCGAGTTGTCGGTTGGGCCGCTCATCGCGACGAGCGAAACGGAGCGCGCCAGTCGCCTGGCACACCTCCAGCAGGCCGAGGCGGACTTCGAGCCCCTGCCCTTCGACGCCGATGCTGCGAGGGCCTTCGGCCAAGTCGCCGCATCGCTCCGACGTGGCGGCCGGAAGGCGTCCGCCCGGGCCTACGACGCGATGATTGCGGCGATTGCGATCGCCAACGAGCTGCCCCTGTACACCTGCAACCCGAGCGATTTCATTGGCATCGACGGCTTGGAGGTCGTGGCGGTGGCCCATCCGGACACCGCGCTCACTCGGTAGCCCGCAGCGTTTGGCGTTCCCTGCCGCGCGACCCTGGCGGCAGCCTCGGGACTGAGCGGCCAGACTGGTCGGCACTCGCCCGGGTCAGACCCGGCCACCGATCGACAGGAGAGAGCCGATGGCCCGCCGCCATACGCCGTACTACCACCAGTTCGTGGCGCTGGGGGCCGAGATCGTCGATCGGATCGGCTTCGACGCGGCCTACCGGTTCACGACGACCGGGGCCGAGCACGTCGCGACCCGGACCGCGGCCGGGATGTACGACGTCTACTACCAGGGCGCGGTGGACGTGAAGGGCCGCGAGGCGGAAGCCTTCCTGAATTCGGTCCTGGTCAACGACGTCCGGCGGCTGACCGACGGCGGGGTCCTGTACAGCTCGGCGGTCAACGAGGCCGGCGGGATGATCGACGACCTGACCGTCTTCCGCTTCTCGGCCGAGCACTACTGGCTGTGCCCCACGCCGTCGCGGGTGGACCGGATGGTCGCCCACCTGACCGAGCAGTCCCGGGGCCGGCTCGCCTACGTGACGAACTGCGTGCCGGGCACCGCGTACCTCTCGATCCAGGGCCCCCACAGCCGGGCGATCCTCGCCGGCCTGACTGACCTCGACCTGTCGACCGAAGCGCTGCCGTACTACCGCTTCGTCGAGGGGACCCTGGCCCAGGTGCCGGTGGTCCTGTCGCGGACGGGCTACTCGGGCGAGCTCGGCTACGAGCTGTTCTACTCGCGCGACTACGCCGACCACATGTGGACCGCGCTCCTCGAGGCGGGCGAGCCGCACGGCCTGCAGCCGGCCGGGCTGGGCGCTCTGCGCAGCGTCCGGATCGAGAAGAAATACCCGCTCTACGGCCTGGACCTCGACGAGACGACGACCCCCTACGAGGCCGGCGTGGGCTGGACGGTCCATCTCGACAAGGGCGAGTTCATTGGCCGTGACGCGCTCGTCGCCCAGCAGGCGGCCGGCGTCACCCGGTCGCTGGTCGGGATCGCTTTCGAGGGCCTCGGCTTCCTGCCCAAGGCCAGCGACCCGGTGACGGTCGATGGCCGGGCGGTGGGCAAGGTCACCTCGGCCGACACCGGCTACACCCTGGGCCGGACGCTGGCCCTGGGCTACCTCGAGCCGACGATCGCCGACGGGACCACGGTGATCGTCAAGACCGGCGACGGTACGAGCGCGGCGGGAGTGGTTCACCACAAGGCCCTGTACGACCCAGAGCGGGCCCGCGTCCGGGCCTGATCGCGCTACGATCCGGGCATGTGCAGAAGCATCAAGACCCTTCGCCGTGCTGAGATCGAGGCGACCGACGCCGAGGTCTCGGCCGCGGCGCTCCAGTTCGTCCGCAAGGTCAGCGGCTATCGCGTCCCGTCGCGCAAGAACGCCGAGGCGTTCGATGGGGCGGTGGCCGAGATCGCCGCGGCCTCGAAGCGCCTCCTCGAGTCGCTCGCGTCCTGACCGGGGCTCGTGGCCGGGCTAGCCCTCGGCCGCGGCCCAGCGGATCGCGGCGGTCAGCTCGACGGCGACGATCGGCCGCGGCGGCCCAGCGGATGGCGAGGAACGTCACGCCCGGTCGGAGGTCGTCTCCAATCGTCGTCCGTATAACGGACATGATTACGCGGCGGCTTACGGGCGATCCTTGCGCAATCTTCGCCAGCGGGGCGCGGCCACTGAGAACGCCCTGTGCGTGATCCCCGATCGGCGTGCGCAGTCGCGGCCGAGCACTCAGGCCCAACGGGCCGCGGAGCCTGATTTAGCGCGCTCCGTAGTAGCCGGACTGATACGGCCGACGCCAGGAGCGCCCAGAGGTGCCCGAGTCGCTAGCCGTTCGAGGCGGCCCAGCGGATCGCGGCGGTCAGCTCGACGGCGACGATCGGCCGCGTCTCGAGGTCGTGGTCGCGGTACTGCGGGTAGCGCTCGCGCAAGAGCCCGATCGCCAGGCCGCGTTCGGGGATCGCACCGGGCTCGTCCGGTTCGAGCAGGGCCGCCGTGCCGTGGAGCCGCAGCCAGGCCAGCTTCGACCAGTCCTCGGACCAGCGGTCGACGAGCAGGCTGACCGCCGGCCAGGCGGTCAGGTCGGACACCCGGCCGAGCTGGCGCGGATCCGCCGAGCGCTTGGGCTTCTCGTCGATCGGGGTCCACAGCCGGTCGCGTTCCGGGTCGGGCGCGAAGCAGCACGGGACGAGCCGCGGCCGACCGTTCGGGTCGAGCGTGGCCAGGGTCGCCGTCCGACTGGCGAGCAGCAGGCGACGATCGCCCTGGGTCAGGATCGGCGGTGCCGCGGGTTCGACATCGGGGCCATCGTAGACTTCGGGCGTGATCGAGCCCACCCGTCACGTCTCGCGCAACCGGATCCTGGCGATCCGCGGGACGCAGGTCGAGGAGCGCGACGACACCCTCGTCGGCGAGGAGCCGATGGAGATCCGGGCCGCCGGCCCCGGACAGGAGCCCGTCGCGGTCGCGATCACGATGCGGACGCCGGGCTCGGAGGCCGAGCTGGCGGTGGGCTTCCTGCGGACCGAGGGCCTGATCGGCGACGACGATGTCGCCTCGATCGAGTTCGGCGACCCGGCCGCGCTGTCGCAGCCCGACGACACCGTCATCGTCCGGCTCAAGCGGCCGTTCGACGCCTCGGTCGTGCCCGAGCGCCACTTCGTCGCCACCGCCAGCTGCGGGATCTGCGGCAAGGCGTCGCTCGACGAGGTCGCGGTCCGCTGCGACCCGATTCCGGCCGGACCGCTCGTGACCCGGGACACGATCCTGGCCCTGCCCGGCCGGCTGCGCGAAGGCCAGGCCGTCTTCGAGCGCACCGGCGGACTGCATGCAGCGGGCCTCTTCGACCCGGCGGGCGAGCTCGCTGGCTCTGCGCGAGGACGTCGGCCGGCACAACGCCCTCGACAAGCTGGTCGGCTGGGCGGTCCTGGCCGGGCTGATGCCGCTCAATGACCGGATCCTGTTAGTCAGCGGCCGGGTCAGCCTGGAGATCGTCCAGAAGGCGGCGGTCGCCGGGATCCCGATCGTGTGCGCGGTGTCGGCGCCATCGGACCTCGCCGTCGAGGCCGCCGAGCGCTTTGGGCAGACCCTGGTCGGCTTCCTGCGCGGCGACGGCTTCAACGTGTACGCCGGCCGCGAGCGGATCAGCCTCCCGAGTCAGCCATAGATCTTCTCGCCGCGGGCGAGCATCGCGACGAATTTCACGATCCGGTCGGCCCGCGTCTCGGGCCGTTTGGCGTCCTGGATCCGGTACAGGATCGCGTAGCGGTTGGTCCGGTTGAGGGTCGCGTAGAAGTCCGCGGCCGGTCGGTTCTCGGCCAGAGCCGCGATCAGGTCGGGCGGCTCCTGGATGTCACGCGCGCCGTCGTAGGCTCGCGCCCAGCGTCCATCCGCCTTGGCCCGGTCGACCTCGGCCTGGCCGGCCGGAGCCATCTGTCCGGCGGCGATCAGCCGCTCGGCGTTGTCGCAGTTGCGCTTCGACCACGGGCTCCGGGAGGTGCGCCGGGTGAAGCCCTGGAGCCAGTAGCTCTCGTCGCCCGGCCGGGCCTGGCCGTCGATCCAGCCGTAGGCGAGCGCCGCCTCGAGCGCCTCGTCGTGCGTCGTCGTGACGAGACCGCTGCGCTTCTTGCCGATCCGGAGCCAGATCCCGGGCGACGTGGCGTGGTGCTCGGCGAGCCACGCCCGGAAGGCGGCAGTGTCGTGGAACTCCTCGATCGAGCGGTCAGCCGCCACGCGGCGTCCCGGCAGCGTCGCCGGAGGGGCCTTCGGCCACCTTCGGGCCGCGCTCCTGGACGAACGCGAAGCCGAAGCGGCCCTTGACGCACAGGTGGCCGTCGGTCACCGACGAGTCCAGGGGCGAGGTGACCTTGACGATCTCGTTGTCCTGGACGTGCAGGCTGAGCGTGCAGCCGACGCCGCAGTACGGGCAGATCGTGTCGGTCGTCGTCTGGGCCGACTCGTCCCAGGTGCCGGCCTCGCGCATCTCGTGCTCGGACCGGAACATCAGGGCGCCGGTCGGGCAGACGCCGATGCAGTTGCCGCAGTAGACGCAGGCCGAGTCGGGCAGGCCGACGTTCCATTCGGTCGAGATCCGGGCGTCGAAGCCGCGCCCGGCGACGGCGATCGCGAACGTGTTCTGGGCGTCCACGCCGCACGCCTCGACGCACTTGTAGCAGAGGATGCACTTCGAGTAGTCGCGGACGTACAGCTCGTTGTCGATCTTGACCGGCTGGGCGACCGTCGCCGCCGTCGGCTCGCCGGCAGCGGCGTGGTGGTGGCCGGCCTCGCGCGCGTCGCGCTCGCCGGCCGCGGCCGGCGCCGCCGGCGGGCCGAAGCGCTCCGGATCGGCGCCGTAGCGCTCCGACGTAGGCCGGCGCCTGGGGCGCGGTGGACAGGTCGACCGACGAGCCGAGCAGCTCCAGCACGATCTTGCGCGACAGGCGGACCCGCTCGGAGTCGGTCTGGATGTCCATCCCGGCCTCGACCTTGCGCGAGCAGGCCGGGACCAGGACCCGCGCGCCGGCGACCTCGACGACGCAGACCCGGCAGACGTTGACCGGGGTCAGGTTCTCGAGGTAGCACAGCGTCGGCGTGTCGACCCCGTTCGCCCGGCAGGCGTCGAGGATCGTCGAGCCGGCGTCGGCCGTGACCGCCTGGCCGTCGATCGTCAGCTCGACCTGGGCCGGCGGCGCGACGGCCGGCGCCGCGGGCGGCTTGCTCGCCCGAGCGGGCGGATAGAACTGGATCGGCGGGACCAGGCTCATGCCGACACGATACCCGCCCGGACGGCGCTCTCGATCGCCGACGACGCCGTCTGGCCCAGGCCGCAGATCGAGGCGTCGCGCATCGCCTGGCCGATCTCGCGCGAGGAGGCGCAGCTCGTCGGCCCGGCGTCCGTTCGGGGCGCCGGCCGCGAGGCGGGCCAGGAGCTCCTCCTGGCGGACGGTGCCGACCCGGCAGGGGACGCACTGGCCGCACGACTCGTCGCGGAAGAAGGCCGCGATCCGGCGCAGGATGCCGGCCAGGTCAGCGGTCTGGTCGAAGACCATCACCACGCCCGAGCCGAGGGTCGCGCCGATCGCCCGGGTGCCCTCGAAGGTCAGCGGCGTGTCGAGCGCCTCCGGGCCGACGAAGACGCCCGGCCGCACCGCCCAGCAGGATCGCCCGGATCGCCTGCTCGGGCCGACACCCGGGCCGCCGGGACGCCGCCGGCCAGCTCGAGCAGGGCCCGCAGGGTCGTCCCGAACGGGACCTCGTAGATCCCCGGCCGCGCCGACGTGGCCGGAGACGCAGAAGAGCTTCGGGCCGGTCGAGCCCTCGGTCCCGATCGCGGCGTAGGCCGCCCCGCCCTCGCGCAGGATCAGCGGGCACGTTGACCAGCGTCTCGACGTTGTTGACCGCGGTCGGCTTGCCGAACAGGCCGACCTCGACCGGGAACGGCGGCTTGTTGCGCGGCTCGCCGCGCTTGCCCTCGATCGAGTTGAAGAGGGCCGTCTCCTCGCCGCAGATGTAGGCGCCGGCGCCGCGCCGGAGCTCGATGTCGAAGGCGAAGCCCGAGCCCAGGATGTCCGGGCCGAGCAGGCCGGCGGCCCGCGCCTGGCGATCGCGTCGCGCAGGCGGTCGGCGGCCAGCGGGTACTCGCCGCGCAGGTAGAGATAGCCGCGGCTGGCGCCCGTGGCGAAGGCCTCGATCGTCATCGCCTCGATCACGGCGAACGGGTCGCCCTCCATCAGGACGCGGTCCTTGAACGTGCCCGGCTCGGACTCGTCGGCGTTGCACACGAGGTAGTGGGGCTCGCGCCGCGCCTTGGCGGCCCACCGCGGCCCACTTGCGGCCGGTCGGGAACGCCGCGCCGCCCCGGCCGACCAGCTTCGAGGCGGTCACCTCGTCGATGACGCGCCTCGGGGCCCAGCTCGATCGCCCGGGCCAGGGCCGCGTAGCCGCCGCCGCCCGGTAGGCGTCGAGCGAGGTCGGATCGACGACGCCGACGCGGGCCAGCAGGCGCAGCCCCGGGTCGCCGGCCTGGGGGACCGAGACCCGGGCGGCCGCCAGGCGCTCCTCGGCCGACTGGCTTGGGCGCTGGCCCGCCTCGGGGCTCGATCCAACGCCGATCGGACGTCCGGCGGCTGCCTCGCTGAGCCGGGCGCTGATCCCGACGGCGTCGATCGGCGCGACCGCGACCTGCTGCGGGCGATCGCCGGCGATCGTGAACAGGGCCGCGGGCGCCCGCTCGCACAGGCCGAGGCAGGGGCTGCGCAGCCAGGTCGTCGTGCCGTCGGCGGCCGGCTCGCCGGCCGGGCCGAGCGCTCGCGCCAGGGCGGCGCAAGTCTCCTCGGCGCCGGCCAGCCGGCAGGCGATGTCGTCGCAGACGTGGGCCACGATCGGCGCGCCGTTCGCGGGTCGCGAGCAGGGCGTAGAAGGTGGCGACGCCGTAGGCCTCGGCCGGCGGCACGGTCAGCCGGCGGCAGATGTAGCCAGAGGGCCGGCTGGCTGATCCAGCCGATCCGGTCCTGGACGGCGTGGAGCGCCGGCAGCAGGAGATCGCGTCGGCTCGGGCCGCATGGCCGCCGTGGGCCGAGTGGCCGTCGGTGGTCGAGTCCCGGCCGCCCCCGGCCCAGCCGGAGGTCGGCGGGCCGAGGAGGGCGTCGACGGCGGCCCGCTCGGCGGGGGTCGCCAGCGGCGCGATGACGTGAATGTCCATCGATTCCAGTGTAGCGAGCGAGGCCTGGAGGTCCATCGGCCCGAGTGGCTAGCCGCAGCCTAGGCTCGGCGATGGCGGCGGCCGTCGCCGGCGTTGGCGCCCCGAGCTTCTCGATCCGGATGGCGGTGGCCTTGAATTCGGCCGTGCCCGACTTCGGGTCCGTGGCGTCGATCGTCAGGAGGTTGGTCGCGACGTCGTCCTGGAAGTGGAGGGTCATGAAGGTCAGGCCCGGGCCGGAGCGAGTCGTCGATCCGGACCGGCACCTCGATCTGGCCGCGGCGCGAGATGACGCGCACGCGCTCGCCCTCGTCGAGGCCGAGCCGGCGACGTCCTCGGGCGAGATGTCGAGCGACTCGCCGCGGCGCAGCGGCGAGCGGTAGCCGCCGGTCTGGACGCCGGTGTTGTACGAGTCGAGCCGGCGCCCGGTGGTCAGCCGGACCGGGAAGTCGGCGTCGAGGCGATCGACCGGCGGGTCGTGGTCGACCGGCACGAACGGCGCGCGCATCCCGGGCACCGGGTCCTCCCAGAGCCGGGAGTGGAGGAACAGCTCGCCCGGGTGGTTCTCGTCGTAGCACGGCCACTGGAGGCCGCCCAGCTCCTCGAGGCGCCGGTAGCTCATCCCGGCGATGGACCGGCGAGAGCGGCGCACCTCGTCCCACAGGCCCTCGGGCGTCGGGCTCGCCCCAGTCGCCGCCCATCCGCCGGGCGAGCTCGAAGACGATGTCGAGGTCGTCGCGCGCCTCGCCCGGCGGGTCGAGGGCGCTTGCCGCACGCGCTGGACCCGGCGCTCGGAGTTGGTGACCGTGCCCTCGGACTCGCCCCAGGCGGCCGCGGCCGGCAGGACGACGTCGGCCAGCTCGGCGGTCCGGTCAGGAAGATGTCCTGGACGACCATGAAGTCGAGGTTCGTGAGGAGGTGGATCGCCCGCTTCTGGTCGGCCTCCGACTGGACCGGGTTCTCGCCGATCACGTAGAGCGCTGGTCAGGTCGCCGCGCTCCATCGCGTCGAACATGCCCGACAGGTGCCAGCCGCGCTTGGGCGGGACCTTGACCCCCCACAGCGGCGTCGAACTTGGCCCGCAGCTCGTCGTTCTCGACGTGCTGGAAGCCGGGCAGCCGGTCGGGCAGGGCGCCCATGTCGCCGCCGCCCTGGACGTTGTTCTGGCCGCGCAGCGGATTGACGCCGCTGCCGTAGCGGCCGACGTGGCCGGTCAGCAGGACGAGCGAGATCAGGGCCAGGACGTTGTCGACGGCGTTGTGGTGCTCGGTGATCCCCAGCGTCCAGCAGATCATCGCCCGGTCGGCCGTGGCGAAGGCGTGGGCCAGCTCGCGGATCATCGCCGCCGGGACGCCGGTCTCGCGCTCGGCGTAGTCGAGCGTGTACGGCTCGACCTTGGCCCGGTAGTCCTCGATCCCGCTCGTGGCCCGGGCGATGAACGCCTTGTTCTCGAGGCCGGCGGCGATGATCTCCCGGCCGATGGCGTTGGCCAGGGCGATGTCCGAGCCGACGTCGAGGCCCAGCCAGCCGTCCGCCCACTCGGCCGAGCTCGTCCGGCGCGGGTCGACCGTGTACAGCCGGGCGCCGTTGTTGACGCCCTTGAGCAGGTGGTGGAAGAAGATCGGATGCGTCTCGCGGGCGTTCGAGCCCCACAGGATCACGAGGTTCGTGTCCTCGATCTCCCGGTATGAGCTTGTGCCGCCACCGGCACCGAAGACGGTCGCCAGACCGGCGACGCTCGGAGCGTGTCACGTCCGGTTGCAGCTGTCGATGTTGTTGCTGCCCAGGATCGCCCGGCTGAACTTCTGGGCGGCGAAGTTCAGCTCGTTGGTCGCCTTCGAGCAGCTGAACGTCCCGAACGTGGTCGGGCCGTGGGCCGCGCCCGCCCGGCGGAAGCCGTCGACGGTCCGCTCGAGCGCCTCGTCCCAGGTCGCCGGCCGGAACGGCGCGCCGTCGCGCTTGTCACCGTCGCGGACGAGCGGGGTCATCAGTCGGGTGTATGGCCTGGCCATCGAGAACCTCCTGGTTCGAGATCGGTTCGAATCCGGATCATGGCACGTCGTGCGGCTGGGCGGCCAGTTCTGGCTGCTCGCAGCGGCCGCTACGGAGCCAGTGCCACTCCAGGCTCGGCGCCAGCGCCGCTGAGCGCCTCGACCCGGCCGACGCGCCAGTGCGACACGCCGGCGGCAGACAGCGCGGCCTCGACCGGCGCCGACCTGCCCGGGCTCGATCGCGGCGAGCAGGCCGCCCGATGTCTGCGGATCGTGGGCCAGGGTCTGCAGCTCCGTCGGCACGGCCGGATCCAGCTCGAACGCGCCGGCCACGAAGCGCCGGTTGTGGCCGCCACCGCCGGTCTCGACGCCGGCCCGGGCGAGGTCCAGCGCCCCATCGAGCGCAGGCAGCGCGGCGGCCGAGAAGACGAAGCGGGTACCCGAGCCGCGGGCCATCTCCAGGCCGTGGCCGAGCAGCCCGAAGCCGGTCACGTCGGTCGCGCCGCGGACGCCCTGGGCGACGAGCACCTCGGCGGCGGCCCGGTTCAGCGAGCGCATCCCATCGATCGCCGCCGAGAGCGCCGCGTCGTCGGCGGCCGGCTGGCCCTGGCGCTGGCCGCTCACCAGCAGGCCGGTGCCCAGCGGCTTCGTGAGGAGCAGGACGTCGCCCGGCCGCGCCCCGCCCTTGCGCAACAGGTGATCGGGATGGGCAACGCCGATCACGGCCAGGCCGTACTTCGGCTCGGCGTCGCGAATCGTGTGGCCGCCGGCCAGCGTCCCGCCGGCCTCGCGGACCTTGCTGCTGGCGCCGGCCAGGATCTCGGTCAGCACGTGCTGGGGCAGCTCCTCCGGGAAGGCCGCGATCGACAGCGCAAACAGGACCCGGCCGCCCATCGCGAAGACATCCGACAGGGCGTTGGCGGCGGCGATCTCGCCGAATGTCGTCGGGTCGTCGACGAGGGGCGGGAAGAAGTCGAGGGTGCCGATGATCGCCAGCTCGGGCGCCACGAGATAGACCGCGGCGTCGTCGGGCGGATTCAGGCCGGCGATCAGCTCCGCCGGGGCGTCCTCGGCGCCGAGCTGGGCGAGCGCCTCGGCCAGGACGTCGGCGCCGAGCTTGGCCGCGCAGCCGCCCGAGGTCGTCAGCGAGGTGAGCGACGGGCTGTCGAGAAAGCGCAGGTTCATGTGTCGATGATACGGAGCCGCCGGTAGACTCAGGGCATGCCGACCGACCTGCGGGCCAAGACCGGCCTGGCCTACGACGACCTCGCGCCTGCCGAGCGGGCAGACCCTGCCCAGGGCGACGCTCCCAGGACGGACCCAATGCCCGTGGTCCTCGTCCATGCCGGGATCTGCGACCGCCGGATGTGGAACCCGCAGATCCCGATGCTGAGCGCCAGGCGGCGGGTGATCCGGCTCGACCTGCGCGGCTTCGGGGCGTCGGATCGCAAGCCGTCGTCGGCCCTCTCCCATCACGCCGAGGTCGCCGCGCTCCTCGAGGAGCTCGAGATCGAGCGCGCCCACCTGGTCGGCGTGTCGATGGGCGCCGGGGTGGTCGCCGAGGTTGCGGTCGCCCAGCCCCAGCTCGTCCGATCGCTCCTGCTGGTCGCGCCGAGCGGCTCGCTGCGGACCGAGGTGACGGCCGATATCGAGGCGTTCTGGGAGGCCGAGGAGGAGGCCCTGGCCGAGGAGGACCTCGACGGTGCGGTCGAGGCCAACCTGGAGACCTGGGTCGACGGGCCGGGCCAGCCCTCGGACCGGGTCCCGGCTGCGGTGCGGACGTTCGTCGGGCAGATGCAGCTGAAGGCGTTCGAGAACGTCGACGGCTGGGACGAGGAAGACCTCGAAGACCAGGGCCTCCAGCCGCCGATCGGCTCGCGGGCGGGCGAGATCGCGGTCCCCACCCGGATCCTGGTCGGCGACCTCGACGTGGCCGCCGTTGGCCGGACCGCCGCGCGACTGGCCGAGGAGATCAAGGGCGCCTCCCTCGTCCGCTGGCCGGACGTGGCCCACCTGCCCTCGCTCGAGCGGCCGGACGACTTCAGCCGCCTCGCCCTGGACTGGTTCGCCGAGGTCGAGGGCCTGGCCAAGCCGGCCTGACAGGGCGCCCGGCCCTGCTCCCTGATCGCGGGGCCTATCCTCTGGCAATCTTGGGAGCGGAGGGGTCCCGGTGGGTCCCCCGGTCTTCAAAACCGGTGGCGCCACGCTCCGCGTGACGCGGTGGGTTCGACTCCCACGCGCTCCCGCCACGGCTCGCAGCAGGAGGTCCGGATGGCTCGTCCCGAGGCGCCTCGGCCGCCCTCGGTTGGGCGCCTGCTCGCCGCGGTCCGGCCGCGCCCGGGCGACGAGCGTGACCACGCCGCGCTCCTTGGGGCGGCACGGGCCGCGATCGCCGACGAGCGAATCCGGATCGCCTCAGGCGAGGGACCCCGGGAGCTGGTGGCGCTGGCCGAGGACATCGTCGATCGGCTCGATGGCCTAACGATGTCGCCTGCGTCCGGCCTGACCCGGGTGATCAACGCGACCGGGGTGATCCTCCACACGAACCTCGGCCGAGCGGCCTGGCCGGCAGCCGCGATCGAGGCGGCTGCGGCGGCCGCGGCCGGGTACTCGCTGCTCGAGCTCGACCGTGCCTCCGGCCGGCGGGGGGCGCGCTTCCGGGTGGCGGAGGAGCACCTGATCGCGCTGACCGGGGCCGAGGACGCGCTGGTCGCCAACAACAACGCGGCGGCGGTCGCCCTGGCCGTCGGCCTGGCCGGCCGCGGCGGCCGCGTGATCGTGTCGCGCGGCGAGCTGGTCGAGATCGGCGGCGGCGTGCGGATCCCCGAGATCGTCCGGCGCAGCGGCGCCCGGCTGGTCGAGGTGGGCACGACGAATCGGACCCGGGCGGCCGACTACGAGGAGGCCCTGGCCGACGGCCGGGCCAAGGTCGTCCTGCGGGTCCATCCCTCGAACTTCGTGATCGCCGGATTCACCGAGACGCCCGACGCCGTCGCCGTCGCGGCCCTCGCCCATCGCCACGGCGCGATCGTGATCGACGACCTGGGCAGCGGCGCCTTGCTACCGACCGAGCAGTTCGGCCTGGCCCACGAGCCGCTGCCCGTCGAGCGGCTGGCCGCTGGAGCGGACCTGGTCACGTTCAGCGGCGACAAGCTGCTGGGCGGCCCGCAGGCCGGCCTGATCGTCGGCCGGGCGGACCTGATCGCCCGTCTTCGGCGCGATCCACTGGCGCGGGCCACCCGGCCCGACAAGACGACGCTGGCCGCCCTTGGGGCGACGCTCGCCCTCTATCGCGCCGGCCTGGCCCAGCGTGACATCCCGATCTGGCGAATCATCGCCGCCGAGCCGGCCGGCCTGCGGGTGCGCGCGGAGACGATCCGGGCCGGCCTCTCGCTCGGCGGGCCAGGGCAAGGTCGCCGTGGCCGCCGTCGAATCGACGATCGGCGGCGGCTCGCTGCCCGGCGAGACATTGGCCTCCTTCGGCCTCGCGATCCGGGCCGGGTCGGCGAACCGGGCGCTGGCCGCGCTGCGCCGGGGCGAGCCCGTGCATCGTCGCCCGGATCGCCGATGGCGCGCTCGTCGTCGACCTGCGCACGGTCGAGCCGGCCGATGACCCGGCCGTCGGACGGGCGATCGCCGCGCTCGTCGGGACGTGATCCGGGCCGCGTCGCGATGACCGTCGTGATCGGCACCGCCGGCCACATCGACCACGGCAAGACGGCCCTCCTCCGGGCGCTGACCGGGATCGACGCCGACCGGCTGCCCGAGGAGCGCCGGCGGGGGATGACGATCGACGTCGGCTACGCCCACCTGCGCCTCGCCGGACGGGACCGACCTCGACTTCGTGGACGTGCCCGGCCACGACCGGCTGATCGGCAACATGCTGGTCGGGGCCGGCGAGATCGACGCCGTCCTGCTGGTCGTCGCCGCCGACGACGGTCCCCGCGCCCAGACCCTCGAGCATCTCGCCTTGCTCGACGGACTGGGGATCGACATGGGCCTCGTCGCCCTGACCAAGGTTGACGCCGTCGAGCCGGAGCGGGTCATCGAGGTCGAAGGCTTGATCAGCGCGCTCCTGCGGGGCACGTCGCTGGCCGGCTCGCCGATCATCCCCGTCTCAGCGATCGATGGCCGGGGCATGCCCGAGCTGAGCGCCGCCCTGGTCGACCTGCGCGACCGCGTCCTGGCCCGGGCCGACGGCGGGCGCCCAGCGGGCCAGCGGCCCGATCGGCCGGTCCGGTTCGCGATCGACCGCTCGTTCGTGATCAAGGGTCGCGGCGCGGTGGTGACCGGCTCGCTGCGGGGCGGGCGGCTGGAGCGGGGCGCGCTCCTGCGCCTCGTCCCCGGGGATCGCCAGGTCCGGGCCCGCGAGCTGCAGGTCCACGGCAGCGCAGTCGATGCGCTCGAGGGCGGTGGCCGGGTGGCGATCAACCTGGCCGCGATCGAGGCCGCCGAGCTGCCCCGGGGCGCCGTCCTGACGACCGATCCGGGCGTGGTGGCAAGCGCGGCCCTGATCGCGATCGTGGGCTCGAGCCGGCCGGGCGAGGGCTCGGCGGGCGTGGACAAGGGCGCATCCTTCCGGCTCCACCTGGGCACCGCACAGGTTCAGGCCACGGTCGGCCGGGGTCGGGCCGACCTGGTCGCCCTGCCCGACGGCCGGCAGGTGGCCCGCCTCCGGCTGGGGTCCCCGATCGCGGTGGCCGCCGGCGATCGCTTCGTCCTGCGCCGGGGCGGGCCGACCGGCACCGTGACCGGCGGGCAGGTCGTGGATCCCGAGCCGCCGGTCGGACCATCGCGCCGCCGCGTGGCAGCCGACAAGCTCGCCGCCCTGGCCACGACCGAGCCGCTGGCGCAGGCCCGGGCGCTCATCGCCGGTCACGGGGTGATCGATCCCGGGCGGCTGCCGGCGGACCCGAGCTGCGGCGCCGACGAACGCACCGCCAAAGGCACCGACGGCGAGCTCGGAGCCGTCGCGCTGGGCGGGCTGCTGGTCGCCGCGCCGATCGCGGCCGCGCTCCAGGCCGAGGCGATCGACGCGGTCGCCGCCCGAGCCGGTGCGGCCAGCGCCGCGGGATTGTCGCTGGCCGAGCTGCGCGTGCGCCTCGTCCGGCTCCTGCGCCGGCTGGCGACCGTCGACGAGCGGCACGCCGGAGGGATCGTCGACGCGCTCCTGGCCGGGCTCGTCGCGGATCGGCGCCTCGAACGGGTCGGCGACCGGATCCACGTCCCGGGCCGCAGCGCCGAGCTGCCTCCGACGTTGCTGGCCGCGATGGACCGCCTCGAGCGCTGGCTCGCCGTGCCGGCTCCGCCGTCGCTGGCCGAGGCGGCCCGGGCGAGCGGCTGCCCACCCGACGGGGTCCGGGCGCTCGAAGCGGCCGGCCGGATCGTCCGCCTCGATGGCGACCTGGCCTATGCCGCCGGCACCTACCGCGAGCTGGCCAACGCCGCGCTGGCGATGGCCCGGACCGGCGCCCTGGCCCCGGCGATGTACCGCGACGCCACCGGTACGAGCCGCAAGTACGTGCTGGCGATCCTCGAAGACCTCGACCGGCGCGGGATCCTCCAGCGGACGCCGACCGGGCACGTGCCGGGGCCGCGGGCCGGCGACGGTCGTCGAGATCGGCGGGAGCGGGCGATGACTCGATCGGGGATCGTCCTGGCCGGCGGCGCCTCGCGCCGCTTCGGGGGCGACAAGCTGGCCGAGCCGATCGACGGCGTCGCCCTCCTCGATCGCTCGATCGAGGCGCTGGCCGGCCTGGTCGACGAGATCATCGTGGTCGTCGCCCCGGACCGGCCGGCCTCGAGCCCCGACCGGGTCAGAGCTGCCGCCGGCGCCATCCCGTTCCGCGTCGTCGCCGACCCGGAGCCGTTCGGCGGGCCGCTCGTCGGGCTGCGGACCGGCCTCCAGGCGGCGCTCGAAGGAGACCGTGATCGTCGTCGGCGGCGACATGCCGTCGATGCGCCCGGCTGTCCTGGAGTTGCTCCTGGCCCAGCCGCCCGCCGCGCTCGGCGACCAGGCCGGCGTGCTCCGCCCGCTGCCCGTGCAGCCTCGATCGGGCCTCCGCCCTGCTCGCCGCCGAGGCCCTTCTGGCGACCGGTGAGCGACGCCTTCGGGGGCTGCTGGCGGACCTCGGCACGACGCTCCTGCCCTGGGCCGACTGGCAGGCCCACGACCCCCATGGCCTGACCCTGGTCGACATCGACGAGCGCAGCGACCTGCCCTGACCTGCGCGTCTTGACCAACGTGTCCTGCCCCGCTGCCCGGCCTCGCTGCCCCGGACACGGCGAGACCCCGGCCTGGCGGTCGGGGCCTCGCGGGGAGGAGGGGCCCGGTCCCGTAGGGAGGAGGAGGACCGGGGAGGAGAAGAGGTACAGGAGCGAGTCTCGTCGACCTTCGTTATCGGCGGCTTCGCCGTCCGTTAACGCTCGGTATGTCGTCTCAGATCCGGAAGGTCTCGCCGTCGCGGTGGCGCTCCCGCCGGCGGCCGCGCCAGACCGTCACCCGGCCCGCACCGCGGACCAGCCATGATCCCGTCCCGGCCGATCGCCGCGGTGTCCTCGTCGATGCCCAGGACGACGGTGCCGCGCGACGCCTGGGCGACCCGGACGGCGGCCAGCGTCTCGGGAAACCGATCGTAGTGGGGCAGGACGGCGATCCCCTCGACCAGGCCCAGGCCGGGCTCGAAGCCGAGCGGCAGCTGCGGCGGGCTGCGGAAGCGGGCCTGCTCGGAGCACAGGACCATCGCCCCGGCCGAGCAGCCGGCGATCACGCTGCCCCGCTCATTGGCCGCCAGGGCCGCCGCCCAGACGGCCGATCCGGCCAGCGTCCGAGCAGGTGGTCGGGCTTGCCGCCCGACAGGTAGACCAGGTCGGCCTCGCCGACCGCCTGGGCGTGGGCCGCGTCGTCGGCGTCCGGGCGGGTCCCGGACCAGGACCACCTCGACCTCGGCCCCGAGGCCCTCGAAGTGCTCGACGCCGAGGGCGGCCCAGCGCAGGAAGACCTCCTCGCCGTCCGGCCAGGAGGCGGTCGGCAGGATCACCACCCGGGGCCGCCGGCCGCCCGGTCGAGGCCAGCAGCTCGGCGTCGATCGCGGCCATGACCGGCAGGAACTCACCGGCGCCGACCAGCGCCACGGACCCGGCCATCGGCCGAGTCTAGCGCGGCTTCCGGCGTTCGGTCCCCACGGGGCGTCGCGGCCTTCCTTGCACGGGAGTCGGAGCGCTCCGGCACACTGGCCGACGTGAACTCCCGCCAGCGCTGGACGATGGTCGCCGCCGTCCTCGGCTCGTCGATCGTCTTCCTCGACGGCACGATCGTGAACGTGGCCCTGCCGGCGATCGGCGAGAGCCTGCCCCACTCGATCTTCAGCGTCCTCGAAGGCCAGACCTACGTCACGAGCGGCTACCTGGCCACCCTCGCCGCGCTGCTGATCCTGGCCGGCGCCCTGTCCGACTTCTACGGCCGGCGGCGCGTCTTCGCGATCGGGCTGGCCGGCTTCGGGCTGACCTCGGTCCTGTGCGGCCTGTCGCCGAGCCTCGAGCTGCTGGTCGTCTTCCGGGTCCTCCAGGGCGCGGCCGGGGCGCTGCTCGTGCCCTGCTCGCTGTCGATCATCACGGCCACCTTCGACGGGCCGGCCCGCGGCCGGGCGTTCGGGATCTGGGCCGCGGCCACCTCGGCGACGTCGGTCCTCGGCCCGACCATCGGCGGGCTGCTGATCCAGGCGATCAGCTGGCGGGTCGCCTTCCTGATCAACGTGCCGCTCGTCGTGCTCGCCCTGTACGCCACGATCACGCTACGTCAGCGAGAGCCGCGACGAGAACGCGACGGGCCGCTTCGACTGGCTCGGCGCGGTCGTCGTCGCCCTGGCCGTCGGCGGGCTGGCCTTCGGCGCGATCCGCGGCCAGGCCCAGCAGTGGCGCGATCCGGTCTCGTTCGCGGCGCTGATCGATCGGGGCGATCGCCCTGGTCGCGTTCCCGATCCTGATGACCAGGCGGGCCAACCCGCTCATCCCGCTGGGCCTGTTCCGGGTCCGGGCGCTTCGCGATGATCAACCTCTCGACGCTGCTGATCTACGGCGCGCTGTACGTGACCTTCGGCTTCCAGAGCCTGTTCCTGCAGGGCACCCTGGGCTACGCCGCGTTCGCCGCCGGCGCCGTGGGCCTGCCGACGGGCCTGATGCTGACCTTCCTCTCGACCCGGATCGGGAGCCTGGCCGGGCGCCTCGGCGGCCGGCGCTTCCTGACCGCCGGGCCGCTGGTCATGGCCGCCGGCCTGCTCTGGCTGGGCCGGATCCCCTCGACGAGCGCGCCGTGGACCACCGGGCCGATCCCGCCGACCGACTACTGGATCGACGTCTTCCCCGGGATCATCCTGTTCGGCCTGGGGATCAGCATGGTCGTGGCGCCCTTGACCAGCACCCTGATGAGCTCGGTCCCGGTCTCCAACGCCGGGATCGCCTCGGCGATCAACAACGCGATCTCGCGGGTCGGCCAGCCGCTCCTGTCGGCGGTGATCTTCATCGTGATCACGGCCTCGTTCTACGGCTCGCTGGCGGCCAAGGTGCCCGGCCTCGACCCCAACGACCCGGCCCTGCGGGCCGCGGTCCAGCCGCTCAACCAGCCGCTGCGCGGGCACCGACCCGGCGATCGTCGCGGCGGCCCGCGAGGCGTCGACCGACGCCTATCGCGAGGCGGTCCTGGTCGGGGCGGTCCTGCTGCTCGGCGGGCGCCGTCGTCAACTTCGTCGGCCTCCGGCCGTCCTCGCCTGCCGGGCGCACGAGCGCGGTGGCGGCCGATGGCCCGGCCGAGGTGCCGCCGAGGCTGCCGCGCCGCCGGGATGAGCGGCTCGCGCGACTGGGACGCGGCGACCTACGACCGGATCGCCGACCCGATGACCCGCTGGGGCGGGACGGTCCTCGAGCGGCTGCCGCTGCGCGGCGACGAGACCGTGCTCGACGCGGGCTGCGGCTCGGGCCGGGTGACCGAGCAGCTGGCCGCGGCGCTGCCCCGCGGCCGGGTGATCGCCCTCGACGGCTCGGCGGCGATGCTCGACGAGGCGCGGTAACGGCTGGCTCGCTTCGGCGAGCGGGTCGACTATCGTCCTGGCCGACCTGCGTCGGCCGCTGCCCCTGGCCCAGCCGGTCGACGCGATCTTCTCGACGGCCACCTTCCACTGGCTGCCGGACCACCCGGCGTTGTTCCGCACCTGGCCGCCGTCCTGCGGCCGGGTGGCCGGCTGGTCGCCCAGTGCGGCGGGGCGGGCAACATCGCCTCGGTCGTGGCGGTCCTGGCCACGATCGGCGACGGCTGGACCGGACCCTGGACGTTCGCCACGCCGAGCCGAGACCGAGGCGCGCCTGCGGGCCGCCGGCTTCACCGAGATCGACACGTGGCTGCAGGACGAGCCGACGCCCCTCGAGCCGGGGCCGGCGATCGAGGACTTCCTGCGCACGGTGATCCTGGGCGACCACCTCGCCCGGCTGCCCGAAGCCGAGCGCGAGCCGTTCGTGCAAGGCCGTCGCGGCGCGCCTGCCGCGGCCCGAGATCGACTACGTCCGGCTGAACATCAGCGCCCGACGAGGGAGTTGAGCGCCAGGTTCAGCTGGCGGAGTGGGTCCGGAAGCAGTCCGAGCAGTAGACCGGGCGGTCCATCCGGGGCTTGAACGGGACCTGGGCCTGGTTGCCGCACGATGAGCACAGGACCGCGAAGTACTCCCGGGTCGGCCGGTCGCCGCGCTCGTAGCCGCGCGGGCCACCGATGTCGCGCAGGTCGTAGTCGGCTGACTCGCGGCCGGCTCGCCGGCTGGCCCGGCAGCTGCTGCAGCGCTTGGGATCCGAGACGAAGCCCTTCTGGGTGTAGAACTCCTGGTCCGCGGCGCTGTGGGTGAACTCGACGCCGCAGTCAACGCAGGTGAGAGTTCGATCGGCAAACGTCATCGGGTCCTCCAGACTCATTGCTCGTGGCGTGGTCCCCGGACAGGGCGCGACGGAGGACGGAAGCGAGCCGGCGAGTCCTACGCAGGTGCCGCGCGATCCAGGTCCCGATGCCGAGGTCCCTGTCGGGGCACACCGGTGTTCGAGCCGCGAGGATACCAAAGGTTCCGGAATCCGGCTTCCCCCGAGTGCCATCGAACCTGTCACAATGCGGCTCGAAACTCGGGCTGGCGAGCGAGAGCAAGGGGGCTTCTCGCTCGCGCCACTACCCGCCGCGGAGACCAGCCCGGGCCGCCTCGAGAACATCGAACCCGATCACGCTGGAGGCGCACCGGCGATGCTTCGACTCCTGCAGACCTCGGACGTGCACCTCGGCGCGCGAGCCGTGGACCTGGGCGAAGCGGCCGCCACCCTCCGCGACCGCCGGTTCGCGGCCTTCGAGCGGACGCTGGCCCTGGCCGTCTCGGAGAAGGTCAACCTGGTCCTGGTCGTGGGCGACCTGTTCGACTCGAACAACGTCACCCGGAGCCTGGTCAGCCGGGTGGCAGCCTCCCTGGCGACCCTGGCCAAGGCCGGGATCAGGACGGTGATCCTGCCCGGCGACCACGACCGGCTCGACGCCACGTCGGCCTACCGCGCCTTCGATCTGGCCGCCCTGGCCGGCGCGCCCGGCTCGGTGGTCATCCTGGATCCGTCGGCCGGCCCGGCCGGCGACCTGACCCTGGCCGATCTTGACCTGCGGATCAGCGCCCGCTTCCCGGCCGCCGACCTGCCCGACGACCGCTGGCGATTGGGCCTCGTCCACCGCTCGGTCCGGCCGCGCGACGACGAGATCGCCGGGGCCGGGGTGGACTACCTGGCCGTCGGCGGCCCGCACGAAGCGGCCTCGGGCACGGCCGCCGACGTGGCCTGGGGCGCGAGCGGCGCGCCGGACCTGGTCGACGCCGGGCGCGACCGGGCCGGCGAGGTCCTCCTGGTCCGCTTCGACGAGCGCGGCGATCGGCGGGCGGTGGCCGTCGAACGCCATCGGATCGGCACGACGCGCTTCGAGGCGATCAGCCTGGGCCTGGGCGCCTTCCCCAACGACGCGGCGTTGAGCGCGGCGATCGCCGCCCGGGCCGACGGTGGGGCCGGAGCGGACCTGATCCTCGACGTCCGGCTAACCGGCGCCTGGCCCAATTCGCTCGAGGCCGATCCGGAGGCCCTGGAGGCCGGCCTGCGCTCGCACTTCCTCGGCCTGCGCGTCCACTCCGAGGCCAGCCCGGTCCTGACCGGCCCGGCCGCGCCGTCGGCGGAGACCGTCGCCGGCGCCTACATCCGGGACCTCGAGGCCCGGATCGCGACGCCGGTCGCCGGCGATCCGCCGGTCGACGAGCTGCGCGAGGCGCTCCGCCTCGGCCGGCGGCTCCTGCTCGAGCGCGGCGGCGCCTGATGGCCGCCTTCCGGATCGGCCGCGTCCGGCTGACCGACATCCGCCGCCACGCCGCCCTGGACATCTCGTTCGCCCCCGGCCTGACGGTCGTCAAGGGCCCCAATGAGGCGGGCAAGTCGAGCCTGGCCGAGGCGCTCGAGCTGGGCCTGACGCCGGCCGGCAGGGTGACCGCCGACGCGATCCGGACATGGGGCGTGGCAGCCGATGCCAGGCCGTCGATCACGATCGACTTCAGCGTCGATGCCGATCCCGACACGAGCCACCAGCCACCGGTCCCGACAGCGCCCCACGCGGGCCGCCTGACCCGGACCTGGGCTCCCGGCGGGGTGACCAGCAGCCTCCTGCTGGACGGGGCCACGATCAACGACCCGGCGGCGATCGATGCCCAGCTGCGGGCCCTGACCGGCCTGCCCAGCGCGGCGTTCTTCCGGGGCACCGCCATGGTCCGCCATGCCGAGCTCACGGCGCTCTCGACGGACAGCACGATTCGGGAGCGGCTGGCGGCCTCGATCACGGCCGCCGACCGGCGCACGGCCGCGGCCCGCGCCGCGATCACGGCGACCCTGGCCGACCTCCAGGATCGGGGCGAGAACAATCCCGGCCGGGTGGGCGTCGCCGAGGCGGCCGTCAACCGCTCGGCGACGCTGGTCGAGTCGGGCGACGCGGCGCTGGCCCGGCTGGCCACCGATCGGGCGACGGCGGTCACCGCGGAGGCCGCCCAGGCTGCGGCTGTGACGCACCTGGCCGAGCGCAAGGCCCTCCTCGAGCAGGCCCGCCAGGCCGAGAAGCTGACCGCCGAACGGGATGCCGCGGCGGACCGCGCCCATCGCTACGCCGAGGCGATCACGATCGCCCAAGAACTGGCCGGCCTCGCGACGAGCCACCCGTCGAGCGAGCCGCTGCCGATCCTGCGCCAGTCGGTCGGCCGGCTGGTGACCCTCGACGGCCGGATCAGTGAGCTGAAGCGGCTCCTCGAGGGCGAGGTCCAGGTCGAGTTCGAGGCGACGGCCCCCCTGCCGACCTGGCGGCTGCCGACGATCGTCGGCCTGCTGGCGATCCTGGCCGGGATCGGCCTGGCCGCCGCCGGGCTGCTGGTCGCGGGCCTGACCGTGCTCGTGGCCGCCGGGGCCGTGGTCGCCCTGGTCGGCCTGGTCCTGGTCATCTGGGCCCGGCGGCGGCGAAGCTCGGCGATGGGCGTCGATCGCTCCAAGCAGCTGGCCGACATCCAGATCGACCGCCGCCTGCGGGGCCGCTCGCAGCTCGAGAACGAGCTGAAGGAAGCCGAGGGTGACTTCAGCCAGCAGCTGATCGGGATCAGCCAGCCCGACCTGGCCACGGCCCAGTCCGAGCTGGCCCTCGAGGAGGCCCACGTCGCCCGGATCGAGGAGCTCACCGCCCGACTCGAGAGCCTCGTCGGACGGGACGCGCCCGAGACCTTCCCCGCCAGCCGCGACTCGGCTCTGGCTGCCGCCGCCAACCGCTCGGCGGACCTGGCCAAGCTGCCCGACGAGGCCCGGGCCGAGGGCGCCGTGGCCCGGCTCGAGGCCGACATCGGCACGGCCGAGACGGCCCTCGAAGCGGCTCGCCAGGCGGCGGCCAGCAGCCGCGCGGCGGTCGAGGCCAACCCCGTCGATTCCGAGCAGACGACCGGCGAGGCCGAGCGCCTGGCGGTCTGGCAGGGCCAGCTGGCGCGCCTCCAGCGCCGGGTCCGGATCCACCAGGCGGCCCTGGCCGGGATCGACCGGGCGGAGGCGGCGACGACGGCCCTGACCACCCGGTACGTCGAGCGCCGGGTCAACGCCACGATCGGCCAGATGACCGGCGGCCGCTATCGCCGGGTGGCGATCGACGACGGGACCCTGGCGGTCCGGGTCTTCTCCGCCGACCGAGGCGACTGGGTGCCGATCGAATCGGTCTCCGACGGCACGGCCGAGCAGGTCCTCCTGGCGGCCCGGATCGGGCTGGTCGGCTTCGTCACCGGCGGGCAGCTCCCGCCGCTCATCCTGGACGACCCGTTCGCCGGCTACGACGACGTCCGGGCAACCCGCTCGTTCGACCTGCTCCGGCAGCTGTCGACCGGCCAGCAGATCATCTACCTCACCTCGTCGAGCCGCTTCGACCAGCACGGCACGGCCGTGATCGAGCTGGCCGCGCCGACGGCCGTCGACGGAGCCGGCGGGCAGCCCTGAGCGTCGTCTTCCTGGGGTTGCTGGCCGCCCTGAGCTGGGGGGCCGGCGATTTCGGCGGCGGGATCGCGGCTCGCCGCGGGCCGCTCCTGGGGATCGTCATCGTGACCCAGTTCGTGGGCGCCGGGCTGACCGTGCTGGTGGCCCTGGGCCGGGCGGAGGCGCTGCCACCGCCCTGGGAGATCGGCTGGGCCCTGCTCGCCGGGGTCTTCGGCGGCGTGGGCATCCTGGCCCTCTATCGCGGCCTGTCGACGGGCCGGATGGGCGTCGTTGCGCCGATCAGCGGGGTCCTGGCCGCGGCCATCCCGGTCGCCCTGGGGATGGTCCTCCAGGGGCTGCCCGGGCCGGCCCGGATCGTGGGCATGGTGCTGGCCCTGCTGGCCGTGGTCCTCGTCTCGCGAGCGGATGGCGGTGGCAGCCGGCGTGACGTGGGCCTGGGCCTGCTGGCCGGCTTCGGGATCGCGATCTTCAACGTCGCCGTGTCGCGCTTCGAGCCCGGCCAGGTCTTCGCGCCGCTGACGGTGGTCCGGGCCTCGGAGGGTTTGCTGTGCGTGGCCGTCGTCCTGGCCGGCCGCCGGCCGTGGCGGGTCGGCCGGCCCATCCTGCCCCTGGTGATCCTGGTCGGGGCCCTGGACATGGGCGGCAATGCCTTCTACATCCTCGCCACCCAGGCCGGCCGGCTCGACGTGGCCACGATCCTGTCGTCGCTCTACCCGGTCACGACGGTGATCCTGGCGACCGTGCTCCTGCGCGAGCGGATCGCCGGCAGCCACCTGATCGGTGTGCTCCTGGCGATCGTGGCGATCGTCCTGGTCGGCGTCGGCTGAGCGCCGAGCGAGCTGCCGGTCAGGGCCAGGTGACGGTCATCGTCAGGGACGTCACCCCGAAGCCGTCGTCGAGGTTGGCCAGGGTGCCCTTGTAGGCCGTCCCGGCGGCCACCGCGAAGGTGCCGGTGGCATGCGGCGCGTTGCCGGTCGTGGCCAGGTCGTGGGCCGGCGTCGAGGCCGGCTCGACGAGCAGCGCGTAGTCGAAGGCGTGGCCGCCCCAGTCGCCCTTCAGGACCAGCGAGCCGGCGCGCGGGGTGGTCAGCTTGAACGTCGCCCCGTCATACGGGTACATCTTGCCGTCGAAGCGGCCGTTGGTCAGGGTCACCGCCGGGTGGAGGGTCCCGAAGGTCAGGCCGATGTCGAGGGTCGGCGCGTCGCTGCCGCTGCCGATCGCGGTGACCGTCCAGTTCGTCTTGGCCCGGGTCGTCGTGCCGGTCAGGGTCGCGCTCGGCCCGGTATGGCAGACGGCCGTCCCGCCGGCCGGCTTGAGGCAGGCGATCGTCCGCCCGTTGGCGGCCGTCGGCTTGAGGACCACGGTCACGCTGCCCGGACCCTCGGTCGTGAAGGCGAACGTCCGAGGCAGGCCGGTCAGGGTCCCCTTCTGGGCGTCGAGCTTCATCGCCGTGAACGTGATCGTGGTCAGGTTGGCCTGCGCCGTCGGCGAGGGCAGCGGCGTCGGCGAGGCCGCCGGGACCGAGGCGACCGCCGAGGGAGCCGTGGACGGCAGGCCGCTCGCCGACGGGCTGGCCGACGGCCCGCTCGAGCTGCCGGCCGCGGTCGTCGGGCTGGGCAGGACGACCGGCGCCGGACCACCGGTGATCACGACGGCCGCGGTGATCCCGCCGAGGAGGGCCAGGACCACGGCCAGGATGATCGCGATCGTCTTCCAGCGGTCATTCACGGCAGGCGTCTCCTGTTCCGGCGAGGCAACGCCGATGGCGACAGCGTAGCGATCCCGGCCGGCTTCGTCAGCCGGATCATGACCGCCTCGACGGCGCCGGGATCGGCCAGGACGACGAGCTGGGCCAGGCCCTCGGCCAGCAGCTCGCCCCGGTCCAGGGCCTGGCGCAGGGCCGCCTGCTGGCGCTGGACGGCCGCTTCGGGCACGATCCGCCCGGCCCGCCCGGCGTTCCGCCGCTGGACCAGCTCGACCGGCAGGTCGAGGACGATCCCGACGACGGGCCGGCCATGCTCGCGGGCCAGGAGGCGGAGGGGCCGCCGGGCCGACCCGCCGATATTGGTCGCATCGATGACCGTCAGCCGGCCGGCCGCCAGGCGCCGGCGAGCCCGGTCGTGGAGGATCCGGAAGGCGATCGGGCTGGCGGCCTGGTTGGCTGGATCGCCGCTCAGCTCGGCGCGCAGGGCGTCGGACGACAGGATCGCGTCGGCCGTGAAGAGACGGGCCGCGAGGGTGGTCTTGCCCGAGCCGGCCGGACCGACGAGCAGGACCAGGGCATCGCTGGGGATCTCGATCTCGTTGGTCTGCGGGCCGGCGGTCATCGGCGTGATCATGCCCCTCGCCCGGTGCTTCGGGTAGCCTTGGGTCGGTGAGCCCCGACCTCCCATCCGACGATCGGCGCGCGGCGGTTGCGCCGGTCCAGGACTGGCGGCTGCTGCTCGCGGTCTTTTGCGCGACGTCGGTCGTCGAGAGCCTGGGTGTCAGCCAGATCTTCGCCTTCGCGCCGGCCTACCTGACCCAGATGGGCGTGGCCGACGCCGATCGGCTCCACTTCATCGGCCTGTTCAGCGCCCTGATCTTCGTGGTCGGCGCGCCGCTCGTGCCGTTGTGGGGGGTGTGGGCCGACAAGTACAGCCGCAAGGCGGTGATCGTCCGGAGCGCCCTGGTCGAGGCCGTCGTCTTCGCCTGCGTGGCCCTCAGCCGCGAACCGTGGCAGCTGGCCGGCTCCCTGCTCCTGGTCGGCTTCCAGCTGGGCAACACCGGGGTGATGCTGGCCGCGATCCGGGACGCGACGCCGCGCCCCCGGCTGGGGACCGCGATCGCCTTGTTCGGGGCGAGCGGACCGATCGGCATGGCGATCGGGCCGGTCCTCGGTGGCCGGATCGTCGATGGCCTGCACCAGGGGCTGCCGGCGATCTTCTGGGTCTCGGCCGGGCTGTCGGTCGGCACGGCCCTCCTCGTGACGTTCGGCTCGCGCGAGGTCCGGCCGGCGGTGATTCCCGCAGGGCCGGGTCGTCAGCCTCGCCTTCGGCGCCGTCCGCGGGGTGCTGACCGATCCGGCGATCCGGCGGGTCTTCCTGATCTTCGGGGTCGCCTTCCTGGGCGCCCAGATGAGCCGGCCGTACCTGCCGGTCCTGGTCGAGAACGTGAACGGCAAGGTGGACCTGGCCAGCGCGATCGGCTTCGTGACCGGCACCGCGGCCCTGGTCGGGGCGCTCGTCTCGCCGATCGGGGGCTGGCTCGGCGACCGGCTCGGCTTCCGGCCGGTGCTCGTCGGCGGGCCTGTTCCTGGGCGGCGTGTCGGCCGCCGTCCTGCCCCTCCTGCCCAGCGTCGGGACGCTGGCCGTCGGCGTGCTGGTGTTCGGGGCCTGCTACTCGGTCGAGGCGGCGATGGTCTTCGGCCTGCTGGCCACCGAGGTCCCGGCCGAGCGCCGCTCGGCGACCCTCAACCTGGTCTACCTGCCGCTGTACGCGGCCGGGATCATCGGCCCGATCCTGGGCGCGATCGTGGTCGGTCTCGGGATCTGGGCCCCGTTCGTCGCGGCCGCGGCGGTCTTCGTGACCGGCGCCCTGGTCGTTGCCGCGATGGCCAGCCCCTCGAGCCCGTCGAACCCGGCGGACCGGGCGACCGACGCCGCCTGACTCAGGCCGGCGCCCCGAGGCGGTCGCTGAAGCCGGCGTCGGAGGCCCGCCCGGCGTCGGGCCGCGACGCGCCCGCGGCCGGCCGCGACCAGAACGCGATCCGGCGCGGGTCGCGCAGGGGGATCACCGCCAGCAGGATCGCCAGGCCGCCGTACCACAGCGCCGGCAGGGCCAGCATTGCCGCGACCGGGACCACCCAGCGGCGGTCGGTCCGGGCGCCCCACACGACGAGCGCGGCGGCGATCGGCAGCCGGAACCAGAGCGGGATCGGCAGCGCCGCCCACGTCCCGCTGGTCTTGCCCACGCTCGCCCCGATCACGCCCAGCCACTCCAGCCAGGCTCGCGGATCGATCAGCAGCGAGCCGGCCGCGATCGCGGCGGTCGCCCCGAGGGCGATCCCCAGCGAGCGCCATTCGCGCCGAACGGCGAACCACAGCAGGCCGATCCCGGGCGTGATCTTGGTCAGCAGGACGAGCGACCAGGCGGCCGGGTAGCGGAAGCCGACCACGATCGCGACCGCCACCAGCAGGTGGATGTTGCCCCCGATCAGCTCAGGCACGGCGATGACGAGGGCCAGGCCGAACAGGCGGGGGCCCGACAGGAAGCGGACGGCGAGCAGGAGGATCACGGTCCAGACCGCCAGGAACGGCTCCCAGGCCAGGACCTTCAAGGGGGCCAGCAGCTGCAGGAACGCCGGCGAGTAGACATAGGCGATCGGGGCGGTCCACTCCGACAGGGCGTACGGCGCGTCGAAGCCCGGCACCCAGTAGCAGCGGGCGTCCTGGCCGGTGATCAGGAACCGGCTCCAGGGCTCGCCGAAGGCCATCACCACGATCCAGATCCCGACGGCCGCGGCGATCCCGACGGCCTCGATCGAGACGCCCGGGCGCTGGAAGCGGGGCCTCGTCGATTCCCCGACGAAGCTGCCCTTGGCCATGCTCATCGGATCAGGCCGGCAGGTCCCGGTCGAGGGGACCGGTGTAGCGCATGTCGGGCCGGATCAGCTTGTCGGCGCTGACCTGCTCGATCGCGTGGGCCGTCCAGCCGGCATGGCGGGCCAGGGCGAACGTGGCCGGGAACAGGTCGGGCGTCAGGCCGACGCCCTCGAGGACGGCCGCCGCGTAGTACTCGACGTTCGTCTTCAGGCTGCGCCCGGGCTTCAGCTCGGCCAGCACGCGCAGGACGACGTCCTCGACCGCGATCGCCAGGTCCAGCCACTCGGGCCGCTCGTCCATCGCCTCGGCAACCTGGCGCAGGGCGGCCGCTCGCGGGTCGTAGGCCCGGTAGACGCGGTGGCCGAAGCCCATGATCAGGCCGTGGTTGGCGATCTTGTCCCGGGCCCAGGCCTCGGCGTGGTCGATCGAGCCGATCTCGTGGAGCTGGCTGACGACCTCGGCCGGGGCGCCGCCGTGAAGCGGCCCCTTCAGGGCGCCGATCGCCCCGCAGACGGCCGAGGCGAGGTCCGAGCGGGTGGCGGTGATCACCCGGGCGGTGAACGTCGAGGCATTCAGCCCGTGCTCGGCGCCGACGATGAAGTAGGCCTCCAGCGCCCGGGCCGCGGCCGGATCAGGCGCCTGCCCGGTGAGCTGCTGCAGGAAGCCGCCGGCCAGGTCGAGCGACAGGTCGGGCTCGACCGGCTCGAGGCCCTGCCGCAGCCGGCCGAAGGCCGCCAGGGCCGAGGGCGAGAAGCCGGTCAGCTCGCGGGCCTGCTCGGGGGTCGGCGGCCAGGCGATCTTCTGGGTGGCGCCCCAGACCGAGACGGCCGTGCGCAGGGCGTCCATCGGGTGGGCGTCGCGGGGCAGCTCGCGCAGGCTGGCCAGGACGGGCGCCGGGACGGGCTCGGGGTGGAGCTCGGCGCCGGGGTGCCACTCGCCGGTCCAGAGCAGGTCGGCGACCTCGGCGTACGTTCCCCGGGTGACCAGCTGGCCGATCGGGTAGCCGCGGTAGAGGAGCCGCCCGCGCGCTCCGTCGACGAGGGCGATGGCGCTCTCCGCGCCGATCACGCCGGCCAGCCCGGGCGAGTACGGCCGGGCATCTTCGAGGCTGGCGGGGGCGGTCGCGACGGCGCTCGTCGGGCCGGCGATGGTCGCGTCGGTCATGGTGCGATGGTACCGCGCTCGTCCAGAAAGCCCTCGACCACGGCCACGAAGATCACCGGGCTGGTGTGATGGGCGGCGTGCTTTTGGCCGGTCAGGCTGATCAGCCGGCCGTCCGGCAGGAGGCGGTCGAGCTCGCGCGTGCCGGCCGTGAAGATGTCCGGGCTGGCCCCGCCGACGAGCTGCAGGACCGGGATCCGGATCTCGGCGAAGTGCTCCGCGGCGGCATCCCGGCCGGCCTCCGCGCGCAGCTCGCGGATCGCCGTCGGGGCCGCCGCGGCCCGCAGCGGCCAGGTTGGCACCGCGCGGTACGCCTCGACCTCGGCCGGCTCCAGGCCGACGACCTCGGCCATGAACGTGGCCATCACCCCGTCAAGGTCGCCCCGCGCCGCCAGGGCGTCGAGGCGAGCCAGCAGGCCGGGATCCTGGAAGGCCTGGCCGCGGGCGGCCGGGGCGCCCTCGTAGACGACCAGCCGGCGGACCTGGTCGGTCAGCAGGGCGGCGCCCAGGCCGCAGCGCCCGCCGAATGAGTGGCCGAGGACGTCGACCGGCCGGCCTGTTGATCCGGCCAGGAAGTCGACGACCGCCGCGACATCCTGGTACTCGCGCTCGATCGTGTACGGCGGCTGATCGCCGCTCGCGCCCCGTCCCCGGCGATCGATCGCGATCACCCGGCGGTGGTGGGCGAAGCGCGGGGCCACGGCCCGGAAGGCGGTGTGATCGGCGGTGGCGCCGTGGACCAGGACGAGGGCCGGAGTCGCCGGATCGGGAGCCGGGCCGGCCGCTGGCCGGGTCTCCCACCAGGCGATCGGGGTCCCGTCGATCGACTCGACGAAGCCGTCCGGCGGGCGCGGGTCGATCATCCCGTGGAGCGCAGCTCCGCGCCGGCCGCCGCGTCGACGAACCAGCTCGCCGAGCCCCGCCGGGCCAGCTGGGCGGGCAGGCCGTCGGCTGCCGCCGGGTCGCCGCGGGGGCCGTCGAGGACCCGGGCGAGGACCCCGGCCTTGGCCTCCCCAGTGACCATCACCAGGATCGCGCCGGCCGCCTCGAGGATCGCCGGGTTGAACGTGACCCGGGGCAGGTGCGGCTCGATATGGGTCGGGGCCGGGATGGCCAGGGCGAGCGCGTCGGCGCCGATGGCCGCGCTGCCCGGGAAGACGGACAGGAGGTGGCCGTCGGGGCCCATCCCGAGCAGGACCAGGTCGAAGCTCGGCCGGCCGGCCGGATCGAGCGGGACCTGCTCGACCGCCTCGGCCGCATACGTCGCGGCGCACCAGGCCGGCCCACGGTCCTCGGCGATCGCCCGGCCCGTCGGCCAGGGATGGACGTGCGCCGGCGGGAGCGGCACGCCATGGATCTCGTCGAGCAGGATCTCGTCGATCACGAAGACGTTCGAGAGGGGATGGTCGCGGGGCACGTAGCGGTCGTCGCCCAGCCAGACGTGGACGGCCGACCACGGCACCCGGTCGCGGAGGGGCTCCTGGGTCAGGCGGACGTACAGCGCCGCGGGGGTCGAGCCGCCGGTCGTGGCCAGGTCCGCCCGGCCCCGTTCGGCGACGGCGCCGACGAGGGCGTCGGCGACCCGTTCGGCGGCGGCCTCGGCCAGCGCCTCCGGGTCGGCGAAGACGCTGACCGAGGGCTCGCCAGGGCCGCCGCCCACGCCGGGGCCGCCGCCCACGCCGGGGTCGCCGCCCTTGCCCGGGTCCGGGGCGCCCGGCACGTGACCGCTCACGCTCAGGCCGCGGCGGCGATCAGGGCGGCCATCCGGACGGCATCGTCGGCCACCTCGTTGCGCCCGCCGGCCTCGATCGCCTCGGCCAGCAGGTCGGCCTCGGTCCGGCGGGCCGCGTTGAAGCGCCGGTCGAGGATCTCGACGCCGTCCTGCCAGGCCCGCACTCCGACCGACTCCGCCTCGGCCGTGACGTCGACCCGGAGCTCGGAGCCGCGCCGTTCGCACAGCAGCTCGACCCGCAGGGTGGTCCCGGCCGGGGTGGACGAGAGGACTGGCCGAACCACGACGGCGATGTCCGAGCTGCCCTGGCGGAGGGTGGCGGCATAGCCCCGCCCGGGCGGCGGCTTGACCCCCGGCCGGATCGGTGCCGGCGGGCCGGGCACCGGGGCCAGGGGCTTGACCACCGACAGGCCCAGCCGCGAGGCGAGCCAGGCGACGTGGTAGAGCGGCTTGACCAGGTTCGTGTGGCCGGGCAGGCCGCTCTCGTCGTGGGTGCCGTAGGTCACCGCCACCCGGCGCAGCGAGCGCAGGTAGGGCAGGAACTCGGGCATGTCGAAGGTCGACGCGATCGCCTCGCGCCAGCGCGACTGGCGGGCGAGGGCGAAGTCCGAGACGGCCGTCCGGGTGGTGGTCGCGACCCGGGCCAGCTCGCGCAGGCGGGCCAGGCCGTCGCCGCGCCAGGCCGAGCCGTCGACGACCAGCCGGTCGGCCGAGGCCAGCACGTCGCGGGCCTGCTGGCTCTCGAGGCGGGCCTCGCCCGGCCACCAGACCGTGACCGGCAGGTCGTGGATCAGGAGCGGCTCGACGATCGCGGCCAGATGCCGGCCGGTGTCGCCGCCGGCCGTGATGTAGATCGTCTCGGCGCAGGTCTCGGGCGCGTCGGCCCGGGGCAGGATGCACATCGCCGTGATCCGGGCGTCGAGCCAGCCCGGCCCGTCGGGATCGGCCGAGCTCAGGATCATCGTCCGCGAGGGGTGCCGGCCGGTCAGCTGGCTGATGATCGCGGCGCCGTGCTCGCCATCCTCGGATTGCTGGGCGATCACGACCAGGTTCATCACGCTGGTCCGGGCGGCGATGTTGCGGACCTCCACCCCGTCGACCTCGGCGGTCAGCTTGGGCTGGGCCCAGATCCGGGCCAGCTCGCGCTCGATCCCCTCGATCGTCGAGGCCCGCGACGCCCAGCGCAGCTGGGGCGTGCCGATCGGGACCAGGCCCTCGATCACGATCGGGCCGTCGCTGATCTGGGCGCTCGTCAACGGGCCGCCGGCGGCCATCAGATCCGCCGCCAGCGGCGGCCGTCGCGAGCCATCAGCTCGTCGGCCTCGGCCGGGCCCCACGAGCCGGCCTCGTAGTTCGGGAAGGCCGGCGCGGGCATGTCGATCCAGGTGTCGAGGATCGGGGTCACGATCGCCCAGGCCTCCTCGACCTCGTCCGCCCGGGTGAACAGCGAAGCGTCGCCCAGCAACGCGTCGAGGATCAGGGTTTCGTAGGCCTCGGGCGAATCGACGCTGAAGGCCGAGCCGTAGGTGAAGTCCATGTTCACGTTGCGGACGTCGATGCCGAGCCCCGGGACCTTGGCGCTGAAGCGCAGCAGGATCCCCTCGTCGGGCTGGATCCGGAGGGCCAGCAGGTTGGGCTCGGGCTCGGCCGCCGTGTCCCGGAACAGGCGGTGGGGGACTTCCTTGAACTGGATCGCGATCTCCGACGCCCGCTTGGGCAGGCGCTTGCCGCTGCGGACGTAGAACGGGACGCCGGCCCAGCGCCAGTCGTCGATCGTGAAGCGGGCCGCGACGTACGTCTCGGTCTCCGATTCGGGATCGACCTCCGGCTCCGAGCGATAGCCCTGGACCTGCTTGGCCGCCACCCAGCCCGGCCCGTACTGGCCGCGGACGACGTCCCGCCGGATCTCGTCGGGGGTCAGCGGCGAGACCGCGCGGAGGACCTTGACCTTCTCGTCGCGCAGGGCCTCGGCCTCGAACGCCGCCGGCGGCTCCATCGCGACGAGGGCCAGAAGCTGCATCAGGTGGTTCTGCAGGAAGTCGCGCGAGGCGCCGGTCTCCTCGTAGAACGCGCCCCGGCTCTCGACCCCGATCGACTCGGCCACGGTGATCTGGACATGGTCGACGTAGCGCCGATTCCAGAGCGGCTCGAAGATCCCGTTGCCGAACCGGAAGACCATCAGGTTGCGGACCGTCTCCTTGCCCAGGTAGTGGTCGATCCGGTAGACCTGCTTCTCGCGGAAGACCTTGCCCACCTCGCGGTTCAGGCGGGTCGCCGAATCGAGGTCGTGGCCGAACGGCTTCTCGATCACGACCCGCCGCCAGCCGCCACCGTGAACCTCGTGGTCGAGGCCCACCCTGCCGAGCTGGCCGACGACCTCGGCAAAGGCCGATGGCTGGGTGGCCAGATAGAACAGGCGATTGCCGCGGGTGCCGTGCTCCAGGTCGATCGTGTCGAGCATCGCCGACAGCCGGTCGTACGCGTCGGGATCGGCGAAGTCGCCCTGGTGGTAGACGATCCGGGCCACGAACTCGTCGACGATCGCCGCCTCGACCGGGACCCGCGAGTAGTTGGCCAGCGACGCGGCGATCTCCTCGCGGAAGGCGTCCTGCTCGTAGGGCCGCCGGCCGACCGCGACGAGCATGAACTCGTGGGGCAGGAGATTCGTCCGGCGGAGCTGGTAGAGGGCGGGCAGGACCTTGCGGTGGGCCAGGTCGCCGGTCGCCCCGAACAGGACGACCACGCACGGGTCGGGCACGCGCTCGAGGCGCAGGCCATGGCGGAGCGGATTGACCGCCTTGGACTCCTTCGGCTTGCGCTTCCCGCCCTGTGCCTCGCGCAGCTCGCGGATCGTGCGCGGCGCGTCCTTGGCCGTCACGAGCCGGCGAGGGCCGCGCCGAGGGCTCGCTCCAGGGCGGCCAGGCCCGCATCCGGGTCGGCCTCGAGGTGGATCCGCAGGACCGGCAGGTGATGGCTCTCCAGGACGCCGAAGTCGCCCGCCGCCTGGGCATCGATCAGCTGCCCGAACGTGTACGGCCAGTCCGGGATCTGGCGATCCTGGGGATGGTCGGCGGTCAGCTGGAAGAAGAGGCCGATCGGGGCGCCCCCCTTGTGGAGCTGGCCGGTCGAGTGCAGGAAGCGCGGGCCGTAGCCCGAGGTCGTCGCCCGGCCGGTCCGGTCCCGGAGCAGGGTCCGGATCCTGGCCAGCGCTGCGTCACGCTCTGGACTCGGGGCGATATACGCCTGGAGGCAGAGGTAGGCGTTCGGCTTGGCCCGCTCGAGATGCCGGCGCAACGCCGCTTCGAGCGTGTCGGCCGGTCCGCCGGCGTTCAGGGCAGCGTCGCCGATCAGGGCCAGGCCATCACCGGCGACGAGCAGCTCGATCGGCGCCGGGGGCGCCTCGTAGAGACCTGCCTCGGCGGCCTGGCCGTGGCGGGCGAGCAGCTCGCGGGTCAGGATCTTGGCCTCTTCCACGTTGGGCTGGTCGAAGGCGTCGATGCCCAGGACGGCGCCCGCGAACGCCGTGGCCACCTCCCAGCGGATGAACTCGGCGCCGATGTCGATCCGCTCGGCGATCTCGATCCGGATCACGGGCTGGCCGGCCGCGGCAAGCTGCTCCAGGAGGGCGTCGGCCGTCGTCCCATCGGCAGCCGGCGCCGGCCCGGCGGAGCCGGCCAGGGCCAGCCGGACGAAGACCCGGTCGGGTCCGTAGGCGCTCACGGCACCGAGCGGCTCGAGGTCGACGGGCACGATCCCGACGCCCTGCTTGCCGGTGCTCTCGGCGATCAGCTGCTCGAGCCACGAGCCGAGCGAGGCGATCTCGGGATCGGCGATGAAGGTCACCTTGTCGCGCCCCGCGCCGGCCGGGGCGGCGAGGGCCAGGCTGCCCAGGGCCAGGCCCAGGGCCAGGCCCGGGTTCGTGGCCGGGTCGGGGTCCTGGCAGCGCGCCAGCATCGCCGAGGCCGAGGCGAGCAATCCGCTGACCGACACGCCGATCACGCTGGCCGGAACGAGGCCGACGTAGGTCAGGGCCGAGTAGCGGCCGCCGATGTCCGGCGGGTTCAGGAAGACTTCGCGGAGCTCATCGTGGTGGGGGATCGCGTCGATGCTCTTGCCCGGGTCGCTGATCGCCGCGATCAGGTAGCCGGGGCTCTCGCTGTGCTCGTGGCGGGCATCGAGGGCGGCCCGGATCCGGGCCCAGGCATCGGCCTGGAAGGCTAGCGGCTCGGTGGTCGTGCCCGACTTGCTGGCGACGATGAACAGGGTGGCCAGTGGGTTCAGGTCGTCGACCACGGCCCCGACCGCCAGCGGGTCGGTCGAATCGAGGACCCGCAGCTCGAGCCCACCGGGCATGATCCCGAAGGTCCGCAGGAGGACCTCGGGGGCCAGGCTGCTGCCGCCCATCCCGGCGACCACGGCGGCGTCGAAGCCATCCTCGTTGAGCGACCCACCAAAGCCCTCGAGGGCCGGGATCTGCTCGCTGAAATGGCTCGGCGCGTCAAGCCAGCCGAGGCGCTCGGCGATTCCCGCCTGGACCGCCGGATCGCTCGACCACAGCGAGGGGTCTCGATCGAACAGGCGCTTCGCCCAGATCCCGGTCCGGGCTCGTTCGGCGGCGGCGGCCCAGCGTTGGGCATCGTCCGGGTTGAGTCGGATTCCGGGCGGGGTGGCGCTCGCGCCGGATGTCAGGTCACTCATCTGCTGGCTTCCCCTGGTCTTGTCGGTCGGATGCGGCTCACGCTCTGCCTTCGGCTGCTTCGATCGCCAGGACCTTGTCCACGCGGCGGCGATGGCGGGGCTCGTTGGTGAACCGCGCGCCGAGGTAGGCCCGGACGATCTCGAGGGCCAGCTCGATGCCCACGATCCGGCCGCCGAGGCAGAGCACGTTCATGTCGTCGTGCTCGACACCCTGGTGGGCCGAGTACGTGTCATGGCAGACCGAGGCCCGGATGCCGATCATCTTGCAGGCCGCGACCGACGCTCCGACGCCGCTGCCGCAGACCAGCACGCCCCGGTCGGCCTGGCCGGCCTGGATCGCCCGGCCGAGCCGGACCGCGAAGTCGGGGTAGTCGTCGGTTGGATCGGAGCCGTCGCCACCGAGGTCGATCAGCTCGTCGGCCGGCTCGGCGGTTTGGGGTCCGCCCGGATCGCTGCGCAGCCGGGCGAGGAGCTCGTCCTTGAGCGCGGCGCCGCCGTGATCCGCGGCGAAGGCGACCCGCATCCGGTCAGCTGGCCTTCGAGCTGCCGGATTCGATCGGATGGCCGAGACCCAGGCCGGCCGGCTGGTGGCCCGGGTCGGGGCTCGGGATCCGGCCGCGGAGCCCGTCCCGGACGACCTTTCGCCCGATGTCGGCAACGTGCTCGGGGGTGAAGCCGAAGTGCTCGAGGACGGTCGCCCCGGGCGCCGAGGCCCCGAAATGGTCGATCCCGATCATCGCCCCGTCGGGGCCGGCGTAGCGGTCCCAGCCGAAGGTCACGCCCGCCTCGACGGTCACCCGCTTGGCGATTGTCCGGGGCAGGATCGAGTCGCGATAGGCCTCGTCCTGGCGCTCGAACGCGGCAAAGCAGGGCAGGCTGACCAGGCGGGTCCGGATTCCGTCGGCCTCGAGCGCGTCGCGGGCCGATGCCGCGATCCCCAGCTCGGAGCCGGTCGCGACCAGGATCAGGTCGATGCCGCCCGGCCCGCCGCTCGACTCGCGCAGGATGTAGCCGCCCTTGCGGACGCCAGCGCGGGCCGCGCCGGCGGTCTCGGGCAGGGTGATCAGCTTCTGGCGGGTCAGCCCGAGGGCGACCGGCCCGTCGCGCCGCTCGATCGACAGGGCCCAGGCGGCGACGGCCTCGTTGGCGTCGCCCGGCCGGATGTACCACAGGTTGGGGATCGCCCGGAGCGCGGCCGGCTGCTCGACCGGCTGGTGGGTCGGGCCGTCCTCGCCCAGGCCGACCGAGTCGTGGGTCCAGACGTAGGTCACCGGCAGGCCGGCGAGGGCGGCCAGGCGGACCGATCCGCGCATGTAGTCGCTGAAGGTCAGGAACGTGGCGCAGTACGGCTTGAAGCCGCCGTGGTAGGCGATCCCGTTGGCGATCCCGCCCATCGCGTGCTCGCGGACACCGAAGCGCAGGTTGCGCCCGGCCTCGTCGGTCGAGAAGTCGCCGCCGCCCTTGATGTCGGTCAGGTTCGACTCGGACAGGTCGGCCGCGCCGCCGAACAGTCCGGGCAGGACCGGGGCCAGGGCGTTGATCGCGGCCTGGCTGACCTGGCGGGTGGCGAAGTCCTCGCCGACGGCGTACGTCGGCAGGGCCGCTTCCCAGCCGTCGGGCAGGCGCCCGGCGAGGCGGCGCTTGAGCTCGGCGGCCAGGTCGGGATGATCCGCCTCGTAGCGCTCGAGCTCGCCGTTCCAGGCCTCGACCAGGGCCTCGCCCTCGGGGATCGCCCGGCGGAAGACGTCGAGGGCCTCGTCGGGGATGTAGAAGTGGCGATCGGGATCCCAGCCGTAGGCCTCCTTGGCCAGCCGGACCTCGTCCTCCCCGAGCGGCGCGCCGTGGGCCTTCTGGGTGTCCTGCTTGTGCGGCGCGCCATAGCCGATGTGGGTCCGCACGGCGATGAAGCTCGGCCGGCCATCCTCCTGGGCGGCCCGGATCGCCGCGCTGATCGCCTCGAGGTCGTTGCCGTCGTCGACCTGGCGGGTGTCCCAGCCGTAGGCGTCGAAGCGCTCCAGGACGTTCTCGGAGAAGGCCATCGCGGTCGGCCCATCGAGCTGGATCCCGTTGTCGTCGTAGAGCAGGAGCAGCTTGCGCAGCTTGAGGTGGCCGGCCAGGGAGGCCGCCTCCGAGGCGATGCCCTCCTGCATGTCGCCATCCGAGCAGATCCCGTAGGTCCAGTGATCGATGACCTCGTGGTCGGGCCGGTTGAACTCGTGGGCCAGGCGGCGCTCGGCGATCGCCATGCCCACGGCGTTGGCCACGCCCTGTCCGAGCGGCCCGGTCGTGGCCTCGACCCCCGCGGTGAGGCCGCGTTCGGGATGGCCGGGCGTCCGCGAGCCCCACTGCCGGAACGATTCGATCTGGTCGAGGCCCAGGTCGTAGCCGGTCAGGTGGAGGAGCGAGTAGAGGAGCATCGAGGCATGCCCAGCCGACAGGACGAAGCGGTCCCGGTTGGGCCAGTCGGGGACGGTCGGGGCGTGGCGCAGGAAGCGGGTCCACAGGGTGAACGCCATGGGGGCCATGCCCATCGGGGCGCCGGGATGGCCCGAGTTCGCCTTCTGGACGGCATCGATCGAAAGGGTCCGGATCGTGTTGACCGCGAGCAGGTCGAGAGCGTCCGGGGCAAGGGCCATGGCGATCGCGGGGCTCCCTCGAGAGGTCGCTTTGGAAGGGCGAGAGTGCGGCTCGTGCCAGCCCGTGCATTGTAGTGCGCTCGGCGTCCGGCGCCCGTGAACGCCGCGTAAACGGCTCGTCGGCCGCTATCCTCGGACGCGTGCCGAACCGCCTGACCGTCCCCAGCCACCTCCCGCACCGGCCACGCCGCCGACGCCGGCCGGGGGTGCGCGTCCTGGTCCTGGGCGACCTGACCCTCGACGTGGTCCTCAGCCCGGCCCAGCCGTTGGCCAGCGGGACCGACGTGCCCGGCCTCGTCCGGCTCCGCCAGGGCGGTTCGGCGGCGACCGCGGCCGCCTGGCTGGGCCGCCTCGGAGCGGAGGTCCAGCTGGTCTGCGCGGTTGGCCGCGACGGGCCGGGGCGGGCCCTGGTCGAATCGCTCCGGGCGGACCACGTCGCGGTCCGGGCCGCGCGGGTCGCCGGCCACCCGACAGGCCGGATCGGGGTGCTGCTCGCGGCTGACGGTGAGCGGTCGTTCGTGACCGATCGCGGCGCGGCCGACCAGCTGACGCCGGCGGACCTCAAGGCCGCCTGGTTCAAGGCACTCGAAGTCGTCCACCTGCCGCTCTACTCGCTCGTGGGCGAGCCGCTCGGATCCGCGGGCCGGGAGGCGATCCGTCTGGCCCGCGAGGCGGGAGCGGCGGTCAGCCTCGACCTGGCCTCGGTTGGGCCGCTCCTGGCCAACGGCCGGCCGGCCGCCCTGGCCCTCGTCCGGGACGTGGCCCCGGACGTCCTGCTGGCGACCGCCGGCGAGCTGTCCGCGCTGCTCGACTCGCCCAATCGGGCGGTCCTCGGGGCGCGGGCGCTGGCTTTCGCGCCGGTCGTGATCGTCAAGCGCGGTGGCAACGGCGCGACGGTCCATCTGCTCGACGCCACGGGCGCCTCGATCACCTTCGACGTCGCGACCAGGCCCTTGCCCGCGGCCGACACGACGGGCGCCGGCGACGCCTTCGATGCCGGCTTCCTGATCGGTTTCGCCGAGTCACGCCGGGCGGGCCGTTCGACGCCGGCCCTGCTTCGGCGGGCGGTGCTGGCCGGTCATCGCGCGGCCGCGCGGCAGCTGTCCGCCCCGCGCCCCGAGCTCGACCTGCGCTGACGGCACGGCGGCCGGGCTCAGGCTCGGCGGCCCGGGTCAGGCTCGGCGGCCGGGTTCAGCCGCCCAGGTAGCGGTCGAACCAGTCGAGCATCCGGGTCATCCGGTCGATTCGCCGGTCCACCCGGCCGGCGGCCTGGTAGACGTGGTACTCCTCCGGATAGAGGACGTACTCGACGGTCCGGCCGAGGGCCTTGAGGGCGATGAACAGCTGCTCGTTGTCGGCCTTGGGGCAGCGCTCGTCGGCCTCGCCCTGGAGGATCAGCAGAGGGGTGTGGATGTCGGCCACGTGGGCCAGCGGCGACTGGCGCCAGAGCTTGAGCATGCCTGCCTCGCTGAGCGGGTCGCCCAGGAGGGCCATTCGCGCGTAGTCGGGACCGCTGTCGGAGTTGGCCCAGGCGTTGACCTGGTTGGCCACCCCGTTCTCGCTGATTGCCGCGGCGAAGCGGTCCGAGGTCCCGATCAGCCAGTTGACCATGAACCCGCCGTAGCTCAGGCCGATCAGCCCGACCCGGGCCGGGTCGGCCAGGCCGGCCGCGATCGCATGATCGAGCGCCGCGTGGACGTCGTCGGCGTCGACCCCGCCCCAGTCGCCGAGCTGCGGCCGGATCCAGTCCCGGCCGTACGCCGATCGAACCGCGGATGTTGGGTAGCACGACCCGGTAGCCGCGCGAGACGAGGAGCGAGACCTCCAGGCTGGGCGCGGCGACCCAGGCCCCGAGCGGGCCGCCGTGGATGTCGATCACCGTGGGCAGCGGCGTCGAGCCGGCGCCGGGCGGGGAGGCGAGCCAGACGTCGATCGGCCCGCCGGGGCCCGGGACCTGGACGAGGCGCATCTCCGGCTGCCGGACGCCGCGCTGCCAGGCCGAGCCGATCCGCGTCCGCGTCCGCAGCCGGCCGTTCCCGGCGGTCATCACCTCGGGCGCCCGCTGCTCGAGGGTGCCGACCACGACGACGCGCCGGCCGTCGGGCGAGACCGCCAGGTGCTCGCAGGCCGCCTCGGCCTGGGCCAGCGGCCGGGGCTCGGCCGTGGTGGCAGCCGCCCGGCCGGTGGCCGGATCCAGCTCGAACCGCCAGGGAACGCAGCGAGCCCGGTCCGACACCAGCGCGATCAGGGCGGCGTTGCCGGCCCAGAACGGCCCGCCGCGCGAGGTCACCTGCCAGCCCAGCAGGTCGGTGTCGAGCTGCCAGCCGATCGGCCGATCGAGCTCGGGCGCGAGCGCATGGGGCTGGCCCGAGCCGTCGGCCGGGGCGATCACGATCCCGGGACTGACGTCGTCGTGGGCGCCCGCCTCGATCACGCCGACCACGGCCAGCCAGCGTCCGTCGGGCGAGACGGCCGGATGGCTGGCCGGCCCGCCGAGGGCCAGGATCTCGACCGGCGGCGCGTCGTCCAGCCCCACCCGCCAGATCGTCGGGCTGGGATAGAGGTCGGCGGTCGCGGTCCGGTCCGCGGCAAAGACCAGCGAGCGGCCGCCGGGATCCCAGCTGGGCTGGTCCACGCCCCAGTCCCCCGTGGTGAGCTGGCGTGGTCGCGAGCCGGGCCGGGCGTGGACGACGAAGAGGTGCTCCCAGCGGTCCAGGTGGCCGACCTCATCCCAGCGCCAGTTTGCCCGGGTGATCCGCCGCCCGAGTGGCTCCCGGTCGGCGTGATTGCCGGACTCGTCGTGCCTGGTCTGGATGGCGGCCGACACCCGGGGCCGGCTCTCCGGGATCAGGAAGCGGACCGGGTCGACCTCGGCCGTGTAGGCCAGCCGCTCGCCCTTCGGGGACCAGGCGAGGGCGCCGACGCCGTGCTCGGGCGCGACGAGGGTCCAGGGCTCCCCTGGTGCGCCGGGCCGGATCCCGAGCTCGAGGATCTCGAGGGTCGTGACCGCGTCCCCGTCGTCGAGCCGCTTCCTCCGGAAGGCGACGCGCCCGCCATCGGGGCTGATCCGCGGTCGCCCGTCGTGGACCCGGCCGCTGGTCAGGGCCCGGGTTCGGCCCAGGCCGCGCACCAACGGCACGAACCACAGGTGGGATGCGTAGCGGTCGTGCCTGTCCACGAACCGACGGGCGACGATCGCGAACCGGCCGCGCGGGTCCGCGTCGAGCTCCTCGAGCACGACCTGCCGGCGGATGATCGCGGGGGTCATCGGCTTGCTGGCCATCGCCGAAGCGTAGCGACCGGGCAGGCCGCAGTGCCGTACGCTCCACCCGATGGAACGAATCCCCGCCGCCGCATCGATTCGCGAACGCATCCAGGTTGCGCCCGAGGTCGCCGACGCACTCCTCGCCGGGGGACCGCTGGTGGCGCTCGAGTCGACGCTGATCAGCCACGGCCTGCCGTATCCCCAGAACGTGGCCGTGGCCCGGGCGTCCGAAGCGGCGGTTCGTGCGTCGGGAGCGACGCCGGCCACGATCGCGATCCGCGGCGGGCGAGTCCTCGTGGGGCTCGACGACGCTTCGCTCGAGGCGCTCGCCACGGCACCGGCCGGCTCGGTCTTCAAGGCCGCCCGGCCGAGCCTTGCCGCGGCGCTGGCGGGCGGAGGCTGGGCAGCCACGACCGTCTCGGCAACGATGATCGCGGCCCAGGTCGCCGGAATCCGGGTCTTCGCCACCGGCGGGATCGGCGGGGTCCACCGCGGGGCATTCGGGGCCGCAGTCGACGCTCGACGTGTCGTCCGACCTGGAGGAGCTGGCCCGCACCCCGGTCGCGGTCGTGTGTGCCGGGCCCAAGGCGATCCTCGACGTGCCCCAGACCCTGGAGTACCTCGAGACGCGGGGCGTGCCGGTCGTGGCGATCGGCCAGGATGAGCTGCCCGGCTTCTACTCGACGACGAGTGGCGTGCGCGCCCCGCACGTCGTGCCGGGCGTCGCCGAGGCCGCCTGGCTCGTGGCGACCCACTTCGGCCTGGGACTCGGCTCGGGGATCCTGCTGTGCACGCCGGTGCCGGCGGCCGCGGCGCTGCCCCTGGCCGATGCTCGGGTGGCGATCGAGCAGGCCCTGGCCGACGCCGAGGCCGCGGGGATCCACGGTCCGGCGACGACGCCCTGGCTCCTGGCCCGGATCGCCGAGCTGACCAACGGGGCGTCGATCCGGGCCAACACCGCCCTGATCGAGAACGACGCCCGGGTCGCCGGCCTGATCGCGGTGGCCCTGGCCGAGGCGTAACCGGGCGCTCCGGCGGCCGGCCGGGGCGGTGGCCAGGACGCGGGACTGTGGCGGCCGAGGCCTGGACGCGGCGCTCCTGCGGCCAAGGTCCGGAGCCACCCAACGTCCGGGGCCGAGACGATCCTCGGCGGCCCCTCGAAGTCCTCGGTCGCCCAGCTTCCTCCGTATCAGCCAGGTGATTAGCTGGCGCATTAGCGGCCGCCGAGGACCACGTTTCGGGGTCCCGGACCAGCCCGGAACCCTGGTTCACGGCATGAACGAGCGCCTCCCAGGTCGGAAGGACGCCCTGGTCTGGGCGATCACGCCCGGTAGATGCACCCGCAATCACGGGGCTTATCTGAACGACGTTGGGCCGCCGCCCTCGCCCGGCAGTGGCCTGGACGCGGCGCTCCGGCGGCCGGCTGGGGCCTGGACGCGGCGCTCCGGCGCCCGGCAGTGGTCTGGACGCGGCGCTCCGGCGGCCGGGATCGGGTCTGGACGCGGGCGGCAGGGCGGCACTCGAAGGCCTCGTACCACAACTAATCGTAGGCAGCGGCCTAGCGACGTCGATTGCCCGGATTCGGGCCGAATCGAGGGACGTAAAGGCCGCTGTACGAGTAGTCGTGGTAGAGGACTCGTCAGCGCCGCCCGGGACCCCGGGAAACAGGGATCCGGCGGGCAAGATTCCGCTGTCTAGGTTTAGTTGTGGTATGCGGGCGGCTCGATCAGCCCGAGATCGGCCTGGCCCCCAAATATTGCGCACATCCTTAACCAGCGAGGTGCTGCAGCCGCACTCCGAGAAACTCGTCGTCCGGGGATGAACAGAGGCCCGCTTTATCGATGGCCTCGATAATTCGACGGCTTTGGGCACCCCAAGTGGACCGCGGAGGCTCGAACGAGCCGGATCAGCCCGCAGGCTGAGAATGTGCGGCATATTCCGACGAGTTGGCAGCGGCCGGCCTCGCCGCCACGGCCCGCTCCAGCGGCCGGGGCGGCCGGCCCGGCCGGACCCTCTGTTCCGCCACGGGCGGCGATGGTAGACTGCGGCCTCCCCGAACCCGTCAGAGGCCGTGCTGTGTCCGGCTCGATTCAGGGCCCCGCGATCGACGCGCGCGGGATCACGAGGGTCTACAAGGCCAAGCCCAACGACGTCACGGCTCTCGCCGGGATCGACCTCGAGGTCGCCCCGGGCGAGTTCTTCGGGCTGCTCGGGCCGAACGGGGCGGGCAAGACCACCCTGATCAAGATCCTGACCACGCTGCTCCTGCCGTCGGCGGGCACGGCCCGGATCTTCGGCTTCGACGTGGCCACCGAGACCAAGAAGATCCGCCGGATCATGAACATGGTCGCCGGCGGCGAGCAGTCGGGCTACGGGATCCTCGAAGCTCGCGAGCAGCTCTGGATGTTCAGCCAGTTCTACGGCCTCGGCGCCCGCGAAGGCTGGCGCCGAGTCGACGAGCTGATCGACGCGGTCGGCCTCGGCGAGCAGCGCCACCAGCGGGTCAGCACCCTGTCGACCGGCCAGCGCCAGAAGATGAACTTCGCCCGGGGCCTGCTCAACGACCCGTGGGTCTTCTTCCTCGACGAGCCGACCCTGGGCCTCGACGTGTCGGCGGCCCGGGCGGTGCGCGAGCTCATGGTCGGCTGGCGAGCTGCTGTTCCCGGACGGACGGTCCTGCTGACGACCCACTACATGGCCGAGGCCGACGAGCTGTGCGAGCGGATCGCGATCGTCGATCGCGGCCGGATCCTGGCGATCGGCAGCCCGGCCGAGCTCAAGCGCCGGGTCCAGCGCGAGTCGATCTTCCGGCTCGAGCTCGATCGGCTGGCCGGCGGACCGGCCGGCCTGGCCCGGCTGCCCGGCGTCGTCTCGGCGGTCGTCGCAGTCAACTCGCCGAGCGAGGCGGGCGCCCCGGCGCGCCAGACCGTGGTGATCAACCTGGTCCTCCACGAGGACTCGGCCCTGGCCGGTGTGGTCGCGGCGCTCGACGGGCTCGGTGCCCACATCGTCGCCCTGGCCAAGTCCGAGCCGAGCCTCGAGGACGTCTTCGTCGAGCTCGTCGGCCGCGGCTTCGACGACAGCGAGGAGACCCGGGCGGCGGACCGCACGGAGCGCACCCCGATCGAGCCGCACGAGGCCGGCCAGCCGGATCCCGAGGAGAGCCTCTGATGGCCAGCCTGGGCGGGAGCCAGCCAGGCGCGCCGGTCCTGCCGGCCTTCGTCGGCCGGCCCACGGCGAGCCCCCAGGAGGCGGCCAACTGGACAGCCCGCCAGGTGATCGCGAACAACCTGCGCTCGGTCGTCGGCCGGGCCTATCCCCGGGTCATCGGCCTCACCCGCGAGCCGTCCTGGCTCATCTTCCAGATGCTCCTGCCGTTCCTGACCACGTCCTCGTTCGTCTTCGTCTATCGCGCCCTCGACGCCCCGCCGGCCTACATCGGCTTCGTCGTGATCGGCGGGGCGATGACCGCCTTCTGGCTGAACGTGGTCTGGATGATGGCCGCCCAGCTGTACTGGGAGAAGGACCAGGGCAACCTGGAGCTCTATTTCGCGGCGCCGATGAACGTGATGAGCGTGCTCGTCGGGATGGCCGTCGGCGGCCTGGTGATGAGCTCGACCCGGGCGGTCGTCATCCTGTTCATCGCCACGGTCGTCTTCGGGGTCAGCTTCAGCATCAGCCAGTGGGCGCTCCTGCTGGCCGTCTTCGTCCTGACCCTGGCCGCCCTGTACGGGTTCGGGATGATGCTCGCCTCGCTGTTCGTGATGTGGGGCCGGGAGGCGTTCCACCTGACCCAGCTGATGACCGAGCCGGTCTACTTCGTGTCGGGCCTGAACTTCCCGGTCGGCCGGCTGGGCTTCATCGGCGCGCTGGCGATCGCCCTGATCCCGCTGGCCGTGGGCCTCGACGCGATGCGCCAGCTGGCCTTCGTCTCGACCGGCCCGACCGGTACTCCGGCGCCGTGGGTCGAGGCCCTGATCCTGGTCGTCATGACGATCGCCTTCATCGGCCTCGCCCGCTGGCTGCTCCAGGCGATGGAGGAGCGGGCCCGGCGCGAGGGTCGCCTGACGGTGCGCTGGCGATGATCGACGCGGCCCCCGTCGACGGCCATCGCTTCGATCCGGCCCGCGCCCGCGGCCAGGGCACGAGCGACCTGCTGCGCAGCTTCCGGACCGCGGCTTCGCTGGGCTGGAAGATGGAGGCCAACTGGACCGATCCGCTGCTGTTCTTCATCTACTCGGTGGCCAAGCCGGTCGCCTCGGCCCTGATCCTCGTGTTCATGCTCCAGGTGATCGCGGGGCCCGCCGGGATTGCCCTGCGGCCGTTCGTGATCGTGGGCAGCGCGCTGTGGTCGTTCGTGGTCAGCGGCGTGGCCGGCCTGGCCTGGGCCGTCCTCGACGACCGCGAGCGCTACCGGATGCTCAAGTACATCTACGTCAGCCCGAGCTCGTTCCTGACGATCCTGCTCGGCCGCGGGCTGGCCCGCCTGGCGGTCGGGGCGATGGGCGCCGGGATCACCCTGGCCGTCGGGGTGATCGTCCTGGGCGTGCCGTTCAACCCGCTGGGTGTCGACTGGCCACTGCTGGCGATCGTCCTGGTCCTGGGCGTGATCACGATCTGCGCCCTGGCCGTGGTGATGGCCGCGGTCTGCCTCCAGACCCGCCAGGAATCGTGGGACTACCCGGAGGTCGTGGTCGGCGCCCTGTTCCTGGTCGTCGGGGCCGTCTTCCCGCTGTCGGTCCTGCCCCTGCCGCTGCAGGTCCTCGGCCTGGTCAGCCCGTTGAGCTGGTGGATCGCCGGCGTCCGCCAGGCGCTCTTCCCCGGCGGCCCGAGCTCGATCGGCGGGCCCGGGTCGCTGTGGCAGCAGCTGTCGGGCCAGCTCAACCCGAACGCCGCTCCAGATCGTGGTCGTCTTGCTGGTCACCGGAGCCATCGTTACACTCGGCTCAGCCATGCTCTTCCGGGCCGGTGAGGCTCGGGCCAAGGATCGCGGCCTGATCGATCGAACGACCGGATCCTGAGACGAGACGGAGGCCGAATGCGGATCTACGAGGGGTCGCCCCGCCAGGACTTCGAGGAGGTCTTCCGCTCGATCGGCGCCTTCCTCGACCAGCGCGGGATGCGCGAGGTCCTGCTGGCCGAGGCGCCTGATGGATTCATCGTCCAGGGCCTGGTCACGACCAAGGCGACCGGCGGCTGGGGCGAGTCGCTGGGCAGCCAGGTCAAGGAGACCCTGACCTTCCTCGACGACGACATCGCCCGGTTCATGGAGGAGGCCGTCGCCCGCCGGAACCGGCAGGCGACGGATGATTGGACCAAGGCGGGCTACTATGAGAAGGCATTCCGCGTCCTGGGTCGCTACATGGACGAGCAGAAGCCGAAAGACACGTTCTTCTTCGAGCAGGACGGCGCCTTCGTGGTTCGCCTCTTGTCGTCGACCCAGACGGGCGCCAAGCATGTCCTCTCGGAATTCACCAAAGAGGACGTCGAATCGATGATCGCCGGCGGACCGGCGTTGCGCGAGGCTCGGACGGCCGCCAAGGCCGGTCCGGCCGACAACAAGAAGAAGTAACGGGAGGTACAGCCATGAAGGCTCTTAAGACGGTCGCGGTCGCACTCGGGGTCACCCTCGGCGCGCTGATCGTGATTCCGCTGGTCATCCTGGCCGGCCTGTTCGTCTGGCTCAAGCTGACCGAGGAGTCCGACGAAGAGTCGCTCGTCCTCGACCAGGAAGGCGCCTGACCCACCGCCTGACGGTCGCCACCTGGCTCCGGCCCACACCGGAGGACCGCTTGGCGGCCAGTCCTTCGCCCGAATGACGCCCGACGCGACGACCGCGCCGGGCGTCGTCATGTCCGGCGCGGCGCCCCGCGTCGAGCCCCTCCCGGCGGGCAGCCCGCCGGTCGCCTTCCTGGTCGACTACGACGGCACGATCGCCCTGACCGACGTCTCGGACACGGTCATGGCCGAGCACGTCTCGCATGCCGACTGGGAACGGATCGCGGCGATCTACGACGCCGGCCTGATGGGCTCCCGGCGGCTGATGGAGTGGGAGATCAAGCTGATCCGGGCGACCGAGGCCGAGCTCCTGGCCACGGCCGCGGTCCAGCCCCACGACCCGGGCTTCGTCCCGTTCGCCCGCCGGGCGACGGCCGCCGGGATCCCGGTCGAGGTGGTCAGCGACGGCTTCGGCTTCTTCATCGGCCCGGCCCTCGCCCGCCTCGGCCTGGCCGACCTGCCGATCGTGACCGCCCGGACCACGTTCGCCGACCAGGTTGGCAGCATCAGCTGGCCCAACGGCCACCCCGACTGCCGGGTGTGCGGGACGTGCAAGCGGCAACGGGTCCTGGAGCACCAGGCGGCCGGCCGGGCGGTGGTCTTCATCGGCGACGGCGAGAGCGATCGCTACGCGGCAGGCTACGCCGACGTGATCTTCGCCAAGCGGGCCCTGGTCCCGATCTGCCTGGCCAATGGCTGGGCCTACGAGCGCTGGACCGAGTTTGCCGAGATCCACGCCTGGCTGAACGAGCGGCTGGACGCCTGGCGGCGCAACCCGGCCGGGGCGTTCCCGGCCCCGGCCAGCCACCCCTTCTTCTGCGGCCCGGAGGTCTGGGGACCGGGTGTGGAGGACCCGCCGGGCGCGATCCAGCCGCCCGCCGAGGCGTAGCCCGGGACTGATCGGACCCGGATCGAGGCCTGATCCCGGGGCGCAATCGAGGCCCAATCGAGGCCCGATCCGGCCGCGTTTCGGGCCGTCCGGTTTGCCCCGCGGGGCGTCTTCCGCTAGCATTGGAAAAACCCCCGGAGGATCCAGCCCATGGCGAAGTATGTCTTTGTGACCGGAGGCGTGACCTCCTCGCTCGGCAAGGGCATCACCGCCGCGAGCATCGGTCGGATCCTTCGCGCCAGGGGCCTGTCGGTGTCGATCCTCAAGCTCGACCCGTACATCAACGTCGACCCCGGCACGATGTCGCCCTACCAGCACGGCGAGGTCTTCGTGACCGACGACGGCGCCGAGACGGACCTCGACCTGGGCCACTACGAGCGGTTCATCGACGAGAACCTGTCGCAGCTCTCGAACGTCACGACCGGCCGCATCTACCAGGCCGTCATCGCCAAGGAGCGCCGCGGCGACTACCTCGGCGGCACCGTCCAGGTGATCCCCCACATCACCAACGAGATCAAGGAGCGGATCGGCCGGCTGGCCAAGGACGGCGATCGGGACGTGGTCATCGTCGAGGTCGGCGGGACGGTCGGCGACATCGAGAGCCTGCCCTTCCTCGAGGCGATCCGCCAGATGCGCAAGGACGTCGGCCGGCACAACGTGCTCTACGTCCACGTCACCCTGCTGCCCGTCCTGATGGCCACCGGCGAGCTCAAGACCAAGCCCACCCAGCACAGCGTCAAGGAGCTGCGCGGGATCGGGATCCAGCCCGACGTGATCGTCCTGCGCTCGGACCACCCGGTCAGCGACGAGATCCTCGAGAAGATCGCCCTGTTCACCGACGTCGCCACCGAGGCGGTGATCCCGGCGGTCACCGCCGACACGATCTACGAGGTTCCGCTCCAGTTCGAGGCGGCCGGCCTGGGCGAGCTGGTCGTCCGCGAGCTCGGCCTGGCCGAGGCCGCGGCCGAGCCGGATCTGGCGGCCTGGCGGGCGCTCGTCGAGCAGATCAAGGGTCCCAAGCCGAGCCTCGAGATCGCCCTCGTCGGCAAGTACATCGAGCTGCCCGACGCCTACATGAGCGTCAGCGAGGCACTCCGCCACGCCGCCTGGGCGAACGGCGTCGACGCCCGGATCCGGTGGGTCAACTCCGAGGAGCTGACCCCCGACAACCTGGGCGAGGCGCTGGCCGGGGTGGCCGGCATCCTGGTCCCGGGTGGTTTCGGCCATCGGGGGATCGAGGGCAAGGTCCTGGCCGCCCAGTTTGCCCGCGAGCAGCGCATCCCGTACCTGGGCCTGTGCCTGGGCCTGCAGTGCGCGGTGATCGAGTTCGCCCGGCACGTCCTGGGCACCCGCGACGTGAACTCGACCGAGTTCGAGATGTTCACGGCCAACCCGGTGATCGACTTCATGCCCGACCAGCGCGAGATGGAGGACAAGGGCGGCACGATGCGCCTCGGCCTCTATCCGGCCCGGCTGACGCCCGGCACGAAGGCCGCCGCGGTCTACGGCTCGGAGGTGATCTACGAGCGCCATCGCCACCGCTTCGAGGTCAACAACCGCTACCGGCAGGTCCTCGAGGGGGCCGGGATGATCCTGTCCGGCCAGTCGCCCGACGGCCGCCTGGTCGAGATCGTCGAGCTGCGCGACCACCCCTGGTTCGTGGCCAGCCAGTTCCACCCCGAGTTCAAGAGCCGGCCCAACCGCCCGCACCCGCTCTTCGACGGCTTCGTGGCCAGCGCGATTGCCGTGGCCGACGGGCGGCAGCCCGTCCTCGCCTCGCGGGTCGTGGCCCGCCCGGCCGAGGCGGTCAAGGTCCACGGCACCGAGGCCAGCGCGAGCCGGCCGGCCGGCTCCGGCCAGGCCGAGCCCGAAGCGAGCAAGGCCGCAACGAAGCGCTGACCTGGCGTTCATGGGGCCAGTCCGCCGGGGGCGTAGAATCGGGCCTCAAGCCACGCCTGCCCGCCTGACGCCGGCCCCGATGGCCAGCGGCTCGGCGCGCTCCCTCAGCGCCGGAGTTGACCCGTGAAGATCTTCCTCGACACCGCCGAAATCGACGAGATCCGGCAGGCCGCCCGGTGGGGCGTGCTCGACGGCGTGACGACCAACCCGAGCCTGTACGCCAAGGTCGGCGGCTCGTACGACGAGATCCTGGCCGAGGTCTGCAAGATCACCTCGGGACCGGTCTCGGCCGAGGTGGTCGCCGACGACGTCGAGGGGATGCTCACCGAGGGCCGCCATTTCGCCAAGATCGCCCCGAACATCGTGGTCAAGGTGGCGATGAGCGAGAACGGCCTGGAGGCGATCAGCCGCTTCGCCGACGAGGGGATCAAGACCAACTGCACCCTGATCTTCTCGGCCAACCAGGGCCTCCTCGCCGCCAAGGCCGGGGCCAGCCTGCTCAGCCCGTTCGTCGGCCGGCTCGACGACATCAACGAGGACGGCATGACCTGCGTCCGCGAGCTGGTCGAGATCGTCGCGATCCACGAGCTCGACGCCGAGGTCCTGGCGGCCTCGATCCGCCACCCGCTCCACGTCACCCAGGCGGCCCTGGCCGGCGCCCACGTCGCGACCCTCCCGTTCAAGATCCTGCAGATGATGATTCACCACCCGCTGACCGACAGCGGCATCGTCCGGTTCAAGGAGGACTGGGCCAAGGCCCGCGCCGGAGCCGCCGCCAAGTCCTAGGTTCCGTTCCGGCTGGGAGCGCTCCCACTCCCTGCGCTCGAAGCCGAGCATTCCTTGGCGGAGTCGAGGTTCGGACAAATGTCGCCGCCAGACGCACTGGGTTCAGATTCGGCTCGATCTGGCTGGAATCGGAGACTCGACGGGCCGCTTCGTGCATAGGCAGACGGCCTGCGACCCAACCCAGGCTCGAATCCCGGGCAAACCCGGCCGTCGTGCGTCCCCTGGCGACATTCGTCCCAAGTCGCGGCTCAACGCCGCGCTCCGGGCACGGCTCCGGCAAGTGCCCTCGCACGGAACTGCCCGTTGACGGCGCCCGATCTGGGGGCTATTCTCAATGCGTTCCCACCTCGGCTGCCGCCGGAATAGCAATTCCGCGCGAGCGCCCCGGAACCATTCCTGTGTGACCCCTCTTCACTGGTGACCCTTACCTGATGCCTGCAATCGGCCCCGACCCGCGCGATCCGCGCTCCCGCAATCGGCGCACCCGCCGCCGCCCCAACGCCCCCCGCCCGCCGGTGACCGACTTCGACGAGCAGGCCGAAGCCGAAGCCGCCCGCGGCCGCAACGACCTCGCCATCGCCGACCTGCGCGAGATGAGCGAGAAGGAGCTCCGGACCATCGGCCGCGAGCTCGAGATCGACCCGGTCGCCGCCGACCGGCGCGAAGAGCTGATGGACCGGATCCTGCAGCGCCAGACCGAGCGCGCCGGACTGGCCTATGCCACCGGCATCCTCGACGTCGTCGACGAGGGCTTCGGCTTCATGCGCCGCCACGGCCTGCTGCCCAGCCCCGAGGACGTCTACGTCAGCTCGAGCCAGGTCCGCCGCTTCGGGCTGCGGATCGGCGATCGGGTGTCGGGCGCCGTGCGCACCCCGCGCGAGGCCGAGAAGTACTTCGGCCTGCTGCGGGTCGACTCGGTCAACGGCCTGGACCCGGACGTCGCCCGCCACCGACCCCACTTCGGCGACATGACCCCGATCCACCCCGATGAGCTGATCAACCTCGAATCGGATCCCAAGAACCTGAGCCAGCGGCTGGTCAACCTGGTCAACCCGCTGGGCAAGGGCCAGCGTGCCCTGATCGTCAGCCCGCCAAAAGCCGGCAAGACGATGCTCCTCAAGCACATCGCCAACGGCATCTCGACCAACTACCCCGAGATCCTCCTGATGGTCGCCCTGATCGGGGAGCGGCCCGAGGAGGTCACCGACATGCGCCGGAGCGTCAAGGGCGAGGTGATCAGCTCGACCTTCGACGAGCCGACCGAGAACCACACCCACGTCGCCGAGATGGCCCTCGAGATTGCCAAGCGCCAGGTCGAGAGCGGCCGCGACGTGGTCATCTTGCTCGACTCGATCACGCGCCTGGCGCGGGCCTACAACCTGGCCCTGCCGCCCAGCGGCCGGACCCTGTCGGGTGGTATCGACCCGATCGCCCTCTACCCTCCGAAGCGCTTCTTCGGTGCCGCTCGGAACATCGAGGAGGGCGGCTCGCTGACGATCATCGGCACCTGCCTGGTCGAGACCGGCTCGCGGATGGACGACGTGATCTACGAGGAGTTCAAGGGGACCGGCAACTCCGAGCTGATCCTCGAGCGCAAGCTGGCCGAGAAGCGGATCTTCCCGGCGATCGACGTCCAGCGCTCGGGCACCCGGCGCGAGGAGCTCCTCCTCGAAGAGGGCACCCTCAAGATGGTCTGGACGATGCGCCGGATGCTGTCCGCGGTGGGCACCAACGAGGGCATCGAGCTGCTCCTCAACCGGCTCTCGAAGACCGAGTCGAACGCCGAGTTCCTGGGCAAGCTGACCAAGGGCCTCGAGGCGAACGCCTAGCCCTTTCGCGGGCTTGCCAGGCGGGTCGTCGCCGCGATCGTCCTGAGTCGTCGCGCGCCCCACGCGCCTCCATTGCAACGATTTGGCCGGGCATGGTACGGTGCCCCGGACACCAAGAGTCCCGACCACTAGATGTCGGGCAGCCGCTTCAAGAGACCCCCAGCTCAAGAACGCGACCGACCTGGACGGCCAAGCAGCCCCAGCGCTCCCATCCCCAGAGTGCCGTCCCCAATCTCGGAGACCGTATTGCAGAACAAGACGGCCGGCGTGCAGCGTGCCCTACGCGGGCTGCGCCCTCGCCCGCAGCGCACGACCGCCTCGATTCGCTCTGGAGCGCATCGGATCTCCCGCAGCGAGCGCGTTGCTGATCGCCTCCTCGGCCTGATCTCGCCGCGGATCGATCGCCTCGTCACCCGGATCGGCGGCCGCGAGCGCGTCCTGCCGATCGGAATCGCGTTGCTGGTCCTGATTGCCTCGATCAGTGGCGCCGGCTTCACGGCGACCGCGAAGGGCAGCACCGGCAGCACCGCGGCCATCACCGCCGGGCCGCGCCTGACGATCGGCGGCCTCGACACGAGCGCCCAGCAGATCGACGGGCCGGACCAGGCCAGCCAGGTCGGCGGGACCGGGGCGACCACCGGCGACGGCTCGGCCGACCTGGGCCAGTACCTGTCCGACGGCACTCTGCTCAAGCCACTGGCCGTCGACACGACCGTCACCGACGCGTCGGCCAAGCTGATCACGTACACGGTCAAGTCGGGCGACACGCTGACCGCGATCGCCAGGAAGTTCGGCGTCTCGATGATGACCCTGTGGTGGGCCAACAGCCTGGCCGCCAAGGACCAGCTGCACATCGGCCAGAAGATCACGATCCCGCCGGTCGACGGCCTGGTCATCGTGGTCAAGGCCGGCGACACCCTCGATTCGATCGCGGCCCTGACCGGCATGTCGGCCGACGACATCGCCGCCTACAACAGCCTGACCGACCGGGCCCTGGTCCTCGGCCAGGTCCTGATCGTGCCCGACGCCCGCGGCAAGCCGATTGCCGTGACCGCCTCGAAGCCGACCATCACCCGGACCAGCTCGGGGGGCGGCAGCGCCCACCCGCCGGCCAACTACAGCGGCGGCGCGTTCTACTGGCCGGTGCCCGGCGGCTGGATCAGCCAGTACTTCCACGCCAGCCATCCCGCGATCGACATCGCCGCGCCGGAAGGCACGCGGGTCCTGGCCGCGGCGGCCGGGACGGTGATTTTCGCCGGCTGGAAGGACAACGGCGGCGGCTACCAGGTCTGGATCGCCCACGGCAGCGGCCTGTTCACCACCTACAACCACATGTCCGCGATCGTGACCCACGTGGGCGCGCACGTCGGCCGGGGACAGCAGGTCGGGCGGGTCGGGATGACCGGCAACGCGACCGGCCCGCATCTCCACTTCGAGGTCTGGCACGGCATGGTCTGGGGTGACGGCGTCCGGGTCAACCCGCTGCCGTACTTCTAGACCGCCACCCACCGGCCCCACGGCGGGGCGACCAGTGGTGTGCGACGATCGCCCGAATGTTCCTCGACCAGGTCCGGATCCTCGTTCGCGCCGGTGACGGCGGCGATGGGGCGGCCACGTTCCGGCGCGAGGCCCATGTCCCGCGCGGCGGGCCCGATGGCGGCGACGGCGGGCGGGGCGGCTCGATCGAGCTGCGGGTCGATCTCGGCCAGACGACCCTGCGCGAATATCGCGACCACCGCCAGTTCAAGGCGGGCTCCGGCGGACGGGGGACCGGCTCGAAGCGCCACGGCAAGGCGGGCCAGGACCTGACCCTGACGATCCCGCCCGGGACGGCCGTGTACGACGATGCGAGCGGCGCCCTCTTGGCCGACCTGGTCAGCATCGAGCAGGTCACCGAGGTGGCCCGCGGCGGTCGCGGCGGCCTGGGCAATGTCCACTTCACCACCGCCACCCATCGCGCCCCGAAGCATGCCCAGAAGGGCGAGCCGGGCGAGGAGCGCTGGCTCCGGCTCGAGCTCCGGCTGATCGCCGACGTCGGCCTCGTCGGCCTCCCGAACGCCGGCAAGTCGACCCTCCTGGCGGCCCTCACCGCGGCCACCCCGAAGATCGCCGACTACCCGTTCACGACCCTCGAGCCCAACCTCGGCGTGCTCGACCTGGGCCTGGACGATGGCCGCCGCCCGACGATTGCCGACGTGCCCGGCCTGATCGAAGGGGCCAGCCTGGGCGCCGGCCTGGGCCACGCCTTCCTGCGCCACGTCGAGCGCACCCGGGTCCTGGTCCACGTCGTCGACGGCTCGTCGCGCGACCCCGAATGGGACCACCAGGTGATCCGGGACGAGCTTGCGGCCCATGACCCGGCCCTCCTCGAGCGGCCCCTCCTGGTCGCCTTCAACAAGATCGACCTGCCCGCCGCGGCCGCCGCCTGGCCGGCATTCCGGGCGGCCCGCGAGACGGATGGGCTGGCCGTGCTCGCCGTCGCGGCAGCCCGCGGCGACGGGCTGGACGAGCTCCGGGCGGCGCTGGCCGCGATGCTCCCGTCGGGCGACGAGCTGGGCCTGCCGCCCGAGCCGGCCGGCGTCGTCGTCCACACGATCGCGGGGATGGATGACGGCTTCAGCGTCGAGCTGGACCCGGACGGGGCATTCCGGGTTAGCGGCCGGCGGATCGAGCGGATCGCCGCCCAGACCGACTTCGAGAACGAGGAATCGGCCGAGCGCTTCCAGCACGACCTTGCCCGCCTGGGGATCGAAACCGAGCTGCGCCGGCGGGGCGTTGCCTCCGGGGACACCGTCCGGATCGGACGGGTGGAGCTCGAGTGGGATCGCCAGCCCTGGGAGAACGCTTGACCCCAGCCGGGGTCCGGGTCGGAGTCCTGGGCGGCACGTTCGATCCGATCCACGACGGCCATCTCGCGATCGCCGCCGCGGTGCGCGCTGCCCTGGGCTTGAGCGGCGTGGTATTCATCCCGGCCGGGATCCCGCCCCACAAGCCGGGCCAGGCCGTCAGCCCGGCGGCGGACCGGCGGGCGATGCTCGAGCTGGCGATCGCCGGAGAGCCGACGTTCACGGTCAGCTCGATCGAGCTCGACCGCCCCGGTCCGTCCTATTCGGTCGACACGCTGGCCGCCCTGGCCGCTGAGTCCGGCCACTCGCGGCGTCTCGAATTCATCCTGTCGGCCGAAGCGTTCGCCGGCTTCCCGAGCTGGCACGAGCCCGGCCGGATCCTGGAGCTCGCCCGGCTCGCGGTGGTCCCCCGGGCCGGGGCCCGGCCGTTCGATGCGGCCTGGCTCGATGCCAACCTGCCGGCCTGGCGCACTCGTGTCGATTTCGTCGATGGGCCCCTGGTCGACGTCTCGGCATCGGTGATCCGCGACCGGGTCCGGGCCGGCCTGCCGCTTGACGGGCTCGTGCCGCCGGCCGTGGCGGACTACATCGCTGCCCATCGCCTCTACACTGAGCGCCTGTGACGAACCCGAAACCCTTGCCCAAACCCGCCGCCTCGGCGCCCAAGCCAGCGGCAACGAGTCCGGCCGCAACGCCCGTGGCCAAGGTCGCGGTACGGGCCCCAGCCGCGCCCACAGTCAAGGCTCCGCCGACGCGGGCGGTCTCGGCGGCCACGAAGCCGGCCGCCACGAAGCCGGCCGCCACGAAGCCTGCCGTCAAGGCGCCGGCCAAGTCAGCCGCGAAGCCGCCGGTCAAGTCAGCCGCGAAGCCGCCGGTCAAGTCAGCCGCGAAGCCGCCGGTCCAGGCTCCGTCCAAGCCGGCCGAACCCGCCAAGCGAGCCGCGGCCAAGGCGGCCGCCGGGCCGGCATCACAGACCGCCCCCCACAGCATCGGCCTGCCCAAGCGGCCTCGACCGAGCCGCAAGGTCGCCGCTTCGGCCCGCCTGGACATGGCCCGCCGGATCGTGGCCCTGGCCGAGGACAAGAAGGCGGCCGACATCCTGCTCCTCGACCTCGAGGGATTGACCTCGCTGGCCGATGCCTTCGTGATCTGCTCGGGTGGCTCCGAGCGGCAGCTCGAATCGATCGCCGACGGGATCGTCCGCGGGATGCGTGCCGAGGGAATCCGGCCGATCGGCACCGAGGGGCTGCCGGCTTCGCACTGGATCCTGGTCGACTTCGGCGACGTGATCGTGCACATCTTCACGCCGCCCGAGCGCGACTACTACGGCCTCGAGAAGCACTGGTCCGAGGCGAAGGCCATCCTGCGCGTCCAGTAGGCGGGTACCGGGGCGGGGGTACGGATGGGTCATGTCGGGCGTAGCGTCCGAGCGCGAGCATCTGACGCCACGGACGCCAAAGGTGTCCCGATCAGAGGTCCGCGATCCTTGGCCCGTCTTCGAGAGCGCTGTCCCACCTGCGATCACAAGCTCGTGATCACCCGCTTCGACACGACCTTCCGGCTGCCCGATCGAACCGAGCGGCTGTGCTTCGGCATCCCGGCGGGACTGTGCGAGGACTGCAGCCAGCTGTACATCGACCCGGACCTGATCGAGCTGCTCGACCTCGGCGACAGCCGCTGTGTCTTCGCGATCGAGAGCGACCTCGTCGTCCAGGAGCAGGCCTGGTCGAGCGCGGAATAAGCGCTCCCGGCAGCGCCGCGCCGGCGCTCCACCAGCCGGGCCTCAGGCCCGAATCACGTACTCCTGCAGCCACAGGCTGAACCCCAGCCGCCGCGCCGGCTCGCCGCCGCCGCCCGCTCCTGAGCCCTTGATCGTCGCGTCGAGCTCCAGCAGGGCGCCCAGGGCAGCCTCGAGCTCGGGCGCCGACCAGCGCCGGGACTGGGTCTCGAGATTGCCGGCCACGAATTCGTGGACCTTCATCGCCCGGGCCGTCGCCTGGATGGTCGCCCCGCTCGCCCGGCGATCCGAGAATTCGAGCAGGTCCCGGATCCGGCGATGGAGCCGGACCAGGATCACCGGCTCGGGCTCGGTCGCCAGGGCCCGTTCGAGATGGCCGCTGGCGGTGGCCTGGCGCCCCCCGACCGCGTCGATCAGGGCGAACACCGACGCCGGCACGACCTCGGCGACCAGGGCCCGAACATCACTGGCGGTCAGCTCCGCATCGAGCTTATAAAGGGCGGCCTTGTCGAGCTCGGCAGCCGCCCGCTGGCCGAGTCCGCTCAGGTCGGCGTCACGATCCCGGGAGTTGCCACCGATCCGCTTGGTCAGCTCCTCAGCCGCACCCGGGCCCAGCCGGAGGCCGATCGCCGCGGCCCGATCCTGGATGAACCTCGTGAGGCGGCCCTGGGTCAAGGCCGGGATCAGCCGTGCCTCGCCACCGGCCGCGACGACCGCCTCGCGCAGTGCCGAGCGGCCGGCATCGAGCGGCTTGCGATCGGTGGGCACGTTCTCGAGCGGGTCGACGAACGCGAGGGCATTGCCCGGAGCCACGAGGCCCAGGATCCCGAGCAGGGTCTCCCGGCCGGCCTTCGCCCGGAGCAGCGGCGTTGGCTCGTTGACGATCGCCAGGGTCCCGCCGCCGAACATCGAGCCGGTCGCGATCCGTTCGGAGATCGCCGCCGCCGAGGTGTCCTTGCCATCCACGGTCCAGGCCTCGAGCGCCACGCCATCGGGCTCCGCCACATCGCGCCCGAGCCCGAGGGCGGCAGCACCGAGCTGGAACGTGTCGATCCCAAAGTAGTAGCCGACCGGGGCGATCCGGGTCGGGCTCACGACGGCCGCCGCCCGCAGCGCGCGGCCGGTCCAGGCCAGCCGCCGGACGTCGGCCGGCTCGACGCCGGCCGCGCGGCAGACGTCCGCCTCGAGTCGCTGGGCACGGGCCCAGGCCAGCCCCCGTTCAGGGCCGCCCCAGCCGCGCTCGTCGCCGTAGCGGCGCTGCCAGTCGGCGAAGCGGGCGGACATCGGGCCGAGGCGCTGGGCCGCCCGCTTGTCGGCATAGGCCACGATCCGCTCCTCTCGGGTGGCGAAGGCGGACCATGTCGGATAGCGCTCCTCGTCGACCAGCCGGCTGGCGGGGTGGTTGGCAACGAGGCGGGCCAGCTCCGGGTGACCCTGTTCGGTGAGCCAGGCGGCGCTCCCGTCACCATGGGGGAGCGCGCGGATCGGGTGGCTGGGCGGCAGTCGCTTGCGGAGGACCTTGTCTACATCGTGGAGGAGTGCCGCGGCTTCGACCGCCGGCCGATTGACGGGGATCCCCCGGGCATCGATCCGCCAGGCCAGCCAGCCGGCCACTTCGGCGACCGCCCGGGCGTGGCGCAGGGCGCGGGGAGACGGCTGGATCGACAGGAGGAGCGCCGCGGCCTCCACCCGGGAGGGGATGGACATCGACTCGATGGTACAGGCGGTCCTGCATGGCCGGCGAGGCCGGTCTCCGGGTCGCGACCCCGGCCGCCCCGGCGGTCGTCCAGGTGGGAGCCGTCCCGGTGGGAGACGTCACGGTGAGAGGGACCTCGGTTCCGGCCGGCGAGCCCTGCCCGATCGACGGTGGCACGACCGAGCAGCGAAAGGCGGTGGCGATGATCGCCGGGGATGCGGGCCGACCCGTCAGCGCCGAGCCCGCGCGCGGGCTGGGCGCATCTGCCCGGGCCGCAAGCGCGGGGCCGCCGTGATCGGCCTGGATCGTCATCGTCCGGCCGTCGAGGGTCGCCTCGACGCTGCCATTTCGGTCGGTCCGGTACAGGCTCGCACCCCGGGCCTCGATCCGGGCGATGGTCTCGGGGGCCGGATGGCCGTACGGGTTGACCGCCCCCACCGACACGATCGCGACCTTCGGCCGGACCGCGTCGAGGAAGGCAGCGGTCGACGATGTCCGGCTGCCGTGATGGGCGACCTTGAGCAGGTCGATGCGGGGCAGGCCGCGCGACAGGAGGATCGGGTCGATCTCCTGCTCGATGTCGCCGGCCAGCAGGAAGCGCTGGCTGCCGAACGTGCCGAGGAGGACGATCGAGACGTTGTTGATCGACGTACCACCGTCGGGTGGCTCGCGCGGGACGGCCGTCCGGTCGGGCCACAGGACCCGCAGGTCGATCGAATCGAGTCGCAGCCGGTCACCGGTCGACAGCAGCTCCGGGCTGCGAGCCTGGAGGGCGAGGTCCGCCCGAAAGGCGTGATAGGCGGGGCCCGGCCCGATCATCCCGGGCTCGAAGATCCGGCCGATCCGGTACGCCTCGACCAGGCGCGGCAGGCCGCCGGCGTGGTCCTCGTGGGGATGGCTCAGGACCAGGACGTCGATCCGCCGATCCCAGGGCGGGATCCGGGCGTCGAGCTCGAGGATCAGCCGATCGGGATCCGGGCCGCCGTCGATCAGCATCCGGGCCCCCCGATCACCTTCGACCAGGATCGCGTCACCCTGGCCGACGTCGAGGACGGTGATGTGGATCCGGCCATCGGGCGCGGCCGACAGGCCGGCCACGGTCACCGCCAGGGCCAGGGCGAGCCCGGCCAGCCCCGCCCCGACCAGCCGGCCAGGTCGCCGCGGGCGGCTCGTTGCGTCGTGCCGCTGGGTCATCCCCGTCGAAGTGCCCCGGACCTGGTCCGAGCGGACCGGCGCGTCCCACTCGCGATCAGGCCGACGGCGGTCGCCGCGATCAGGGCCGCACCGACGTTCCACGGCGGCGGGAGGCTGACGCTCGCGAACGGGACGCCGGCCGCCAGACGGACCAGGCCGATCATCAGGCCGAGGAGGGCCCAGGCGGGCAGGCCGAGGAGGACCACGAGCGGTCCGGGCAAGCCCAGAGCTCCCGAACCAGCCGGCCGCCAGGGCGAGCGCCCCGGCGGCCATCGCCGGGGGCACGATCGGCACGATCACGAGGTTGGCCAGCGGCGCGACGATCGCCAGCCGGCCGAAGGCCAGGAGCACGATCGGCAACGTCGCGGCCTCGGCCGCCAGCGAGATGGCCAGGCTCTCGGCCAGCCAGCGCGGCAGGCTGAACCCGCGGACATGGGCGAGCCGGCTCGAGAGCGGGGTTGCCCAGGCGATCAAGCCGGCCGTCGCCAGGCTGGACAGGGCAAAGCCTGGGTCGGCCACGCTCGCCGGGTCGATGAGCAGGAGGACGACCACGGCCCAGCCCAGGGCCGCGATCGCCGAGCTCGAGCGGCCGCCCGCCCGGGCCGTCAGGCCAATGGCAGCCATGAGCGCGGCCCGGCTGACCGATGGCGATGCGCCCGCGACCAGGGTGTAGCCGACGATCGCCACCAGGGTGATCACGACCCGGGCCGGGGTGCCCACCCGGGCGCCGAGGATGGCCGCCACGGTCGCCGCGACGATCGCGATGTTCCAGCCCGAGATCGCCACGATGTGCGATACGCCGGCGGTGGTGAAGGCGGTTGCCACGTCGCGATCGACGCGGTCACGCAGGCCGATCAGGATGCCGTCGGCGAGCCCGGCCTGGGGCTCGGGCAGGGCCCGGCTGAGCACATCGGCCGAGCCTCGTCGGATCCGGTCGAGGACGCCCTCCGGCCCGGCCGGGCCGGCGACCAGCTCGAGCGTCGCCGAGCGGAGCGACCCGGCCGCCCCGACGCGCCGCAGGTAGGCGCCGAAATCGTCCGGACCGGGCGGCTCGAGCCGGCCGCTCACGGCGATTCGGTCGCCGGCGCCGATCTCCGGGTAGCGCGGCAGGAGCGCCTCAACCTGGACCCCATCGCCGGTCGCGAATCCGGCCCCGACGCGCAGCAGGGCGATCTGCTCGGCGCCCTTCGGCGAGCTGACGCTCTCGACAACCGCCTCGAAGCGCCCGGGGCCGGCGATCGCCTCGGCGCTCGACAGCGGGGGCGCCGGAGCCAGGCCCGTGCTTCGCGCGGCGACCAGCAGGATCCCGACGCCCAGGACGAGCAGCCCGGCGCCCGATCCGAGGCGGCGTCGCCACGGGCCGCGCCAACCCGGTCCGGCCGCCGCAGTCGAGCCGAGCGCAAGGACGACCATCGCCAGCCCGATCGGCGCCGGCGGGACGTTCGACCCGAGGGCGAGTGCGCCGCCCACGGTCCCGAGCGCCAGCCAGCCGCTCCGAGGCAGGTGCAGCGGGCCGGCGGCCGACGTCAGCGGACCGTGACCAGCTTCTGGATCTGGGCGTACTCGGCGGCCCCGACCAGCTTGCGCGTGCGCAGGTCCGCGACCGACCGGAACGGTTGCTGCGTCCTCGAGGCGATGATCTTGGCCAGGGTGACCGGGCCGATCCCAGGCAGGGCGTCGAGCTCGGCGGCCGTCGCGGTATTGAGGTTCAGCGGGCCGCTTCGAGCCGGGGGCGGTGATGCCCCTCCGACGCCAGCACCGGGCGCCGGGCTGGAACCGGTCTGGGCCAGCGGGTCGCCGCGCGTCGGGACGACGACCCGGTCACCGTCATTGAGCCGGGCGGCGAGGTTCAGCTCAGCCGTTGCCCGGGCCACGTCGATCCGGGGCCCATAGCCGCCGGCGGCCGCGATCGCGTCGGCGACCCGGGCCCCGGCTGCGAGGTGGTAGAGGCCCGGTCGGGCGACGGCGCCCGCGACCTCGACGACCAGGTCCGTGGGCGGCGCGGACCCGTCGGCCGCGACGCTCGCCGCGACAGAGCCAGCCGAGCCGTCCGGGCTCTGGCCGGTCGGACCGCCGCCGTCGCCGCCGGCAACGACGCTGCCACCGGCATCGCCCGGGCCGAGCGCGGGACTGTCGCCGCCGGCGGCCGTGACGCTCACCAGCGAGCCGCCGCTGGAGGCGATCAGCGCGACGACGGCGACCACGACAACGGCAATTCCAAGGAGGCCGGCGAGCAGCATGGTGCGCGGCGCGGGGAGCGGCCGGCGTGAGGGCTCAGCGGGCTCGGCCGGACTGCCGCCTGGATCCTCCAGGGCGCGCCAGGGCGACGCGGTTCGATCCACGGACCTCTCCCCGGCGGGTTCGAGGCGGGCGCGGCGGGCTCGTGACGATTCCCAGGCCGGTGATCGGCCGGGATCGGTGGCATCCACTGCGGCCGGGGGCACTTCCATCCGCAGTGGATGTGGGCCGACGATATCGGGCGACGCTTAGCTGCGGCTTATCCCTGCTCGATCGCGCGCCACGGCACCCATTCGCTGCCGTCCCACCAGCGCTGCCAGGGCTGGCCGTCACGACCGAGGGCCACGACGTCGAGCCGATCCGGGCCCGACGCCGCAGCGGCCGGCGTCGAGCCAACCTGGAGCGCACCGCCGAGCGACTCCCAGGGATGCCAGGTGGTCCCGTCCCAGTAGCGATCCCACAGCTCGCCGTCTTCGAAGATCGCGAAGACCTCCATCGGCCCGTCGCCCCATGCGGCCACCGCCGGGACCCCAGTGAGCCGGCCACCGAGGTTCTCGGGCTCGGCCCACCTCCCGGCGACACAGGCGGCATGAAGCAGCTCGCCCGCCGGCCCGACCCAGAAGCGCTCGAGGCGATCACCCGCCCGGGCAACCGCTGCGACGCCCTTGGCGCTCGGCCCGCTCATTTCACGAGAAGCGGCTTCACGTCGCTGATCAGCCGAGTCATCGTCTCCTCGTCGTAGGGCGATGGCAGGCCGGCGATCAGGTGCGACCGCCCGATCTCGACGAACGGCGCCAGCTGGGCGGCGACATCCTCGGGGGTGCCGACCGGCTGGCCCTGCCAGATCCGGGCATGGCCGTTGCGCTCGAAGAGGCCGGCCGCCACCTTGCGGGCCTCCTCGCGCGAGTCGCGGATCACGACGACGCCCAGGCCGTGCGAGCGCTCGATCGAGTCGAAGTCACGGCCGATCGCGGCGCAGTGCTCGCGCAGGATGTCGTCCTTGCGCTTGACCGTGGCCAGGTCGCCGCCCATGTCGTGGATGTCGGCATAGCGGGCGACGAGCTTGAGGGTGACCTTCTCGCCACCGCCGCCGACCAGGATCGGCAGGTGCCGCTGGCGTGGCGGCGGGTCATTCCGAACGGACTTCGCCGTATAGCGCGGCCCGCTGGCCGTCGGCGCGGTGCCGTCGAGCATGCCGCGCATGAGCGGCAGGGCCTCGCCCAGCCAGCGCAGGCGCTCGGGCGGCCCGTCGCCGTAGCGCAGGCCGTAGGCCGTGTGCTCGGTCTCGAACCAGGCGGCGCCGATCCCGAGCACGGCTCGTCCGCCGCTGACGTGGTCGAGGGTGGTGGCCAGCTTGGCCGTCAGGGTTGGCTCGCGGAACGTGTTGGCGCCGACCATCAGGCCCAGGCTCACCTTGGCGGTCACGCCGGCCCAGGCGGTGAGGGTCAGCCAGCCTTCGAAGATCGGGCCGTCCGCCGCCCCGACGATCGGGTACAGGTGATCCCACGTCCAGAGTGAGTCGTAGCCCAGCCGGTCGGCGCGCTGGCCGGCCGCCAGGAGGCTCGCCCAGTCGGTGTACTGGTTCCAGCACAGCGCCCCGAACTTCAGCATGGTCATCGCCACAGTCTAGGGTCGGGGGAGCGGCTCAGCCGGGCTCTTCGTCCTTGCCCGAGTCGCGCGTCCAGCCGAGGTGCTTGCGCAGCCAGCCGACCGACGCGAGGTGATAGGTGGCCTCGTCGGCGTAGCTCGGCAGGGCGATCAATTGGTCCGGGGTCAAGCTTGTCTGGACGGCGCCGACCGTCAGGCCGGCAACCTGGTCGCTGCTCAGGGTGACGTCGGCCGAGCCGTTGTTCAGGCTGACCCGGACGCCATGGAAGACGTCGTCGGCATCCGAGCCGAGGATCTCCCGGACCGTGCCGACGGCTTCGCCGCCGGCCGCCAGGACGGGCGTCCCGTAGGTCACCGCCCGCCACGAGATCGGCGAATTGTCGTGCGTCGCGTCGGTCATCTGGTCACCCCTGCTGGCGGAGCCGAACGAGCTGTCCGGCTCAGCCTAGCGGAGCGGCGCCCTGCGAGGCTGCAGCGCCTTCGGCGGCGCACTCGTCGAGCGTGCGCGCCAGTCGGAGCGATGCCCGGCTGGCGGCCAGCGCGATGCGCGCCCCCGCCCGGCGGAGGGGGTTGGGCTCGGTGCTGGGATGGGCCCGGCGGTATTCGACCGCTGCGCGGAGGAGCGCCTCGTGCTCGACGTCATCCGTCCGCTCGGCCGCCAGGCGGAGAGCTTCGATCAGGTAGTAGTTCGGCCACATCAGAACGAACCTCCGATGAAGTTGTGGTGCTCCGGGAACCGGCTCTCATCGCCCAGGCCGGGCCGCGAGTCGACACCCTTGAGGGCAGCTCCGACGCCCAGCAGGACGAGGATTGCCACAACGGCTGCGAAGACTGCGAGTGCGAACAGGAGTGGCATCTGGGCCTCCTTTGATAACCTTTTTGGTGTGCTTCAGTGGTTACTCGGAGAATAGCCCCTTGCGCGTAACCTGTCAAGTGTTCTAGAGTGGTTACCGATGAGTGATTCAGCACCTACCAGCCAGGCCGACCTCGAGACCAGCCTCGATTTCGTCAACACCTTCGGGCTAACCCATGGGCGTCAATTCGATGACCTGGGTACAACCCGCCAGGCGATCGATTGGTTGCACGAGCGGACCGGCCTCGACCCGGCCGCGGTGGCCGATTCGCCCGCGGTGCTGGCCCGGATCGCGCGGGCCCGGACGGCATTCCGTGAGCTGTGGGACGCGACCGCCGAGGAGCGCCCGGTTGATGAGGCGGCGATCCGCGAGGTCAACCGGGTCCTGCGCCACCGCTCGGTGCTCGAGCTCGAGGCCGGACCGGACGACACGGCTGGGCATGGCATCCGGCTCGCCAGCCGGTTTACCGGCGACGAGGTCGACTGCGCCCTGGCCGAGCTCGCCGACCCGCTGGTCCGGGCGATCAGCAGCGCCGAGCGCACGAAGGCCAGGATCTGCGCCAACGAGACCTGCCGCTGGGTCTTCTACGACAGCTCACGCACCCATCAGCGGCGCTGGTGCGAGATGTCGAGCTGCGGCAACCGGGCGAAAGCGGCCCGCCACCGGGCACGGGCCCGGGCGAGCCAGCCGGCGGCCAATGACGCCGCCGAGGACCGCTCCCCGGACTGACCTGCGGGCGGGCCCTCAGGCCTCGCGCACGACCAGGTTGACAAGCCGGCCGCCGGCGTGGATCACCCGATCCGGCGCCCGGCCGGCGAGGAGCTCCCGGACCCGATCCCGGGCCAGGACCAGGCGCTCGAGCTCGGCCTGGTCGATCCCCACAGGCACGCTGATCCGGTCGCGAACCTTGCCGTTGACCTGGATCGGGACCTCGCGCAGCTCGGTGGCGGTAGCCGTCTCGTCAACCGCCGGCCAGGCTTCCAGGTGGATCGTGGATTCCGGCAGGCCGGCCTCCGCCCGCCGCCGGTTCCACAGCTCGTCGCTGATGTGCGGGGCGGCCGGGGCCAGCATCAGCAGCAGCAGCCGCATCGCCTCGTCCCAGGCCGGTCCGCCGGCCACCTCGCTGCCCCGGTAGCGGAACAGGCTGTTGGCCAGCTCCATCAGGTGGGCGACCATCGTGTTGAACCGAAAGCCTTCGTACTCCTCGGTGACGGCCCGCAGGGTTCGGTGGGCGGCCATCCGGAGCGAGCGTTCCGCGGCGGCTCGATCCTCACCCGCGGGCAGCTTGCCCGAGTCCGGATCGCCTCCCTCCAGGCCACGGGGATCGAGGGCCAGGGTCCAGACCCGGTTCAGGAAGCGATGGACGCCGCCGATCCCGGTCGGGCTCCAGGGACCACCCTGGTCCCAGGGCCCCATGAACATCAGGAACAGGCGGATCGTGTCGGCACCGTAGCGCGCCACGAGGTCGTCCGGATCCTGGACATTGCCCCGTGACTTGCTCATCCGCTCGCCGTCGGCGCCCAGGATCTGGCCCTGGTTGAACAGGCGCAGGAACGGCTCGTCCTGCTCGAGGAGACCGACGTCGCGCATCATCTTGGTGACTTCGCGGGCGTACAGCAGGTGCATGACCGCATGCTCCGCGCCACCGGTGTACTGGTCGACTGGGGTCCAGCCGGCAACCAGGCCCGAATCGATCGGGCCGTCAGCCTTGTGCGGCGAGAGGTAGCGGAACCAGTACCACGATGAATCCATGAACGTGTCCATGGTGTCAGTCTCGCGCCGGGCTGGGCCGGCGCAGCTCGGGCAGGTCACGTTCAGGAACGCCGCGTCGCGGGTCAGCGGGTTGACCCCGCTGCCGGCGTAGTCGACGTTGTCGGGCAGCAGGACGGGCAGGTCGCCCTCGGGCACCGGCACGATCCCGCAGCGTTCGCAATGGATCACCGGGATCGGCGTGCCCCAGAAACGCTGGCGGCTGAAGCCCCAGTCGCGGAGGCGGTAGGTGACGGTCGGCTTGGCGGCGCCACGCTCCCCCAGCCAGGCCACGATCTCGCCGGCCGCGCTGGCTGCCGGCCGGCCGCTGAACGGCCCGGAGTTGACCAGCACCTCACCGGCCGAGTGCTCGACGAAGGCACTGGTCAGGGCCGCGTCCGGGTCGCCTTCGGGGGGCATCACGACCTTGACGATCGGCAGCCCGAAGCGGATGGCAAAGTCAAAGTCGCGCTCGTCGTGGGCGGGAACGGCCATGATCGCCCCAGTCCCGTACGAGCCCAGGACGTAGTCGGCGACGAAGATCGGGATACGGGCGTCGTTGACCGGGTTGACCGCCTCGGCGCCCAGGGCAACGCCGGTCTTCTCTCGGTCGGCCGCCAGTCGATCGATCTCGGTGCGCGTCGCGGCCTGGGCCAGGTAGGCATCCACCTCGGCCTTCCGATCCGGGGCGGTCAGGTCGGCCACCAGGGGATGCTCCGGGGCCAGGACCATGAACGTCGCTCCGAAGAGCGTGTCGGGCCGGGTAGTGAAGATGCGCAGCGGCTCGCCGCCGGGATGATGCCCGGAGGGCGCCGTCGTGAACGTCACCTCGGCTCCCTCGGACCGGCCGATCCAGTTCGTCTGCATGATCCGGATCGGGTCGGGCCAATCGAGCCCGTCGAAATCGAGCAGCTCGTCGGCGTACCTGGTCACCCGCAGGTACCACTGGTCGAGCTCGCGCTTCTCGACCCGCGCGCCGCACCGCCAGCAGTGGCGATCGACGCCTTCGACCTGCTCCCGGGCCAGGGTCCCGTCATTGGGGCACCAGTCGACCGAGGACTTCTGGCGATAGGCCAGGCCCGCCTTCAGGAACTGCAGGAAGAGCCACTGGTTCCAGCGGTAATACTCGGGCTCGCAGGTGACGACCTCGGCGCTCCAGTCGAACGAGGTGCCCATGCTCCGCAACTGGGTCCGCATCTTGTCGATGTTGGCCATCGTCCAGGTCCGCGGGTTGACCCGGTTCTTGATCGCGGCATTCTCGGCCGGCAGGCCGAAGGCGTCGAAGCCGATCGGCATGAACACGTTCTCGCCGTGCATCCGGTGGAAACGGGCGATCGCATCGGTCGGGGTCTTGGCATACCAGTGGCCGATGTGCAGGTCGCCCGACGGGTAGTCGTACATCGTCAACGCGTAGAAGGTCGGGCGGGTGGTATCGGCCAGGTCGGCCCGGTACAGGCCGAGCTCGTCCCAGCGGGCCTGCCAGCGCGGCTCGATCTCGCTGGGCTGATATCGATCGATGCGGGCGCGGTCGCTCACGTCGGGCCTCGAAATGCCGCACCCCCCGGTGGGCCGCCGGCCACGTCGAGGGGTGATGGAACTGATGGCGAAGGTGATGGTGGAGCCACGGGGATTCGAACCCCGGACCTCTTGCATGCCATGCAAGCGCTCTGCCAGCTGAGCTATGGCCCCGCCGCGGAGCGGCAGTATAGCAGCGAGCCCGCTCCGTTCCGGGTTGGGGCGCCGTTCCCGGCCGTTCAGGACCTCCCTCATGGCCCTGTCAGGACGCTGTCAGTCCCGGTCGATAGACTTCGGCCTCATGCGCGAAGCGGCCACGCTCGGAGGCGGCTGGACCCGTCGCCGGTTCCTGCAGGCCGGCGGCCTGATGGTCGTCGGCGCAGCGGGCCTCAGCGCGATTGCCCTCGAGGCCTGCAGCAACGCCAGTCCATCGGCCAGCCGCGCCAGCGGTCCCGCGGCTGCGGCGCCGGCGGCGTCGACGGCGCCGGTTGCCCGCCGCCGCTATCGGTCCCGGCCGGACCTGAGCGCGCCGCCGGTCGACGTCGCCAGCAGGGTCGGCTCGGTGGCCCCCGGCCTGGTCTTCATCACCCCCAACAACGGGCTGGCGCCCGACGGCCTGCTGGTCACCGACAACGTCGGCAAGCCGATCTGGATCCGCCCCGACACGGGCTCCTATGCCGCCAACTTCAGGCCCGCGGTGTACGGCGGCAAGCCGGTCCTGACCTGGTGGGAAGGGGCCGTCAACGGCGGCTTCGGCGCCGGCCAGCTGGTGATCGTCGACGAGACGTACACCGAGCTCCTCCGCTTCGGCGCCGGCAATGGCCGTAAGGCCGACATCCATGAGTTCCAGATCACGCCGCAGCAAACCGCGCTGCTGCTGACGGACGCCGGCGTGGCCCTCCCGGCAGGCAGCTCGCCACCACCCTGGCAGAACTGGGATTGCATCGTCGTGGAGGTCGACATCGCCACGGGCGCGGTCCTCTTCGAGTGGCACAGCGCCGACCACATCTCCACCGACGAATCGGTGATCCCGCCGCCCGGCACGGCCAGCCCGGCACCGGCCGCGACGCCGGCCGCGGCGCCGACGCCGGGCAGCTCGGCGGCCGCCCCTTCGGTGCCCGTGTACGACTCGGTCCACGCCAACGCGATCGAGCTCGACACGGACGGCAACCTGCTGGTCTCGGCGCGCAACACCTCGACGATCTACAAGGTCGATCGAACGACCGGCGAGATCCGCTGGCGGCTGGGCGGCAAGAAGTCCGACTTCAAGATGGGCGAGGGCACGACCTTCGCCCTCCAGCACGATCCCCGCCGCCACGCCGATGGCACGATCTCGATCTTCGACGACGGGATGGCGCCGGGCACGTCACGGGGGATCGTCCTGGACGTGGACGAGCAGGCGATGACGGCCAGCCTGGTGCGGGCCTATCCCCATCCCCACGCCAAGCTGGCGATGAGCCAGGGCAACGTGGAGATCCTGCCCAACGGCAACGTGTTCATCGGCTGGGGCAGCACGGGCTATGCCTCCGAGTTCACCCCCGACGGGCAGCTCCTGTTCGATGCCGACTTCAGCGGCTCGATCCAGTCCTACCGCTGTTTCCGCTATCCGTGGGTGGCGACGCCGAGCGAGCCGCCGGTGGTCGCCGCCGACACGCCCGAAGGCGGCATGGTCAACGTCTACGCCAGCTGGAATGGCGCGACCGAGGTCGCCAGCTGGGAGGTCCTCAACGGCCCGGACGCGACGAAGCTCACCTCGGCGGGCACGTTCCCCCGGACGGACTTCGAGACGGTCTGCGCGATCCAGGCCGGCGGTGGCCTGGTCGCGGTCAATGCCCTCGACAAGGACGGCACCCTCCTGGGCACCTCGAAGTCGGTTGCGATCCCCGACTAGGACCCTCGGCTAGCCGACCGGGTCAGTCGTCCAGATCGTCCCCCGTGTGGCACCATCCGCGAGTGATCGCGAGCGTGCCCCGCAGATGACCGGCCGGACCGAGGAAGCCGTCGAGCTTGCCCTGCCGGGCGGGTCGCTCGACTACATCCTGCGCCGCTCGTCGCGCGCCCGGCGGGTGCGGGTGACCGTCGATCCCATGCGCGGCGTGATCGTGACGGTCCCTGCCCGGCGGCCCGGCGCGCGCGATGCGCTGGCCTCGGTCGAGCCCTTCCTGCGCGAGCGCGAAGCGTGGATCCGGACCCATCTCGATCATCAGGCCCGGCAGCGATCGCGGGTCGCCGGCCTGACCGCCGGCCTGGCCGCCGGCGAGCTGCGCGACAAGGCGCTCCTGCCCTATCGCGGCCGGGCCCACCGGATCCGGCTCGTCGGTCCGAGCAAGACCCTGACCCGCTCGATCGTCCGGATCGAGGATGCCGACGTCCTGGGCACCACCCGCACGATCATCATCGAGCTGGCCAGCCGCGACCGGCGCCGGCCGGCCCGGATCCTGGAGGCGTGGCTGCGCAGCCGGGCGGTGATCCAGATCGAATCGGTGATCGCCCGGCACGCCCCAAGCCTGGGCGTCAAGCCCACCGTGGTCGTCGTCCGCGATCCGCGCAGCCGCTGGGGGAGCGCCTCGCGAACCGGCCGGCTGGCCCTCAGCTGGCGGCTGATCCTGGCCCCGCCCGAAGCGCTCGAGACGACCGTCGTCCACGAGCTCTGTCACCTGCGGGTCTTCGGCCACGGCCCGGCGTTCTGGGCCCTGGTCGGGTCGCGCCAGCCGGACCATCTTCGCTGGCGGCGCTGGCTGCGCGATCACGCCGTCGAGCTGCATGCCGTGCTGGCCGAGGATCCGGCGCCGGCCTGACGCCCGCCCGGCCGGGTCGTGGCAGAGTGAGCCGGTCACATCACTCAGCGGCCAGGTCCAAGCCCCGGAGGCCAGCCATGTCCGGCGTCGTTCGTCTCAACCACGCGGTCCTGTATGTCCGCGACGCCGGGGCTTCGGCCGACTTCTACCGCGAGGCGTTTGGCTTCGTCGAGGTCGGCCGGGAGTTCGGCGGGCAGGCCGTGTTCATGCGCTCCGCCGCGAGCGATACGGCCAACCACCACGACCTGGGCCTGTTCTCGGTTGGAGCGGCCGCGCCGCGCCCGCCGCGCGGCTCGACCGGGCTGTATCACCTTGCCTGGGAGGTGGCCACGATCGAGGACCTGGCCGCCACGGCCGAGCACCTGTCGTCGGTCGGCGCCCTGACCGGGGCGAGCGACCACGGCGTCTCGAAGTCGCTCTACGGCCGGGATCCCGACGGGATCGAGTTCGAGGTGATGTGGCGGGTGCCCCGCGAGGATTGGGGCGAGGATGCCGAGCGCGGCGCGGTCCGGCCACTGGACCTGGCCGCCGACCTCAAGCGCTACGGCGCGCCGGCGACCGCGGAGTAGGGCCACGCTCGTCGAGGCCGGCGGCGGGTCGGGCCGGCGCTGCCCGGTCCACGTGCCCGTCGGGCGGCAGGCCGGTCCGGTCCCGCTGCTCGTGCAGCTCCACGGCCGAGGCGGTGGCGGCCCGTGGTTCAACAAGATGGCCGGCTTCGTCGAGCTGTCGGAGCGGGCCGGCTTCGTGGTCGCCATCCCGGAGGCGATCGATGGCGTCTGGAACGACGGCCGCGACCCCGATGCGCGGGCACACGGCCGACCCGACGACGTGGCCTACCTTCGGGCAATCATCGACGATGTCCAGGCGCGCCTGGCGATCGACCCGGGCCGGATCTACGTGGTCGGGATGTCGAACGGGGCAACGATGGCCGGCCGCCTGGCCTGCGAGGCGGCCGACCTCATCGCGGCGGTGGGCCAGGTTGCCGGCACCGCCGCTGTCGGCCTCGCCCGGTCATGTCGACCGAGCCTGCCGGTGCCGCTCGTCCAGATCCATGGCAGCGCCGATCGCCTTTCGCCGTATGCCGGCGGCCGGCGGCGGGGCATCGTGGCGCGGGTGCTGGTCCTGGGTCGGGGCGTGGGCCCGACTGCCGGGGTTGATGAGTGGGCCCGGACCTGGGTCGCTGCCAATCGAGCGGACGAGCATCCGGCGACGACGCGCCTCGAGCCGGACGTCACGATCCGCCGCTGGCGGGGTCCACAACCCGCCTGCGACATCGACTTCTATCGAATCGACGGCGGCGGTCACACGTGGCCTGGGAGCCCCCAGACGTTGCCCCGCTTCCTGTTCGGGAGCACGTCGCAGACGATCAGCGCAACCCAGGTCATCTGGGACTTCCTGGCCGCCCACTCGCGGTAGCAGGCGGCCGCGTCGATCAGGTCAGACGAAAGTGGTGGAGATGAGGGGACTCGAACCCCTGGCCTCCGCGATGCGAACGCGGCGCTCTGCCAGCTGAGCTACATCCCCACCGAGGGTCGAACCAGGCGGCGGTTGCTCGCGGGCCCGGGACCGGCACCGAGTGTAGCAGAGGCCCTCTCGGGGCCTGCCCGTGGTCTTCCGGTCGCCCTGGCATCCGATCAGCGTCCTGGGGCTGTCAGGGCCGCCCCTGGGCCAGTTCGACCGTCCTGGCCATTTGACAATACAGAACATTTGTTCGATCATCGATGACCCATGGCGAGCCTTTCCCCGGACGTCTCGGCCGCTCTCGCGTCCCTCCGGACACGCTGGGGAGCGGCAGCTCCGCGGGTGATCGGCTCGCTCGCGATCGCCCCCGAGTTCGAGCCGGAATCGCGGCCGGCCGATGCGGATCGGGTGATCGGGACCGGCTTCGCCGCCCTCGATGCGATCATCGGCCCGGGCGGCGTGCCCCGTGACGCGGCCGTTGCCTTGTGCGGCGCCCCGTCGAGCGGGCAGACCACCGTCGCCCTGCGCCTGGTGGCCGAGGCCCAGGCCGGTGGGGCGATCGCTGCCTGGGTGGACCTTGCCCGCAGCCTCGACCCAGTCGAGGCGGTCGCCCGCGGGGTGCGACTCGAGTGGCTGGTCGTGTTGCAGCCCGAATCGCCGGACGAGGGGATCTCGATGGCCGGCTCGCTGCTGGCCGGCCGATCCGTCGACGTCCTGGTCATCGACCTGCCGACCGAGGCCCGCGGCGGCCCGGCCAGGTTCAACGGGGCGGCCCAGCCGCCCGCCCTTGGCCGAACTGGGCCATCAACCGGCCACCCGCCCAAACGGCCGCCCAGCCTGGCGAATCGCCTCGAGCGGCTCGCCGCCCTCGCCCGGCGGGCCGGCGTCCTGCTCATCGTCCTCGAGCCGCCGGGGCTCGGGCGGGAGCTGACCGCCGCCGTCGCCGCGTCCACGGCCCTCCGCCTGGAGCTCGCCCGTCGATCGTGGATCCGGCTTGGCCGGGACGTGGTCGGCCAGCGGACCGAGGTGGTCGTCGGTCGGAACCGGTTCGGGCCGACGGGGCGCCGGGCGGAGCTGCGGATCCTGTATGCCGAGGGCGGCGGCCGCGACGCTTGCCTCGGTCGCGACGGGCTCCTCGCCGATTCGCGAGCCGCGCCGATTGTGCCGGTCGCAGCTGCCCTGCCCCCGGGCCACGAGCCCGACACGGTTCCGGCGGCCACCAGCGCCACCACACACGCCCCCATCAGCCTCCAGTCACGGACACACGATCGTGCGACGTCTCCACCTGCTCTGGACCCACCTGCCGCTCCGCCTCGCCCGGGCCCGCTCCACCTCGTTCCCGACCGGTCCGCTGGTCCTGGGCGGCCAGCCCTGGGCGACGGGGATCGTCCTCGACGCGAATCCGGCCGCGGTCGAGCTCGGCGTGCGCCGGGGGATGCCGCTCGGGAGCGCGCACCGGCTCGCCCCTGAGGCGACCTTCCTCGACCCCGAGCCGGAGCGGGACGCGGCCGCGATCGAGGCGGCACTCGAACGGCTGGCCACCTTCAGCCCGGGCGTGGCCGGGGTCGACGATCCGGCCGATCCGGCCTTCGGCCTGCTCGAGGTCCAGGTCGACGGCCTCGAACGGCTATGGGGCGTCGAGCCGGTCCTGGCCGGCCGGCTGGTCGAGGCGCTGGCCTCGATCCTGCCCGGCCCACCCCGGGTCGGGATCGCCGGGACGCGCTTCGCCGCGACCCTGGCGGCGGCCACCGCGGCGCCCGGTGAGCGCTCGGCGATGATCGTCGGGCCGGGTGACGAGGCGGCCTTCCTGGGCCCGCTGCCGGCCGGCCTGCTCACCCCCGACGAGGAGATTCGTGCCCGCCTTGGCCGATTCGGGCTGCGCCGGATCGATGCCGTGGCCGGGATCGCCCGGTCCGCCCTGGTCGCCCGCTTCGGCGAGGAGGGTGCCCGGATTCACGCCCGGGCGATCGGCGAGGAGCTCGAGCCGTTCCGGCCGCGGCGGACCCCCGAGCGGCTGTGCCTGGGGATCGGCCTCGAGCCACCGATCGAGGAGCTCGAGCCGCTGCGCTTCGTCCTCCACCGGCTGACCGCGGCGCTCGCCGACCAGCTCGTCGCCCGGGGCGCGGCCACCGGCCGGGTCGAGCTGCGGCTCAGCCTGGATCCGGCCTTCGCCCGGCGCGGCAGCCCGACCGCGATGTCCGTCGAGCAACGCCTGCCCGAGCCGTCGGCCGAGGCCGAGGCGATCGAGCGGCTGCTGTTCGCCCGCCTCGAGCGCGAGCCGCCGCCGGTGGCCGTGAGCCGGCTGGAGCTGGAGCTGTCCGAGGTTACCCCGGCCAGCGGCCAGCAGCTGGCCCTGTTCATCCCCCAGGCGAACCGGGTCTCGCGGCTGCGCTGGCAGCTGGCCCGCCTCGCCCTGGCCTTCGGTGACGACCGGATCGGGCGGGTCGAGCTGGCCGACCCCGAGGCGCCCCTGGCCGAGGGTCGCTGGACCTGGCACCCGGTGGAGGTCGCCCGGTGAGGCGTGGCTGGTTCGGGGTTCTGCGGCCCCCAGTTGGGTTTCGTGGCTCGCTTAGGGTCCCGTGGCGTTCGGCCGGAGTTGCCCGGTGACCCGGCTCCTGCGCGAGCACCCCCTGATCGACGCCGAGCTGGACGTTGCCGGCCGCCTCGTCGCGTTCCACTGGGCCGGCCGCCGGGAAGCCGTCGAGGTCTGCAACCGCTGGCGGGTCGACGAAAGCTGGTGGCGCGAGCCGATCGCCCGCGACTATTTCAAGGTCGTCGGCAGCAGCTGGCTGGCCCTGGTCTACCTCGACCGCCTCGACGGCTCATGGCACCTCGAGCGCCTCTACGACTGAGCCGCGCCGCGTCCGACGCTCGCCGGCGTCCGAGGCTCGCTCGCGCCCGGCTATTTGGCCGGGATGTTGCCGACGACGAAGAGCACCACCAGGCCGATCAGAATGCCAGCCAGGCAGGCCGCGCCGATCACGTCGCGAACTCGGAGGTGCATCGCGGCTACGATACCCGGCGCCCGTGGCCGGCGCTCCGCTGGATATGCTTTCCGAGTCCTTGGTGTCCGCCCCGAAGTGCTGGAGGGAATGAGTGGAACGAGCGGTCGGCATCGGGGGCATGTTCATCCGGGCGAAGGACCCGGCAGCGCTCGCCCGCTGGTACCGCCAGGCGTTCGGCATCCCAACCTATCCCCCTGAGTCCGACGAAGCGCCGCAGTCCTGGTGGCAGGCGGCAGGCCCGACCGTCTGGTCGGCGTTCGACGCGGACACCGACTACTTCGGGCGCCGCGACCAGCAATCCATGGTCAACTTCCGGGTGCGCAACCTCGACGCCATGCGCGAGCAGGTCCGCGCGCTCGGAGGCGTGGTCCTCGAGCAGACCGAGTCGATGGAAGGCCTCGGCCGGTTCGGCTGGATCGAGGACCCGGAAGGCAATCGGGTCGAGCTGTGGGAACCCGCCCCCCAGGCCTTGGCGCCCGAGGCTGCCCCGGAGGCGTAGGGCCGGCTTCTTGCGGCGGGCCGGGCCGTCTGACGTGTAGGGCCCGGCTCCTCCTGTTGAGCCCGGGCGGCGTCGGCGCCCATTTGTGCCAAATATCAGCCCCAGCAATGCAAGGCGGAAAGTTGGAGTTCCCTAGGCCCGAAACCGCCAGACCTTGCCCGGGCTCGTGCGTGAATCGAGGTTTGCCGCCCTCGCGTGAGCCAGGGATCCGCCGCAGTTCTGGCCTAACAGCACTGGGGCTGCTATTTGGCAAGTTCGGGCGGCTAGCCGGGCGAGCCACCCGCACTGGCGAGCCAACCACCCGAACCGCCAGGCCGCCACTGAGCGCGGTGGCGGGGCCACGGAGCGCGGCCAGGCCGCGACTGAGCGTGGCCGGCCACTGAACGGGGATCGGGACAATGTGCGAGGCCCCGCCGCACGCTGGCGACGGGGCCTCGTGGGCCCTGTGCTCGCATCCGAGCACCGGCCGGGTCGGCGAAAACAACCCCCCGGGTTGTCCGCCGCCAAGAGCGGTCGCGAACCCCCAGGCACGCAACACGTCTGGCCTGAATGTGAGACGCCGGGATGCGTCGGTTTGTTTCGTGATTCTCGGGCTTTTCTTGACCGGATTTAAGGCGATCTCGTTGCCTTCGGGGACCGAGCCCGGCGAGCCTGGCCATTGACGAAACAGAACAGATGTTCGATCATTGGCCATGGCCTACGCCGAGCTGCATTGCCACACGAACTTCTCGTTCCTCGACGGCGCCTCGGCCGTTGACGAGCTCGTCGAGCGAGCCCTCGCCATCGGCCTGAGCGGCCTGGCAGTGACCGACCACAACGGTCTGTATGGGGTCGTCCGGTTCGCCTCGGCGGCTCGCGAGGCGGGGCTCCAGCCGATCATCGGGGTGGAGATCGAGCTCCGGGACGCGTTCGCACCCGATCCCGACTACATCGTCGTCCCGGCCCGGCGGCCGATCCGGCGCCCCAGCCGAGGATCCGGGACGGGCCCGGGCCTGGCCACCGCCCGAGGAGCCGGAGTCGGAACCGGCCGGATGCTGGCCGAGGAGCTCACGCCCAGCGAAGGCCTGCCGGCTCGACCCCGCCCTGAGCGGACCCGCCTGCCGGGCCGTCGTGAGCCGGTCAAGGAAGATTACCGGGGGATCGGCGCCGGGTCGCGTGGGCCGCACCTCGTCCTGCTCGCTCGCGACGGGACCGGCTATCGCAGCCTGTGCCGCCTGATCAGCCGGGCCAACCTGGCCGGCACGAAGTCCGTCCCCCGTTTCACCCAGGCCCTCCTCGCCGAGCACGTCGAAGGGCTGATCGCCCTGTCGGGCTGCCGTGACGGGGAGCTCGCCCGGCGGCTCCGAGTGGGCGACCGCGAGGGTGCCCGCCGAGTTGCCGAGGGTTACGCAATGCTGTTCGGCGGCCCGAACCAGGCACGAGGCCCGGGCCCGGGCCGGGCTGCCACCAGGCAGGGAAGCGCCACCAGCCAGGGGAGCGCGACCGGTCGGGGAGCCGCCACTAGCCGACGGGGCAACCCGGCCCACGGCGGTGCCGCCGCGGCCGGCTTCGTCCTCGAGCTCCAGCACCACCTCCTGCCCGACGACGACTGGCTCGTTGCCGAGACCGCTCGCCTGGCCGAGGAGCTTGGCCTGCCGACCGTGGTCACCAACGACGTCCACTACGCCCTGCCCGAGGGCCGCGAGCTGCACGACGTGGTCAGCGCGATTCGCCATGGCCGGACCCTCGAGACGCTGGCCGACCTGCGCCGGCCGGAGGGCGAGTCATACCTCAAGTCGGAGGCCGAGCTGCTGAGCTTGCCGCCGGCCGATCCGGCCACCGCCGAGACCGACCCGGCCACGGCCCGGGCCTGGGCGGAAGGCCTGGCCAACGCCGGCGAGATCGCCGCCGCCTGCTCGGTCGATCTCGGCTTCGAGCGCTACCGCTTCCCGGGCTTCGACGTGCCGGCCGGGGAGACGCCCTTCAGCCAGCTCGCCGAGCTCTGCCACCAGGGGGTTCGCAAGCGCTACCACCCCCTCACGCCGGCCGTCCTCAACCAGCTCACCCACGAGCTGGCCGTGATCGAGCGAACCGGCCTGGCCGAGTTCTTCCTGATCTGCTGGGACCTGATGCGCTTCGCCCGCGAGCGGCGGATCCCGGCCCAGGGCCGGGGCAGCGCGGCCGACTCGATCGTGGCCTACGTCCTGGGCATCACCCGGGTCGACCCGATCCGCCACAACCTGCTCTTCGAGCGGTTCATCAACGAGGGCCGGACCACCTACCCGGACGTCGACATCGACTTCTCGTCGGAGCGCCGAGAAGAGGTGATCCAGTACGTCTACGACACGTACGGCCCCGAGCACACCGGGATGGTCTGCAACATCGTCACCTACCGGGCCCGCTCGGTCGTGCGCGAGGTGGGCGTGGCACTCGGCTTCCCCCGGCCGCTCGTCGACCGGGTGGCCAAGGCGCTCGAGACGTACGACTCGGTGATGGTCCGGCGCGACCTGGAGGCGGACGGCGGCTTCGCCGAGTTCTTCCAGCGGCCCGCCCAGCCGGTCAGCGTGGTGACCGAGGCGCGCGGCCTGACCGACCGGATGGGCCAGCTCCGGATGGCCGGCAAGCCCGCCGTGCGGGGCGGCGGGACCGGCGACGACAAGGGCGGCCCGGGCGATTCGCCGGCCAGCGTGGCCTGGCTCGAATCGGGCCGGGGGACAGGCTACGCCGCCGAAACAACGACAACGGCAACGGCCGGCGCGCCACAGCCGCCACCTGACACCGCCCAGCTGCCACCGGGCACGATCGACGGCCGGACGATCGACCCCGAGAGCGGCGTCCTCCTCCCGGCGGAGCGGCGAACCGACAAGCTCGGCCGGCCCAATCACTGGGACGGCGGCGGCCCGGCCGTGGCCAGCGCCCATGCCGGCAGCACGGCCGGCCTCTCCGACTGGGAGCGCTGGCTGGAGTTCTGCGCCCGGATGGACGGCTTCCCGCGCCACCTGAGCATCCACAGCGGCGGGATGCTGATCACCGCCGCGCCGTTGATCGACATCGCCCCCCTCGAGCGGGCGACGATGCCCGGCCGGGTGGTGGTCCAGTACGACAAGCGCGACGTCGAGACGATCAAGCTGATCAAGCTCGACTTGCTCGGCCTGGGGATGCTGGCGGCGATCGACGAGACGGTCCAGCTGATCGAGCACGACTGCGCGGTCTGCCTCGACCTCGACCACTTGCCCGAGGAGATCGACGACGTCTTCGGGATGCTCCAGGCCGCCGACACAGTGGGCGTCTTCCAGGTCGAGAGCCGGGCCCAGATGCAGACCCTGCCCAAGTCCCGGCCGAACTGCCTCGACGACCTGGTGGTCGAGGTCGCGATCATCCGGCCCGGCCCGATCCAGGGCAACGCGGTCCACCCCTATCTGCGCCGCAAGCAGGGCCTCGAGCCGGTCACCTACCTCCACCCCAGCCTGGCCCCGATCCTGGCCGACAGCCTGGGCGTGATCCTGTACCAGGAGCAGGTGATGCGGATCGCGATCGACGTGGCCGGCTTCAGCCCCGCCGAATCGGATGGCTTCCGGCGGGCGATGGGCACCTGGCGCTCGAGCCGCGAGATGGAGAAGCTCCACGCCCGCTTCGTCGATGGCTGCGTGGCGGTCCAGGGCCTGCCCCTCGAGGATGCCGAGGAGCTCTTCCGGCGGGTGGCCGGCTTCGCCTCGTTCGGCTTCGCCAAGAGCCATGCCGCGGCCTTCGCCCGGACCGCCTACGAGTCCTCGTTCCTCAAGCTCTTCTACCCGGCCCAGTTCCTGGTCGGCCTGATCAACGCCCAGCCGATGGGCTTCTACCCGGTGGAGGTCCTGGTCAACGACACGAAGCGCCACGGCGTGGCGGTCCTGCCGGTCGACATCAACGCCTCGAGCTTCAAGACGACGACCGAATGGGTCGGCCGGCCGGGCGAGCCGCTGCCCGAGGGCGCGGGCATCGAGCGCCGGCCCGAGCCGGTCCGCTCGCCGGCCTGCGTCCTGCCCAGCCCAGCCGCCCGCGAGCGCTGGTCGGCCGAAAGCGCGATCGGCTGGGGCGTCCGCCTTGGCCTGGGGCTGGTCAAGGGGATCGGCGAAGAGCATGCCGAGCTGCTCGACGCCGAGCTAGCTCACGGCCCGTATACCAGCCTGGGCGACGTGGTCGAGCGGACCGGCCTGCCCGAGGAGACGATCGAGCAGCTGATCCGGGCCGGTGCCCTCGATTCGATCGGCCGGCCGCGTCGGGAGCTGCTCTGGCAGCTGCGCGAGGTGGCCTCGCGCCGGACCGGCGGCCCGGCCGGCCGGGCGGCGGGCCGGCCGATCGACCTGCGCCTGCCGGCCACCGCTGCGCCGGCCCTGCCGCCGATCGGCCCGACCGAAAAGCTCGGCGATTCATATGCCGTCCTGTCGCTCGATCCGCGCCAGCAGGTGGTCGAGCTCTTCCGGGCAGCGCTCGATCGGCTCGGGGCAATCCCCAACTCGGCCCTCAACGAGCATCCGCCGGGGAAGGTCCGGATCGGTGGCCTGGTCGTCACCCGGCAGCACCCGATGACGGCCAAGGGCACGGTCTTCCTGGCCCTCGAGGACGAGACCGGGATGGTCAACGTCACGCTCTGGCCCGACGCCTGGGCGAGGCTGCGCGGGGTGGTGCGCCGGCACGCCCTGCTGCTCGTCGACGGCCAGCTCCAGCGGGAGGGGGATGTGGTCAACGTGATCGCCCGCCAGATCCAGCCGCTACCGGAGATTGCGGCCAAGGTCGGCGGGCCACGCCGGCCGCCGGGCGTCCGCCAGCTTGGCTACGCCGGGATGCGCCGGGTCGGTTGAGCAGGGAAAAGTTGGACGCGCCCCGACATCGATCGTCCGTGACAACGAACCGCGTTCGGTCCGAGCCTCCGTTCGAAGATTCGCCACCCCGGTCGCCGATCCTCCGAGGCGCGTCCTACCCTTTGTTCGTCGCGATTGGCCGGTCGGATTGCGACGGTCGACTAGCGTCGGCGCGGGGCCGGCTTCGAGCTGCGGGCCGCCGAGCGAGCCCCGGCATTGGGGTTGGCCATCCGCAGGAAGCGCCGGTAGAAGCCGGCGAAGCCACCCACCGCGACACCGGCCACCGGCGACACGATCAGGGCGTACAGCGCGTTCTGGATCCGGACGTCGTTGGTGATGACTGCCCCGGTCGCGCTTGGCCCGAACGCCGCCGTCAGGACGTAGATTGAGAACAGGATGCCACCCAGGGTGCCCACGATCCCGCCCGCCAGGTAGCTCGAGCGCTGGGTCAGGATTCCGGCCAGGAAGGCCGCCGCGAGGGGCGGTGGGAAGACGAACAGGTTGAAGGCGAGGGCCGGGATGCCCGCGCTGGTGATGTTCCCGCCGGTTGCCTCGAAGACGATGGCGACGACCAGGATCAGCAGGCAGGGGACCCAGATCGCGAACGTCTTGGTGGCCAGCCGGGGCAGGTCGGCCAGGTCCTCGCGGAAATGGACGGGCCGGATCGCACCCCGGAACGAGCCGAGCATCCCCGGCCGCGTGGGCCGGCTCACTGGTCCGGCTGTCTTGGCCCGCGGGACGCTGCCGGACATCTCGGCCTCGAGGGCCGGGTCCTCGGCCGTGGCGGCGGCCGTTGCGGCGCGATGGCGGCGCCGGGCTTCGGCGCGTGCGGTGCTCTTGGCGCGGGCCACGATCCCTCCTGGTTGGGGCGATCTCGAAACTCGACGGAACCTGGCGGCGATGTCGGCCGGCGATCAGGTCGGGCGCCATCGTAGCGCAGCGAGCGAGATCGCTGGAACGCCCTCGCCTCGTGGCCAAGCACGAGGTGATGGCCCGATGAGCGGTCGATAAGGCCAATTCGCTACAAGAGAGACCCGCACCGCGAATCCCCGCCGGGAGGTCGTCGATGCATCGAGCCCGGCGCGCGGCCCTGGTCGCGTTCGTCCTGTCCTGGTCAGTTGCCGGATTTAGCCTGGCCGATCCACCGGTCCCGGTCGCCTTCGCGGTGCCGCTGCGAGGCCTCGCCGAGCCAGCGGTCGCCTGGCCGATCTCGACCAGCCTGCTGATCGCCGAGGTGGTGACCGGCGGGGCGTCTGCCTCTGACGAGTATTTCGAGCTGACCAACGCCGGGCCGGCCGCGGTCGACCTCAACGGCCTCGAAGTCGCCTATGCGTCGTCAGCCGGGACGACCGCCACCAAGCGGGTCGGCTGGACGGCAGCCCTGATGCTCGGCCCGGGACGACACATCCTGATCGCCAACTCAGCGGGCATCTACGCGGCTGGGGCCGATGCCACCTACACGGCAGGCATCGCCGCGACCGGTGGCGCGCTGGTCCTGCAGCCGTCCGGAGGCACGCCGATCGACGCCGTCGCCTGGGGCGATGCCACGACTGCCTTCCTCGAGACTGCCCCGGCGGCCGCGCCGCCGGCCGGGTCGAGCATCGAGCGCAAGCCCGGCGGCGCCGGCGGCAACGTTACCGACTCGAACAACAACGCTGGGGACTTCCAGCTCAATGCGGCACCCGTTCCCGAGAACCTGGCCGCGCCCGCGCGTCCCGGCGCGGCCAGCGGTCCATCGCCGAGCCCGAGCCCGAGCCCGCGCCCGAGCCCGAGCCCGTCGCCCTCGCCAACGAGCCTCCCGACCCCGGCACCGACTCCCACCGCCACCCCCAGGCCCTCGCCGACCTCGCCACCCACGCCGACGCCGACGGCAACCTCCACGCTCAGGCCCTCACCCTCGCCAACGCCGGTTCCGACGGCGAGCCTCAACCCGACCCCGACCCTGACCCCGACCCCGACCCCGAGCCCGAGCCCAACCCCAACTCGGACACCGACGCCAATTCCGACAGCGAGCCCGACGCCCACCCCGGCACCAACCGTGGCCCCCACGCCGCTGCCGACCGTGGCCCCCACTCCGGCGCCGACCCCCGCCCCGACATCCACGCCGCCGGCCAGCCCCCTGCCGACACCGGCCCCGACCCCGGCCCCGACCGTCAGCCCGACACCCGCGCCCTCGACGATCTCGATCGCTGATGCGCTCGCCAGGGGCGGCACCGTCTCGGTCGCGGGCGTGGTCACCGCCGGCCCGAACCTGATCGACAGCAGCGGACGGCTGGTGGTGATCCAGGACGAGTCGGCGGCTGTCGAGGTGCGCCTCCCGGCCACCACGGCCAAGGGCTCGGCCGGGCTCGCGGGCCGACGCGTCATCGTCGGCATGTCGATCCTGGTCAAGGGCTCGGTCGGGCACGCCTACGGGGCGCCCCGGATCAGCGCCAGCACGGTCACCTGGCTGGGCCAGGTCGCCCCGCCTGCGCCCCTCCGGATCACTGCCGCGCCGGGCTCCGGCCTGGAATGGCGGCTGGTGGTGGTCAGCGGCCGGCTCGATGTGATCCACCGGCTCGGTCTGCGCTGGCGCTCTGAGCTGATCGTCGGCCGTACGCGCATCCCGATCGCCGGCCTGGCCGGCGCGGGGATCAGCGTTGGCCGGCTCTTTCCGGCGCGCCAGGTCACGATCGTGGGGATCGTCCGACGGGCCTACCCGACCGCCATCGACCAGCGTTTCGCGATTGAGCCCCGGTCGCTCGCCGACGTCACGTTCGGGCGCGCCGATCCTGCGCCGAAGCCGGCCAGTGGGGTGAGCGGCGGCGGGACCGCGCCCGGAACCAGTGGGGGAGCCGGCATCGGCTCGAGCAGCGCGGCGCCGACGCCGCCCAGTGGGCCGTCGATCGACCTGCGCGACCTCGAGTCGTGGGCCGGGCGGCTGGTCCAGGTGAGTGGCATCGTACGCAGCGTCGACGGCTCGGTCGTGACCCTCGAGGATGGCACCGCCACCGGCCGAATCGTGCTCGCCGGCGACGCCGCGCCGTTCCTGGACCTGGTCGAAGCCGGCGATCCGCTGCAGGTCGACGGACGGGTCAGTGCCGATGGCGCCGGCCCGTTCGTGCTGGTCACGGACCCGAACGCCGTCGCCCAAGCCGGCGATCCCGGCGGAGATCCGGGTTCGGTGACGACGTCGCCCCAGCCACTCACCGGCTCGCCCGATCCCGGCGACGCCGTCGAGAGCCCGGCGGGCCGCCAGGTTGGGCCGGGATTGGCCGAGCGCGGGCCGTCGGCCTCCGGCGGATCGGGCCTGGCCGTCCTGCTCGAGGGGCTCGCGATGGCCCTCCTGGGCGCCGGCCTGGCCCTCGCGATCGCGGTCCCGCTCGTCCGGCGACGGGCCCGCCGGCCCGGTCCGGCAGGTCCCCAGGAGGCTGCCCACGCACGGGCCACGCTCGGCCCGAGTTGACGCTCGTTCGAGCGCGGGTCTATCCTCGGCCGAGTTTCGCGCCAGCGAAGCGCTACGCGAGCGAGGATCAGGTCTTGCCGAACGCGGATCACCGCGTCGCACTCCCAGCCGGAGAACGGCAGTACCACATCGGACTTGGCCCGGGTGACCTGGCCGAGTACATCCTCCTCCCTGGCGACCCCGATCGGACCCAACGGATCGCCACGCGCCTCGACAACATCGAAGGCGAGTGGCGGCACCGGGAGTTCGCCTCGGTCACCGGCTCGTACCGCGGCGAGCGGGTCTCAGTCGTCTCGACCGGGATCGGCACCGACAACGTCGAGATCGTCGTAGCGGAGATCCTGGCGATCACGAAACGACCGACCTTCATCCGGGTCGGGTCGTGCGGCGCGCTCCAACCGGAGATCGCGGTGGGCGACCTGATCATCTCGTCCGGATCCGTCCGGCTCGAGGCGACGACAGGCTTCTTCGTCCACGAGGGGTACCCCGCGGTCGCCGATTACGAGGCGGTCGCGGCACTCGTCGAGGCAGCGGCGAAGCTTGGACACCGGGCGCATGTCGGGATAACGGCCACGGCTCCTGGGTTTTTCGGTGCGCAAGGGCGTCCGATACCGCAGCTGCCCATCCGCTACCCTGACCTCGCTGAAGAGATGGCGCGCCAGCGCGTCCTCAACTTCGAGATGGAGGCATCGGCACTACTGGTCCTGGCCGGGTTGGCTGGCTGTCGAGCTGGTGTCGTATGCGCGGTCTACGCGCATCGGCCCTCGGGCGACTTTGCAACCGGCGAAGCCAGGAGCCGCGCGGAGGCGGCCTGCGTCGAGACCGGACTCGAAGGACTCTGGAACCTCGCCGCGATGGAACGTCAGAAGCGCGGCGCTGGGACGGATCGCTGGCGGCCGTCACTCTGGAACGGAACGTAGGGGCGGATACGGGGCAATCGCAACGTAACGCCGAGGAACTCGTGGAGAGGAGACCCGGAATGGCCGAGGCCTATTGCGTCAAGGACAAGAAGAAGGTCGAAGTCGTGAATCCCCAGAAGATCACGATGAAGAATGGCAAGCCGGCGATCTCGGGCACCTGCCCGATCTGCGGCGGCAAGGTCTTCAAGATCGGGGGCTGACCGCCCCGAGCAGCAGTTCAGGAAGCCCCCGCCGAGTGCCGGCGGGGGCTTCCTGCTGCTTTGCTAGAGTTGCCCCAGCAGGCCCCTGCGAGCGAGGAACCTCCGACCGATGAACCGACCGGTTCTCGCCCTTGACCTGGGCGGCACCCAGGTCCGAGCGGCGGTGGTCCAGGCCGATGGCAGCCGGGTCGCCCGTCACGCGACCGCGACGCCCAGTGCCGGTGGGCCCGAGGCGGTCGTCCAGGCCTGCATCGATACCCTCGCGGCGGCTCGCACGGACGCGCCCGGCGGGCTCGACGCGGACCTCGCCGGGATCGGCGTCTCATCGCCCGGGCCGATCAACCCGTGGACGGGCGTGATCGTAAGCCCGCCCAACCTGGGCCCGCTGTTCCACGAGATCCCGATCGCCGCCCGGCTGGAGGCCGCCCTGGGCCTGCCGGTCTACCTCGAGCGCGACACGAACGTTGCTGCCCTGGGCGAGCAGGCCTTTGGCGCCGCCCGAGGCGTCGACGACTTCCTGTACGTGACCGTCTCGACGGGGGTCGGCGGCGCGATCGTGACCGACGGCCAGCTGGTCCACGGCCCTGACGGCACGGCCGGCGAGCTGGGCCACGTCTCGATCGAGCTCGACGGCCCGCGCTGCGGCTGCGGCGGGATCGGCCATCTCGAGGCGATCTCCTCGGGGGTTGCGCTCGCCCGTGATGCTCGCGAGGCAGTCGCCCGGGGGACCTCGCCGTTCCTCGCCGCTCGCGCCGCGGCCAGCCCGGAAGGGCCGGCCGGGCTCGATGCTCGCGACGTGGCCGAAGGCGAGGCTGCCGGGGACGGCGTCTGCGCCCGGCTGATGGACCATGCCCGGCGGGCCTTTGCGATGGCCTGTGCCGGCTTCGTCAACGCATTCAACCCGGAGCTGATCGTGGTCGGCGGCTCGATCGCCGAGCACCAGGGCGACCTGCTCCTCGACCCGGCCCGGGCCGAGATCAAGCGCGGCTCATTTGCCGTGCCCGCCGCGCGGGTCCGGCTGGTGCCGGCCGAGCTTGGGGCCGACGTCAGCCTGGCCGGCGCCCAGCCCCTCGTTGCCGGCCGGCTCGACGACGAGCGCTGGCGCCGCGGGCGGCCCCGCCTGGCCGTGGCCCAGCCGCCCGCCCGGCCTTGAGCCGCGCGGAGTCGTACGATGAGGGGCCGAAGGTCCCGTGCGCCGATGACCGGGGGCAGAGGTTGGCGCGGGTCCCGGGCCTCAGACTCCAATTGTTGATTGCCCCACCTTGGTCCGCCGCGGCGTGCGGCGGGCGAGCTCCAGGAGGAACCCCACGATGACTGTTCGAGTCGGGATCAACGGCTTTGGCCGGATTGGTCGCCAGTCGCTCAAGGCGCTCCTCGAGCGCGCGCCCGACGTCGAGGTCGTGGCCGTCAACGACCTTGTCGAGACGTCGCTCAACGCCCTCCTGTTCAAGCACGACTCGACCTACGGCGCCTATCCGGGCACGGTCGATCACACCGAGAACTCACTGATCATCGACGGTCGCGAGATCAAGGTCCTGAAGGAGCGCGATCCAGGCGCGCTGCCGTGGGGCGCCCTGGGCGTCGACATCGTCCTCGAGTCGACGGGCATCTTCACCGATGCCGAAGCGGCCCGCGCCCACATCAGGGCCGGGGCCCGCAAGGTGATCATCAGCGCCCCGGCCAAGGGCGAGGACATCACGATCGTGCTGGGGGTCAACCAGGACCGCTACGACCCGGCCACGCACGACATCATCAGCAACGCCAGCTGCACCACGAACTGCCTGGCCCCAGCGGCCAAGGTCGTCCATGACAACTGGACGATCGAGCGCGGCCTGATGAACACGATCCACTCGTACACCAACGACCAGCGCATCCTGGACGTGGCCCACAAGGACCCCCGCCGGGCACGAGCCGCCGGGCTGAACATCATCCCGACCACGACCGGCGCGGCGAAGGCCCTGGCCCTGGTCATCCCGGACCTGAAGGGCAAGTTCGACGGTTTCAGCCTGCGGGTCCCGACGCCCACGGTCAGCGTCGTCGACTTCACCGCCGACCTGGCCCGGCCGACGACCGTCGAGGAGGTCAACGCCGCGTTCCGCGAGGCAGCCGCCGGCCCGCTCAAGGGGATCTTGGGCGTCTCCGACGAGCCCCTCGTATCGACCGACTTCCGGGGCGATGCCCGCTCGTCGATCATCGACGCCGCATCGACGATGGTGATCGGCGGGACGATGGTCAAGGTGATCTCGTGGTACGACAACGAGTGGGGCTACAGCTGCCGGGTGGCCGACCTGATCCGCTTCGTCGCCGAGCGCCTGCCCGTCAGCGTCGCCTGACCGGCGGCCCGAGATGGACAAGCTCACGATCCGGGACGTCGACACGAGCGGCAAGCGGGTCTTCGTCCGCGTCGACTTCAACGTGCCCCTCCAGGACGGCAAGGTCACCGACGACTCGCGGATCCGGGCCGCCGTGCCCACGATCCGGGCGCTCCTCGCGCAGGGCGCCCGAATCGTCCTGGCCAGCCATCTTGGCCGGCCGGACGGCAAGGTCCAGGATGGCCTCCGCCTGCGGCCGGTCGCCGAGCGCCTCAGTCAGCTCCTGCGGATGAGCGTCCCGTGCACCGGCGACGCCCTGGGCGTGGGCACCGAGGATGCCATCCGCCGGCTGCGGCCGGGCGAGGCGCTCCTCCTCGAGAACCTTCGCTTCCACGCCGAGGAAGAGGCCAATGATCCGGGCTTTGCCCGAACCCTGGCCTCGTACGCCGACCTGTACGTCAATGACGCGTTCGGGACCGCCCACCGGGCCCACGCCTCGACCGTCGGGATCACCGAGTTCCTGCCGGCCTACGCCGGGCTGCTGATGGAGGCCGAGATCAAGGCCCTCTCGAACCTCCTCGAGGATCCCGCCCGGCCGTTCTTCGCGGTGATCGGCGGAGCCAAGGTCTCGGGCAAGATCGCGGTCCTCGAGCACCTGATGGACCGGGTCGACGGCTTCATCATCGGCGGCGGAATGGCCAACACCTTCCTGCTGGCCCAGGGCAAGAGCGTGGGCAAGAGCCTGGCCGAGCCCGACCGGGTCGAGGAAGCCCGCCGGATCCTGGCCGCGGCCGATGGCAAGGGCGTCCGGATCGTCCTGCCGGTCGACGTGATCGTGGCCAAGGAAGTGACCCAGGGCACCGAGTACAAGACCCTCTCGGCCGAGAAGATCCCGGCCTCCTGGCACATCGTCGACATCGGCCGCCAGACGATGGCCCTGATGGAGGAGGCCCTCGAGCCGGCCCGGACCGTGTTCTGGAACGGGCCCCTGGGTGTCTTCGAGATCCCGTCCTTCGCCCACGGCACGAACGCGATCGCCCGCTACCTCGCCGACCGGGCCGACGCCGGGACGACCGTGGTGGTCGGTGGCGGCGATTCGGTGGCGGCCGTCACCCAGCAGGGCCTGGCCGGCCGGATGACCCATATCTCGACCGGTGGCGGGGCGTCGCTCGAGTTCCTCGAGGGCCGCGAGCTGCCCGGGATCGCCGTCCTGCTCGATCGGCCGGCGGCCGCCGATGAAGCCGGGACCGTCAGCGTCGAGGCCCGCGGATGACCAGCACGATCGTCGAGATCGATGCCCGCCAGATCATCGATTCGCGGGGCAATCCAACGGTCGAGGTGGATGTCGTCCTCGACGACGGCGCGCTCGGCCGGGCGGCGGTCCCGTCGGGCGCCTCGACCGGCGCCAACGAGGCCGTCGAGCTGCGCGACGGGGACAAGGCCCGCTTCGGCGGCAAGGGCGTGCTCAAGGCCGTGGCCAACGTGACCGAGACGATCGCGCCCGCGCTGGTCGGCGCCGACGCCGAGGACCAGGCCGCGATCGACGCGGCCCTGATCGCCCTCGACGGCACACCCAACAAGTCGAAGCTGGGGGCCAATGCGATCCTGGGCGTCTCGCTGGCCTGCGCCCACGCCGTCGCGACGTCCTACGGCCTGCCGCTCTACCGCTACCTGGGCGGTGCCGGCGCCCGGATCCTGCCCGTGCCGATGTTCAACATCCTGAATGGCGGCAAGCACGCCCAGGACTCGACCGACTTCCAGGAGTTCATGGTCATGCCGGTCGGCGTCGACTCGTTCAGCGACGCGCTGCGGGCCGGGGCCGAGATCTTCGCCGCCCTGCGCGGCATCCTCCATGACGAGGGCCACGCCACCGGCCAGGGCGACGAGGGCGGCTTCGCCCCGTCGCTGCCGTCCAACGAGGCAGCCGTCGAGCTGATCCTGCGAGCGATCGAGAAGGCCGGCTATCGGCCCGGCGAGGAAGTCGCGATCGCCCTCGATCCGGCGACCAGCTCGATCCTGGTCGAAGGAACCGGCGTCGAGGGCACGATCGGCCGGTACCACCTGGCGAGCGAGAAGCGGACCCTCGATTCGGGCGAGCTGATCGACCTCTGGGAGCGCTGGGCGGCGAAGTACCCGATCGTCTCGCTCGAGGACGGCCTGGGCGAGGACGACTGGGCCGGCTGGCGCGAGCTGGCGGCCCGCCTCGGCTCGAAGATCCAGCTCGTGGGCGACGACATCCTGGTCACCAACCCGCGGTTCATCGCCCGGGGGATCGCCGAGGGCGCCATGAACGCGGTCCTGATCAAGCTCAACCAGATCGGCACCCTGTCCGAGACGATCGAGGCGATCGAGCTGGCCCGGCGGGCCGGCTGGGCATCGATCGTCAGCCACCGCTCCGGTGAGACCGAGGACACCACGATCGCCGACCTGGTCGTGGCAATGGGCACCGGCCAGATCAAGACCGGCGCACCGTCGCGCTCGGAGCGGGTGGCCAAGTACAACCGGTTGCTGCGGATCGAGGGCGAGCTCGGCGCGGGCAGCCGCTACCTGGGCCGGGCGGCGCTGTCGAGCGCCCATTGACCCGCTTCGTCGACAAGGGCGCGGTCACTGCCGCCTATGTCGGGATCGGGATGGCGGTCACGATCGGGGTCAGCTTCCTGCTGGTGATCCCGATCGAGCCGATCTACTGGCTCCTTGCGCCGCTGGCCGGGCTGATGATCGGCTACTACGCCAACCAGCGCTCGAACCGGGGCAAGGGCGCCTGGCGCCGGGTCGTCGGCAACAGCCTGTTCGCCGGCCTGGTGACCGGCCTGACCCTGGCCGCCCTGCTGCTCGCCGTCAAGCTCCTCTTCTTCACGGCCGACTCGGGCTACCGCGACCCGAACCTCGGCGGCCAGATCAGCTGCACGTCCGGCGCCGACTGCGTCTACGAGCGCTACATCCTGGAGGGCAAGGCCAGCGACCTGGCGGCCGTTGGGGTCACCGACGTCGCGTCGTTCTCACGGTTCTACTGGAACCAGCAGCTGACCACGGCCGGCCTGCTCCTCGCGATCACGACCGTGACCGGCCTGCTGGGGGGCCTGACCTTCGCGATCACCCGGCCGTCGGATCCGCGGGCGGTGGCCCCGGGTCAGCCGATCGCCTAGCGCCGATCGCGCCAGCGCGGTGCCCAGCGCCGATTGACTGGGCCGGTGCCATGGCGCGGGTCCTTGCGGGTTGGGCGAGGCGGCGATCCAGCCCGGCCCGGCTACTTGGCCGGGGTCTTCGCCTTGGCGGTCGCCTTGGGCGCGGCCTTGGGCTTGGTCGCCGTCTTGGCCGCCGGGGTCTTGGCTGCCGAGGCCCTGGCTGTCGACTTTGGTGCCGACTTGGCCGGCGCCTTGGCGGCGGGCTTGGCTGGCGTCCGGGCCTGGGGCTTCGCCTCGGTCTTGGCGGCCGCAGCCGCGGCCGTGGCGGCGGCCTCGGCCCGGGCGGTCTTGCTCAACGCGGCGCGGGCCTTGCCGGCGGCCGTCTGGGCGCCCTTCGCCTTATCGGCCTTGGCCTGCGCGATTCGAGTCTTGGCGGCCTTGGCGGCGGCGGCCTTGCCGGTTGACTTGGTCAGCTTGGCCGCGGTCTGGACATGCGCTCCGCCGAGGGCGGCGTTCACCTTGCGGGTCAGGCGGGACTTGCGCCGGGCCGCCGCATTGGCGTGAATCGCGCCGGCCTTGGCGGCTCGATCGAGCGCGCTCAGGGCATCCCTGAGCGCCGCGACGGCATCGCCGGCCTGGCCACCGGTGGCGACCTTGACGGCCTTCGAGACGAGCGTCTTGGCGGCGCTCCGGCGGGGCTGGTTGACCTCGGTCCGGCGCTCGGCCGTGCGCACGCGCTTGAGCGCGGAGGGAGTTCGGGCGCCGGTCCAGCCGCGGGGCTTTCTGGCCAAGTCAAGACCTCATCGATGCAATGTCGGGCCGCCGGGCGCGCGCGAGTCGCGACCCGTCAGGGGAGGCCGAATGCTACCAGAAACCTCGGCGAGAGGGCCAGCGCTGACATCGGCTCGTCCCCCACACTTGGGCCATGGTCCCCATCCTTGGCGGCCTTGGTGCCGCGCTCCTGTTTACCGTGTCCGTCCTTGCCTCGGCCCGGGCCAGCCGCCTGATCGGCGCCGAGTCATCGGTTGCCTGGGCGATGACGATCGGCCTGGTCGTGACCCTGCCCGTGGCCGTCGCGACGGCACCGTCGCCCGATTTCGGCGGCGGGACCTGGGCCTGGTTCCTGGCGGCCGGCCTGGGCAACGTCTTCGGGCTGCTCCTGACCTACGCGGCCTACCGGATCGGGGCCGTCGCGGTGATCGTCACGATTGCCTCGACCGAGGGCGCGATCGCGGCAATCCTGGCCGTCCTGTTCGGCGAGGCGCTGGCCCCCGGGACCGGCCTGATCCTGGGGATCGTCGCGGTCGGCGTCGTGATCACGGCGACGGGCTCCGGCTCAGGCGCCGAGGGTCGCGAGATCACCCGTGAGCAAGCGATTCGGGCCGCCCTGCTGGCCACTGCGTCCGCGGCCTGCTTCGGGGTCGGCCTGTACTCGTCGGGCCGGCTGAGCACGCTCCTGCCGGTGCCCTGGGCGATCCAGGCGCCGCGAGCTCTGGGCTTCATCTTCGTGGCCCTGCCGCTCATCGCCACCCGCCGGCTCCGGCTCAGCCGGGCAGCGGCGCCGTATGTCACCGCCGTCGGCCTGGCCGAGGTGATCGGCTACACGTTCTACAACTGGGGCGCCCAGGAAGCGATCGCGATCACGGCCGTCCTGGCGACGCTCTTCGCACCCTTGTCATCGATCGCGGCGTTCATCCTCTTCCGGGAACGCCTCGCGACTCGCCAGGTCGTCGGGATCGGTCTGGTCGTGGTGGGCGTCTCGATCCTGGGCGCCGTCCAGCACTGAGCCGATACACTCGGCCCGGTGATCCCCCAGGACCGGTTGCGCAACTTCTCGATCATCGCCCATATCGATCACGGCAAGTCGACCCTGGCCGATCGGCTGCTCGAGACGACCCACACGATCGAGGCCCGGCTGATGACCAGCCAGGTCCTCGATTCGATGGACCTCGAGCGCGAGAAGGGGATCACGATCAAGGCCCGCGCCGTCCGCCTCGACTACCTGGCCAAGGACGGCCAGACCTACGGCCTGAACCTGATCGACACGCCCGGCCACGTCGACTTCTCGTACGAGGTCAGCCGCTCGCTGCAGGCCTGCGAAGGGGCGATCCTGGTCGTCGACGCAGCCCAGGGAATCGAGGCCCAGACCCTGGCCAACGTCCACCTCGCCCTGCGCGAAGGGCTGACGATCATTCCCGTCGTCAACAAGATCGACCTGCCCAGCGCCCAGCCCGACGTCGTCATCGAGGAGCTCGAGAACGTCCTGGCGATTCCGCGCGAGGAGGTGATCCTGGCCTCGGCCAAGGAGGGCATCGGGATCGATGACATCCTCGAGGCGATCGTGGCCCGGATCCCGCCGCCCAAGGGCGACCCGAAGGGCCCGCTCCAGGGCCTGATCTTCGATTCGCACTACGACGCCTACAAGGGCGTGGTCGTCTATGTCCGGCTGGCCTCGGGCACCCTCCACGCCCACGACACGATCCGGCTGATGGCCTCGGGGGTCGAATCCGACCTGCTCGAGCTGGGCGTCTTCCGGCCCCAGCTGGTGCCGGTCCAGGCCCTGACCGCGGGCGAAGTTGGCTACGTGGCGACCGGCCTGAAGAGCGTTCGCGACGCCCAGGTCGGCGACACCCTGACCAACGCCAAGTCGCCGGCCGCAGCCCCGCTGCCGGGCTACAAGGAGGCCAAGAGCCTGGTCTTCGCCGGGATCTATCCCCTGAGCGGCGACGACTACCCGCTCCTGCGCGAGGCGATCGAGCGCCTCCACCTGAACGACGGCAGCTTCACCTACCAGCCCGAGAGCTCGGTCGCCCTCGGCTTCGGCTTCCGCTGCGGGTTCCTGGGCCTGCTCCACATGGAGATCGTCCAGGAGCGCCTCGAGCGCGAGTTCTCGCTCGACCTGATCGCCTCGGCGCCGTCGGTCCAGTACCGGGTCAACCTGATCGGCGGGCGGGGCACCCTGAGCGTCGACAACCCGGCCTTCTTCCCGAATGCCGGCGAGATCGAATCGATCGAGGAGCCGTGGGTCAGCCTGACCGTGATCACCCCGTCGGCGTACATCGGGCCGTTGATGGAGCTCTCGACGAACCGCCGGGGCAGCTTCGTCAACCTCGAGTACCTCGACCCACAACGGGTCCAGATCCACTTCGAGCTGCCCCTGGCCGAGCTGATCATCGACTACTTCGACCAGCTCAAGAGCCGCAGCCAGGGCTATGCCTCGATGGACTACGAGGAGATCGGCTACCGCGCCGCGAACCTGGTCAAGCTCGACGTGGTCGTGGCCGGCGAGCCGGTCGACGCCCTGAGCCTGATCGTCCACCGCGACCGGGCCGCCTCGACCGGCCGGCAGCTGACCGAGCGGCTCAAGGAGCTCATCCCGCGCCAGATGTTCGAGGTCCCGATCCAGGCCGCGATCGGGGGCAACGTGGTGGCCCGCGAAACCGTCCGGGCAATGCGCAAGAACGTCCTCGCCAAGTGCTACGGTGGGGACATCACCCGCAAGAAGAAGCTGCTCGAGAAGCAGAAGGAAGGAAAACAGCGGATGAAGCGGGTCGGCTCCGTCGAGATCCCCCAGGAAGCCTTCCTCGCCGTCCTGCGCATGGACGATGGCGCCCCGCGCTGAGTCCCGGCGATGCTTGAGCTGATCCAGCCGTTCGGCCTGCTGATCGCCCTGGCGTTCACGATGCTCCTCGTGGTGCTCCGCTTCCAGGCCGCCCTGTTCGGGGTGGCCGAGTACGCCGATGTCGGGCCGGACGGCCACTCGACCCGCCTGCGCCGCCGGCTGAGCTGGTACCTGGTCGGGTTCCTGATCATCCTGCTGATCGTGGTGGCCGATCCGAGCATCGGCCTGGACCTGTTCGTCGGCCTCGGCGACCGGGCCTCGGCGATCGCCCTGGGGATCGCCTTCGGGATTGCCGGCACGGCCCTCGCGATCGGCGCGGCCTGGCTGCGCTACCGCCATCTCCGCCTGCCGCCCGTCAGCTCCTACCCAGTGGCCCTCCTGAACGCGCTCGGGACGGCGTTCATCGACGAGGTCACCTTCCGGGGGGCTGTCCTGGGCTTCCTGGTCCTGATCGGCCTGAACGGCTGGGTCGCGATCGTCATCCAGACCCTCATCTATGGGCTGGCCACTCGCCTGGGGGCCCCCGGCCGCGATCGCTCGATCTTCGTCCTGGCCCTCGTGCTGGGCCTGGCCACGGGCTGGGCCACGATCGTGACCGGGGGCATCGGCGCGGCGTTCATCGGCCACACGATCAGCCGCTTTGCGATGTTCCTGACCACGGGCCACACCGGCCAGCCGCTGCCCCAGGGCCGGGAGGTGGAGGAGATCGAGCGACGCCGCCGGCCGCCCGATGGCTGGAGCATCGTGGGCGTGGTCCGGGACACGATCAGCCGCGACCGATGAGCGCCACCGAGCTGCCGGCGGACGAGGAGGCCGGACCCAACGCCGGGTCCGAGGCCGGGCACCAACTGGCCCAGGGCCTGTACGTCCACCTGCCGTTCTGCGTCTCGATCTGCCCGTACTGCGATTTCGTGGTCTATGCCGGGGCCGATGCCCGGGGGGCCCGCAACCGGATCGAGGTCCTGGTCGATGCCCTGATCGTCGAGATCGGCCTGCGGGCCGCGGCCGGCGGGGCGGATCCGCTGGGAGCGCCGCTGGACACGGTCTACCTCGGCGGCGGGACGCCATCGCTCGTGGCCCCCAGCTTGCTCGAGCGGATCCTCGGGGCAATCCGGGCGGCCTACGGTATCCGGCCCGACGCGGAGATCAGCCTCGAGGCGAATCCCGGGCCGGACGAGTGCGGCGACCCGGTCGCCCAGGTCGCGGCCGGGATCACCCGGCTCAGCCTGGGGGCCCAGTCGTTCAACGTCGGCGAGCTCAAGCGGCTCGGCCGCCGCCATTCGGCCAGCGATATCGGGGTCGCCCTGATCGCCGCCCGGGAGGCCGGCCTGGGGTCGATCAACGTGGACCTGCTCTATGACGTGCCCGGCCAGAGCTTGAGCACCTGGGCCGACAGCCTGGAGCGGGCCTTGGCCCTGGCCCCGGAGCACCTGTCGCTGTACGCCCTGACCCTCGACGACCCCGAGGCCGAGGGCCTGACCGGGCCGCTCGGCGACCACCTGGCACCGACCGCCGGGGCGCGCCGCTGGCGCGAGCGGGCGCTGGCCGAGCAGGACGACGATCGAGCCGCGGCGATGTACCACCTGGCCAGCCATCGCCTGCGGGAGGCCGGCTTCGTCGGCTACGAGCTCGCCAACTGGGCCCAGCCGGGCCACGAATCGCGCCACAACCTGGGCTACTGGGAGCGCCGGGCGATCGACGCCGTCGGTCCTGGCGCGCATGCCTTCGATGGCCGGGTCCGACGCTGGAACGCGGCCCGCCTCGATGCCTACATTGCCGCCCTGCTGCCCGCCGACGGCTCACCGCCGGCCCTGCCACCCGGTGGCCGGGAGGTGCTCGACGAGGCCGCCGCCGCCGCCGAGAACCTGATTCTCGGCCTGCGCCTCGACCGGGGCGTGGCGCTCACCGCGCTCCTCGAGCCGCAGTTCATGGATGCCTTCGACTGGGCCGTCTCGGCCGGCCTGCTCGAGGAGACCGACAACGCCCGGGTCCACCTGACGACCCGCGGCCGGCTGCTCTCGAACGAGCTGTTCGCCCGCCTGATCTGAGGGTCCAGGCCGTTGACACCCGGCCCGGCTGGCGGTACGATGCGGGCAGCACGTTAGCACTCTGGCATGGAGAGTGCTAACCGGAAGGAGCAGGCGCAGCGTGGCGCGACGAGTGCGACCCACCAGCGGCCCCTTGGATGCCCGATCGCGGGCGATCCTGCAGGCCGTCATCGATGATTACGTGACGACCGCGAGTCCGGTCGGTTCGCAGGCGCTCGTCGAGCGCTACAGCCTCGGCGTGAGCAGTGCGACCGTGCGCGGGATCCTGGCCGACCTCGAGAGCGCCGGCCTGCTCAGCCACCCCCACACGTCGGCCGGCCGGGTCCCGACCGATGCCGGCTACCGGAGCTACGTCGAGTCGATCGTCGACCTCGGCGCGCCGCCGCCGGCCGTCGAGCAGCTGATGATCCGCCACCAGTTCGGCCAGGTCGAGTTCGCCAGCGAGCAATGGTTCCGCCTGGCGGCCACGACCCTCGCCTCGATGACCCGCTCGGCGGGCCTGGCCACGGCGGCCAAGCCGGTCGCTGCCCGGGTCCGCCGGATCGACCTGGTCGCGATCCAGGACCGGCTGGCCAGCCTGATCCTGGTCCTCCGCGAGGGCACGATCAAGCAGGGCCTGATTGCCCTTGACCTGCCGGTCACCCAGGCCGACCTGACCCGCGTCGCCAACCTGCTCAATGAGCGCCTGGCCGAGCTGACCGCGGCCGAGATCGTGACCATCCTGCCCCGCCTCGAGCAGGCCCTTGGCGGCGGCGAGGGGAGCCGCAACCTGACCCGCAAGATCGCCGAGCGGATCATCCGGACGGTGGCCGAGTTCGACGCCCTGCGCGTCGAGGAGGTCTACAGCGACGGCCTGCTGAACGTGATGGAGGCGCCCGAATTCGCCCAGAGCGAGAAGCTCCGGCGGGTCTTCACCGCGCTCGAGAACCGGGCCTACCTGGCCGACCTGATCGCGGTCGTGACCGAGACCGGCCGGATCCATGTGTTCATCGGCCGTGAGAACGCGCCGGCCGAGATGGGCGAGGTCTCGCTCGTCCTGGCGCCCTACGGCCAGGCCGGCCGGGCTGTCGGCGTCGTCGGCGTCCTGGGCCCCACCCGGATGGCCTACGCCCAGGCGATCGGCACCGTCGGCTTCATCTCCGGGCTGATGAACGAGCTCGTCGACCACCTGTACACCTGAGCAACCCTGAATTCCCTGTTTCGAGAGACAAGCCGATGAGATCTGACCGCAGCCGCACCCGCGCCGAGGAGCGGATCGAGGAGCTCGACATCTCCCCGACCAAGCTCCTGGCCGATATCGAGGCGCTCCGTTCCGAGCGCGACGCCGCCCAGGCCCAGGCCGCCGAATACCTCCTCGCCCTGCAGCGTGAACGGGCCGAGTTCCAGAACTTCAAGCGCCGGACGGCCGACGAACGGGATCGTGAGGCGGGCCTGGCCAACGACCTCCTCCTGTTCAAGGTCCTGACCCTGGCCGACGACTTCGACCGGGCGATCGAATCGCGACCGACCGGCAGCGAGACCGCCAGCTGGGTCGAGGGCGTGGCGGCCATCGACCGCAAGCTCCGGCAGCTGCTCGAGAGCGAGGGCCTGCGGGCGATCGAGGTCACGCCCGGGATGCCCTTCGACCCGCGCGAACACGAGGCCCTGGTCAACGTCCCGAGCAGCGGGCTGCCCGAGGGCTCGATCGTGTCCGAGCTCCAGCGCGGCTACCGGATCCGGGACCGGATCCTGCGTCCGGCCCGGGTCGCGATCGCGGCCGGCCCGGAGGCGGACGGCCCGGCTGGGCCTTCGGCCGACGGCGAAGCCGCCCCGCGAATCAACTGATCACCCCAACCCGAACCCAACCAACCTTCGAGGAGAACCAGCAACCATGGGCAAGATCATCGGGATCGACCTGGGTACCACCAACTCCGTGGTCGCCGTCATGGAAGGCGGCGAGCCGACCGTGATCGCCTCGGCCGAGGGCGGCCGGACGGTACCGTCGGTGGTCGCCTTCACCAAGACCGGCGAGCGCCTTGTCGGCCAGCTGGCCAAGCGCCAGGCCGTCACCAACCCCACCAACACGATCTACTCGATCAAGCGCTTCATGGGCCGTCGCTTCGACGATCCCGAGACGAAGCGCTCGATGGAGCTCGTCCCCTACAAGGTCCAGAAGGACGCCAAGAGCGACGGCCTGGTGGTTGTCGCCAACGGCAAGACCTACACCCCGCCCGAGATCAGCGCGATGATCCTCCAGAAGCTGAAGGCCGATGCCGAGGCGTACCTGGGCGAGAAGATCACCGAGGCGGTGATCACCGTGCCGGCCTACTTCGACGACACCCAGCGCCAGGCGACCAAGGATGCCGGCCGGATCGCCGGCCTCGAGGTCAAGCGGATCATCAACGAGCCGACCGCGTCGGCCCTGGCCTACGGCCTGGACAAGAAGACCGACGAGAAGATCGCGGTCTACGACCTGGGCGGCGGCACGTTCGACATCTCGATCCTCGAGCTGGGCGATGGCGTCTTCGAGGTCAAGGCCACCAACGGTGACACCCACCTCGGTGGCGACGACTTCGACCAGCGCGTCATCGAGTGGCTGCTGGCCGAGTTCAAGAAGGACCAGGGGATCGACCTGCGCAAGGACCAGCAGGCCCTCCAGCGCCTCAAGGAGGCCGCCGAGAAGGCCAAGATCGAGCTCAGCTCGACCAGCCAGACCGAGATCAACCTGCCCTACATCACGGCCGACGCCGGCGGCCCCAAGCACCTCGTGATCAACCTCTCCCGGGCCAAGCTCGAGGACCTCGTCCGGGACCTGATCGACAAGACCCGCGAGCCGGTCGAGAAGGCGCTCAAGGACGCCGGCCTCAAGCCGGGCGAGATCGACGAGGTCGTCCTGGTCGGCGGGATGACCCGGATGCCCGCCGTCATCGAGGCGGTCAAGGCGATGTTCGGCGGCAAGGAGCCCAACCGGGGGGTCAACCCCGACGAGGTCGTGGCCGTTGGCGCGGCGATCCAGGCAGGGGTCCTGGCCGGCGACGTGAAGGACGTCCTGCTCCTCGACGTCACCCCGCTGTCGCTGGGCATCGAGACCCTGGGCAGCGTGATGACCCGCCTGATCGAGCGCAACACGACCATCCCGAGCTCCAAGTCGCAGACCTTCTCGACGGCCTCGGACAACCAGAGCCAGGTCGAGATCCACGTCCTGCAGGGAGAGCGCGAGTTCGCCCAGGACAACAAGACCCTCGGCCGGTTCATCCTCGACGGGATCCCGCCCGCGCCACGCGGCGTGCCCCAGGTCGAGGTGACCTTCGACATCGACGCCAACGGCATCCTCGATGTCAAGGCCAAGGACCGGGCCACCGGCAAGGAGCAGCAGGTCCGGATCACGGCCTCGTCGATGCTCTCCAAGGACGACGTGGACAAGATGGTCCGCGACGCCCAGGAGCATGCCGACGAGGATCGCCAGCGGCGCGAGGAGGTCGAGGCCCGCAACCAGGCCGAGGCCCTCACGTTCCAGGCCGAGCGCACCCTCAAGGACCTGGGCGACAAAGTCTCGGCCGAGGACCGGGCCGACGCCGAGAAGAAGATCGAGGACCTGCGCACGGCCCTCAAGGGCAGTGACGCCGCGGCCGTGACCGCCGGCGGGACCGCCCTGGCCGAGGTCCTCAGCCGGATCTCGACCGCCGCCTACCAGGCCGCCCAGGCGGCCGACGCGGGAGCGGCCGGGGAGCCGAGCTCGAACGGCTCGTCGTCCACGGACGGGACCTCGTCCGACGGTGCCGCCTCGGGCGATGCCGGCGAGACGGTCGAAGGCGAGTTCACCGAGGTCTAGGGCCCCGGGGCTCATGTCCTGATCCCCTGGCCCGACCAGAGCCCGCCGGCGACGAACCGGCGGGCTCCTCGATTCCGTGGCTGATCCGTGGCTCGCCACTGCCGCCAATCCATGGCGAGCCGGCCGAGCCTTGACCAGCCTGCCGCCGATCTGTGCCCGACCTGGCGCGGCCCGGTTTGCGTCCGGTGGCCCGGTCCGGTTTGCGTCCGGTGGCCCGGTCCGGTTTGCGTCCGCTGGCCCGGTCCGGTTTGCGTCCGCTGGCCCGGCCCGGTTTGCGTCCGCTGGCCCGGCCCGGTTTGCGTCCGCTGGCCCGGCCCGGTTTGCGTCCGGTGGCCCGGCCCGGTTTGCGTCCGGTGGCCCGGCCCGGTTTGCGTCCGCTGGCCCGGCCCGGTTTGCGTCCGCTGGCCCGGCCCGGTTTGCGTCCGGTGGCCCGGCCCGGTTTGCGTCCGGCGAACGTAACGGACGGGCCGACCCCAGATTCGGGCGATTGCGTGCGGCGGGTGCACAGATCGTGCGTCCCTGGCGGGATCCTTGCGTTCGGAGCACGGGTCTGACGGATCGAGGGGCGAATCCGTTCGTTACGTGCGTCAGGCGCAACGGGCCCGATCGCGACGCGGGCCCTCCGGCGCGGCGCGGGCCGTCAGGCGCAACGGGGCCCGATCGCGGCGCCGGCCTTCCGGCGCGGCGCGGAATTGGCCGGTCGGCGGTACCATTCCGGTCCCGATGACGACTGCCCAGCCCATCGCCGCGCCCGGCTCGCCCGACTCCGCCACCGACCGGCCGTCGCCGCCCGTCGCCGAGCCCCGCTCGGCCGCGGATGGCTCGCCCCGCGCCGAGCGCGAGAGCCTGATCCGGGCCCGCGGCCTGACCAAGAAGTTCGGCGAGTTCGTCGCGGTCGACGCGATCGACTTCGACGTCGCGCCGGGCGAGTCGTTCGGGTTCCTGGGGCCCAACGGCGCGGGCAAGACCTCGACGATGCGGATGATCGGCTGCGTCTCGCCGATCACGCTCGGGCGAGCTGAGCGTGCTGGGCATGGATCCCGGCCGCGACGGCGCCCGGATCAAGGCCCGCCTGGGCGTCGTGCCCCAGCAGGACACCCTGGACATGGAGCTGACGGTCCGCGAGAACCTGATCATCTACGGCCGCTACTTCGACCTGAGCCGGCGCGAGGCCGGCCGCCGAGCCGACGACCTGCTCGACTTCGTCCAGCTGACGGACCGGGCCAAGTCGACCGGTCGAGTCGCTGTCGGGCGGCATGAAGCGCCGCCTGACGATCGCCCGCTCGCTGGTCAACGAGCCGGACCTGCTGCTCCTCGACGAGCCGACGACCGGCCTCGATCCGCAGGCCCGCCACCTGCTCTGGGACCGCCTCTACCGGCTCAAGCAACGCGGCGTGACCCTGGTCCTGACGACCCACTACATGGACGAGGCCGAGCAGCTCTGCGACCGGCTGGTGGTCATGGACAAGGCCCATATCGTCGCCGAGGGCTCGCCCCGCGAGCTGATCGAGCAGTACTCGACGAAGGAGGTCCTGGAGCTGCGCTTCCCGGTCGGTGTCCTCGAGACGCTCGACACGGAGCTCGACGGGCTGGCCGAGCGGATCGAGCGGCTGCCCGACCGGGTCCTGCTGTACGCCGATGACGGCGAGGCTGCTGCCGCCGCCGCCCACGCCCGGGGCCTGCGGCCCGAGACGGTCCTCGTCCGGCGCTCGAGCCTGGAGGACGTCTTCCTGCGGCTGACCGGCCGCAGCCTGATCGAATGACCGCGATCAGTCCGCCGGCGCCGGCGGTCGGGCCGATCGCCGGGGCCCGCCCGTCGCCGATCGGCGGCGCCCGCCAGGTCTTCGAGTACAAGGCCCTCGTCTACCGGCGGGTCTGGCGTGGCTCGCTCTTCTCGACGTTCCTGTCGCCGGTCCTCTTCCTGGCCGCGATGGGCATCGGCCTGGGCAGCTTCGTCGAGGGCGGCAACGCGATCGCCTCGCTCGGCGGCGTCTCCTACGCGGCCTTCCTGGCGCCCGGCCTGCTGGCCGCCCAGGGGATGCAGACGGCCGCCTCGGAATCGACCTGGACGATCATGGGCGGCTTCGTCTGGGACCGGACCTTCCACGGGATGTATGCCACGCCGGTGTCGGTCGCCGGGATCGTCTTCGGCCAGCTGGCCTGGGTCACGGCCCGGCTGACGATGGTGGCCACGGCGTTCTTCGTGGTGATGGTCGCTTTCGGCTTCGTCGGCTCGCCGCTGGGCGTCCTGGGGATCGTCGCCTCGGTCCTGACCGGGCTGGCCTTCGCCGCGCCGATCACCGCGTTCGCCGCGGGCCAGAAGAACGACAGCGTCTTCTCGATGATCTTCCGCTTCTTCATCACGCCGCTCTTCCTGTTCTCGGGCACGTTCTTCCCGATCGAGCAGCTGCCCCTGGTGATCCGGCCGATCGCCTGGCTGACGCCGACCTTCCACGGCGTGGCGCTCGCCCGCGGCCTGTCGCTGGGGAACCTCGATCCGGTGGGCGGCCTCGTCCACCTCGGCGTCCTGGGCCTGTACATCGTGATCGGGACGGCCTGCGCCCTGGTCACCTTCCGCCGCTCGCTGACCAGGTAGGCCGATGATCGCCACCCGGCTCCTGCCAACCCTGGGCTTCGCGCCGCGCGCCGACCGGCTCGTCGAGCGCAACGTGATGAACTACCGGCGGACCTGGATCGTCCTCGTGTCGGGCTTCTTCGAGCCGCTCTTCTACCTGCTCGGGATCGGCTTCGGGATCGGCGCCCTGGTCGGCACCGTGACCGGGCCGGACGGCCACGCGATCAGCTACGGCGCCTTCGTCGCGCCGGGGCTGCTGGCCTCGTCGGCGATGAACGGGGCGATCTACGACTCGACGTTCAACATCTTCTTCAAGCTGCGCTACGCCAAGACGTACGACGCGATCCTGTCGACGCCGCTGGGGATCAACGACATCGCGGTCGGCGAGATCACCTGGGCGCTGATCCGGGGGACGCTCTACGCGATCGGCTTCCTGGCCGTGATGGTCGTCCTGGGCCTGGTCGAGTCGCCGTGGGTGATCCTGGCCCTGCCGGCGGCGATGCTGATCGGCTTCGCCTTCGCGGCGGTCGGCATGGCGGCCACGACCTGGGTCCGGAGCTGGACCGACTTCGACTACGTCTTCGTGGTCACCCTGCCCCTCTTCCTGTTCTCGTCGACGTTCTACCCGCTGAGCGTCTACCCCGAGCCGCTCCGGACGATCGTCTCGGTGACCCCGCTGTCGCGCTGCATCGACCTGCTCCGCTCGCTGGCCCTCGGCCAGCTCAGCCCGGTCCTGCTGGTCGACATCGCCTACCTCCTGGTGATGGGCGGCGTCGGCCTGTGGGTCGTCTCGCGCCGGCTCGACAAGCTCCTGCTCAAGTAGCCCGACGTGGTCGACCGGGCGGCCTGGCGGCCCTCGAGGCCGAGATCGTCGCCTGCCGGCGCTGTCCGCGGCTCGTCGCCTGGCGCGAGCAGGTCGCCCGCGAGAAGGTCGCCCGCTACGCCGGCGAGCCGTACTGGGGCCGGCCCTGCCGGGCTTCGGCGATCCCGAGGCGCGAGTCCTGATCGTCGGCCTGGCCCCGGCCGCCCACGGCGGCAACCGGACCGGGCGGGTCTTCACCGGCGACCGATCGGGCGACTTCCTGTGGACCGCGCTGCACGCAGACGGGCTTCGCCGATCGAGGCAGCTCGCGCCGGGCCGACGACGGGCTGACCCTGACCGACGCGTACATCGCCGCCGCCGTCCGCTGCGCCCCGCCGCTCAACCGGCCGACCAACGCCGAGCGCGACAACTGCGCCCCGTTCCTGGTCCGCGAGCTGGCCCTCCTCGAGAACGTCCGGGTGATCGTGCCCGCTGGGCGGCTTCGGCTGGGACGCCGTCCTGCGGACGATCGCCGCGCTCGGCCACCCGGTGCCCCGCCCGAAGCCACGCTTCGGCCACGGGGCGGAGGTCGCAGATCGGGCCGTACCAGCTCGTCGCCTCGTTCCACCCGAGCCAGCAGAACACGTTCACCGGCCGGCTGACGGCGCCGATGCTGGCCCAGGTCATGGGCCGGGCGGCGACGCTTGCAGGCGGCCGGGATCGGCCTACACTCATGTGAGCGTGATCTACATCGTCTGGCTGGTCCTGGGCGTCGGCCTGCTTCTGGCCGAGCTCCACACGGCGTCGTTCTACGCCATCTTCCTGGGGGTCGGGGCGCTGGTCGCCGGGGTCCTCGCGCTGGTCCTGCCCGACAGCCCGATCTGGGTCCAGGCCGCCGTGGCCCTGGTCGTCGCGGTCGTCGGCGTGGCGATCGTCCGGCCGCGGTTCGCGACTCGCTTCCTGCGCCATCAGGGCGGCGCCGCCTCGCGCGGCGTCCACGGCGGCTTCGTCGGCGAGCGCGCCCTGGCCACCGACCCGATCGGCGACGAGCTCCATCCGGGCCACGTCCGGCTGGCCGGCGAGAGCTGGCTGGCGATCTCCGATGACGGTTCCGAGATCGGCGGCAACGCCTCCGTGATCGTCACCGCGGTTCGGGGAACGACGCTCGTCGTGCGCCCCGCCGGCTGAGCCGGCCGTCACTGGAGTAGAGCCCTAGATGGACCCATCCGCAATCGCCGGGATCGTCGTCCTGGTCCTGATCATCCTGATCATCGTCTTCGCCCTCAACCTGCTGCGCTCGGTCGTCAACCTCGTCCAGCAGGGCTCGGTCGGCGTCGTCAAGCGCCTCGGCGAGTTCCGCGGGATCCACGATCCGGGCCTGGTCCTGATCATGCCCTTCATCGATTCGATCGTGATGGTCGACATGCGCGAGTTCCCGCGGCCCGGCGATCGCCAGGAGGTGATCACCAAGGACAACGTCGTCGTGGCGGTCAACGCCACGATCTTCACCCAGGTCGTCGACGCCAAGCAGGCCCTCTTCAGCATCGCCAACTTCGACGTCGCGATCGACGCCCTGGCCCGGACCGCCCTCCGCTCGGTGATCGGCACCCTGTCCCTCGACGAGGCGCTGTCCGAGCGCGAGCGGATCAACGTCGACGTCCAGCAGCAGATGGAAGCGGTCACCGACAAGTGGGGGATCCGGATCAACCGGATCGAGATCGTGGAGATCACCCCGCCGCCCCAGATCCTGCAGGCCCTCGCCCTCCAGAAGCAGGCCGACCAGGAGAAGCGGGCCAAGATCCTCCAGTCGGAGGGCCTCCAGCAGTCGGCGGTCAACGTGGCCGACGGCAACCGGCAGGCGGCGATCAAGAGCGCCGAGGGCGAGCGCCAGTCGGCGATCCTGCGCGCCGAGGGCAACCGGCAGGCGGCGATCCTCGAGGCCGAGGGCCGGGCCCAGGCGATCAAGACGGTCTACGACGCGATCGCGGCGGCCAACCCCAGCCCGACCCTGGTCGCGATCCTCCAGCTCGACACGCTCTCCAAGTTCGCGACCAGCCCGAACGCCAAGCTGATCATCCCGGCCGAATCGTCGGCCCTGCTCGGCGCCGCGGCCGCCCTGCGCTCGGTCCTGGGCGACGTCCCGACGGAGAGCAACGCCCCGACGCGCCTGAGGCAGCTCCCGGTCCCGGCTGACTCGGCGAGCCAGCCGGGACCCGTCGAGCGGTCACCTCTCGTATCCTTGGCCATCGAATGGTGACTGAGCGCGACTACTACGAGATCCTCGAGGTCGAGCGGACGGCCGGCGACGCCGAGATCAAGCGGTCGTTCCGGCGGCTGGCCCAGAAGTGGCACCCGGACGTCAACGCCGACGCCGGCTCGGAGATCCGCTTCAAGGAGATCAACGAGGCCTACCAGGTCCTGTCCGATCCGACCAAGAAGCAGGCCTACGACATGTTCGGCAAGGCCGGCGTCGACGGGCCGGGGCGGGTGCCGGCTTCGGCCAGGGCTTCGGCGGCCTGGGCGACATCTTCGACGCGTTCTTCGGCGGAGCGGCCGCCGGTGGCCGGCGGACGGGCCGGGCGAACACCGGCTCGGACCTCCGCTACGACCTGCGGATCACGTTCGCCGAGGCGGTCCTGGGGACCGACAAGGAGATCGACTTCCCGGTCCTCGACCGCTGCGCGACGTGCAACGGGACCGGCGCCAAGCCGGGCACCGACTCGAAGACCTGCCCCCAGTGCGAGGGCCGCGGCGAGGTCCGCAGCGTGCGCCAGACGATGCTCGGCCAGATGGTCAACGTCCAGGCCTGCCCGCGCTGCCACGGCGAGGGCCGGATCGTCGAGACGCCCTGCGAGACGTGCCGCGGCGACGGCCGGGTCGAGCGCCACAAGAAGATCCGGGTGAGCGTCCCGGCCGGGATCGACGAGGGTCACCAGATCCGGCTGTCGGGCGAGGGCGAGGTCGGCCCGCACGGTGGTCCCGCCGGCAGCCTGTACGTCGCGGTCCATATCCAGGCCCACAAGACGCTCAAGCGCGAAGGGACCGAGCTGTTCCTCGAACGCGAGATCTCGATCGCCCAGGCCGCCCTCGGGACGCGGGTGACGATCCCCACGATCGAGGGCGACGAGCAGGTCGAGATCAAGCCCGGAACCCAGCCCGGCGCCGAGATCCGGCTGCGGGGCAAGGGCGTGCCCCACCTCCGGCGGGCCAACGTCCGGGGCGACCTGCACGTGTTCGTCAAGGTCGCCGTGCCGACCAGGCTCAACAAGAAGCAGCGCGAGCTGCTCGAGGCGCTGGCCGAATCCTCGGGCGAAGCGGTGACCAGCGGCAGCGGGATCCTCGACCGGGTCAAGGACGCCCTTGGCTGACGCGGCCGGAGCCGGCGAGGACGCCGATCCCGGGCCCGGCCGCCGACGAGGGCCTGAGCGCCGGGCGACACCTGGATCGAGCTGTCGGTCCGGGCCGACCTGGAGGCCGTCGAAGCCGTCAGCGAGATCCTGTCGCGCTTCGCGCCGGGCGGGACCAGCGTCCAGCCTGGCTTCGAGCTGGTCGACGAAGGGCTCGGCGCGCGGGTCGACCCGAACCAGCCGGCGATCATCCGGGCCTACCTGCCCGGCCGGGATCGGACTGCGGCCCGGGCCGCAGTCCGGGCCGCCCGGGTCGCGCTCGGCCATCTCCAGGCGTTCGAGCTGCGGCCGATCGGCGAGCTCGAGGTGTCGGTCGTCCACGAGGCCGACTGGGCCAATGCCTGGAAGGCGCATTTCCCGGTCCTCGCGGATCGGCCGGCGGCTCGTGATCCGGCCGACCTGGCGCCGCCACCGGCGCCGACCCGGCGATGTCGTCCTGGCCCTCGACCCGGGGATGGCCTTCGGGACGGGCCTCCATCCGACGACCCGGCTGTGCCTGGCCGGGATCGAGCGCTGGTCGGACCAAGGCCTGGTCCGCGGGGCGCGGCTCCTCGACGTCGGCTGTGGCTCGGGGATCCTGATGATCGCCGCCGGCCTGTTCGGGGCGACCGAGCTCGTCGGCCTCGACACCGACCCGATCGCGGTCGAGGCGAGCGCCGCCAACGCGAACCGCAACCGGATCGCGGTCGAGGTCCGAGACGGCAGCCTGCCCAGCCGGCGGGGGCCCTTCGACCTCGTCGCCGCCAACCTGATCGCGAGCGTCCTGATCGCCCTGACCGACGAGCTGCGGACCGAGCTGCGCCCGGCCGGCCGGCTGCTGGCGTCGGGGATCTTCATCGACCGCGAGGCGGAGGTCGCCAGCGCGTTCGAGGCCGGCGGCCTGCGCCCGACCGGCCGGGCCACGGAAGGCGAGTGGGTGGCCCTCGAGCTCGAGCGGCCGCCGGGCTGAAGCCACTGGGGGACGCTCCGCCGGGCGGCCGCCGGGGCCCGACTACAATCTGGCCGTGCCCTGGTTCCCGATCCTGCTGATGATCCACATCGTCCTGGCGATCACCCTGCTCCTGCCGTCGCTGCTCCTGCCGTTTGCCCTGCGGACCCGCCGGGCGACGGTCGAATCGGGCAACCGGCTGGTGCAGCTCCTGCTCCGGCTGCAGAGCCGGCGGAACGCTCGTGATCGGCCTCGGCGTGGCGATCACCGGGGTCGCCCTGATCGCTGGACCTCGGCTACCGCCTGGCGGCCCAGACCTGGCTGGTCGTCGCCCTGGCGATCTATGCCCTGGACCTGGCGATCGCCTTCTTCGTCCAGCGCCCGAACCTGCACCGGCTGGTCGGAATCCGGGCGGCCTGGGACGACGAGGTCTGGCGCGCCCGGGCGCGCCGCCAGCGCTATGTCTCGTACGCGATGGCCGGCCTGGTGGCGACGATCGGCTTCCTGATGAGCACCAAGCCGGCGCTGTGGTGAGGCAGTGACCGACTTGCCCCCGGCGACGACCCGCCAGCCGGACCCGAGCTGCCTCTTCTGCCGGATCGTGGCCGGCGAGATCCCGGCTGCCCGCGTCCACGAGGACGAGCGCGTGATCGCGATCCGGGACATTGCCCCACGAGCGCCGACCCACGTCCTGTTCCTGCCCCGCGAGCACATCGTCTCGGCGGCCGACCTGACCATCGCCGACGGCCCGTTGCTCGGCGCGCTGTTCAGCGCGGCAGCCGATTTCGCCCGCCGCGAAGGACTCGCGGCGGCCGGCTATCGGATGGTCACCAACATCGGCCGGTGGGGCGGCCAGACGGTCGACCACCTCCACGTCCATCTGCTCGGTGGCCGGTCGATGACCTGGCCGCCGGGATGACCGTCGCCAGCGGGGCGACGCCAGCCACCACCGGGCGACGCCTGCCCCACGGCCTCCTCGGGGTCGTCGGTGTGATCTTCGCCGCGGGGCTGCTGGCGGGCTGCGGGATCGCCGCTAACGGCGGCGACGCCCCGACCCCGGCGATCACGCCCCAGATCAGCCTGAGCCCGACCCTCCAGCTGTGCCGCAACCAGCTGACCACGACCCTCAATGCGGCCGGCCTGCCACTGACCCAGCCGGCCTCGGCGGTCCGGCCGGGCGAGTCGCCGCTCCTGACGGCCGCTCCACGGACCGTCGGCCAGGTGATCCTGCCGGGCGACCCGGACCACGGCTTCGTCGTCCTGTACGGGTTCCCCGACCCGGCGGCGGCGTACAGCGCGGCCCAGCAACAGGCCGCCTACGTCGGCAGCGGCGAGGGCCGGATCCAGTTCGTGCCCGACACCCAGTTCCTCGTGCGCCAGGACGGCTCATGCGTCCTGTTCTACGCCTGGTCGCCGTCGGCCTCGACCGATCCCCGCTCGCCGGACATCGCGACCGTGCTGGCCACCTTCGGCCAGGGGATCGCCGTTCCGCGCTGAGGCTCAGCTGGCACGCACCGGCAGCGGCTCGTCGACGGCGGCCCAGGCCCGGACCTGGTCGCGCTTCACCTTCAGGGTGTGCGTCCGCGGGAAGTCGGCCTCGGGCCACAGCCGCCAGGCCGTCACGCGCTGGTGGGCGGCCAGGGTCGCGTTCGCGGCCTTGACCGCCGCTTCGATCTCGGCCCGCAGGGCGGCCGGCTCGACCCCGTCGGTCAATGGGCCGCGGGCGTTGCGGACGGGGATGTCGCCGCCCTGGGGCAGAGCATGCGAGCCGGGCGCCAGCACGACGGCTTCGATCCGGCCAGGCCGGGTCTCGAGGACGACGCTGTCGCGGATGCCGGCGACCCGGAGCGCGTTCTCGATGTCCTCGGGATACACGTTCAGGCCGTTGGGCAGGACGATGATGTCCTTGGTCCGGCCCATCAGGATCAGGTGGCCGCTCGGGTCGTGGCGGCCGATGTCGCCGGTCCGGTACCAGCCGTCCGCGGTGAAGGCGGCGGCGGTCGTCTGCGGGTCGCGCCAGTAGCCCGAGAAGAGGGTCGGCCCGTTGACCTGGATCTCGCCGTCGTCGGCCAGCCGGACCTCGACCGGCGGGATCGTCCGGCCGACGGTGCCCAGGCCATGGTCCTCGCGGGTGGTGACCGAGGCCATCCCGCACTCGGTCGCGCCGTAGCCCTGCATCACGACGACGCCCATGTCCTCCCAGGCCTGCTGGAGCTGGGGCGGCAGGAAGGCCGCCGCGCAGACGAGCAGGTTCAGGCCGCCGCCCAGCCGCTGGTGGACGCGTCGGAAGAGGATCCGCCGGGCGCGATAGGGCAGGTGCCGGGCGATCGAGCGGAGGCGGTTGAAGTTGGCTTGCTGGCCCTGGGCCTCGACCTCCCGCTCGACGGCGCTCCAGAACAGGTCGAGGACCTGGGGCACGACCAGCATCGTCGTGACCCGGTGGTCGCGGATCGCCTCGAAGATGACCCGCGGGTTGCGGCTCCGGACGTACAGGATGTCGCCGCCCACGGTCATGGCGTAGAACAGGGCGGCGACCTGCTCCATCAGGTGCGACAGCGGCAGGAGCGAGACGAGCCGGTGCTCCTGGGGCGGGATCACGTGATGGATCGCGCCGATCGTCTCAGCGATCGAGTGGTGGCTGAGCATCACGCCCTTGGGGTTGCCGGTCGTGCCGCTGGTGAAGATGATCTCGAACAGGTCCTCGGGCCGGGGCCGCGGCCAGGCCAGCGACCTGGGCCTCCCAGTCGGGCGGAAACGCCACCCCGCTGTCGCCTTCGCCGGGCTCGGCCGCGAGCGCCTCGACGGTCGAGGTCGGGAACTGCTCGAGCCGGGCGTCGCGGGGGTCGGGCGCGTCGCGGCCGGTCCCGATCGCCAGGCGCGACGCCTCGGCCCGGGCCGCGATCCGCTCGATCGCGTCGGGCGCCATCCGCAGGTCGAGGGGAACGACCACGACCCCGGCCCGGATCGCGCCGAAGTAAACGGCCGGCAGTTCAGGGGTCGACGGCGACCAGGTCAGCAGCCGGTCGCCGGGTTGCATACCCAGCGCACGCAGCCGCCAGGCCACGATCCGGGTCCGGCGGTCGAGCTCGCGGAAGCTCCAGCGCATCGAGCTGCCGTCGTCCCGGCGCAGGCCCAGCGCGGGCCGATCCCCATAGCGCTTGGCGGCGTCGTCGAGGATGTCGAGCAGGGTCGACCAGCTGGGCAAAGGGTCGGTCACGCCGGACAGGGTACCGGGCCGGGCGGCGCCGGGCCTAGACTCGGCGGATGAGTGGGAGTGGTGCCGGCTCGCCCGGCGGTGCCAGCGGTGCCGGCTCGCCCGCCGGTACGGACAGTTCCGGTGGTCGCGGCGGTCCCGGCGCTCCAGGCGTGGATCCGCGCTGGACAGCGCTCGGGCCGACCGATGCGCCGCTCGTCGTGTTCATCCACCCGACCCGGATGAACCGGACCTACTGGACGCCCCAGATCGAGGCGCTCTCGCCCTCGAACCGGATCCTGGCCATGGACCTGCCCGGGCATGGTCACCTGGAGGGGGAGCGATTCACCTTGCCGAGCGCCGTGGCCCTGGTCCGCGCGGCGATCGAGTCCGAGCGACGAAGCTTGGGCGGGCAGAGGCCGACGAGCGGCGGGGAGGCGGCGATCGGCCGTCGGGAGCCGTCGGACCGGAGCGGGGAGCCGCCAATCGTCGGCCGTCGGGAGCCGTCGGACCGGAGCGGGGAACCGCCAAGCGTCGGCCGCGACGGGGAGCCGCCAATCGTCGGCCGCGACGGGGAGCCGCCAATCGTCGGGCGCGACGGGGAACCGCCAATCGTCGGGCGGGCGCGGCCCACGGTGATCGTGGGACTTTCGCTTGGAGGCTACGTGGCGATGGCCCTGGCGGCCGAGACGCCGGAGATCGCCGATGCGCTGGTCCTGGCCGGCTCGACCGCCGAGCCGACCGGTCGTCGGGCCCACCCGTTCCGGGCCCTGGCCCTCGCCTACGATCGAGCTCACCACCTGGTCTTCGACCGGTTGAGCGCCTCATTCATCCGGCGCCGCTATCCGGATGGCCTGGGCGACCTGCTGGTTACCTCCGGCTTCGCCTACCGGGGCGCCGCCGAGGCCCTCCGCTCGCTCGCCGGCGAGCCGTTCCTGCCCCGACTGGCGTCCTATCCAGGCACGGTCGTCCTCGTCAATGGCGCCCGCGACGTCGCGATGCGGCCTGGCGAGCGGCGCTTCCTGGCCCGGACCAGGCGCGGCCGGCTGGTCACGCTGCCCGGCGCCTACCATCTGTCGAGCCTCGATCGTGCGGCGGAGTTCACCGCGGTGATCGAGTCGGCCATTGCCGAGGCGGTTGCCGCCGCCGAATCCCAGCACTCCGAGGGACGGCGTCCCGAGACGCAGCGTCCGGAGGCACGGCGGCCCGAGGTCGGCTGAGCGGCGCGATCGCGGGGCATCGACGCGGCCGACGGCCAGGGCGTACGGCTTGGGTTGGAATCTGCCGAATATTCGCCCCAGTAGTAGTAGGCGGGACTTGCGGCCGTTGCGAGCCCGGGACGAGCATGGCTCGTACACGAAACCTGGCAATGGAGCCTCCAAACCCCTTGATTCGGGCTTGAATGTCCGCCCAACAGCACTGGGGCGAATATTCGCCAGAATCCGGGTCGAAGTCCGATCGCGAGTCGCGCTGGAGGGGCGGGTTGCCGAACCGAATCCGACGCGGGCGGCTGCGGAGGGACGCTTGCGCCGGCCCGCGAGGCCGAGGCAGGTGGACAGCTCGACAGCGAGCGCCATGTCCGGGTGGGAAGACGCTCCCCAAGTAGGCCATTGAGCGTGGTTGACCGACCGGAGGGGCTCGTCTATGCTCCGCCAGCCATTCGACAAGCGTGGGATCCACGCTGCCGAAGCCTTCTCGGGCCCCTCCGGCCACGAGCCCGAAGAGCGCATCGTGACCCTGGCCGTGGGAGGTGATCCGGGAATTGGCAGAAGTCCGCGTGGGTGAGAACGAGACCTTCGAGAGCGCCCTCCGCCGCTTCAACAAGAAGATCCAGCAGAGTGGAATCCTTGCCGAGGCTCGCCGTCGCGAGCACTACGAGAAGCCCAGCGTCAAGCGCAAGCGCAAGGAAGCCAAGCGCAAGAAGGCCGCCCGCACGTCGCAGAGCTAGGTTTCGACCTCGCTCCGCCGGGCGACCCGCCCGAGGTGCCAGCACGACCGGTGACCCTCAAGGAACGACTCCAGGCCGAGACGACCGCCGCGATGCGGTCGGGTGATTCGCTGCGCCGCGACACCCTTCGGATGGTCCACAACTCCGCCTACAACCTCGAGAAGAAGAGCGGCCAGCCGCTCAGCGACGAGGAGCTCCTGGCGGTCTTTTCGCGCGAGGTGAAGACTCGGCGCGAGTCGGTCGAGGCGTTCCGCAAGGGCGGCCGCGAGGACCTGGCCTCGAAGGAGGAGGCCGAGATCGCGATCCTCGCCGAGTTCCTGCCCGAACAGCTCAGCCAGGCCGAGCTCACGGACCTGGTCGACCAGGCGGTCGCGGGCGACCGGCGCCCAGGCCCCTCGGGACTTGGGCAAGGTGATGGGCTGGCTCGCCCCGCACACCCGCGGCCGGGCCGACGGCAAGCTCGTCAGCGGGCTCGTTGCCGCCCGATTGAGCGGGCCGGGCTGACCAGCCGATGAACGGGATGCTGGTCCAGCGACCGGCCCGGGCGACTCCCTTCACGCGGCGCGACCTGGTCCGCCTGCTGATCTCGTCGATCCTGCTGATCGTTGCCCTGACGGCCGTCCTGGCCTCGGACATCATCCCGACCAGGCTCGACGTGACGGCCGGCGAGGTGGCCAGCGCCGATATCGTCGCGCCGCGGGCGACCACGTTCACCAGCGCGACCCTGACCCAGGCGGCGCGCGACGCGGCCAGCGGGGCGGTCGCGCCCCAGTACGACTACACCCCGGCCAAGGGCGACACCGTCGCCCAGGCGGCGACCGTCGATCTCAACACCGAGATCGCCCCGGTCGACGCCGCTTTCTCGGCGACCCTCGGCGACACCGCCCGCAAGGCCCTCCTCAAGAACGCGATCCCGGGCCTCTCGGACGAGGCGCAGGCGACGCTCCTGGCGACGACCACCGACCGCTGGCCGGCGATCCGCGACGAAGCCCGCCGGCTGCTCGACCAGCTCGAGCGCTCGGAGCTGCGCGACTCGGACCTGGACAGCACCCGGGCGAACCTGGCCGGGCTCGTCCTGGGTGGCCTCCAGGCGTCGGAGCGCCAGCTCGTGGCCGAGCTGGTGTCGCCGGTCCTGACCGCCAACTCGTCGTATAGCGCGGAGCTGACAACCATCGCTCGCCAGCAGGCGGCGAGCGCGGTGGCGCCGGTGACCGTGACCCTCAGCCAGGGCCAGACGATCGTCCGCAAGGGCGACCCGATCGGGCCGCTCGAGATCGAGAAGATCCAGGCCTTCGGGCTGACCGACGCCCGGGTCGACCTGGCCAAGCTGGCGGGCTGGGCCCTCCTGGCGATCCTGATCGTGGGCCTGGTCCTGGCCTGGATCTATCGCTTCCGGCCCGGGCTGTGGCACCGGACCAACGTCCTGGTCCTGATCGGGATGCTCCTGGTCTTCACGACGATCGCCCTGAAGCTGACCGCCGGCCGCTCGGTCCTGCCCTTCTTCGTGCCGACCGCGGCCGCCGGGATCCTGATCGCGATCCTGCTCGACGCGAGTGCCGCGATGGTCCTGACGGCCGTGATCGCGGTGATCGGCGGCGCCGTCAACGGCAACTCCCTCGAGATCACGGCTTATATCTTCCTGGGTGGCATGGCCGGCATCGTCGCCGTGCGTCGGGGCGACCGGCTCAACGCCTTCGTCCAGGCGGCGATCGCGATCCTGATCGTCAACGCCCTGGTCGTGTCGACCTTCTCGCTGCTCGGCGAGCGCGACATCACCGGTGTGCTCCAGCTCTACGCCGCCTCGGCCGCATCGGCCGGCGGCTCGGCGATCGCCGCCGTGGGCAGCTTCGCCGTGATCGGCAACCTGTTCGGGATCCTGACGATCTTCCAGCTGCTCGAGCTGGCCAATCCGTCCCAGCCGCTCCTGCGCCGGCTGCTGATCGAGACGCCGGGCACGTACCACCACTCGATCATGGTCGGCAACCTGGCCGAGCGGGCGGCCGAGGCGATCGGCGCCGACCCGCTGATCACCCGGGTGGCGGCCTACTACCACGACGTCGGCAAGCTGGCCAATCCCCAGGCATTCATCGAGAACCAGGCCAGCGGCGACAACGTCCACGACGACCTCGAGCCGGATGTCTCGGCCACGATCCTCAAGGAGCACGTCGGCGACGGGATCGAGATCGCCTACCGGGCCCACCTGCCCAAGCCGCTGATCGCGTTCATCCCGCAGCACCACGGGACCGCGCCGCTGAGCTATTTCTATGCCAAGGCCCGCGAGGAAGCCGCGGCACCGTACGGCGGGCTCGAGACAGCCGAGGGCCTCAAGGCGGCCAATGCCGTGGACGGGCGCCTGTACCGGCACAACGGACCCAAGCCGCAGAGTCGCGAGGCGGCCCTGTTGATGCTCGCCGACGGTGTCGAGGCTTCGGTCCGCTCACTCTCGTCGCGCGACGAGCCGGCGATCCGGGCGATGGTCAACCGGATCATCGCCGAGCGACTCCAGGACGGGCAGTTCGACGAGTGCGACCTGACCCTGCGTGACCTCGAGCGGATCCGCGAAGCGTTCATCGCCCAGCTCCTGGGGATGTACCACCAGCGAATCGCCTACCCCCAGTCGAAGATCGTCGAGCTCGAGGCGCGCCGGATCGCTGCCGGTGGCGGGGGCACGACCGAGCGTCGCGGGCCGACGAGCGATGAGGCCTGAGCCGGACTCGACCACCCGCTCGATCTATCTCGGTCCGTGGCGGATCGACATCACGACACGGCCGAGCGTGCCGCAGCTGGTCACCCAGATTGGCCTGGCCCGGGTGATCGCGGCCGCGCTCGAGGCGGCTCGGTCGCCCCGACCGGCCTCGATCGGCCTGATCCTGGCCGACGACGCGGAGCTCGCCGGCCTGAATCGAGGCCCATCTGGGCAAGGCGGGGCCGACGGACGTGCTGTCGTTCCCGTTGCTGCCGCCCGACGCGTTCCCGGTCCACCTGGCCGTCCTTCCGCCGCCCCGCGGCCCCCGGGCGACCGCCCGTCCGGCCTTCGCCCTGCCACCCGGGCGGCGGCTGCACCTGGGCGACATCGTCGTCTCGGTCGAACGGGCCATCGAGCAGGCCGAGGCGGGTCGCGGCGGCCAGACCGGCGACATCCGCTGGTCAGCGGCCGACGAGCTGCGCCTGCTGGTCACGCACGGAACGCTCCACATCTGCGGCTGGGACCACGCGGAACCCGCCGAAGAAACGGCGATGCGGGCCCTTGAGCAGGGCCTGCTCGGCGCGAGGTACGGCACGGCTTGAACCTCGTGCGGACTCTCGCCGTGACGGCCCGAGCTCGCCGCACGAAGACGCGCCAGTCCGTCGCCGGCAGTCGGAGTCAGGGGACGCCCGGCACGGCCCGGATCTCAGTCCGATGCCGGGCCGTCGCCAGCGATCCCGAGGCCCATCGCCCGGTCGAGATCCGATCGGACGCGTTGCCGGCCCAGGCGATCCCTGACCTTACGGGCGCCGCGGCGCGGTCACGTCTCGCGCAGTGGAGCCTCGTCAGGGTCTGGGGCTCGGACAGCCTGCTTCCGGATCGCCACGAGCGGGATCGCCGGCCATCGATCGGCACGTAGGCCAGGTGCGGTCTCCGGGCTGATGAAGCCGATCAGCTGACACCCGGCCAGCCGGCCTGTCGCTCCCTCGGCGACCACGATGGCTCCGGTGAAGTGCCGGAGCCGCGTCCGGGGCGAGCGACGCATCGTTTGCAGCCGATCGGCCGGTCCACCAGTCGGTCGACGATCGCGGACGAGCCGCGGCTGACCGGCCTCGATCGGCCGGCGCAGTCGGATTGCGAGCCGAGCTTCGGACGGCACGACCACAGGCTGCTCGCGACGCTCGTCGCCCGGTCGAGCAGGCTCCTGCCGGCCGGTCCCGCCGACCTGACGGCGCTGATACCATCTCCGCGGGCCCGCCGCGGACGGTTTGGGTCCTGTCAGCGTGCACGCGCCACGGCGCGGAGCACGCCCTTTGGCATGTCGCGGAGCGGTGGTGAAGATCGTCGTCGGCCTGGGCAATCCGGGCAGCCAGTACGCCAAGACCCGCCATAACGCGGGCTGGATGGTCCTCGACCGGATCGCCGACCGGGCCGGCTGGTCCGGCCGCGGCCGGACGCGCGACGCCAGCTCGGTGGTCCAGGGCCGCTTCCGAGGCCTGGACCTGATCCTGGTCAAGCCGCTCACGTTCATGAACGATTCGGGCCTGGCGGTCCGCAAGGTGCTGGCCCGCGAGCACGCGCCGCTGGTCGACCTGCTGGTCGTCGCCGATGACTTCGCGCTGCCGTTCGGCAAGCTCCGCTTCCGGGAGGGCGGCAGCGCCGGCGGCCACAACGGCCTCGGCTCGATCATCGACGAGCTGAGCAACGAGGGCTTCAGCCGGCTCCGGATCGGGATCGGCGATCCCGAGCACCATGCGATCGATCACGTCCTGTCGGCCTTCAGCCCGGATGAGCAGGCGCGCATGGACGAGCTCCTCGAAGCGGCCGCCGACGGGGTCGAGGCGTGGGCCCGCGAGGGCACCTCGAAGGCCGCCAACCGCTTCAACAGCTTCCTCCTGCGACCCGCCGACGCCGAGCGGCAGGCGGCACCGGGCGAGATCGACGGACCACCCGGCGCCGATGGCGTTCGCCGGACGAGGACCGGCTGGCGCAAGCCGCGGCCAGCCGATCCGGCCGGGGACGAGCAATGAACGAGCGTCCGCCCTTCCGCGGCAAGCGCGGCGCCGAGCGTCGGCTCGTCGAGCGGATCTCAACCGAGTACGCCGAGCGCAAGGCGAAGCTCGACGCGACGGCCCTCGACTTCGACGTCGCGGCGGTCGATGCCGAGGTGGACGACCTCCGAAGGGCTGAAGCGGCCGGGGTGGCCAAGGCGGCGGCCGCCCGCGCCGCCGCGACGAAGGCGGCCGCCGCGCGCTCGGCCCGGCGAATCCCCGACCTGTCGGTCCTGCCGCCGCTGCTCGTGGCGACCGGATCGTTCGCCTCGCTCCAGGAGCGGATCGGGTCGCCGGCCGCGCCGATCCCGGTCGGTGGCCGGCACGCCGGACTGACCACGATCCCCCACGGGGCCAAGAGCTTCCTCGGGGCAGCCCTCGCGGCGACCGGCGAACGGCTGCTGTGGATCGCCCGTGACTCGGAGATCGGCGATCGATTGGCCGAGGAGCTTGCGGCCTGGCTGGGCGACCCCGAGTCGGTGGTGGTTCTCGAGCCGCGCACCGCCCTGGCCTACGAGCGCAGCGAGCTGGTCCCCGACGAGACGGCGGCTCGGGTGGCCGCGTTGGCCGCCTGGCGGAGCGGTGCGGCGCGGGTGATGGTGGCCAGCGTCCAGGCACTCCTCCAGCACACCCTGCAGCCAGCCGACCTGCCGGCCGAGCCTCGCCATCTCAAGCCCGGTGATCGGCTCGTCCTGGATCGCTTCCTCCTCGACCTCCTCGGACTCGGCTACCAGCCGGTGATCGAAGTCGCCGGCCGGGGCGAGTTCGCCCGGCGGGGCGGCATCGTCGATGTCTTCCCGCCCGGCTCGGCGCTGCCCGTCCGGATCGAGCTGTTCGGCGACGAGGTCGATTCGCTGCGCAGCTTCGACCCGACCGACCAGCGGACGACGGAACGGATCGCCTCGATCAACCTCCTGCCGGCCACCGAGTTCCTGATCCCGACGGGCGGCCTCGACGCGATCCGGTCCGGCCTGGGCCGGACCGCGAACCGGATGCCCGAGCGGCTGCAGGCCGACCTGGCCCGGTTCGAGGGGGCCAGGACCGAAGGCTCGAGCGGCCCGGCCAGGGCCGCTGGCGGCCGGGCCCTCCACGCCGGCGATGCGGCCGAGATCTGGGCCGGGATCATCTGCCCGGCAAACGGCTTCGACCACATCCCGTCGGAGACCCTGGTGATCCTCGACGAGCCCGGCGACCTGGCCGAGGCCGCCCAATTCCTGTGGCGCCAGGCCGATGAGCGGCGGGCGGAGCTCGTCGACGGCGGCGAGCTTCCCGGGACTGGCCGGTCACCTACCTCGGCCCACGCGACTGGAAGAGCCGCCTGGTCAGGTCGCGGACCCTCGAGCTGACCTGGGAATCGGAGGGCGTCCTCGCGGCGGGGACGGCGATGGCCGCCCGCGGCCTGTCAAGCGGTGACCTCTTCGGTTGGCGCGAGCCGGTCGTGCCGTCGGCGCGCACCGGTCGCCTGGCCGAGGCCCTCGAGGCCTGGCGCGGGGAAGGCGCCCGGATCGTGCTCGCCTCGGACCAGGCGCCCCGGCTCGCCGAGCTGCTGGCCGAAGCCGGCCAGCCGACCGGGGTGACCAGCCGGCTGACGGCCGCGCCGCCACCCGGGGCGGTGGCCTTGATCGAGCGCAGCCTGAACGGCGGCTTCAGCGGCGGTCCCGACGGGCTGGTCGTGATCACCGATCGGGAGCTGTTCGGCTCGGTCCGCGTCCGGCGGCCCAAGGCCCTCCGGCGAGTGGTCCCGCGGGACATCCTGGAGCGGCTCAAGACCGGCGACCTGGTCGTCCACATCGACCACGGCGTCGCCCGCTACGAGCAGATGCTCCGGCGCGGTGGCCCGGGCGAAGAGCGCGATTACCTCGAGCTGAGCTTCGCCGGCGGCGACCGGATCTACGTGCCGGTCGAGCAGATCGCCCGGGTCAGTCGCTACTCGGGTGGCGAGCACCCGACCCTCAGTCGGCTGGGCGGCACCGACTGGCTGCGCACGAAGCAGCGGGTCAGGAAGGCCGTCGACGACCTGGCCGAGGAGCTCCTCGAGCTGTATGCCGTGCGGGCCGGCGCCGAGGGCCACTCGTTCGCCGCCGACACGCCCTGGCAGGGCGAGATGGAGGCGAGCTTCCCGTACGAGGAGACCGTCGACCAGCTCCGGGCAATCGCCGAGACGAAGGCGGACATGGAATCGCGCCGGCCGATGGACCGGCTCGTCGTGGGCGACGTCGGCTATGGCAAGACCGAAGTCGCGATCCGGGCCGCGTTCAAGGCGATCCAGGACGGCCGCCAGGTCGCCGTGCTGGTCCCCACGACCGTCCTCGCCGCCCAGCACGACACGACGTTCTCGCAGCGCTTCGCCGCCTTCCCGATCACGGTTCGGCTGCTCAGCCGATTCGTGGCGCCAAAGGAGCAGGCCGAGACGATCGAAGGCCTGGCCAGCGGCGCGGTGGACCTCGTGATCGGCACCCACCGGCTGCTGTCAAACGATGTGAAGTTCCGCGACCTTGGGCTGGTCGTGGTCGACGAGGAGCAGCGCTTCGGGGTCGCCGCCAAGGAGCGCCTCAAGCGGCTGCGCCGCGAGGTCGACGTCCTGACCCTGTCGGCCACTCCCATCCCCCGCACGCTCAACCTGGCCCTCGCCGGGGTCCGCGACCTGAGCGTGATCGAGACGCCACCCGAGGACCGCCTGCCGATCCAGACCCGGGTCGCCGAGGCCACCGCCGGCCTGGTCCGCGACGCGATCGAACGCGAGCTCGACCGGGGTGGCCAGGTCTTCTACGTCCACAACCGGGTCGAGACGATCGAGGCCCAGGCCCAGCAGCTGCGGGGGATGCTGCCCGACGCCCGGATCGTCGTGGGCCATGGCCAGATGCCCGAGGGCAGCCTTGAGCAGGTGATGATCACCTTCGCCGGCGGTGCGGCCGACGTCCTGGTGTGCACGACGATCATCGAGTCGGGCCTCGACATCCCGAATGCCAACACGATCATCATCGACCGGGCCGACACGCTGGGACTGGCCCAGCTCTACCAGCTCCGCGGCCGGGTGGGCCGCTCCAGCCGGCGGGCCTTCGCCTACCTCCTCTATCGCCGCCGCGAGCGCCTCTCGGACGAGGCCCGCAAGCGCCTCCAGGCGATCTTCAACGCCTCCGAGCTGGGCGCGGGCTTCCAGATCGCCCTGTCCGACCTGGAGATCCGGGGCGCCGGCAACATCCTGGGCGGCGAGCAGTCCGGTCACATGGCGGCCGTCGGCTTCGATCTCTACAGCCGGCTGCTGGCCGACGCGGTCGAGGAGGTCAAGGCCCGCCGGGAGGATCGCCAGCCGATCCTGGCCCCGACCCAGGCGGTGCTCGACCTGCCGATCGATGCCCACCTGCCCGACGACTACGTCTCCGACGAAGCCCAGAAGCTCGAGCTCTACCGGCGCCTGGCCCGGGCCCGGAACGCCGATGACCTGGCCGCGTTCCGGCGCGAAGTTGCCGATCGCTTCGGCCCGCCGCCGGCGCCGGTCGAGCGCCTGATCGAAGTCGCCGCCCTGCGGCTGGCCGCCGAGGCGGCGGGGATCGCCTCGATCTCGCGCGAGGACGGCCAGCTCGTCGTCCGCTTCGGGGCGTTGAGCCGGGCGACCGCGATGCGCCTCCTGGCACCGCTCGGGGGCGGGCCGCGGGCGGTTGGCCTGGGCCTGCCCGGCGTCCGGCCGGGCGACGTGACCTTCGCCAGCAACCAGGTCCGGATCCGGCTGCCGCGCGACCCACGAGCCGGCTGGACGCTGACCCAGGCCGTGGTCGCGCGCCTGTCGGAGGCGGAGCCCGCCCTGGCCCATGCCTGACGGCGCCGGGAGCGCCGTCGGCGCCGCACCGCCGGCCTCCGACGGTGGCTTGTTCCAGGCGGGGCGCCGGAGCCTGACCTTCGGGCTCGTCCTGACGACCACCCTCGTCGCCTTCGAGGCACTGGCCGTGGCCACGGCGATGCCGATCGTGGCCCGCGAGCTCGGCGGGATCGAGCTGTACGGCTGGGTCTTCAGCCTGTTCTTCCTGGGCGACCTGGTGGGAATCGTGCTGATGGGCCTGCTGATCGACCGGGGCGGCCTGGTCCGGCCGTTCGCGCTCGGCCTGGGGCTCTTCGCGATTGGCCTGCTGATCGGGGGGACGGCGGCGTCGATGTCCGTCCTCATCGGCGGCCGCCTTCTCCAGGGATTCGGGGCCGGAGGCATCGCGCCGGTGGCCTACGTGGCGATCGCCCGAGCCCTGCCCGAAGGGCTCCGACCGAAGATGCTCGCGGTGCTCTCGACGGCGTGGGTCGTCCCTGGGGTGATCGGCCCGGCGCTAAGCGGGGTGATCGCCGAGCACCTCAGCTGGCGGGTCGTCTTCCTGGGCCTCCTGCCCCTGGTCGCGATCGCGGCCGCCCTGACGGTTCCGGCGCTCGCCCGGGTCGCGCTGGCACCGGCTGCCGAGGCTCCCGGTGGATCTGGCGAGCGGCGGCGCCTCGTCGGGGCGATCGTCCTGGCGCTCGGGGCCGGGCTCCTGCTCATCGGGCTGACCACTGCGAACCTGTTTCCCGGCCTCGTCCTCGTCGTGGTCGGGGTGGCGATCGGCCTGCCCGCGTATCGAGCATTGACGCCACCGGGGACGCTCTCCGCGCGACCCGGGCTGCCCGCGGCGACGCTGATCCGCGGCGTGCTCACGTTCGCCTTCTTCAGCGTCGACGCCTACGTGCCGCTGCTCCTGATTGGCTGGCGGGGGATCGACGCAAGCCTCGCGGGGATTGCGCTGACGGTCTCCACCTTGACCTGGACGGGTGCCGCCTGGATCCAGGCCCGCTACGTCATTCGCCTCGGCGCTGGGCGCTTCGTGACGGCCGGCTTCGCTATCGTCCTCGTCGCGTTCGGCCTCCTTGCCCTCGTCCTCTCGCCGGCCGTTCCGATCATCGTCGCCTCGTTCGCGTGGGGAGTCGCCGGGGTCGGGATGGGCCTCGGGTATGCGCCGCTAACGCTCATCGTTCTCGCCGAAGCGCCGCCCGACGCGCAGGGCCAGGCGACTGCCGCACTCCAGCTCAGCGATGTCCTGGGGACCGCCCTCGGGACCGGCACCGGCGGAGCCGTGATCGCATTCGCCGCCGGGACCGGCCAGCCGGCCTGGGTCGGCCTGGCCGGCGCGTTCGTGGTCGGGGCCGTGGTCGGGCTGATCGGCCTGGCCCTGACCGGCCGGTTGCGCGGGCAGGCCGCGCCCATTCGCACCGCGCTGGAGGCGCGGTAGACTGCAACCGCCGACGGCGCAGCCCTGTGTGACCGTGCCAGCAACCCTCATCGGAGGCCCACGCCGACATGTCCGCAGAGGAACTCCGCGCCAGGATTCGCGAGATTCCCGACTTCCCCAAGCCCGGCATCCTGTTCTACGACATCACCACGATGCTCAAGGACCCCAAGGCCTACCGGGAATCGATTGACCTGATGGTCGAGCCCTGGCGGGCCGACAACGTCGACCTGGTCATCGGCATGGAATCGCGCGGCTTCATCTTCAGCGCGCCGCTGGCCTACCTGCTGGATGCCGGGCTGGTGCCGGTGCGCAAGCTGGGCAAGCTGCCGGCCGAGACGATCACCGTCGAGTACGCCCTCGAGTATGGCTCGAACACGCTCGAGATCCACCGCGACGCGATCCAGCCCGGGCAGCGGGTCCTGATCGTCGACGACCTGCTCGCGACCGGCGGCACCGTGCGGGGCACGATCGACCTGGTCGAGCGACTGCAGGGCGAGGTCGTCGGCCTGGGCTTCCTCGTCGAGCTCGAGTTCCTGAAGGGACGGGAACGGCTCCAGGGCCTGCGGGTCGAGAGCGTCGTCCGCTACTGAGCCAGACCAGGTGAGTAACGCGACCAACGACCGGCCAGATGGTGGGGAGAGCCTCCCTGCCGGTTCCGGCGCGCCTGCTCCCGCGCCCGAGTCGCCGGCCCCGATCGCGCCCGATGCCGCCGGCGCACCGGCGCCCGGCGCCGCAGGCGAGGAGATCGACGTCGGCCGGCGGCGGTTCTTCCGCCAGTTCGCCGCCGAGGTGATCCATTCCGCGGCCACAGCCGCCGGGGCCGCCGGCGCCCTGCAACGGGCCGCATCCGACGCCGCCGGCGCGATCCTCAACCCGGAGAACGCGTTCGCCAACAACCCCAGTGGCTCGCCGGCCAATCCGATGCTGTCCGCCTCGCCGGGCCTGTTCAGCACGACCCCGGCCCTGGTCAATCCGGCCCCCGGCGAGTCGCGCGGCTTCCGGACCGCGTTCCGGATGGAGGCCAACCGGATCCTGTTCATCGACCAGCGCAAGCTGCCCGGCGAGCTCGTCGAGGTGGCCTGCTCCGATGGCGGCGAGGTCGCGACGGCGATCCGGGAGATGGTCGTACGGGGCGCTCCGGCGCTCGGCCAGGCAGCCGCGTATGGGCTGGCCCTGACCGCCGAGCAGTCGCGCAGCCTGCCCCAGGCCGACCGACTGGCGCGCCTGCGTGGTGCCGCGACCGCCCTCCGCCAGAGCCGGCCGACGGCGATCAACATCGGCTGGGCGCTGGATCGGATGATGGGCCGGATCGAACGGCTGGGCGACCTGGCCGACAACGGCGACGTGGTCGCCGGCGTCCTGCGGGTCGAGGCCGACGCGATCTGTGCCGAGGCCACCCGGGACCACGGCGCGCTGGCCGACTTCGGCCTGGCGATGCTGCCCCCGACACCCGGCCGCGAGCTCCGGCTGCTGACCCATTGCAACACCGGCCCGCTGGCCTGCGGCCAGTTCGGGACGGCGCTGGGGATCGTCCAGGCTGCCTGGGCGGCCAATCGCCGGTTGGAGGTCTTCGTCGACGAGACCCGGCCCTACCTGCAGGGCGCCCGGCTGACGGCCTGGGAGCTGGTCCAGGCCGGGGTGCCCTACACCCTGATCGCGGATGGGGCGGCCGGCTCGTTGCTCGCCCGGGGCCAGGTCGACGCCGTCCTCGTCGGCGCCGACCGGATCGCGGCCAACGGCGACACCGCCAACAAGATCGGGACCTATCCCCTGTCGGTCCTGGCTGCCCGCCACGGGGTGCCGTTCTACGTCTGCGCGCCGCTCAGCTCGGTCGACCTGGCGACCGCCGATGGGACGACGATCCCGATCGAGATGCGCTCCGACGACGAGATCTTCAGCTTCGGCGGGGTGCGCACGGCGCCGCGCTTCGGGAAGGCCTGGAATCCGGCCTTCGACGTGACCCCGGCCCAGCTGATCAGCGCGATCATCACCGAGGAAGGGGCGCTGCGGGCGCCGTTCGGCCCGGCGTTGGCGGCGGCGGTCGCGGCCAAGGCCGAGCACGACGCGGCGGCCCGGCTGGCCCAGACATCCGGGGCGCGGGTCGTGGCCGTCTTGCCCCATGCGACGCCGGCCGAGGTGGCCGGCTGATGGCCAGCATCGTCGTCTCCCGGCGGGACGCGGGCCTGGTCACCCGGACCACGACTGATCGGGTCCTGCTGCGCCAATTCCTGGAGCAGGATCGGCTGTTCGCTGCCTACGCGATCTGCGATCTCGATGACCGCGAGTTCAGCCGGACCCGCTGGGGCGGGGCCTTCGTCGGGACGGACCTGATCGCGGTCGCCCTCGAGTACGCCGGCCTGTCGCCCCAACCGCTCTTCGTGATGGGCCGCAATGACGGGATCGAGGCTGCCCTGCGCGACCTGGTCAAGCCGCGGGCCGCCTACGTCGCGGCCCTGCCGACCGCCCTGCCCGCCGTCGAGACCAGCTACCGGGTCGAGCCTGGCCCGCAGATGGTCCGGATGTGGGTCGACCGCTCGACCTTCCGGCCGTATCCGGCCGACACCCGCCGGCTCCTGCCGATCGAGGTCGGCGAGCTGAACCGGCTGTACCAGCTCGGCTTCGCCTCGTGGCTCGGCTCGGGGGCGATCGCCAGCGGCGTCTACCACGGCGTCCGGGTCAACGGCCGGCTCGTCGCCGCCGCGGGGACCCACGTGATCAGCTCCGCGGCTCGCCTGGCGGTGGTCGGCAATGTCCTGACCCAGGTGGAGTACCGCGGTCGGGGCTACGCTACGGCGACGACCGGCGCGGTGACCGCCGAGCTCCTCCGCTTCTGCGACCAGGTGGTCCTCAACGTCCGGGCCGACAATCCACCCGCGCTGCAGGCCTACCGCCGGCTCGGGTACCAGGAGCACATCCGCTTCGAGGAGCGCCTGATCCACCGGGTCGGGACGCCCTGGCCGAGCCTGCCTGGACCGCTCCGCCGCTTCCTCACTGCCCGCAAGGAGACCGAACCCTGATGACAACCCTCACCACGCAGCTCCCGGACCACGACGTCGTCGACCTCGGGCTGGCCGACGAAGGCGTCCGCCGGATCGAGTGGGCGGCTCGTGAGATGCCCGTCCTGCGCCTGATCAGCGAGCGCTTCGAACGTGAGAAGCCGCTGGCCGGCCTGCGGATCGGGGCCTGCCTCCACGTCACGACCGAGACGGCCAACCTGATGCGGGCGCTCAAGGCCGGCGGGGCGGAGGTGACCCTCGCGGCATCGAACCCGCTATCGACCAAGGACGACGTGGCCGCGGCGCTGGTGGCGGCCTACGGGATCAGCTGCTTCGCCCGCCACGGCGAGGACCGCGATACGTACTACGCCCATCTCAACAAGGTCGCCGACACCCACCCCCAGATCACGATGGACGATGGCTGCGACCTGGTCGGCCTGCTCCACGAGCACCGCCCCGACCAGCTCAAGGAGGTCCTGGCCGGGACCGAGGAGACGACGACCGGGGTGATCCGGCTCAAGGCAATGGCCGCCGACAAGGCCCTCCGCTTCCCGGTCGTGGCGGTCAACGAGGCGCAGACCAAGCATCTCTTCGACAACCGCTACGGGACCGGCCAGTCGACCCTCGACGGGATCCTGCGGGCGACCAACATCCTGATCGCCGGCCGCCAGGTCGTGATCGCCGGGTATGGCTGGGTGGGCAAGGGGATCGCCGCCCGGATGGCCGGCCACGGCGCCCACGTCGCGGTGATCGAGGTCGACCCGATCCGCGCCCTCGAGGCGTTGATGGACGGCTTCCAGGTGATGACCGCCGAACAGGCCGCCGGTTGGGGCCAGCTGTTCATCACCGCCACGGGCAACGTCAACGTCTTCCGGCGCGAGCATTTCGCGGCAATGCGCGAGGGCGCGATCATGGCCAACTCGGGCCACTTCGACGCCGAGCTGGACCTGGCCGCCCTGCGCGAGATGGCCGAGGGCCACGTCCGCGAGGTCCGTGACAACGTCCAGGAGTTCGACCTGGGCGGGAAGCGGGTCAACCTGGTCGCCGAGGGCCGCCTGGTCAACCTGGGCGCGGCCGAGGGCCACCCGGCGGCGGTGATGGACATGAGCTTCGCCAACCAGGCCCTCTCCGCCGAGTACGTCGCGCTTCACCACGCCGAGCTCGAGGCCCGGGTCTACGTGGTGCCCGAGGCGATCGACGCCGAGGTCGCCCGGCTCAAGCTGGCCGCCCTCGGGATCACGCTCGATCCGATGACCCCCGAGCAGGTCGCCTACATGGCCTCCTGGCAGCACGGCACCTGAGGCTCGGCTGCCGCATCCCGCGCACGACGGCCGATCCTGCGCGCTGCGGCTCCCTCTTCGCGCGTCGCGCCGCGGGGGCCTCCCGGCCCTTAGCTCGACCAATTCTTGGTGCATGGGCGCTGCAAGCGTAGCCTCGATGCCAAGCTCCTTGAGCCTGGGCCAGACGGTGTTCGACCTCTCGGATTGGCTTTCTTCTGAGCGTGCGATGGGTCAATCGCGGGAATCGAGGCACGGCGTAAGGCACTGATTCGCCCTTAGGCCACGCCCTTGTGCTCACGGCGACCATGCACGTGGAATCGCATCGCTCAAGGCGGGGTCGGAGGGCAGGAGGGCGCCTACGATGGGTTCGATGGTCGTCCCGCGACAGGTAAGACTTCGGCGCGCAAGCGGTTGGGCTTTGGTGATCTTCGACGCGGCGCTTGGGCTCTGGTCGATTCGCGTCCTGAACGACCTCAACAGCACCGACGAATTCGGGGGCGTGGCCGGCCTCGTCGCACTGCTGTTCGCTGCACCGCCGACGCTCGTGGTCGCAGTGCTCATCCTCGCCGGCGGGGCGAAATCGGCGGTTCTTGCCGGCGCCGCCTGCCTGATCGTCTCGGTCGGATGCGCCGTCATCCTGGTGAGCGGGCCGGCTCCGATCGTCATCCTCCCGATCGCAGCCCTGTTCGCCTTCTCGGGGATCGCGTCGCTGCTCACGATCCACGCCCGGGACCGCCGCGCCGCTTCTAGCTGATTGAGCCCCTCGCGGGTCGCGACGCGATCAGGCCGAACGAGAGGGGCAGGCGCTCGCGCTCATCGGGGGCGATGTCGCCGTGGCCGCTCCACCAGTCGCGCGGGTACTCCACCAGTCGGTCGACGCGCAGGCCGGCGCCGGCAACGGCCGTGACGACCTCGCCCAGGGTCCAGGCGCGTGAGAACTTCCAGTGCTGCTCGCCGTCGGGGATCGAGAGGTGGTCGATGAATCCGGGCGACCAGCCCCGCGACGCCTCGGGGCCGGCGAAGTAGTCGTAGTCGGTCAGGGTCCAGCGGCCGTCCTCGTCGCCGTCGACGAGCCACTCGAACGGGTGGCCCTCGAACAGGACCAGCCGGCCGCTTCGGACGAGCAGCCGGGCGACGACCGCAGCCCAGGCGTCGAGGTCCTGGAGCCACAGCAGCGAGCCACGCCCGGTGTAGACGAGATCGGCCGTGCCGTCGAGCGCGAGCGGCGTATCGAGGACGTCAGCGACGACCCAGCTGGCGGGCGCGCCCGTCGCAGCGGTCAGCCGCGAGGCGAGCTTGATCATCCGCGGGCTCAGGTCGACGCCGATCACTTCGTCCGCCCCGAGCCGCCACAGCGAGAGGGTGTCCCGGCCAGCGGCACACTGCAGGTGGATCGCTCGCCGGCAGCGGCCGTGGAGGTCGCCGAGCAGCTCAACCTCCTCGGGGAAGAGGTTGCTGCCGCCGCCTCGGATCAGCTCGATGGCTTCCTCGAGCCAGCCCTCGTAGCGCTCGGCGGCCTCGTCCCACGCCTTGCCGTTCGCCGCGTGCATGGCCCGAACGTCGGCTACCTCTGCCTTGGTCGCAGGACGCACATCAAGATCGTCGGATTCCACCTCCCGAGGGTAACCCGCCTCGAAGGTTGGGACGATTGTCGTCCACGGACGCGCTATGCCCAACTCACCGCTCACCGGGGGCGCCGGTGAACCTGGCGGGGCCGATTTCGTGCACGCATCCGACGCGACTGCGTCCGATGACCCCGCCAAACGGCTCTGACTTGACCATTAGCGTCTCCTGGCGACATTCGTCCCAAGTCGAGCCCCGGCACAGCGTGAGGCACAGGCGAGAGCTACAACGCGGGCGACACCGACGGGCCGGGAGCCAGGCCGCTCAGGTCGACGGTCGTCGTGCCGCTGCCGTAGATCCGGTTGCACAGCGTGGACAGGGCCGTGGCGATGACCTGCCAGTTTGCGTCGCCGATCTGGAGCGTGTTGTTGGCCGCATCCATCAGGGCACCGACGCCGGGTACGTTCTCGTCCTCGGCGGAGACGCTGCAGTAGACGTCTCCCTTGAGCGCCGCGAACGAGGACGATTCGTTGGCCTTGTCCCACATGGCCTGGTCTCCGACACCGGGCAGCGGGGCAGCGCTGGGGAAGTCCGAAATGTCATGGTTGTACTCGAGGGTACCGTCGGAGCCGCCGATCACGACCACGTCGACGTAGTCGGCCTGGTCGTCGCCGACGAAGCGGCACTCCTGCCCGCCGCCGCTGAGGCCGGCCGCCGTGACGATCACGTTCTTGAGCGGGACATCCAGCAGCGGCTGGACCTGGTCGAGGGTGAGCTGCTTGCAGGACGCCGTCGCCCCGCCCGTCGGCGCGACCGAACCATCCGGGGCGGTCGACGAGTCAACCTGGCTCGACGATCCCGCGGGCGGCGTCCCGCCCGAGCCGCCGGAACTGCCGGAACAGCCGGCCAACACGAAGCTTGCGGCGATCAGGCCGATCGAAGTGACACGAACGAAGCGATCCATCGCGAATCTCCTGGAGCATCTGCCGGCTGACACGCGCCGATTGCCTCGGCGCTTGTCCACGGTGGGCCAGTCCGATCGCAGTTCGATCGCAGCGCCGAATCCGCTACCGTTCTCGTTGTCCCGCCGTCGACCCGGCTGATCCGTCCGAGAGGTGAAGCGCCCGTGCCACCCGTCCTCTGGGAGAACCCCGAGCTGCTCAGCATGGGGCGCCTGCCGATGCACGCCGTGCCCCATGTCGACCGGCTCGAGCTCGACGGGACGTGGCAGTTCGAGCTGCTCGAGCGAGCCGGCGCCGAGCCCAGCGGGGCCTGGCGCGAGATCCAGGTCCCGGGCGTCTGGACGATGCAGGACACGTTCGACAAGCCCCATTACACGAATGTCCAGATGCCCTTCGGCGGCGAACCGCCCCAGGTCCCCGAGGCCAACCCGACCGGGATCTATGAGCGGACGTTCGAGCTGCCCGAATCCTGGGCCGGCCGGCGGATCGTCCTCCAGGTGGGGGCCGCCGAGAGCCTCCTCGTGGCCCACGTCAACGGCGTCGAGATCGGGCTCAGCAAGGACTCCCACCTGGCCGCCGAGTTTGACCTGAGCGACGTGGTCAGGAGCGGCACGAATACGCTCCGGCTGCGGGTGATCAAGTGGTCCGACGCGACCTACATCGAGGACCAGGACCAGTGGTGGCACGGTGGCATCACCCGCTCGGTCTTCCTGTTCAGCACCGGCCGGATCCACCTGGCCGAGATCCGGGCGATCGGCGGGCTGGCCCCCGACCTGGCCACCGGGACCCTCGAGTTCCGGGCCGAGGTCGGCTTTGCCGGCGTGGACCCCGAGCCCGGCTGGATCGTCGAGACGACCGTCGGTGAGCTCGGCGACGAGGTGGCGACTGTTCGCTCGGAGGCCCTGGTCACCGACCACGGCCCGGACGGCACGAGCCTGGCCCAGCGCGAGGTGATCGCCCGCCATGCCTACGGCGGCGAGATGACCGACGACGAGGCGGCCGTCCAGTGGCCGGCTCTCGAACGGCGGATCGCCCGTCCGCTCACTGGCCTGGTCAGCTGGCAGATCGAGATCCCCGCCGTCCGGCCGTGGTCCGCCGAGCTGCCCGAGCTCTATCCCTTGATCGTCGTCCTGCGCTCACCGGCCGGCGACGTCGTCGAGCAGGTCCGCCTGCGGATCGGCTTCCGGCGCGTCGAGGTCCGCGGCCTCGAGCTGCTCCTGAACGGCCAGGCCGTCCTGCTGCGCGGCGTGAACCGGCACGACTTCGACCAGTTCAATGGCCGCAGCCCGAGCCGGACCGCGATGCGGGCCGACCTGGTCCAGATGAAGCAGTTCGGCTTCAACGCCGTGCGCACCTCGCACTACCCCAATGACCCCGCGCTGGTCGAGCTGTGCGACGAGCTCGGGCTATACGTGATCAGCGAGGCCGACATCGAATCGCACGCCTTCTGGGCCTCGCTGTGCGACGACCCGCGCTATCTGGGGGCCTGGGTCTCACGCGTCTCGCGGATGGCGATTCGGGACAAGAACCACCCCTCGATCATCCTCTGGTCGCTGGGCAACGAATCCGGCTACGGCCCGAACCACGACGCGGCGGCCGGCTGGCTCCGCGGCTACGACCCGAGCCGGCCGCTTCACTACGAAGGGGCCCTGCGCTTCGAGTGGTGGTCGAAGCAGACGGTCAGCGACATCACCTGCCCGATGTACCCGCCGATCGAGGGGATCGTTGCCCACGCCACGAACGGGACCCAGCTCCATCCCCTGATCATGTGCGAGTACTCCCACGCGATGGGCAACAGCAACGGCACCCTGGCCGAGTACTGGGACGCGATCGAATCGACGCCCGGCCTGCAGGGCGGCTTCATCTGGGAGTGGTGGGATCACGGCCTGGTCCAGCAGCTTCCGGACGGCACCACGCGCTGGGCCTACGGCGGCGACTTCGGCGACGAGCCGAACGACGGCAACTTCTGCCTCGACGGGCTCGTCTTCCCCGACCGGAGCCCGAAGCCGGCCCTCTGGGAGCATCGCCACCTGGCCGCCCCGGTCCGCATCTCGGGCTCGCCGGCCGACCTGACTGCCGGCCGGGTCACGATCACGAACCGCCAGTACGTTCGCGAGCTGGACTGGCTGTCCGCGGCCTGGGAGCTGGCGACTGAATCGGGCGTTCTCGCGTCGGGCGACCTCGAGCTGCCGGAGATCGGCCCCGGCGCGAGCGCGGTCGTGACCCTCACGGGCTGGCCCGATGCCGGCCGGCTGGCCGGCGTGGAAGCCTGGCTGACGCTCCGCTTCCGGACCCCGGTCGAGCTCGCCTGGGCGCCGGCCGGCTTCGAGGTCTGCGCCGCGCAACTGCCCGTCGGCTCGCCAGCGGCCGGGCACGACGACACGGGCGAGATGGCCAGGGCGGCCAACCCGGCTGCCGACCCGGCCAGGCCAACGGCGATCCAGGTCGACGCCGCCGGCCTCCTCGTCCACCCGCTTCTCGCCGCCCCGCCGGCGCTCAGCCTGTGGCGCGCGCCGACCGACAACGACCGGATCGGCGGGATGGGCGCCCAGTGGGTCGAGTGGGGTCTCGACCGCCTGACGCGCACCCTCGATTCGATCGATCGCGACGGCGCGACGGTCGTCGTCCGGAGCACCTACCTGGGCAGCGCCGCGGTCGCCGCGAGCCACACCCAGCGCCTCAGCCCTGTCCTCGGCGGCGGCGTCCGGGTTGAGGAGGAGGTCGAGATCCCAGCCGAGCTGGCCGATCTCGCACGGGTCGGCACCGTGCTCGAGACGGTGCCCGGCCTCGAGCAGCTCGCCTGGTTCGGCGCCGGCCCGCACGAGACGTATCCCGACCGAAAGCGCGCTGGCCTCCTCGGCCGTTGGGAAGGCAACGTGACCGACCAGGCTGTTCGGTACGTCCGGCCGCAGGAGAACGGTGGCCACGCCGAGGTCCGCTGGCTCGAGCTGCGCGACGCGAGCGGCAGCGGCGCCCGGATCCAGCTCGGCGCCCCGAGCCAGGTCTCGGCGACCCACTTCCGAGCGGCGGACCTCGACGCCGCCCGCCATGACGTCGAGCTCACCCCCGTCGCCTCGACGGTGATCCAGCTCGATGCCGCGCATCGCGGCCTGGGGACCGCCAGCTGCGGCCCCGACACCCTGCCCAACTACCTCGTCGGCCCCGGCACCTACCGCTGGTCGTGGACGATCGAGTCGATCGGGCCGCGCTGACGATGCCGATCGAGTGGGACGCCGGAGCTCGCCAGCTTCACCTGTCCAACGGCCGGGTCAGCTACCTGGTCCGGGTCCTCGAGGATGGCTCGATCGGCCAGCTCCACTTCGGTCCGCCGCTGGCCGCAGGCCACTCGTATCGGCACCTTGGCCGGGGCGGCTTCCCCGGCTTCAGCAACCGGCTCGACGACCCGATCGCCCTCGAATACCCGACCGAAGGCGGCGGCGACTTCCGGATGCCGGCCGTCACGATCAAGCAGGCCGACGGCTCGAGGGTCCTCCGGCTCGAGTACGCCAGCCACCGGATCTTCCCGGGCAAGGCGGCGATCAGCGGCCTGCCGGCGACCTACGTCGAGTCTGCCGCTGAGGCGACCAGCGTCGAGGTCGTGCTCGTCGATCGCCCCAGTGGGATCGAGGTGACCCTGTCGTACTCGATCTTCCGGGACCAGCCGGTCGTCGCGCGCCACGCCAGGATCCGGAACGGCGGCCCGGCCGCGGTCCGGGTCGCGACGGCGATGAGCGCCGCGCTCGACCTGCCCGATTCCGACTGGAACCTGGTCCAGCTGAGCGGCGCCTGGGCCCGCGAGCGGCACGTGACCGAGCGGCCCCTGGCGCCCGGCCGGCAGTCGACCGCCAGCCTGCGTGGGGCATCCGGGCACGAGCACGATCCGTCGCTGATCCTGCGCCGGGCGAGCACGACCGAGACGGCCGGCGAGGCCTACGGCTTCAGCCTCGTCTACTCGTCGAACTTCCTGGCCGAGGCCGAGGTCGGCCTGTACGGCACGACCCGGGTCCGCCTGGGGATCAACCCGGACGGCTTCGAGTGGACGCTCGAACCGGGCGGGGTCTTCGAGACGCCCGAGGCGGTCCTCGCCTATTCAGCCGCCGGCCTGGACGGCCTGAGCTGCGGCCTATCACCCGCTCTATCGCGAGCGCCTGGCGCGCGGCGCCTGGCGCGATCGGCCGCGGCCGGTCCTGATCAACAACTGGGAAGGGACGTACTTCAACTTCGACGAGCAGAAGCTGGTCGACATCGCGACCGTCGCCCGGGACCTCGGGATCGAGCTGTTCGTGCTCGACGACGGCTGGTTCGGTGCCCGCGACGACGACACGACCTCGCTCGGCGACTGGACCGTGGACCGGCGCAAGCTGCCCAACGGGATCGACGGGCTGGCCCGCCGGATCGAGGCGCTCGGGCTGCGCTTCGGCCTGTGGATCGAGCCGGAGATGGTCAGCCGGCAGAGCCAGCTGTTCGCCGCGCATCCCGACTGGGCGATCGGGATCGCCGGCCGGGACCGGACGGAGAGCCGCCAGCAGCTCGTCCTCGACCTGTCCCGCCCGGAGGTCGTCGACCACCTCTTCACGGTCCTGTCCGAGGTCCTCGGCAGCGCCCCGATCTCATACGTGAAGTGGGACATGAACCGGAACATCACCGAGCCGGCCAGCCTCGGCCTGCCGGCCGAGCGCCAGGGCGAGTTCTTCCATCGCTACATCCTGGGCGTGTACGACCTGTACGCCCGGCTCACGGCGGCGTTCCCGGAGATCCTGTTCGAGTCCTGCGCCGGCGGTGGCGGGCGCTTCGACCCGGGCTTGCTGGCCTACGCCCCGCAGGCCTGGACGAGCGACGACACCGACGCGATCGAGCGGCTGCGGATCCAGTGGGGTGCGTCGCTGTTCTACCCGTTGAGCTCGATGGGCGCCCACGTCTCGGCGGTGCCCAACCACCAGACGGGGCGGCAGGCCCCGATCGCCACTCGGGCGGCGGTCGCCTTCTTCGGGGTCTTCGGCTACGAGCTCGACGCGACGAGCCTGACCGCCCGACGAGCGGGCCGAGGTCAGCGCCCAGGTCGCGTTCTACAAGGAGCACCGCGACCTGCTCCAGCGCGGCCGCTTCGTCCGCCTGCGCAGCCCGTTCGAGGGCGACGGCAACGAGACCGCCTGGATGGTCGTCTCCGACGATCGACAGCAGGCCATCGTCGGCTTCTACCGGACGCTCAACCGGCCGAATCCGGGCGTCAACCGGCTCCGCCTGCGCGAGCTCGACCCGACGGCTCGCTACCGGGTCACGCCCTGGCCGGCCCGGGCCGACACGGTCGAGCGGGACAACGCCCTGACCCGCGGCGGCGACGAGCTGCGCGAGGTCGGCCTGTTCCTGGACGTCGATCGCCACGAGATCGCCCAGCACGGTGACTACTGGGCCCAGCTGTTCCTCGTCGAGGCCGAATGAGGGGCTTCCCCGGGGAGCCCTGTGCTACCCTGCCCGGAGCACAAAAGGAGCGCGCTTGACCACGATTCTCGACGCCGCCGAATACCTGTTCACGTCCGAGTCGGTGACCGAGGGTCACCCCGACAAGATGTGCGACCAGATCAGCGACGCGATCCTCGACGCGATCATCCGCGAGGATCCCAACGCCCGGGTTGCCTGCGAGACGGCGACGACCACAGGGCTGGTCGTGGTCCTCGGCGAGATCACGCACGACGACCTACGCCGACTTCCAGCAGATCGTCCGGGAGACGGTCCGGGGGATCGGCTACACCCGGGCCGAATACGGCTTCGACCACCAGACCTGCGGCGTGCTGATCAGCGTCAAGGAGCAGTCACCGGACATCGCGATGGGCGTCGACGGCCACGAGCTGGGCGCCGGCGACCAGGGCATGATGTTCGGCTTCGCCTGCCGCGAGACGCCCGAGCTGATGCCCCTGCCGATCGCCCTGGCCCACCGGATGGCTCGCCGCCTGGCCGAAATGCGCAAGACCGGCCAACTGCCCTACCTGCGGCCGGACGGCAAGACCCAGGTCACGCTCGAATATGAGCGCGGCATTCCCCGCCGGGTCAGGACCGTCGTGGTCAGCACCCAGCACGACCCGGACGTGACCGCCCAACAGATCTCCGACGACGTCGCCGAGGCGATCATCCTGCCCAGCCTGCCGCGCGAGCTGCGCAGCGCCGATCCGATCATGCACATCAACCCGACCGGTCGCTTCGTGACCGGTGGCCCGATGGGCGACGCCGGCCTGACCGGCCGCAAGATCATCGTCGACACGTATGGCGGGATGGCCCGCCACGGCGGCGGGGCGTTCAGCGGCAAGGATCCGACGAAGGTCGATCGCTCGGCGGCCTACGCCGCCCGCTGGGTGGCCAAGAACGTGGTCGCCGCCGGCCTCGCCGACCGATTCGAGATCGAGATCGCCTATGGGATCGGGATCGCCCGGCCGCTGAGCGTCTCGGTCGAGTCGTTCGGCACCGGCAAGATCCCCGACGAGCGGATCCAGCACCTGATCGCCGAGCACTTCGACCTCCGCCCGGCCGCGATCATCGAGGCCCTCGACCTGCGCAAGCCGATCTATCAGCAGACCGCTGCCTACGGCCACTTCGGCCGGCCCGACCTGGACCTGCCCTGGGAACGGACCGACCGCGCCGCACTCCTGGCCGACGCCGCCGGGCGGGCCCTGCCCGAGCCGGTCGCCGAGGCGATCTGAGCGGTTTCGTTGCTCGGCTGCCCGGGCTGCGTTCACGGCGGCTCAGCCGGCTCCGAGACGTTGACAAATCACTGGTTTCTGCGGCCTTACGGTGATTCGCACGTTCGAAATGAGCCGGATTCGTCCGACCCCGCTCAGGCCCGTCTCGAATTCGTGCACGACGCCGGCGGACGGCAACTCGATCGGCCGGTTGTAGGTCGCTCGGACGACCATAAGACCGATCAAACCCGCGATTTGGCAATGCGGGCAGCCGCGATCGCAGCTCAGGTAGGCTTCGTCCCGTGTACGCCGTCATCCTGGCCGGCGGCGGAGGCACCCGGCTCTGGCCGCTGTCGTCGCCGGAGCGTCCCAAGCCGTTCCTGCCGTTGCTCGGTGAGCAGACGCTGCTCCAGCTGACGGCGGATCGGCTCAGCCGGCGTCGTCGAACCCGATTCGATCTTCGTGGTGACCGATCGGCGCTACGAAGCGCTGGTCCGCGAGCAGCTGCCCGGCGCCGCGATCCTGGCCGAGCCCGTCGGCCGGAATACCACCGCCGCGATCGCCCTGGCCACGGTCGCGATCGAGCCGGCCCGAGGACGAGGTGATGCTCGTCCTGCCGGCTGACCAGACGGTCAAGGACGTACCCGTGTTCCAAGGAGTCCTGCGCGACGCCGAGCGAGAGCTTGCCCTCGGGTCGCTCGGTCTCCGACCCTCTCGTTACGCTCGGCGTCGAGATCAAGCGAGCGGCGACGGAGTACGGCTACCTGATCCCGGACCTGAACGACGCCAGGCAGGCCGGCTCGACCGGCTATCGTGCTCGAAGCAGTTCCAGGAGAAGCCATCCGTCGAGCGGGCACGCGGAGCTCTGGCGCCAGGGTGGCGGAGTGGCCTGGAACGCCGGGATGTTCATGTGGCAGCGGCGGGCGATCCGTGGCGCCCTCGAGGCGTTCGCCCCGGACGTCTTCGAGCAGGTCGAGCTGGGCTTCGGCGCCGGCGACGCTCGACGAGGCGTACGCCAAGGTCGAGTCGATCTCGATCGACTACGCGGTGATGGAGCCCGCCGCGGCCGCCGGCCAGGTGGTGATGGGCACGATGGACGTCGGCTGGAACGACCTCGGCAGCTGGACGTCGCTCCTGGGCGAGCTGGGGATGCCCGGCGTCGAGGCGACGATCGACCCGACCGGGCGAGCGTTCGAGGCGGCCCCCGACGACCTCGCTCGATCTGGCGCGACGAGCGCCGGCCGGCTGGTCGCGACGCCGGCTCGGACGCTACGATGGTGGCGGCGGCAGGACCGGTGGCGGTGCTCCGCGACGCTCGCGGGCTGCAATCCCGGATCGAGCCGCTCCTCGATCGATGCTCAACGCTGGAGGCCCATTCGTGACCACGATCAGCCAGGTCCCGCAGCCCTCGAAGATCGTCTTCGGCACCGACGGCTGGCGATCGAAGGTCGCCGACGACTACACGTTCGAGAACGTCCGGCGCTGCGCCGACGGGGTCGCCAAGTACGTCGTCGGCCGGGGCGAGCAGGCCAAGGGCGTCGTGATCGCCTACGACCGGCGCTTCGCCTCGGAGCACTTCGCCGCGGCCGCCGCCGAGGTGCTGATGGCCCAGGACATCCCGGTCGCCTTCGCCCGCCATGCCGTGCCGACCCAGATGTCGTCGTACGAGGTCGTCGAGCGGGGCAGCGCGGCCGGCATCGTGATCACCGCCAGCCACAACCCGTGGACCGACAACGGCTTCAAGGTCAAGGCGCCGACCGGCTCGGCCGCCGGCCCCGAGATCCTGGCCGTCCTCGAGGCGACGATCGCCACGAATGGCGGGACCGCGATCCCGCGCCGGCCGTTCGCCGATGCCGAGCAGGCCGGCCTGGTCGACTGGTACGACCCGTATCCGGGCTACGAGCAGTACGTCCGGCGGACCGTCGACATCGATGCCCTCAAGGCCGCCGACGTGAGCGTCCTCGTCGACCCGATGTACGGCGCCGGGGCCGACTGGCTGCCGCGCCTGCTGGCCGGCGGCAAGATCCGGCTGCGCGAGATCCACTCCGAGCGGAATCCGTACTTCGGCGGGATCAACCCCGAGCCGATCCGGCCCAACGTGGACGAGGCGCTCGGGATCCTGGCCGGCGGCGGCTACGACCTGGGCCTCCTCCTCGACGGTGACGCCGACCGGGCCGGGGCGGCCGACGAGCAGGGCAACTTCATCCACCAGCTCGAAGTCACCGGCTTGCTGATGTACTACCTGGCCGAGCATCGCGGCTGGCGCGACCCGATCGTCGAGAGCGTCAACAACACCTCGATGGCCCTCCGCCTGGGCAAGCACTACGGCATCCCGGTCTTCGAGACCTCGGTCGGCTTCAAGTTCATCGGTCCCAAGATGATCGAGACCGGGGCGATGATGGGCGCCGAGGAGTCCGGCGGCTATGGCTTCGGGATGCACCTGCCCGAGCGCGACGGGGTCTACGCCGACCTGCTCCTGCTCGACCTGTTCCTGCGCGAGAAGGCCGCAGGGCGGTGGCCGGTATCCAAGGCGCTGGCCGCCTTCCACGAGCTGGCCGGGCCGTCGTTCTACCGGCGGATCGACGTCCATGTCGAGGCCGCGCTCTATCCGGCCGTCAAGGAGCGCTTGATGGTCGAGCTCAAGGCCAACGCGCCGGCAACGCTGGCCGGGGCGCCCGTCGTCAGGACCGACGCATTGACGACCAACGACGGCTTCAAGTTCTTCACCGCCGACGGGTCGTGGATGCTGATCCGGTTCAGCGGCACCGAGCCGCTCGTGCGGGTCTACACGGAGGCCGTGTCGGCCGAGATCCGCGACGCGATGGTCAATTCCGGCGAGGCCCTCGTCCGTGCCGCCTGAGGTCGAGCGGCGGGTCCCCAAGCCGTGGGGCCACGAGCTGATCTGGACGCAGACCGATCGCTATGTTGGCAAGCTGATCGTCATCGAGGCGGGCAAGCGGCTCTCGCTCCAGAAGCACCTCCACAAGGACGAGTCGATCCTGGTCGTCTCCGGCCGGCTCAACCTCAGCCTCGAAAACGAGCAGGGCGCGATCGAGCAGATCGAGCTGGGACCCGGGGATCACCACCGAATCCCCGTCGGCCGAATCCACCGGTTCGCGGCGATCGAGCGAACCGAGCTGGTCGAGGTCTCCACGCCCGAGCTCGACGACGTGATCCGGCTCGAGGACGATTTCGGCCGTCAGGGGACCAGCACGCCCTAGGCCAACCGGCGCTGGACGGCCGGGTGTATCGTCGCTCCAACGACCGCCATCACCGGTCGATCGTGCAGGATCGGACGGCGGCCTCGAAAGCGCCCAGGTCAGGGGCGATGGAGGTCCAGGCGCATGCACAGTTCGCTTATCGGCAAGGTCGAGAAGGCCAATCGCTATGCCCGCGAGCTCGATCGGGTTTCGATCGACCAGCTTTCATTGACATTCCGGGGCGACAACGACACCCACAAGATCAGCCTGCTGTCCGGAACGTGGCGCTGCACCTGCCACTATTTCGACACCTGGGGTAGTTGCGTCCACCTCCTCACGATCCACAAGATGCTGGGAGTGATGGTGCCCGCTGAGCCCGACTTCCTGGTCTCCCACGAGCCCCAGGCCGTCACGGCCTGAGTCCCGGCGGTCACGGGGCCGCCAGCCAGCTGACGACCGCCCGGTTCGCCCCGCGAGGGAGCCCGAACCGGGCGATCTCGTGCCAGCCGCCGGCCGGGGCCAGGATCCGGATCGAGCCAGCGTCACCGCCTGGGTCGGCGACCACGACCGCCAGCTCGGCGCCGCTCGGCGACGGCTGGGCCTGGAGCGCGACCCCGCCGCCGGCACCGAAGGCAGCCGGTAGCGGCTCGTTGGCCAGCCAGCCGGCCAGCGACCCGGCCCGCACGGTCCCATCGACGCCCAGAGTGGCGACGGTTCCCGCGCCCAGCGCGATCGAGCGGACGGACGGTCCGCCAAACGTGCTGGTCCGGCCGGACGCGGGGTCCAGGAGCTCGGTCGTGGGCTGATCCCGGGCGTCGCGCAGGACGACGGCGATCCGTCCGTCGGGCAGCCAGCACGGTGCACTCTCGGGCACCGCGGGCAGGTTGAACCGGCGGAGGACGAGCCCTGCCAAGGTCTCGACGATCAGCCGGCCCGGACCGCCGGAACCTGGATCACCCTCGACAACGGCGATCCGGCCGGTCTCGCCGCCGGCTCCGGCGCCGGGCGCGACCGGTTCGAGCGACCCGAACGCGCGGGACGGCTGGCCCCCGCCCAGGTCGCCGGACATGGCGACCCAGGAAGTCGGATCGGGTCCCCGGCTGCCGAAGGTCGCGCCTCGCAGCGTTGTCACGACGAGGTCGGGGCCGGCACCCGAGAGCCAGGCCGCATCGGGCGGCCATCCCGCTGTCTGGATCGGGACCAGGCGGCTAGCGCCGGTCGGGCTCGCGGCGACGAGCGACATCGCCCCGACCGTGCCGGCGATGGCCACGATCCGGTCGGCGCCGGCGGGCCCCGACCCGCTCGGCGTGACCGACCCGGGCGGCTCGCCCTGGCAGCCGCCGGCCAACGCGAGGGCACCGACGGCGGCCAGCAGGACCCGGATCACTCGAGGACGTCTCCGCCCAACGCCGTCCCGTCACCGGCATCGATGGCCAGCTCGAGGCCCGCGAACCGATCGGCGAGGTCGCCGGTCGCGCTGATCCTGACCAGCCAGGCCAGGCGCAGGCTGCCCGCCGGGCCGGCCGGCGGCGGGTCGCCGAACGTGTCGTTGGGCATCACCCAGGCCAGGCTCATCGTCGTCACGATCGCCTGGGCCCGCAGCTCGGGACTGAGCCAGGCGTCGAGCCGGGCCTTGACGAGGTCCCTGACCCGGGCCTGGTCGATCCTGGCCGACGGCGCCGCCGCCAGCGGGTGCTCGCTGCGAGTCAGGGCATGGAACGAACCGTCGGCGCCGAGCTGCACGCTGACGCCATCACCGGGCACGGGCACCCCGCCGACGAGACGGATCCAGCGGACGAGCCAGCCGCCGGCTGCCCGGGGCGTGCCGACCGGCGAGCCGGACGCCGGGATGCCGACCGTGGCCAGGATCGCTCCTGCACCGTTGACGGCCGCCTGGGCGCTGATCGTGACGCGGCTGGCCGGCGTCAGGCCGAGGCGGACCGAGGCGACGAGGCGCCCGCTGGTGTCGAAGCGCGAGATCGCCAGCGGCCTGCCGTTCAGGTCGAGATCGGTCACTTCGTCCACGATCTGGCCTGACGTGCTGTCGACCAGGCGCACGGCCGTCCGGCTGGCCGGAGCATGGAGGCCCAGGCGGCCCTCGACGTCCGCGACCAGGGCCGAGACGGTGGCCGTGGCCGCCGCGCTGAGGGTCATCGGCCCGACGCTCGGCCGGGCCAGGTCATTGAGCATGGCTCCACCTCCAGCCACGATGAGGCCGACGATGGCCAGGCGGGCGCCCCTCGACGGGGCGTTCACTTCGGGCCCGCCACGAGGCAGCGCGGGCAGAACGTCGCCGGACCGGCATGGCCCGACCAGTCATAGGTGCCCCACCAGTCGGCGTCGAGGGGGTGGCTGAAGTTCTGGGCCTGGCCCAGGTCGAAGGCGGCGCCCACGCCCAGGCCACGCTCAAGGGCGGACCAGAAGGCCGTCTCGAAGGCCTGCTCGTCGTTGTCGTAGGCGATCCCGACGTAGCCCAGGTAGAAGTCGCTCGCCCCGGTCTGGACCTTCGTCCGGGCAATCCCGAAGGCCGCCGGCAGGGTCGTCGCCGGATCCGCGTTGTGGCACGTCGAGATGACGACCAGGTTGGTGAATCGGCCGGCTCGCGCCGCGGCGATGTCCGACGAGAAGATGACCGCCTGGTTGCAGTCACCCGAGTCTTCGCGGAAGCCGTTGTAGCGGCGCTGGGCCGCGGCGTTCCAGTACTCGTCGCCGTGGGAATGGACGTAGAAGCCGTAGTCGTTCACGGTCCGGGCGAGGACGCCGGCCCGGCTGAATCCCGTGCCCGAATAGCCCGCAGACGGTGTAGCCAAGCGAGCGCAGGCCGGCCACCGCAAGGCTCAGCATCTGGGCCGGGTGGGTGTCGGTGTAGCCGACGCACGGGCCTCGAAAGGCCGACACGTTCGAATCGGCGCTGGCCTGGTAGGTGGCGTTGGCGGGCTCGGCTGCCGGCCCGAGCAGGATCAGGCCGGCGAGCAGCGGCAGGGCGATCGTCCGCGGCAGCGGCACGCGAGCACCCATGGGGTGACCTCCTCCGGCGGAGCTCCCCGGCGGAATTCCGCGACGGAGCATCGCAGGGGCCCCTTAGCGCGACGTCATCCCGCGCTCAAGTGGGCATTGCCTCGACGGCCGTGGGGTCCGTTGACCTTCGTCACCGGCTGCGGCTAGGCTTGGCGGGTGACGCCCATGCGCCCGCGGACGGCCGGGACCGTCCGGCTCTCCCTGATCGTGACCGCCGGCCTGCTCGTGCTGAGCGGCTGCGGGCTCGGCACGCCTTCGAGCGCGCCGTCGATCAGCACGCCGGCCAGCATGGCCCCGAGCACCGCCCCATCAGCCTCGAGCCCGGTCGAGCCGAGCCCCACGGCGTCGAGTCGAGCCGAGCCCCACCGACAGCGGCCAGCCGCCGAGTCGAGCCGCCGAGCTCGGCTGAGCCGTCGGCCAGTCCGTCGAGCGCCGCGTCGGTCTGCTCGGGCGCCAAGGACACCCCCGACTTCTACGCCTCCTTCGCCGGCTCGGTCAGCTTCCCGGTGTACTGCGCCGTGCTGCCCGCCGGCTGGTCGCTGGTGTCGGGCACCTACCGGCTGGCCAACGGCGGCCACATCCAGATCAACTTCCGGCGCAAGTCCGACAGCGCGACGTTCGAGCTCGACGAGGGCTCGTTCTGTGCCGACAGCTCGGGCTGCGTCCCGGCGGGCAGCGCGGCCGGCAGCGGTCCATTCGGCGACCTGACCGGCGACCTGGTCCAGACCTCGACCGGCTTCGCCCTCGTCGTCGCCAAGGCCGAGAAGCCGAGCTGGCTGGCGATCGGCAACGGCCTCGACCAGGCCGCGTTCCTGGCCCTGACCGGCGCCCTCCACGCCGTCAACTAGGGCGACCCGGCGCGGGTGAAGATCGCCGACTTCGAGCTCGAGCGCTATTTCGCCCGCTGGGAGTTCGCCGTCCGGCACCTGCTCTGCGCATCCGACCTCGAGGGCTATCCGCTGGCCGAGCTGCTGGCCCTGGCCGACGACGAGGCTCGCGGGCTGTGGCAGGACCTCCGCCTGGGCTACACCGAATCGAGCGGCCATCCGCTCCTGCGGGCCGAGATCGCCGGCCTGTACGAGACCCTGGATGCCGACGACGTCCTTGTCTTCTCGGGCGCCGAGGAGGCGATCTTCTGCCTGCTCAACGTCGCCGTCGGACCGGGCGATCACCTGATCGTCACCTGGCCGGGCTACCAGAGCCTGTACGAGGTGGCCAGGTCCGCGGGCGCCGCGGTCAGCCTCCACGAGCTCCACGCCGCCGACGGCTGGGCCCTCGACGTCGACCGGATCCGGGCCACCCTCCGGCCCGAGACCCGGCTGGTCGTCGTGAACGCGCCCCACAACCCGACCGGGATGCTGCCCAGCCAGGCCGAATGGCGGGCGCTGACCGAGCTGTGCGCCGAGGCCGGCGTGGCGCTCTTCGCCGACGAGGTCTATCGCTACCTCGAATACGACGAGGCCGACCGCCTGCCGGCCGGGGCCGACGCGCTGCCGGCCGGGATCAGCCTGGGGGTGATGTCGAAGTCGTTCGCGATGGCCGGCCTGCGGATCGGCTGGCTCGCCTCGCGCGACCGGGCGCTCCTGGCGAAATGCGCCGCCTTCAAGGACTACACCACGATCTGCCCGTCGGCCCCGGCCGAGATCCTGAGCCTGATCGGGCTGCGGGCCCGGTCCACCGTGCTGGAGCGCTCGCAGGGGATCATCAGGACCAACCTGGCCGTCCTCGACCGGCTGGTTGCCAGCCGGCCCGACGTGCTGACCTGGGTCCGGCCGCGGGCCGGCTCGGTGGCCTACCCGGAGCTGACCCTGGCCGGCCGGTTTGCCGGCTGGGATGCCGACCGCTTCGCCGCCGAGCTGGTCGAGGCGGAAGGCGTCCTGCTCCTGCCCGGGTCCCGCTTCGGCCAGCCGGGCAACCAGGTCCGCCTCGGATTCGGCCGGCTCGACCTGCCCGAGGCGGTCGCCGGCCTGGAACGCTTCGCGGGCGCCTGACCCTCAGGCTGCCCGGGCGGCCCCGATGAAGCTGAACGAGGCCCGTGCCCGGAGGCGGGCCAGCGAGGCCAGGACCGGCGGCCCGAGGGCCAGGATCATCGCGGCGTTGCCCACGGCCCGGAAGGCGTCGTAGCCGGCCGAGGTCAGCACGTAGAACTGGCCGAAGCGGGCGATCGTCCCGACGGCGCCCAGGCCGGCCACATAGCCGAGATCGGGTGAGCCCTGGAAGAAGGCCCAGTCCCACAGGTCCATCACCGCCCCAAAGGCGAAGCCGGCCAGCAGGCCATAGGCGGCCAGCACGACGAAGTCGCGGCGAGTCGGCCGCCGGTCGAGGCCGCCGCTGAGCAGGCCGGCGCCCAGGCCAACCCAGCCGGCGGCGAAGATCTGGTAGGGCAGCCACGGCCCGAGCCCACCGGTGACGATCGCCGAGACGAGCATCGCCACGCTGCCGGTCAGGAAGCCGTAGCTCGGGCCGAAGGCGTAGCCGCGCACACAGGACCAGGAAGAAGAACGGGCTGAAGCCGGCGATCCCGGTGACCAGGGCCAGGCGCATCGCGGCGGCCAGCGCCGCCAGGCAGGCCAGCAGCGCGATCCCCTTGGCGTCGAGCCGGCGGGCGCCGACCTCGATCGTGCCCAGGGCCACGATCGTGGCCAACGCGACCGAGGCAGGGATCGACCCGCCGGGCGCCTCGATCCCCAGATAGGGCAGCAGGAAGAGCAGGCCGCCGGCAAGCGAGGCGGCCAGCAGCCCGATCGCGCTCACGAGACCTTCGCCCGGGGAGCCACCACGGCCCGGCCCTCGCGTTCGACCACGACGCCATCCTCGATCGCGACCACCCGGTCGGCGATCTCGGCCACCAGGTCCTCGTCGTGGGTCGCGACGACGACCGAGCAGCCCTGCCCGCGGAGTCGGTCAAGGACCCTGGCCAGCGACCGTCGAGCGAGCTCGTCCATGCCCCGCGTCGGCTCGTCCAGGAGGGCGATCGCCGGACTCCCGGCGAGGATCACGGCCAACGCCCCGCGCTGCCGTTCGCCGGCGCTCAGGTCGCGTGGATCGCGCTCGGCCAGCGCCGCCAGGCCGAACTCGGCCAGCGCCGCCAGGCCATCCGAATCGCGGCGTACGTGCTGCCGGCCGACGTTGCCGGCGGAGCGCTCGGCCGCCGCTCGCTCGAGGGTCCAGGCGACCTCGGCCAGCAGGCTCGGCCGATGGAGGAGGGCGCCGGGATCCTGGGGCAGGTAGGCGGTCCGACCGGGCCGCCGTTCGATCGATCCCGATAGCGGCCGGAGCAGGCCGGCGATCGCCCGCAGGAGGGTCGTTTTGCCACTGCCGTTAGGCCCGGTCAGGGCCACCACCTCGCCGGCCCGGGCGCTCAGGGAGCGGCACTCGAGCAGGGCGATCCCCGCCGGGCCGACGACCGCGTCATCGATCGACCAGGCGGCCCCGTCGACGCCCCTGGCCGGAGCACTCGGGGGACGCAGCCGGGGCGGCGGTCCGGCCAGCCCGGGCCGGCTCGCCGCGCCGTCAACATGGCCGCCGTCAACGTGGACGAAGCCGGTGGCCGCCGGCAGCAGCCGCTCGAGGCGGTGCTCGGCGACGAGGATCGCCGTGCCGCTCGCCTCGAGCTCGAGGCAGGCCGCCAGGACGGCCTCGGCGCCGGACGCATCGAGCTCGGAGGTCGGCTCGTCGAGGACGATCAGGCGCGGCCGCATGGCCAGGACCGACGCCAGCGCGACGCGCTGGCGCTCGCCGCCCGAGAGCGTCCCGACCGCTCGACCGCGGAGGGCCGCCAAGCCCAGCTGCTCGAGGACCAGCCCCACCCGGCGGACCATCTCGTGGCGCTCGATGCCGAGGTTCTCGAGGCCGAAGGCCACCTCGCGCTCGACGCTCCCGTAGACGACCTGGCGCTCGGGGTCCTGGAAGACGAAGCCGACCTCGCGCGCCAGGATCCGGGTGGAGGTCCGGGTGACGTCGTGCCCCAGGACGGTCACCCGGCCGCCGATCCGGCCGCCGTGGAAGTGGGGGATCAGGCCGTTGAACAGGCGGAGCAGGGACGACTTGCCACCGCCCGACGGTCCGGTCACCAGGGTCAGGCCCGGCTCCAGGGCCAGGTCGACGTCCACGAGGGCAGGGATCTCGCCCGGATACCAGTACGACAGCCCGCTGAGGCTGGCCAGCGGCGCTGGCCCTGTCGTGCTCATCGCCAGATCGCCGCGGCCGGCAGGAGCGCGGCGACGAGCATCAAGGGATTGGCGTCGGGCACCGAGAGTGCCGGATACGGGTACCAGTCCAGGGCCAGGCCGGCGGCCCGGGCGCCGATCGCCAGGCCGATCGCGGCAGCTGACGTGGCGACCACCAGCCAGTCGCGGTCCGTCCAGCGGCCCGACGCGTAGCGGCTGCGGGGACCCGAGCCGAAGGCCCGCGACTCCATCGCCTCGGCCAGCTCGAGCGAGCCTTCGACGGCGGTGATCGCCATCGGCACGATCACCTCGGACCACGAGCGCAGCCCGGCCGGCCTCCAGCCGCGCATCGTCTGGGCGTCGCGGATCTGGCCGAACGAGCGGCCGATCCCGGGGACCAGGTTGAGCGCTGCCGCGACCACGATCCCGGCCCGCTCGACCGACTTGGGCAGGGCGTCGACCAGCTCGTGGGGCTCGAGGACGTACGACAGCGGCGCGACCGCCAGGACCGCCGCCGCCAGGCCGAGGGCCACGTCCAGGCCGTAGGCGATCGACTCGAGCGTCCACGGCCCGCCGACGACCGGCCACGACCCGGGCAGCTCGAACAGGGCGGTCGCACCGAGGTGGCCGACAGCGACGTTGAGGGCGACAGCCCCGATCGTCGTGAAGACGATCGCCTTGACCAGGAAGCCGAGATCCTGCTCCGGCCGGCTCCAGGTCCGCAGGACGTTGACCGCGACGAGGGCCACCAGGGCCCGGTAGACCGGGTTCGTCGTCGAGAGGGCGACGACCAGCCCGGCGAGCGACCACAGGATCAGGGCCCGGGCGTTCACCTCGGGCCTCGATTCCGGGCGGGGCGCCGGCGGATCGTGGCCAGGCCGGCCAGGCCGGCGATCGCCAGGACCGCGATCGGCAGGGCCGGCGAGCCGTCACCAGCGGATCCCGCGGGCGGGCTCGTCGCGCCGGCGGCACCGGGGAGGACCGTCGCCGGCGGGCTCCCACCGACGCCCGCAAGGGCGTCGCCTGGTGCGCCGGACCCGGTCGCGTTCGGCATGCCCGACCCGGCGTCCGGGGGCGACGCCGCAGGCGCCACTGAAGCGAGGCTCGGCCCGGGGGTCGAGCCCGGCTTGAGGGTCGGGTCCTGGGCCGCCGTCGGGCGCGGTGTCGGGACCGGCGTGGGCAGGGCCTGCGGCGTCACCGACGGCCTCGCGGTCGGGCGAGGCGTCGGGGTGGGGGACGGGCAATTGCCCAGCACGGCCGGCGGCGAGCTCGACGACTGGGCCTCGTAGCGCAAGCCCTCGGCATCCCCGTCGTGGAGGACCAGTGCCGACACCCCCAGGCTGGACCACGACCAGGTCCCGCCGCTCCGGGCGACGAACAGCTCCCAGAACGGGCTGCTCCCGGTCCAGCAGGTCGGCGGGAAGGTCGCCGGCTCGCCGTCGACCTTGCACACCGCGTTGCTGAGGCCCCCGAACGAGACCGTTTCGTATTCCAGCCCGGACTGGGCCAGGACCTGCTCGCCGTTCAGGCTCGATCCGCCGAACGCGATGCAGCGGGAGACCAGCGAGCCGTTGCCGTGCTCGACGACGAGGGCGACGTGGCCGCCGCCCGCCGCGGCGCACGTCGCCGCCGGTCGCGACCAGGCCAGGGCCGTGATCGGGACCTGCGCGGCGAGCGCGACGACCGCCGCGAGGAGCAGGGGCCGAAATCTCAGCGTGGGAGGCGCCTCGACCAGAGCCGGAGGCTGACCCCGAGCGACCCGAGCAGGCCGAGGAGCAGGAGCAGGACCGATCCCGCTGGGTCGGTCCCGGCCGGGATCGAGCTCGCCGCGGCCGTCGCCGGTGGGGTTGTCCCCGGCCGGCCCGTGGCGACCGTGGCGGCGCAGATGCCGGCCGGCAGCGCCGCGTCGGCGGTCCAGGCGGTGCTGCCCGGGAACGGAACCCGGGCCAGGCCGGCCGGCACCTGGCTCGTGGTGAACGCGTCAGGGGCGGGATTGCCCGGATAGGTGAAGCCGCCATTGGCGCTCGACTGGAAGGTCAGCAGGTTGGTCAGGGCCGTGTGGCCGCCCTTGGTCCAGGTCGGCCCGCCGGGATCCTCGCCGGCCGCGATCAGGCCCTGGATCACGGTGGCATCCGAGTCGGGATCGCTGAAGGCGGGTGGAAATGCATCGTTGTAGGGGAAGCCGCCGTCGCTCAGCTGCTGGCCGTGGAGATAGGCCAGGGCGGCGCTGATCGAGGCGTCCGAGGTCGGCGTGCCGGCCGCCACGAGGGCCTCCAGGGCGATCGCGGTCGAGTTGGTATCGCCGCCACCGGCCGCGTCCTTGACCCCCTGGAAGTCCCACGAGCCGTCGCTGTCCTGGACCGCGATCAGCTCGGTGACCGCGGCCGCGGGCAGGGGATGGCCGGCGTCGGCCGCCGCCGTCAGGGCCAGGATCGCCAGGGACTGGGTGTAGGTCTGGGCGTCGCCGTAGGCATGGGTCGTCGAGTCGTAGGTCGCGTCGAGGGCGGTCAGCAGGTCCTGCCCGCCGAATGCACGTCGGATCGAGCTTGCCGTCGAGCGCGGCGAGGGCATCCTTGGCGACCAGGCCGGCGTTGCTGAGCGAGCCGCCGATGCCCGCCGCGAGGAAGTCGAAGGCGCTGCTGCCGCCCGACTTCTTGAGGATGGTCGGATCGAAGCCGGCTGCCGCGGCACCGAAGATGTAGTCGGCAGTGACCCCCGCCTGGCCGCCGACCGAGCCGTTGGCCGCCTGGCCCGAGGCCAGGAACTGGAGGGCACAGGTCGCCGGGTCCGGCGCCGCCCATGCAGCAGGGACGTTGATGAGCAGGAGTCCCGTGGCCAGTATCGCGCTGGCCCACCTGAGTCGACCCACGGTGGTTCCTCCGACGGCGAACGGCCCACACCGCGGAAACCTGCCGTCAGAGGTTCATCTACCGATCTGCGCGGGTGGGATGACACATCCCGTTCGACCAGGTCTCCTGGCTCGCGGATCGACACGTCCGGCCGCCTTCCCGGGCTTGCGCCCAGTGGCATCCTGGCCGGCCGTTCCCCGCTGACAGTTGCGCGACAGCGCCGGACTTCCACCGGCTTCCCTTGGGTCAAACGGCACTATTCAGTTGTCCGGCCATGGTACTCGCGCGGCTCATCTCCGGTCGGGCGGCCCGTTTCCGGTCGGGTGGCGCCCCGGAGGCATCGGGCCGGATGCGGGCGTCGCATGTGGTGCGACAAACGGCGCGTTTCAGGCGGAATCCAGGGCGAGAACCGCCAGAATCGGCGCCAGCTGCCCTCTCGATAGCCTCTGACGGCTAATTCGCGAAGGATTCGGCGGCGGGCCTGGGTCGAGATGTGCGTTTTGTCGCACCGGATGCGACAGGTGGCCAAGCCGGTTCGGACTCGTAAGACGAGATGCGACCCGACTACTCCCGTTTGCGGGGCAGGTCCAGGAAGGGCAGCTCGACGACGGTCGCGCCAACCCGGCCGCGGCGGGCTTCGACGGTCCACTCGGCCTGCAGCCTGGTGCCCGGTCGTTCGAAGGCGGGCGGCACCGAGGCCAGCGCGATCGGCTTCTTGAGGATCGGGCTCCAGCCGTGACTGGTGATCCGGCCAACCTGCCGGCCGCCGGAGTCGTAGACCGGGATCGCCGAGCGGTCGACCACGGCCGGCGCCGTGGGCGGCAGGCCCTGGGCGTTGTACATCGCGTCGATGTCCGGCCAGCTGATCTCGAGGCCCACGAGCCGGCGACGCGGCCCGCCGGCGCGCCGCTCCTCGAGCAGGGCCCGCCGGCCGACGAAGTCGCCCTTCTCGAAGTCGACCAGCTTGCCCAGCCCGATCTCGCCCGGTGAGTAGGCCTGATCGCCGTTCATCGCATGGCGCGCGCTGGTGTAGTCCACCTCGAGCAGGATCAGGCCGGCCTCCAGGCGGACGACGTCCAGGGCGATCATCCCGGCCGGCCGGATGCCGAACGGCTTGCCGGCTGCGACCAGGACGTCCCACAGCTCGACGGCCTGCTCGGCGGCGACCCACAGCTCGTAGCCCAGGTCGCCGGTATAGCCCGTCCGGCTCACGTCGATCGGGATCCCGGCGATCGTCGCGGCCCGCCGCCGGAAGTAGCGCAGGTCGGCAAACGACTCGCCCGACGCGGCCTCGAGCACGGCCCGGCTCAGGGGTCCCTGGAGGGCCAGGGCGGCGGTCGTCTCGCTGGTGTCCTCGATCGCCACGTCGAGGCCGGCCGCGTTGAGGCCCAGCCAGCGATACTGCGGGTCGGCGGCCGTCCAGCGGAAGCGGTTGGCGGCCAGGCGGTGGATGGTGCCGTCGTCGACGACCTTGCCGTCCTCGTCGCACCACGGGCTGTAGTAGACCTGGCCGACCTTCAGCCGGGTCGCGTCGCGGGTGATCACCCGGTTGACGAGCTGCTCGGCATCCCGGCCGTGGATCTCGTACTTGTAGAGCGGCGAGACGTCGATCAGGGCCGCCTGCTCGCGGATCGCGTTGTACTCGATGTCGTGGAAGTCGGCGTACACGCTGGCCGCGAAGTAGCCCGACCACTCCCGCCATTGCATCTTCCGGTTGTGGGCTTCGGTGCGGGGGTGGAACGCTGTCCCGACGCTCAAGCTGGGCTCCTCCGAATGCAGCCGTCGGACGCGTCCGGGGCGTCCGCGACGAGTCCAGTATGCGGTAGAGTCGTGCATGAAACCTATGCAGCCTGCATGCCGGGCTGCGGTCCCCTCGGTGCCCATCCAGCGGAGGATCCGTGGCCAGGACGTACGACGCGGTGATCATCGGCGGCGGCCATAACGGGCTGGTCAGCGCCGCCTACCTGGCCCGAGCCGGCCTGACCACGCTGGTCCTCGAGAAGCGCGAGCTGCTCGGGGGGGCGGCCGTGACCGAGGAGATCTTCCCCGGCTTCCGCTTCTCGGTCGCCTCGTACGTCGTCAGCCTGCTTCGCCCGGAGATCATCCGTGAGCTGGACCTGCCTGCCCACGGCCTCGACATCCTGCCCCTCGACGGCACGTTCACGCCGCTCCAGGGCGACTACCTGTGGCGGGTCAACGACCACGGCCGGACGATCCGCGAGCTGCGCCGCTGGTCGAAGCTCGACGCCGAGGCGTACGAGGAGTACGGCCAGCTGATGGTCGAGATGGCCCGCTTCATCAAGCCCATCCTGTCGATCGTTCCGCCCGATCCGACCGGCTTCGACCCCCGCCAGTTCACGCCGCTGGCCGGCCTGGCCCGTTCGTTCCAGCGGCTGCCCGAGAAGCAGCAGGCGGTCTTCGTCCAGCTGATGACGATGAGCGCGGCCGACTTCCTGGCCCAGTGGTTCGAGACCGATCCGCTGATGGCGACGATGTCTGCTTCGGGGATCATCGGCACGTACCAGGGAGTCAAGTCGCCGGGCACCGCCTACGTCCTGCTCCATCACTACATGGGCGAGATCGACGGCGCCTTCCGGGCCTGGGGGATTCCCCGGGGCGGCACCGGCGGCGTCTCGAACGCGATCGGCAGCGCCGCCCGGGCCCAGGGTGCCGAGATCCGGCTGGAGGCGCCGGTCGCCCGGATCATGACCCGCGACGGCCGAGCGGTCGGGGTCGCCCTCGAGTCGGGCGAGGAGATCTACGCCAGGCACGTCCTGTCATCGGTCGATTCGCGGCTGACCTACCTGGGCCTGCTCGAGCCCGGCTCGCTCGAGCCCGAGTTCGAAGACGAGGTCCGCCGGTTCAAGTTCCGGGGCTCGTCGGGCAAGGTCAACCTGGCCGTCGACCGGCTGCCCGACTTCAGCTGCCTGCCGGGCGAGGGCGAGCATCTCCGCGGGGCGATCAGCTACAGCGCCTCGATCGACGACATGGAGCGCGCCTACGACGACGCGAAGTACGGCCACTGGAGCCGCCGGCCGTACATCGACATGATCATCCCGACCCTGGTCGACCCGTCGATGGCGCCGCCCGGCAAGCACGTCATCAGCTGCTTCGTCCAGTACGCGCCGTACCACCTTGACCCGAGCCTGGGCAGCTGGGACGACAACCGCGAGGCGTTCGGCGATGCCGTGATCGACCGGATCGCCGAGGTGGCGCCCAACATCCGGGAGATCATCCTCCACCGCCAGGTCCTGACCCCGCTCGACATCGAGCGCCGCTTCGGGCTGACCGAGGGCAACATCTTCCAGGGCGAGCTCAGCCTGGAGCAGCTCTTCTTCAACCGGCCGATGCCCGGCTACGCCCGCTTCCGGACGCCGATCCGAGACCTGTGGCTGTGCGGCTCGGCCACTCATCCAGGCGGCGGGATCATGGGCGCCAACGGCCGGATCGCGGCGATGGAGGTCCTGCGGGCGACCGGCCGGAAGGTGGCCTGACGATGGCCACCGAGCGACGCACCTGGGACGCGCTGGTGGTCGGCGCCGGCCACAACGGCCTGGTGGCGGCCGCCTACCTCGCCCGGGCCGGCCTGTCGACGCTGGTCCTCGAACGGCGCGAGCGGGTTGGCGGGATCGCCGATACCCATGAGCTGAAGCCGGGGGTCCGGGTCCCCGCCCTGGCCCAGACCGTCGGCCGGCTCAAGCCGTCGGTCGTTCGCGACCTGGGCCTGCGTGGGCACGGCCTGCACCTGATCGCGCCCGAGGTGCGCGTCTTCGCGCCAGCCCCCGACGGCTCGGCGATCACCCTCTACGACGACGTCCAGCAGACGGCCGATGGCCTCCGGGCGCGATCCGGCCACGACGCCGCCAGTTACGCCGCTTTCGACCGCGTCGTCCGTTCGCTGGGCCGCTTCCTGGCCGATCTGGGCGGCTCGGCGCCGCCCGACATCCACGCCCCGGGCCTGGGCGATGCCCTGACCGGCCTGAAGCTGACCCGGGCGTTCCGCGGCCTGGGCAAGCACGACGGCCGCTCGATCCTGCGCGTCCTGCCGATGGCGATCGCCGACTTCGTGGCCGAATCGTTCGAGACCGACGCGCTCCGCGGGATCCTCGCCGCGCGGGGCATCCAGAACACGGCGATGGGTCCCTGGTCGGCCGGCACGACGGCCGTCTTCCTGGCCGATTCGGCCGGCAATGACGGTGGCGCGGCCGGCCAGACGGTCTATGCCCGGGGTGGCCCGGGCGCCCTGGCCGAGGCCCTCGCCGCCGCCGTGCGCGCGGCCGGCGGCGAGATCCGGACCGGGGCCGAGGTGGTCAAGGTCACCAGCCGCGACGGCCGGGCGACCGGCGTCGTGCTCGCCTCGGGCGAGGAGCTCGGTGCCCGGATGGTCGTCGCCGGGATCGACCCCAAGCAGGTCCTGACCCGGCTGGTCGACCCGGTCGACGATCGGGCCGAGCCTGCGCTGGCGGGCGTCGAACATCCGGACCCCGGGCACGGTCGCCAAGGTCAACCTGGCCCTGGCCGGCCTGCCCGTCTTCAGCGCTGCGGGCAGCGGTCCCGAGGCCGAGCGCCTGCTGCAAGGGCCGGATCGTGATCGCGCCCGGGATCGACTACCTGGAGCGGGCGTTCGACGCCTCGAAATACGGCCAGATCAGCGGCGCGCCGTATCTCGAGGCGACGATCCCCTCGCTCGTCGATCCGAGCCTGGTCGACGAGCCTCGGGCCGGCGCCCGGCGCCCGGCCCGCCAGGTGATGAGCATCCACCTCCAGTACGCGCCGTACACGCTCCGGGAAGGGACCTGGCCGGCGCGCCGCGACGAGCTAGGTGACCTAGCCCTGGCCACGCTCGAGGCGTACGCCCCGGGGATCACCAAGCTCGTGGTCGGGCGGCAGGTCCTGACCCCGCTCGACCTGGAGCGCGACTACGGCCTGACCGGCGGCCACCCGTACCACGCCGAGCCGAGCCTCGACAGCTTCTTCCTGTGGCGGCCGCTGCTGGGCAGCGCCCGCTACCGCCTGCCGCTCGACGGCCTGTACCTGGCCGGGTCAGGCGCTCATCCGGGCGGCGGGGTCACTGGCATTCCCGGCCAGAACGCCGCCCGCGAGATCCTCAGCGACTGGAAGAAGCGCCGGCGCTGAGGGTCTCGTCCTCGACGTCGGGGTCGATCCCCGGGCGGGGCTCGGTCGGCACCCGCACCGGCCGGCCCTCGCGGCGCTCGACCCGGCGCGCCGCGCGCTGGGTCACCGACTCGCCGGTCTGCTCGCCCAGGTAGTGCCAGAAGAAGGCCGTCACGATCGCCGCGATCGGAATCCCGAAGATCGCCCCGGCGACCCCCGCGATCTTGCCCCCCACCAGGACCGAGCCGAGGACGACGATCGGGTGGAGTCCGACCGCGCCGGCCATCAGCCGGGGCTGCAGGATGTTCATCACGACGAACCAGCCGATCCCGCTCAGGATCGTCACCTGGAGGATCACGTCGGGGCTGAAGATCAGGGCGTCGAGCACCGGCGGTAGCCAGGCCACGAACGGGCCGAAGAAGGGGATCGCCATCAGCACGCCGGCCGTCGTCGCGGTGATCGGCACGAGCTTCAGCCCGAAGACGACCGAGATGATCACGGTGATCGTGCCGTACACGGCGCCCATGATCACCTGGCCGCGCAGGAAGCCGCCGAATGAGCGATTGACGCTGACCCGGAGCAGCTCGGCCTCGCTCCGGTAGGCGCTCGGAGTGAGCCGGAACAGGAAGGCCAGGATCCGCTTGCGGTCGATCGCGATGTAGATCGACAGGATCGAGATGATCAGGATCGTCCCGATCACGCTGATGCTGGCAACCGCGACCTGCTGGATCGGGCCGACCAGGTCGACCGCGCCGGTCTGCAGGTTGTCGAGGACCTGGTGGACCAGGGCCACCAGGTCGACCGACAGGCCCAGGCCATTGAGCCGCTCCTGCCAGGGCGCCAGGTACTGGCCCAGGTTCTGCTCGATCTGGGGGATCGACTGGACGAACTGGCTGATTGAGGTGGCCAGGTTGGCGGCCACGACGAAAATCACCAGGAGCAGGGCGCCGATGGCGACCACGTACACAAGGAGGACGGCGGCGGCCTGGGGCAGAGGCCGGACGAGGCGCTTGAGGGCCGAGGCGAAGGGGGTCACGATGAACGCGATCAGCCAGGCCAGGAAGAAGATCAGGACGATGTCGCCGAAGCCGTAGATCACGGTCCCCACGACGGTGATCGCGAAATAGATGGCGATCACCGTGGCGCTCACCAGGAGCGCCCCGAACCAGCGCGGGTCGCGGCCCATGATCCGGCTCAGGTCGGCGGCAGCCTCGGCAACCGAGGTCCGCCGGCCGTCATCCACCGGCTCCTGGCCAGCCTGCTGATCGGGTTCGGTCATCGTCTAACCCTCAGCGGAGGCCCATCTTCGCATGGACCTCGGCCATGGTCGCCTGGGCCAGCGGCTTCAGCCGGGCGGCACCGGCGGCCAGGACCTCGTCGACCATCTCGGGCCGGGCGATCAGCTCGAGGTAGCGTTCGCGGGCCGGCGCATAGTGCTCGATGATCCGGTCGGCCAGCAGGCGCTTGGTGTCGACGCAGCCGGTCCGAGCCGTCCGCTCGCCCTCCCAGATCTCCTCGTAATCGGGCCCGAAATGGCGGTGGAGCTGGCAGACGTTGCAGACCGCCGGCCGGCCGGGATCGGTGCGCAGGATGCGCATCGTGTCGGTGACCATCGACATGACCTGCTTCCGGATCACTTCGGGCGGGGCAAAGATGTCGATCGTGTTGCCGATCGACTTGCTCATCTTCTTCACCCCGTCCGTGCCCAGCACAACGGGCGCCTCGGTGAAGACCGCCTGGGGCTCCGGGAAGGTCGGTCCGTAGCGCCCGTTGTAGGCCCGCACGATCTCCCGGCTGAGCTCGAGGTGGGCGGCCTGGTCGCGGCCGACGGGAACCACCGTCGCCTTGTAGATCACGATGTCGGCCGCCTGCAGGACGGGATAGGTCAGCAGGCCGTGGTTGACGTCGTCGGGCTGGTTGAGCTTCTTCTCCTTGTAGCTCGGCGTCCGCTCCAGCCAGCTGACCGGGGTCACGGTTGCCAGGAGCCAGGCCAGCTCGGCGTGCTCCGGCCGGTCGCTCTGGACGAACAGGGTGCAATGCTCGGGGTCGAGGCCGAGGGCCAGCAGCGAGGCGGCCATCTCGCGGGTCCGCTCACGCAGGAGGGTCCCGTCGTGGGTGGTGGTCAGGGCGTGGTAGTCGACGATGCAGTAGATCGCGTCGTAGTCGTATTGCAGCCGGACGTAGTTCCGCACGGCCCCCAGGTCGTTGCCCAGGTGGACGATCCCGGATGGCTGGATCCCGCTGAAGATCCGGGGCCGCTCCGAGGCCAGCGGCGTCGGGGCAGTCAAGGGGGCGAGCTCAAGGGCCATTGCCCGGAGTGTAGCGGCGGCCAGTCGTGACGGTCGGCTACCATTCCGGCCATGCCCAGCCCTCCGCCACGCTCGCCGCTGCGCGTCGGCCTCCTTGGAGCCGGGACGGTCGGCTCGGCCGTCGCCCGGGCCTTCCTCGATGACCCCGCCCGGCTGGCGCCGTTCGACGGCGCCCGCCTGGTGCTGGCCGGGGTGGCGGTGCGTGACCCGGCCCGGGCCCTGGCCGCCGGGATCCCGGAAGAGCTGCTGACCGACGCGCCGGCCCACCTGGTGGCCTCGCCCGAGGTGGACCTGATCGTCGAGCTGATGGGCGGCGACGAGCCGGCCCGGACGCTGATCGCGGCGGCCCTCGCCGCGGGCAAGCCGGTCGTCACCGCCAACAAGCACGTGATCGCCCACCACGGCCCGGCCCTCGAGGCGCTGGCCCGCTCGACCGGCACGCCGCTCCGCTTCGAGGCCGCCGTCGCGGCCGGGATCCCGATCCTTGGACCGCTCGGCGCGGACCTGGCCGCCAACCGGGTCGAGCGCGTGCGCGGGATCGTCAATGGCACGACCAACTTCATCCTGAGCGCGATGACCGAGCGCAAGCGGGCCTACGAGGCGGTCCTTGCCGACGCCCAGCGAGCCGGCTACGCCGAGGCCGACCCGGCCGGTGATGTCGAGGGCGATGACGCCCTGAACAAGCTGGTGATCCTGGCCCGCCTGGCCTTCGGGCAGTGGCTCAGCCCGGCCTCGATCGAACGCCGGCCGGCTACCGCCAACGGCCTCGGCCGGCCAGGGATCAGCGGGGTGACCGGCGAGGAGGTGGCGGCGGCGGCCGTCCACGGCCTGCGCCTGAAGCTGATCGTCGAGGCCCGTCGCCCGGCCGACGACAGCCCCCTGGGTGCCGAAGCGACGGTCCAGCCGGTCGCGGTCCCGGCCGACTCGGGCCTCGGCCGGACCGGCGGGGCGATCAACCGGATCGAGCTGAGCGCGACGCCGGTGGGCCGCCTTGCCCTCGACGGGCCGGGCGCCGGCGGCGGCCCGACGAGCAGCGCGGTGCTGGGTGACCTGATCGCCCTGGCCCGGGGTGCTGGCAGCACCTGGGCCGGCCTGCTGCCGGCCTCCGAGCGGTCGATCGAGGCGAGCCCGCCGGACGACGCTGCTGCCCGTCGCTGGTTCTTCCAATCGGTCCTGCCCGAGCAGCTGATCCGCGACCAGCTGGACCTCGAGGCCGCCGCGGCGGACGGCTTCGTGACGACGACCCAGACCCTCGACGAGCTGCGCGCCGGGCTGCTGGCGGCGGGCGTCGACGCGACCCTCTACCCGATCGAGGACGCGGCATGAACCCGGCTGCGGCTGCCTCGGCCACGGGTCGTGGCCGGCCACGCCTGACCGAGCGCTACCGGGCCTTCCTGCCGATCACCGACGCGACGCCGGCGCTCAGCCTGGGCGAAGGCTTCACCCCCCTGGTCCGGCTCGGTCGGATCGGGCCGGCACTCGGCCTGGCCAACCTGTACGCCAAGGTCGAGGGCCAGAATCCGACGGGCTCGTTCAAGGACCGGGGCATGGTCGTGGCGGTGGGCAAGGCCCTGGAGGCCAGGGCCCGGGCCCTGATCTGCGCGTCGACCGGCAACACCTCGGCGTCGGCCGCGGCCTACGGCGCGGCAGCCGGGCTGGAGGTCGTGGTCGTCCTGCCTCGAGGCCAGATCGCCGGGGGCAAGCTCCTGCAGGCCCAGGTCGCCGGCGCCCGGGTCGTGGCGATCGAGGGCAACTTCGACCAGGCCCTGCGCGTCGTCCGCGAGCTGGCCGAGTCGGCCAGCCATCCGATCACCCTGGTCAATTCGGTCAACCCGTTCCGCCTGGACGGCCAGAAGACCGGCGCATTCGAGGTTTGCGACGACCTGGGCCGGGCGCCGGACGTGCTGGCGATCCCGGTCGGCAACGCCGGCAACATCAGCGCCTACTGGGCCGGCTTCGGCGACTACCACGCGGCCGGCCTGGCCGGGACGCTGCCCCGAATGTTCGGCTTCCAGGCCGCCGGTGCCGCGCCGATCGTGCTCGACCGGCGGATCGAGGCGCCCGAGACGATCGCCACGGCGATCCGGATCGGCGACCCGGCCAGCTGGACCAAGGCGGTTCGCGCCCGGGACGAGTCGGGCGGCCTGATCGAGGCGGTGACCGATGACCAGATCCTGGCGGCCTGGCGTGACCTCGCCCGCGAGGAGGGCCTGTTCTGCGAGCCGTCCTCGGCGGCCAGCCTCGCCGGCATCCAGCGCCTGGCCGCCGAGAATCGGCTCGAGCGTGACGCTACGATCGTGTGCGTGCTGACCGGTTCAGGCCTGAAGGACCCCAAGACGGCCGAGGCGAGCGTGGGCGGGTTGCTGGTCGCCGATCCGACGGCCGGCGCCGTCGCCACGATCCTGGGCTGGTGAGCCGTGCTGAGCTGGTGGTAGGCACGTGGTGAGCAACTGGCTGGCCGAGCTGGACGGCCGGCGGGTGACGGTCGAGGTCCCCGCCTCCTCGGCCAACCTGGGCGCCGGATACGACTGCCTCGGCCTGGCCCTCGACCTGGTCAACCGGATCGACCTCGAGGTCCGTGGCTGGAGCCGCGGGGCGATCGAGCTCGAGATCGACGGCGAGGGTGCCAACGAGCTCGCCGATGACCGCCGCAATCGGTTCGTCCAGGGCCTGGAGGCCGCCCTCGTCGCCATTCGCGGCGACCTGCCCGACAAGATCGGCTGGCGGGTGAAGATGCGCAACCGGATCCCGCTCAGCCGCGGCCTCGGCTCCTCGGCTGCCGCGACGATCGGTGGCCTGCTGGCCGGCAACAGCCTGCTGGGCGGGCCGCTCAGCCCGTCCGAGCTGCTCAAGCTGGCGACGGACATCGAGGGTCATGCCGACAACGCCGCGGCTGCCCTGCTGGGCGGCTTCGTCGTGGTCGACCCCTCGGCGGACCCGCCAACGGCGATCCGGTTCAACGTGCCGCGCGACCTCAAGGTGGTCCTGTTCATCCCCGACCTGCGCCTGTCGACGGGGACCATGCGCGATGTCCTGCCCAAGAAGGTGCCCTTCGAGGACGCCATTGCCAACCTCGGCCGGGTGGCGATCGGGGTGGCCGGCATCGCCGCGGGCACCTACGAGCATCTCGGGGCCTTGACCCGGGACCGGCTCCACGAGCAGTACCGGGCGGCCGTCTACCCCCAGTTCCCGGCCCTGGTCCAGGCCGCCCGCGACGCGGGCGCCATCGGCGCCTGCCTGTCGGGGGCCGGATCGTCGGTGATCGCCTTCTCCGACGGGCTGGCCACGATGAGCCGGATCGAGGGCGCCCTGAGCGCGGTCGCGGCCGACCTGGACGTGCCCGGCCGGGTGGCGATCGCGGCGCCGCGCAACGCCGGTGCCCGGGTCGTCGCGAACGCCTGATCGGCGACCCGCTCCAGTCGGTCGGCGCCAGGCTGGGTAGCCTGCAGGTCGCAGACCGCGCCACGAGGCCCCGCGCGGCCGTTCAGTGCGCCAGTGACCGCTGGTACGGGCGTATCCGGATCGTAATCTCGTAGCCCAGGCTGGCATACAAGCCGAGGGCGGCGTCGTTGTGGCTCTCGGCGTAGATCAGGCCGGTGGTCGCGCCGAGAGCGATCCCTGCCCGGATGGCCGCCAGGCACACGGCCCGGCCGATGCCGTGGCGGTGCCAGGCGGGATGCACCGCGACCGGCTCCAGCTCGACCGACAACGTGACTGGATCGAGCCAGCCCAGGGCCAATGCCACGAGGCTGCCGTCCGGCCCAACGACGAGCTGGTCGAGGGCCGGCCGGTACAGGGTTGAGTGCCGGGCCACCTCGTAGCGTTCGGGGGTCAGCTGCGAGTTGGGGAAGGCCAGCCGGCCCAGCTCGATTCGCTCCGCGATGTCGCCCGGGGCGAGCATTCGCGCGCTGAAGCCGGGAGGCAGCGCCGGATCGGGCACGGCCCAGCCCTCGAAGCGCCGGGTGAACCCGACCATTCCGGCTCCGGCCGCCGTGAATCCGAGCTGTGTCAGGTCCTCGACGATGAGCGGCTGGGTATCGGCCGCGAACACCTGGACTTCGTCCGGGGTCGTCGCTGGCCCGGCAAGGGCGAGGGCGCGCTCGGACGCCCAGTCGACGACGGCTTTGGTCAAGTCCGAACCGCGGGCCTCGGGTCGCACGAGCAGGTCGAGGTCGCGCGGCAGGCCGAACCAGCCCCAGGCGACGAGTTCCGAGGCATCGGACTCGCCGGCAAACCACAGCCGGACGCGCTCGGACAGGGGCACGCTGCCGCTCACTGAGTCGCGCGACCACCAGTCCAGGTCACCGGGGTGGAACGCCGGCGCCGGCCAGTCCAAGAGCCAGCACTCGGCGGTGAATGCCTGCATCAGGCGCAGGTCGGCCGCGGTCTCGTAGGGTCGCGAAGACCAGGTCATGGTTCCACCGACGGTCAGGCAGCCGGTGTCCGGGCCGCGATGAAGGCCAGGCTGCGGGTCCACGAATCCGCGGCGGCCTCGGCGAAATCGGCGGCCTTGCCGTCGAAGAAGCTGTGCGGGGCGCCGGGGTAGCTGATCAGCTCGTGATCGACCTTGGCCGCGTCGAGGGCCGCCGCGAACTCGGCGATCGCCTCGGCCGGGATCGCCTGGTCCGCGCCGCCGAACAAGCCCAGGATCGGGCTGGCCATCGCCGGGGCAATCGACGCCGGGGCAGGGTAGCCAGGGCGGTCCCCGACGGGCATCCCGTAGAAGGCGATCGAGCCGGCCAGGTCGAGGCCGAAGGTCGCGCTGCTGTACGACAGCCGGCCGCCGAAGCAGAAGCCGATCGTGAACGTGGCCCGGACCCGGCCGTCACGACGGAGCTCCTCGACCGCAGCCGTCACGTCGGCGCGCAGGTCGGGCAGCCTGGTCTGTTGGACGTGCTCCATGTAGCTGAAATCCGCGTCGCGCCTGGCCACCCCGGCGGTCCGCCCGAAGTAGTCGATCGCCAGGGCATCGATGCCGGCCTCGGCGAAGCGCAGGGCCAGCTCCTCGTAGAACGAGTACAGCCCGCGGACGTCGGGCAGGATCACCACCCCGGCCCCGCTGGGTGTGCTGGCCCGGGTCCGGAATGCGCCGAATTCATTGCCGTCAGAGGCCCGCAGGACCAGGTCCGCGTGGTCGAGGGCGCCCCCGGCGATCGGCTGGATCGGCGGCTGGCTGTCGAGATCGAAGCACATGGCAGGCCTCCAAGTCTGGGCGCCCGAAGCGTACCGCCGCCGGTGCCCGGGGCCAATCACGGGCGGCCCTCGATCCCACTGCTAGAATCGCCCGGATGTTGGCCCCCGGATCCGCGCCGAGCGGCGAGCCGTCCGCCCCGCCCGCCCGACCGCTCGTCGTCCAGAAGTTCGGCGGCTCGTCGGTCGGCGATGCGGACCGGATTCGACGCGTCGCCCGGCGGATCGCCCGGGAGCGCAATGCCGGCGCCGACCTGGTCGTGGTCGTATCGGCGATGGGCGACACGACCGATGAGCTGCTGGCCCTCGCCGCGGCAATCACCGACGATCCCGACTCGCGCGAGCTGGACATGCTCCTGGCCACCGGCGAGCACCAGAGCGCCACGCTCGTGTCAATGGCCCTCCACGCGCTTGGGGTGCCGGCGATCAGCCTGACCGGCGCCCAGGCCGGGATCAGCACCGACGGCCGCCACGGCCAGGCCCGGATCGCCAACATCGATCCCAGCCGGGTCCGCCGCGAGCTGGGCGGCGGCCGGGTGGTGATCGTCGCCGGCTTCCAGGGCGTGAGTGACGCCAATCCCGAGGCGGCCGAGACCACGACCCTCGGCCGGGGCGGCTCGGATACGACCGCCGTGGCCCTCGCCGCGCGCCTGGGGGCCAACCGCTGCCAGGTCTTCACCGACGTCCGGGGGATCTACACTGCCGATCCGCGGATCGTGCCCGACGCCCGGCAGCTGCCGGTCATCGGCTACGAGGAGATGCTCGAGCTTGCCCACCAGGGCGCCCAGGTGATGCAGGTCCGGGCGGTCGAGCTGGGCTGGGTCAACTCGGTCGTGATCGAGGTCCTCAGCTCCTTCGAGGACGCCCCGGGCACCCTGATCAAGGAGGATCCACTGGTGGAGCAGCGCAACAAGGTTCGCGGCCTGGCCCACGACCGGAACGTGGCCAAGGTCACCCTGGTCGCGGTTCCCGACCGGCCGGGTGTCGCCCACCGGATCTTCGCGCCCCTGGCCGACGCCGGGATCAACGTCGACATGATCGTCCAGAACGTCGGCCATGGCGGCTCGACGGACATGAGCTTCACGATCGCCGAGGCCGAGCTGGCCCGGGCCAAGCGAATCCTGGAGCCGATCATCCGCGAGCTCGGCTTCCGCGAGATGACCGCCGACTCGGCCGTGGCCAAGGTCTCGATCGTCGGGGCCGGCATCCACAATGCGCCGGGCTACGCTGCCCGGATGTTCGGGGCCCTGGCCGATGCCGGGGTCAACATCGAGATGATCTCGACGAGCGAGGTCCGGATCACCTGCATCATCGCCGAGGACCAGGTCACGACGGCGGTCCGGGCGCTCCACGCCGCCTTTGCCCTCGAACGGCCGGAGGAGCCGCTGGCGGACGAGTCGATCGGCCGAGAGGCCGGCCCCGAACCGGCCACCGGCGCGGCTTGAACGGGAGCGTCAGGGAGCCGGTCGTGGCTCGCGAGCCGGCCGGGGAACGAGCGTTCATCAGCCGCCAGGAGCGCTTCGACCGGGTGGGCTCGACGAACGACGTCGTTCGGGCCTGGCTCGAGGAAGGCAGCCCGGAGGTCTGCCTGGCGGTGGCTGACGAGCAGTCGGCCGGTCGAGGCCGCGACGGGCGAGCCTGGCAGGCACCGCCGGGCACGGGATTCCTGTGTTCGCTCGGCTTTCGCCCGACCTGGCTGGCCGCGGATCGCGCCTGGCGCCTGGCGGCGATCACGTCCCTGGCGATGGCCGACGCGGCCGAGGAGGTCGCGGGTCTGACCGATCGCTCAATCCGTCTGAAGTGGCCCAACGACCTGGTCATCGAGGCCGCCGGCGAGGTCCGCAAGCTGGGTGGCGTCCTGGGCGAGACGATCGGGCTGGGGACCGCCGAGCCCCGGGTGATCATCGGCCTGGGCCTCAACGCGGACTGGCCGGCAGTCGACTTCCCGCCGGACCTGGCCGCCTCGATGACCAGCCTGCGGGTTGCAGCGAACGGCCGGCCGGTGGACCTGCCGGCGCTCTTCGCTGCGTTCATCGACCGGCTCGAAACGCGCACGATCGCGCTCCGCGCGGGCCACTTCGACGTGGCCGACTGGATCGACCGCCAGCTGACCCACGGCCGGCCGGTCCGGCTGGAGCTGCCCGACGGGTCGGCCCTCACGACCCGCGCCCTGGGGGTCGACACGGGCTCGGGTGGCCTGGTGATCGAGGATCTTGGCCAGTCGTCCGGCGAGCGGACGATCCTGACCGGCGAGATCCAGCACCTGCGCTTGCCGGCGGCGGTGTAACGCGATGGCCCGCCCGGTGTTCAGGAGGGTGAAGGCGGAGGAGGATCGCCGCGATCAGCGCCGCCTGGTCCATCTCGACCGCGATCGAACCCTCGTCGAGGCCGCCCTGCGCGACCCGGCGGCGTTCGACGCCCTCTATCGGAAGTACCTGGCCCAGGTGTACAGCTACGCCTACTACGAGCTCGGCAACCACCACGACGCGGAGGACGCGGCGGAGCGGACCTTCCTGCTCGCCCTGGGCGCCCTCGACCGCTTCGAGGAGCGGGCCCGGCCCGTGGACGGCGCCGGGGCGTCCACGTTCCGGGTCTGGCTCTTCCGGATCGCCCGCAACGTGGTGGCCAACATCCGGCGTGGCCGGCAGCGCCATCCGATCGCCCCACTCGAGGCTGCGGCATCGGTCGCCGACCGAACCGACATCGAGCACGAGGTGAGCCAGCGCCACGAGGCCGGTGCTGCCTGGGCCGCGGTCGCCCGGCTGCCGGCCGAGCGGCGGCGGGCGCTGGTGCTCCGCTTCGTCGAGGAGATGTCGACTGCCGAGATCGCCGGGATCCTGGGCCGCTCGGAGGGCGCCGTGCGGGTCCTGATCCATCGCGGCCTGCGGGCGGTCGCCCGCGACCTGGGCGGCCGGCGCTGGTGATGGTGGATGCCCGGCGCAACGAGCCCGAGATCGAAGCCCTGCTGGTCGACCGCTACCTGGAATCGATCCTCGTCGCCCGCGAGCGGGGGACCGCGGCCGTCGTTCACGACGCCCGCCTCGATTCGGACCTGCGCGCGGCCTCCGACTGGCTGACCGCCGGGCTGATCCGGGTCCATCCCTCGTTCCGCTTCGAGGAGCGCCTCGCCCGTCGGCTGGCCGACCTGGCCGAGGCAATCCGCCTGCCGGCGGCCGCCGGCGCTGAGAACGGCCCACGGCCCACGATCGCCTTCGAGCCGGCGGACCTCCTCGACCCCGCCCGCGATGTCGAAGATGACGGCGACCCGTTCGTGCGCAGGACGCGCCCGCTCCTGATCGGTGGCGCACTCACCTCGGCTGCGGTCTCGCTGGCCGGCGCCGCGATCGTCGCCTGGCGCCTGAGCCGGCCGGCTCATCCCATGGTTCGCGCGATCCGGGCACTCCACGGCCGGGCCGGCCACGAGGGTGGGCTGGCCTGATGCCGATCAAGCTGCCCTCCTTCCGCCAGCGCCGCGACAGCTACCCGCCGGACCTCTGGACCCAGTGCCCGTCGTGCCAGGAGATGCTCTTCAACAAGCAGCTCGAGAAGGCCCTCCGGGTCTGCTCGAACTGCGGCCACCACTTCCGCCTGTCGGCCGCGGCCCGCCTCGATCTGCTCCTCGACCCGGACACGTTCGAGGAGCGCGACCCCGGCCTGCAGAGCGTCGACCCGCTCGGCTTCGTCGACCTGAAGGCCTATCCGGACCGGGTCGCCGCGGCCCAGGCCACGACCGGCCTGCGCGACGCGGCGGTGTGGGGCTTCGGCGACATCGGCGGCCGGCCGGTGGCGATCTGCGTGATGGACTTCTCGTTCATGGGCGGCTCGATGGGCAGCGTGGTGGGCGAGAAGGTAGTCCGCTCGACCGAGGCCGCCCTGGCCCGCCGGATCCCGCTGGTGATCGTGTCCGCCTCGGGCGGGGCGCGGATGCAGGAAGGGACCCTGTCCTTGATGCAGCTGGTCAAGACGGTGGCCGGCACGGAGCGCCTGCGGCTGGCCGGCGTGCCCCTGATCTCGGTCATGAGTGACCCGACCACGGGCGGCGTCTTCGCCTCCTTCGCGGCGCTGGGCGACGTGAACATCGCCGAGCCCAACGCCCTGATCGGCTTCGCCGGCGCCCGGGTCAGTGCCGGGACCATCCAGGGCGAGCTGCCGGAGGGCTTCCAGCGTTCCGAGTTCCTGTTCAACCACGGCTTTGTCGACCGGGTCGTCCATCGCTCGGAGCTGCGTGACGAGCTGGCCAAGCTGGTGGCCTTGATGGCGCCCGCGCCCCAGGCCGAATCGAGCGCCGACAACGGCAACATCCCGGCGTTCCGGCCGCTCTCGTTCCTGAGCGCCCTGGCCGAGCGGGTCATCCCCGAATCCGACGAGACGGCCCGTGGTTGACCGACTGATCGGTCGGACCGCGCGCAAGGGCGCCGGCGAGCCGGCTCCCGATGGCGAGCCGGCCGACCCGACGGCGGCCGTCTGGGCCCGGGTCCAGCTGGCCCGCAACCTGCGCCGGCCGCGGACCCTCGAGCTGCTGGCCCTGATCGCCGATGACTTCGTCGAGCTCCATGGCGACCGCTTCTTCGGCGACGACCCGGCGATCGTCGCCGGCCTGGCCCGGATCGACGGCCGGCGGGTGGTGGTCGTCGGCCAGCAGAAGGGGGCCGAGACCGACGAGAACATCCGGCGCAACTTCGGGATGCCCCACCCCGAGGGCTATCGAAAGGCGATGCGGGTGATGGAGCTTGGCGAGCGCCTCGGCCTGCCGATCGTCACCTTCGTGGACGTGCCCGGGGCCCACCCCGGGGCCGAATCCGAGGAGCGCGGGATCGCCGAATCGATCGCCCGGTCGATCGCCCTGATGACCCGCTTGCGGACCCCGATCGTGACCGTGATCACCGGCGAGGGTGGCTCGGGCGGCGCCCTGGCGATCGCCGTGGGCGACGTCGTGCTGGCCCTCGAGAACGCGGTCTACTCGGTGATCAGCCCCGAAGGCTGTGCCTCGATCCTGTGGCGGACCCCCGACCAGGCCCCGGCGGCGGCCCTGGCCATGCGCATGACCGCGGCCGACCAGCTCGAGCTGGGCGTGGTCGACGAGGTCATTCCTGAACCGCGCGACGGCGCCCACACCGACCATCCGGCCACGGCGGCGGCCGTCAAGGCGGCCGTCATCCGCCAGCTCAACGCCCTCGAGCGGCGCTCGCTCGACGAGCTGATCGAGGCCCGCTACCGACGCTATCGTGGCCTGGGCGCGTTCACCACGCTGGAGGTGGAGCCGGTCGTGATCCCCGAGCGCCCGGGATTCGGCGAGCGGCTGCGCAACCTGCTGGGCGGATCCGCCCGGGCAACGAACGGCACGGGTCCGACTGGCAGCCCGAGCCACGACGAGCCGCCGGCTCGCGAGGAGGTCTGAGCCGTGCCCGACCGCGATGAGCCCGACCGCCTGGCCGACCACGCCCAGATCGATGGCCTGGCCGACGAGCTCCTGCCGGCCCTGATCGCCAAGCTCGGCGCATCCGGGCTGGCCGAGCTGGAGGTCCGCGAAGGCGACTGGAAGGTCCGCCTGCGCCGCTCGGCGGACGGCTCGACGGCGGCTTCCCGGGCGGCAACGGCTCGGGCGGCGCGGCCGGCCGGCGGCCACCCCGAGCATGCCCATCCTGTGGTGGTCGAGCCGGCCGCCGATCCGTACCGTGCCGTGGCCACCTCGCCGGCCGTCGGGGTCTACCAGCCGCGTCCCGAGATCAGCTCCGGATCGCGGGTCCGGGCCGGCGACCGGATCGGCAGCGTGGACGTCCTGGGCATCCCCCAGGAGGTCGTCTCGCCGGTCGACGGGATCGTCGGGGCCGGGCTGGTCGAAAGCGGCGACGCCGTCGAGTACGGCCAGGAGCTGGTCTGGATCGAGCTGATCTCGAGCACCTCGGACCGCGCCGGGCGGGACGCCTGATGTTCGCCAAGGTCCTGATCGCCAACCGGGGCGAGATCGCTGTCCGGATCCTGCGCGCCTGCCGGACCCTGGGTGTCGAGGCCGTGGTGGCCTACAGCGAGGCCGACCGGGAGAGCCTGGCCGTCCAGCTCGCCGACGAGGCGATCTGCATCGGCCCGGCCGACGCCAAGCGGAGCTACCTCTCGGCGCCGGCAGTGATCAGCGCGGCGATCGTGTCGGGCTGCGACGCGATCCATCCCGGCTACGGCTTCCTGTCCGAGGACGAGGGCTTTGCCGAGGTGGTCCGGGCCCACGGCCTGACCTTCATCGGACCGCCGCCCCAGGTCCTGGAGCGCTTCGCCAGCAAGGAGGCCACGCGCCGCCTGCTGGGCGGCGAAGGCCTGGCCACGATCCCGGGCTCGAACGGGATGCTCCGGGACGACCTCCACGGACTCGAGGAGGCGGAGCGGATCGGCTACCCGGTCCTGATCAAGCCGTCGGCCGGCGGCGGCGGCAAGGGGATGCGCATGGTGCGCACCCCGCGCGAGCTCGAGGCGGCTCTCAAGATCTGCCGCTCGGAGGCCCGGGCGGCCTTCGGCGACGACTCGCTGTACCTCGAGAAATGGCTCGAGGACAACCGCCACGTCGAGGTCCAGGTGGCCGTCGACCGGTTCGGCCACGGCGTCCACCTCGGCGAGCGCGACTGCTCGGTCCAGCGCCGCCACCAGAAGTTCCTCGAGGAGGCGCCCACGCCGGCCCTTGACGACGCCGCTCGCGACGAGCTCGCCGAGCGCGCGATCAAGGCCGTCGTGGCCGCCGGCTACGAGAACGTGGGCACCCTGGAGTTCCTGGTCGATCCGGCGGGCAACGCGTACTTCATCGAGATCAACTGCCGGATCCAGGTCGAGCACCCGGTGACCGAGATGCTGACCGGGATCGACCTCGTGGTGACCCAGATCCGGATCGCGGCCGGTGAGCCGCTGGGCTTCAGCCAGGCCGACGTGACCCTGCGCGGCCACGCCCTCGAATTCCGGATCAACGCTGAGGACGCCAGCCACGACTTCCGGCCGAGCACCGGCGTCGTCGAGCGCTACCTCGCCCCGGGCGGACCCGGGGTCCGGATGGACAGCCACCTGTTCACCGGCTACGAGGTGCCCCCGTTCTACGACTCGCTGCTGGGCAAGCTGGTGGTCTGGGGGCCCGACCGGTCGACGGCGATCGCCCGCTCGCGGGTGGCGCTCGACGAACTGGTCGTGGAGGGCATCGTGACCAATATCGCCATCCACCAGGCGCTCCTGGTCAACGACACCTTCCTGGCCGGCGAGATGACCACCAACCTCGTCGACCGGATCGGCTCGGCCGCCTTCCTGGCTGCGGCCGCCCGCTAGACGCCTTGCAGACCTGCACGGAATCCGCCGCACGGCCGGACGCCCGGGCGGCACACTGCCCCCAGCCAGCACCATGGAGCTGCCCGTGACCGACGCCCCGCCTGCCATCGTCCACACGACCCGCGAGATCGAGGGCCTGATCCCCCATCGCTGGCCGTTCCTGCTCGTCGATCGGATCGTCGAGTACGACGAAGCGGCCCGTCGGATCGTCGGGATCAAGGCCGTCACCGCGACCGAATGGTTCTTCCAGGGCCACTTCCCCGGGCTGCCGGTGATGCCCGGGGTGATGCAGGTCGAGGCCCTCGCCCAGGTGATGGCCGTCTTCGTCGCCAAGCAGCCCGGCTTCGGCGACCGGATCGGGCTGTTCGGGGGCATCGATGAGTGCCGCTTCAAGCGGGTCGTCAGCCCCGGCGACACGCTCCGCCTCGAGATCACGATGGACAAGCTTGGACGGCGCTTCGGCCGGGGCCTGGGCACCGCCACGGTCGATGGCGAGGTCGCCTGCCAGGCCACGTTGAGCTTCATCATCCCGGACGCCGCGGTGCTCCGCTGATGGCCCGGATCGCGGTCCTCAGCGACGTCCACGGCAACCTCGTGGCGCTCGAGGCAGTCCGGGCAGCAATCAGGAAGGAACGGCCGGACGCGGTGATGGTCTGCGGCGACCTGGTCCTCAACGGCCCCGACCCGGCCGGGGTCGTCGACGCGGTCCGCGAGCTCGAGGCCGAGGGCGCCCTCGTCGTCGCCGGCAATACCGACATCGCCGTCGCCGACTTCGACTACGCGGCGGCCTTCCCGTCGCTGATGGACGGCGTCCCCAAATCGATCCGATCGGCGGCCGAGTGGGCCCACGACCAGCTCGGCGACGATCGGCTGGACTGGCTGCGCCGGCTGCCCGCCGAGCGCCGGCTGCGCCTGGGTCAGCTGCTGGCGCTGGCCACCCATGCCTCGCCCGGCTCGCAAACGGAGGGCTTCGACGGCGCCCTCGACCCGAACGTGATGATCGAGCGGGCATCGCGCACGGACGCCCGCGTGATCTGCTGCGGCCATACCCACCTGCCCGAGGTGCGCGACCTGGGCTGGAAGCTGATCGTCAACGCGGGCAGCGCCGGCTACGTCTTCGACGGCGACCCGACCGCCTCGTGGGCGGTCGTCACGATTGAAGGCGAGCAGGTCGAGGGTGAGATCCGGCGGACCGAGTTCGACTCGCTCACCGTCAGCAATGCCCTGTCCGCCCGGGGCCTGCCCGGTGACGTCTACCGGGCGGCGACGGTTCGCAACGGGAAGCTCGTCCGATGAGCCGCTCCGAGCGCCGGGTGGTGGTCACCGGGATGGGCGTCATGTCGGGCATCGGCATCGGCGTCGAGGCGACCTGGGCGGGCCTGATTGCCGGCCGCTCCGGGGTGAGTCGGATCAGCTCGTTCGAGCCCGATCGGGTCGATTCCAAGATCGCCGCGTCGGTCGGCGAGTTCGACGCCAGCCACGTCCTCGATCGCAAGGAGCTCCGACGGGCTGATCGCTATACCCAGCTCGGGCTCGTCGCCGCCCGCGAGGCGCTCGACCAGGCCGGCCTGCCCGGCCGGCTGGAGGGGGCCCTGGCCGAGGCCACCGGGATCATCCTGGGCACCGGCCTGGGCGGGGTGAACACGCTGTGCGAGCAGATCGAGATCAACGCCACCCGCGGCCCGGACCGGGTCAGCCCGTTCTTCGTGCCGATGGCCATCCCGAACGTGGGGGCCGGCCAGCTGTCGATCACCTTCGGCGCCCTCGGCCCGAACTTCGCGATCGCGTCGGCCTGTGCCACGGGCGGCCACGCGATCGGCGAGTCATGGGAGATCATCCGCCGCGGCGACGCCGAGATCATGGTCGCCGGCGGGGCCGAGGCCGGCGTCCAGGAAGCGCTGGTGGCCGGCTTCTGTGCGATGCGCGCGCTGTCGACGCGCAACGACGATCCGGCCGGCGCGTCCCGGCCGTTCGACGCCGCCCGGGACGGCTTCGTGATCGGCGAGGGCTGCGGGATCGTGGTCCTCGAGGAGCTCGAGCACGCCCGCGCCCGGGGCGCGGAGCCCCTGGCCGAGCTGATCGGCTACGGCGCGACCGCCGACGCCGAGCACATCACCCTGCCCGCGCCGGGCGGCAGCGGCGCTGTCCGGGCGGCCCGCCGAGCGCTCCAGAAGGCCGACCTGACGGCCGACGCGATCGACCACGTCAATGCCCACGCGACCTCGACCCCGCCCGGCGACAAGGCCGAGCTGCAGGCGATCCGGACGATCCTCGGCGATCGAGCCCCGGAGGTTCCGGTCACGGCCAACAAGTCGATGCTCGGCCATACCCTGGGCGCCGCCGGCGCGATCGAGGCGGTGGCGACGATCCAGACGATCCGGACCGGGATCGTGCCGCCCACGATCAACCTGACCGATCCCGACGAGGAGGCCGATGGCCTCGACCTGACCCCCCTCGTGGCGACCCGTCACGACGTTCGGACGGCGCTCAGCAACTCGTTCGGCTTCGGCGGCCAGAACAGCGCCCTGATCTTCACCAGGTTCGACGGATGACCGACGACGTCGCCCCGCATTCGGCCGCCACGAGCGGCGCTCAGCCGGCCACGGCCGGGCTGGGCGGGGCCGACCGCTCGCTGCTCGGCCTCGTCGATCGGCTGGCGATCCTCCTCGAGCGGAGCGAGCTGACCGAGCTCGAAGTGGAGGCCGGCGGGACCGGCCTGGTCCTGCGCAAGGCCGGGACCGTCCGGCCGGCGGCCGGGACCGAGCCGGGCGTCGCCGGAGGGGCCGTGGCGGTCGGTCCGGGGCCCGCCCTCGGGCCGCCGGCAGCCGCAGGGGGTGAGCTCGCTCGCCCGTCGGTCAAGGCGCCCCTGACTGGAATCTTCTACGCCTCACCCGCGCCGGGCTCGGCCAACTACGTCCAGGTTGGCGGCGAGGTCGCGGTCGGCCAGGTGATCGGCCTGATCGAGGCGATGAAGCTGTTCAACGAGATCAAGTCGGACCTGGCTGGACGGGTCGTGCGGGTGGTCGCCGAGAGCGGCCAGCTGGTCAAGGCCCGTCAGCCGCTTGTCGAGGTGGACCCGCTGTGACCGCCGACCCTCGTCCTCGCTATGCCCACCTGGCCGGCTGGGGCCGCTATGCGCCGGCCGGCGTCCTGACCAACGCCGATCTCGAGCGGATGGTCGACACGTCCGACGAGTGGATCGTGAGCCGGACAGGGATCCGCGAGCGGCGGGTCGCGGCGGCCCACGAGACGACCGCGTCGATGGCCGCTGTCGCCTCGCTGCGGGCCATTGCCGTGGCCGGGATCGAGCCGGCCGACATCGACCTGATCCTGCTCGGGACGCTGACCCCCGACTACTGGATGCCGGCGACCGCGGCCCTGGTCAAGGAGGCGATCGGCAATACCAAGGCCGTGGCCATGGACCTCGCCGCGGCCTGCTCGGGCTTCGTCTACGGCTATGCCACGGCGCAGGCGTACATCACCAGCGGGATGGCCCGCCACGTCCTGGTGATCGGGGCCGAGCTGCTGACTCGCTTCCTCGACTACACCGATCGGAACACCTGCATCCTGTTCGGCGACGGGGCCGGAGCCGTGGTCCTGTCGGCGTCCGATGAGCCGGGCGGCGGCCTGGGCGTCGAGCTGACGACCGAGCCCCAGGGCGCCTACATGATCTGGCTGCCCTCGGGCGGCTCGAAGAGCCCGCCCTCGGCGGCGACGATCGCCCGGGGCGAGCACTTCATCCGGATGGAGGGCAAGGAGACCTATCGCTTCGCGACCCGGACCCTGGCGACCACCGCCCTGGCGGCGATCGAGCACGCCGGGCTGCAGCCCGGCGACATCAGCCTGATCATTCCCCACCAGGCCAACATCCGGATCATCGAGGCGGTGGCCAAGGGCCTCGACCTGTCGATGGACCGGATGTTCGTCAACGTCGACCGCTACGGCAATACCTCGGCGGCCTCGATCCCGATCGCCCTGGCCGAGGCGGCCAACAGCGGCCGGATCAAGGTCGGCGACCGGATCGTGATCGTTGCCTTCGGGGCCGGCTTCACCTCGGGCGCGGTCGCGATCCAGTGGACGGTGGACCCGGCCCGGGGCGCCCTGGGCGAGGCGATCTCGCCCGATTCGGTCCATGTCCGGCCGCCCCTCGACTGGGACTCGGTCGACCCGATCCCCGATGCCCTGGCCGAGATCCTGGCCCGCCCGGGGCGGGTCCCGCTGGACCTGTCCGACGTCGTGCCCGGCGAGCCCGAACCGGCCGCCCATCCCGCCCTGCGCTAGCGGCGCGTCCAGACCAGAGGTGGAGGTCAGGCGATGATCGATCTGTCCGGCCGGAGCGCCGTCGTCACCGGGGGCTCGCGGGGCATCGGCCGGGCGATCGTCGTGCGCTTGGCCACCCAGGGCGCCGACGTCACCTTCAGCTACCGGGGCAATGCGGCCGCCGCGGCCGAGACGGTCGCCGCGGTCGAGGCCCTCGGCCGGCGGGCGATCGCCCAGCCAGGGCGACGCCACGGACCCGGCCGCCGCCGAGGCCCTGGTCAAGACCGCGCTCGAGGCGTTCGGCAAGGTCGACATCCTGGTCAACAACGCCGGGATCACCCACGACGACCTGATCATGCGGATGAGCCTCGACGCCTGGCGGGAGGTCCTCGAGACGAACCTCTTTGGCGCGTTCTACGCGATCAAGGCCGTGACCCGGCCGATGCTCAAGGCGAAGAGTGGCCGGATCATCAACATCACCAGCGTCTCGGGCCAGGCCGGCCAGACCGGCCAGGCGAACTACTCGGCGGCCAAGGCCGGCCTGATCGGGCTGACCAAGGCGACCGCCCGGGAGCTGGCCAGCCGGGGGATCACCGCCAACGCCGTGGCGCCCGGCTTCGTCCTGACCGAGCTGACCCAGGACCTGCCGGCCGCGCTCCAGGACCAGATCACCGCGGCGACGCCGCTGGGCCGCTTCGCCACGACCGACGAGGTCGCCTTCGCGGTCGCCTTCCTGGCATCCGACGAGGCGGCCTACATCACCGGGCAGGTGCTGGCCGTCGACGGCGGCCTGGTGATGATGTAGGTCGGGGCGCGCGCCGCCCGGCTAGCGGCCGGGCCGGGCCGCGACGCCCGCTTCGCGCCCGCCGCCGGGTGCCCAACGCACGTTCTGGACGAAGGCCGTCGGGTCGACCCGGTCGCGGTTCTCGCCGATCTTGGCCAGCATCGTGTCGATCAGCTCGTCCGACAGCAGGCGGGGCTGGAGGCCGAGCGACAGGAGCTTCTCGTGCTTCGGGTTGTAGTAATGCTGCTCCAGCTCGACCCGGGGATTCGTGACGTGCTCGACCCTGACCGTCCAGCCCAGGGCCTCGCCCGCGACCTGGACCTTGGTGGCCAGCTCCTGGACGCTGAACTGCTCGGTGAACTGGTTGTAGACCAGGAGCTCGCCGTGGCCGGCCGGATTGGCCACCGCCAGGCCCACGCACTGGATCGTGTCCCGGATGTTCAGGTAGCCCCGGGTCTGGCCGCCCTGGCCGTAGACCGTCAGCGGATGGCCGACGGTGGCCTGGACGCAGAACCGGTTGAGGGCCGTGCCGAAGACCTCGTCGTAGTGGAAGCTCGTGGCCAGGCGTGGATCGAGCGCCGACTCGTCGGTCTCGACGCCGTAGACGACGCCCTGGTGGAGGTCGGTCGCCCGGAGGCCCCAGATCCGGCAGGCGAAGTGGATGTTGGCGCTGTCGTGGACTTTCGAGAGGTGGTAGATCGAGCCGGGCGTCTTGGGGTACAGGAAGGTGTGCTCGCGGCCCTTGTGGTGGACCGTCAGGTAGCCCTCTTCGATGTCGATCTCGGGCGTGCCGTACTCGCCCATCGTGCCCAGCTTGACCAGGTGGGCCTCGGGCGCCTTGTCCCGGATCGCGAACAGGACGTTGAGGTTGCCGATCACGTTGTTGGCCTGGGTCAGGGCGGCGTGCCGGGCGGAGATCATCGAGAAGGGCGCCGAGGGCTGCTCGCCGTAGTGGACGATCGCGTCGGGCTGGAAGCCGTCGATGAGGGCCTCCACGAAGGCGTAATCGGTCAGGTCGCCGACCTGGATCTCGATCTCCCGCTCGGAGACCTCGCGCCAGGCGCGCACCCGCTCGTGGAGGGTCTGGATCGGGATCAGCGGCTGGACCCCCAGCTCGAGCTCCCACTGGCGCTTGGCGAAGTTGTCGACCACCGCCACCCGGTGGCCGGCCCGCGAGAAGGCCATCGCGGTCGGCCAGCCGAGATAGCCGTCGCCGCCGAGCACGAGGATCCGCTGACTCATGGCCTGCCCATCCGGACCAAGTATGACCAGTGCGCCAAGGGTCGTGCCGCCGGCCATCCTCGTGCTACCGTGCCCGAGGATGTTCATTCGCCAGTTCCAGATCGACGGCCTGGGCCACCTGTCGACGCTGATCGGTGACGAGGAAGCGGGCGTGGCGGCGGTGGTCGATCCCCGCCGGGACGTGGACATCTACGTCGAGGCGGCGCAGGCCGGCGGCCTGCGGATCAGCCACGCGATCGAGACCCACCTCCACAATGACTATGTCTCGGGCGGCCGCGAGCTGGCCGCCGCGACCGGTGCCGAGCAGCTGATCGGGGCCGGCGCCGGCCTGGCCTACGAGCATCGGCCGCTGGCCGACGGCCAGGTCGCGACCGTCGGCGCGCTGAGCTTCCAGGTCGTCGACACGCCCGGCCACACGCCCGAGCATGTGGCCTACTCAGTGGCCGACACGAGCCGGGCGGCCGAGCCGCTGCTCATGTTCACCGGTGGATCGCTCCTGGTCGGGGCCGTCGGCCGGACGGACCTCCTCGGCACCGAGCACGCCCGGCCGTATGCCGAGCAGATGTTCCACTCGCTCCACGATCGGATCCTGGCCCACGAGGACTTCGTGGGCGTCTTCCCGACCCATGGCGCCGGCTCGCTGTGCTCGACCGGGATCGGCTCGACGCTCAACTCGACGATCGGATTCGAACGCCGCTACAACCCGCTCCTCCAGCCGGCGGAGGTCGACGTGTTCGCCCAGGCGCTGCTCGCCGGCCAGCCCGCCGTGCCCCGCTATTTCGCCCGGATGCGGCCCACGAACCAGGCCGGGCCGCGGGTCCTGGGCGGGATCCCCGGCCCGATCCCGATCGCGCTCGACGAGCTCCGCCGGCTTGTGGCCGCCGGTGGCATCGTGCTCGACCTGCGCGACCCGGCGGCGTTCGCCGCCGGCCACCTGCCGGGCTCGCTCTCGATTCCGGCTGGGTCGTCATTCGCGACCTGGCTGGGCTGGGTCGTCGACTACGACCGGCCGGCCGTGCTGATCCTGGAAGGCGACGATCCGGCCGCCTGGGACGACGCGATCCGGCAGGCGCTCCGGATCGGCCACGAAGCGATCGCCGGCTACCTCGAAGGCGGCCTCGCCTCGTGGGCGGCGGCCGGCCTGCCGGTCGAAGCGAACGAGCGCCTGACCGTCGGTGAGCTGGCCGCGGCCGTTGATCGCGGTGGACCCCTCGCGCCGCTGGTCATCGACGTGCGGCAGGCCAGCGAGTACGAGGCCGGCCACGTCGACGGCGCCTGGCACATCGGGGCCGGCGAGCTGACCGGCCGGCTGGCCGAGCTGCCCCGCGACCGGCCGATCGCGACGATCTGCGCGGCCGGCTACCGGGCCAGCGTCGCCGCCTCGCTCCTCGATGCCGCCGGCTTCACGAACGTCAGCCCGGTCGTCGGCGGGGTGGACACGTGGTCCGCCCAGGGCCTGCCCCTCGAGCGCGGACACCGGCCCTAGCCCCGTTCGGACGGCTCAGCGGTCGAGGACCGCCACGTCGTCGCCGAGTCGGATCCGGCCTGGCACCAGGACCGTGCCCCAGACGCCGAACGGCAGTGCCTCGGTGGTCGGCACGCCGGCCCGGGTCTCGGCCAGCAGGGCGAGCGTGTCGAGGCTGCGCCGGCCGGTGTCCGGATCCTGGGTGGTGACCGCGCAGCGACCGACGTTGCCGTGCACGGCAACGATCACCTCGCCCAGCCGGACCCGGCGCCCGAGCCAGGCGTCCTCGGCGTAGGCCTCGATCCCGTCGACCACGGCCGACATCCGGAAGCGGCGCGGATCGAGCGGTTCGTCGAGGCCGGCGGCGCCGGCCAGGGCCAGCAGCGAGCCGCGCGAGATCAGGGTGATCCCGCCGCCCTCCGGCTGCCGATCGATGCCACCACATTCGGCGTCCATGTGCACCAGCCGGAGGGGCTGCCCGGCCCATTCGCTGAGCACCGCGGAGAATGGCCCGTCGACCTCGTGCCCAGGTCGTTCCTCGCCGTACAGGATCGCCTTGATCGGGCGTCCCGAGCTCCACACCGGCGTCGGTCACCGAGCCGTCGGGAAAGTGGAGGGCGAGCGTCTCCGGATCGTGCCCGACCCGGGGCACGATCGTGGCCAGCGGCCCCAGCCGCTTGCCGGCGAAGAGGCGATTCTCCGAGTCGACCAGCAGGAACCGGCGATCGCCGAGGATTCCCGTCGGCCCGACCCGGACCTCGGCCCGCTCGTCGAGGGCCATCGCCTTGACCGGCGCGGTGGCCAGCCAGACGACACCCGGCCCGTCAGCCAACGCTCACTCCGAAGACGCCCAGGACGGCCACCGCCAGCAGGACCACGTCGAGCAGGATCACCAGGCCCACGGCGAGCCAGGCGATCACGTTGGCGATCCGGCCGTTGGCGTGCTTGCCCATGAGCGTCTTGTCGTTGACCAGCAGGACCATGAACACGAGCACGATCGGCAGCAGCAGGCCCTGCAGGTACTGCGACGAGAGGATCACCGGCAGCAGGCTGATCCCGGGGATCAGCACGACCAGCGCGCCCGCGAACAGGACGAAGGTGTAGATCCCGAAGAAGGCCCGTGCGTCGCTGAAGCGCTTGCCGACGCCCGACTCCCAGCCGAATGCCTCGCAGATCACGAACGAGGTCGAGATCGGCATGATCGTCGCGGCCAGGACGCTCGCGCCGAACAGGCCGACCGCGAAGAGGACCTCGGCGAGGTTGCCGGCGACCGGCTTGAGGCCCAGCGGCCGCGTCGCTGGCCGAGTTGATCGTGCCTCCGACGGCATGGATCGTGAGCGCCGTGGCGATCACGATGAAGACCGCGATCACGTTCGTCCAGACCGCCCCGCCGACCGAATCGACCTGCTCCAGGACCAGCTCGTCTTCGCCGATTCCCTTCTCGGCGACGGCGCTCTGGAGGTAGAACTGCATGTACGGCGTGATCGTCGTGCCGACCACCCCCACGATCAGGAGCAGGACACCGCCGGTCAGGCCGTTGAAGTTCGGCGAGATGAGCGACGTGGCCGACGACGCCCCAGTCGGGATGGGCCAGGAAGGCCGAGAAGATGTAGGTCACGAAGACCAGGGCGATCGCCAGGAAGACCCGCTCGACGGTGCGGTAGCTCGAGAACAGGACGAGGGCCCAGATCAGGGCCGCCACCAGGGGCACGGTGACGTAGCGCGAGATCCCGAAGATCTCGAGGGCGGCCGCCGCGCCCGAGAACTCGGCCACGGTGTTGGCCAGGTTGGCGACCAGCAGGACGAGCATCGCGAAGGCGGTCCAGCGGACGCCGAAGCGATCGCGGATCAGGTCCGACAGGCCCTGCCCGGTGACGACGCCCAGGCGCGCGGCGATCTCCTGGACGACGGCCAGGATGATGATCGTGATCGGGAAGATCCAGAGCAGGCCGAGGCCGGTCTGGGCGCCCATCACGCTGTACGTGGTGATGCCGCCGGCGTCGTTGCCGGCCACCCCGGCGATCAGCCCCGGGCCCATGACCGCGAGGAACGCGAGCAGCCCCCGCCGGCCGCGGAAGCGGCCGCGCAGGCGCAGGAACTCGCGGTTCGCGATCCGATCGCCCAGCCGGCTGAGGAGCCCGATCCGGGGCGGCCGGGCGGGCAGGCGGCGGCGCCGCTCGGTCGGGTGGCGCCAGGTCTCGACGGCCCGCCGGGCGCCAGTCTCGGCCTGCTTGGCGACGCCCCGGACGGTCGGCAGCTGGGGCACGCTTCGGCTCCGCCCGCGTCCGGCCTAGCCGCGCGCGAAGAGGCGCGGCAGGCGCCGCTTCCAGGCCGTCGGCAGGACCGTGTCGAGGGCGTCGTCGACGGTCACGATGCCGGCCAGGCGGCCCTCCTCGTCGATGACCGGCACGGCCAGCAGGTTGTAATGGGCGACGACCTCGGCGACCTCGTCCTGGTCGGCCAGGACGCCGACCGCGACCGGCTCCTTGATCATCACCTCGCCGATCTGGGTGTCCGGCGCGGCGACGATCAGGTCGCGCAGCGACAGGACGCCGACCAGCCGGCCGTCGTCGTCGGTCACGTAGACGTAGTAGATCGTCTCGGCGTTCGGCTCCAGCTGGCGGAGCATGTCGATCGTCTCGGCCGCGGTCAGGTGGGCCGGCACGGCGACGAACTCGGTGGTCATGATCCCGCCGGCCGAGTCCTCGGGATAGCCGAGGAGCTCCTGGACCTCGGCCTTCTCGTCCTTCTCCATCAGCGCGAAGATCTCGTCGCGGGTGGTCTGCGACAGGTCGGCCACCAGGTCGGCGGCGTCGTCCGGGGACATCTCCTCGAGGATGTCGGCGGCCCGGCCGGGCTCGAGGTCCTCGAGCACCTCGACCTGCGTCTCGGGCTCCATCTCCTCGATCGCGTCGGCCACGGCGTCGTCGCCCAGGGAAGCCAGCACGCCGGCCCGGTCGCGCGGGGCGAGCTGGTCGATGATCGTGGCCAGGTCGGCCGGATGGAGCTCGGCCAGGCCGGCGTGGGGCACCCGCAGCTTGATCGAGGCGATCGAGGTCTCGACCGGGTCGACGTCCTCCCAGTCGATGTACTTCTCGGGCACCGCGACTCGCAGGTTGCGGGCGATCGTGCGCATCCCGCCCTCGACGCCCAGCCGGCGGAGGAGGCCCGAGGCGCCGACGTCGACCGCGACCAGGTGCAGGGCGCCCTCGACCTCGTCGAGGCGCAGGTCGTTGACCCGGACCACCTTGCGCCCGTCGATGTCGACGATCTGCTTATCCATCAGGTCGGCACGCAGGAGGATCTCGTTGGGCCGCTGGTGGAACTTGGCCAGGTCCATCGTCAGGCTGCTCAGCTTGGCGCCCGACTCGTCGAGGTGGTCGACCGAGGTCCAGGGCAGGAAGATCCGGCGCCGATCGGTCTCGACCACCAGGCCGGTCACCGGCGGATAGCGATCACCGACGGCAACGATCAGGTCGGCGACCTTGCCGATCGGCTCGTCGTTCCGGTCCCGGACGGGCCGTCCGATCACCTGGCTCAGGTAGAGCATCTGCCACCTCGCGGCGGGGTTCGTCCCGCGCGTTGGTGGCGCACGTCCTGATCGGACGTGCCGCCGTCAGCGGGCGAGGCGGACCGGGTGCTGGCGGGCGCCGTTGGCGCGGCCCACGACGATCGTGGCACTCGCTGGCGTCCCTCGACTGGGTCCTGACTCCACGAGAGGAGTAGTCCTCCGGTGCTGGCTTGGAGTTCCCGGGCAGCCCGATTCGGCGCGACGCCGGTCGCACGGGACATCCCGAGTGTAGTCGTCCGATTCGAGGCGGGTCAACCCGCTCCGCGCTCGGCTTGCGGGCTACGGACCCGATGGACAGCGTGCGCGTCGCCTTTGTCGCGCTGCCTGGGGTTCGGACAAATGTCGCCACCCGAGGCACTAGGGTCGAGCCAGGCCGCGAATCCGGTTCTGACCAGCCCCGCTCCGCTCAAACTGTGCGTGGATTCCGGTCTATTGAGCCAAATTCGGCCCAGATGGCCCCGCTACCAGACTTAAGGCGTCCACCAGCGACATTTGTCCCAGGTTTCGGTTCGGTCGGGCTAGCGCTCCGCCGAGACGGGTGCAGACATCGGGTTGGCATTCGGCCGGAAGGTGACGGAGACCACGGCGATGAGCACGATCGCCGCCCCCAGCCACTGCCGCGGATCGAGGCCTTCGCCCAGGAGCAGGATGCCGCCGGCCACCCCGAACACCGGAATCAGGTAGAACGAGATTGCGGCGAGCGACGCCGGCGCTCCGCGCAGCGCCGTCAGGTACAGCCAGTACGCGGCCGCGTAGTACAGGACCCCCGAGGTAATCGCGCTGAGCAGCCCGATCGGCGAGATCGCCGTGGGGCGAACGGCGCCGCCGAACATGCCAACCAGGACCACGACGACCAGGGCGAAGGCGAGTGCGTGCGCCTGCTGGGCAACGACCACCTGGGCGGTCGAGTCGGAGGTTGCGATCCAGCGCCGGGCGATGATCGTGTAGGTCGCGCAGCAGGCGACCCCTGCCAGGGTCAGCGCGACGCCGCCCCATTGGCCGTTCGTGCCCGGGTCGTAGACAAGCAGGACAAGGCCGGCGACCGCGGCCAGGGACAGGATGCCGACGAGCGGCGCCACGCGCTCGTGCAGCAACCACACCGCCAGGACCAGGATCAGGAGCGGCTCGACGGCCCACAGGAGGACCGCCAGGCTCGCAGTGATCGAGCCCAGGCCAAGCAGACCCAGGGCATACGCGAGGCCTGGGTTCAGGATGCCCAGGCGCCCCAGGATTGCGGGGCTTCCGCGCAGAGGCAGACCTCGGCGGCGCATCAGGCTGGAGAGGACGACGAGACTTGCGGCGAGCTGGATCGGCAATAAGGTCAGCGCGGGAATCTCGTCGAGTGCGCGTTTGCTGATGACGGTGCCCAAGCCCCAGCAGGCAGCGGCAAGGGTGAGTGCCAGGAGGTCTCGGCGGCTCATGGTTGGGAAGACACAGGCTCGTCGGGCGGCCTGGACGTTGCGACTACGCCTGCGTCCCGGGCCGCGACTCGATGACCGGCAGGGCGCGTGGCGAGAGCTGCCTGATCCGCGGTCCGAATTCGCCGGCGATCGCCCGGAAGCGTTCCACGGCCTCGGGCCGGAGCTGGTAGTAGATGAACGAGGCGCGGCGCTCGGAGCTAACCCAGCCGGCCTCGCGGAGCACTTTCAGGTGATGGCTCACCGTCGGCTGGGCAACGTCGCAGCAGCCGACGAAATCACAGGCGCAGACATCGTCACCCGCAGCGAGCTGGCGCAGGATCGCCAGCCGGCTGGGGTCGGCCGCAGCCTGGAGGAGAAGGGTGTCGGGATCTGTCGAACGCTTCATGATGGTTACGGTATTGACAAACGCCAATATCGTCAAGTATCAATATGAAGTCAACTGCACCGTTCAGGAGAGCCCGGAATGACGACCGAATTGATCCATCAGGAAGTCCGGGCGCGCTACGCCGCGGCGGCAACCCAGGCGAATGACGGCGGCTGCTGCAGCGGTAGCTCCGAAACTATCGGCGCCGAGCTGTATTCGGCGTTGGAACGCGACGAGCTACCCGATGCGGCCTTGCTCGCCTCGCTCGGCTGCGGCAATCCGATCGCGGTCGCCGACCTGCACCCCGGCGAGCGGGTCCTCGACCTGGGCTCCGGCGGCGGGATCGACGTGCTCCTGTCGGGGAAGCGGGTCGGTCCGACCGGCCGGGCGATCGGACTCGACATGACCGACGAGATGCTGGTCCTGGCCCAGCGCAACATCGCCGAGGCCGGGGCGACGAATATCGAGCTGCTCCGGGGCCATATCGAGGCGATTCCCCTGCCGGCGGAGTCGGTCGACGTCGTGATCAGCAACTGCGTGATCAACCTTGCAGCCGACAAGCCGGCGGTCTTCGCGGAGATCGCCCGGGTGCTCCGGCCGGGCGGCCGGATCGGGATCACCGATATCGTTGCGGAGGACCACCTCAGCGCCGAGCAGCGCGCGGAACGCGGCTCATACGTCGGCTGCATCGCCGGAGCGCTGTCGTTCACGGAATATCGCCGCGGGCTGGAGGCCGCCGGGCTGGTCGACATCTCCATGACGCCGACTCACGACGTGACCGAGGGCATGGTCAGCGCAATCGTCAAGGCGAGTAAGCCGCTGGACGCCAAGCCGCTGATCGACCTCTCGCCGCGCACCTTGCCCGTCGCCGAATCAGGCTGCGGCTGCGGTTCCGGCGGATGCTGCTGATGACCATCGAACCTCTGCGAAAGGGCTTGACCTTCGAGCAACTTGAAGGTCTAGGCTCAAGGCGTGGGGCCGACCGGGCGCCCCGCCCGCACGAGGACCACGCATGTGACGACCCCAACCGAGCATGTCCCTCTGGCTGACCTGACGCCGGCCGAGCGGGTCAACATTCGCCAATCCGCGGCGGCGCTCGAGCGTCGCTGGAAAGGCCAGATGAATGTCGAGACGATCGAGCGCTTCCTCCTTGAATCGATGGACCTTGTCTCCCCGAATGCCAGGATTCGGACATGGGTCCCGGTCCTCGTCGAGCGACTGACGAACGACCGCCTGCGGGCCCTGGTCAGGCTCGAGTCAAACCGGACGGACCTCAATCCGAGCGTCCTCTTCCTGTGCGTACACAACGCCGGTCGGTCGCAGATGGCGGCGGGCTGGATGCGTCACCTCGCCGCTGGCCGGGTCGATGTCTTCTCGGGCGGATCGGAGCCCTCCGCTGGATTGAACGGAGCAGCGGTGGCGGCGATGGCGGAGCGGGGTATCGACATCAGCCAGGAGCTGCCGCAACCGTGGGCCGACGAGATCGTTCGGGCGGCCGACGTGATCGTGACCATGGGCTGCGGTGACGCCTGTCCCGTCTACCCGGGCAAGCGCTACGTGGATTGGGAGCTTGACGATCCGGCCGGCAAGTCGCTTGCCGAGGTCGAGCCGATTCGCGACGAGATCGAGCGACGCGTCCGGACACTGATGGCCGAGCTCGGCGTCCAACCGGCGCCGGAACTGTAGGCAGCAAGTCTCGATCGAACGGGCAGGTTCATGAGCCTGGTGATCGTCGGTGGGAGTGATGCCGGAACCGAGGCCGCCCTGGCGGCACGCCTGACGGATCCGTCACTCGAGATCACGGTCCTTGTCGCGGATGAGTACCTGAACTTCAGCATCTGCGGGCTGCCGTTCCTGGTGAGCCGGGAGGTCGACGACTGGCGCTCGCTCGCCCATCGTGACGAGGCGCAGATCGCGAGCCGCGGCATCGACGTCCGGCTCAACCATCGGGCCGAGGCAATCCATCCAGGCCGAAAGCGGGTCCGGGTTCGCAGCCAGACCGAGACCTTCGACCTTCGCTACGACCGCCTGATCATCGCGACGGGTGCTCGTCCGTTTCGGCCCAGCCTGACCGGCCTCGATCTGCCGGACGTCTTCAGCCTGCACACGATGGCCGACGGGATCCGGCTTCGGGAGCGGCTCGATCGTGACAGGCCCGCGGCTGCGCTTGTCGTCGGCAGTGGCTACATCGGGGTGGAGCTGGCCGACGCCCTCACCTCCCGCGGGATTCGGGTCACCCTCGTTGGCCGAGCGCCCTCGGTGTTGCCGACTGTCGGCCGGTCGTTGGGCGGGCTCGTCGCGACCGAGCTGGAGCGTAACGGCGTGACCGTCATCACCGGCGCCGCCGTCAACGGCCTCACCGAGGATGCGGGACGCCTGAGGGCGACCACGACCGACGGGGGAAGCCGGCTGGTTGATATCGCGATCATCGGCGCGGGCGTTCAACCCAATGCCGAGCTCGCCGTCGCCGCGGGCGTCGCGACCGGGGTGAGTGGCGCGATCGCCGTGGGTCGTTCGATGGACACCTCCGTCGCGGATATCTTCGCCGCGGGCGATTGCGCCGAAACCTGGCATGGGGTCCTCGGCCGGCCGGCCTACCTACCCCTTGGGACGACCAGCCACAAGCAGGGTCGAGTTGCCGGAGTCAACGCCGCGGGCGGGACAGCCGAGTTTGGCGGCTCGGTCGGGACCCAGGTCGTGAAGGTGTTCGACCTGGCCGCCGCGCGGACGGGGTTATCGGAGGCAGAAGCATTGGCGGCCGGCTTCACGCCCGCGTCGATCGAGCTGGTGGTTCCCGACCACAAGCGCTATTACCCGGGGGCGACCGAACTGCGGATCCGGATGATCGGTGACTCCGGAAGCGGCCGACTCCTCGGAGCGCAGATCGTCGGAAACTGGCGCGCCGGCGTCGCACGACGGATCGATATCGCGGCCGTCGCGATCCAGCAGGGCATGGGCGTCGCGGAGCTGTCACGTCTCGATCTGAGCTATACCCCGCCACTCAGCTCGCCGTGGGATCCGATCCAACTCGCCGCCGACGCATGGCGAGCGGCTGCCCCTGAGTCATCGGCGCGGTGAGTATCCCTTGACCTTCGAGTTACTTGAAGGGTTAGGCTGATGGGGTGAAGATTGCCGAATTCGCCCGGCGAGCCGGAATCGCTCCATCCGCGGTGCGCTGGTATGAGGCCGAGGGCGTCATCCCGATGGCCTCGCGCGAGGACAACGGCTACCGCGAGTACGAGGAGGCGGACCTTGCCCGTCTGCGCCTCGTTGTCTCCCTGCGCCGGCTCGGGCTGGGCCCGCAGGATGCCGGCCGGCTGGCCCGCCTGTGCATCGAGCGCGGCTCGGTCGACCTCGACCTCGCCCCGGTCCTGGCCGGCCAACGCGCGGCGATCGACCGCCAGCGGGCTGACCTCGACCGGCTCGAAGGCGAATTGCTCGATCTCGAGATGACGATCGCCGCCGCCGGCCGTGCCAGCCGGAAGGAGCGCCCGGTGCCCGCCGCACCCATTCGAGTCCTGTTCGTGTGCACCCACAACTCTGCTCGAAGCCAGATCGCCGAGGCGCTCCTCCAACGCTATGGCGGGGACGACTTCGAGGTCTACTCGGCTGGGACCGAGGCGACCCAGGTCAATCCCTTCGCGATCCAGGTGCTGGCCGAGCTCGGGATCGACTGGAGCCACGCCCGGAGCAAAGTGATCGGCGAGTTCCTCGACCAGCAGTTCGACTACGTGATCACGGTCTGCGACCGAGCCCGGGCGACTTGCCCCGTCTTCCCCGGCTCATCGAACTCGCTCCACTGGGGCCTCGACGACCCATCCGAAGCCGAGGGTACGGACGGGGAGAAGCTCGAGGCGTTCAGGCGGACGCAGGTTGACGTGGCGGCCCGCCTGCGGCCGTTCATCGAGGTTGCCCTGCGAGCAGCCGGCAGGCCGCTGCGAGCCGCGATCGCCGGTTGAGGGCACACCTGGCCGAATTCATCGGCACGTTCGCGCTGGTCTTCTTCGGCTGCGGCGCGATCGCCAACGGCCTCCCGCCGACCGCGATCGCGCTGGCGTTCGGGCTGGCGATCGGGGTCATGGTCTACGCCCTTGGCCACATCTCGGGTGCCCACTTCAATCCGGCCGTGTCGATCGGGTTCGCGGTCGGCGGACACCTGTCCTGGAGCCGCACCCTGACCTATGCTGCGGCCCAGGTCATGGGCGCGATCGTCGCCGCCGTCGTGCTCCGCGTCACGCTTGGCGATGAGGCCCACCTCGGCGTCACCCAGCCGGCGGGCTCGGACCTCCAGGCGTTTGCCTGGGAATCGGTCCTGACCTTCTTCCTGATGCTCGTGATCACGGCCGTGGCGACAGACGATCGGGCGGTCGGCAACGCCGCGGCGCTGGCGATCGGTGGGACGGTGGCCCTCGCCGCCCTGGTTGGTGGCTCGATCAGCGGGGCATCGATGAACCCCGCCCGCTCGCTTGGGCCGGCCCTCGTCGCGGGCCAGCTGGGAGGCATCTGGATCTATCTCGCGGCCCCGACCCTGGGCTCGGCCGCGGCGGCGATCCTTTACCGCTACCTGCGCCAACCGGCGACCATGTAGGCTCGGAGCGGGGACAGCGCCCCAAAGCGTCGTGGCCTCGGGACGATTGTCGCTCGTCGACGCGGTAACCTGGTCCGGCACCCTGATCGACGGCCCGGCGGCCGTGTTCGTGCGGGGGACGACGCCCGAATCGCTCGATTTTCGGCCGATTGACGCGACTCCCGACGGTAGTGCGCCTCGTGGTGACATATGTCCCAATCCGGGCTCGGATCAGCCGCGCCGTGGCGCGCCTCGCCGGCTCGGGTCGGAACCAATGAGCGCGCGGGACGGATCAGGCCTGAGGGGCGCCTTCGCCGACGAGGTGGACCTCGATCTCGGGAAGCTCGTCGAGGAGTCGCTCGCTCAGATCAGGCGCCAGGCGCCGGGCAATGCCCCGCCGGCCCTCACGGCCGAGGACCACGTGGGTGACCCGGAGGCTCTTGGCCAGCTCAAGCAGGCCGCCGGACAGCTCGCGAGCGGGATGCTGGATTACCTGGGCGCCGAGGTCGGTCGCGTAGTCGAGGTGCTCCTGGAGATCGCGGGCCCGGTCGAACGACAGCCGCTCGACGGCGGGGGTCACGATCACGGCTGCGGTCAGGCCGGCGCCCAGGGCGGTGGCGAGCATCGCCCCGCGACGGAGGGCCCGCCGGCTGATCGTCCGGTCGTCGACAACCACCAGCACCCGCTCGCTGACCGGGCGCAGCCTCGCCAGGCCCCGCTCGGTAACGAGATCTTCGAGCTGCTCGTCCACCGCCCGGGTGACGAAGCGCAGCGAGAGCTCGCGCAGGGCGGTCAGGTTAGCCTCGGTGAAGAATCGGTCGAGGGCCACCCGGGCCCGTTCGGGCGGATAGACGTTGCCATGCCGGATCCGCTGGCGGAGCGCGTGCGGGCTCATGTCCACCAGCTCGACCTCGTCCGCCCCTTCGACCAGGGCGTCCGGCAGGCGCTCGTTGACCGGCGCGCCGACGATCGTGGAGACAGCGTCGGCGACCGACTCGAGGTGCTGCACGTTGCAGGTGCTGATCACATCGATCCCGGCGTCGCGAATCAGCTCGACGTCCTGCCAGCGCTTCTCGCGAGGTGAACCGGGCACGTTGGTGTGGGCCAGCTCGTCGATCAGGGCCACTTCCGGATGGCGAGCGATGATGGCCTCGGTGTCCATCTCCTCGACCTGGACACCCTGGTACTCGACCCGGATCCGGGGCAGGATCTCGAGCCCGTCCAGCAATGCCGCCGTCCGCGGCCGGGCATGGACCTCGACGTAGCCGACGACGACGTCGGTGCCCCGCTCGAGCCGGCGGTGGCCCTCCTCGAGCATTCGGTAGGTCTTGCCCACCCCGGGCGCCATGCCCAGGTACAGGCGCAGCCGGCCGCGCTCCGGCCGGGCCTCGTCCGAGACCCGGGCGAGCATCTCGTCGCCCGTCGGGCGATCGTCCCGATCGTCGGTCATGGTGCGGAGTGTCGCATCACTTCGTGGCCAGCAATCCGTCGAGATCCAGGTTCAGCTCCAGCACGTTGACGACCGGCTCGCCGAGGAAGCCGAAGAGTGGCTGGGTCGTATGCCGGGCGACGACGGCACGCACGGCGTCAGGCGTCATCCCCCGGGCGGTCGCGACGCGGGCGACCTGGTACTCGGCCCCGGCCGGGCTGATGTCCGGGTCGAGCCCTGATGCCGAGGTCGTGACCAGGTCGACCGGCACGAGGCCATTCCCGTTCGCCGCCCGGAGCTGGTCGACCGACGCGGAGATCCGGTCGATCAGGGCCTTGCTCGTCGGTCCCAGGTTCGAACCACCGCTCGAGGTCCCGTCGTAGCCGGCCGGATTGCTGTCGGTGACCCCGGCATTCGAGGGCCGGCCCCAGAAGTACTTGGGCTGGTCGAAGGCCTGGCCGATCAGGCTGGAGCCGACCTCGGCGCCGTTGACCGTGATGAACGAGCCATTGGTCTGATTGGGGAAGGCCACCTGGCCGATGGCGGTCACGATCCCGGGATAGGCGACCCCGGTGATCAGGGTCAGCAGGACCAGGAGCAGGATGGCCGGACGAAGTTGCTGAGTGATGAACGTACGCATCTGATGGCTTCCTATGCCAGGTGGAGGGCGGTCACGAGCAGGTCAATCGCCTTGATCCCGATGAACGGGGCGATGATCCCGCCGAGGCCGTAGATGAGCAGGTTGCGCTGGAGCAGCTCGCTCGCCGGGGCCGGCCGGAAGCCGACGCCCCGCAGGGCGAGGGGGATGAGCGCGACGATGATCAAGGCGTTGAAGATGACCGCCGAGAGGATCGCGCTCTGGGGCGTCGACAGGGCCATGATGTTGAGCTGGTTGAGCTCCGGGTAGACGCTGGCGAACATGGCCGGCACGATCGCGAAGTACTTGGCCACGTCGTTGGCGATCGAGAAGGTCGTGATCGAGCCGCGGGTGATCAGGAGCTGCTTGCCGATCGCGATCACCTCGAGCAGCTTGGTCGGGTCGGAGTCGAGGTCGACCATGTTGGCCGCCTCCTTGGCCGCCGACGTCCCGCTGTTCATGGCCAGCCCGACGTCAGCCTGGGCCAGGGCCGGGGCGTCGTTCGTGCCGTCGCCGGTCATCGCCACGAGGTGGCCGTCGGCCTGTTCCGCCCGGATGAAGCCGATCTTGTCCTCGGGCTTGGCCTGGGCGATGAAGTCGTCGACGCCGGCTTCGCGGGCGATCGTCGCGGCGGTCCGTGGGTTGTCGCCGGTGACCATGACCGTCCGGATGCCCATCCGGCGGAACTCGGCGAAGCGCTCGACGAGGCCCTCCTTGACCGTGTCCTTGAGCTCGATCAGGCCGATGATCCGGCCGTCCTGGCGCATCGCCAGGGGGGTCGCACCGGCGTCGGCCAGGCGGTCCGTCTCGTCCCGGATGATCGGGGGCAGCGCCGCGTCGAGGTCGTGTTCGATGGCATCGACCGCGCCCTTGAGGACCAGCTGGCCGTTCGCCAGCCGGACGCCGCTCGAGCGGGTCTCGGCCCGGAACGGGATGTCCTCCTGGATCGTGGCGGCGAGCGCCTTGAACCCTGGCTCATCGTCGAGGCCGGCGGGCGCCTTGAGCTCGGCCAGACGCTTGCGGGCCAGGTCCACGACCGACTTGCCTTCGGGGGTCTCGTCGTGGGCGGAGGCGACCAGGGCGGCGGTCAGGGCCTCCGCCTCGGTGACGCCCGGAGCGGCGGTGATCGATGCGGCGAGGCGATTGCCGTAGGTGATCGTGCCGGTCTTGTCGAGCAGGATCACGTCGACGTCACCAGACGCCTCCACCGCCCGGCCGCTCATGGCCAGGACGTTGAACCGGGCGACCCGGTCCATCCCGGCGATGCCGATGGCCGACAGCAGTCCGCCGATCGTGGTCGGGATGAGGCACACGAGGAGGGCGACGAGGGCGACGGTGTCCACGATCGTCCCGGCGAAGGCACCGAAGGGGCGCAAGGTGACGACCGCCAGGAAGAACACGATCGTCAGGCCGGCGAGCAGGATCGACAGGGCGATCTCGTTGGGGGTCCGCTGGCGCTTGGCGCCTTCGACGAGGGCGATCATCCGGTCGAGGAAGGTCTCCCCGGGATCGGCGCTGATCTGGATCGTGAGCTGGTCGCTGGTGAGGGTCGTCCCGCCAGTCACGCTGCTCCGGATGTCGGTGCCCGGCTCCTTCAGCACGGGTGCCGATTCGCCGGTGATCGCCGACTCGTTGACGAAGCCGATTCCTTCGATGACGTCGCCGTCGCCGGGGATCGTCTCGCCCTCCATGACCACGATCACGTCGCCCCGCCGGAGCTCGGCCGAGCCGACCAGCTCGAGCGACCCATCGGCCTTTCGCCGATGGGCCTGGGTGACCGAGCGCGCCCGGCGGAGGGTCGCCGCCTGGGCCCGGCCGCGGGCCTCGGCAACCGCCTCGGCATAGGTCGCGAAGAGGACCGTGAACCACAGCCAGATCGCGATCTGGACCTGGAAGCCCAGGCCGGACGGGCCGCTCACCGGCTGGAAGCCCGTGGCATTGGCGATCGCGATCAGGGTCACCAGGGTGGCCGTGATCTCGACCACGAACATGACCGGGTTCTTGATCAGGTAGCGCGGGTTCAGCTTGCGGATCGATTCGGGCAGGGCGGCCCGCAGCAGGTCGGGGTCGAAGATGCCCCGCGGGCCCGGGGCGCCGCCGGCCGGGGTGCCCTTTGCGCCGTTGCCTCGGCCGCCGAAGCGCTGGAAGCGGCGGGTGCCCCCCGACAGGTCGATGGATTCCTGGATGCTCATCGTTCTAGAAGACCTTTCCGGCGTTCTGCAGGAGCTGTTCGACGATCGGGCCCAGGGCCAGGGCCGGGAAGAAGGTCAGCGCGCCGACGATCACGACGACGCCCACGAGGAGCACGCCGAAGATGACGCCGGTCGTCGGGAAGGTGCCCAGCGACGGTGCCACCCGGCGCTTGGCCGCCATCGAGCCGGCCAGGGCAAGGATCGGCACGATCATCCCGAAGCGGCCGATCAGCATCGCGAAGCCGCCCAGGACGTTGTAGAACGGCGTGTTGCCGGTCAGCCCGGCGAAGGCCGAGCCGTTGTTGCCGGTCTCGCTGACAAAGGCGTACAGGATCTCGGAGAAGCCGTGCGGGCCGGCATTCAGCGGCCCGGCCTGGCCGGGCTGGGTCGCGGTCGCGACCGCGGCGAAACCGAGAATGCTCACCGCCAGGACGAGGACGGTCACCATGGCCATCTTCATCTCGTAGCTCTCGACCTTCTTGCCCAGGTACTCCGGCGTCCGGCCGACCATCAGGCCGGCGATGAAGACCGACAGGATCGCCCCGATCACGAGCATCCCGTACAGGCCGGCCCCGATCCCGCCGGGCGAGATCTCGCCCAGGATGATGTTGAACAGGGGGACGAGGCCGCCGATCGGGGTCAGGCTGTCGTGCATCGCGATCACCGCGCCGGTGCTCGTGTCGGTGGTGATCGTCGCGAAGAGGCCGCTGACGGCCGAGCCGAAGCGGACCTCCTTGCCCTCCATGTTGCCCAGGGCCTGGTCGACCCCGGCGGGGAAGAGCTGGTTGCCGTTGGCCTCGACGTGCATCAGGACGATGGCCCCGACGATCAGGATGAAGGCCATCGCTCCCAGGATCACCCAGCCCTGGCGCTGCTTGCCGGCGTAGCGGCCGAACGTGTAGGTCAGGGCAAACGGCGTCAGGAGCAGCAGGAACATCTCGAGGAAGTTCGACAGGCCGGTCGGGTTCTCGAACGGGTGGGACGAGTTGGCATTGAGAAAGCCGCCGCCATTGTTGCCCAGCTCCTTGATCGCCTCCTGCGAGGCGATCGGGCCGATCGACAGCGTCTGGTGGGCCCCCTGCAGGGTCGTGATCGTGCTCGGCGCATTGAGCGTCTGGGGTACGCCCTGCCAGATCAGGACCACGGCGGCCACGATGCTGATCGGGAGCAGGACGTACAGGATGCCGCGGGTGATATCGACCCAGAAGTTGCCCAGTGTCGAAGCGCTCCGCCGGACCAGGCCGCGGACCAGGGCGATGGCGACGGCCAGGCCCATCGCCGCCGAGACGAACATCTGGACGACGAGGCCGCTCGCCTGGGCCAGGTTGCTGGTAGCGGTATCGCCCGAGTAGTTTTGCCAGTTCGTATTCGTCGCGAAGCTGACCGCTGTGTTGAAGGACAGGTCCGGGGACATCGGCCCGGCGTTGTTGGCGTTCAGGGGCAGGCTGGCCTGGATCCGCAGGATCACGTAGACGGCCACGATGCTGACGAGGGCCAGCATCAGGACCGAGACCGTGTAGCCCTTCCAGCCCTGCTCGACCGTCTCGTCGATCCCGGAGATCCGGTAGATCAGCCGCTCGACGGGTCGCAGGACGGGGCTGAAGACGGTCCGCTCGCCCTCGAAGACGCGGTACATGTAGCCGCCCAGGATCGGCGTCGCGATGAGCAACAGGACCAGCAACGCGGCGAAGGTCAGGAAGTCGGGCACCGACATGGCTAGAAGTCCTCAGGCCGGAGGAGAGCCCAGATCAGGTAGACGAAGACGAAGACGGTCGCCAGGGCGGTGATGACGTCGATGAGGTTCACTCAGCGCACCCGGTCACACAGCCACAGATAGCCCGCAAAGAGGGCCACTGCGGCGACGGCAATCAACAGGATCTCGAGATCGTTCAACCCAGCACCTCGGAGGAATCAGCCGGGCCAGCGGCCCCGGGCTCGTTGATGAAACGATCGATGCACGACGTCAGGAGGCTCATCGAGACCGGCTTGGGCAGGTAGCCGGCGACATGGAACTCGCGCAGCCGCTCGGGCCGGATCTGGGTCCCGCTCATGATCACGACCGGCGGCGACCCGGCAGCGGCCAGGCTGCCGTCGCGCAGCAGCGACCAGCCCGAGTCGTCGGGCAGGTTGATGTCCAGGATCAGGAGCCGCGGCCGGCTGCCCGAGCGCAGGACGGCGCGAGCCGCGTCGACCGAGCCGGCCGTGGCGACCTCGTAGCCGTGGGCTTCGAGATGGCGCCGGACCAGGTCGACGAAGACGTCGTCATCGTCGACCAGGAGGACCGCCTCGCCGGCCGCCTGGCTGTCAGTCGCCATCGGAGGCCTGGTTGCGACGATGGACCCGGATGTCGCAGCGCGAGTCGTCCGGCTGCCAGAGCGCCTCGAGGGTGACGCCGGCCTCAAGGGCCGCCCGCGCCGAGCCCTCGAGGACGGCCGGCCCGAACTCGAGCCCGACGAGGGTCACTCCGGGAGCGCCGCCGCCGGCGACCATCCGGATCGCCACGGCGACCAGGTCGAGCTCGCGTTCGATCGAACGCCGGGTCAGGTCGGTGTCAAGGGACGGCAGGCTGCTCATGGCTCCATCGTCGCCAGCCCCCCAAGAGGCGGCGCGTGTCGAGCGACCGCGATCGCTCAAGGATCGCTCAACCCGGGGGTCGGGATCCGGGAGTCAGCCGGCCCCGGGGCTGACCCGGTAGCCAACGCCGGGCTCGGGCACGATCAGGCCCGCCAGGCGACCGTCCGGGTCGGCCCGCCGGATCTTGCGCCGGATCTGGCCGACATAGACGTGGACGTAGTGCGCCTCGTCGCCGTAGGCCGGGCCCCACACCGCCCGCAGGAGCCGGCCGTAGGTCACGAGCTGGCCGGCGTGCTCGACCAGGACCTGCAGGACCTCGAACTCGAGCGGAGTCAGGTGGATCGGGCGGCCGGCGACGAGGACCGTATGGCCGGCTCGATCGAGCTCGAGCGCCGCGATCCGGATCACGCCCGGCTCGTCGGGATCGGCCCCGGGCGGCGCCGAGCGGCGCAGGACTGCGCTGATCCGGGCCTGCAGCTCGGCCATCCCGAAGGGCTTGGCCAGGTAGTCGTCGGCGCCGGCCTCCAGGGCCAGGACCTTGTCCACCTCGCGATCTCGGGCCGAGAGGACGAGGATCGGCGTCGTCCCGGCCGCCCGGACGCGCTCGACGACGACCAGTCCGTCACGATCGGGCAGGCCCAGGTCGAGCAGGATCAGGTCGGGCCTCGCCGTGGCAAAGCGGTCCAGGGCCCCAGCGGCGTCGGCCGCCTCGGTCACCTGGTAGCCATGGTGCTCAAGCAGGCTGGCGACCTGGTGGCGCGTCTCGGCGTCGTCCTCCACGAGCAGGATCGAAGCCAGCGGCCCGTCGATCACGCGGCCGACCTCAGCTCGAGGTCCATGGCCAGGCCGCCGAGCTCGGACGGCCGGGCGTTGATTCGGCCGCCCATCGTCTCGACGAGGCCGCGCACGACCGCCAGGCCGAGTCCCGTCCCGCGCCGGGCGCCCTCGCCCATCCGGGGCACCCGGTAGAACTTCTCGAACAGGTGGGGCAGGGCATCGGCGGGCACGCCCGGCCCGGCGTCCTCGATCGTCAGCCCGATTCGGCCGCCGCCCAGGTCGCGGGCGGAGATCCGGACGGCCACCCCCGGTCCGGCATAGCGGGCGGTGTTCTCGAGCAGGTTGGTCAGGACCTGGTCGATGAAGACCTCGTCGATGTCGACCGGCGGCAGGCCGGCCGGGATGTCGACCTCGATCGGGCGGGCGCCGAGGATCAGCTGGAGCCGCTCGAGGACATCCGGGACGAGGTCCTCGAGGGGGAAGGCCGAGTGGCGGGCGACGAGGCCGCCGGCCTCGATCCGGCTCAGGTCGAGGATGTTCGAGACCAGTCGATTCAGGCGGTCCGCCTCGCGGTCGATCGATGCCGCGGTCGCCCGCTCGTCTTCGGGCGACCAGTCGACCGAGGGATCCATCAGGCTGCCCGCCGCGGCCCGGATCGAGGCCAGCGGGGTGCGCAGGTCGTGGGAGACCGAATCGAGCAGGGCGCTCTTGAGGGCGTCGCTCCGGCGGGCAACCTCCACGCTCATCGCCTCTCGGACCAGGCGATCCCGTTCGAGCGCCCGGCCGAGCTGGTCGGCGGCCGCCGCCAGGACCCGCGTCTCGGGCCGCTCGGGCAGGCCGGCCTGGCGCGTCCGGCGGGACCAGATGGAGCCCAGCGTCGTGCCGTTCGAGGTGATCACGACGCGCAGGGTGATCTCGGCCGGGGAGGCCCCCTGGCCGCCGTTGGGCAGGCCGCTCGGGGCGTGGACCTTGACCCATTGAGCGGGCACGTCGCCGGGCATCCGGCGCAGGACGAAATGGACCGGCGGCGGGACGGGCGGCGGTGGCGGACCGCTGTCGGCCGCGACCCGCTCCGGGCTGCCGGCAGTCGCGATCCCGATCCAGACCCGCTCCATCCGGGTCTCCACCCGGAGGAGAGCCGGCGATCACGACCATCGCCGGAGCCGGCCGACTGGGCGCTGGCCAGCTCGCGGCTGATCTCGAACAGGGCCCGGGTCACCCGCTCGCGGGTCTCGGCCTCGCGGGCGCGGTCGCGCTGGGCGCCGGCCAGACGCCCGCAGACGATGCCGACGACGAGCAGCAGGACCAGGTTGAACCACTCCTCGATCGCCGACACGGTCAGCGTGAAGCGGGGGTCGACGAACAGGAAGTCGTAGAGCAGGAAGGCCGCCACCGATCCGGCGATCGCCGCCCGGGTGCCGAAGACGACCGCCAGGGCCACGACGGCCAGGAGGTAGGCGGCCGACGGGTTGGCCACCTTGAGCTGGCCCTGGAGGACCGCCACCAGGCCGGTCACGAGGGCCAGTGCCACGACCTCGCCAAGGACGACGATCCCCGTCCGGCGGGTGGCAAAGCGGCGCAGGGCGAGCTCTCCCCGGATCGTCATCCCGCTCAGAGATCCCGCCGGAAGGGCACCTGGGCGACGAGGATGTTCTTGTGGCCCAGGAGCTCGTCGCGAATCCGCCGGGCGTTCTCGTTGAACAGCAGTCGCTCCCAGCGATGGCGGGCGACGTACTCGGGCAGAATCACGACGATCAGGTCGTCCTTCGACTGGCGGGCGGTGAACTCGAGGTAGCGCACGAGCGGCCGGACCAGCTTGCGGTAGGGCGACTCGACGATCACCAGGGGGATCCCCGGCAGCTGCCGGTTGAACCGTTCGCGGAGCTCCTCGCCGCGCTCCAGGTCGTCGGTGACGTGGACCGCCGTGACGTCCTCGGACATCGTCCGCCCGAAGCGGATCGCCTGGATCACGTCCCGGGTCACCTCGGGCACCGGTACGATCACGCGCTGGTGGCGGGTCGGCGGCGGGATGATCACCTCGGGCCGGACCCGGACCTCGAGCCGGCGCCGCTCGTACTGGCCATGGATGAACAGCATCGCCACGACGATCACCGGGATGATCAGGATGATCAGCCAGGCTCCGAGGGCGAACTTGGCGATGGCGAAGACGACCGTCACGACCGCCGTGGCGACCGCACCGAAGCCGTTGATCGCGGCACTCCGGCGCCAATCGGGCCCGCGCTCGCGCAGCCAGTGGCGGACCATGCCCGCCTGGGACAGGGTGATCGAGGTGAACACGCCGATCGCGTAGAGCGGGATCAGGGCGTCGACCGTGCCCCCGAACGCGACCAGGATCCCGATGGCCAGGATGGCCAGGGCGATGATCCCCGTGCTGAAGGCCAGCCGCTCACCGCGGAAGGCGAAGCCGCTGGGCATGAACCCGTCGCGGGCCAGGATCGAGGCCAGCCGGGGGAAGTCGGCAAAGCTCGTATTGGCGGCCAGGATCAGGATCCCGGTCGTGGCGAACTGGAGCACGTAGTACAGGGGGCCGCTGCCGAAGGTGGCCCGGGCGATCTGGGACATCACCGTCTCGTGGTTCGCGGCGGGGACGGCGCCCACGACCCCGGCCAGGATCGAGATCCCCAGGAACATGATCGCCACGAGGGCACCCATCATGGTCAAGGTCAGCCGGGCGTTGGCCGCCTCGGGCCGCTTGAAGGCCGGCACCCCGTTGGAGACCGCCTCGACGCCGGTGATCGCACTGCAGCCATCGGCGAACGCGCGCATCACGAGCAGGACGCTCAGCGATTCGAGGGGCACGCTGGCGGTCACCACGCCGGTCACGTGGGGCGCATCGCCGATCAGCGCCCGGCTGATCCCGACCGCGATCAGGGCCAAGGTGGCTACGACGAAGACGTAGGTCGGGATGGCGAAGACGGTCCCGCTCTCGCGCAGGCCGCGCAGGTTGACCAGCATCACGGCCAGGATCGCCACGGTGCACAGCTCGATCCGGAGCGATTCGAGCGGTCCGGGGAAGGCCGAGATGATCGCCGCGATGCCCGCCGCGACGCTGACCGAGACGGTCAGGACGTAGTCGGTCAGGAGCGCCGCGGCGGCCACCAGGCCGGCTCGCGAACCCAGGTTCTCCTTGGCCACGATGTAGCTGCCGCCCCCGTTGGGATAGGCCCGGATCGTCTGGCGGTAGGAGATGACGATGATCCACAGGATCACCACGATGACCATCGAGATCGGGACCGTCAGCCCGAAGGCCACCGTGCCCGCCCCGAGGAGGGTGAACATCGAGGCCTCGGTGGCGTAGGCCACCGACGAGAGCATGTCACTCGAGAAGACCGCCAGGGCCTTCAGCTTGGACAGGCGCTCCTCGCCCTCCTCGTCGGTTGCCAGGATGCGGCCGAAGGCGAGCCGCCGAGCATGGGTGCTCCAGCGCTCGCCGCGGCGGACCGGGGTGATCGCCTCGCGCTTGGCCGTCACGGTCCCCGGTCCCTCGTACCGGAAATAGGTCGAATGGGGCCGGGCAACCCGAATCCGGCGATCGGCCAGGTGCCGGCCGGGCATGACCACACCTTCCGGCGTGACCTCGGTCTCCTCGTCGTCCATGCCTTGACCGTAGGTTGGCGGCCCAAGAGGCCCGCCGTCGAGGAGGGCCGGCCAGCCTCAACAGGCGCTCAAGATTTCCTCAATCCGCCTCGCCGCCGACGTCCGGGAGGGTGACCCGATAGCCAACTCCGGGCTCGGCCGCGATCACCTCGGGCGCCCCGGCGGCCGCCAGCTTCCGGCGCAGGCGGCTGACATAGACGTGGAGGTAGTGGGCCTCGTCCGAATAGGCCGCACCCCACACCGCCCGGAGCAGGCGACCCCGGGTGACGACGCTGCCCGCTCGGCCGAGGAGGACCTTGAGCAGCTCGTATTCGCGCGGGGTGAGGTCGACCAGCTGCTCCCCGACGTGGACCTCGCGGCGGGCGATGTCGAGGCTCACCGGGCCGACCGTCAGGAGGCCGCCGGCGTCGGCCAGCGGCCCGGCTGCCCGGCGCAGGAGGGCGGCGATCCGGGCGCGCAGCTCGGCCAGGCCGAAGGGCTTCGTCAGGTAATCGTCGGCGCCCTGCTCGAGGGCCGTCACCCGGTCACCTTCGTCGCCCCGGGCCGACAGGACCAGGATCGGCGTTGCCGCCTCGCGCCGGACCTGGCGGATCACGGCCAGGCCATCCCGGTCGGGGAGGCCCAGGTCGAGCAGGATCAGGTCCGGCCGGCGATCCTCCCAGGCGCGCAGCCCGGCGGCGGCCGTGCCCGCCTCGTCGACCTGGTGGCCGTGCCCGACGAGGTTGGCAACCAGCGCCCGCCGGGTGGGCAGGTCGTCTTCGATCAACAGGAGCAGCGCCCCGCCGTCGGTCATCGCCGCCTGCTCAGCCGCTGCCGGCCAGGCGGAAGGTGACCGCCAGCCCGCCCAGCTCGCCGGCTCCGGCCGAGATCGAGGCGCCCATCGCCTCGGTCAGGCCGCGGGCGACGGTCAGGCCGATGCCCAGGCCGTGGCGCGAGCCGCCCTCGACGCCGCGAGCCCGGTAGAACTTGTCGAAGACATGCTCCAGGGTGGCCCCGCTCAGGCCCGGGCCACTGTCCTCGACGACCAGCTCGACCTCCGGCTCGGCCGGTCGCCGGGCGGCCCGGATGAGGATCCGGGCGTCAGGGTCCGAATGGTCGAGGGCGTTCTCGTAGACATTGGTCAGGGCCTGGTCGAAGAACAGGGCATCAACCAGGACCGGCAGGTCGTCGGGGATGGCCACCTCGACACGGTGCTCGCCGACGCCGGTTCGACCCCGGCGGACGACGGTCTCGACCAGCTCGCCGAGCTCATGGATGGCGAGGTTCGGCTTCAGCTCGCCGGCCTCGATCCGGCTCAGGTCGAGCAGGCCGTGGACGATCTCGCTGAGACGGAGCGCTTCGTCATCGATCGTCGTCGCCGACGCCCGGATCGACTCGGGCGACAGCGGGACTCCCTCGTCGAGCAGGCCGCCGGCCAGGGCCCGGATCGTGGCCAGCGGCGTGCGCAGGTCATGGGAGACCGAGTCGAGCAGGGCGCTCTTCAAGGCGTCGCTCCGGCGGGCGATCTCGGCCGTCGTGGCCACCTCGGCCAGCCGGTCGCGGCGGAGGGCCAGGCCGAGCTGGTCGGCGGCCAGCGACAGGCTCCGGGTCGCGCCCCGGCCGGGTAATCCGGATTCCTCGGGCGCCGCCGCCCAGAGCGAACCGAGGACCTCGCCGTCGGCCTCGATCAGGACCCGGAAGAGGGCCGTGAAGCCGCCCTCGGCCGAGCTCTCGTGGGCCCGGATCCACTCGGCCGGCTCGTCGCCCGGCATCCGGACGAGAATCCAGGGCGTCGTCGCGGCCATCGCCGCGGGCTCAGGGCCCGGCGGGCCGCTGTCGGCAATGAGCGTCTCATCGGCCGGAGTTGGCCCGAACGCGATCCAGATCCGCTCCAGGCCGGTCTGGCTGACCAGCCGGCCGAGGATCTCGCCGGCCGCGGCCCCGATCGACGGTGAGGTCGCCAGTGCCCGGCTGATTCCGAACATCGCCTGCGCCTCGCGGGCCCGCCGGTCGGCCTCGCTGGCCCGCTCGGCCTGGAGCGCCGCCAGGCGCCCGATCACCACCGCCACGACGAGGAACAGGAGCAGGCTCAGCCACTCCTGGGCGTTGGTCACGTTGAACGTGAAGCGCGGCGCGTCGAACAGGAAGTCGTAGGCCAGGAAGGCGATCACCGAGGCCAGGACCCCCGACAGGGTCCCGTAGCGGCCGGCGATCGGGACGATCGCCAGGAGGTAGATCGCCGAGGTGTCGGCGATGCCCAGCCAGGCCTGCAGCCCGGCCGCCACGACGGTCGCGGCCCCGAGCGCGGCCGCGGCCAGGACGAGGCGGCGGAGGACGTCCTCGGGATCCGGCCGGGCGGCGCTGATCATCGGCCCATCGTACGGCCGGTCGAAGCGGGCGAGCGCGGTGGTACCGTGCGGATCGGCTCGGCGACTCGCCCCGACCAGCGCCCAGGAGGACCCATGCGCTCGAACCGACGGCCGGCCGGCCTGGCCGACGACCTGGTGGTCAACCCGATGTTCACCCAGGACACCCAGCAGCGGCCGGTGCCCCGCGACCGGTTCCCGACCCGCGGGATGCTGCCCGACACGGCCTATCAGCTGATCCACGACGAGCTGCTCCTGGACGGCAACTCGCGCCAGAACGTGGCGACCTTCGGGACGACCTGGATGGAGCCCCAGGCCCAGGCCCTGATGGCCGAGACCCTCGACAAGAATATGATCGACAAGGACGAGTATCCCCAGACGGCCGAGCTCGAGACGCGCTGCGTCCGGATGCTGGCCGACCTGTGGCACGCACCGAGCGTCGGCGTGCCCGGTGTCTCGACTGTCGGCTCGTCGGAGGCGTGCATGCTCGGCGGCCTGGCCCTCAAGCGTCGCTGGCAGGAGCGCCGGCGGGCAGCCGGCCTGCCGGCCGACCGGCCGAACATGGTCGCCGGGGCGAATGTCCAGGTGGTCTGGGACAAGTTCTTCAACTACTTCGAGGTCGAGCCCCGGCTCGTCCCGCTCGAGGGCGATCGGCTGCACCTCGGGCCAGCCGAAGCGGTCGCCCTGTGCGACGAGAACACGATCGGGGTGGTGGGCATCCTGGGCTCGACGATGGACGGCAGCTACGAGCCGATCGCCGAGATCGCCGCGGCCCTGGACGGGCTCCAGGCCCGGACCGGCCTGGACGTACCGATCCACGTCGATGGCGCCTCGGGGGCGATGGTGGCCCCGTTCCTCGAGCCGGACCTGGCCTGGGACTTCCGCCTGCCGCGGGTGGCCAGCATCAGCACGTCGGGCCACAAGTACGGCCTGGTCTACCCCGGCGTGGGCTGGGTGATCTGGCGCGACCAGGCGGTCCTGCCCGAGGACCTTGTCTTCCACGTCAACTACCTGGGCGGGGACATGGGCACCTTCACCCTCAACTTCTCGCGCCCTGGGTCGCAGGTCGTGGCCCAGTACTACTCGTTCCTGCGCCTGGGCTTCGAAGGCTACCGGCGGGTCCAGCAGACCTGCCGCGAGGTGGCCATCAACCTGGCCGCCAAGATCGCGGCGATCGGCCCGTACGAGCTCCTGAGCCGAGGCGATCAGCTACCCGTGTTCGCCTTCCGGCTCAAGGACGAGGTGACCAACTTCACGGTCTTCGACGTGTCGCGCCGGATGCGTGAGCGGGGCTGGCAGGTGCCGGCCTACACGATGCCACCCAACCGTGAAGACCTGGCCGTCCTGCGGGTCGTCGTCCGGAACGGGATGTCGAGCGACCTCGCGGCCCTCTTCCTGGCCGACCTGCAGCGCTTCACGACCGAGCTCGAGGCCCAGCCCGGCTCGCACGTCGCGCCGGTGGCATCCTTCCGCCACTGAGCGGCGCGGCCGCCGGCCTCGGGTGACCATCGGGGAGGCATCGAAGTACCACCGGAGAGGGGGCCCGGGAGGGGGCCCGGTGGCAGGATCGGCGGGCGATGCAGAACACCATTCGGCCCGCCGCGCTGCTGCGCGCCCCGATTCCGCCGAAGCTGCTGGCCGGCGTGCTGGTCGCGGGCTACGGCCTGGTGCGGGTCGCCTCCGGCGTGCCCGAGCCGCTGGCCATCGGCCTGGCGGCCCTGCCCCTGTTCGTCGCGGCAATCTTCCTCGGGCGCTGGTCGGCCGCCATCGTCGGCCTGGCGATCAGCCTGATCACGGTCGGTCCGATGCTCGGCTCGAATCCCTGGACGCGACTCGACTCGAGCCTCGTGGCCGAGCTCGCGGTGCTGGTCGTGTCGGCGACCTTCCTGCGCCTGGCGTTCGGGCGGATCGCGGCCCGGGACGCCTCCCGGGCGGCGCGCGAGGCGCGCCTCAACGACCGAATCGAATCGGTCCTCGGGATCGCCCAGCGGCTGACCACCAGCCTGGATCGGACCGAGGTCTTCCGGCTGATCGTGAGCGAGATGAACCGGGCGGTGGCCACCGATGCCACCACGATCCGGATCCGGCGCGGCGAGGCGCTCGAGCTCGTGGCCTGGGCCGGCCTGGCGGATGAGGTCGCTGGGCAGCTCCCGTCCCTGACCACGACCGAGGACTGGTTCCAGGAGATCGAGGGGACCCGCCGGCCGTGGTATCGCAACGATGTCGAGGTCGACCGGCGCTCAGATCCCGGCCGCGTCCGCTACGAGCGCTACGACCCGGTCGTCCGGATCGCGGCCGAGCTCGTCGTGCCCCTCCTCCAGGACGACCGGGTGATCGGGGTGATGAGCGCGGTGTCGTTCCTGCCCCGGACCTGGACTGCCGGCGACATCGAGTTCGCTGAGGCGGTCGCGACCCATGCCTCGATCGCCATCCACAACGCCGACCTGTTCGGCGAGGCCCAGGTCCGGGCCGGACAGCTGGCCGTCCTGCAGGCCGCATCGGCCCGGATGAGCCGCCAGAACACGATCGAATCGGTCGGCCGGGCGATCGTCGAGGAGATCCGCCAGATCATCGACTACCACAACTGCCGGGTGTACATGCTCGAGGAGTCGGCCGAGCTCCTGCCGATCGCCTTCGAGGGGATCGTGGGGGCCTACGAGAAGGTCGACTTCGAGCTCCTCCGCACCCGCCTGGGCGAGGGCTTCACCGGCTGGGTCGGGCTGCACGGCCTGCCCCTCCTGATCAACGACGCCAACAACGATCCGCGGGGAGCCACCATCCCGGGCACCGACGAGGTCGACGAGTCGATGCTCGTCGTGCCGATGCGCTACGACGAACGGGTGATCGGGGTGATCACCTTGTCCAAGCTCGGCCTGAACCAGTTCGACGAGGACAACCTGCGCCTCCTGTCGATCCTCGCCGACCAGGCCGCGACCGCGGTCGAGTCGGCCCGCCTGCTGACCCACAGCCAGCGCCTGGCCCTCGAGCTGCGCGGCCTGCTGGACATGAGCAGCGCCCTGTCCGAGAGCCTCGATCCGCGCCAGGTAGCCGACCTGATCGCTCGCCACCTGGCGAGCGCGATGGGCGTCGAGCGCTGCGGGATCAGCTATTGGGAGCGGACGACCGACCGGCTCCTGACCTGGGGCTACTGGCCGGCCGCCGAGCTCGAGGGCGTCGAGCCCTACTTCGACCTCAACGACTACCCCGACACGCGGCGGGTGCTGGAGCACCAGGTCACCTCGGTCATCGACACCCACGATCCGCTCGCCGACCGGGCCGAGGTCGCCCTCCTGGTCCAGTCCGGCGACCGGATGCTGGCGATGCTGCCGCTGGTTGCCAAGGGCACCTCGATCGGCCTGGTCGAGCTGATCTCGCGGAGCCCCAAGACGTTCGACGCGACCCGCCTCGAGCTGGCCCGGACGATGGCCAACGAGGCGGCCATGGCCCTCGAGAACGCCCGGCTCTACGAGGATGCTCGCAAGCTGGCCGACCGGGACCAGCTGACCGGCTTCTTCAACCACCGCTATCTCCACGAGCGGCTGGGCGAGGAAGTGGTCCGCTCGCAGCGCTCGAAGACGCCGCTGGCCGTCCTGATGATCGACCTCGACGGGTTCAAGCTGGTCAACGACACGTTCGGCCACCTGTTCGGCGACCGGGTCCTGGCCTGGGTCGCCGAGGAGCTCCGGGCGACCCTGCGCGTCTCCGACATCGCGGCTCGCTACGGCGGCGACGAGTTCGCGATCATCCTGCCCGACACGGATCGCGAAGCGGCCTGGCTGGCTGCCCAGCGGATCCTGGCCGCGCTCACCGAGCGGGCCTATCAGAGCGCCGACCGGGCCCCGGTCTCGATCGGGTGCTCGATCGGGGTGGCCGCCTTCCCGGTCGACGGGCGAACCGCCCAGGACCTGATCGCCCGGGCCGACGCCGCGATGTACCGGGTCAAGAACGCCGGGGGAGCGGCGGCCGAGCTGGCCGGCCTGCGCGGTGGCCAGCGCCGCTCACGCGCCGGCCGGCCGGGTCGCCCGGCGGGTCGTCAGCTCGTCGCGATCGGCGGCTCGGGCGAGGTCGAGGCCCGCACCTAAGCCCGAGCTTCAGGCACGGCTGGTACGAAAGTACCGGGCCGCCCCGCCATAGGTACTGCCCCGGACCGCTGGACGAACGGATGTTCCAACAGCATCCTAGGAACCGTGGCCGGCCCCCAGCGGATGTTGATCCCGGGCGACCCGCAGGACCGTTGGATCTCGATCACCTGGCGGTTCCTCGGCGGCTCATTCAGCCTCCTCGCCGCGGTCGCGATCCTGGTCGTGCTGACCGGCGAGGCGCAGCCCCTGGGCTCGGCCGTGGTCGGCCTCGTCGGCGTCGTCGGGGCGGCGGCCTGGTTCCACCGCCAGGCCGTGGTCCGCCTCGACACCAGCCGCCGAACCGAGGCCGAGACGTTCGCCCGGATGCTCCAGGGGCTGTCCCGCTCGGTGTCACCGGCGACGATCGTCGAGGCGATGGTCGGCGACCTGGGCCGGGTGACCGCCGCCGATCACTGTGTCGTGGTCCACCTTGAGCGCGACACGGGCGCCCTCGTGGCGACCCTGGTGTCGATGCGGCCCGGGGTGGCCTCGACGACCTCAGCCCTGCCGCCAATGGACCTGGCCGGCTCTCTCGAGGCCGACCCCGAGCGCGTCGTCGAGCGCCTCGCCGCAAGCGTGGAGGCATTCTTCGGGATCGGCAACACCCTGACCGTGCCCCTCCGCCACGAGCGCGCCGTGATCGGCGCGATCCTCCTCTCGCGACGCAGCCCCGAGCCCTGGCCGGCCGCGACCCAGCGGGTGCTGGCCGGGGCTGCCCTGGAGGCCGCCGCGGCGCTGGGTCGGGTCGATTCCTCGCGCGCGATCGAGGCCCAGGCGGCGACGGATGCCCTGACCGGCCTGCCCAATCGGCGCTACTTCGATGAGTTCTGCGGCCTGCTCGGGCGCCGCCGGCGCGACGACGACGCCCCGCTTGGCGTGCTGATGGTCGACATCGACTGGTTCAAGCGGGTCAACGACGCGTACGGCCACGATGTCGGCGACCAGGTCCTGCGAGCCGTCGGCCGGGCGATCGCGGAGACGGTCCGGGAGGGCGACGTCCCGGCCCGCTTCGGCGGCGAGGAGTTCGCCGTCCTCCTCCGCCACGCGTCGCGCCAGGCGGCGATCGAGGTGGCGGAGCGCGTCCGCCAGGCTGTCGACCAGCTCGACCTGCGGGAATGGCGGGTGCCCGGGATCAGCGTCTCGATCGGGGTTGCGGTCGGGGCTCGATTCGACCAGCCGATCGGCGATCTCCTGGTCCAGGCCGATCGGGCCCTGTACCGGGCCAAGCGCGCCGGCCGCAACCAGGTCGTCGCCGCCTGAGCCCCGCTACCATCGGGCCATGCCCGATACCCGGCCCCCAGCCGAACCCACCCGCGCGACGGCCGACCAGCCCCAGCTGACGAACGCCGAGCTCGCGGCGATCTTCCACGAGATCGGCGACATGCTCGAGGTCAAGGGTGAGCTGGTCTTCAAGACGGTCGCGTACCACCGCGCCGCGGATGCCATCGGCCACTACCCGATCGAGCTGTCCCGGGCCTACCGCGAGGGGGCTCCGCCCAAGATCGCCGGGGTTGGCCAGGCGATCAGTGACAAGATCGCGGAGCTCAGCCGGACCGGCCGGCTGGCCTTCTACGACCGACTGGCGGCCGAGGTGCCGGCGGGCCTGCTGGGGCTCCTGCGGGTGCCCGGGGTGGGTCCCAAGACGGTCCAGATCCTGAACAAGGAGCTCGGGATCGCCGATCTCGACGGGCTGCGATCTGCCGCCCAGGGCGGCCGGCTGCGGACGGTCAAGGGCCTGTCCGAGAAGGCCGAGGCCTCGATCCTGGCCGGGATCGCCTCGCTCGACACCCGCCCCGACCGGCTCCTGCTGGGCGAGGCCGAGGCGATCATCGACCGGCTGGTGGCCGAGCTGGGGACGGTGCCCGGGCTGACCCGGCTGGAGCCGGCCGGCTCGTATCGCCGCCGCCGGGAGACGATCGGCGACCTGGACCTGCTGGCCGAGTCCGCCGATGGCGGGGCGCTGGTCGAGCGGTTCACGACCCTGGCCGGCGTGGAACGGGTCCTCGGCGCGGGCGGCCACAAGGCCGCGGTCACCCTGGCCGGCGGTCCCCAGGTCGACCTGATGATCATGCCGCCGGGCGAGGCCGGCACCTACCTGATCCACTTCACCGGCTCGAAGGACCACAACATCCGGCTGCGCGGGATTGCCCGTGACCGGGGCTGGAGCCTGTCCGAGAAGGGCTACCTGCGGATCGACGAGGACGGCAGTCCGGCGACGCCGGCCGAGCTGCGCACGTTCCCGACCGAGGCCGAGGCCTACGCCTTCCTCGACCTGCCGTTCATCGAGCCCGAGCTGCGCGAGGATCGCGGCGAGATCGAGGCGGCCCAGACCGGCACCCTGCCCCGCCTGATCAGGCGGGCCGACCTGCGCGGCGACCTCCATTCGCACTCCGACTGGTCGGACGGCGTCCATTCCGATCGAGCAGATGGCCGAGGCCGCCCGGGCCCGCGGCCACGCCTACCAGGTCCTGACCGACCACAGCCGCTCGCCTGGCGATCGCCCATGGCCTGACCCCCGAGCGGGTCCAGCTCCAGCGGGCCGTGGTCGGCGAGCTGAATGCCCGCTTCGAGCGCGAGGAGGCCGACGGCCGGGCCCCGGCGGCCACGCCGGCGGAGGGCTTTCGGCTGCTCCACGGCTGCGAGCTCGAGATCCGGTCGGACGCCAGCGCTCGACTTCGACGACGACCTGCTGGCCGGCTACGACCTGGTCGTGGCTTCGCTCCATGTCGGCCGGAGCCAGCCCCGCGAGCAGCTCACCGGGCGGGTCCTGGCCGCGATCCGCAGCCCGCATGTCGACGTGATCGCCCATCCCGCCGGGCGCAAGGTCCAGGGCCGCGACGACCTGGACCTCGACTGGGACGCGATCTTCGCCGAGGCCGCCCGGACCGGGACGGCCCTCGAGATGAATGGCTCCGACCATCGCCTCGACCTGACCGACCAGCGCGCCCGGCGGGCCGTGGCGGCCGGCTGCCTGCTGGCCCTCGATTCCGACGCCCACCGGATCGAAGAGTTCCGGCACCTCGAGTGGGCCGTGAGCCAGGCTCGCCGGGCATGGGTCGAGCCGGCCGCCGTGCTCAACACCCGCTCGCGGGCCGGGCTCCTGGCCTGGGTCGCCGGCAAGGCCGGACGGATCGCCGCCGGTGGCTGAAGCGGCGGCCGCGGAGCTCGCCCGGCGATCGGTCGCGTACGATCGCGGGCATGGATTCCCGAAGCGCGGACCGGCGCGAGCTGGTCCTCCTGGCGTCGGTCGTGATCGGCTTGTCACGCCTGCTCGACGGCCCGCTCGACTGGCTGGTCGCCGGGCTGCTGGCCGCCTCGGTCGTGACTGGGACGCTGTGGTTCCTGGGCGCCGGCCATCCCCGCGGGATCCCGGTCGAATCGACGATCCTGCCGGCCCTCGCCGCGGTCGCCTGCATCGGCGTCGTCCGGATCGTCCCGAACGGCCTGCCGATCCTGGTTGCCGTGGGCCTGGCCGCGCTGCTCCTGGATCGGGCGCTGGCCCTCGAGCTGCACCTCTTCCGGCGGGTGAGCCCGGCCAGCGCCGACGACCGGACCTACGTCCTGGCCCTGTCGGTCCTGGTCTCGTTCCTGGCCTTCATCGGCGCCGCGGCCCTGGTCCAGGGCGGCCTCGTCGAGCCGACGACTGGCACCGCCGGCGGCCCGGCGACGGGGCTCTCGGAGTCGACCCTGATCGTCCTGGCCGTGACCGACGCCCTGGTCGGGGGACTGCTCGGCTTCCGACTGTCGGTCCTCCGCGAGCGGACCCGGCGCGGAGCGCTATGGTCGGCGGGAACCTATGCGGCGGTGGTCGCCATCGCGGCCGGCACGATCCGGGCTGTCGCCCTGCCCCGCCTGCTCGGGCCGGCGATCGTGACCCTGGTCTTCTTCCTGTGGGACGCGATCCACGGCTCGCCGCCCGCCCAGCGCCGCGACCCGCGCTGGATCTGGCAGACGGCGATGCTGGTCGTCCTTGGCCTGGCCGTCACCGCCTGGAACATCGCCCTGCGCTAGCCGCGCGGCCTCGCCCGGACGTGCCGCGTTGACGGATTGGCTCAACGATGCTAGAAACAGTGGCCCGCGCCCGGCCCCGGGATTCCGCCTGCCCGCCAGCTTCTGGCGCCGGGTCCCGTTGCGTCGAGCCGCACAGCAGCGCCGAGAGGACGACCGATCCAGTGAGCTTTTCCGACGTTGAAACCAGCCCGGCGACGAGTGCCGCCACGGCCCTCCGCCAGAAGCGCCAGCTCGTCGAGCAGGCGATCGACCAGGCGACCGCGGCCCAGTGGAGCTGAATCGGCCGAGACGAACCGGCGGATCCTCGAGATGGGGCCCGACGCCGAGGCCGAGAACCGGCTGGCCAAGTCGCTCTGGGAGCTGGGCGAGCTGGGCTCGGCCCGCGAGCACTACCAGACCGCGCTCGCCCTCGATCCGACGAACCGGATCGCCGAGCGGAACATCGACCGGCTGCGGGTCCTGCTCGTCGAGGCCGGCGAGAAGACCGTCCCGGCGATGGAGGGCAGCAAGGCGCCGGTCTCGATCTTCGTCGAGGAGACCGGCAAGACCGGCTTCGCCTTCCTGACCGACCTGGCCGACCCGCGCAAGCTGGCCCAGGTCAACCCGGGCGACGCGGTCGAGCTGACGCCCGAGGGCAATCGCCTGCTGGCGTTCAGCAACGGGATGCGGATCGGGATCGTCGAGCCGCGGGTCGCCGCCCGCCTGCTCAAGCTGATGGCCGAAGGCAACAAGTACTTCGCCGGGGTCACCTCGCTCGGCGACAAGGACGTCCGGATCATCATCCGCGAGATCTTCCAGGACCCCCGCAACTACGGCAAGGTGAGCTTCCCGACCGCGGCCAAGTCGACTGACCTGCGGCCGTACACCAAGGGCACCCTGATCCGCGAGGAGATGGACCTCGAGGAAGACCTCGAGGAGGACGACGAGGACGACGAGATCGAGGACCTCGACCGGGCGCTGCCGGTCGACGTCACGACCGACGAGGCCTTCGTCGAGGAGCCCGACGAGCTCGACGAGCCGTAACCGGGGTCCGCGACGGGGCCGCGGCGCCGCGGCCGCCGAGCCGCGCCCGATCGGGGATCAGGCCGGCTCGCCCCCGGCACGCTCCTGCGGCGTGCTGGCGGGCCGCCTCCTCGGCCTGGATCTCGGCCGCGATCCACGTCCGGGACCGCTCCCAGCGCCCGATCGCCCGGCGCGTCTCGCGGACCGATAGCCGGCGCGCGCCCCAGCGCGACAGCTCGTAGTCGGCCGCCAGCAGGTCGAGCTCGAGCGTGCCCACGCCATCGCGCCGGATCCGGTTGGCATGGGCCTGCGGCGTCTCCTGCGGCAGGCGGCGCAGGCTCGCGCAGTGGCTCGAGCAGGGTGAGCGTCGCCAGGTAGGCCGCCTCGGCATTGGCCGGCCGGCCCGCCGGCCGGCCGCCGAAGAATCGGGCCCTGGCTCGACGCAGCCAGCCCAGGCCGGGTTGCTCGACCTCGAAGCCCGAATCGTCGATCGAAGGCGCCATCTCCGGCGCGACCAGCGGGCCGTGGCGGCTCTGGGCCAGCAGGATCGCCACGATCGCGATCCCGATCAGGACGGCGACGATGATCACCACCCCGGCGGCGCCGTTCGAGCTCGTCAGCTGGAGCGTGTGCGGAGCGCCGCCGGCCGACGGCGGCAGGTTGGTGTCCGGGTGGAGCAAGTGATAGATGATCGCACCGACGATCAGGAAGGCGGCCAGGACCAGGTAGCCCCGGATCGACGACTGGCGCGGCCGGCGCCGGCCACGGCTGCCACCGACCAGGCCCAGGAGGACCAGGCCGAAGAGGGCCACCTCGGCGAAGCCGGCCAGGCCGAGGACGGCCGGGATGGCCACGACCAGCTCGCCGGCGACCAGGATGGCCACGACTGCCAGGAGCAGGACGAGCGCGGCCAGGGCCGCCAGCCAGCCCCGGTTGCGCCACCATTCGATGCCCGCCGGCGCGGCGATCGCATGGACCCGGCGGAGCCCGATCGCGGCCGCGCCGACCGTGGCGAAGACGAGCGTCGGGCCCAGCGCCGCAGCCTGGAACGCGGCCACCGTTGCCGCCGGCAGGGGGCCGGAGTAGAGCCAGATCGCGGTCAGCACCAGGACGCCCCGCACGAATGGCCGCCCGGCCCGATCAGGGTCGTCGAATGAGCCGGCCTCGACCAGGCCTCGAAAGACCGCCAGGCCCAGCAGCCAGCCACCCGGATGGGCCGCGAAGGCAGCCGCCGGGTCACCGGCCAGGAGGGTCGTGACCACGCCCGGACCGAGCAGTGTGCCGATCACCCCGACCACGACGGCGGTCAAGGTCACGACCTGCCAGCGCGCGGAACCGAATCGATCGAGGTGGGGACTGGCCGCCGCCGCGACGCCGGCCAGCACGACGAAGGCGAGCGGCGGAATGGTGATCGGGGTCCGGCCCACGATCTCGAAGAGCAGGTACAGGACCGCCACCCAGATGCCCTCGGTCAGGGCGATGAAGCCGGGCTCGACGACCTTAGCCCACCAGTTCGAGCGCACGGCTCTCCCTCCAGCTCGCATCGAGGCGCACGGCCCGGGCGATGATGCCGACCTGGCGGGCGGCACGGGCGTGCTCGGCGGCCCCGCCGCCCAGGGCCAGCAGCTCGAGGGCGAAGCCGCTCCGGGCCAGGCGCCGGGCGACGGCCAGCCACGGGCGGGGATCGCGGACGGAGACCACGACCAGCTGGGTCCCTGGCCGGAGGAGGCGGGCCAGGCCGCCGAGCAGCGCCGCGAACGACGCCGACGGAAACGGCCCAAGCCGGGCGAGCATGTCGCTGATCTGGCCGCTCTGGCCCGCGGCACCACTGGGCGCGGCGAAGACGATCCGGCGGGTGCTGCCCGAGAAGGCCGCCGCGGCCAGCCCGCAGGCCGCCCCTTCGCTCTCGAAGCGGCGGGCCAGCGAGGCGGCCACGATGCACAGCTCCTCGAGGTCGTCGGCCTCGCGCTCGCGATCGGCCGTCGGTCGGCTCGGCGCAGCTCGTCGTCGCGCGTCTCGATGTCCACCACGATCACCACGTCCCGTTCGCGGGCCGGGTCGAAGCGCTTGACGACGGGCTGCCCGAGGCGGGCCGTCGCCCGCCAGTGGAGCCGGCGGACCGGGTCGCCCGCGGCGTACGGCCGGACGCCGGCGAACCGGCTCGGATCGTCGACCCGGCCGGTGCGCGTGGCCCGCTCGCCCAGCCAGTCATGGCGGGCGTCGAGGGCCATCGTCGCCACCATCCGGGGCCGGACGATCAGGGTAGCCGGCAGTCGAGCGGTCCTCCTCGGCGATCGTCCGCCCGAGCAGGTCGCCGGCGGCCATGTGGACCTCCTCGAAGCGGAACGCGCCGCGATGGCCGCTGACCAGGCGGACGTGGCGGGTCACCCGCCGGTAGGGGGCCAGGGACCAGCCGTTGCGCAGCTCGGCCCGTCCGCCGATCTGGGTCTCGGCCGGCGAATCCCGGCCGGTCGCGGAGGGCAGGGTCAGCTCGAGCTCGGGCGGCAGCGACTCGGCCAGGCGCAGCCAGGGAATCGGCAGCGGGTCGCGATTGCGAACGGTCAGGATCAGGTTGACCGGGTCGCCGCACACGACCCGGTCGCGCTCGAAGCGACGACCGACGACGACGCCGCGCAGGCCCCGGTCGACCGCGATCCAGCGCAGCAGGCCGACGATCGCGACCGCTACCCCGATCGCCGCGATCGGGTAGCTGGCCGCCGCGCCGCCGATCAGGGCCAGGACGATCCCGCCGACCAGCCAGGCGTGGCGGCCGTCGCCGGGATCCCGGGCGATCGTGGCGACCTCGGGGATCGACCCCGTCGGGCGCGCTGCTCCGGCGCTTCGGTGGCCCGGGAGCCGGTCGCCCGCGATCCGGTCGATCGCGGCTCGATCACCCGGCCGGGTCCGTCCGGGCGGCCGGCCGGTAGCGCCGACCGGCACCGGGACCCCGGCCAGCGCCTCGGCGAAGACGCCCTCGATCGACAGGCCATGGAGCGTCGAATCGACGCTCAGCCTGAGCCGGTGGACGAGGACCGCCGGGGCGATCGTCCGGATGTCGTCGGGCAGGACGAAGTCGCGCCCGTCGAGCAGCGCCCGGGCCTGGGCCGCCCGGAAGAGGGCCACGCTGGCCCGCGGGCTGGCGCCCAGCTCGATGTCCGGCCGCTCGCGAGTCGCGGCCACGATCGCCACGACGTGGTCGGTCAGCTCGGGGCTGACGTGGACCTGGCGGGCAGCATCGCGCAACCGGAGCAAGGCGGCCCGGTCGAGGACCGGCTGAACGCGCTCGAGCGGGTCGTGCTCGGCCAGGTAGCGGCTGGCGATCCGGGCTTCGGCCGCGCGATCCGGGTAGCCGATCCGGATCCGGACCAGGAAGCGGTCGAGCTGGGCCTCGGGCAGGCTGAACGTGCCCTCGTACTCGATCGGGTTCTGGGTGGCCAGCACGACGAAGGGATCGGGCAGCGGCCGGGTCTCGCCCTCGATCGAGACCTGGCGCTCCTGCATCGCCTCGAGCAGGGCCGACTGGGTTCGCGGCGTCGCCCGGTTGATCTCGTCGACAAGCAGGACGTTGGTGAAGACCGGACCGGCCACGAACTGGAGGGTCAGGCCACCCTCGGTCAGCGCGGTGGCCGGCGCCAGGATGCTCGTCCCGGTGACGTCCGAGGGCAGCAGGTCAGGAGTTCCCTGGACGCGCCCGAAGTCGAGGTCGAGCGCGCGGGCGAAGGCCCGGGCCAGGAGCGTCTTGCCGACGCCCGGGACATCCTCGATCAGGGCGTGGCCCTCGGCCAGGAGGGCGATCGCCAGCAGGCGCAGTGCCTCGTCGCCGCCGACCACCGCCTCGGCCACCGCGGCCCGCAGGCTGCGCCAGGCGCGCGCCCCGTCGGCGACCGTGACCTTTGGCGTGGGAGCTCGAATCGACGGTCATCTGCGGATCGTACGTCGCGGGGTGGCACAATTGCGCCGATGGCCGCCCGCGATCCGTTCCTGCGCAGTGACCCGGGCTGGTCGCTGCCCGCCTTCAGCCGCCTGGCGCCGCCCCTGCCGCCCGAGCTGGTCGCGGGCCGGATCGAGGCCAACAGCCGGCCGGGTGACGTGGTCGTCGACCTCCACGGCCGGGGCGGCTGGATCGCCCGGACCGCCGTCGATCGCCAGCGCCGGGCGGCCAGCCTCGAGACGAGCCCGCTCACCCGACTCCTGGCCGAGGTCGTCCTGCGGCCGCCCGACGTCCGTCACCTCGACGCCGCCTTCCAGGCGATCGCGGCGGCGCCGCGCGAGCAGTCGGCCCTCAAGGTCTGGCTCGGCGAGCGCTATGCCAGCCGGTGCCTGACTTGCGGCCGGGCCGTCACCCTGGAGGAGGTCGTCTGGGAATTGACCGGCGACGAGCCGGCCCGGCCGATCACCAAGCAGTACCGCTGCATCGTCTGTCGCGACCAGCTCGGCGGCGGCGAGCAGCGCAACGGACCGGTCGACGAGGCCGACATCGCGCGGACCGCCGAGATCCCCAGCGACCTGCCCGCCCGCCGGCTGCTGCGCGAGCGCTTCCCGTATCCCGAGGGGGAGTCGGGCATCGTCGATTCGGTCCTCGACCTGCACACGCCCGCGGCAGCTCCTCGGGCTGCAGGCGATCCTCGAACGGATCGAGACCGACCTGCGGGCGCCGGCCGTCGAGGCCGCGATGCGCCTGGCCCTCCTCCACGCGATCGTGCCGGCCTCGCGCCTGAACGGCTATCCCGGCCGGATCGCGACCCTCCGGATCAGCCACGGCCGGGTCAAGCTGCCGGCCGGCGGCCAGTGGCGCGAGCGCAACCCGTGGCTCGCCTTCGAGGATGCCTATCGCCTGGTCCGGGGCTTCGTCCAGCGTCTCGAAGGCGCGCCGCTCGGACCGATGCAGGCGCGCTTCGGCGAGGACTTCCAGGCGCTCGCCGAGGGCACCGGCAACGTCGTCCTGCGGCTCGGGACGCCGTCCACCTTCCGGGCCCTGGCCGCCGAGGCCGAGGCGCTCGGCCGGGCCGCCGACCGGCCCCGGATCCGGCTGGTCCTGGGCCAGCCGCCGCTCCGCCCGAACCAGGAGCGCCTGTCGTTCGCCTACGTCGGGACGGCCTGGGTGCTCGGCCGGGAGGCCGCCTCGCTCGTCCCGATCGAGGCCCTCCTGAGCACGACGGCCCGGGTGCCGTGGGGCTGGCAGTCGGCCCAGATCCGGCGCGCCTACGAGGCGGCAGCGCCGATCCTGGCCCGCGACGCACGGGCGATCCTGATCCTCGAGCCGGGTGGCCCGGAGGGCCTCCTGGCGGCCGTCCTGGGCGGCGTCGGAGCCGGCTACCGGCTGGTGGCCGCCCGCCTGGCCGAGCCCGGCGAGGAGACCGGCGGGATCGGTCGAGTTCGTGCCCCCCGGGGCGGCCATCCCGGTCGGTCCGCGGACCCGGGCCAACGTCACCCTGCCGGTGGTGCCCGGCGGTCCGGGCGATCCGGACCTCGTGCCCGGCCGTGGCCTGTTCGCGCCGCCGGAGCGCTTCGATCGGGGCCGGTTCTCGGAGCGCGACGTCGCCCGGACCGTGACCGAGACGGCCGTCGCGATCCTCCAGGCGCGCGGCGAGCCGGCCCGGACCGAGCGCCTGCTCGGCGAGATCCTGGTCGGCCTCGACCGGGCCGGCCACCTCCGCCGGCTGGTCGCCCCCGAGGTCGACGGCGGCGCCGCCGACGGCGAGGGCGAGTTCGGCGGCCCGACCGAGGACCGGTCCCGGCGGCTGACCGACCGGCTGGCCGACCGGGGCCCGGACCGCGCCATGGACCGCCTCGCCCGACCTCCCGATCGGACCGAGTCGAGCGACGACGGCGAGCCCGACATCCGGCCTTCGCCGCGCAGCGCTCCCGGGCTCGTTGCGGGGCCTGCCGGCCGCCTCGGCCGCGAATCGGTCCGGGCGCCCGAGGTTGCCGTCGCGGCCGACCGGGTCGAGCGGCTGCTCGGCCTGGTCCGGGCGGAGCTGGCCCGGCCCGACCATCGCCGGCTGAAGGAGATCGAGCCGGGTCGCTGGTGGCTGACCGACCGGGAGGACGTCGCCGGCGCTGCGCTGCCCCTGGCCGACCGGGTCGAGTGGTCGGTCTTCAGCCTGCTGTCGACCGCCGGGCGGCTGTCCGAAGGGGCGTTCAACGAGCGGATCGCCGGGCTGTTCACCGGCCACGACCTGCCCGACGAGGCGCTCGTCGGGGCCTGCCTCGAGAGCTATCGCAGCCTGGCCAGCACGCCCGACCACCTGCTCACCTCGGACGACCTGCTGCGCCGCTCGCAGGAGCACAGCGAGCTGATCGCCCTGCTCGCCAACCTCGGCCATCGCTGGGCCTGCGGGTCTGGATCTCGAGCCGGGAGCAGGTCCACCGCCTGGGCCGCCACAACCTCGCGGGCTGGCTCGACGACTCCGAGTTCCGCTCGGGACCGCCCCACGTCGGCAAGGCCCGCAGCGAGGTGATCGACCAGGTCGACGTGACCTGGCATTTCCGGGCCCGGCTGACGATGACCTTCGAGGTCGAGTGGACGGCGATGCTGGGCGAGCCGCTCCTCCGCCGGGGCGGCCAGATCCCGCCCGACCCGGACCTGGTCCGCTTCCTCGTCGTCGCGCCCGAGCGGACCGAGCTGATCCGCTACAAGCTCGAGCGGTCGCCGCTCCTGCGCTCCGCGCTCGAGACCGGCAACTGGCACATCCTCAAGGCCAACCACCTGCGGGCCTTCGCCGAGCGCGAGCAGCCGATGCTGGCCGACCTCGAGCCGTTCCTCGGCCTCGATCCGCTGATCGAGCGCCAGGCGGGCGAGCAGACGACCCTCTTCGGCGGCTGAGCAGATCGGGCCCGATGCCCGAGGTTGCCGGCCGCCGCCGCAATCGACTACGCTGACCATCCCGAGCGGCCGCGCCACGGAGGGCATTCGTGACCCAGTTCGACCCGGACAGCCCCGTCAACCAGCTCGCCGACCGGTTCTGGGAGGCGATCCTCGAAGCAGAACCCGACGACCGCCACGATGTACGGCGACGAGCGCTACGACGATCGGCTCGAGGATCCCAGCACCGGCCGGCCGGTTGCGCGCCCGGTCCCTCGCCGAATCGACCCTGGCCGCCGCCGGCCAGATCGATGGCGGCCGACCAGCCGCTCGAGGACCGGATCACCCTGGACATGGTCCGGGTCGTCTGCGAGCTCCAGATCGAGCAGGACGACCAGCGGATCGACCTCCTCCGGGTGGTCGACCAGATGGGCGGTCCGCAGACGCTCCTGCCGACGGTCGCCACCTTCCAGGCCGCCGACACGCCCGAGCGCTTCGAGCGGTTCATCACCCGCCTGCGGGCCTACCCGGCGTTCATGGCCGCCAACATCGAGCTGCTCCGGGAGGGGATCGCCAGCGGCCTGACCGCGCCCCGGATCGTGACCGAGCGGACGATCGCCCAGCTCGAGCGGCTGCTCGAGACGCCGCCCGAGGAGTCGGTCGTCGTGCAGGTCGCCCGGGTGGCCAGCGACGAGGACCGGGAACGGGTCCTGGCGGTCGTCCGCGACCAGGTGATCCCGGCCGACCGGGCCTTCCTCGACGCGCTGCGCGGCGCCTACCTGGCCGCCAGCCGCGAGGATCCCGGCCTGTGGTCGGCGCCCAACGGCGACGCCCTCTACCGGACCCAGGTCCTGGCCTGGACGACGCTCGCCCTCGAGCCGTCCGAGGTCCACCAGATCGGCCTCGACGAGCTCGAGCAGATCGAGGCCGAGCGCCGGGTGATCTCCCGGGCGCAGGGCTTCGGCGACGACACGGCCGGCCTATCGCGCCCACCTCGCCGCCGATCCGGCCAACATCCCCCAGGTCGGCGGCCGAGCTGCTCGGCCGGGCCCGGGAGGACATCGACCGGGCGATGGCCCTCGCCCCGCGCTACTTCGGGACGCTGCCGCGGGCCGGCTGCGAGGTCCGGGCAGTCGAGGAGTACAAGGAGAAGGACAGCCCGTTCGCCTACTACTACCCGCCCACGACCGACGGCTCGCGACCGGGGATCTACTACGCCAACACCTACGACCTCGGCTCGCGGGCCTACTCGAAGCTGGCCAGCACCACCTATCACGAGGCGGTGCCCGGCCACCACTTCCAGATCGCGATGGAGATGGAGAACGAGCGCCTGAGCACGTTCCGGCGGCTCGGCTCGCGGCTCGTCGGCGGCGCCTACGTCGAGGGCTGGGGCCTGTACTCGGAGCGGCTGGCCGACGAGATGGGCCTCTTCCGCAACGAGGCCGAGCGCTTCGGGATGCTCGATGCGATGGCCTGGCGGGCCGCCCGGCTGGTCGTCGACACCGGCCTCCACGCCCTGCGCTGGCCGCGCCAGCGCTCGATCGACTTCCTGCGCGGCGCGGGCCTCGAGCGAGACCGACGCGGTGATCGAGACCGACCGCTACATCTGCTGGCCGGGCCAGGCCCTGACCTACAAGATCGGCCAGCGCGAGATCGAGCGGCTGCGGGCCGAGATCGAGCAGCGCGACGGCTCGGCCTTCGACCTGCGGGCGTTCCACGACGCCGTCCTCGGCCACGGCTCGCTGCCCCTGGCGACGCTCTCCCGCGAGCTGCCGACCTGGGTGGCCACGCCGGCCTGAAGCGGCCGGGCTCAGCCGGCCGGCCAGCGACCGGAGGTGGGCCGCCAGCCGGGCATGGCCGGCCCGCTCGGCGAGGTCGGCCGGGGTCAGGATGTCCTCGGTCAGGGCCCTGGGACCGGCGCCGTGCGCGATCAGGAAGTCGGACAGCTCGCCGAGCCCGTTCTGGCGCCGCCTCGTGGAGCGGGGTGACGCCGCCGTCCTGGGCCTGATCGGGGTCGGCACCGCGCTCGACGAGCAGCCGGGCGACGGCTTCGTGGCCGGCCGCGATGGCACTGTGGAGCGGCTGGACCCGGATCGCGCCGGATGCCCATGCGTTCGGGTCGGCTCCCCGGTCGAGGAGCTCCTGGGCGACGCGCAGGCGGCCGAAGAAGGCGGCCAGGTGGAGGGCCGTGAAGCCGTCGCCCGAGCGCTCGTCGATCGGCCCGGCGTCGGGCTCGTCGAGCAGCTCGGAGAGCCGGCCCAGGTCGCCAACGATCGCGGCCTCGAAGCGGTCGAGGTCGGGCTGTGCGGCGAGGATGCGCTCGAGGATGGCCGGTTGGCGCTGGTAGGCGGCCACGGTTATGGCCGACAGGCCGGCCGCGTCGCTCGCCCCGGCGAGGTACGGCCGCTCCGCCAGCAGCCGGTCGACGGCCACCAGGTCGCCGGCCCGGATCGCCCTGAACAGCTCGTCGCTGGCGGTCATCGCGACACGGTAGCAGCGAGCACGGCCTGCGGCGCCGATGGCCCGGCGCCCGGCGGGCCGAGTCCCGCACGTCGCCATGGTTGAGGGGCGATGACTGCGTCGGTCGAGCTCGAGGTCCTGCCCGCGACGGCCGATCGCTGGCCGGACGTCGAGGTCCTGCTGGGGAGCGACGGCGCCGAGCGGGGCTGCTGGTGCCAGCCCTGGCGGGGCCTCGGCCGCCGGCCCGGCGAGCCGGCCCTGGCCCGGCCTGCCCGATGCTCCTCGCCGAGATCGACGCCGGTCCGCCGCCGCCGGGCTTCATCGCCTACCTGGCTGGCCTGCCGGTCGGCTGGTGCGGGGTCAGCGTCCGAGGTGCGACGCCCAGGCTCGATCACTCGCGGGTGATCCCGGCGATCGACGACCGGCCCGTGTGGGCCATCGGCTGCTTCCAGGATCCGGGTCGGCTACCGCCGGCAGGGCGTGGCCAGGGCCCTGCCTGGCGGAGGTCGTCGAGGCCGCCCGGGCGGCCGGCGCGCCGGGCGTCGAAGCCTATCCGGTCGATCCCGGTGGGCCGTCGGATCGACACCGCCTTCGCCTACGTCGGCATCGCCTCGATGTTCGACGCGGCCGGCTTCCGCCGGGTCGTGCTGACCGATGCCCGGAGCGCCGGCCTGCCGCGCTGGCTCGTCCGGCTCGATTTCGAGGACCGCCGGGGATGAGCGACCGCGTTGCCCGGTGCCCACGCTTTGCTGGCGAGAACGGCCCGTATCGACGCCGAATTCCGCACCGGATTCGGTGCTCGACCGCGAATATCGTGTTGACCAGGCTGCCAGGCCCGTGGCATCCTAGGCCCGATCCAGTCCCGTATCGCGCAACGGTCCGATGGGCGCGTTCCGTGAACCGGGCACCCGTCCCGCCTGTCGCACCGCGGCGCCGTCCTCCCGGGACCGGCGCAGCGGGGCGATCGGAGCTCCAGCCCGGAGGGATTCATGGCCACCGAACCCGCCATCCGCCCCACGCCGACCCTCAAGCGCGAGCGCCAGTCCGAGCTCTACCAGCGGGCGCTCAAGTCGATGCCCGGCGGCACCGACTCGAACTTCCGGACCTGGGGCGAGGACACGATCTACGTCGATCGGGGCAAGGGCGGCCGGGTCTGGGACATCGACGAGAACGAGTACGTCGACCTGCGCCTGGGCTACGGGCCGGTCATGCTCGGCCACGCCGACCCGCGAGTCGACGACTACGTCAACGAGCGGATGCGCCGGGGCGTCAGCTTCTCGCTGACCAGCGAGGATGAGATCCGGGCCTGCGAGCTGATCAAGGAGATCACCGGCTGGGTCGAGATGGCCCGGATGACCGTCTCGGGCACCGAAGCCACGATGCACCTGATGCGGATCGCCCGGGCGTACACCGGCCGCGAGAAGATCATCAAGTTCGAGGGCCAGTACCACGGCGTCCACGACTACGCCCTGATCAGCGTCCTGCCCAACGACATGGACGAGCTGGGCGACCGCGACAACCCGGTCCACCTGGCCTGGGGCCGGGGGATCCCCGAGGCGGTCACCCAGACGGTCATCCCGGTGCCCTACAACGACCTGGCGACGCTCCGCCGGGTCTTCGAGGCGCAGGGCGACGACATCGCCGGCGTGATCATCGAGCCGGTCCTGGGCAACGCCCAGGGGATCCTGCCCAAGGACGGCTTCCACGAGGGCGTCCGGGCGATCACCAAGGAGTTCGGGGCCCTGCTGATCTTCGACGAGGTCAAGACCGGCTTCCGGATCGCCCGCGGCGGCGCGGCCGAGTACTTCGGGATCACGCCCGACCTGGCCTCGTTCGCCAAGGCGATCGGCAACGGCTATCCCGGCGGCGGCCTTCGGCGGCAGCCGCGAGGTGATGAGCATGCTGCCCGACAAGGTCAGCCACGGCGGGACGTACGCCGGCAACCGGGTCGCCGCGGCCGCCGCCGTGGCGACCCTGTCGATCCTCAAGGACGGCTCGGTGGTCGAGGGGATCCGGCAGCGGGGATTGTCGATCCAGGCCGGCCTGGCCGCGATCCTCGACCGCCAAGGGCCTGCCCTTCAACTTCACCGGCGTGCCGGCGATGTTCGGGATCATGTTCACCAGCGAGGACGTCCGCGAGTACCGCGACTGGGTCAAGACCGACCACGACCTGTACGACGCCGTCGCCGTCGGGATGCATCCCCGGGGGGCGATGCCCGAACCAGACTCGCGCGAGCCGTGGTTCCTGTGCGCGGCCCACGACGACGCCGACGAGGCCAAGGTCCTCGAGGCCTTCGAGGGCTCGCTGGCGGCGGCGCTCGACGCCCGGGCCGCAGGGCATCGCCGCGCCGAGCCTCGTCCTCGACTGATGGTCGATCCGCGCCGGCCGGCCGCCGGCCCGCGACCGAGCGCCCGGTGATCGACGGGAATGCGGTCCGCTCGGTCGACCGGGCGGCCTCGCTCCTGCTGGCCCTCGGCGAATCGGCCGGCGAGGCCGGAGTGACCGAGCTCGCCCGGCGACTCGGCCTGCACAAGTCGACGGCCTCGCGCCTGCTGGCCACGCTCGAACGGCGGGGTCTCGTCGAGCAGGACGAGGAGAGCGGCAAGTACCGCCTCGGGTTGGTCGTCATCCGCCTGGCCGAGCGGGCCGAGCGGACGCTCGACCTGCGCGGGATCGCGATGCCCGAGCTCGAGCGCCTGGCCCGCCTGACCCGCGAGACGACCGGCCTGGGCGCCCTCGAGGGCGACCAGCTCCTGACCGTGGCCCAGGCCGACGGCCCGAACCTGATCGCCGTCGGCGACTGGACCGGCCGTTCGACGCCCCTCCACTGCGTCGCGTCGGGCAAGGTCCTCCTGGCGGCCCTCGCCGAGCGCGAGGTCCTGCGTGTCGTGCGCAAGGGCCTGGCCGCCTACACCGAGCGCACGATCACCGAGCTCGAGCCGCTCCTCGAGGAGCTCTCGCGGGTTCGCCGGCGGGGCTACGCCACGGCGATCGGCGAGTTCGAGCTGGGCCTCAACGCCGTCGCCGCACCGGTTCACGACGCCCGCGGCGCGGTGATCGCGGCGGTCGACATCTGGGGCCCGGCCTTCCGGCTGACTCCCCGCCGGATCCCCGAGCTGGCGTCGCAGGCCCGCGAGGCCGCGGCCGCGATCTCGGTCCGCCTGGGCGGTGCCGCCGCCTGACCTGGGCCACGGTCCGGCAGCCCGGCACCCGGTCGCGCTAGGCTGGCGCGGACATGCCCGACACCTACTCCGGCTGGCTGGCGGTCATCGCCGACCGGCTCCTGATCGTCCTGGTCATCATCGTCGTCTGCATCGCGATCACCCGGCTGTCGCTGGGCGCCCTGCGCCGGGTCCTCGGGGCGATGCAGGCCCGGGCCCAGTCCGAGTCGAGCCTGGACGAGGCAGCCGAGGTCAGCAAGCGGTTCACGACGATCGAGGCCCTGGTCGGCTACGTCGTGAAGGGCTTCGTGCTGACGATCGGTGGCCTCCTGGTCCTGGAGCAGATCGGCCTCGACGTCGGGCCGGCGATCGCCGGCCTGGGAGTGGTCGGGATCGCGATCGGCTTCGGCGCCCAGGCGATCGTCCGCGACTTCTTCTCGGGGATCCTGATCCTGCTCGAGAACCAGTACGCCCAGGGCGACGTCGTGGAGATCGCCGGGGTCACCGGCACGGTCGAGGAGCTGACCCTCCGCCGGACGGTCCTGCGCGACGCCGACGGGGTGGTCCACAACGTGCCCAACGGCGAGATCAAGGTGGCCTCCAACCGGACCCGGGTGTGGCGCCGGATCAACTACGACGTGGTCGTCGCCTACGGCACCGACATCGAGCGTGCGATCAGCGTCTTCGACGCGGTCGGCGCCGGCCTGGCTGCCGATCCGGCCTGGGCCGACCGGATCCTCGAGACGCCGGTCGTCGACCGGGTCGACCAGCTCGGTGAGCGGGGGATCACCCTCAAGATCCTGGGCCGCGTCCGGGCCGGCGAGATGGTCGCCGTGACCGGCGAGCTGCGCAAGCGCCTCCTCGCGGCGATGGCCGCCAACGGGATCGAGATCCCCGCCCCGGTGCTGCCCTCCGGGATGCCGGTCAGGGGCCTGATGGCCGCCGCCGCCGACCCGCGTTCGCCCGGGGGCGACGACCTCCCGGACCCCGATCCGCCGCCCCCGGCGACGTCCTCCGACACCTGAGCCGGCCGGACGGCCGCGGCTTGGCCTCGAGCGGCCCGCGTAGAATGCAGGCAGAAGCCGCAGGAGAAGCCTCGTGAGCAGTGAACCCGCGTCCCAGCCCGAGATCGAGAACCTCCTCGTCGAGGCGCGCACGTTCGCGCCGGACCCGGCGTTCAGCGCCCAGGCCAACGGGACGGCGGACCTGTACGCCGAGGCCGAGGCGGACTTCGTGGCCTTCTGGGCCAAGCGCGCCCGCGAGCGCCTGCGCTGGACCGAGCCGTTCCATACGACCCTCGAGTGGGACCTGCCCTTCGCCAAGTGGTTCCTGGGCGGCCGCCTGAACGTCTCCGAGAACTGCCTTGACCGGCATGTCGAGAACGGCCTCGGCGACAAGGTCGCCTACCACTGGATCGGCGAGCCGGGCGACACCCGGACGTTGACCTACGCCGACCTGCTGGGCGAGGTGGGCAAGGCCGCCAATGCCCTCAAGGAGCTGGGCATCGTGGCCGGCGACCGGGTCGCGATCTACATGCCGATGATCCCCGAGCTGCCGATCGCGATGCTCGCCTGCGCCCGGCTGGGGGCGGCCCACACGGTGATCTTCGGCGGCTTCTCGGCCGAGGCCCTGTCCGACCGGATCAACGATGCCCAGGCCAAGGTCCTGATCACCGCCGACGGCGGCTGGCGGCGGGGCAAGCCGGTCGGCCTCAAGCATCACGCCGACGAGGCGCTGGCCTCGACCCCCTCGATCACCGGCACGATCGTCGTCAGCCGGCTGGGCGAGGGCGTCCACATGGTCGCGGGCCGGGACCACTGGTGGCATGAGATCGTCGATCGCCAGGACCCGGTCTGCCCGCCCGTCCCGGTCGACAGCGAGCAGCTCCTGTACCTGCTCTACACCTCGGGCACGACGGCCAAGCCCAAGGGCATCATCCACACCTCGGCCGGCTACCTGCTGGGCGCCTCGTTCACCCACGAGATCGTCTTTGACGTGAAGCCCGACGACGTCTACTGGTGCGCGGCCGACATCGGCTGGGTGACCGGCCACAGCTACATCGTCTACGGCCCGCTGGCCAATGCCACCACGGGCGTGCTCTACGAGGGCGCCCCGGACACGCCCGACTGGGATCGCTGGTGGCAGATCATCGAGGACCTGAAGGTCACCATCCTGTACTGCGCGCCGACCGCGATCCGCTCGTTCATGAAGCAGGGCGAGGCCTACCCCGAACGGCACGACCTGTCGTCGTTGCGGGTCCTGGGATCGGTCGGCGAGCCGATCAATCCGGAGGCCTGGCTGTGGTACCAGCGCAACATCGGCGGCGGCCGGACGCCGATCGTCGACACCTGGTGGCAGACCGAGACCGGCTCGATCCTGATCAGCCCGCTGCCCGGGGTCACGACCACCAAGCCCGGCTCGGCGACCTTTCCGCTGCCCGGGATCGTGGCCGACGTGGTCGATGCCGCCGGCCAGAGCGTGCCCCTCGGAGGCGGTGGCTATCTCGTCCTCAAGCAGCCCTGGCCGTCGATGCTGCGCGGGATCTACGGCGACCCCGAGCGCTATCGCTCGACCTATTGGAGCCGCTTCCCCGGGATGTACTTCGCCGGCGACGGCGCGAAACGGGACGAGCAGGGCTACTACTGGCTGCTCGGCCGGGTCGACGACGTGATGAACGTGGCCGGGCACCGGATCAGCACGATCGAGGTCGAGTCGGCCCTCGTCGACCACCCCAGCGTGGCCGAGGCGGCGGTCGTGGGCAAGGTCGACGAGATCAGCGGCCAGGCGATCTTCGCCTTCGTCACCCTCAAGACCGGGGTCGAGGCAAACGACAGCCTGGCGGTCCAGCTGCGTGAGCACGTGGCCTACGTGATCGGCCCGATCGCCCGGCCCAAGTTCCTGATGTTCACGCCCGACCTGCCCAAGACCCGCTCGGGCAAGATCATGCGCCGGCTGCTGCGCGACATCGCCGAGAACCGGGTCCTGGGCGACACGACGACCCTGGCCGACGCCGGGGTGGTCGAGACGATCCGCGACAACAGCGGCTCGGCCGAGGAGGAATAGGTGCCCTTCGGCTTCGGCAAACGGGAGGACAAGCCGGCCGAGCCTGAGGACGGCGCCGGGACCGCGCCGGCGAGCCCGGCGGTCGTGTCCCTCTCACCGGCCGGGGGCGGGGTCGCCTTCGACGGCCTGACCGAGGAGTGGCGGCTGGTGGGCGTGATGGAGGTCAGCGGCCGCCTCTCGGACGCCCTCAACCGGCGCGACGCGATCTCGATCCGGGACGTGAGCTGGGCGCCGCTGGATGGCTCGGAGCCGTTCAGCCCGGTGCCCGGCCTGCGCAGCATCGATCCCTACGACCTGATCGTGGTCCTGGCCGGTGAAGGATCGCTGCCGGTCTTCTCCGACGATGAGAAGGCGGCCCACCGGGTCCACAAGCTGAGCTACGGGGTGGCCCTCGAGGTCCCCCCGTTCCGGGTGAAGGGCACCGTCCACCTGTTTCCCAACTTCGAGCCCGAGCGCCTGCTGGACCGCTCGAACGACATGTTCTTCGCGGTGACCGGCGGGCTGGTGATGCTCAACGAGACGCGCATCGGCGACGACCCGACGGACACGATCCTGGTCAACCGCCAGTACCTGCGGCGGGTGGAGCAGTTCGAGCAGACGGGCGCCAGCGAGAACGCCGGCGGCTGAGCCCGGCCCACGGGCCTGACTGAGGGTCAGGCTCGGGCGGGTTCCTTGGTCCGGTTGAAGATCCGGAAGGCCGGCTTCGTCGCGGCGGTCTTGTCGGTCGCCTGGAACTCGGTCCCAACCAGCTTCTGGGCCAGGATCTCGAAGTCCTCGGTGACCTTCTCCTTGGGGTACTGCTCGACGACCGAGCGTCCCTCGTTGGCCGCCCGGACGAAGAGCAGGCCGCCGGACCGGATCAGGGCCAGGGCGGTCATGCCGACCGTGCGCTCCATGTCGGCCACCGACACGCCGCTGTTGGCCCGATTGACGACCAGGGCGAGCTTGTCCCGGACGCCCAGCTCCTGGGCCACGTCGCGCATCTGGACGGCGGCCCGCAGGGCCGGCACGTCGGGCGTGACCGGGACCAGGATCCGGTCGCTGCGCTCGAAGATCTCCTGGTTGAGCGGGCTGTACGACGGATGCATGTCGACGATGATGAAGTCGAAGCCGCGCCGCGCCGCGCGAATCGCGTCGCCCACCCGCTCGGGCACCAGGATCTCGGTGTTGAGCGGGCTGGAGGTCAGGACGCAGACGGTCAGCCCGTTCTGGTGCTGGGTGGCGATGTCGATCAGGCTGCGCTCGGAGCGGCCCTCGTCCTCGTCCTCGGTCCAGGCGTCGACGACGGTCGTCACCGACTCCAGGCCGAGTGAGGTGGCGATGTGGCCGGTCACCGTGTCGGCGTCGATCAGCATCACCTTGAGGCCCATCCGGACCTGCAGCGCGGCCGCCAGGTTGAGGGCCGTGGTTGTCTTGCCGACGCCGCCCTTGGGGTTGAAGATCGAGACGATGGTGGCCCGCTTCGACCACGATTCCGACTCGAAGTCGCCGCCCGACTGGAGGACCGGGCCACTGCCGTCGTCGATCGTCACCGATCGGATCAGCATCGCCTCGATCCGCCAGCGGAGGGAGTCGGTGGAATACGGGCGGGTGAAGAACTCGTCGTTGATGTCGGCCTTGGTGGCCGCGCCGGCGAGCCGGTCGAGGGCCCGCGGCGAGACGACCATCAGGGCCGGGATGTCCCGGTCCCCGTCGTGCAGCAGGGAGTAGTACTCGAGCGACCGGTCGAAGTCGCTCTCGCCGTCGAGGATCGCGACGCCCACCTCGCGGCGGGCGTTCAGGATTGCTTCGAGCTCCTCCGGTCCGCTCACCGCGAGGGCTTCGAAGCCGGCTTCGGTGAGCTCCCGGATGACCGCGACCTGCTCGTCGCGGGGCAGTGCGACGACGATCGCCTGGCGAGCCATGCTCGACCTAGCTCCCGGACTCTGGATCGTGCGCGGTCACGGTCACGACGCCGTCGGCGGCGTTCGTGATCCTCGCCCGGAAGCCGGGCAGGCCAGGCACTACCTCGCTCAGGTTGACCGCCTCATCGTGATGGACCGTGAAGATGAACTCGCCGTCGGGACCCGACGACACGCCCACCGACTGGACGCCGGAGACCCGGCCCAGGTGGCGCTTGAAGCTGGCGATGCTGGCCACGCTGACCAGGCCCGACACGACGACCTTGGACGTCTGCTCCGAGGCGGCCTTGGCCGGCCGAGCCTCGACTTCGCCTTCCACCGGGACGAGGCCGGCCAGCCGGGCGGCGACGGCGTCGTCGCCCATCGTCGGGATCTCGTCGTCGGCCGTTGTCGCCTCGGCGGCAGCCTCGGCCTCGGCGGCGTCGAAGTTCGGTGCCAGGGCCAGGGCGGCCAGGCGTGGATCGTTCTCGTCGGTGGTTGCCTCGGCGTTCGACTCGTTGCCGGCCTCGGCTTCGCCGGGCTGGCCCTCGGCCGAGCCGGCCTCGGCAGCTTCAGCGGCCTGGTGGGCCGCCTCGATGGCGGCCATGGCGGCCTCGCCTTCGCTCGGCCCGGCCTCGGTTGCCGCAGCGGAATCGGATCCCGCCTCGGTCTCGGCCGGGCTGGCGCTGGCGTCAACGTGGGTGTCGCCGATCAGCTCGGCGACCGCCGCCGACGGCTGCCAGGGCACGCTGGGATCGAACGATGGCGGCTCGGGCAGGGTCTGGGCCATGACCGCGATCTGGGTCGGGTCTTCCTCGGTGACCAGGAGCTCGAAGAAGCGCTCCATCTCGAGCTCGAAGCCGGCGACCCGGCTCTGGACCCGGTCGATCTCATATTCAATCTGGCCGGCGTGCTCCTCGAGCTCGCGCTCGAGGCCCTGCTTGCGATCGGCGATCTTGGCCTGGGTCTCTTCGCGGATCCGGGCGATCTCGGCCTTGGACCAGTCCTGGATGCCGGAGATGTCGTCGTCCGACCGCTTGCGCAGGTCGGTGGCCTCGACCGCCGACCGGGAGTGGATGCCTTCGATGAAGGTCTTCGCGTCGGCCAGGAACTGGCCCATCGTCTGGGCGCGGGACTCCTCGGCCGCGGCCTGCATCGCGCGGGTCAGGTCGAGCACGAACTTCGTTGGCTTCTTGGCCAGGGAAGGCGTGCTCGTCGTTCGGGACGGCGCCGGCGCGGCTGTGGCGGTGGACTCCACGGAGGATTCCTTCGGGCTCGAGTCTGATGCGATGGACTGATCGGTCTCGCTGGTCTCGGTCGCCTCGGACGTGGCAGTTGCCTCGGCGCCGGCCGCCTGGCCGGCTTCGGGGGCGCTCGCCTCGGCGTTCGCCTGGGTTGCCTCGTCGGTCGTCTCCGGGGCCGCGCTGCTTGCCTCGGTCACGGCGTCCGTCGCCTCGTCCGTGGTGGTTGCCTCCTCGGTCCGGTCAACGGGCGCCTTGTCACTCCGCTCCTCCGAACTCCAGGGGAGTCGGAAGCCGGTGCGTGATTCGGTCGTCGCCATGGATCGTGCGGTTCCCTCCAGGTGAGAGCTCGGGTTGCAGTCTCTGAGGACGTGTGGGCATCGTAGGAGCGGGTGGCGGTCCGGTGGAGTGCGCTAGTGGTACCAATCGGTCGATCCGGTGGTACCGGAGGTCCCGCACCGGGATCGCCTTGGTGTCCGCCGTCACCGCCAGTTGAGGACCGCCGTTGTCATCGCGCACCGACGCGCCGGCCGGCCGTGACGCGCGCGCCTTTTGCCCTGAATCCTGTTGATTCGACCCGGTCAGGGGCCGTCTGCCGGGCCTGTTCCTAGGGTCTGCGCCGGCGTCGGCGTTACCATGGCTCGATGGTCCCCCTGGTTCGAGCCATGAGCGCAGCGACCGCCGAGCCGGCCGCGTCGCCGCTCGCGCCCGGCGGCGGTCAGGCCGCCGGCGCGGGCGAGCCGCGGCTCGATCGGCTCGGGCGCCGCCTGCACGACCTGCGGATCTCGGTCACCGACCGCTGCAACTTCCGGTGCACCTACTGCATGCCCCGCGAGATCTACGGGCGCGACTTCGCGTTCCTGCCCCGCTCCGAGGTCCTGACCTTCGAGGAGATCGAGCGGCTGGCCGCCGCCTTCGTGGCCGAGGGCGTCGAGAAGCTCCGGGTCACCGGCGGCGAGCCGCTCGTCCGGCGCAACGTGCCCGACCTGATCGCGATGCTGGCGGCCCTCCGCCGGCCCGACGGCGAGCCCCTCGACCTGACCCTGACCACCAACGGCTCGGCCCTCCGCCAGCTGGCGGGGCCCCTGCGCAGCGCCGGCCTGGCCCGGGTGACGGTCAGCCTCGACTCGCTCGACGACGAGACGTTCCGGGCGATGAATGGGGTGGACTACCCAGTGGCCAAGGTCCTCGATGGGATCGCCGCGGCCGGGGAGGCCGGCTTCGGCCCGCTCAAGATCAACATGGTCGTCCGGCGCGGGATCAACGAAACGAGCATCGTGCCGATGGCCAGCTGGGCCCGCCGCGAGGGCCACATCCTGCGCTTCATCGAGTACATGGACGTCGGCCACAGCAACGGCTGGCGGCTGGACGAGGTCGTCCCGGCCGCCGAGATCCTGGCCCTGATCGACGCCGAGGCCGGCCTGGAGCCGGTTCCGCCCAACTATCCCGGCGAGGTCGCCGACCGCTGGCGCTATCGCGATGGCGACGGCGAGGTCGGCGTGATCGCCTCGGTCAGCCAGCCGTTCTGCAGCTCCTGCACGCGCGCGCGCCTGTCGGCCGAGGGCAAGCTCTACACCTGCCTGTTCGCGCTCGACGGCACCGACCTGCGCGGGCCGCTCCGGGCGGGTGCCTCGAGCGCCGACCTGCGGGCTGCCATCCGGGCGGTCTGGCGGATGCGCGCCGATCGCTACTCCGAGCTGCGCTCGGCGGCAACGACCGGCCGGCCCCGGATCGAGATGTTCGCGATCGGCGGCTGAGGCCGCCTTGTCCACCGGCTGTCCACAGTCATGGTGGATTGGTGGAAACGGATTGGAGCATCTCCGATAACTCGTGGATAACGCCGTTGCCATCGGGCGTTGATCCGGCGATGATTCGTCTTGCCCGAAGGGGCCATCGGAGAGCGGAAGTTCGAGATCACATCAAGGGCATTCGCCGACTGACCGGTCGCTTCGGGCGCTTCTCTACCCGCCACGCGGCCTTCGGGCCCGCGCTCGACGGGGATCGCCCGAATGGACGTGATCGGCATCCCGGTGTCGATACTCCGCTCGGGCGATCGAAGCGTCCGGGCCCTTCTTTCGGGCGGTTTGTTGTACTGGGTACACATTCTGGTGGCCGCCGCAGGCCGGGACGGGCAACGACCCGCGAACCAGGCACGGCCCACGCCGCTCGCCTGCGGCTAGACTCAGCCGATGAGCGACATCGACCGCGGCCGGCCGATCCCGCCGGCCGAGCAGCCGGCCCGGCTGGCCGCCCTCGAATCCGCCGTCCGGAGCCGGACCGACCTGGGTCCGCGGGTCGGGATCGTGCTCGGCTCCGGCCTGGGCAGCCTGGCCGACGAGCTGAGCGAGGCCGTCGTGATCTCGTTCGCGGACCTGCCCGGCTGGCCGGCGGCGACCGCGCCGGGCCACGCCGGGCGGCTCCTCCTCGGGCGGCTCGACGGCGTGCCGGTAGCCATGCTCCAGGGTCGCTTCCACTTGTACGAAGGCAACGATCCCGGGCTCGTCGTCCAGCCAGTCCTGCTGATGGGCCGTCTCCGGGCCCGGACGGTGATCCTCACCAACGCCGCCGGAGGGCTGAACCCGGGGTACCGGGCCGGGACCCTGATGGTCATCTCGGATCACCTCAACCTGACCGGCCGGACACCCCTCCTGGGGCCGAACGCAGACCGACTCGGTCCGCGCTTTCCGGATCTGACCAACGTCTATGACCCGCTGCTCCGCGAGCGGCTGCACGCCGCGGCGCGCGCGGAGGGGACGCCGCTCGAGGAGGGGGTCTACGTCGGCCTCCTCGGACCGAGCTACGAAACCCCGGCCGAGGTCCGGATGTTGCGCGGCCTGGGTGGTGATGCCGTGGGCATGTCGACGGTCCTCGAGGCGATCGCCTGCCGCTGGGCGGGCATCGACGTGGCCGGCGTCTCGCTGGTCACCAACGCGGGAGCCGGCTACACGGGCGAGCCCCTCAGCCACGAAGAGGTGCTGGCGGCAGGGGCGGAGGCCGGACCGGCCCTGGCCCGGGTGCTCCGGCGCTTCGTCCGCGAGCTGCCCTGACCGCCGGCGGACAGCCTAGGCCGGACGCCCGTCGCCAGACCGGGCCAGACCGGCTCGGACCAGGGAGCTCGGGGCCCGCCGGGAGCCCGGGTCGGGACGCGCGGACTACACTGCGGGAGTGACGGCCGAGACGACCCCAGCCCAGGAGCCGGCCCCCTCGTCGGCTCGCGAGAAGACCGGTATCCCGCGCAATCCGGGCCGCCACGAGCTCGGGATGAAGGCGACCCTGCTCTTCCCCGACCGCGAGATCGTTGAGAAGTTCTACGTCCCCCTCATCTACACCGCCTGCCGGACGTGCTACTCCGAGCTGGCCCCCGACGAGATCTTCCGGCGCGCGGTCGACGGCCAGATCGACCCGGCCAAGCAGCGCAAGCTGATCCAGGGCGTGATCGAATCGGGTCACGGCAGCACGATCGAGCACATCGTCTTCACCTTCGGGATCAGCGGCGTGTCGCGAACGCTCAGCCACCAGCTCGTCCGCCACCGGGCGGGCGTGGCCTTCGACCAGCAGAGCCAGCGCTACGTCACCTTCAAGGGCGCCTCGACGATGCTGCCCAGCACCCTGGCCGAGGCCGAGCCCGACCTGCGCGAACGGTACGAGGAACAGATCGAGGGCTCGATGGAGCTCTACGGCGAGCTGGTCGCGGCCGGCATTCCGGGCGAGGACGCCCGCTTCGTCTTCCCCAATGCGACCCGCACCAACCTGGTGATGACCACCAACCTGCGGGCGCTGATCCACATGTCCGGCCTCCGCCTGTGCACGATGGCCCAGTGGGAGATCCGCCGGCTCTTCCAGCTGATCCGGCACGAGATCTTCGAGGTCAGTCCGTTCCTGGGCAGCTTCCTCGCACCCAAGTGCGTCGCCCTCGGCTATTGCGACGAGATGGGCAACCGCGACGAGCACTGCCCGATCCGGCCCCACAAGGACAACGTCCTGGGCGCCTGGGCCGACAAGGCCAAGGCTGCCCGGGCGGCCGGCCGGGACCTGCCGGTCGGCTGACTCAGGGGCGGGGCAGGGGCTCCACGGAGACCAGCGCCCGGCGCCAGGCCGGTGGCTCGAAGGCCGAGCCGAAGCCGTCGGTCTTGCCCACGATCCGGCCGGCCCGGAACTCGAACAGGCTGATGTTCCGCCAGGGCACGCCGTCGCCGTAGTCGGCCGTCCAGATCGCGGCCACGAGATCCGGCCCGCCGATGATCCGATGGACCAGGACGTGGGGCAGGGTCGGGGTTCGGCTGACGACCGCGCTGATCGCCGGCAGGCCCCGGATGACCTCCCCACTGCCCGGCCAGGACCACTCGGCGTCCTCGGCGACGTCGGCCAGGATGGCCGCCACGTCCCGGGCGTTGATCGCGGCGAAGTAGCGATCGACGGCCGACCGCTCGTCCCGGCCGGCTGCTGCCTCGTCCACCATCAGGCGTCGCCCAGCTTTCGTCGGAGCATCAGGGCAAGTATCCCCGGGAACAGATCAGCTTGCGTTTGCCTGGTCGTCCACGATGGCGTAGGCGACCGCCTCGGCCAGGCTCATCGCCCGCCCCTCCGCGGCATAGCGCTCGATCTCGGCGCTGGTCAGCAGCGCGCGGATCGTGTCGGCGTTGGCCACATCCAGGTCGTCGATCATGCTCGACAGGTTGGCGCCGGTCGTCTGGGCCAGGGCCCTGGCGGCGCCATGCAGGCGGGCCGAGCGGGGGAGATCGCCCCGGGCGGCCGCCAGCGCCGAGTAGTCGTCGAGGGCCAGGGTCAGGGCCGCGGCGTCACCGGCGCTCCGGAACTGGCGCATGGCCGCCGTGATGTGGTCGGCGGCCTCGTCGAGCTGCTCGAGCCGGAGCAGGGCGACGCCCAGCATCCGGTGGGCCCAGGCCACCATCGTCTGGTCGCTGGTGGCCGCGAACAGGCCGAGCGCCTCTCGGAACTTGCCCAGCGCGACGTCGCGCTGCTGGTGGAAGTAGTACCAGTTGCCGACCGCCCAGATCGCATTGCCGGCGCCGTGCTTGTCGTCGAGCTCGCGGTAGATCGCCAGCGCCTCCTCCATCAATGCCAGGCCCTTGCGATCGGGGTCGAGATTCGTGGCTTGGACACCGGGCCCCATGAACACGTACGAGAACGACGCGTTGTACAGGGCGTTGGCGATCTCGGGCCGATCGTCGGTCGAACGCCAGCGCTCGAGAGCCTCCTCGTAGAAGCCGGCCATCGCCGGGATGTCGGCCTGCCACCAGGCGATCCCACCGAGGGCCTCCATCAGCCTGGCCCGCAGGGCAGGATCGTCGCTCGACCAGGGTTGCCCGGCAATCCGCTCGAGGCGGCGGCGGCCCTCGAGGAGGTAGCCCCGCTTCTGCCAGAAGCGCCACAGCGCAAAGCCGAGGGGGATCGCGACCTCCGGATCAGGCCGCGCCGTGGCCCACTCGAGGGCCGCCCGGAGGTTGTCATGCTCGACGTCGAGGCGATCGAGCCAGGCTCGCTGCTCACCGCCGGAGAGCTCCCTGGCAGCCTCCCGGGCGAGGGCCAGGAAGGCCCGGGCGTGGCGCTCGCTGATCGTGTCGGCCTCGCCGCTGGTGGCCAGCTGCTCGGCGGCGAAGGCCCGGATCGTCTCGAGCATCCGGAAGCGCGGCTCGCCGGCCACCTCCTCGGCCCGCAGGAGGCTCTGGTCGACGAGTGCCTCGATCCCGTCGAAGACATCGAGGCCAAGCTCGCTCGCCGGTCCGCAGATCGCCTCGGCCAGCTCGAGGGTGCAGCCGGCGGCGAAGACGGACAGCCGTCGAAGGAGCCGGCGGCCGGCCTCGTCGAGCAGGTCGTAGCTCCAGGCGATCGCCCCGCGCAGGGTCTGCTGGCGTTCGGGCAGGTCGCGGGCGCCGCCACCAAGGGTCGCCAGCTGATCACCCAGCCGGTCGAGGATCGCCTCGGGCGGCAGCAGCTTGACCCGGGCGGCGGCGAGCTCGATGGCGAGGGGCATGCCCTGCAGCCGGACGACGATGCCGGCCACCGCCGCGGCGTTCTCGTCGGTCAGTCGGAAGGCCGGCTTGACGGCCGTCGCCCGGGCGACGAACAGCCGGACGGACTCGTAGCGCGACAGCGTGGCGGGGTCCATGCCACCCGAGTCGGCCCCGAGCTGGGCCCGTTCGAAGGCGCCCTGGGCCGCCGGGTCGGGCGGCGTCGGCAGGCCCGGAACGGGATATTCCTGCTCGCCCGAGATGCGCAACGGGGACCGGCTCGAGACGATCAGCTTGAGCTCGGTCGTAGATCGGAGCAGCTCGCCGATCAGGGGTGCGGCATCGATCACCTGCTCGAAGTTGTCGAGGTCGAGCAGGATCCTGCGTTCCCCGATCCAGGCACTGAGCCGGGCCCCGATCGGGGCGCTGCTGTCCTCCGTCACGCCGAGCACGGAAGCGATCGTGGTCCCGACCAGGGCCGGTTCCCGGATCGGCTCGAGGGCCACGAAGTAGACGCCCTCGGGAAACTCCTCGGCGACCGCGGCAGCGAGCTCGAGCGACAGGCGGGTCTTGCCCGTCCCGCCGGGGCCGGTCAGGGTCAGCAGGCGGGTGGCACCCAGCCTGGCGGTCGTCTCCTCCAGCTCGGCCGTCCGCCCGACGAACGAGGTGACCTGGGTGGGCAGGTTGTTGGGCCGGTCGTCGAGCGAGCGGATCGGCCGGGGATCGTCGGCCAGCCCCTCGATCTCGAGGATCGCCAGGCGTTCGGGGCGGAGGTCCTTCAGCCGGTGCTCCCCGGCGTCGCGGGTCCGGACACCGGCCGGGAGGCTGCCCTCCAGGAGCGGCACGGTGGCCGATGAGAGGACCACCTGGCCGCCATTGGCTGCACTCGCGACCCGTGCGGCGCGGTTCACGTCGGCTCCGACATACGTCCCGGCGTTGACCACGCCCAGGCCGGTATGGAGGCCCATCCGGACCCGGATCGAGCCGACCCCGTGCGGGAACTCGGTGGCCGCCAGGGCGCGCTGCGCCTCGACGGCCGCCGCGACCGCGGCCGGGGCAGAGGCAAAGACGACGAAGAACGAGTCGCCTTCGGTGCCGATCTCGATCCCGGCGTTCGCGGCCCAGGCCGCCCGGAGCAGGTCGCGGTGGAGCTCGAGCACCTCGCCGTAGGCCGCCGGGCCGAGCTCCTGGACGAGCCGGGTCGAACCCTCGATGTCGGTGAACAGGAAGGTCAGCGTGCCGGTCGGCAGGGGCGCGGTTGTGGTCTCCGCTGGGGTCTGGGCCACGAGGTCGGGACTCACCTCCGTCGTCGCGACTCGGCGCCGGCCGTCCGGTCCGAGGTCCACCGTATACGATGCTAGAACACGGCTGGTAACTGCAGGGCAAGGGCTGCTTGGAGGATAGACCTGGCAATGGCCGATCGCGATCAGATTGCCGACGAGCTGGCCGGGTTTGCGCTGTTCGCCGACCTCAGCACGCCCCAGCTGAAGGGCGTCGCCCACGCCTTCGAAGAGGCCTGGTTCCAGGACGGCGAGCGGGTCCTCCGGCAGGGCATGACCGGTAGCGGCCTGTACCTGATCCTCGATGGCCAGGCCTCGATCGTGGTCGACGGAGCCGAGCGGGCCAAGCTCGGCCGGGGCGAGTTCTTCGGGGAGGTCTCGATCCTGCTCGGCGAGCCGCCGGTGGCTGATGTCGTGGCGGTCGGTGCGCTGCGCTGCCTGGTCCTGGCCGGGCCGGCGGTCGAGAAGTTCCTGCATGACCACCCGAGCCTGATGTATCGCATGCTGCAGGCCTCGGCCCGCCGGCTTCGGAACGCGAACCGTTGGCGGAGCTGAGCGACCGCCCGTTTCCGCCGGGCGACTATCCGCTGATCGTCGTCGGCAGCGGGCCGGGCGGCCTGCAGGTCTCGTCGGCCCTGCGCGGCTACGGAATCGAGCACGCCGTCCTGTCCGCGGACGAGGAACCCGGTGGGATGTTCCGGCGCTGGCCGTTCTTTCAGCGCCTGCTGTCGTGGACCAAGCCCTACGCCCCGGTCGCCCGCGGCACCCGGCCGTATGAGCGCTACGACTGGAACAGCCTGATCCCCGAGACCGACGAACATCGGGCCGTGATGGTCGGCCTGATGGACGGCACGTCGTACTTCCCGAGCCGGCCGGAGATGCAGGCCGGGCTCGAGGCGTTCGTCGGCCGGACGGCGCTGCCGGTCCGCTTCGGCTGCCGCTGGACCGCGACCCGGCGGTTGGACGACGGCCGCTTCGAGCTCGAGACGAGCGATGGCCGGTATACCGCCGGGACCCTCGTCTTCGCGGTCGGGGTGGCCCAGCCATGGCGGCCGACCAGCCCCGGGATGGAGCTGGCGGCCCACTACGCCGACACCCAGCCGGTGGAGCATTACGCCGATCGCCGGATCTTCATCATCGGCAAGCAGAACTCGGGCTTCGAGCTGGCCAGCGGGATGCTGCCGTGGGCCAAGCGGATCGTGATCGCGTCGCCCTCGCCGGCCAAGCTCTCGGTCAACACCCATTCACTCGTCGGGATCCGGGCGCGCTACGTCCAGCCCTACGAGGACCACGTCCTGGGCGGCGGGGTGGCGATCCTCGATGCGGCGATCGAAGGGATCGAGCGGGGCGGGGCCGGCCTCGCGCCGTTCCGGGTGATCACCCGGCGCTCGACCGACTCGGTCGAGATGGTCTTCGAGGCCGACGACGTGATCGCCGCGACCGGCTTCGTGGCGCCCTTGCTCGACCTGCCGGACCTGGGCGTGGCCACCTTCGGTCAGAGCCGGCTGCCGGCCCAGACACCGTTCTGGGAGAGCGCCACGGTGCCCGGGATCTTCTTCGCCGGCACGATCGGGCAGGGCTCGCCCGGGCTCAAGAAGCATGGCATCCCGTCGAACTCGGGCGCGGTCCAGGGCGCCCGCTACAACGCCCGGGTGCTGGCCGGTCACATCGCCCGCAGCCGATTCGGATACGTCCCCGAGCGGCCGTCGGTCGCGCCAGCGGACGTCCTCGAGCTGCTCCTCGACGAGCTGACCCTGGGCCCCGAGCTGTGGCACCAGCGGGCCTACCTGGCCCGGGTCCTGAGCCTCGATCCTGGCGATGGCATCCGCGACGAGGGGATCCTGCCGCTGGCCTGGTTCGTCGACGCGGGCGGTCCCGACGCGATCGCGGCCACCCTCGAGACCGATGGCAGCGGGGCCGTCTACCCGGTGATCTACCTGCGCCGAGGTGGTGCCGTGAGCGAGCATCCGATCGAGCCCCATCCGTTGCTCGACTACCGGACCGATGCCGCCCGGCGTGACCTGGGCGCGATCCTCGCCCTGGCCCTCGCCTGATCCGCGATCGAAAATCGCTGTTAGCCGTTTATGGCTGCCTATAGTACTATCAGCCATTGACGGCTAACGCCTGATCAGTTAGCGTCTGGCGGTGAATTCCCGCCGCGCGCTCGTCATCTTCGGTGACGTGATCCACTCCCGTCGCGATCCGGCCGGCTCGTCGGCCTGGTTGCGGGCGCTGTGCGCCGACCTCGAGTCCGCCGCCGGCAGCTCGGTGCTCGCCCCGTTCGGCTTCACCCAGGGCGACGAGCTCCAGGGGCTCCTCCAGCCGGCCGGCGATCCGGTTGGCCTCGTCCTCCGCGCTGCGCTGGCCGACGATGCCCGCCCGATGCGCTGGGCGATCGCGCTGGGCCTCGTCGAGCCCGGCCGCGGGCCGGCGACCCAGCGCGCCGGACCGGCCTTCGTCAGCGCTCGACTCGCCCTCGACGAGACGCGCCGCCAGCGGATCAGCCTGCGGATCGTGACCGGCGTCCCCGAAGTCGACGCCCTCCTGGACGACCTCGCTCCCGTCCTCGGCGAGGCGCTCGGCCAGCTCAGTCCAACCCAGCGCCGGGTCGCCCGGCTGATCCTGGTCGAGGGTCTCCGCCGCTCGGAGGTGGCTGACCGCCTGGAGGTCAGCCGGGCGACTGTCTCGGTCGCGGCCAACCGCGGCGGGGTACCCTCCCTCGAACGGCTGGCCCGGGCCATTCGGGCCCTGATCGAGCGCAGCCTGCAGCCGGAGCTGGGAGCCTGATGTCGCATTCGGCAATCCTGCTGGTCGCCCTGGCCATCCTGGCCCACCTGGTCGCCGACTTCGTCCTCCAGACGGACGCGATCGCCGAGGCGAAGGCCGCGGCCGACGGGCGGGCCTGGCGCGGCCTGGCGCTGCATAGCGGGATCGTGGCCGCCTGCCTGCTGCCCTTCGTCGTGGCGTACGGCGCCCGGGGCCTGGGCTACCTGCTGATCGTCGCGCTGGCCCACGGCCTGATCGACCGGAGCAAGATCGTCCTCCATCGGCGGGCCCTGGCGCCGGCCGTCGGGCCCGCGCCGAACCCGCCGGCCGCACCGGTCGCTTCGGTCGCCCCGGAGACGCCGGCGGCGGTCGAGCCGGCGCCCAAGGCCGAACCCATGTCCGCGCCGCCCGATGCCCCCGGTGATCGGGCCTGGACGCCCCTCCCGGCGACGCTCTTCCTGGCCGACCAGGTTGCCCACTTCGTGGTCCTCGTCGTGGGGGCGGGCGCCCTGCTCCTTGGCCAGCCGACGCTGGGGGCCTGGAACGACATCGTCAACGGGATCGGCGCCAACCTCCTGCCGGTGGCCGACCTGGGCGCCGCGATCACGGCGATCGTGGTCATCCTCGACCTGCTGATCGTCAACGTCCGGGGCGGCTTCTTCCTCGTCGGGATCCTGCTCGCCCCGCGCGGCTACGCGCCGGGCTCGGCGCCCGGACCGGAGCGGGTCGGGGCGACGATCGGGATCCTCGAGCGGCTGATCGTGTGCGTCCTGGTCCTGGCCGGCCAGGCCGCGGCGATCGGGTTCGTGATCGCGGCCAAGACCCTGGCCCGCTTCCGGCAGCTCGATGACCGCCACTTCGCCGAGTACTACCTGGTCGGCACCCTGGCCAGCGTGACGCTCGCCCTGTCAACCTCAATCGTGGCCGCGGCCGCGATCAGCGCCGCGCTGCACTGAGCCGGCCCAGCCGCTCGGCGGCGGCCTCGAGCGTCGCGTGGCGCTTGGGGAACGCGAATCGGAGCATCGTCCGGCCGAGCTCGGGGCGCGAGAAGAATGACGATCCGGGAACCGCGGCAACGCCCGGGTCGGCAATCAGCTGGCGGGCGAAGGTGACGTCGTCGAGGTCGGTGATCGCACCGATGTCGGTCATCGCGTAGTAGGCCCCGTCCGGGATCCAGACTCGGAAGCCGGCGGCCGTGAGGGCCGGCACGATCAGGTCGCGGCGGGCCTGGTAGTCGGCCGCGAGCTGGCGGTAGTAGCTCTCCGGGAAGCCCATCGCCACGACCGCGGCCTGCTGCAGGGGCGCCGCCGCCCCGACGGTCAGGAAGTCGTGGACCCGGCGGATGCCGACCGTCAGCTCGGGGCTGGCGATCGTCCAGCCGACCCGCCAGCCGGTCACCGAGTAGGTCTTGGACAGCGAGTCGATCGCGACCGTCCGCTCGGCCATGCCCGGCAGGGTGGCCAGCGGGATGTGCTCGCCGGCGTACACGATGTGCTGGTAGATGTCGTCGGTGATCGCCAGCACGTCGTGCTCGACGCACAGGCCGGCAATCAGCTCGAGCTCGGTCCGCGAATAGACCTTGCCGGTCGGGTTGTGGGGCGAGTTGACGATCACCGCCCGGGTCCGCCTGGTGAACGCTGCCCGCAGCTCATCGGGGTCGATCGACCAGTCGGGCTGATGGAGGGTCACGTAGCGGGGGACGGCCCCGGCCAGGATCGCGTCCGGCCCGTAATTCTCGTAGAACGGCTCGAAGATCACCACCTCGTCGCCCGGGTTGAGCACGCCCAGCATCGTCGCGATCATCGCCTCGGTCGCCCCGCAGGTCACCGTGATCTGGGTCTCGGGGTCGATCTGCCAGCCTGGGTGGAAATGCTCGACCTTGGCCGCGATCGCCGCCCGGAGCGCCTTGGCCCCCCAGGTGATCGCGTACTGGTTGACGTCGTCGTAGATCGCCCGGCTGGCCGCGTCCTTGAGCTCCGGCGGGCAGGCGAAATCGGGGAAGCCCTGGGCCAGGCTGACCGCACCGGCATCGACGGCCAGCCGGTTCATCTCGCGGATCACCGACTCGGTGAAGCTGGCGGCGGCGTTCGAGATCTGCCCGACGGCGGGCGCGGAGCGGGACATCAGACCAACCTCCGGGGAATCGACTCGGCCCATTGTCGGCGATGGAAGGGCCGGCCATCGAGGCTGACGTCGAGGTCGACCGCGAGCTCGAAGTCCGTCTCGGTCGAGGTCATCAGGCCATTGGCCAGGATCGCGATCGAGTGGCCGTCCTGGTCAAGGCGGTAGACCACCTCGGTCCGCATCCGGGCATGGGCTGGATCGGCGTCGGCGACGGTCATCTCGAGGAGCTCCGCGACGAGTACAGCCGGGTTCCGTCGGGCAGCCGGCTCGTCTCGCCGCCGCCGGTCGTGACCGTCACCGTCCCGGCGATCACGTCCTCGCTGGATCCGCCAGACCGGCTGGTCCTCGGCGTGCTCGCCACCTGCCTCCGGAAGGCCGGGCGGCGTAGTCCGGAAGGCGGGCGGGGCAAGGCTCGCCTCGCTGGGGATCGCGGGCAGGACCAGGCGCGAACCAGCCAGGTGGATGGCCAGCTCCCCCCGGAACGGTGACGGCCAGATCACCGGCCAGTAGGCGGACGCCAGCGACAGCCGGATCCGGTGGCCGGGCAGGTAGCGATAGCCGGTCGCTCGCAGGCTGATCTCGACCTCGGCCTGCTCTCCGAGCAGCAGGGGCTCCGGCCGGCTGTGCCCGTGGCGGTGGGTCAGGTTCAGGACGCCGGCGGTCACCTGGGCGACGGTGCCGTCCGGGGCCACGTCGCTCAGCCGGACGACGAGGGTCGCGACGGGCATGGCTGTGCTGACCGCAACGGTCACGACCGGCCGTCCGAACAGGTCGAGCGGCCCATCCAGGGGCTCGCTCGTCCAGGCCGGCAGGAGCGCGTCGTCCGGGCGCAGGTCGCGGGCGAGCCCATTGGGCGGCCAGCCAGCGCCCCACGACAGGGCGGAACGGGTTCCGATCGTCGGCCGATGGACGAGCCGTTCGAGACCCCCGGCAGCCGGCCCGTCGGCGGCCAGCCGGCCGTCGGCGGCCGGCCACAGGACCCGCTCCGTCGCGCCCGGGTGGGGCAGGCCCGGCTCGCTCCGCCAGTGACCTGGCCAGGTCACCGGAAAGGCTTCGGGCGGGGCGTACTCGCGCTCGAAGAAGGTCAACGCCGGCTCGGCCATCGTTCCGTTGGCGACGCCCTTGAGCCAGTGGTCGAAGAAGCGCAGCAGCTCGTGCAGCCAGTCCAGCGTCGGGCCCGGATAGGCGTCGTCGGGCAGCGCGTGGACCCAGTTGCCGATCAGCGCCCGGCGCGGCGCGTTGACGCAGCGGTCGAGCATCCGGATCGCGGAATCGACGTAGCCGTCCATCCAGCCCGCGATCAGCAGGGTGGGCACCGTCAGCGCCGGCCAGTCGGGGGCCAGCGAGCCCTGCCGCCAGAACGGCCCATCGTGCTGCTGGCGGAGCCACTCGAAGAGCCAGATCGGGGTCTCCTCGAGCCGCTGGCGCCATTCGGCCTCCCAGTCCGCGCCGCGATAGGCCGGCCGGGCCGGCAGGGCATTCGAGCCGACCATGCTCACCGCGTACTGGCTGAGCTCGCTGGCCGTGGCGCAGCCGCCCACGTAGTGGACGTCGTCGGTGTAGCGATCGTCGGAGGCGTAGACCGGCACGATGGCCCGCAGGTGCGGCGGCCGGAGCAGGGCCACCTGGATCGCCGAGAAGCCGCCCCAGCTGATCCCCCACATCCCGACGGCGCCGTTGCTCCACGGCTGGGCGGCCAGCCACTCGACCGTGTCGTAGCCGTCGTTGGTCTCATCGAGCGTGTACTCGCCGCGGGCAACCCCGGGGCTGCTGCCCGTCCCCCGGATGTCGAGCCGGCAGAAGGCGTAGCCCCGGGCGGCCAGCCACTGGCCGCGGGCCTCGTCACTGGCCCACCGCCAGTCGTCCTTGCGGTAGGGGATCATCTCGAGGATCGCCGGCACGCCGGCTGGGTCGAGCGGGGCACCAGGGGAGGCCACCGGCAGCCACAGGTTGGCCGACAGCTGGAGGCCGTCGCGCACCGGGATCCGGACGTCACGCCGGACGTCCACGGCGAACTCGGGCAGGGATGCCGGCCGGTCGTCGCTGGGCGCCATCGGCCGAGTCTAGCGAGCCGTGCCGGCGGGCCGCCAGCGGGACCCGGCGCCTGGGACGTACGATTCGAGGATGACCGACGCCGATCCCACCGAGTCGCCCTGGCGTCGCCGCTCTCGAAGCCTGGTCTACGAGAACGCCTGGCTCAGCGTCCTCCACGACGAGGTCGACCGGCCCGACGGCCAGCCCGGGATCTACGGCGTGATCCACTTCCAGAATCATGCGGTGGCGATCGTCGCGATCGACGCCGAGGACCGGGTGGTGCTGGTGGGCCAGTGGCGCTACACGCTCGACGGCTACTCATGGGAGCTGCCCGAAGGCGGCGTGCCGAGCGATGAGGCACCCCTGGCGGGGGCCCAGCGCGAGCTGCGCGAGGAGACCGGGCTCCAGGCGGCGACCTGGCGGGAAGTCGCCCGGATCGCGGTGTCGAACTCGGTCACCGACGAGCTCGGCACGATCTTCCTGGCGACCGACCTGGTCCAGGGCGAGGCCGCCCCAGACGGCACCGAGCAGCTCCGCCGGCGCTGGGTCGCCTTCGATGAGGCGCTGGCGATGATCGACGACGGCCGGATCACCGACCTGATGTCGATCGCTGGCCTCGAGCGCGTCGGGCGGCTGCGCCGATGACCGCCACCCTCCACGTCGTGCGCGCCCGGCCGTATGGCTGAGCCGCCGCGGCGCGAGTTCGCGGTGGCGGTGATCGGCCTGGGCGGGATCGGCAGCGGCGCGGCCTACTGGCTGAGTCGGAGGCTGGGCCCCGCCGTCCTCGGCCTCGAACAGTTCGAGCTGGGCCACTCGCGGGGCGCCAGCCAGGACCATTCCCGGATCATCCGGCTGTCATATCACCGGCCGGATTACGTCCGCCTCGCGAAACGAGCCTACGAGACGTGGGCCCTGCTCCAGGCCGAGTCCGGCGTCCAGGTCGTGACGACGACGGGCGGCCTCGACCTGTGGCCGGCCGGCGCGCGGATCCCGATGGCCGACTACACCGCCAGCCTGGCCGCTGAGGGCGTCCCGTTCGAGATTCTCGACGCCGCCGAGACGATCCGCCGCTGGCCCCAGTGGCGGCTGGCCGAGGACACGGTCGGCCTGTTCCAGGCGGCCGGCGGCCTGGCCGACCCGAACCGGGCCAATGCGGCCCACCAGCGTCTGGCCCGGGCCCATGGCGCGACGCTCCTCGAACGGACGCCGGTCACCGGGCTGCGCGAACGGGCGGGCGAGATCGAGATCGAGACCCCGGACCAGGGCACGTTCACGGCCGGCGCCGTGGTCCTGGCGGCCGATGCCTGGACCAACGAGCTGCTGGCTTCGTTCGGCCGGCGAGCTGCCCCTGACGATCACGCGCGAGCAGGTGACCTACTTCGGCTGCCCGCACCCCGCGGACTTCGCGCCGGACCGCTTCCCGGTCTGGATCTGGATGGACGAGCCCTGCTTCTACGGCTTTCCGACCTATGGCGAGGCCGGTCCCAAGGCGGCCGAGGACGTGGGCGGCCAACCGACGACGGCCCGCGCGCGCAGCTTCGAGCCGGACCGGGTTGCCGGCGCCCGCCTCGATGCGTTCATGGCTGCCCATCTGCCGGGCAGTGTCGGGCCCGAGATCCTGACCAAGACCTGCCTCTACACGCTGACCCCGGATCGCGACTTCGTGATCGACCGGCTGCCCGACCATCCGGCCGGTGCTGGTGGCCCTCGGCGCGGCCCATGCCTTCAAGTTCAGCTCGGTCATCGGCCGGATCCTGGCCGAGCTCGTCGTCGACGGCGCGACACCCTCGGCGGCCGAGCTCGACCGGTTCCGGATCGACCGCCCGCTGCTGCTCGCCGACGATCCGCCGACGAGCTTCATGGTCTAGCCCGTCCCGTCCGATGGAACAGGGGTGCGCCACGTGGTCGGGCCTTGCGCACCGTCAGTGCCGTTGTGCAACCCTGCCCGAACGACGCGGCCGGAGCCGGCGGAGCAGACAGGGCCGCGCCGAGGAGGACTCACCCGATGCGATCGCCCCTGCGCGACCGGTTGCGCGCACCCTCGCCGCGCTCGGCCTGGCCCTGGCCTCCCTGCTGCCGGCGGCGTCCGTCCGGGCGACGGACATCCTGACCCTCCGGGTGGGCACGGTCGAGAGCCTCGATTCGCTCAACCCGTTCGAGACCGCGCTCAACGTCGGCTACGAGGTCTTCACCCTCAACTACGACCTGCTGGTCAACTTCGGCCCGAACAACGAGCCCGGTTCCCGGCTTCGCCGACAAGTGGACCCAGTCGGCCGACCAGCTGAGCTGGACCTTCCACATCCGCGACGGGATGAAGTGGTCGGATGGCGTCGCCGGCGACCAGCGCCGACGTCGTCTACACCTACAACCTGGAGCTGGAGGGGACCAAGGACGACGGCGTCGTCGGCCTCGGCTACCTCGACCCGTACCTCAAGGATTCGTTCGTCACCAGCGTCACCGCGCCCGGATCCGTCGACGGTCGTGATCACCTCTTCGCGACCGACCACGCAAGCTGACCCACTCGTACATCCCGATCGTGCCCCAGCACATCTGGAAGAACGTGACGCCGGCCAACGTCGCCGACTTCGAGAACAACGTGCCGGTCGTGGGCACCGGCCCCTACCAGGCGGTCGAGTTCGACCAGCCAGTACGTGCGCTGGTCCGCAACCCGTACTACTGGGGCAAGCAGGGCGCCGAGGACGAGGTCGTCATCCAGTACTACCCGAGCGCGCCGGACACGATGGTCGCGGCCTTCAAGAACAACGAGCTCGACTACATCCACAGCCCCAGCGCCGGAGTCGTTCAACCAGCTCAAGACGCTGCCCAACACGGTCGCCCTGGCCAGCGAGGGCAATGGCTTCACCCAGCTCAACTACAACACGTACACGAAGGGCGGCGGGGCGTCGACCACGGCCATCCAGGATCCGGCCTTCCGGCAGGCCCTCGGCTACGCGATCGACAAGCCGACCCTGATCCAGAAGGTCCTCCTGGGCTACGGCTCGCCCGGGCACCACCCAGGTCCCGCCCTGGGAGAAGGCCTGGCACACCGACCCCACCGACATCCGGACCTTCGACATCGACAAGGCCAACCAGATGCTCGACGCCGCCGGCTACCCCCGGGGCAGCGACGGGACGCGGGTCGACAAGCAGGGCAAGCCGATCAACCTCCGGCTGTACGCGCCCAACACGACCCCGGACTACGCCAAGGACGCCCAGTTCATCCAGGGCTGGTTCGGCCAGGTCGGGATCAAGGTCAGCGCCCAGGTCCTCGACGAGGGCACCCTGGTCGACGACGAGGCCCTCGACACGACCAAGCCGGCCAAGGGCCAGCTCGACTACGACATGGTGATCTGGGGCTGGGTCGGCGACCCGGATCCCAACGCCCTGCTCCAGATCCTGCTGACCTCGTCGATCGGCAGCACCAGCGACAGCCAGTGGTCGAACGCCCAGTACGACCAGCTCTACGACCAGCAGAACCAGGCGGCGACCGACGCCGAGCGCAAGACGTTCATGGACCAGATGCAGCAGATCTTCTACGACGAGGCGCCCTACGACATCCTGTACTACGACAACAACCTGGACGCCTACCACACCGACAAGTTCGCCGGCTGGCAGAACCAGCCGGTCGGTCGGCGGCGCGCCGTTCTTCCAGGACGGCTCGATCAACTACACCCTGCTGACCGACGCGACGAAGGCGACCCCGGCGCCGGCATCCACGGCCAACGCGGCACCGAGCGCCGCCGGCTCCAGTGGGCCGGCGCCGAGCGTCGCCCCGGCCCCGGCGCCGACCGACTCCGGCAGCAGCGGCAGCGCCCTGCCCCTGATCGTGGGCATCATCGCGATCGCGGCCCTGCTCGTTGGATTCATCGGGCTGACCCGCCGACGGAGAGCCGCCGCAGCCGAGGACGACGAGTGACCAAGGGCTCGCAAGAGCCTCCCGCCCGGGTCGCCGGACCGGCCTGACCCCAGATGGGCAGCCGCTACCTCATCCGGAAGGTCGTGGGTGCCTGCCTCACGATCTTCATGATCGTGATCCTGAACTTCGTGCTCTTCCGGATGATGCCCGGCTCGCCCGACCGGATCCTGCTCCGCAACCCGAACGTCACGGCCGACGCGATGGCCGCGGCACGCATCCGCTGGGGCCTCGACAAGCCGCTGCTGCCCGACCAGCTCGTCGACTACCTCGAGGCGACCGCTGCCGGCGACCTCGGCTTCTCGTTCAAGTTCCACGGCGAGCCGGTCACCGACGTCCTCGCCGGGCGGCTGTGGCCGACCGTGATCCTGTTCGGGGTGGGCGAGGTCCTGGCGATCATCCTGGGCCTGGCCCTGGGCGCCTACTCGGGCTGGAGACGCGGCGGCCCGATCGACTACATCGGCAACGGCCTCAGCCTGGTCCTGTACTCGATGCCCTACTTCGTGATCGGGATCCTGATCCTGGGCGTCTTCGCGGTCGGCCTGCACTGGTTCCCGACGAGCGGGATGCTCACGATCGGCGGCGGCGACGGCACGCTTCCCCAGCCAGCTCCTGGACTTCTTCGGCCACCTGGCCCTGCCGGTCACGACGGTGGCGATCGGCCTGATCGGCCAGTACTCGATCCTGATGCGCTCGTCGGTGATCGAGACGCTCGGCGAGGACTACGTCACGACCGCCCGTGGCAAGGGCCTGACCTCGGGCCGGATCCTGCGCTCGCACGCCCTGCCCAACGCGCTCCTGCCGGCGGTCACCCTGATCGCGATCAACCTGGGCTACGTGATCGGCGGCGCGATCACCGTCGAGGTGGTCTTCAACTGGCCGGGCCTGGGGACCCTGACCGTCGACCGCCCTCGAGGCGCGTGACTACCCGGTCCTGCAGGGGATCTTCCTGCTCCTGAGCATCTCGGTCGTCGCTGGCCAACCTGGTCGCCGACCTGATCTACGGCCGGCTCGACCCGCGGGTGCGCTCGTGACCGCCCCGGCGCATCCCCGAGCAGACCGTCCGCAACGAGCGGCTGCGCCTCCGGCTGCAGGCGATCCGCTCGTTCGCCCGGCGCTTCGCCAGCCGGCCGGACGGGGTGATCGGGGTGATCGTCCTGCTCGTGTTCACGGTCCTGGCGCATCGCCCCGAACCTGTTCGTCGGCGACCTCCAGACGGCGACGACCGCGACCGGGCCGTCGCTCTCGCGCACCGAGCGCGGCGAACCTGCTGGGCACCGACGAGCTCGGCCGCGACATCCTCAACCTGACGATCCACGGCACCCGGATCTCGATGGTCATCGGCCTCCTGGCGACGATCGTGACGATCTTCCTGGGCGCCCTGGTCGGGATCGTGTCGGGCTACGTCGGCGGCCGGGTCGACACCGTCCTGATGCGGATCACCGACTTCTTCCTGGTCCTGCCGACGTTCGTCCTGGCCCTGATCCTGGCCCCGATCATCCTCGACCTCGTCGGCGCGAACTCGGAGTTCTTCGGGATCCGGGTGACGCTGCTGGTGATCGTCGTCGTGATCGGCGTGACGAGCTGGGCCTCGACGGCCCGGATCATCCGCTCGCAGGCGCTGTCGGTGAAGGAGCTGGCCTTCGTCGGGCGGGCGCGGGTGATCGGCTCGGGTCCCGGGCCACATCATGTGGCGGCACATCCTGCCCAACGTGATGAACCTGATCGTGGCCAACACGGTCCTCGTCTTCGGGGGCTCGATCCTGACCGAGACGACGCTGTCGTTCATCGGCCTCGGCGACCCGTTCGCGCCGTCGTGGGGCCAGGTCCTGAACGCCGCCGAGTCGGCCGGGGCGATGGGCCTCGGAGCCTGGTGGTACGTCGTCCCGCCGTCGGTCTGCATCGTCCTCGTCGTGCTGGCCTTCACCCTCGTCGGCTCGGCCCTCGACGACGTCCTCAACCCGCGCCTGAGGGTCCGCCGATGACCGAGCCCGGCCGCCCCGTCGGCAGCCCACCGATCGACCCCGAGGCGGCCGAGGCGGCCGCCGTGGCGGCCCGGGCCGCCGCCCTCGACGCCCAGGCCCTGATCCGCGGCCGGCGCCAGTGGCCGCTGCCCAAGCAGGCCGATCCGAACGCGCCGCTGCTGGTCGTGGAGCACCTGACGACCCGGTTCAAGATGGCCGGCGGCTCGATCAAGGCCGTCGACGACGTGAGCTTCACGCTCAACGACGGCGAGGCACTGGGGATCGCCGGCGAGTCCGGCTGCGGCAAGACGACGACCGCCCTGTCGCTGGTCCGACTCCTGCCGGCCAACGGCCGGATCGGCAAGGACAGCAGCGTCAAGCTCTTCGGGATCGACCTGGCCCGGAAGTCCGAGGACGCCCTCCGGCGCTATCGCTGGCGGGAGATCTCGATCATCTTCCAGGGCGCGATGAACGCCCTCAACCCGGTTCGCCGGGTGAACGAGCAGATCGCCGAGCCGGTCGAGCTGCGCCTGAAGGTCAACAAGGCCGACGCCATGAAGCGGGCCGGCGAGCTGCTCGAGCTGGTGGGCATCCCGGCCCGCCGCGGCCAGGCCTATCCCCATGAGCTGTCGGGCGGCATGCGCCAGCGGGCGATGATCGCGATGGCCCTCGCCTGCGACCCGGCGGTGGTGATCGGCGACGAGCCGACCACGGCCCTCGACGTGATGGTCCAGGCCCAGATCCTGGAGCTCCTCGAGCGTCTCCGGCGCGAGCTCGGGCTGTCCCTGATCCTGATCACCCACGACCTGTCGGTGATCGCCGAGACCTGCGATCGGGTGATGATCATGTACGCCGGCAAGGTGGCCGAAGAGGGCGCGGTCAACGTCATCTTCCGGACCCCGCGCCACCCCTACACCCAGAAGCTGATCGGCGCGTTCCCGAACATCCACGCCGATCGCCGGACGCTCGACGTCATCCCCGGCTCGCCGCCCGACCTGCGCGAGCCACCGCCCGGCTGCCGCTTCCACCCGCGCTGTCCGTTCGCGATGGCCGTCTGCTCGGTCGAGGTGCCGCCCGAGGTCACCTTCGCCGATGGCGTCCGGGTGGCCTGCCACCTCTATCCGCCGGGCAGCGCCGGGGTGCCGGTCACCCGGCCGACGAAGGACGCCCTGGTCCAGCCGGCCGCGGATGGCGGTCCCGGGCTGGGCGCGGGCGTCTTCGGCGACCGGGACGAGGCGATCGACGAGCTGGAGGCGGCGGTTGACCCGGCGCCGGCCCATCTCCTGACCCCGGGCCACGGCCTGGGCGACGACCAGGCGCTGGACGACCATCAATGACCGAGCTCCTCCGGCTGACCGGCCTCAAGGTCCACTTCCCGATCCGGGGCGGGATCTTCGACGCGCTTCGGCGCCGGCCGCGGGGCTACGTCCGGGCGGTGGACGGGATCGACCTGACGATCAACAAGGGCGAGGTGCTGGCCCTCGTCGGCGAATCCGGCTCGGGCAAGACGACCACCGGCCGGGTGATCGTCAAGCTCACCCGCCAGACCGGCGGGACGGTGGTCTTCGACGGCCAGGACGTCAGCGATCGGTGGGGCGTGTCGAAGCTGCGCGAGTACCGGCGCCGGGTCCAGATCATCTTCCAGGATCCGTACGAGACGCTCAATCCGAAGCAGACGATCCACGATTTCGTGGCCGAGCCGCTCGAGGTCAACCACCTGGTCGAAGACGCGCGGCCGAGAAGGAGCGCCGGGTGGCGGCGGCCCTCGAGAGCGCCGGGCTGCGGCCGGCCCGCGAGTTCGCCTTCCGCTTCCCGCACGAGCTGTCGGGCGGCCAGCGCCAGCGGGTGGTGATCGCCGGGGCGCTGGTCATGAACCCCGAGCTGGTCGTCGCCGACGAGCCGGTCTCGATGCTCGACGTCTCGATCCGGACCGAGCTCTTGCGGCTGATGCTCGACCTGCGCCGGGACTTCGGGCTGACCTACCTGTTCATCACCCACGACCTGTCGCTGGCCTGGGTGATCGCCGACCGGATCGCGGTGATGTACCTGGGCAAGATCATGGAGATCGGCCCGGCCGAGGCGGTGATCCGCTCGCCGCGCAACCCGTACACCAAGGCGCTCGTGAGCGTCTCGCCGACGCCCGAGCCGGCCGATGCCGCCGACCCGCGCCACCCGCTACATCCTCCAGGGCGAGACGCCCGACGCGGCCCACATCCCGAGCCGGCTGCCGCTTCAATCCGCGCTGCCCGCTGGCCTTCGACCGCTGCCGGGTGGAGGAGCCCCCGTTGTTCGACGTCGGCGCCGGCCACCAGGCGGCTTGCTGGCTGGCCGAAGGCGGGGCCGAGCTGCCGCCGTTTCCGGCCCGGCCGGGGCTGCCGGCGCTGGCGGTCCTCGGAGCCCCGGGACCCGCGGAGGCCGTCCTGTCCGGGGCGGCCCCCGAGCCATGAAGCCGCTGTCGCCCGACGAGATCGCGCCGCTCCTGGCCGCGACCGTGGCGACGCTCCGGGCCGAAGTCCGCGGACTGGCCCGCGAGGCAGCCTGGCGGCCGGCGCCCGGTGAGTGGTCGGTCAATGAGTGCGTCGGCCACCTGGTCGAAGCCGAGCGACGGGGCTTCGCCGGCCGGATCCGGCTGATCCTGGAGACGGACGGGGTCGCCCTGGCGGAGTGGGATCCCCCAGCCGTGAGCGCTGCCCGCCACGACGAGCTGGCCGACCCGATCGAGCTGGTCGAATCGTTCGCAGCCCTCCGGAGCGAGGGGATCGCCCTGGTCCGCGGGCTCGCCCCGGCCGACCTCGAGCGGGTCGGCAACCATTCCCGCGTCGGGCCATTGACGATCGGTGACCTCCTCGGTGAGTGGGTCCACCACGACCGGGCCCACGTCCGCCAGGCCCTGGCCGTGACCCAGGCCCGGGTGTGGCCGCAGATGGGCCGGAGCCAGCGCTTCAGCGAGCTCGGCGACTAGCCTCGATCAGGAGCGCGTCGCGGCGGACCCGGCAGAGCAGGTCGACCAGCTCGAGCCGGTCGACGGCGGCCTCGAGGGTGGTGCCAACGGTGACGGCGCCATGGCGCTCCTGGAGGACGGCCATCGCGAACGGCTCGGGCGGCTCGGTCAGGGCCGTCGCCACGGCGGCCGCGATCTCCGGGCTGCCCATCGGCAGGAGCGCCACGAAGGGCAGGCGGGGCAGCAGGAGGCGTGTCTCGGGCAGGTCGTCGGGGCTTGGCCGCTCGCCGGCGATCGTCAGCCCGAGCGAGGCAGCCAGATGGGCGTGGGCGACGGCCCGGACGTCGGGCCGGGCGCGATAGACCGCACGATGGACGGCGATGTCGGAGCTCGGCCGCGGATCGCTGCCCTCGCCGTAGCCGGCCTCGCCACCGGTCGGTCCGCCGGCTTTGGGGCCGGCGTCGGAGCCAGGATCGAGGGGGACGAGGAGCAGGTCCTCGACGCTCAGCTCGTCCTTGCGCGCCCCCGACGGGGTCACCAGGAGCTGGTCGCCGAGGCGGATCGACAGGTTGCCCTCGGCCGCGACGATCAGGCCGCGCGCCCCGAGCCGGGCCCCGGCGCGGACGATCGCCTCGGCGGCCTCGAGGTGGGCGAAGGCGTCCATGGCCAGATGATCGGGCATCCGGGCCGCGCCCGTCGGCGGCTCGCTCCGGACCGGCGCAGGGTCAGCCCCGCGGGCGGAGCTTCTCCGGGTCGTAGAGCGCCGGCTCGCCGACCCGGGCGGGGGCCGAGCCGCCGGCGCCGCCTTCGCCCAGGGCGACCTCGACCCGCGTGCCGGTCACCGCCGCGGAGCGCTCCAGGATGGCCAGGGCGATCGTGCCCAGGAGCGGCGAGGAGGTCGGGCTGGTGGCGCTGCCCACGGACGTGCCCTCGATCGTGACCTGCGCGCCGGCCTCGGGCACCTCGTCGCCCTCGATCCGGAGGGATGCCAGGCGCAGGGCGGGTGGGCCGGCTTCGCGTTCGGCCCGGATCGCCGCGTCACCGTGGAACGACCGCCCGTCGATCTTCATGAACCGCTCGAAGTTGATGTCGAACGGGCTCGACTCGCCCGGCGTGTAGTCGTAGCCGGGCAGGATCATGCCCGACTCGATCCGGAGCACGTCGAGGGCGTCGAAGCCATACGGCCGGACCTCGCCCGATGCGGTCAGCGTTCGCCACAGCGGCTCGGCGTGCTCGGGCCGCACGAACAGCTCGTAGCCGATCTCGCCCGACAGGCCCGTCCGGGCGATCCAGGCCGGCACGGGCCCGACCTTGACCGGCTCGGTCAGGAACCGGAAGTAGGGCAGGCCAGCCAGGTCGACGCCAACGTGGCGCTGCAGGATCTCGCGGGTTCGCGGGCCCTGGAACTGGACGTGGGGCAGGTCGTGGACGATCAGCTCGATCGCGACGTCCAGGTCGGCCGCGACATCGCGCAGGTGGTCGCCCAGGTCGAACCGGTTGGTCATGAACCAGACGTGGTCCGGGCCGAAGACGTAGACCGTCGCGTCGTCGATGATCCGGCCCTGCTCGTCGAGGAGCGGTGCGTAGCGGACCCGGCCCGGGCCATAGGCCAGGACGTCGTTGGCGATCAGCCGGTCGGCGGCGCGCAGGGCGTCAGGGCCGTGGAAGTCCCACTTGATCAGGGCCGAGCAGTCCCATATCCCGGCGCCCTGGCGAACCCCGGCATATTCGCCGTCTCGATCGCCGAAGCCGGTTGTCCACAGCCAGCCGTCCCAGTCGCCAAACTCGGCGCCGAGCTCTTCCTGAACCTGATGAAAGGCGGAGTGGACGGGCGAATCAGTCATGGCTGGAGGGTAGGGGCCGTCCGGGCCGCCGGGCGGCGCGTGTCCCGCTTGGCGCGACGGGCGGCCGGCGAGACCGAGCTCCAACCCGGCCGGCGACAGGCGTTACGCTGGACCGGGCACGGCGATCGAGCAGCGGAGCGGGCAATGGCTGATCAGTGGAGCGGCGGCGAATCCGGTCGGGGCGAGTGGACCGGGATCTCGATCTTCGGCGTGGTCCTGGTCGTCGTCGGCGCGATCTGATCGGGTGATCGAACCCGAGGCCCAAGCCCCCACCACGCGGGTTCGCGAGGAGCCCCTCAGCCACAACCGGGACTTCCTGCTGCTCCTCGGCGGCCAGGGCATCTCGGCCTTCGGCGATGCCCTCAGCCTGACGGCCCTGCCGTTGCTTGTCCTGGCCCTGACCGGCTCGGGCATCGCGATGGGCATCGTCGGCGTCCTGAACACGATCCCGGACCTGGTCTTCGGCCTGCTCGCCGGGGTGATCGCGGACCGCAGCGACCGGCGCCTGATGATCCTCGGCGCCGATTTCGGCCGGGCGATCCTGACCGGCCTGATCCCGCTGTCGATCCTGCTCGGCGGCCCGACGATCGGGGTGATCCTGCTGATCGCGGCGCCGATGGCCATGCTCCGTTCGATGTTCCTGGCGGCCTACACCGCCGCCATGCCCAGCCTCGTCGGCCGGCCGCTGCTGGCCCGGGCCACCTCGACCCTGGAGACGGTCTACAGCCTGAGCTTCGTCATCGGGCCGAGCATCGCCGGCCTGCTTGCGGCGACCGTCGGGTATGGCCCGACGATCGCCGTCGACGCCCTGAGCTTCCTGGCCAGCTCGCTGGCGATGGCCCTGATCCGGCGGCCGCTCCAGGAGCGCCAGGATCGGCCGCCGCTCAACCTGCGCGCCGAGATCGGGGAGGGGATCCGCTACATCGCCGGCCACCCAACCCTGCGCATCGCGGTCTCGTTCTGGGGCCTGAGCAGCGTGATCACCGCCGGCCTGATCCCGGTCCTGACCTACTTCGTCACCCGCCAGCTGCAGCTCGGGACGGCCGACTTCGGGATCCTCCTGTCGATCAACGGGATCGGCTACCTCGGCGGCGCGATCGTGATGAACCGGGTCCGGCTGCGATCGGCCGGGAAGCTGATGCTGGCCGGCACGGCGATCGAGGCGATCGCGCTGGTCGCGGCGGTCAACGGCCAGCCTGTGGTCCTCTTCCCGGCCGCGTTCGTCGTCGGCGCGGCGTCAGCGGCGGTCGCGATCACCTATATCACCCTGCGTTCGGCGGCCGCGCCGGACGAGCTCCTGGGCCGGGTCGGCTCGACCGCCCGGACCCTGTCGATCGGCCTCCAGCCGATCGGGATGATCACGGCCGGCGTCCTCCTCGATGCGATCGGAGGCGGAGCGACGCTGCTGCTGATGGGCAGCGGCCTGCTCCTGGCCGCGGCCGGCTTCTCGCTGTCGGCGTCACTCCGCCGGGCGCTCGTGATCGGCGGCCAGGTCCCGCGCTGAGCGGCCCAGCTACGCGGCGACCGCTTCGAAGGCGGCAGCGCCGAGGATCGGTTCGACGATCGAGAACGCCACCAGGCAGCCCTCGCAACGGATCTCGCCGTCGAGGTCGAGCTGGTCGACCAGGATGGTCCCGTCGCAGGTGGGGCAATCGACGGCGATCAGCGGGTTGGCGATGAAGGTGTTGGTGTCCATGGCCGAAGATTGGCAGCGGCCTGTGACAGCTTGCCTGTCACGCCCCGATTCCGCCTCACGGATCGCCTACAGCTCGCGCCGCCGGAAGGAGACCACGGCCAGGCCCAGGACGATCACCAGCCAGGCCCCGACCCAGGCGCTGTACTCGAGCGACAGGCCGCTTGCGGCATAGAACGGATTGGCCGCCAGCTGCTCGCTCGAGCGGCCGCTTTCGGAGGCAACGGCGATCACGACCTGGGGCTCGAGGGCGAAGATCGCCCCGCGCCAGACGCCGTCAGTCGGCAGCAGGATCCGGCTGACGACCGCGATCTGCTCCATCAGGTCGGCCTTGAGGTATAGCCCCAGGCCGCCCAGGACCCCCGCCATCCAGCACAGCCCGAAGAGGACCACGACGATCGCCCCGCCGGCAATCGAGGGCAGGCGGGTCGACAGGAGCAGGGTCAGGGTCAGGACGAGGATGGCCTGCAGGGCGATCGCCCCGGCTGCCCCGAGCGGATCGGGCGGGCCGTAGCCCGAGGCGAGCTTCATCGCCCCGATCTCGAGCAGGCCCGCGGCCAGGGCGTAGGCCCCGGCCACCACGACCAGGCCCAGCCAACGGCCGACGAGGAAGGTCGAGCGGCCGATCGGGCGGGCCAGGATCGCCAGCAGGATCCCGCTGTCGATGTCGGCCGACACGGCCGGAGCGCCGATGAACGCGGCGGTCATGGCCAGGATGAAGCTGAACATGAAGGCGACCACGATCAGCATCTGGCTGACCCCCAGCTGGATCACCGTCTCGCTGCTGCCATTGGCCCGGGCCAGGGACACCAGCCGCTCGAAGCCGAGACCCGAGAGGCCGACGACCGCGACGGTCAGGACCACGAGGACCCACAGGATCCGGCGCCGGAAGGCGTCGAGGAGCGTCAGCCGGACGATCGCTAGCAAGGGCAGAACGATCGAGCTCATCGCTGCGCCCTGCCCTCGATGACCCGCTGGGCGGCTTGTGCGCCTTCCGGATCGGGCGTCGCCCCGAGCAGCTCGAGGAAGCGCTCCTCGAGCGTCTCGCGGGCCTGGGCCACGCCATGCACCCGGCCGCCGGCGCCGACGACCGCCGCGACCACGTCCGGGATCCGGGCCGGCTCGATCGGCCGGATCGTGATCTGCTCCAGATCGGCCGGATCCGTGCTGACCGTTCCGAAGCGGCCCAGCCCGGCCCGGGCCTCGGCCGGCAGGTCGCTCACCCGAAGGACCACGGCCTGCTCGCCGAGGAGCTCGTCGAGCGTGCCGCCGGCGACCAGCCGGCCCCGGTTCACGACCGCCACCCGATCGCAGACCAGCTCCACCTCGGACAGCAGGTGGGAGTTCAGGAAGACCGTCACGCCACGATCACGGGCCGCCCGGATGACCTGGCGGACCTCGGTCCGCCCGACGGGGTCGAGGGCGGATGTGGGCTCGTCCAGGAAGACGAGCTCAGGCGAGCCAAGCAGGGCGGCGCCCAGGCCCAGGCGCTGCTGCATCCCCTTCGAGAAGGTTCCGACGGGGTCGTCGGCTCGATCGCCGAGGCCGACCGTCGCCAGGGTCGCCTCCACTTCGGCGGCTCGCCGCGCGGCGGGCAGCCGGGCCAGCTGGGCATGGAGCTGAAGCACTTCCCGCGCCCGCAGCCAGGACTGGTAGCGGAACAGCTCGGGCAGGTAGCCGATCCGGCGGCGGGTCTCCCGGTCCCCGAGCGGAGCGCCGAGGACCGTGCCGCTGCCTGAGGTCGCCGCCGTGAGCCCGAGGAGGAGCTTGACCGCGGTGGTCTTGCCGGCGCCGTTCGGGCCCAGGAAGCCAAAGACCTCGCCGGGCTCGACCCGCATCGACAGGCCGGCCAGGGCGGTCTTCCGGCCGAACCGCTTGGACAGCTCGAACGTCTCGATGGCGGGCGCCGACGGCGCCGGACCGGGGTGGCTGGACATCTCGGGCATCGTCGCATGGACGGCCGACGATGGAGAGCTGTGCCGGAGGTGGGGGAGTTTGGGTCGCGGCGATCAGACCAACCGGCACGGCGGGCCCCCCGATCCGAAGAGCGAGACGGACCGACCGGCGCGAACCCAGAAGCCACGGTAGGTCCAGTGGGGGTCCGGTGTCAATAGATGCTGTCCGCCTTAGTTCAGCCGTACATGACTACCAGCTCGTCAATGAGGCCCCCCGGGCGTGCTCGACCCGGGCGGGACGCGAGGTCGTTGTGCCAACACCGGACCACGGATCGAGCCAGGAACACCGAGTCAGGAATGAACGAAGACCGACCTAGTGCGGGATGGGGCCCGTATCACCTCCTGCGAAGACCGTCGCGGCCGTTGCCAGCACGAGGAGTGCGGCGAAAAGCCAGGACGCGACGACGGCCCGGGACGGGCGAAGCCTGGAACGCATGTGCGGACGACCCTTCTACAAGCAGGGGCTCGTCCGGTCCGGGTTGGCTCGATGATGGTAGGCTGGCTCCATGGGATTGTCAAGTCTGACTAAACAACGACCCGGGGGACCGCCCGCGGACCTGGCGATCGAGCTCGGGCGGCGGATCCGGCTCGCTCGCGAGACGCTCGGAATGAGCCAGGCTGAGCTCGGCCGCCCCCTGACCCGAGCCTACGTGTCCCAGGTGGAGTCGGGCCGGACCCTGCCCTCGCTGCCGGCCCTCCTCCATCTCGCGGAACGGCTGGGGGTCGCGCCCGGCTTGCTCCTCCAGTCGCGCCAGGCTGACCCGCAGGGGTACACTCGCGTCGATGGCATCACCAACTCGCTCGATCGGCCGCCCTCCGGCTAGGACCGCCTCGGGAATTGGGGGCCGCATCCGGGCCGCCCGGACCGCGGCCGGCTGGACCCAGTCCCAGCTCGCCGGAGAGCGCTTTTCGAAGGCCTACATCTCGGCCCTCGAGAACGGCCTGGTCCAGCCCTCGATGGCCGCCCTGGCCTACCTCGCCGAGCGCCTGGGCACCTCGTCGGCCGCCCTCCTGGCGCGCGACGATCACGCCTGGACGCGCCTCGAGGCCGATCTGCGCCTGGCAGCCGGCGACTGGCAGGCGGCGGCGGACGCCTTCGAAGCGCTCCTGGCGACGGCGACCGAGCCGCTCATCCGGGCGGAGCTGCTGCGGGCCCAGGCCGAGGCGCTCTGCCGTCTTGATCGCGGCCGGGAGGCGATCGGTCCGGCCAGCGAGGCGCTGGCCCTCTTCACCAGGGCCGGCCGGGTCGCGGATGCCGCCCTGGCGACGTACTGGCTGGCGGGCGCCCACTACGCCTCGGATTCGCTGACCGAGGCGCGCAGCCTGCTCCGTGGCCTGATCGACGATCGGGGCCCAGCGGTCGGCATTGACCCTGACCTCCACGTTCGGGCCCTCGTCGCGGCGGCCAACATCGACACCCGGACCGGCGCTCATGCCCAGGCCCTGGCCCTGCTGGCCGAGGCCCAGCGACTGGGCGACGGATTCGACGACCTGCGCCGGGCGACCGTCGCCTACGCCCTGGCCGCGAGCTATCGCGAGCTTGGGGACCTCGAGGGCGCCCTCCGCCAGGGCCAGCGCAGCCTGGCTCTCTTCCGGGCCGCGGCGTCCGAGCGTGATGCGGCTTCGATCGGCAACAACATGGCCCTGACCTACCTGGCCCTGGGCAACCTGGCCGAGGCGACGCGCTACGCGGACGAAGCCGCCGCGACCCTGACCCGATTGCCCGACACCCGCAAGCTGGCCCACGTGATCGACACCCAGGCCCAGATCGCCCTTGCCCACGGCGATCTGAGCACGGCCTCCGAGCTGGCCACCAGGGCGGTTGGCCTGTCCGAGGAGACGGGCAACACCAAGGCGCTCGTGGACGCCCTGACCACCCGGGCCCGGGCCGCGTCAGCGGCCGGCAGCCGGGATTCCGCCGCGGCCGACTTCGAACGGGCGGCGGGACTGGCCGATGAGGTCGGCTCCACGCTGCGCCGGGCCGAGGTGCTCCACGCCTGGGCCGGGATGCTGGCCGAAGCGGGCGACCATCGCCGGGCCTACGAGCTGATGCAAGAGGCGGCCGGTCAGCCTCGGTAGCGGAAGCAGCCCGGCAGGTGGTCGTCGACCAGCCCGACGCTCTGCATGAAGGCGTAGCTGATCGTCGGCCCGACGAATCGGAAGGAGCGAGCCTGGAGGTCCTTCGACAGGGCGACTGACGCCGGCGTGCTGGCCGGGATCTGGCCGGGCAAGGTGCCCGCCGGCAGCGTGCGTCCGGCGTCCGGGATGATCGTCCGCAGGTAGGCCGCGAAGCTGCCGAATTCCCGGCCGATGGCCAGCCAGCCGGCCGCGTTGCCGATCGTCGCCTCGATCTTGGCCCGATTGCGGACGATCGCCGCGTCGGCCATCAGCCGGGCCCGGTCCTCCTCGCCGAAGGCGGCCACGATCGCCGGATCGAACCCGCGGAATGCCGTCCGGAAGGCAGCCCGCTTGCGCAGGATCGTCGTCCAGGACAGGCCGGCCTGGAACGATTCGAGGCTGAGCCGCTCGAAGAGCTCCACGTCATCGCCCGTCGGACGGCCCCATTCGTCATCGTGGTAGGCCGTCATCATCGGGTCCGGCCGGGGTCCGTCGGCGGCCGCCCACGAGCAGCGCGGGAGCGAGATCACGGGATTGGCCGGGTGTCGATCAGGGTGCTCCACATGTACGGATCGGTGGCCGGCGAACCGGCGTTGAAGACCTCCCGGAAGACCTCGGCGCTGACCGACTTCGTGCCCTTGCTGCCGCTCAGGATCACCTTGATCGGGCGGCCCGAGACGCCCTTGTCGGACAGGTCGAGCGTGCGCAGGGCGCCGACATCCGTGCGGGCGTCGCTGGCGAGGATCGCCGACAGCTGGGCCAGGCTGTAGGTCGCCGTCTGCCAGGTCGCGTGCGGCGAGGCGCTGTCATAGGCGACGCCGCTCGGGTCACGGTCGGACGAGCCGCGCAGGTAGCTGGCCGGCCCGGCCACGATCTGGCCGGTCGCCGAGGTGAAGACATTCTCGTTGTCCTCGGTCGCCCCGCCGTCGGCCGAGTGGTACAGGGCGTTGATGATCAGCGAGCCGCTGCGGAGGACCTGGCCGGCCGTGGCGGTCACGCTGGCGTTCGTCGCGGCGGTCTCGCCCAGGGCCCCGTGATAGACCTGCGAACGGGTATCGTCGAACAGGTCGTAGGCCCCCACCCCGACATGGACGTGGTTCTCGGCGTAGCTCCGGGCGGCAATCGCCTGGGCTCTCAGGGCTTGTGCCGGCCAGCTCGCGGGCATCTCGGCCGGGACGACTCCGAGCAGGTATGAGATCGAGGCCGACCTCGTTGACCGCGATCACCCCGGGCGTCGTCCTGAGCAGCCGGATCGCGCCCCGGTAGGTGTCGTCGGCAACCGGCTTCGTATCGACCTCGATCCGGCCTGGATCGGCCCCCGAGCGCAATCGAAGGTCGGCGACGGTGGTCGTCGCCGTGCGCAACAACGCGCCACCGGCCGAGTTCACCTGGATCGCGAAGCCGGCAGCCGCTGGCCAGACCTCGACCCGGGCCCCGATCGGGAAGGTCCCGGCCAGGCCGTCGACGGTGAATGGCGCGCCCCGACCGTGGAGCACGATCGACTTCGCGGCCGTCGGCGCGGACGGGGCCAGGACCAGGATCCGGACCGGCGCGTTGGGGCTGACCGTCGAGGTCGTCGTGCCCTGGTAGTAGTGGGCCAGGATCGTTGCCGCGGCCTGGCCGGCCAGCGCCCGGCCGCGAGCCCCGTACTGGCTCATGCCCACGCCGTGGCCGTAGCCGCGGCCGTAGAAGGTGATCGCCGCCGGCCGGGCCCCCTTGACCGGAGTGAGCCCGCTCGGCGCCGGGCCGATCCGCGATGTTGGCGCGGCGGCGGCCGGCGAGGCGGCCGCTGACTGGGGTCCGCCGGCGGCGACCGGTCCGGCCGTCCCGAAACCAGCCACGATCAGCAGGACCAGGATGGTCGCGGTCGCGATCGCTCGCCCGACCCTGCGTGGCGAATCTGGCATCTGCTCCTCCGGATGGGACGGCCCGTCGCCGGCCATTCGTTCGTGTAGCGTACCGCCATGGAGACCGCGGTCCACGTCGTCGAGGTGCTCCTCGGGCTGTTCCTGATCGGGTACGTGGCCTGGGACGTCTTCAACACGGTGGCCCTGCCGCGGCCGACGCCGTCGGTCTACCGGCTGGCCCGCAACCTGACCCGCTGGTCGTGGCGAGCCTGGCGCTGGCAGGCGAACCGGATGACGAACAGCCAGAAGCGGGAGCGCTGGCTGGGTGGCTTTGCGCCGCTGCTGGTCCTCGTCCTGCTCGTGACCTGGATCCTCTGTCCTGGTCATCGGCTTCGCCCTGATCGACCTGGCCGATGGCTCCGACTTTGCCCCGGCGATCGACAACTTCGGGACGGCCTTCTACGCCGCGGGGACCGGGCTCCTGACGATTGGCTTCGGCGACATCGTGCCGACCGCGATGCTCACCCGGCTGATCGTGCTCGCCTCGGCCGGGCTGGGCCTGGGCACGGTCGCCCTGGTGATCACCTACCTGTTCTCGCTGTACGGCTCCTTCCAGCGCCGGGAGGTCCTGGTCACGACCCTCGATGCCCGGGCAGGGGCGCCGCCGTCGGGCGTCGCACTGCTCGAGACCATCCAGCGGGCCGAGCTGCTCGACGAGCTGCCCGAGCTGTTTGCCGCCTGGGAGCGCTGGGCTGCCGAGGTCCTCGACAGCCACGTCGCCTACCCGGTCCTCGGCTACTTCCGGTCGAGCCACGACAACGAATTGTGGATCGCCTCGCTCGGGGCGATGCTCGACGCCGCCGTCCTCGTGCTGACCACGGTCGAAGGCCAGCCGCGTGGCCGGGCCGAGATGCTGGTCGCGATCGGGGTCCACCTGGTCGAGGACGTCTCGAACTTCTTCGGCTTCCGGAACGATGGCCGGGTGGGGGTCGAGCGGGCCGAGTACGACACGGCTCGGGAGCGCCTCGAGGCGGCCGGCTATCCCGTCGAAAGCCCCGAGATCGGCTGGATCCTGTTCGCCCAGATCCGGGCCCGCTACGCGTCCCGGCTCAATGAGCTGGCCGGCTTCTGGATGACCCCGCCGGCCCTCTGGATCGGCGATCGCAAGCTCGACAAGCACCATCCCAGGGTCATCGCCTGACCGCCGCAGCGGGCCTCGCCGGACGCCAGCCCGGGCTCAGCCCCGGGCGAGCCGGCGGCAGCTCGATCACCCTCGCCGGCTTGAGCGGCGTGCCCGGAGTGGCAGGTGAAGTAGAGCACCTGGTGGCGGGTCGCGAGGTCCTCGATCGAGCGGGCGGCCCGCTCGGCCCGGACCGGGTCGAAGTTGACCAGGATGTCGTCCATCACGACCGGCAATGACTCGGCCTGCCGGGCGAAGTGCTCGACGAGGCCGAAACGCAGGGCGAGGTACAGCTGCTCGGCGGTCCCCGTCGACAGGCCGGCCAGGGGCACGATGACGCCGTCGTTGCGTTCCAGCTCCTGGACCTGCTTGCCGAGCGGGGCGAGGATCCGGACGTAGCGCCCGTCGGTCCACGTCGACAGCAAGTGCCTCGGCCGCCTTGAGCACGTCCGGCCGGTGCTCTCGCTCGTAGCGGTCGCGGGTCCGGCGCAAGAAGGCGAGCGCGATTGTGGTGACGGACCACGATTTCGGCGAGCTCCCGGATCTCGGTCAGATCCGGTCGGCCCGACGCTGGCGCAGGTCGGCCGATTGCCGCCGATCGTTCGATCCGGGCGATCGTCTCGCGCTCGGCGCCGAGTCCCTCGAGGACGGTCGCCCGGCGCTCCTCCAGGTCCGGTCGACTCGATTGAGCACGACGGCCAGCTCCGCCTGGATCCGCGGCGAGGTCGCCGATCGCGCGGAGGTCGATCTCGAAGGCAGCTAGCGCCTCGCCCGGACCGGACAGGGCCACGAGGGTCTCCTGCGCCGATTCGATCGCCCGCTCTGCGTCGGCCCGGCGGCCGGCCAGCGCGACCGCCGCCCGCAGCTCGATGGCATCGGCCGCTCCGCCTTCGGCGAGGATCGCAGCCTGATCGCCCCGGGCCGTCGCGAGGGCCGTCTCGTTGGCGGACAGGAGCGAATCGATCCGGACGAGCTCCGAGATCGCGCGATTCCTCGTGGCCGCTGCGCTGGATGTCACGCCAAGGTCGCGCCGGACCGCCTCGAGACCGGCAATCTGGTCGTCGGCCGGGCGGTGGAGGCCGGCGAGGAACGCGGCGCCGCGATCCTCGAAGTCCTTGAGCCGGGCGGCCGTCTCGGTCCGCCGGTCCTGGGCCGCGACCAGGCCGAGGAGCCCGGTGCGGACGCTCCGGACTCCCTCGATGAGGCGCGTCGCCGTCTCCCGGTCCAGGTCGGGCGGTAGGCCGTGCCCGGTCAGCCATGCATTCCAGGCGGCGGCCGCCGCGTCCGAGGCCGTCGTGGCCTGCGCGAGTCGCGCCTGGGCGTTGCCATTCCGTTCGACGAGCACCTGCAGGCGCTCGGTCCGCTCGGCGATCCGGGCGGCCCGCGAGTCGTCGATGGAGTCCGTTCGGAAGGACGGTCGGACGCCCGGCCCGCGCACGACCGGCCCAAGGAGCGCGGCGGCGACGCCGACAACAAGCCCAACCACGGCGCCGCCGGGGCCACCCAATCCGATCAGCAGCGCACTCTCGCCCGCGGTCAGGCCGACGAGCAGGCCGACGAGGAGCCAGGTCAACGAGGGGCGCCGCCCAGCGGCGGCGGCTCGCTCCGTCCCGGGACCGACGGGAGTGGCAACGAGCGGGGCGATGGATCCCGGCGTCGCGATCGCCGCGAGCTCGGCGTTGGCATCACTCTGGTTCTGGGCGGCGGTGCTGGCTGCCGTCCGCGCCGCAGACAGGTCGCGCTCGACCGCCTCGAGCAGCGTCCGGAACTGTCCCGAGATCGCCCCCTGCGCCTCCAGGGAGTCGTCCACGCCGGCGACCCGGGCCTCGTCCCAGCCGGGACCGAGCCGGCGAACAGCGTCGGCGACCGAGGCCGAGCGCTCCGCCAGATCGCGCTCCCGATCCACGAGGCGAGCCCGGTCGCCGCGGGCCTCGGCCAGCTCGGCCAGGAGCGCCTCGGCGGTCGGACGAGCGGCCAGCAGCCGCTCATCCACGGCGACACTGTCACGCTCGAGAGCCGCCTCGGCGCGCAGCGCCCTCGAGCTCGGCCCGCCGCTCGAGGAGGCCGGTGAGCTCACCCTCGACCCGGACGATGCGTTCGAGCAGGGCCGGTGACGGCTCCGGCCTGTCGGCCGCCGCGGGCGGCAGCTCGCCGAGCCGGGCCCGGGCCGAGGCGAGGGCCAGCCAGGCCGGCCAGCCATCGCGCAGGCGCTCGAGCCGCTGGCGGTCGACCGCGCTCGAGCCCAGCGCCTCCTTGAGCGCCCCGAGCTCGGCCTCGAGGGCAGTGCGTCGCTGGCCGGCCTCGCGGAAGGCCTCAGGCGGGTTGCTGGCCTCAATCCGACTCTCGAGATCGTCGATCTCGGTGAGCAGGACGTTGATCCGCGGGTTGCGGCCGCGCGGGACGAAGACCTCGGCGCGGACCTTCTCGAGGGCATTCTCGACCTCGACGACCGAAGTCGCCCCGGTGCCCATCCCCGCACCGTAGATCCGATCGGCGATCGCGGGCCCGGTGAGCGTCTCGAACTCGGTCAGCTCCGACAGTCCGAAGGCAAAGATATTGCGGTAGACCGCCTTCTCGACGCCCTGCAGGATCCGCCCGAGGCGGTCAGGGCCGAGGTCGTCGCCGTCCCGGTCGAGGAGGCGCAGCTGGCCGCCGCCGCCGGTGGTGCCATAGCGCTCGACCCGGACTTGCTCGCCGCCGGCCGGGCTGACGATCAGCCAGCCACCGCGGCGGCCGCCGGCCAGCGCCCCGGGACTCTTCGGATCGAAGCCAAAGAGGATCGCCCGGATGAACGCCAGGAGGGTCGACTTGCCGGCCTCGTTCTCACCCCGGATCAAGGTCAGGCCTGGGGCGGGCTCGAGGCGCCGGTCGCGCAGCAGGCCGAATCCATCGACCGCGATCTCGTCGATCCGCATCGGCCTAGCCAGCCTCGTCGAGCTGGTCGATCACTCGGGCTTCGGCCGCGTCGAGATAGGCCAGGAGGTCGCTTGTCGACGGCTGGGCGCCGGCCAACGCTCGGCGGACCCGGGGCTGGTCGTACAGCTCGGCCAGCAGGTCGTGGAGGTCGGCTTCCTGGCCCTGGCGCAAGGCCGCCCGGCTGCGATCGAACTCACGGAGTGCCTCGCCGAGCAGGTCGCCGGTCTCGCGCCGAGCCGCCAGGTCGATGGACGGCCGGGTTTGGTCCCGGAGCGTCTCGAGCCAGGCAAACGGCTCGCCCGCCCCGAATCGCTGGCGGACGAGGTCGTGAGCATCGCGCAGGACCGCCGTTCGGCGGAGCGAGCCATGGAGAGGCCCTCGGCCGACCAGGGTCACGAGGGCGACGATCGAGCGACCGGCGGCGTCGGCAGCCGCCTCGATGGCATCGCCGATCGCCTGGATCAGGACCTCCTCGGTCGCGACTCCGTCGATCGGCACGCTCAATCGCTGCCATCGGACGACGTCCATCGGCCGGAACTCGGCCTCGACCCGGCCGTGCTCATCGACATTGACGAGGTAGCAGCCCCGGGGATCGGTCTCGCCCGGATCGCGGCCCTGGGGATTGCCGCAGTACACGATGGTCGGATCTGCCGCCCGCAGGATCCCGTGCCTGTGGATGTGACCGAGCGCCCAGTAGTCCATTCCGCTCGTGGCGAGGTCCGTGATCGAGCATGGCGCGTAGTTCGCATGGCCCTCGATCCCGCCGACATTGGCGTGGAGCAGGCCGATCGCGAACGGCTCGTCGCCGTCGCGGTGGAACGTGGCGGCGAGATTGCGGTTGACATCGCGAGTTGCGTAGCTGATGCCATGGACCCGGGCCAGCTCGACGCCGTCCCGGACCAGGGGTCGACTGGTGACCCCCGTCGCCGGGAAGCGGTAGGCCAGCTCCGGCCATGTCACCGCCGGCTCCCAGCCGTTCAACGGGTCGTGATTGCCTGTGACAACGAAGGACGCGATGCGCTCACGCGCCAGCCGGTCGAGGCCGTCCCGAAACGCGACCTGGGCGCGCAGGGTCCGGTTGGCGCCTTCGAAGACGTCGCCGGCCACCAGCACAGCGTCGGCGTGGCTGTCAAGGGCCAGGGCCACGATCCGGTCCCAGCTGCGCAGGGTCGCGTCCCTGAGGGTGGTTGCGATCCGCTCGGGAACCGCCTGGCCGAGACCGAGGAACGGACTGTCGAGGTGCAGGTCGCCCGTGTGGACGAACCGGAGCCCCACGCCGTCAGCGAACCTCGAGGATCCGGAACCCGATCCGCCCCGACGGGATCACGACCTCGACGGCATCGCCCGGCTTCCGCCCGATCAGCGCCGCGCCGATCGGCGAGACGTTCGAGATCTTGTCAGTCCTGGGGCTGGCTTCGGCGGCTCCCACGATCTTGAACGTCGTCGTCTCGAGCGCGCCGGCCGGATCCATCCGCTCCACGACCACGGTCGAGCCGATCGCCACGACACTGCCCCCGGTGCCCTCGACGACGACCGCATTGCGGAGCTGGTCCTCGAGCTGGCGGACGCGGCCTTCGGCGAACGACTGCTCGCGCCGAGCCTCGTGGTAGTCCGAGTTCTCCTTCAGGTCGCCCGAGCTCGCGGGCCGCGGCGATCCGGGTGACGATCGCCGGGCGCTGGACGTTGATCAGCTCGTCGAGCTCGGCCCGCAGGGCGATCAGGCCCTCGGGTGACAGCTGCACGGCGGGTCCGGCCGGCCGGCCGGCAGCCTTGATCGCGGCGGCGGCGGCCCGCGCTGCCGCTCGGCGCCCGGGGCGTCGTGCTCCGTGGGCGGGCGCTGCTCGAGCGCAGCACCCCGGTCCGGCGGGTGGGATCCGAGGCCCCCCGCCTGCCGCTCGCCCCGGTCGCCCCGCGGGCGGCCGCCGCGGCTGCCGCGGCCCGTTCAGCCTTGCTGACCGGACCGTCGGCCTCCTCGGCCAGGAGCGCGCCCTTGATCCCATGCTGCTTGCGCTCGTTGGTGGCCGACTGGAGATTGGCCCAGGGCAGGACGACGCTCCGGTCGCGCAGGGCCGCCGCTGCCTCGGGGGTGACCCCCTGGGCAAACGCCGACAGCAGCGCGTCTTCGTACTCCTCGGGCGCGGACGTCGGCGCCCACCAGACGCGCAGCTCGGACAGCACGGTCAGGGTCTTGAGCCAGTGACCGCCGGCGTGCGGCCGACGGTCGCCGAGGGGCGTCTTGACGAATGCGCCGACCCGGCCGCCAATCGACAGGTTGGTCATCCCGATGTACACGACGGTCTCGTCGGGCAGCCAGAACTCGCCCATCCGGACGGCCAGCTCGCGCTGGGTGGGCCGAGCGCCGTCGAGGGTCAGGCCGGGGACTCGCTCGATCCAGTGGGCGACGAGGGTATGGTCGACTCGGCGCGGTCTTGAGCGGCGTGGCCAGCTCGACAACGTAGACCCCTGGGCCGCCAACCCGGATCGGGCTGCCCCAGCGGACCGGACCGTCGGCGAGCAGGCCGACGGACCGGAGGAGCTCGGCCGCGCCGAGCGAGCGAGGTTCGGTCATTCAGGATCCCAGTGCGGGACTCCCAGTGTAACCGGCCGCCTCTTCGCGGCGGCTTGCCCGCCGGAAGAGGAGCAGATAGGCGGGAGCGGCTAGCTCGACGCTCCGGAGTGACCCCGGATCGGCTTGCGGTGGGCGTGGCCGTGCTCGGGGGTGGCCGCCCCGGCCCCGAAGCCGTTGCCGCGACCCGAGCCGGAGCCCGCCCGGCCGCCCGGCCCGAAGCCGCGCAGGGGCCGCACCTCGACCGAGCGATCGGGCACGAACTCCTCGACGACCTGGTAGGGGATCTGGTGCTTGAGCAGGCGCTGGACGCCCTTGAGCAGCTCGACCTCGTCCATGCATACCAGGGAGATCGCCATCCCGGACGCGCCGGCCCGGCCGGTCCGGCCGATCCGGTGGATGTAGTCCTGGGGCTCGAACGGCAGCTCGAAGTTGACGACGTAGGGCAGCTCTTCGATGTCCAGCCCGCGTGACGCGACGTCGGTCGCGACGAGGCAGGTCACCTCGCCGGTCTTGAAGTCCTCGAGGGCCCGGGTCCGCTCGGGCTGGCTCCGGTCGCTGTGGATCGCGACCGCCGCCACGCCGCGTCGGTCGAGGTACGACGCGAGGCGGCTGGCCGCCAGCTTGGTCCGGGTGAAGATCAGGACCTGCTGCATGTGATCGCGCCGGATCAGGTGCAGCAGCAGCTCTTCCTTGCGCTCCCGATCGACCGGGTAGAGGACCTGCTCGACGCCCTCGGCGGCCGTGTTCCGCCGGGCGACCTCGACGATCGCGGGATTGGTCAGGAACTCGCTGGCCAGGCGCCGGATCTCGTCCGAGAAGGTTGCCGAGAAGAGCATCGTCTGGCTGCGACTGGGCAGCACCGCGACGATCTTGCGGATGTCGGGGATGAAGCCCATGTCGAGCATCCGGTCGCCCTCATCGAGGACCAGGACCTCGACCTGGCTCAGGTTCACCGTGCGCTGGCCCATGTGGTCCATCAGCCGGCCCGGGGTGGCGACCAGGATCTCGATGCCGCCCCGGAGCTCCTTGATCTGGGGATCGATCGGGACCCCGCCGTAGACCACCGCCGAGCGCAGGGGGACGTACTTGCCATACGTGGCGACGCTCTCGGCGATCTGCATCGCCAGCTCGCGGGTTGGCGTCAGGACCAGGGCCCGGACGGGATGGCGGGCGGGCGAGAAGCTGGTGTTGGCCTGGACCTTGAGCCGCTCGAGGATCGGCAGGGTGAACGCGGCGGTCTTGCCGGTTCCCGTCTGCGCGGCGGCGAGCACGTCGCGGCCCGCGAGTACCAGGGGGATCGCCTCGGCCTGGACGGGCGTTGGCTCGGTGTAACCCTCCTCGGCCACAGCCTTGAGGATGTCGGCCGAAAGGCCGAGGGTATCGAACGACAAGCGGCGGGTGGCTCCTGTGCGCCCATCGTGAACGGCGTCGGGGTTGGGCAGCCGGACGGGCGGGTCGAGGCCGAGTCTACGGGATTCGCCCGGAACGCGAAGGCGATCGAGGCTCCAGCGGATTACGATTGGCCGATGAAGAGTCCCGATCGCCTCCACTACACCGGTGACGACGCCGCGGACCGCCTGATCGCGGTCGATCCATTGGCCCTCCTGATCGGCTTCACCCTCGACCAGCAGGTGACCGTCCAGAAGGCGTTCAGCGGCCCGCTCGAGCTGACCCGGCGGACCGGCCGGGCCCTCGACGCCCGGGCGATCGCGGCGATGGATCCCGCCGAGCTGGCCGGGATCTTCCAGGAGCGGCCGGCGATCCACCGCTTCCCGGGCGCGATGGCCGGCCGGGTCCAGGCCCTGTGCAGCGCGATCGCGACCGACTACGACAACGACGCCGCCTCGGTGTGGACCGGCGCCAAGGACGCCCGCGACCTCCAGAAGCGCCTGCTGGGCCTGCCCGGGATCGGCGAGATGAAGGCCCGCACGATCACCGCGGTCCTGGCCAAGCGCTACGGCCTCGAGCTGCCGGGCCTGGCCGAGGCGCTGCCCAGGCACCCGACCCTGGGCGACGTGGATTCGCCCGAGGCCCTGGCCTCCTACCAGGCCGGCAAGCGAGCCCACAAGGCGGAGCTGCGAGCCGCCGCCAAGGGCTAAGCGCCTCGACCTGGGGCTGTGGAGCGGTCTGTCGTTGGCATAAGTGGGGTGATTACCGAGGCGGGTTGGTCCGCCATCGAGAGCCTGTCGGCGCATTCCCGGCCGGATCATTCGGCGATTCCGTGCGTGCCGTCAGCCCCGCAGCGCCGAATCCGGCGCGCTATTGGCCAGGACTGGGGTCGGAGCCGGCCCTTGAGGCACCTGTAGTTGTATGGCTTATCCGACCGACGCCGATAAGCGCGGCGGATGGCCGACCCGGTCACGAAGGCTTCACAAACCACGAGTAGAATCGCGTGCATGTGGTTCACCGACTCGAACAAGCAATCCCTTCCTGATCCAGACAAGGCCCTGCCCGGCCGCGCCGAGGCCGTCGAGGTCCCCGAGCGGCACTTCGTCAACGGCGCCAAGCTGACGCCGCCCTATCCCGCCGGCAGCGAGGTCGCGACCTTCGCGATGGGCTGCTTCTGGGGCGACGAGAAGCTCTTCTGGGAGACACCCGGGGTGATCGTCACGGCCGTCGGCTACGCCGGTGGCTACACCCCGAACCCAACCTATCGCGAGGTGTGCACCGGCAAGACCGGCCACGCCGAGGCCGTGCGGGTGGTCTTCGACCCCAAGGTCATCACGTACGAGCAGCTCCTGGCGATCTTCTGGGCGAACCACGATCCGACCCAGGGCATGCGCCAGGGCAACGATGCCGGTACTCAGTACCGCTCCGTGATCTTCACCTCGAACGACGAGCAGCGCCGGATCGCCGGGGCGTCACGGGACGCGTTCGAGCCGCGCCTGGCGAAGGCCGGCTATGGCCACATCACGACGGCGATCGTGCCTCTCGGCGACTTCTACTTCGCCGAGGACTACCACCAGCAATACCTGGCCAAGGTTCCGAACGGCTATTGCCCTGACCACTCGACCGGCGTGAAGCTGCCCGACGACTTCGTGGTCACTCCGCTGCAGTACGTGGACTGAGGCGCGCCTACTTGGTGGCGTAGCCGAGGTACGTCACCCCCGACGCGAACGTCCGGGTCTCGGCGAGGCGAGGGCGGATTGGCGCGTCGAGGCGCGGGAGGGACGCCGTCCCACGCCGGCCTGGCCTGGGCCCGCTACGCTGGACCCGTGCGATCAATCGAGTACTACGTCATCCTCACCGCCGACGGCATGTACGCCGACCCGGTCGGCGGCCTCGACCACTATGACCCCGCCGAGGATGAGCACCGGTACGCCAACGAGCTGCTGAAGACCGTCGGTGCCGAAGTGATCGGCCGGAAGATGTACGACGAGATGTCCTATTGGGACGGGCTCGACATCGATGATCCCGCCACACCCGAGGTTGGTGCCGAGTTCGCCCGGTACTGGCGCGAGACGCCGAAGCTCGTCGTGTCACGCGGCCACCCCGAGCTGGGTCCAAACGCGACGAAGCTCGAGGGCGATGTCGTCGAGGCGGTCCGCGCAATCAAGTCCACCGATGGCCCGCCGATCTCGGTCGGCGCCGGCGCGGACCTGTTCGCCACACTGGCTGAGGCCGGCCTGATCGACCGGTATCGCTGGCTCGTCATCCCCAAGGCGATCGGCCAGGGCAAGAGTCTATTCTCGTCGCTCACACGACCGCTGGACCTGCGCCTGGTGGGCACGCGCACGTTCAACTCGGGCGCGGTCCTGCTCGAGTACGAGCCGGCAGGCTGACGACAATTCCCCACGGGGCCGGCCACCCATCGATCGGGTCAGCCCTGGCCGGCGAGCCAGGCCATGTCGCGCTCGACGTCCTCGTCGTCACCCAGGTGACCGGCGTCGTCCTTGACCCGGGTCATGGGGTGTGGGATGTGGGCGGCCAGCCAATCCCCGTGGGCTGCCGGGACGAGGGTGTCGTGGCGGCCATAGCTGAGCAGGACCGGCACCCGGATGTCGGCCACGTCGAAGCCCCAGGGCTTCGTGAAGGCGATGTCGTCGTCCACCCAGCCATCGACGCCGTGGGCCAGGCCGGCCCGCAGGTTGATCGCAATCCGGCCGGCATGCTTGAACATCTGGGCGCGATCCGCCTCGGGCATCTCGTAGCTGTCGCCGAGGAAATTGGCGTCCCCAGCGTCGAAGCGCGCGAGCATCGTCGCCGACTCTGTCTCGACGAGCGGGCGGATGTCCTGCTCGCCGCGCAGGGCGGCCTCAAACTCGTCGATATTGCCCTGGGTCAGGCCGGCCAGGAAGTCGAGCCCCTCGGCTTCGAACGGCGCAACGGACACCTCGGCAAGGCAGCGCAGGACGCGATCCGGCAACAGCGCGGCGCAGGCCAGGGCGTGGGGGCCGCCGCCTGATCCACCGGTTACGGCAAACGAGCCGATGCCGAGCTGGTCGGCGATGGCCACCAGGTCGGGCACGAAGTCGGCCACGATCCGGCCAGGCTGGCGGGTCGACTCGCCGTAGCCGGGACGGTCAACGGTGATCCGGCGCAGCCCGTGGCGGGCATAGATCGTCGGGTCCTGCCAGAAGCTGATCCGGCCACCGGGTGTGCCATGCAGGGCGAACAGGGGGACGCCGTTCGGATCACCCCATTCGGCCGCGGCCAGGGTCCGGCCGTCGTCCGTCCGAATCCGGTGCTCGATGTGCTCCGGAATCGTGGCGTCTGTCCGGGCCAATGATTCGGTGCTCATGCTCGGGCCCCGGTCCCGAGCCGCGAGTGATCGATCACGATGACGCTCCTTCGACTGAGGCCAGGCTGGCCGCTGCCCAGCGGGCGAGTTCGATATCGGCATCTTCGGGGAGGCCGCTGATCCCGATGGCGCCGATCACCTCGCCGCCGGCGATGATCGGGACCCCGCCACCCCAGCCGACGTAGCGCAGGTCGCCGAAATTGGTGAGCGGGAAGCCCTCGCTCCGTGAGCGCTCGCCCAGGCCGCCCGATTCGGCCCGTTCACGAGCTGCGGTGAAGGCCTTGTTGATCGCGATATTGATCGACGCCAGGCCACAGCCGTCCGTCCGCAGGAAGGCGACGAGCTCGCCGTGGGGGTCGACGACCGCCACCGCGGCGCGCCCTGCCTGGGCGTCGAGGCGGTCCCCGATCAGCGCGATCAGGCCGCGAGCTTCCCGGCTGCCGATCTCCCTGCGCTGGGACATCACCCGTGCTCCTCGAGGCCGAGGCTGGCATCGGTCCAGGCGCCGTTGGCCCGGCTCGAGGCCACGGCTGCCTCGACGAACTTCACGCCGATGGCGCCGTCCCGCTCATTCGGGAACTGGAGCGCCAGCGGATCGGGCGATTGGCCGGAACGCCGCGCGGCGATCGCCTCGGCCGCATCGGAGTAGATGTTGGCGAAGGCCTCATGAAAGCCTTCGGGGTGCCCGGCGACGATCCGGCAAGCCCGGCTTGCAGCCGGCAGCGACCCCGGTCCGTTGGGCGTGTAGACCCGGGCAGGTCCATCGAGCGGCTTGAATGCCAGGCGTGTCGGTCGTTCCTGCTCCCACTCCAGGCTGCCTTTGGTGCCCGACACGCGCAGGCGGAGGCAGTTCTCCACCCCGGCTGCGGTCTGGGTGACCCAGAACGTGCCCCGGGCGCCACTGTCGAAGCGGAGCATCGCCCCGCCGTAGTCGTCGACCAGCCGGCGCGGCACGACGTGGCCCAGCTGTGCAGCGACTTCGGCCACCTCGAGACGGCTCACGAAGCGAGCCAGGTTGTGGGCATGGGTGCCGATATCGCCCATGACCAGCGATGGTCCGCCGCGCACGGGGTCGTAGCGCCAGGGCAGCCCACCCGCGGGATCCGGGTCGGACTCGTCGGCCTTGCCGCCCTGGACGTACTCGACCTGGACCAGCCGGATCTCGCCGACCTGGCCATCCTCGACCAGGGCGCGCGCCTGGCGGACCATCGGGTAGCCGGTGTAGTTGTGCATCAGGCAGAAGACCAGTCCGCTGGCCCGAACCTTGGCCACGATGTCGAGGGCCTCGTCGAGGGTGTTCGTCATCGGCTTGTCGCAGATCACATCGAAGCCGCGATCGAGGGCCGCAAGCGTGTAGCGATGGTGGCTGTCGTTGGGCGTGATCACGGCGACGACTTCGGCACCGTCCGGGCGCTGGCGCTCGGCCTCGAGCATCGCCATCGCATCGGGATAGGCGCGCGAGGGATCGATTCCCATGCCCGCGGCGGCTCGGCGGGATCGCTCCGGGTCGGACGAGACCACCCCCGCCACGAGGTCGTAGCGGCCGTCGAGCCGGGCAGCCGTTCGATGCATCGCGCCGATGAAGCTGCCCGGCCCGCCGCCGATCACGGCCAGGCGCAGCGGACGCCCGAGCATCTCGATGACCGGATCAGGATCCACGCTGAACTCCTTCAGGACGGTGCGCGCCAGCTCGACTTCGGCCTGACAAAAATAACCGCGCGCAAGCTGACCTGCGCGGGAGCTGGCGGGGCGGGTCCGCGCTCCGAATCTGCGGTTAGACTGGGAGCCACCCGAGGTCGGCGCCCAAGCCCGGGGCCACGATTCGGGCCGTGATCGGAGGCGTTCGTTGGATACCCGGATGGATACCCGGAAGCTGCTCGCCGAGCTCGTGGGAACCTTCGTCTTCTTCCTGATCGGGCTGATGTCGATCCTCTCCACGAAGTCGATGGCCAACGGCCCGGACTTGCTCGTGATCGCCTTCGGGTTCGGCCTCGGCCTGTTCGCGGCGATCCAGATCGCGGGAGCCGTGTCAGGCGGCCATTTCAATCCGGCCGTGACCCTTGCCGCGGTGCTCGACAAGCGCCTCGATCCGATGACCGGCGTCGGCTATGTCGTGGCCCAGCTGATCGGCGGCATCGCGGCGGCGGCCTTCGTCCTGGTGATGTCCAACCAGGCTGCCGTGGCGGGTACGATCACCGGCCACCCGGCAGCGATCAGCGACATCCAGGCGGTCGTGATCGAGGCCGTCTTCACGGCCATCTTCATCGCCGTGATCCTGACCGTGACCAAGCTCGATCCGGGCAAGGCCGGGTTCGCGATCCCGTTGACCCTCGTGGTGATCCACCTGGCCCTGGTCCCGATCACCGGCTCGTCGGTCAATCCGGCACGCTCCCTCGCCTCGGCCCTGGTCGGCGGCGACCTGACCTCGATCTGGGTCTACATCGTCGGCCCGCTGGTCGGCGCCGCCGGCGGTTGGGCGGTCTATCGCGCCCTTTTCGACAAGCGCTCCGGGGGGTGACCCCGTCGCGTGGATGACGCCGTCCGGGCTGCGCTCGACCACTCCCAGGCGATCGATATCACGACGACCGGGGCGAAGACCGGCCTGCCCCGGCGGCTGGAGATCGTCCTCCACAACTTCGGGCGGCATCTCTACATCAGTGGCATCCCGAACCCGGCCCGCAAGCGCGGCTGGCTGGCCAATCTCGAGGCCAACCCGGCCCTGACCGTCCATCTCAAGCGGTTCGTCCAGGCGGACCTGCCGGCCACCGGCCGGGTGATCCGCGACCCGGTCGAGCGCAAGGCCGTCCTCGAGCAGGTCGCCGGAGTCTGGAACCGGCGCGACCTGGGGGTCATGCTCGAATACAGCCCCCTTGTCGAGATCTCGATCGAGGGCTATCCGGCCTGAGCCAGGGTCCTACTGGCCGCGCCCGCGGACGAGCGTCGCGAAGAGGCGCTCCAGGGTGGCCGCCGGGTCATCGGTCAGGCCGGTGTGGACGGCCGACGGCTGGACCATCGTGCTGCTCGGTGAGACGAGCCAGTGGAAGCGTTCCGGCCGGCTGAGGCGGGCGATCGGGCCCGCCGCCGGGTCACCCGAACAGATCCGTGGGATCGCGTCGAGCTGGGCCTGGACGATCCCCGGATCGCAGTCCGGGGCAAGCGCCCGGAGGAGATCGACATCGAGCTCGACCCGGGCAGCCAGGAAACGTCGCGGCCGCGAATGGAGCACGATCCCGGCATTCAGTGACTCGCCCCGATCCTCGCGCGGAACGACGCGCAGGATCGCGTACTCGAACGGGCTACGGCCGGCGGGCATGGTCGGCCTCCTCGACGAACGGCCGCGGCGACTCGAGCCGGGTGAGCAGGTAGTCGACATAGGCCTGGCGGTGCTCGCCGGGGTTGGCCAGGCTGCCCGCCCCGTCGCGCAGCCAGGCATCGGGCACGGCGCTCGTGATCCGCTCCAGCAGCTCCCGGGTCACGAGCGGCGCCAGGCGTTCATCGGCCGCCGCGATCGACGAGGCGAAGGGCAGCAGGACATGGTCGGAGATCCGGGGGAACGAGCGCCGGGCATGCCGGGCCGGATCCCGCCAGGTGAAGTGGATGTAGAGAGCCGCGCCATGGTCGATCAGCCACAGCCGCCGGCCCCACATCAGGAGGTTCACGTTGCGCGCGGTGCGGTCGACGTTGGTGATCAGGCCGTCGAACCAGACGATGCTCGCGGCCAGGTCCGGATCGACCTCGGTCGTCGGCCGGTAAGCGAGCGCGCCGGGCAGGAAGTCGAGGCCCAGGTTCAGGCCTGGACTGCGGGCCAGCAGCTCCTGGATCTCCGAATCCGGCTCTGCCGGCGCGAGCGCCGGGTCGAGCTCGACCAGCACGATCTCGGGCACGAGCAGGCCCAGGGCCCGGCCGAGCTCGCCGGCGATCAGTTCGGCGACGAGGACCCGGGGGCCCTGGCCGGCACCATGGAACTTCAGGACGTACAGGCCATCGTCGTCGGCTTCAACCAGGCCGGGCAGCGAGCCACCCTCGCGCAGGGCCGTCACGTAACGGGTTGCGCTGACGGTCCGCAGGGGCACGGAGGTCGGGGCCCCGGTTTCCAGGGTGGTCGGCAAGGCAGCCATCGCGAGGAGCGTAGCCGAGTAGAGTCTCGCTCATGCAGCTCGGGCGATCGGCACTGGCGAGCCTCGTCCTGCTCGCATTGCTGGGCCTCAGCCTTGGCGCCTGCACCGTCACGCCGAGCGCCTCGGCCAGTCCGCTCGCTTCAGGCGGGTCCCCCGAACCCAGTGACAGCCTGGCCGATCCGGTGATCGACAGCGCCGGCCTGCCCTCGCTGACGGCCGTCCAGGTGTGCGCCCTGCTGAGCGAGGCCGAGGCGTCGGCCGCCCTGGGCTCCCCGCTCAGCGACCGGCCGCAGGGCGAGGCGCAACCGGATGACCACGCCCAGTGCACCTACCAGGATGCCGATCCGGCCGTGGCCGGGACGTACATCCTGATCGGCTTCAACCTGCGCGGGTTTGCCGGCGAGGCGACCCTGGTCAACCTCCACCGCGGGGCGCATACCCTGCGCGTCGGTGGCTTCGAATCGATCGGCGCCGACGCGGAGACCGACCCGGCCGTCGAGAACGCTGCGCTGAGCGTCAAGCTCGGGCCGTCGGGCAGCGAACCGGCGCTGTGGATCGAGGCGCCAACCCTGGCCATCGCCAAGCAGGTTGCCCTGCTCGTCCTGCCCCGCCTGGCTGTCGAGCCCTAGGCCTGGCGTCGGGCGGCGGTCAGGGCCGCGAGCTGCCGCCGCTGCCGGTCTCGCGCAGGAAGCGCTCGATCTCCGAGATCAGCTCGTCACCGGCCGGCAGGCGCTCCTCGTCGACCATCGCCTCGAGCCGCTCGACATAGGCCCGGGTCGTCTCGTCGCCCTTGGCCAGGGCATCGAGGTGGGTGCCCAGCTGGCGCGCCTCGTCCTCGAGCGCGCCGGCCGGGATCGTCACCCCAACGTGGCGCTCGAGCGAGCGCAGGAGCGCCAGGGCGGCCACCGGGTAGGGCCCCGAGACGTAGTGGGGGACCTGGGCGAAGTAGCCCACGGCGGCCGTGCCCGAGCGGGCCATCATCATCTCCAGGACCGAGATCGCCGCCGCGGGCACCCGCAGGAGGCCCTCCGGACCGGGCTGGATGTTCCCGCGCAGGAGGCCGGCCTCCGACTCGGTGCCGATGATCGGCACCGCCCGGGTATGGGGCACCGCGGCCGGGATCGCCCCCAGGCTGATCCACTGGGCGACGCCCAGGCGGCTGGCGATGTCGAGGACCGCGTCGCAGAACTCGCGCCACCGGAAATCGGGCTCGACGCCGGTCAGCACGAGCAGGTCGCGATCACCGATTCGGCGGTGGCGAATCGTCAGCTCGCGCCAGGCCAGCGACGACATCCGGCCATCGCGGATCTCGAGGATCGGGCGCCGGGCACGGTAGTCGAACAGGACGTCGCCCTCGAAGCTGGCGACCAGGTCGCCGCCCTCGGCCACCTGGGCCGCGGCGGTCGTCGCGGCCGTGCCCGCGTCGACCCAGCCGTCGAAGGCGGCGATCATCGTCGGCGCGACGAGATCCTTCGGTTCGGTCAGTCGATAGAGCGCCACGGACACAGGATAGGCCACCCCACCGGGCGCGCCAGGGCTCGCCCGGTCCGGACATGCCGAGGGGCCCGGTCGATCGACGCGGGCCCCTCGTCGCGCTCGAATTGGCACGCAACGGCGTGCCCGGAGATCAGCTGCAGCCCGAGGTCGAGCCGCAATTCAGGCACTTGTAGCAGCTCCCGTTGCGGACCATGATCGAGCCGCACTCGGCGCAGGAAGGCGAGTCTTCCTGGACCTGGAACGCGACCCGGGTGGTGCCCAGGGAGCCGCCGGCGACGGCTGCATGGCCGTTGCCGTTGCCGTTCGAATGGCCGTTGCTCGTGGCGGTATGGCCGATCGATTCGACGACCGGCAGGTTGATCGAGGTGACCGGCGGGACCTCGAGCGCGACCGCCGTCGGGCGGCTGCCCTGAGACTCGTCGGGCTCCTCGGCCGCGGCCGGCGAATCCGACTCGGGCGCGACGGCCAGCGACACGGCACCGAACGAGACGGGTGCCGAATCGACGACCGCGCCGCGGTCGATCAGCCCGATCTGGGCCTTCTCGTCGGCCGGCAGGAAGCGGCTGCCCATCCAGCGGAAGACGTAGTCGACGATCGACTTGGCGATCGGGATCTCCTGGTTGCCGGTGAAGCCGCTCGGCTCGAACCGGACATGGGCGAACTTGTTGACCAGGTCGCGCAGCGGAACGCCGTACTGGAGGGCCAGGCTGACCGAGGTGGCCAGCGAGTCCATCAGGCCGGAGACGGTCGAGCCTTCCTTGGCCATCTTCAGGAAGATCTCGCCCGGCTGGCCGTCGGGATACAGGCCGACGGTGATGTAGCCCTCGTGCCCGGCGACGTCGAACTTGTGGGTCACGGCGGCCCGCTCGACCGGCAGTCGCCGGCGATGGGGCTTCTTGGCCTCGGCCTGGGCCACCGCGAGCTGGGCTCGAAGCTCGGCGACGACGCCCGTGTCGACCTCTTCGCCGGAGTCCTTCTTCTTGCCGGTGCTGAGCGGCTGGCTGCGCTTGCTGCCATCACGGTAGATCGCGATTGCCTTGAGGCCCAGCTTCCAGCCCTGGAGGTAGACCTCCTCGATCTGCTCCGGGGTGGCCGCTTCGGGCATGTTGACGGTCTTGCTGATCGCGCCGGAGATGAACGGCTGGATCGCGCCCATCATCCGGACGTGGCCCATGTAGGCGATCGAGCGCTCGCCGTTGACCGGCTTGAAGGCGCAGTCGAAGACCGACAGGTGCTCGGCCTTGAGATGGGGCGCGCCTTCGATCGTCTCGCGCTCGTTGATGTAGGCGAGGATGTCCTCGACCTGCTCGGGCGCGTAGCCCAGCTTGCGCAGCGCCGCCGGGACCGTCTGGTTGACGATCTTGAGGAAGCCTTCGCCGACGAGCTTCTTGTACTTGATCAGGGCGATGTCCGGCTCGACCCCGGTCGTATCGCAATCCATCATGAACGCGATCGTGCCGGTCGGGGCGAGGACGGTGACCTGGGCGTTGCGGTAGCCGTTGGCTTGGCCGAGCTCGAGGGCCTCGTCGAAGACGGACCGGGCAGCCGCGATCATGTCCGCCGGCACGGCCTGGTCGGCCGGGATCTGGTAGGCGGCGTCGCGGTGCTTGCGGATGACCCGCAGGAACGGGCCCTCGTTGATCGAGTAGTCGTGGAACGGCCCACCGTGATCGCGGGCGATGACGGCGCTCTGGCGGTAGGCCTCGCCGTGCATGATCGCGGTCAAGGCTGCGGCGTAGTTGCGGCCCTCATCGCTGTCGTAGGCCAGGCCCCGGCTCATCAACAGGGCGCCCAGGTTGGCGTAGCCCAGCCCGAGCGGCCGGAAGCGGTGCGAGTTCTCCTCGATCCGCGGCGTGGGGTAGCTGGCGTTGTCGACCAGGATCTCCTGGGCGGTGATCGTCAGCCGGGCGGCATAGCGGTAGGACTCGACGTCGAACTCGCCGTCCTCGCGCACGAACTGCATCAGGTTGAGGCTGGCCAGGTTGCAGGCCGTGTCGTTCAGGAACATGTACTCGGAGCAGGGATTGGAGGCATAGATCCGATCCGAGTTGGCCGAGGTGTGCCAGTCGTTGATCGTCGTGTCGTACTGGATGCCGGGGTCGCCGCACAGGTGGGCTGCATCGGCCATCCGCTTGAAGATGTCGCGCGCCTTGTAGGTGCCCATCGGCGCCCCGTCGACGACGGCATGGGTGGTCCACTCGCCATCGGCTTCGACGGCATTCATGAACTCGTCGGTGACCCGCACCGAGTGGTTGGCGTTCTGGAACGAGACCGAGCCGTAGGCCTCACCGGTGAACGACGGGTCATAGCCCTGCTCGATCAGCGCCCAGGCCTTCTTCTCCTCGAGCATCTTCGAGTCGATGAAGTCGAGCACGTCAGGGTGATCGGCGTCGAGGATCACCATCTTGGCCGCCCGCCGGGTCTTGCCACCCGACTTGACCACGCCCGCGAAGGCGTCGTAGCCGCGCATGAAGCTGACCGGGCCGGAGGCCGTCCCGCCACCCGACATCCGCTCGCGCGAGGACCGGATGGGGCTCAGGTTGGAACCCGCGCCCGAGCCGAACTTGAACAGCATCGCCTCGGTCTTGGCCAGGTCCATGATGCTGCTCATCGAGTCCTGGACCGAGTTGATGAAGCAGGCGGAGCACTGCGGCCGGGCCTCGATGCCGACGTTGAACCAGACCGGCGAGTTGAAGCTCATCTTCTGGTGGACGAGCAGGTGGGCCAGCTCGGCCTTGAACGTGGCGAGGTCCTCGTCGGAGGCGAAGTAGCGCTGGGTCTCGGCCCACGCGGCGATCGTGTTGACCACCCGGTCGATCAGCTGCCGGACGCTGGTCTCGCGTTCGGGCGTGCCGACATGGCCGCGGAAGTACTTGCTCACGACGACGTTCGTGGCGAGCTGGCTCCAGAAGCTCGGGACCTCGACGTCCTTCTGCTCGAAGACGAGCTTGCCCGACTCGTTGCCGATCGCGGCGGTCCGGGTCTCCCAGGCGATCTCGTCGTAGGGATGGACGCCCGGCCGGGTCCAGCGCCGTTCGAAGGTCAGGCCCTTGGCCGGCCGGCCATCCGGCCGACGACCGTCGAAGCTGGCACCGTACGGACCGGCGTGGCGGGCCTGGGTCTTGAGCAGGACCTTGCCCCCGGCCTTGTCGGCCGCCTTGCTCGCCCGTTCCGGGCGACCCGAGCGGCGCTTGTCCTGGCTCACGTCGAGGCGTGCGCCGTCATCCACCATCGAGATCGAATCCGGGGCGACACGGACCACTGGTTGCTCCTCTCCTCCAATCCGCCCATCGTCTGATCGATGGGGCGGCTGGTTTGCTCGGGGTCCATCCCTGCCTGGTCTGGCGGCAAGGCGATGAACCGATCGTTCCAGATCAGGCTCGTGCGACGGGTAGGCCGACGGCCGGGTCTGGGCGGTGGCTGGTTGGACGGCTCCCGGTCCGAAGGTCGGACCCGGAGCGATGGTGTGACGGCGCTGCGGCTAGGGGCGCTGCAGAAACCGGAGCCAGTTTTGGGCGATGCCGGTCCTCGGTCCGGTAGCTGCGACCACGATCCGATCAAGCCGCTCGATCTGGGGCCGATGATCGTCTTCCGCGGAGGTCCGACCTGACGGCCGGCGGCCTCCCGAGCGATCCTTCGGGGCGTCCCGAGTGACCCGTCTACGTTACGCTTCGGGCGACGCGCCGTCAACCCCAAAACACAAGATCTAGTGGTGCCTTTCATCACGGCACCGCTACATCGTGTGCCTGTGGGCAATTCCGCCCCAGCGCGTGGATAGCCCCTCCGACGTTGTGGAGAGGTGCCCAGGCGGCGTGGACAACGTGTGGACGAGGTGGCCCGCCGAGGCCGGATCGAGGATCGAGGCCGGCCGCTTCGGGCGCCCGCGGCAGTGGCTCCAGCCGGGCCAACATTAGCACAGCTGTTCGGTTCACCGCGGGTTTCCTCGGTCCATTCCGGCCTTAGGCCATGCCGCGCTCTGTGCATGGTCATTGTGAGCACAAGGCGGGTCGTCAAGGCCCCGTCTGAGGCCTCCAGGCGCGGGCCAATGTGTTCGGGCTGAGCGTGGATTGAGCGTGAATTGAGGCGCCGACCATCAGGGCCAGAGGCCTTACGGCCGGCGTTCCCCTTGGAATGACCATGCAGCGAGAATCGGATGGGCTAAGCCGGCCAAGGTGGGCAAACGGCCGACCCCACCCGGGACCAACTGACGGGCGCCGGGTCGCGCCACTCACCCGGGGCTCGCGCCACGCACCCGGGGCTCGCGCCACGCACCCGGTGGTCGCGCCACTCCCCACGGCCGCGCCAGTTCGCGGAGAGCTTAGGGGACCCTCAGCGGCCGAAGCGGCGGGCCCGCAGCTGGAACGTGCGCAGCGCGCGCAGGAAGTCGATCTCCCGGAAGGCCGGCCAAAAGGCCTCGCAGAACTGGAGCTCGGAGTAGACCGACTGCCAGGGCAGGAAGCCCGACAGGCGGACCTCGCCCGAGGTCCGGATGATCAGGTCGGGCTCCGACGAACCGCGGGTGTAGAGGTGATCGGCGACCGATTTCGGCGGTCAGCTGGTCGGCGATGCCCTCCGCCGGGATGCCCGACGCGGCGGCTGCCCGGACCGTCGAGCGGAAGGCCTCGAGGAGCTCGTCCCGGCCGGAATAGGCCAGGGCGACCGTCACGTCCATCGTGCCGTCCTCGCGCGACAGGTTGGCCGAGGACTCGACCACCGAGCGGAGGCCCTCGGGCAGCAGGTCGCGCCGGCCGATCACCCGGAGGTGGATCGGCAGGCGGGTCTTGCGCCGGCCGTCGGCCATCGCCCGGATCGCCTCCTCGGCCACGTCGGTGATGGTGCCCACCTCGTCGGCCGGCCGGCCCAGGTTCTCGAGCGAGAGTGCCCACAGGGTGATCTCGTGGATGCCCAGCTCGGCGCACCAATCGATCAGCTCGAGGGCCTTCTCGGCTCCGGCCCGGTGGCCGGCGCCCGGGTCGGCGAAGCCTTCGGCCGTGGCCCAGCGCCGATTGCCATCCATGATCACGGCGATGTGCTCCGGTCGTGGCTCGGACAGGACCCGGGCCCGCAGGCGCTGGAGGTAGAAGGCGTAGACCGGGGTCAGGGCCAGGTCGCGCACCCGCCGGTAGGCCGGGCCGAGGCGCTCGCGGACCGTGCGCGCCCGCCGGGCGGGTGCCGCCACCGGCGACGGGCGCGCGGGCTGGCCGGTGGTCATGCCGGCCGGGCCACGGTCAGTTCAGACCGCTGTAGGCGTGCAGGCCCGAGAACCACAGGCTGCCCGAGTAGGTGACGAGGACCATCCCGAAGCCGACCACCAGGAGCAGGGCGGCCGGCCGGCCGGCCCATGAGCGCTGGTTGCGGGCGTGGAGGTAGACCGCATAGGTCAGCCAGGTCACCAGGGCCGAGGTCTCCTTGGGATCCCAGCCCCAGTAGCGCGACCAGGCGATCGAGGCCCAGAAGCTGCCCAGGATGATCATCGTGGCGAAGATCGGGAAGCCGACGATCACGGACCGGTAGGCGACCTCGTCGAGGACCTTGTGCGAGGGCAGCCAGGCGAAGCGGTCGCGGTTGCCCTGGATCAGGTAGCCGACGCCGGCCGCGAAGCTCGTGGCGAAGATGCCGTAGGCGATCGTGGCCATCCCGACGTGGATCGTCAGGAGCGGTGCGTTGTCGAGGGCCGGTACGAGCGGGATGATCTCGTTGGGCAGGGTGGTGCTGTACAGGAAGAGGGCCAGGGCGACGCCGGTCGGGATGAATCCGATCGAGCGGATCGGGTAGCGCCGGCTGAGGACCAGGTAGCCGACCAGGATCGTGAACGTGAAGGCGACCGTGAACTCCTCCATGTTGCCCCACGGGCCGCGGCCGACCACGATCGCCCGCATCAACATCGAGCTGCCCAGCAGGATCGCCGTGATCAGGGTCAGGCCGAAGGCAAACGGGGCGGCGGCCGAGCGAGGCTCCAGGCCGGCGGCGAAGGCCGCGTCGCGACCCTCGACGAACGACCCGCTGACCGCCCCGGCGAAGGCCGGCTGCCGGCTGGGACTGAAGGCCGCCGCCAGGCGCCGGCCGTGGGCCAGCAGGACGGCGTGGACGACGTGGGCCCCGAAGGCCAGCACCAGGAGGATCCCGGCCGCCGTGTAGAAGATCAGTGAGCCACTCGCCACGGTCCTACTCCTGTGCTGAACGATCCACGGAAAACGAGTCGCCGGCCGGGCTCAGGCGGCGGCGGCTCCACCGGGCGGCGGCCCGGCAGGTTGGAGGGTGCGCACGGCAACGCGCCGATCGACCTTGAGGACCAGGCCGCAGTTGTGACAGGTGGTCACGTCGGCGGTCCGGGCGATGGTGCACATCGGACAGGTGACGGACAGGAGCTCGCCCGCCTCGTTCTGGATCGTGCCCGGCGGATAGATCAGGCCACTCCGGATGTCATATGGCTCACCGACCGGGAAGAGGGGCAGGCCGTCGGCGGCGACCTCCGCGGGGCGGGGGCCCTCGACGAAGCGGATCCTGGTTCGCGGCCGGCGGACGAAGTAGTACAGCCAGAGGAGGGCCAGGATCGTGACCAGGGGCCCGATCACCCCGACCAGCAGGAAGAGGGGCAGCAGCCCGACGAGCGAGCCCCAGTCGGGGCTGACCACTTTGGCGATCAGGCCAAGCGCCTGCGTCCAGAGGTGACTGATCTCGTCAACGAGGCTCACCGGCGCATTCTAGCCCGTCGTCGGGGATTGCCGGTCTTGGTCGTGGCCCCTCGCCCGGGCCGCCAGCCCGGCCGTTCGGCCTCCTCGTCCGAGCCCCGCGGCGGGTCATCCGGCGACCCTGCCGGGCGTTCACCGCCGGCCGGGGCGGAAGAGGCAGGAGCCCGTCGGACGCCGACCGACGGAGCGCTCAGCCGAGTCCGGGTGAGGCGGCCGATCAGCCAATCGGCGCTTGCCACTCGCGCCCCGCGGCGCTGGATCCGGCCGGCCAGCTCCCGATCGTCGGTCACGACCAGCAGGACGTCAGCCAGCCGAGCCGCCGATTCGGGTGTCCCGCCGGAGCCGATCGCGTCGGCGACGAGCCGATCGAGGAGCGAGTCCGCGGAGTACCGCCCGCTGTGCCGGACGGTCAGCCCGTGGGCCAGCCGGACGCCGGCCAGGCCGTGCTCCGGCGCCCCGTCCAGGACGAGCTCGATCCGGGTCGAGGCCGGGATCACCGCCCGCAGCCGGCCGATCAGGGCGGCCGGGGGCTGGGGCGCCCGCGCCCCGCGGGTCATCCGGTAGAGGAGATTGGTCCCGTCGATCAACAGCCGCTCGACACCCGGCAGCGGGTCGCGCGATCGCCGGTCCGAGCTCGCGTTCACAGCCGGCATCGTGACATGCGCGGGCTATGTAGGCTTCGAGCGTGCTCCTCCTGGTCGATCTCGACGGCGTCGTCTATCGCGGCAGCGAGCCGATTCCGGGGATCGCCGCCCTGCTCAAACGGCGCGCCGCGGCCGGCGATGACGTCGTCTACGTGACCAACAACTCGATGTGGTACCGGGCCGACTACGTGGCCCGCCTGGCCTCGATGGGTGCGCCGGTCTCGGCCGACCGGGTGGTCAGCTCGCCGCGAGCCACGGCCCTCTACCTGCGCGAGATCGAGCCCGGCCTCCAGCGGGTCCTGGCCCTGGGCGCCGCCGGCCTGGGCCGCGAGCTGGCGGATGTCGGGTTCGCCGTGGTCATGGCCGGCGCGGCCGCCGAACGGGCGGCCCGGGAGGGGATCGACCGCTTCGAGGCGAGCGGCCGGCCCGGCGCCGTGGTCGTCGGCCTCGACCCCGACCTGAGCTGGGAGCGGCTGGCCGTCGCATCGGCCTCGATCCGGGCCGGCGCCCGGTTCGTGGCGACAAACCGGGACCCGGTCTACCCGACCGAGCGCGGCCTGATGCCCGGCTCCGGCGCGGTGGTCGCCGCGGTCGAGGCGGCAAGCGGGGTGCGCCCCGTATCGATCGGCAAGCCGGCCCCGCTCCTGCTCGAAGAGGCGGCCCGGGCTGTCGGCGCCGATCCCCGAACTGCCGTGATGATCGGCGACGGGATCCTGACCGACCTGCCCGCGGCCCGGGCAGTCGGGGCTCGCTGCGTGCTGATGCTGACCGGTGTCTCGTCCCGCCTGGAGGCTGAGGCCCTGGCCCCCGACGAAGCGCCCGACGCGATCGCCGCCGACGCCGCCGAGCTCGAGGCGGCCCTCGCGGTCCTGCGGTCGGGCCGGTCCGCCTAGCCCGAGCCGCCCGGCTCGGGCGCTCGCGACGCCCAGCGCTCGAACGACGCCCGCAGGGGCCCGATCGCCGCGGCGTCGGCGAAGGCCGCGTCGAGGGCGTGGAGATTGATCGACCACAGCTCGGTCAAGGTCAGGCCGATCTCCTCGACGGCTCGGACGTATTCCTCGGATAGCAGGATGTCCGAGACGGTGCTGTCATCGGTCGACAACGTCACCGGGACGCCGGCGCGAAGGAGGCGGGCCAGGGGGTGGGCCGCGAGCGAAGACACCAGCCCGGCCTGGAGGTTGCTCGTCGGGCACAGGTCGAGGGTGACGCCGCGCCGGATCAGCTCGGTCATCAAGCCGGGATCATCGATCGCCCCGGGGCCATGGGCGATCCGCTCGGGCTGGAGCTCGAGGGCCCGCCGGACCTGGGCCGCGCCGCCCCATTCGCCGGCGTGGAGGGTGATCCGCAGGCCTCCCGCGCGGGCCGCTTCAAAGGCCGTTGCGAAGCGCAGCGGATCCGGCCAGGCTGCCTCCGGTCCGGCCAGGTCCCAGCCGGTCAGGCCCTGGTCCCGGAAGCGGGCCGCCGTCTCGGCCAGCTCGACGGTTGCCCCGGGGTCGTGGCTGCGCAGCGCCGTGCAGATCAGGCGAACCGTGGTCCCCGTCCGGCGGGCCGCGTCGGCGGCGCCACGGCAGACGGCGGCGATCCCGTCGGCGAGGGCCATGCCCCGCGCCAGGTGGAGGGCCGGGCCCCAGCGAATCTCCACGTAGCGCACGCCTTCGGCGGCCTTCGTCTCGACCAGCTCCACGGTCACCCGCTCGAGGGCGTCGGCATCCTGGAGGAGGGCGATGGGCAGCTCGAAGCGGGTCAGCAGCTCCGCCTGTGAGGCCAGCCGGGGCGGCGCGACGAGGGCCTCGACCATGGCCTCCTGGGTTGTCGGGGCGTCGACTCCCCGACTGTGGGCGAGCTCGAGTGCGGTTTCGACCCGGAGCGAGCCATCGAGATGGAGGTGCAGCTCGGCCTTGGGCATCGCCCTGGCCAGTCGCCGGAGCGCCGCGGGGTCGAGGCGGGCGTGCCCGGTCGTTGGGATCACCGGGCGATGCTACGCTCAGGCCATGCCTGCTGTCGGGCCCCGCCTGGGGCCCCGGATCATCGACCGGTCATGATCGAATCGCCTGCCGTCGGCGCCGAGGCCGGAGCGGCATCGTCGATCGCGCTCCGGCGCCTTGCCCGGGTCGGCTGGGTCCTGGCCGCGCTCGTGGTCAGCCTCGGCTCCGCGGGGCTCGTCTCGGGCATGGACCGGTCACCCGGCGCGGGCGGCCGGCCGGAGCTGACCTGGGCTGCCGACCAGGCCGTCGACCCGGGCCTGGCTGCTGCTGCAACCGACCTGACCAGCCTGACCGGCGAGGTCGACCAGCTCGGCCAGGCCGGCCGGGACGCGATCGCCGACCTGGTCAATCGGGACACGACCCACCTCGACGCGACGATCAGCGGCGGTACGACCCTGGCCGCCAGGATCGCGACCGACACCGCCGCCATCCGGATCAAGCTGGTGACCCTGCCCGGGATCGCGACGGCCGACGAAACGGCGATCGGAGCCGCCCAGCGCCAGCGCTACGACGCGATCACGGTGGCCCTCTCGATCACGGCCGACCTGCAGACCTCGTGGGTCCAGCTGACGACGGGCAGCGCCGTGGCCACGGCCCTGACGAAGGACCTGGCCGACCATGACACGTACGCCGGCCAGGCGGTCAAGCTGGGCAGCACGGCCCAGTACGCCAAGGCCCGAGCCGCACTGGTCAAGGCCCAGGCCGCCCTGGCCTCGGCCAGCACCCGCCGCGATGCGCTGGCGAACACGGTCGACGTCTCGATCCTGACCGAATGGATCGATCGCAACAGCGCCTTCGACAGTGCCGCGGCGGAGCTCTACAAGCTGCTCCAGGCGTCGCCGCGCAAGGTGACCCCGGCGATCAAGACCGCCTTCGCCAGCCTGTCGACGGCCAAGCAGAACCTGCCCCCCGACACCCGCGGCCTGGAGGTGATCCTCGACGACCTGGCCCGGGGCGGCCTGAACCAGGCGGTGATCACGATCGAGGATGCCAAGGGCAACCTGGCCTCGGCCGTTGCCCTGATCGCGGCGGCCAACCCTCCGCCCGGACCCTGACCGTTCGCTACACTGCCCGACGTCACCTCAATTCCCGACTCGCAGGTCGGGCGACCGGCCCGGGAGGTTCGCGCGCGCATGCAGCTATCGATCATCACCGATCAGCCCTGGCAGGCGAAGGCCGATGTGCTGGCCTTCCCGATCGTCGGCGAACCGGCCTTCGACGGCCCCCTGGGCGAGCTGAACCAGCGCGCGGGTGGTGAGCTGGCGGCCCTCGCCGCCTTCGGCGAGCTGAGCGGCAAGCGCTACCAGGCGGCCGTCACGGCAGCCGGTGACCTGCCCGCCGGACGGCTCCTCGCGATCGGCGCCGGTGCGGCCGAATCGATCAGCCGCGAGATCGTCCACCACCTCGGCGCGGCGATCGAGCGCCGCCTCGGTGGCCGGACGGTCCATTCCCTGGCGATCTGGCCGGGCGAGCTGGCCGCTCATGTCGAAGGCGGCGCGGCGACCGTGGTCGAGCTCCTCGTGCGCGGCGTGGTCGAAGGCAGCTACGAGCCGAAGGCGATCTATCTGACCAGCGTCGAGTCGGCCCCGCCGGCCCTCGATGAGCTGATCCTGGTCGTGCCCGGCGGCGATGGCCCAGCCCTGGGCCGGGCGGCCGAACGGGGCCGGATCTTCGGCGAGGGCGCCAACGTGGCCCGCACCCTCGCCAACCGGGCCAGCAACGACGTCAGCCCAATCGTCCTGGCCGAGGCGGCCCAGGACATCGCCGCCCGGAACGGCCTGTCGATCGACGTGATCGAGCCGAAGCGGGCCGCGGAGCTGGGCATGGGCATGTTCCTGGCCGTCGGCCGGGGCAGTGACAACCCGCCCCGGATGATCGTCCTGCGCTCCGGCGGCGCCGGCGAGCTCGATCGGCTCGGCCGCCACCTGGCGATCGTGGGCAAGGGCGTCTGCTTCGACTCCGGGGGCATCTCGATCAAGCCGGCCGACCGGATGGAAGAGATGAAGATGGACAAGACCGGCGCGGCGACGGTGATCGCCGCGATCGAGACCGTCGCCCGGCTGGCCCCCGGCACGCCGCTCCTGGCGATCGCCCCGGCCGTCGAGAACATGCCCGGTTCGCATTCCACCCGGCCCGGTGACATCGTCCGGGCGCTGAACGGCAAGCAGGTCGACATCACCAACACCGACGCCGAGGGGCGCCTGATCCTGGGTGACGCCCTGACCTACGCCGAGCAGCTCGGCGCAACCCACCTGGTCGACGTGGCGACCCTGACCGGGGCCGTGTCGCGGGCCCTCGGGCACCTCATCACCGGCGCCTTCGGCACGCCCCAGCCGTGGTACGACTCGGTCATCGCCGCCGGCGACCTGGCCGGCGAGCGCTACTGGCAGATCCCGCTCGTCGACGACTACGTCCCGGAGATGGACAGCTGGTACGGCGACCTCCAGAACTCCGGCTCGGCGGAGGGCTCGCTGGTCAAGAGCGGCCTCTTCCTGCGCGAGTTCCGGACGAAGCCGTGGGTCCACCTCGACATCGGCGGGACGGGCTACTTCCGCAAGCCGTTGCCATTCGCCGCCCGGGGCTCGAACGGGGTCAGTCACGCAACGCTGGTCGAGCTGGCCCTGGCCGGCGCACGCTGAGCGCGGACGTGGGGCGGATCGCCTGACCGGGATCGGGGGCCGGCCGAGATGACCCCATTGATCGTTGGACTGGCCGCCCTGGGCCTGGCCTGGGGCGTCGTCGCCGAGCGCATCGCGGCACGCTGGCCGGCCCACGAGGACGGCTCGATTCGCGGCCTCGGCTGGCGCACGGCGGTCGTGCCCCTCGTCGCCGCCCTTGCCCTGGGCGACCTCGGCGGGCGCTTCCCGGACGCGGGCAGCACCCTGATCTTCGGCCTGGTCTTCGTCGTCCTGACCCTGCTCCTGGCGACCGACCTGGACCAGCGCACCCTGCCCGACGAGCTGACCCTGCCGCTGGCCGTGCTGGCCGGGATCTACGGCCTGACCGGGCTCAACCCACTGATCGGCCACGCCGTTCCGGGGGCGATGCTGCCGGCCCTCATCGGGGCGATCGTGATCCCGACGATCTTCTTCGTCCTGTCGATCCCCTTCGGACCGGGCGCCCTGGGCCTGGGCGACGTCAAGCTCCTGTTCGGCGTCGGGCTGCTGGCCGGGCTGGAGCGGACCGCATTCGGGGTGATCGTCGGCGTCCTGATCTCGGGCGTCGTGATCGTCGCCCTGCTGGCCAGCCGGCGGATCGGCCTGAAGAGCTTCATCCCGTACGGCCCGTTCCTGATCATCGGTGCCTTCTGGGCGGTGCTCCTCCAGTCATAGGAAAACGGTCCGGGTGGCGCACCACCCCGAATGGGGGTAGGGTGGACGACCGGGGTATCATGCCCCGGTGCCGGAGTCGTCCCGGACGGAGCCCGTTCGGACGGCGTTCAACCGGCGAGGACGTCCGCCACCCGCGTCCGGGACGCGCCAACGGAGATCACTCGCTCGATGACGACCGCTCGACTGGTTCGATCGATCCTTGCCGCCACCTTCGTCGTGGCGCTGCTCGGCGGGTCGTTCACGCCCGATCTCGTCCGTGGTGACGACCTATCCCAGGCCCAGGCCCAGCAGAAGGCGATCGCCGCCCAGATCGCGGCCCAGAAGGCGCACATGGCGCAGCTCGCCTCGCTGCAGGCCGACCTGGCGGCGACCTTAGTCACGACCAAGTCCAAGCTCCAGGGCATCAACTCGGACCTTGTCGATGTCAAGGCCAACGTCGCCGCGACCCAGCTCAAGGTCAATGCCGTCCAGGCCCAGTACAACAAACAGGTCGAAGACCTCGCCAACCTGGACCTGGCCCTGATCGGCCTGAACCGCGAGGAGCAGCAGAAGTCCGCCGACCTGGCCGCCACGAAGGCGCTCCTGGCCGACCACATCCGGGCAGCCTACGACCAGGACCGGACCTCGATCCTGGAGACCCTGCTCTCGGCGGCCTCGTTCACCGATGCCCTCGGCGACATCGGCAATCTGATCGACTTCGGCAACCAGGACCACGTCCTGGCCAGCCAGATCGCGTCCGACCAGGCGACGCTGATGGCCCTCAACACCACGGTCACCTCGACTCGTGCGCAGACCCAGCAGCTGGCCGAGCAGACGGCCGCCCAGAAGGTCCAGCTGGATGCCAGCCTGGCCACCCTGAACGCGGCCAAGGCCCAGCTCGCCCTCCTCCAGCAGGCCACCTCAAAGGTGCTGGCACTGCAGCTCGCCACCTTCAACAAGCTGTCCAGCAACGCCGCGGCCTTGCGCCGGGCGATCAATGCCGAGTCGGCCGCCGAAGCCGCCGTCTCGCGCAAGATCCAGCAGATCCTCAACGCGGGCGGCCAGAACGGGAGCATTCCCTCCCAGTACAACGGGACGCTGAGCTGGCCAATCTCGGGCACGATCACCCAGGAGTTCGGCTGCACCGGTTTCCCGTGGGAGCCACCCTATGGCTCGTGCGCCCACTACCACAACGGCATCGACATCGCCGATCCGATGGACACCCCGATCCACGCGGCCGGTGATGGCCGGGTGATCTTCGCCGGCCCCCTGTCCGACGGTGCATGGGTCGTGATGATCGCCCACTCGACGAGCTTGGTCACCTGGTACGCCCACGTCGACGACCGGCACGGCCACACGATTCCCGTCCACGTCGGGGATTGGGTGTTGGCGGGCCAGGTCATCGCCTACGTCGGGATGACCGGCCACACGACCGGGCCGCACCTCCACTGGATGACCGAGCTCAACGGCAATTACGTCAACCCGCGCCTTTTCCTTTGATCCGGCGGGCCGGCCCGCGCAGTTGACGAACCGCAATCCAAACGTTCACTTGGACGTAATCGCGATCGTTGACCGTGGGCTGGGCGGGCGGACTAGAATCAGGCTGAGGCCGCGCCCGCGACCGGGACCTTCGATCCGACGGAGGACGCCGTGAAGCCAACGATGGCGGTGATCCTGGCTGGGGGCGAAGGCGAGCGCCTGTCGATCCTGTCGTCGGTCCGGGCCAAGCCGGCGGTGCCCTTCGGGGGCAAGTACCGGATCATCGATTTCACCCTGAGCAATTGCGTCAACTCGGGGATCGACAACGTCGTCGTCCTGACCCAGTACAACCCGCGCTCGCTCAACGACCATATCGGCCTGGGCCGGCCGTGGGACCTGGATCGGAACACCGGCGGAGTCAAGATGCTCCAGCCCTATATCGCCCGGGGTCGAGTGGCCGAGTGGTATCGGGGCACCGCCGACGCGGTCCTCCAGAACTGGAACGTGATCGAGCACGACCCGTGCGACACGGTCCTGGTCCTGGCCGGCGATCACATCTACAAGATGGACTACACCCCGTTCATCGCCGCCCACCGGCGCAAGCGAGCCGACGTCACGATCGCCGTCCGGCGGGTGCCCCTGGCCGACGCCACTCGGATGGGCATCCTGGCGATGGACGAGACGATGCGGATCACCGAGTTCCAGGAGAAGCCCAAGGCCCCTCGGAGCGACCTGGCCAGCATGGGCGTGTACGTCTTCAGCAAGCGCGCCCTGAAGAAGTGGCTGACCGACGATCGGCCCGATTTCGGCGGCAACGTCGTGCCGGCCATGATCGAGGGCGGGGGGCGGGTCTTTGGCTATCGCTTCGACGGCTACTGGCAGGACGTGGGTACGATCCAGTCGTACTGGGAGGCGAACATGGCGCTCGTCGAGGAGCGTCCCGAGCTGGACCTCTACGACCGGAGCTGGCTGATCCATACCCGTTCCGAAGAGCGCGCCCCGGCCAAGATCGGCGAGACGGCCCAGGTCCACCGGAGCCTGATCAGCCATGGCTGCGTCGTGAACGGCACCGTGGTCAACAGCGTCCTGTCGCCGGGCGTCCGGGTCGAGGTCGGGGCCGTGGTCCGTGACTCGATCGTCATGTTCGACTCGGTGATCCGGCAGGGCGCGATCATCGACCGGGCGATCCTCGACAAGGAGGTCCTGGTCGGCCCCGGGGCGGTTGTCGGTGACGGGCCGGACGGCCCGCCGAACCGCCAGGAGCCGGGTCGCCTGAACACCGGGATCACCGTCGTCGGCAAGCGGGCGAGCATCCCCCGCGGCCAGCGAATCGGGCGCAACGTGAAGATCGGGGGCAGCGTCCGGGCGGCCGATTTCAGCAGCCGGGTCACCCGCAGCGGCGACTCGGTGATGCGCCCCGAGGACATGGTCGCCCCGCACACGCCGGCCAAGCCGGCCAGCAATCCGGTCGTGGCCCGGCCGGGGCGATCGAGCGCGGAGGGTGCAGCGGGCTAGCCCGGGCTAGACTCCGGCCCATGTCCGAATCGAAGGGGACGCCGGCCCAGGTCGAAGCCTGGTTCGGCGAGCTCGGGATCGCGCCGACGGCTCGAATCGACCGCGAGGGCGTCGTGGCCTGGGACGTCCAGCTCGACGGCCGCCGGCGGTTCGACGTCCGCTTCACGGTCATCCTCGATCCAGCCCTGGGCCTGATCACCTGGGTTCATTTCGCCCCGCCGATCGGCGACGGCCTGCGCAAGTCATATCACCGCCTGCTGCGCTGGAATGACGAGTTCCCGTTCGTGAAGTTCGCGCTGGCCGAGGACGGCCGGCCGACCCTGAGCACCGAGATTCCGTTCCGGACCCTCGACCGCGACGAGCTCGGGGTGGCCCTGGCCCGGTCGCTGGCGATCTGCGATGCGCTCCTCGAGGAGTCGGCTGGCTGGCTATGGATCGGCGGCCGGATCCCCGACCAGGCCGGTCGGGTGGGGCGCAACCCGGAGCTCTTCGAGCGCTACGCCGCCCGACTCCCGGAGCTGCTCGGGTCGTGACCGGGCCGCGGCAAGGCCGCCGGTCCGCCGCGCTGTTCGCGGCCGGGCTGCTGGCCGGGGTGGCCGCCCTGCTCGCCACGCCCGCAGCCGGCGAGCTGGCCCCGGCCGCCCGGGCGGCGGGCCCCGGCCTGACGATGATCGGGGCGGCCACGTACGACGTCCGGCCGGCCAGTCACCTGGTCCACGTGACAGTCCAGATGGCGGTCACCAATCACCTGGTCGACACGGTCATCCAGCGCTACACATTCAGCCGGGTCGATGTCACGGTGCCGCCGACCGCTGTCCACGCCACGGCCACGGCCGGCACGAAGAAGGTCAGCGTCAGCCAGGTCAGCCGCACTTCGAGCCAGGCCGTCCTGTCGGTCGGCCTGGGTGGGTCGCTCGGCTCGGGGCGGACGACGTCGGTCAGCCTGGCCTTCGACCTGCCCGACCCGGGCGGCAAGGCCGACCGGCCCGTCCGGATCGGGGCGTCCCTGATCACCTTCCCGGTCTGGGCGTTCGGCTCGGGCGGCCTGCCCGGTGCCAAGGTCGTGGTCCGCTTCCCGGCCGGCTACGACGTCCGGGTCGTGGCCGGCTCGCTCGGGCCGCCGGTCGCCGCGAGCGACGGCACGATCTCCCTGACGGCGGGGGCGATCGCCGATCCGCTGGCCTTCAACGCGCTCGTCGCCGCCGACCGGCCAAGCTCGTTCGTCGAGACCAAGGTGGACCTGGAGATCGCCAGCGAGCCGGTCAGCCTCGTCGTCCGGGCGTGGCCCGACGATCCCGGCTGGGGCACCCGGATGACCAAGCTGCTCAAATCGAGCCTGCCCCTGCTGGCCAACGAGATCGGCCTGCCCTACCAGCCCAGCACCCCGGTGGTCGCCGTCGAGGAGGCACTGCCCCGCTCGATCGACGGCTACGCGGCGACCTACCTGCCCGCCGAGGGCACGATCCAGATCGCCTATACGGCCGACGACACGATCGCCATCCACGAGCTGGCCCACCTGTGGTTCGACGGCTCGCTGTTCGCCGATCGCTGGATCGACGACGGCTTCGCGATCTTCTACGGCAACCGGGTCGCCCAGCAGCTCAAGCTCAAGCCGGCCGACGAGTCGATCACGCCGGCCCTGGCCGCGGCAGCCACCCCGCTCAACACCTGGTCCGGCAGCGACGCCACGGCCGGCGCGACGAGCGAGACGGCCGCCTCGGTTCTGGCCGACCGCTACGGGCGGGCGGCGTCGGTCGCGATCGCCGGGCGCCTCTATGCACTGGTCGGCGCCACTGGGTTGCAGGCCGTCTGGCGGGCCGCCTCGGGCCGTGAAGCGGCCTATCAGCCGGTCGGCCAGGTGCTGCCCACCCTGGTCAGCGAAGGGCCCCCGGACTGGCGCGGCCTGCTCGACCTGATCAGCGAGCGGACCGGCGTCGACGCGACCTCGCTGTGGGCGGCGATGGTCGTCACGCCGGACGAGCAGCCCCTCCTCGCCTCGCGCACGGCGGCCCGGGGCCAGCTCGCCGCGCTCCTGGCCCGTTCGGCGAGCTGGGCGCTGCCCCAGGCCGTCCTCGACGCCCTCAATGCCTGGCAATACGCCGGCGCGGCCGGCCTGATGACCGGCCTCGACCAGCTCCTCGACCAACGCGACCGGATCGCGGCCGCGGCGACGGCGGCCGGCCTGAACCCGCCGTCGAGCCTCCAGGCGGCCTTCCAGCAGGGAGCAACCGCGACCGCCCAGACGGCCGCCGCGAACGAGCTCCAGGTCATCGACGCGATCAGCACCGCCGGGGCGGCCCAGCCCGCCGCGCCCTCGCTGCTCGAACAGGTCGGCCTGGTTGGCCAGGATCCGGCCCGGGACCTGGCTGCGGCCTCGACCGCGTTCAGCGCCGGCGACATGGCCAGCGCCCGGGTCGACGCCCTGGCCGCCGACGTGGCCTGGACCGGGGCGGCGGACAACGGCGGCTTCCGGGTCCGAATCGCGATCGCGACCGCCCTGGTCACGGCGGTCCTGCTGGGCTTCGTCCTCAGCCAGCTGCGCCGGATCGGGCGCCTCGGCCGGCGCTCGCGGCGACGGGCTCGGACCGCGATTCCGCTCGGGGCTCCGGTCAGCGCCCGGCCCCGGCACTACCCGACCCGCTACCCGGCGCCTGGCTCGGCGCGAACCTCGCGCGGTACACTCGCGGACCAACCGGTTCGGATGGCCCGCCGCGTCCGACCCGAGCCCAAGGAGGGAGACGAGTCGTCCTGATGGGGATCGTGCGCAGCCGCCCGTCGATGGAGATCCTGTCGGGCGATTCGGCCGATGTCTACTTCGCCCGCGCCGAGAGCATCCTCGAGCGCGAGGGGCTCGACCCGCTCGTGGCGATGGAGGTCTTCGCCCGCGAGCCGGCCATCCTGTGCGGGATCGACGAGGCCAAGAACCTGCTCGGGCACGTCCTGGCCGACAGCGATCCGGCCGAGACGAGCGTCGAGGCGCTGGATGACGGTGACCCGATCGAGCCAAAGGAGATCGTCCTCCGGATCCGGGCCCGCTATCGCCGATTCGGCCTGTACGAGACGGCGTTCCTGGGCATGCTCGCCCAGTCGACGGGCTGGGCAACGGCCGCGCGGCAGGTCGTCGAGGCGGCGGCGCCCGCGCCGGTGATCAGCTTCGGCGCCCGGCATGTCCATCCCCATATCACCGACGTCCTCGACTACGCGGCGATCGTCGGCGGCTGCGTCGGGGCCTCGACGCCCGCGGGCGCCCGCCTGGCCGGCCTGAGCCCGACCGGCACGATGCCCCATTCGCTCGTGCTCGTCTTCGGGGACACGGTCCGGGCGGCCGAGGCGTTCGATCGGGACCTCGGTCCCGATGTCTCCCGGATCGTCCTGGTCGACACGTTCAAGGACGAGGCCGAGGAGGCACTTCGGGTCGCCCATGCCCTGGGCGACCGGCTGTACGGGATCCGCCTGGATACGCCTTCGGAGCGCGGCCGGGTGACGGCGGACCTGGTCAAGGAGGTCCGGGCCCGGCTCGACCTGGAAGGCTTCCAGCACGTGAAGATCGTGATCTCGGGTGGCCTGACCCCCGAGCGGATCACCTATTTCCGGGAGCAGGGCGCCCAGGTCGATTCATTCGCGGTCGGCAGCTACATCAGCGGTGCCACGCCGATCGACTTCACCGGCGACATCAAGGAGCTCGACGGCCGGCCGATCGCCAAGCGCGGCCGGATCCCCGGCTTGACCGCCAGCCCCCGACTGCGACCGGTGGACCTGGCCGCCTGGCGGACCGGCGCCGGCTGATCCCTAGGCCTGGCCGTTCGCCTTGAGGCGGGCGACCCAGAACAGCCCCACGATCGACTTCGCGTCGCAGATCTCGCCCCGCTCGACGGCCGCCAGGGCAGCCTCGAAGGGCAGCCGGCTGAGCTCCAGGCGCTCGTCCTCGTCCGGGCCGAGGCGGTCGCCGTGGGCCGGCCGGAGGTCGGTGGCGAGGTACAGGTGCATCAGCTCGCTGGCGAAGCCGGGGGCCGTCCAGAAGGCGGCGAGCTTGCGCCAGCTCGCCGCCCGATAGCCGGTCTCCTCCTCGAGCTCGCGCGGCGCGGCGAGCTCGGGATCCTCGATCGTGCCCGCGGCGTCGGCGACGTCGAGAGTGCCGGCCGGGATCTCGAGCATCGCCCGGCCGGCGGCCGTCCGCCACTGGCGGACGAACAGGACGTTGCCGTCCGGATCGAGCGCCACGATGGCGACCGCCCCGGGGTGGCCGAGGATCTCGCGGGTCGACGTCCGTCCGTCGCTGAATCGGACGGTGTCGACCCGGAAGTTGCCCAGCCGGCCGCGGTGGAGGATCTCCGTGCCGATGACGGTCTCGCGGAGATCCTCGTCGCCCACGGCGGTTCGGTGCTCAGCGGCGCTGCCCGCCCTCAGGCGCCAACGGCGACCGGGGCGGGTGACGACGCGATCGGGCCGTCGCCCCGGATGACGTCACCCGTCTCGGAGTCGAACAGGTGGAGCTTGTCGAGCGGCAGCCGGAGCGACAGGACATCACCCGGCTTGACCACGTGACTCGAGCTGACCACCGCGACCAGGTCGAGGCCCTGGAGCGAGAGATGGAGCAGCTCGTCGTTGCCCAGGTATTCGACGACGTCGGCCGTGGCCTGGAACGAGGCCACGCCGCTGCCCGGGTCGCCGATGTCGAGGTGCTCCGGCCGGAAGCCGGCCACGAGCGTCTTGCCGTGGACCGAATCGGCCGCGGCCCGCAGGCGCGGGGGCAAGGGGATCGACATGCCGCTGCCGGTCAGGACGGCGCCGTCGCCGGTGCCCGAGGCAGTGACGGTTGCGAAGTTCATGGCCGGGCTGCCGATGAAGCCGGCCACGAACTTGTTGACCGGGTTGTCGTACAGCTCCTGGGGCGTCCCGACCTGCTGGAGCAGGCCGTCGCTCATCACCGCGATCCGGGTGCCCATCGTCATCGCCTCGACCTGGTCGTGGGTGACGTAGACCATCGTCGTCCCCAGGCGCTGGTGGAGGCGGGCGATCTCGGCCCGGGTCTGGACCCGGAGCTTGGCATCGAGGTTGGAGAGCGGCTCGTCCATCAGGAAGACGGCCGGCTCGCGGACGATGGCCCGGCCCAGGGCGACCCGCTGGCGCTGGCCGCCGGACAGCTCCTTGGGCTTCCGATCGAGCAGGTTCGAGAGCTGGATCGTGTCGGCGGCTTGCTTGACCCGCCGGTCGATCTCGGGCTTGGGCACCTTGCGCAGCTTCAGGCCGAAGGCCAGGTTGTCGCGGACGGTCATGTGCGGATAGAGGGCGTAGCTCTGGAAGACCATCGCGATGTCGCGATCCTTGGGGGCGACATCGTTGACGACCTTGTCGCCGATCCGGAGCGTCCCGTCGGTGATCTCCTCGAGCCCGGCGATCATCCGCAGGCTGGTGGTCTTGCCACAGCCCGAGGGTCCGACCAGGACCATGAATTCACCGTCGTTGATCTCGAGGTTGAGATCGTTGACCGCGAGGACGTCACCGTATTTCTTGGTGACGTGCTCGAACGTGACCGTCGCCATGGAACAGCCTCCTATCCTTCGGTCCTGCGCGGGTCCTTGCATCCGGCCACCGAGGTGGACTCGGACGGACCCCGTACGCGTTCCGACGGATTGCCCCGCATCGTACATCCGGGCCGGGTGCCGGGACCACCCTGTTTCGTGGGCCCGGGCCGCGAGCTTGTCCCGCGGCCGCAGCCCGGGTCGCCGGCCCGCTGGCGGCCGAAATATTCGCCCCATGCTTAGGAGGGCGATTTCCCGCCCGCTGCCTCCCAGTCAATGCCCGGTTCCGGCCGGTTCGGAGGCTGAACCGTGCGTGGGCGTCCGGACAGTCCTCTGCGACGAGCCGTTCCCAAGGCCGTTTCGACCTCTGAGCCGCCTAGCTAATCATGGGGTGAATACGACCGACGTTAGCCCCAGTCCCCCGGGCCAACCGCTCGAACGAGGGCGACGACCCACGACTGCATGATCGGAGGGAGCGGTCGTGGGTCCTCCAGCGCCAGGCGCAGGACGGCGTCGCGAAGGCCTTCGTCGGTCGACATCGGCTCGAGGTGGTCGAGCCCGCGGTCGAGGGCGGCGCCGAAGTCGTTGGCGACAGCATCGAAGCCTTCGGCGAGATCCCACCACTTGTCGTAGCCGAGAGTTACGGGTCCGAGTCGCACTCGCCAGTGCTCGGGTGGCATCGAGCCGAACTCGGCGCGGAGCAGGGCACTGACGACGGCAAGATCGCAGGTGAAGAACGTCCCACGCCGCTGGAAAGCGACAACGAGCTCGTTCGAGCGGCGCGCAGCGACGAAGCGTTGGCCTCGTCGCCGAAAGCCGCGGATAGTGAGGCTCGGCGCCACGCTGGTCTTGAGGAACGCGTCGCAAGCGACCCGATCGTCCATTCCAGCGAGGGTAATCGACCGCTCGCCCCCGCGGCCTCATTTCGCGGACGCGGCCGTTGCCAGAACACGATTTGCATCGAGCTTATGGCGCGGTTCGACGGCCGTGGCGCCTGTTCGGGGCTCTCATCCTGGGGATTCGTGCTCCGATCAAGCGTGGTCCGGGCGGCTGGGCGGGCGTTTCGGATCCCCGACCAACCATAAGGTCGACGTAGCTCGTGTTTTGGCACCAGGCGTTGCGCCGAGCCCGCCGGGCCAGGCCGCCGTCACGCGCCGGGTCCGCGGACGCCCCGCACCGGATCACCGACGTCGCCCCTGAAACCATACCTTTACGTGAACGTGAAGTTTGTGGCACGATGCGCGGCATGGCAGACGAGACCCCCCTGCGCCGGATCCAGGATGTCGCCGATGAAGTTGGGCTGACGACCCGGGCCATCCGCTATTACGAGGAGATGGGCCTGCTCACCCCGGCGGCTCGATCGGGCGGCAGCCATCGACTCTATGACCCGTCCGACGTCGAGCGGCTGCGGGCGATTCGTGGCCTGCGCGATGACGCGGGCTTCTCGGTCGGCGATATCACCCGCCTCCTCGAGGACACCGACCACCTGACCCGCTCGCGGGCCGCGTTCCACGAGACCGAGAGCCCGGCCGAACGGCTGCGGATCGCCCGCGACGGACTGGGCCGGGTCCATCGCCAGGTGGGCCTCCTCGAGGACAAGATCGAGCGCCTCCAGGCGATGCTCGCCGAGACGAGCAGCCGCCGGGATCGGATCGTGGCCAGGATCGAGCAGCTCGAGGCGGAGCTCGGGGGAGCGGCCGGATCGTCCGCTGTTGGCGCCCCGGCCACGAAGACGGCCGCGCTGCCGGCATGACCGCCGCCGCACGCCCGGCCCGCCGTCGGCTGGTCGACCCCGACGCCCCGAGCTACCGCTGGTGGCTGCTCGTCGTGACCAGCCTCGGGGCGTTGCTCGCCTCGCTCACCTCGGGCACCCTGGTCATTGCCCTGCCCGACATCCTGCGCGACCTGCACACCGACCTGTTCGCCCTGCTCTGGATCGTCGTCGGCTACACCCTGGTCGTAACCGTCCTGGTCCTGAACGCCGGCCGGCTGGCCGACATGTTCGGCCGGACCAGGACCTACACGCTGGGGATGGTCGTGTTCACGATCGCCTCGGCGTTCTGCGCGATCGCCCCGACGCCGCTCCTGCTGATCCTGGGCCGGGTGATCCAGGGCATTGGCGGGGCGTTCATGTTCGCCAACTCGTCGGCCCTCGTGACCGACGCCTTCCCGCGCTCGGAGCTGGGCAGGGCGCTCGGCCTGAACGCGATGGTCGTGGGGGCGGGCCTGATCCTGGGCCCGGTCCTGGGCGGCTGGCTGACCGGCTTCGGCTGGCGGTTCGTGTTCTGGTTCAACGTCCCGCTGGGCCTGATCGGGGTCCTGGCGGCAATGCTGATCCTGGTCGAGAAGACCGCCGCCCAGCGCCAGATCTCGATCGACTGGATCGGCTCGGCCCTGTACCTGGTTGCGCTCCTGGCCCTGATGACCTCGCTCGCCTTCGGCGGCCTGTACGGCTGGACGACGTGGTGGGTGGTGGGCGGCTTCGTCCTGTTCCTGGTCGTGATGCCCGTCTTCCTGTGGGTCGAGGCGCGCGCCCGGACGCCGATCCTCGACCTGTCGCTCTTCCGCGACCGGCTGTTCCTGATGGGCAACCTGACCGGCCTGCTCAATGGCATCGCCCGCAACAGCGTCCTGTTCCTGCTGGTCTTCTACCTGCAGGGCGTGAAAGGCGACGACCCGGTCACGGCCGGGATCGAGCTGGCCCCGCTGGCCCTCGGCCTGCTCGTCCTGTCACCGATCAGCGGGGCGCTGGCCGACCGCTACGGCTCGCGCGAGCTGGCGACCGCAGGGATGGTGGTCACGGCGCTCGGCCTGGCCGGCCTGCTCACGATTGGGGTCGATACGCCGTACTGGCAGCTGGCCCTCTGGCAGCTGATCATCGGCGCCGGCTCGGGCCTGTTCAACTCGCCCAACACGAGCGCGGTGATGGGCGTGATCCCGCCCGCCAAGCGGGGGATCGGTGCGGGGATGCGGGCGATGCTGGTCAACACGGGCTTCGTCGTCAGCATCGCCCTGGCGATCGGTCTGATGACCAGCGCGATGGACCCCAAGGTCCTCGTCGCCGTCTTCTCGGGCACCCAGACCGGCACGGCCGGGATCGACCTCGGCCCGTTCATCAACGCCCTCCACATCGCCTTCGCGGCCGGGGTGATCGCCAGCCTGGTGGGCGCCGGCGTATCGCTGATGCGCGGCGGGCACCGATCGTGGCAGGAAGAGCGGGCCGACGCGAGCGACGCTCACGTGGCGGAGGCCGACGGCCTGATCGCCGAGGGGGAGTCCGGGGCCTCGATCTAGCGAGGCAGCGCGGTTCTCCTCGAGCAGGTGCGCCGGGCGGCGGTCAGCCTTCGACCCGCAGAGTTCGCTCGACGCCGTTCGCGCTCAAATCGACGAGGTAGCCGCGCAGGATGCCCATCGACGATTCGGAACCCGCGTTGACGCAGACCGTGTCGCCGATCCGCCGCTCGCCACCCGATTCGTGGATGTGGCCGTGGGCGCCCAGGACCGGCTTGAACCGCTCGATCGCGGCGCGCACCCCGGTCGAGCCGACCGGCCCCCGGAGGAGATCGCCGGCGCTGACCGTCGGACGCAGGTCCGGCGACAGGAGCGGCGCCGTGTCGAGGCCCGAATCGTGGGGCGGGACGTGGGTCATCATCACCGTCTTGCGCGGGTCGCGGACCCCGCTCATCAGGCCCGACAAGCGGTCGAGGAACTCTTCCTCGGGCAGCTCGCGCGGCGTCGACCAGGGCGTCGGCGAAGACCAGCCCATGCTCACGAGCTGGTGCCACGGGCTGAGCTCTACGACCCGTTCGTTGACGTCCTGGAGGTAGGTCGACTCGGCCAGGACCGGATCGATCTCGAAGTCGTCGTCGTTGCCGGGCATCACGTAGACCGGCACGCCGGAGCCCTCCAGGCGCTCGGCCGCCAGCTCGAGCCACTCCCGCAGTCGAGCGTTGATCCGCTCGTGGAACGCGGCTCTTACCAGCTCCGGTTCGGCCTCCATCGCAGCCCGCTCGGCCTCGGTCACCCGCACGGCGTAGTAGCCGACATCGGCGATCGAGCGCTCGAGGGCGACCAGCTCGGCCTCGTCGCGGGCCTCGCGGTGCTGGCCAAGGACCGTCGCCTCCCAGACGTCGCCGCCGCCGCCCTTGACGACCGCGATCAGGGCCTTGCCGGTCAGGTCGCCGGCGATCACCGCGGCGTCGACCTTGTAGACATTCGTCTTCATCGCATTCAGGAACTTGCGCCAGGTGCGTTCCGAGGCGTGGATGTCACTGCAGACGTAGAGCCGGAATGGTTTGGCCACGGTGTCAGGCTCCCTGGGTTGAGGTCGGAAGGCTGGGCGACAGGGCGTGGATCGGCGGTCGTCGAGACCGCCACGGACGGGCGGCCTCGAGCTGGCCGGCCAGCCGGAAGAGGGTCGACTCTGCACCGAAACGGCCGAAGACGAGCGAGCCGACGGGCAGGCCGTCGGCGGTCCAGTGGAGGGGCACCGACATCGCCGGCTGGCCGGTCATGTTGGCGATCGGATTCCAGGGGTTGAACTGGCAGTCGAAGCGCCACCATTCGACCGCTCCACCGTACGACTGGTTGAGGATCCCCAGGCCGAGCGGCGGTTGGGCGAGGGTCGGGGTCACCCACGCGTCGTACTGCTCGAAGAACGGGGCGACCTGGCGGCTGGCCGCGTTCAGGGCGTCGACGGCGTCGAGCAGCTCAGCGCCGTCGAACCGCTGGGCGTACTCGACCAGCTCCCAGGTCGTCACCTCGAGCTCGTCCCGCTCAGGCTCACGGCCCAGGAACCGGCGCGCCTCGCGATAGTCGCCCAGGTTGGCCGTCGCCCAGATCCGCACGAACGGCTCGATCAGGGCCTCGCCGTCGAAAGCCGGGGCCGCCTCCTCGACGTGGTGGCCGAGCGATTCGAGCAGCTCGGCCGTCGCCCGGACGGCCGCCACGCACTCCGGATGGACCGTGGCCTCGATCGGGGGCGTGGCGCTCCAGGCGATCCGCAGCCGGCCAGGATCCGCGCCCACCTCGGCCAGGAATGGGCGTACGGGCGGTGGCGCGATCGACGGGTCGCCGGGCACCCAGCCGGCGGTCGCGTCGAGGATCGCCGCACTGTCCCGGACGCTGACCGTGAGGGCGTGCTCGACGGCCACGCCCGACAGCACGTCGCCGGCCGGCGCCCAGGAGTTCCGGCCGCGGGTGGGCTTCAGGCCGAACAGCCCGCAGCACGACGAGGGAATCCGGATCGACCCCGCGCCGTCGTTGCCGTGGGCCGCGGGGACCATCCCCGAGGCGACCGCCGCGGCCGAGCCACCCGACGAGCCGCCCGTTGTGCGGTCCGTGTTCCACGGATTGCGGGCTGGGCCGTAGAGCGCGGGCTCCGAGGTCGAGTGATTGCCGAACTCGGGCGAGCTGGTCTTGCCGAGCAGGATCAGTCCCGCCGCCCGCTGCCGCCGGCCGAGCTCCGTGTCGTGGTCCGAGACGTGGTCGCGGAACGCGCGCGAGCCCTTGCTCTGGGGCGTGCCGGCCAGTGTCGCGCCGAGGTCCTTGAGCAGGAAGGGCACGCCGGCGAGGTTCGAATCGGAGTTAGCCAACGGGCGAGCTGCCTGGGTTCGAGCTGCGTCGAAGAGCGGCGTGACGACGGCGTTGAGGATCGGGTTGAGGCGCTCGATCCGGGCGATCGCCGCGTCGACCAGCTCGAGCGGCGTCACTTGCCCGCTCCGGACGAGCTCCGCCTGGCCGACTCCGTCGTACTCGGCGAAGTCGGTCACGAGCGCTCCAGGGCCGGGTCCTCGTGCACCGCGGCCCCTTCGATCAGCGTCAGCAGGACCCGGGTGTCGCCGATCGTCCGGATCTCGGCCCGGCTGATGTCGCGGTCGAGGACGACCAGGTCGGCCAGCTTGCCGACCTCGATCGAGCCGGTCTCATGGTCGAGGTGGTTGACCCAAGCGCTGCCGTTCGTGAATGCGGCCAGGGCCGTCGTCTAGGCTCGAGCGCCTCGGCCGGCAGGAACGGCTCGGCGTCGCGCTGCTCGGGCGAGATCCGGTTGACGGCGACCTCGATCTCGGCCAGCACGTTGGGCGTGCTGACGCGTCCAGTCCGAGCCGCCGACCAGCCGGGCGCCGGCCGCGTGGAGCGACCGGAACGGGTACTGGAGGGCGGCCTCGCGTCCGGCGGCAGGAACGGCAGGGTGAGCTCGACCATCTGGGGATCGTGGCAGGCCCAGTAGGGCTGGATGTTGGCGGCCACCCCGAGCGGCCTGAAGCGGGGATAGTCGGCCGGGTCGACGACCTGGAGGTGGGCCAGGTGGTGGCGCCCGTCCGAAGGCCCGTTCGCGAGCCGGGCGGCCTCGATCGCGTCGAGCGCCTCGCGGACGGCGCGATCGCCGAGGGCGTGGAAGTGGACCTGGAAGCCGGCGGCGTCCAGCCGGGTGACGTAGCGCTTCAGGAGCTCGGGATCGACGAAGCTGATCCCGCGGTTGCCCGTGGGCCGGCCGCTCTGATCGAGGTACGGCTCGAGCATCGCCGCGGTGTAGTTCTCGGCGACGCCGTCCTGCATGATCTTGACCGTCGTCGGACGGAGGCGCCCGATCTGCGAGATCCGCCGCCGCTCGATCAGCTCGTCGATCTGCTCGCCGCCCCGGTCGCGATCCCACCAGTGGCAGGCGATCGCCCGGCCGGTCAGCGTGCCGCGCTCCGCGATCAGGCGATACGCGGCCAGGTCCGCGGCCTCCACCCAGGCGTCCTGCCAGGCCGTGATCCCGAGCCGATGGAGGTACGCCTGGGCGAGCTCCAGGCCCCGGGCCAGGTCCTCGGTCGTCGCCGGCGGCAGGAGCGGGCGGACGATCTCCATGGCCCCTTCATGGAGCGTGCCGCTCGGGTCGCCGTTCGCCTCGCGCTCGATCCGGCCGGACGCCGGATCACTGGATGTCCCGAGTGATGCCGGCCAGCTCCAGTGCCCGGCTGTTGACCCAGGCCCCGTGGCCGTCGCGGTTGACGAAGAAGGCCGGCCGATCGGGCACGACCGCGTCGAGCGCCTGGCGGGTTGGCGTGCCGCCCGGGAAGGCGCTCATGAACCAGCCGTCGCCAATCACCCACGGCCGATCCGGGTTGGCCAGGGCATAGGTCCGGATCGTCTCGAGGTAGACCGGCCTCGCTGGGTTCGAGGTCGTGGAGCGGGCAGCGGGTCAGGTTGATCCCGGCCATGGCCGGGTGGACGTGGGCGTCCTGGAAGCTGGGCAGGAGCGTCCGGCCGGCGAGCTCGATCCGCCGCGTGCGCGGCCCACGCAGGCGGTCCACGTCGGCCGAGCTCCCGACCGCGACGATCCGGCCGTCGCGGACGGCAACCGCTTCGACGCGTCCGGCGAGCGGCGTCCATCGTCAGGACCGCGCCGCCGGTCAGGACGAGGTCGGCGGCGGCATCCGGGTCAGCCATGGTTCGTTCCATTTCGGGGCGGGCCGGCCGGCTGCGGCGAGGCAGCCGGCCGAGCGCGGAAGGTCAATCGGGTGGCAGCATCTGGTACATCAAGCTCGTCTCGATGCCCTTGCGCCGGTTGCGCAGCGCCTGGACCACGTAGATCACGATCCCGACGACGATCACGATCCCGACGAAGCTCACGCCGGACGCGTTCAAGTACTGGAGCGAGTCCTTGTTGGGCGTGGTCAGCGAGGTCAGGATCGGCGCCAGACCGGCGAACCAGTACAGGGTGACGGCGAAGATCAGCCAGACGACGCCGATGAGCGGCAGCCAGCGGATCCAGGGCGCGTCCTTGACCAGGTCGGGCCGGGTGAAGCGGGCCAGGATCGCGTTGATCCCGGGCAGGATCCAGCTCAACGACGAGGCCAGGATCGTGAACCAGGCCGAGGAGACCAGGTTCAGCTTGCCGTCAAGGGCCGGATCGCCGCTCGGCGCGAGGCCGCCCAATCCGATCGATTTCAGGATCGAGAAGTTCGAGAAGAGCAGGAAGACGACGGCCATCAGCAGCGTCGCGAAGATCGCATTGGCCGGTGCCCGCAGGCGCTCGGAGACCGTCCCCAGCCACTCCGGCACCTGCCGGTCCAGGCTCCAGGCCAGTGCCATCCGGCTGATGAAGATCACGTAGACCGGCATCAGCAGGAACGGGAACAGGGTCGAGGCGGCACCGACGACGGTCCAGATCGGCCACAGGTCCGGCCGGGCGATCGCACCGACCAGCTGGAAGTAGTTGGGCTGGCCCATCGGCAGCGACGGATTGGTGACGTAGCCCCAGAACGCGGCCGACCAGCCGGTCTGCCCGTCCAGGCCAAGCTTGCGGGCCAGGATGTCGGGATACAGCGAGTTCATCAGGACGGCCATCGCCAGGGCGCCCAGGACCGCGATCAGGATCCCGCGCTTTACGTTGCCCCGGACTTCGCCCGAGATGTACGCCGAGTACTGGAAGCCGATGAACTGGAAGAGCATCGCGCTGGCCAGCAGCATCAGCGGCCAGGACGTGAGTGAGAGGGGCCCGAAGGTGAAGCCGCTGGTCAGGCCGGCGGTCGAAGCCGCGCTGCTGAGCTGGTCGACGGTGACCCCGTTGGCGTAGATCGGCAGGTTCGTGGCGAACGTGCCCGAGTCGAAGAAGAGCAGCCCGAAGACCGCCATGAGCGCCCAGCCGGCGATCCCGAAGACGGTCAGGTAGGTCACGATCTTGTGGAACCGGCGGGTCGGCTGGAGGACGACGAGGGCGATCAGGGCGATCACCACCAGCCCGGCGATCATCCCGGGCACGCCCGTGATGTCGCCCGAGGTGCCCTCGGTGAACCAGCTGTTGGCGCTCGTGAAGAAGCTGCTGCCGGTCCCGATCCCGATGATCCGGCCTTCCATCTGCACCCCGCGCAGGGTCAGGGCCGTCTCGAACTGGATCAGGGCGATCGAGGCGAAGGCGAGCATCCAGCTCTCCATCCAGCCCAGGAATGGCCCGATCCTGGGCACGATCCGGCTGGTGAAGACGTAGTCGCCACCGGAACGCGGCATCACGCTGGTCAGCGACGCGAAGATCAGGGCCAGCAGGACACAGGCGGCGCCGACCAGGAAGGCAACCCACGACCAGTTGGTCAGGCCGCCGATCACGACGACGGGGACGCCCGCCAGGACGGCAATGCCGTAGGCGCCTCCGAGCGTGCCTCCGATGAACGCCGCGGTGTTGAAGAACAGCGCGTTAACGACGCTGACCTCGCGGACCAGACCCGACGACTGGCGCGTGAACAGCGTCCGCCCGGAGTCACTCATCGAGACAGGCACTCCTTCCACTCACCGTCGCGAGCGGGCTCGTCTGGCCGCCGCGACGAACACCGTGCCGTGCCTCTCTCGATGCACGGCCCTCCATCTACGCCATGCCCAGATTGAGCGCCACTATACTGCGCGGATCGTGGTCCAAACCTCCTCCGACAGCGACAATTCGAAGACCGGTGGCGAGGCGCAGTCCGGCGGTCCAACCCTGGCCGATCCGCTGGCCGAGGCGCTCCGGATGATCGGCCTTGCCGACACCGGCAAGCTCCAGGTGCGGCTGATGGGCGGCCTCGCCTTCCACGCCCGCTGCCGGACCTGGACCGCCCGGATCGACCGCGATGGCCGGGACATCGACCTGGCCACCCGGAGCAAGGACCGCAAGGCTCTGTCGGCCTTGATGGAGGCGAACGGCTACGTCGCGGACCGCCAGTACAACGCCCTGTACGGCCACAAGCAGCTGTACTTCGTGGACCCGGCCCGGCGCCGGCCGGTCGACGTCCTGATCGACCGGATGGAGATGAGCCACAAGTTCGAGTTCGCCGACCGGCTCCAGGTCGACAATCCCACCCTGCCCCTGGCCGAGCTGCTCCTGACCAAGGTCCAGATCGCCCAGATCAACCGCAAGGACATCCTCGACGGCCTGGCCCTGCTGTCCGAGTACCCGCTCGGCTCAACCGACGCAGGCGCGATCAACGTGGACCGGATCACGAACCTGACCTCGGCCGACTGGGGCTGGTGGCGGACGATCGTGGGCAACCTGGCCAAGTTCGAGGGCTACTTCAACAACAGCCTGCAGCCCGGCGAGCTCGAGTTCGGGCGACCGCCGCACTTCGACGTCCTCGGCCAGATCAATGCCCTGCGCGACATGCTCGAGGCCGCCCCGAAGTCGGCCAAGTGGAAGCTCCGCGCCCGGGTCGGTGAGCGCGTCCAGTGGTACATCGAGCCTGAAGAGGTCGGCCACGGCCGCTAGGCTCCCCGGCCGCACGGGCTGAACCTCGGCACCGCCTTCCGGTCCCGGTTGGCTCCGCGAACCGCGCTCTAGCGTTCGGCCGGGCGCCGGCCCACGAGCCACCAGGCCGCCGGGAAGACTGCGGCGGCGGCCAGGATCTTGAGGCCGTCCCCGAGCAGGAAGGGGGTCAGTCCCGCGGCGACCGCGGCGTTGATGTTCAGGCCGGTGGCCAGCATCAGCCAGGGCACCCCAAAGGCATAGATCACCAGGTTGCCGATGACGAAGGCGGCGACCGCGCCGACGACGTTGCGGTCCCAGCCCAGCTCGGCCAGCCGGCCGACGATCGCGGCGGCGACCACGAAGCCGATCAGGTAGCCACCGGTTGCGCCCAGGACGAGGTGGCCGTCGGTCGAGCCGATGATCCGCCCGATGCCCTGGGCGTGATCCGCGTAGACCGGCAGGAAGAAGCCGAGGACCACGTACAGCAACGCCGAGAAGCTGCCCCGCTTCGATCCGAGCGCCCCGCCGACGAGCAGCACGCCGAGTGTCTGGCCGGTGATCGGCACGGGACTCAGGGGCACAACGACCTGCGCCGTCAGGGCGATGAACACGGCGCCGGCCACCATCAGGGCGATGTGCCGGGCGCGAGTGCTGATCCGCTCGCCGAGGGTGACCGGGACGAGGAAGTCACCGATCGTGATCCCCCGTTCGGCCGCGGGCAGGCGATTGAGGCGCGGGGTCACGATCACAGTCCTGGTCTCCACGCTGTCACCGGCCGGCGGCGACCTACCGCCCGAGTCTAGCAGGCGCCCGAAGCGAGGCGGCCTATTCGAACTGGACCGCGCGCACGATCGAGATCCGGCTGGCGAGCCGGGCCGGCTGGAACGCCGCCAGCATGGCGATCCCGATCCCGAATGCGGCGGCCAGGGCGATCGTCAGCCACGGAATCGTCGGCCCGCCGCCGGAGCTCGACAGGCCCGCGACGCCACCCAGGGCAACGCCCAGGATCACCCCCGACAGGCAGCCCAGGAAGGCGCCGGCGACGCCCATCGTGCCGGCCTCCACGACCACCATTCGCCAGACCTGGCGGCGGGTCATCCCGGCGGCGCGCAGGATCCCGATCTCGCGAACCCGCTCGTAGACGTTCATCGTCAGGGTGTTGACGATCCCCAGCCCGGCGATCAGGACCGCCAGCAGGGCCAGCCCGTCGAACAGGTTGAACAGCCGGCCGTAGGCGTCGTTGATCGCGCTCTCGATCCCCGCCAGGGGCGTCGGCTCGAGGGCCAGGCCGGCTGCGACCGCGGCCAGCGCCGGACCGGCGCTGGCAGCCTGGCCCGGGGCAAAGCGGACGGCGAAAGCGTCGGCTCCGAGGACTCCGAAGTGGCTGGTGGCGTCCGACCAGCCGATCAGGACGGACTCGCCCGATTGGCCGGGCAGGCCCCGGGCGATCACGCCCACGATTCGCTCATTGACCGCCTCACCGCCACCGATCGGCAGCTGCAGCGTATCGCCGACCTGCAGGCCGAACTCGGCGGCCACCGCCTGGGGCACGATTGTCGACCCGCCGCCGTCCAGCGCGGCGAGCGCGGCCCGCCGGTCACCTGAGACGAAGGTCAGCCGGCCATCGGTTGCCAGGTCGCGTCCGGCGACTGCCGCCGCGTCGAGGCGCACGCCGCGAAACGCGACGCCGAAGCGGGCGATCGGGCTGACCTGGGCGACACCGGCGACCGCGGCCAGCTGCTGGGCCACGCCTTCGTTCGCGGCGATCGGCCGGATCGAGGTCGCCACCAGGTCGCCCGGGATCACGTCGGTCAGCCACGCCGTCGTTGCGGCATGGGCGCTGCCGGCCAGGCCGCCGAGGGCCACGATCATCGCCAGGCCGATCGTCAGCGCACCAACCGTCAAGGCCGTCCGCTTCCGGTCGCGGGCCAGCGATCCGCGTGACAGACGGGCCTCGGCCGGCAGGAAGATCGTGAACGGTAGGCTGGCCAGGCGCCCCAGTGGGCCCAGGATCAGCGGGGTCAGGAGGGTGACCACCAGGAGCACGCCGTAGACGAACAGCGGCCGGCCGAGGCCGGCCCCGTCCGCGCCCCTGGCGGCCAGGCCAAACGGTCCGAGGGCAAGCGGCCACAGCGCCAGCCCGGCCACGCCGACCGTGACGACGACCGCCACCAGCCAGCGCAGCTGGCCGACGGCCGAGCGGCGACCGGCATAGGCCGGCCGGAGGGCCTCGATCGGCGAGACCCGGCCGGCCTGGATTGCCGGTTCGAGGGCCGCGGCCAGGGTCACCATGATTCCGACCAGCGCGGCGAGCCCCACGCCGAGGGGCGGCACGGCCGGTCCATCGATCGGGACCCCCTGGTCGCCCAGCGAGCCGACGGTCCGGGCGATGAGGATCGACAGGCCGAAGCCCAGGACCAGCCCCAGGAGCGAGCCGACGATCCCCAGGATCAGGGCCTGGACCAGGACCAGCCGGTGGACCTGCTGGCGGGTGGTCCCGGCCGCCCGCAGCAGGCCGATCTCCCGGACCCGTTCGGAGAGCGTCATCGACAGGGTGTTGAAGATCAGGAAGGCGCCCCCGAACAGGGTCACCGCGGCGATCAGGGCGGTGAGGGCCTGGAAGCCGACGGTCGAGCTGCGCAGCGAGGCTGCCAGGTCCGCCCGATCCGAGAGGACGTACGGCTCGAAGGTCAGGTCCTGGTCGAGAGCCGCGCTGACCGTGTCCGTGGTCCCGCCGTCGGCCAGCTCGATGTCGACCCAGCTCGCGCCCCGGCTGCCGAAGAGGGCCGAGCTGCCGGCCAGCGGGACGACCACGGCCCGGCCGGCCACGGTCGGATCCGGGCCCCCGCCGGAGAGCAGGCCGGCGATCCGGTAGGGCACTGGGCCGTTGGTCCCCAACAGGGTCAAGGTATCGCCGACTCCCAGCCCCAGGTCGGTGGCGAGCCGCTGGGGCACGAGCGCATCGGTCGCACTGGCCAGGTCGAGTCCCTGGCCCGACGCGAGGAGCAGCTGGTGGATGCCCGTGGTCGAGCCATCGATCGTCGGGTCGATCCCGATCACGGTGACCGGCGCCGCATACGCCCCGGCCGTCGAATTGGGCGTCGACAGCGCGTCGCGCTGGAGGTACGTCCGCTGCTCGAGGACCGGCGCGGCGAGGGCCACGCCCGGCGTCGACCGAATGGCCTGCACGCTGGCGGCTGACAGGCCCTGCTCCTCGAAGGCGCCGACCCGCAGGTCGGACCGACCCATCACGTCGTCCACCGTCCGCCCGACGCCGGCCTCGATGCCCGCATCGGTGGCCAGGGCCGCGAACAGGACGGCCACACCCAGGGCGATCCCGACGACGGACAAGGCCGTCCTGAGGGGACGCGCCCGCAGGCTGCGCCAGGCGAACCGGCCGAGACCGTTCATCGGCGGCCGTTCATGGTTGGCGGCTCACGATCGTCGGCCCACTACAGCCCGAGCTGGGCGAGCCGGGCGATCAGCGGGGCGGCGGAATGGTCGGCCCGCCGGCCGAGCACGATCTCGTCCCGGATCAGCCCATCCTGGATCACCTCGACCCGGTCGGCGTAGGCCGCGGCCTTCGCGTCATGGGTCACCAGCACGATCGTCTGGCCGCGCTCGGCGCACGATCGCCAGAGGGCCTCCAGGATCTCGCCGCCGGTCGTGAAGTCGAGGTTGCCGGTCGGCTCGTCGGCCAGCACGATCGCCGGTCAATTCACCAGTGCCCGGGCGATCGCGACACGTTGCTGCTCGCCGGCCGAGAGCTGGTCGGGCCGATGATGCTGCTTGCCGCGCAGGTCGACCAGCTCGAAGACATCCCGGATCCGGTCGGCGGCCTCGCCCCGGCGGGGGTCCTGGCCGGCGATCGTGAACGGCAGGCCAACGTTCTCGACGGCATCGAGGAGCGGGATCAGGTTGAAGAACTGGAAGACGAAGCCGGTCTGGTCGCGCCGCAGGCGGGTCGCGTCGTTGTCGTTGAGGCCGCTGATCGTCTCGCCGCCCAGGATCACCTCGCCGCTGGTCGGCCGGTCCAGGCCACCCAGGAGGTGGAGCAGGGTGCTCTTGCCCGATCCGCTGGCGCCCATCAGGGCCACGAACTCGCCGGGCTGGACGGTCAGCGACACGCCGCGCAGGGCATCGACCGTCGTCGCGCCCAGGGCATAGCGCTTGGTCAGGCCGCGCGCTTCAAGGATCGGTTGCGTCAGGAGCATGGCGGGCGCCGTCAGTTGCCAAAGAACAGGCCGGCAATGCCCGCTGCGATCGACTCGAGGAGACCCGGTCCGCCGGCTGGGTCGATGACCCGCAGGGAGCTGCCCGCGGCCACGGCGACTTCACCCGAGGGAGTGGGCGTGGGCTCGGTGGTCGAGCCGGGCGGCGTGTCGAGGGGTGCCGTCGGGACCTCGGTCGGTGTCGGAGTAGGTGCCGGGGCCGGCGTTGCGGCGGGCGCCACCTTTGGCTTGGACTTGGCCGGAGCCGGCTTGGGGGTTGCCTTTGGCTTCGGCTTGGGTGCCGGCTTGGTCGTCACGCTGCCGCACTTGTCGGCGAAGACCACCGCCCACATCTTCTTGCCGTCGGGGCCCTTGTAGGCGCCGATCCCGATCGAATCCCACGCCGGGCCGAGGATGTTGGAGCGGTGGTCGGGCGAGTTCATGAACATCGTCTGGATCTCGGTGGTGGCCTGGTCGTCCGGGTAGTTGTTCCAGCCGATGTTCTCGCCGGCCAAGTTGTAGCAATAGCCGGCGCTGCTCATCACGTCGAAGACGGTGTGCCCGTCAGGTGGAATCTGGTGGGCGAAGTAGTCCCGGACGATCATGTCCTTGGCCCGCGCCCGGGCGAACGACGCCAGCTGGCTATCCCAATGGAGCGCCTTGCGGCCGGCAGCGGCGCGGGCCTGGTTCGTCAGCTGGAAGAGCTGCTGCTCCGAGGTCGAGCTGAAGGCATTCGGCCCCCACGCGAAGGCAGTCACGGGCAGCAGCAAGGCCAGCATGCCGGCCAGCACGACCGATGCGACCGGGAGCCTGACCTTGGGGCGGGTCGAGAGCACGATTCGGGTCCTCGAGGTTCGAGCCGCGGCTGGGGCCTGCGACAAACCCGACCCTACGTCCGGCGTGCTCGATTCGGGACCCGCGCGATCGTCCGGGGGGCCTCGAACTGGGGTACCGGTCGGGATCCGCCCGCCGTTCCTCGATTCGAACGCCGAGGCCCGCCCCGGGCCGGTTTGACAGGACCCCCGGGCGAGCGCACCGTGGGGAAGAGCCCCAGGAGCGTTCTGATCCGAATCGCCTTTGCCTCTTCCTACCCGCCCCGACGGTGCGGCATTGCCACCTATACCAGTGATCTGGGTCGGGCCAGCGGCAATCGCGAGATCATTGCCCTCACCCCGCCCGACCACGAGACGCCCTACCCGACCGAGGTCCACCACCGGATCCGGCGCGACGTCGTCGAGGATTACTCACGGGTTGCCCGTACCCTGGCAGGCTGCCGGGTAGACGTGGTCTCGATCCAGTTCGACCCGACGATCTGGGGTGGCGCCGACGGCGAGTTCGTGCTCGATTTCGTCCACGCCCTGCACCTCCCGGCGGTCACCACGATGCACGCGATCGCCCGCCGGCCGACGCCCGCCCAGCGGCGAGTGATCGCCGAGCTGGCCGAGGCCAGCGCAGCGACGGTCGTGATGTCCCAGGTCGCGGCCGGGCTCCTGGCGAAGGCCTATGGGATCGATCCCGGGCGGATCGACGTGATCCCCCACGGCGTTCCGGACCTGCCCGTGGTCGAGCCGGCCAGGGCCAAGGCCAGCCTCGGCCTGGGGGATGGTCCATTCCTGCTCAGCTTCGGGCTGCTCGGCCCGGGCAAGGGCTTCGAGCTGGCGATCGCGGCGATGCCCGCCGTCGTCGCGGCCGTGCCCGGCGCCCGCTATGTGATCCTCGGCCCGACCCATCCCGACCTGATCCGGCAGGAAGGCGAGGCCTACCGGCGAGCCCTCCAGGACCAGATCAAGAAGCTCGGCCTGTCAGCCCAGGTCGAGCTCGTTGATCGCTTCGTCGGACGGACCGAGCTCGGTCGCTGGCTGCAGGCTGCCGACATCGTGGTCACGCCCTACCCCAACATCGAGCAGGCCGTCTCGGGCACCCTGGCCCACGCCATGGGCGCCGGCAAGCCGATCGTCTCGACCCCCTTCGCCCATGCCTCGGAGCTGCTCGCCGGCGGTCGGGGCGTCCTGGCCAAGGCCGAACCCGAGGCGCTCGGCTCGGCGCTCATCAGCTTGCTCCGCGATCCCGCAAAGCGGACCCTGATGGGTGGCCGGGCGCACGCCTACAGCCGGGCGATGCTCTGGCCAGGTGTCGGCCAGCGCTACGGCGAGCTCTTCGAGCGGGTGGCCCGGACCCCGGGACGACCCGTCGGCCGGCCGATTCTCGAGCCAGCCCGAGCCTGATCCGGGCTATACTCCCGGTCGCCCGTCCGACCAGGGGGCCTGTTCGGCGGCCTTGGTGGCCTTAGCTCAATCGGCAGAGCAGCGGATTGTGGTTCCGCAGGTTACGGGTTCGATTCCCGTAGGCCACCCCAACTTGTCCACGCCGGTCGAACGCTAGGCGCGGACCGCCCGGCTCAGGCTGCGGTACGACTCACCCAGCAGGCGGGCCACCTCGGGCCAGTAGGCAGCGCCCTCGCCCTTCGGTCCATCCGGATCGGCCGATGCGCCGCGATCACGGACCTCGGCGGCCACTCCCCGCAGGCGCCCCGCCTCACTGACCGACGCAAGGGGCACGTTGTAGAGCGCGGCGTAGAGCCGGGCGATCGACTCGCCGGCGGCCGTGCCGGCAGGCAGGCCGATCTCACGCCGGACGACCCACCAGCGCAGCTCCTCGCGGGCGACCGTGTCGAGATCGACCGTCGCCGGCAGGCCGAGGGCGTGGTAGCCGCGGGCGACGTCGGGCGCGAAGCGCTCGTAGTCGCCCGTCGATCGGGCGAAGCCGACGGCGGCCCTTGTCAGCAGGCCGGCGGCGTAGATCGCCCGCAGCCAGGAGATCCGGGCCTGCTCGCGCAGGGCCAGGACCAGGGTCCCGAAGAGGCGGGCCGGCTGGCGCCGGTAGTAGGCCTTCCACATTCGCAGCTCGAGCAGGGCCAGCCGGTCCGGCTCGAAGTCCGTGCCCCAGCGGGCCGTTGGCGCTTTCGTTTGCTGATCGACGGCTACCACTCCACCCACCTCCAGCGATCCCCTGACCGGTCACGGCTACGATGCCACCGATGCTTGATCGTCGTTCCGCTCTAGCCACTCCTGCCGTCGCCGATCCGCTCGACGGCGAGGCCCGGATCAATGCCCGGGGCCTGTTCGGTCCGCGCAGCGAAGCGTGGCGACTGAATCGGGAGGCGACCCTGTTGCTCGGGGCCGGTCCCCGGGCGCTGCTGATGCAGATCGCCCACCCGCTGGTGGCCGAGGGCGTGGCCCAGCACAGCCGCTTCCGGGAGGATCCCTGGCGACGCCTGCGGGCCACGCTCCGGAGCTATCTCACGATCATCTACGGCTCGACGGCCGAGGCGCGGGCCGAGATCGCCCGGCTCAACCGATTTCACCGCAGCGTCAGGGGCCCGGTCAGCGACCCGGCCGCGGCTCGAGCACTGGGACCGGCCTATGACGCCCGCGATCCGGAGCTCTCGCTGTGGGTCCACGCCACCCTGATCGACGCGACCCTGGTCGCCAACGAGCGCTGGATCGGACATCTCGGCCGCGACCGGCGCGCGGGCTTCTACGCTGAGTCGCTGCCGATCGGGCGGGCCTTCGGCGTGCCCGCCGGCATCTTGCCGCCGGACATTGACGCCTTCGATGCATACCTGGCCCGGATGGTGGGGCCTGAGGGGCCGGTCCAGGTCGGGCCGCTCGCCCGGGACCTGGCCGAGGTGATCCTGCGCCCGCCACTGGGCCCGCTCCATCCGCTCCTGGCCCCGGTCCCGGCGAGCCTCTATGCCTGGACGATGTGGCCGGCGATCGAGCTCCTGCCCGAGCGGATCCGGCAGGGCTATGGCTTGACGGGTGGCCGCCGCGAACGGCTCGTCTCGGCCTGGCTGACCACCGGCTACCGCGCCTGGCGGCCGATCCTGCCGATCGGCCTGCGGACGATGCCCTGGGCGCTCAAGGCCGACCTGCGCGTCGCGCCGTGGTGAGCGCCGGATCCGAACCCCTTGTCCTGGCCATCGACCTGGGCACGACCGAGGTCAAGACGGGCCTGCTCACGATCGACGGCCGGCTCGTGGGACTGGCCCGGGCCGGCTATCCGACGACGCGTTCGGAGCATGGCCTGGCCGAGCAGGATCCGGCGACTTGGTGGGCGGCGATCGCCCGGACCACGCGCGAGCTGTTGGCCGACCGGTCCTCCCCGACAGCCGGTGGTGGACCGGCGCCCCGAATCGTCGCGATCTGCTGCGTCGGACAGGGCCCGACCCTGGTCCCGGTCGATGCGGCCGGCCAGGCCAGCGGTCCGGCGGTGACCTGGCTCGACACGCGGGCGGCCGCGGAGGTCGATGAGCTGGCGGCCCTGACCGGCCGGTTCAGCTGGGAGCTGGGCGTCCTGCCGGCGGCCCTCCACCTCGAGCGCCACGACCCGGCGGCCCTCGGCGCTGTTCGCTGGTACCTGAACGCGTGGGAGGCGATCGCCTGCCGAATGACCGGGATCGCCACCGAGACCCGGCTGGCGGGCCAGCTCCGGGCAAATCCCGCTGACGTGGCCGGCTCAGGCATTCGGGTCGAGCGCCTGCCGCCGGTGACCGAGGCCGGCCGGCCGCTGGGCGAGCTGCTCCCCGGTCCAGCGGCCGACCTGGGCCTGCTGCCGGGCACGCCGGTCGTGGCCGGGATGGTCGACGCCTACGCCAGCTTCTTCGGCGCCGGGCTGCTGGCGCCGGGCGACGCGGTGGACACCGGAGGCACCTCGGGTGGCTTTGCCGTCTACGCCGATCGAGCGCTGGCCGTCCCCGGATCGTTCTGCGCCCCAGCGCCGATCGCCGGGCTGTGGGTCCTGGGCGGGGCCATGAACGCGACCGGCAAGGCGCTTGACTGGTTTGCCGGGATCGCCGGCGACGACATTGCGATCGACACGCTGCTGGCGGAGGCCGGCGCGACTGCGCCCGGCTCGGCCGGCCTGGTCTTCCTGCCCTACCTCGCTGGCGAGCGCTCGCCGATCTGGGATCCACTCGCCCGGGGTGCCTTCTTCGGGCTGACCCTGGGTCACGGCCGGGGCCACCTGGCCCGAGCGGTCGTCGAGGCCGCCGCCCTCGCCTTGCGCCAGGTGATCGGTCCGATCGTCGCCGCCGGGGCCACGGTCAACGAGCTCCGGGTGAGCGGGGGCCCGGCCCAGAGCGCAGCCTGGAATCAGCTCAAGGCCGATGTCACCGGCCTGGTGGTGGCCGTGCCCCGGGTCGCGGAGACCGCCGTGATGGGTGCGGCGATCGTGGCCGCCGGCGGGACTGGCGCCTATCCCGACCTGGCCGCGGCCACCCGCGCGATGGTCGCGATCGATCGGCGCCTGGCGCCGAATCCGGCCAGTCGGGCGGTCTATGACGCGGCCTTCGCGACCTACGTCGAGCTCTATCCGGCCCTGGCCGATGCCTTCCATCGGCTGAGCGGGTTCGACGCCTGAGGCGGACGCCTGGCCCGCTCGTCGACTGGCTACCCGGATCGGAACCGACTCGCGACGTGCCGGCGGATCGGCCCGCGGACCAGTCGTGCTAGATTTGGCTCGGCCTTCGGGGCAGGGTGCAATTCCCGACCGGTGGTAGTCCCGGGTCAGTGACCCGGGGAGCCCACGAGCGGCCCGTCTCTCGACGGGTGGCAGCAGATCCGACGATCGCCTGAACGGCGGCCGAGACGGAGCCGACGGTACAGTCCGGATGGAAGGAGGCCGCGGCGCGACGCGTCCCTGGATGCGCCCGTCGCGGACAGGATCTGCCCCGCAGCCTGAGCTTGAGGTGACGCGGCGCAATGATCCTTTCGAGCCTGACTTCCAGCCCGGTCAGCCGCGCTGGCGCGCGTCCGCGGGTGGCACTGCCGAGTTTGGTCGCCGTGCTGCTCGTGCTCGTGGCTGCCTGTGCGCCGGCGGTCTCGAGCCCGCCGCCGGGTTTGAGCCCGGCTCCGACGGTGCCGGGCGGTTCGCCGAGTGGCGGCCCGAGCGGCACGCTGGCCATCGGGCTGTCGGCCGACGCCGAGTCGATGGATCCCTACCGGGTCTACCAGAACGCCGGCTTCTCGGTGATGTACGCGATCTTCGACACCCTGGTCACGATCGCGCCCGATGGCTCGCTGGGGCCCGGACTGGCCGATTCATGGACCTCGCCCGACTCGACGACGCTCGAGCTCAAGCTCCATCCCGGGGTCAAGTTCCAGGACGGCGAGCCGTTCAATTCGGGTGCCGTCCGCTTCTCCCTGTACCGGATCGCCGACATCGACCCGGCCACGAACAAGCCCTATCCGGTCGGTGACGCGCAACGCCTCAACTCGGCATTTGCCTCGAACTTCGCCTCGCTCGACAGCGTCGAGGTGGTCGACCCGCTGACGGTCAAGGTGCACCTCAAGGCGCCCGATTCGGGCCTGCTGGGCAACCTCGGCACGCTCCAGATGCTGCCGCCCCAGTACTACGCCCAGGTCGGCGACGCGGGCTTCGCCCTGAAGCCGATCGGGACCGGGCCGTTCAGGTTCGTCGAATGGGTGAAGGACGACCACATCACCCTCGCCGCCAATCCCGACTACTGGGATAGCCCGCGGGGCAAGCCGCTGGTGGCCACCGTGATCTTCCGGCCGATCCCTGACTCCGCCACCCGGATCAGCGAGCTGGCCACCGGCGGGATCCAGATCATGGAGGACCTGCCGCCCGACCAGGCCGCCCAGGTCAAGGCCGCCGGCGACCAGGCGGTCTACCTGTCCGATGCCCATTCGATCGCGATCTGGCTGACGACCGACAAGGGCGGCAACCTGGCCACGAGCCCGGGCGACCAGGCCACCGCGATCGCCGCCCTGGCCAACCCCGCCGTCCGCCGGGCGCTGAACATGGCGATCGACCGGAAGACGATCGTGGCCACGATCCTCGACGGCTTCGGTGAGCCGATGAACTCGCTGTGGGTGAGCGGCGACAAAGGCTTCGACCCCAGCTTGCCGGCGATCGCCTTCGACCCGGCCGCTGCCCGCCAGCTCCTGGCCCAGCAGGGCTACCCGAACGGGTTTGCCGTGAACATGGACATCTGCACCTGTGACAATTCGGCGATCTACGAGGCCGTGGTCGGGATGCTGGCCAACGTCGGCGTTCAGGTGACGCTCAAGCCGGCCGAGCTCAGCCAGTTCAACGACGCCTGGGGCAAGGGCGACACGAATCCGCTGCGTGGCGCCCGGCTGGGCTTCCCGGTCGACCCCAATACCGAGCTTTACCTGTGGCTGGATTCGAAGGGCTATCTCAGCCGCTACAACAATCCGGCGGTGGACGCCCTGATCAACCAGCAGGCCGGGCTGCCGGCCGACGACTACGGCCCGGCCCGGGTCGCGATCCTGCGCCAGATCGCCGTCCTGGCCCAGCAGGACCCGCCGGCGATCTTCCTGGTGGGCCAGGGCAGCCTGTATGGCACGGTGGGTACGGGCCTGACCTGGCGGCCGAACGTCCAGGGCTACATCCCGGTCGTCAACGTCAGCTACCGGCCCTAGCCCGAGGGTCGTCGGCGGGTTGCCCGGACCATTGCCCGGGCGCACTCGCGCACCGCAACCTCGCCACCGCGGTCGCAACCTGATGGCAACCTGGCCGTGGACGATGTAGGATTCCGCGGACTGCGAAAGCCGACTCCCCGGATCCCGCCCGAAGGCGGGGTCCGAGGTACGCGCGGCCGGTCGACCACCGCCGATTCGGATCGGCCTGGTCGATGCGGGCTGCCGCCGAACGGGAGTTGATCGTGAGTCCCACCCAGTCATCCGCCAGGACCGCCACATCGATCGGCAGCGTCCTGCGCGCGAACCTGTCGACGGCCGAGCTGTACGAGGATGCGATCCGGGCGGGCGAGGGCCTGGTCGCGGCCGAAGGCCCGTTCGTCGTCCGGACCGGCCGCCACACCGGCCGTTCGCCCGAGGACAAGTTCATCGTCCGCGAATCAAGCAGCGCGGCCAAGATCGGCTGGGGCGCCGTCAACCGGCCGATCTCCGAGGAGCACTACGAGCGCCTCCGGGCCCGCCTGCTGGCCTACACCGCCCGCCGCCCGATCTACGCCCAGGACCTGTTCATCGGAGCGGCTCCCGAGCACCGCCGCTCGCTGCGCGTCTACACCGAGACGGCCTGGGCAAGCATCTTCGCCCGGAACCTGTTCCGGCGGCCGAGCCTGTTCGAGCTGGCCAGCTTCGCCCCGAACTTCACGATCATCAACGTGCCCTCGTTCAAGGCCGATCCGGCGACCGAGGGCACCCGGACCGAGACCGCGATCCTGCTCCACCTGCGCCGGATGGAGATCCTGATCGTGGGCACCGAGTACGCCGGAGAGATCAAAAAGGGCGCCTTCACGGTCATGAACTACCTGATGCCCGACGAAGGGATCCTGCCGATGCACTCGGCGATCAACGTCGGCAAGGCCGGCGACCCGGCGATCTTCTTCGGCCTGTCGGGAACCGGCAAGACAACCCTGTCGGCCGATCCCGAGCGGAGCCTGATTGGCGACGATGAGCACGGCTGGGGCGACGCCGGGGTGTTCAACTTCGAGGGTGGCTGCTACGCCAAGACGATCCGCCTGTCGCCGATGTACGAGCCCGACATCTTCCAGACCACCCGTCGGTTCGGGACGATCCTGGAGAACGTCGACCTCAATCCGCTGACCCGCGAGCTGGACCTCGACTCGGATCGGTTCACCGAGAACACCCGGGGTGCCTACCCGCTCGAGTTCATCGGCAACGCCGACCCGACCGGGATCGCCGGCCAGCCGCGCAACGTGGTCCTGCTCACCGCCGACGCGTTCGGCGTCCTGCCCCCGATCGCCCGGCTGACCCACGACCAGGCCGCCTATCATTTCCTGAGCGGCTATACGGCCAAGCTGGCCGGCACCGAGATCGGGGTGAAGGAGCCCAAGGCGACCTTCTCGACCTGCTTCGGGGCCCCGTTCATGCCCCGTCCACCGACCGAGTACGCCGGCCTGCTCGTTGAGCGCCTCGCCCGCTGGGACGTCCCCGTCTGGCTGGTCAACACCGGCTGGACGGGCGGGCCGTATGGGACCGGCGAGCGGATGGACATCGACCACACCCGGGCGATGGTCCGGGCAGCGCTCAACGGTGAGCTCGAGGGCATTGCGACGGTCGTCGACGAGCGCTTTGGCCTGGCCGTTCCGGTCAGCTGCCCCGAGGTTCCGGCCGAGTTCCTCCAGCCCCGCAACACCTGGCAGGATCGCGACGCGTACGATCGTGCGGCGGCCAAGCTGGCCCGCATGTTCGCCACGAACTTCGAGGCCTACGCCCAGGACGTGACCCCCGGCATCCGCGCCGCCGGCCCGCGGGTCGACGACTGAGGCGGCCGGCCCCGGACACCCGGAATTGAAGGGAGCTAACGAGCGATGGCCCGCCACAAGGTGACCGTCGTAGGTGCCGGCAACGTCGGCGCCACGACCGCCCAGCGGATCCTCGAGGCCGGCCTGGCCGATGTCGTCCTGATCGACATCGTCGAGGGCCTGCCCCAGGGCAAGGCGCTCGACCTGGCCGAGGCGGCGCCGGTCGTCGGCCACGACGCCCGGATCACGGGCACCAACGACTACGCGGACACGGCGGGCTCGGACATCGTGGTCGTCACCTCCGGTCTCGCCCGCCAGCCGGGGATGAGCCGCGACGACCTCCTGGCCAAGAACGCCGGGATCGTCCGCTCGGTGGTCCAGCAGGCAGCCGCCCAGTCGCCCGACGCGATCCTGATCATCGTGACCAACCCGCTCGATGCGATGTGCCACGTGGCCCTGCAGGCGTCGGGCTTCCCTCGCGAACGGGTCCTGGGCATGGCCGGCGTCCTCGATTCGGCCCGCTTCCGGTACTTCATCGCGGCCGAGCTGGGGGTCTCGGTCGAGGACACCCACGCCTTCGTCCTGGGCGGCCACGGCGACACGATGGTGCCCTTGCCGCGCTACTCGACCGTCGCCGGGGTGCCGATCACCGAGCTGCTCAGCGCCGAGCGCGTCGCCGCCCTGTGCGATCGGACGGCCAACGGTGGCGCCGAGGTGGTCGCCCTGCTCAAGACCGGCTCGGCCTACTACGCCCCCGCGGCCTCGACGTTCGAGATGGTCGAGGCGATCCTCGGCGACCGCAAGCGGGTCCTGCCCTGCGCGGTGCTCCTGAAGGGCGAGTTCCGGACGACCGACCTGTTCGTCGGCGTGCCGGCCATCCTCGGCGCGGGCGGCCTCGACCGGGTCCTCGAGATCGAGCTGCGAGCCGACGAGCAGGCGGCCTTCGACCACTCCGCCGCGGCGGTCCGCGAGCTCGTCGAGAAGCTGGCCGCGCTCTGAGCGCTGAGGCGTCGGCGGACCGGCGCCCGGCGGCGCCCCCCGAAGGAGCCGCGCCCGGTCCGTCAGCGCATCCCCGGACGAGGTTCGCCCCCGGCTGATCGTCGGGCGAGCAACTACTTGACAGGCTTCCTGTCGGCTGGCTGACAGGCCGTCCCTGCGAAGCGCGTTCCAGGCCAGGTCGGGTGGAGGCGGACTTCCGTCCGTTGGACGCCCAGCTGGTCGGGGTCGCCCGGGAGGTCGTGCGCCAGCTGCCCTGACCTCGACCCCAGCGGCGTCGGTCCGGACGGCTTTGGTACGCTGGGCCGGCTGTGCCGTCCGCGATCATCGAGCTGAGCTTCGATCCCTACCTGCGCTTCGGCGACCAAGCCGTCCGCTGGGCAACGATCGCGCTGGCGGCGGCCGTCTTCCTGGGCTTGGTGGTGACCGCCCTGCTGGCGGGTCGCCGGCCGAAGGACGGCGGTCCCGACCGGGAGCTTCGCCGGGACGACCTGCTGTTCATCGTCCTCGGGATCATTCCCGGCGCGGTGATCGGCGGCCGGTTGACCTACGTCCTGGTCCACCTCGACTACTACCGGGCGAACCCGGGCCTGGTCATCGACCCATCGAGCGGCAGCCTGGCCTTGAGCGGCGCGGTCGTGCTCGGAACGCTGACCGGCATCTACGTGGCCGGCCTGCTCGATGCGCCGATCGGCCGCTGGCTGGACATTGCCGCGGTGTCCCTGGTCCTGGCCCTCGGCCTGGGCAAGCTGGCCCAGGTGCTCGATGGCAGCGGCCAGGGGATCCTGTCGAGCGCCAACTGGGCGACGGCCTACGCCGGCCCCGGGCCGTGGGGCGTCCTGGGCGCCGACCTGCCCGCGCTGCCGGTCCAGGTCTACGAGGCGATCGGCGACGGCATCCTGCTGCTCGGCCTGCTGGTCCTCGGCCGGCTGGCCCCATTCCGGGGCGGGCGTGGCCGGCGCTTCGCGATCGCCCTCGGCGGCTGGGCGGTCGTCCGCTTCGTGGTCGGCTGGTGGTGGCGAGACGCAGCCGTCGTCGGTGCCCTGAAGGCCGAGCAGCTGATCGACCTGGCGATCCTGGTGATTGCCCTGGTCGCGTTGGCGGCGCTCGCCAGGCGCCCTGCTACCATCGCCCAGACGACGTCCAGCGGCCCTCCGCCGGCCGTCCCGTCCGGGGCCTAACCCGCCCGATCAGTCCACGAGAGGACGCCCAATGACCCAGGTCGCCGAATCACGTCCAGCCTCCGCCCCGGCAAGCGCCTCGGCGGGCCCCGAATCCGTCGGCCACTGGATCAACGGCGTTCGCGCCGCCGGCACCTCAGGCCGATCCGGGCCGATCTATGACCCCGCGACCGGCGCGACGACCCGTCAGGTGGACTTCGCCTCGGTCGCCGATGTCGACCGCGCTGTCGCCGCTGCGTCGGCCGCCTTCCCAGCTTGGCGAGCGCTGTCGCTCTCGAAGCGGACCGAGATCCTGTTCCGGATCCGGAACCTCGTCGAGGCCCATCGTCACGATCTGGCGGCCCTGCTGACGGCCGAGCACGGCAAAGTGCCGGGGGATGCGCTGGGCGAGATCGCCCGCGGCCTGGAGAACCTCGAGTTCGCCTGCGGCGTGCCGCAGCTCCTCAAGGGCGGCTTCAGCGAGCAGGTTTCGAGCGGCGTCGATGTCTACCAGATCCGCCAGCCCCTCGGCGTGGTGGCCGGGATCACCCCGTTCAACTTCCCGGCGATGGTCCCGATGTGGATGTTCGGCAATGCCCTGGCCTGCGGCAACACCTTCGTGCTCAAGCCGTCCGAGAAGGATCCGTCGGCCTCGCTCCTGCTCGGCGAGCTGCTCCGGGAGGCCGGCGTTCCGGACGGGGTGTTCAACGTCGTCCAGGGCGACAAGGTCGCCGTCGACCGGTTGCTCGAGCATCCCGATATCGCCGCCCTGAGCTTCGTCGGCTCGACCCCCATCGCCCGCTACATCTACGAAACGGGCACCCACCACGGCAAGCGGGTCCAGGCCCTGGGCGGCGCGAAGAACCACATGGTCGTGCTGCCCGATGCCGACATCGAGATGGCCGCCGACGCGGCGGTCTCGGCCGGCTATGGGTCGGCCGGCGAGCGGTGCATGGCGATCTCGGTCGTCGTGGCGGTTGGCGGGGTGGGCGACTCGCTCGTCTCGGCGATCTCCCAGCGGCTGCCCCGGATCAAGGTCGGGCCGGGCTCCGATGCCGCGTCCGAGATGGGCCCGTTGATCACCCGCGAGCATCGCGATCGGGTAGCCGGCTATCTCGACAGCGGTGCGGCGCAGGGCGCGACCGTCGTCGTCGACGGGCGGCGCGACGCCTCGTTCAAGGGCACGGGCTTCTTCCTGGGTGCGTCGCTGATCGACAACGTGACCACCGAGATGGACTGCTACCGGGACGAGATCTTCGGACCGGTCCTGGGGGTGGTCCGCGTCGACACGTATGCCGAGGCGCTGGCCCTCGTGAACGACAACCCGTACGGCAACGGCACTGCGATCTTCACCCGAGATGGCGGCGCCGCCCGCCAGTTCCAGTTCGACTGCAACGTGGGCATGGTCGGGATCAACGTTCCGGTTCCCGTGCCGGTCGCCTTCTACTCGTTCGGCGGCTGGAAGGCGTCCCTCTTCGGCGACACCCACATGTACGGCCCCGAGGGGATCAACTTCTACACCCGGGCCAAAGTCGTCACCGCCCGCTGGCCCGATCCGGGCACGTCCTCAGTGGATCTGGGCTTCCCCCGCACGAGGTAGGCCGGGTTCAGTGGCCCGTCGGGGCTGGACGGCGGCCCCCCGGTTCAATTCTCCCTGGCGTACGTCGACGGCGAGCGGCGCAGGAACTTGCCCCGGCCCTTGGCGCCGGAGAAGGCGCCGTCGCGCACGACCACTTCGCCGCGGGACATGACCACCTCGGAGCGGCCCGTCACGGCGCGGCCCTCGTAGCACGAGTAGTCGACGTCCATGTGGTGGGTCTTGGCGCTGATCGTGTGCTTCGCGGTCGGGTCGTAGATGACCAGGTCCGCGTCCGAGCCCACGGCCACCACGCCCTTGCGCGGGTAGAGCCCGAACATCCGGGCCGGGGCCGTCGAGATCACCTCGACCCAGCGCTCGCGGGTGAGATGGCCGGCCAGCACGCCGCCGTCGTGGAGCAGGTCGACCCGGTCCTCGACGCCGGGCAGGCCGTTGGGGATCTTCCGGAAGTCGCCCACGCCAAGCTCCTTCTGGCCGTGGAAGTCGAACGGGCAATGGTCCGTCGCCACGATCTGGAGGTCGTCCTTGACCAGGCCGGTCCATAGCTCGGCCTGGTGGTCGGCCGTGCGCAGCGGCGGCGAGCACACGAACTTCGCGCCGTTGAAGCCGTCGCCCATGTCGTCGAGCGACAGGAACAGGTACTGCGGGCAGGTCTCGGCGTAGACCCGGCTGCCCCGGTCACGCGCGGCGCGGACTTCGTTGAGCGCCTCGCGAGCCGACAGGTGGACGATGTACAGCGGCACGCCGGCCGCCTCGGCCAGGCGGATCGTCCGGTTGGTGGCCTCGCCCTCGAAGATCGGGTAGCGGGCCACGCCGTGGTAGTAGGGGTCGGTATGGCCGGCGCGGACCTCGTCCTCGGCCACGACGTCGATCGCCATCCCGTTCTCGGCGTGGATCATGATCAGGCCGCCGTTCAGCGCCGTGCGCTGCATCGCCCGATAGATCTGGCCGTCGTCGCTGTAGAAGACGCCCGGGTAGGCCGTGAACAGCTTGAAGTCCGGCACGCCCTCGGCGACCAGGTTGTCCATCTCCTTGAGCGTCTCGGCGTTGACGTCGCTCATGATCATGTGGAAGCCGTAGTCGATGACCGCGTTGCCCTCGGCCTTGGCGTGCCACGTGTCGAGGCCGTCGCGCAGGGAGCGGCCCCGCGACTGGACGGCGAAATCGACGATCGTGGTCGTCCCGCCAAAGGCCGCCGCCCGGGTGCCGGTCTCGAAGGTGTCCTTGGCGAACGTGCCCCCGAAGGGCAGCTCCATGTGGGTATGGACGTCGATCGCGCCGGGCAGGACGTAGCGACCGGCGGCGTCGATCGTCTGATCGGCGGCCAGTCCGGCCGCGGCCAGGTCGGCTCCGATCGCCGCGATCGTCTCGCCATCGACGAGCACGTCGGCCTGCTGTGAGCCGGTCGCCCCGACGATCGTCCCGTTCGTGATCAGCGTGCGCATGGTGGCTCTCCTCAGGCTCGACCCGGCGCGAGGTCGCGCAGGGCCGGGATGATCTCTCGACCGTAGGTCTCGAGGACCGCTTCCTCGTCGCCGTTCATCAGGTAGATGTTGAACTGGTCGACGCCGGCCGCGGCCAGCGCACGGAGCTTGGCGATGTGATCGGCAACCGAGCCCAGTACGCAGAACCGGTCGGTGACCTCGTCGCCGACGAAGGTCGCGTTGGACGAGCCCACCTCGGCGTGGTGGAGGTAGTCATAGCCGGTCCGGTCCTGGACGTAGCCGGTGAGCGCCGCCGGCAGCTCCTCGCGGGGATAGCGGTTCACGAGGTCGACCACGTGGTTGCTGACCAGGGCCGGGAACCAGCGCGTCCGCTCGCGGCACTCGGCCAGCCCCCCGAAATGGGCCGGCGCGGCGGCCTGGACCAAAACCGCCGATGGCGACCGTCCGGCCGCCGTCGCGGCTGCCCGGACTTGCGAGACGAACCAGGCGATCAGGTCCGGATCGGCGAGCTGGAGGATCACTCCATCGGCGATCCGGCCGGTCATTTTCAGCGCTTGGGGGCCGTAGCCGGCGATCCACACGGGCAGCTTCCAGGATCCCGTCCAGGGCAGCGTCAGCTCGGTGCCTTCGTACTCCACCGCCCGGCCCTCGACCAGGTCGCGGATCACGCCGACCGCCTCCTCGAGGGTCGCCAACGTCGTCGGTGGCTTGCCCAGCACCCGCCGGGCGGAGTCGCCCCGGCCGATGCCCAGGTCCATCCGGCCGCCACTCAGCTCATCAATGGTGGCCAGGGCCGAGGCGGTGACCGACGGCTCCCGGGTGGCCGGATTGGTCACGCAGGTCCCCAGCCGGAGCCTGGTCGTGGCCTCGGCCATCAGGGTCAGCAGGGGATACGGCTCGCGCCACAGGACGTGGGAGTCGAACAGCCAGCCGTAGTCGAAGCCGGCGGCCTCGGCCTGCCGGGTGAGCGCCACGGTGCGCTCGATCGAATGATCCGGCTTGAGGGTGAACCCGAACTGCATGGGCGCGGCCTCGAAGGCGGGGCTTGGCTGGACCAGGGGCCGGACTACGGCCGGGTCAGGTCGGCATACGCGTCCGGCCGCCGGTCGCGGAAGAACTGCCAGGTCTGGCGGACCTCGGTGATCAGGTCGAGGTCCATGTCCCGGACCAGGAGCTCCTCGTCGTGGGCGCTGCCGACCTCGCCGATGAACTGGCCGCGCGGATTGACGAAGTAGCTCTGGCCGTAGAAGTCGTCGTCGCCGAGGTCCTTCTCGATCCCCACCCGGTTGATCGTGCCCACGAAGTAGCCGTTGGCGACGGCGTGGCTGACCTGCTCGATCCGCCACAGGTATTCGGACAGGCCGCGGCTGGTAGCGCTCGGGATCAGCACGATCTCGGCACCGTTCAGGCCCAGCGCCCGGGCACCCTCCGGGAAGTGCCGGTCATAGCAGATGTAGACCCCGACCTTGCCCACGGCCGTCTCGAAGACCGGGTAGCCCAGGTTGCCGGGCCGGAAGTAGAACTTCTCCCAGAAGCCCTTCACGTGGGGGATGTGGGTCTTGCGGTACTTGCCCAGGTAGCGGCCGTCGGCGTCGATCACGGCAGCCGTGTTGTAGTAGATCCCCGACGCCTGCTCGTCCTCCTCGTACATCGGCACGACCAGGACCATCCCGGTCTGCTTGGCCAGGTCCTGCATCCGCTTCGTCGTCGGGCCGTCCGGGATCAGCTCGGTGTACGAGTAGTACTGGGCGTCCTGGACCTGGCAGAAATACGGTCCGTAGAACAGTTCCTGGAAGAGCATCACCCCGGCGCCCTGCTTGGAGGCCTCGTGGGCGGCCGCCTCGTGCTTCTGGATCATCGATTCCTTGTCGCCGGTCCAGGTCGCCTGGAGGAGGGCACCGCGCACGATTCGAGGCATTCGTTTCTCCTTTGCCGACCCGGTCGGCAGCTTCGACTGGCTACGGCAGCCGGGTCAGGGCCTTCTTGAGCAGGTCGATTGTGTCCTGTTCTGCCTTCGGGTCGTCGAAGGCGATGAGCTGGAGCTCGAGCTCGATGTCGCCCTTGATCGTATACACGGTGCCCGCGGCACCGACGAACGCATCATCGCCCAGCCCGGGCACCGTCTGGAGGGAGATCCCGAGATCGCTGTCCGGCTCACTGCTATCGGCCGGCGACCCGGCCGGCGATCCGGCAGCCGTCGAAGGAGTCAATCCGGCGCCGGAATCGGCCGGCGCGGCGCTCGGCTCGGGGCTGCCCTGGAGCAGTTCGAGGAACTGCCGGGTCGAGGCAAAGTCGGCGGCTCCGCCGGGCGACTTGATCGTGAGGTTGACGCTGTCGCCGATCGGGTCGCCCGGCGCGGTCAGCGTCCACGAGCAGCCCGAGTCGCTGCTGCTCTCATGGGCCGGCTCGGGACTGCCCGAGACATTGCCGCCCCCGATGGCGGCCTCGAGCTCGGAGGTCGTCAGCAAGGAGCACGGATCAGCGTTGAAGACGGGTCCTGCCGGGGGGCCGCCGCCGGGCAGGGAGACGCCGCCGCAGCCCGCCACGAGGCCGCTCGCGAACCCGCCGGCGACGAAGATCGCCAGGAGCCGCCCGGGCCGACGCCCGACGCCCGACGCCCGGTTCGTTCGAGGCTCGTCCATGTCGGGCGATGATACGAGTCCAGCGAGCAGCGTCCCCCAGCCCCCGGGTCGGCGGCCAGGCCCCGATGCCGGGGCCGCTCGGTATAGTTGATCGACAACTTCGAACACCAGCAGCCTGATTCCGAGGTTCACCGATGGGTATCGCGACCGCACCCGGCATGACCGCCGAGGAGATCGTCCGACTTTCCCGCAAGCACACCCTCTTCTCGTGGTCCACCCAGGGCGCCCTCGATCCGATCGCGATCGACCACGCCGAAGGGGTCTGGCTGTACACGCCCGACGGGACCAGGATCCTCGACTTCAACAGCCAGCTGATGTCGGTCAACATCGGCCATGGCGATCGGCGGGTGATCGACGCGATCACGGCCCAGGCGCTCAAGCTCCAGTACGTCCAGCCGGCCTTCGCGACCGAGCCCCGGGCGCGCCTGGGCGAGAAGCTGGCCGAGATCCTGCCCGGTGATATGGACAAGGTCTTCTTCACCCTGGGCGGGGCCGAGGCGATCGAGAACGCGATCAAGATCGCCCGCCATGTGACCGGCCGGACCAAGATCCTGGCCCGCTACCGGAGCTACCACGGCGCCACGCTGGGGGCGATGACCCTCACCGGTGACCCGCGCCGCTGGCCGAACGAGCCGGGCATCGTCGGCGTCGTCCGCTACCCCGATACCCACCGCTGGGGCGAGAAGGAGCCTCGCCCCGCCGCCGAGGCGCTGCAGGGCCTCGAGGACGTGATCCGCTACGAGGGCGCCCACACGATCGCGGCGATCTTCCTGGAGACGATCGTGGGCACCAACGGGATCCTGATCCCGCCCGACGGCTACATCCAGGGCGTCCGCGAGATCTGCACCCGGAACAACATCCTGATGGTCGCCGACGAGGTGATGGCCGGCTTCGGACGGACCGGGCGCTGGTTCGCGATCGACCACTGGGACACCGTGCCCGACCTGATGACGATGGCCAAGGGCCTGACCAGCAGCTACCTGCCCCTGGGCGCCGTCGCGATGCGTCACGGCATCGCCGAGCACTTCGAGAAGAACTACTACTACGGCGGCCTGACCTACAGCAGCCACCCGGTCAGCCTCGCCGCGGCCCTGGCCACGATCTCGGTCTACGAAGAGGATGGCCTGCTCGACCGGACCACTCGGATGGGCGCCGTGCTGCGCAAGCACCACGAGGCCCTCCAGGCCAAGCACCCCAGCGTCGGCTCGATCCGCAACCTGGGCCTGTTCGGGATCCTCGACCTCGTTCGCAGCCGCCAGCCGTACGTGCCGTTGACCGCATTCAATGCCACTTCCGACGAGATGAAGGCCGTCGCCGGCTACCTCCGGGCGCATCACCTGTACACGATGGTCGCCAACAACTCGATCCATACCAACCCGCCGCTGTGCATCAGCGAGGACGAGCTGGCCGAGGGCTTCGCGATCATCGACGGCGCCCTCGACATCGCCGACCAGGCCTTCCAGGCCTAGCCGGGTGACAGCGGCCGGGCCCAACCCGGCCATCTCGGCCCGGGGGATCACGAAGGTCTTTGACCCTGGCCCGGAGCAGGTCTCCGCCCTCGAGGCGATCGACCTGGTCGTCGGGGCGGGCGAGTTCGTGAGCCTGATCGGGCCCTCGGGCTGCGGCAAGTCGACCTTCCTGCGGATCGTTGCCGACCTCGTGGACCCGACCGCCGGCCTGATCGAGGTGAACGGCAAGCCGTCCTCGCAGGCCCGCCTCGACCGCGACTACGGGATGGTCTTCCAGGCGCCGGTCCTGATGGACTGGCGCACGGTTGCCCGGAATGTCGAGCTGCCCCTCGAGGTCATGGGCATGCCGTCCGCCGAGCGTGCCCGCCGCTCCGCCGAGCTCCTGCGCCTGGTCGAGCTCGACGGCTTCGGCGGCCGCCATCCGTGGCAGCTCTCGGGTGGCATGGCCCAGCGCGTCGCGATCGCCCGGGCGCTCGCCCCAAACCCGGGCCTGCTGCTGATGGACGAGCCCTTCGGAGCGCTTGATGAGATGACCCGCGAGCGGCTCAACCAGGAGCTGGCCGGGATCTGGACCCGCACCGGCACGACCGTGCTCTTCGTCACCCACTCGATCCCCGAGGCTGTCTTCCTTTCGACCCGGGTCCTGGTGATGAGCGCCCGGCCGGGTCGCATCGAGCAGGCGATCGAGATCGACCTGCCCCAGCCGCGGAGCCCCGCGACCCGCGAATCGGCCCGTTTCTTTGCCCTGGTGACCGAGGTCCGGGCAGCCCTGCAGGGCAGCGGGACGGCGCTCGGCAGCCATCCCGTACCATCGGCCTGATGGACCTGATCGACCGCTACGCGGAGTTCGTGGTGAAGGTCGGGGTCAACGTCCAGCCCGGCCAGGACGTCTTCGTGAGCGCCCAGCCGGAGCATCTTGACCTGGCCCGGGCGGTGACCGAGCAGGCCTACCTTGCCGGGGCCCGGCGCGTCGTCGTCGAGTATTTCGACCCGCACGTCCGAGGCTCCGCCATCCGCCATGCGCCGGACGATGGGCTCGGGACGCACTACCCGTACGAGCTCGACAAGCTCCGGATGTGGCGCGAGCGAGGCGTTGCGCTGATCGCCCTGACCGGCGACGCCGAGCCCCACCTGTACGCCGAGCTGGACCCGGCCCGGATTGCCGCGCTGCCGTCCAAGGCACTGCGGGCCGAGTACAGCGAGCTGCTGCCCCACATTCCCTGGACGGTGGTCGCCGCGCCCAACCCGGGCTGGGCACGACAGGTCTTCGGCGAGCCCGACATGGAACGCCTGTGGGCGGCCGTGGCCGTCGCGACCCGCCTCGACGAGGCCGACCCGATCGCCGCCTGGCATGCCCACCTGGCGAAGCTCAAGGCTCGGACGAAGGCGCTGTCGGCGGCCGGGTTGGACTCGATCCGCTATCACGGCGGCGGCACGGACCTGACCGTCGGCCTGATCCCGGGCGCCGCCTGGCTGGGTGGCTCAGCCACGACGGCGGCGGGCGTCGAGTTCCTGCCCAATATCCCGACCGAGGAGGTGTTCACCTCGCCCGACTGGCGACGGGCCGAGGGCGTCGTCCGGACGACCGCGCCGCTGCCCTTGTCGTCGACCCTCGTCACCGGCCTCCGGCTGCGCTTCGAAGCCGGCCGGATCGTCGATGTCGCTGCCGACGAGCAGGCCGGCGTCGTCCAGGCCCTCCTGGAATCCGACGAACGAGCGCGCTACCTGGGCGAGGTCGCCCTCGTCGATGGCGGATCCCGGGTCCGCCAGGCTGGGATCGTCTTCCACGACACGCTCTACGACGAGAACGTCGCCTGCCACATCGCCTTCGGGACCGGCTTCGTCGAGGTGCGTCCGGGCCTGGCCGACCTGACGCCCGAAGGCCGGATCGCGGCAGGGCTCAACGTCGCCCGATCGCACACCGACATCACGATCGGCGGACCGGCGGTTGACGTCGACGGGATCCTGGCCGGCGGCCGGGTCGTGCCGATCATCCGGGGCGATGCCTGGGTCTTTCCCGACTCGGTCTAGACACGGACCGCGGGCTCTTGGGCGTGCTTCGCCGCCCCGGACCCCCGAGGCAAAGCGATCGACGCTTCGTCTCGTGCCGGGCTGATTCGTCCGGCGCTGCGGACTCATGACCCGTACCTGTGCGCTACGACGCTTCGTGACTCTGGCCAGGAGCGAAGCGGTCCAAAGGCCCGCGGCCGGTCAGGCTGAGTCTTGCTTTCGCGGAGGCAGTGGGCACGCGACTGGCAGCCCCAAGAGCCGACCGATGTGGCGGCGGTGAGCCGCTACCTGGCGATAGACCGGCTCCAACACGATGTGGCCGAGACGGTTGTCGAGAGCAATGGCGAGGATTCGCCATCGCGGTACCAATCGGCCTGCCGCCAGAACTGCGCGGGCGCCAGTCAGAACCAGGTCGTCGGAGCGGACGAAGTGCAGGGAGGCGGCTAGTGGTCGGCCCCGGACAAGCCGCTCGACCCGAGTGTCCGTAACGGCGTCGAGGGCCACGAGGCCGAGGCGTGGCGGCGCAGCTCTCGTCGCCAGCCAGGCTGCCGTCGCCAGGCGAGATTCCGCAGTCCTGATCGTAGAGCAGCGTACCTGTTCGGTCAGTCTCGATCGTCATCCGGGTCAGTCCGGAACACTCAGGCCGGGCCGATGCCAGGTGCCAGGCGGCACTTCCACTTCGGGCGGCATACCAGTGCTCGGGGATCCTGAATTCCTAGCGGCCGGTCCCGAACTGGCGGTCGCCGGCATCGCCCAGGCCGGGCATGATGTAGCCCTTCTCGTTCAGGCCGCGATCGAGCGCCGCGCAGTAGATCTCGACATCAGGGTGGGCCGCGCTCAGCGCGGCGACGCCTTCCGGCGCCGCGATCAGGTTGATCAGCTTGATCCGGACGGCGCCCCAGCGCTTGAGGACCTCGATCGCCGCCGTCGCTGAGCCACCGGTGGCCAGCATCGGATCGAGGATCAGGCACAGGTCGACGGTCGCCGAGTCGGGCAGCTTGTTGTAGTACTCGACCGGCCGGAGCGTCCGCTCGTCGCGGAACAGGCCGAGGTGCCAGACCTGAGCGGTGGGCATCAGCTCGAGCATCGCGTCGACCATGCCCAGGCCGGCGCGCAGGATCGGGACCAGGCCGATCCGGTCGGCGAGCTCGCCCGCGACCATCGGCTCGAGCGGCGTCTCGATCTCGATCGGGCGCACGGCGATGTCGGCCAGGGCCTCGTAGCCGAGCAGCCAGGACAGCTCCCGGACGACCTCTCGGAACTTCTTGGGCTCGGTCACCGTGCTGCGCAGGATCGCCAGCTTGTGGAGGATCGCCGGGTGGCTGGAGACGTGCAGGCTGGGCCAGGCTGTCGGGCTCGCCTCAGGGTTCGACACGCTTGGCATCCTAGCATCGCCGCGGGGTATCCTCGGGCCGTGTCCAGCAGCCCTGTCCGCGCGTCGAGGCCGGCCGTCAGGAGCCGCCCGGCGGCGCGCAACGGGGCGGCCCGGGCGGGCGCCGCGCGGAACGGCGTCGCACCCATCCTCGTCCGCCAGATCCGCAACGGGATCGTCGAATCGGTCCATCGCGGCGACGTCGTCGAGGTCGATGTCAGCGGCCGGCTGATCCGCGCGATCGGCAATCCCGATCGGGTCGTGACCCTCCGCTCGTGCGTCAAGCCATTCGGCCTGCTGGCCCTGGTCGAGGCCGGCGGGATCGACGCCTTCGACCTGGCCCCGGCCGAGCTGGCGATCATGGCCTCGTCCCATTCCGGCGAGGACATCCACGTCCGGACCCTGCAGGGCGTCTTCCGCCGGGCGAACATCAGCCAGGCCGTGCTGGCCTGCGGCAATGAGGGGATGCCCCTCGACGCGCTCACGGCGGCACGGCTCGCCCGCGACGGCGAGAAGGCCGGCCCGATCCGGCACATGTGCTCCGGCCAGCACAGCTCGATGATCCTGCTCGCCCGGCTCAACGGCTGGCCCCTCGACGACTATTGGCAGCCCGAGCATCCCAGCCAGGCGGCCTATCGGGCCGCAGTCGCCGGGGCCTTCCGGACGACGCCCGAGCGGCTGGTCCGGGCGATCGACGGCTGCGGGATCGAGACGTATGCCTTCCCGCTGGCCGAGGTTGCCCGGGCGTATGCCTTCCTGGCCGATCCGTCGGCTGTCCCGGTCGGCGATCCGCGTGCGCGCCTCGCGTCGTCGATGACCAGGGTCCGGGACGCGATGATCGCCTACCCGGAGATGGTCGCCGGCACCCGCGATCGCCTCGACACCTCGCTCATGAAGACCCTGCCCGGCCGGGTCGTGAGCAAGGGCGGGATGGAGGCCCTGCGCGGCCTGGCGATCCTCGGCTCGGACCGCCGGCCATCATCCGGGCTGGCCCTCAAGATCGAAGACGGAAGTGGCTACGAGCGCGCAACATGGGCGGCGACGGTCGAGGCGCTGCACCAGGCCGGGCTGCTCGAAGGGGCGACCCTGCGGGCGCTGGCCCGCTACCATCGGCCGCCTTCGCTCGACCCGCACGGGCGGATCGCCGCCGAGGCGATCGCCGAATTCGAGCTCGCACCGGTCGGCGAGCTGATCGGCTGAGCCGATCGGAGACCAGCGCAAGGAGCGCATGACACCAGCCAGCGACCCATATCGAACACTTGGGCTCGATCCGGGCGCGACCTCAGCCGAGATCAAGCGGGCCTATCGCCGGCTCGCCAAGGCGTACCACCCCGACAGCGCCGGCGAGCGGGCCCTGCCCCGCTTCCTGGCGATCCAGGCGGCCTACGAGCGGCTGACCTCCGGCCAGCCCGGGACGAGGTCGGGCGGCGCCGACGGTGGGTCACGGCGGACGAGCCCGGCGGGACCCGCCGTCGCCTCCACCGAGCCGGCCGTGGAGCGCCGACGCCGAGCGGGCCCGAGCGACCCGCGACGCCTTCCGGAAACGCAGCACCCGGGCGGGGGCGCGCTCCGGGCCTGCCGCGGGCGCGACCGGCGGCAGCGCCGGTCCGGGCAGCGCCTCGGGCTCCAGTACTGGCCCGCCGGCGCGGGTGCCGCCGGTGGGCCGGGCAGTCCCCGGCCCGGTCGCAGCTCGCGCCGGGGTCGGCCGAAGGCCACGATCGGATCGACCTCGTACGACGGCACCGAGAGCGAGCCGTTCGAGCCCGGCTGGAGCGGTGCCGGCTGGTATGGCGCCGCCAGCGGCACCTACTGGACGATCAATCCCAAGGAGTACGCCGACCCGCGCAAGCACGGTCCCGAGTACCTCGCCCGCGCCCGGCGGGGCCCGAAGCCGACGCTCCGACGAGGGGACCAGCGGGATGATCCTCAGCAGGCCGCCGATGTCCACGCTGAACCGGATGGCAAGGGCCGGGACTCCGAGGGCGCGGCCGCGCGGCCGACAGACGACGCCGCGGCCGCCGCAGCCGGTGCACCGCAAGCCACCGCCGCGGCCCGTCGGCAACCGGCCGGGAGTCTGACTCCCGGACCCAGGGGGTCGCGGCCAGCGAAGGCAGGGCCCCGTCAAACGGGCCGGCGCGGCGCCGCGGCAGCCCGGCCCCGGCCCGTCCGGCCCATCGCCAGGCGCGGCGCCCATGGGGCCGTCGCACGATCCAGCGCGGCGCGCTTCGGCGGCCTCGAACCGGCCCGCATCGGCGGATCGTGGCGGGGCCGGCTGCTCCTGGCCGCGCTGGCCTGGTTCCCGATCGGCCTGGCGATCTTCGGCGTCCATGGCCAGGTCACCGGCTGCTCGCAGTTCCTGGCCGGCTGCACCGATGTCGTTGCCTGGAGCGTGTGGATCCCGCAGGTGATCGTCTTCGTGCTGCTCCTGGCCTCGCCGCGCCTGGCCTGGATCGCGGCGAGCGGCAGCATCGTGCTGCTGTGCCTGGTCATCCCCCTGGCGGCGGTCCTGACCGCGGGCAGCGGTGGACGGCCGCCGTCGGTCGCGACGACCGAGCTGCTCTACGGCGCGATGGCCGTGGGCTGGCTGGCCGGGGTCGGGATCGCCCTGTCGGGCCGGATCCCGCTCCCGCCCTGGCGGGCGGCTCGCGTACGATGAGGCTGTGACCCGACACCACATCGCCAGCGCAATCTCGAGCGCGGCCCAGGAGTATCTGCTCGCCCTGCGGGTCATGGCGGTCGACGGCTCGCGGGTGACGGCCGCCCAGGTCGGCCGGCACCTGGGCGTCACCACCCAGGCCGCCAGCGAGATGTTCCGCCGGCTGGCTGCCGACGGCCTCGTGTCGCAGGCCGGGGGCCGGGAGCTGGTCCTGACCGAGCCCGGCCGGGCAGCGGCCGATGCGATCTTCCGCCGCCACGCCCTGCTCGAGTGGCTGCTGACCTCGGTGATCGGCCTGGGCTGGGCCGAATCGGACGAGGAGGCGGCCCGCCTGCAGGGCGCCATCTCACCGCGCGTCGAGGCCCGCCTCGACGAGATGCTCGGCCACCCGGAGACCTGCCCCCACGGCAATCCGATCGACGCCGCGACCGCCCGTCGCCGGCCGCCCGGCACGCCCCTCGACCAGGTCGAGGCCGGCAGCCGGGCGACGATCTACCGGATCACCGAGGAGGCCGAGGAAGACGCCGGCCTGCTGTCGTACCTCGAGGCGCGGGCGCTCACGCCGGGGGCCGGGGTCAATGTCCTGGCCCGCTCCGAATCGCTCGACTCGCTGACCCTCGAGGGCCCCCGCGGTCGAGCAACGCTCGGGCTCCGGCCGGCGGCCCTGATCCGGGTCCTGCCCGGCGAGGCGGACCCGGCCCTCTTCCACCACGTCCCGGGCAGCGAGCGCCGGTGACGGCCGAAGGCGCCCCGGTCCGGGTCCGGATCGCGCCGAGCCCGACCGGCCCGCTCCACATCGGGACGGCCCGGACCGCCCTCTTCAACTACCTCTTCGCCCGGCACACCGGTGGCACGTTCGTGCTCCGGCTCGAGGACACCGACGTCGAGCGCTCGACCGGCGCGTTCGAGCAGGACATCCTCGATGGCCTGCGCTGGCTGGGCCTGGGCTGGGACGAGGGTCCCGGGCTGGCCGGCCAGCCCGACCACGGCCCGTATGGCCCGTATCGCCAGATGGAGCGGCTCGCTCGCTACAAGGCGATCAGCGACCGGCTGCTGGCCGACGACCAGGCCTACTACTGCTACTGCACGGCGGCCGAGCTCGACGCCGAGCGCAAGCGGCTCGAGGCCGCCCACCTGCCGCCGCGCTACAGCGGCCGCTGCGCCCATCTCAGCGCCGCCGAACGGGCGGCCTTCGAGGTGGAGGGCCGCCGGCCGGCGATCCGCTTCCGGATCCAGCCGGGGGTGGTGGCCTTCGACGACCTGGTCCGGGGCCACGTCGAGATCGACGCCGCCGCCCTCGGCGGCGACCTGGTCATCGTTCGCGCCGACGGCACGCCGCTCTACCACTTCTGCGTCGTGGTCGACGACGCGGCGATGAAGATCAGCCACGTGATCCGGGGCGAGGATCACCTGAGCAACACGCCCAAGCACATCCTCCTGTTCCGGGCCCTGGGCGAGGCCGAGCCGCTCTTCGCCCACCTGCCGCTCATCCTCAATCCCGATCGGACGAAGATGAGCAAGCGCAAGAGCCAGACGGCGGTCGACGACTACATCAACGAGGGCTTCATTCGCGAGGGCCTGGTCAACTACCTGGCCCTCCTCGGCTGGTCGACCGGCAGCGAGGAGGAGATCCTGGGCCTCGACGAGATCGCGGCCCGCTTCAGCCTGGAGCATGTCCAGAAGGGCGGGGCGGTCTTCGATCGCGAGCGCCTCGAGTGGCTGAACGGCCAGTGGATCCGGCGCCTGGCCCCGCTCGAGCTGGTCGATCGGCTGCGGCCGTTCGTCCAGGCCGAGGCCGACGCCGGCCGGATCGATCGAATGCCGGCCGACACCGAGCTGGCGGCCCTGGTGCCTCTCGTCCAGGAGCGCCTGCCGGTCCTCGGCGCGATCGGTGACCTGGTCGACTTCCTGTTTGCCGATCGGCTCACGCTCGACCCCGACTTGCTCGTGCCCAAGCGCTGGGATCGAGCGACGACCGTGGCCGGCCTGGTCGCGGCCCGGGCGGCCCTCGCCCGGATCGGGTCGGCGGCCTTCGAGCCCGAAGCCCTCGAAGAGTCGCTCCGAGCGCTGGCCGAGGAGACTGGCTGGAAGGCCGGCGACCTGTTCATGGCGATCCGGGTGGCGGTCACCGGCCGGACGGCTACCCCGCCGCTCTTCCAGACCCTCGTCGCGCTCGGCCGGGAACGTGTCCTGGCCCGCCTCGACGCGGCGATCGAGGTGCTTGCTTCGTGACTGGCCAGAGGAGGGATGAAATGAACCACGCGACCGTCCAGGCCTGGCTCGATCGCTACAGCGAGGCCTGGCAGACCTACGAACCGGACGCGATCCGGGACCTGTTCAGTCCCGACGCCGAGTATCGCTACCACGCCTGGGACGAGCCGATCGTCGGTCGCGAGGCGATCGTGGCCGACTGGCTCAGCCCCGGCGGCGACCCGGCTGAACGCGATCAACCGGGCTCGTTCCGGTCCCACTACGAGCCATGGCTCGTGGAGGCCGATCGGGCCGTCGCGATCGGGACGAGCGATTACGACGAGGCCGGCGACCGGCCTGCCCGGACCTATTACAACTGCTGGCTGCTCGAGTTCGACGGGGACGGCCGGTGTCGCTCGTTCGTCGAGTACTACAACCTCCAGCGTCGCGAACAGGCCGGCGGTTGACCGTCCCGGTTCGCGACACCGCGCCGGCCCGGCGAGCCGGTTAACGATCCGTTCACGGCCCGTTGACCAGCGTGCTCCAGCCTGTGCCCCACATGGCACGCACGATCCTGGTCGTCGACGATGAGCCGACCCAGCGCGAGATGCTGGCCGAGGCCCTCGAGGCGGAGGGCTTCACGATCGTGACCGCAGCCGATGGCCGCGATGCCCTCCTCAAGTTCCGGGAAACCCGGCCGGACCTTGTCCTGCTCGACCTGATGCTGCCCGAGATGTCCGGGATCGAGGTCTGCCGGATCATCCGGGCGGAGTCGGGCGTGCCGATCCTGATGCTGACCGCCAAGGACTCCGAGCTCGACAAGGTGGTCGGCCTGGAGCTCGGCGCCGACGACTACGTCACCAAGCCGTTCAGCCTGCGCGAGCTGATCGCCCGGGTCCGGGCCCAGTTCCGGCGGACCGAGCAGCAGGCGACCGGCGGACCGCAGCCGACCCTGGTCGACGTCGGCGCAGTCCAGGTCGACCTCGCCGGCCACCGCCTGCTCCGCGACGGGGTCACCGTGCCGCTCAAGCCCAAGGCCTTCGAGCTGCTCGCCTTCCTGGTCCGCAACCCCGGCCAAGTCTTCACCCGGGACCAGCTCCTGGAGCACGTCTGGGGCTACGACTACGCCGGCGAGACCCGTACGGTCGACGTCCACGTCCACTGGCTGCGCTCGCGGATCGAGGACGATCCGGCCAACCCCGAGTTCCTGCATACGGTCCGCGGCACGGGCTACGTCTTCCGCCGCCCGGCCTGAGCCGGGCCGCTCCTGACCGGGCTGGGCGCCCGCCGGTATCCTTGGCCGCATGCGCCTGAGCCAGCTCTTCTTCGCAACCCTGCGTGACGACCCCGCCGACGCGGAGATGCCGTCCCATCGCCTGCTCCTGCGCGCCGGCTACCTGCGCCAGCTTGGCTCGGGCCTGTATTCGCTCCTGCCCCTCGGCTTCCGGGTCAACAAGCGGGTCGAGCAGGTGATCCGCGAGGAGATGAACGCGATCGGCGGCCAGGAGCTCGAGATGCCGGTCATCCACCCCGCCGACCTGTGGCGGGAGTCCGGCCGCTACGACCAGATCGGCCCGGAGATGGCCCGCTTCAAGGACCGCGGCGATCGGGACATGGTGATCGCGATGACCCACGAGGAGGTGGTCACCGACCTGCTCCGGGACATCATCCGGTCCTACCGGCAGCTGCCCGTCCGGCTCTACCACTTCCAGACCAAGTTCCGCGACGAGCCGCGCTCCCGCGGCGGCCTGATCCGGGTCCGCGAGTTCGTGATGAAGGATTCGTACAGCTGCGATCGTGACGATGAGGGCCTCGACGCGAGCTACTGGGCCCACCATGGCGCGTACGTCCGGATCTTCGAGCGCCTCGGCCTCGAGGCGATCCCGGTTGCCTCGGACGTGGGGATGATGGGCGGCAGCCTGGCCCACGAGTTCATGGTCCTCAACCCGGCCGGCGAGGACGTCCTGGTCCTGTGCGATTCGTGCGGCTTCTCGGCCAATCGCCAGGTGGCCACGGTCGACGTCCCGCGGGCCGCGCCGGAGCCCGAGCTGGCCCTCGAGGAGATCGAGACGCCGGGCACGACGACGATCGCCGAGCTGGCGACGTTCCTGGGGATCGACGCGTCGAGGACGGCCAAGGCGGCCTTCTTCACCGCCGGCGATGGCCGCCTGATCACCGCGATCGTGCGCGGCGACCGCGACGTCAACGAGACCAAGCTGAGCAACGTGGCCAAGGTCGCCGGCGGGCTCCGCCCGGCGACGATCGACGAGATCCATGCCGCCGGGATGGAGCCCGGCTACGGCTCGGCCGTTGGCGCCCACGACACGTTCGTGGTCGTCGACCCGCTCGCCGCCGGCAGCCCGAACCTGGTCGCCGGCGCCAACCGGGTCGGCTACCACCTGCGCAACGTGAACCTTGGCCGCGACTTCCAGGCCGACCTGGTCGCCGACATCGACAACGCCCGCGAGGGCGACCCCTGCCCGGTCTGCGGCCATCCGGTCATCCTGCGCAACGGCATCGAGGTCGGCAACATCTTCAAGCTGGGCACCCGCTACAGCGCGGCGCTCGGAGCGACCTACCTGGGCGAGGATGGCCAGGCCCACCCGATCGTGATGGGCTCGTACGGGATCGGCCTGGGCCGCAATGTCGCCTGCATCGTCGAGGCGCACCACGACGAGAAGGGGATTGCCTGGCCCGACGAGGTTGCGCCCTACCCGGCCCACCTGGTGTCGATCGGGGCGAACAAGGAGCCGCGCGTGGGCGAGCTGGCCAAGGAGCTCCACGACGGCGCCGCGGCGAGCGGCCGCGAGATCCTGTGGGACGATCGCGACGAGTCGCCGGGCGTGAAGTTCACCGATGCCGAGCTGCTGGGCATGCCCTGGATCGTGACGATCAGCCCGCGCTCGCTGGCGGCCGGCGGCGTCGAGGTCACCCGCCGGGCCACCGCCGAGCGCTCGGTCATGCCCCTCGAGGGTGCCCGGGCGTGGTTGACGGGATCCGGTCCTGCGCCTGAGCCGGCGACTCCAGCAGCGGTCTAGCCACCTGCCTCAGCGGGCCGGCGCCGACCCGGGCCCGCTGCCCGGCGGACCTAGGCCTTGGCCTGCAGCTCGGCGATCTGGGCCCGCGCGGCGGCCACCAGCTCCTCGTTCGTGCTGGCGTGGCCCTTCAGGCCCCAGCCGCCCTGCGGCGCTTCGGTCAGCAGGACCCACGTCCGGTCGGGCAGGCTCGGGTCTCCGGCAGCCGCGGCAACCAGCGCGGTGAGCTGGGCCACGACCGCGAGCTGCTTGTCCCGATCGAGGGCGCCGGCGTTGGTCAGCACCTGGACCCGGACGTAGCTGCCCTCGCCGTCGACATTGGACAGGTCGCCGGCCGGCAGGTCATGGACGAAGGCCGCGGTGTTCTGGCGGAACATCGGGATGTTCGGGACCCCTTCGACCGTCATCACGGTCGAGGCGAGGTCGATCGCCAGCTGGTGCTTGTCGGCGAACGTGCCCGACGTGGCGTAGACGTCGATCATCGGCATCTCGAGGACTCCTATGTAGGTCAACCGTCATACTGGAGTCTGGAGCAGGCGGCGGGCGGCGTCAACAGCGATGCCCGGATCGACAGAAATATGATGGCTGCATACCGTCGCAGACGGAGGTGGAATGGCCCGCGACACCAAGGCCCGGATGATCGCCGCAACGGCGCGCCTGCTCGCCCTGCGCGGCCTGGAAGGGGCCTCGCTGGCCGAGATCCTGGCGACCGCGAAGGCGCCCCGCGGGTCGATGTACCACCATTTTCCGGGCGGCAAGGATCAGCTGGTCGCCGCGGCGATCGACCTCGCCGGGAGGCGATCCCTGGAATCGATGGCCGGCCTCGATGGGCAGGGCCCGGAGGTCGTCGCGCAGCGCTTCCTCGATGGCTGGCGGGAGCTCCTGGTCCGAACCGAGTGCCGCGCCGGTTGTGCCGTTCTCGCCGTCACGGTGGCCACGGACTCCAGCGAGGTCCTCCGCCAGGCCCATGCCGTCTTTGGATCGTGGATCGAGCGCCTGACCCAGCTCTTCGTCGCCGGCGGATTACCTGGGGCGACCGCCTCCGACCTCGCGACCGAGCTCCTGGCGGTCACCGAGGGCGCGGTCGCGATGAGCCGGGCCCAGCGTGACGTAGGGCCGTTTGACGTGATCGCGAGGCTGGAGGTCGAGCGCGTCCGGAGCCTGGACGATGGGTCAGGACGCCCGGGCTCGGCATCCTGACCGGCACATCGGAGGCCAGGTGAGCGATCTCGCGAGGCGCGCTGCCCCGCAGCCGCCCGAGGCCCGAGGAGCCGGGTCGCCGCTGGAGGTCATGGTCGTGGCCCTGCGCCTGGGGTTGACCTCCTTCGGTGGCCCGGTGGCCCACCTGGGCTACTTCCGGCGCGAGTATGTCGAGCGCCGGCGCTGGCTGGATGGCGAGACCTTTGCCGACCTCGTCGGGCTGTGCCAGGTCCTGCCTGGGCCTGCCAGCAGCGAGCTCGGGATCGCCATCGGGACGCTCCGGGCGGGCTACCTTGGCGGCCTTGCAGCCTGGCTGGGCTTCACCCTCCCCTCGGCCGCCGCCCTGACCCTGTTCGCCCTCCTCAGCTCGAATGTGGACCTCGCCAGCGCCGGTTGGGTCGAGGGCCTCAAGCTCGCCGCCGTCGCCGTCGTCGCCCAGGCGGTCTACCTCATGGCCCGGACGATGACCCCCGACCTCCCCCGCGCCTGCCTGGCCGCGGGGGCGATGATCGCGATGCTGGTCGCTCCGGCGCCGATCCTCCAGGTGGTCGTCATTGCCGCCGGAGCGGGACTTGGCTGGCGATTCCTGGCAGCCCCCCAGGCGCCGCCGGGTGGCCAGCTGCGGACAGGATCTGACGCCCGAGTCGGGCTGGTCCTGCTCCTCGCCCTTGGGCTCCTGTTGCTGCTCCTGCCGATCGCGGCCGGGCTGACCGGCGACCGAGGCCTGGCCGTGACGGACGCATTCGTGCGGACCGGGGCGCTCGTGTTCGGGGGCGGGCACGTCGTCCTGCCGTTGCTTCACGCCGCCGTGGTGACCCCGGGTTGGATCGGCGATGACCGGTTCCTCGCCGGCTACTCCGCGGCCCAGGCCGTTCCCGGGCCGCTGTTCACGTTCGCCGCCTTCCTGGGGGCGTCGTTCCAGGCGCCGCCCAATGGAATCGGCGGTGCCGTGCTGGCCTTGGGTGCGATCTTCCTGCCGGCATTCCTGCTCGTGTGGGGCGTGTTGCCGTTCTGGGACCGGCTACGCCGGTCGGGCGCGTTTGCCTCGGCGGTCCAGGGCACGAACGCTGCCGTGGTCGGGATCCTGCTCGCGGCCCTGATCACGCCGATCGGCACAGGTGCGCTCCACGACCCCCTCGACGTTGCCGTGGCCGGCCTCGCCCTGGTGGCCCTCGTCGCCGGTCGGGCTCCACCGCTTGTCGTGGTCGTGGCGGCGGCCCTGGTTGGCCAGCTGGTCGGGCTCACCTGAAGACGCGGCCGCTCCGAATCCGCGGGGCGATGGGTGTGGCCAGCAGCAGCGGAGCTGAACCGCTGCTGCTGGCCGTCTGTTCGCGATCAGGTCCGTGACGGAGCCTGCCAGCCTACGGCGCGACCTGGCCGGTCAGCGGATCGAGGATGAACTTCCCACCGTTCGGTGGGCTGGCATGGGCGTGGCTGAAGTCGAACAGCCCGGCCAGGGATCCAGCCAGCGCGTCGGTGCTGCCACTGATCCGACCGACAGACCAGTTGTCCTCGACGAAGCGCAGGATCGACGACTGATCCGTGAGGGTGCCATCGACGGCATTCGAGCGGGCCCACGGTGAGACCACCAGGAGCGGCAGCCGAGGTCCATAGCCGCAGCGACCTCCCTCGCTCGCGAGGGGGGTACCCGTCCCGCAGGCGCCCGTGCCGGTCAGAGCATCGGCGACCGAGGTCGAGGGGTTGGTCACCCCGCTGTCGACATGGTCGTACCAGCCGTCCGAGTCGTCATAGCTGATGACGACCGCGGTGCTCGACCAGTCAGGCGTGGCCTGGAGGGCGTTGATCGTATCGACCAGGAACGCCTGCTCATCGAGCGGATCGGAGTAGGCCGCGTGGCCGTCCTGGTAGCCGGGGGCCTTGAGGAAGCTCACGGCCGGCAGGGCCGAGCCCGGCAGGCGACCGGCGCTGATCGCGGCGACGAGCTGGTTCCAATCGCTCGTGTCGTACTGGTGGTTGGGGGTGTTGAACAGGGGGACCGAAGACCGGTAGCCCTGGGTGTCGCGGCCGATCGAGCGCAGGCCGGCCAGGGTGTCCTGCCCGAGCGAATTCGTGGCCACGGTCAGGTGATGCGGGTTGGCCGTCGAGGCGTAGTACTGGAACGGCTCGTGGTGGGCGATGTAGTCGTCCTTGTAGCCGTACTGGCCGGTGCCGCCGTCGGCGATGCCCACGGCGTGGACGGCGTCGCAGATGCCCTGGTTCGAGGAGTGCGGGACGCCGCTCTGGAGCCCCGCGTTCTTGAACTCGTCGGGAATGAAGGTGCTCGTGGACTGGCCGAAATGACCGACCGTCGCGGCGGCGGTCTTGAACGAGGTAGTGGGCCGGAAGCCGCCCTGGAACCAGCCCCAGCTGATCCCTGCCGCATTCAGCTCGTCGCCGATGTTCTGGCCGGTCATGCCGACCGCGTCGCGGGTCGAGCAGTCGTCCCAGTAGGGCTGGGCATCGCTCGTCAGGGAGAAGCCACCCAGCCCATCGGCGGTGAGGTCGGCGTTCTGGGCGGTGGCGCTGGCAATCGAGGGGTTGTTGTCCTCGCGGGTGATGTCAACTCCGCCGGTGTCCCCGGCGACCAGGTTGATCGCCCCGGGCGATGACGGACCGAACGTGGTGCCGAACGAGTTGTCGCTCATCGCGAACTGCTGGGCATAGTTCCAGAGGGCCGTGACGCTGTTGCCGTCGTAGTAGTTCATCACGTCGCCCGGCACGCAGGTCGCACCTTCGGGCGACTTGCCGGTGGCATTGCCGAGGGTCGAAACGAACTTGTCCATCGCCCCGTTGTCGAATGCCTTCTGCTCGTCCGCATAGTTGTGGTCCTGGTCGCAGGTGATCACGTCGTTGACGCTCGCCGGGTCGTAGCGGCGCGGATTCACGCCGTTGGGGTTGGCGGTCAGGAGAGTCCCGCTCAAGCCGTTGACCGACGGCGTGCCGGCCTTTGCCGTGAAGGTCTGGCCACTCGAGTTGGCGGCGACGGGGTAGGTCCCGAAGTAGTGGTCGAAGGAGACATTCTCCTGGAAGATGACCACCAGGTGCTTGATCGGCGTGGTGGTCCGTCCCGAGCGGATCGCCGGGCTGACCCCACTGGCCAGGCTGGTGGCCGGGAGGGCGACGGCCAGGCTGACCGCCAGACCGAGTGCGATCAGCCGGGTTGATGGTGGTCGGAGTCGTCGTGGCATGTCGCCCTCCGCTGGGCGTGCCAGGCGCGGCACGAACGGACGCGGTTGCGTCGGCTCCAGCGTCCGGCGCGTCCATGAACAGCGTTTGTCCCCGCGGGTTCCGCTTTGTTAGCCCTCGGTTCTTCCAGGCGGCGTAATCGTTGATGTTCGGGTGCTACGATCGTCGATCCTCGGCCGTGGAGCGCGCCGGGATGGGGCGGCCGGGGTCCGTCGATATACGGAGGAGGGGCAAGATGACGGCTGACCGGGAAGAGCGGCACATCAGAGCCTGGACGGAGGGCATTCGACGGGCCGTCGCCAGCGAGATGTCGCAGGCCGACCTCGGCCGACTCGCGACGGCCGCCATGGGTGACGACGAGCCGGAAGTCGGCGAGCCGGTGGCGATGGGCGATCCGCTCGACGGGAACCTCGAGCGAGTCCTGGAGCTGCCGCGGCGTTAGCCGCCCGGCCTCGCTCAAGCCGCGGGCCAGCCAAGGAGCGCCGGACCTGCCGGGGTCGTTCCGGCCCGTGACCGGCCCAGGTCGCCTGGTCGCTAGCTGCCGGCCCGGGACCCTGCCTGCGCCGGGCTGGCGTCGGGATTCATGACCGGCACACCAACCTCCCGGGCGGCGTGCGAAGCCTCGGCCAGGTCCTCGCCGGCCGGATCCTCGTCGTCCGGGTGGACGAAGCCCAGGCCGGTCGGGTCGAGCACCGCGCCGGGTGTCTCGGCGGCCAGGTCGGCCTGCTCGTCGGCCGCCTCGATCGACGGCGAGATGTCCTCCTCCTCGACCTCGATCCGGCCGATCGTGAAGGCCACGTCGGGGGGCAGGCCGGCGGTGATCGTGATCTCGTTGATCCGATAGGGCGAGTGCTTCTCGCGCAGCCGGCGATTGGCCTTCTCCTGGAGCGAGGTTGCCTTGATCACGATGTCGGCCAGCAGCCCCGGGTCGATCCGGTCGATCATCGAGGCGACCCCCGACTTCGCCCGCTTGAAGCCGCGCGAGGCGGCGTCCCGGGCGTGCGCCTGGTTCGTCGGGTCGGCGACCGCCGTGGCGGCATTGCCGACGGCCTCCCCGGTCGCCTTGCCCAGCTGTCCGGCAGCCACCCGGGCCTGACCGGCCGCCTGCTTGAACGAATCACCGGCGTGGCCGGAGCGGACCTGGCTGGAGGCCCGATCGGCCGCCTCGGAGGCCTTCTCGGCGGCCTTCTCCGCCGCTTCCTTGGCCTTGTCGAAGATTCCCATCGCTCCGATTCTCCCTCGGCCGCGAGCGCGGATTGGGCCCGCGCCACGCATGGGGCAGGATCGACCGCCGATGGTCGGCCGTCAATGGGGTCGCTCGCCGGAACGCTGGACCCCAGTCGGCGCCGGCCTGCTACCCGAGCCCGTCAGGCCCCGGCCGCGATCCGCCGGCCGGGCTATGCGATCCTCTGCGGGTGAGGCGCAGGAGCAGCGATCGATGGCCGGGCTAAGCGACGACCTGCGCCTGCTGGCCGACGGCTTGGCCATCGGGGTCATCCGGCTCGATCCGGACCTGATCGTCCGCTATGCCAACCCGGCGGCCCACGTCTTTGCCGGCCGGCCGGCCGGCGGCCTCCTGGGCCGGAGCCTGATGGAGGCCTTCATCGACCGCCGGATCGAGGAGCTGGCCGAGACCGCCGCGCAGTCCGGGGCGGCAAGTGGCGAGCTGACCCTGCGCTCAACCGAGGGCCTCTCGCTCGTCGTTCGAGCCCGCCGGACCGCGGACGGGACGGCGACCTGGCTGACCCTCGAAGATGTCTCGGAGCTGCGCCGGTTGCAGCGGATCCGGACCGAGTTCGTCGACAACCTGTCGCACGAGCTGCGCACCCCGCTGACCAACGTCAGCCTGCTGGCCGAGACGCTGGTGCGCGAGTCGGAAGCCGCGGGGGAGCAGATCCCGGCCCGGATGCGCGACCGGATCAGCAAGATCGAGGTGGAGACCGGCCACCTGGTCCAGATGGTCAGCGAGCTGCTTGACCTGGCCCGGATCGAGTCGGGACGGCCGATGCTCCTGCTCGACGTGGTCGACCTGGGCCGGCTGGCCTCGGCCTCGGCCGACCGGCTCCGGCTCTTCGCCGAGCGCCAGGGGGTCCAGCTCATCGTCGAGACACCGAGCACGGGCGTGCCACCGGTCAGCGGCGCCGAGGAGCGGCTCGGCCAGGTCCTGGTCAACCTCGTCCACAACGCGGTCAAGTTCAGCCCCGACGGGGGAGAGGTGACGATCCGGGTCGAGGTCCGACCACCGGAGGTCGTGGTGTCCGTCGCGGATCACGGGATCGGCATTCCGCGGGGCTCGCTCGATCGCGTCTTCGAGCGCTTCTACAAGGTGGATCGGGCCCGGGTCAGGGGCGGCGGGACCGGCCTCGGCCTGTCGATCGCCCGCCATGTCGTTGAAGGCCACGCCGGCCGGATCTGGGTCGTCTCCGAGGAGGGCCGCGGCTCCGAGTTCGCGTTCGCCCTGCCGATCGCCGATCCGACCGGGGTGCCCGAATGACCGAGCTCCATGTCGCCACCCTGAACATCCGCAACCTGGCCGATCGCTGGGCCGAGCGGTTGCCCCTCCTGCTCGCCGACTTCGCGGCCTTGCAGCCCGACGTGATCGGCCTTCAGGAGGTCGTCTACCCGCTCCAGCAGGACCGCCTGATCGGGGCCGCCGGCGCCGGCCAGTACCAGGCCAGCCGATGCTGGGCCGGCCGGCCCGAATACGGCAACTCGATCCTGGTCCGCGATGAGCTGGCCACGTCCGCGCCGGAACGGCTCGAGCTGAGCCAGGGACGGTCGGCCGGCCGGATCCTGATCGAGCTCGATGGCCTCCGGCTGCTGTTCGTCAACCTCCACCTCCACCACGAGGTGGCCGACGAGGCGATCCGCGACGAGCAGGCCCGGGTCGTCCTCGAGTGGCTGGCCGCGGCCTCGCCGTCGGAGGTGACGATCGTGGTCGGCGACTTCAACGCGGATCCCGCCGAGCCGGCGTATGCCCGGATGGCGGGCGCTGGATTCCGCTCCGCCTGCCTCGAGGCGAGTGGCAGTGAGCCGGCCGTGACCTGGCCGTCGGGACTGCAGGGCCCGGCGATCGATACCGACGGGGAGCCCAGCTGCCTCGACTACATCTGGGTCCGGGGCGCTGCCTCGGTCCTCGCGGCGCGCCTCGTCTTCAATCGCCCGTCGGTCGACGATCCCGGCCTGTACCCCAGCGACCATTTCGGCCTGAGCGTCAAGCTCCACGTCGGCGCGCCGGGATGACCGAGGTCCGTGCCGGGCACGTTCGGCCGGCCGACGGCGGACCCCGGGTCCTCCGCCTCGCCCATCGCGGCGATCATCGGATCCACCCCGAGAACAGCCTGGCGGCGATGGTCGCGGCGATGGGCGTGCCCGACTGCGACGGGCTCGAGTTCGATGTTCGGGCGTCGCTCGACGGGGCCCCCGTCCTCCTCCACGACCCGTCCCTGGCCCGGGTCCAGGGCATCGACGCCCTGGTGACCGAGCTGACGGCGGCCCAGCTGGCCAGCCATGGCGTGCCGACCCTGGCCGAGGTCCTGGCCCGGGTGCCTCGCCGGGCGTTCCTGGACGTGGAGCTGAAGGTCGACCTCGACCGCTCGGTCGTCGAAGTGCTCGCGGCGGGCCGGGGGGCGGATCTCCAGCGCGCCGTGATCTCGTCCTTCGAGGTCGCGGCGATCGAGCGGATCCGGAGCCTGGCGCCGGCCTGGCCGTGCTGGCTCAACACCCAGCACCTCCGGCCCGGCGACGTGCGGATCGCGCGCGAGCTGGGCTGCGTCGGCCTGTCGGTCGACTGGCACGCGATCGACGCGGCCGGCCTCGCCCGGGCCCGGGCGGCGGAGCTCGAGGTGGCCGCCTGGACGGTGACCGATCCGCGGGTCAGCCGGCGGCTGGAATCGAAGGGGATCAGGGCGATGTGCCTGGAGGGCCGGGCGTTCGCCCACTGAACCGGGCAGCGCGACGGGCCTCCCGGCCCGGGTTTCCCGCTCCTATCCTCGTTTCGAGCAGGAGGGTTGTCGAATGGCCGTCGGTGACAGGGCGGACCTCGTCGTGGTCGGCGCCGGAACGATCGGTGGCTGGGCCGCGACGTTTGCCGCCGAGGCCGGCCTCAAGCACGTCGTCGTCCTCGAGCGAGGCCTCGTCGGCGGGGGAGCCAGCAGCCGGGCGGCCGGGATCGTCCGGGCCCAGGGCGGCACGCCAGCCACTGTCGCCCTGGGTCGCTGGACGATCGACTTCTATCGTGGCCAGCAGGCCCGCTACGGGACGGATTCGGGCTTTCGCGAGCTGGGCTACCTGATCCTGGCCGTGACCGCCCGCGACGTGCGCGAGGGCCGGGCACGGGTCGAGATGCAGCGCCGGGCGGGCCTCGACGTCAGCTGGCTCTAGCGCGGCCGAGGCCTGTGCCGTGAATCCCAGCCTGGCCCCGGCCGGCCATCGGGGCGGCAGCTACGTCACGACCGACGGGGCGATCGACCCGCCGCGCAACGTCCTGGCCTACTCGCTGGCGATGCAGCGCCGGGGGGTCGACCTGCGCGAGCGGACGGCCTTCGAGGGCCTCCGCCTGGAGCGCGGCCGCGTCGTCGGGGTCAACACGTCCCGTGGCCCGATTGCGACCGAGCGGGTCCTGCTGACCGGCGGGCCGACCTTGCGCGGCGTGGGCAAGCTCGCCGGGCTGCGGATCGCGGCCGGCGGCGCCCGCCACCAGATCGCCGTGACCGAGCCTCACCCCGCCTTCGAGGTGGACCGCCAGCCGATGGTCTTCGACCTGGGCCGGGGCCTGTACTGGCGCCTGGAGGAGGGTGGCCTGCTCTTCGGGATGAGCAATCCCGATGAGCGGCCGGGGGTCGCCCGGCAGATCGACTGGCCCTACCTGCGCCGGATGCAACGCCGCCTCGAGCGCGCTCGTGCCGGCCGTCCGCGGCCTCGGCCTGCGCAAGGCCTGGTGCGCGACGATCGACTTCACACCCGATCACCATCCGATCCTGGGCCCGGGCATCACCCCGGCCGGCGAACGGCTCGAGGGGGTCACCGTCGCGTCGCCCGGCGGCCACGGGATGATGTGGGGACCGGCCGTCGCCCGGGTCGGAGCCGACCTGGCGGTCCATGGGCGAACCGACCTGCTCGACGTGAGCGAGCTGGGGCTCGATCGCTTCGATGCCGAGGGGCGCAGCCGGCTGGCCGCCGACCCGATCGCCCTGCCCTTCCCGCTGAGCGCGGACGAGGACTAGCCGGCCGCGACGGCGTCCTGAGCCGCGGCTACGTCCTGAGCCGGGGCTGGGGCTTGGGGTTGGGACGAATGTCGCCCCCAGGCGCACAACCGTGGGTCCTGAGCCCTGCGATGGCCGATCGGCGGTCGGTGGCGGCGAATTCGTGCTCATGTCGAGGCGCCGGCGCCGGCGCACGACCCGAATCGGCGCAAGATCGCCCGTAGTGCGTCCGCCGGCGACAAACGTCCTAACCCTGGGTTCGCCTGCCGTGGCCACCGTGTTGGCCATCGTCTGGCGCACGAACCTCGTGTTACTCTCGAAATTCCAAGTGTTGAACGGTGAGGGCCCGGCCCAACGGGTCTCCTAGCGACCCAAGGAGGCTGTCCCGGTGGCTGAATTCTTCCCGGGGGTGGAGGGCCCGATCCCGTTCGCGGGGCTCGATTCCGGCGATCCCCTGGCATTCAAGGTCTACCAGCCCGACCGGCTGGTCCTTGGCAAGCGGATGGCGGATCACCTCAGAATCGCGGTCTGCCTGTGGCATTCGTTCAGCTGGCCCGGCTCCGATGTCTTCGGTTCGGGCACCTTCGACCGGCCCTGGCTCGACGCCCGGCTCGATCCGCTGCTCGCCGCGCACGACCGGCTCGACGCGGCGTTCGAGTTCCTGGCCAAGCTCGGGGTGCCCTATTTCTGCTTCCATGACCGGGATGTCTCGCCCGAGGGCCGGACCTTCGCCGAGACGCAGGCCAACCTCGACGTGGTCGTCGACGCAATCGCCGGGCACATGGCGCGGACCGGGCTGCAGCTCCTGTGGGGCACCGCCAACCTGTTCAGCCATCCGCGCTATGCCGCGGGCGCGGCGACCAACCCCGACCCGGACGTCTTCGCGTTCGCGGCGGCCCAGGTCACCTCGATGCTCGAGGCAACCCACCGACTGGGCGGCGCGAACTACGTCCTGTGGGGCGGCCGGGAAGGCTACGAGACCTTGCTCAACACCGACCTGGCCCGGGAAGAGACGCAGCTGGCCCGGTTCCTGAGCCTCGTCGCCGAGCACAAGCACAAGATCGGCTTCACCGGCACCCTCCTGATCGAGCCCAAGCCCCAGGAACCGACCAAGCACCAGTACGACTATGACGTCGCGACGGTCCTGGGCTTCCTCGAGCGGCACGACCTGCAGGCCGAGTACAAGCTCAACCTCGAGGTCAACCACGCCACCCTCGCCGGGCACAGCTTCCAGCACGAGGTCGCGCTGGCGATCGCCCACGGGGTCATGGGCAGCATCGACGCCAACCGGGGCGACTACCAGAACGGCTGGGACACCGACCAGTTCCCGAACTCGGTCGACGAGCTGTCGCTGGCCGTCTACGAGATCATCCGCGCCGGCGGACTGGGCAGCGGTGGCTTCAACTTCGACACCAAGCTGCGCCGCCAGAGCATGGACCATGACGACCTGTTCCATGCCCATATCGGCGGCATCGATACGCTCGCCCAATCCCTCCTGGTCGCGGCCGGGATGATCGAATTCGGGCGAGCTCGAGGCCCTCCGCACGGCCCGCTACGCCGGCTGGTCGGGCGACCTGGGCCGCACGATCCTGGGCGGCGATGCGACCCTCGCCGGGCTCGCCGGACGGGTCCTGGCCGGGGAGATCGATCCCCGCCCGGTGTCCGGCCGCCAGGAGCTCCTGGAGAACGTCGTCAACCGGCAGATCTGGGCCGCCAACCGGGACTGAAGGGGGTGGCCTTCGTCCTGGGAATCGACGTCTCGACGACCGCCACCAAGGCGGTCCTGATCGACGAGTCCGGCAGCGTGCGGGCGACGGGCGTGGCCGAGTACGACTTCGAGACGCCCCGCCCGCTGTGGACCGAACAGGCGCCGCGACTGTGGTGGGACGCCGCCCAGCTGGCGATCCGCTCGGCGCTGGCCGCAGCCGGGACCCCGCCCGAGGAGGTGGTCGCGGTCGGGCTGACCGGCCAGATGCACGGCGCCGTCCTGCTCGACGCCGCCGGCCAGGTCCTCCGGCCGGCGATCCTGTGGAACGACCAGCGGACAGCGGCCGAGTGCGAGCTGATCCGGCAGGCCGTCGGCCCACAGCGCCTGATCGAGATCACCGGCAACGATGCCCTGGCCGGCTTCACCGCCCCGAAGCTGGTCTGGGTCCGCGATCACGAGCCCGATGTCTGGGCCCGGATCGCCCATCTTCTGCTGCCCAAGGACTACGTCCGCCTGGAGCTGACCGGGGAGTACGCCGTCGACGTCGCCGACGGCGCCGGTACCATCCTCTTTGACCTCGCCGCGCGGACCTGGTCGGAGCGAGGTCGTGGCCGCGCTGGGGATCGATCCGGCGTGGCTGCCGAGGACGTTCGAAGGCCCGACGCTGACCGGGGTCGTGTCGGCCGCGGGCGCCGCCGCGACGGGCCTTCGAGCGGGGACTCCGGTGGTCGCCGGCGGCGGCGACCAGGCGGCCAACGGCGTGGGGGTGGGAGTCGTCGGCGCCGGGCACGATGGCCCTCTCGCTGGGGACCTCCGGCGTCGTCTTCGCCCCGACCGACCGGCCGATCTTCGACCGCCTCGGCCGGGTCCATGCCTTCTGCCACGCCGTGCCGGGCCGCTGGCACCTGATGTCGGTGATGCTCTCGGCCGCCGGCAGCCTGCGCTGGTTCCGGGACACCTTCGCCCCGGGCATCGCCTTCGGCGACCTGGTCGCCCGGGCCGGCGACGTTCCGGCGGGCAGCGGCGGACTGCTCTTCCTGCCCTACCTGTCGGGCGAGCGCAGCCCTCATCCCGACCCGCAGGCGCGGGGCGCGTTCATCGGCCTGACCCTCGGCCACGAACGTCGCCACCTGACCCGGGCGGTGCTCGAGGGAGTTGCCTTCGGGCTGCGCGATGGCCTCGACCTGATGCTCGCCGCCGGCTTGCCGGCGCCCGGCCAGATCCGGGCCTCGGGCGGCGGCACGGCCAGCCCGCTCTGGCGCCAGATCCTGGCCGACGTCCTGGGGGCCGAGATCGCGCTGGTCGCGACGACCGAGGGTGCGGCCTTCGGGGCCGGATTGCTGGCTGCGGTCGGGGCCGGCTGGTTCAGCGACGTCGAGTCGGCGACGAGGGCGCTGGTGGTCGCCCGGCCGGCGGCCGAGCCCGGCCCCGACGCGCCGCGCTACGCCCAGCTCCACGCCGTCTACCGGGACCTGTATCCAGCCCTGGCGCCGATCTTCCAGCGGGCCTGAGCGGCGCTCTTCGGCCAAGCCTGGCCTCCTGCCGGCCGCCGTCCGGCAACCAGATTCGAAACCCGATTGACACCGATTGAGCCGCTGTTGCACGATATCGGCCGGGTTTGTTGCTGCTCCCCACAATCGTCGGGTCCATCGGTCGCGGTGGCTGGAGGGATCGCCCACGCTGCACGAAGAGACTCCCGGCGCAGGCCTCGACGCGGTGCGCCGCCAGAACCTCAGTGCGATCATGCGCCGGGTCCATGTCGGCGGTCCGGCATCGCGCTCCGACCTGGCCAACTACACCGGCCTGAACCGGAGCACCGTGGGCGACCTGGTGGCCGAGCTCACGGCTCGCGGCCTGGTCCGCGAGCGGGCCGGCGTGCGCGGCGTCCCGGGCCGACCGTCGCCGATCGTCACGGCCAGGCCCAACGGGATCACGGTCCTCGCCGTGGGAATCTTCGACGACTCCCTGGCTGCCGCGGTGATCGGCCTGGGGGGCCGGGTCCTGGCCCGGGGGCGGGTCGAGCGTGCCCGCGACGGCGCGGCACCAGAAGCGACGATCGCCCGCCTGGCGGGGATCTGCCGGACGCTGCTCGACGGACGCGCGGATCAGCCCCCGATCCAGGCCATCGGGATCGCCGTGGCCGGTGTCGTCCGGCGGTCCGACGGCGAGCTGGTGATCGGCCCGAACCTTGGCTGGCGGCACGTCCCGGTGGGCGAGCTGCTGCGGACCAACCTCGGCCTCGAGGTACCGGTCTTCACCGCCAACGACGCCGACCTGGCGGCCCTTGCCGAGCATCTCCGCGGGGCAGGCCAGGGCTGCGACGATTTCGTATGCCTGTGGGGTGAAGTCGGCGTCGGGGCCGGGATCATCGCCGGTGGCCGGCCGCTCAGCGGTCGCTCCGGATTCGCCGGCGAGGTTGGCCATCTTCCGCTGAGTCCGGCCGGGCGCCTGTGCCATTGCGGCGCCCGGGGCTGCTGGGAGACCGAGGTCGGTGAGAACGCGCTCCTGCGCCGGGCCGGCCGGCCGGGCTCGGGTGGGCCGCTGGCGGTCGACCTGATCCTGGCCATGGCCGACGGCGGCGACCCCGACGCGATCGGCGCGATCGAAGCCAGCGGACGCTGGCTGGCGATCGGCCTGGCGACCGTGATCCATACGCTCAACCCTGAGCGCATCGCACTCGGCGGCTTCTTTGCCTCGATCCTGCCCCACGCCCGGGATGCCTTGACCCGCACCCTGGGCGAGCTGGCGATCGAGCCCCTCGCGATTGCCACCATCGTGCCGGCTCGCCTCGGAGCGGATGGACCGCTCATCGGGGCGGCCGAGCTCGCGTTCGAGCACTGGCTCGATGATCCTGCCTCGGTCCCGTTGATCGATCGACCCGAGTGGTCGAGCGTGACGGACCGCCGGGGTGCGGCGAAGGAGGTGGACGCAGCCAGACTTGCGATTTGAGACCAGCCAGGAGGCCCTGCGCACCACCACCACGTGACGACGGATCATTCCTCGCTCAGAACACGCTACGGTTCCGGAGAGGTCGAGGTCCCAGCTATTCGGGAGTGGTACGCTCGGCGCTGGAGGAGATCGACGCAATCGTCGAGGTGGGCTGATCGGCCCGGTGGCAGCTTCGTGCGCCACAGGTCACGCCAGTCGCCACCAATCCAAGGACTGAGGAGAGAAACGCATGCGAACATGGACCAAGCTGATGACCGCACTAGCGGCCACGGCGATCGTTGCTGCCGGCTGCAGCAGCACCGCGACGACGGCGCCGTCGTCGGCCCCGGCCTCCGGCGGAGGCGGCGGTGGGGCGCTCACCGTCGCCTCATTCGACGCGTCGTTCAGCGCGATGAGCCAGCTGAGCAGCGTGGTTTCGGCCGGTAGTGGCCTCGTCGGCGTGCTGATGCCGGACACCACGTCCTCGCAGCGGTGGGTCGACTTCGACGCACCGTACCTGACCCAGGCGTTCACGGCCGCAGGCTACAAGACCACCGACTTCAAGATCGACAATGCCCAGGGCGTCGATGCCACTGAGCTGTCGCAGGCCCAGGCCGACATCACCGCCGGCGCCAAGGTCCTGATCATGGCCCCGAACACCAGCACGGTGGGCGGCCAGATCCAGACCTATGCGGCCGCTCACGGCGTGGCCCTGATCAGCTACGACCGGGCGACCTTCCAGGGCACCAAGACGTACTACGTCAGCTTCGACAACGTCCAGGTGGGCGAGCTGATCGGCAAGGGCTTCCTGCAGTGCCTGACCGACTGGGGTGTCACCAGCCCGAAGGTCTTCACCGTTGACGGTGGCCAGGACACCGACCCGAACGCGATTGACTTCGCCAAGGGCTACAACGACGCAGTCTGGGGCCAGAAGGTCGCCCAGGTTGCGGCGGGTGCGACGAGCACCGCCGGTGGCGCGACCCTCGTCGGCGAGCAGCTCGCTCCCGGCTGGGACAACGCCAAGGGCGGCACGATCTTCCAGCAGGCCTTCACGGCCCACCCGGAGATCAACGCCACGATCGAGGCCAATGACGGGCTCGCCGGCGCGGTGATCACCGCGCTCAAGAGCGCCGGCACGCCGGCCAAGAAGATCCCGACGACCGGCCAGGATGCGACCCTGCAGGGCATGGAGTATGTCCTCCAGAACTTCCAGTGCGGCTCGGTCTACAAGCCGATCTATCTCGAGGCCCAGGACGCGGTCGCGGTAGCCACCTACCTGCGCGCCGGCCAGGATCCGCCCGCCAGCCTCTTGAACGGCACCACCACCGACCCCAAGAACTCCGCGACCACCGAGCCCGCTTCGCTGCTGACCCCGTACTGGGTGAACGCCGCGAACATGGAGTCCACGGTGATCAAGGACAAGTTCATCAAGGTGGCGGACCTGTGCGCCGCCGTCGGAGCCACCGTCTGCACCGCAGCAGGCATCCAGTAGGTAGCTGAACGCGACGAGGGCGCCGGGCGATCACCGCCCGGCGCCCTTTTCGCACCATCCATCCCGAGCCTGCATCCGGGGTCGCCGCGCGACCGTGAATTGGGAGTCACACCCGTGACCGTGAGTGGATTGGCCCAGGAATTGGCGAGTTCGGCAGCGGGCAGCGAGCCGCTGCTCAAATTGCGCGGCATCAGCAAGCACTTCGGCGCCGTCCAGGCGCTGTACCAGGTCGACCTTGACCTGCCCGCCGGCCAGGTGACGGCCCTGTGCGGCGACAACGGCGCCGGCAAGTCGTGCCTGACCAAGACGATCGCCGGGATCTACCAGCCCGACGAAGGCGAGATCTTCTTCGAGGGCAGCCAGGTCCACATCCGGTCCCCGAAGGACGCCGCGGCGCTGGGGATCGAGACCGTCTACCAGGACCTGGCCCTGGCCGACAACCTGGACATCGTCCAGAACATGTTCCTCGGACGCGAACGCAAGGGCCGGCTCTTCCTCGATGAGGACGACATGGAGACGGCGGCGGCCGAGACACTGGCCGGCCTGCGGGTCACCACGGTGCGCTCAATCCGCCAGCCGGTCGCCACCCTGTCCGGTGGCCAGCGCCAGGCGGTCGCGGTCGCCAAGGCCGTGATGTGGAACTCGAAGCTGGTCCTCCTCGACGAGCCGACGGCCGCCCTCGGCGTGGCCCAGACCCAGATGGTCCTGGAGCTGATCCGGAGGCTCAAGGACCATGGCCTGGCGGTGATGGTGATCTCGCACAACCTGAATGACGTCTTCGAGGTCGCCGACCGGATCGCCGTCCTGCGCCTCGGCCGGATGGTCGCCCAGGACGACATTTCCGCGTTCGACCGCGAGACGGTCGTCGACTTCATGACCTCGGGTGGATCCAACCGCGGCGTGGCCGCGGCCAGCACCCAGGCGGCGCTCTAGCTATGGCCGGCATCGACGACCTGAAGGGCGAGCCCCTTCCGCTCGAGTCAGCCGCAGAGCTCGCCCCCGACCTGACCGCCGCGGCGGTGGATGTCGTCCCGCCGGCCCTCGTCGCCCAGTCGATGGGCCAGTACATGCGGGCGTGGTGGGTGCGCGTGCGCGGCGGCGACGCCGGGGTCCTGCCAGTCGTCCTCGCCCTGGTCGGGGTGAGCCTGGTCCTCCAGATCGTCAGCCCGCGCGGCCTCTTCCTGTCGCCCGGGAACATCGTCAACCTGTTCATCCAGAGCTCGGTCTTCATCGTCCTCGCGATGAGCGAGACGTTCGTCCTGCTGCTGGGCGATATCGACCTGTCGGTCGGCTATGTCGGCGCGATCGGCGGAATCATCGCGGGGAATTTCGTCCAGCCTGGGCTTGATTGGCCGTGGTGGATCGCGATCATCATCGGCCTGGCCGTGACCTGCGTGATCGGCTTGATCTATGGCCTGATCATCACGAAGCTGCGCCTGCCGGCATTCGTCGTGACCCTGGCCGGCTTCCTGTTCTACTTCGGGGTCATGATCATCCTGCTGGGCGCCAGCGGGAGCGTGCCGATCTCCAGCACGGTCATCGTCAACCAGGAATTCCTGTACGGCATCGTCAACACGAACATCGATCCGACGCTCGGCTGGATCGGGCTGGTCGTGATCATCGTCGTCCTGGGGGCCACGATCTGGCTGCGCGACACCGGCCGTCGCAAGAGCGGCCTGGTTGCCCCGCCGGTCGGCCTGACCGTGGCCAAGATTGCCTTCCTGGCCGGCGCCGGGGTCGTCGTCGTTGCGATCTGCAACGTGAACCGGGGCACGTTCCTGCCGATCGCCGGGGTGCCCTGGGTGGTGCCGATCGTCCTGGCCGTCCTCGGCGGCTGGACCATCCTTCTCGAGCGGACCCAGTTCGGGCGGCACATGTATGCCGTCGGCGGCAACGCCGAGGCGGCCCGCCGGGCGGGCATCAGCGTCGACAACGTCCGGACGCTGGCCTTCATCCTGTGCTCGCTGACGGCGGGCATCGGTGGGGTCATCTACCTGTCCTGGCAGGGCGGCATCAGCACGAACATCAACGGTGGCCAGCTCGTCCTGTATGCGGTGGCCGCCGCGGTCATCGGCGGCACCAGCCTGTTCGGCGGGCGTGGCCGGGCGATCCACGGCGTGCTCGGCGGCCTGGTGATCGGGGCCATCTACAACGGGCTGTACCTGCTCGGCCTGGCGATCCAGTGGCAGCTGATCGCGACCGGGCTGGTCCTGCTCGCCGCCGTCGCGGTTGACTCGCTCTATCGGCGAGGCGCCGGGGGCGTCGCCCGAGCCTGACCCGATCGAGGATGCCAGCAGCGGCTACCGTCCAGCTCCATCTCCTGCGCCACGCCCATGCCGGTGACCCGGCGAAATGGCAGGGGCCGGACGACCTCCGGCCGTTGTCGGCCAAGGGCCGCCACCAGGCGGAGGCGCTCGGCCGTCACCTTGACGGGCTGGGCCTGTCGTTCGACCTGCTCGTCAGCTCGCCCCTCGTCCGGGCCCGCCAGACGGCTGAGCTGGTGGCCGAACGTCTTGGCCTGCCGGTCGTCGTCGACGGGCGCCTCGCCGGCGGCCTGGGCGTGGCCGAGGTCGAGGCCATCCTGGCCGACCACGGCCATCCCGGCCGGCCGATCTTGGTCGGCCACGATCCGGACCTGAGCGAGCTTGTCGCCAGCCTGGCCGGCGCCGCGCAGATCCCGATGCGCAAGGGAGCGCTGGCCCGGATCGACATCGAACGGCCGATCGAGGCCGGCGCCGGGGTCTTGGTCTTCCTCCTGCCGCCGGAGCTCGTCGGCCCCGGCTGAGGCGAGGCCGGACCGCTAGGGGTTGAGGTCCTCGATCTCGCCCGTGGCCAGGAACACGACGTCCTCGGCGATGTTCGTCACCCGGTCGCCGATTCGTTCGAGGTAGTGGGCCGCGAACAGGATCCGGGCGCCGCGGTCGACGTTGACCGGATCGGCCCGCATCAGCTCCAGGACCGCGTCGAAGGTCCGGTGGTACAGGTCGTCGATCAGGTCGTCGCCCTTGGCCACCTCGCGGGCCGCCGCCTCGTCGATGTCGACCAGGGCGCGCAGGATGCCGTGGACCTGCTGGGCGGCCCGCTCGCCGATCTCGGGCAGGTCGACGTAGTTGCGGAGGGGCGGCTCGGGCGCCAGCTTGCGCGCCTGCTTGGCCACCGAACCGGCATGGTCGCCCATCCGCTCCAGCTCGTACGAGACGTGATCGAGGGCAATCAGGAAGCGCAGGTCACGAGCCACCGGGGACTGGGTGGCGATCGTGGTCGAGACCATCGTCGTCAGCTTGCGCTGCATCTCGTTGATCCGGCCGTCGCCCCGGATCACCTCGAGGGCAGCATCGGCATCGTGCGAGGTGAGCGCCTCGAGCGACGCCCGGATCTGCTCCTCGACCATCGCGCCCATGCGCAGGATGTTGTCCTTGATCTCGCGCAGCTCCCGATCGAGCCCTTCCCGCGAGGGGTGGGGGATCATGCTCGTCGGCGAGCCCGTCGCTCGCGAGGTCTCCAGAATCTGATCGATCTGGTCGGCCATCTTCTTCTCCTCGCCGCTCACCCGAATCGCCCGGACACGTAGTCTTCGGTCAGCTGGTTCTTGGGGTTGGTGAACAGCGTTCGCGTGGCATCGCTCTCGACCAGGTACCCAGCCCGGTCCTCGCCCATGTTGAAGAACGCAGTGATATCGCTGACTCGAGAAGCCTGCTGCATGTTGTGGGTCACGATGATGATCGTGTACTCGGCTTTAAGATCTGACATGAGCTCCTCGACTTGGAGGGTTGCGATCGGGTCGAGTGCCGAACACGGCTCGTCCATCAGGAGGACTTTGGGCTGCAGGGCGAGCGTTCGGGCGATGCACAACCGCTGCTGCTGGCCACCCGACAGTGACGTCCCGCCGTGGCCAAGCTTGTCCTTCACCTCATCCCACAAGGCTGCCTGGCGGAGACAGCGCTCCACCAACTCGTCTTGCGCCGCCTTTCCCTTGACCAGGCCGTTGAATCGAGCCGGTGCCGCAACGTTGTCGTAGATCGACATCGTCGGGAACGGGTTGGGCTGCTGGAAGACCATGCCAATCGTCCGGCGAACCGCGGCCGGCTCGACGTCCGCGCCATAGATATCCGCCCCGAGGTAGGTGACCTCGCCTGAGCTCCGAGCGCCGGGCACCACCTCGTGCATCCGGTCCAGGCAGCGCAGCAAGGTTGACTTGCCACTCCCCGAAGGCCCGATGATCGCGGTGATCGCGTTCGACCGGAAGTCGAGGGTGACATCGCGAATCACCCTGCGAGTTCCGTACCAGGCGGAAAGGCCGCGGACCGTCATGGTCACCTCTTCGGGCACCGTCGTGCTCGATTCCTCGGGCTCCGCCACACGATCCTCCAATGTTGCGAGCTCGGTTGCCGTGAGGCCCGTGCCCATGTCCGGCTGTCCTGACTCAGTCGTCATCGCGCGCCTCCAGCTAGGCGTCGGCGCGCCGTGAGCCAACGGCCGACCAGGTTGAACCCGAAGACGATGAGGATGAGTAGCAGGGCTGCGCCAAATGCCCGGTCCCGGGCCGACGCGAACGCGGAGTTGAGTGCGTTCCGGTAGATGAGCAGGGGCAATGCCTGCATGGGCTGGTTGAGGTCAAGCGTGAAGAAGTTGTTCCCGAGCGATGTGAAGATCAGAGGCGCCGTCTCACCGATGGCCCGGGAGACACCCAGGAGGATTCCGGTAACGATACCGGAGAGCCCGATCGGAACGAACACCGAAAGGACGGCACGCCAGCGCGATAGTCCGAGCGCCCGGGCGCCCTCGGAAAGCGGACGGGGCGTGAGCCTCAGGATCTCCTCAGCCGATACGGTCACAACTGGCAACATCACGATCGCCAGGGCCAGGGAGCCTGCGAGGCCCGAGAAGTGCCCCTGGGTAACGACCACGGTCGCGTAGACAAAGATGCCCACCACGATCGATGGCAGGCCGGCAAGTACGTCGATGAGGAACCGGGCGGCACGCGCCAGCCCGCCGCCGACCTCGATGGCGAAGATTGCCACGGCGAGGCCGATCGGCACCGCGATCAGCGACGCGAGGCCGGTCATCTCGAGGGTGCCTACGAGTGCATTCCGGACCCCGCCACCGGTCGCGCTGAGGTCGGACGGGGGATCCTGGATCAGGAAGTCCAGGCTCAACAGGCTGTGGATCCCATTGACGAAGATGTAACCGAATACCGCCACGAGGGGAATCAGCGCCAGGATCAACGCCAGCACGGCGAGGGCGACGAAGACGTTCGCCTTGAGGCGGCGACCGCTGCTCGTCGGCACGAACGCGGCGGCGGAGCTAGAAGCCATGCCGCTGACCTCCCGTGAAGCGATTGCGGATCGCGATCGCTGACGCGTTCACGATGACCGAGATGACCAGGAGGACCGTGCCCAAGGCGATCAACGCCTCCGGATGGAGCGTCTCGGTTGCTTCGTTGAATTCGTTGGCAATGACGCTGGCCAGGGTGAAGCCGGGGGCGAAGATCGATTTGCCGATGTTGTCGGAGTTCCCGATCACCAGGGTGACCGCGATCGTTTCCCCGATCGCGCGCCCAAGGCCGAGCACCACCGCCGCCAACAAGCCTGCCCGCCCGATCGGCAGCGTCACGGTCCGGGCCACGTCCCAGCGGGTACCGCCGAGGGCCAGCACCGCCTCACGTTGGAGGCGTGGTGTCGAAGCATAGACCTCGCGGGTGACGGCCGACACGATCGGAATCGTCATCACGGCCAGGATGACTCCCGCGACGAAGTAGCTGGAGCCGGGGGTGGGCGGACCGAAGAACGGGATGATCCGACCCAGAGATCCTGCGACCGCCTCTTCGAACGGACGCATCGCGGGCACCAGGACCAGCAGGCCCCACAGCCCGTACACGACCGATGGCACGGCTGCCAGCAGGTCGACCGCGATCCCCAACGGCGCTCGTAGCCGCGCAGGCGCCAATTCGGTCAGCAGGAGCGCAATCAGGACGGACACTGGAACCGCGATCACCAGCGCGATCAAGCTCGTCAGGAGGGTGCCGTAAATGAATGCCCACGCGCCATAAACGGTGAACGACGGCTGCCACACGGAACCCGTGACGAAGCCGATGATCCCGAACTTCTGGTAGACGGGTGAGGCGCTGGCGAAGCTCTCGAACATCATTACGCCCAGGACCACGGTGATCCCAAGCGTCAGCGTCGCGAGGATTGCCCGGAAGGTGAGGTCACCCGTCCACCGTCGGCGCCGGAACGCCGCGATGGTCATCGCGGCCGGCGCCTCGGGGGGTCGAGTCGAGTCAGTCATTGGTTCGTCCTGGTGGGCAACGAACGAGCCGCGCCCGGGGCAAGGCTCGCCCTGGGCGCGGCTCGTTCGTGCGTGCTACGGGAGGAGGGGCGTTCCAGCCCAGTTGATCGACTTGACCGCGGCCTCGTCCTGGGCGAGCAGGTTCGCGGGGAGCGCGCCGTAGTCGAGTGGCGCAGAGTCGGCCTGGCCGTCGTGGATCACCCACCAGATGAAGTCCACGAGGCTGTTCGCACGATCCTGGGTCTTGAGCACCTTGGACAGGTCCTTATAGACGATCAGCCAGGTTGCACCCGCAATGGGATAGCCCTGGGCTGCGCCCGTGTTCACGAGGTTGAACCGGAGGTCGGGCGGGAACGACGCCAGGTTTGCGGCGGCGGCCACAGCCGGCAGGGTTGCCGTGATGTAGTTGCCGCTCGAGTTCTGGACGTCTGCGAACTGGATCTGGTTCTGGATGGCATAGGCGACGTCGATGTAGCCTACGCCTCCGTCTGTTGACTTGATGCCCTGGGTCACGCCTTCATTGCCGCTGGCGCCCTGGCCGACCGGCCAGGCCACCGTCTTGGCGGCCGACTTCGTCGGGTCGCCGGCGCCGACTGTTGTGACCCAATCCGGGCTCACGGCCGTCAGGTAGTGGGTAAAGATGCTGGTCGTCCCCGAACCGTCGGAGCGATGGACGACGCTGATGGCCGTGCTCGGCAGGCTCACGCCGGGGTTGGCGGCGGTCAGGGCCGGGTCGTTCCAGCTCGTGATCTTGCCCAGGAAGATGCCGGAGATGATCGCCGGTGTCATCTTGATCGGGCTCGCGAGTCCGGTCAGGTTGTACGCGACGACGACCGCACCGAACGTCACCGGAACCTCGACCGGCGCGCCATTCGCGGCCGCAGTCGCAATCTCGGAGTCGGCGAGGTAGGCGTCGGAGGCGCCGAAGTCGACGGTGTTGGTCTGCCAGTCTTTGACGCCGGCTCCGGAGCCCACCGACTGGTAGTTAACCTGGACGCCGCACTTCGTGTTGTAATCGCCGGCCATCTTCAGCAGCAGTGGATTGATGAACGTCGAGCCGGCTCCGCTCAGCGTGCCATCTCCCTTGCTGCAGCGATATGTCATCGCTGCCGCGCTCTCGGGCGCGGACGATGCCGCTCCTGACGAGACGGGCGCGCTCGACGGCGGCGGAGCGCCCGTCGCGGGAGCTGGCGTAGTCGATCCGGAGCAGGCGGCTAAGGCCATCGTCAAGGCCAGGGCCATCGCGCCGAAGCGCCGAATTCCGATCGTCAATGTGAATCCTCCTCGACAACGCGTCAGTTACAGGGCGACGCGTGGCCTCCTGCCTGGTTGACGTCGCCCAGCGTGGAGTTGACCGGTTAACGCCTAGTGACCGCGCCGTTAACGTCGAACCGACGGTGGGTCGTAGCGATAGCCCAGGCGGGCCACGGTCACGAACAGCTGGGGCGCCGAGACGTCCTGCTCGATCAACGCCCGCAGGCGCCAGATCGTCACGTCGATCATCCGCAGCGAGACGTCGTTGCCGGGCCAGGCCTCGAGGAGCTGCCGCCGGCTGAACGCCTGGCCGGGTCGGTCGATCAGGAAGCGCAGGAGCTCGAAGTCACGCGGCCGGAGGTGGTGGGCAGCTCCCCGGCGCCAGAGGATCCGGGCGCAGCAGGTCCAGCTCCGCCTCGGGACCGACCCAGACCAGGTTGGCGTCGCCGTGCCCCGCGCCGGGCTGGCCGGCAATCATCAACCGGGTCCGGACCTCCAGTGGATCGGCCGCCAGGTCGATCGCATCGTCAAAGCCGAGCTCGAGGGCATGCAGCCGGGCCGCCATATCGTCGTGCTCGCTTAGGGCCACGAGGCGCAGGCCGGATCGGAGCTCGCGCTCCCGGGCCGCGAGCCGCATCTCGGCCCGCCCGGCCGGTGGGCAGACGAGGATCAGCATCCGGGGCGGCTTGAGCCTGAGCGCCGCGACGAGCGACTGCCGGTCGCCCACGACGACGAACCCGGTTCCGGGCAGGAGATCCGTCAGCCAGCGCTCTCGATTCCGGTCGGCGAGGGCAACCCAGCCCTCGAGCGGAGCTCCCCGGGTCCGCGAATTGGCCGGGCGAGACGCGCGTCGGGCGCCTCGGCCGGGGATCTCGGCGAGCGGTTCGACGGCCATCGCCGTTCAGCGTGGGACGAAGCCATTAACGCCCTGTTGCCAGCACGTTGCGTCCTGGCGCTTCGGACTGATCGCCGGTCTCTGGTCGCCGGCCGGATGTCCTGACGTTGACGACGGCTAACCCTCCAGGCCTGGCGCGATAACATTCGGCGCCGACGATGAGCCCATGGACAGACACCGGCTTCGCATGATCGGTACCTGGCTGGCCATCATCGGCGGGCTTGGCCTCGCGGGCGCCGGCCTCTTCGCCCTCAAGGAATGGATCGAGGAGGCGCAGCGCGAGTTCGTGGCCGCCCCCCTCTGGCCCCGGCCCGACGGCAGCGTCTCGAGTCGAGCCCGGGCCCAGAGCTTCGATGCCGTCTGGGACCACGATGAGGAGCTCCAGTCCGTCGGGGCGGGCCGGGCCGCCTAGCCCGGGCACCCTGCTGAGTCGTCGGGCCGTTTGGGTTCGAGCCCGGCGGAGGGTCCAGAACAACCACGACGACGAGCGACCTATCATCGAGCCATGCCCATTGACCCCGGGGAGATGCCTGGACCATCGCTCCGACACGGGCTGCTGATCGTCGCGGAGGGCCTCGACGGATCGGGCAAATCGGCGACGATCGAGGGCCTGGCGGGCTGGCTCGAGCGCCGCGGCCGAAAGGTTCGGACGGTGGCCTGGCTGCCATCCAGGCTGGTTCGGCGCGCTGCGGCCGACCCCCGCTCCCGGATGGCCCTGACGCCGCGTGTTGCGGCGCTGATGGCCGCGGCCGACGCCCAACGCCGGGTCGGGCTGAAGGTCGCCCGATGGCTTGCCCGAGGCGACGTGGTCCTCGCCGACCGCTATGCCTGGACAGCGATCGCGCGCGAGGTTGCTCGTGGTCTGGAGCTCGACTGGTCGATCGAGCTGCATCGCACGCTGCCGGCCCCGGACCTGATCCTGTTCCACCGAGGCGAGGCGGGCTCGTCGGTCGAACGGGCCCTGTCGGCCCGCCCGTCCTCGGTTCGCTCGGCCGCTGTCGGGGCGGCCTATGGCTCCTTCGTCGAACGGCTCCTGGCTGCCTTCGAAGCGCTCGTCAGTCGCGGCGCCGACGGCCGGGGCACGCCCTGGCCGACGCGGATCGTGACCATCGACGCCCGGGCAGATCCGGCTGCCAACGCGATCGTCGCCCGGGCTGCCGTTCGGACGATCCTCGAGTCCGCCCGCCCCGCCGGTGCCGGGTGAAGGCGGCCGTGGCCGGCGACCACGGTGCTCCGGCCGGCCCGAGCCGCCATGGCCAGCCGGGCCTGTTCATCGTCCTCGAGGGGATTGATCGCGCGGGCCGCTCGACCCACGTCCGGCGGCTCGAACAGCAGCTTCGCTATCGCGGCCGAGGCGTCACCCGGACCAGCCTGGCGACTTCGATCCTGACCGCCAAGGCGATCCGGGCGGCGAAGCGCGAACGGCGGATGGATCCGGTCGAGACGGCCCTCCTCTATGCGGCCGACCTTGCCGAGCGGATCGAGCAGGTGATCCTGCCCTCGCTGCGGGCCGGCCTGGTGGTCCTCGCCGACCGCTACGTGTACACGCCGATGGCCCGGGCGGCAACCCGTGGCGTCGATCCCGAGTGGCTCGATTGGCTCTTCTCGTTCGCGCCGGCGCCCGACCTGACCCTCCTGCTCGAGGTCGACGCCGAGACGGCCCTTGCCCGCCAGGGCCGGCAACGGCTCGACCGCTACGAAGCCGGCATGGATCTGGGCCTGTCGTCCGATGCCCTGGAGAGCTTCCGCCTCTTCCAGGACCGCCTCCATGCCTGGTTCGAGCTGCACGCGGGTCGCTACAACTTCACCCGGATCGAGGCGCGCGGGACGCCGGACGCGGTCGCAGCCCGGATTGAGCCCGTGCTCGATGCCTTCCTCGGTGGCCGATGAAGCCCGTCCGAAATCGTCCACCTGTCCGACTTCCACTGCGACGGCAGCCCGGAGCTTCGGGCGGCCCTCGCCCGGCTCGTCGACCAGGCGATCGAGTGCGACCCCGACCTCGTCGTGGTGACCGGCGACCTGAGCGCCGACGGCCGGCCAGCCGAGCTCGACGCTGTCGCCGCTGGAGCTCGAGCGATTCGGTCCGATCCCACGGGTGGTGGTGCCCGGGAACCGCGATCTCGTGCCGTCGGTCGGACCGCCAGGCGAAGCCCGGCCCCTGCCGGTTGATTCGGACCTCGACTTCTTCCTCGCCCTCGAGCCAGCCCTGGGCTTCGGCTTCGACGACGGTGCGGCCGGGCAGGCTCGCCCAGATGTCGATCCCGAAGACCGCTTCGCGAGCCGGTTCGGTCGCCTGGATGCCCGCTTCGCCACGCCGGGAATCCAGCTGGTCGGGGTCAATTCGACGCCCCGCCTGCGGCCGGCCGAGCTGGAACGCGCGGCCCGCCGGCTGCGCCGCTCGCCCGAGGGGGCCCTCCGGATCTTCGTCCTCCATCACGGCCTCTTGCCGGTCCCGGGCCGCAAGCTGCGCGAGGGTGACCTGGCCAACCGCGCCGGCGACCTGCTGGCCCTGCTCCTCGAGCTGAAGGTGGACCTGGTCCTCCACGGCCACATCCACCGGGCCCACGCGTGGCTCGTTTCCGACGGGCACCACCAAACCGTGGTCGCCGGTGCCGGCGCCCTCGTCAACGACGGCCGGCGGGACGCCAGCTTCAACGAGATCCTGGTCGAGGATGGCAGACTGGAGGTCCGCCGCCGATCGGTCGCGACCGGCGAGCCAAGCCTGCTCTTCCAGACGAGCCGACCGGGTTGACCTCAGCCAGGAGACGAGATCGATGGCCAAGACCGAAACGAAGCAAGGGCAGCCGGCTCGGCGGGCTGCGACCCGGGCCTTCGAACGGGCCTGGAAGCTCCTCGGCCGGCTCGAGAAGCGGCTCGCGGCTGCCCGGGAAGAGGAGGCCAAGCGCCGCCGGCAGCTGGCCGCCGCGACCGGCGACGAGATCGCCCGGCGGCAGGCCCAGGTTGACGAGGCCAGCGCAAATGCGGCCCGCGTCGCGGGCCTGCTGACCGAGCTGTCCGAGATGATCGCGGCCAACGCCCGGGCGCAGGCCGGCCAGACCGTCAGCGACTTCGCCCACGCCGCGGCCGATGCCGTCCGTGACGAGGCGCGGGCCCAATCGGCAGCGGACGCCGCCCGAGGCGGCACGCGGCCGGCCAGGGACGCAGGTGCCCGGCCGGCGGCAGCCAGGCCCGCCACGGCGGCGACGGCTGCAACTGCGAAGCCGGCAGCCCGGCCCGCCGTCGCTCGGCCCGCCAGCGCACGGCGGGCGCCGGCCAAGCCAGCGGTGGTCACGTCCGCCACGATCAAGCCGGCGGCGGCCAAGCCCGTGACGGCCACGAAGCCGGCGGCGGTACCGTCGCCGGTCGGGCGGTCGACGCCCGCTCGACCGCGCCCACGGAGGTCCCTTCAATCCGGCACGCCCGACCCCGACGAGTCCAGCAGCTGAGGCGGCCCCCGCCCTGATCCCCACCGAGCCGGCAGCGCAGGTCGAGCCGGCCCGCCCGCCGGGCGCCCTCGTCGTTGCCGCCGTTGACGTCGGCGCGAACTCCGTCCACCTGCTGGTCGCCGTGGTGACCGGCCGGCGGCTCGAGCCACTCGTCGATGAGTCCGTCTTCCTGGGCCTCGGCGATCGGGTTGATGCGACCGCCACCCTGGGCCCATCGAAGCGAGGCGAGCTCGTTGCCACGCTCGTCCGTTACGCCGAAACGGCCCGCCGGCTCGGCGCGGAGCTGATTGCCTTTGTCGGGACCGAGCCGCTGCGGCGGGCGAGCGACAGCGCGGCCGCGGTCCAGGAGGTCGGTCTGGCGACTGGCGTGCCGTTGTATGTCCTGGACCCACGCGAGGAGGCCGAGCTGACCCTGGTCGGCGTCACCCTTGGCCGCCCGATCACTCGCGAGCTGGCGGTCGTGGATGTCGGCGGGGGCAGCAGCCAGATTGCCCTGATCGGCCCAAATCTGCCGCCAACCTCGATTGGCCTGCGCCTCGGCGGAGCTCGCCTGACGGCCGCCTTCGCCGTCAGCGACCCACCGACGGAGGCCCAGATCGAGCTGCTCCGGAGCGAGGCGCGCCGTCTCGTGGCCGGCTTGCCCGAGCTCCGGGCCGCCGAGCTGATCGCCGTCGGCGGAACGGCATCCAACCTGGTCAAGGTGCTCCCGGCGGCAGCCCTCGACCGACGGCTCGATCGGAACCGGCTGGCGTCCGCGCTGGAGATCCTGCGCAGCGAACCGTCGGCATCGGCCGCCGAGCGCCACGCGATCAATCCCACCCGGGCCCGGTTGCTCCCGGCGGGCTCGCTCATCCTCGAAGCGGTGATGGCCCACCTGGGCGTTGAGGAGCTGGCGGTCTCCGAGTCCGGGGTGCGCGAGGGCACGGTCCTCGCCCAGGCCCATGCCGGTCGCGCCTGGCGCGATCAGCTGAGGACCCTCGCCCGAGGCTGGCCCGAGCCACCCGGCTGAGCGGGGCCGGAGCAGGGCTCAGCTCGGGGTCGGCCCCGGCTGGCCGGGCGGCGCCGGCTTGGGCTTCGGCTTCGGCTTGGGCTTCGGCTTCGGCTTGGGCTTCGGCTTGGGCTTGGGCTTCTGGTGGTGGATCGGCTTGGGCGTCTTGACGTGCTTGGGCGGCGGCGGCTGGAAGGCCTTCGCCAGGGCCTGCCAGTTGGCGGCAGATCCGGCGTCGTAGCCGAGGGCCCACAGGCCGACACCGGCCAGGCCCTGGCTGCGGGCCAGGGCGTACTTGGCGGTCAGCGACTGGGCCGTGTCGTAGTAGGTCACCCGCCAGACGTGGAGATGCGCGTCGTAGGTCGCCACCCAGGCCGTCGCCTCGATCGGGTCGTAGCCCCGCCGAGCCCCGCGTGGAACGGTGATCTTGCTGACCCGGATCGCATAGGGCGGCGCCTTGCCGTAGGCCGACTTGGCCGGCGCGCTGCCCAGCTTGACCGACTTCGTCGGCCAGCTCATCCCGTAGTAGGGCAGGGCCAGGATGATCCGGTTCATCGGCAGCTTGCCGGCCTTGAACAGGTTCAGGGTCCAGGTCAGGCTGAGGCCGCCATCGCTGCGCACGAGCGGGTCGGTGCTGCCGGTCGTCGTCGAGCGCGAGCCGCGGTAGTCGTAGCCCATGACCAGGACCCGGTCGGCATGCCCGGCGAATGCGGCTGCGGCCATCGCCGCGCCGGCCTGTGAGGCGCCCACGGCGACGGTCACCCGGCCGATCCGGTTATGGGCCTTGATGGCCCGGCCCAGGGCATCGACGAACCGGCTCAGGTCGGGCAGGTCGCGCCGGTAGACGCTCTCGAAGTCGACGGTGACCCCGTCCAGGCCGCGCGCCGCCATCAAGGCCACGACCTGCTTGATCGCGCGCCGCTGAGACCTGCCGTTGCGCAGGAAGGCCCGGTTGTCGGCGAAGCCGAAGCTGGCCAGGGTGACGTCGACCCGATCTCCGGCTGCATGAGCGGCGCTGATCACGCCGGTCGACGCCGGCCCCACGAGGGCCTTGTAGCCCGGCCAATTGACGTCCACCGATCCCCGCGAGGTGAGCCCGATGTCGAACAGGGAGACGGTCGTCAGGAGGTCGTAGCGCAGGCTGCCGGCCGTCTGCTTCGTCTCGAGCCAGTAGGGCAGGAAGCCGTAGACCTCGCCGGTCAGGCGATGGGCGACCTGTTTGGCGGTCAGCGGTCGCAGGACGGGCGGCTTGGCGCTGGCGGCATCCGCACCTCCGACGCTCGCAAACGGCAGCAGGACGGCGAGGGCGAGGCCGGCAAGGACGGGCAGGCGGATCGTCTTCATGAACCCGAGGATGGCGATCCAGACCGCACCGGACCACCCCACGATGGTCCCATCCGCTACGGGACCCGGCCGGCGCTTCGACCGGCCAGGCGACGATCCAGGCTCCTGGCAATGCTAGGATCCGGTGGTGACGGACTTCGAGAGCGAGAACGCCGGCCATCCCGGCCACGGCGATCCGAACGAGCCGCACGAGTTCCTGGCCGCCGACACGTACGTCCCGATCGGTCCGTTCAGTGGCGGCGGGGCAGCGATCCGGGGCCTGTTGACGCCCGAGACGGTGGCCACCGGCCGGGAGGATCGCTGTGCCCTGTGCGGTCGTCCGGCAGACGACCCGATCCACCAGCTCGGAGCGGCCTAGAGGATCGCCACCGTGCGTCCCAGGCCGCGCCGGAAGTTCAACCCGGCCACGCCCCGCCAGGTGGTTCCCACGGTCCGCTTCAGCCGGGCTACCTCGCGCTCACGCGAGACGAGGTAGCGCCCGATCGCCTGGGCCTCGAGCGCGCTCAGCTCGGCGCCGTGCTCGACCAGGAAGATCCGGGCCATTGAGGCGGCGACCTCGGCGTCGTTCATGAACCCGAGATGGTCCTGCAACGAGACCACCCGGGCGATCAGCGGCGCGGCATCCTCGCCCAGCGGCTCGCGCACGAATTCGAGGGTGTAGCGGAGCCGCTTGGCGGCAATTCGGAGCTGGTGCAGGGTGGCCACGTCGGCCCAGCGCAAGACGGCCTCGTAGGCCCGGACGTGCTCGTAGGCCGCCCAGATCCGCGACGCGGCGGTATCCCGGACCCGGTGGGGGATCGTCGGCTCGACCGGCAGCGCGTCGCGGCCCGGGCTGCCGACGAAGTCGACGTAGTCGTCGACGAATCGCCGGTGCCCCCTGGAATCAAGCTCGACGATCAGCTGGACGCGGGCCAGGTCGCGGTCGTTTCGCCAGGCCGCCAGCAGGGGACCCAGGCCGGCCCGGTCGCTCGACCCGATCGCCTCGCCATATGCCTCGGTCGCCTCGATCAGCACGTCCAGGTCGCGAACCGCTCCGAGCAGCCCGGCAAGCTCCCGCAGCCGACGCCGGAAGGCTTTCGTTCGAACCGGGTCGTAGGCGTCGCCGAAGACCCGCCAGGCCGCTCGCATCCGGCGAGTGGCGACGCGCATCCCGTGCAGCTCCTCGGGGTCGGCGCCATCACGGGTGCCCGGCTCGCGAGCGAGCATTCGGGCGAGGTGGAAGCGGAGGACCTTGCGGCCGGCCTCGGCGTGGAGATCGTCGGCGACCACGCCGGGGCTCTTGAGGATCGGCAGCCGGGCATCGACGTCCGGGCCACCGGCCTTGGCCGGCTTGCTCGCCCCGGCCACCGGCTCGGACGCCAGGTCGGGAGGTTCGAGGGGATCGTCGGAGGCCCGGGGCAGGTCGAGGATCGGGAGCAGCTCGTCGAGCTCGCCGCCGCCGTCGGCCTCGATCGCGACGGCCCCGGCCTCGGGCCCGGGCTCCGGCTCGGCGTCGGCCTCGGGCTCGGCCTCGGCCTCGGCTTCAACCACGACGGCCTCGGGCTCGGCCCCGCGGGCCTCTTCCTCGGGCTCTTCGATCTGCACGATCTCGGCCGGCGCATCGGTCCCATCCCGGGCGCCCACCGTCGGCGGGTCGGAGACGATTGTCTCCGGCGCCGCAACGAGCTCCGTGCCGAGCCCCGGGGCGCCGGCCGCCGCTTCGACCGGCCGGGTTGGCGGGGCCTGGCGGGGGGCACTTGGCTTCGGTCCCTTGCGGGCGGCCTCCACGGCGGCCACGGCCATCCGGACCGAGGTGGCCACGGCGATCGCCCGGGCGAGCTTCGATTCGACCGTGGGCGACAGCCCCGGCCGCCCGTCGAGCAAGCCGAGCAGCGGCCCAAGCGCCGATTCGGGCCCCCGCGTCAGCTCGGCCTCGAGCTCGGTGAAGCGTTCCACGGTATGCCCGTCGACGATGATCCGGGCCTCGTCGAGGCTCAGCTCGATGGTCGCCTCATCCGTCGCGAAATCGCGCTTGCGACGGTACTGGCGGATCGTGACGAGCTCGTGGAGCGGCTCGTCGCCGACCAGCTCCAGGAGCCGGTCACGGGCCGCCGACGCGGGCCATGAGCGGGGCGGCGTGCCGGCCTCGGCCGGGCCCTCGAGCTCCTCCCGGCGCCGAACCGCGCCGTCGACGGACCCGGACGCCTTGACCGTCAGGGTCGTGGCTCCGTCCTCGGCGCGCAGCCGGACGCCGATCCGCTCCGCTTCGAGGCGGCCATCTGGCGTGTCGAGGTACGTGTCGGTCTGCTCCACGATCCGGATCTCGCCGGCCGGAGCGAAGCCGCCCAGCTGCTCGGCCGCCAGGAGGCGTTCGCCGATCGCCAGGTCGGCGACCTGGTACTTGAGCTCGACTTCGATCGCGCCGGGCACGGTCATGCCCGGGGATCGAGCGAGCCGGTGCCCAGGCCGGGCCGATGCGGCTGGTGGGTCAGGGCGCTGTAGATCAGCGTCCGCTCCTTCATCGCCGCAAAGGTGTCGATCGTGCCCTCGCTGCCGATGATCGCCTCGGTCCGTCGCCAGACCGCATCGGAGCCGAGCTGCCACGAGCGCCGGTCATCGGCCAGCATCGTGGCGATCACCTCGGCGATCCGGGCCCGGGCCTCGGCGTCCTCCACGGGCACGACCGCCTCGATTCGGCGGTCCAGGTTGCGCTCCATCAGGTCGGCCGAGCCGATGTACCACTCGTCAGCGCCGCCGTTGCTGAAGCCCCAGATCCGGGAGTGTTCGAGGAACTCGCCGACGACCGAGCGGACCCTGATCCGCTCGGACACCCCGGGCACGCCGGGCTGCAGCGAGCAGATGCCCCGGACGATCAGCTCCACGTCGACGCCGCCCTGGCTGGCCCGGTAGAGCGCTTCGATGCAGGCCGGGTCGACGATCGCGTTGATCTTGAGCACGATCCGGGCCGGCCGGCCGGCCGCGGCATGGCCGATCTCGCGCTCGATCAGCTCGAGCACCCGAGTGCGCATGCCGTGGGGCGCCACGATCAGCCGGCGGAACGTGCGCTGGCGGGAGAGCCCGGTCAGGACGTTGAACAGGTCGGTCACGTCCGCCCCGATCTCCGGCCGGCAGGTGAGCAGGCCGATGTCGACGTACAGCCGGGCCGTCTTGGGGTTGTAGTTGCCCGTCCCGATATGGACGTAGCGACGGAGCAGGTTGCCCTCGCGGCGGACGACCAGGGCCACCTTTGAATGGGTCTTCAGGCCGACCAGGCCGTACACGACGTGGGCGCCTGCCCGCTCGAGCTTGCGGGCCCAGTCGATGTTCTGCTCCTCGTCGAAGCGGGCCTTGATCTCGACCAGCACGACGACCTGCTTGCCCCGCTCGGCCGCCCGGATCAGGCCGCGCACGATGGGCGAGTCGCCCGAGGTGCGATACAGGGTCTGCTTGATCGTCAGGACATCCGGGTCGGCCGCGGCCTGGGCGATGAACCGCTCGGTCGACGCGGCAAACGACTCATATGGATGATGGACCAGGATGTCGCCGGCCCGGATCGCGGCAAAGACATCGACCGGCTCATCCTCGTCGGGCGGCACCAGGCGCGGCGGCGTGACCGGGGTCCAGGGCGGGCATTGGAGGTCGGGCAGGTCCAGGTTGGCGATCTGCCACAGGCCGGTCAGGTCGAGCATCCCGCTGATGTCGTAGGCGTCGTCCTCGGTCAGGCCGATCCCGTTGAGGAGCAGTCGCCGGGTGGCGGGCGGCATGCTTCGCTCGACCTCCAGGCGGACCGCCTCGCCGAAGCGCCGCCGACGGAGCTCCTCCTCGATCGCCAGCAACAGGTCGTCGGCGTCGTCCTCCTCGATCGCCAGGTCGGCGTTGCGAGTGACCCGGAAGAGATGGGCCTCGACGATCTCGAGCCCGGTGAACAGGATGTCGAGGTTGTTCGAGATCACCTGGTCGAGGAGCACGAACGTCGTCGGATCGAGCTCCATCAGCCGGGGCAGGACCGGCGGGACCTTGACCCGGGCGAAGCGCCGCTCGCCGCTGTCCGGATCGCGCAGGCCGACCGCGATCGACAGGCTGAGGGTCGAGATGTACGGGAAGGGATGGCCCGGGTCGACGGCCAGCGGGGTGAGGACCGGGAAGACTTCCTCGATGAACCGCTCCCGCAGCCGGGCATGATGCTCGGGCACGGCCGCATAGTCGACGATCCGGACATCTGCGCCATGCAGCTGGGCCCGGACCCGGGCGTACGCGATGCCATGCTCTTCGACGAGAGCCTGGACCCGGGGCCGGATCGCGGCCAGCTGCTCTTCGGGGGTCCGGCCATCGGGTGAGCTGCGGACGGCCGATGCAGCCACCTGCTGGCGCAGGCCGGCCACCCGGACCTGGAAGAACTCGTCCATGTTCGAGGCGAAGATGGCCAGGAACTTCACTCGCTCGAGGAGTGGATTCCGTTCGTCCGTGGCCTCATGCAGCACCCGCGCGTTCCAGTCGAGCCAGGACAGCTCCCGGTTCAGGTAGGGCAGGGCAGGGCCCTTGCTGGGTCGCCGGGCCCGTTGGGCACGGGCGACCCGCTCGGGTCGGACGGCGGTCATTCGCGGATCGTCTCCGTGGTCGTCTGGTGACAGAAGGACCCGGCACCTCGGGCCGGCCGGAGAAGGGTAGCACGGGCCTGTTCCTGCTCCGAACCCCCCGGAGGTCAGTCCTCGGCCATGTACCGTCGGTCACCGGTGGCCGGCTGGAGGTAGACCCGCATCCGGCGACCTGAGGCGGGGTCCAGGAAGACCTCGGTCGTGGCCCGGAAGCCCGGCGGCATCGAGCCGACCGGCTCGCCACCACCCGGACCAGGCGCCTCGTTGCGCAGGTCGGCGTCGGCCGACCGGTAGCGCGAGCGCTCATAGACCACGGCGAACAGGACAGCGGCGCCGATCAGGATCGTGACCAGGCCGGTGGACCGATCGCCGTCGGCCACGATCAGGCCCAGCCCGACCAGGACGGTGATCCCGCCGACGAAGGCCAGGATCACCCGCGCGGCGGCCATCAGCAGCATCGGCCTACTCGGCGGCAGCCGGCGCGCCGGCGTCGGGGACGAGGACCACGGCCGTCCCGTAGGCCACGATCTCGGACATCGTCTGGCCGATCTCGGAGCTGTCGAAGCGCATCGACAGGACGGCGTTGGCGCCCATCATCGTGGCGTTCTGGACCATCCGGTCGATCGCCTGGCGGCGGGTGTCCTCGAGCAGGCTGGTGTATTCGTGGATCTCGCCGCCGACGAGCGAGCGCAGGCCGGCGGCCAGGTTGCCGGCCAGGCCCCGGCTGCGGACCACCAGGCCGAAGACATGGCCCTTCGTCTCGGCGACCCGGAAGCCGCCGACCGACGGGGTGGTGGCGATGATCATCTGCTACCTCCAACTTCGTGGCTGGCGTGGCTCGCCGAGCCGAGCGTCGGCGTCCCGGCGGCGAGCCGGTCGGCCGCGCACTCGTCACAAGGGCACATCGCCCGCAGGGTGGTGAACGTGTAGAAGCCGGTGTGATGGCCGTCGCCCCAGGTCGGGGCAACGGCGTACTGGCCGACGAGGGCCAGGTCGACCAGGCGGACCTGGTCCGGAGTCAAGCTGGGTGCCGAGTCGAGCCAGCCGGGCAGGCCGGCTTCGCCCCGGCAGTAGGCGCACGGGCAGAGCCAGCGCAGGGTGGCGGCCGGATACGTGGTGTGGTGCCCGTCGCGCCAGTCGATCGTCAGGGTGCCGGCGGCCCGGTCGGCGTGGATTTCGGGCGGGATCGGTGGCGCTTGGCATGCCCTGATGGTACCCGCCCGACGCGGCGCCTCGAGGCAACGGCCTCGTTGGGACATCCGTACTGCGGCCCCGCCGGCCATTCGTGTGCGATCCTCGACCTGATGACCCTCGTGATCGACCGGCTGTCGAAGCGCTTCGGCCAGGTCCTGGCGCTTGACGAAGTCGGCTTCTCCGTGCAGCCCGGCGAGGTCTTCGGCTTCCTGGGCGCGAACGGCGCCGGCAAGACGACGACGATGCGGATCATCCTGGACATCCTGCGGGCCGACAGCGGGACCGTCACCTGGCGCGGCCGGCCGAGCACCGAGCTGCCCCGCCGGACTTTCGGCTACCTGCCCGAAGAGCGTGGCCTGTATCCCCGGATGCGGGTCCTGGACCAGCTCGTCTTCTTCGCCGCGCTGTACGGCGTGCCCGAGGCGAGCGCCCGGCGGAGCGCCCTCCGCTGGCTGGAGCGCTTCCGGGTGACCGACCTGGCCGGCCGGCGGGCGGACGAGCTGAGCAAGGGCAACCAGCAGAAGATCCAGTTCATCGCGGCCATCCTGCACGAGCCCGAAGTTGTCCTGATGGACGAGCCGTTCACCGGTCTCGACCCGGTCAATGTCGCCCTCCTGCGCTCGGCCTTCGTCGAGCTGGCAGCGGCCGGCCGGACGCTGGTCTTCTCGACCCACCAGATGGAGGTCGTCGAGTCGCTGGCCGGCGCGATCGCGATCATCGACCATGGCCGGCTGGTCACCGGCGGCCCGACCCAGGAGGTTCGCCGGCGAGCCGGCCGGCCGGTGATCCGGCTGGCGGTCGAGGGTGACCCGGAGCTGGCCTGGGTGGCGGCGCTGCCCGGCGTTCGGGCCGTTCGTCCGCGGCTCGGGGTGACCGAGCTGACGATCACGCCTGGGACCGACCCCCAGTCGATCCTCCACGCGGCGCTGGCCCGGGGGGCCCAGGTGACCTGCTTCGAGATCGCCGACGCGTCGCTCGAGGACGTCTTCATCGAGCTCGTCGGCCGGCCGCCCGAGGGCGACGGATCCGCCGATCGTCCGGCAGCCGTCGAGCCGGCCGCGTGACCGGCGGGCGACGATGACCGGCGGGCATCCGGACGGGGCCCTCCTGCCCAACGCCGGCCTGATCGCCCGGCGCGAATACGTCGAGAAGATCCGCAGCCGGGCGTTCGCCGTCGCGACCGTAATCCTGATGGCCGTCGCGATCGGGGCGGCCCTCGTCCCGATCGGGCTGCGCGCCCTTGACCGCGGCCAGACGACGACGATCGGGGTGGCCTCAGCCGATCCAGCCGTGACGGCCCGGGTGCTGAGCCTGGTGTCCGAATACCTCAACCCGATCCCGCCGGGCGCCGATCCGGGCACGATCCGGCCGCACTACCTGCTCAGTCCCGAGCCCGACCTGGCAACCGGCCTGGCGGCCGTCCAGGCCGGCCACCTCGACAGCCTGCTGGAGGTGACGATCCAGCCCGGCGGCGGCCTCGATTTCACGTTCCACGGCAACGATGGTCCGACGAGCGCCACGATCCAGCGGCTCCAGGTGGCGACCTTCGGGGCCGCCGTGGTCGAGTACTCGCAGGACCTCAAGGGTTCGGCCGGGCCGCCGTTCCACCTGCCCGGATTCGAGCTCCAGCCGACCGACGCGGGTGTCAGTGCGGCCGCCATCGACCCGACCGTCACCGGCAGCCGGACGCTGCTCGCCTCGATCCTGGTCGTCCTGATCTTCATCACCCTGACGGTCTACGGGATGTGGGTGGCGACCAGCGTCGCGTCGGAGAAGGCCAGCCGGGTGATGGAGCTCCTGATCAGCGCCGGGACACCTCGTCAGCTGCTCGTCGGCAAGGTGATCGGGGTGGGCGCGGCCGGCCTGACCCAGTACCTCGCGATCCTGCTCCCGGCAACCCTCGTGCTCGCCTTGCAAGATCCGATCGCCACGGCCCTGATCGGTCCGGCCGATCCGGGCGAGGCGCCGCTGGTCGGGCTGACCCTGCCGATCCTGCTGGCGTTCGGGGCGTTCTTCATCCTGGGCTTCCTGCTGTACGCCTTCGTGTACGCCGCCGCCGGCTCGCTGGTCAGCCGACCCGAGGACATCCAGCAGCTGGCGATGCCCCTCAGCTTCGTGTCGATGGCCGGCTACTTCGCCGCAATCTTCGGGATGACCGCGATCAATTCGCGACTGATCGAGATCCTGTCATTCGTGCCCTTCTTCAGCCCGTACGTGATGCTCGCCCGGGTGATGCTCGGCCACGTCGAGGCCTGGGAAGTGGCCCTTTCGCTCGTCCTGCTGGTGGCCTCGATCGGCCTGTCGAGCTGGGTCGCGGCCAGGATCTACGGTGCCGGGGTCCTGCTCTACGGCCAGCGGCCCGGCTTGCGGACCTTCATCCGGGTCGCGATCCGGCCCGATGGCGGCTGATCAGGGCGGTTGATCAGGGCGGTTGATCAGGGCAGCTGATCGGGCTGATCAGGCTCCGGGCTCCTCGAGCGGCAGGCGCCGGATCAGGGCCAGGATCGGGCCATCGGCCGGAACATCGCCGGCGCCTGGGACGCTCGCTCCGGGCTGGGCCGCATCGGGATGGACGGCGATGAGCCGCCACAGGCTGCTGCGCACGCCGGCGAGGTACGGGCTGCGCCGGTCACGGGCGAGGACCCAGCCGACGCCCTGGGCCGCGGCCGCCGCGCACAGGGCACGGCCTTCACCGGCGATCATCGGGACCGGCACGATCGACGGCGACGGCCTGAGCAGGCGCGCCAGCCGAGAGCGCCGGCGCTCGAGGGGCTCGCTGACGAGCTGGCGCCCGTCGAGGGCCAGCAGGTCGTAGACCAGGAAGGCCAGCCCGGGGCCCGGCTGGCCATCGAGCCGGGCGAGCAGGCCGGGCTCGTCCAGGCGGCCGGCTTCGTCAACCGCGACGAGTGTGCCGTCGAGGATCGCCGGGCGGCCGCCGAGCCGTGCGGGCAGGTCGGCGATCTCCGGCACGCGCTCTGTCAGGACCACGCCATCGGCGCTGACCAGGCGCAGGCCGAGGGATTCGCCCCCGAGGTAGGCCAGCGCCCGTTCGCCACCCCACCAGGGCTCGAACAGGTCGTCCGGATCGTCGAACGGCCCGTCCCCGGGCTGGGCGAGCATCGGCCGGATCGGCGCGGGCCAGCCCGCGCTATCCGGCTCGAGGCGCAGCGAGAGCTGATCGGCCATCGGCGCGATGGTAGCGGTAGACTCGCCGGATGGCGCGAATCCCTCGGCCCGACGACTATTACCGCTTCCGGATTCCCACCGATCCGCAGCTCGCGCCAGGCGGCGAGCGGGTCGCCTTCACGGTCCAGACGGTCGCTGCCGGCCGGGACGGCTACCGCCACGCGATCTGGTCCGCGCCGTTCGACGGCTCGGCGCCAGCCGAGGCGCTGACCATTGGCAGCCGTCACGACTCGACCCCGCGGTTCGCGCCTGACGGGCGCAGTCTGGCCTTTCTGTCCGACCGCAGGCTGGCCGTCGAGGACGAGCCGGCGGCGGCCAAGGACCGCGAGGACGGGATCCAGGTCCACCTCCTGCCTCTCGATCGACCGGGCGAGGCGCGCCGGCTGACCAACCTGCCGCGCGGGGTCGAGGATCTCGCCTGGTCGCCCGACGGCCGCCGATTGGCCGTCGTCAGCTCCTCGCATGGCGCGACGACCGCCGAGGACGGCCGGCGCCGGGGCCGTCCGGCAAAGGCGCCCGCCCCAGGAGCGCCGCCAACGTCGGACTTCCACTATGTCGATCGGTTGCGGACGCAGTCGAACGGCGCCGGCTGGGTCTACCACCAGGTCACCCGGCTGTGGGTCGTCGACGCCGAGTCCGGGGCGGCAACCCTGGTCCACGCCGGCCGGGCCCCGATCAATGAGCCGGCCTGGTCGCCGGATGGCACCCGGATCGCGTTCAGCGCGGACCGCGGCCGGGACGACGACCTGGGCTTCCACAGTGACGTATGGGTCGTCTCAGCCGCGGGCGGCCGGGCGATCCGGATCAGCGGCGGTGGCAGCCGGCTCGGTGGGCGAGGCGTGTTCGGCTCGCCGGCCTGGCTGCCCGACGGCGCGACGCTGGCCGTCCTGGGCCACCGCTGGTCGGGCGGATCGGGCAGCCGGGCGGACGTCTGGCTGATGGCCGCCGACGGCTCCGATTCCGGGCCGCGGGGCGGGCGCAATTTGACCGCAGCGGCCGATCTGGTGATCGACTCGGGCATGAACAGCGACGTGACGATCGGGGAGGGCAACCGGATCGGCGTGGGGCCGGACGGCCGGGCGATCTACTTCAGCGCCCCGATCGACGGCTCGTTCGAGCTGTGGCGGGTGCCCGTGGCAGGCGGTCCCGTCGAGCGGCTCACCCAGGGTGAGCACTATTACTCATCGTTCAGCGTCGGCCGAGGGCCGCGGGGCAGCGTCCGGATCGCCGCCGTCCTCTCGGCCCCGACTGACCTGCCCGAGGTCGTCGCCCTCGAGGTCCCCGCCGGGCGCGCCAGGCCGTCGATCGCCGCACGGCCGGTCAGCGAGCTCAACGCGGCCGTTCGCGCTGAGGTCACCCTGGTCCCGGCCGAGACCCGCTGGAGCCAGGTGGACGGCCGCCGGATCCAGGGCTGGTACCTGCCGCCCAACCCGCTCATCGCCCGCAAGGCCGGTGGCCGCCGGCACGTCCCGCTGGTGGTCGAGATCCACGGCGGCCCGCACACCCTCTACGGCTGGAGCCCGATGTGGGAGTGGCAGGTCCTGGCCGCCGCCGGGATCGGCGTGTGGGCCGCCAATCCCCGCGGCTCGCAGGGCTACGGCGAGGCGTTCAACGGGGCGAACTTCAAGGACTGGGGCCCCGGTCCGATGCGCGACATCCTGGCCGGGGTCGACAGCCTGATCGCCGAGGACCGGGCCGATCCGGAGCGGCTGGGCGTGACCGGCGGCTCGTACGGCGGCTACCTGACCAGCTGGATCGTGGGCCACACCGATCGCTTCCGGGCGGCGATCACCTGCCGCTCGGTCAACGACCTGATCAGCCAGATGTCGACCGGCGACATCGCCGGGCCGAGCTTCGGCCGGCTCGAGTTCGGCGCGACGCCCTGGGAAGATCCCGACCTGTACCGCGAGCATTCTCCGCTGACCTACGCTCGCGAGATCCGGACGCCGCTCCTGATCCAGCACGGTGAACGCGACCTGCGCACACCGATCGGCCAGGCCGAGGAGCTGTTCACCGTCCTGCGCTCGCTGCGCCGGCCGGTCCGGATGATGCGCGTGCCCGACGAATCGCACGAGCTGACCCGATCCGGGACCCCATTCCGGCGGGTCGAGAATGTCAGCCAGATCCGGAACTGGTTCGAGCATTTCCTGGTCAACGGCCGGCGCGACCTGCCGCCGCTGCCGCGCAACCGCGCCGGCCTGTAGCCGATGGCGACCGTCCGCTCCCGGCCCGACAGCGCCGCCCGGGCGAAGGCGACCGAGCTGGTCCGCTCGTTCGACGCCCGGGCGGGCTCATTGGGCAACCTCCTCGGCCGGGTGACGCCGGTCGACCAGGTGGGCGTCGAGGAGCGGGTCGATTCGCTCAAGCGCCGTTCGATCAAGACGAACGCCAAGCTGTGGGCCCTCGACCTGGCCATCCGGATGATGGACCTGACCACCCTCGAGGGAAAGGACACCCCGGGCAAGATCCGGGCCCTGTGCGCCAAGGCGATCCAGCCGCTGCCCGGCGATTCGTCGATCCCCCACGTCGCGGCGATCTGCGTCTACCCGGCCCTCGTGGCCGAGGCCAAGGACGCCCTCGGCTCGTCCGGGGTCCGGGTCGCCAGCGTGGCCACCGGCTTCCCGTCCGGCCAGACCTTCCTCGACCTGAAGCTGGCCGAGACCCGCCAGGCGATCGAGGCCGGCGCCGACGAGATCGACATGGTGATCGACCGGGGCGCCTTCCTGGCCGGCGACTACGCGACCGTCTTTGACGAGATCGTGGCGATCAAGGACGCCTGCGGCGAGACCCACCTCAAGGTGATCCTCGAGACCGGCGAGCTCGAGACCTACGACAACGTCCGCCGGGCGAGCGTTCTGGCGATGGCCGCCGGGGCCGACTTCATCAAGACCTCGACCGGCAAGGTCAGCCCGGCCGCCACCCTGCCGGTGACCCTGGTGATGCTCGAGGCGATCCGCGATTTCGAACGGGCCACCGGCCGGGCCGTGGGCATGAAGCCGGCCGGCGGGATCCGGGCCGCCAAGGAGGCGATCCAGTACCTGGTCGTGCTGTACGAGACGCTCGGTCCGCGTTGGATGACCCCCGAGCGCTTCCGCTTTGGCGCCTCGAGCCTGCTCAACGACGTCCTGATGCAGATCGAGAAGCAGCGCACCGGCCGCTACCAGGGGCCCGACCACTTCAGCCTGGACTAGGACCCGAGCGCTGGGCGAGTCGCCCGCGGCCGGGCCATGTTGGTGGGTGTTCGAGTACTTCCAGCCTACGGGCGTTGTCGGTGGGCCGTCGCTAGCCTGCACGCATGACTCGCTCCGAGATCGCCCGCTCCATCCTCACGATGGCCGTCCTGTACCTCGTCCTGGCGTTTGCCTGGGCTGATCTCGCCCTGGCATTCGCTCCGGGCCTGCCGGTTTGGGCGTTCGAGTCCCTGGTCGTGGTCGTCTGCGCCGGGTACTTCTGGATCGTCCTGTGGAGGCGAGCTCGATAGCGTCGCCCCCCGCGAGTAGCCTGGCGGCGGGACCTGCGGGCGGCCGCGGTATCGCCGCAGGCGATCAAAACGGCCGAAATCGACTCATTCCCGAGCGCCCAGCGGCCAAGTTCCCGACTTCTGATCGCCCCTGGCGATTGAATCCGCGAAATGGCCCTCGGGCGGGTGGTCCTGCCGCCCCGATTCCGCGGTTTTGATCGTTTGGGGCGATCGCCGGCCGGATAGCTGAAGGGGCAAGGGCCCGCCACGGGGCCTGGGCCTCAGGCGGAGAGTCGGCGCGCCTCGCGGTACCAGGGGATCGTGAGCCGCTCGGCGACGCCGACCAGGAGCCACAGGCCCAGGGTCAGCAGCGCGGTGATCAGGATCGCCCCGAAGACGAGGTCGGTCCGGAACAGGTTCTTGCTCAGGATCATCCAGATCCCAAGGCCGTTCACCGCCCCGACCTGCTCGCCGAAGATCGCTCCGATGACCGCGTAGGTAACTGCGATGCGGAGGCCGGTGAAGAACGAGGGCAGGGCCCCGGGCAGGCGCAGCTTGAACAGGATCTGGGCGCGCGAGGCGCCCATCGTGAGGAGCAGGCTCGTGGCATCGCGCGATGTCGCAGCCAGGCCGTCGAGGAGGGCCACGGTCACCGGGAAGAAGGTGACCAGGACGACGACCAGGATCTTGGGCGTGATCCCGAGCCCGAACCAGATCACGAGCAGGGGAGCGACGGCCACGATCGGGATGGTCTGGCTGGTGACGAGCAGCGGGTAGATCGCCCGGCGGACCCAGCCGATCGAGTCCATCGCCAGTGCCACCAGCACGGCGAAGGCGACCGAAAGCGCGAACCCAACGGCGGTCTCGGCCAGCGTCGTGAGGGCGTTATCGGCGGCCGCGCCGCGGGCCTCCCATAGCGCCGAGATGATCCGGGTGGGCGCGGGCAGCACGATCGGGTCGATCGCCAGGACCCGGGCAGCGACCTCCCAGGCGAGCAGGATCGCGATGACCAAGCCGATGCTCGGGACGGCCCGACGGAGCGCGGTCACGGCACAGACCTCACGGCACCGGCCTCACGGCACCGCCTCACGGCACACGCCTCACGGCACACGCCTCACGGCATCGGCCTCACGATAAGGACCTCCCGGGACCGATCTCACGGTACGGACGGCAGGTAGGCGTTCGTGAAGTAGGTCGAGAAGTCCGGCCGGGTCGGCAGCGGCTTGCCGTCGGAGCCGGCCAGGACGCCGAGGCTGTACAGGTAACCCGAGTAGCCGTTCCAGGTGGCGAGCATCTGCGGTCCCACCGCCCCGGACGGATCGAGGTACAGCTTCTGCTCCGCGAGGTAGTTCGCGCTGTCGATCGGCAGTTGGGGATTCGCGTCGAAGACGCCCGGGTTGGCGGCGATCAGCTCCGTTGCTGCCGTAGCCGGGTCCGTCGCGGCGAGCTGGAAGCCGCGGACGGTGGCGGCCAGGAAGCGTCGAGCGACATCGCCGTTGGCCGCCAGCCAGGCGTTGTTGCAGACGAGGACCACGGCGTACTCATCCGGCAACCCGTAATCCGGGAAGGCAAAGGTGCGCAGGGCGATCCCGCGCTCCTTCGCTTCGATCGCCTCCCAGGCGCTGAACGTGATCGCCATGTCCGCCTGGCCGGCGTACAGCGCCTCGTAGGCAGCGGTGTCCAGGGTGACCGTGGTGAACTCGCCCTTGCCGCCATCGGCCTTGATCACGGCCGTCAGGAGCGGCCCCTCCTGGGGCGATCCGAAGCCGGCGTAGACCTTGCCGTCCATGTCCCGCGGCCGGGTGATCGGGCCGCTGGCCAGGACCGCGATCTCGCTCGCGGTGTGCTGCAGGATCGCCATCACCGACTGCTCCTTCTCGCCGGCCGCGATCGCGAACGTGGCGCCCTCCTCGGTGCTGATCCCGCAGTTGGCCTGGCCGGCCCCGACCAGCGTCTCGGGGTTGGCGCTGGCATACGGGATGAACTGGAGGTCGATCGCCTCGTCGGCATACCAGCCACTGTGCTGGGCAACATAGAAGCCCGAGTGGTTCGTGTTCGGCGTCCAGTCGAGAGCCAGGGTCACCGTCGCGGTCGGGGGCAGCGGCGTGGTCGACGGCGAGGGCGCGGCTGACGGAGCGGCGGGTGCGCTCGAGGCCACGCTCGGCGCAGGACTGGGGCCAATCGTGGGGACCGAGCCGGAAGCGCTCGAGCAGGCGCCCGCCAGCAGTGCGACAACGGCCGCGAGGGACCAGATTCGACGTGCACGCATTGACATCCGGACCGTGACTCCAGTTTCGAGCGACGTGCTGCGAAAACGATGGACGCCGCCCCCGGGTCTCTGAGGGGACGGCGTCGAGTCGACGGTTGGCCTGCTCCCTACGCCGGTGTCAGCCGGATCAGGTTCGGCGGGTCTGTGGTCGGACCACACTCTCAGCGCGTTCGCGCTCCCCGGAGGCGTATTCAATTGCACCGATCTTACATCGGTTCAGATCGTGCGCCCCGCAGTCGGGCCCCGCTGTCAAAAGCCGCGCCAAATCGTGCTTATGGTCGCGAAACGGCCGCCCCGACCCCGTCCGACCCGTTTGGTGCCTCGCCGCGTGCACGGACGATGGGTATCGGTGCTTCGGAGTCGGGATCCGGAGTCCAGATTCGACCATAAGCCCGCGTCCGGTCGAGTTTTGGCAACAGCGGTCCCGGCGGAACCAGGGTTCGGGGTTGCGGCAGGAGGCGGTGATCGTGGCCGAGCGGCCAACACGGGACGGGACGTCGGCCGCGCTCGAGGCGAATGACATAATGGCGGCGATGGCCACCGAGACGAAACCGGGCGCGGCGGTCCCCGCCACGGTCCCCAATGACGGCGGGGCGCCCAACAGCTGGGGCCTCGGCGACGGCCAGGCGATTCCCTGGGAATACGCCCCGGCACCGGAGTCGCGCGAGATTGTCACGATCCAGGAACGCTACGGGCTGTTCATCGGGGGCAAGGACGTGCCCGCCTCGGATGGGCTGACCTTCACCACGATCGATCCGTCGACCGAGCTGCCCCTGGCCGAGATTGCCCGGGCGACCGAGGCCGATGTCGATGCGGCGGTCCACGCCGCGCGCCAGGCGCAGTCGAAGTCGTGGGGCAAGCTGCCCGGCCGGGAGCGGGCGAAGTACCTCTTTCGGATCGCCCGCCTGCTCCAGGAGCGCTCGCGCGAGTTCGCTGTCCTCGAGTCGATCGACTCGGGCAAGCCGATCAAGGAGTCGCGCGACGTCGACGTGCCACTCGCGGCGGCCCATTTCTGGTACTACGCGGGCTGGGCCGACAAGCTCGACTATGCCTTCCCGGGCCGGATCGCCAGGCCGCTCGGAGTCGCCGCCCAGGTGATCCCCTGGAACTTCCCGCTGCTGATGCTCGCCTGGAAGATCGCCCCGGCCCTGGCCGCCGGTAACACGGTGGTCCTCAAGCCGGCCAGCACCACGCCCCTGACGGCCCTCCTGTTCGCCGATCTGTGCCGGCAGGCCGACCTGCCCCCGGGCGTGGTCAACATCATCACCGGGCCGGGCGAGATCGGGATGGCCCTGGTCACCCACCCCGACGTGGACAAGGTCGCCTTCACCGGCTCGACCGCGGTCGGCCGGAAGATCGCCCAGGGGATCGCCGGCCAGGGCAAGGCGCTGACCCTCGAGCTCGGCGGCAAGGCGGCCAACATCGTCTTCGACGACGCTCCCCTCGACCAGGCCGTCGAAGGGATCGTCAACGGGATCTACTTCAACCAGGGCGAGGTCTGCTGCGCCGGCAGCCGGCTGCTCGTCCAGGAGTCGATTGCCGAGCTGCTGATCGCCAAGCTCAAGGACCGCCTGTCGACCATCCGGGTGGGCGACCCGCTCGACAAGAACACCGACGTCGGGGCGATCAACAGCCGGGCCCAGCTGGACAAGATCAGCGAGCTCGTGGCGGCCGGCGTCGCCGAGGGCGCGGAGCTCTACCAGCCGGCCTGTGAGCTGCCCGGGCGTGGCTTCTTCTTCCGGCCGACCCTGTTCACCAACGTGGCCCAGAGCTACCGCATCGCCCGCGAGGAAATCTTCGGCCCGGTCCTCTCGACGATCACCTTCCGGACCCCCGAGGAGGCGATCGAGAAGGCCAACAACACCCCCTACGGGCTGTCGGCCGGGATCTGGACCGACAAGGGCTCGCGGATCCTGATGATGGTCAAGCGGATGAAGGCCGGCGTCGTGTGGGCCAACACGTTCAACAAGTTCGATCCGACCTCGCCCTTCGGCGGCTACAAGGAATCGGGCTACGGCCGGGAGGGCGGCCTGCACGGCCTGCAGGCCTACGTCCGGCTCGAGGACCGCTGAGGTGCCGGGCGTGCGGATCGGCGGCGCCGAGCGGCTCGATATCCGGAAGACTTACAAGCTGTATATCGGTGGGGCATTCCCGCGCTCCGAATCGGGCCGCTCGTACCTCGTCTCGAACCCCAAGGGCGACGAGCTGGCCAACGCCAGCCGCGCCTCGCGCAAGGACCTGCGCGACGCGGTCCGCGTCGCGCGCAAGGCGGCCGAGCCGTGGGCTGCCCGGACGGCGATGAACCGGGGCCAGGTCCTGTACCGGGTCGCCGAGCTGATGGAAGGCCGGCGCGACCAGTTCGCAGTCGAGGTGGCCGCGGCCGAGGGCCTGTCAGGGCGGCGGGCCGGAACGCTCGTCGACCACGCGATCGACCGCTGGGTCTGGTACGCCGGTTGGGCCGACAAGATCGCCCAGGTGCTCGGGTCGTCGAACCCGGTCGCGGCCCCCTATTTCAACTTCACGATCCCCGAGGCGACCGGGGTGGTGGGCATGGTCGCCCCCGAGTCGAGCTCGCTGCTGGGCCTCGTCAGCCGGCTGGCGCCGATCGTGGTCTCGGGCAATGCGGCCGTCGTGATCGCCTCCGAGACGCGGCCCCTGCCGGCCGTCACCCTGGGCGAGGTCCTGGCCACGAGCGACCTCCCCGGCGGCGTGATCAACCTGCTCACCGGCCTCAAATCGGAGCTGGTGCCGGTCCTCGCCGCCCACGTCGATGTCGATGCCGTCGACACCTGGGGAGTGGCTGCCGATCAGCAGGCTCCGGTCGAGATCTCGGCCGCCGAGTCGATCAAGCGGATCGCCCGCCGGCCGCGGGGGGTCAGCGACGCGTCCTTCGATTGGACCGACGATCGGGCTGCCCAGCGCCCGGAGTGGATTGCCGCCTTCCTCGAGATGAAGACGGTCTGGCACCCGATCGGGGCGTAGCCGAGCCCCGATGCCGGTCCCGCGCCCAGCCCCCCCGCCGGGCGTCCTCGAACGGCTGACCTACATCCAGGCCCCGGTCAGGTCCGTGTGGGCCACGCTCCACGATCCGGCCGCCCAGGACACCCTGTTTCCGGAGCTGCGCCTCGGCCCGGCGGCGCCCAGCTGGCCGGCCGCCGGCGCGACCCGGGCCGCCCGGCTGCGGCTGGGCCTGCTGGTAGCGAACGTCCGCCTCGAGAGCCTCGAGGCCCGGCCCAGCGCCCGCTTCCAGCTGATCGAGGTGGGTGACGGGATCCGGCTCCAGCGGGGCTGGTTCCTCGAGGAGGTGGCCGGCGGCACCCGGGTGGCGGGGACGGCCGGACTGACCACGTCGGGGCGCTGGCGAGCGCGGCTGATTGCCGTCGGACGGGGCTCCGTCGCGGGCATGGTCGAGACCCACCTGCGGATCCTCAAGGAGATGGCCGAAGGCAGCCGGCCGACGCCCGAGCGCCGGCGCAGCGCCGGCGGGCGGCCCTGATTGCCGCCCGGCATCCTGCTCCTGCTGCTGCTGGCGGCCCTGATGCATGCCACCTGGAACATCCTGCTCAAGACGGCCAGCGACCCGCTCCGGACGGCCGGCCGGGGGATGCTGGTGGGCGCCGCCGCACTGGTCCCGCTGGGCCTGGCCGGCTGGTGGATCAGCGGCGAGCCGGCGATCCCCGGCGATGCCTGGCGCCTGGCCCTGCTGTCAGGCCTGCTCGAGGCGGCCTACTTCAGCTTCCTGTCGGCGGCCTACAAGCGGGGTGACCTGTCGCTGGTCTACCCGATCGCCCGGGGGACGGCCCCGGTCCTGTCGGTCGGGGTCGGCATCCTGGTCCTGGGCGAGCGACTCGAGCCGATCGGCTGGATCGGCGTGGCGCTCCTGCTCATCGGGATCCTCGGCCTCCAGAAGCCGTGGGCCATCCTGCGCCGGGGGACTGACCTGCCCCGCCACGTGCGCGAGGCGGCCGGCTTCGCGCTGCTGACCGGGGTCACGATCGCCGCCTACTCGGCCGTCGACCGGGAAGGCGCCCGGCTGATCGACCCACTCTTCTACGCGGCGATGCTGTGGACGTTCACCACGATCTTCCTGCTGGCCTGGATCAGCTTCCTGATCCGGCGCGAGCGCCGCCGGCCCGGCGGGCTCGCCCAGGCCCCCGACGACCGGCCGCCCGAGGTGGCGCCGGCCACGGGGGTCCTCGCCGGCTGGCTGGGACGGGTCTGGGTGCGGGCCGGGGTCGGTGGCCTGATCACCGTCGCCGCCTACCTCTTCGTGCTGATTGCCTACCGCTATGCGCCGCTGACCGTGGTCGCGCCCCTGCGCGAGTCGGCGATCGTGCTGATCAGCGGCTGGGGCTCGTTCCGCCTGAAGGAAGCCGCCAGCCGGCGCGACGCGGGCAGCCGGATCGGGCTGGCGCTGATCGTCGTGATCGGAGCCGTGCTGCTGGCCGTCGAGGGCTGAGCGGGCCGCCCGATTGGACCGGACGGCCCCGGCTAGCGGAAGTAGCCGCTCAGGTCGAGGATCAGCTGGGTCGTCCGGCCGCTGGCCGCCTTGTACACCAGCCACAGTGAGCCGGTCCCGCTGAGGGTCACGGTCACTCCGTTGGCCCGATCATCGGCCAGCGGGAAGTTGAGGCTCGAGGTGCTGGGATTGGCGTCAGACACCGTCGTGATCGCGACGTAGCCGGCCCCGGTCTGGGCGGTGACGGTCAGGTTGCCGGTGACCGCCTGGGCGTCATCGGGGATCCCCCAGTGACCGCTTGTCGGGAGCTGGCGGGGGACCGCGCTGCTGAATCGGCCGGTCAGGCCCGAGTTGGCCACCCCCGTCCGGGTATCCATGACCCGGCCCGGATTGACCGGATAGAAGTGGAGCCCGCTCAGGTCGGCGAGGTAGTAGCCGGTCACGTCGAGGATCACGTCGGTCTGGCCACCGGTCGCGGCGATGTACACGATCGACAGCTGGCCCGGCGTTGAGCGGCGCGGTGAAGCCGTTGGCCCGGTCGTCGCCGAGCGGGAAGTTGAGGGTCGAGACCGACGGGGTCGCGGTCGGGGTCGGAGTCAGAGCGAGATAGCCGGCCTTGGTCTGGCGGGTGACGGTCAGGTTGCCGGTGATCGCGGTCGCGGTGACGGGGACCAGGCCGCCACTGGTCCCAATCGTGAACGTCTGGGGCGCCCTGGCCACGAATCGCTTGGGCTTGTGCGCCGGCTGGCCGAGCCCGAGGCGGGAATCGATCAGCCGGGTGGGGACGACTGGCTTGTAGGTCGAGCTGCTGTCGTCGGGCACGAAATAGCCGGTCACGTCGAAGACGAGGTCGGTCGTCTTGCCGGTCCCGGCCTTGTAGGTGGCCGACAGGCTGCCAGTCGGGGACAGGGGCACGCTGACGTTGTTGGCCCGATCGCCACTGGCCGGGAAGTTGAGCGTCGATGAGCCCGGGTTGTTCTGGGCGGTCGGCGTGACGGCGACGTAGCCGGCCGCGTTCTGGGCCGTGACGGTCACGTTGCCGGTGACCGCCACGGCATTGCTCGCGATGTGGCTCGGGCCGCTGCCCAGGTTGGCCACCGTGAACGTCCGGGCATGCGAGGCGACGAACTTGCCGGCCAGGTGCGCGGCGCCGCCCGAGCCCGTCCCGCGGGTGTCGACGACCCGCAGCGGGGTGATCGGGACGTAGGTCGTCCCGGTCGTCGGGCCCAGCTCGTCGACGAACGTCGACCAGCCATTCGTGCCGACGCTGAATTCATTGGCCTGCCAGACGGCACTGGGCAGCTCTGGATCCTGGCCCAACCCGACGTAGCGGCCCCACTCGGTCCCGGGGTAGGTGCCCGTGCCCGCGGCCAGGACGACCGGCGGGCTGAGGGTGTTGGCGCCGTCGGACGCGCGCTGGTACTGCTGGATCGACGACGGGAAGTTGGAACCGCTCGCGTTCGACTGGCTGTAGACCACCTCGAGCGTCCCGTCGAGGCTCAGCCCGATGCCCGGGGCGTAGCTGTCGAAGCCGCTCAGGCCGATCAGGAAGTCCTGGCCGGCGGTCGGCTCGGCCGTGGCCGAGGGGGTCGAGACCTGGCTGACCCGGACGCAGTCGCGGACGCTGCTGTCGCCGCTGGGCGTGCACGGATAGGTCGTCGCCCAGGTCAGCTTGCCGGCCTGCCAGACGGCATCGGTCGGGTCGCCGCTGGTGGCATCCGCGATCGTCGCCGGGGCGCCGGGCTGACGGGGAGCGGCGGGATCGGCAAACGGGGCCACGATGCTGTCACCGGTCAGCGTCCAGCTGCCGGCCACGGTGACCGTGCTGGTGCCGCTGGTCGTGCCGCTGAACGTCGTGGCCAGCACGTCGTCGACGGCAACATTGGTCGGCGTGTCGAGGGTCACCGACCGGCTGACCATCGAACAGGGTGCTGCTGGTCGCCGGCTCCTGGAGCGCGGCACGAGCTCCGGCGGCCGTCGGCGCCGGCATCGTCAGGTCGACCGAGCCGGCCAGGAATTCGGTGGCCGGCAGGGTCGAGGACGCGTGGGCGACCGCATCGGCCCAGTTGGCGATCATGGACGTCGGCGCCGATCAGCTGGGGCGTCAGCGAGGCTGGGTCGGCGCAGGCATTGCCGCCCCCGCCGCCGGCCTGGGACATCTCGTACAGGGTGCTGCTCAGAGCCAGCTTGTCGGTCGACGTACCGATCGATGGCGTCACCGGGACGAGGTCGTCGAAGAACCAGAAGTAGACGTCCCAGGCGCCGCGCGGATCGGTCGTCCGCGAGACGGCCAGGTCGAGGTAGCCGTGGCCGAATGTCGCGTCGGCGTCGGGCAGGCAGTCCCAGGTCGTCTCGGTCGCCACGAACCGGCCGTGGAGGCTGTCGTAGACCACCCGTGGATCACGGTCGAAGAGGCCCGCGCCCAGCTGGAACAGGCTCGGCACGGACAGGGTCGCCGCGGGCGTTCCATCGCGGGCCGTGGTCCGCATGACCAGGTTGGCGATCTGGACGACCTGGTCCGGGCCGACGGCCACGCTCGAGTCGGCGGGTTCGACGCCGGGGCCGGCCTGATCGGTCTCGGCCAGGCCGCCAAACCCCGCGGCGTGATTGTCGGGGGCCGCGGTCAGGCTGGCCGGGACCGGCGCCGGGGCGACCGCCGGCCGGCCGGCCGGGGTGGTGGCCGCCGGGCGGGCCGGCGCGGATCGAGCGGCTCGGCCCAGCGCATCGGGCCCCGCCAGCTGCGTCCGCAACGCCGGCCGGCCGCTGCCCCCGGTCGGGCTGAGCCGACCGTCGGAGCGGCCGAGCGAGGTGAACGGCGAGGCGCTCGCCCGCGCGACGCCTGGCGCGGCGGCCAGCGCGGCCGGCGTGAAGGGCGCCCCGCCCGATCCCAGGATCAGGACTGCCGCCGCGAGCCGGACCAGGACCAGGCGAGCGGAGCGCTTCACCCGGCCAGCCTAGCAGCGCTGCCAAGGGCCGGGCGGTCCGCTCGCGACTCGGGCCGGGCGGCGAGATCGGCCCGAGCCCGGCTACGATGGTCGGAGCGTACGAGCGATGTGCGCCCTGACGGAGGCTGGCTTGGATCTGTGGGGCGGGCGGTTCCGCGACAAGAGCGATCAGCGCCTGGCCGACTTCAGCCGCTCGATCGAGGTCGACGCCGAGCTGGCCGACGATGACCTGCTCGGGTCGATCGCCCACGTCCACGGCCTGGCGGCCGCGGGCCTGCTGACCGCCGACGAGAGCCGTGCGATCGTCGCCGGCCTCGAGGGCCTCCGGACGGAGGTGGCCGCCGGCACGCTCGCCTGGGACCCGGCTCTCGAGGACGTCCACCTCAACCTCGAGGCGGCCCTCGGCTCGCGGATCGGTCCGTTGGCAGCCCGCCTGCACACCGGCCGGTCGCGCAACGACCAGGTCGCGACCGACCTGCGCCTGTGGTCGCGGCGGTCGGTGGCCCAGCTGGACGCGGCGATCGTGGACCTGGAGCGCGCCCTGGTCGGCCTGGCCGAGCGCGAGGGCGACGGCGATCCTGCCCGGCAGCACCCACCTCCAGCCGGCCCAGCCGATCCTGTTCGGCCACCACCTGCTGGCCTACGTCGAGATGCTCGAGCGCGATCGCGGCCGGCTGGCCGACGCCGGCCGCCGGCTCAACCTCTCGCCGCTCGGCTCGGGCGCCCTGGCCGGGGCCGGCTATCCCCTCGATCGGGCGGCGATCGCGGTCGAGCTCGGCTTCGAGGGCCCGACGGCCAACTCACTGGACGCGGTCAGTGATCGAGACTTCGTGGTCGAGCTGCTGGCGGCGATCGCCCTGGGCATGGTCCACCTCAGCCGGCTGGCCGAGGAGCTGACCTGGTGGTCGAATCCGGCGTTCGGCTTCGTCCGCCTGGCGGACGCCTTCTCGACCGGCAGCTCGATGATGCCCAACAAGAAGAATCCCGACCCGGCCGAGCTTGTCCGGGGCCGGGCCGGCCGGGCAATCGGGGCCCTGACCGGGATGCTCGTCGTGCTCAAGGGCCTGCCCCTGGCCTACCAGCGCGACCTCCAGGAGGACAAGCCGCCGCTGTTCGAGGGCGTGGCCACGTATCGCGCGTCGCTGCACGTCCTGGCCGGCTTGCTCGAGTCGCTCAGGGTCGATCGGGCCCGGATGCGGGCGGCCGCCGACGAGGGCTACATCACCGCAACGGCGATGGCCGACGCCCTCGTCGGGCAGGGCGTCCCGTTCAGGCTCGCCCACCACGTCGTGGGGACCCTGGTCGCCCGGGCCGAAGCCGCCGGCACGGACCTCGAGATGCTCGACGACGCGACGATCGGCGCCGCCCTGCGGACGGTCGACGACCCGGCTGCGGCTGCCCTGGCCGCCGATCCGGCCACGCCCGGCCTGCTGCGCGCCGCGGCGAGCATCGAGGCGGCCCTGGCGTCCTGTGATGTGATTGGCGGCACGGCACCGACGCGAGTCGCCGCGGCGATCGCCGCCGCCCGCGGCCGGCTGGGCGCGTGAACCGGAAGCCGCTCGACCTCGAGGTCCTGCGCCGGGCGCCGAAGGTGCTCCTCCACGATCACCTCGATGGTGGCCTCCGGCCGCAGACGATCATCGAGCTGGCCGCCCAGCAGGGCTACCGGGGGCTGCCATCGACCGACCCGGGCGAGCTCGGCGCCTGGTTCAGGCGCGGCGCCAGCCAGGGCTCCCTCGAGCTGTACCTCGAGACGTTCGAGCACACCGTGGCCGTGATGCAGACCCGCGCGGCGCTGATCCGGGTCGCCGCCGAGTGCGCCGAGGACCTGGCCGCGGACGGCGTCGTGTATGCCGAGGTGCGCCACGCGCCCGAGCTGTCGACCGCCGGTGGCCTGTCGCTCGATGAGGTCGTCGAGGCGATCCTCGAGGGATTCCGGGTCGGCGCGGCCCGGGTTGCCGGCCGGCCGATCGTCCTTCGCTTCCTGGCGACGGCCATGCGCCAGGCCGACCGGGCCTCGGAGATCGCCGAGCTCGCCCTCCGCCAGCGCGACGCGGGGGTCGTCGGCTTCGACATCGCCGGTCCGGAGGCCGGCTACCCGCCGGGCCGCTTCGAGGCTGTCTTCGGCCGGCTCGTCCACGCCAGCTTCCACCTGACCCTGCACGCCGGCGAGGGCTACGGCCTGCCCTCGATCCGGGAGGCCCTCGACCTCGGCGCCGAACGGCTCGGCCACGGCGTCCGGATCGTCGACGACATCGGCCGCGACACCGAAGGCCGGGCGGTCCTCGGCCGGCTGGCCGCCTACGTTCGCGACCGGCGCATCCCGCTCGAGCTGTGCCCCACCTCGAATGTCCACTCCGGGGCCGCCACCTCGATCGCCGACCACCCCTTCGAGCTGCTCCGCCGCTTGCGCTTCCGGGTCACCGTCAACACCGACAACCGGCTGATGAGCGACGTGTCGCTGTCGAGCGAGTTCGCCGCCCTGGACGCGGCCTTCGGCCTGGACCTCGACGAGGTCGAGTGGCTGACTCTCAACGCGATGAAGAGCGCCTTCCTGCCCTTCGACGAGCGGCTGGCGATGATCACCGGCACGATCAAGCCCGGTTTCGCGGCCCTGCGCGAGGAGCTCGATCAGCGCCGTTGAGGGCCGGTTCGGGCCGGACATGGCAGTCCGGGCCCGCGGATCGATCGCCGCGCACCCGGACTTGCGCGGAGGCTAGGACCGAACGTCCCTGCGGACCACCCTGGCTGCCCGGAGACTTGGTTGCGACTCGGGCTGGGCAAGGTTCGAGCCCGCGGGACGCACCCCGGGCTCGAACGAGATCGGCGACCCCGCCGCGGGTCAGCTGGCGAGGGGTGGCATCACGAGCCGATCCTTGGGAAAGATATCTCCGACCGGCAGATCCTCGGGAATGTAGCCGACCATACCCATCTCGGGGATGTCGAGGCCCTGCAGCTCGGTTGCGGCCGAGACCCGCATGGGGATGAACCGGTTGAGCACCTTGAAGAAGACGTATGAGGCGCCGAAGGCCCAGGCGAAGCACACAGCGGCACCGATCACCTGGGCGACGAACTGGCCCACGTTGCCGTAGAACAGGCCGGTCACCGAGACCCCGCCGTAGTTCGACGTGCCGTCGGCGAACAAGCCAGTCGCGAGCACGCCCCACAGGCCATTCACCCCGTGAACGGCGACCGCGCCGACCGGGTCGTCGACCTTGAGGACCTTCTCGATGAAGACCGCGGCAAGGCAGACCAGGACCCCGGCAACGAGTCCGATGATCGAACCGGCGATCGGGCCGACGAACCCCGACGGTGCCGTGATCGCGACCAGCCCGGCCAGCATCCCGTTGACCATCATCCCCGGGTTCGGCTTCTTCTCGGTCCACCAGGTGTAGACCATCGCCGAGAACGCGCCGAAGCCGGATGCCAGCAGGGTCACGACCGCCACGATCCCGATCCGCAATGCACCGTTGCTTGAGGCACCGAACGTGCTGCCGGGGTTGAAGCCGAACCAGCCGAAGGCCAGGATGAACGTGCCCAGGATCGCCAGGACGATGTTGTGGCCGGGGATCGTGTTGGCCGAGCCGTCCTTGTTGTACTTGCCAATTCGCGGGCCGAGGACGATTGCCCCGGCCAGGGCGCACCAGCCACCGACCGAGTGGACGACGCCCGACCCGGCGAAGTCGGCGTAGCCGGCGCCCAGGCCGATCGAGCCAAGCTGGCTCAGCCAGCCGCCACCCCACGCCCAGTTGGCGAAGACGGGATACAGGATCGCCGAGATGAACAGGCCGTAGACGACGAACGGCTTCCAGGCGAAGCGTTCGGCCATCGAGCCGGTCGGGATCGTCGCGGCCGTATCCATGAAGACGAGCTGGAACAGGAAGAAGGCGACGACGCCGACGTCATAGGTTGATCCAGTGAGGGCAAAGCCGGTCCCGCCGATCAGGCCCCAGCTGGTTCCTCCGATCGTCAGCCCGACCTCGTGGCTGAGCGGGTGGAGGCCGCCGAGGTTGACCACCCCAACCACCCCCAGGCCACCGAAGGCGATCGCGAAGCCGATCAGGTAGAAGCCGACGATCCCGATCGCATAGATCATGAAGTTCATCGACATCGTGTGAAGGGCGTTCTTGGCCCGCGTGAAGCCCGTCTCGACGAGCGCGAAGCCGGCCTGCATGAACATGACCAGGAAGCCGGTCACCAGCAGCCAGGTGATGTTGATCGCCAGCCGATTCTCGTCGACCAGGTCGGCCAGCTTGGCGGCGAACGGCTCGGCGGTCTGGGCCTTGGTCAGGTCATCGCTCGTAATCGTTCCGGGTGCCAACCCGACCAGGTTCGTGCCCGAGGCGGTCGTCAGGCCGGCCGTGTCGCCACCGGTCTTGTCCACCGCACAGCCGGCCACCAGAAGCACGGCAAAGATCGCGAGGATGCCGAGTGTGGCAACGCGCCGCACTCGGCTCGCGGGCAATGAGTTGCCGGGGGTCCTCATTCGATACCTCCTCATTCCTCCACTGGGATGCTCAATCGGCCGCCGACGGCCGGTGCAGGAACGCTGGTCGACGCCAACGTGGGAACGAGGCCTTCCGGACGATCGACCGGCTGGCCCGGCGGCGTGTCTCGCCCAACAGCGTCCGCGCCGCAGCTGCGTCGCGCGAGCCGTGGGCGGCAACCTGCAGCGCCTGCTTGAAATGGACCTCGGCGGCGTCGAGATCGCCCAGCCGGAGATCAAGCTCGCCGCCCTTGAGATTGGGCGCGAAACGATCCGGGCCGAGGGTCAGGGCACGGGCCATCGCTTCGCGGGCCGCGCCGATCTTGCCCTGCACGATCCAGGCTGTCGCCAGGTAGGCCAGGGCTTCGGCGTCCTCTGGACGGGCCGCGACCACCTCGCACAGGAGCGGCTCGGCCTCATCGACCTGTTCCCGGGCGAGGGCGACCAGCCCAGCCCGGAACTTCGAGGCGAGTTCTTCATTCATCGCGCGCTGTCTCTGTCGTAGGCGGTCATGGCCATGACGCGGGCCAGCTCCGGCGCGGACTCACTCGGTCCAACCGGGAAGCCTGCCAACGGGCGTGCCTCGGGCTGGCGAGTCGCCCAGCGAGCCCAGATCGCGAGGCCGACCGGGGTGATCACGGTCGTGGCCAAGGCAATCAGGACCACGGCTGCGTACAGCCCGGAGCCGATTGCGCCCGACTGCAGGCCGAGTGATGCCGCCACCAGGGCGACCTCGCCGCGGGCGATCATCCCGGTCCCGACAAGCACCGATGAACGCCCGTCAAGGCCGCCCAGCCGGGCTCCGATGCCCGAGCCGATCAGCTTGCCCAGGACGGCCACCCCAAGCAGGGCCAGGGCCAGGGGCAGGACGGGGCCGACCGTGCGCAGGTCGGCCGCCAGCCCGATAGCGACGAAGAAGACCGGCACGCAGAACGACTCGCCGGCGTGAGTCAGGCGGTCGCGGACGTTCGGCGCGACCGGCGATTCGGCCAGGGCGAAGCCGGCCAGGTACGCGCCTGTGATCCCAGCCAGGCCGCCCAGCGCCTGGAAGGCCCAGGCTGCCGCCAGGACCAGGGCGACCGCTGCCGCGCTGCCGCCGCCCCGCAGGTGGAGATGGCCGATGGCGGTCCCGAGCCGGGTGCCGAACAGCTTGATCGCCAGGGCACTCGCCAGCAGGGTGAGGGCCATCGGCACGATCGTGACCAACGGCGAGGTCCCACCCGCGCTCGATGCCGCGACGACCAGGGCGAGGACGACCAGGCCGATCACGTCGTCGATCACGGCCGCGCCGAGAACGACCATTCCGGCCTGCGACCGGAGCAAGCCCAACTCACCGAGGACGGCTGCGGTGATCCCCACACTCGTGGCCGTCAGGATGGCGCCTACGAACAGGGCGGCGCGCAGGTCGGAGCCGCTGGCGATCGCGACCGCCGCGCCGCCACAGAACGGCAGGATCACGCCGCCGGCCGCCGCCAGAAGCGCCGCCCGACCGACCCGGCGCATCAGGATCCGGTTGGTCTCAAGACCGGCGATCGCCAGGATGCACAGGGCTCCGATCTCGGCAAGGGTTGTCACGATCGCACTCGTCCCGACGAGTCCCAGCAGGCTCGGCCCGAGGATCAGGCCGGCCGCGATCTGACCAACGGCGCGCGGCAAGCGGACGCTCGACGCGATCAGCGCGCCGATCTCAGCCCCGACCAACACGACGACAAGGGTCAACAGGATGTCATTCACGTGGCCATCGTCGGCCGGGACGATCACCCACGCCACGGTCGGGGCGCGGAGGCCGATGGTCGGGTCGGTTGCCGGCCGGTTGCGGTTTCGGGACAGCAGCTAGCCCGGCTCGACGACGTCGCCGCCGGCGATCCGCAGGCCATAGCCCCTGCCACGAACGTTGCGCAGGCCCGGATGGCCCTCGGCGACGAGCTTCTGGTTCAAGTGGTTCAGGTGCGTCCGAAGCGTTTCGAGGTCGACATCTCGGTGATCGGACCAGCCCGCTCGAAGGAGCTTCCAGTGGTCGACGATCTCGCCCCTCCGAGCGGCGATCACCGCCAGCAGCTCGAACTCGGTCGGCGTGAGGGCCAGGCGATGGCCGCCGACGGTCGCCTCGCGCCGGCCGCCATCGACCGTCAGGCCATCAAGATTGGCCCCGCCGCCGGTCGTCACGGGCGGTCGCCGGCGGAGGGCGGCATTGACCCGGGCGAGCAGCTCGAGGGGTCGGATGGGGACCGGCACGACGTCCGCGGCGCCGGCATCGAGGGCGGCGACCACCCGCTCCTCGTCACGGGTATCGGTGACCACCAGGATCGGTGCGTCGCTCCGGGCGTGGAGCCGGGCGACGAACGACGCGAGATCTCCTTCGTGGCCGCCCAGGCAGACCACCACGAAATCGGGGGTCTCGCCAACCAACCGTTCGAGCGCCGTCTCGACCCGGTAGGCGGTCACGATCTCGTGGCCGGCACCACCGAGAGCGTTGGCAATCGCCCCGACGTCGGCCGGGTCGGGCGCCGCCACCAGCGCCCGCAGGCGGGCAGGCGGCAGCCGAGGGCTGTCGGGCATTGGCTGACGGTAGCGGCCCCGATTCCCGGCGCCGAGGCCGCCCGGGTCGCGGTTTGGTTGCCGGCTGGTGACGGGCCGGTGACCGGCCCATCTCGCAACCTTGGCGCGACCCGCCCGTCGTCGAACGGGCGCCTGAGCGGTACCGAACACGGCCGGATCGATCCCTACGGTCAGGGTCCAGCCGCCGCGAGCTCCAAGGACCGCCCGCATGGACGACCCAGGCCGCATCGATCAGTACCGGGATGAGGTCATCCCCGACGCGCCCCTGTACGACGCGCGGTTTGAGCACGATGCCTGCGGCGTGGGCTTCGTGGCCGAGAGTCAGGCCGGCCCGAGTGAGCGGATCGTGCCCCTGGCCCTCGCGGCGCTGGGGGCGATGGCCCACCGCGGCGCGACCGCCGCCGACGCCCGGACGAGCGACGGATCGGGTCTGGCGATGCCCCTCTCGGCGGGGTTCCTGCGCCGCCTGACGAGCCGCCTGAGCGGGCCGCTGCCGGCGTTTGACCAGCTCGCGATCGGGACGGTCTTCCTGCCCACGGCCGCCGCGGCCCGTGGGCAGGCGCTGGGCCTGGTCGAGCGCGCGATCCGGGCCGAGAAGCTGACCGTCCTCGGCTGGCGGCCGGTGCCCGATCGACCCGTCGGTCCTGGGCGCCCAGGCAGCCGCCTCGCTGCCGGTGATCCGCCAGGTGGTCGTGGCCCGACCCGCTTCGCTCGCGCCTGAAGCCTTCGAACGGCGCCTCTTCCTGGCCCGCCGGTCGATCGAGCGCGAGGCCGCGACCCGGGCCGGCCTGGAAGCCCTCCATCTGCCGTCGCTGTCGAGCCGGCTGGTCGTCTACAAGGGCCTCGTCCGGGGTGCCGACCTGGGCCGCTTCTACCCCGACCTGACTGCGCCCGGCCTGGCCGTCGTCGCTGGCCACCTTCCACCAGCGCTTCTCGACGAACACCCGGCCATCGTGGCGCCTGGCCCAGCCCTTCCGCTACCTCGCCCACAACGGCGAGATCAACACGATCCGGGGCAACCGCCAGGCGATGGCCGGCCGGTCGGCCCGCCTCGGAGCTGGCCCGCTCGGCCGGCGACTGGCCCGCGAAGTCGCGGCCGGCCGGCCGATCCTCGATCCCGATGGCTCGGACTCGGCCGCCCTCGACGAGGCGCTCGAGCTGCTGCTCACCGCCGGCTGGTCGCTGCCGGCCGCCCTGATCGCGCTGGTCCCCGAGGCGCCCGCGCTGCGCGACCGGCCGCTGGCCGGCCTCGAGGCCTGGCAGCAGGCGGTGGCCGCCCGGCTCGAGCCCTGGGACGGCCCCGCGGCGCTCGTCTTCAGCGACGGCCGCCAGGTCGGCGCCCTCCTCGACCGGAACGGCCTGCGCCCGGCGGCCTGGGAGATCCGCACCGACGGCCTGGTCATCCTGGCCTCCGAGGCCGGGCTCATTCCGGTGGGCCCAGGCGCCGTGGCCCGCCGCGGCCGGCTCGGCCCGGGCGAGATCCTCCTGGTCGACCCGTCGGCCGGGCTGGTCCTCGAGGACGAAGCGACGAAGGCCCGGGCAATCGCCGGTCTGCCGCTCGAGCCGGGGTCCGAGCCGGCAGAGGGCGGGCCGGCGCGGCCGGCGGTCGCCGGCCGGCCCGCGATCAGCGTCGACCCCGATCTCGTCCGCCGCCGGCGACTGGCCCTCGGCCTGGACGCCGAGCAGCTCCGGCTGTCGGTGGCCACGATGGCGACCAGCGGCCGGGAGCCGCTCTGGAGCATGGGCGACGACACGCCGCCGGCGGTCCTCGGGCGGCGCGCCCGGGGCGTCAACGGCTACCTGCGCCAGGCGTTCGCCCAGGTGACCAACCCGGCGATCGATCCCGAGCGCGAGCGGCTCGTCATGTCCCTGGCGATCCCGCTCGGTCCCCGTCCAGCCTTGCTCGACGCCGGCGTGACGGCCCGGCCGGCGATCCTGCTCGATCCGCCCCTGATCGACTCGCGGGGCCTGCAGGCGATCGTCGAGCGGCGCGCCCTGGGTTGGCGGATCGTGACCCTCGACGCGACCTGGCCGGCACGGGCCGGCGAGGCCGGCCTGCGCCGGGCGATCGACCGGCTGGTCAGCTCCGGCCTGCGGGCGGCCCGGCGTGGCGCCGACCTGATCTTGGTCAGCGACGCGACGGTGGGACCGGGCCGGATCGGGATCCCCAGCCACCTGGCGATTGGCGCCCTGAACGCGGCCCTCGTCGCCGCCGGCCGGCGCGACCGGACCGACCTGCTGGCCGACGCCGGCGACGCCTTCGAGATCCATGCCGTGGCGATGCTCCTCGCCGCCGGTGCATCGGCCGTCCATCCCCGCGAGGCCCTGGCCGCCGCCCGGGAGCAGGCCGGTAGTCGCGGCCACGAGGCACTCGAGCCCGAGGCGGCCGAGGCGCACCTGATCGGCGCCCTCGACAACGGCCTGCGCAAGGTCCTGGCCCGGATGGGGATCAGCACCCTGGCGGCCTATCGCGGAGCGCACCTGTTCGAGGTCCTCGGGCTGTCGGCGGAGGTTGCCCGGCGCTGCTTCCCGGCCGCCCCCGCATTCCCCGGCACGACCGGCTTCGAGCGCCTGGCCGCCGACCTCCTCGCCCGCCACGAAGCGGCCTTCGGGCCCGAGCGGGTTCCGACCCTGCCCGACCCGGGTTTCGCCCGCTTCCGGTCGGAGGGCGAGCTGCACGCCTTCGCCCCGCCCGTGGTCAAGGCGATCCAGGCCCTCGTTGCAGCCGAGGGCGAGGCTCTCTCGGCCCGGGTCCCGGCGTACCGGGCCGCGCTCGAACGGGCCGAGCCGGCGATGGTCCGCGACCTCTTCGTGATCAAGGCGGCGGCCCCGCCGATCGACCTGGCCGCCGTCGAGCCGGCCGCCGCGATCACCGCCCGGTTCGTCTCGTCGGCGATGAGCCTCGGCGCCTTGTCGCCCGAGGCGCACCGCACGATCGCGATCGGGATGCGTCGCCTGGGCGCCGCCTCGAACACCGGCGAAGGTGGCGAGGACGAGGCCTGGTACCAACCCGACGAGCACGGCGAGCTGGCCGAGTCGGCGATCAAGCAGGTCGCCTCGGCCCGGTTCGGGGTCACCGCCCGCTACCTCGCCCGGGCGGAGCAGCTCGAGATCAAGATCGCCCAGGGCTCGAAGCCGGGCGAGGGTGGCCAGCTGCCGGCGGCCAAGGCGACCGCGTTCATCGCCGCCCTGCGCCGGGGCCGGCCGGGGGCGACGATGATCAGCCCGCCGCCCCATCACGACATCTACTCGATCGAGGACCTGGCCCAGCTGATCGCCGACCTGCGGGCGATCAACCCGGCTGCCCGGATCGGGGTCAAGCTCGTCGCCGGCAGCGGCGTGGGGACGATCGCCGCGGGGGTGGCCAAGGCCCATGCCGACTACATCCTGGTCGCCGGCCACGCCGGCGGGACGGGCGCCAGCCCGCTCTCGTCGATCAAGTCGGTCGGCCTGCCCTGGGAGCTCGGCCTGGCCGAGACCCACCAGGTCCTCGTCCGGCAACGGCTCCGTGACCGGGTCGTCCTGCGCACCGACGGCGGCCTGCGGACGGGCCGGGATGTCCTGGTCGCCGCGCTGCTCGGGGCCGAGGAGTACGGCTTCGGGACGTCGGCCCTCGTCGCGATCGGCTGCGACATGGCCCGCCAGTGCCACCTCGACACGTGCCCGACCGGGATCGCCACCCAGCGCGAGGAGCTGCGGGCCAAGTTCAGCGGCACGCCCGAGCAGGTCGTCGCCTTCTTCAGCGCGATCGCCGAGGACGTCCGCCACGAGCTCGCGGCGGCGGGCTTCGCCAGCCTCGACGACGCGATCGGCCGGGCCGACCGGTTGGGGCTACTCGATCCCGTCCCGCTGGAGCTGGAACGGCTGACCAGGGCGCCCGCCTGGAGCGTCCCCGCCGAGCGTCGCGATCCGCTCGTCCGGCGCCGCCCGGTCCAGCGCACGGTTGCCCCGGCGTCCCGGCTCGAGGCCGGCTTCGTAGCCAGCCTGGCCGAGCCGGGCACCGGCCGGATTGTCGACTTCCAGGCCGAGGTGACGACGGCCGAGCGCGCCCTGGGGTCCAGGCTGAGCGGCCACCTCGAGCGCGCCCGGGACGCGGGCCGGCGCCATCCCGCGGCGATCCACCTGCACCTGACCGGCGCGGCCGGCCAGAGCCTCGGCGCGTTCCTGACCCGCGGCGTCCGGGTCGAGCTGAGCGGGGTGGCCAACGACTACGTGGGCAAGGGCCTGTCGGGCGGCACCCTGATCGTTCGCCCGGCCGACGATGACCCGCCCGGCGACGGCAACGCGATCGCCGGCAATACCTGCCTGTACGGCGCCACGGCCGGCCGGCTCCACCTGGTCGGCCGGGCCGGGATGCGCTTCGGCGTGCGGAACTCCGGGGCGACCGCCGTGATCGAGGGGATGGGCGCCCACGGCGCCGAGTACATGACCGGGGGCACCCTGGTCGTCCTCGGCCCGATCGGCCGCAACGCCGGCGCCGGGATGACCGGCGGACGGCTGTGGCTGTACGACGAGGATGGCCGGGCCCGGAACCGGATCAACCGGGGCAGCGTCGCCGCCCGGACTGGGCTCGAGGTCCAGGCGGCCGGGGCCGAGGGCGCGGCGGCCGCCGTCGAGCTGCGCGAGCTGGTCGCCGACCATGCCGAGGCGGGCAGCCCCCTGGCCGAGCGATTGCTCCACGACTGGGCGCGGGTCCTCGCGTCGTTCCTGCTGGTCGAGCCGGTGGACGTCAGCGGCGCCCCGGCCGTCCAGCCCGCGGCCGGCTACCCGGCCGCGGCACCCGCCGGATCGGCCACCGTCGTGGGCAGGGCGTCGAGGAGCGGCTCGGTCCACGACCAGGCCGCCCCGTGGAACTTGCCGACCGCCCCGTGACGGGCGGCCTCGACCCGCAGGGGCAGGCCAAAGATCTCGATGAACCCGACCGCGCTGGCGTGATCGAACGCATCGTCCGCCTCGTAGGTCGCCAGGCTCCGGTCGTACAGCGAGAGCGGTGAGCGCCGGCCGACGACGACGGCGTTGCCGTGGTCGAGCCGGATCCGGGCATCGCCGCTGACCACCCGCTGGGACGAGGCGACGTAGCCGCGCAGGTCGCGGTGCAGGGCGCTGAACCACAGCCCGTCGTAGGTCAGGCGGGCCAGCTCGTCGGCGACCAGCCGGTTGAAGCGGAGGGTGTCCTTGGACAGGGCCAGGCCCTCGACCGCCCGGTGGGCGGTGTGCAGGACGGTGGCCGCCGGCGCCTCGTAGATCTCGCGGCTCTTGATCCCGACCAGGCGATCCTCGACGTGGTCGATCCGGCCCACACCGTGGGCGCCGGCCAGCGCGTGGATCCGTTCGACGAGCTCGAGCGGGGGCAGCCGATCGCCGTCGAGGGCGACCGGGACGCCGCCCTCGAACGAGATCGTGATCTCGACCGGCTCCGGCGCGGCGCCCGGGGCGACCGTCCATTCGTAGACATCGGCCGGGGGCGCGACCCACGGATCCTCGAGGACGCCGGTCTCGATCGAGCGGCCCCACAGGTTGGCGTCGATCGAGTAGGGCGAGGCCTTGGTGATCGGGATCTCGATTCCGCGCTCGTTGGCGTAGTCGATCTCCTGCTCCCGCGACAGGCCCATCCCGACTCGCATCGGGGCGACGACCTCGAGGCTCGGGTTGAGGGCGTGGACCGCGACATCGAAGCGGACCTGGTCGTTGCCCTTGCCGGTGCAGCCGTGGGCGACGGCGTCGGCGCCCTCGCGGGCCGCCACTTCGCACAGGAGCTGGGCGATCAGCGGCCGGGCCAGCGCGGTGGCCAGCGGGTAGGCGCCCTGGTACAGGGCGTTGGCCTGCAGGTGGGGCCACACGAAATCGGTAAGGAAGCGCTCCCGGGCATCCACGACGTAGGCCCGCGACGCGCCCGCGCTCATCGCCCGCTTCTCGACCCCGGCCCGGAGCGAGCCGCCGCCGACGTCCACGGTCAGGGTCACCACCTCGACCCCGAACTGCTCCCGAAGCCAGGCCACGGCGACCGACGTGTCGAGCCCGCCCGAGTAGGCGAGGACGACCTTGTTCATTGGGGGACCTCCGGGTTGGCCTGCGCCTGGATCGCCTGGAAGCGCTCCAGCCACGCCAGCAGGCGGGGTTCGTCGGCAAACAGGACGAGGAGGGTATTGTCGCCGGCCAGGGTGCCCTCCTGCTCGGTCAGGGTCGACTCGTCGATTGCCTGGGCGATCGTCCCGGCGGTCCCCGGAGTCCCGGTCAGGAGCAGGATCAGGCCGCTCCGGCCGACCTGGACCGGGATGTCGGCCAGGATCCGGCGCAGCCGGGCATCGGTCGCCTGGCGGGCGGCCGGCCGCGGCCCGAGGTCGTCGGTCGAGATGTACACGTGGCGGTCGCCGCGGGTCACCTTGACCAGGCCCAGCTCGGCGATGTCGCGGCTGATCGTGGCCTGGGTGACGGTGTGGCCGCGGGCCAAGAGGAGCTCGGCCAGCTCGGCCTGGCTGCCGACCGGATGGCTGGCCACGATCTCGCCGATCGCCCGGCGCCGGTCCAGCGCGCTCGCCTCGAGGATCACCTTGCGTCCATTCATCATGCCGCTCCTGCCGTTGCTGACCGGACCGCCGTCAGCCGGGTCCCAAAGGTTGGGTCGTCGAGTGCCCGGGCCAGGGCGTTGGGGGCCGAGCCGTCGGCAATGATCGCCTCGGCCCCGTCCCAGCCGAGGGCCGCCTGGGCGGCCCGGACCTTGGGGATCATCCCGCCGGCGATCACCCCCGCGGCGATCAGCGCCTCGGCTTCGCCCGAGGTCAGGGAGTCGAGACGCCGCCCATCGCCGTCGCGGATCCCGTCGACATCGGTCAGCATCACCAGCTGCCGGGCGCCGAGGCCCGCGGCGATCCCGGCCGCGGCGTCGTCGGCGTTGACGTTGCAGACGATCCCGGTCTCGTCCCGGGCGAGCGGCGCGACGACCGGCACCTGGCCGCCGACGAGGATCGCGTCGAGCAGGTCGCGACGCAGGCCGACGACATGGGCCACGAGGCCCATCCCGGGCACCCGCTCGGCAACCAGCAGGCCGCCGTCGACCCCGGACAGGCCGACCGCGTCGACGCCCAGGTCGTGCAGGCCGGCGACCAGCTCGCTGTTGACGACCCCCCGCAGCACGGCCGCGGCGACCTCGAGGGCGGCGGCATCGGTCACCCGCAGGCCGCCCTCGAAGCGGCTCGGGACGCCCAGCCGGTCGAGCCATTCGGTGATCCGCTTGCCGCCGCCATGGACCAGGACGACCGGCCGCCGGCGGGCGACCGCCGCGATCTCGGCAAAGACCTGCTGCTGCTCGGCGATCGTCGTGCCGCCCAGCTTGATCACCAGGATCTCGCTCATCGGGGCCGGCTCACGTCGTGTACTCCGCGTTCTCGATCACGTATTCCTCGGTCAGGTCACAGCCGAACGCCTCACCCTGCCCGTCGCCCAGGCCGAGGTCGACCCGGACCAGGATCTCCGGAGCGCTCATCGCGGCCCGGGCGGCCGCGCGGTCGAAGGCGAGCGGCCCGCCTGCGGCGCCGTCGAAGACCGCGTATCCGGCGATCGCGATCCGGAGCCTGGCCGGATCCAGGCTGATCGGACGCCCGCCGCGCTCGCCGGCTGCCGCCTCGGACAGGCCGGCGGCCCGGAGGACCACGGCATCGGCCAGGTGGGCGTTGCCGGCCGCGGCGGCGATCCGGCCCCAGTTCGGATCCCGGCCATGGGCGGCCGCCTTGACCAGTGAGCTGCCCACCACCGAGCGGGCGATGCCCCGCGCATCGGCGTCGTCGAGGGCGCCACTGACCTGGCAGGTGAGGAGGGTGGTCGCACCCTCGCCGTCGGCGGCCTGCTGGCGGGCGAGGTCGCGGGCAATCGCCTCGATCGCCCGGCCCAGCTGGCGCGCCGCGTCGGATCCGGCCCGGACCGGCGCCGTGCCGCTGGCGCCCGAGGCGAGCACGAAGACCGTGTCATTGGTGCTCGTGTCGCCGTCGACGGTCAGCTGGTTCCAGGTCCGCGCGGCGGCCGGACGAAGCAGGTCGTGGAGGAGGGCCGGCTCGATCGCGGCGTCGGTCAGGATCACCGCCAGCATCGTGGCCATCCCCGGGTGGATCATCCCGACGCCCTTGGCGCAGCCGCTCACGGTGACCGGCCGGACGGCCAGGCCGTCGAGGTCGGGCAGGGCGATGACCGTGGTCGCCAGCTTCGTCCGCGAGTCGGTCGTGCGCAGGGCGACGGCGACCGCCTCCCAGCCTTCGTCAGTCTCGCCCAGGCCGGCCGGGACGAGGGCCCTGAGGCCGGCGGCGATCGGCGCCAGGGGCAGGCGGCTGCCGATGATCCCGGTCGACAGGTGGAGCGTCCGCTCGGCGGCCACGCCGGCCGCCACGGCCACCAGCCGGCCGACCTCTTTCTGATCGGCGAGGCCCGGCTCGCCGGTCGCGGCGTTGGCGCAGCCCGAGGTGGCCACGATCACCTCGGCCCAGCCCTGGCCGCCGTCACCGCCCCCGGCCGAGGCCCGCAGGTTCCGGCGGCTGAGGCTGACCGGCGCGGCGGCGAAGGGATGCTGGGTGTAGACGGCAGCCGCGGCGGCCGGTCCACCGGTCGTCCGGATCACGGCCAGGTCGGGGCGGCCGCTGGCCTTGATCCCGGCGGCCATCGCGCCGGCCGCGAAACCGGCCGGCAGGACCGCCAGGCGATCGACCGCCGGCAGGTCGCCGGCCAGCGCGGCGAGCGGCTGGCGGGTCCCGACCGAGCGGTCGTCGAGGGTGGTCATGGCGCCAGGGGGAGCTGCTCGAGGCCGGCCGTCTCGGCCAGCCCGTGGACCAGGTTGAACGACTGGACGGCCTGGCCGGCGGCACCCTTGACCAGGTTGTCGAGGACCGAGATGACCAGGATCCGCGCCGTCCGCGGGTCGTAGACCGGATGGAGCCGGGCCTCGTTGCTGCCGCTGACGTGCTTGGTCGCCGGCGGTGCGGCCACGACCGACACGAACGGCTCGCCCTCGTACGCGCTGGCGAACAGCTCGTCGAGCTCGGCCTGGCTGGTCGCCCGCGTCGGCCGGACGTGGACCGCGGCCAGGATGCCCCGGGTCATCGGGATCAGGTGCGGCAGGAAGTCGATGCCCCGGGCGCCGGGATTGGCGGCTCCCAGCCCGGCCAGGCCGGCCTCCTGTTCGATCTCGGCCACATGGCGGTGGCCGCCGATGGCGTAGGCCCGGACGCTCTCGTTCACCTCGCCGAACATGTACTCGGACTTCGTCTCCCGGCCGGCGCCCGAGACCCCACTCTTGGCGTCGATCACCACGTCGCCCAGCAAGCCGGCCCGGGCCAGCGGGGCGAGGGCCAGGATTGAGGCCGTCGCGTAGCAGCCCGGCGATCCGACGATCCGGACCGGCTGGCCGGCCAGGGCCAGGAGCTCACGGCGGTGGAGCTCGGGCAGCCCGTAGACGGCCGTCGCCAGGAGGTCCGGCCGGGCGTGCTCGAAGCGGTACCAGCGGGGGTAGTCGGCGGGGTCCTTGAGCCGGAAGTCGGGGCCCAGGTCGATGACCGTGGCGCCCCCCTCGAGGAGGGTCGGGACGCGCTCCACGGCCGCCCCGTGGGGCAGGGCCAGGAAGACGGCATCGGCCTCGGGCAGGGACTCGTCGAGCGCCAGGCCGGTCCCCGCGAGATGGGGGTGGACGGTCTCGACGGGCTCAGCAGTCCGTCCTCGCCCGGCGAGACCGACCAACTCCACGGCTGGATGCCGAGCCAGGATGCGGACCAGCTCGGCTCCGGCGTAGCCAGTGGCGCCGATGATCGCGACACGAATGCGCTGATCCGGCGCGCCCTGCCGGCGATCCGTCCCGATCGACTGCCTCGGTGCGTCGAGGCCCGCGCTCACCGGCGCACAGGGCCCCTCGCCGGGGGCCGCCTCGCTACCGAATCGAAACCAGGAAGGATCGCCGCCATGACCGCATGACTATACATTGCCCTCGCATAGTCATGCAAGATAGCCGTCAGGCCAGCCCACGCTGAATTGGTACTAGTCCTAGCGAACTAGTAGGAGTTACAATTCGTGCTCGGACCGGCTCGAGAGGCGAGCCGCAACACGCGAACAGCGACCGTCAGCCGCTCCAGGAGCACGTTTTCGATGCCAGCTTCCATTCCCCAGGGTGCCGCCGCCGGGCTGCCGCCCGCCCGGATGATCGACCCGCGCGGCCACCGTTTCGGGGCCGGCCTGTCGGCGATCCTGATCGCTGCCTCGTTCCTGCTCAACCAGCCCCTCGGGGTGGCGCTCGCCTTCCTGTCGATCGGGATCAGTGGCGCGTTCGGCCTGAAGTACTCGATCTACGGCGCGATCTGGCGCCGGGTCGTGAAGGCCGCCCACCTTGGCCCGCCGACCGAGATGGAGCACGAGTACCCGCCGCGCTTCGCCCAGGTCTTCGGGAGCGTGGTCCTGGCCGTCGCCCTGATCAGCTTCGGCCTCGGCCTGCCGCTCGTCGGCTGGCTCCTGTCGGGCGCGGTCGCTGCCCTCCAGACCCTGCTCGCCGTGACCGGCTTCTGCCTCGGCTGCCGGCTCTACTTCCTGCGCTGGTGGGTCCCCAGCCAGGTCACCCGCCTGTGGACCCGCGGCGCAAGCTCGCCGAGGACTCCGCTCCGCTACAGCTGAGCCAGGGCGCCGATCCTGCCGCGGGCCGCTGCTGGCCGGGTCGAGGCGACGGCCGGAGCTCGCCCGCCGGTACGTGCCGGCCCGGTCGAGGCGACGGCCGGAGCTTGCCGGCCCGGTCGAGGCGCCGGCCGGAGCTCGCCGGCCAATCCTGGGACGAATGTCGCCGGGGGACGCACTACCTAGGTGTCGGACGTTTCGGACGCCAATCGCAGCGTTCGGTCGTGCTTGGCTTCGGCTAATAGCCCTCGTTCAACCCCGGAATCGGCGATCCGTAGCCTTTAGTGCGCCTGGTGGCGACATTTGTCCCAACCCGGGTCGGATCTGAAGGTCCAAAACCTCGGCGATCGCCGCGGCCGCCGTGGGCCGTGGGGCCGCGGGCGCCGCGGCCCGCTCCGGACCCGGGCGCCTCCCCGGACCCCGGCCCGCGCCAGACCCCGGGCCGCGGCCTGGGCGCCGATCCTGCTAGGCGTCGGGCTTGAGCAGGTCGGGGCGGCGGTACGGGACCGGTCACGATCACCTCGCCGAACTCGTCGAGGGGCCGCGCCCCGGTCCGGACCAGGTGGTAGGCGTGGTGGACCGCGGTCGCGCCGGCCGACAGCATCGCGTTGACCGGGCAGTACTTCGTGGCCGACAGCTCGATCGAGCGGCGCAGCGCCTCGACCTCGACGCCCGAGCCCACGACCTCGTGGACGACGTCGATCCGGGTGAAGACCTGGGGATAGCCGTCGCGCTGGTCCCCCCGGACGTGGATGTCGTAGCGATCGAAGGACTGCCGCTTCTTGGCCAGGATCGATACGACGTCCATCGCCGTGCAGCTGGCCAGGGCGGCCAGGACCACCTCGGTCGGGCCGGGGGCGGTCTGGTCCGCGCCACTGTCAAAGTCGACCGGGAAGCCGCTTCCGGTGGCAGCCGTGAAATGCATCCCGGCGTCGTTGTGGACGGCTACGTTCTTGATCGTCATGCCGCCGATTCTCCGCCCGGGACGTCGCCCAGGAACTGCTCGCGGTAGAGCCGGGCGTAGAGGCCATCCTGGGCGACGAGCTCGGCGTGGCTGCCCCGCTCGACGATCCGGCCGCGCTGGTAGACGAGGATCCGGTCGGCGCGCAGGATCGTCGACAGGCGGTGAGCGATGGCGATCGTGGTCCGACCCTCCATCAGCCGCTCGAGGGCGGCCTGGATCAGCCGCTCACTGACCGTGTCGAGGGCCGACGTGGCCTCGTCCAGGATCAGGATGCGGGGGTCCTTGAGCAGGACCCGGGCGATCGCGATCCGCTGCTTCTCGCCGCCCGACAGCTTGTAGCCGCGCTCGCCGACCATCGTGTCGTAGCCGTCGGGCAGCTCGGTGATCCGATCGTGGATCGCCGCCGCGCTCGCGGCCGCGACCAGCTCCTCGTCGGTCGCCTCAGGCCGGGCGTAGCGCAGGTTGTCCCGGATCGACGCGTGGAAGAGGTACGTCTCCTGGGTCACGAAGCCGATCGTCTCGCCCAGCGAGGCGAGGGTGATCCGGCGGATGTCGCGACCGTCGATCTCGACCGAGCCGGCATCCACGTCGTACAGCCGCGGGATCAGGTAGGTCGTGCTGGTCTTGCCGGCGCCCGACGGTCCGACCAGGGCGACCAGCTCGCCCGGTCGCGCCTCGAAGTCGATGCCCTCCAGGGCGAAGCCCGCCGCCTGGAGCTCCGCGGGGGCGGCCGCGGCCGGGGTCGCGCCCTCGGCGTCAGGGTCGGCCTCGTCGCCCCGCCGCTCCTCGAGCTCGAAGGCTCGCTCGGACGGGACCGCCGCCGCCGGGTAGCGGAACCAGACGTCCCGGAAGCGGACCCCGCCGGCGACGGCCCGCGGGTCGAGCGCGACGGCATCCGGCGCGTCGACGATCTCCGGGTCGAGGTCGAGGTATTCGAAGATCCGGTCGAAGAGGGCCAGCGAGCCCTGGATCTCGACTTGCACGTTGAGCAGCGCGCCGAGCGGGAAGAAGAGCCGGCTCTGGAGGGTCGTGAAGGCCACGATCTGGCCGATCGTCGGGGCGCTCGGGTCGTGGCTGATCGCCAGCACGCCGGCGAGGTAGTAGACGAAGGCCGGGGTGATGCTGAAGATCGTGCCGATGATCATGAAGAACCAGCGCCCGACCATCGCCTGCCGGATCTGGAGGACGGCCAGCTTCCGGTTGAGGCCGTTGTAGCGGGCGATCGAGGCGGCCTGCTGGCCGAACGTCTTGGACAGGAGCATGCCGCTCACGCTGAGGGTCTCCTCGGTCGCCGCCGACAGGTCGGCCATCGACTTCTGGGTCTCGCTACTGACCGCCCGCCGGACCTTGCCCACCCGGTAGGTCAGGTACAGGAAGAAGGGCAGGACGCCGACCGACAGGACGGTCAGCCGCCAGTCGATCAGGACCATCGCCACCAGGGTGCTGACCGCGGTGGCCACGTTGCTGGTCAGGTTGGCGGCCGTGTCGGTCACGACCGACTGGATCCCGCCGACGTCGTTGGCCAGCCGGCTCTGGATCTCGCCGGTCCGGGTCTCGGTGAAGAAGCGCAGGGGCAGCCGCTGGAGGTGCGCGTAGAGCGCGTTGCGGAGGTCCTGCATGACGTTCTGGCCGACCTTGTTGTTGAGGTAGGCCTGGCCGACCCCGATCAGTCCCGAGCCGATCGGGATCGCGATCATCAGGCCGACATACAGGTTCAGCTTGAAGAAGTCGCGATTGGGAATCGCGTCGTCGATCAGGCGCTCGAGCAGGAGCGGGTTGACGATGCCCAGCAGGCTGGTCAGCAGGATCGCGCCGCTGACGATCGCGACCTGGGCCTTGTACGGCGCGAAGAACACGGCGATCCGGCGGACCGTCCGGTTGCGCCGGGCAGGCGGCAGGCGCCGGGCCGGCTCCTCGCCCCGCCGGAAGGCGCCGCGTGCCCCGAAGGCCATCAGCCCGCGTCCTGGACGGCGGTCACCCCTGGGCGGCCGCGGCCGGCGTGGCGGTTCGCCCGGCGTGCATCTCCAGCCAGCGCTCGGCGTCGATCGCCGCCTTGCAGCCCTCGCCGGCGGCGGTGATCGCCTGGCGATAGCGGTGGTCGTGGACGTCGCCGGCGATGAACACGCCCTCGATCTTCGAGCCGGTCTCGTCGTGGACCCTCAGGTAGCCCATCTCGTCGACGTCGAGGACGTCCTGGAAGAGGTCGGTGTTGGGCTTGTAGCCGATCGCCACGAACAGGCCGTCGAGGGCCAGCTCGCGGCGCTCGCCGGTATCCGTCCGGCGCAGCCGGAGCCCTTCGACATGGCCTTCGCCGAGGACCTCCTCGACCGAGGTGTTCAGCTCGACCTCGATCTGGGGGTGGGCAAAGGCGCGATCGACCATGATCCGGCTGGCCCGCAACCGGTCGCGCCGGTGGAGGAGGTGGACCTTGGTCGCGAAGCGGGTCAGGAAGAGGGCTTCCTCGAGCGCCGTGTCGCCGCCGCCGACGACGGCGATCTCCTTGCCCCGGAAGAAGAAGCCGTCGCAGGTCGCGCAGGCGCTGACGCCCCGGCCGCGCAGGCGGGTCTCGCTGTCGAGGCCCAGCCACAGGGCCGACGCCCCGGTGGCCACGATCACCGCGTCGGCGCGGTACTCGGTGCCCCTGGCCCACGCCCGGAAGGGGCGGCTGCCGAAGTCGATCCGGTCGACGTCGACATCGACGATCCGGCTGCCGAAGCGCTCGGCCTGGGCCCGGAAGGCGGCCATCAGCTCGGGTCCCTGGATCCCGTCCGGGAAGCCGGGGTAGTTCTCCACGTCGCTGGTGATCATCAGCTGGCCACCCGGCGTCGAGCCGGCCAGGACGATCGGCTCGAGGTTGGCCCGGGCGGCGTAGATCGCCGCGGTCAGGCCGGCCGGGCCGGAGCCGAGGATCAGGACCTTGCTCTCGATCGGCCCGCCGGCCGGCTCGAGCGGCTGGTCCGGGCCGCCGCCCAGGCTCGTTGCCTCGGGGGCGAAGGCGATCGGGGAGCCGATGAAGCTGATCGGGGTGGCCGGCGCGAAGGCGATCGGGCCGGTCGCCGCCGGTTGGCTGGACGCCGGACTGAGCGGCTGGCTGGGCTCCGAAGCGGGTCCCGGCCGGCTCGCGGTGTTGTCTGTCATTGCCTCATCGTACCACTCAACCGATACTCCCTGGGGGTATCCATCGGGACGCCACCCCGGCCCGCCTACAGGTCCCGGACGTGGCTGATCACGTCCCGCCCGATCACCTCCAGCGGGCTGAGCTCCTCGACGTCGGCCAGGCTCATGATCACGTGCTGGACACCGGCGTCGGCCAGCTCGCCGAACTGGTCGACGATCCGGGCCGGGGCCGTCCCGCCGCTCGATGCCCCGGTCCGGACCCGGATGTCGACCAGGTTCGAGCGCTCGATCTCCTCGTAGTCCCGGCCGATCCGCTCGCAATGCTCGCGCAGGACGGCGTACTTGTGGGCGACCCGCGGCCCGTCGCCGAAGACATTGGTGGCATCGGCGTACTGGGCGACGAGGCGCAGCGTCTTCTGCTCGCCACCGCCGCCGATCATGATCGGGGGATGGGGCCGGGTCAGGGCCTGGGGTGAGTTGAGCAGCCGGCTGGCCTGGTAGTGGCGGCCGGCGAAGGCCCCCTCCGTGCCCCGCTCTCCGGTCCACAGGGCATGAGTGATCTGGAGCATCTCCTCGAGCATCTCGAAGCGCACGCCGAGGGGCGGCATCGGAAAGCCCAGGCCCCGGCTCTCCTCCTGGTTCCAGGCGGCGCCGATGCCCAGCCAGGCCCGCCCGCCGGACAGGACGTCGAGGGTGGTGGCCGTCTTGGCCCACAGGCCGGCCGTCCGGTAGTGGATCCCGCCGACCATCAGGCCCAGCCGGGCGCGGCTGGTCAGGCCGGCCAGGAAGCCCAGGGTGGTCCAGCCTTCGAGCATCGGGTCGGTCGCCGGGCCGACGCCCCGGATCTGGAAGAAATGGTCCATGACCCAGATCGAGTCGAAGCCGGCGTCCTCGGCAGTTCGGGCGATGCGGGCCAGCGTCGGCCCGATCTCGGCCGGCCCGCCGGGCCACTTGAAGGCATCGATCTGGAGGCCGATCTTCACGCGCTTGGGCTCCCTCCCGGGCGAGCCCCTGCCCGCCTCGAAGCGACAGCGTAGCGGGCAGCGTCGAAACTAGCGGAAGAGGTCCCACTCGGACGGGATCAGGGCCTCCCGGATCGAGCCTGCACCGAGCGTCGGCCGCGCGCCGCGGACGATCGCGACCGGCCGCCCGGCGACCTTGCCCAGGGTCAGCTCGGCCGCCGAGGCGATCTCGTCGGCGACCGCCCGGACCGTCGAGCTCATCGTCCGGCCATCGGCGTCGCCGGTCCCGCGCAGGTCCTCGAGGGGCAGCATCCCGGCCAGCCCGATCGCCACGTCGACGATCCCCCAGCGCCACGGCCGCCCGAAGCTGTCCGAGATGATCACCGGCAGGTCGATCCCCAGCCGGCCGGCCAGCCCGCTCCGGAGGGCGGCCGCCGAGCGATCCGGGTCCACCGGCAGGAGGGTCACGATCGAGCCACTGGCCGGGCCGACGTTCGAGGCGTCCACGCCTCCGTTGGCGCACACGAAGCCATGGCTCGTTTCGGTGATCAGGACACCGTTCGCCATCCGGACCACCCGGCGCGCCTCGCGCAGGACGACCTCGACCTGGCGCGGGTCACGCTGCCAGCGCTCGGCGAAGTCGATCGCCTCGGGCCGCGGCTCGACCGTCGTCAAGTCGACGATCGCACCCTCGGCCTTGGACACGACCTTCTGGGTGACCACGATCACGTCGTCCGGGCGCAACGGGCCGAAGCCCGCCCGGGCGGCCAGCAGGCGCTCGATCGCGCCGGCGATCAGGCCGGCCAGGTCGTCGCCCGGCCGGACCTCGGGAATCCCCTCGAGGGCGACGACCGTCAGCTGGCCGGCGCCATCCCCGGACGGGACCAGGTCAGCCGCCATGGGCCGGGTCGAGGAGGCCGCGCTCCTCGGCCAGGGTCAGGTCCTCGGGCAGGTCCAGGTCGAGGCTGAGCGGGCCCTCGACCTCCAGGCTGAGCGCGCCGGCCGCGTGGGCCGCGGCCTGGTGAGCCGCCCGACTGTCGCTCCCGAAGGCGACCCGGATCGCGTCCGGCGGGCTCAGCAGGAGGGCGTTCGTCCCCCGGCCGTGGCGGTCCGGGACGACGACCACGATCGCTCGCGCCCGGGAGGCCGCCGACGCGGCGGTCGCCAGGATCTCGGCGATCGACGTGTCGCTGATCGAGGGCAGGTCGCCGGCCAGGACCAGGACCGCCGTCGCGCCATCGGCGCGGGCCTCGGCGACGGCTGCCTCGAGTCCCTCGTTGAGGCCTTCGCCGCGCTGCCTGACGACCCGTGCCCCGTAGCCCGCCGCAAGCTCGAGGATCGCCGGATCAGGGCTGACCACGAGGGTTGCCGCGATCTCCGCCACGAGGCCGGTCGCGGCCAGCGTTCGCTCGAGTAGCAGCCGGACAAGGTCCTGGCGCTCCTCGGCATCGAGCGCCCCACCCAGCCGGCTCTTGGCTCCCTCCAGGGCCCGGACCGGGACGATGGCCACGAGCCGGCGCAGGTCGGCGCCCGGCTGCATCGAGCGGGTGGTCACCGGTCAGCCGGCGACCGGGGCCAGGCCGGCGGCAAAGGCCAGCACGCGTTCGGCGACCCGGGCCCGGCCCGGATCGTCGGCCATGATCGTGTCGGCGACCAGCGCTCGGAGCCCGAGTGCCTCGACCGCCGGAACGAGGCTGGCGTCGACCGGGTCCAGGACGAAGCCGGTGGCCAGGCCCGCGTACAGGCGGGCCACCCCGAGCGCGCTCGACTCGTGGCCGAGCGAGGCGAGCATCCGGTCGGCGGGACCCTTGAGCGCCCGCCCGCCGATGATCCCTGAGACGGCAACCACCGGCGTGCCCCGGGCCCGGGCTCGCTCGATCGCCGAGCGCAGGCCGGCCAGGGCCAGGATCGGGCCGACCGAGACGATCGGATTGGAGGGCGCGATCACGATCAGTGCGGCGGCCTCGATCACGCGCTCCACCTCGGCCGTCGGCCGGGCCGCGTCGATGCCCCGGAAGCGGACCTCGAGCACCTCCGGCTCCTGGCGCCGCCGGACGAAGTAGTCCTGGAACTCGAGCCAGCCATCGGGCGTGCGAACCTCGGTCCGGACCGGATCGTCGGACATGGCCAGGATCGTCGCCGCCAATCCCAGTGAGCGCTGCAGGCCCAGGTTGACGTCGGTCAGCCGGGCTCCGGCCCGGAGCCGGGCCGTGCGCACGATGTGCGCGGCCAGGTCGCGGTCGCCCAGCCCGAACCAGGTCTCCTCGCCGTAGGCGCCGAGCTGGGCCATCGTCGCCGACGTGTCGCCGGCGATCCCCCAGCCGAGCGGGCCCTCGATCCCGGCCAGGGTGTAGAGGACCGTGTCGTGATCGGGGCACACGAGCAGGCCGTGGCGCTCGACGTCATCGGCCGTGTTGACGATCACGGTCAGGTCGGCGCCCAGGACTGCCTGCAGGCCGCGTGCCAGGCGGGCCCCGCCGACGCCGCCGGCCAGCTCGACGACCGGTCGGGCGGCAAGGGTCACGGCAGGGCGTCGAGCGCGGCGCGGACCTCGCCGATCCGCTCGATCGTCTCCGCGTCGAACGGGGCCGGCAAGCGGACCACGACCTCGACCATGCCCAGGTCGCGATAGGGCCGCAGCCGCTCGGCGATGGCCCCCGGCGAGCCGAGCAGGTTCGGGATGTCGCCGAGGGACTCGATCTGGTTATGCTCGAGGAGCGCCGCCAGGGCACGCTCGGCAGCGGCCGGCTCGTCGCGGATGATGATTGGGAAGCTGACCGTCCGCTCGATCAGGGCCGGGTCGCGACCGACCGCCGAACAGTGGGCGACGAGGATGGCGTCCTTCGCGGCGAACTCCTCGGGCGAGCCGCTCGTGTTCCAGGCATCGGCGTAGCTGGCCACCGTGCGCAGCGTCTTCCTGGGCCCCGACCCGCCGATCAGGATCGGCAGCCGGGCCTGGATCGGCAGCGGGGCATGGACCGCGTCCTTGAACGTGTAGAAGCGGCCGGCGTGGTCGATCGTCTCGCCGTCGAGCAGCCGCCGGATGAGCATCACCGCCTCGTCGAGGCGATCGAGGCGCTCGCCGAAGCCGGACCCGAAATCGATCCCGTGGGCCTCGTGCTCGCGTTCGAACCAGGCGCCGCCGATGGCCAGGATCGCCCGGCCGTTGCTGATGTGGTCAAGGGTGGCGGCCAGCTTGGCCGTATGGCCCGGGTTGCGGAACGTGTTGGCCCCGACCATCAGCCCGATCCGGACCCGGCTGGTCAGGGCGGCCCACGCCGCGAGGACCGCCCAGCCCTCGAAGATCGGTTGGCGCCAGGGCCCCTGGATCGCCATCAGGTGGTCCCAGGTGTAGACCGCATCCCAGCCGGCCCGTTCGGCGTTCAGGGCGACATCGCGCAGGCCCGGCCAGTCGGTCGCCTGCGACCAGGGCTGGGCGCCGAAGCGCATCGACGGCCCACTCACGAGTGGAGCTTGGGCAGCACGTCCCGGCCGAAGACCTCGATCCACTCGGCCTGGTTGCGGCCGACGTTGTGGAGGTAGACCTGGTGGAAGCCCATGTCCAGGAACTTCTGGATCTCGGCCCGATGGCGCTCGGGGTCCGAGCTGATCAGCATCCGCCCGGCGAAGTCCTCGGGCCGGACGAGCTTGGCCATCTGCTCCAGGTCATGCGGGCTGCGGATGTCCTGCTTGGGGAACTTCATCCCGCCGTTCGGCCACTCGGTCATCGCGTTGGCCAGGGCCTCCTCGTCGGTCGGCGCCCAGGACAGGTGGAGCTGCAGGATGAACTGGAACTTCGAGGGGTCATTGCCCGCCTCGCGGCAGCCTTCGCGGCACTTCTCGAAGATCATCTCGAGCTTGCTCTCGGGTGCGCCCACCGTGATCAGCCCATTGGCCACGGCGCCGGTCTTCTTCGCGGTGATCGGCCCAGCCGTCGCGATGTAGATCGGTGGTGCCTCCGCCGGCATCGTCCACAGGCGGGTCGTCTCCATCTTGTAGAACGGCCCGCTGTGCTTGACGTCCTTGCCCGTGAACAGCTTGCGGATGATCTCGATCGCCTCGAACATCCGGGCGATCCGCTCCGGCGTCTCCGGCCAGTAGCCGCCCAGGACGTGCTCGTTGAGGGCCTCGCCCGAGCCCAGGCCCAGCCAGTGCCGGCCGGGATACATCGCGGCCAGGGTCGCCGACGCCTGGGCCACGATCGCCGGGTGCATCCGGAAGGAGGGGCAGGTCACGCCCGGTCCGAGGTCGCCCGTGGTCCGCTCGCCGATCGCGGTGAGGACGTTCCAGACGAAGGCGGCCTGGCCCTGCTGGGGGACCCACGGTTGGAAGTGGTCGGCGGCCATCACCCCGTCGAAGCCGGCCGCCTCGGCGGCCGCCGAGTAGCCGACGACCTCCTGTGGGCGGAACTGCTCGAGCATCGCCGCGTAGCCGATCTTCGCCTGGGCCATCCCGTCAGTCCTCGTGGTAGTAGAGCTTGCTGCTGGCCAGCGACAGGCGGAAGCTCACCCGTTGCTGCAGCTCGAAGCGGCCGTGGATCAGGTCTTCGGCAACCTGCGGCTCGGCGGCGTGGTAGTGGCGGGCGCTGATCGCCGCGTCGGCCTGGGCGATCGCCCCTCCGTCGACCCGCTCGACCGTGCCCCGGACCGACATCCAGCGGTAGCCGTCCTCGACCGACAGGCTCAGCCGGTGGTCCCGCTGGAGGTTCGTGACCCACACTCGACCGGCAGCCCCATTGAGCACGATGGTGTCGCCTTCGAGGATGTACCAGATCACGGTCTGGTGCGGGCTGCCATCGGCGCTGATCGTTGCCAGGCTGGCGAAACGGAGACCGTCGGCGAACAGCGCGAGGGCGATCTCGCGCGAGTCGGAGGTCCCGTTCGGGCTGGGGGCTTGGGCCATGCCCCGATGGTAGTCGAAGGGACGATCGGGAGCCGGTGGCCGTCGACAGCCATTCCGCTGGGGCGCTTTCCGGGCGGACTGTCAAACTGGCCGGCATGCCGCCGGACCGCCAGGTGTCGCTTCATCGCGCGCTCCTGCCCCTCCGCTTCTTCGTCGGCGCGACGTTCCTGTTCGCCGGGATCGACAAGCTCCTCGATCCGGCCTTCCTGCGGGTCGCGGGCCCGGGTTCGATCGGCGAGCAGCTGGCGACTTATGCCCGGCTGTCACCCCTCGCGCCGCTGATCTCGGCGGTGGCCCTGCCCGCGCCGGTCCTGACCGGGATCATCGTGGCCGGCCTCGAGATCGCCGCCGGGCTGGGTCTCCTGACCGGCCTCGTCTACCGGCTGAGCACCGTCATTGGAAGCCTGCTGTCGCTGGCCTTCTTCCTGACCGCCTCGTGGACGGTCCGGCCGTACTACCTCGGGCCGGACCTGCCCTACCTGGCCGGCTGGATCACCCTCGGCCTGGCCGGCCACGGCGGCCTGTACGTCGTCGGCGACGGCATCGAGCGGGCGTTCAGCCTGCCGCCGGCGGCGCCCGATGGCGGCCCGGCCGACGAAGCCCGGCGAGGGCTGCTCCAGCTGATCGTGCTGGCGGCGGGCTCCCTGAGCGTGGCCGGCATATCGGGCATGCTCAGCGCCCTCGGGCCGGCCTTTGCCTCCGAGCCCGAGCCCGAGCCGTCGCCGGCCGACGGTTCGGCGCCCCCGTCGGGCGGGCCGGGCGGCAGCCTGGCGCCGGGCATCATCGGCACGGTCGCGGCTGTCAAGGCGGCCCGCTCACGGGTCTTCACCGACCCGACGTCAGGCGACCCGGCGGTCCTCGTCGCCCTGCCCGACGGGACGATCGTGGCCTACGACGCGATCTGCACCCACGCCGGCTGCACCGTGAACTTCGACCGGCTGTCGGGCAACCTGCTGTGCCCCTGCCACGGCGCGATCTTCGACCCGGCCCACGCCGGGCGGGTGGTCGACGGCCCGACCGATGAGCCGCTCGTGGCCCTGCCGATCCGGATCGACCCGGCGAGCGGGGCGATCAGCCTGGCCGGCTAGATCCGGGGGACGGCGATCGGGCGGACCCGCCGGGCGCGCGACGCGGGCCGGGGCTGGAGCGAGCGTGGCGCCTGCGGATTCAGGTTCGGCCGGCCGAGGAGATAGCCTTGCCCGAACTCGACGCCCAATGCGCGCAGGGTCTCGAGCTCGCGATGCGTCTCGATCCCCTCGGCGACCAGGCGTGCCTGGATTCGCCGGCCGAAGGACACGAAGGCTTCGACCAGGGCCTTCTTGGCGTCGTTGGTGGCGCAGCCGTGGACGATCTCCCGGTCGATCTTGATGATTGTCGGCCGCAGGGCGGCGATCAGGGTGAAGCTGGCATAGCCGGCGCCGGCGTCGTCGATCGCAAAGCCGAAGCCGAGCTTGCGCAGCGCCTTGACCTGGCGCTGGAGCGGGACGATGTCGTGGACCGCCTGCTGCTCGGTGCACTCGAGGGTGACCTGGCGCGGGTCGATCCCGGCGGTGCGCACCATCTGGGCCACTGCCTTGGCCTCGAAGTGCGGATCGAGCAGGCTGGCCGGGGTGGTGTTGATGGCCACTGCGAAGTGGATCCCGTCGGGCACGGCATTGGTCGCGACAAGAGCCCCGATCCGATCGAGGATCACCCGCACGATGAACGTGTCGAGCTCGATCTCCCGGCCGGTCGCGATGGCCGCTTCGACGACCGCGCTGATCGAGGCCGGGTGGCGGGGCATGTTCGGCCGGAACAGGCACTCGTACTCGTGCAGCTCGCCGGTAGCCAGCTCGACGATCGGCTGGAAGTGGACGTCATGGGTCCGGATCGCGAAGAACAGGTCGAGCATCTTCGACTGGATCGCCTGGACGGTCTGGCTCATCCCGATCCGGTCGGCGATGCCCGACAGCTGGACGGCGGCCGTCAGCGCATGCAGGTACTTCTCCGATTCGGGCAGGGTCGGATCGACGGCAACAAGGCCGTAGTCCGGTCCGCCGCTGGGTCCCGCGACCTCGGCGGCGAGGCTTTCGGGCAGCGACTCGGCCGGTGCGATCAGGCATGCCCCGGCCGGCAGCTCGAGCAGCCGGCCATCCGGAACGCGCTCCTGGAGGCGGTGCAGGAAGCGGATGTCCCGCGACCAGATCAGCCGCTCGTCACCCCGACGCTGATTAGCGAAAAAGCGCACAGCCCGTCCTGGAATCAGGCGATTCGAATCGGCCGCAGGCCGGCCGCCCCCCGCGAGCTCGCGGGCACGGCCATGATGCGCCCGCGCACCATCGACTGCGGATGCGCCAGCCGTACTATCCCGACCGCAGCCGATCGTCCTGGTGGCAGCCGATCAGGCGATCCGCTCACCCGCCCGGATCGGGATGTCGAGCCGGTTCTCGGGCGGCGCCAGCGGGCAGGCCCAGCGCGGATCGAAGGCACATGACGGCTGATAGGCGAAGTTGAAGTCCAGGATCAGGCTGCCTCGCTGCGGGTCGCCGCCCAGGTCCGCGCTCTTCGCCCCATCGAGCAGGTAGCGCCCGGCGGCGTACGTCTCGGTGCCGCTCGTGGCGTCGCGGAAGGGCAGGAACAGGCCGCCCGAGTAGCCCTCCATCCAGAACAGCGACAGCGCCCGCGGGCCGTGCTCGGCAAACGGAATCTCGACCGCGCCGATTCGCCGGAAGGAGAGCGTGTCGGCGCCACTGTTGGGCAGGCTGAGCGGTGCCGCCAGGGGCGCGCCAAGGGGCGTCGAGCTGCCTGGAGCCTCGAGCGGAGCGGCGCCGACCTCGGGAGCCGGGGCGAGGGGGGTCACGCCGGCCGGCGCGAGCGGCGAGGCGCCAGCCGGCCCGGTCGGGGGAGCGGTGCTGACCACGACCTCGAAGCGCAGGGTCGGGTCGTACTCGAAGTGCCGGGCGCTGAAGTCGCGCCGCTTGGCGGCAGGCACGGGGCTCATCGGATGGTCGCGAAAGAGCCGTTCCCGCTCCGCGCGCCAGACGGTCAGCGCCGCGAAGACGTCGCCCGCCGCGAGCCGCCGGACCTCGGCGTACAGGTCGGCCACCTGCCGCCGCCAGTCGGCCAGCTGCAGCTCGTCGCCCGGGTCAACGCTCACGGCTCGAGTATCGGCGCTGGCTCGGGGCTCGTCCAGCGCAGGCAGCCGCACGCCACCGGCAGCGGCATTCGTCGGCAGTGCGCCGGTCGGAGGTCGGGCAGCGAGCCTCCGGGGCTAGAATCCGCCCGACGTGGAGCGTTGATATCGACCAGGAACAGAGGGAGTCGGCGTGGCTGACAGGGCGGAGATCGGGGTGTTCGGCGGCTCGGGGTTCTATTCGCTGCTCGACGATGTGCGCGAGATCAAGGTCGACACGCCGTACGGGCCGCCGTCGGACAGCTTCTTCCTGGCCGATGTCGCCGGCCGCTCGGTCGCCTTCCTGCCCCGCCATGGCCGACGCCACACCCTGCCGCCGCACAAGGTCAACTACCGGGCCAACGTCTGGGCAATGCGCGCCCTGGGGGTCCGGGCGGTGATCAGCCCGTGCGCCGCGGGCTCGCTCCAGAAGTCGGTCGAACCGGGCCATTTCGTCGTCTGCGACCAGTTCGTGGACCGGACCAGCGGCCGGGCCGACACGTTCTTCGACGGCCCGATCGTCAGCCACGTCAGCTCGGCCGAGATCTACGATCCCGAGCTGCGCCGGATCGCGATCGAGGTGATCCGGGAGCACGGGATCACGGTCCACGAGCGGGGCACGGTCGTCGTCATCCAGGGGCCGCGCTTCTCGACCAAGGCCGAATCGAAGTGGTTCTCCGATGCCGGCTGGGAGGTGATCAACATGACCCAGTACCCGGAGGCCTACCTGTGCCGGGAGCTGGGCATGGCCGTGGTCAACATCAGCCTGATCACCGACTACGACGCCGGCGTCCTGGAGGGCACCGAGGCGGTGACGGCCCACGACGTGCTGGAGGTCTTCACGACGAACGCGGCCCGGATCCAGAAGGTCGTCCTCGAGATGGTCCGGCGCTTCCCGCAGGACCTGGCCGCCCTCGGCGCGCACGAAATCCCTGGCCTTCACCCGCGGCGACGGCCATGCCGCGGCAGCCGAGGACATCCGGATCTTCGAGACCGAGCTGGGCTGAGCCGCCGTCCGGCGCCTTCCGGCGCCGGCCAGCGCCGTCGGCCCGGGTTCGTAGGACAATCGCCGGACGATGGCCCTCACCCCCAGCTCCGCAAGCCCGCCGACCCACGGCTGTGTCCGCTGTGGGGCGCCGATTCCGATCGCCGACGGGATGTGCGAGCGGTGCAACCCGCTCGGCCTCAAGCAGCCCGCGGCGTCGCAGGCGCACGGCACGGTCGTCCTGGGGATCGTCGGGGCGGTGATCGTCCTGTTCGTCCTGGCCAAGATCTCGATCCACGGCGTGGGCCCGTTCCAGGGCGTGGTCGCAGCAGGTCATCTCCGCGCCGCCGGGCCTGGCCGTCACCCTCAGCGTGACCAACCAGGGCACGTCGACGGGCAGCACGACCTGCCGGATCTATGACCCGACGATCCAGGGAATCGGGCCCGAATCGACGTATGCCGACAGCCCCCAGGTCCCGCCCGGCCAGACGATCTCGTTCTCCAAGCAGGTAAGCAGCCTGGGCAGCGTCGTCCGGCCGCTCGCCGTCTCCTGCAGCAACCCCTGAGCCGGCGCGAGGCCTCGGCCGCCCGCCCGTACGCCGCGGAGCTGGCGATCGCCGTCGGGATCGCCGAGGGGGCCGGGCGGCTGATCGCCGGACGGGCCGGCCGGATCGAGCGGATCGAGGCGAAGGGCCGCCGGGACGTCGTGACCGACGTCGACCTGCGCTCAGAGGAGCTGATCCTGGCCGAGCTGCGGCGCTGCTTCCCGGGCGACGCGGTGCTTGCCGAGGAGTCCGGCGAGAGCGGCTCGGGCCCCCGGACCTGGATCGTCGATCCGCTCGACGGCACGATCAACTATGCCAACGGGATCCCGATCTACTGCGTCTCGATCGCCCTGGTCGAGGACGGAATCCCGGTGCTCGGCGTCGTCCACGATCCGGTCCGGGCCGAGACCCTGGCAGCGACGGCCGGCGGCCGGGCCAGCCTCAATGGCCAGCCGGTCTCCTGCTCGGCCAAGGAGCACCTCGAGGACTACGTCATCTCGATGACCCTCGACCTCGAGCGCCTGGCCAGCCGGGGCCCCGGGCTCAACCGGGCCGTTCGCGTCCACCGCCGGCTGGGCTCCTCGGCGCTGGCCCTGGCCTGGGTCGGCTGTGGCCGGTTCGACGGCTTCGTCCAGACCGAGAACCTGTCCGCCTGGGACGTCGCGGCGGCAGGCCTGATCGCGGAACGGGGCGGAGCGCGGGTCGAGCGGCTCGGTGGCGGCCCGTATCTCGATCTCGCCCTGGGCAGCCAGCGCTACGGGGTGATCGCCGCGCCGGAGCCGCACTTCAGCGAGCTGCGCCGGCTGACCGGCTAGGGTTCGAGCGCCTGGAGCTGCTCCTTACGCTTCCAGCCAGCGGTGCGGTCGGTCGCGCAGCCGGTCGAGGCCGAGCTCGTCGCAGAAGGCCAGCCAGCCCGCCCGGGGCGTGCCCCGCCACTCCAGCTCGGATGGCTGCGCCTGGGGGATCGGCGCGTCTGCCCGCAGGCGGGCCAGGGTCCGGTAGAGGAGCGCCTCGGGCATCTGCTGGCGGAGGGTGACGGCGAGCACGGCCGCGCTCCGGACGGGCAGCCCCCAGGCGCCCGGATTGGCCGGGATCGCCTCGAGCGAGCCGAACTTCATGAGCACCATCGCCGCCGACTTCGCGCCCCAGCCGGGCAGGCCGGGAAAGCCGTCCGCGGCGTCACCGACCAGGGCCAGCCAGTCGGGGATCGAAGCGGGAGCGACGCCCCATTTCTGTCGCGCACGCCGGCGTCGTCGTAGACGATCTGCCGGCGGCGGTCCCAGAGCACGATTCGCTCGCCGCGCACGAGCTGGGCCATGTCCTTGTCCGGCGTGCAGATGAGGATTCGGGTGACCGCCGGGGCGTCGCCGAAGCGCGCCACGGCGGCCGCGATCGCGTCGTCGGCCTCGAACTCGAGCATCGACCAGAGGGTCAGCCCGAGGGCCTCGATCGCCCGCTCGGCGATCGGGAACTGGCTGAGCAGCTCGGGCGGCATCCCGGCATCGGTCTTGTAGCCCGGGTAGAGATCGTTGCGGAACGAGGCGATCACCCGGTCGGTGGCGCAACCAACGTGGGTCGCGCCCTCCTCGCGAAGCAGGAACAGGAGCTGCTCGACCAGGCCGGCGACGCCCGACAGGACCCGCCCGTCGCGGCCGATGACCGCCGGCCGGGGCGCGAAATGGGCGCGGAAGAGCTCGTACGTCGCGTCGACGAAGTGGAGCTCCACCGGCCGGCGGCTCAGGCCGGCGCGGTGACGGCTTCGATCTCGAGCTGGTCGCGCAGTCGCTCGAGGTCGGCCTGGAAGATCCGGCCGAGGAGCGGTGCCTGGATCAGGCCGAGCAGGTGGGGCAGGATCGGTGGGATCAGCGTCTCGTCCCAGGTCAGCCGGGTCCGCCCGTCGTCGAGGGCCTCGAGCCGGAAGACACCGCTGCCCTTGAACGCGCCGTCATGCCGGATCGCGTAGTCGTGGGGCGGCAGGAACTCGGTCACCTCGATCGGGTCGGGCACCCCGATGCCGGCGATCCGGACGAGGCCGGCCGCCCGTGTCCCAACCCGGATCGGGCCGGGCGTGAGCAGCTCGACCCACTTGAGGTCGTGCATCCATTCTGGCTGGCGCTCCAGCTCGGCCAGCCGGATCCAGACCCGTTCGATCGGCACGCCGATCTCGATCGTGCTCCGGATCGGGTCGGGCGCGGCCGTGCCCTCGTCCGGGCGCCCGGCCGAGGATCGGCCGCCCAGCCAGCGATCGACGGCCCAGGCCAGCCCCGCGCCGGCGCAGGGCCAGCGCGAGCAGCCGGACGATGCCCTTGATCATCGCCGCCCGACCCGCTCGCCGGTCGTCTCCACGCCGGCCGCCGTCATCTCGGCCAGCGCCCGATCGCCGTCGCCGGGAGCCAGGTCGACCGGCCGGATCCCGTCGACCAGGACCAGCGCCCGGTAGCCCAGCCGGACGGCATCGAGGGCGGTCGCCTTGACGCAGTAGTCGGTGGCCAGGCCGCCGATCACGACCCGTTCGACGCCCGCCCCGCGGAGCAGGCCGTCGAGCCTGGTCTGGGACTCCCGGCCGGAGGTTGGATCGCGAACCGAGAAGCCGGAGTAGCCGTCCTCGCCGCCGCTGCCCTTGCGGATCGACGGCCCGTCCACGACCAGGGCCGGGTGGAGCTCCGCGCCCCAGCTGCCCATCACGCAGTGGACCGGCCAGATCCCGCCGTCGCGGGCGAAGTGGGGGGTCGACGCCGGATGCCAGTCCTGGGTGTAGACGACCAGCGAACCGGACCCGCGCGCCGCGGCGACCTGGCGATTGAGCTCGGGGATGATCGCCGCCCCGCCGGCGACCGCCAGCGAGCCGGCCGGATCGGCGAAATCGTTCTGGACATCGATCAGCAGGAGGGCCGTGCTGGAGTCGTAGGCCGGGTCGCGGGACGCGCTGCTCATTGGTGGAGGCTACCCCAGACCGGCGATCCAGTCCGCCACCCCGCTGATCGTGACCGTTCCGCAACCATCCATTCGGGCGCGATCCGCTACGCTCCGGGTAGATGTACTTCGACGAATTCAAGCATCAGCTTCCCGATATCGACGAGCGTGAGACCGCCGAGTGGCTGGAGTCGCTCGACCAGGTCGTCGGCGAGGAAGGGCAGAACCGTGCCCGCTTCCTCATGTTCAAGCTGCTCAAGCGCGCCCGCCAGCTCCATGTCGGCCTGCCGCCGCTGACCCAGACCCGCTACATCAACACGATCAGCCCGGAGCAGGAGCCGTTCTTCCCGGGTGACGAGGCCCTCGAGCACCGGATCCGGCGGATCGTGCGCTGGAACGCGGTGGCGATGGTCCTCCGGGCCAACAACCGCTTCGCCGGGATCGGTGGCCACCTCTCGACGTATGCCTCCGCCGCCAGCCTGTACGAGGTCGGCTTCAACCACTTCTTCCGGGGCAAGGACGGCGACGACGGCAGCGTCGGCGACCAGGTCTTCTACCAGGGCCACGCCGCGCCGGGGATGTATGCCCGGGCCTTCCTCGAAGGCCGCCTGAGCGAGGACCAGCTCGATCACTTCCGGCGCGAGTCGGTCCCAGGGGCGGGGCTCAGCTCCTACCCCCACCCGCGCCTGATGCCCGACTTCTGGGAGTTCCCGACGGTCTCGATGGGCCTCGGCCCGATCAGCGCGATCTACCAGGCCCGGTTCAATCGCTACCTCGCCAACCGCGGCCTGGCGGATACCTCGCGCTCGCGGGTGTGGTCCTTCCTGGGCGACGGCGAGACCGACGAGCCCGAGTCACTGGGCGCGTTGGGGATTGCCGCCCGGGAGGGCCTCGACAACCTGACCTTCGTGGTCAACTGCAACCTGCAGCGCCTTGATGGGCCGGTGCGCGGCAACGGCAAGATCATCCAGGAGCTCGAGTCCGTCTTCCGGGGTGCCGGCTGGAACGTGATCAAGGTGATCTGGGCGCGCGAGTGGGACGACCTGCTGGCCCGCGACACCGATGGGGTCCTGGTCAACAAGATGAACGAGACCCTCGACGGCGAGTTCCAGAAATACTCGGTCTCCGGCGGGGCCTACATCCGGGAGCACTTCTTCGGACCCGACCCGCGCCTGGCCAAGCTGGTCGAGCACCTGACCGACGATGACCTGGCCAAGCTCCGCCGGGGCGGCCACGACTACCGCAAGGTCTACGCGGCGTACAAGGCGGCCACCGAGTTCAGCGGCGCCCCGACCGCGATCCTCGTCCACACGATCAAGGGCTGGACCCTGGGGCCCGGTGTGGAAGCCCGGAACATCACCCACCAGGCCAAGAAGCTGTCCGAGCAGGAGCTCCACGTCTTCCGCGACCGGCTGGAGCTGCCCATTCCGGACGCGAAGCTGAAGGACGCCCCCTACTACCACCCGGGGCCCAAGTCCGAGGAGGTCGAGTACCTCCGCGAACGCCGCCGCCAGCTCGGCGGGTCGCTGCCCAAGCGGGTCGTGCGGGCCAAGCTGTTCAGCGCGGTCGCGCCCGCCGTCGATGCCGAGTTCGCCGCCGGCAGCCCGACCCCGGTCAGCACCACGATGGTCTTCGCCCGCCTGCTGCGCAACCTGATCCGCGATCCCGAGCTCGGGCCGCGGATCGTGCCGATCATCCCCGACGAGGCGCGCACGTTCGGCCTCGATCCGCTGTTCAAGGAGGTCGGCATCTACGCCGCCCAGGGCCAGCGCTACTCGCCCGTCGACTCGGAGCTCCTGCTCAGCTATCGCGAGGCGACCGACGGGCAGGTCCTCGAGGAGGGGATCACTGAATCCGGATCGATGGCCAGCTTCCAGGCGGCCGGCACCTCGTACGCCACCCACGGCACGGCGATGATCCCGTTCTACATCTTCTACTCGATGTTCGGCTTCCAGCGGACCGGCGACCAGACCTGGGCGTTTGCCGACGCGCGGGGCCGGGGCTTCATGCTTGGCGCCACGGCCGGCCGGACGACCCTGACCGGCGAAGGCCTCCAGCACGACGACGGCCACTCGCATCTGCTGGCCTCGACGATCCCCAACATCCGGGCCTACGACCCGGCCTACGCCTACGAGCTGGCCGCCGTGATCCGCGAGGGGATCGAGCGGATGTTCGTCCGCGGCGAGGACGTCTACTACTACGTCACCCTGTACAACGAGAACTACGCGATGGCGCCCAGGCCCGACGGCGTCGACGAGGGCATCATCCGCGGGATCTATCGCTTCTCAGGGCCGCCCGACTCGATCGCCGGCAAGGCCAAGGCCCATCGCGTCCGGCTGGTCGGGAGCGGGGCAATCCTGCAGCAGGTGATCGCCGCGCAGGCCCTCCTGGCCGAGAAGTTCGAGGTCGCTGCCGAGGTCTACAGCGCCCCATCGTTCCAGCAGCTCCGCCACGAGGCGCTCGAGGTGGAGCGCTGGAACCGGCTCAATCCGGACCAGCCGCCGCGGGTCCCGTTCGTCAGCCAGGTCCTGCCGCCCGACGGCGGGCCGGTGGTGATCGCCACCGACTGGCTGAAGGCGGTGCCCGACCTGGTCGCCCGCTGGCTGCCCCGCGACTACGTCTCGCTGGGCACCGAGGGCTTCGGGCGAAGCGACACCCGGGAGAACCTGCGGGCCCTGTTCGAGATCGATCCAGCGTCGATCGCCGCCGCCGTGCTGTCGCAGCTCGCCCGCTGCGGCGCGCTGACGGCCAAGCGAGCCGTCAGCGCGATTGCGGAGCTGGGGATCGACCCGGGCAAGATCGACCCGACGGCCCTCTGAGGGCCGGCTAGCCGCCGGCCGGCGGGCTAGTTGATCAGGTACACCACGGCGACGGTGATCGTCACGTCGGTCGTCCCGGCCTGGATCGGTGTCGCCACCTTGCCGCTGTCGACCGACGGGGCTGCGCCGGCGGCGCCGTACATGATCGGGTAGGGGATCGGCGCCGAGGTCTCGCTGATCGAGGCCACGCCGCTGATCGAGACGCCGGCGGCCGCGGCCAGCGTGTCGGCCTTCGACTTCGCCTCGGCCATCGCCGCCTGGCGAGCCTGGGCCTCGGCGGCGGTCTGGTCGTCGACCCGGAAGGTGACCCCGTCGAGCGACGTCGCGCCCGCGGCCAGGCTGTTGTCGATCGCGTCACCGAGCTTGGCCAGGTCACGGACGGTGACCGTCACGCTGTTCGACATCTGGTAGCCGGTGATCCGGGGCGGATTGATGTTGGTCGAGTAGTCGTAGGCGGGCTGGAGCGAGACGTTCGAGGTCTGGACGTCCTTGTCGGCGATGCCCAGCGCCTTGAGCGCCGCGATCACCTTGGTCATCGCCCCGGCCGCGTCGGCCTGGGCCGCCTTGACCGTCGGGCGGTTGACCAGCACGCCCAGGTGGAGGTCCGCGACGTCGGGCTTGAGGGTCACGGTGCCGGTGCCCGAGACGCTGATCGAGTGCTCCGGGCTGCTGCCCGTGGGATCCACCGCCCGGGTTGGACGGGGCGACAGGGACGGCAGCGAGGTCGCTGCCAGGAACAGGCTGACGCCGATCCCGACGGCGATCAGTCGGGCGCGGGGGCCGGGCGTCGGGATCGTCAACGTGGTCGACATCTGGGTTCGAGCTCCTGTCGGGTTGCCGGCGGTCGATGCCGGTCTGGCCCACAAGACGGCACGCGGCGGCAAATGGTTCCCGAGGCCGCGATGATGGCGATGGGAACGCAGCATTCGAGGAGCGATCGATGGAGATCCACGAGCTGGCCGCGGTCGCCGCGGCGCGCGCCAGCAACGCCGAGCCGTGGCTGGAGTTCATCCGCTACCCGGCCTTGAGCGTGGGCGTGTATGTCCTGCAGCCGGGCGAGCCCGACCGCCAGTCGCCCCATACCGAAGACGAGATCTACTACGTCGTCGAGGGTCGCGGCCGGATCACGGTCGGGGCCGACGTCGAGCCGGTTGGCCCGGGCTCGGTCATCTACGTCGCGACCGCCGTGGCCCACCACTTCCACGACATCACCGAGCGCCTGACCCTGCTCGTCGTCTTCGCTCCGGCGGAGGGCTCGCTGGCCTAGCCGGGTAGGGAGTGGATCAGGCCGGCTGGGGCGCCTGATCGCCGTCCAGGATCGCCCTGAAGCGGAGCGCGCGGAGGGCCGACTCGCCAGTCGCGTCGTGGCGGAAGAACACGAAGGCGTCGTCGCCGGCGGCCAGGAACGGCTCGATCCGGGCCGCCCAGCCGGCCAGCCCCGCCTCGTCGTAGGCGGTCCGCCGCAGGCGCAGGTACAGGAAGCGGCCCGTCCGTCGGATCGTTGGTGGCTCGGGCAGCTCGTCGAGGTCGGTGGCGCACAGCACGGCACCGACCTCGGCCATGGCCTGGAACGTCTCGTCGACGTGCCAGGACGGGTGCTGGAACTCGAGGGTCAGGGGGATCTCGGGTGGCCAGCGCTTGAGCAGCGCGGCCAGCCGGGCGTCGTCTCGTTCGATCTCCTCGGGCACCCGGAAGAGGACTGTCCCCAGTCGCTCGCCGAAGTGGCGCAGGGGATCCGTGAGCCAGGGCACCGCTGTCGCCGGGTCGACCGCCAGGGCGCGCAGGCTGCCGCCGCGCTGGGCCTTCACGGCGAATCGGAAGGAGGCGGGGGTGGCCGCCAGCCAGCCGTCGATCGCGGTCTCGGTTGGGCTGCGGTAGAACGTGTTGTTGAGCTCGCAGGCCGGCAGCCTGCCCGAGTACGAGCGGAGCAGGTCGCGGTCTGGCGTGCCCGGCTGGTAGAAGCGCGGCGCCCAGTCGCGGTAGGCAAAGCCGCTCGTGCCCACGAGCGGCCGCCCGGCGTTGGTCAGGTCGCTACTCGGTCGGGTTGCAGGCCGGCTCGCCGTCCGCCCGGACGCGTTCGCCGATCGCCCGGAACGTCGCCGTCAGGACCTCCAGGTCGCCCTCGGGGACGACATCCAGGAAGTACTCGGCGATCCCGTTGAGGTGGGTCCGGGCCGCGTCTCGGAGGCGGGCCAGGCCGGCGTCGGTCAGGACCGCCAGGGCGCCCCGGCCGTCGTCGGTGCAGGTCGAGCGCTCGATCAGGCCGTCCGCCTCGAGCCGGTCGATCAGGCGGGTGACGCCGCTCCGGCTCAGGAAGATCCCGGTCGCCAGCTGGTTCATCCGGAGCGACCGGCCGGGCGCCTCGGCGACCTGCAGGAGCGCCGAGTATTCGCCCAGGGTCAGGCCTTCGCCGGTCCGCAGGTCCTCGTCGAGCCGGCGGGTGAGGAGGGCATGGGCGCGCAGGAAGGCGCGCCACGTCTCGAGGCGAGGATCGTGGGCGGTGAGCGTCGGCTCGTGCTCGACGGCGAGCCTGGTGGCGGGCATGCCGGCATTCTACCCTGATTGGCAACTTGTTGACTGCGCAACGATCTCGGAGCCCGCGACATTGCCGCGCGGCGCCAGCCGGGTGGTGGCTCGCCGCGCTAGGCTTGGGCCATGGCCCACTTCGACGTCGATGCCCTCCGCGCCGAGTTTCCAGCGCTGGCGGTCGAGCAGGATGGCCGGCCCCTGGCCTACTTCGACGGGCCGGGCGGGACCCAGGTGCCCCAGCGGGTGATCGATGCCGTGACCGGCTACTACCGCTCGTCGAACGCCAACGACGGCGGGGCGTTCCTGACCAGCGAGCGCAGCGACGCGGTCGTCAGCACGGCCCGGGCCGGCCTCGCCGATTTCCTGGGTGCGGCATCAACGGACGAGATCAAGTTCGGCCAGAACATGACCTCGCTCACGTTCCACATCAGCCGCTCGATCGGGGCCACGTTGCAGGCGGGCGACGAGATCGTGGTCACGACCCTCGATCACGAGGCGAATGTCGGCCCGTGGCGGGCGATGGCGGCCGATCGGGGCCTGACCGTCCGGACCGTCGACATCCGGCCCGATGACGTGACCCTGGACCTGGCCGACCTCGAGCGGCAGCTCAACCGACGGACGAAGCTGGTCGCGGTCGGCTATGCCAGCAACGCGGTAGGCACGATCAACCCGGTCGCCGAGATCGTCCAGCGCGCTCACGCCGTCGGTGCCCTGACCTACGTCGATGCGGTCCACTACGCCCCGCACGGGCCGATCGACGTCCAGGCACTCGGCACCGACTTCCTGGCCTGCTCGACCTACAAGTTCTTCGGGCCGCACCTGGGCGTCCTGTATGGACGGGCTGCGGTCCTCGACCGCCTGCCGGCGTACAAGGTCCGGCCGGCCCACGACCGCTTCCAGACCGGGACCCAGAGCTTCGAGTCGATTGCCGGGGCGGGTGCCGCGGTCGAGTACATCGCCTCGATCGGGGCACGCTTCGGGGACCTGGCGGATGGGGCCACCCGCGGCGACCAGCTGCGGGCCGGGATGCTGGCGATCAGGGCCCACGAGACGACCTTGCTCGGCCGGCTCCTGGACGGGCTCGAGCGGATCCCCGGAGTCCGGATCTTCGGGATCATCTACCCCGATCGGTTCGGCGAGCGGACCCCGACCGTCTCGATCACCCTCGAAAGGACGACACCACGCGCCGCGGCAACCGAGCTCGGCCGGCGCGGGATCACCGCCTGGGATGGCGACTTCTACGCCCAGGGCCTGATCGAGCGTCTCGGCCAGGCCGAGACCGGCGGCGTCCTGCGCCTGGGCATCGTCCACTACAACACGGCCGGGGAGATCGACCGGCTGCTGGCCGCCCTCGACGAGATCGCCGCTCGCTGATCAGCGGCGGCCGGGAAGGGCGCCGGTCAGCGCCAGGAACCCAGGTCAGCCGGCGGCGCCGGCCTCGGCCAGCCAGGCCAGCGGCGTGACGCCGTCCTCTTCGTAGGCATTGCCGAAGGACCATGTCGCGCCATCGGTGTGGTCGACCCAGTCATTGAAGGCCTTCTCGATCGCGCTGATCCCGGCGGCCAGCGGGATCGTGAACGAGGACAGCTCCTGCTCCCGCCCGTCGAGGGTCCCGCCCATCGCGGTCACCGCCGGCACGAGCTCGGCATCGACCCGGCCGGCCAGGTCGAGGCCGGGATACCAGACCTGGACGCACAGGTTGCCGCCGCGCTCGTGGACCCGGTACAGGTGCGAGAGGGGATCGACCGTGAACGTGTCGCCGGCGGCCAGGCCATCGAGGATCCCGGGCGAGGCGAGGAGCCGGTAGCGGTTCGGTCCGAGGACCTCGACCGGGACCTCCTCGAAGACCGGCTGGCCGGACTCCTTGAGGGTGGCCAGGAGGCGGACCGTGGCCTGATTCGGTTCAAAGCTGGTGGGCATGCGCCCATTGTGCCGATTCAGCCATTGCGGCGCACGTGGCTCGCTATCCTCGCTCGGTGACGGCCATCACCGCCTTCGGGGCCCAGAGCATGACCGCGCCGCTCCGCGAGGTCCTCGTCAAGCGGCCCGGTCCGGCCTTCGGGCGGGCGTTCGACGATCCCCGCCACGGGTTCCTGCGCCCGGTCGAGCTGGCCATCGCCCAGCGCGAGCACGACGCCTTCGTCGAGCTGCTGGGCAGCCTCGGGCCGACGGTTCACGAGCTGGCCGCGGAGAGCGCCAGCCCCGACCTCGTGTACCAGTTCGACCCGCTGCTGGTCACCGACCGGGGCGCGATCCCGCTGCGGGCCGGCAAGCCCAACCGGCGGGGCGAGGAGCTGCTCATCGAGGCCTGGGCCAACGCCCACGGGATCCCCACCGTCGGCCGGATCGAGGCGCCGGGCACGATCGAGGGCGGCGACACGTTCTGGCTGCGGCCCGACCTGCTGTGCATCGGCCGGACGTTGCGCACGAACGAGGCCGGAGCCCGGCAGCTGGAGGCCCTGGTCGGCGGCGATGTCCGGATCTTCGACGTCCCCTACTGGCGCGGCCCGGCCGAGCTGATCCACCTGCTATCGGTGATCTCGCCGGTCGCCGACGACCTCGTCGTGGTCTACCTGCCGCTCCTGCCGGTGGGCCTGTGGCAGCTCCTGGCGGAGCTCGGGATCCGGCTGATCCCGGTCCCCGACGAGGAGTTCGCGACCCTCGGCTGCAACGTGCTCGCGGTCCGGCCCGGGGTGCTGATCCTGGCCGAGGGCAACCCGGCCACGGCCGCCGCGCTGGCCCGGGCCGGCTGCGAGGTCCACACCTACCCGGCGGTCGAGATCGGCCTGAACGGATCAGGCGGCCCGACCTGCCTGACCCGACCGCTCCGCCGCGATACGGCCGGATGAGCGGCTCGCTCAGCCCGCTCGAGCAGGCCGCGGTCGACGCGATCGACCCGGCCCGGATCGAGCGGCGAGCTGCGTTCGATCCTGGCGATCCCGAGCGTGACCGGCGACGAGGAAGCGGTCCAGGAGGTGATGGCCCGGTTGATGGCCGAGGCGGGGCTGACCGTCGAGCGCGTCGCGACCGACCCGGCGGCCCTCGCCGGCGACCCGGACTGGCCGGGCAGCGAGATGGATCGGACCAGCCTCCCGGTGGTGATCGGCCGGACCGGGCCGGCCGGCGGCCGGCGGATGATCGTCCTGGGCCACGTCGACGTCGTGCCGGTCGGCGACGAGACGCTCTGGCGAAGCCCGCCCTGGAGCCCGACCCTGGTCGACGGCGCCATCTACGGCCGGGGAGCCGTGGACATGAAGGGAGGCGTGATCGCCGGGCTGGAGGCCGTCCGGGCGGCTGCTGCGGCGGTCGGCGGCCTGGCCGGCGAGATCCTGTTCGTGACGGTCCCCTCGGAGGAGGACGGCGGGGCTGGCATGCTGGCCGCGATCCGGGCCGGGGTGACCGGTGATGGCGCGGTCATTCCCGAGCCCTCGGGCCTCGAGATCGTGACTGCCCACGCCGGCGCAATCACCTTCCGGTTGACGATCACGGGCAAGGCGGCCCATGCCTCGATGCGCCGGGAAGGCGTCTCGGCGCTCGACAAGCTGACGATCCTGACCGAGGCCCTGGCCGCCGACGAGCTCGCCCGCAACGCGGCCGAGACCAGGCCCCGCCTGGTGGCGCTGGGCTTGCCCTATCCGACGATCATCGGCAAGGTCCGGGGCGGCGAGTGGGCATCGACCGTGATCGACCGGATCGAGGCCGACGGCCGCTACGGTGTCCGCCTCGGCGACACCTGGCGCGACGCGTGGGCCGGGCTCCAGGCGGTCCTCGGCAAAGCCTGCGCCGCCGATCCGTGGCTGAGGGACCACCCGCCGACGGTCGAGCTGACCGGCGGCCGGTTCTCGTCGGCCGAGATCGCCGATGACCACTGGCTCCCGGCCGGCTTGGCGGCCGCGGTCGGCGACGTGCTGGGTCGGGTGCCGGCCTTCCTGGCCGAGCCGTACGGCGCCGACATGCGCCTGCTGATGAACGAGGGGCGGACGCCGACCGTCATGTTCGGCCCGGGCCGGATCGAGGTCGCCCACGCCCCGAACGAGCATGTCGCGCTTGAGTCGGTGGTGGCCTGCGCCGGGGCGCTGGCCGTCTGGCTGCTGCGCGAGGTGGGTCCCGCCGAAGTGGGTTGAGATTGCGGTGCGCTGATGCACCACGGGCCGCCCCGTCCGTGCGATCATCCGGCCATGGTCGAGTACGGAAACGGCGTGAGCGGCGTCGCGGGCCAGGTTGCCGGGGGGCAGGGCGGCGGCAGTGGTCCGGTGGATGTCGGCGCCTCGATCGGCCAGTTCGTGACCAGCTCGGTCCACGCGCTCCAGGCGATGCCGCCGGCCGAGCTGGTGGGCGTCTTCGTGGTCGTCATCGTCGGCCTGCTGATCCTCAAGCGGGCCTTCTGAGCTTCAGACGAGCCGGGCGGTTGGGGCGAACGAGCTAGGCGAAGAGCTCGTCGAGAGCCGCCCCGAAGGCGGCCGTGTGGGCATCGACGTCGGCCTCGGTCGTGGCCGGGCTCATCAGGGCCATGTTGTGGAACGGGGTCATCAGGATCCGCCGGTTCATCACGTACAGGTGCAGGAAGCGCTCGAGCTCGGGGATCGCTGGCCGCCCATTGCGCCGCCCCGTCACGCGGCGGCTCGGGCAGGAAGTGGTATTCGGCCCGGCAGCCGAGACGGGTGACGTGCCAGGGCACGTGCGCGGGCGTGGATCGCGTCCTCGACGCCCGCCGTCCAGCGCTCGGCGAGCGGGATCATCCGCTCGAAGGCGGCCTCGGTCAGGACCTCGCCGAGGGTCGCCCGGACGGCGGCCAGCGACAGGGCGTAGCCGGCCAGCGTGCCGCCGACGCCGCCGACATCCGAGTTGTTGGGCTCGAGCATCGTGTTGATCCGGTCGCCCAGCTCGGCGCTGAAGCCGTAGGTGCCGACGGGGATCCCGCCGCCGATCGTCTTGCCGATGACCAGGATGTCTGGATCGAGGCCGAACGCCCGGGTGTAGCCGCCCGGTCCGGCACAGATCGTGTGGGTCTCGTCGATGATCAGGAGGGTCCCGTAACGTCGGGTCAGCTCGCGGACGCCCTCGAGATAGCCCGGTTCGGGCAGGACGATCCCGATGTTGGTCAGGGCCGGCTCGATCAGCAGGACGGCCACGTCACGATGGGCAAGCGCGGCCTCGAGGGCCGGCAGGTCGTTGTAGGGCACGACCCGGGTGGTGACGGCCGGATCGACCGGCGGGCCCATGTTGCCCTCCCGTTCGACCACCCGGCCGTCGGGGGCCAGGGTCGCGATCGTCTCGTCGACCGAGCCGTGATAGCAGAAGTCGTGGACGGCGATCCTGGGCCGGCCGGTGACCATCCGGGCCAGCCGGATCGCGAACCGATTGGCGTCGGTCGCGGTGAGGGTGAACTGCCAGTACTTGAGCCCGAATCGGCGCTGGAGCTCCTCGCCGCACCAGACCGCGTCCTCGGTCGGCAGCATGTGGGTGATCCCCCGGCCGTGGATCTGGCGCTCGATTGCCGCGACGGTCGCGGGCGCGCCGTGGCCGGCCATCGCCCCGGTATCACCCAGGCAGAAGTCGATGTACTCATGGCCTTCGACGTCGGTGAAATGCGCGCCGGCGGCGGACTCCACGAAGATCGGAAAGCCGCCGGCCCACTTGACCATCCAGTTCATCGGCACGCCGGCCAGGAGCGATCCCGTGGCTCGCTCGAAGAGTGCCAGGGAGCGCGGATGGTCGGCCCGGAACTGGGCGATCTCGCGGTCCAGCAGGGCGTCGAGACGCCCGCGGTCGAGGGTCCGGTAGGCGGTCACCGGACCATGATGCCTGCTGGCCGGCGGGCGGCGCAGGCTGTTCCGGTTAGTTGACCCGGCGGTTCAGCCCGCAGATCGGGCAGGTCGCCACGCCGGTCGAGGAATCGAGCCGGAGGAGCGTGGCGCAGCCGTTGGTGGAGCAGAAGAGGGGATGGGCAGCGGCGGCGCGGCGGCGCAGCCGGCGCATCGCCTGGGCGCGCATCGGCGCGCCGGCAGTTGAGGTTCGCGTAAGCATGTGCGAGAAAGACCCTTGGTTCCTGACCGCTCGAACGGACCCGGGTTAGGTGGGTCGGAGCGGGACTGATTGATCGCCTGGCGCGTCGCGGGAGCAAAGGTTCTGATGCTCTGACCTGCGACGCCGCTCGGGCGTTGACATCGACTAGGATCGCCCAGAACGCCTGTTCTGTCAAACGCCCAATGGTCCGGGCGCGGCCTCAGCCCTGGTCGCGGTGATAGCGCTCCATCAGCTGGGTCACCGCCAGGCGGGCCGCTCGCCAGTCGTCCTGGTCGGCGAAGACTTCGATCTCGCCGGTCCCCCAGCGGGCGATCTGGCTGATCGCGGTGACGATCGCATCGTGCTGGTACTGGCGGCCCCGGCCACCGTCCACGAGGCCGGTCACCAGGTAGCGCCGGACGAGGTCGAACGGGGCATAGCCGCCACCGATCCGGATCCGGTCGCCGACCCGCAGCGTCTCGAGCCAGTCGTCGTCGCCGACGGGGTAGCGCTCGTGCTCCACGACGTGCTCGGCGATCGGCAGGCGCCGGCCTGAGCCGGCCAGCGAGGCGAGCAGCCCGGCATCGTCGACGGTCACGTAGCAGATCGGGCAGGACGGCAGCTGGGCCTGGGCCGAGGGCGCGCTGCCGTACGGAATCCCGCAGCGCCGGCAGAACGTGACCGATGGTCCCGGCCGCTGCGCACCGCACTGGCGACAGCTCTGCTCCGGGCCGCTGGAGGCAGGTCGGGTCAGGCCGAGCATCGCGGCGCGGCGGTGGGGACTGGCACGAATTGATGATGGCGGATCGGGCCCGAATTGCGAAGATGACCCGGCCCGGCCGTTGGTCCCGAGCGCTTCCGCCGTTCGTCCGGAATGGCGCTTCCGCGCACCGGGCCGACTGCGTTCGCCCTGGCCGAGGGGCTGGCGGGCGTCAGCCGGCGGCCAGCTCCGGGCCCAGGTCATCGCCCGGTTCGGCGTCGGTCGTGAAGCCGCGGACGACGACCGACTCGGCACCCGGGAAGAAGAATCCCAGCTCCAGGTCGCTCTCGATCCGGTCCACGGTGTAGCGGTTGACCCAGGCCAGGGCGTGAACGTCGACGCCGTCGTCGGGCCGGCCACCCAGTCCGATCCGGACCTCGCCGAGGAGCACGAACGAGCCGCTTGGCCGGGCCAGCGCCCGGGCGGGGTCGAAGCCCGGCAGGGTCGGCAGGCGGGCCTCGAGGACATACGGCCCGGCATGGATCCGGACGTCATGCCAGACCGAATGCGCCGGTCCGGTGGTCTCGGGCGGGGCGACGACGATCAGGAAGTCGTCGACCTCGAGCCGGGTGGCCTGCTGGGTTGCCCCGCTGCCGTCGAGCCGGGCAAGGCGACCCGTCTCGACCACGACCTGCTCGAGGGTCTCGAGCAGGTCGCCGAGCCGGCCATCCTGGGCGATCGCCCCGTGCCGGATCCCTTCGGCGGTATAGGCCTCGAACTGAATGGTCATCTCGACCCCCGTTCGCGGGCAGCGTCCCACGGACCGGCGAGGGCGTCCATCACCCGCGTACCAGCGGCCCCGATCCGTTCGTACCGCGCCGGCAGGAAGTGGTGCCGGTGCGCACCAGCGCGCTTCGAGCGCCCCGGCTGCCGACATCAGTACGGAGGCCAGGGGATCGCCGGCCGCTCCGGATCGGGCCGGGGAAACCGGCCGGCCGAGATCAGGGCATCGAGCCGATCGCGAGTCGCGCCGACCTCGCGCGGGTCGAGCAGCTCTGCCAGGTCGCGACCGAGCCGGCCATCGAGCTTCGTGCGCAGGGCGCCGAGCACGGCCAGCTCGGCCGGCTGGAAGCGCCTGCCGCGCCAGGCCCAGAGAACCGTCCGCAGCTTTGGCTCCTCGGCGAAGCACACTCCATGGTCGACGCCGTACAGGTGGAGCGGGGTGGCCGAGTGATCGACGGGCTCGTCGCCGATCTCGCGTTCAGGCATCGCTTCGGGCCTGCCGCCGGGCTCAAGGCAGACCGGCAGGATGTGGCCGCCCTTGCGGTCCGCGTTGTTGATCACGGCGTCGAAGATGGCCATCGGCCGCAGGCGAATGTCCGAGACGCGGACGAGGTCCCAGGGGTGGACCGTCGGCTCGGTATCGATCCACAGCTGGACCATGCCCGGACCGAACGGCCCGTCGCGGAGGACCGTGGGCGGCACGATCGCCCAGCCGCTCGCCTCCGAGACGATGAACGCCGCGACCTCCCGCCGGGCGAGGGTCTCGTCGGGGAAGTCCCACAGCGGGCGTTCGAAGCGGACCGGCTTGTAGATCGCCGCGACCTCGAGCCCATCGAGGCGCAGGGCGCAGTACAGGGCCGAGTTCGAGGAGACCTCCAGGCGGCCCTCGACCTCGAGCTCACCAAGCCGGAGCACGGCCAGGGCCCGCTCACGGTCGAGACCCGGCAGTCCCGGCAGGTCCACCCCGGTCAGTTCAGGTAGGCGGTCGGGCGGGTGCAGATGTGTCCCTGGGGATCGAGCGGCTGGCCGCACCGCGGGCAGAGCGGCCGGCCACCGGCGATCACGATCGCGGTCCGGGCCACGAATGCCCGGATCTCGGCGGGCGACAGGCGGACCCGGATCAGGTCCGGCCCATCGGCCGCATCATCGTCGGCCATCACCGCGTTGACGATCGAGGCGGTCCTCTCGTCGTCGCCCTCGTCGTCGGTCAGGGCCGCGGCCTGGATCACGACCATCTGGCTGGCGCTATCCCAGCCGATCGTCATCGCCCCGATTCGGAACGCCTCGACGAGCGGCTCGCCAAGGGGCTCGTCGTCGATCGGACGATCGCCGGCATCGGCCGGGATGCCCTCCACGCCCCGCTCGGACAAGGTGTCGAGGAGGGCTGCCAGGTTGGCCGCCAGGACCGCGACCTGGGTCTTCTCGGCCGCGACGCTGACGATCGCCCCGCCCTGGCGGGCCTGCAGGAAGAAGGCCCGATGGCCGGGCTCGCCGATCGTCCCGGCGACGAAGCGATCGGGGGCGTCGAAGTTGGAGATCCGTCGGGTCATGCAGGTGCCTCAATGCCGGCCGCGACGCGGCGCCGGCGTGCTTTCTTCTTCGTCTCGAGGAGGTCGACCGGATCGCCGCCCTGGTCGTTGACCCGCAGGACGAACGGCCGGAGCCTGGTGTAGCGCACGACGCTCAGGCTGGCAGGTCCGACGACGATCCGCTGGAACTGGTCGAGATGGAGGCCCAGCGCGTCGGCCAGGATCGCCTTGATCACGTCCGCATGGCTGACAATGGCGTACGTGGCATCGGCCCCCAGGCGCTGGTTCCAGTCGCGGACCGCGGCCACCGCCCGAGCCTGAGTGTCGCGCAGCGCCTCTCCCTCGGGAAAGGTGACGGCCGAGGGGTGGGCCTGGACCGTCGCCCAGAGCGGGTCCTTGACCAGGACCTTGAGCTCGCTCCCGGTCCACGTTCCGTAGCGGACTTCGCCGACCCGCTCGTCGACCTCGCGGGCGGGCGCCGGGTCGCGGCCGGCGGCGAGCGCGGCGGCGGTCTCCACGCAGCGCTCGAGCGGCGAGCTGACAATCGCCGCGAGGGGAACGGGGGCAAGCCGGGCGGCCAGGGCCGCCGCCTGCCGCCGGCCCCGATCGTCGAGGTGGACGCCCGGCGTCCAGCCAACCAGGACGGGCCCGGTCAGCGCAGTCAGGCCATGGCGAACGAACAGGACAGTGGTCACGGGAGCCAGATCGTACCCCGCCGCCCGGTGGTCCGCGAACGGAGGCCGGCCGTATGATCGTCGTGATGGCCCGCCTGGTGACCCGCAGATCCCTGCCGGCCATCAGCGCACAGCGCGGGCTTCGCCGGCTCGTCGCCGCCCTGGCGGTGGCGGCCGTGGTGATCCTGGCCCGACCGGTCCTGCTGGCCGGAAGTGCAGCTCCGGTCGCCGGCCACTCCGAGCTGCTCCTGAGCGTCCCCGCCGCCGGCGCGGTCCTGCCCGTCGGCCCGAGTCAGATCTCGCTGGTCTTCAGTGAGCCGATCGAGGCGCGCTATACCTCGCTCGACCTGCTCGACGCCAGCGGCGCGATCCTCGTGGCCCGGGCCGGCGCCCCGTCGCCAGGCGACCCCGACGTCCTTGTCGTCGACCTGGCGGCCCCCCTGCCGCCCGGCTCGTACACGGTCAACTGGCGAGCCTCTTCGTCCGCCGACGGCCACGACACGACGGGCTTCCTGGTCTTCGGCGTGGGCTCGATCGACGCCAGCGGGCTGACCCAGAGCCCCTCGAGCAACGGCAGCCTGCACCCGGGCCAGGACACGGCCCACGCCGCGGCCGAGATCCAGGGCAAGACGGCGGCCTACGGCGGGGCGATGGTTGCCTTCGGGCTGGCCGTCCTGGCCGGTCTGGTCCTCGTCCCCGGGCTCGGTCGGGTGCCGCGTGGGTCGGCCTACGGGGCCGCGATCGGGCTGCTGGTCGCCGGCGGCGGCAGCCTGGTCCTGATCGTCGTTGGGGCCTCGAGCTTCGCCGCCACCGCCACGCCGGGCGACTACCTCGGTTACGCGACCGGCAGCCGGGCCGGCGTCCTGCTGACGGCCCGGCTCGTCCTGGGCATCGGGGCCGGGTTGGCCGCGATCGTCCTGGCCCGACGCGGTCGAACCGGCGAGGCGATCGTCGTTGCCGGCCTGGCCGCCGCAGCCGAGATCGGCCTGGTCGCGGCCGTCAGCCACGCTGCGGCGTTCAGCAGCCCGTTGCCGGTGGCGGTCGACGTGATCCACGTCGGTGCGGCGAGCATCTGGCTGGCCGGGTTGGTCGCCCTCGGCGGCTTGACCGATTTCGGCGGGCGCACCCGACTGGCGCCCGATCTGCTGCGCGACATGGTCCGCCGCTTCTCGGCCGTTGCCCTCGTCTCGATCGGGCTGATCGGCGCGACCGGGGTCTATGCCGCGTGGATCGAGATCGGCGACTTCAGCGCGATCCGCTCGGCCTACGACCTGGACCTGGCGATCAAGGTGGCGGTCTTCGTCCTGGCGCTGGCCGTCGGGGCCTTCAACTACATTGACGGCGGCCGCGACCGGCCGTGGCTGGGCGGCCTGTCGAAGCGGCTCCTGCTGGAGCTGTGCCTGGCCGTTGCGGTCGTCGTCATCGCGGCCAACCTGACGAGCGGCTCGCCGACCGGAACGGACCGGCCGGTGGCGATCGATCCGGCCGGTGCCAGCCCCGGCAGCCAGCGGGTCAGGCTGGCCATCCAGCCGGGCCGGCCGGGCCCGAATCGGTACGTCGTGACCCTGCCGGCCGCACCGCAGGCGGGCTCGAACGTCAGCCTCGACCTCGCCCGGGTCGACGGCGGAGCCGGATCGTCGACGGTCCCGCTGAGTCCCGACTCGACGGACGCCAGTGGCCGAACGCTGGTCGTGAACGTCGGCGAGGTGCCCGCCGATAGCGGCTGGCAGGCAACGATCCTGGTCAGCGCCGCGAGCGGGGCGGAGGCCTCGCATGGGGTGTTCGACTTCGCCTTCGACACGGACGGCCTGAGCGCCGGGCGGGCGACGCCACCGATCGACCCGCTGCTGATCGTCGCCCTCGTCCTGCTCCTGGGCAGCCTCCTGGCCGCCGGCCTGAGCCTGGCCGGCCGATCGCTGCCTCGAACCCTGCCCGCGACCAGCCGGCTGGCGGTCCTCGGGGGCAGCCTTGTCGGCGGCGTCCTGGGGCTGGCAATGCTGATCGGCGGCACGCCCCGATGAACGGACTGTCGATCCAGCTGATCCTGGGCCTCGCCTTGCTCGGTGCGGCGATCGTCCTGGGCCTGCTCGCCTACCGCTGGCAGCCGGCCAGCGGCGGGCTGCTGGCCACGAGCACGAGCGCGCCCGACGGCTTCGGCCGGGCCCGCGCCTTTGCCGGGCTGGCGCTCATCGCCGGGCTCGTGTTCACGATCAGCGCGATCGTCAACGCGAGCGGACCGCCGATCACCTACGTCAACCCCACGCCCGACACGGTTGCCTCGGTCGATCGCGGGGCGCTGCTCTACGACGCGTCCTGCGCCCGGTGCCACGGAGCCGAGTACCGGGGCGATGGCCCGGACGCCGGGACGACCGAGGTCCCGCCCTCGAGCCTCCTGTCCGGGCTGCTCGCCGGCCACAGCGATTCGGACCTGTATGCCTGGATCCGCGACGGCCTGCCGGGCGGGATGCCCGGCTCGGGAACGACCCTGACCGACGCCCAGCGCTGGGACCTGGTGAACTTCCTGCGCGGGATCAACGGCCAGGGGCCGTCGCCGGACCTCGTGCCGGGCTCCAGCCCGACGGCCGGTCCCAGCGCCTCCGTCGGCGCCGGGCTGGTCGGCGGGGCGATGATCCTGTTCGGCGGCTGGTACACGACGGGCATTCGCCGGGGTCGGGCCGGGCCGCACGGAGGTGGACGATGAGCCCTGGTCAGCTGCCGGCCTTTGCCCGCCCGGAGAGCGAAGCGGCATGGCGGCCCGGACCAGCCGAGCTGAGCGGGGCACGGCTGGCCGAGCTGGTCCGGGCCACCGGCCTGGCCGGGCTCGAGGCGGTCCAGGCGCGGGCGGCCGCGGATCCGGCCTGGTTCTGGTCGCTGGCCGCGGATGACCTGGGGATCGCCTGGCAGCGCCGGCCGATGGCGATCGTGGACCTCGCGGGCGGCCCTGCCCGAGCCACGTGGTGGGGCGGGGGAGCCTTCAACCATGCCCTGGCCGCAACCGAACCATGGGCCGCAGCCAGGCCCGGCCTCGAGGCGCTGGCCTGGGAGGGCGAGGACGGTTCGATCCGGCGCTTCACCTGGGCCGAGCTCGATCGAGAGGCACGGTTGGCGGCGCGGCGCCTGGGCGCCCTGGGAATCGGGCTGGGCAGCCGGGTCGGGATCTTCCTGCCGATGCTGCCCGAGACGGTGATCGCCGTCCTGGCCCTCGGCCGGCTGGGGGCGATCTTCAGCCCGATCTTCAGCGGCTATGCCGCCCCGGCCGTGGCCGCCCGCCTCGAGGCGTTCAGCGCGACCCACCTGATCACGGCCGACGGCTTCTACCGGCGCGGCGCCGTCATCCCGCTCAAGGCCGTGGCCGACGAAGCGGTCGCCCTGGCGCCATCCGTCCGCCGGGTGATCGTTGTCCGCCGGTTGCCTGACCTGCCGATCGAGCTGGACGACGACCGGGATGTCAGCTGGGACGATTCGGACGATTCGCCCGTCGGGCCGGCCGCCGCCGCCGATCCCGTCCTCGACGCCGTCCCGCCGACGGACCCCGAGCAGCCCTACATGGTGATCTACACGTCGGGCACGTCCGGCCGGCCGAAGGGCACCGTCCATGTCCACGGCGGCTTCCCGATCAAGGCCGCCCAGGACCTCGCCCATACCTTCGACCTGCGGGCCGGCGACGCCCTGTGCTGGTTCACGGACCTCGGCTGGATGATGGGCCCCTGGGCGATCAGTGGGGCGCTCCTGCTCGGCGCCCGGCTCGTGATCTACGAGGGCGCGCCGGACTGGCCCGATCCGGGTCGCCTGTGGCAGCTCGTCGCGACCCACCGGATCAGCCATATGGGCGTCAGCCCGACCCTGATCCGGGCCCTCCGGGTCCACGGCGATGAGCCCGTGCTGGCCCACGATCGATCGAGCCTGCGGATCCTGGGCTCGACCGGCGAGCCCTGGAACCCCGACCCGTGGCAGTGGCTCTTCGCGGTCGTCGGCGAGGGCCGCCTGCCGATCGTCAACTACAGCGGCGGGACCGAGGTGAGCGGCGGCATCCTCGGCTGCAATCTCCTCCGGCCGATCCGCTCGACCTCGTTCAATGGGCCGTGCGTCGGGATGGCCGCCGACATCGTCGATGCCTCCGGCGCCTCAGTGCGAGGCACCGTCGGCGAGCTGGCCATTCGCCAGCCCTGGCCGGGGATGACCCGCGGCTTCTGGGCCGAACCCGACGACGAGCGCTACCTCGAGACGTACTGGCGCCGGATTCCCGGGCTGTGGCTCCACGGCGACTTCGCCGCGACCGATGCCGACGGCTTCTGGTACATCCATGGCCGCTCGGACGACACCCTCAAGGTGGCCGGCAAGCGGGTCGGCCCGGCCGAGGTCGAGGCCTGCGCCGTGGCCCACCCGGGGGTGATGGCCGCGGCCGCGATCGGCGTCCCCGACGAGCTCAAAGGCGAGGCGATCGTCGTCCTGTGCGTGCCCCGACCCGGCGTCGCCTGGGATTGGGCGATCGCGCTCGAGGTGAGCCAGCGCGTCGTCCACGAGCTGGGCAAGCCCGTCCGGCCCAAGGCGGTGATCGCCGTGACCGACCTGCCCCGGACGCGGAGCGGCAAGGTGATGCGCCGGGTGGCCCGCGCGGCCTATCTGGGCCTGGATCCGGGTGATCTGTCGGCGCTCGAGAACCCCGGCGCGGTCGAGTCGATCGAAGCGGCGGGCAGGGCCTAAGCGGGTCAGGCCTCGGGCAGGACCTTGCCGGGGTTGAGAATGCCCAGCGGATCGAGGGCGGTCTTGACCGCCCGCATCATCGCAACTGCGCCGCTGCCGCGCTGGAGCTCGAGGTAGTCGCGCCGGGAGGCGCCGATGCCGTGCTCGGCGGTCACCGTGCCGCCCAGGGCGATCGCCGCCCGGTACAGCGCATCGGTCGCCCGGCCGAGCCTGGCCTCACCGTCGGGGTCATCCCGGTCGAGGATGATGTTCGGGTGCAGGTTGCCGTCGCCGACGTGGCCGAACGTCGCGATCAGGAGGCCCTGCTCTGCGGCGATCCGCTCGATCTCGGCAAGCAGCTCCGGGACCCGGCCGCGGGGCACGCCGACGTCCTCCATCCGGGCGACGCCCAGGCGCTCCATCGAGTTGAACGCGAGCCGTCGCGCCTGGCGCAGGAGATCGGCCTCGGCCTGGTCGGCGGCCAGGATCGTGGACGCAGCTCCGGCACCAAGGCAGGCTGCCTCAGCCAGCTCGAGAGCCCGGCTCGCTGCGATCCCAGGCAGGTCCGACTCGATCATCAGCAGGGCGGCGGCGTCGCGATCGAGGCCCAGCTGATGGTCGTCGTCGACGGCCCGGATCGTGGTTTGGTCCATCAGCTCGAGGGTGCACGGCTCGACCCCGGCCGCGGCCAGGGCTGAGACCGCGTCGCCGGCCGAGGTCAAGCTGGGGAAGAAGGCCAGCAGGGTGGCCTTGGGCGGCGGCGTCGGCCGCAGGCGGAGGGTCGCCTCCGTGATCAGGGCCAGGGTGCCCTGTGAGCCGACGATCAGCGGGATCAGGCCGTAGCCGGCGACGTCCTTGGTGGTCTTGCCGCCCAGCCGGACGATCTCGCCGGCCGCCGTCACGATCTCGAGTCCCACGACGGCATCGCGGGTGACGCCATATTTCAGGCAGCACAGGCCACCGGCATTCGTGCCCAGGTTGCCTCCGATCGAGCAGATCTCGGTGCTGGCCGGATCCGGGGCGTAGAACAGGCCCTCGGCGGCGACGGCCCGCTTCAGAGCGGCGTTGAGGATCCCGGGCTGGGTGACCACGACCAGGTTGGCCCGGTCGATCTCGAGAATCCGGTTCATCCGCATGAACGAGATCGTCAAGCCGCCGGCGACCGAGCTGGCCCCGCCCGACAGGCCGCTCCCGGCACCCCGGGCGACGATCGGCACGCGATGCTCGGCGGCGAGGCGGACCAGCCCGGCTACCTCCGCCGTGGTCGTGGGCAGGGCCACGGCGACGGGCGGCGGGGGCTCGAGATAGGCGGTCTCGTCGCGCCGGTACGACTCGAGGTCGAGGGGATCGGTCAGGACCGTGACCGTCGGCAGCGTCGCGCCGACCGCCCGCAGGAACGCCGCGCCAGTTGTGGAGTGGACTGTCGTCGGAGTGACCATGGCCGCAGGATAGCCCGAGGCGCGCGACGTCGAGGGTCCGGGTCGGCGGCGCCTACAGCCACCACGTGGCGAGGTCGGCCACCACGTGGGCGACCGCGGGAGCAGCGACGCTGCCCGAGGCGAGCCGCAGGCCGGCCAGGAAGACGCCCACCCCGAGGTCGAGCGGGACGACATGCCAGCCATAAAGCGGCACGTGCATCAGGGCGAAGGCGGTGCTCGTCACCGCGACCGCGACGGCCAGTCCGGAAGCTTCTCGAAGGGCGTTGAACAGGGCCCCGCGCAGGACGAGCTCCTCGGCGCTGGCGACCACGATGGTGATCAGGACCCATGCCCCGAACTCGGTCTTCGGCACGGCCCGCAAGGGCTGGCCGGCGAGCTGGCTCGCCCCGATGGCCAGGAGGACGAGGACGAGCGAGCCGGCCAACCCGATCAGCCAGGCGGACGGCGCGGGCACCGAGACGCGCATCCCGCCGGTCCGGGCAACCAGCAGGAAGGCGAGGCCGAACAGCGCACCCACGAGATAGGGCGGCGCGTCCGAGACGGTCGCCGCCCAACGGGCAGCGACGATCACGGCCAGGGCGAAGGTGATCCAGGCAGGCCGCACGAGGCGCCGCGCGATCGACGCGGATCCGGGCGCGGGGACCGCGTTGGCGCTTGCCGTGGTCAAGGAATCGCCGCTCAGCGGCTGAGCGGCACGAACTGGATCGCGCCGGTCGCGTAGGTGGGCGGCCACACGAACGTGTACTTCTGGACGGCCTGCCACTGCCAGATCACGGCCGCGGCGCGCAGGTTCTGGCCGAGCGTCGCCGCCGCGCTCGAGAACTTGATCCCGGCGCCGTTGGCCAGGCTGCCCGCCGGCAGGTCCAGCCCCCGGGCAGCCGCGGCGATCTGCGCGGCGCCGAGGCCGGCCGGCGCGGCCGCCGGCAGGACGTCGTGGAACAGCGCCCAGGCGGCCGAGAAGCCGGACAGGGCCTCCTCGCTCGGGCCGGCCGCCGTCGAGGTCTCGTCGATCGGGCCGACGATGACCGGGCCGCTGCTCGGTGGGGCGGCCGGATCGGGACCGCTGCCGTATTCATCGGCCGGCGCCGTCACCGGGTTGTCGATCGCCCAGGCTGCGGCGAGCCGGTCGTAGACCGCCCGCGCGGTCGGGTCGAGGGCGGTCGGCTGGAAGCCCCCGGTCGGCCGGTCGGACGCGAACACCCCGATCGCATCTGCACCGAGCTCGCCGGCAAAATCCGGCGTGCACTCGGCCATCGTCGAGCCGATCAGGGCGGCAACCTTCAGGCCGGCGCCGACCATCGCCTTGCGGAACGCGACGCCGTCCTCGATATGCGAGGCCAGGATGATCACCGAAGGCCTGGCGGCGGCCAGCTCGGCCATCACCTTCGGCCAGTCGGGGTAGGTCAGGTTGTAGGTCTGCTGGTCGACGACCGGGCTGCCGTTGGCGCGAGCCGTCGCCTCGGCGGCGGCTGCCACCGACTGGGGATAGGCGTCGTTGGCGGCCACGATCGCCAGGCGCACGCCGGCCGCGGTCGTGCCCAGGCGGGGCGCGAGCTGGGTCGCGGCGAAGTCGGCCGAGTTGTCGCCCAGGTTGGTGCTGCTGGCCCCGACCCGGAAGACGAGGGGCAGTCCCCGGCCGGTCAGCTGGTCGGCGACCGCCCCCGCCTCCCAATAGACGAGGCCCGCCGCGTCGGCGGCCGATGCGGCCGGGATGGAGAGCTCGGAGGAGTACGCGCCGACGACGACCGAGACGCCGTCCGAGCGGAGGGAGGCCATCGCTGTGGCCGCGCCGTCGGCGGACTCGAGGTCGCGAATGTCGAGGACGACTCGCCGGCCGTCGATCCCGCCATCGACGTTCACGAAGTCGGCGGCGAGCTGGACGCCGCGCAGCTCCTCGAGGGCGAGGCTGGCGGCGCTGCCGCTGATCGGGAAGACGGCGCCGATCCGGATCGGGGAACTGGCGCCGGCCGCGGGCGTACCGGGCGTACCGGGCGTACCGGCCGGGCCGCTGCCGGTCCCGCCGGCCGAGCAGCCGGCCAGGAACGCGGCCGTGACGATGACCAGGAGGCGGCGCAGAGGTGCCTTCACGAGCGTTCTCCGTGGTGCGGTCTGTGGCGGAGTTTGCCCCGGATCGGTCATCGACGCTTGCGCTTGCGGGTCGTAGCGCGGCTGCCGGCGCCGCCGGCCGGCTTTCGGCGACCCGCGTCCGGGACTCGGTTGTGCTCGATTCGGCGCCGTCGCCGGAGGACCACGAAGCCGATCCCGCCGAGGACCGCGCCGACGACCAGGATCAGGAGGCTGACTTCGAGTGGCCCGAAGCCGCCCTTCGTGGCCACGAGCGCGAAATCGCCGAAGGTGCCGGTCGTGCCCAGGAAGAAGGCCGGCGTGCCCGAGGGCGACGAGGCGATCTGGGTCCAGGCCCCGTTGGCGAACTGGGCGATCACGGCCTCGGTCGTGGCGTCGGGCGCGCGCAGGACGAGGGTCACGTCCGTCCCGGCCTTCGTCACGAGCTGGACCCCGTTCTGGTCGGCCACGCTGTACTCGTAGACGTTGCCCACGATCGTGCCCACGGTGGACGGGGCGGGCGGTGCGATCGGCTTGATCGTGACGGTCACCGCAGTGCTGCCTGGAGCCAGCTGGAAGGCGTCCGGGGCGGCGATGAGCTGCGCCTGCGGGGGCGACTCGGTGGTGGCGGCGTTGAAGCCGGGGCTGACCCCGTTGGCCAGCTGCTCGGTGACCGTCGCCGAGGTCGGCTCGCCCGATTGGCCGGCGGCCGGGGCCAGGTAGTGATAGGGCCCAAGGACGGTCAGCGAGTCGAATAGCGGCGCGGCCACCGGCGAGCCGAGCTGGGCCGCCACGATCAGGCCGATCCCGACGGCCAGGCTGACCGGCGCGGCCAGGCCGCGTCGCCCCGGGCCGCGCTCGGCGATCCTCACTGGACCGTGAAGATGATCTCTGGCGTCTTCACCCGCGGGTCGAACGGGGCATGATCGGCGGCCACGAACTCGGCGTACATCACGTAGGTCCCGGGATGGACCGGCAGGTCCTGGGTCAGCTGGTAGTTCATCGACACCAGGGCATTGTCCACGTACAGGTGGACATGGCCAGTGGTCGGGCTGATGTTGGTGGTCGTGGCCGGCACGATCGTCGCGCCCTGGAGCGACAGGATGACGTGCACTGAGGTGCCATTGACGACTTCGTTGGGCGTCGGCGAGACGAACGTCAGGACGGCCGGCGACGACGGCCGTGAGCCGGCCGGGGTCGGTGCCACGAGGCTGGGCGTCTCGGACGGCAGCGGCGTGGCTGAGCCGCCGCACGCGGCGAGGAGAAGTGCGGCAACGACCACCAGCGCGAGGCGGCGGCGGCGGCCGTGGCTGGCGGTGGGTTGGCGAGTGACGAGATTCATGGCTTGCCTCAGGGAGTGACCGGGACGTCGAGCTGGGTCGTCAGCTGGTCGCCGTTTGGGGCCGGCCCGGCCACCGACAGTGTGTACGTCCCAGCCGGCAGGGTGGTGTCGGCGACGAAATGGCCTGGCTCGAGCTGGCGCGGGTCGAGGGCCGCGGCCGGGCCGTCCTTCGGCCCGAGGACCATCGTGACGGTCTGGACCGGCAGCTCGTTGCCGGAAGCGTCGAAGAAGGTCGCATGGACCTCGTTGGCCCCGGCCGTCCCCGGATCCAGGTAGACCTGGATCGACCTGCCTGCTGAAAGGTGGACGGTATAGATCGTGGGCAGACCGGCGACCGCGTTCACGTCGATGGTGGCCGGCGCCGTGCGGGTGACCAGCTCGAAGGGCACCTCCACCGATGCCGTCCCGTTGACCACCAGGGCGGTGACCTGCCAGGCACCGACCAGGGACAGGTTCGAGCCGGTCGCGCTGAAGACGCCCGGCGCGACGGCCGGCAGGTCGAGACGGGAGCTGCCCACGTCCGAGCGGCCGGGGAAGGTGAAGCGCAGGGAGACCCCGGTGGCCGCGGCGAGCGGGGCTCCCGCAATCGAAATCAGTGACCGTCGCCGTGAACGTGTTGAAGCCGGCGCCGCCCGGCGAGACCTCGAGCTGCAGCTTGAGCGAGGTCCCGAAATCCGAGCCGGCGAGGATCACCGGGTTGGCCACGGCCGCCGGGGCCGTGCCGCCGCCTGTCTCGGTCGGCGGCGCCAGGTTGACCAGTGATGCCGAAAGGAGGAGGACCGTGCCGCCCACGAGCAGCTCAGCCGACCCGAGCCGGCGAAGTCCGCGCAGTGCCCGGCCCGCGGCCGGGACATGACGGAAGTGGTTGATCGCCCCGAACAGGGCGAGGACGCCCAGGAGGGCGGTCTTGGCGATGATCAGGTGACCGAAATCGGTCGACAGCAGGTTGTCGACCGAGCCCACCTCGGAGATTGCCCGCAGGAGGCCGGTGATCGCCACGATCGCGATCCCGGCGGTGGCCAGCCTCGAGAAGCGGGTGGCCAGTCGGGCCGAATGCTCGTCGGGCTCGCGGCGCAGGTTGACCAGCAGGCCGAGCAGGCCGCCCAGCCACAAGCCGACCGCGACCACATGGAGGACCTGGACCGGGACATCAAGGAACGGGTCGCCGCCGGCCGCGGCATGGCTGTAGGCGACGTCGCCCACCATCGCCCCGGCGGCGCCCAGGCCGGCCACGCTCAGCGCGAGCCGTTCCCGGCCGCGCCGCAGCCAGACGGGCACGATCGCGAGGCCGGCGACGAGCAATGGCAAGGTCCGGGCCACGATCGCGCCGCCGAACGATGTCTGGAAGATGCGTCCAGGATCGACGCCGGCATCGCTGAGCTGGAAGCCGACCACCAGCAGCGTCCCCGCCGCCGCGACCAGCCACGCGATCGGCAGGACGCGCCGCACGGATGCGGGCGAGCCATGGGCCACCAGCGCCCCGAAGACGGCCAGCCCGAGCAGCCCGACGAGACCCAGGTATAGGAGCCAGCGCCCGGCGATCGCGCCATCGGATGGCCCGGCGGATGACGTAACCGTGCTCGCCGAGCCGGCCGAGCCTGGAGCAGGCGGCGCCACGCCGATCCCGAAGGCAAACGAGCCGGTCGCCAGGTGGCCGTCGACCGCCGAGACCGTTCGCCAGGCGACGGTGTAGACGCCGTCGGGCAGGTTCGCCTTGAGCGGTACCACGAGCTCCACGGGATTCCCGGCGAGCGGGGCGGTCGGGCCCGACGTCACCGCGGCGCCGGTCGTGTCCAGGACCTTGATCGTGGACAGGTTCGGATCCGGGCGCTCGCCGAAGATGATCGAGACCTGGCTGGGCGGCGTGGTCAGCGTCGAGCCCGCGCTGGGCGTGCTCGATTGGGGCAGCGCGTGCCCGGCGGCGACTCCGGGCAGGGCCAGGGCCGCGGCGAGCCCGAGGAGGACTGCCGCGACGCGCGCCCTGTGAGCGATGAACACCGGCAGGTCAGCCAGCCGGCCGCCGGCCGCGCATCGCCATCGCCATGGCCGCCAGGCCGATGATCACCCCCGCACCGCCGATGACGCCGCCCACGAGGAGCGCGTTGTTGGCCGCGCTCTGGGCGCTGGCCGCCGCCGCATTGGCCGCGGTGACGGCCGTGTCCTCGACCGGGGCAGCACTGGCTGCGGCCGGTCCGCCCGACGGCGCCGGGCTGGCGCTCAGCCTGCGCGTCGATCCGGTCGAGCCGGGTGATGATGTCGGTCAGAGCCGGCAGCTGGTTGGGGAACTGGATCCCGGTCGCGTCGACGACCGAGTTGAAGGTCGAATCGCTCGACGTGGCGGTCTCGTCGACGGCCGTGCCGTCGATCGTGCCGGTCAGGTGGAAGGTGTAGTCGCCGGGCGCGGTCGGGATGATCGGGGCCTCGTAGTCGCCCGGGACGCCGAGTCCGGTGTCCGGGTCGAAGGTGTTCAGCAGGTCGAGCGGATCAGACGTCTTGCCGCCGACGGCAACGGTCACCTTCAGGTCGCCGTCGTTGAGATCGGTGACCGCCTTGCCGGCGGCATCCTTGATCACGACCTGGACGGCATTCTGCTCGCCGACATAGGTCGGCTCGTGGACCCAGCCGAGGGCCACGGTGTACTTGCCGAAGGTCTTGACGATGTGGGCGTCGGCGACGCCCGCGACGAGCATGACGGCGAACGTCGAAGCCAGGAATGCGACGCCAATGCGTCGCGATCGAATGAAGTGCACGGTCATTCCTCCACGGGGCCGCCATCGACGATGACGGCCCGAGCCGCAGGTTCGAGCCGGCGCTCGGCGCAGTTCGCGCGAGCGGGCTCAGGCCAGGACGGGGAGGGGCGGTGCCCGGCCGGAGATCCGGTTGCTGGTGATCGATGCGTGGCGTCGGTCGAGCCATGGCACGCGCCGGCCACCCACGACCCGGGGCGATCGCCCGAGGCGGGCTCGCGCCGCGGCGATCCGGGCAACCAGCACGTCGCGCCGCCAGCGGTAGAGGGCGTCGACGAGCGCGGCCAGCAGCGATACAAGGGCGAAGACGCCCAGGACCGAGTGGTATTGGACCGAGCCCAGGACGGCCAGTCCGGGAGCGGGCAGGCCGACGGACAGGTGCTCGAGGTTCTCGACGACGACGAACAGGAGCAGGGCCACGGGCAGGATCAGCAGCCAGGCCTTGAGCAGGTGGCTGAGCAGGTCGACCGGCCGGCCTTCGGCGACCGAGATCCCGCCGGCATCCAGCTCGCGGGCGATCCTCGACAGGCGCGCCAGCCTGCCGATCCCGGCGATGGCCAGGCTGATCGCCAGGCCGGCGACGACGATTACCGTGCCAGTCCACTGGTCGCCATGGCCGGTGCGGGCCAGGGCCTGGCCGAAGGAGCCGCCGTCGGTCAGCAGGAAAACGGTGTCGTGGGCCAGGACGAAGGCGACCGCGGCGAGGGTCGCCAGCCGGAATTGGTCACGCCAGGAGCCCTGGATCATCGGCCCACTCTACGCGACCTGTTCCGGGTCCGCCGCAACTCGCCCTGGATTCGCCGGGCCTACCCCGGCAAGGCGAACCAGAAGCGGGTAGCGCCCTCGCTCGATTCGGCGCCGACCCGGCCGCCGGCCGCCTCGACCAGCTGCTGCACGATCGACAACCCGATCCCCGCCCCGCCGTGAGCGCGGTCGCGGGACTTGTCGACCCGGTAGAACCGCTCGAAGACGTGGGCCAGGTCGTCGGGCGGGATTCCCTCGCCGCTGTTCGAGACACTGACCAGGATGTCGGCCGGCCGGCGCTCAGCCTTGACGCTGACCCGGCCGCCGCGCGGGGTGTAGCGGGTCGCGTTCTGGAAGAGGTTGCCCAGGACCTGGGCGAGCGCATCCGGGTTCGCCCGGGCCGGCAGCCGCTCGGGCAGCGCCAGCTCGACCGACAGGCCGGCCCGCTCGAAGCCCGGCGTGGCCAGCTCGAGCGCGGTCCGGATCGATTCGACGACATCGATCTCGGTCGCCGCCCCGACCCCGCCCGCCGCGTCGCCTTCGGCCAGGGTGTCCAGCGAGGCCGCCAGCCGAACGAGCCGCTCGGCCTCGTCCCACAGCGAGTCGATCGTCGCCCGGTCGGCCGGGATCACCCCGTCGCGCATCGCCTCGAGGTAGCCCTGCAAGTTGGTCAACGGCGTGCGTAGCTCGTGCGCCGCGTTGGCGATGAACTCGCGGCGCATCCGCTCCTGCGCCTCGAGGCTGGCCGCCATCTGGTTGAACGAGTCGGCCAGGCTGGCGATCTCCTCGGGACCCCGACGCGGAACCCGGACCGCGTAGTCGCCGCCGGCCACCGTCCGGGCCGCGGCGCCGATCTCGGCCAGCGGCCGGGCCAGGCGCCGGCCGAGCAGGATCGCCATCAGCAGGCCGGCCGCGATCGCGGTGGCGATGGCCGCCAGGAGGACGAGGGTGATCGACTGGTCGAACATCTCGTGGGCCTCGGCCGCGGTCGCCCCGTGCTTCATCATCAGGTCGGCGAAGACGGCCCCACCGACGACGACCACGCCGAATCCGACGATGCCGACGGCGAGGGCGGTCGTGAGGACGGCTGCCACGGCGATCCGCGCGCCGACCCCGCGCGACCAGGCTGGACGATGCCGGCGCCAGGCGCTCATCGGGTCCGCCCCGCCGGAGCGTCCACGGTCGACCCTGGCCGGGTCGCCCGATAGCCGACGCCGCGCACGGTCGCGATGAAGCGCGGCTCGGCCGCGGTATCGTCCAGGCGGTCCCGCAGCCGGCCGACGTGGACGTCGATCGTCCGTTCGAGGACCGCCTCGGCGTCGAGGCCGTAGACCGAATCGAGGAGCTGGTCGCGGCTCAGGACCCGGCCGTCGGCCTCGAGCAGGGCGGCCAGCAGCCGGAATTCGATCGCCGTCAGGGTCACCGGCCGGCCGTCCAGCTCGACGCTGTGCCGGGCCCGGTCGACGACGAGCTGGCCGTGGCGGAGGAGCGGCTCGTCCGGGCTGTCCGGGGCCGGTTGGCGGCTGCTGGATCGAGCCAGCACCCGAGCGACGCGCACGACGAGCTCGGCCGGCGAGAACGGCTTGGGCAGGTAGTCGTCGGCGCCCAGGCCCAGACCGGCGATCCGGTCGCTGGTCGTGCCCCGGGCGGACAGGATGATGATGGGCAGCTCCCCGTCGCGGCGGATCGCCCGGACGACGTCCAGGCCATCGATCTCGGGCAGCATCAGGTCCAGGACCACGAGGGCAGGCCGTTCCAGGGCAATGGCCGCCAGCGCGGCCCGGCCGTCGCCGGCCTCGGCCACCCGATAGCCCTCCCGTTCGAGGTACGCCCGGACGAGCCGAACAATCTTGGCATCGTCGTCGACGACGAGGATCGGGCGCGAGAGATCGGGCATCACGGCCATCGTACTCAGGGGCCCGTGACGGGATCGTGACAGCGGACGGTGACTGTCGGCCCGTCGACACGCGTTCGTCACAAGGTCGCGCTACGCTCGCCGGCTATGAGCGATTCATCACGCCCGTCGGACGCGGTTCACGACCGGCCACATCTCGCCGACCGCCTGCGGGCGGCCTGGCCGCCGGCCCTCGCCGGGCTCGCCGCCGGCGGCGCCGCGCTGGCCGTCGGCGAGCTGATCGCCGGCCTGATCAAGGACGCGCCGTCCCTGGTTACGGCCGTTGGTTCGCTGGTCATCGCCCTCCAGCCGTCGGGCGCCAAGGAGCTGATGGTCAGCCTGTTCGGCACGAACGACAAGCTCGTGCTCAACCTGGCCGTCCTGGTCGTCGCCCTCGTGATCGCCCTGTTCACGGGCATCGTCGCCGGCCGCAACTTCCGGAGCGGTGCGTGGGTCTTCGTTGGCTTCGGGCTGATCGCAGCGTTCGCCGCTTACAACGAGGCGTTGACCTCGCGCCTGTTCGCCATCGTCGTGCCGGTGCTCGCGGTCGGGATCGGCCTGGCCGTCCTGTGGGGCTTGCTGGCCCTGGTGCCCGGCTCGTCGGTCGAGCAAGGCCGGCGCGGTACCGCGGCGGGCGGTGCCGCTCGGAACGGCGATGCTGACCCGGACGAGCGTCCCGTCTGGCGTCCGACCGACAGCGCCGCGGCTCGCCGGGCCGCCATCGTCCAGACGGCGGCCAGCCGCTCGGCGCCCAGCCAGCGCCAGCCGCGCAAGGGCAGCCGGCTGAAGGCGACGACTCGCGCGACCGCCCGGGAAGCGGCAACCTCGGGCAGCCCCGAATGGACCCGGCGGCGCTTCCTGATCGCCAGCGCCAGCACCCTGGGCACCGCGGTGGTGGCCGGCGCCGTGGGCCGGGGCCTGGTCAACGGCCAGCATCCGACCGGCACGGTCAGCACCTCGCGCCTGCCGGCCGTCCTGAACCCGGTTCCGCCACTCACCTCGACCGAGTCGTTCACGATCGCCGGCCTGACCCCGATCGTCATGCCCAACGACCGCTTCTACAAGATCGACACGACCCTGCTCACGCCGCAGGTCGACGCCAACGCCTGGCAGCTCGACGTCAAGGGCATGGTCGACCACCCGCTGACCTTCACCTACGACGACCTGCTGGCGATGCCCCTCTTCGAGCAGTACGTGACGATCGCCTGCGTCAGCAACGACGTGGCCCAGAACAACCAGCCGGGCCTCAACCTGGTCGGCAACGCCCTGTGGACCGGGCGTCAAGCTCAAGGACGTCCTGAACAACGCCGGGATCCAGGCCGGGGCGACCCAGGTCGTCGGCCGATCGGTCGACGACTTCACGGTCGGCTTCCCGACCGACTGGGCGATGGCCGACTGGTCGCGAGCCGATGATCGCGGTCGGCATGAACGGGGTGCCGCTGCCCGCCGACCACGGCTTCCCGGCTCGCCTGATCGTGCCCGGCCTGTTCGGCTACGTCTCGGCCACGAAGTGGCTGGCGTCGATCGAGCTGACCACCCGGGAGGCGGTCGACGGCTACTGGATCCCGCTCGGCTGGGCCAAGGACGGCCCGATCCTGACCCAGTCCCGGATCGACGTGCCCCAGGGCGGCGCGAACCTGGCCGACGGCCGGGTCAACGTGGCCGGCGTCGCCTGGGCGCCCGACCGCGGGATCAAGGGCGTCGAGGTCAGCATCGACGACGGAGCCGTGGCAGCCGGCCCAGATCAGCCAGCCGATCTCGAAGGCCACCTGGGTCCAGTGGCTGCTGCCCTGGACGGCGGCCGCAGGGCCGCATTCGATCGAGGTCCGGGCGACCGACGGCACCGGCGAGGTCCAGACGGCGGCGATCAGCGACCCGGCGCCTGACGGCGCCCGAGGCCACCACCGGATCACGGTGACGGTGGGCTGATCCACTCCGGGCGGGCTTCGTCCGGCCCGGCCTCCGGGCGCAGGACCGGCAGGTCGCCCCGGCGGCGAAGGTGGAACGAGACGCCGTAGGCCTGGCCGGTCTCGAGATCCAGGCGGGGGATCGCGGTCATCCGCCAATCTTCGTTCTCGACCGAGATCCAGCGAGCCAGGGCGCGGCCCTCGAGCAGGACGGCGTCGAGCAGGTCGAATGCCTCGGGCGGAAGACCGAGCATCGTTTCCCGGGCCGGCAGGCCGATGCACTGGCGGCCGAAGATCGCCACGAAGGCAGGATTGCCGTAGACGATCAGGTGGCCCGTGCCCAGGCACATCCCGGCTGGCCGCTGGCCGGCTGGATCGCTCATCAGGTCGCCGGCGCCGGGCGGACGAAGGCCTCGATGCCGTCCAGCAGGCGGGCCAGCCCGAACTCGAACTGCTGCTCGTAGCTCAGGTCGTCGGCCTGGATCACGACCCGGGCGAAGTTGGGGTAGCTGCCCGCCTCGATCACCGAGCGCACGTAAGGCGCCAGCTGGGCCCGCCACTGGTCCTCGGTGACGCCCGTCCGGCGCTGCGCCTCGAGCTCGCCCAGCTCGTCGGCCACCGCCCCGTGGACGAAGCCCAGGATCGCGCTGAGGATCGAGCCGGCGACCGTCGCGTCGCTCGAGAGCTGGGCCACGACCGCGCTCGCAAATTCGGCCGCGCGGAGCGTGTTCGGTCCAAGTGCCAGCCGGCTCGTTGCCTGGCTGGCCAGCCAGGGATGGGCCAGGAACTGGCGCCGCCGGCCCCGCGCAATCAGGGCCAGGTCCGCTCGCCAGTCGCCGCTCGGACCGGACGGGATCGCCTCACCGGGGTCGGGCGACTCGCCGTTGACAGCGTCGACCATCAGCTCGAGCAGCTCGTCCTTGCCCTTGACATAGCGATACAGCGAGGTGGTGCCCGTCGCCAGGGCGGTGGCCAGGTGGCGCATCGAGAGCCAGGTCGGGCCCTCCTCGTCGGCCAGGGCGATCGAGGCCTGGACGATCCGGTCAAGCTCGCGCCGGGCCCGCGGCGTTGCGTCCCGGAGCCGAAGCCAGACCAACGGCGTCGGGTCGGACGGCGGCCCTGACGGTCGGCCCTCCCGGGCACGCCGGCTCAGCTGCGGATGCCCCAGCTGTGCCCGGGCCTGCCCCTGGTGGGCCAGGCGCCGGCGCAAGGCTGTCACTTCACCATCTCCGCTCCATACCACGTCCACATCGGGCCATCAGGATCGCCGTGACCGGCCGGTTCCAACTTCGACGTTGACGTCGAGTGTACCGCCCGGCTACAGTGTACCCGACACGGCAACAGTGTTCCCACTTTCCGAGCTGGAGCCTCCGCCATGGACCCAATGATCAACGCTGAGCTCCCTGCCGGGACCGCCATTGGTCCTGTTGCCGCTTCGTCTTCGATCGGCTATATTGTCAATATGCCATTGACTATCAGCGCGGAGCAAAAGCGCTCCCGCCGCCCGCAGCCGTCGCCGGAAGCTCGCCGATGACCTGATCGAGGAGCTGATGTCGACCCCGCGCGAGAAGATGAACGCCTATCGGGCCTGGCACCGGGGCGCCCTCAGCCTGGTCCACCTCAACGTCCTGAGCGTGCTCGAGGCCGAAGGGCCGATCTCGATGGGCCGGCTGGCCGAGGCGCTCGACGTCTCGGTCGCCAGCGCGACCGGGATCGTCAGCCGGATGACCGCCCGGGGCGTTGTCGAGCGCCGCCATGACAGCGCCGACCGGCGGGTCGTGCTGGTCCACCTGACCGAGGCCGGCTCGAACGTGAACCAGTCGCTCGAGGCTCATCACCGCGAGCGCCTGGGCCAGCTCCTCGAGCAGCTCAGCGCGGAGGAAATGGCCGGCTTCCTGCTCGGCTTGCGGGCAATGCACGCCGCCCGGGCCCGTCTGCTGGCCGCTGCCGAGCCCGCGCCGAGCGGCGCGCCGCTGCCGGGGCCGGCTCCGAAAGCGGCGGCCCGCCGATGATCAGCCTCCTGCGAACCTACCTCCGACCGTACCGGGGCTCGCTCGCCCTGGTCGTGATCCTGCTCCTGATCCAGGCCGTCGGGACGCTCTACCTGCCGGACCTCAACGCCGACATCATCAACAACGGAATCGTGGCCGGCAACAACGACTACATCATCAGCACCGGCGCATGGATGCTGGTCGTGACCCTGGCCCTCGGGATCGCCTCGATCCTGGCCGTCTACTGGGGCGCCAAGGCGTCGATGGGCTTCGGCCGTGACGTGCGCACGGCAATCTTCCGCAAGGTCGAGAGCTTCGCCCAGGTGGAGGTCAACCAGTTCGGGCCGGCGTCGCTGATCACCCGCAACACGAACGACGTCCAGCAGGTCCAGACGGTGGTCTTCCTGGGCCTGACCGTGCTCATCTCCGCACCGATCCTGGGCATCGGCGGGATCATCATGGCGATCCGCGAGGACGTTCCGTTGTCGGGGCTGCTGATCGTGATCCTGCCGATCATGGGCCTGGTCATCGGGCTGGTGATGTCTCGCGCGATCCCGCTCTTCCGGGCGATGCAGATCAAGCTGGACCGGATCAACCAGGTGATGCGCGAGACGCTGTCGGGCGTGCGGGTCATCCGGGCCTTCGTCCGGACCGAGCATGAAGAGGCCCGCTTCGACATCGCCAACAAGGACCTGTTCAGCACCGCCATCCGGGTCAACCGCCTGTTCGCGCTGATGATCCCGGTGATGACCGGGATCGTGAACCTGTCGATCGTGGCGGTGATGTGGTTCGGGGCCGCGCGGGTCAACAGCGGCGATATGCCGATCGGCAACCTGACCGCCTTCCTGCAGTACCTGATGCAGATCCTGTTCGCGGTCCTGTTCGCGGTGATCATGTTTGTGTTCGTGCCCCGCGCGGCCGTCTCCGCCGGCCGGATCCAGGAGGTCCTCAAGCAGGAGCTCTCGGTCCGCGACCCGGAACACCCGATCACTCCGGCGCCGTCCGAGCATCCTGGACTGGTCGAGTTCCGGGACGTCGAGTTCGGCTACCCGGGCGCAGAGCATCCGGTCCTGTTCGGGATCACGTTCGAAGCCCGGCCGGGCCAGACGACCGCGATCGTGGGCAGCACCGGCAGCGGCAAGTCGACCCTGGTCAACCTGATCCCGCGCTTCTACGACGCGACCCGGGGCAGCGTCCTGATCGACGGCGTCGATGTCCGCGAGATGCGCCAGGCCGACGTCTGGGACCGGCTCGGGATGATCTCCCAGAAGGCCTTCCTGTTCAGCGGCACGGTCGCCAGCAACCTCCGCTACGGCGATGCATCGGCGACCGACGAGGAGCTCTGGCACGCCCTCGAGACGGCCCAGGGCCGCGACTTCGTGGAGGCCATGGAGGGCGGCCTCGAGGCGCCGATCACCCAGGGCGGCTCGAACCTGTCGGGTGGCCAGCGCCAGCGCCTGGCAATCGCTCGGGCGCTCGTCAAGCGGGCCGAGATCTACATCTTCGACGACAGCTTCTCGGCCCTCGACTTCAGCACCGACGCCCGCCTTCGGGCCGCCCTGACCAAGGACCTCGGCGACGCGACCGTGATCATCGTCGCCCAGCGCGTGGGCACGATCATGAAAGCCGACCGGATCATCGTCCTCGACGCCGGCCGGATCGTCGGCAGCGGGACTCATGCCGAGCTGCTCGAGACCAACGAGACGTACCGCGAGATCGTCTACTCGCAGCTGTCCGAAGCGGAGGCCGTGGCATGAGCGGGCGACCGGCCGGCGGCGCGCCAGCTCCGAGCGGACCTCCGGCCGGCGCCGGCATGGGCGCCGGCGGCAGACCACCGATGCGCCGGGGCATGGGCCCGGGCGGAATGATGGGCGGGATGCCCGCCGAGAAGTCCAAGAACTTCAAGGTCGCCTTCGGGCGGCTGCTGGCCCGACTGCGCCCCGAGGCGCCCCTGATCGTCCTGGTCTTCGTGCTCGCGATCATCAGCGTGACCTTCGCCGTGATCGGGCCCAAGATCCTCGGCAACGCCACTAACATCATCTTCCAGGGCGCGATCAGCGCCAAGCTGCCACCCGGCGAGACTCAGGCCCAGGCGGTCGCCTTCCTGCGCGCCCGCGGCCAGAACCAGCTCGCCGACATGCTCGCCAGCCTGACCCTGACTCCGGGCCACGGGATCGACTTCGGGGCGCTGGGCGGGATCCTGCTGCTCCTGACCGCGGTCTACCTGCTCAGTGCCGCGTTCAGCTGGGTGCAGGCCTGGATCATGGCCGGGGTGACCCAGCGGACGGTCTATCGCCTGCGCCGTGACGTCGACGACAAGCTTGGCCGGCTGCCCCTCAAGTACTTCGATGGCCACCCCCGGGGCGACATCCTGAGCCGGGTCACCAACGACATCGACAACATCGGCCAGACCCTCCAGCAGAGCCTGACCCAGCTGATCACCGCCCTGCTGACCGTGATCGGGGTGCTCCTGATGATGCTCCTGATCAGCCCCCTGCTGGCCTTCGTCTCGCTCCTGGCGGTGCCCATCTCGATCGTGGTCACGGTCCTGATCGCCGGCCGCTCGCAGAAGCAGTTCGCCCGCCAATGGGCCTCGACCGGAGCGCTCAACGGGCAGGTCGAGGAGATGCACACCGGCCACGCGATTGTCAAGGTCTTCGGCCGCCAGGAGGAGGCGATCGCCCGCTTCGACGCCGAGAACGCCAAGCTCTATGACGCGAGCTACCGGGCCCAGTTCATCTCCGGGATCATCCAGCCCTCGATGAACTTCATCGCCAACCTCAACTACGTGGCGATCGCCGTGATTGGTGGGCTGCAGGTGGCCGCGGGCCGGATGTCGCTGGGCGACGTCGTCGCCTTCATCCAGTATTCGCGCCAGTTCACCTTCCCGATCGTCCAGACGGCGAGCATCGCCAACGTCCTCCAGTCCGCGGCAGCCTCGGCTGAGCGGATCTTCGAGCTGCTCGATGAGCCCGAGGAGATCCCCGACCCGGTCCAGCCCGAGCTGATCGAGCACGCCGAGGGAGCGGTGACGTTCGAGGACGTCTCGTTCCGCTACCTGCCCGACGTGCCCCTGATCGACGACCTGAACCTCGACGTCAGGGCCGGCCAGACGATCGCGATCGTGGGCCCGACCGGTGCCGGCAAGACCACCTTGGTCAACCTGCTGATGCGCTTCTACGAGATTGACGGCGGCCGGATCACGGTCGAGGGAATCGACACCCGGGAGACCACGCGCGACAACCTGCGCCAGACCTTCGGGATGGTCCTCCAGGACACCTGGCTCTTCCACGGCACGATCAGCGAGAACATCGGCTACGGCAAGGAAGGCGCGACCGAGGCCGAGATCGAGGCCGCCGCCGAGGCCGCCCACGTCGACCACTTCGTGCGCACCCTGCCCAACGGCTACGAGACGATCATCGACGACGACGCGACCAACGTGTCCGCCGGCGAGAAGCAGCTCCTGACGATCGCCCGGGCGTTCCTGGCCGATCCGCCGATCCTGATCCTCGACGAGGCCACGAGCTCGGTCGACACCCGGACCGAGGTCCTGATCCAGCGGGCGATGGCCCGCCTGATGAAGGGCCGGACCACGTTCGTGATCGCCCACCGTCTCTCGACGATCCGCGACGCCGACACCATCCTGGTCATGGACCGCGGGCATATCATCGAGCAGGGCACCCATGAGGCCCTGCTCGCGGCCCGCGGCTTCTACTACGACCTGTACAACAGCCAGTTCGTCGAGGCGCTCGCGAGCTAGCCCCGCCCAGGACGACGCGCGCCCGATGGGCAAGTCGCCACTTGACGCCGGGGTCGAGCGGACGCAGCGTTGCGTCAGGACGAAGCGCCGCTCTCGGCGCATGTGCGGGGAGGTGGGAGATGCCGGAGCCCGAGCGCAAGAAGGCAGTCCACAACGCGGGGGCGTTCCTGACCGATACGTCGTACGGGATGATCCCGGTACCGATGAGCACGCTCAGCGACGAGTACCACGATGGGCCGCCAGGGCCAGAGGATTCGGATCGAGTCCCCGAGCCTGACCCGCCCGGGCTGTTCCGCCGGCTCGTCGACCGAATCCGGCCCAAGCCCAAGGGTTGACGAACCGCGGCAGGTGAGCCCCCGAGCGGGCGAAATGCCGCCGCAGACGTACGATCGCGGCGATGACCCGGATCCTCCTGTACACGGGCAAGGGTGGCGTCGGCAAGACGAGCATCGCGGCGGCCACCGCGCTCCTGAGCGCTGATCGCGGCCTGCGCACGATCGTCCTGTCCACCGACATTGCCCACAGCCTGGGCGACGCCTTCGACACCAAGCTGGGTCCCGAGCCGGTCGAGATCGCGCCAAACCTGTGGGCCCAGGAGCCCGACGTCTACTTCAACATTGCCCGCTATTGGCGGACGATCCAGACGTACATGACCGAGCTATTCAGCTGGCGCGGCCTCGATGCCGTGATGGCCGAGGAGATGACGGTCCTGCCGGGCATGGACGAGCTGGGCAACCTGCTCTGGATCGCCGACCATGTCGAGTCGGGCAGGTTCGACCTGATCGTGGTCGACGCCGCGCCGACGGGCGAGACGCTGCGCCTCCTGTCGCTGCCCGAGGCCAGCCGCTGGTGGGTTGATCGCATCGCCCCGATCGGGCGGCGGGTCAGCCGCCTGGGGCGGCCGGTCCTCGAGCGGATGATCGGCGTCCCGGTGCCCCGCGACGAGGTCTTCGCCGCGGCCGAGCGGCTCCTGGCCCGGCTCGACCTGGTCCATCGCCTGCTCGCCGATCCGGACCAGTCGTCGATCCGGCTGGTGCTGGCCCTCGAGAAGCTGGCGATCGTCGAGGCTCGCCGCTCGTTCACCTACTTCCACCTGTTCGGCTATCCCAGCGACCTGGTCGTCTGCAACCGGGTCCTGCCCGCGACGGTCGACGGCTACTTCGCCGGACTGCGCCGGACCCAGCAGGACTACCTGCCCGGCGTCCAGGGCGACTTTGCCCCGGTTCCGGTCCGGACCGTGCCGTTCTTCGATCGCGAAATGGTTGGAATCGAGGGCCTGCGCGAGATCGGCCGGTCGCTCTTCGGCAGCGATGATCCGGCGGGCTTCTTCTATCGCGGCCGGCCCTACCGGATCCGGGCGCGGGCCGGCGGCCACGTCCTGGAAGTGGCCCTGCCGTTCACCAGCCGCGAAGAGGTCGGCCTGTCACGCGACGGCGACGAGCTGGTCATTTCGGTCGGCTCCTGGCGACGGACGCTGGTCCTGCCCCGCGCCCTGGTGAACGTGCCGACCACAGGTGCGAAAATGGACGAGGGCATCCTGCAGATCGAGTTTTCGACCCGGACCAGGGCAGCACAGGTTGGAGGTCGGCGATGACGAGCGAGCGACGGTCCACGCGGCGGAAGGCCCCGTCGGCCGGCATGCCGGGCGGGGATCCGGCGTCCGAAGGCGACCGGCTGGCCGAGCTGGAGGCCCGCCTGGCGCGGCTTGAGGGCGGCGCCCGGCTCCGTGAGCGGGGCCGCGACCTGATGGCCCGAGTCGCGCCGCCCGAAGCCGGCCGTCATTTCCGCAACGCCGGCCGGGAGCAGCTCCTCGGGATTCGCTCGATCGTCGACTTCTGGATCCGCCGGATCGAGCTGGCCGAAGAGCGGGCCGAGCCGGGCTCCGGCCCCGAGTCCGCGCCCGGCGGAGCCTCGAACCGCGGTCGAAATCGAGATCGACTAGGCCTGGCTCCGACGCGGCCCGCGCGCGGACCTAGCTGGCGTCGAGCTTGGGCCGGATCCGGACGATCAGCATCGCTCCGCCGCCGTCGCTGATCAGCTCGCCGTCGTGGGGGATCGTGCCATCCCAGCGGATGTAGTCGCCGGGGCCGGCCTCGATGACGTGGTCGCCCTGGGTCATCCGATACGTTCCGCGCAGGATCAGGTGGTGCTCGTCGCCCGCGTGTGAATGCGCGCCGACCCGGGCGCCGCGCTCGGTCGAGGTCACCTCGATGATCGATACCTCGCGCGACTGGCGGCCATCGACGTGCTCGACTCGGCCGAGGCCCGTCTCGACCACCGGCCGGTCGGCGGCCCGGATGACTTGCGGCTCGGGCACGTCATCGATCAGGAACCACGCCGCGGGGACCTCGAGCGCCGAGGCAATCAAGCCCAGGCATTGGAGCGACGGCGAGGCCTTGTCGTTCTCGATCTGGGACAGGTAGCCAACGTTCAGGCCGCTGCGCTGGGCGACGCCGGCCAGGGTCAGGCCGCGCTCCGTCCGCCACTTCTTGATCTGGACGCCGACGGCCGGCTTGCGCCGCTCATCGGTTGTCATGTTGGCTCTCCACAAAAGGGATTTGACAACGGCCACAACCAGTCCTATGGTTGTGTCACCAACAAATCTTGCTTGATGTAGGCAAACTCGTCAAGCCCTGGAGGCACTTCACCATGAAGATCGCGATCATCGGAGCCGGCAACGTCGGCACCGCCCTGGCCACCTCGTTCAAGCGCGCCGGGCACGACGTCATCATCACCTCCCGCGACCCCGAGGATGCGGGCAGTGTCGCCGCCGCCACGGGCGCCCGCGTCGCCGCGAGCAATGCCGGCGCGGCCGGTGAGGCCGAGATCGTCGTCCTGGCCGCCCCATTCTCGAGCGCTGCGGAGATCGCCCGCGAAATCGCGGCCTCGGTCATGGGCAAGCCGGTGGTGGACGTCACCAACCGGATGTCCTTCGGGGCCGCCGGTCCCGAGATCGACACGAGCAGCTCGAATGCCGAGGACCTCGCGGCGCTCCTGCCCGGAGCCCACGTCGTCAAGGCGTTCAACACCCTGTTCGCCTCGAAGCAAGTCGATCCGACCAGCGCCGGTGCCGGCCTGGATGGCTTCGTGGCCGGCGATGACGCCGCCGCGAAGGCGCTCGTCCTCGAGCTCGTCGCTTCGATCGGCCTCAACCCGGTTGATGTCGGGCCGCTCAGCCGGTCGCGCCAGCTTGAAGGCCTCGCCTTCCTGAACATCAGCCTGAACGTCGCCCATGGTGGCGCCTGGCAGTCCGCCTGGAAGTTGATCGGCGCCCCAACCACGCAGCCGAAAGCCGCCTGACGGCCTGACGCCGGCCGAGGCCTGACCCGGCCGCGACCGTCGGCGACCCAGCAACCCGATCGAACGGCTCTTGTCTAGTGCAGGAGCCGTTCCCAATTCCGGGGCACCCGGCCGGCCGGACCGGGGACGGGCTGGTCGAGGGGATGACTCAGCGGAGGGACGAGCTCGGGGCCGATCGCGTACTGCTCCCGGGTGTAGTCCCAGAACCATTCCTCGCCCGGCTCGAAGCTATGGATGATCGGATGGCCGGCATCCGCTGCGTGATGGCTGGCGTGCTGCGAGGGCGATGAGTCGCAGCAGCCGATGTGGCCGCACTTGGCGCAGCGCCGGAGGTGGAACCACCAGCCCTTCTCGGTCGCGAGGCACTCCTCGCACCCGGTTCCGCCGGGGGCGACCGTCGGGTCGAAGAAATCGTCGAAGCTAGCCATCGGTCTCCACTTCGCGCTCGATTGGCATGGCTATCATGACGACGCTGATCGCCAGGCGCAGGCGCCGAGTCAGCCCCTGTGGACGTGGAGGAGGCGACCCGATGGCCGGATTCAAGGAATTCCTGCTCAAGACGAATGCCTTGGCCCTGGCGATCGGGGTGATCATCGGCGCGGCCCTCGGCGGCGTCGTGAACTCGCTGGTCAACGACATCATCATGCCGCCCATCGGCGTGGCCCTCGGCGGCGTGGACTTCAGCTCGCTGGTGATCAAGCTCAAGGACGCAACCGTCGATGCGACCGGCAAGCCCGTGCCCGAGGTGGACATCCGCTGGGGCAGCTTCATCAATCTCGTGATCGCGTTCATCGTCGTGGCGGCCGTCGTCTACGTCGTCTCCAAGATGCTGATCAAGGAAGAAGAGGCCGCGCCGAGCAAGACCTGCCCGGCCTGCAAGGAAGCCAACGCGGTCGACGCGACCCGCTGCCGGGCCTGCACCAGCGACATCTGATTCGAGCCGCTCAGCCAGGCAAGCCTGGCCCCAGGCGGCGGTCTCCGGCCGGTGGCTGCCCGACCCCGCGCCGGCCGCGTGTCGGCCGCGTGTCGCGTGCGGCGAACAAGAGGGCGCCATCGCGCCCCGGGCTGCTGGCGTGTCTCGTGCGGCGAACAAAAGAGCGCAATCGACGCCCCGGGCTGCTCCCCTCCCAGCGGATCCTCGACTTCGTTCGCCGGTGGCGACCCAATCCCCGATCTCGTCGACGCAGGTCCGCGGTCAGGCCCGATTCGGCCCTTTGTACGCCCCAGGCGACTCGGCTCGCTCTGCCGGCCCCGCGCCCTCCGGGTCCCGCGCCAAGGTGGTCCCGCGCCCTCCGGGCCCACGTCCGAGGCGATATCGCCGGTGGCGATCAAAAGGGCGGAATCAGAGGCTCCCAAGCGGCTTCGAGGCGCCGATTCCGCCGGTTTGATCTCCTAGGGCGATCGAAACCCAGGAATTGGCCCCCAGCGCCTCTGACTCAGGGCTCGATTCGGCCGTTCTGATCTCCTGGAGCGATAACCCCGGCCGCTCCCGGTCCGCCCACCCGGCGCTGGCTCGCCCCGGCCCGCTCCCCCTGCCCGCCCATTCGGCCGTGGCGGCTCGCTCCACCCGGACGCGCTGGCCCTGCCCGCGGCCGCGGCCCTGGCCCGCCCTCTCGGCCATGGCGGCTCGCTCCACCCGGGCGCGGCTGGCCCTGCCCGCGGCTGCGGCCCTGGCCCGCCCTCTCGGCCATGGCGGCTCGCTCCACCCGGGCGCGGCTGGCCCTGCCCGCGGCTGCGGCCCTGGCCCGCGGCCACGCTCATGGGGTCCGCTCCACTCCAAGTGGCGGGCCGAACCGGCCCGCGGACCAGATCGCGACCGCGACAACGGTACCGCCCACGACCAGGATGACGAGCGGAGCCGAGATCCGGTCGGCGAGCGGGCCGGCGATCAACGTCGGACCCAGGCTGGCCGTGCTGACCACCGAGGCGAGGACGCCGAAGACCCGGCCGCGGTACTCCGCCGGGATAGCCTCGAGCAGCGCGGTCTGGGCCGATACCGACGTCACCGCGTAGGCCGCGCCCGAGATCAGGGCGATCGCCACCAGGAGCGGGACCGCCGAGATCCCGGCGGCATCGAACCAGCCCCGGGCGAGGGCGACGATCGCCAGGCCGGCGGTCAACGCCCCGAAGGCGAGGAGGCCGGCCTCGGCGGCCCGGCGGTGGGCCACCCGGCTGAAGCGACGCAGGCCGAGCACCCCGAGGAGGACGCCGATCCCGAGCGGCAGGACGATCACCACGAGGTGGTCCGGCTGCAGTCCGACGCTCGAGGCCAGGGCCGGTCCGAGCACGCCCAGGACGCCGGCGACTGACGCGCCCGCGGCCTGGTGGATGATCGGCCGGCTGATCTCCCGATCGCGGCGCACGGTCCGCAGCCCATCGCGGAGCTCCGCCAGCGGTTCGGCTGCGCCACGCAGCGGAGCGCCTGCAGGCCGGCGGTTGACCGCGGGCTCCGCCGGCAGGCCGATGCAGGCCACCGTGGCCGCGACATACAGCCCGGCCACCACCGCCAGGACCGAGGCCGGCCCCGAGATCGTGACCAGGAGCGGCCCGAAGAACGCGAAGCCAAGGGCGAACGAGCCCTGCAGGGTCAGGTTGAAGATGCCCATCGCCAGCGGCAGCTGCGCTCGGGGCACGGCCCGCGGGATCATCGAGCCCTCGGCCGGGGTGAGGGCCAGGCTGGTCAGGCTGACCCCCAGGTTGAGGACCAGGAGGGCGGCCGGATTCGGGCCGGCAAGGGCCAGGCCGGCCATCAGCACGGCCCGGGCCAGGTTGGGCCCGAACAGGGCCCAGCGCAGGTCGAGCCGATCGACCACGACCCCGGCGAACGGCGACAGCAGGATCTGGGGCAGGACGTAGGTTGCGAACAGGAGGCTGACCGCAGAGCTCGAGCGGGTCGTGTCGAAGACCAGGATGGTCATCGCGTAGAGGGCCATGTTCCCGCCGACCTGGGTCGCCGCCTGGATGAACCACAGGCGGGCGAAGATCGGGTTGTGGAGCAGCGAGCTCGCCGGGGGCGTTGCCATCGCCCGAGCATAGGCAACGGCGGCCGGCCATGAGCGGCGGCCGGTCGCGGACGCCGGCCTGGCCATCACGAGCTGAGCCGGACCTTCGGCGTGGATTGAGCCGACGACCGGAGGATAGTCTTGGGGACCCGGCCCGCTACGGTGGGGACATGCCTTCAGCCGATGCCGCCGCGCTCGCGATTCGCTACCTCGACGGCCCGGCCGGGGCTGCCCGGCGGCCGCCCGCCAGCGACCTGCGTCCGACACCTGCGCCGATCCCGACCTCGCAGCTGCTGGCCGCCCTGTCGACCGCGCTCGACCTGACCGAGGGGCAGCTGCCGGGCCACTCGCTGCGGACCTGCTACGTCGCCAGCCGACTGGCCCTCCGCCTGGGGCTGCCCGACCACGATCGGGCGAACCTGTTCTACGCCGCGCTCCTGAAGGACGCCGGCTGCTCGACCAACGCCGCCGCGATCTCCCAGATCTTTGGCGGCGACGACATCGCGCTCAAGGCCAGCCAGGCGACCCTCGATCGCTCGCTGACGGCCTACGCCGCCTTCACGATCCGCAACCTGCCCTTGACCGAGCCCTTGCCGGCCCGCCTGGCCCGCCTCGTCCGGATTGCCCTGTCGGGGACGCGCGAGCGACGCCAGGTGGAGCAGACACGCTGTGAGCGGGGGGCAGCGATCGCCCGCAAGGCCGGCTTCGGCGAGGACGTGGGGGCGGCGATCGGCCACCTCCACGAGCACTGGGACGGCGGCGGCCTGCCCTTCGGCCGGCGGCGGTTGGAGATCCACCTGTTCGCCCGGATCCTGGCCGCTTGTGCGGCACTCGACGTCTTCAACTCCGTCCGCGGGCCGGCTGCCGCGATCCAGGTGCTCGGCCGCCGGCGGGGGAGCTGGTACGACCCCGAGATCGTCGATGCCATCCTGGCCGACGCCCCGGCGATCCTGGCCGAGCTCGGTGCGCCGGACCTGGCCAGCCGGGCCTGGGCGCTCGAGCCGCCCAGCGAGGTCCGCGTCTCGGATGGCGCCGACATCGATCGGATCGCGGGCGCATTCGCCGACATCATCGACGCCAAGAGCCCGTTCACCGGCTCGCATTCGCATGGCACGGCCGAGGTCGCCGAGGCGCTGGCGGGCGAGCTCCACCTTGGGTCCGGCGCACTGATCGATGTCCGGCGGGCCGCCCTCCTCCACGACGTCGGCAAGCTGAGCGTGCCCAACTCGATCCTGGACAAGCCCGGCCGGCTGACCGAGGCCGAGTTCACGATCATCAGGCGCCACCCCGAGATGACCCACCGGATCCTGGCCCCCATCCCGACCTTCGCCGCGGTGGCCGAGCTGGCCGCCGCGCACCACGAGCGCCTCGACGGGACCGGCTATTTCCGGGGCCTGGCGGCCGAGGGCTTGGCGATCGGGGCCCGGATCGTGGCCGTGGCCGACGTCTACGAGGCGCTCACCGCCGACCGACCGTATCGGGCCGGGCTGTCGACATCCGAGGCGCTCGATCTCATCGGGACGATGGCCGGCGATCACCTGGCCCACGAGGTGGTGGCGGTCCTGCCCAGCGTGGTGGCCGAGCGCCGGCCAGGACCGGCCGAGCCGCTGATCGTCCGGGGCGGCAGCTGACCCGCGGACGACGGACGCCCGCTCCGCCCCACGGGCCTGGCCGGGTCGGCCCGGCGACTGGCACGGCGACCTCGCCGCCCAGGTCCGGAGGAGCGAGACCTGGGCGGCGAGACCACCGCCGAAGGAGAGGGCGCGGGGCGACGATCGCTAGTTGGTGCCACCCGAGGCGGGTTCAAGCCCGTGGGCCGTCGGCTCGAGGCGGCCTGCCCGGGCCAGCGCCAGGTATGTCTCGGCGCTGGCCCGGATCCCTGCCTCCAGGGGGGTGACGTCGAGCCGGCCCAGCACCTCGATCCCGTCGTGGTCGATCTTGGATGGAAAGGGCAGGTCGACCGGCTCGAACCGGATCACCTCCGAAGCTCCGGGCACCACGGCCTCGATCGCCCGGAGGATCGCTGGTCCGTCGGCGACCACGCCCGGCAGGTTGAAGACATGGTTCCCGGTGATCGAGCTCCGGCTGGCGGCGACCAGGGCCCGGGCAACGTCCTCGGCGTACTGGTAGAGCGTGGGCCCCGAGAACGGCACGGTATACGGCTGGTGGAGGACAGCGGCCACGATCGCCTTGGTCGGTCCGCTGGTCATGCCCTGGTCGCGGCCAACGCCGTAGACCGTCATCGGCCGGAGGCCGACGCTCGAGATCCCGTTGTCGAGCCAGTAGACGCTGGCCGTGCCCTCGTTGGCCAGCTTGTAGACGCCGTAGTGGTTGACGGGGTGGGGGATCGCATCGGTCCGCAGCCGGCCTGTCGCCGGATCCGCGTCGCTCGCGCCGAACATGCCGATCGAGCTGGTGTAAGCGACGGGGGCCATTGGCCGGCTCGCTGCCTGCTGGCGGACGGCCTCGAAGACATTGACGGTGCCCAGCACGTTGACCCGCGCCCCGAGCGGCGGATCGGCCCGGCAGAACGGTACCTGGAGCGCCGCCAGGTGGATGACGTTGGTGCTCCCGCTGTCGTCGATCGCCCGCCGCAGCGTCGCCAGGTCGGTGATGTCGCCGGTCTCGAAACGGACGCGCTCGAGCTCCTCGGCGCTCATGATCAGGCGCAGCCGCCGAGCGTCCGAGCCGAGGTCGAACGTGGTCACCTCGGCCCCCTCGCGGACGAGCATACGGACGGTCCAGGCGCCGATGCAGCCCAGTGCGCCGGTGACCAGGAAGCGGGCCGCGTCGGTCACGCCATCACCGCCGCCCGGTCGAACCGGCAGCGATTGGCGAGCCGGCCGATCCGCTCGATCTCGACCACCACCTCGTCCCCGTCGCCCAGCAGGACCGGCGGATTGCGGAAGATCCCGACGCCGCCCGGAGTCCCGGTGGCGATCACGTCGCCTGGCTCCAGCCGGAACGCCTGGGAGCAGTAGCTGATGATCTCGGCCACACCGAAATACATATCCGCGGTGCTCGCGGCCTGCAGGGTCCGGCCGCCGACCTGGCAGGAGATTGCCAATGCCTGGGGATCGCCGATCTCGTCGGCCGTCACCAGGGCCGGACCCATCGGACAGAACGTATCGAGGGATTTGCCCCGGGCCCACTGGCCGTCACCGAACTGCAGGTCGCGGGCGGAGACGTCGTTGAGGCAGGTGTAGCCGAGCACGAAGTCGAGAGCCTCGGCTTCGGAGACCCGCCGAGCGGTCCGCCCGATCACGACAGCCAGCTCCGCCTCGTAGTCAACCTGGGCGGTAAAGGCCGGGTCCCAGCGGATCTCGGCCCCGGGACCGACCACGCAGCTCGGCCACTTGCTGAAGATGAGCGGCGCTCCGGGTGCCTCGACGCCTTCTTCGACGGTGTGGTCGCGATAGTTGCGCCCAATCGCCACCACCTTGCCCGGCCGCGGCACCGGCGCCAGGAGGCTGAGCTCGCCCAGCGGCTGGCCCTCGGCCTCGATCCGCTCCGCGGTCGCCGCGGCGCGCAGGGCAGCCATGCCCGCGGGGCCGCCCAAGAGCAGCTCGGGCATCGTCCGCGGAGCGTCCCGGAACAACGTCGCGGCAGGCAGCCACGAGCCGTCCCGGGCGACCCCAAGCTCGTCGGCACCATCGGGCCCGCGATACGAAATCAGGCGCACGGCTGCGTCATCATTCCGGACATCGCCGGGGAACCGGGACCCTGGGCCAAAGCCACCTGCTCCTCGATGTTCAGTATACTGGCCTGCGGACGACGGATTGAACGATACGCGAGCCCGGTCGACGGCGTCAACAGGCCGGGCCATGCTGAGGTTCCGATGGCCTACGAGCCCTTCGAGCAGCTGCCCCTCGGTCGAACCGGCCTGACCGTCACCCGCCTGGGCCTGGGCGGGGCGTCGATCGGCGGGTTATTCGAGCCGGTCAGTGATGCCGCGGCAGGGGCCGTCGTCGAGCATGCCTGGGACCTGGGAGTCCGCTATTTCGATGTAGCCCCGCTGTACGGCTACGGCGCGGCGGAGCGGCGGATGGGAGCCAGCCTCGCAACTCGGCGGCGGGCCGAGTTCGTGCTGTCGACCAAGGTCGGCCGGCTCGTCCGTCCGCTGGCCGAGCTCAGGCCGGAGGACGACATTGACCGCCAGGCGATCGGGGACCGCGACGACGCCTACTACGCCGGGATCGGCAATCGTCGGATCGTCTTCGACTACTCAGCCGATGGGGTCCGCCGGTCGGTCGAGGCGAGCCTCGAGCGGCTCGGGTTGGAGCGGATCGACATCCTGTTCATCCACGACCCGGACCGCCACTGGCGGGCGGCGCTCGAAGGCGCCTATCCGGCCCTCGAACGACTGCGGGCCGAGGGGGCGATCGGAGCGATCGGTGCGGGCATGAACCAGTGGCAGATGCTGGCCCGCTTCGCGACCGAGACGGACGTCGACGTCCTGCTCGTCGCGAACCGCTACACGCTGCTCGACCCGGGCGCCCTGGCGGAGCTCCTGCCGCGCTGCCAGGAGCGCGGGATCGCGGTGCTCGTCGCCGGGCTGATGAACAGCGGCTTGATGGTGGATCCCGACCGCGGGGGGCACTTCGACTATGGCCCGCCACCCGCGGCGATGGTCGTCCGCGCACGCAGGATCGCCCGGATCTGCGAACGTCATGGCGTACCGGTACGGGCCGCCGCGATCCAGTTCCCGCTCGCCCATCCGGCTGTGACCGGCCTGATCGCCGGGGTCCGCACGGCTGCCCACCTCGACGACTACCCAGCCAGCCTCCGGCTCCAGATCCCGGCGGCCCTGTGGACCGAGCTGCGAGCCGAGGGCCTGATCCCGGCCGAGGCGCCAACGCCGGGATGAGCTCGGGACCAGCGCTCGGGGTGATCGATGCCCACCAGCACCTGTGGGACCCGGCTCGAGCGGACTACCCCTGGCTGACCGGACGGTACGCCCGGGTTCGCCGTCGATTCGAGCCGCACGACCTGGCCCCCAGCCTTGCCGCGGCCGGCGTCGACCGGACGATCCTGGTCCAGACCCGCTCGAGCCTCGACGAGACGCGTGAGTTCCTGGCGACCGCCGCCGCCACGCCGTTCATTGCTGGGGTGGTCGGCTGGGTCGACCTGACCGATCCGGGCGTGGCGGCCACGATCGCCGAGCTCCAGGCGGGGCCGGCTGGTCGGCTCCTCGTCGGCGTTCGCCACCAGGTCCACGACGAGCCGGATCCCGAATGGCTCCTGCGTCCCGCCGTGGGTCGCGGGCTGGCGGCGGTCGCCGCTGCCGGCCTGGTCTATGAGCTCCTGGTTCGCCCGCGCGAGCTGCCGGCGGCACTGGCCATCGCCCGCCGGCGGCCCGACGCCCGCCTCGTGATCGACCACCTGGCCAAGCCGCCGATCGCGTCGGGCGCCCTGGAGCCCTGGGCCAGCCTGCTGGCCGGGTTCGGTCCGCTCGACCATGTCGCGATCAAGCTGTCCGGCCTGGTGACCGAAGCCGACTGGCAGGCCTGGACGGTTGAGGACCTCCGGCCGTTCGCCGACCAGGCGCTGGAGGTCTTCGGGCCCGATCGCCTGATCTTCGGCTCGGACTGGCCCGTCTGCCTCGTGGCCGGCTCCTACCAGCAAGTGGCCGATGCGGCCCGTGCCTTGATCTCGGGGCTCTCGGCTGCCGAGCGTGACGCGGTCCTGGGCGGGACGGCAGCCCGGACCTACGGGCTGGGCTAGGGCCGCCGCAACGGGTTGGACAGCTCCGCCGCCAGCCGGTTCAGATCGGCCAGGAGGGCCGGCACCCGCTCCGCCGTCGCCCGCACCTTGAGCAGGGTCACGCTCGCGGCGCAGGGCGCCTCGCCCGGCTGCCGGCTGGGAACCAGGACTCCGTAGCAGACAACACCCTCCATCGTCTCCTCGTCGTCCATGGCGTAGCCGCGCCGGCGAACCTGGGCGATGTCGGTCAGCAGCTCCTCGACGTTGCCGTGGGCCTTGCGCGTGGGCCGGGGCAGCGTGCTCAGGCCGGCCAGGCGACGCTCGAGGTCGGCATCGTCGAGTGAGGCCAGGGCGGCCTTGCCGGTGGCCGTCGAGAAGGCGGGCAGGCGGCGGCCGATGCCCGAGGTCAGGCGCACGGGCTGGCGCCCGTCGTGGCGGGCAAGGTAGATCATCTCGAGGCCGTCCAGGACGGCCAGCTGGAGCGTCTCATCCGAGCCGGTCGGCAGCTGCCGCGAGACCTCGTAGAACTCCTGGACCTGGTCAACCGTGGCCAGGTAGGCTCCGCCCAGCTCGGCCAGCCGCCGGCCCAGCGCGAAGCCAGTCCCGACCCGGCGGACGAAGCCGGCATCCGCCAGGGCCCCGCAGATGTTGGCAATCGATGACTTGGGCAGGCCCAGGCGGCGGGCCAGCTCGCTGGGGCCGACCGGCTCGCCGGCCATCTCCTTCAGGACGTCAAGGATCAATGCCGCCCGGGTGACCGCCGGTGCCAGCGACTCTGGCTCCGCGCCGGGCAGTCCGAGCTGTCGATCGTCTTCGGTTTCTTCCCTGGGCAGGGCACTGGCCATTCGTCACCACTTCGCTGTTGAACGCTCTCCTCGCCGTCCCCGGGGTTTCCAGGATCGGACAGCAGGATGGCGGCCGTCCAACATATTGACTTCTGCGAGCCGGGCTCCACATACTGTTCAACCTACCGCCGGTCGTTCAGTATGCTGGACGGACCAGTCGGGGTCAAGAGGAGGAAGGATGCCCGTGTCGCGGTTCAGAACTCTCGCGCCTGCGATCGGCCTGATCGTCATTCTCGCAGGTTGCGGGACGTCGACAACACCTGCTCCGTCCGCACCTGCTCCGTCCGCACCTGCGGCGTCCACGGCGCCCGCTTCTGCCGCCGCTGGAACAAGCCCGGCTCCAGCCGGGACTCCGGGCACGAAGTTCGCCGGGGCAAACATCAATATCCTGACCTTCAACGGCCCGCAGATCGCCGAGCCCCTCCAGCGTCGTGCGCCGGACTGGGAGAAGCTGACCGGCGGACACGTCAATATCGTGGCCGTGGGCTTCCAGACGATCTATGACAAGGCCCTGCTCGACGCCTCGACCGGGACCAACTCGTTCGACGGGTATGTCTTCGACCCGCAGTGGATGGGCGACTTCGTCGGCCCGGGCTACCTGGCCGACCTGACCGACCGGGAGAAGAACGACCCCCAGCTGAACCAGCAGGACATCGTGCCCTTCTTCCGGGACTACAACTCGACCTACAACGGCAAGAACTACACGATCCCCCTCGACGGCGACTTCCTGATGGTCTACTACCGGAGCGACCTCCTGACCAAGGACGGACTCAAGCCGCCCGAGACCTGGGATGACTACCTCGCGATCGCCCAGAAGTACAACGGCCAGGACCTGAACGGCGACGGGACGCCCGACTACGGCTCGTGCATCGCCGAGAAGAAGGGCGCCCAGAGCTACTGGTGGATCATCAACATCGCCGCCGGCCTGCTCCAGAGCAAGGGCACCAGCCAGGGGGCATTCTTCGACACGACCAACATGAACCCGCTGCTGGGCACCAATGACGCGATGACCCTCGCCCTCCAGACGTACGCCAAGGCCGGCACCCTTGGGCCGCCCGATGGCCTGAACATGGACGTCGGTGGCTCGCGCGGCCTGTTCACGACGGGGCGCTGCGCGCTGACTCTGGACTGGGGTGACGTTGGCACCCTGGCCCCCGGCACCTACGCCCAGGACAAGACCGGCGCGGTCATCTCGCCCGGCTGGAAGCAGGTCCTCGACCGCTCGACCGGCAAGCTCGTGCCGTGCGACTCGACCACCTGCCCGGACGCGGTCGACGGGGTGAATCACGCCCCATTCGCGGCCTTCGGAGGCTGGTCGGGTGCCGTCAATGCGAAGGCTCCCACGGCCAACCAGGACGCGGCCTATGACTTCCTGTCGTACATGAGCGCGCCGGCGCAATCGAGCATCGACGTGACCCTCGGCAAGACGGGCTTCAACCCGTATCGCACATCCCAGTTCACGAACAGCGCGCCATGGCTGGCGGCCGGCCTCAGCCAGGCCGCGACCGACAACTACCTGGGCGCCATCAAGGACAGCCTGTCGAACCCGAACTTCGTGCTGGACCTGCGCATCCCGCAGACCAAGCAGTACGAGCAGGACGTGCTCGACACGGCGATCGCCCAGTATCTCGCCAAGCAGCTCGACGAGACCGGCACCGAGCAGGCCATCTCTGACGGCTGGAACCAGATCACCAACCAGGTCGGCAAGGACAAGCAGCTCGCTGCCTACGTCGCCAGCCTTGGCGTCCAGAAATAACCCAATCGAGCTAGAGCCCCGCGAGCCGATCCAGAGCGGATCGGCCCTGCGGGGCCGGGCGACTCGCCGGGCGACCGACACGCTCGGCGCGTGGCGCTCCGACGGCGCGGCCAGATGGCTGTTCATCTGGCCCGCCGTCTTGCTGATCCTGGCCCTGTCGGTCTTCCCGCTCGTGGCCTCGATCGCCCTGTCCGTTTCGCAGCTGGCCTTCAGCGAGGGCGGCGTCCACCTCGACTTCACCGGATTCACGAACTACCAGCAGCTCCTCTTCGGCCTGCAGGGATCGGAATTCATCGGTGTCCTGAAGACGCCGACGCCGCTCGGCTGGGCGATCCTGGTGGCCACCGTCGGCCTGACCGGCGCTGCCTGGATCCGGGCGGCCCGGGGCGGCCAGGTCCGCCCGATCGGCATGGTCCTGCGCTTCCTGGGCGGGCTGTTCCTGTGCCTGCTGGTCCTGCTCCTGGTGCGAACGCTGCTCAGCGACGGCGGCCGGCCCGGCTCCGTGGTGGTCACGATCATCTTCGTGTTCGTGGGGATTGCCCTGCAGTACGTCCTGGGCCTCGGCCTGGCCATCCTTGCCGTCCAGCAGGTGCCCTGGCGGCGCTTGTTCAGGATCCTGTTCCTCATCCCGCTGACGATCACGCCGGTCGGGATCGGCTACATGTTCCTGATGATGACCGACACCTCGAAGGGCCCGCTCGAGCCAGTCTGGGTGGCCCTCGGTCTGCGCAATTTCACCTGGGTGACCGATCCCTGGCTGGCCCGGATCGCCGTGATCATCGGGGACACCTGGCAGTGGACGCCGTTCGTGTTCATCGTCCTCCTGGCCGCGCTCGAGAGCCTTGACCAGGAGGTCAAGGAGGCAGCCCTGGTGGACGGCGCGAGCCGCTGGCAGAGCTTCCGCCACATCACCGTGCCGGCCCTCCTGCCGGTGACGACCACGATCGTCCTGATCCGGATCATCGAGGGCTTCAAGATCATCGACATGCCCAACATCCTGCTGGGCGGCGGCCCGGGCACGGCGACCGAGTCGATGACCCTCCAGGCCTACCTGGCCTGGAACACGCTGAACGTCGGCCGGTCGGCGGCGATCGCCTACCTGCTCCTGATCCTCGTGTCGATCGTGGCGACCACCTACGTCAGCTTCGTGCGCCGCCGGGTGACGGACTTCGCATGACCAATCCCTTCCGCCGTCGTTCGGTCACCGACCTGTCGCCGCAGGCCAAGCTGGCTGCGTTCGTCGTCCTCCTGTTCTGGGCGTTGGTCGTCCTGTTCCCGATCTACTGGCTCTTCGTGACCTCGTTCAAGACGCCCTACGAGGTGGACAAGGGCCCCTTCTACATCCCGTTCGTCGACTTCCAACCCACGCTCGACGCCTGGAAGTACATCCTGTTCGACCTGGGCAACGACACGATCCGGCCGTATGTCAACACGGTGATCGTCGGCCTCAGCAGCTCGATCCTGGCCCTTCTGCTGGGCTCTCTGGCGGCCTATGCCCTGGTCCGCTTCACCTACCGGCCACGGGTGGGGATCGTGGGCCTGTTCATCGCCTCGGTCGCCTTCGCCTTCGTGGTGACCATCCTGGGGGCACCAGCCCTGATCGGCTTCGGCTCCGGCATCGCCGTCTTCCTGATCCTGGCCCAGACGGTCGGGCGCCGATTCGTGCGCGCGTTCGGCAACAGCGACGTCGCCTTCTGGCTGATCTCCCAACGGATCCTGCCGCCGATCGCGGTCGCGATCCCGATCTATGTCCTGTTCCAGCAGGTCCACCTGCTCGACAACATCGCGGCCCTGATCGCGACCTACGTCGCCACGAACCTGCCGATCGTGGTCTGGCTGATGCGGGACTACTTTGCCGCGCTGCCCCGCGAGCTCGAGGAATCGGCCGCCGTCGATGGTGCCTCGGTCTTCCGGATCGTCCGCTCGATCGTCCTGCCGATCTCGATCCCCGGCCTGGTGGCGAGCTTCCTGATCGTCCTGATCTTCGCCTGGAACGAGTTCCTGATCGCGCTCGTCCTGACCAGCGCGAACGCCCAGACGATGCCCCTCCAGGTCGCCGCGCAGAACGCGACCCGAGGCCCACAATGGTGGGCAATGTCGGTCCTGATCCTGATCATGATCGCGCCGGTGGTGGCCATGGCGATCGCCCTCGAGCGGTATATCACCCGGGGCATCCTTGTCGGCGCCCTGAAGGGTTGACCCGAGTGACGACGATCATCGGCGTCGAGGTCATCGACGTGCGCTTCCCGACGTCGCGCAGCCTCGACGGCTCGGACGCGATGAACCGCGATCCCGACTATTCGGCGGCCTACGTGGTCCTCCGAACCGATGCCGGCGACGGGCTCGAGGGCCACGGCCTGACCTTCACGACGGGGCGCGGGACCGAGGTCGTGGTGGCCGGGGTGCACGCGATCGAGCCGCTCGTCATCGGCCGATCGGTCGAGGCGATCGAAGCCGACCTGGGCGCCTTCTGGCGCGACCTCGTCGGCGACAGCCAGCTGCGCTGGATCGGGCCTGAGAAGGGGGTCATCCACCTCGCCACCGCGGCGGTCGTCAATGCGGTCTGGGATCTCGTCGCGAAACGGGCGGGCAAGCCCGTCTGGCAGCTCCTCTCGGAGATGAGCCCGGAGCAGATCGTCGCCCTCGTCGACTTTCGGTACCTGACCGACGCGCTGACTCCCGAGCAGGCCCTGGCGATCCTGCGGGCGGCGCTGCCCGGCCGGGAGGAACGCCGGGCCGAGCTCCTCCGTGACGGCTACCCCGCCTACACGACGTCGGTCGGCTGGCTCGGCTACGACGACGCCAAGATCCGCCGGCTGTGTCGCGAGGCGCTCGCCGAGGGCTGGACCAGGTTCAAGCTGAAGGTCGGGGCCGACGTCGAGGACGACATCCGGCGAGCCCGGATCGTGCGCGAGGAGATCGGCCCGGACCGGATGCTGGCGGTCGACGCCAACCAGCGCTGGGACGTGGGCGTGGCGATCGCCTGGATGGCGCGCCTGGCCGAGTTCGACCCGTACTGGATCGAAGAGCCGACCAGCCCCGACGACATCCTCGGCCACGCGGCGATCGCCCGGGCGATCGCCCCGATCCGGGTCGCGACCGGCGAGCACGTCCACAACCGGATCATGTTCAAGCAGCTCCTCCAGGCCGAGGCGATCTCCGTCTGCCAGATCGATTCGTGCCGGCTGGGCGGGGTCAACGAGGTCGTCGCCGTCCTGCTCCTCGCCGCCCGGTTCGGGGTGCCGGTCTGTCCCCATGCCGGTGGCGTGGGCCTGTGCGAGTACGTCCAGCACCTCTCGCCGTTCGACTACATCGCGGTCAGCGGCAGGCTTGATGGCCGGATGATCGAGTACGTCGACCACCTCCACGAGCACTTCAAGGATCCGGTGATCGTCGAGCGGGGGGTCTACCGGCTGCCCACCAGGCCCGGCTACAGCATCGAGATGCACCCAGCGTCGCTCGCCGATTACACGTTCCCGACCGGCCGCATCTGGCGCCAGGACGCGGGCTGAGCGGGCGAGCGCCTGACATGGGTAGCCTTCGTCGCTTCGGCCAGCTGATCCGGGTGCGGCCCGAGTCGGTCGAGGCCTACGAGCGGCTGCACGCCGAGCCGTGGCCAGCGGTGATCGCTGCGATCCAGCGGGCCAACATCCGCAACTACTCGATCTACCGCCACGACGGCCTGCTGTTCGCCTACTACGAATACATCGGCGACGACCACCCGGCCGACATGGCGGCGATGGCCGCCGATCCCGAGATCAAGGCCTGGTGGGCGCTGACCGACGCGATGCAGGAGCCGTTCCCGGAGCGACGGGTGGGCTCGTGGTGGCTGGACCTGCCCGAGATCTTCCACGCCGGCTGAACGATGAAGATCGCCCTGTTCATCACCTGCTTCAACGACCTGCTCTTTCCCGATGTCGGCAAGGCGGTGGTCGAGCTGCTCAATCGGCTCGGCCACGAGGTCGCCTTTCCCGGGGCCCAGACCTGCTGCGGCCAGATCCACTTCAACACCGGCTACCGCGACGAATGCGTGCCGCTCGTCCGCCGCTTCGATGAGGCCTTCGCCGAGTACGACGCGATCGTCACACCCTCGGCGTCCTGCGCCACGATGGTCCGCCACCACCACCCGACCGTCGCCACGCACAGCGCTGACCCCGGCCTGGTCGCATCGGTGGCCGAGGTCTCGCCGCGGGTCTACGAGCTGAGCGAATTCCTGGTTGACGTCCTGGGTGTGATCGACGTGGGCGCGGCCTTCGCCCAGCGGGTGACCTTCCATCCGACCTGCCACTCGCAGCGCCTGCTCCAGATCGGCGATCGGCCGCGCCGCCTCCTCGAGGCGGTCCGTGGCCTGGAGCTGGTCGACCTGCCGGGCTCGGCCGAATGCTGTGGCTTCGGCGGGACGTTCGCGGTCAAGAACGCCGACACGTCGGTGGCGATGGGCGAGGACAAGATCGCGGCGGTCCTGGCGACCGGCGCCGACGTCCTGGCCTCGGCCGACACGTCATGTCTGATGCACCTCGGCGGGCTGCTCTCCCGCCAGAAGTCCACGGTCCGGGTGATGCACCTGGCCGAGATCCTGGCCTCGACCGGGTCCGGCCAGCCATGAGTGGCGCGCCCGGCCACGTCCGCGAGCCGCAGCCGTCGTTCTCGGGCACGCCGCCCTTCCCGGAGGCGGCCCGCGCCGCGCTCGCCGACGATCAGCTCCGGCGCAACCTGCGCCGGGCCACGACCACGATCCGGACCAAGCGCCGCCGGGCCGTGGCCGAGCGTCCCGATTGGGAGGCGCTCCGGCTGTCGGGTGCGGCGATCAAGGACGACGTGATCAGCAGGTTGCCGGAGCTCCTCGAGCAGCTCGAGGCGAAGGTCAGCGCGGCCGGCGGGATCGTCCACTGGGCGCGCGATGCCACTGAGGCCAACGCGATCGTGGTGGACCTGGTCCGGGCCGCGGGCGCGACCGAGGTCGTCAAGGTCAAGTCGATGACGACCCAGGAGATCGAGCTCAATGAGGCCCTGGCCCAGGCCGGGATCGCCGCCTGGGAGACCGACCTCGCCGAGCTGATCGTCCAGCTCGGGCGTGACCTGCCCTCGCACATCCTGGTCCCGGCGATCCACCGCAACCGGACCGAGATCCGGGAGATCTTCCGGAGCGAGATGGGCGCCGCCGGCCGGCCCGCGCCGGCCGACCTGAGCGACGAACCGGGCGACCTGGCCGAGGCCGCCCGGCTGCACCTGCGCGAGAAGTTCCTGCGGGCGAAGGTCGCCGTCTCCGGCGCGAACTTCGCGATCGCCGAGACCGGAACGGTGATGGTCGTCGAATCCGAAGGCAACGGCCGGATGTGCCTGACCCTGCCCGAGACCCTGATCACGGTGATGGGCATCGAGAAGCTGCTGCCCACCTGGCGCGACCTGGAGGTCTTCCTGCAGCTCCTGCCCCGTTCGTCGACCGCCGAGCGGATGAACCCGTACACCTCGATGTGGACCGGAGTGACGCCCGGCGATGGGCCGCAAGTGTTCCACCTGGTCCTGCTCGACAACGGCCGCACCGACGTCCTGCGCGACGAGGTCGGCCGGCAGGCCCTGCGCTGCATCAAGTGCAGCGCCTGCCTGAACGTCTGCCCGGTCTACGAGCGGACCGGCGGGCGGGCGTACGGCTCGCCCTATCCCGGGCCGATCGGGGCGATCCTGACCCCGCAGTTGCGGGGAATCTCGCGGCACCCCGTCGACGAGCAGACCGCCTCGCTGCCGTACGCCTCGTCGCTGTGCGGGGCGTGCTTCGAGGTCTGTCCCGTCCGGATCGATATCCCCGAGGTCCTCATCCAGCTCCGGACCCAGGTGGTCAGGCAGCACGGCTGGCGGGCGCGGACCTTCGGCGAGGAGGCGGTCGCGATGCGAGCCCTGTCGACGACGTTCGCGAGCCCGCGCCGGCTCGACGGGGCCGAACGCCTGGCTGGCCTTGGTGGCCGGGTGGTTGCGCGGCACGGGAGGATCGGCCGACTGCCGTTGCCGGGGTTGCTCGGCGCCTGGTTCAAGCGACGTGACCTGGCGGCTCCGGCCCGGACGTCGTTCCGGCGCTGGTGGCGGGCCCGATCGCGCCCGGACGGCGGGTCGTGAGCGAGCACGCCGGCGGTGATTCGGCTCGGGCTGGGGTCCTGGCCCGGATCCGGGCGATCTCCGTGGGCCGGGCCGGCGTGATCCCGCGCGACTACCTGACCAGCCTCAGCGCGGACGTCGATGTCGCCGAGCGCTTCGCCGAGCGGGTTGCCGACTACAAGGCGATCGTCCATCGGACGACCGGGGCCAGCCTGGCCGCAACGATCGCCAGTGCCCTGGCGAGCCGCGGGGCGCGCAGCCTGGTGATTCCGGCGGGCCTGCCTGAGGACTGGCTCGCCGAGCTCGATCCGGGGATGGAGCGCCTGGCCGACGACCCGCCGCTGACCCACGCCCAGCTCGACGCGGTCGATGCCGTGATCACCGGCTGCGCGGTCGCGATTGCCGAGACCGGCACGATCGTCCTCGACGCCGGGCCGGGGCAAGGGCGGCGGGTCCTGTCCCTGCTGCCTGATCGACACGTGTGCGTGGTCCGCGCCGGCCAGGTCGTGGGCGAGATCGCCGAGGCGCTCGTCCGGCTCGACCCGGGCCGGCCGCTGACCTGGATCAGCGGGCCGTCGGCGACGAGCGACATCGAGCTCGACCGGGTCGAGGGCGTCCACGGCCCGCGCAAGCTCGACGTGGTCATCGTCGACTGAGGCCCGGTCCGGCCAAGGTCAGGTTGACGGAATCGCGCCGCGGCCTGATGGTGGGTACCTCGTCGCAGGCGCCGGGCTCCTATTTTGTCGGTCCGAAGCGCGCGCCGGAACGGAACTCCCCTTGGCTCGAACTCCCTTCTCGTCGCCTGAGGCGAACATCGTCGTGTGCAGCGACGGCTATTTCGACGTCTATTCGACGGCGACCCGGACGAACGGCGACAAGCCCGCCTACCGCGGCCGGCTGGCCGAGCTGGGGCCCGGCATTCGCGGCGCCGACGATCGCCTGGCGGTCCGGCCGGGCTCGGTTGCCCTGGCCACCGCGATCAGCAGCTGGTCGACGGCCCATGGCGCCGCGGCCGTGCGCGGCGAGCTCGGCGGCGGCCGGGACGGCAACGAGGTCGAGGTCGAAGGCGCCGCCTGACCGACCCGACTAGAAGATTGCGATCGGGTTCCAGGGTGAGCCGGTGCCGCCCGGCAGGCGGAGCGGTAGCCCGACGACCAGGAACTCGAAGCGGCCCTCCTCGGCACATGCCGCCGAGAGGTCCTCGAGGGCCAGGCTGTCGGCGGTGAGCATGCCCATCGCCACGATCTGGAGGGGATGGATCGGGTAGGTCATCCCGTCGACGCAGCTGGGGATCGCCTCGCCGTCGCCGTCGGGCAGGAAGGCCGCGATGCCCCGCTCGTGCATCCACGGGATCGTGTCCACGTGGAGGCCGGCCTTGCCCTCGCCGGTCAGCCCGTTGTCCCACGCCCCGAGCTTGAGCCGGCGGGCATGGTGGCCGGTCCGGTAGACGAAGATGTCGCCCTCGCCGAGATGGACGCCCTGGGCCTGCTCGCAGGCCTCGAGCTCCGCCCGGTTGACCGCCTCACCCGGCTCGAGCCACTCGACGCCCCGGAAGCGGGGCAGGTCGAGGAGCACGCCGCGCCCGACCACGCCGCCCTGTTCGGCGATCCGGTCGATCCCGAGCTGGGTCGCGCCCATCGTCGTGAGCACCTCGAGAGCCGGCTTGCCGTTGTAGGTCAGGCCGTTGTACGAGATGTGGCACAGGGCGTCGACATGGCTGTGGCAGTCGCCGTGGCAGGCCATCCCCAGGAAGTCGAGGCCGAAGCGCAATCCGCCCGAGCCGATGTCGATGTCGTGGCCCTGGGTCACGAAGTGGATCGCCTGGTTCGGGTTGTCGGGGCCGGCGACGGTGTTGATCGGGATCTGCATCGAGACGCGGCGGCCTGACCGAACGAGGGCCGCGGCGGCGGCGACTCGCTCGGGCGTGATCAGGTTGATCGTGCCCAGCTGGTCCTCGGGCCCCCAGCGGCCCCAGTTCTTGACCGATTCGAAGAGCCGCTCGAACTCTTCCAGGCTGACCCGCTGGCCACTCCGGTTCGACGTCGCCATGTGTTCCTTCTCCTCGCCGCTGTGGTTCAGTCCCGGGTCGTCTCGGGGATTGGCCATTGGTCAAGGGCGGCTGCCAGCTCGGGGTGGGCGGCACCGGCCGCGGCCAGCGACTCGCCCCGGGCCGCGGCGTCGAGCGCCTGGCGGATGGCGCGAGCGCCGGCGGCGGCGCCTCCGCGGTGGCCGTGGACCGCACCGCCGGCGCCGAGGGCAAAGTCGATCCCCAGGTCGTCGACCAGGCGGGGGACCATCCCGGCGTGCAGCCCGCCGCCGGGCGCCGGAACCGTGCGCCGGATTCCGTAGAACGGATCGGTCAGCGTCTGGGCCAGCCGGAGGTGCTTCGAGCGGGCGTAGCTCAGGGTCCCGTACGGGCTGGGGTAGACGATGATGTCCGCCCCGGCCAGCCGGGGCAGCTTGCCCAGGACGAGGTGCGAGCTGACGCCGGTCCGCGGCGAGGCATAGATCGCGCCGCTGAAGGCGAGGTGGCCCAGGATCGGGACGGCGATCGCCGGGTCGTCGGCGAGCATCGCCAGGGCCGACGTGCCGACGGTCACGAAGTCGACCATCAGGGCCGACGCCCCGGCCTCGATCGCCCGGTAGGCGTTCTGGACCAGCCGGTCGGGCCGGTCGGTGATGTTGACGAAGTAGAGCGTCCGGTGGCCGGTCTCCTCGAACGCGGCGTGGGCGGCCCGCTCGTGCTCGCGGACCCGGTCGAGGAAATGACTCCAGGGCTGGGACACCAGCAGCTCGTCGTCCTTGACCCCGTCCGAGCCGCCGATCGCGGCCTGGTAGAAGACGTCGGCGCTCTCCTTGGGCGTCAGGCCGATCGCGGGCTTCATCATCGTGATCAGGAGCGGCCGGTCGCTGGCGCCGACCAGCTCGCGGATCCCGTCGAGCCCGAACTTGGGGCCCTTGAAGGCGCCCACGAAGGCCTCCGGCAGGTGGAGGTCGAGCAGCTTGATCTCGCCCGCCGAGGCGCACTCGCCGTAGACGGTCGCCAGCAGGAGCGGGATCTGGGCCCCGATGTTGTGGCTGGGATAGGCGATCTGGAGGATCCAGTCCCGCGACCCATGAGCGGCCGGCAGCTCGGTCTCGTGGTCGGGCACCTCCCAGATGGCCAGGACCCGGGCCGAATGGCGCTCCTGGATCGCCCGGGTCTCACCGGCGAGGGCCACCCAGGTCCCGGTCGACTGCATCTCGGCCAGGGCCCGAGCCGCCGCGTGGATGGCGACGCCGGGCGCGGTCCGGTAGAGGTAGGTCGCGATCACGAACTCGCCCTGGTCGATGCTCTCGGGCATGGCGAAGCCGTAGGGATCGCTCATCGGCCGCCTTCGAGCATCGCCAGCAGGCCGCCGTCGAGCGGGCCGCGGGGCACGATCGGCCAGACGTCGACCACGGTCTCGCCCTCGACCACGAAATAGGCGTCGAAGTAGTTGACTGCGAAGGGGGTGTAGCCGAGATGGAAGTCGACGACATCGCCGACCTTGAGCGGACAGGCCGGGTCGGCCTCGTAGGTGGCGTGCTCCTCGTCGAAGCGGTACGGCTTGAGTCCCTCGTAGCCGACGATCCGGGGATAGGCCGGGATCGTGCCGACGTCGGCGGCCCCGAAGGTCTTCTTGCCCAGGTTCAGGACCAGCCGGTCCGCCCGCCGGCTGATCACCGTGACGACGGCCGCGCTGGCCTTCCGGAAGCGGGGCTCCATCAGGAAGTGGTAGTCGTCCATCGTCGCGTACGAGCCCAGCTGGAGCTCTGTGATCCGGGGATCGGCGCCGGTCCAGAAGGCCGTGGCGGTGCCCGCCGCGGAGAGGGTAGGGCAGGGGATCCCGTTCGCCTCGAGCAGGTCGGCGACCTCCACGAAGTAGCGCATCGCCTCGATCTGCAGCGCGTGGCGCTTGTCGCGGTCCATCTCGAGCGAGCAGTGGCCCTCGTAGCCGGAGATCCCGTCCATCCGCAGGCCACCCAGCTCCTGGACCCGACGGGCGACGGCCAGCGCTTCGGCCGGGCTGTCGATGCCGGCCCGATGCATCCCGGTGTCGACCTCGACCAGGATCCCGATCGTGCTGCCGGCCTCGAGGGCCGCGGCCGACAGCGCCTCAACGTCGCCGACGTCATCGACATTGACCGTGATCTTCGCCTCGCGGGCCAGGAGCGCCGCCGCCCGCCGCTTGCGCGGGTCGACGAGCTGGTTGGCGACCAGGACGTCGTCGGCGCCGGCGCGGACCATCACGATCGCCTCCCAGATCGTGGCCGCGCACAGGCCGAAGGCGCCGTGCTCGAGCTGCAGCCGGGCGATGTGCGGGCTCTTGTGGTTCTTGACATGGCCGCGCAGGCGGGCATGCAGGCTGGGCAGCTGCGCTTCCATGAAGGCCAGGTTGGCCAGGAGGATGTCCCGGTCCAGGACGAGGGCCGGCGTCACGAGCTCGTACTTGCTCCGCCCGATCGCCGACCCGTACAGGTCACGAACGCGATCATGGGCGGCGCTGATCATCGGCGCGGGATCTCGCACGTTCGTTCCTTCCTACTGGGAGCTGCCCCGAGCGGTGATCGGCCAGCGATCGATCAGCTGCCCGGCTCGACTGACCCAGACGTGGTCGTGCAGGTTGAACGTCGTCCGGATCTGGCCCGGCGCGAGGTCGGCCTCGCTGCCCAGCGCCGGCACGGGGTCGGCCATCTCGATCGTGGCGTGCTCGTCGCCCATGGCGATCCGGGTCGCGACGAAGCCGATCGGGATCGGTGGGCCGTACTCCAGGCCGACGACCCGCCGACCGACATCGAGCACGATCCGGCCCGGGTGCCGGCTGATGACCGTGCCCCGGATCGCCACCGCGCATTGGAAGGGCAGGTTGGCTCCCAGCAGCTCGGGTTCCATCAGGGCGTAGACCCCGGCCTGGATCTCGGTGATCAGCGGGTTGGCGAGGGCCTCGACCAGGGTCGAGGTGCCGGCCGCCGAGACGACCTCGACCGGGAAGCCGGCGTCGAGCAGGGCCGACCGGGCCTCCGCCAACCGGGCGTAGGCCTGGGCCAGCTTTGCCGACCGGTCCTCCTCGGTCAGCCGGAGGCGCCCCTCGTAGCCCATGATCCCGCGCAGGCGCAGGCCTGGGGCCCGCTCGATCACCCGGGCCAGGGCGACCGCGTCGGCGGCCGAGGCCACCCCGCAGCGATGGAGCAGGACGTCGACGTCGATCAGGACGTCGACCACGGCGCCCGCCCGGACCGCCGCGCGGGACAGGGTCGCGACCGGCTCGGGGTCGTCCACGGCGACGGCGACCCGGGCCCGATCGGCCAGCGCGACCAGGCGGGCAACCTTGCGCGGATCGACCACCTCGTTGGCTACGAAGACATCGTCGATGCCGGCCTCGACCATCGCCTCGGCCTCGCCAACCGTGGCGCAGGTGATCCCGACCGCGGCGCCGCCCAGCTGCCGGCGGGCGAGCTCCGGCGTTCGGTGGGTCTTGACATGGGGCCGGACGGTCTTGCCGCTGCCCGCCACGAGCACCGCCAGGGCGGCCAGGTTCGCCTCGAAGATGTCCAGGTCCAGGACCAGGGCGGGCGTGGACAGGGCGATCACTGGCGCGGTTCGACTGGCCGGGATGGTGGTCGCCATCAGCCGGCGGCTCCCGATGTGGCCAGCCGGTCGCGCACGTCGGCGTACAAGGCGCCCCGCTCGAGATCGGGCTCGAAGCGCCGGGAGACCGTGACCAGCTCGGCGACCGCGCTCGACACGGATTCGTAGACGCCGGCGCCGACGCCGGCCAGGATCGCCGCGCCGAAGGCACCTGGCTCGTCCTGGGCCACGACCTCGACCGGGATGCCGGTCAGGTCGGCCATCAGCTGGGCAAACCAGGCGTTCTTCGAGCCACCGCCGGTGGCCCGGATCAGGCGCGATTCGATGCCCCGCCGGCGCAGCTGGTCGAGGCTGAGGGCCAGCTCGCAGGCGATCCCCTCGAGCAGCGCCCGGACGATGTCGACGCCGGTCGCGGCCAGGGTGACCCCGCTCAGGCTGGCCCCGAAGCCGGCGCGTCGCCGCGACGTGGGGCATCGGCGTGAAGCCGGGGTTGGCGAAGACATGCCCGGGGCCCGGCCCGGCCAGGGCAAGGCCGGCCTCCAGGTCGGGAATCGAGAGCCCGAAGAGATTCCGCGCCCAATCGATCACGACCATCCCGTTGGGGTTCGTGACCAGCAGCCCGAAGCCGGTTGGCCCGGGATGGGGGTAGACGCCGATCCCGTCCTGGACGAGCTCGGCCGGCCAGCCGGGGGTGACCGGCATGTTGAACGAGTTCCATGTGCCACAGGCGAGCGACACGATCCCCGGATCGACCGCGGCGGAGCCGACCGACGCGGCGTAGGTGTCGAACGCGCCGGTCACGATCAGGGTGCCGGCCGGCAGGCCCAGGTCGGCGGCGATGCCCGGCAGGATCGTGCCGATCGGCGTCCCGTTGGGCTGGATCTCGGGCAGCCAGCGGGGATCGATGCCCGTCTCCGCGACCCGCTCGGGCGACCAGCCTCCGGTCGCCACGTCGTACGTCGCCCAGGTACCGGCATCGCTCCAGTCGATGACCGGACGGCCGCTCGTCAGGAGGGCGTAGTACTCGTGCCAGTTCATGAACCAGCGGGTCCGGGCGGCCGTGGCCGGGTCGGTCCGGCGCCACCACAGGGCCCGATTGACGGGGTCCATCCGGCGCGGCACGTGGCCGGCCAGGCGCTGCCATTCCTCGGGCGAGCGGCGGCCGGCTGTCTCCGCGGCGACCTCGTCGCCGCGGGTGTCGGAGGTCATCAGGCAGCGGCCCAGGGGAGTGCCGTCCTCGGCGACCGGGAAGACCTCCCGGCCCGACGAGCTGAACGAGATCGCGACCGGCGGGTCGGCCTGCAGGCTGGGATGGGCGGCCACCTCGCGGACCGCGCTCAGGAATGCCTCGCGTGACTCGAAGACATCGACCTCGCTATGGCCCGGCTCGGGCCGGTAGGCGGGCACCACGCGCTTGGCGGCGGCCAGCGAGCGACCGTCGTGGGCGTAGGCCCCGACCTTGATCGCGCTGGATCCGAGATCGATCCCGATCAGGCTCAACCGATCCGCTCCTTCGCCGCGCCGAACGCCGCCGGCCAGGCGGTCATTCGAGCCCCGAGATGTCCTCGCCAGGTTGGCCGATGATCGCGATCGTCGAGAAGATCGCCGTCTCGGTATCGTCGGGCACGACGATCCGGAGGAGGACGCCGGCGGCCGGCGCCTCCACGTCCAGGTTGACCTTCTCCGTCTCGATCTGGACGATCGGCTCGCCCTTGGCGACCGCGTCGCCCTCGGCCTTGTGCCAGTGACGGACGATCCCGGTCTCGAGGTCCTGTCCGGCCTGGGGCATGATCACCTTGACGGCCATGATCCTGACTCCTCGCCCCGACCCGGGCTACAGCTCCGCGTTGACGATGAAGCCGGCGTCGACGAGCAGGGTCGCCGAGGTGACGTAGCTGGCATCGTCGCTCAGCAGGAACGCGATCGCCCCGGCCATCTCCTCGGGCTGTCCGGCCCGACCGAGGGCGATCCGCTCCTCGTAGTACTTCACGGCGGGCGGATCGTCGAACATCGGGATCGACATGTTGGTCACGATCCAGCCTGGCTCGACGGCATTGACCCGGATCCCGTGCTTGCCGACGACGGCCCCGAAGGCCTTGGCCCACATCGAGATGCCGCCCTTCGTGGCGCAGTAGGCCGATTGGAACGGCGAGCCCGACGTGGGCCGAGATCGAGCTGGTGCACACGATCGCCCCGCCGTGGCCTTCCTTGACCATCTGCTTGGCGCCCTCGGTGGTCACCACCCAGGTGCCCGCGCAGGTTGGTCTCGCTCAGGTTGTTCCAGTCCTCGATCGTGGTCTCGTCCCACTTCATGAACGGGTTGATCCCGGCGTTCGAGACGACGTAGTCGAGCCGGCCGCCGCGGCGGGCCGTCTCGGCGACCATCTCCACGACCTGGGCCGGGTCGCGCATGTCGGCGACGACCGCGAAGCCTTCGCCGCCGGCGTCCTTGATCTTCTGGAGGGTGACCGTCGGGTCGCCCGTCGGCCGCTGGTTGACCGCCGACGATCGCGCCCTCGGCAGCCAGGCGGACGGCGGTTGCCTGGCCGATTCCGTTCGTCGCACCGGTGACCAGGGCGACCTTGCCAACGAACCGCTTCTCCACGGCTTCACTCCTTCAGCGTGCTGCCCTGACGCAGTCCGCGGCCCCGGCTTGGCACCGGGACCGCGGGCAGATGAGCGGGAATCGGCGCCGGGCTAGGCCTCGGCGATCGACTCGCCGGCCTTGGCCAGCCAGTCCTCGTGGCCTCGCGCGCGGAGCACGAGCAGGATGCACGATCCCGACCACGAACCAGACCCCGTCGACGATCGGCGCCAGGTCGAACGGCGAGGCCAGCGGGAACGACTTGTAGATCGCGTAGAGCAGGACGAGCGCTGGACACGATCGGGAAGACCACGTGGAGGATCCAGTTGAACTCGCTGCCGGTGCTCCGTCCAGTAGAGCCGGAACACGGCGACGTTGGCGAAGATGTAGGCGAAGGACACGGCCAGGACGAGGATCAGGCCGGTCATCAGGAAGAACGCCGATGTCCGGTCCGAAGACGAAGCCGACGTACAGGCCGACCGCGGCGTTGACGACCATCTCGAGCAGGATCGCGTTGATCGGGGTCTTGCGGACCGGGTCGACCTTGGCGAGCGGCTTGGGGAATGACCCGCTGCGGGCCATGCCGTACCACATCCGGGTGCCGACGTTGGCGCAGGCGATCTGGACCGCGAGCGACGCTGTTCAGGAAGGCGATCAGGATGATGATCCAGCCGGCGCCCCACACGCGATGGGCGAGGGCCAGGGCCGGGAGCTCGGGCGACTTGGCGATCGCATCGGCATCATTGCCGAAGCCGGTGATGACGCCCCAGAAGACGATGACCAGGAACGTGCCGATCAGGATGATCGACAGGTAGACCGACAGCGGCACGTTGCGTCGTGGGTTCTTGGTCTCCTCGGCGAGTGGCGCCGACGCCTCCCAGCCGGTCAGGCCCTGGACCGTGAAGACGACGGCCAGGGCGAAGCCCTCGCCGGCCGGGATGAACGACGGGTTGAATACGTTGAGAGTGATCCCGGTGCCTGTCGGCGGGTCGATGAAGCCGGTCAGGGCCAGGGCCATGACGATGATCATCTCGAGGCCGCCGGTGATCAGCATGAACCGGGCCGAGAGCTTGATCCCGCGCCACTGCAGGTATGCCGTCAGCGGGCAGAAGACGAGGATCGTCACCCACCACAGCCAGGGAATGTCGATGTTCCAGTTCGACTTGAGCTCACCCTGGACGATGAAGCCGAAGAAGCCGGCCACCGGGCCGCCGGTCACCGGCGAGTAAAGGATGTACATCCAGCTCGTCAGGAAGCCCAGCCGCGGGTGGAGCGCCCGGCTCACGTACGTGTAGTAGCCGCCGGCCGATGGCATGTGCTTTGACAGCTGGGCCAGGGTGGACCCCAGCATCAGGACGAACGAGGAAGCCGATGAAGTAGGCCAGCGGGGCGGTGATCCCGGCCAGGCTGACGATGAACGCAGTGAAGAAGAACCCGGCGATTGCCGGGGCGATGTGGGTGATCGCCTGCATCGTCGCGCCCAGCAGGCCGATGGCATTCTCTTCGAGGTCGGTGTGGAAGGGACCCGCCTCCGACGCGGGTAACCCAGCGGATGCGTTGGTCACCATCTCCACTCCTTCACCATCACGTCGAACTCCTCCATCGCGGATGACGGCCCGGCATTGGGCGCCGGCCCACGTGCCCGGAGCGGTCGCGGAGCTGCTCTGTTGATCGTTTGCGAACACAGAACAACGGCGGACCAGATCGGATCATACGGGGGCCTGTCAATGGCTTGGAAGCCCGACCCACAACGACCGGGCTGGTGCGCTCCGGAGGGGAGCGGAGCGGCCCTGGTTCAGTACTCGGGGACGACCCGGCCGGCCATCACGTCGAGCTGGATCTGGGCCACCGCGGCGCCATCGATCGGGCCGGTCACCGCCCGCATGATCGCCGCATCGGCGGCCCGCCCGACGAGGACGGCCCGGGTCATCCGGTCGCCGACCTGGGCCCGGACCTCGGGGCGCAACGGCCGGTCCAGGATTCCGTCCGGTCGGCCGACCTGCATCTCGTCGATCGTCCAGACGGCCGCGTCGGCGACGCCGCTGGCCAGCAGCCGGGTGATCTGGGCGGGCATTGCCGGGACGAGGGTCACGTCCGAGCCGCTGAACTCGAGCGCCGTCAGGAGCTGCTGGTCGGCCGAGTGGCGGTCGACGATGACCCGGATCGGATGGGGGTCGGGGTTGTTGGCGGGAAAGAAGACGCGGTGGCCGGTGTTGTACGAATCGGGGCCCAGCTCCAGGATCACGGCATCCTCCGGACCGGCCAGCTCGGAGGCGGCAAAGCGCGACATCGCGGTGAGATGGCAACGGCCTTCGCGGACGGCCTGGAGGCGCTGGCGCGATCCGCGCACGAAGATCAGGAAGACCTCCAGCCCGGCCGCGGTCAGGAGCTGCTTGAGGGCCGTGGCCAGCGCCTCGTAGCGGGGCGATGAGGCGAGGGGCAGGCTGATCACCAGCGGCCCGTTCTCGGCGATTGCCCACAGCCGGCCAACCGACCGGCTGACCATGAAGGCCCCGAGCCGGCCGCGGGTCTCGATCTGGATGGCCCCGGCTTCTTCCAGGCGGCCGATCGCGGCATGGATCGACGACAGGCTGGAACGGTGCTCGTGGGCCAGCTCGCGGATCGTCGGCAGTCGAGATGGCGGCTCGGGCGCCGTCAGGAATCGCCGGGCGAGCTCGGTCACGACATCGCTGACTGCCCGGGCATGGATGCGTGCGTGTGTCGTCGCCACCGTCGCAGGATAGCAACCCGCGCCTGGTCCCCGGCCCGGCGGCCGGCCGGAATCGGGCTCTAGCCGGACAGGCAGGCCTGCAGGTCGGCCAGCGTGATCCACGGCCCGGGCCGGGCGGCGCTGCGGTTGGCGAGGACCGTGGTGACCTCGCCGTCCGGGTCGCCGAGCGAGCTGACGACCAGGACGCTCTCGCCCATCTCCTCGGCCTCGGTGTAGCCGTTGACCGTCATCACGCAGCGCAGACCGGCTCCGTGGGCGGCCAGCAGGCCATTCCGGGAGTCCTCGATCACCAGCGCCGCGGCGGCCGGAATCCCGAGTCGCTCGAGGGCCAGCTGGTAGATGTCCGGTGCCGGCTTCTTGTGGGCCACCACGTCGCCGGCCAGGACCAGGTCGAAGCGCGTCGCTCGCGCCGGGCCGGCGGCCATCGAGAGGATCGCCCGGACCGACGGCTCGGCGGAGGTCGAGCAGACCGCCAGGCGCCAGCCGGCGTCCTGGGCCTCGGCGATGATCCGGCTGATCCCCGGCCGCGCCGGCAGCCCGCCGGCGGCCACCATCTCCGTGTAGATCGCCGTCTTGCGCGCATGCCAGCGGGCCACCTGTTCGGCCTGGCCGGCCGGGTCGGCCGGCAGTCCCGCGGCGGCCACGAAGGCGGGCGTCAGCAGGCTGGCCATCCGCTCCTTGCCGCCCGCGATCTGGAGCGCCCGGCCGTAGTCCTCGACCGACCACTGGACCGGCAGCCCAAACTCGCGAAAGGTGGCGTTGAAGGCGGGCAGGTGGCCGAACCGCTCGGTGTCAGCGAGGACCCCGTCGCAGTCGAAGATCAGGGCGCTCACCAGGCCTTGCCGGCGCTCCCGAACAGGGCGATGTGGTGCCCTGCCATCTCGATCACCGCCGCCCGCTGGGACCGGAACAGGGCGGGCGGATCGTATTCGCCGGGGTGGGCGGTCATGTAGTCGTAGCCCGACCGCATGAACTCGATCTTGAGCGCCGTCGAGATGTTGACCTTGGCGCAACCCCGGGCGATCAGGTCGCTGAACTGCGCCGGGCTCATCCCCGTGCCGCCGTGGAGGGCGATCGGGATCGGCAGCGCGTCCACGATGTCGCTCACCCGCTGGCTGTCGAGCTCGGGCGCGGTCCGGTACATCCCGTGGGCGTTGCCGATCGCCGGCGCGAAGCAGTCGATCCCGGTTGAGCGGATGAAGTCGAGGGCCACATCGAGCGACTGGATCGCGCTCGGCGCGTTCGAGCCGACCCCGTCCTCGACCCCCTGGATCCCCTCGATCTCGCCCTCGACCGCGGCGCCGTAGCGGCGGGCCTCGGCCACCACCTCGATGCACTGCCGCTGGTTCTCCTCGACGCTCAGCTTCGAGGCGTCGAACAGGACCGAGTTCCAGCCCAGGGCCAGGCAGCTCGAGATCACCGCGCGATCGGGGCAATGGTCGAGGTGCAGGGCGACCGGCACCGAGACCCGGCCAGCCAGCTCCTGCCACAGCCCGAAGAGGACCTCTGCGCCCTCCATCTTCACGGTCTTGACCGAGGTCTGGACGATCAACGGCGCCCGGAGCTCCTCGGCGGCGGCCAGGACCGCCTCGAGGGTCAGGTCGTTGACGACGTTGATCGCCGCCACGCCGTACCGGTCGCGGAAGGCCCGCTGGAGGATCTCCTGGGTCGGCACGATCGGCATGCTGGCTCCTAGCTCGTGGGAATCGGCTGGGCGGGGCCCGGGAACTGCCCGGCCGCGGCGGAACGCTCGAGGTCGGCGACGCCGTCGTCCGGCTCGACGATGATCAGGTCGATGCCCAGGTCGCGGATCGCGGCGGCCTCGCCCGGGTCGATCCCGGCGGTCGTGATGATCCGCTGGACGGCCGTGATCGGGGCCACCCGGACGAGGGCCTGTCGGCCGAACTTCGAGTGGTCAGCCAGCAGGATCACCTCCGAGGCGGCCTCGATCATCGCCCGCTTGGCATCGACCTCCTCGAAGAGGGGATAGGTCAGCCCACCGGCGACCGAGACGCTGTGGATGGCCAGGAAGGTCTGGTCGACATGCAGCCCGCGCAGGGTCGCCGCGGCCAGCTGGCCGCTGGCGCCGAAGGTGCTCGGCCGGATCATCCCGCCGGTCATGATCACCGACATCGTCGGGTTGCCGACCAGCTCGAGCGCATTCGTCACCGCGGTCGTGACCACGACCAGGTCGGCCTTGCCGCGCAGCGCCCGGGCCAGGCCCAGGGTGGTCGTGCCCGAGTCCAGGATGATCGAGCTCCCGTCGGCCACCAGCTCGGCGGCGCGTCGGCCGATGGCCGCCTTCTCGACGGCGTGCTCGCGCAGGCGGAAGGCCGTGTCCGTCTCATCGCTCGGCCGGACGGCGAGGGCACCGCCGTGGGCCCGTCGGACGAGGCCCTGCTCGGCCAGGCGGGCCAGGTCGCGCCGAATCGTCTCGTCGGTCACGCCCAGCGCCCGGACCAGGTCGCGGCTCCGGACGCTGCCTCGTTCGCGGATGAAGTCGGCGATGACCTGCAGCCGGTCGGCCGGCAGGAGCTGCTCGCGCGGGGTCTCGAGGCGTGCCATAATAAGCCACAAAATACCACACAGACCCACGGAGATGGCCGGCAGGATGAGCGAGATCGGGGTCCAGCTGCTCGAGCAGATGTACGAGACGACGGCCACGATTCGGCGCTTCGAGCAGCGCGCGATCGAGCAGTACCGGCTGGGCCAGATCCGGGGCTACCTCCACCCCTACCTCGGCCAGGAGGCGATCGCGGTCGGCTCGATTGCCGCGATCGAGCCCGACGACTACATCGTCAGCACCCACCGCGGCCACGGCCACGCGATCGCCAAGGGCCACGACCCGCGGCTGATGATGGCCGAGCTGTTCGGCAAGGAGACCGGCTACTGCCATGGCCGGGGCGGCTCGATGCACGTCGCCAGCCGGGCGATCCGCAACCTGGGCGCCAACGGCGTGGTTGCCGGGGGCCTGGGGATCGCGACCGGCTCGGCCCTGGCGATCAAGCAGCGCGGCGGCTCCGAGGTGGTGGTCGCTTTCTGCAGCGACGGCGCCTCGGCCAACGGGATGTGGCACGAATCGATGAACCTGGCGGCCATCTGGGACCTGCCCGTGATCTTCGTCCTGGAGAACAACCAGTACGCCGTCTCGACCCCGATCCGCGACAGCGCCCGGGTCGAGCACCTGTCCAGCCGGGCCGCGGGCTATGGCATGCCCGGGGTGACGGTCGACGGCAACGACGCGGCGATCGTCTACGGCGCCATGCAGGAGCCCCTCCGGCGAGCGCGGGCCGGCGAGGGACCGTCGCTCCTCGAGTGCATGACCTTCCGCCACGGCGGCCACCACGTGAACGATCCCGGCCTGTACCTGCCGGCCGAGCAGCTTGCCCACTGGAAGGCCCGCGACCCGCTCCTCCTGCTCCGCGCCCGGCTGGCCCGGGCCGGCGTCGACGAGGCCGAGGTCGACGCGATCGACGAACGCGTGGAAGCGCTCCTGGAGGAGGCGGTGGAGTTCGCCACGGCCAGCGCCAATCCCTCGCTCGACGACTTCCGGGCCGAGATCGCGGCCGGCGAAGCCGCCTTCGTCAGCTGACCGCCACGACCACCGAGACGAGGAAGCCATGACCAGGATGAAGTACCGCGACGCGCTGCGGGCCGCCCTCCAGGAGGAGATGGCCGCCGACGAGCGCGTCTTCTGCGTCGGCGAGGGAATCGGCGAGCGGGGCGGCTCGTACAAGGTGACCGATGGCCTGCTGGCCGAGTTCGGCAAGGGCCGGGTCATCGATACGCCGCTCAGCGAGGCCGGCTTCGTGGGCCTGGGCGTGGGCGCGGCGATCGCCGGCCAGCGCCCGGTGGTCGAGATCCTGTTCATCGACTTCCTGCTCCAGGCGATGGACCAGGTCGTGAACCAGGCGGCCAAGTACCGCTTCATGTCCGGTGGCGAAGGCCGGGTCCCGCTCGTGATCCGAACGCAGGGCGGAGCGGGCAACTCGCTGGCCGGCCAGCATTCGCAGAGCCTCGAGGCACTCTATTACCACGTCCCCGGCCTGAAGGTCGTCATGCCTTCGACGCCGCGGGACGCCAAGGCCCTCCTCGCGTCATCGATCCGGGACGAGGATCCGGTGGTCTTCATCGAGCACAAGCTCCTGTACATGACCGAGGGCGACGTGCCCGACGAGCCCTACGAGATCCCGCTGGGCCAGGCCGAGGTCAAGCGCGCCGGCTCGGACGTGACCCTCGTGACCTGGTCGCACATGACCCTCAAGAGCCTCGAGGCCGCCACCCAGCTGGCGGAGGAGGGGATCGACGTCGAGGTGATCGACCTCCGGACGCTTGTCCCGATGGATGTCGCCTGCGTCCTCGAATCCGTCCGGCGGACCGGCCGGCTGGTGGTGGCCCAGGAAGCGATCAAGCGCGGCGGAGTGGGCAGCGACGTGGCCGCGATCGTCGCCGAGCAGGCCTTCGACAGCCTCCGCGCGCCAATCGTCCGGGTGGCCGGGATGAATACCGTGATCCCGTTCAACCTGGCCCTCGAGAAGGCGACCGTGCCCCAGGTCCCGGACATCGTGGCCGGCGTGCGCACGGTGATGGGCCGCCAGGTCGGCGAACCGAGCGGCGCAGCGGTGGCTGCCGGCTAGATCAGGTCGGCGAACGGCGAGCCGGGGTGGGGCCGGCTCAGTGCATCCCGCGGCCGCCGGCCACGATCAGCAGCTCGCCGGTGATGAACGACGCCTCGTCCGAGGCCAGGAAGACCGCCGACGCCGCGATATCGCCGGGCGTGCCCCAGCGATGGAGGGCGGTCTCGTCGAGGATCCGTTGCTGGACCTCGGGATCGATGGCCTCGACCATGTCCGTCCGGATCCAGCCCGGGCAGATGGCGTTGATCCGGATCTGCGGACCGAGGGCCAGGGCCATCGCCTTGGTCAGGCCGTTCATGCCGGCTTTCGAGACGACGTACTCGGTCCATTTCATGGCCGAGGGGTGATAGAGGCCCGAGTTCGAGGACATGTTGATGATCGTGCCAGCGCCCTGCTTGATCATCACCGGGGCGACCGCCTTCGAGCACAGGTAGGCGCCCTTCAGGTTGATATCGATCGTCTGGTCCCAGTCGTCCTCGGAGGTTTCCAGCACGGGCTTGGTGATCATCACGCCCGCGTTGTTGACCAGGATGTCGATCCGCCCGAAACGGGCCAGGGTCGCGGCGACCAGCTCGTCGACCGACGCCCGCTTCGAGACGTCGGCCTGGATGGCGACGGCGGTGCCGCCTCGGCCGGTGATCCCCGCCACGACGGCATCGGCTGCCTTCGAGCCGGCGACGTAGTTGACGACGACGCTGGCCCCTTCGGCCGCGAAGCGCTCGGCGATCGCCCGGCCGATGCCTCGCGAGGCGCCGGTCACGATCGCGATCCTGCCGTCCAGGTGCCTGGCTGTCATCCCCTGACCTCCTCCGCCGGGCTCGCCGGGCGCCGCTCGACCTTGACGCCCGTTCGCCCCGAATCCTACAATTCTTTTGTTCTGCGCGCGCGAACATATCCCGCCCAACCAACCAGCTGGAGAGTGGCCCGATGCGCACGCCGCGCGAAGTTTCCGAGTCCTACTGGGCGGCCGAATGCCGGCGGGACATCGACGCCGTGATGGCCCACTACCACCCCGACGCGACGCTACCAGGACGCCGGCGGCCTGCTCCGCGGGCAAGCCCAGATCCGTGGCTTCTACGAGGCGTCGGCCCGCGACTATCCGGGCCTCGAGGTAACGATCACCCGCGAGTTCCCGGGTTCGCCGACGGCCGCCGGGGACGCCTCGGCGCTCGAGGTCTACGCCGTGCTGACCGACCATGCCGGCCAGCGCTTCGAGATCCACGGCCTCAACGTGATGACCGTCCGGGACGGCAAGTTCACCTCGGTCCGCTGCTACGAGGATCCCCTCTCACCCGAGACGCCAGGAGGTCAGGCCGCCCAATGACGAACACGCGACCCATCGAGGGCAAGCTGGTCCGCTCGTATTCGACCCGGTTCGAGACCGACGAGGAGCCGATCTCGGACGGTGGCCTGTGGCTGAACGGCCGGAAGGACGGCATCGACTGGTGCGACGTCCTGGTCCGCGCCGGGCATGCCTTCGGCGAGGTGAGCCGGATGAACTCGGCCGAACGCCGGGCCGAGCAGGCCTTCGGCGGGGCGACGGCCGGCCCGGATGTCGTCGAGGGCGACTACGACGATCCGGCCGCCGTCCTCGCCGGCGACTGGGGCCGCAACCAGTCCGCTCGGGCAACGGTCTATTCGATCAATCCCACCGACGACTACTTCCAGGAGGTCGAGATCCGCCTGCGCAGCTCGATCGCCCCGCACTGGTGCGACGGCTACGAGGTCTTCTGGCGCTGTTCCAAGTCCGAGGCGGCGTACGCCGAGATCGTGCGCTGGAACGGCAAGGTCGCCGACTTCACCTCGCTGGCTCGGCGGGTGGGGCCCGAGTGCGGGGTCAAGCACGGCGACATCGTCGAGGCCACGATCGTGGGCAACGTGATCCGCAGCTTCATCAACGGGGTCGAGGTCCTGTCGGTCACCGACGACGCGGTCGCCGCCGGCGGTCCGGGTGTCGGGTTCAACTTCTTCGTGGGCAACACCAACGTCGATCACGGCTTCTCGGCGTTCGAGGTTGACACCTACGACTGACTGCGGGCGCGCCCAGGCGCCCGTCGCTAGCCCGACTTCACTCCCCGGGACGCCTCCACTCGCGGGACCCGGCCGACGACCGGGAAGTTCGGGTCGTGGTAGCCGTACGTCGAGGGATAGCCCGGGGGCACGAGCCGGTCGACCAGGGCCGCGTCCTCGGCGTCGAGCTGATGGTCGAGGGCGCCCAGGTATTCGGTCCACTGCTCGAGCGTGCGCGGCCCGGCGAGGACCGCCGAGACGAGCTCGTTGCCGAGCAGCCAATTCAAGGCGAACTGGCCGGTGGTCATGCCCTTGCCCTCGGCATGCCGGCGGAGCTCCTGGGCGATCTCCAGCGATTCGTCGCGCCACTCCCGGCGCATCAGGTCGGGGTCGGCACGACCGGCCCGTGAGTCCGCCGGTGGCGGCTCGTCGGGCCGGTACTTGCCGGTCAGCACGCCCCGGGCGAGCGGGACTGAAGGGCACCACGCCCAGGCCGAAATGGGCCGCCGCCGGGAGCAGCTCAACCTCCGGCTGGCGATTGAGGGCGTGGTAGTAGGGCTGGACGGCGATCGGCGTCGGGATGCCCAGCTCGCGGCAGATTCCGACGGCCTCGGCCAGCCGCCAGCCGCGGAAGTTCGAGAGGCCCAGGTAGAGCACCTTGCCCGCCCGGACCAGGTTGCCGACGGCCTCCAGCGATTCGCCCAGGGGCGTCGTGTCGTCGTCGCGATGGAGGTAGTACAGGTCGACGCGGTCGGTCTTCAGGCGGCGCAGGCTGCGCTCGATCGAGGCCACCACCTGGCGCCGGTTCGTGCCGTCCTCGTTCGGGCCGTCGCCCGTCTTCGAGCCGACCTTGGTCGCGATCACCCAGCCAGTCCCGGTCGGCCCCCAGCAGCTCGCCCAGGATCGCCTCGCTCCGACCGCCGGCGTAGGACACGGCGGTGTCGATGAAGTTGATCCCGGCGTCGCGCGCCGAACCGACGATCCGGCCGGCCTCGGCCTCGTCGGTCAGCGAGCCGAAGAGCATCGTCCCCAGGCACAGCGGCGAGACCTTCAGTCCGCTCGCACCGAGCGTCCGATAGTTCACCGCGCGACCCGCCCGCTGACGCCCAGCTCGTCGAGCGAGTCGAGCAGCTCGCGTGGGTCGCGGTAGACGCGCAGGGCACCGGCCTGGACCAGCTCCTCGAGGCTGTATCCGCCGCACAGCAGGCCGACGCTGAGCATCCCCGCCCGGCGCGCCGCGAGCAGGTCCCAGACCGCGTCGCCGACGACGTAGACGTCCTCGCGCCGGACGCCCATCCGCTCCTGGCAGGCGAGGAACAGGTCGGGTTCGGGCTTGGCCCGCAGGACGTCGCCCCGGCTGACGACGACCAGGTCGGCGGGCAGGTCGAGGATCGCCAGCGAGGCGTCGATGTCCGGTCGACGGCCGGAGGTCGCGATGCCGAACGGGACGCTCGTTGTCGCAGCAGCCAGCGGACCAGCTCGCGCGCGCCGGGCAGCGGCCGGCGGCCGGGCAGCAGCTCCAGGAAGATCTCGCCGTGGCGGTGCTGGATCCGGTCCTGCTCGGCGGGCGACAGGTCCCGCCCGATCTCGCGGGCGAGGGCCCGCGCGGACAGGCCGCCGCTCATCCCGATCCGGCGATGGACGAGCCAGGCGGGGATCTCGACGCCGGCCTCGGCCAGCGCCTGCTGGAGGGCGACGACATGCGGGATAGACGGTGTCGACGAGGGTCCCGTCGAGGTCGAAGATGAAGGCGCGCATCGCGCTCAGGCCCGAGCCTTCGCGGCGAATTCGCGACCGAGCAGGTCGACCATCGCCAGGTCACGGGGCAGGTAGTCCTGGAAGATCAGGCGCTGGCAGCCGGCTCGGGCAAAGACCTCCACGGTCTCGCGTGCCTGCTCGAGCGGTGCCCATGATCCAGCGCGTCGCGTTGGCCGGCGAGAGCTCGTCGGCGACCTGCTCGGCGGACAACATTGAGCGCAGGGCGATCTTGCGCGCCGATCCACCTCCGGCTGGTCGGCCCCGACCAGGGTCCGGACCAGGACCGAGTGGATGATCGTCGAAGGATCGCGGCCGACAGCAGCGCACGCCGCGTCGAGGCGGGCGAACCAGTGGGCGGCCCGCTCGGGCCCCGAGCGGGCCAGGTTGAACTCGTCGGCGTAGCGCACTGCGATGCGAACCGAGCGCGGCGAGCCCTCGCCGCCGATGATGATCGGCGGCCGCGGCCGCTGGACCGGCCTGGCCCGGAACAGGGCATCGCGCAGGCTGGCGTGACGGCCTTCGAAGGTCCAGCCGTCGGGACCCTCCCAGAGGCCGAGCAGGATCTCCAGCTGCTCCTCGAGCATCTCGGCCCGGACGCTCGATCGGCGGATAGGGAATCCCAAGGCGGCGATGCTCCGATTCGTGCCAGCCCGCGCCGACGGCGACATCGATCCGCCCGCCGCTCATCTCGTCGATCGTGGTCACGAGCTTGGCGAAGACGCCCGGCAGGCGGAAGGTCACCGGCGAGGCCAGGGCACCCAGCCGGATCGTGGTCGTCTCCCGGGCCAGTCCGGCCAGCACGGTCCAGGCATCGGTCGTGGGCAGGCCATCGGGTCCCGGGAAGCTGTTGAAGTGATCCGATCGGTAGAACGCCTCGAAGCCGGCCGCCTCGGCTCGCCGGGCCAGCGCCAGCTGCTCGGCATAGCTCAGGCCCTGCTGGCCCTCGATCATCAGGGCGAAGCGCATCGCGGTCAGGCCGGCCCCAGCCGGGATCGCGGCGATCCGCTCGGCGAAGGCGTCGATCGCCGGTCCGCCGTCCAGGGCGCCAAGCTCGAGGTCGTAGGTCCGCATCTGGCCGCCGTCCAGGAAGAGCAGCTCGCCCCGCTCGCGGGCGTCCCAGCGACCGGCGTCGCGGTTCGTGCTCGGCTCCATGGCCATCGCGTAGGTGTCCTCGCCCATCATCTTCCAGACGGTGTGGTGGGGGAGCTGGTCGATCCGGAAGACCTGGTAGACGCCCAGGCCGATGGCCCGGTTGACGACCGCCACGGGCACGGTGCCGGCCGGCTCGGCGACGAGCTCGTGCTCGAAGCACGTCTCGGTGAAGCTCGGGATCGGATCGCTCAGGACGGCGTAGCCCTCGGTCGTCACGGGGTAGTCGGTGGTCGTCGCCCGGGACGGGACGAGCAGCTCGCGAGCCGCCGGCGACGACCGGCCAGCCGGTGTTGCAGTGGTACAGGAACATGTGGCTGGTCCGGTGGTGGCCGACATTCTCGACCTCGTCGTGGATCGTGAACCGGCTCTCGCCGACGCGCGCCTCGATCCTCCGGCGCAGGACCAGGTGCTCGCCGAAGATCGCCGACTGGAGGACCTCGCCCTCGGCCCACAGGATGCAGTCGTCGCCCTCCCAACGCTCGCCGTAGCCGACCAGGCGGGCCGGCAAGCCGCCGACCCGGCCGTGGAGGGCGAACGTCTGGGTCTCGCGCAGGTGGGGCTGGTGGAAGTCGGCGGCGCTGTCCTCGCCGCCCAGCAGCGTGTGGTCCAGGCCGCAGGTCACGACCATCCCGCCACCCCACGCCCGGAACCAGCCCAGCGGATCGTTCTCGTAGTACCACGGCCCGACCGTGCCCGCGTTGGCGATCCAGGCCATCGGCCGGCCGGCCATCTCGCAGCGGCCGATGTCGAACGTCCGGTCGACGACGACGTCGAAGCTGAACCCGCTACCGGTCCGGAACTCGAGCAGGCGGACTCCCCGGCCGGCCCCGTCCCCGAGGGTCGTCAGGCGGACGCCGGCGACCTGGTCCAGGCGGCCGACCCGGCGCAGGAGCTCGGAACGGGTCCAGGTCGTGCCCCACAGCTTGGTCATCGCAGTGCCTTTCGCGTTCAGGTCGGGCCGGGGATGGGCTGGCCGCCAGGGAGATCGCGCGAAGCGGCTCCAGGGCGGCCGTTGACCGAGATCAGGCCGTCAGCACCGACGGCAGGGGTGCCGGATCAGGCTTCGCCGATGGCCTCGCCGGCCTTCAGCAGCCAGTCTTCCTGGCCGCGGGCGCGCAGGTAGAACAGGAGGGCGACGCCGATGATCAGCCAGACGCCATCGACGATCGGGGCATAGACGTAGGGCGCCGCCGGCAGCGTCGGGAAGAACGACGCGTACACGGCATAGATCAGGACCGCCGAGCCGATCAGCGGGAAGATCACGTGGAGGAAGATGTTGAACTCGTCCCTGTGCTCACCGCGGTAGAACAGGAAGACGGCCAGGTTGGCCATCAGGTACACGATCGTCACGCCCAGGACCAGGATCAGGCCGTCCACGAAGAAGAACGACACATCCGCGCCGAACATGAAACCGGGGATCAGGCCGATCCCGAGCGACAGGCACATCTGGACGAGGATCGCGTTGACCGGGGTCTTGTAGACCGGGTGGGTCTTGGCCAGGGCCTTCGGGAATGACCCGCTGCGGGCCATGCTGTACCACATCCGGGTGCTGACATTGGCCGTCGACAGGCCGTTGCCGATCACGCTGTTGAGGAACGCGATCAGGATCAGGATCCAGCCCGCGCCCCACAGCCGGTGGGCCAGGGTCAGGGCCGGCAGCTCGGTCCCGCTGATGATGTCCTGGACATTGTTGATCCCGAAGCCGCTGATCACGCCCCAGAACACGATCACCAGGTAGATCCCGATGATCACGATCGAGAGGTAGACCGACAGGGGCACGTTGCGCTTCGGGTCGGTCGTCTCCTCGGCCAGCGGGGCGGCGGCCTCCCAGCCGGTCAGGCCCTGGACCGAGAAGACGACGGCCAGGGCGAAACCCGAGAAGCCCAGCCACTTGCCCGGATCGAAGACCGAGACAGCGACACGCCGCCGGGACCGGGCTCGATGAAGCCGGTCAGCGCCAGGAGCCAGGACGATCAGCATCTCCAGGCCGCCGGTGATCACCAGGGCCTTGGCCGACAGCTTCAGGCCCCGGATCTGCATGTAGGCGATGACCGGGGCAAAGAACAGGACGCTGACCGGCCACAGCCACGGCAGGTCGATGTTGTAGTTCGACTTCAGCTCGTTCTGGACGATCAGGCCGAAGAAGGCATAGACCGGGCCGGACGCGATCGGCGAGTACAGGATGAACATCCACGAGGTCAGGAAGCCGGCCCGCGGGCTGACCGCCCGGCTCACATACGTGTAGTAGCCGCCGGCCGACGGCAGGTGCTTGGACAGCTGGACCAGGGTGCTGCCCAGGAGCAGCACGATGATGAAGCCGGCGACGTAGGCCAGCGGGGCGGTGATCCCGGCCAGCGAGATCACGAACTGGGTGAAGAACAGGGCGGCGATCGCCGGCGAGATGTGGGTGATCGCCTGCATCGTCGCGCCGAGCAGGCCGATCTGGTCTCGCTCCAGGGTGGTGGTCAGCGGCGCTCCCCCGGGCGCTGGTTGACGTTGGGTATCCACGAGTCACTCCTCGAGCTTGGATGGTCGACGGAAGATCCGGGTCTCGGGGATCGATCGTCCAGGGGCACCACCCCGGCCAATCGGGTCAGCTCCTCCTACGGTCGTCGATCGCACCCTCCCATCACCGGCTCGACGGCCCGGTCATCGGATCGCGTCGGGAACGAGGGGCTCGGCCAGCTGGTTGGGCACCGGCAGGCCGACGGAGTAGGCGCCGTCCACGACCATCAGCGCGCCGGTCATGATACGAGGCATCGTCGGAGCACATGAACAGGATCGGCTTGGCGATCTCGATCGGCTCGGCAAAGCGGCCGATCGGCGTCCGATCCAGGAAGACCTTCGACTGGACCGGGTCCTTGATCACGAACCAGGCCAGCCGGGTGTTGATGATCCCGGGGGCGATGGCATTCACCCGGATGCCGTACTTGCCGAGCTCCATCGCTGCCGTCTGCATGACCGCGACCTGGCCGGATTTGCTGACGTTGTAGAAGACGCCCTCCTGCTCGGGCTGGAAGGCGTTGGTCGAGGAGACGACGACCATCGCCCCACCATGGCCCTCCTTGACCATCTGCCGGGCCGCCTCCTGGAGGGCCAGCCAGGTGCCCCGCAGGTCGATCCCGATCTGCTGCTCCCAGGCCTCGTCCGAGCCGTCGAGGAAGGGCACGAAGTCGGCGATCCCGGCGTTGGCCACCATGTGGTCGATCCGGCCGAAGCTCGCCACGCAGGCCTCCACGGCCCGCCGGATATCGGCCCGGTTGGCAACGTTGCCGACGACCACCTCGCAGCGGCCGCCCGCGGCCCGGATCCCGGCGGCCACCTCTTCGAGGACTTCGCCGTGCCAGCCGAAGAGGACCACCCCGGCGCCCTCCTCGGCGAAGGATTCGGCCGTGGCCCGGCCCATTCCCCGACCCGCTCCCGTGACAACCGCTCCCTTGCCCTCGAAGCGCCTCACGTCGACCTGCTCCTCTCGAACTGGGACCTTTCAGCCGGCCACCAGGCCGTGGTGGCCGGGTCCCCGCGGGATCACCGGCCAGATATCGACGACGAGCCCGTCCTCCACCACGTGGAACGCGTCGAACCAGTTGACCGTCGACGGCGAGTAGCCGGGCACCAGCTGGACGACGTCGCCCAGCCTGAGCGTCGAGCCGGCCGTCGCGTCGAAGATGCCGTGCTCCTCGTCGAACCGGAAGGGACGGAGCGGGTAGCCTTCGATCGAGGCCAGGTCCCCGGCGCCGACCGACTTGTTGCCGGCATCGACGATCACCCGGTCCGGCCGGCGGCTGACAACGGTGGCCTGCACGGTCAGCGAATGCTCGAAGCCGCCGACCATCACCCCGTGGAAGTTGTCCATGACCACGTAGGTGCCGGCCTGGATCTCGGTGATCCCGGGAAAGGCGGCAGTCCAGTCCCACGTCGCGGTGCCGCCTGCCGAGCGGATCGGGCAGGGCAGGCCGTCATGCTCGAGCGCCTCGGCCACCTCGACGAGGAAGCCCATCGCCGAGCGCTCCTTGACCAGCCGCTCGTCGTGGTCGGGCGTGTTCGAGCAGTGGCCCTCGTAGCCGGTTACGCCCAGCAGGTTGAGGCCGGGCCGGGTGGCGACCCGCCGGGCGAGGGCGACGGCCTCCTCGACGCTGTCCGCGCCGGCCCGGTCCATCCCGGTATCGACCTCGACCAGCACCCCGAGCTGGCTGCCCGCGGCGGTCACGGCGTCGGACAGGGTGTCGATGTTCGAGAGGTCGTCGACGGCGATCATCAGGTCGGCCTCGCCGGCCAGCTCGGCCACCGCCCGGATCTTGGCCGGACCGGCGACGGTGTTGACCAGCAGGATGTGGTCGAGGCCAGAGTGGACCAGGACGATCGCCTCCCAGACCGTGGCCGTGGACAAGCCGATCGCCCCGGCCTCGACCTGCAGGCGGGCCAGCTCGGGACTCTTGTGGACCTTGATGTGGGGCCGGATCTCCGACGGCAGCTCCCGGAGCCGGTCGCTCATCCTGGCGATGTTGCGCCTGGCGGCCGGCAGGTCGAGGACCAGGGCGGGGGTGACCAGCTCGGCCTGCGGCCGGCCGATCGCCCCGCCGTACTCGCGCCGGACCCGCTCATAGCCTTCGGCCAGCATGGCCTTCGGATCGACGCCGCCCCGGGTGCCTGCTGCGCCGGCCATCAGGCAGGCGGGTAGACGCGGCTGGGGGTCAGGTCGATGGCGTGGCCGCTACCCGACTCGAGCACGAACTTGAGCATTGGCTCGGTGTCGAGGTAGTAGAACTCGATCGTTTCGCCGATCCGGCCGCCCATCAGGACCTTGGCCCCGCGGGCCTGCCACTCCTTCTTGAACTCGTCCGAGTCGGCCTGCGAATGCATCATGCAGGCGATGTGCTGGACGCCTTCGCCGTACTTCTCGAGGTGCTCCTTGTAGATGCTCGGCCCGTCGAGCGGCTGGACCAGCTCGACGACCAGGCCGGGCTGGACTTCGCACTCGGCGCCGAGCATCGAGAAGGCGACCTCCTCGCCCCGCAGGTGGGTGTGGTGGAGCTTGGGCGGCACGTGCTCGTACACATTCCACGGTCCCCAACCCAGCGTGTCGTGGAGCATCTTCATCGAGGCATCGAGGTCGCGCACGACCATCGCCACCTGGGAGATGTGGGTCGGACCAGCCGGCAACGCCATGTTCATCACCTCGTCCGGGGCCTGTGGGGCAGGCGCCGCCCGTGTATGGAAAGACTGTGCATCCGTTGTCAAGACAATGCACGCCGTCTGTGAAACGGTGGCCCGGCAGGGCGTGGCGGCGGTATCGTTGGGGCGATGCTCAAGAAGCTGATCAACGATCCGTTCGACGCCGTCGACGAGTTGCTCGAGGGCTTCGCCGGCGCGCACGGCGACATCGTCCAGGCCGTCGCGCCGCGGGTCATCGCCCGGCGCCAGAAGGCGACGGACAAGGTTGGCCTGGTGGTCGGTGGCGGGTCGGGCCATGAGCCGGCATTCCTGGGCTATGTCGGAACGGGCGTGGCCGACGCCGCGGCGATCGGCAACGTCTTCGCGGCGCCGGGCGCCGACATCTGCCTCGACGCGATCCGGGCGGCATCGTCCGGGCGGGGCGTGCTGCTGGCCTACGGCAACTATGCCGGCGACGTCCTGAACTTCGACCTGGCCGCCGAGCTGGCCGAGCTCGAGGGCATCAGCTGCCGGACCGTGCGCGGGACAGACGACGTGGCCTCCGCTCCGCCCGACGACCTGGCCCACCGGCGGGGGATCGCCGGCATGTTCTTCCTGTTCAAGATCGCCGGTGCGGCCGCCGAGCGCGGCGACGACCTGGAGTCGGTGGTCCGGCTGGCCGAGCGGACGAACGCGATGTCGGCGACGATCGGCGTGGCCCTGGCGCCGTGCGAGGTGCCGGGCGCCGGCCGGCCGACATTCGAGCTGGGTCCCGAGGAGATGGAGATCGGGATGGGGATCCACGGTGAGGCCGGCCTGCAGCGGGGCCGGCTCGAACCGGCCGATGCGGTCGTCGACCTGATGCTCGACGCGATCCTGGCCGACCAGGCGGCGCGCGGGCTGGCGCCGGGCGAGGTCGCGCTGCTGGTCAACGGCCTGGGGGCCACGGCCTACCTCGACCTGTACATCGTCTACCGGGCGGCCCGCCGGCGGCTCGAATCGGCCGGCTGGACCGTCAGCCGGAGCTTCGTCGGCGAGTACGTCACGTCGCTCGAGATGGCCGGCACCTCGATCTCGATCCTGCGCCTCGACGAGGAGCTGCGCGGGCTGCTCGACGCGCCGGCCCGGACGGCCCGGCTGGGCGGATGAGCGGCACGCTCCGGGCGGCAATCCTGGCCGCGGCCGATGCCGTCGAAGCCGCCCGCGAACCGCTCTGCCTGCTCGACGCGGCGAGCGGCGACGGCGACCACGGGGTGACGATGACGATCGGTGCTCGCCGGGTCCGCAGCCAGCTGGAGCAGGTCCCGTCCGATGAGCCGGAGGCCCTGATCCGGGCCGCCGCGATCGGGATGGCCGGCGCTGGCGGAGCGATCGGCGCGATCTACGGCCGCGGCCTGCTGGCGATCGCGGCCCGCCTCCACGAAGAGCCCGGAGCCGGGGATTCCGGCGCCGCCCGGCTGGACCTCCTCGCGTCGGCGGTCGAGCGGGCCGCGACGGCGACCCTGGGCATGGGCGCCAGCCCGGGTGACAAGACGGTCCTCGACGCGCTCCTGCCGGCGGCCGCCTCGCTGGCCGAGTCCGTCCGGGCCCGTGCTGGCTGGGCCGCGGCCCTGGCCGCCGCGGACGAAGCCGCCCAGGCCGGCGCCGAGGCAACGGCCGAGCTCGAGGCCCGGATCGGTCGTTCGGCGCGCAACGCCGGCAAGAGCAAGGGCACGGTCGATCCGGGGGCCGCCTCGCTGGCGATCATCGTTCACGCCCTGGTGGCCGGCGCTCTCGAGCCGGCGGAAGCCTGACGTGGCGGCCCTGCTCGGGACGAGCTGGAAGATGAACCTGGGCGTCGACCAGGCCGATCGCTGGTTCTCGACCTTCCGACCGCTGGCCGGACAGCGACCCGACATCGACTTCTTCGTGCTGCCGCCGTTCACGCTGCTGTGGCTGGCCCGGGAGCGGCTGACCGGCTCGGGGATTGCCTGGGGCGCCCAGGACGTCAGTCCCCACGCCAACGGCCCACATACGGGCGATATCTCGGCGGAGATGCTCGCCGATCTCGGCTGCAGCTACGTCGAAGTCGGCCATGCCGAGCGTCGGCGCGATCACGGCGAGGCGCCGGCCGCCATCGCGGCCAAGGTCCAGGCGGTGGTCCAGGCGGGGATGACCGTGGTCCTGTGCACGGGTGAGCTCGAGGAGACTTCGGTCGAGGCGGCGATCGAGGCCGTGATGGCCGATGTCGGGCAGTGCCTGGCCGGACTCGGCCCGGCCGAGCTCGGCCGGGTTGTCGTCGCCTATGAGCCGATCTGGGCGATCGGCGAAGGCCGCCGCCCCGCTCCGCCCGAGCGCGTCGGCCGGATCCAGCGGGCGATCGCCGAGCGGCTCAGGGGCCCGGGCGGCGCCCGGCCCCGGATCATCTACGGCGGCAGCGTCGATGCCGGCAGCGCTCCGAGACTGCTGGCCGAGCCGGGCGTGGACGGGCTGTTCATCGGGCGCAACGGGCTCGATCCGCTCGGTTTCGCGGCGATCGCCGGCGCCCTGCCGGCGGCCCAGCAGGCCGGGGCTCGATGAAGATCGCCGTCGGGGCCGACCACCTCGGGCTGCCCCTCAAGGACGCCGTCAAGGCCCACCTCGAGGCGGGCGGTCACGAGGTCGTCGACTTCGGGGTGACCGAGGCCAGCCCGGTCGACTACCCGGACGTGGCGATCGAGGTTGCCGATGCCGTCGCCGCCGGGACGTTCAGCCGGGCAATCCTGGTGTGCGGGACGGGGATCGGAATGTCGATCACCGCCAACAAGGTGCCCGGCGTGCGGGCCGCCAACGTGGCCGACCCGTATTCGGCCGAGCGAGCTCGCAAGTCGAACGACGCCCAGGTCCTGTGCCTCGGCTCGCGGGTCGTGGCCCCGGAGGTCGCCCGGATCATCGTCGACCACTGGCTGGCGTCCGAATTCCAGGGCGGGGATTCCGCCCGGAAGGTGGCCAAGATGAACGCCCTCGACCGCCGGACCAGGACCGGCGAGCCCGCGGCGAACGGCTAGCTCAGCCCAGGTCCCGACCGACCCGGGCGGGGATGGAGGAATCAGTGGAGCTCAGGCGACTCGGCAAGACCGGCTACCAGATCAGCCCGATCGGCTTCGGGGCCTGGCCGATCGGCAGCGACTACGGACCGACCGACGACGCGACAAGCCTGGCGGCGCTCCACGCGGCGGCCGATGCCGGGGTCACGTTCTTCGACACGGCGGACGTCTACGGCGATGGCCGCAGCGAGCGGGTGATCGGCCGCTTCCTCAAGGAACGCCCCGGCGAGCGGCTGTACGTCGCCACGAAGATCGGCCAGCGCGTGCCGCTCGACGTGGCCAACTACTCGGCCGCCGCGTTCCGGGGCTGGATCGACGATTGCCGGACGAACCTCCAGCTCGATCAGCTCGACCTGGTCCAGCTGCACTGCCTGCCGACCGGGATCTACTACCGGCCCGACCTCTTCGAAGCGATGGACGAGATGGTCGCCGCGGGCGTGATCGCCCACTACGGGGTCAGCGTCGAGAAGGTCGAGGAGGCCCTCAAGGCGATCGAGTATCCCGGGGTGGCCAGCGTCCAGATCATCTTCAACGTCCTCCGCCAGCGACCCCTCGACCTGTTCTTCGGGCAGGCCCTCAAGCGTGACGTGGGGATCATCGCCCGGGTGCCCCTGGCGTCGGGCCTGCTGAGCGGCAAGTTCAACGCCACCTCGACCTTCGACCCGACCGACCATCGCGAGCTACAACCGCCACGGCGAGGAGTTCGACGTGGGCGAGACGTTCGCCGGGGTGGACTTCGAGACCGGCCTGGCGATCGTCGAGGAGCTCCGGCCGCTCCTGCCGGCGGACGCCAGCCTGGCCCAGTTCGCCCTGCGCTGGATCCTGATGCACGACGCCGTGAGCGCGGCGATTCCCGGCGCCAAGACCCCCGATCAGGCCCGGGCCAACGCCGCGGCGGCGGATCTCCCGCCGCTCAGCCCGGCGACGATGGCCGGAGTCGACGCGATCTACCAGGCCCGGGTCAAGCCGCTCGTCCACCAGCGCTGGTAGCCAGCCGGCCGGGCGCCAGGCTGGCACCGCGCCGGCTCAGGCCAGGATCGCCTCGGCCGTGCCCTCGTCGGTGATCAGGACATTGATCGAGCCGGTCCGGATCGCGGCCTTGACGGCCATCGCCTTGGCCGCCCCGGCGGCGATTGCGATGACCTGCGGGATCGCCGCCAGGGCCGACCACTCGATCGCCACCGTGCGCCGGTCGAGGTGGTCGACCGGCTGGCCGTCGGCGTTGAAGAAGCGCGCGTTCATGCTGCCCACCGCCCCCCGGGCGAGCAGCTCGCCCAGGTCGTCGCCCAGGATGTGGCTGGCCGCGAGGAGGGTGGCGTTGGGGGTCATGTCGCCGATCCCGACGATCGCGATCTCGCTCCGGGCGGCGGTCGCCAGGGCCGCCTGGACCGAGCGGTCGGCGAGGAGGGCATCGCAGATCGCGGCCGAATCGACGATCGACGGTGCGTGCAGGTAGGTGACCCGGCTGCCCGGGTAGATCTCGGTCAGCTGGCGCGCCAGCTCATGGCCCTGGGTGCCCGGCGCGGCATCGGCCAGGCCGCCCGCCAGCTGGGCCACCTGGAGCTCCCCCACGACGCCAGGATCCAGGTGGCGGGCCACCGCGGCGATCGTCTGGCCCCAGCCGATGCCGACCCGGCTGCCGCGCCGGAGCTGGTCCGAGATGAACTCGCCGGCGGCCCGGGCGACGATCTCCATCACCTCGTCCTCGGCCTCCGCCGGCAGCTCGGTCACGACCGCCCGGTCGAGCCCGAACTCGCTGGCCAGGCGCAGGCCGAGCTCCACGTTCGGCCGAACGGGGGTGACGATGTCGATCTTCACGATCCCCTCGTCCCGGGCCCGCTTGAGGTAGCGCGAGATCGTCGAGGGGTCGAGGCCGAGGTCCCGGGCAATCTCGATCTGGCTGCTGCCCTGGAGGTAGTGGCGGGTCGCCAGGTCGATCAGCAGGTCGAGCGATTGGGCGTCGACCGGGGTGCGCTCCAGTCTCGCTCGCAACGCCGACTCCATCTGCTCGGGGGCTCGATCGGGGCCATCGTACAGGATCGAATTCGGTCCGACCGGGCAGCAAATTCCTGATGTTTTGGCACGTTCTTGTCGTATGCTGCACTTCCTTGAAGCCTCCGTGAAGCGACGACAGGGGACGGCGACGGTGCCCAAGTGAGCGTTGAGGAGCTGCGCCGCCAGGCATGGCAGGCCTACCAGGACCTGGTCCTGACCGGCCTCGTCCAGCTGACCTTCGGCAATGCCAGCGCGATCGACCGGGCCGCCGGGCTGCTGGCGATCAAGCCCAGTGGTCTGCCGGCGAGCAGCCTGCTGGTCGAGGACATCGTCGTGGTCGCGCTCGACTCCGGCGCGGTCGTGAGCGGTCGTCGCCGGCCGTCCTCGGACCTGCCGACCCACCTGGTCCTGGCCCGGGCCCTGCCCGAGGCTGGGGCGATCATCCATACCCACTCGCCGGCGGCGACCGCCTGGGCCCAGGCCCATCGCCCGATTCCGTGCCTTGGCACGACCCACGCCGACCACTTCCGGGGTGCCGTCCCGGTGACCCGGCCGATGACCGCCGCGGAGATCGAGGGCGACTACGAGGCCGCCACCGGCCGCTTGATCGTCGAGACGATCCAGGCCCTCGGGGCCGGCCAGGGCGACATGCCGGCGGCCCTGGTCAGCGACCACGGCCCATTCGTCTGGGGGCCGGATGCCGGCGCCGCGGTGACCAACGCGATCGCCCTCGAGCTGGTCGCCGCGATCGCCCTGGACACCCTGGCCCTGGCCGCCGAGGCGGGGCCGATCTCGGCGGCCCTCCTCGAGCGCCACCATGGCCGCAAGCACGGGCCCCGGGCGACGTACGGCCAGGGGTCGGGGGCCTGATGCAAATCCTGGTCCTGGGCGACAGCTACTGTCCCAGCACGATGTTCCGGCCGGCCTTCGCCGGGCTCGGCGCCGGTACCGAGGTCGACTACGCCGACCTCGAAGATGAGCCCGACTGGCAGCCGGTCAGCCCGTCCGAGCGGCGGGTGAAGGAAGTCCTCGGCTCGCCCCAGCAGGTGATCGCCCGGCTCGCCGGCCAGGAGCTGCTCGTCGTCCAGGGCGCGCCGGTGACCGATGCGGTCCTCGATGCGGCCCCGATCCGGCTGGTGGCGGTGGCCCGCGGTGGTCCCGTCAACATCGACCTGCAGGCCGCCGCCGACCGGGGCATCCCGGTCGTCACCACGCCCGGCAAGAACGCCACGGCCGTGGCCGAGCTGACGATCGCCTGCCTGGTCCTGCTCGCCCGCCGGGCAATCGACGCGGTGCGCTGGATCGACGGCGGCGGTGAGTTCGGCCTCGACAACTACGAGGGCGCCCGCTGGCTCGGCCACGACCTCGCCGGCCACAGCCTGGGACTGGTCGGCTTCGGCCAGGTCGGCCGCCGGGTCGCGGCCCGGGCGGCCGCCTTCGAGATGCGGATCCTGGCCTACGACCCGTACATGGCCCCCGACGCGGTCCTGGCGGGAGGGGCCCAGCCGGTCGGCCTGGACGAGCTCCTGGCCGACTCGGATCATCTCTCGCTCCATGCCCGGCTGAGCGCCGATAATCGGGGCCTGTTCGACGCGCGGAGGTTCGCCCAGATGCGCCATGGAGCGACGTTCGTGAATACCGCCCGGGCCGAGCTCGCCGACGAAACGGCGCTCCACGACGCCCTCGTCTCGGGCCGGCTATCGGGCGCCGCGGTCGATGTCGCCTCCGGCCGCCCGGCCGGCCGGCCCCATCCGCTCGTCGGCCTGCCCAACGTGATCGTCCTGCCCCATATCGGCGGGGCCACCGTCGACACCCTCGAGACGGGCGGCCGGCTGGCCGCCGCGGAGGTTGCCCGGTTCGTCGCCGGTCAGCCGCTGCTCAACGTCGCCAACCGTGAGGCGCTGGCAGCGGCCGGGGTCCGCCCCCGATGAGCCACACCCTGGCGATCGACCTCGGCACCGGCAGCTGCCGGGCGCTGGTCTTCGACCTCGAGGGCCGGCCGATCGCGACCAGCCAGCGCGAATGGTCCCATCCGCCGATCCCCGGCGTGCCCGGCTCGCAGTCGTTCGACACCGGCCGGAACTGGCCGCTCATCGCCGCCTGCGTGCGCGAAGCGATCGCCGCCAGCGGTCTCCAGCCGGCCGACATCAAGGCCGTCTCGGCCACCAGCATGCGCGAGGGGATGGTCCTGTACGACGCCGACGGCCGCGAGATCTGGGCCTGTCCCAACGTCGATTCGCGGGCCTCGAGCGAAGCCGACGAACTGGTCCGGGCCGGGCTCGCCGCGAAGATCTACGGCGTCGCCGGCGACTGGGTTTCGATCACCTCGCCCGCCCGTTTCTGGTGGATTCGCGACCACCAGCCCGAGGTCTTCCGCTCGATCGCCCACATGGGCATGCTCTCGGACTGGGTGCTGTACCGGTTGACCGGGCGCTTCGTGACCGACCCGTCGGCGGGCTCGAGCTCGAACCTGTTCGACCTGGCCCGGCGGACCTGGTCGCCGGAGGTGCTCGACTGGGTCGGCCTGCCGGCGACGATCGTGCCCGAGGTCCTGGAGCCGGGCTCGCCCGTCGGCGGGGTGACCGCCGCTGCGGCCGCCGAGACCGGCCTCGCCGCCGGGCACACCGGTGATCGTCGGCGGGGCCGACACCCAGCTCGGCCTGGTCGGGATCGGCCTGGGCAGCCCCGGCCGGCTGGCGCTCCTGGGCGGCAGCTTCTGGCAGCTGACCGTCGTCACCGACCGGCCGCTGATCGATCCCGACGCCCGGCTGCGAACCCTGTGCCATGCCCTGCCCGGCCAGTGGATGACCGAGGGAATCGGCTTCTACTGCGGGATCGTGATGCGCTGGTTCCGCGACGCGTTCTGCGACCCGGAGCGGGCCGAGGCGCTCCGCCGGGGGATCGATCCGTACGCGGTGATGGAGGAGCTGGCGGCGACCACCCCGGTCGGGTCGAACGGCCTGGTGGCCATCTTCTCGAACGTGATGAACGCCAAGCGCTGGGTCCAGGCCAGCCCGTCCTTCGTCCAGTTCGACGTCGACGACCCGGCGGCCACCGGCCGGGCCGCCTGCATCCGGGCGATCGAGGAGCAGGCCGCCTATGCCACTCGCGGCCACCTCAAGATCATCGAGGCGCTGACCGGCACGACCTACGACGAGCTGATCTTCACCGGCGGCGCCTCGCGCGGCCGCCTCTGGCCCCAGATCGTCGCCGACGTGACCGGCCTCCGGGTGCGGGTCGCCTCGGTCACCGAGTCGACCGCGCTCGGCGCGGCGATCTTCGCCGGGCTGGGGGTGGGCCTCTACCGCGACCTGCCCGAGGCCCTGGCCGGGATCGTCCGCTTCGAGGACCCGATCGAGCCGGATCCCGCCAACGTGGCCACCTATGCCGGCCTGTTCGACCGCTGGGCCGGGATCTACCAACGCGTCCTTGAGCTGTCCGAAGCCGGCCTCGCCCGTCCGATGTGGCGGCCGGCCGGCGCCCTGTGACCAACCACCTGCCGCCCCAGCTCGCGAGGTAACCCGATGCCCGAAGCCGATTCGCTCGAACGCAAGGACTTCCACCTGTCCCAGCCCGCCCGCAACGAGCCCTTCTTCCTGAAGGGCTCGGGCGCCTATGACTGGGGGATGCAGAACCGGCTGGCCCGGATCTTCCGGCCGGCGAGCGGCCGGACGGTGATGCTGGCGGTCGACCATGGCTACTTCCAGGGGCCGACCAGCGGCCTCGAGCGGATCGACCTCGACATCGCCCCGCTGGTCGGCTCGGTCGACGCCCTGTTCTGCACCCGGGGCATCCTCCGCTCGAGCATCCCGGCGAGCATCTCCGCGCCCGTCGTCCTGCGCGCTTCGGGCGGTCCGTCGATCCTGCGCGAGCTGAGCGACGAGGAGATCGCACTGAGCATCGACGACGCGGTCCGGCTGAACGCCGCCGGGGTCGGGGTCCAGGTCTTCGTGGGCGGCCCGAACGAGACCCGGACCGTCCACAACATGACCCAGCTGGTCGACGCCGGACTGAAGGTCGGGATGCCCGTCCTGGGCGTGACCGCCGTGGGGCGTGAGCTGACCCGCGACTCGCGCTACCTGGGCCTGGCCACCCGGATCTGCGCGGAGCTGGGGGCCCAGGTGGTCAAGACGTACTACTGCGAGGAAGGCTTCGAGAAGGTCACCGCCGGCTGCCCGGTGCCGATCGTGATGGCCGGCGGCAAGAAGCTGCCCGAGCTCGAGGCCCTGACCATGGCCTATCGCGGGATCAACGAGGGCGCCGCCGGCGTGGACATGGGCCGCAACATCTTCCAGACCGACGCGCCGGCGGCGATGCTGGCGGCGATCAACGGGGTCGTCCACGACGGCCTGACGCCGGCCCTTGCCCTCGACCTGTTCCGGACCCTCGCCGCGGCGATGACGGCCAGCCCGGCGTGACCGGACGTCCCGCTGGGGGAGTCGACTGGCTCCTCGCCGGCGGACCGCGGGCCTCGATCGGGATCCTGACCGCGGACCTGGCCAACCTGGGCTCGGAGGTCGCCCTCCTCGAGAGGCTGGGCGTCGAGCTGGTCCACGTCGACGTGATGGACGGGGTCTACTGCCCGCAGCTCACGGTCGGCGCGCCGATCGTCAAGGCGATCGGGCCGGGCGTCCTGCGCGACGTCCACCTGATGGTCGACGACCCGCTCGCCAAAATCGAGCCGATTCTCGCTGCCGGGGCCGACATCGTCACGGTCCACATCGAGCGGGCCGGCCATCCCCACCGCGTCTTCACCGCCCTGGCCGAGCTCCACGGCCGGCTGGCCGCGACCGACCGCCCGCTGATCCGGGGGATCGGCCTGAGCCCCAGCCAGCCGGTCGAAGCCATCGAGCCGTTGCTCGAACTGGTCGAGTACGTCCTCGTGCTGGCCATCGATCCGGGCTGGGGCGGCCAGGCGTTCATTCCCGGGACGCTCGCCCGGATCGCCCAGGTCCGGGAGCTGATCACCGCTTCCGGGCGGTCGATCGCGGTCGGCGTCGACGGCGGGGTCACGATGGCCAACGTCGCGAGCCTGGCCGGGCTGGGCCTCGACGTGATCGTGACCGGCAGTGCCGTTTTCGACGGCCGGGCCGCCGAGGCGAACGGCCGGCGGATGCTCGAGCTGGTCCGAGGCGGTCCCGCCTAGCGCCGCGTCGGAGGTCCGCTCGGCCGCGTCTCCAGGCCCGGCTCCGCATGGCGACTTCGGACGATTGTCGCTGGCAGACGAATTACGCTCAGGTCGAGCCGGATTCCGCCGTCTGGCTGTCGGTTGCAGCCCGATCCGTGCGTAGAGGCCCGACCGGCCGAGCCGTCGCGAGCTGCAGATGCCCGATTCCGGAGTAGCGCGTCCGGTGGCGACATTCGTCCCAACCTGGCGAGGCTAGTCCCTACAGCACCGGCCGAACCGGGGCCTCGCCCGTCGCGGGCCGATGAACTCGCCGGGCTTCGTGTCAAGACGCGAGTTGCGTCGAGCTTATGGTCGTCCGTCAGCCTATTTCGCGGACCCTCGACGCTCCCATGAGCGAATTCGTGCGTGGGCGACCGAATGGGACCTCGGTCGATCGGGCCAATTGAGGGTTCTCTGACCTTTAGCTCGACCCGCCTCGCGTTTTGGCGAGGCCGCCGATCCGCGCGCCGCCCTGCCCCGGGCGAGCTCAGCCTCTCGGGGAACGCACCGTCAAGACCGAATCCTCCGCAAAGGGCGGCGTGAGGACGACCGCCCCTGGCCCGCTGACCGGATCGCCGGCGACCCGCACGCCCGTCGCCGGTTCGAACCACTCGACGCTCAAACGGCCTCCGGCAAGCCGGGCCGGATCGATCGTCAGGGGCCGCCGAACCGGCAGGTAGGCAACGGCCAGGTCGCTCGCCTTCGAGACGGCGGCCGTCACCCGGTCGAGCCCGCGCGCCTCGCCCAGGCCGGCCGTGGCGAAGGCGTGTCTCTCGTCGGGCTCGAGATCGGCCCACGGAAGGGCCCGGAAGAAGTCGCCCCAGCGGGCCATCGCGACCGAGGCCGGGCTGCGGAGCTGGTCCTGCCAGCCCGCGCCGAACAGCCACATCGGCTTGTTGCCGATCAGGTGCCCGTTCCCGCCGCACAGGACCGACCACCAGGCCTGGCGCCGGATCTGGAGCTCGGAGGCATCGTGCTCACCCTCGTAGGTCGATTCGATCAGGTAGAAGGGCGTGACCGGCTCCCGGTTCCAGTCGTCGATCAGCTTGCGATGGACGATCCCGTAGGTGTACGTCGGGTTGACGTCGAGCCAGTCGGCGCCGGGAAACGTGTCGATCGGCGAGTCCTCGGGATGGACGTGGGCCGTGAACGGGGTCGTGATCCCGGTGGAGCGCAGGCCGTGGGCCAGGGCGTTGAGCGGCTCCGCCGGCGAGGCCCGGATTCCGGTCGCCGCCGAGCATCCACATGATGTTGTCGAAATGGCCGAAGCGGCGCCCGAGGTACTCGCCCCAGCTCCGGTTGCCGGCCGGCCCGTTGGCCACGACCTCGTCGTACCAGCCTTCGGAGCGATTGCCGAAGCCCGGGTAGTGGGGATGGGGATAGCCCAGGTAGGCCGGCGCCAGGAGGACCAGGAAGCCCCGCTCGGCGATCAGGTCCAGGACCTGCTCGACGTGGTCCATGTAGGCCGGATTGGGGGTCGTGAAGTCGCCCGGCGTCAGGAACGGCTCGGCGCCGGCCAGGTCGCGCGGCGGGTCGGCCGAGAAGAGGTACTCGACGACGCTGACCATGATCGTGTTGAAGCCCAGCGCGCGGCGCTCGTCGAGGTAGCGGGTGGTGCCCTCGATCGTCGTGTTGGCGATCAGCGACCAGGCCGCGTCACCCTGCAGGAGCACGGGCCGGCCGGCCGGGTCGAGCAGCCGGCGCCGATCGGCCGAGACGTGGAGCGGGAAGATGGTCGGTGGCGGGACGGCCGGGAGCGGCTCGTGCGGCCCGCTCATGCGCGGTCCCCGGCCAGCCGGACCCGATCGCCGTCGGCGTCGAAGAGGCGGGTCGCGCCGGGCGCGACCTGGAGCTGGACCGTGGCCCCTTCGGCGACCTTCGTCTCGGCGTCAACCCGGATCGTGACCACCGCTCCGCCCTCGACGTTGGCAGTCAGGAAGATGTCGGCCCCGACCGGTTCGACCAGCTCGATCACGGCCGGGAAGGAACCCGGCGTGGATTCGGCGCTGAGCAGGAGCTCTTCGGGGCGGATCCCGACCGCCGCCGGACCGTCGGCCAGGCTCGCCGCGGCCAGGCCGGGCAGCTCGACCGGCACCGGTCCGACGAAGCGCCGGCTGCCGTTGGCGGTCTCGATCCGGCCGTCGAGGATGTTCATCGGCGGGCTGCCCACGAACGAGGCGACAAAGCGGTTGGCCGGCCGGCGGTAGACCTCGTCGGGCGGCCCGATCTGCTGGATCAGGCCAGTGCGCATGACCACGACCCGGTCGGCCATGGTCATCGCCTCGACCTGGTCGTGGGTGACGTAGACGGTGGTCCGGCCGACGCGCTTGTGGAGGCGCAGCAGCTCCGATCGCATCTGGACCCGGAGGAGGGCGTCGAGATTCGAGAGCGGCTCGTCCATCAGGAAGGCGAGCGGCTGGCGGACGATCGCGCGGCCCAGGGCGACCCGCTGGCGCTGGCCGCCCGACAGCTCGTCGGGATACTTGTCGAGCTCGCTGCCGATCTGCAGGAGGTTGGCCGCAAAGGCCACCTGCTGCTCGATCTCGGCCTTCGGCCGGCCGGCCATCTTGAGCGGGAAGCCGATGTTGCTGCGCACGGTCATGTGCGGGTAGAGGGCGTAGTTCTGGAAGACCATGGCCACGTCCCGGGCGCTCGGCTTGAGGTAGTTGGCGAGCTTGCCGCCGATGTAGACCTCGCCCTCGGTCAGGTCCTCGAGGCCGGCGATGATCTTGAGCAGGGTGCTCTTGCCGCAGCCCGACGGACCCAGGAGGACGACGAACTCGCCCGGCTCGATGTCCAGGTCGACCCCGCCCAGGGCGGTGATCCGGCCATAGCGCTTGGTCACCCCCAGGATCTCGATCGCGTACTGGGAACCGGTCGCGGAGTCGGTGCTCGAAGGGGCGCTGGTCATTGCTTCAGTGCTCCGGCAAGGGATCGGGCCAGGAATTGGCGCTGGAGGACGAAGAAGAAGATGCCGATGGGCACGAGGGACATCACCGCGGCGGCCGACCACAGCCCGTAGTCCGCCCCGCCATGCGAGCGGAGCGCCGCGACGCCCACGGTCAGGACCTGCAGGTCGTCGCTCGAGGTCGCGATCAGCGGCCAGATGAAGCTCATGAACTGGTCGGTGAAGATGATCACCGCCAGGACCACCAGGCCGGGCTTGATCAGGGGCAGGATGATCCGGCGGTAGATCCCGAACTCGCTCACCCCGTCCAGCCGGGCGGCGTTCTCGAGGTCCTTGGGCAGGCCCAGGATGAACTGGCGCATCAGGAAGACGCCCAGCGGGATTGGCCAGCGGCGGCAGGATCAGCGCGAGGTAGGTGTTGGTCAGGCCCAGCGCATTGACCAGCGCCCAGAGAGGCACGATCAGGGCCCCCAGGGGGACCATCAGCAGGATCAGCATCGACAGGAAGATCAGCCGCTTGCCGGTCAGCTGGAGCTTGGCCAGGGCATAGCCGGCCATCGAGTCCATGAACACCTTGATCAGGGTGACGGTGCCCGCCACGAACAGGGTGTTGAACATCCAGCGCAGGAAGCCCGTGTCGCCGAGCAGCTTCTGGTAGTTGCCGATGAACGGCGGGATCGGCAGCAGCTTGGGCGGGTAGGTGAAGATCTCGGTGCTGTTCTTGAACGAGGCCAGGACGACGTAGTAGAACGGCGCGACGAGCAGGAACGTGATCACGATCAGGAAGGCGTGCTTGCCCAGCCCGCGCAGGCGCCGCGCGCGCCGGCTGCGGCTGTGCTCGGCGGCGATCGCCTGGACGGCGGCCGGGGAGCCCTGGCGGGGCCCGATCGCGACGCTCATCAGTCGTCGCCCCGGCGCGAGCGGAGGAGGCGCATCTGGGTCAGGGTCAGGGTCAGGATGGCCACGATCAGGACGAGCGAGATCGCCGCGGCGAAGCCCACCTTGTCGTTCGAGCCGAAGACGTACTGCCAGACCCGGAAGATGATCGTGGTCGTGGCCGTGCCCGGGCCGCCGTTGGTCAGGACGAGCGCCGTGTCGAAGACCTGCAGGCCCCAGATCGTCGAGACGACGATCGCGAAGAACAGGATCCGGCGCATCAGCGGCAGGGTCAGGTACCAGAAGCGCTTGGCGCTCGAGGCGCCATCGAGATCGGCCGCCTGGTACAGCTCCTGGGGCAGGCCGATGATCGCCGCCACGAAGAAGATCGCCCAGTAGCCGACGTTGCGCCAGACGTCGAGCGCCGCCAGCACGCCCAGGGCTGTCCCCGAGCCCAGCCAGGTGACCGGCTGGAGTCCCAGCGCCCGGAGGACCTCGTTGAACAGGCCGAAGTCGACGTTGGTCAGGAACAGCCAGATCAGGCCGGCCACGACCCCCGGCACGAGGACCGGGAAGTAGACGAAGAAGCGATAGACGGCCGCGCCTCGTCCGATCCGGGCCAGGACCAGCGAGATCGCCAGCGCCCCGATCAGGATCGGCGGGATCGACAGGAGGGCGAAGGTGAGCGTGTTCTGGATGGCGGTCGTAGCCCCGACCAGGCTCCGGCAGCCGCTCGAAGTTCTGGAGCCCGACCGACTTGGTGCCGTTGACGATGCCCCCGGCCTGGGTGCTCCACCAGACGGTGCCGATCACCGGCACGACCAGGAAGACGACGAAGAACACGAACATCGGGGCCAGGAACAGCCACGCCGTCAGCTCGCGCTTGAGGCGAGCCTGACGGCGAAGCTGGCGATGTTGCCCGGGGGACAGCCGCATCCGGCGCGGGCGGCCGTCACCGATCAGGTCTGTTCCAAGCGCCATCGAGTGGGTCGAATGCTACCTGGCTCGGGCTCGGAATTCGGCCCCTACAGGCCGACCTCCTGCTTGACGATCTTCTCGACGTTGGCGACGGCCTGGGCGGCCGTCTCCTTGCCCGAGTAGCAGTTCTGGATCTCGGCCTCGGCCAGGTTCTCGACATCGCTCCACTGCGGGAAGTTCTCGAGGCCCACGGCGTGGGCCTGGAAGAGCGGCAGAGCCTCGGCCAGCTGCGGCGCGCTGTTGGTGCCGTAGCCGAGGGACGCGGCGTCGCTGCGCGCCGGGTAGGTCCCCGAGTTGTCGGCCCAGTAGGCGTCGCTGCTGCCGTTCGTCCACCACTTCAGGACCTCCCAGGCCAGGTCCTGATCGGGCGTCTTGGTGTTGATCATGTAGATGCTCAGGTCGTTGAAGTTGACCTGGGAGACCGGTCCGGGCGGGTAGGGCAGGAGCTTCCAGGTGAAGGGCACGGTCGCCGGGAGGGCCGTGGTCGAGGCCAGGTCCGACGAGTAGATCGCCATCTTGCCCGCCGCGAAGGCGGCCGGAGCGGCATCGTAGGTGTACGTCCCGAGGGGCGGCGCGATGCCCAGCTTGAACAGGCTGGCCATCTGGTCGGTGACCTCGACGACCGCCGGCAGGTTGACGTTGGGCGCCTTGAGGTCGGGCGTCAGGTACGACCCGCCCGCGGCGCGCAGGCGCTGGTACCACTCGGCATAGCCGCCGAGCTGGATGCCGATCCCCATCCCGTAGGTCTGGCCTTTCTTGGTCATCTTCGTGACGCAATCCAGGAACGTCGGGTAGGTGTCGATGAAGTGCTCGTCGAAGCCGGCGGCCTGGACCATGTCCATGTTGACGAACATCGCATCCTCGACATGGAAGCTGATCGGCAGGCCTAGGATCTTCGGCCCGTAGGACTTGATCCGGTCCATGTACTGGTACTTGGCCAGCTCGGTGGCAAACGACGGATCGTTGATCTTGGCGGTCAGGTCGGTGAAGCCGGTGCCGCTCTCGTAGTCGGGGTACGAGCTCTCGGTGGTCATGTAGATGTCGTGGGCACCCTCGGTCAGCGAGGTGTTGATCTCCTGGCTGGCGGTGTCCCACTGGTACAGCCGGAAGTCGAAGGTGACGTTCGGGTAGATCGCGTTGAAGCCCTGGGCAATGTGCTGGTGGTGAGCCACTTCGTCGCTTGACCAGGGGCCGATCAGGAAGCGGATGTTGCCCTTCAGGTCGGCCGCGGTCGGACTGGGCTGCGGGCCGAGGCTGGCTGCGGGCGACGCCCCGCCGGTCGACGGCGCCACGGTCGGGGCGGTCGTCGCGGAGGCGCCGCAGGCCGCCACGATCGCGCCGACGACGCTGGGCGCGATCCCCAGCGCGAGCAGTCGCGTCACGAACGTCCGGCGCGACATCTGGCGGGCCAGGTAGGAGTTCGCGAGCTCCTCGGTCTGCCGCTCTATCTGCCTGTCCATCGAACCGGCCTCCTCCTCGCTACGTCGCGCCAGCCGTGAGCTGGTCGAGCGCGGATCGGTGCCCCGACCCAAGCTGTTCACAAGACGTGAACACAGTCTCGGAGATCGCCCGGCCGGTTGTCAAGGGACCCGGACCTTGCGATCAGGGTGCCCGGCCGGCGGCTTGACAGCCGTCGGCCGCCGGTGGTAACTGTTCATTAATGCCGAACACTGGCAGGATCGTGCCAGGCAGATCCCGTCCTGAGGGAGGCATCCGAGCGATGAGCGTCGAGGCTCCGAAGCTGCCGGCCGGCTTTGCCGGGCTGCACTACCCGATCACCCAGATCTCCCTGGCCGTGCGCGACCTCGACAAGACGATGGAGGCTTACTACAAGGTCTTCGGCTGGGGCCCCTGGAACGTCTTCGAGCACAAGCCGCCCGCCCACCACAACACCGAGCTGCGCGGCCGGCCCGAGCACTATGCCCTGCGCGGCGCCGAGGTCTACGTCGGGGAGATGAACTTCGAGCTCCTCCAGCCGACCGAGGGGCCCAATCTGTGGTCCGAGTTCATCGCCGAGCGAGGCGAGGGGATCGCCTCGATCGCGGTGATGTTCAAGGAGAAAGAAGACGGCGACGCGGTCAAGGCCGCGTTCAAGGACCGGCTCGGGATCGACGTCACGATGAAGGCCAACATCGGCGACCACATCGAGTACTACTACCTCGATACCCAGGAGCGCTTCGGCTGCCTGATCGAGTCGGGCAGCGGGCACGCCATCGACTTCGTCAAGCCGGCCTATTCCTACCCGCGCCCGGAGACGCCGCCCTCGACCAAGCCGGCCGGCCTCGACTACCAGATCAGCCAGGTCTCGCTCGTCGTGCGCGACCTCGACAGCCGGATGCGGGCCTACCACGAGGCCTTCGGCTGGGGCCCCTGGAAGGTCTTCCAGTCCGACGGCGACGTGGTCATGCACGACTGCGAGTACCGGGGCAAGCCGGGCTATTTCAACGTGCGCTGGGCCGAGACCTTCGTCGGCGACATGAACTTCGAGCTGATCCAGCCCCTCGGTGGCGAGAGCCCGTTCCAGGACCACCTCGATGCGAAGGGCGAGGGGATCGGCTCGATCGCGGTGATGTTCAAGACCAGGGAGGAGTCCGAGGCGGTCAAGGCCCAGTTCGCCGAGCTCGGCATCGGGGTGCTGGCCGTCGGCCACATCGGCGACCACATCGAGTGGTACTACCTCGATACGGAGCCCGCCTTCAAGTGCCTGATCGAGTCCGGCAGCGGGCACGCGATCGACTTCATGGACCCGATCAGCGTCTACCCCTGAGATGGCCGCCATCCCCGAGCGGTTCGCCGGGCGTCGGGCCGTGGTCACCGGCGCGAGCAGCGGGATCGGCAAGGCCACGGCCCTGCGCTTCGCGGCGGAGGGCGCCCGGGTGGCCCTGATCGCCCGCCGCAAGGCCGGCCTGGAGGCCGTCGCCGAGACGATCCGGGCCGCCGGCGGGGAGTGCCTGGTGCTGCCCGCCGACTGCACGATCGAGGACCAGATCGCGGCCGCCCTCGACTCGGCGGCAACCGCCTGGGGCGGGCTCGACATCGTCGTCTCTAATGCGGCGGTCGAGCTGCCCGAGCAGGATGACCGGCTGGACCGGATCAGCCTCGACGCCTGGAACCGACTGATCACGACCAACCTGACCGGCCAGTTCCTGACCTGCAAGTACGGCCTGCGCCACCTGCAGGCCGCCGGTGGCGGGGCGATCGTCTGCCTCGGCTCGAACGTCGGCTACCTGGGGATGGCCGCCAACGAGCCCGCCTACAGCGCCAGCAAGGGCGGCATCTTCGCGATGATGCGGGTGATGGCCAACGACTTCGCCCGGCTCAACATCCGGGTCAACATGGTCATCCCGGGCTTCATCGACACGCCGATGAACGACTTCGTCATGGGCGACCCGGTCCAGCTCAAGTACTGGAGCGCCCAGGTCCCGATCGGCCGGGCCGGCACGGCCGACGAGTGCGCCGCGGCGATCCTGTGGCTGGCTTCCGACGAGGCCTCGTACTGCGTTGGCACGGCGCTCGTCATCGACGGGGGCCAGTCGGCGATCTAGGGGTGCGGTCCGACCGGCCCGCAAGGTGTCCGAGGATCGTGAACAATGAACGCGTGGCGCAACAGGTGATCCTGGGATGAACCGGCCGTGAGCCACAGCGGGACCCGGCCCCGGCGGGCGGACCGCCTGCGTCGGGACGTGGCCCTGATCCTGATCCGGACCGAGGAGGGTGGCCCGCTGCCCCCCATCCGGCAGCTGGCGAGCCGCTTCGGGGCGAGCGTCGGGGCGACCCAGATGGCGATGGCCCGGCTGGTGGAAGAGGGCACGGTCGAGATCGACAGCCGCCCGGGCCGCGGGGCGATCCTGACCCACAAGAGCGTCGGCGCCCTCTTTGCGGCGATCCACGACGGGCCGTTGCTGGTCGCCCTGCCCCTCCCGTCGACGGAGCGGATCAACGGCCTGGCGACCGCAATCAAGGCCTCGCTCACGGCCCGCGGCGTCGAGGCCTACATGGTCTTCATCCGCGGCTCACGGCACCGGATCGCCGCCTTGGCGCAGGATCGCTGCCATATCGCCGTGCTCTCGCGGCTGGCCGCCCGCGAGCTCACCGGGCCGGCCTACGACCTCCTGCTGACCCTGCCCGCCGGGAGCTACGTCCTGGAGCACCGGGTCTTCTTCGTGCCCGAGCCGGCCTCCGGGCGACGCCTGCGGATCGCGATCGATCCGAGTTCGCGTGACTTCGAGCGCCTGACCGAGCTCGAGTTCGGCGACGTGGACGCCGAGCTGGTGCCGCTCAACTACCTGCGCAGCGTGCGGGCGATGGCCGATGGCACGATCGATGCCGCGATCCTCGACAGCGAAGACGCCCTGATGCATTTCCCGCCGGGGATGGCCAATCGTTCGCTGTCCGAGCGGGTCACCAACGAGCTGCAGGGGGCCAACCTGGAGGCGGCGTTCGTCGGCCGGGCCGGCAACGCGGTGATCCGCGAGATCGTGGCCAGCTGCTTCGTGCCGGCCGAGATCCTGCGCATCCAGGACGAGGTCATCGCCGGCCGCCGTCCGCCGGAATACTGATGGCCATGCCCGCGGAGCCCGACGATGGCGCTTGACCTGCTGATCAGGAACGGCCGGCTGCTCGATCCCGGCAGCGGCCTGGACCAGGTCGGCGACCTGGCGATCAGCGGCGGCAGGGTCGTCGAGATCGGCTCGAGCCTGCCCCAGGCCGGCGCCCGGGAGGTGATCGATGCGACCGGCTGCCTGGTGACGCCGGGCCTGATCGACAGCCACAGCCACCTCTTCCGGGGCTCGGACTTCTTCGGGATCGATGCCGACAGCGTCGCCTGGCAGTCGGGGGTCACGACCTGGCTGGACGCCGGCTCGGCCGGGGCCTTCCGGATGCCGGCGTTTCGCGAGCAGGTCATCGAGCGCAGCGCGGTGACCGTCCGGGCGCTGATCAACATCTCGTACCTGGGCGTCGCAGGCATGAACTACGACGAGTACTGCAACCCGGCGGCCTGCAACGTGGACCTGCTCGAGCGGGTCGTGGCCGTCCATCGCGACGTGATCGTGGGGATCAAGACCCGGATGGGCCGGGATGGCGTCGGGTACCTGGGTACCTACCCCCTGGTGAAGGCGGTCGAGGCCAGCGAGCGCACGGGCCTGCCGATCATGTGCCATATCAGCGGCTCGCCGCCGTCGATCGACGCGATCCTGGGCCTGCTCCGGGCGGGGGACACGATCACCCACGCCTTCACCGGCGCAGGCGAGCGACTGATCGACAGCCGGCGCCGGATCAAGCCGTCGGTCCGCCGGGCCCGCGATGCGGGGATCCGCTTCGACATCGGCCATGGAGCGGGCTCGTTCTCGTTCATCTCGGCCGAGGCGCTGGCCGCCCAGGGCTTCTGGCCGGACTCGATCTCGACCGACCTCCACCAGCTCAGCCTGCCGGGGCCGCGCCTCGTCGAGGACGGCGAGCAGATCGCCCGCGTCCGGGGCGACGGCGCGCCGCAGCTGACCCTGCTGATGGTGATGACCAAGCTCCTCTTCCTGGGCATGCCCCTGGCCGAGGTGATCCAGGCCACGACCGCGACGCCGGCCGCGATCTTCGGGCTCGAGGACCGGGGCACCCTCCGCCGCGGCGGGCGGGCCGACGTCGCGGTCCTCGAGCTTCGGCCGGGCCCGCTCGACCTGTTCGACGTCTTCGGTGAGATCCGCCACTACGATCAGCAGCTGGTCTGCCGCCGGACGATCCTGAACGGCGTGCCGATGGCCGCTCGCCCGGTTCCGCCGCCGCCGCCCTGGATCCGGATGATCGACCAGGAGGCTCCGGCAGCCGGAGCCGGCCGGGCTCAGAGCAGCTGACGGGTGGGACGAACGAGGACCTCGAAGACATTGACGCCGGCCGGTTGATCAAGCACGTAGCGCACGGCCCGGGCGATGTCTTCGGGGCTCAGCGCGTCGACCTCGCCGACCATGTCGTTCGCGCCGGGGTGGACGTGGATCAGGGGCGTCTCGACGAGGCCGGGCTCGATCAGGGCGACCCGGATCCCGGCCGGCGCGACCTCCTGGCGGAGGCAGTCGGCAAAGGCGACGGTGGCGTGCTTGCTGGCGACGTAGGCCGGCTCGCCGACGTAGGTCACCCGGCCCGACGCCGAGGCGGTGATCACGACCTGTCCCCGGCCCGCTTTGAGGATCGTCGGGAGCGCCGCCCGAACGGCATACATGACGCCCAGCACGTTGGTCTCGATCACCTCTCGCCACAGCCCTGGGTCCGCCGCCGCGATCGGCCCGAAGTCGGCGATCGCGGCGTTGGCGACCAGGATGTCCAGGCGACCCCAGCGATCGACGCCGGCCGCCACGGCCCGCTCCAGGTCGCCGAATTCGCGGACATCGCCGGACACGGCCAGGGCGCTGCCGCCGAGCGCCTCGATCTCGGCCGCGCGCTCGTCGAGCAGCCCGGCGCGTCGCCCGAACAGGACGACGTTCGTTCCCCGGCCGCCGAGGTCCCGGGCGATCGCCGCGCCGATCCCGGAGCCAGCGCCCGTGATCAGCGCCACCGGCGAGCCCGTTCCGCTGCCGCGAGCCGGCTCGGGGGAGATGGATCCGCTCATCGACCTGCTCCGATCTGTGCCGCCGGCCACGATGCTGCCCTGGCTGGAAGGATATTCGTCCAGTGACCGCGCTCGCCGCCGAGCGGCTCGCGGAGCAGCAGCCGGCACCCGAGGGCCCGGTCGTCGGGCCCGGCGGCTGGATCCTCAACGTGTGCAGCGAGGACAAGCCAGGGTTCTCGGGGCCGGCCCGCGGCGGCGACATCTCGGCCACGCACCTCGATCGGCCGCTGGCCACGCGGACGGTCTTCAGCACTTCGACGCCGGAGCTGGCGGGCATCCCGGCGGCCCTGGCCTTCGGACCGGACGGAGCCATGTACGTGACCGACGAGGGCCGCCGCTCGATCGTCCGGGTCGGCCCGGACGGATCGATCAGCGATCACATCCGCGCCTGGCCGGGCGGCCGCCTGAACGGGCCCAACGACCTCAGCTTCGACCCGGCGGGCAACCTGTTCTTCACCGATCCGTGGGGCAGCGGCCCGGACGCGCCGATCGGCAACCTCTTCGGCTATGACTGGTCGACGGGCCAGGTCAACCGCCTGCGGACCGGCCTGCGCTTCCCGAACGGGATCGTCGTCCATGGCCCCCGGCTGTACGTGGCCGAGACGATCACCAACCGGATCTGGCTGTGGGACCTGACCGGTCCGGGCCTGGCGGCCAACGAGCGCCTGTTCTGTGTCTGTCCCAGCCAGGCCGGCCAGGAGTGGGGCGGACCGGACGGGATGTGCCTCGACGCCGAGGGCAACCTGTACGTGGCCCATATCGGCAGCGGTGCGATCGTCGTCTACGACCCCGATGGGGTCGAGCGCGATCGGATCCCGACCGGCGGGCCGACGCCCACCAACGTCTGCTTCGGAGGGCCGAACCACGACGAGCTGTTCGTCACCCAGGACGACCTGGGAGCGGTGCTCCGCTTGCGCCTCGGGATCCCCGGGGCGCGGCTGAGCTTCTGCCCATCGCTCGTAGCGGACCATCCCTGGGCGGCGATGCTCGACGCGCAGGACCCGGACCGATGAGCCGGTGACGCCCGCCGGGGTCGGCTACGGCCTGCTGACCGCGGCCAGCTGGGGCTCGTCCGACTTCCTCGGCGGAACCGTCAGCCGGCGGACCACGCCCCTCGCGACGGTCGTCCCGTCCCAGGCGGTTGGCCTGGCGATCATCGTGGTGATCCTCGTCATCGTTCGCGAACCGCTGCCGCCGCCCGCGGCCCTGGCCTGGGCATTGATCGCCGGTTGTGGTGGGATCCTCGCGCTGACCACCCTGTACATGGCCCTGACGACGGGCGCGATGGGCCTCGTCGCCTCGACCGCCGCGCTGGTCGGAGCCGGCGTCCCGGTGATCGTCGGTGCGATCTTGGGCGACCAGCTCACCCCCCTCGACATCGCCGGGATCGTTCTGGCCCTGGTCGCCATCGTGCTCGTCACCCGGCCGGCGGAGGCCAGCGTCCTGAGCCGCAGGGGGCTGCTCCTGGCCATCGCGTCGGGCATCGGCGCCAGTTGCTTCTACCTGGCGATGGGTGCCAGCGAGCATGCCGGCGGCGGGACCTGGTGGCCCCTGGCGATGAGCCACATCAGTGGCCTGGCTGTCGCGATCCCGTTGCTGGCCCGCAGCGGCGGGCTGTCCTGGATTCCCCGAAACCTGGTCCCGACCATGCTCGCCCTGGGCCTGACCGATGTCGGCGGCGCCGCGTTCTTCCTGCTGGCGGTCAACCAGGGGTCGGTCGGCATCGCGGCGGTGCTCGGCTCGCAGCACCCGGCGGCGACCACGATCCTGGCCCGGCTGATCACCAAGGAGCACCTGGGTCGCTCGCAGATTGCAGGGATCGTCCTGGCCCTGGTCGCGATCGCCCTGATCGCCCTGCCCTGAAGGGCCGCCAGGAGCCGGTCGCCTGCGGGCCGCTGGGGCGAGGTCCTGTATCGTTGCCAGCAGGTCGGCAGGCCCCGTTCGGCTGGCCGTGACGTCTGCAACGAAGGACGATGGCTCGCGTGACCCCCGCCCGATCCGATCCCTCCGGCCGTAGGCCGGCGGTCGTCGAGCAGCCGCTCACGCCGTTGGGCACCGGCGGCAGCCGCCGGCCGGTCGGCCTGATCATCGTCCTCGTCGCCTTGCTCGCGATGCTCGTTTGGCAACCATGGAGCGGCGGTCCCCAGTCCGCCGGCGCGCCCTCCCCGGGATCCACCGCAGCGGTTGCCGGCCGGCCGGCAGCGCCACCGCCAACCGCTCCGGGTGTCGGGCGTTCAGCGGGGCCGAGCGGGGGAGCCGGCAGCTCGGGGACCGCGGACTACCTCTCGCTCGTCGACAACGAGTGGACCGTGGTCGCCCTGCTGAGCCCCACCCGTGCCGGGCCCGCCGAGGAGCCGGCCCTGCCACATCCCACCCCGCCGCCCGGGACGGGCACGCCACTCCTCGTCCTGCAGCAGGGCGTGAACTTCAGCACGCAGCCGATCGAGCAGCCGGGCCACCCGAACCTGCCCTGCACGGCGAAGGCGGTCCCGCGGCTGCGCCTTGCCGTCCCGCTGCCCGCTGCCCGGGTCCTCTACCTCGGCGTGACGTACCCGGGCATGGACCCGGCGGTCACGGTGGCCGTTGCCGACCTCGATGGCGCGAACGTTCAGCTTTCGCGGGTCCGGTCGCTTGTCGTCTCCCTGAGCGGCCAGCCGATCGACGCCAGCTATCGCCTGCCGAACGCCGGGCCCGGCGCAGTCGCGATGTTCGCCCTGCCCCGCGGGACGGCGCTGCCGGATGGTTCGTACCGGTTCGAGCTCGATCTGCCGGGGGTGGGGCAGCGCTATCTGTACGCGTGCGTGGGAGCGTGACCAGCGGCGCTGGTGACCGGGGCCCGGTCCGCCCAGCCAGCCTGAGCGGCGTCCCGCGGGCGGCGCCTCGCTAGGCCCGCACGTCGGGGTTCGGTAGCAGGACGTCGTCGATCGTCCGGACCAGGTCCCAGTACGAGCCGATGAAGCCGCGCAGGGTGCGCACCGTCGCGCCGTAGCCGTCGAACTCGTCGATCGCCAGGCCGTCCGGCTCATAGGCCCGGACGAAGTCGGGAATCCGGGCCTGGAGCTCAGCCAGCCAGGCGTCCGGGACAGGATCGTCGAAGCGCGGTCGGACCTCGATCGACGACGCGTTGAAGCGCCGTTGCCAGGCGTAGGGGATCGTCAGCGAGATGTCGCCCCCGATCAGCTCCGACCAGTGCAGATGGTGGCGGTACGCGGCGGCCAGCAGGCGGGTCCGGTAGCCGCGCTCCCGGTAGATCCCGGCGGCCCGCTTGAGGACCGCGATTCCGGCCCAGTTGGGAGTCGCCGGATTGACGCTGATGTCATCGCGCTCGCAGATCGCCTTCATCCAGTCGTCGAGCCGGCCGACCATCAGGGTGCACACCGGGCTCATCGTCGCGACCTCGAGGCCGGCCGCCTCGCGGCGCACGAGAGCTCGCTCGACGGCCGCGCCGACGGCCAGCGCCTGGGGCAGGGTGAACGAGACCGTCGCATTGATCGAGATCCCCAGGAAGGTCGCTTCCTCGATGGCCTGGAGGCCCGCCGCGCTGGCCGGGAACTTGACCTGCATGTTCGGGGCGAGGCCCGCGAAGCGCCGGCCCTGCTCGAGCATCGCCGCCGCGTCGCGATAGAGCGTCGGGTTGGTCTGGATCGATAGCCGCCCCGACCGCCCCGCCGTGCGCTCGAAGATCGGCTCGAGGATCTTCGCCCCGCCAACGGCCATCTCCTCGATCAGCTGCCAGGTGATCTCGACGTCCGACGCCGAGGGCCGCTCGTCCCGAATTGCACGGACCCGGGGGAGCCAGGTGGCCAGCTCCTTCTTCAGGACCTCGCCCACGATCGTCGGATTCGAGGTCGCTCCGACGGCCCCGTTCGCGACCGCGTACTCGAGCTCGGCCGTCGCGCACGAGTCGTTCCAGTACTGGGTGGGCGTCGTCCGGGCCATCAGGCCCAGGGGTGTCTCCACTAGATCCCCAGCGGGCGCAGATAGTCGCGGTTGGCGCGTTGCCCGGCCACGACGGACTCGGGCGTATCGGTGGAGCGCAGGGCCTGGTCCTGCTCGATGACCAGCCAGCCCCGGTAGCCGTACGTCCGCAGCGCTTCGATGACCGAGTCGATCTTCGAATCCCCGGCGCCGAGCGCGCAGAAGACGCCCCGACTGAGGGCCTCCTCGAGGCCCTTGTCGTCGGCCGCCACGCTGTCGATCACGGCGCTCCGGCAGTCCTTGATGTGGACGTGCCGGATGAGCTCGTGATAGTCGTGGACCGCCTGGGTGGGATCCGCCCCGCCGTAGCGGAAGTGGCCGGTGTCAAGGCACAGTCCCAGCAGCGAGGGGTCGATCGCGTCGAGGACCCGGGCGATCTCGCCGGCTGTCTCGATGTAGGTTCCGGCGTGGGGATGGAGGACGGGTTCGAAGCCCTCCGCCCGGCAAACCTCCGCGGCGCGATGGAGGTTGTCGACGAGGGTCTGGAAGCGGGCGTCCGAGAGCCATGCCTCGGGATGGCTGGCGATCCGGCCGGACATCGCCAGGCGCACCGGCTCGTCGAAGTGGTCGGCGAGCACGGCGAACGGGCGGGAGCCGGAGGGCGAGCCCTCGGCCAGCACACGCAGGCTGTCCTTGAGCACGGCCCGATCCTCGGCCGCTCGCTCGGCCCGGCTGAAGTGCTGCGGGATGAAGGCGCCCACGAGCTCGAGGTTCCGGCGGGTCAGGCGGTCCCTGACCTGGGCCGCATCCCCGAGGAAGCCGGGCGGGCCGAGCTCGGTGCCCTCGAAGCCGATGTCGACCATCCAGTCGAGCATGTCGTCGGGCGCCGGCATCCAGGCGTCGTCGCTGAGGACCTCGTCGACGCCGAAGGAGACGGGCGCGCTGGCGACCCGGAAGGAGGCGGTGGTCATGGTCGGTTCCCCTGGAGCTTCTTCGATCATGGCTTGATGACGATCTTGACGGCCTCGCCCGAGCGCAGCCGGCCAATCCCGGCGACGGTGTCGTCGAGCGCGAACGTGGCGGTGACCATCGGCGCGAGGTTCAGCTGGCCGCTCTCGACCAGGCGGATGGCCGCCGGAAAGGTGAAGTTCGAGATGTACGAGCCCAGGATCGACAGGCCCTTTTCGACGATCTCGACCTGGTGCACGGGCGGATGGGCGTTCTGGTTCATCCCGAAGATGATCACCCGGGCACCCATCCCGGCCGCCTGGATCGCTTGGGGCAGCACCGCCCCGACCGCATCGACCACGACATCCGCCCCGGCCGGCAACATCTCGGTTCGCCGCGCGGCCCATTCGTCGGGGGTGAGCACGTCGTCCGCGCCGAGCGCCCGGGCGACCGGGCCGCGCGCCGGGCTCGGCTCCACGACGATGATCCGGCCGGCGCCCGCGGCATGGAAGACCGCGGTGAACAGGCAGCCGATTGCTCCCGCGCCGAAAACGACCACCGCTTCGCCCGGCCGGAGGCCCGCCCGGTTCGTCCCGTTGACGACACAGGCGAGGGGTTCGACGAGGGCGGCCAGCTCGGCCGGCACGTCCTCGGAGATTGGATAGACGCTGTTCGCCGGGGCGGTCACGTACTCCGCCAGCGCACCGTCGCGGTAGACGCCGAGGGCCACGATATTCGTGCAATTAGCCGGCCGGCCGGCCCGGCACGAGTCGCATGCCCCGCACTTCGGATCGGGATCGCACACGACGCGGCTGCCGACCGCGAGATCCTTGACCGCGGCTCCGAGCCCGCGGATGCGACCGACGAACTCGTGGCCAATGATCACCGGCGGGGTCGACGGGTGGCCGGGCGGGATGTTGATGATCTGGACATCCGACCCGCACACGCCGCAGGCCTCGACCTCGATCAGGACCTCGTCGGCGGCCGGCACCGGCTCCGGGACATCACGGACGACCAGGCGACCTTCGCCTTCATAGACTGCGGCGCGCATCAGATGGAACCTCCTTGGCTTGGGCAGGGTGGCAGGGGGTCACGCCAGGTGAGTCCGGACGGGACCGGCCAGGCGTTCGATCGTCTCGTCGTCGATGGGCGTGGGCAGGTCGACGACCGCCTCCTCGGCGCCGGCCTGGTGCCATCCCCGCAGGAGGCCGGTGACGGTTTCCTCGGTGTCCGCGAGGGGCGAGCTGGCTGCCCACTGCCGGGCCTCCTCGGCGCCGCCGCCCTGTCGGGCCAGGATTGCCGCGAGGGCGTCGACCGCTTCCGCGCGGGACGCGCGGATGCAGATTGGCTGGATGCCCACCGTCCGCCGGATCGAGCGCGGGTCGCGACCGATGGCGGCGCAGTGCTCGTCGAGCACGGCGTTCTTGTGGGCGTAGGTCTGCGGATCGCCCTCGCCGTTCCAGATGTCCGCATCGCGGGCGACGATCCGCAGGGTGCGCTTCTCGCCGCTGCCCCCGATCAGCAGGGGCAGATGGGCCTGGACCGGGGCTGGGTCGTTGCGCACGTCCTGGCCGCTGACCCAGCGACCCGTCAGCGTCACCGCCGCGCCGTCGAGCAGGCCGCGGGCAAGGGCGCTCGCCTCGTCAAGCCGGCTGATCCGGTCGCCGAGCGAGAGCACCTCGTAGCCGAACGCGCGGTGCTCGGGCTCGTGCCAGCCGGCGCCCAGGCCGAGGATCGTCCGGCCCCGGCTCTCATGATCGAGGGCGGTGGCCATCTTGACGGTCAGCCCGACGTTCCGGTAGCCGACGCCACTGACCAGCATCCCGACGGGGACCGTGCTCGTCCGGGCAGCCCAGGCGGCCAGGGTCATCCAGCCTTCGAAGACCGGACCGTGGGCCCCCAGGACCGGACCACTGGCGTCACCCAGGATCGGCATCAAGTGGTCGTTGGCGAAGAGGCTCGCGAAGCCCATTGCCTCGATCCGTTCGCCAGCGAGCATCAGCTCCGGCCAGGATGCTGCCTGGCCCCAGACCTGGAATCCGACGCGGAGCGGTGCCTCCGGGCCCGAGCGCGAGCCGAGGAGAAGGCTCAACCGGGCGGGCTCATTGGGATCGGCGGCCGCGCAGCCGCCGGCTGCCGGTCAGCAGCACTGAGCCGACCGCGACCGCAGACAGCGACACGACGAGGATGACCGTCGCGATCGCATTGACCTCGGGCGTCACCCCGAACTTGATCTGGGTATAGATGTACAGCGGCAGGGTCTGCTGCGGGCCGATCAGGAAGAACGTGATCACGAACTCGTCGATCGACAGGGTGACGCACAAGAGCGCACCAGCCAGGATCGCCGGGGCGATCAGGGGCAGGACGATGTGGCGGAGCGTCCGCCACGGTCCCGCGCCGAGATCGGCGGCGGCCCACTCGAGGCGGCGGTCGAAGCCCTGCAGTCGGGAGGCGACGATCAGGACGACGAACGGGATCGTGAAGACGAGGTGGCCGGCGACCACGGTGTACAGGCCAAGCTGGAGGTGGAGCGCCTGACGGAAGAAGATCAGCAGCCCGATGCCGATCAGGAAGCCGGGGATCATGATCGGCAGGGTGAAGCCCAGGCGCAGGACCCCGGGGGCGCGGACTCCACCGCGGACCAGCGGAAACGCGGCCATCGTGCCGACGATCGAGGCGATGATCGTCACCGCAACGGCGACCTCCACCGAGGTCAGCAGGGCCGCCTGGATTGACGAGTCGGCCGCCAGGACCTGGTACCAGTGCAGGGTCAGGCCGGTGATCGGCAGGCCCGGCGTCGCTGCGTCCTCGAATGAAAACAGGATCAGGAACCCGATCGGCAGGTACAGGAAGACCAGCATCGCGCCGGTCAGGACGATCAGCGACCAGCGCGTCTGCCGAGCGAAGCGGCTGACCGGCATCGTCTCGAGCGGGCTGGTCCCCCTAGCCACTGGTCACCACGTCCTCGACCCGGAACGACTTCCGGAACACGATCATGATCGCGGTCACGAAGGTCGCGATGACGATTGCCAGGGCGGCGCCCTCCGCGAACTGGTCATTCCGGAGGAAGTTCACGACAAGGTTCGCGATCAGGCTGCTCTGGGCGCCGCCAACCAGGGTCGGCGTCAGGAACTCACCCAGGATCGGGATGAACACGAAGATGCAGGCGGTGATGATCCCGGCCCGGATCTGCGGAAGCAGGATGTGCCGGAACGCCTGGTCCGGCCGCGCTCCGAGGTCCTGGGCTGCGTTGAGCTGGGTGAAGTCGAACTTCTCCAGCGAGGCATACAGGGCCAACAGGGCGAACGGGAAGTAGATGTAGGTGAGCACCACGAAGACGCCCGGATCGTCGTAGTTGAAGATGTCCAGGGGGACCTTGATGACCCCGATTGCCTGGAGGATCTGGTTGAGCGCGCCGTGCTCGCCGAGGATTGCCTGCCAGGCATAGACCCGGACGAGGTAGCTCGTCCAGAACGGGACGATCACGGCCAGCAGGATCACCCGCTGGGTCAGCTTGCCCGTGTAGCGCACGAGGAAGTAGGCGAAGGGCAGGCCGATCGCGAGTGCCGTCACGGTGACGAGGGCAGCCATGACCAGGGTCTTGAGGAAGGTCCGCAGGTAGGTTCCCTGGAGGAAGAACCGGGCGTAGTTCTCGAGGTTCCAGTCGGGCACGGCGACGAAATCGTTGTTCGTCCGCCAGAAGCTGAACACGAACATGATTCCCATCGGGACCAGGAACAGGAAGAGGAGCACGGCAAGGCCCGGCAGGGCCGGTAGGGCCCTGCCGAAGCGCTTGACGAGCCCGGACGAGGATCCGGCGGCTGGGCCCGAAGGGACCCCGCCGTCGGAAGCCACGGTCATCTCAGGTTGAGGTGAAGTCGCTGCCCTATGAGCCGAAGACGTCGTTGAACGCGGCGATGGCGGCCTGGGTCGAGGTACCGGGGCCCTTGAGGGTCATCGTATTGACCGTCTCGGGCTTGTTGAAGAGCAGGTGATCGGCGAGCTCCTGCTGGCCCTGGTTGATCAGCAGCTTGTAGGCCGCCTCACTGAACAGCGGCCGCCGGTTGATCATGAAGTTGGCGGCGACGTACTCGGCCTGCTCGTGGACCTCGAGGAAGGGCATCAGCAGGTTGTTGTTGGCGCCACCGTGGACGAGCATCTCGGCGTCCATCCAGCCGATGGAGCCTTCCTTGGGAGTGAACGTCGTGAGCTTCGGGCCACCCTGGTCCATGACGGCCGTGTCGGCTCCGAGGTTGATCGTCGCGATCCAGGCCTCGCCGTTCTTGAGGGCGGCGACCGTGTCGGTGGCCTGCGGTGCAAGGCGCAGGATGTTCGGCTTCAGCTGGACGAGGAGCGCCTTTGCCTGGGCGACCTCGGCGTCGGTCATGTTGTAGGGATCCTTGACTCCGGCGGCCTTGCCCATGTAGGCCATGACCTCGACCGGCTGGTCCTCGACGACGACACGCTTGCGGTACTTCGGGTCCAGCAGGAGCTGCCACGAGTCGGCGCCCGCGGTCACGTGAGCCGGGTCGTAGGTGATCTGGATCGGCGCCCAGCCGTTCGGATAGCCGAGGTAGCCGGCCGGGCTGGTCCAGATCGCGAATTCGCGGGCGACCGAGTACAGCTGGCTGGCCACCTTCAGTGAGTTGATATCGAACGCATCGATCAGCTGGTGCTGGTAGAAGTAGGGCACCCACAGTGCATCTTCCGAGACCAGGTCGATCTGGCCGCCGACCTGCTGGACCTTGGTGTAGGCGTCGATGTCGTCGCTGAAGCTGGTGATGTTTGCCTTGATCCCGATATCGGCCGCGATCTTGTCCATCTCGGCCTGGTACCAGTGGTCGCCCCAGGTCAGCCAGTTGAAGGTGCCCGTCGGGCCGGGCGTGGCGGCTGCCGACGGCGCGGCGCCCGATGCCAGCGGGGCGGCACTCGCCGCTGGCGGTGTCGCGGTCGCGCCAGAGGCCCCGCAGGCCGCCAGGAACGCCCCCAATCCGGCGGTCGCTCCGACCGCCCCGGCGAGTCTCAGGAACTCTCGCCGACCGAGATGCTGGTTGAGATCAACCATTCCGTCCTCCTCCAATCATCGTCGCTACTCGCGGATCAGTGCTGCGTTCTCGGTTCGCCACCATACGCAAACCTCCTCACCCAACTCGCGCTGCCTGTCGGCGGTCGAATCCCTGGTTCCGTGCGGTCTCACCACGACCATCTCGCCGGCCGCCGTCGAGACCGTGATTCGTGTGTGATTGCCGAGAAAGGCGACGTTGACGACGCGGGCCGCCAGCCCGCGCGGGCCGTCGCTCGAGTCGGCCTGGCGGAGGGCCAGGAACTCGGGCCGGATCATCAGTGTCGCCGGCCCCGCCTCGGCGTCGCCCTGCACGTCCACGACGGCGCTGCCGACATCGAACACGGCCTGGCCATCGTCTCGGCGGACGGTGCCCGCCAGGAAGTTTGTATCGCCGACGAAATCGGCCACGAACCGGTTGGCGGGTCGATCGTAGACCTCCCGGGGCGAGCCCTGCTGGAGAACGTTGCCGTTCGACATGATGGCGATCTGGGTGGCCATCGACAGGGCCTCTTCCTGGTCGTGGGTGACGAAGACGAAGGTCGTGCCGACCTGCCGATGGATTCGGGCCAGCTCCGTCTGCATCTGCTTGCGCAGCTTGAGGTCGAGGGCCCCGAGCGGCTCGTCGAGGAGGAGCACCGCGGGCCGCTTGGCCAGGGCCCTCGCCAGGGCGACCCGCTGCTGCTGCCCGCCGGACATCTGGGCCGGGAGCCGACCGGCGAGGCCGCTCAGCCCGACGAGCTCCAGGTACTCACGCGTGCGCTGGGCGATGTCGGCCTTTGACAGCTTTTCCATCCGCAGGCCGAAGGCAACATTCTCGGCCACGGTCATGTGGGGAAAGAGGGCGTAGCTCTGGAAGACCGTGTTCACGTTGCGCTTGTGCGGCGGCAGGTCGTTGACCGTGCGGCCCTCGATGAGCAGGTCGCCCGAGGTGAGCGGGATGAACCCACCGATCAGGTTGAGGGTCGTGGTCTTGCCGCAACCGGAGGGGCCCAGCAGGCAGAAGAACTCGCCCGGCTTGATGACCATTGAGACGTCGTCGAGGGCGACGGCATCGCCATAGCGTTTGGTCGCGTGGCGTAGCTCGATCGCGGGAACCGGCTCAGCCAAGTCGGGGTCCGCGCGACGCCCAGGCCGGGGCTGGCTGGTGACCACAGGCTCCAGGTCCGGGCATCAAGCATCCTCTTGTGCAACCGTTTGTACGATGCTAGCGTCTGGTGTATGGCCCGTCAATATGGACCGCGCCGATGGCGGCCCGGCCCTCCGTGAGCGCCAGCCCGCTCGCCGCGACCGTCGACATCGATCATTGGCGGAACGCCACCGAGAGCGGGCTCGGCCCGCGCTTCCAGGACCTCTACGGGGCTGCCCTGGGGCGCCTGCCCAGCGGGCGCCAGGTCTTCCACGGGCTGCCGTTCGAGCTGGGTCCCGGATCGCCCGACGCGCGCTGGGTCCTGATCGATCGGCCGATCACGATCGATATCGGCAGTGTCGGTCCGGCCAGCCACCTCGTGGTGGCCCATCTCTGTGACACCTGGCGGGACGACGCCGGCCGGCGGCCGGCCGGCCTGGCGGTGGGCCATGTCGTCCCGGTCGGCGAGGAGCTGGCGCGGTACACCGTGGTCGACCGCTCGGGCCGTAGCACGGTGCGGGTCATCCGCCGCCGGTTCGAGGTCAACGACGGCGTCCTGGGCTGGGGATCCGGAGCGTTCGCGGCGATCGCCCACCTCGACAACGAGGTGCTCGACTGGCGCGGTCCGCACCCGATCCAGGAGCCCGGCCGGTACGCGCCCACCGGGCAGTCCGGCTCGTTGACGATCATGCCCGGGACGTATGGCACGAGCCAGACCGGGATGACCGACTTCGTGCCGAGCGCGACCGACGACGCGCTCCTGTGGCTCCACGCGATCGAGCTTGGGCCTGGCGCCGAGCCGGTGGCCCTGCGGCTCGAGCCGCTGAGCGCCGGCCGGCCGGGCAGCGACCTCATCGTGGCGGCGGTCACCGCGTTCCGCGGCTCCGCCAATCCACTGGCCCGCAGTCCGCGCTTCCAGGTGCGCATCGGCGGGCTGGCCGACGGCCAGGCCCAGATTGACCTCGGCACGGTCATCCGGACCCGCCCGGCTCCCGGAGTCGCGACCGCGGGCGGAGCCCCAGCTGGCGCCGCCGTCATCGGCTGGGGCAGCGATCGGAGCCAGCCCGGGGCCGGCGGCCGGCCGGAGCTGATCGTCGACCTGGCGATGGCGCCGGACGGCCTGCTCAACCTGGCTGGCTGGACGATCGCGGGCCGGGACTTGTTGCTGGGGAAGCCCGGCCCCGATCCGGTCGGTCGCCGCTCGATCGAGCTGTTGCCGGCCGCGGATGTCCTCGTGGACGTCGAGGTCGTCGACCCGCCCAGCGGCGAGCGCATCCCGGCGCGCGTCCGGTTTACCACGGCCGACGGCCGCTATCTCCCGCCGCGCGGCCACCGCGACGAGGTCAACCCCGGGTTCTTCGAAGACACCGGAGCCGACCTGATCCTCGGCTCCGCGGCCTACGCCTACGTTCCCGGCCGGTTCTCGATCGAGCTGCCCCAGGGCCCGGTCGATGTCGAGGTGGTCGGCGGCTTCGACCGGCGGCCGTACCGGGCTCGGCTGGAAATCGAGCGCTCAACCGGCAGGCTCGAGCTACCGCTCGAGCGGACGATCGATCTCCATGCCGGGCGCTGGGTGACGGCCGACAGCCACGTCCATTTCCTGTCACCGTCGACGGCGCTCCTCCAGGCGGCGGCCGAGGATGTCGACCTGGTGAACCTCCTCGCGGCGCAGTGGGGCGATCTGTTCACGAATGTTGCCGATCTGCCGTTCGGCTCCGTGGCCGATCCGGCCGGGCGCCGGATGATCGTCGTCGGCACGGAGAACCGGCAGAACATGCTCGGCCACCTGGCCCTCCTCGGCGCCCACCGGCCAACCGGCCCGCTGGCCAGCGGCGGTCCGCCGGAAGGCCGGCTGGCCGGCGCCCTGGACGTCCTGCTGGCCGACTGGGCCGATCGCTGCCGCGCGGCCGGTGGGCTTGTCGTCGCGGCCCATTTCCCGCTGCCCTACGCGGAGATCGCGGCCGATATCGTCGCCGGCAAGGTCGACGCGATCGAGACCCAGGCGCTGTCGCCCGGCCTCGACGATCCGGCCGTGCTCGAGTGGTACCGCTTCCTGAATCTCGGCTACCGCCTGCCCGTGGTTGCGGGGACCGACAAGATGTCCGCCGAGGTGCCGGTCGGGGCGGTCCGGACGTACGCGCACCTCCTCGACGACGACGGCCTGACCTTCGACTCCTGGGCCGCGGCCGTGCGGGCCGGCCGGACCTTCGTGACGTCGGGCCCGGTCCTGGAGCTGGCGGCCGACGGGCGCGAACCGGGGTCCGTCATCCAGATGGCATCGGCCGGCCGGCTCCAGGTCGTCGCCCGGGCGCGGGCGGCCCAGCCGGTCATCAGCCAGCTCGAGCTGGTGGTCAACGGTCGGGTCGTGGCCGCCACGAGTGCCGCCGGCGGATCCAGCGAGCTCAGCCTCAATGAGCCGATCGACATCAGCGCCGGCGCCTGGATCGCGGCCCGCTCCCGCAGCTCCGCCGAGATTCGATCGGCATTCACGACGTCGATGGCCGCCCACACCTCGCCGGTCTATGTCGAGGTCCAGGATTCGCCCCTCGTCCCCGCGCCCCAGGACGCCGCGCTGGTCGAGCAGATCATGCTCGGGGCGCGGACCTGGGTGGCCGAGCTGGCGGCCGTCGCCCAGCCGTCCGAGCGAGCCCGGATGGTGGCCTTCTTCGACGCCAGCCTGGCCACGCTCCGGCGGCGGCTGGCCGACTAGCTGCGCTCCGGGCGTTCGAGGCTCAGGCGGGATTCTCGGCGGTCACGTCGTCCAGCTTGACCGGCCGGCCCTCGCGCCAGCTGCGCCGGGCGGCAACCGCGACGCGCAAGGTTTCGAGGGCGTCGTCGGGGCCCGGCGCGGGCGTCTCCGAATTCGCCAGGGCCTGGAAGAAGGCCTCGAGCTCCAGCTCGTACGCCGCCTCGAAGCGGTCCGGGAAGTTCTCGAAATGGTCACCTTCGAAGCCGAATCGCCGGGACCAGGTCAGCGGTGTCTTGTGCTCGGCTTCGACGACCACCTTGCCGGTCGCCCCGGCCACCTCGGTCCTGATGTCGTAGCCCCACGCCGACCGTCGCGACATCTCGACCACACCCAGGGCGCCGTTCCGGAAGCGGAGCATCGTCACCGCGGTGTCGATGTCGCCGCCGTCATTGAAGCGCGGGTCGATCAGGTTGGCGCCCCACGCCGAGACCTCCTCGACCTCGCCGACGAGGAAGCGGGCCAGGTCGAAGTCGTGGACGCTCATGTCCAGGAACGAGCCGCCGCTGCCCTTGATGAACTCGGCCGAGGGCGGGTACGTGTCCCGCGCATAGGCCCGGAACTGCTCGATCCGGCCGAGCTCCCCGGCGTCGATCAGGGCCTTGGCCCGGACGTAGCCGGGGTCGAACCGGCGCATGAAGCCGAGCTGGACGGGCAGGCCCGTCGAGTGCCACAGGGCAACCACCCGGCTGGTCTCGACGAGGTCCAGGGCGATCGGCTTCTCGCTCCACACGGCCTTGCCGGCGCGCAGGGCCGCTTCGATCAGGCTGGCGTGGGTGTCGGTGGGGGTCGAGATCACGACCGCCTCGACCGCTGGGTCGTTGATCGCATCGAGGGGGTCGCTCGTTGCCCGCCCGGCGCGGGCGATCTGCCGCCCGCGCTCGGCCGCCAGCGGGTCCTGGTCGGCCACGACGACGACCCGCACGCTGCGGATCCCGCCGAGCGTCTGGATGTGGGTCTGGCCGATCCGGCCGACGCCCAGGAAGGCGACTCCGATGCTGTTCGAGTCGCGCAGGCTGAATTGGCTCATCGGGTCAGCTCCGGGACTCGAGGGCTCGATCCCGGGGGCAGGGTGCGGGTGCTCTCACGGACGATCAGGTCCGGCGCCACGACGACGGCCTCGAGGCGCGCCCCGACATGGATCGTCCGGATGAGCGATGCCGCGGCAAGCCGGCCCATCTCGGCGGCCGGCGTCGCGACGGTCGTCAGGCGGGGATTGGAGATCGCGGCGAAGGGGATCCCGTCGAAGCCGACCATGCCGATCTCCTCGGGCACCCGGATCTTGAGCTTGCGCAGGGCATCCATCAGGGCCAGGGCCAGCTTGTCGTCGAAGCACACGAGGGCCTCCGGCGGGTCCGCGGCGATCTCGGCGGCCAGCTCACTTGGATCCCGCCAGGTCTCGTCCGATGCGCCAAACGTGCGCAGAGCCGCCTTGACCCCTCGCCCGTGGAGGGTCGCCGCGACCGCGTCCGAGCGGACCTTGTTCGATGCTCCACCGCCGCCTCCGACGTAGGCGATCCGGCGATAGCCGTTGTCGACGAGGTGGTTGACCGCGGCCTGAGCCCGGCGGCATCGTCGGTCAGGATCACGCCGGGGGGCAGGGCACCTTCGCGCCGGGGCAGGCTGCTGTGATCCGGCTGGACGAGGATCAGGCGCTCCGGGTCGACCCGTTCGCGAGCCTCGCGGGGCGACATCGCACTCGAGACGATCGTGACTCCGTCGGCGCCGTGCTCGGCGAAGATCTTGAGAGCCAGCCGCTCACGAGCCGGCTCGTTCTCGCCGGCGACGATGATCACGCAGTAGCCACTCTTGCGGGCCTCTTCCTCGAAGCCCGAGGCAACCTGGCCGTGGACGGGGTCGCGCAGATCGGGGATCAGCAGCCCCAGCGTCCTGGTGTGCTTCATCCGCAGGCTGCGGGCCGCCGCATTGGGCACGTAGTTGAGCTCGGCTGCAGCCGCCTTCACGGACAGCCGCGTCGCGAGGCTGATCCGCGGATCGTCGGCCAGGGCTCGCGAGGCCGTCGAGCCCGAGACGTTCGCCGACGTGGCCACGTCCTTGAGCAGGATCCGCCGACGTGGTCCGGCCGGGTATCCGCTGGCTACCAAGCGCCCGCTCTCATGGGACGACGACCTCCGCAGAGCAACCGATTGCGCATCGACCGTAGCATCGGCCCCGCGGGTCGTCAACACGCCCGGCGGGATCAGCCTCGGAGGATCTCCACGAGCACCTCGCGCAAGCCGCCGGCCAGCGCGACCGGATCTGCCAGCTCCCAGTGCAGCGGGCTGTAGAGCTCGTTGTCCCACCAGCCATCGAAACCGGTGGCCCGGACCGCGGCGACCCACTCGGCGAGCGGAATGTTGCCGTCACCGGGCCACACCCGGCGGCTGTGCTGGCCAGGGCCCGGCGAGCCGGGCGCACCAAGCGAGTCGGCGAAGTCGACCCCGAAGATGAGCCGGCGCTCGAGCCGGGCGACCTCGTCGGGGGTGGCTCCGGCCTGCCACAGGTGCCAGAAGTCGAGGACCAGGCCGACGTTGTCGCAATCGGCCGCTTCGACGGCGTCGACCGCTTCGGCCAGCGGCGCTAGCGGCGTCCAGGCGATCGGTTCGAGGTAGTAGCTGATCCCGTACGGTGCGCCGATCCGGGCGATCGACCGCAGCGCGCTCGCTGTCACGTCGCGACGCTCCGCCCGGGACAGGCCGCCCGGTCCGCGATAGGCGCCGTCCGGCTGGACCGGCCCGCTCAGGACCTGGATGAACGAGGCGCCGATTCCGGCCGCGAGCTCGGTCAGCGCCTCGGCCTCGGCCAGCATCGCGCGCCCGCTCGCCGGCCGCCCATCGCTCAACATCGAAGAGTGCCCCGATGTTGACGGGCTCGAGGCCGGTCAGTGCCGCGCGCAGGCTGGCCAGGTCGAAGCCCTGGGCGAGATATCGGCGGAGGTGCTCCTCGCGCAGGAAGACGCCGTCCCAGCCGGTCTCCCGGGCGAGCTTGATCTGCATCAAGGCCGGCAGGTACATCGTCGAGTTCGAGTTGTAGACCAGCTGCATGCGGTGTCCGCCTTCCTGCGCTACGGCTAGACGGTCAGGGCGCCGAGGATCGCGATCCCGGCGACGACGAGGGCGATCCCCACGATCTGGCGGCGAGCCAGGCGCTCCTTGAACAGGACGAAGGCGGCGATCGCGGCCATCGGCGCGAACATCGAGCCGAGCACCGATGTCACGGCGATGTCCTGTCGGGCGCCGATCGAGAACGAAGTCAGCCCGATCACCTCGACCAGGCCGGTCAGGAGGATGTATTTCAGCGCGTCGCGCGGGATCCGCAGGCGTCCCAGGAGGGTCACCGGGACGGTCACGAGCACGACCCCGACGATCCGGCCCGGCAGGACGACCCAGGCTGCCGGCAGGGTCGTGCTGACCTGGCCGGCCACGAACAGCCCGATCCCCAGGAGGATGGCGCCGCAGCCCGCCAGTCCCGCGGCGCGCAACGACTGGCTGCGCTCGATCGCCCGGCCCTCCTCGAGCTCATGGCCGCCGCCCGTCGCGGCCAGCATCACCCCCACTGCGACGATCGCCAGGGCCGGCCCCGACCCGGCTGCCAGGACCTGGCCGGCCAGGACCGAGATCACCGCCGCGATTGCCCCCTCGGTCGAGCCGATCGTCGAGACGACCCCCACGGCACCGATCCGATATGCGGCATAGGCCAGCAGCAGGCCGCCGACATTCGCGGCGCCCGCGACGGCCGCCAAGGCGAAGGTCGAGGCCGGAACGCCAGGCCCTGCCGGGATCGGGGTGATCAACACGGCCACCGGCAGCAGTAGCACGCTCCCGACCACCATCACCCCGGCCACCGACGGCAGCGGACCCGCGATCCGGCTGGCCCGGGCGGACGCGAGCGTCGAGATGGCGTAGGCGACGGCGGTCACGGCTCCCGCGAGGATCGGCGGCATCAGGCGGGGAGCGGACGGCCAACCCGCCGGACGACCTCCCGGCAGCGCTCGAAGGCCGGCAGGGCGACCGCCCGGGCCAGCCCCTCGGCCTCGTCGGGATCGCCGGTCAGGGCCGATCCCCAGATCCCGCGACCGGCGAGGAAGCCGGACGCGCCGGCGGCGCCCGACAGCCGGATCTGCTCCACGAACGTGTCGAGGTCGACGCCGGCACCGAGCAGGACCCAGGGGGTGCCGGCGCACGCATCGGCCAGCGCCCGGCAGGCAGCGACCGCCTCGGGCTCACCCGTCGCAGCCAGGTCGAGCACCGGGAAGCCGACCTTGAGCAGGTCGGCCCCGAGCGGCTGGAGTCGCCGGACGGCGTCGAGCAGCAGCCCGGGATACGCCGCGGCGTAGTCCGCTCGCGACTCCGTCGACCAGCGATAGACAACCGGCTCCAGGACCAGCGGCAGGCCCAGCTCGTGGCAGCTCAGGGCGACGGCCCGGGCCAGGGCGTCCTGGCTCGCCGCCGAGACTTCGTGGTCGGCGCGATAGGGCAGCAGCAGCTTGCAGGCGTCCGCGCCGTAGACGAGCGCCCTCGCCGGCGAGAAGTCATCGAGCAGGCTTGTCGTCCGGCCGTCGCCGGCGACCTCGTAGCCCTGCGCCTCGAGGGGCATGATCAGGCCGGTCGAGGCGGGGATGGCGCCCAGCTCGAAGGCCAGCGCCCCCAGCTCTGCGTCGAGCATCAGGGCGGTGGCCGCCGGAGCGAGCGCCCGGGTGAGGGCGAGCTTGATGCGGCGCAGGTCGGCGGCCGTCAGCCCGATCAGGCCGCGCTTCTCCAGGTAGACCCGCAGGCTGTCGCGGTGATCGATGGCGATGCCCGCCATCACCCCGTCCGGACCACCGAGTCGCAGCAGCCGGCGGCGCAGGCCGTCGCGGCCGGCGAAGTCCGGGGTCACGGCTTGACGAGTGGCAGGCGCGGGTCCGGCTCCATGTCCGGCCACAGCGTGCGGACCCAGGCGAGGTCCGGATCATCGGTATTGGCCATCGTCCGCCGATCGCCGGCCAGGGCATTGATGAAGTAGGCGTCATAGCCGGGCGTGGCGATGAACGGGTGATAGCCCTGGTCGACGATCACCAGGTCGCCGTGATGGACGGGCAGCAACAGGTCGCGCGAACCGTCGCGGTGGTAGATCCGCTGGATGGCCCAGGCTTCGGGCCGCCGGAACTGGTAGAAGTAGGTCTCCTCGAGGACTGCCTCGCGCGGCGGATCATCCACGTCGTGCTTGTGGGGCGGCCAGCCGGACCAGTTGCCCGAGGGCGTGAAGACCTCACAGATCAGAAGCCGGTCGGCGGGGAAGTCCGGCATCATGATGTTGTTGACCTGCCGGGAGCAGTTGCCGGCACCCCGGATCTCGATCTGGACGTCGCCCGGGCCGACCACGATCGGCTCGCGAGCAATTCCCGTCCGGCCGGTCAGGGGTGCCTGGGCGATCACGACCACGGACCGTCGCCCCGGCAGTGGCCGGCCGATGATCCGGGCGGTGGTTCCGGCAGGGATGTAGGCAGTCCAGGGCAACCCCTCGAAGACCGATGGCCGGCCGGCCAGGTCCAGGCTTCGGCCGCCGTCGAGGGCGACCTCGACGCCACCGCCCGAGATCGTGACGACGGCCGCCTCCTGGTCGGGCGAATCGAGCAGGGCGACCTCGCCCTCGGCCAACCCGAACGATCGGAAGGAGAGGTAGCGCCAGCCCGACCGGACGGGATTCGTGGCAACCACGCCGTCGGCGCCGGGCTTGATATGGAGCATCTCGGGCGGCAGGCGGGAGGGCAGCTTGGCCGGATGGATCGTCAGCTGCTCGGGCTCCTCGGGGCTGGTCACGGGCGAACCTCCTTGGCCTCGATCGGATTCCTGGTCAGCAGATCATCGATCTCCTCGGGGACCGGCATGGCCGTGCTGCACATCAGCCGCGAAGCAACGATGGCCCCCGCCGCGTTGCCCCGCTCGAGCGCTATGAGGGGGTCCAGCCCGCCGAGCAGGCCGGCCGCGAAGGCCGCGGTGAGGGCATCACCCGCGCCCAGGCCACAGACCACGTCGACGGCAATCCCGGGCAGCGAGCGGCGCCCGCCGGCGGCAAGCAACGAGACGCCCGCTGGACCGTGCTTGAGCACGGTCAGTGCCGGGCCCGAATCGAAGAGGTCGCCGGGTCGCAGGCCGGCCGCGGCGAACTCGGCGTCGCTGCCGATGACCACGTCGCTGAGGCGAGCGGCCTGCTCGATGAGCGCCGGATACCGCCCGGGATCGGGCCACAGGGTCGGGCGCCAGTCGAGGTCGAGGATCGTCCACGAAGCGCCCCGCCGGTCGCGGGCAGCCGAGCGCGCCTTCAAGATCTCGAGCGCAGTCGAGCGCGCCGGCTCGGCCGCGAAGAGCGTCCCGGACACAATCGCGATGGGCGCCGTCGCGAGCGCCGCCAGGGGCACGTCGGAGAGGGTCAGCTGGGTGTCGGGCGGCGGGTCCGGCCGGTAGAAGGTCACCGGGAAGTGCTCCGGCGGCCAGGCCTCGAAGAAGGCAACCTGGGTGCGCGAGCCGGCCCGCGTCAGGAGGGCACCAACGTCGATCCCCTCGGCGGCCAGGGTTGCCCGGACGTGGTCACCGTGCCCGTCGTCGCCGACGCTCGAGATCAGCGCAGTCGAGACACCCAGCCTGGCCAGGCCGACGCCGATGTTGCCGGCAAAGCCGCCGACCGCGCGGACGAACCTGGCGGCGTCAGCGAGTGCGCTGCCCGGCCGCTCCGGCGTCAGGTCGACGCCGATCCGGCCGATGACGAAGGCGTCCGTCACCGGCCGCTGGAGGGGCTCACGACAGATGCTTCTGGACGGCGCCCCGGAACGTGAGTGCGCACGCCCGAGCCTCGTCCGCTCCGTCGCGCATCCGCAGGCCGAACGGCGCGAGGTTGGCATCGCGCACGCCGATCCCGATGCTGATCGAGCGTTCGAGGAGGGCGTCGGTCTGGGGCAGCATCCCGATCCGGTAATCGCCGTGGGAATGACCCGGGATGTCGCAGTCGAACGGGCAGCCCTTGCCCGTCACCGTGCGTCGCTCGAGCAGGTGATTCATCTTGCCGTAGACGTGCCAGCCCGACTCGGACAGGGTGATCGAGCCGACCTCGGCCGCCACCTTCGTCGCGATCTCGGCCGTCGGCAGCACGACGACGAGGTGGGTCGCCAGGTCGCCGTCCGGGTCGGGCAGCGTCCGGAACTCGATCGCCGGCTCCTCCTCGAGGAACTCCCGGACGATCTCCTTGTTGGCCCGCAGGTGCGAGGTGATCGTGTCCAGCTTGCGAAACTGGGCCAGGAGGACCGCGCCGGACAGCTCGGTCATCCGGAAGTTCATCCCCAGGAAGGGGCGCGGCGCGTACTTCGACTCGAGCCGATCCGGGGCATGGCCCTGGTCGTGCATCGCAAAGGCGCGCTCGTAGAGGGCCTCGTCGTCGGTGACGATCATCCCGCCATCGCCGCAGGTGATCGTCTTGTACTCGTTGAAGCTGTATACGCCGGCGGCCCCGATGCCGCCCACGCCGACCCCGCGATAGGTGGCCCCGAACGCCTGGGCACAATCCTCGACGAGGGGGATGCCGTGCTTGTCGGCGATCGCCTTCAGCTCGGCGAGCTTGGCCGGACCGCCGAGCATGTGGACGACCAGGATCGCCTTGGTCCGCGCGGTGATCCGGGCCTCGACGTCGATCGGGTCGAGGTCGAAGCTCCGGTCCACTTCGGCCAGGACCGGCGTCGCCCCCGTGTAGACGATCGCCGAGATCGAAGCGACGAACGTGAAGCCGGGCACGATCACCTCGTCGCCGGTGCCGATCCCCAGGCTGAGCAGGGTGATCCACAGCCCGCCGGAGCCGCCTCCGCTGAGGCCCAGGCCGTAGCGCACGCCGGCCAGCTTGGCGACCTCGCCCTCGATCCGATGGACCTTCGCGCCGAATGCGGGGTTGTCCGATGGACCGTAGCGACTGAGGAAGCCGCTCGAGATGACCTCGAGGACTTCGGCGGTCTCTTCCGCCCCGATCAGCTCGACCCCGGGACCTGGCATGGCTCTCTCCCTCGCTCTACTCGGACGTGCGCGGCTGGGCAAGCCGCGCCAGGCGGATCGCCGTGATCAATGAAGATCGGTTCGCTGGAGGCGGCGGGCCTCGTCGTAGGCGGCCTTCGCCTGCTGGACGCTGGCCTGCTCGCTGGCGCCGGCTACCGGCACGTCCCACCACGACTCGAAGCCAGTCACCCGCTTCTCGGGCTCCGTGGGCACGAGGATCACGCTGATCCGGTCTGCGGCGCGGGCCTCGGCGAGCGCGTCGCGTAGCTCATCCGGCGTGCGGGCCAGCAGGGCCACGGCGCCCATGGACTCGGCATGCATCCGGAAGTCGACCGGCACGTAGGGACCGGTCAGGCGGTTCGTTGCCTTGTCGCGGAAGCGGAGCTCGTTGCCAAAGTCGGGCACGCCGACCGACCGCTGGAGGGCGAGGATGCACTGGAAGCCGTGGTTGTCGAGGACCACGATCGTCAGCTTGAGGCCCTCAGCCACGGCCGTGACGATCTCCGAGTTCATCATCAGGTAGGAGCCGTCGCCGACCATCACGACGATCTCGCGGTCCGGGTCGGCAAGCCGGACGCCGAGGCCGGCCGCGATCTCGTAGCCCATGCACGAAAAGCCGTATTCGACGTGGTAGGCCTTGGGATCGTCAACCCGCCACAGGCGGAGCAGGTCGCCGGGCAGGCTGCCCGCCGCGCAGATGACCGCAGCGTGCCCGCCGACCGCGTCGTTGACCACGCCGATCACCTCGGCCTGGCCCAGGTCACCCGGCTCGCCGTTGATCGCGCGGAGCTCACTGACGATCGAATCCCAATGCTGCTTGAGCCCGGCGACCCGCTCCCGGTAGCCCGCCGAGGTCCCGCCGTAGCCGTCGGCCACCAGCTCGTCGGTCAGCGCGCGGAGCGCTTCGCGTGCATCGGCTACGACCGGAACGGCGCCCAGCTTGTGGGCATCGGCCGGCGCGACATTGATCCCGATGAAGCCCACCTCGGGATTCTGGAAGGACGACTGGGAGGCCGTGACGAAATCGCCCATCCGGGTGCCCACGCCAATGATCAGGTCGGCGTCGCGCACCAGCCGGTTGGCCGCCAGCCCCCCGTTCGTGCCGGCCGGGCCCATGTTCTGGGGATGGTCCCAGGCCAGCGCTCCCTTGCCCGCCTGGGTCTCCACGACCGGAATCCCGAAGCGCGTCGCGAAGCCGGCCAGCTCGGCGGTCGCCGCGGAGTAGATCGTGCCCCCGCCGGTGACGATGACCGGTCCCTTGGCAGCCTTGATCAGGGCCAGGGCGTCGGCCAGGTCGGCGGCCTGGGGCGCCGGGCGTCGAACACGCCAGATCCGGCGCTCGAAGAAGGCCAGCGGCCAGTCGAAGGCTTCGGCCTGGACATCCTCGGGCAGCGAGACCGTCGCCGCGCCGGTCTCGGCCGGGTCGGTCAACACGCGGAAGGCAGCCGGCAGCGAAGCCAGCAGCTGTTCCGGCCTCGAGATCCGGTCGAAGAAGCGGGAGATCGGGCGGAACGCGTCGTTCACGCTGACGTCCCGCTCGATCGGGTGCTCGACCTGCTGGAGGACAGGATCTGGGGCACGATTGGCGAAGTAGTCGCTCGGGAAGAGGAGGACCGGGATCCGGTTGACGGTCGCGACCGCCGCGCCGGTCACCATGTTCAATGCTCCGGGTCCGACCGACGAGGTGCAGGCATACGCCTGGAGGCGGTCGCGCTGCTTGGCGAAGGCCGTGGCGATGTGGACCTGGGCCTGCTCGTTCTGGGACCGGTAGAAGGGCATCGCCTCTTCGTCGCCGAGCTCCTCGAGCGCCTGGCCCAGGCCGGCAACGTTGCCGTGCCCGAAGATGCCCCAGAAACCGGCAATGAAGCGGTGCTCGTCCGCGTCCCGCTCGACGTACTGGGCGGCGCAGAAGCGGACAACGGCCTGGCCCACAGTCAGCCGGACGGTGTTCACGGCGATCTCCTTGCGCAACCGATTGCAGTGAAGGTATCATCGCCATCTGCCGCGCGTCAATCCTGGTCGGAGGGGTCGAGCTCATGACCACCGGACGATCCGCCCCAGCCACGCCCATGGCCCGAGCGGTTGACCTGTCCGACGGCTGGAATGCCTCCGACGCGGAGCTCGGGGCCCGACTCCATCCGCTGTACCGGGCGGGCCTCGAACGGCTGCCCGAGGGCGACGCGGTCCTGCGCGGGCTGCCTTTCAGCCTGGGATCCCGGTCCGCTCCACGGCGCTGGGTGATCGCCGCCGACGGGGTCAGGCTCGACCTCGCGGGCCGGCATCCGGGGAGGAGCCGGCCCAGCCACCTGGTCGTCGCCCATTTCGCCGACAGCTGGCGCGACACGGACGGAGGCCGGCCGGCTGGAATGCCGGTCGGCTGGGTCCTGCCAACGGGCGAACCGCTCGCCCGCTACGAGCTCGTCTTTGCGAACGGCCGGAGCAGGACAGTCGATGTCCGGCGCCGGTTCGAGATTGCCGACGGGATCATCGGCTGGGGTTTCCTGCCGTTCGAGGCCGTCGGCCACCGGGCGGACGAGGTGATCGACTGGCGTGGCCCGTTCGCCCGCCAGGAGCCCGGCCGGCTGGCGGCGGCTGGACACGCCGGGCCGTTGACGACGCTGCCGGGCACCTGGGCGGCCGGCCAGTCTGGAGCCCTGGACTACGTCCCCTCGGCCACCGACGACCTGACCCTCTGGCTCCACGCGATCCCACTGGGCGCGGACGAAGCTCCGGCATCGCTCCGGATCACCACCCTGGGGCAGGGGAGGCCGGGGACGGACGTGGTCCTGGCCGGACTCACCTTCTTCTACGGATCCGCAAGCCCCCTCAGTCTCATGCCCCGGCGCGCGCTGCTGGTAGCCGGCGCTGAAGCTGGCGGCCTGCCCGACGTCGACCTCGGGCTCGCAATTCGCTCACGGCTGCCTCAGCGATACGGCGCCCGTTCCGGGTCCCACCCTGCAACCGCTCCGATGGGCTGGGGCCGGGTCGGTGAGCCGACCGCGGGCTCGATCATCGACGTCAGCCTGGCGCCGGATGCGCTGATCACCTTCGGAAGCTGGACGATTGCCGCAGCCGACCTGCCCAACGAACCGGCCAGCCCGGATGGCACGGTCTCGATCCGGCAGCTGCCCACGGCCAGCGTCCGGGTCTCGGTCGTCGTGTCCAGTTCCGGCGAGTCAACGCCGGCACGCGTCCGGTTCGTCAGTGCCGACGGTCGGTACCTGCCGCCGCTCGGTCACCGCGACGAGATCAACCCGGGCATCTTCGAGGACACCGGCGCCGGCCTCGTGCTGGGGTCGGACACCTACGCCTACGTCCCCGGCGAGTTCCAGGTCGACCTGCCGGTGGGTGAGGTCGAGGTCGAGGTGATGAAGGGCTTCGACCATCGGCCGGTCCGGGCGTCGGTCATCGTCGAACCGGGCAGCCATGACCTGTCCTTCGAGCTCGAGCGCTCGATCGACCTGCGGCCCGATGGCTGGGCGACCTCCGATTCACACGTCCACTTCCTGGCGCCGTCCACGGCCCTCCTGCAGGCAGCCGCCGAGGACGTCACGTTCGTCCATCTCCTGGCCACCCAGCTCGGGGATCACTTCATCAATGTGCCGGACAGCACGTGGGGCTCGCAGCGTGACCCGAGCGGCCGGCACGAGGTGATCGTGGGTTCGGAGAATCGCCAGAACATGCTGGGCCATCTCGCTCTCCTCGGCGCCCGCCGACCGGTGGCCCCGTTCGCCTCGGGTGGCGCGCCGGAGGGCCGGATCGGCCAGGCGGTCACCGAGCTGCTGGCGGACTGGGCCGACCAGTGCCACGCGGCCGGCGGCCTGGTCGTCGGTGCCCATTTTCCGCTGCCCTTCGCCGAGATCGCCGCCGATATCGTGGCCGGCCGGATCGATGCCCTCGAGATGCAGTGCTTCGCGCCGGGCCTCGACAACCCCTCGATCCTCGAGTGGTACCGCTTCCTCAACTGCGGCTACCGGCTGCCGATCGTCGGTGGCACGGACAAGATGTCGGCCGAGGTGCCGCTGGGGGCCGTCCGGACTTACGCCCGGCTCGACCCGGACGTCGAGCCCACCTTCGAGACCTGGTCGCAGGCGGTTCGAGCCGGCCGCACGTTCGCGACATCCGGGCCGGTCATCCAGCTGACCGTGGATGGTCACGAGCCGGGGGCGGTCCTGGCCCTGCCGGCGTCCGGGGGAACGCTCGAGGTCGACGTTCGCGCCCGGGCCGCCCAGCCCGTGATCAGCGCGGTCGAGCTCGTCGTGAACGGCCGGGTGGTCGCTCGCGAGGCAAGCCCGGCCGGCACGAGCGAGCTGCGCCTGGCAACGGGCGTGGAGATTCGGGCCGGATCATGGATCGCGGCGCGCTCGCTCAGCGACCACCAGATCCAGTCTGCCTTCATGACGAGCATGGCCGCCCATAGCTCGCCGGTCTACGTCGACGTCCAGGATCACCCCCAGCTCGCCGTCGACGACGCCCGGGCGATCCTGCAGGTCATCGACGGGACCGTGCGCTGGCTCGAGACGATCGCGTCGATCGACGACCCGGTCGTCCGCAGCGCAATGGCCGCGCGGATCGCCGCGAGCGGGGCGGCCCTTCGGGGCGGGCTCGGAGATCGGCTGACGGAGGTGTCCTGACGTGAAGATCGCCCTCGATCCCTACATGCTCCGCGAGCGGCCGTTTGGAGAGGTCTGCCGGATCGCTGCGGAGATCGGCTACGACTCGATCGAGCTCTCGCCGCGGCCCGATTTCATCCCGTTCTTCGTCCATCCCCGGGCGGACCGGGACAAGGTTCGCGAGTTCCGGACGGCCCTCAGCGAAACGGGCCTCGAGCTGGCCTCGATCCTGCCGCTCTACCGCTGGTCGAGCCCCGACGAAGACGAGCGGCAGGCCGCGGTTCGCTACTGGAAGCGGGCGATCCAGCTGTGCGTGGACGTCGGCTGCACGACGATGAACTCCGAGTTCAACGGCCGGCCGGACCAGGCTGCCCAGAGCGAGGCGCAGTTCTGGCGGTCGCTGGAGGAGCTCCTGCCGATCTTCGAGCGAGAGGGGATCGGCCTGAACCTGGAGGCCCATCCGGACGACTTCATCGAGCGCAACCGCGAGGCCGTCGACCTGGTCCGGGGCATCGACTCGGACCTCGTCCGCTACGTCTATTGCGCGCCCCACACGTATTACCTGGGCGACGATATCGCGGCGATGATCGCCTATGCCGCGCCGGTCCTCGCCCAGGTCCACATCGCCGACGTCCTGAACCACCGAGCGTCGTCGGGCCTGCGCTACATCGTCAACCCGCCGGGCTCGCCGGCCCGGGTCCACCAGCATCTCGACATCGGCCAGGGCGAGGTCGACTTCGAGGCCTGCTTCGGCGCCCTCCAGGCGGCCGGCTTCGACGGCATCCTGACCAGCTGCGTCTTCGCCTGGGAGGAGCGTGCCGTGGAGTCGTCGCGCTTCATGTTCGAGACGATCCAGGGCCTCCTGGCGGAGCTAGCGGAGCAGGCTCCCGATGAACGCGGCGGCTTCGCGCACGCCGTCCTCCTGGCTCGAATAGGGGTCTTCCTGCTCGATCGACAGCGCGTCGTCGTAGCCGGCCAGGCGCAGGGCCGCGACGAACTCCTGCCACCACGCTGCCGAATGGATCCGGCCGACGGTCCGGAACAGCCACGCCCGTTCGGCCGGCGTCTCGAACGGCCGGTTGTCCAGGACGCCGGCCAGGGCCACCTGGTCGGCGACGATCTCGGTGTCCTTCATGTGCACGTGCTGGACGGCCGGACCGAGGGCCCGGATCGACCGCGATCGGGTCCATCTGCTGCCAGAACAGGTGGCTCGGGTCCATGTTCACCCCGATCCGCTCGCCGACCTCGGACGCGGAACGCGAGCGCGGTCGGGGCGTTGTAGACCAGGTGGAGTGGATGGAGCTCGAACGCGATCCGGTCGACCCCGCACTGCTCGGCGAGGCGGACCTTCTCGGTCCAGAACCGGACGCCCTCGTCCCAGCTCCGCCGGCCGAGCGCGACGGCGTCGTCCGGCCAGGGATACCAGGTCCAGTTGAAGGTCGTCGCGCCGCGGACCCGTCGCCGGGACAGCCGGACATCGACACGATCTTCGTGACGCCCAGCTCCTGGGCGAGGCGGAGCGTCTTGCTGATCAGCTCGGAATGGGCCGGACCGAGCGACCGGGTGCATCGGCCAGGCCGAGCAGTTCAGGGCCGCGATGACGCAGGCCGCGGCGCTCGAATGCGGCCAGGAAGCTCGTCCGGGCCGGCGCGCTGCCGAGCAGCTCATCGAGGTCCAGGTGCGGAGCGCTCGACTGGCCACCCGTGGCGATCTCGATGGAGCGAACACCGCTGCTCGGCGGCGATGTCGAGGGCTGGCTCGAAGCAGTGCTCCGTCAGCGAGTCGGTGTACAGGCCGATGTCCACGCGCAGCTCCTTCGGCGGCGGCTCGCTGGCCGGCCGGGATGGGTTGTCGATCCTCGATGGGTTGTAGCGATGATATCGGTGCTAACGATTGCACGCGCGTCCGGCGGCCCTTCGATCGCGGCTGCGCGGCAGTCCACGCTGAGGGAGTGAACGATGCCTCAGGCCGACCAGGCTGTCCGGTCAGCAGAGCCGATCCCGTGGGATCCGCTCCTGCCCCTCGACGATCCCTACCCGGGTTATCGCCGGCTGCGCGACGAGGCACCGCTCTATCACCACGTCGGCCGGGACGTGTGGGCCTTCTCGCGGTTCGATGACGTCCAGCGGGTCGCCCGCGACTGGCAGACGTACTCCAGCCGCGAGGGCAACGACCACGACGATACCTACCAGCTCTTCCAGCCGGCCGGCGACCTCGCCGGGGTCGACCCGCCGATCCACACCCGCCTGCGCAAGGTCTTCAGGACGCATTCAACCCGACCGCGGTCCGGGAGCGCTTCGAGCCGCCGGTCCGGGTGGCGGCACGCGCCCTCGTCGACCAGTTTGCCGACTCGGGCCGGGCCGACTTCGCCCAGGACCTCGCTCGTCCGCTGCCGGCCCGGATGGTCTGCACCTGGCTCGGCTTCCCGGACGAGGACCACGCGATGCTCCTCGAGTGGTTCGACGAGCTGCTCCATCGGGTGCCCGGCCAGGCGGCGATGCCGGCCAGCACGCTCCACGCGCGCGACAAGCTCCAGGCGTACGTCGGGCGAGGCCGCCGCGGAGCGGCGGGTCCACCCGCGCGAGGACCTCCTGAGCACGATGGTCCAGGCCGAGAAGGACGGCCTGCTCAGCAACGACGAGATCCTGGGCAGCTCCGTCCTGCTCTTCGTGGCCGGGATCACCACGACCGCCGGCCTGATCTCCAACTCGCTCTACCACCTGGCCAGCAATCCCGACCAGCTCGCCTTGATGCGCACGGAACCGGAACGGCTGCCCGCGGCCGTCGAGGAGCTGCTTCGCTTCGATCCGCCGATCCAGACGCTCCTCCGGACGACGGTCCGCGATGTCGATGTCGACGGGCAGACGATCCCCGAGGGCGCCCACGTCAGCCTGATCTGGGCGTCGGCCGGCCGTGACGAGCGGCGCTGGACCGACCCTGATCGCCTGGACATCACCCGCGAGCCGCTCCGCCACCTGACGTTCGGCGAGGGGATTCACCACTGCATCGGAGCGCCGCTGGCCCGGCTCGAGGGCCGGATCGCCTTCGAGGAGCTCTTCGCCCGGATCCCCGAGTACTCGATCAGCGGGCCGATCGAACGGATCAGCACGCCGACCGACCGCGCCTTCAAGCACCTGCCCGCCGAGTTCTGATTCGCCATCGCCCTGATGGCGGGCCCCTGAACTAGGTGCCGGCGGCAACCAGTGCGGCCGGGAAGAGGACCATGATCAGCAGCCAGCCGGCCACGATCAGGATCACGCTTCGGATGGCGACCCAGGCAATTGACCGGTGGGCCTGACTCATGTGCCTGGGACTCTCCCGCGAGCTCGATTGTTGCGTTGCGGCCCCGATGAGGTTCGGCATGCCGTCGAGGGAGTCTGGAGCGCGATCAGCCGCCTGTCATGACGAACGAGTCATGCCCGGGGTTCGACGTTCCGGCCGCGTCGCCAGCCGCCAGCCGTCAATCAGCGCCCGGGCCCGATCGCGCAGGGCAAGGGCCTCAGCGTCGCCCGCCTGGAGGGCCGCCTCGAGGCCGTCGAGGGTGTCGTACAGCGCGTGCCATTGCCGCCGCTCCGCGTCGATCGCGGCGCGCAATCCGGCTCCGCCCGCGCCGAAGCCGAGCATCCCGGGAAGACGCTCTGACCCGAGCGTCGCATAGGCCCGGCCACGCTCCGGCTGGCCGGTGACGTAGGCCTCGATGATGCGCAGGGCAAAGCGGAGCATGACGATCGTGACCGGGAGCTCCGAGATGAACCCGCCGGTGAACGGATCCACGAGCGCCTTCAGGCTGCCAAGGGTCGGCCCGACGCCCCCCGCGCCGGATCCCGCGGAGCGCTCGGCGAGCGCCCTGGCGTAGGCCGAGAAGACCAGGATCCGGACGTCGTCGCCGACCAGCTTGCCGACCTCGGCCGCCTCGATCGCCGCGCCGGCATAGGCCTCCTTGTCGTGGCGCATCACCAGGCCCGCGGCGTGGACGCAGGCCAGCCGGGCCCCCGCCTGGCCCTGGACCGAGAGCACATAGGCCTGGTCTTCGGCGCGCCCGACGAACGACGGCGTGAACGGGCGATGGCGGCGCAGCGCGTCGACCAGGATCCCGCTCGTGCCGCCGGTCACGTGGATCCGCTCGAGGGCGGTGTTGACGCCGTCCGGCGACGGCGTGTCGTAGCGCTCGAGCATCTCGGCCCGGGTCGAGATGGCCTGCGGTAGCGGGCTGAAGAAGACGTGGTCGGACGGCCGCCGGGGACCGGCCGGCAGGGGGACATCCGGGGTGAACAGGCCCCGGCCGATGTCGCTCGCGTTGACCAGGGCGCCGGCCAGCAGGCCGAGCTCTAGCGGACGTCCATTCGAATCGCGGCCGGTCGCGCCCCACAGGGGCGTCTCGAGATGTTCGAGCGCCGTCCGGCCCGTCTCGGCGAGGAGCTCCGGCTGGGGGAAGACCTGGTCGAGGTCGAATTTGAACGTGCCTCGCACGGCCGGATCGACCAGGACCTGCCAGATCGCCGCGATCGCCTTGAGGAACGAGTAGTGGCGGCCGTACTCGCCATCGACACCCAGGACGTCGAGCTCGACAGGCGTCTCACCGCCTGGGTCAAGCGCGGCCGGACCGAACCGCCTGTGCGCCGGCTCGAGGACCTCCGTCACCAACCGCCGGACGTCGGTTTCGGTCACCACCAGGACATCGACCTGCTCGAGGTCGGGCACACCGGCCATCTCCTCGATGTAGCGCTGGGCGACCTCGCGCAGCTCGACATGGGTCACCGAGACGGACAGCAGGCAGGTCAGGCGTGGTCGCCGCCCATCGGGCCCGGCCCGCTCGGCGCGCATCGCCGCGTCCAGCCCGCGCAGGCCATGGAGCAGCTCATTGGCGGCCGGCGCAACCCCGATCGGGATCGGGTGGTCGAACCAATAGCGCTGTCCGGCGGCGCGCGAGCGGGCGACGGCTGCCGCGACCAGCGGATCCATCTCCGGATCCCGCCCGTCGCTCGTCTCGAGCGGCAGGCCGAGCAGGACGTTCGAGGTGAACAGGACCTCGCGCGCGGCGTCGACGATCGGCCGTGGATTGAGCTGCTCGATCTCCACCAGGCGCCGCCGGCGAAGGGCGGCGATCGATCCGTCGACGTCGCCCAGCAGGCCGGTGGCCTCCGGGTAGAGCACGGACCAGGCCGCCTCGGTCGCGGCGGGTCGATCCGGCTCCGCGCCGGCCAGCACGGACGCGGCCGCTTCGAGCGTCGACCCGAATTCCGGGTCGGCCAGCAGCAGCTCGGCGATCTCCGCCTGGACCGCCTGGACCCCGGCCCGGAGAAGCCCGACCAGCCCGGCGCCCGCCTCTCCGGGTTCCTCCTCGATCATGGCTCGCGCTCGATCGGCCAGGGGATGGTCAGGCCCGGACAGGACGATCAGGAACGCCGCGGCGGACGCCGCCGGGCCGTCGCTCGCCAACCACTGGCCGGCGTCAATCGGCAGCTCGTCTGGCCCGAACCGATCGCCGATCAGGTAGCGGACGATCGCCTCGAGGGACTCCGGCATGGGCCAAGCATGGCCGAATGAGCCGTCGGGCGCAGATCCTGCCCGTTTCCTACTGGCAACGGAATCGCGCCGGCCTATTGTCAGAAATGGGCTCGCGGGAGTACTTTCGGCCCCCCGCTGAGGATAGTTCGAATGTACTCTGACCTTCCGGTAGAAGACCTCGGCTCGAACGACGCCGCCGACGATTCGGCTGCCTCGAACGAGGCCCCGGTGGCCGTCGCCGAAGGGGACGCACCCGAAGCGGTCGCAGCCACGCCAGCCGACGATTCGGCCGAGCCCGGTGACTCCGCCGAGGGCGGTGACGCCGCCGAACATGCCGTTGAGGACACCCCGGCGATCATTCGCCGCCCGACCCCGCTCTTCTCGTTCAAGTCCGAGATGGCCCGGGCGATGCAGGTCGTGGCCGACAAGGAGCGCGAGCGAATCGACGCCGGCGTCGGCGACGAGGAGACCGCCCAGGTCGACAAGATCCACGTCCGGGCAGCGGCCGAGGCGGCCCAGCTGCGCAAGCACGCCGACGAGGACGTGGCCCTGGTCAATGCCTGGTACGACGACCAGGTCAGGCAGCTCCGCGAAGCTGCCGACCACCAGATCGAGGATCGCCGGGCGGGCCTCGAGGATTCGCTGACTCACCACGGATCCCTGATCGAGGCAGAAATCCAGTCGGTCCACGCCTCGGTCGAGGGCTACCGCGCCTCACTGGACACCTTCTTCGGGCGCCTGGCCGAGGAGCAGGATCCCAGCGTCATTGCCCGCCTGGCCGGCACGCTGCCGGACCTGCCCGACCTCGACTCCGTCCGGGCCGACGCCCGGGCCCGGGCGATGCGCGAGATCGAGCAGACCTCGGCGGCCGATGCCACGCTGGCGACCGACGCGACGCCGGCGGGCGAGGCGGAGCCGGCCGGCGGCATTGCCCATTTCGAGCTCGAGCGCGAGCTGGTGCCGGTCATGGATCCGGCAGCGGTCAAGCAGCGGGTCGGCATCCTGAGCGGGCTGGGGATGGCGGTCGTCCGGCCCGGGCCCTCCGCCCTGAACGGCCGGCCGCAGGTGAGCCCGGCCGAGTCGCACGACGACGAGACCGCGGCCCCTGCCGACGCCGATCCGGCCGACGAGACCGCGGCGGTCCCGGCAATCCACGCCTCGACGATCTGGGACGCGACCTCGGGAGATTCCGAAGGCCACTAGGCACCCCTGCCGAGCCCCGAGCCGGCCGGACGGCCGGGCTAGTTGACCCGGTCGGATTCGCGTCGTCGGTCGGGCTCCGGGCAGCTCCGAACGTAGGCCATGACGTCCCGGAAGCCAGCCGTCGCGAGGGCGACACAGGTGTCGGCGGCGCCGTAATAGAGGTGCAGCCGGTCGGCCTCCCGATCCACCGTCCAGCCGCAGGGAAAGACGACCTGGTCGACGTCGCCGGCGCGCTCGTAGGGAGCGACAGGGCCCAGCACCCATTCGTCGCTCCGGCGCAGGACCACGGTCGGGTCATCAAGGTCCAGGAGGGCGAATCCCACCCGGTAGATCGGGCCGCCGGCCGTCAGGTGCACCCCGTGGTACATCACCAGCCAGCCCTCGTCCGTTTCCAGGGGAGGCGGGCCCAGGCCGATCTTGCCGGCATCCCACCAGGCACCGTCGCGCGCCTCGACCAGCAAGGCGTGGTCGCCCCAATGGCGCAGGTCAGGCGAATACGACACCCAGATGTGGGCGCCGCCGCGCATCGGGGTCGGGCGGTGGATCATCGCCCAGCGGCCGTCGATCCGGCGCGGGAACATCGCCGCGTCCTTGTCCTCCGGGGGCATGGCCGGCCCCAGGCGAGTCACGGTCCGGAAGTCCTTCGTGGTCGCCAGGGAGACGAGGGGTCCGCGCCGGCTGTAGGCGGTGTAGGCAATCACCCACTCATCTCGCTCGGGCAGCCAGGTGAGGCGGGGATCCTCGCAGCCCCAGACCTCTTCCGGATGGGTGTCGGGCTGCGGGCTCATCAGTGGTTGCGCGTCAAAGCGCCAGTCGCCGATCCCGTCGCGACTGCGCGCGACCTGGAGGTGGGAGATCCCGCGCCGGTCCTCGACCCGGAGGAGCAGCACGGTCTCATCGTCGAGGAGGGCCGCGCCGGGATTGAAGACGGCGTTCGCCGCGTAGGGCAGCTGGCCGACGGTCACGATGGGATTGCCCGAATGCCGTCGGAAGAGCGGGTCGCGGGCGGGCCGAAGCTGGAATGCCATCGATTCAAGTATTCCGGGCGAGCGCACCGGCGTCCACCCCTCGGAGCCCTCTGAAATCACATTGCAACGTGATCTCTCCTTGGCCTGTGCCCGTCATGTCCTGTCCCGAGTGGCACCCGGGGCGCTCCTCGTCGCACGGACGACCTCGGTTGCCGTCAGCCAGGCAAGGGTGGACTCGGCGCCCTGATTGGCGTTCACGCCCACGGCGGACAGGCCATCGCCACAGCCGCCCCGATCCCGGTCGGCAACCGGGATGCCCGTGCTGTTGCGACCCTCGAACCACGCGTAGCAGCGCTCCATCTCGGTCAACCAGAGAGGGTCGGACGTCGACCTCCACGCTGCGGCGCAGGCCTCGACCAGTACCGCCGCGTCGATCGGCTGCTGGTCGTAGTGGGCGGGTTCCTGATCTCGTGGCCACCAGCCGCGGTTGCCCACGAGGACGACGTACCCGCCTGCGGCGGTCTGCGCGTCGAGCAGCCAGCGCAGCACGCTGGCCCCGCGCCGAGCCATCGCGCGGTCACCGAGGCAATCGCCGGCCTCGATCAACGCCTGGCACAGGAGGGCGTTCTCGTAGGTCACGACCGCCTCCGGCCACGGCCAGAGCTGGTCAGTCTCCTCGAATGCGCGGATCAAGCGCCGAGCCAGGTCCGCCAGGACATCAGCCGAGTCGGCCGACCCCGCGCCGCTCTTCTGGAGCGCAACGCATCCGAGGATCACCCTGGCCCAGGGTCGAAGCGCCCCCAGGCCGGTTGCTGCCGGCAAGGCGAGGTCGAACAGCCGGCGTGACCATCTGTGGTGGGTCGAGCCAGGCGTCGACTCCGAGTGGATCATGGCCAGGGCGTGGATCGCGCGGGCATGCGCGTCGGGGGATCCATCGCGTTCGAGCCAGTTGCCATCGTCGTCCCGGAAGTTCCTGAACCGTCCGCTGGCCTCGACGAAGGCCGCGTCGAGAAAGGCGAGGCTGCGTCGAAGCGACGGCCCGACCGCTCGAGCTCCGAGGACGCGGGCCTGGAGCACGTCGACGACAGCTGCCCGGGCGACGTCGTCAGTGCAGTAGCCCTGGCCCGGATCCGGGACGGATCCCCGAGCGTGCTGATAGATGCCGAACCGGCCGGTCAGCTCGCGCAAGTGGGTTCGGACCGGGGGCGGCATCGGGCTCCCAGGAGCGGCGGCTCTGGCATCCGGCCGAGGCGAGTCCAGGAGCGCCTGCGGGCACGACACGTCGCCGTCAACCAGGGGAGGTCGCTTCAGGCAGCAGGGCGCCACCGGACCGCCAGAGCTGGCTTTTCTCCCACGGCCGTTGCGCCTCATCCGCAACCTCCGAGAAGATTTGGCGATACGTGGCGCCCACATGGTCCCAGGTCATTGCCCGGCCATGGATGTAGGCTCGCCGGCGGGCCCGGTCGCGCTTTGGTCCGTCGGTCAGATAGCTCGCGATCGCCCCGCCAAGGGCGTCGCTGTCGCCGAACGGCACGACTTCACCACGGCCATCCGCCAGTAGCTCGCGGGCATAGGCATAGGGCGTCGATACGAGCGCTTTGCCTGTTCCGAGCGCGTAGGCGAGCGTCCCTGAAGCGGCCTGCTCGGCGCCGGGGTAGGGCGTCACGAAGACGTCCGCCGCCTGTAACCAGCGACCAAGGGTCGGCAGATCCACGTATTCATTGATGAAGCGGACATGCTCGCAGAGGTCCAACTCCCGGACGAGCTCCTGGAGGCCGTGGCGGTAGGTCTCGCCGTCTCGCCTGAGGAGCTCCGGATGGGTGGCCCCGAGGACGACGTAGCAGGCGTCCGGGGACTGCTCGATCACCCTCCTCATCGAGCGGATGGCCAGCTCGTAGCCCTTACCCGGTCCCAGCAGGCCGAAGCTCAGGACGATCGGCCGACCGGGCAAGCCAACGAGGGGCTTGATCGTGTCGGGCTCGACGAACGGCAGATCCGGGACTCCGTGTGGCACGACCCCAACCCGACTCGGGTCGACCTCGTAGACGTCAGTCAGGATTCTGGCCGCCGAGTGGGCCAGGACAAGCACTCGACTCGACGCCCGGGTCACCCGGCTGAGCACCTCGCGCTGGTGCGCCGACGGCTGGCTGAGCACGGTGTGCAGCGTCGACACCAGGGGCACATCCAACTCGTCGACCAGATTCAGGACGAGCTCGCCGTCCGGCCCGCCGTAGATCCCGAATTCGTGCTGGAGCGACACCGCATACACGCCTGACCGATTGAGGCGATCGGCCGCCCGGACGTAGTCGGCCGGCTCATCCGGGTTCACCCGCAGGCGGACTTCGGGCGGGAAGTCGCGGGGCTCGTAATCGACGGCCACCACCTCGACGGCGGGCGGACGATCGACCCTGCTTCGCGGCTGACCGCCGCTTGGGTCCAGGTCCCGGAGGCCGGCCGCCACCGCCGTCGCAAGATCTCGGGTGAAGGTCGCGATCCCGCACTGACGGGGCGGGTAGGTGCCGACGAACGCGACTCGGCGATCGCGCTGCAGTGACGGGAGGGAAAACGATCGCGGGTGACGCGGTTCGGCCAATTTCAAGCTCCTGGGAAAACGGATGTCTGGCGCCGGTCCGGATCGCTGACCCGGCGGAACCAGAGCATCCGTCGGAGCGCGTTTCGGCTGGTCCAACCACCTGGCCGAAGGGCTTGCGAATCCATGCCGATTTCGAGCGACCGGTCCGCCTTTCTGGCGGTTCAAGCCCGCCCGCGATGCAACTGCAATGCGGCCCCGCTCAGGCGGAATGGAATGGCCGGCCGCCCGAGGGCTACTGTGCGATCGTCTCCCGGATGGATCTCGAGGTCCAAGACGAGTGCCAGCCGGAGGCCTCCATCGGGGCTCGTGCCTTTTCCACGGCCCCGACCTGCCAACAACGGACGCAATGAGCCCCGGTCCCTCCCCCGGGGCTCTTGCGCGTCCGGAATCGATCGGCTCTCGGCGAGGCTGCAAGGGATCCGCAAGCGGATCGCCCGGCGGGGGCGGCCGCCTGATACCCATCGCGGACCACACTCGGGTCCGCTCCTCTACAACGGATGGCCCTGTTCTGCGCGGCAATCCTGCATAGAACGCCTCCGACCTCGAACCAGTCGGGGGCGTTCCTTTTGCCTGCCAACCGGTGACGGCCCGGCAACGGCCGGGCGACGGCCCGCGGACGCTGGGGTGACGGCAGGGCAGCGGTGCACTGCAACGCAGTCGACATGGCTGGCCACGCCCGTGTGGCGCGGAATCCGGTGCGCCACGGGGATGCTGATCCAGCGGCATTGATGCCGCGGTCAAGGAGGTGCAAGATGGGTGAGCTAACCGAACGCCGGCGCGACGCGGAGCCGAAGTCCGACTTCGGGCTGCCCGACGAGCGCAAGTACCCGATGCCGGACAAGTCTCATGCCCGCAACGCCAAGGCCCGTGCCTCCCAGCAGGTGAAGAAGGGCAACCTGTCCAAGGCCGACCAGGACCGGATTGACCGGAAGGCTGACCGAATCCTGGACAAGTAGCCCTTGGGCTAGCCAGGTGCGGCCGGGCAGGACCACCCGGGCCCAGGGCCCATGGCGGACATCCGTCTGGCATCCTTGCAGCTTGCGGTCGGGCAACGAGGGAGACAGCTGGGGCATCCTGGTTGAGAAGGTTGCCCAGCGACTCCCGCCAGGAGGTCTATGCCGGTGAGCGAACCGCCCGTCATCCGGGTCTTCCGCTGCCGGCCGGTCCGAGGAGCATTCGACGAGATCCTGCGGCAGGTCATGCTTCCGGACCTTGCCCGGCGGCCCGGCGTGTCCGCCGTGTATGCCGGCCGCCAGGGCCCCGACGAGACCGGAACGAGGGTGGTGGTCTCCGTTTGGGCAAGCCTCGCCCTGATGGAGGCCGCGATGGGGCCTGACGTCGAGGCCTCGAGGTTCCACCCGGAGTACCTGCCCGAAACGGTCGATCGGGCCCTTGAGGTCGTGCCGGTCGAGCTAGCCCTCCTGTTCCGTGAAGCGGCTGGACCGAGCATCCTGCGCTTCGCACGCGGTCGGGTTCAACCGGGCGGACTGGCCGCGTACGTCGACGATGTGCGCCGGGGAACGCAGAGCGATGTTGCCGCTGGGATCGGGCCCGGGGCGCTCTACCTGGGCCGGCTCGCCGGCGATGCATTCCTGACCCTGTCGATCTGGCGCGCATGGGCCGAGATCGAGGCGGCCACCGGAGCTGACCTCGACCGCCCAATCGCGACCCAGCGATCAGACGCACTGATCGAGTTCGAGGCCAGCCACTACGAGTCGATCGCCTGAGAAGATCGAGACGTTGAGCCCGCCCGGCCCGGGCGAACCCGACGATGCTGCTCAAGGAGGGCGATCAGTCGTCGCTCATCCATCGACAGCCACTTCGATCCCCGCGGCGATGGGCCGAGATCCACCCGGGCGCCGGACGCGCCCTCGAGGTACCAGTCGATCACGCCGGGATGGATGTAGGAAGCGCGGCTTACGGCCGGCGTATTGCCGAGGGCCGCCGCGACTGCCCCGATTGCCTGTCCGAGGACGGAGCGGGGTGGGGCAGCTCCGGCTTGATTCCCCTCCGCAAGCACCCGCAGAGCGAGCACCGACGCCGCCCACGTCCGAATCGTCTTTGCGCTGATGTCCCGGCCGGTCACGGCCTGCAAGTAGCGATTCACGTCCTCCGACCGGACCGCGATCCACTCGCCGTCGGACGCCGCGTATTGGAAGAGCTCGCGACCAGGGGCGGCCCGACACCGTCGGACGACCTGCGCCAGACGCCGATCGTGGACCTCGAGCCGATGTCGACGGCCCGATTTTCCGCGGAACACGAAGCGGAGCGTCGCTCCATCGATGGTCACCTGTTGCGGCCGCAAGGTGGTCAGCCCGTAGGAGTGGTTGGCCTCGGCGTACTTCCGGTTGCCGATCCGGATCCGGGTCGCCTCGAGGATGGCGACGGTCGTGGCCAGCACCTTCTCGCGGGGCAGGTTGCGCCGCCGCAAGTCGCGATCGACCGTTCGCCGAAGCTTCGGCAGGACCCGTCCGAACTCCAGGAGCAAATCGAACTTCATCGATTCGCGCGCGCGGCGGAACGCGGGATGGTAGCGATATTGCTTGCGGCCCCGCTGGTCGCGGCCGGTCGCCTGGAGCCGAGCTCCGGGCTCGTCCGAGATCCAGACGTTGGTCCAGGCCGGCGGAACAGCGAGGCGTCGAATCCGCTCGAGCTGGGCGGGGTCAGTGATCCGTGAGCCATCCGACGCAAGGTAGGCAAAATCAGGCTTGCCTCCCGAGCGACGGACGACGCGCGTGATGCCGTGCTCGACGCTCCGCGGCGCGGCGGACCGCCGAGGCGGCCGAGGGTCGTGAGCAGGTGGCGTCGGCCGTACCTCCGGACGCTTGGTAGGGGTTAGCCGAGCAACGATGGATTCCGACCCCTCGCGACGAGCTGCCCCGCCCGGCACGATCCCATCACAGGAGCATTTCGATCTGGCGGCCCGGCCGATGCCAGCCAAAACTGTAATGCCCCTGTGATGCGGGATGGGGTCGGCGTCGGTAACCATTCGCGGCGATGGATCCATCGACAGCGCTGATTGAGGTCGCCTTTTTCCTCCTCTTCGGGGTGGCCCTGTGGCGCTACCTGAAGCGGCGGGGACCAGTGGAGCTGGGCGTCGTCGCCGTCTTCAGCACGACGGGGGCGCTGCTCCTCCTGTCCTTCGTGGCAGCCTTCTTGCCCGGGTTCGTCGCGATCGTCCGGCCGGTCGCGACGGCCGCCCTGGTCGCGCAGCCGTATTTCATCGTGCGCCTCCTTGGCCAGGTCTGGTCGGTGCCCAAGTGGGCAAGCCGCCTGGCGCTCGCAGGCTGCATCGTCGTGTCCGCCGGCTTGATTCTCCTCGGGGGCCGGAGCATCGCTGCGCTCCTGGCGCTGGTCATCTATTTCGGCGTGATCGAGACGGCGGCGGCCGCCGAATTCGTCAGGCTGGCGCGGCGCCGGCGGGGTGCCCACCGCATCCGTTTGACCCTGGCTGGCTTCGCAACAGGGATCTTTGGCCTGCTGATTGTCCTGCTCGGTGTCGGCTCGGCCGCGAACAGCGCCGCTGGAGGCGGTTCAGGGGTCGTCGTCCTGAGCCGGATTCTCGCGGTGGTTGCGGCGGCAGGCTACCTCGCGGCATTCATGCCGCCGAGTTGGGTGATGGGCTTCTTCCACCGTGCTGCGGCGTTTGACCTCGTTCGGGCCGTGGTCCTGGGCAAGGCCGGCCAAGGGCCGGACATCCTGTGGGGACAGCTGACCCTCGCCGCGGAAGCCCTGCTTGGCGCGAGTCGGATCGAGATCGTCGACGCGGATGGCCGGCCGATCGAGGTGGATCGGGCCGCCGCGGCGGCCCTGGTTCCGATCGGCCCAGCCGGAGTCCAGCTGTCCGTCGAGGCGAATGCGGAGCAGGAGCGTCGGACTGAGATCGCGATCCCCCTGCTGTCAGACGGGCTGGTGGTCGCGACCCTGCTCGCGCATCTCGATGGACGCCCGCTATTCGTCGAGGACGACATCGCGATCGTCTCCCTGCTCGGCTCCCTGACGGCGCGCTCAGTCCAGCACGCCGCCGACCTGGAAAGGCTCCGTGAGATCGAGCAGGCGCTCCAGGTGTCTTCGGCCCTGCGGGCCAGCGAAGCGCGATTCCGAGTCATCCTCGAGGCCGATCCAAATGCCATCCTGGCGACCGATGAGGATGGCCGGATCAGCTGGTCGACGCGGTCATCGGAGGCCCTCTTTGGGTATCCCCCGGGTGCTCTCGTGGGTCACCGGCTGGCCGATGTCCTGGACATCCCGCCGGTCAGCACATCCGTCGCGGCCGAGCGTGAGCAGGTGCCTCGAATCGATACGACCGCCGTTCGAGCCGACGGTTCGGTCCTGCCGGTCGAGGTAGCCATTCGCGAGGTCGAGATCGACGGCCTGCCGACGACCGTGGCGATCGTCTCCGACTCGTCCTGGCGCGAGGAGGCTGATCAGATTCGTGACCGGTTCATCGGGATCCTGTCGCACGAGTTGCGGACGCCGATCACCTCGATCTACGGTGGTGCCCAGGTGCTCCTCAAGCGCGCGGCGGCCCTCGACGACGAGACGCGCCACGACCTCCTGCTCGGGCTGACGACCGAATCGGAACGCTTGCAGCGGATGATCGAGAACTTGCTGATCCTGGCCCGGGTGGAGCGCGGGGCCGAGTTCTTCGGGCCGCGTCCGGTCCTCATCCAGCGAGTCTTGGCGAGCGTGATCGACCACGAGCGGACCCTGGCTCCGGAGGCCACGATTCGACTCAAGGCGGTGGAACCCCTGCCGGTCGTGACCGGAGACGAGGATCAGCTCGCCCAGATCATGCGCAACCTTCTCGCCAACGCCCTGAAGTACGCCGGCGAGAGCGCCGTGATCGACGTGCTGATCGAGTCCGCCCCTCCGGGCGTGGATGTGACGGTCTCCGATAACGGGCCCGGTTTTCCGGCCGAGGAGGGAGAGCAGCTCTTCGGCCTGTACTACCGATCGCCGCGTGCCAAGGCGGCCCCGGGCGCCGGAATTGGTCTGTTCGTTTGCCGGCAGCTGGTCGAAGCGATGGGTGGCACGATCCAGGCCCGCTCGAGACCGGGCGGGGGCGCCGCGTTCACGTTCACGCTGCCCGCGTACGACGAGCTTGAAGGTGATCCTGAGCCTGTCCGGGCAGCAGCGCCCAGCTCCGCTGGAATGTAGACGCGGCCCCGCGGTCTGCTCGCCGGCGTCAGTCGCCCTGCGCGGCCTGTTCGGCGCTCGCATCAGCCTCGCTCGGGCCATGGAGCAGCCTGGTGAGGACCACGGCGAGCAGCGCCCCGACCATCGGTCCGAGGACGTAGATCCAGGCGTGGCCAAGGTCGCCCGCGACCAATGCAGGCCCGAGAGATCGAGCCGGATTCATTGAAGCGCCCTCGCTGGGCAGGGCGATCAGGCCACACAGCGCGATTGTTGCGCCGACCGCAAGGGCAGCGTCCGGCCCGACGACCCGTGCCCGATCCGCCGTGCCGAGGATCACGGTCACGAGCAACATCGTGAGGATCCCCTCGACGACCAGCGCGGTGCCCGCGGGCAGCGATGGCGTCGAAACGCCCGCGCGCATCGCGTCGCCGAACAGGATTCGCAGGACGAGTGCCGCGGCCAGGGCACCAACCGCCTGGGCGACCCAATACGGCAAGACCGAGCTCAGCGGAAAGAGGCGCTTGGCGGCAAACGCGAGGGTTACCACCGGGTTGAAATGCGCGCCGGAGACATCGCCGATGGCGTAGATCAGTGCGGCGACCATCAGCGCGGGCGCGACGGCCCGGCCTTCAACGGAAACCGCGCCGTTCGAGAGTCTGGCGAGCGTGTCGCCCCCGGCCGCCACGAACACGAGGGCAAACGTGCCGAGGGCCTCGGCGCCAAGGCGTTGAGGCCACCTCACGGGCCTCGGGGCGGCAGCTACCCCTGGCCTGCCGTTGCCCGAGCTCGCAGCCACGGTCTAGCGATCAACACGCTCGAGTCCGGGCTGAGCGCCGGAATGCGGCGGCGGCTCCTCGCCCCGCTTCGGCCGCGTCCGTTCCGGATGCTCCCCGTGCACCCAGTGCGACGGGAACGCGGGCTCCCGGGAGTCACCGGGGTGGAGCGGCTTTGACGATGGCGGCCGAGTCGATCGTTCCATGTGGTCCACCTCCAGCGGCTGGCTTTCGTCGCCAATCTCGCCGACGCGGGCCGTTGGATCCAAGTCTCCGGGACGGCTGCGCCTTGCAGTTTCATCCCGCCTCTGCGGAGCGAGCGATCGCCCCTGATCAATTGACTCGTAGTTGCAAGACGACCGTCGCTGTCGTGAGGCCCGTGCCATGTGCCTCCGGGCAGCCTCTCGGCAGGCGCCTCTCTGGCGCAACGCAGTGGAGTGAGGGTCTGAGATGGGCATCGTGAGCTGGATTGTCTTGGGCGCAATCGCGGGATTCCTGGCGAACCTCGTCGTCGGCGGCCGAGAGGGAATCCTCGGCACGATCCTCCTGGGGATCGTCGGCGCCATCGTCGGCGGCTGGCTGGCCAGCGAGGTGTTCCACAAGGGCGACGTGACCGGGGTCAATGTCGAGAGCATCGTCATCTCGGTCCTGGGAGCGATCATCGTGCTCGTCGTGTGGACGACCGCGACCCGTAATCGCGCGATTGGATGATCGGGGCGCCGACCCCGGCCGCGCCGGGTACACGCTCCGAGGCGTGGCGCTGGTTTGGCCGGGGGATCGGGTTCAGCCTCGGCGCGCTCCTCGTCCTCGCGCTTGCGAGTGCAGTGGTAGGTGCCGCGAATGTCCTCCTGTTGGTCTTCGCGGCACTTCTCATCGCATCGGCCTTGCGTCCGATCGTCGATCGCCTGCGTTCGGCGTTTCCGGTGGGTCGCGGGCCGGCCATCCTGCTGGTCTACATCAGCTTCTTCGCGACCGTTGCCGGGATCGCGTTCCTGCTGGTGCCCCTCGTGGTCGGCCAGGTCAGCGATCTAGCCGGGCAACTGCCGGCTGTCGACCAGCGCTTGCAGGCATGGGCAGTGGGCCTCCAGCCCCGGGAGCTCGCCTCGAGCATCGGCGCCTTGCTTTCAGCGGCCAGGGCTGCCCTGGGCCACGGCCCGTTGGTCCCCGCGCCGGGCCAGATCGTCAGTGCCGGCTTCGGCCTGGCCGAGGCCGTGGGCGTGATCGGTACGATCCTGGCCCTGGTCTACTTCTGGCTGACCGAACGCCAACGCCTCCAGCGCTTCACCCTGAGCTTCCTGCCTTCCGAGCGGCGAGGCTCCGTGCGCGAGGCATGGAACTCAGTTGAGCTGCGGCTCGGCGCGTGGTTCCGGGGGCAGGTCGTGCTGATGATTGCCCTGGGGTTGATGACTGGTACGGCGTACAGCCTCCTTGGCGTCCCGTCCGGTCCGCTGCTCGGGCTGATTGCCGGCCTCGCCGAGATGATCCCGTTCGTGGGCCCGATCGTCGGTGTGGTACCGGCCCTGCTTCTCGCAGCCGCGTTCCGGCCCGACCTCGTCCTCCCGGTCCTGATCGCCTACGTTGTCATCCAGATCGTGGAGGGCAACGTGCTTGTCCCGTTCGTCATGCGCAATGCCGTCGGGGTTTCACCGTTCCTGTTGACCGTCAGCCTGCTGATCGGCGCGGCGCTCGCCGGGTTCCTGGGCGCATTGGTCGCGGTGCCGGTCGTCGCATCGGCCGAGGCGATTCTCGAGCGTCTCCAGGACCGCGACGTGCCGGTCGCCCAGGATGCAGCCAGTACGCCGATCGCCCCGTCCGTGACCTCCGAACGGGATTCGCCGCAGCCAGCGTAGACAAGCGCCTCACGCACGCCTGGGCACGCCAGGAGCAATGCGCGTCGCATTCGCGGGATTGCAACGGGATCGCGAGATTCGCGACGCCGGCCAGCAGCAGGTCGACCGCCGGCGGGAGATACGCTGCCCGGGCCGACGACGGGGCCGGAGCCCGAGCGGAAAGGAGCGCATTGAGCGACGACACGAGCACCAGCGAGGCGGTCCTGCGCGGAGCATCCGACGGCCTCCTGATCGCCATTCGCGAAGTCGATGCGAAGGAACGCCAGAAGCGCGGCGTGCCGCCGGGCGACCCGGGTTTCGGGCCGCTCGCACGCGAGGTCGTCGACGCCGCGGAAACCGTGCTGAAGCTGGCCCGGGAAGAGGCGGAGCGAGCTGAACGTACCTCGGGAACTGCCGCCGGGCTGGCGCTGCCCACGATCAACGCCTCCACGCCCCGGGCCGGCCTCGCCGCGATTCTCGATCGCTGGCGGACCGTCGAGCGGCGTCTGGCCGCAGCCACGCCCGGGTCTCCCGAGGCGGACGTGCTCATGCAGGAGTTCGAGGCGCTCCGCGATCGCTACGCTCTCGAGCTCGACCGGGTAAAGCGAGACGAGTAGGTCGATGGACGAGCTGGACGCGCGAGAGCATCCAATCCAACGGTTGATCGGACCTGGAGAGACGTTGCACGCCCTGGCGTGGGTCGACGACTCCCGGATCCTGGTCACCGATCGACGGATCGCGGTCGCGCAGGGTGAGCGGGTCGCGCTGGATATCCCGATCGAGAACGTGCGCCGAATCCAGTTCGACATCGAGAAGTCTCGACCGGCCACCCTCGTCATCGTCCCGGACAGCCCGCGCGACCCGCCCCAGGTCCTTGCCGTGCCGGTCGCCAACTACGAGGAGGTCGCCGAAGCCCTGGCGATCCTCGGACGCCTGATCACAAGCTAGCCGCCTCGGGCCAGGTCTCAGGGCTCTGGGAACGGCAGTGGCCTGTTCGCGGTCGAACTTGGAGCGTGGTTGCAACGCCTCGACGCCTGCCCGGGTGGTGGGCCGTCATGTTCAGCCGGGCATCCTCGCCTGAAGCGCACGACGCGCCGAATCGAGAAGGAGAGGAAATGAGCGAGGTACGCAAGACGGTTACGACCGACACGACGACCGCAACGCCGGCGAGCACGACCCAGACTCTCGAGAAGGGCGTCCCTCACGGCGACGAAGAGGCCGGGGGCGCGATGGGTGGCGCTGTCGGCGGGGCCGCTGTCGGCGCCGTCGTCGGGGGACCTGTTGGCGCGGTCGTGGGCGGGGCGATCGGAGCCGCGACGGGGGCCACCGCAGGCGCCCTCGACTCCAAGCGCAAGGACGAAGAGGTCGTGGTGACCAAGGAAGAGAAGACCTGGTAGGGCGAACCCCGTTGGTAGCGGCCCGAGCCGTAGCGTTGGTTCAGGCCGCTACCCACTTCGCGGTTCACTTGCACTTGAGTTCTGCGCCTCGAAATATCTCTGGATTCGCCACTTCGCGCTCGCATGCCTTCGGGTAAGGTTCCCAACTGAGCGATTCAACGTTCCTTTCCGATGAGTGGCAGTGGGGCCGATGAAAGAGCAGGCGAAAACGACCGGCGAGGCGCTCGAACAGTGGCGTGCTGCCGAGCGAGCGGTCGCGGCCGCACGACGCGGAACGCTGGCCGCCAGGCAGGCGGCTGATGCAGCCGCCGAGGCTGCCATCGCCGCTCAGGCCACCGCCGAAGCGGCCAAGTCTGCCCTCGAGGCGATGGCGCTCGCTGAGGCCTCGGCGGCAAAGACCGCTGCAGCGGCGCACCTGGCTGCCGAGGCCAGCCTCGCCGATCTTGCAGACGCCCGAGCAGAGGGTGACGTCGCGGACCTCGTCGAGCGCGCTGCCCACCTCGACTACACCGAGGCCGAGGGTCGCGCCCGGAACCGAGGAGCCGAGAAGGCTTAGATCGTTGACGGCCAATGGCAGGCGCCCGGCGACCGCCGCGCATCGCTCCGAGGTGTTGTGCTTCACATTCGGCTGAGCCCGACGCGGGTCCTCCTGGCCGTGGCGGTGACGCTCGGTGCCGCTGCCTGCAACGGTGCAGGCCCGGTCAGCCTCCCCACCCATCGCGATTGGGGCGGCGCGAGCCCAAGCGCTCTCCAGGCCGGCCGGCTCGTCGAATCTGGCGACTGCGTCTCCCTGGTCGATGGTCGGAGCGGTGGCACGTGGCTGGTCGTGTGGCCGCCCGGCACTACCCGGAACGGCGCAGACATCCTTGGGTCCGGCGGGAAGCTGCTTGCCCGGGTTGGTGACGAGGTCTCGCTCGTAGGCGGGGAATACCGGCCTGACGATGTCGGTACCCAGCTCACCGAGCCGATACCCTCGGAGTGCCAGACGGATACCTACTGGCTGGTCGGAGACGTGACGGTTGACGGGAGTCCAACGCCGTCCTCGTGAGGGCGCCCGAACATCGTTGACGAAATCAGCTGGCGCAAGCCTGACCGCGCCGGCCGCTAGAATCGAGGGGTGAAGAAGATCGGCTTCCTCTCCTTCGGGCACTGGTCGGCGTCGCCCTACTCGCAGGTCAGGTCCGGCGCCGACGCGCTGATCCAGTCGATCGAGCTTGCGGAGGCGGTCGAGGAGCTGGGTGCCGACGGGGCCTACTTCCGGGTCCACCATTTCGCCCAGCAGCTGGCGTCGCCGTTCCCGCTCCTGGCGGCGATCGGGGCGCGGACGAAGCGGATCGAGATCGGCACGGCCGTGATCGACATGCGCTACGAGAACCCGCTGTACATGGTCGAGGATGCGGGCGCGGCGGACCTGATCGCGGGCGGGCGCCTCCAGCTCGGGATCAGCCGCGGCTCGCCCGAACAGGTCATCGACGGCTTCCGCTACTTCGGCTACGTGCCGCCCGACGGCGAGACCGACGCCGACATGGCCCGCCAGCACGCCGACGTGTTCCTCCAGGCGCTGTCCGGTGCCGGCTTCGCCCAGCCCAACCCTTCCCCGATGTTCCCCAACCCGCCCGGCCTGCTCCGCCCCGAGCCGCATTCGCCCGGCCTCCGTGACCGGATCTGGTGGGGCGCCGGATCGCGGGCGACCGCCGAATGGACTGGGCAGCAGGGCATGAACCTGATGTCGTCGACCCTGCTGACCGAGGATGCCGGCGTGCCCTTCCACGAGCTCCAGGCCGAGCAGATCCGCCTCTTCCGGGAGGCGTGGGCCGCCGCGGGGCACAAGCGCGAGCCACGGGTGTCGGTCAGCCGGAGCATCTTCGCCCTGGTCGACGATCGGGACCGGGCCTACTTCGGTCGGGGCAACCAGGACACGGACAAGGTCGGCTATCTCGATGCCCAGACCAAGGCGATCTTCGGGCGGTCATATGCTGCGGAGCCCGATGTCCTGGTCAAGGAGCTCGCCGGCGACACGGCGATCCAGGCCGCCGACACGCTCCTGCTGACCGTCCCCAACCAGCTCGGCGTCGAGTACAACGCCCACGCCATCGAGAGCATCCTCAAGTTCGTCGCACCGGACCTCGGCTGGCGCTAGCCGGTCCCGGCCTGACCGCAAACGAACGGAGCGCGATCGATCAATCCAGTTGAGCGACGAGCGCTCGGACCTCGGCCGCATTGCGTGCGGTCAGGGCGGCGGCCGCGATCTCCTCGAGCCGCGAGCGCTGGTGGGCGCGCAATCGGAGCCTGACGGCGTCGAGTGCCGGAGCCTCCATCGACAGCTCGTCGACGCCCAGCCCGACCAGCACCAGGGCACCCGCTGGATCCGAGGCGAGCTCGCCGCAGACCGCGACAGGAATGCCCGCCCCATCGGCGCCGCGCACGGTCGAGGCGATCGCGATGAGAACCGCCGGATGGAGCGCATCCTGCAATGAGCCGAGCTTGCCATGAGTGCGGTCAGCCGCCAGCGTGTACTGGGTCAGGTCGTTGCTGCCGATGCTGAAGAAGTCGACAAGGGTGGCCAGCCGGTCTGCAATCAGGGCCGCCGCAGGGACCTCGATCATGATCCCCGTGACGATCCGGTCGGACCGCGGAATGCCTTGCTGGTCGAGCGTGGCGAAGGCCTCAGCACGCAGGTCGAGCAGCAGCTCGACGTCCTCGACCGTGGCGACCATCGGCGCCATCAGGTGAGGCACGGTGCCCGTGGCCGCGCCGGCCCGGGCGATCGCCCGGATCTGGGTCACGAGCAGAGGACGGGCGATCTCGTAGCCGAGCCGCAAGCCCCGCACACCGAGGAATGGATTGCCCTCCGCGGGCAGGCCGAGATAGGGGATCGCCTTGTCCCCGCCAATGTCGGCCAGGCGGATCACCACCGGGGCCGTGTCGCCAAACTGGCCCAGAACCTCGGCATAGGCTCGGACCTGCTCGTCCTCGGACGGCTCCACCGAGCGGCCCATGAACATGAACTCGGTCCGGAACAGGCCGACCCCTTCAGCGCCCGCCGCGTGCGCTGCCTGGGCGTCGGCGGGCCGTCCGATATTGGCCAGGAGGAGCACCCGGTGGCCATCGGCGGTCGAGCCGGGCTGTCCGCGAAGGGCGCGCGCGGCGGATGTGTCGATCGAGCTCTCCCGTGCCCCGCCCTGGAGCGTGGCAATCTCATCCGGGCCCGGCCCGAGAATCACCACACCGGCATCGCCGTCGACGGCTACCTGCATCTCGCCGGCCGCTTCGGTGGCGTTCGGGCCCCAGGCCGCGTCGATCGCATCGCGCAGGCCGCCGACCCCCACCACGGCGGGAATGCCCAGGCCGCGGGCCAGGATCGCAGCGTGCGACGTCCGGGTCCCGCTCTCGAGGGCGATCCCCAGGAGCGACCCGGCCGGCAGGTCGACCGTGACCGACGGCGGCAGGTCGTCGGCGATTGCGATCGACGGCCGCAGCGGTGGCTCGATCTCGAGACCGCGCAAGATCCGCCCGATTCGCGCCCCGACATCGCGCACGTCAGCTGCCCGCGCGGCGAGCAGCTCGTCCTCGATCTGCGCAAAGGTCGCCGCGACCGAGTCGGTCGCGTCAGTGACTGCCTGCGCCAGCTCAACTGCCTCCGCCGACCCCCGGTCCCGGGCGAGGCGCTGGGCGGCGTCGACGATCATCGGATCGAGGGCCATCAGGGCCTGGGCTTCGAAAATCCCGGCCTCGTCGTTGCCGCCCGCAGCACGGACCCGATCGGCGATCGCCTCCAGCTGCTCGGCTGCGATGGCCGCCGCCTCGGGGATCGAGGGCGTCCTGGCGGATTTGGCAGCCCCCGCCGGGCCTCCTCCGGCGTGGTAGCGCCAGATCGGACCGATCGCCAGGCCCGGGGCCGCGGCGGTGCCCGTCAGGTGCTGGGCGACGCTGCCAGCCACCGAGTCGGATGCAGTCGTCCCGCGCGCGCTCAAGGAACCGAGGCCTGCTCGCCAATCCCTGCTTCGACGAAGCCCACGAGATCGGCCAAGGCGGCTTCCTCGTCGGGGCCGTCAACGGTGAGCCGAATGCGGTGCCCTCGAGAAGCACCGAGGGTCAGGAGGCCCAGGATGCTTTTCGCGTCGACCGGCCCGGCGCTGCGGGTCAGGTTCTCGATCCTGATCGTCGATGTCCACGCGGAGGCGCGCCCGACAAACACCTTGGCAGGTCGCGAATGAAGTCCAGTGTCATTGACGATGACGACCTCGGCGCTGCGCATCTCAACCAGCTCCTCCACCGACGAAAGCCGCGAGCCATCGCGCTCGCTCGGTCCGCCGGCCTACGGCTCGACGACGACCTTGATGCCCTGACCGCGCGCCACGATCTCGATCGCCTCGAGGACCCGATCGAGTGGCACCCGGTGCGTGATGAGATCAGCCACCGGGACCTGACCGCTGGCGATCAAGGCCAGGGCGGCCCGATTGTGACGGGGCATCGACCCGTACGCGCCGACCACGCTCAGCTCGCGGTAGTGAATGAGATTCGAGTCGAGGGCCACGACCGCGTCGTCGCGCGGCAAGCCGCCGAAGAAGCTCACCCGGCCGCGCATCGCCGCCATCGCCAGGGCCTGCTGTTGGGCCGGCTTGGACCCGGCGGCCGTGATCACGACGTCGGCGCCCCGTCCGTCGGTGAGGTCGCGCACGGCGGCGACCGGGTCTGTCGCCGATCCGTCGATCAGGGCGTCGGCTTCGAGTCGGCTGGCCAGGGCGAGCCGCATCGGGTTCACGTCGACCAGGAAGACGCGGGCCGCTCCGCGCGCCCGCGCGAGGCGGACATGGAGCGATCCGATCGGGCCCGCGCCCACCACGACGACCGAGTCACCAGGCCCGACCTGGGCGAGTTCCTGACCGTTGATCACACAGGCGAGCGGTTCGGTGACCGCTGCCTGGGCCGCGTCGAGGCCGTCAGGGATGGCGTTCACCCCATCAACGGCGAGGACCTTGGCCGGGACGCGAATGAACTCGGCAAAGCCGCCGTCGTACTGGTACCCGATCGACTCGAGGTCCTCGCACACGGTCATGAACCCGCGCCGGCATTCGAAGCAGGTCCCGTCGGGGATCGCCGCGATGATCTGGACCCGGTCGCCGACGCTCCAGCGCGGCGTACCCGCGCCGACTGCCACGATCTCGCCGGCAACCTCGTGACCCATGACCCGGGGCAGGGAGATGTGAGCGTGGCCGTGGTGGAAGATCTTCACGTCGGTCCCGCAGGTGCCGCAGGCGAGGACCTGCAGCACCAGATCCCCTGGGCCGGGCTCAGGATCGGGCAGCGTCTCCAGACGCAGGTCCTCGGGCGCGTAGAGGCGGGCGGTCCTCACGAGGGATCTCCAGTGGCCGTCGCAGCGGCGGGCAGGATCGGTTCGTCGAACGCCGGCTCGAGCACGGCGAGCACGGTCTCGATGTCCCCGGCGGTGCGGAGCTGGCTGGCCAGGTCCGGCTGGATGATGATCTCGGCCAGGCGGGCCAGGATATCGAGGTGGGCATCGTCCCGGGCGGCGATTCCGATGCACACGAAGACCCGATCGTCGTCCCATTGGACCCCGGCCGGGAACTGGACAAACGAGAGGGCCGTCCGCCGAACGAGGACACGACTCTCGTCGGTGCCATGCGGGATCGCGAAGCCCTCGCCCACCGAGGTCGAGATGCTCCGTTCCCGCTCGACCATCGCCTCGGCATAGCCGGCGTCGACCGCGCCCAGCTCCTCGAGGACGCGGCCCGTTGTCCGGACCGCGTCCTCTTTGGAGTCAGCCGCCATCGCGAGGCGAATCGCCTGCGGAGGGAGCACGGCGGCTGAACCGTTCACGCCACGACCGGTTGACCGGACCGTAGCGCCACGATCACCTTGGCGAACACCGGATCGCCGATGAACGTGTCGAAGGGGACGACGACCCGGCCCCCGGCCACCTGGCGCGCTCGCTCGGCGAGCGACCGATGGCACAGGATCAGGTCGGCGTCGGCCGGGATCCGCCCGACCGCGGTGTGCTCGATCGTGACCGGCAGCCCAAAGAGCTGCTTGCGGAGCTGCGAGACAACGAGGGCACTGCTGCCCATGCCCGCCTCACAGGCCAGCACGATCTTGTGGACATCCGCGGCCGCGATCTGGCTCATGCGGTCGCCACTTGGGGCGCCGTAGACAATTCAGGACTTGCCTCGGACTCGGACTCGCTCACGGTGGCCCGCAGGATGACCGCGGCGACGGCGAACGTCACCACGGTGCCCACGGCAATGCCGGCCAGGGTGGCGAACACGCCGCCCGGAGGGGTCATGGCGAGCTCGGCAAAGATGCTCCCCGGCGACGGCGACGCGACCAGGCCGGCGCCCAGGGCGACGAACGTGGCGACCGCCGACATGCCGCCGGCGATCATCGCGATGATCAGGACCGGCCGCATCAGGACGTACGGGAAGTAGATCTCGTGGATGCCGCCGAAGAAGTGGATGATGATCGCCCCCGGCGTCGAGGAGCGGATCGCGCGAGGCCCGAAGGCCCAGTAGGCCAGGAGCAGGCCGAGACCTGGGCCGGGGTTCGTCTCGAGCATGAACATGATCGACTTGCCGTTGGCCGTCGACTGCGCCACGCCGATCGTGTCGAGGACGCCGTGGTTGATCGCGTTGTTGAGGAAGAGCACCTTGGCCGGCTCGATGGCGATCGATGCCAGCGGCAGTAGGCCGGCGTTGAGCAGGCTCTGGACGACATTTCCTACGAATGTCGTGAGGGCGTCGACGACCGGCCCGATGGCGAGCAGGGCCAGGATGGCCAGGGCACCGCCGATGATGCCGATGGAGAAGTTCCCCACCAGCATCTCGAAGCCGAGTGGGACCCGGTGCATGACCTGGCGGTCGAACTGCTTGAGGATCCAGGCCGACAAGGGGCCCATGATCATCGCGCCGAGGAACATCGGAACCGATGCCCCGACGACGACGCCGGCCGTCCCGATCGCGCCGATGACCGCACCGCGGTCGCCGTAGATGATCTTGCCACCGGTGTAGCCGATCAGGATCGGCAGCAGGTAGGTAATCATCGGCCCGACCAGGGCGGCGAGCTGCTTGTTCGGCAGCCAGCCGGTCGGGATGAACAGGGCCGTGATGAGGCCCCACGAGATGAACGCCCCGATGTTCGGCATGACCATGCCGGCCAGGAAGCCACCGAGTCGCTGGACCCTGGCCTGCCAGCCCGTTCCGGCAGCCGGGGTCATGAAGGGCATTGACGCTGAGCTCATCCGTCTCCTCCTGAGAACGTGTCTCCCATCTCTTTCACCGGCGACGGCTGCATTCCGTCGCACCGATCCTCAGGGCTCGCTCATGGGCGCCTCGACTCGTTCGCCGCTCGGGGGCCACGATCCGTCGAGCGAATCGGACTGGCGCGACACCGACGGGAGGGTGGGATCGAGAGCCGGCTTCGTGCTCGTGGCGATGTGGCGCTCGGCTTCGGCCACTGCCTCACGGCAGATCGCGAAGAATTCGTCCGTCTCGAGCTCCGACTCACTGCGCCGACCGAGCTCGACTGCGATCCGGGCGACCATCGCATCGCCCGCTCCAACGGTTGTCAGGAGGCGGTTTGCGGGTATCGCGATCGGCTTGGGCGCGATGACCTCCACTTTGCCCCGGATGCAGGCCACCGCCCCGGCGCTGCCCAACGACAGGAGCACGGCCCGCGGCCCGCGGTCCTGGAGCTGGATCGCCGCGGCAACGGCTTCGTCGACGTCGTGGATCGGATGCCCGACGAGGCTCTCGGCCTCGACCCGATTTGGCTTGAGCAGGAACGGCTCGGCCGAGATGGCCTGCTCGAGGACACCATTGCTCGCGTCGATCAGGACCCGGACGGCGGGTTCAAGACGTTGGAGTCGGCGCGTCCAGCGGGCGTAGACCGAGGCCTCCAGCCCGAGCGGCAGGCTCCCGGCCAGGACCACCGCGCCGGCCCGGGTTCGACGGACCGTCGAGAGCAGCTCGGTCTCGAAGGCCGCGGCCAGCTCTGAGCTGACGGCCGGGCCGCTGCCGTTGATCTCGGTCAGCCGCCCGTCCTGTTCGATGAGCTTGAGATTCGTGCGGGTCTCGCCGGGGGTGGCGAGGAAGCGGGCCTGGACACCGAGCGACCCGAGATGCTCCTCGATCAGCGCCCACTGGTCCTCACCGGCGATGCCGATCGCCGAGACAGGCGCACCGAGCTGGGCGATCGTCCGAGCGACATTGATTCCCTTGCCGCCGAAGATCGTCCGGGTATCCGACGAGCGATGGGTGGTGCCTGGCAGGAGGCGCTGGATCCACACCGTCCGGTCGATCGCCGGGTTCAAGGTGACGGTGATGATCGGGCCGATCATCCGGCTGCCTCGCCGGACCGCCGCGGCCCAGCAGCTGTCGCCGGATCCTCGGCGACCAGCACCTCGAGCCCCGCCGAGCGGAGCGTCTCAAGCTCGCGGGCGGACGCGTTCGCGTCGGTCACGAGCAGGCTGATTTCATCCAGCCCCGCGACGTGGGCGAAGGTGACAGCTCCAAGCTTCGTGCTGTCGGCCAGGACAACCGCGTAGCGTGCCGCCCGAATCATCCGGGTCTTGGTCGCAGCCTCCTCCCAGGTCGGGGTGGTCAGGCCGGCCGCCGCGGAGATGCCGTTGATCCCGATGAAGGCGATATCGACGTGGATCTGTTCGATCGACCGCTCGGCCATTGGCCCGACGAGGGCCAGGGTGGACTCCTTGACCGACCCGCCGGTCAGGATCAATTCCAGCCGATTGGCCAGCTCGACGGCGATCGGAACCGAGTTGGAGGCGACGGTGATATCCCGGCGGAAGCGCAGCGCCCGGGCCAGCTCCAGGGTCGTGGTGCCGGCATCGAGAAAGACGGTCTGGCCGGCCTGGACGAGCTCGGCCGCGGCTTGGGCGATGGCGCGCTTCTGGAGCCGGTTCTCGGTTTCCTTCTCGCCGAACGAGGGCTCGAACCTGCTCGGAGGAAGGGCGCCCCCGCGGGTTCGCTCGAGGGTACCGCGGTCGGACAGGAGCTGGAGATCGCGCCTGATCGTCGACTCAGAGACCCGGAACCTGATCGCCAGATCGCTGACCTCGGCCCGATCGTCGGCAGTCAGAAGCTCGACGATGCGCCGTCGTCGCTCCCCGACCAGCATCCCCACGCCCCTCTCCACTCTTCGAGCAGTACAGCGCGCTCTGTAATGCTCATTTCTGCATGGTGACGCGCACTCTTGCACGTGCCTCAAGCGGTGTCAAGGGGCCTTACGTCGCGATATACAGGAGCGGGCCGGGCGTGGAGCGCGGGCGCTCGTTCGGCATGTCTGGCGCAGGGCTGCCGGGGCTCAAGGCCTCAGGCCGCTCCAGGTAGCTTGGTCAGGGTCTCATCTACCCGACACCGCGAGAAGGCGAGTGGTCAGGACCATGCCCAGGGCAACTTGACGCCGCCCACCTGGCTGATGACCGCGGCGAGGTCCTCAAAGGCCCACTGCTCGCTGATCTTGCCGGCATCGTTGACGCGGTAGATATGCACGGCGTCCCAATGAACAGGGCTATTGGTCGCCGGAATGCCGAGCAGGTTGCCCGTGTGCCGCGCCGTGACGACCTGGCGCAAGGCCACGAGGTCATTGCTTGCGTTCCAGGGTCGCCAGTGGCCGTAAGATCGCGCCGTCAGCTCACGAGGGGTTTTGATGTCGCGCCTGGCCTTCATGACATTCGGAGTCCTGCGCGAGCCGTGGGGCTCGCCGGGCGTCGCCGAGTTCGAGGCTCGGCTTGATCGCGTCTTCGCCGCCGCCGACCTGGCGCCCGGAATGATCGCCCGCGACGATACGGAGATCACGGACTGGACGATGGCCGACGACGACCCGCGCTGGGGTCCTTGGGGCCAGTATCGCCTCGCCCAGGTTTATCCGGACGATCGCTCCGACCTGGCGACGACGCGCGAAGCCGTGACCCTCTCGATCTGGCGCGACCTCGAGTCCGTGTTCACCTTCGCGTACTCCGGCCCGCACTTGGAGGCGCTTCACAAACGGGGCGAGTGGTTCGAGGCCCGCCGCTGGCCTACCTACGTCGGGTGGTGGATCGCCGACCATGAGCTACCCACCTGGGCCGACGCGGTTGCCCGCCTCGACCGGCTCCACGCGAATGGGCCAGGACCTGACGCCTTCGACTTCCATCACCCGTTCGACGCCGCGGGTAACCCGGCGGTGAGACCGCACGCACGTTGAGACGGAGCTGGCTGGCGGGCCACATCAGGCAAACCGGTCCGGCAGGTCTTGCGACGACCACACCGGGATCGCCAAGTGCTGCATCCGCCGACGAGCCACGGTCGGGGATTGGCCGGCGAGGAAGCGTGGGCCCGACAGGATTTGGGCGCCGCCATGAGCCCGACGTCGCCGTCGAAGTCGTGATTGATCGTTGGCGTACCCTGAATCGCGGCGGTGAACGCGCACTCCCGAACAGGCCACCCTGCGCCCGCCGAGACGGAGGAAGAAATGCCGGCGCAAGAGAATGCAGCGGTCGCTCGCGAACTCACCGAGGCTTTTGAACGGATGGACATGGCGCGGGTGGATGCTTTGATGGCCGATGACGTGATCTGGCACGAGATCGGACGGGCAGAGCCACGAAGGGGCAAAGAGGCCCTTCGGGCGGTCGCACCGGGCGGTGGGATCGACTACGAGATCACTGGAAGGTTGCATGACATCGTGGCCAGCGACGACCATGCCATCGCCCTGCTCGACGTCACCGCCACTCGTGCCGGCAAGACCCTGACCTACCGGACCGCCGAGATCTACCACATCCGGGATGGCAAGATCACCGAACGTTGGGCATTCTCGGACGACACGGCGGCGATCACCGCGTTCTTCGCCTGAAACGACGGCCGACGCTTGGGGCAGCGTCGTCGGTCGATCAAAGGCTGAAACCGCAGGGAGAATGGCTGGCGAGGAAGGATTCGAACCTTCGATCTCCTGATCCAGAGATACACGATCGGAATCGTGCTCGCCGGCCAATGCCTGTGCTCAGACCGACAGCTCCACGCCGTCTGAATTGGGGAGTGTCAGGCGAACACTCCTGGGAGAGTTTTACGAAGTCGCCAGACCTCCAAAGAATCAGGCGAGCTCGTCAGCGCTCGATCGATTTACGGGTCGTGGACGATGCCCTGCCGAACTCGCCGCGCGATGAACCCCAGGTGGGGTCGACGTGAAGAGGTCGCTTCCGCCTTTCGATATGTCGCGGTCGGGCGCAAGCGCAACGCTCGAGTCCGCACCGAATCACAGGCGTCCTGAGGGGCTGCGAGGCTCAGGGCGCGATCGATCGAGTCAGAGCCTGTGCATGCGCATCGCACCATTGACGGCCTGATCATTAGCATGCTATCGTTGCCAGATAGATAGCTTGCTAATGAAAGGGAGGCCAGCGATGACGCTCAGCGGACTACCGACTCATCCCACAACGGAGCTTCGTGAGATGGCAGAGCCGGCGCCCAAGCCGCGATTTGGCGGAGTCTTGTGGCGCATCAGCCGCTTGACCCGCCCGGCCATGCTGCCTCTCGCGGGGAAGCGCTGGAATCCAATCTTCGCGGTCGTCGAGCATCGCGGCCGAAAGACTGGCCGCGTCTACCGCACGCCGGTCGCCGCTCGACGCAGCGGTGACGGATTCATCATCGCCCTCGCCTTCGGCGCCCAGGTCGACTGGTACCGGAATCTGGTCGCCGTGGGCGGCGGGACCATCCGCTGGCGCGGCACTGCGTACTCCGTGACGGCGCCGGAGTGGGTCGACGCGGCGACCGTCCTCCCGGGCTTCGATCCCGTGCAGCGACGACTGCTCCAGATCGCGGGCATCGACGGCTACGTCCAGGTGCGCGACGTCGAGTCCTCTCACGCGTGAGCGAGTGGTCGGTTCGGACTCAGGCCGAGACGCAGGGGCGGGGAAACGGCGACGCCTCAGGTGACACCGCCACTGGGGAGTTCGTGATCGAGGACAGCCTCGGCTATCTCGTCAATCGGGTCGCCCGTTCGATCGCCCATCAACTCGCGGAGGAGATACGACCGGCGGGCGTGGCCATCGGTCAATGGTCCGTGCTGATGTTCTTGTGGGCGCGGGAAGGCATGAGCCAGGCCGACCTGTCTCGGGTAGTCGCGATCGAGCCACCGACCATGGTCCGGACCATCGATCGCATGGTCCGCGACGGACTCATCACCCGCACCGCCGATCCTGGCGACGGACGGATCAGTCGGATCCATCTCACCGACCGCGGTCGGTCGCTGCGTGATGAGCTCGTCCCGAAGGCTGTGGCGGTCAATGCCGCCACATTGGCACCCCTGACGCCAAGTGAGGGCCGGACGCTGCGGCGACTGCTCGTGAAACTTCTGGAGGCGACTTCAACGAGGAGCTGAAAAGACCTCGGCCACGCGCTGCGCATGCCCAACGGATGTGTCTAAATGCGTTTGCTCCGGTGCCTCGGGAACGGGGACGTCAACCGCGTAGGGTGCGAAGGCTCGGAGGATGAGGATGCGAAAGATCACGGCGAACGTGTACATGACCCTGGATGGCCGCGGCGCGTTTCCGGACTATCCGACGTCGGGTCCGCCCTCGACTGAGCCCAACCCGCTCTTTCGAAACATGTGGTTCAACCGGTTCGACGACGTCACGACGGTGGTGATGGGCAGGCGATCCTTTCTCGGGCACCAGCAGACGTGGAGCGAAAAGGCGCTCGAGCCGGGCGAGGCGGCTTGGCTCCTCGACTACCGACGGTACCTGGACCGCGTCGACAAGGTCTGCCTCTCGCACCGGCTCACGGCTACCGACTGGGAGAACTCGCGGATCCTGAGCGGGGATCTCGCTGAGATCCTGGCCAAGCTGAAGGCGGAGGACGGCGGGAACATCATCCTCGAAGGGGGTCCCGCGGTGGTCAGGGAATGCCTCCGCCGCAATCTGGCCGACGACTACTGGTTCTTCGTCATGCCCGTCGTCTACGGGAAGGGTCCTCGGTACTGGGGCCTGATGGACGTTCAGACCACGCTGAGTCTGGTCGAGACGAAGCCGGGCAAGAACAAGGAGATCCTCCTTCACTACGAGGCGGTCCGGTAGGACCTGCCCGGGGGAGGCGATCAGCATCTTCTGCCTCGTCCCGCATTCAGCGATTGAGCTCCTGAGGGTAGACGAAGGCAGCCACAGCCCTTGGTCAGGTCGGACCGAAAACTCAGTCTGTTGGCTGGCGAGGAAGGATTCGAACCTTCGATCTCCTGATCCAGAGATACACGATCGGAATCGTGCTCGCCAGCCAATGCCTGTGCTCAGACCGACAGCTCCACGCCGTCTGAATTGGGGAGTGTCAGGCGAACACTCCTGGGAGAGTTTTACGAAGTCGCCAGATCTCCAAAGAATCAGCAAGCTCGTCAGCGCTCGATCGATTCTACACGCCACTGAATGTTGCAAGACTCGGGTACCACGCAGAGGACGGCAAGACGAGTAGCAGGCCGAGAGGTCACCGGACGGTCGGTGCGAGAGTCTCCGCGACAGGAACAGTCACTCGCTGGTCTTGCCCGCCGGCGAAATCGGCAACAAACCGAGCTGGCGCATGAGGGTGAACTGATCACGCACGCTCCAATGCTCAGCGCCCTTTCCATCTCGGAAGCGGACGATGTGGACGTAGTCGTAGTGGACCTCACGGCCCGTCGGTGGGATGCCCATCAACTCGCCGGTGTGCCGGGCGTGATGCGTGGTGTGGATGACCACCATGTCGCCTTCGCGAATGATCTGATGGACCTCCCAGCGTTGGTCGGAGAAGGCGCGTCCCAGCATCAGCATCGTCTGCTTGACGCCCTCGAAGCCCTCAGCCTCGCCGGGCCGTCGACCGTGCTGGATCACGTCCGCGGCGATCACTTCGGCTAGTCCCGCGACGTCGCAAGCTGGAAAGATCTCCTCATATGTCCGACGGGCCGTTGCCTTCAGGTCGTAGGTCATTGCGCGGTCCTCCATCGCTGTTGATGCGTCTCCGATGATCGGCCGGAATACCTCCGCGATTGGTCGGCGAGTGAAACCAAATCCCTGCGCTGTGGCCCCGTTCACCCCTCCCTCGTTGGACGCGCCTGGGGCACCTCGCGGCCGAATCCGTCGGGTCGAGGGCTCGGAAAGAGCGGGCGGACGGATGCGCGCCCGCGGCGCATGTTGCCAGCGACGAGTCGAAGCTGGACCCCGAGCATGGCCACGAAGATGGCAGCGGCGAGTAGGAGACTCGGGGTGACTTCGATGGAGAACAACCCGGCTGCTGCGATGGCGGCGATCGCGGCCGCCACGACGCCGTTCAGGACGTTGACGACGAATGGCGTTGCCGAGAGCACGTGGAGGCCACGCGGGTTGTTCGGTGGGATCGCCATTGTGATCGCAATGCCGGGTGGGTCGTCGTGCGTGCCCATGACGAAGTACGGTTCGAGCTCGGGTACCAGCTCCACGTAGGCACCCCGGATTCGATTCATCCCGATGACCGTCATCGCATCGTGATAGTTGACGGCGCTCATGCGGACGAACGTCGCGATGCCGACGAAGAGGACAACCGGCAGAATCACAAGAGCAAAGACGGTGAAGAGGTGGCCCAGCGAGCTGATGCCAGCGACGAGCCCGAGCGCCACCATCGCGCCCGAGAGGGTCGACAAGTACATCGCCGCGCGACTGAAGGACTCGTTCCAGGCGAGCCCCCGCGAGGCCAACAATGACCAGTGCTCGGTCGTCAGGACCTGCATCCGAAGTGCCGTCGGGTGGGGAGCGGCCGCGAAGCCAGGGCTCGGCATGTTCTCGGGTGCACGCTCGGACGGAACACCGGTGGAGAGCAACCGTGGCTCGGCGATTCGATCCGGCACGGTCATCCTCTCGACGGTCGCCCGGCCGCATCAGGGGCTTCGCCTGCGCCACGCTCCCGTGCCCCCGGACCTCCCGGCGCCGCGATCACGCCGAGTTGAAGCATGGCTGTGAGATCGTCCCGAGTCGCCCAGTGCTCGGCAAGACGCCCATCGTCGATTCGGAACCAGTGCGTCTGCTCGGCGCTGAAGAAGCGTCCGGTGGGCGGCAACACGCCATTCAGGCGCCCACGATTCGTCCCTTCGCTCAGCACCCTTGCCACGACGGTGCAGCCCTCGCAGGCTAACGCCACAGTCGTCATTCGAAGATCGGGAAACTGCGCGAGCAGCCACTCCGCGACCTCGCGCAGATGCCTGGGCCCATTCACCGCCCCGGGCTCGACCCGTCCGAACGGCGCGATGGCGTGCTCCACATAGGCTCCAGCAGCGATATCAATGCACACCTCGAAGTCGCGCTCGTTGAAGACGTTGATCCAGCGCCGAACCAGTTCGGCAGCCCGGGAACTCTGGTCGGTCATCTCGTTCATGGCGCCAGACCCTACCCGAGCGGCGCCGCCCTGCCATCGTCGAATCCACGGAGGGGATACTGGAATCGCGCCTACGTACCGCCCGGTCGGCCCGTAGGTCTTTCGAACGAACCGGCTTCCGCGGCGGCCCAGGCTGCGATCTGGGCGCGTGAGTGGAAGCCGAGTTTGGTGAGAAGGTTCTGGACGTGGGTCTCGACAGTTCGCTCCGATAGGCCGAGCGATTCGGCAATCCAGCGGTTCGAGGACCCGGTTGCGACGAGGCGGGCGATCTCGCGCTGACGGTCCGTGAGTCTCGGCCGGTCGGCGAGGTGGTCGGCGAGCGTCAGGGCGCGACCGAGTAGTGCTCGCATTCCGAGCGTGCGGGCAGTCACGGCAGCCATGCCTGCCGCCTTGCGGGCGGCGTCGCGGTCGGCATGCGAGCCTCGCAGGACCAGGGTCTCGGCCAGCGCGAGGCGGCTCCGAGCCAGCCAAGGGCCGAAATCGCCGCGAGCGCAAAGGTCGATGGCGGCTCGTGCGTGAGCGAGGGCTTCGTCATGAAGACCGAGCAAACCCTCGATGCGCGCGAGGAAGTAGGCGACGGGGCCGACCGCGCCGAGCGCGCTGGCGATCATGGCGCCGTCGAACGGCGCGAGGCGACGACCCAGATCCGAAGCGACGCGCAGATCACCGAACGCGACGGCCAGCTCTGCGCCTGCCGTCAGCGTTGGCAAGCCACGGCGGTCCAGCGGGACATCACTCAAGCGCGGCCCGATGGCTTCGAACGATGCCCGTGCGCGTGTCCAGTCGCCCATTTCGAGGTCGTAGCGTCCGACCATCGCGGCCGCGATCGCGTGGCCTCCGACCGTCAGGCCGCGCGCGACGTCGATCTCGGGCGGCTCGATGCCGCGGTCGGTGGAGATAAGCATCAGCTGGGCGATGAATAGCGGCTCTGTCTGCGGCCGCTGCTCTGGCGGCAGGATGGACCGGGCTTCTCGAGCGAGCCGCTCGGCGTCGGTCAGCCTGCCGACCGCCTGGGCCAAGCCCGCTTGCGCAAGACGGGCGTTCCAGCGCACGAGGGCGAGGCCGCTTCGTCCTCCAAGAACCTCGAGAGTGTCGATCTCGTACCCGGCGCCCGCCGTATCTCCAAGCCGGAAGAGGGCGTCGATCCGCCAGTTGCGGGCCTGAAGCTCGACGTCAACGGATCCGAGCGCTTCGGCCGCGCCGAGCATCCGCCCGCCCAGCTCGTAGAGCTCCTCGCCACGTCCGAGTCCAGCCATCGTCAGCTGCCGCGCGTTCAGTACAGCAGCTAGAGCACTCGCGTCACCGGCCGCCGAGGCAAGTGCAAGGGCACGGCCGACCTCGATATCGGCCTCGTCGAGTCGCCCTCGGTGGTGGAGAGCGACGGCGAGTTGGGCGTGGAGCCGAGCCTGGAGGGCCGCTTCACTGTGATCGCTCAGGCTGAGCGCATCCCGGCACAGGCGCTCCACAGTCGGGGCAGTAGCCGGGTCGGGCACACCAACTGCTGTCAATGCCGCAGCCGCAAGTAGATCCGGTCGGCCCGCCAGCTTGGCTTGCTCCCCAGCGTCGAGTGCTGCCTGAGCACTAGACCGGAATTCCCCCGCCCGGAACCGCGATGCGGACTCCTTCAGCAGCTCCTGGCAACGCCTCAGAGGGCCGGAGCCTGCATCGGCAGGAGTGACTGCGGTATTCACACGGATATCTTGTCCGGATTGGGGGTCGCTCGCCGGACACGAACCGCTCGTTCCAACTGACGGGGTGAGGCGAAGCCCGTACGACCGGCGCGAGGAGGTCAAGGCCGACCGGACGATGCGAAGGTGTCACCGCGGGTAGGTAGCCCTATTCGGCAATCAGGGCCACAAGTCACTGACATCCGCGCGTCTCGGCCCTGGCGTTCGCGGAGGCACGCTGACCACACTGGTCATGAAGCACCTTCATCTACGGAGAAGACATGACCCCAAGGCTCAACCTTGCCGATCGATTGGCGCTCGCTGCGCTGCTCCTCGCCGCAGTCGCGGCGACCGCCGGGCTCCTGGTAACCGGCATCTACCGGGACAGCGTCGAGGGGATCAGGGAGGCACGGGCCGCGGACCTCGTAACGTTGATCGGGGCTGTGCCCGTCCTGGCGCTCGGGTTGTGGCGGGCGCGGTCAGGATCCATTGCAGGTCGGCTGATGGCTGTCGCCGCCCTCGGGTATCTCGCCTACTCCTACGCCATCTATGCGTTCTCCGTGGTGATCAATCCGCTGACGCCAGTCCACATCGCGATCCTCGGGCTCGCGACCTGGTCGCTCGTCCTAACCCTCTTCGGCCTCGACGACGCGACCGTCCGTCTCGGGTCCAGGATCGATCTGGGGCGTCGGACCGCGGGGGGCTTTCTGATCGCTGTCGCTGGCCTCTTCGCGATGCTCTGGCTCAGCCAGATCGCCGGCGCCATCACGAGCGGCCGCCTGCCGGGCGGTGTGTCCGACCTCGGCCTTCCGACGAACCCTGTCTATTCACTCGACCTCGCGTTCGCGCTCCCGCTCATGACGCTGGCCGGTGTCTGGTTGATCCGGCGAGACCGTCGTGGGCCGGGCGCCGCCGCGGCAGCCCTCGCCTTCCTGGCCATCCTCGGGCTATCGGTCCTGGCGATCTTTGCGTTTGACGCCGCGGCCGGCGTCGCGGTCGAAGCTGTGCCGATCGTGATCTTCGGCGTGGTCACCGCGACGGCCGCGATCCTCCTCGGCGTGGGCCTGACGCGTTCCGCCCGTGAGAGTCCCAACGGCAGGCCCGAATCTGGCTTGAGCGCGCCGGCATGATCCGGACCCTATCGGCGGCCGTGCTCTCATTCACGGCGTGATCCACATCATCGTGAGTTGGCTGGCGAGGAAGGATTCGAACCTTCGATCTCCTGATCCAGAGTCAGGCGCCTTACCGCTTGGCCACTCGCCAAAGAGCCGGTCGGGATGATACCCCAGACGGCCGTGCTGACCCGAACGCCTGGAGGTCCGTGACAAAACTCGATCAACGTCGACCTTATGGCTCACTGCCCGTGAATTTGGGGGGCTTTGCGGAGCTGCCGCGTGCCGATCACGCACGATTGGCCCTCCACAGAGGCCTGGACGTCCCAAAACGGGCGAGATCCGACCATAAGGTCGACTAAGGTCGAGATCTGGCAAGAAGCCGATGCAGCCCGGGCGAGGGTCGGGATCGGCGAATCGGGCCTGGCCGACGTGACAACTCCTCGGCGCACCTTCTGCTAGCCTTCCGACCGTGACGACCCCTCCGACGGGCAGCCGATCGTCGACCCCCTCGGCGTTGCGGTCGCGCTACCTGCCCGTGATCCTCGACCTGATCGTCCCCGGCCTGGGCCACCTGGTCGCCGGGCGACGCAAGCTGGCCGCGATCTTCGGGATCCCGTTCCTGGCCCTGGTCCTGGTCGGGCTGTTGATCGTCGCGACTACCTCGACCGGGCGACTGGCGGCCGAGGCGGTCAACGTCTTCTGGCTGTTGCTCGGGGTCCAGGGCATCGTCCTGGCCTGGCGCCTGCTGGCCGCCGGGGCGAGCTTCCTCGCCCCGGGCCTGCCCCGGCTGCGGGTCTTCGACGCGCTGCCGGTCGCGGTTCTCGTGGTGCTGTTTGCCGGGCCTCAGATCGTCCTGGGCTACATCACCAACGAAGCCCGGCTGGCGTCCGACGATGTGTTCGTGGTCGGCGCCGGCTCGGGCAGCTGGACGCCGACCGGCTCGGTGGCGCCTGACCCGAGCGACTTCGGGACCGCCCCGCCTTCCGAGGAGCCGTCGAGCCTGCCGTCGGCCTCGCCGACCGCCGGTCCGCAGCGGATCTCGATCCTGCTGATGGGTGTGGACTCGGGGGCCGGCCGCGATACGGCCCTCACCGACACAATGATCGTGGCCTCGCTCGACCCGGTCACCAAGACCGTCTCGATGATCTCGATCCCGCGCGACATGGTCAACGTGCCGCTGCCCGACGGACGGCAGTTCAAGCCCAAGATCAATTCGCTCGACTCGTTCGCCCGTCACAACCCGAAGCAGTTCCCGGGCTCGGACGGCACCGGCCACGACGTCCTGATGGCCGCCCTGGGCACCCTCCTGGACATCAAGATCAACTACTACGCGGCGGTCAACCTGCAGGGCTTCGTCGACGTCGTCAACCGCCTGGGTGGCGTCGACGTCAACGTCGCCCACGGCTTCTGCGATCCAACCTATGACCAGTACGGCTACACGAACGGCTTCTCGATCACCGCCGGCCATCACCACCTGAACGGCTACCAGGCGCTGGCCTACGCCCGGGTCCGGAAGGCGTCGGGCGAGTCCGATTTCACCCGGGCGGGCCGCCAGCAGGAGCTCCTCAACGGCCTGCGCGACGCGATCGTCAAGGGCGGCTTCATCAAGGACCCGGTCGGCCTGTTGCGGGCGATTGGCCAGACCCTGAGCACGAACGTGCCCCGCTCGATCCTGCCCGACCTGGCCGACGACATGGCCAGCATCGGGCGCAACCAGACCTATCGGGCGGTCATCGACCATCCGCTGGTCAAACCCGGGTCGGACTATCGCGGCTCGATCCAGCTGCCCGACTACAAGGGGATCCTGGCCCTGGCCGCCCAGATGTTCCCGGCGCCGGGCACCCTGCCGGCCAAGCAGTACGCCGCGCCGCCGGCCTCGAGCGGCGGCGGCGGCGGCTCGGGCGTCGGGTCGTGTGCCCCGGCCCCGACGCCCAAGCCCACGCCCAAGCCAACCGCCAAGCCGACGGGAACGCCCAGCCCCGGCCCGACGGCCAGCCCGACCGACGCGGAGCCGACGCCCTCACCATCGTCCTAGGCCAATCCCGGACGGCACGGCTCAGGCGAGGGCAGCCTCGCCGTCGAGCGCCTCGGCCATGACGGCCCCCAGCTGCTCCCACTCGACCAGGAACGCGTCGTGGCCCTTGGTCGAGGCGAGCTCGCGGTAGGCGGCCGTGACGCCCGCCTCGCGAGCGTCGGCGACCAGCGCCTGGACCTGGGCCGGCCCGTACAGGATGTCGCCGCTGATGCCCAGGCCGATCAGCCGGCTGTCGCCGCTCGCCAGGCGGCCGAGCGCCGCGACGATGCCCCGCCGATCGCGGCCGATGTCGTGGAGGTCCATCGCCCGGACCAGGATCCGGTACGTGTCGGGATCGAATCGTTCGACCAGCTTGCGGCCCTGGTAGTCGAGGTAGCTCGCGATCGCCAGCCGGCCATCGGCCTCCTGGCGGCGCCCGAAGCGGCCGTCGAAGTCGGGCTCGCTCCGGTAGGTGGTCATGGCCAGCTGGCGGGCCAGGGCCAGGCCGCGCTCGCCGAGCGACTCGATCATCTCGAGCTGGATCGCGTTCCAGGCCATGGCCAGGGCGCCGGTCGCGGCCGGAGCGGCGATCGGAACCACGGTCCGGACGGCGGCCGGCCGCTCGAGGCCGACCTCGAGCGAGACCATCCCGCCCAGCGAGCCGCCGGTTACCACGGCCAGCTCAGGGATCCCCAGGGCGTCGAGCAGGCGCCACTGCGCCCGGGCCTGGTCGCGCGTCGAGACCTCGGGGAACGCGGCGCCGAACAGCTGTCCGGTTCGGGCGTCGATCGAGGTCGGGCCGGTCGTGCCGTAGCAGCCGCCGAGCAGGTTGGCGCAGAGCACGCCGACTCGCTCCGTGTCGAGGGCCAGGCCCGGACCGATGAGCGGCGCCCACCAGTCGCCGGCCGCGTCGGCCGAGCCGGTCAAGGCGTGGATCGCCAGGACCTGGGGCGCCACGGCCGGTCCCGGCCCGTCGTGCCGATAGGCAATCGTCAGGTCGTCGAGGATGACCCCGGACTCGAGCTCGAATGGGCCAACCGCGAGCGACTCGAGGCGGCCCGTTCCGAGGGCCGGTGGGGACGTGGCCGTCCCCACCGCGGAAGAGCCCTCGGAATGGGAATCCGGGCCAGACGCTGGCCCGCTGCTCACGCGCCGGCGCCCGCGAGCTCGCCGGCCCCGGTCGTGATGGCACTACCGGTTGCGGCGGCGAGGGCCTGGTCGAGGTCGGCGATCAGGTCGTCGACATTCTCCAGGCCGACCGACAGGCGCACGAGGTCGTCGGTCACGCCGGTCTGGAACTGGTCCTCGGCGCTCAGCTGGGAGTGCGTCGTCGAGGCGGGATGGATGATCAGCGACTTGGCATCGCCGACGTTGGCCAGCAGGCTGAAGATGTTGACCGCGTCGATCAGCTTCTGGCCGGCTTCCACGCCACCCTTCACGCCGAAGGTCACGATCCCGCCGAAGCCACCCTTGAGGTACTTGACGGCGTTGTTGTGGGCCGCGTGGGTCGCCAGCCCGGGGTAGCTCACCCAGGTCACCGACGGATGGCGCTCGAGCCAGCGGGCGACTGCCAGGGCGTTCTCGCTGTGGCGCTGGATCCGGACGGGCAGCGTCTCGAGGCCCTGGATGAACAGCCAGGCGTTGAACGGGCTGAGCGCCGGACCGATGTCCCGGAGGCCCTGGACCCGGAGCTTGAGGATGAACGCCAGGGGCCCGAAGGCGCCGGTGTAGCTGATCCCGTGGTAGCTCGGATCCGGGTCGACGAAGTCTTCCTTGAAGCGCGGCGAGGCCGCCCAGTCAAAGGTCCCGCCGTCGACCACCACGCCACCGATCGCGGTGCCATGGCCGCCGATCCACTTCGTCGCCGAGTGGATGACGATGTCGGCGCCGTGGGCGATCGGCTGGGTCAGCAACGGCGCAAAGGTGTTGTCGACGAGGAGCGGCACGCCGTGGGCGTGGGCGATGTCGGCGATCGCGGCGATGTCGTGGACGTCGAGGCGGGGGTTGCCGATCGTCTCGAGATAGACCGCCTTGGTGTGCTCGTCGATCGCCGGCCCGAAGGTCTCCGGGCGGGTCCCGTCCACGAAGCGTGTCGTGATGCCGAGCTTGGGCAGGGTGTACTGGAACAGGTTCCAGGTCCCGCCGTAGAGGCTCGAGCTGGACACGATGTTGTCGCCGCTGCGGGCCAGGTTGAGGATCGCCAGCGTCTCCGCGGCCTGGCCGGACGCCAGGCCGAGGGCCCCGACGCCGCCTTCGAGGGCGGCAATCCGCTGCTCGAAGACGTCCGTCGTCGGATTCATGATCCGGGTGTAGATGTTGCCGAACTCCTGCAGCCCGAACAGCCGGGCGGCATGGGCGGCGTCGTTGAAGACGTAGCTCGTGGTGGCGTAGATCGGCACGGCCCGGGCGTTGGTCGTCGGGTCGGGCTTCTGGCCGGCGTGGAGGGCCAGGGTCTCGGGCCTGAGCTTGGGCTGATCGGTGTCTGCCATCGGGATCTCCTTCGGTTGCTGCTGGCGGTGGTGGCGCCTGCCGGGAAAACAAAAGACCGCAGATCCAGCGCCTGGATCTACGGCCCCGGGGACCGGCCTGCGGTCCCGCTCCTGCTGATCAGGAAGTGCGTGACCTCAGACCCCATCCTCCACACGGCGGGGCCGCTCGGGCATACACATGTCCATGGATCGGCGGGTGCAGTTCACGTCGGAAATGGTGGGCGAGGCGGCCGGGCGCGTCAATCCCACAGCCCGGGGTAGAGGGTTCGAGCCCGTCGGCGGGGCCGTAGAATCGAGGGGTGACCCAGCCCCCAGCGGAGTTCCGGGCGTTCGTCGCCGAGCAGCTCGGCGAGCGCGTCGAACGAGGCGTCCGGCGCCTCGCCCCGAGCGACCTGCCGGCCGGCGAGGTGACCGTCCGGGTGGACTGGTCGAGCGTCAACTACAAGGACGCCCTGGCCGCGATCGCCAACGGCCGGGTGGCCCGGATGAACCCGCTCGTGCCGGGCATCGACCAGGCTGGCGAGGTGCTGTCCAGCGATGACCCGGAGATCCCGGTGGGCAGCCTGATCCTGGCCCATGGCTACGAGCTCGGCGTCGCCCGCCAGGGCGGCTATGCCGAGTACAACCGCTTGCCCTCGGGCTGGGTGGTGCCGCTCCCGACGGGCCTTTCGACGCGCGACGCAATGACGATCGGGACCGCCGGCTTCACGGCCGGCCTGTCGATCGCCCGCCTCGAGGCCCGCGGGCTGGAGCCCGCGCACGGCCCGGTCCTGGTCACCGGCGCCTCGGGCGGGGTCGGCCGGATGGCCGTCGGGATCCTCCTCGACCGGGGCTACGAGACGTGGGCCTCGACCGGCAAGGCGGAGGTCCACGACGATCTGCGGGCCCTCGGCGTGAGCGGGATCCTGCCCCGCTCCGAGGTGGTCGCCGAGAGCGCCCGGCCGCTCGAGTCGGAGCGCTGGGCGGCGGCCGTGGACTGCGTCGGGGGAGCGACCCTGCCCTATCTCCTGCGGACCCTGCGCTACGGCGGGGCGGTGGCGGCCTCGGGCAACACCGGTGGCGCCCCGTTCAGCACGACCGTCTTCCCGTTCATCCTGCGCGGGGTGGCCCTGATCGGGGTCGATTTCGGCCGGCCTGCCCATCGCCGAGCGGCGGGCGCTGTGGGAGCGGCTGGCCACCGACCTGCGGCCACGCGGCCTGGGCGAGCGGGTCACCGAGGTGGGCCTCGATGAGCTGCCCCAGGCACTCGATGCGATCCTCGCCGGCCGGGCGCATGGCCGCTGGGTCGTGCGGGTTGCCGCTTGAGCACGCCCCAGGTCGTCAAGGCCCGCGACGGCGAATCGCTGGCCGTCCGCCATTGGCCGGCGAGCGGCGAGCCACGGGCGAGCGTCCTGATCGTCCCGGGACTGGGCGAGCACGGCGGCCGCTACGAGCGGGCGGGCGGGATCCTCGCCGCGGGCGGCCTCGACGCCTGGGCCCTCGACCTGCGCGGCTTCGGCCTGTCGGGCGGTCGGCGCGCCTATGTCGAGCGGCTCGACGTCTGGCTCGATGACATTGCCGACCGGCTGGCCACCCTGCGCGGGCTCGACCATCCGCTCGTCCTCCTCGGCCATTCGATGGGTGGCCTGGTGTGCGCCTGCTATGCCGAGAGCGACCGGCCCCAGCCCGACCTGCTGGTCCTCAGCGCGCCGGCCATCGCCGGCAACGTCCCGGGCTGGAAGAAGGCCCTCGCGAGGGTCCTGGGCGTGCTGGCGCCGACCCTGGCGGTCAAGAACGACCTCGATGGCTCGATCCTGTCGAGGGATCCGGACGTCGGGCTCGACTACGTCGCCGACCCGCTCAACTACCACTCCACGACCACCCGGCTGGGAGCGGTCCTGCTCAACGCCCAGCGGCCGGCGATCGGCGGAATCGGGCGGATCCGGGTACCGACCCTGGTGATCCACGGCGGTACCGACCATCTCGTTCCGACGGCCTCCTCGGAGGCCTTCGCCGGCCGGCCGGGCATCGAGCGGCGGGTCTTCCCCGGCCTCGCCCATGAGACGTTCAACGAGCCCGAGGGCCCGCAGGTCGTGGCCGAGGTCGCGGCCTGGATCGTGGCCCACCTGCCGGCGGGCTGAGCGGGTCAGTCGAGCTCGCCCCGCAGCTGGGCCATCGCCCGCTCGATCGTCTCGGCCGCCACGACGGCCGGCCAGGGTGCCGCCGCGACCGCGTCGACCAGGCTGACCTCGCCCGCGACGACCCGCCGGCCGAGATCGGCGATCGCCCGCAGCTCGGCCAGCGAGCGCTCGACGAAGGCCCGGTCGCCGACCGCCCCATGGCCGGGCACCACCGCCACGCCGACCGGCCCGGCGGTGAGGGCCAGGATCGCCTCGGCGGTCAGCGGCCAGTCGAGGGGATAGCCGTCGCCCGTCCAGGGCGGGGCGCCGTTCTCGAGCAGGTCGCCGGCGAAGACGACGTGGGCATCGGGCACCCGGATCACGAGGTCGTTGTCGGTGTGGCCGCGACCCAGCCAGCGCAGCTCCAGGCGCCGGCCGCCGATCTCGATGTCGGCGCCGTCGTCGCCGACGGTCCGCTCGGGCGGATCCGGGACGACGTCGTCCAGCTCGCCGGCGATCCGGGGGTACTCCTCGGCCACCTCGGCCCGGTTGATCGCGTCGGCCGCGGGGTCGTCGACCATGTGCTGGATCCGCTCGGCGCAGCGGACGTGACCCCAGATCGGCGCCGGGCGGAACTCGTGGTTGCCGTAGGTGTGGTCGAAGTGATGGTGGGTATCGATCACCGCTGCGACCGCCTGATGGGTCAGCTCGTGCAGGTCGGCCAGGACCTCACGGGCGTGGCCGACGGTGCTCCGGGTGTCGATCACGACCGGTCCCTCGGCGGTCAGGATCGCCCCGATCTCCTGGTCCAGGAAGCGGTAGCGCCGGGCGAAGACCCGCTCGCCCACCTCCAGCCAGCCAGTCCCCAGACCCGGCCGGCCAGCCTCCGTGTCGACCATGGCTTCCTCCTCCAGCTCGCTCGATATGATGGCCTCCCTGGAGCTCGCAGGAGGGCCGAGCGTGGCCGCCGGTCGGACGATCGTGTTCTTTCCCGAGGGCGCCTTCGGCCCGACGAACAACTGCGTCGGGATCGGCAACGTGCTCCGCGCCCGCGGCCATCGGGTCGTGTTCATCGTCGAGGAATCGTTCGCGGGGCGGCTCGAGGCCCAGGGCTTCGAGGAGCGCCTGATGCGCCTCGGCCCGCCGCCCGAGGTCGCCGAGGTCCCCGGCCAGTTCTGGATCGACTTCATCCGGGACACGGCGCCGGTCTTCCGCAAGCCCACGATCGAGCAGCTCGGCGAGTTCATCGCGCCGACCTGGCCGGCCCTGGTCGACGGGGCCCGCTACGTCGAGCCCCGCCTGCGAGCGATCTTCGACGAGCTCCAGCCGGACGTGATCGTCGAGGACAACGTGGTCGGCTTCGCCGCCGTCGTGGCGGCCGGCCGGCCGTGGGTCCGGATCGTCAGCTGCAACCCGGCCGAGCTCAAGGACCCGGCGATCCCGCCGTTCTCGAGCGGCTATCCGACGACCGAACGCGCCGGGTGGCAGCCGTTCCTCGACGAGGTCCGCCGGACCCACGCCGAGCTGTGGGCCGAGTTCGACGCGTTCATGCGCGAGCACGGCGCGCCCGGCCTCGCCTACGGCCGCCTGGGCCCCGAGTTCATCCACGAATCGCCGTTCCTGAACCTGGTCCTCTACCCGGCGGAGGCCGACTACCGGCGCGCCGAGCCGCTCGGGCCCACCTGGCATCGGCTCGACTCGTGCGTCCGGGCGAGCGCCGAGCCGTGGCAGCTGCCCGACCGCCTCCAGCCCGGGACGAGTGGCCGCGATGGCGCGCTGCTCTACCTCTCGCTGGGCAGCCTCGGCTCGGCCGACGTCGGCCTGATGCAGCGCCTCGTCGACATCCTGGCCGCCACGCGCCATCGGGTGATCGTCAGCAAGGGGCCCCTGGCCGACCAGCTGACGCCTGGCCGACAACATGACCGGCGCGGCGTTCCTGCCCCAGCCCGCGATCATCCCGCAGGTCGACCTGGTGATCACCCACGGCGGCAACAACACGGTCACCGAGTCGTTCCACCACGGCAAGCCGATGGTCTGCCTGCCGCTCTTCTGGGACCAGGTCGACAACGCCCAGCGGCTGGCCGAGACGGGCTTCGGCGCCCGGCTGGCGGCCTATAGCGCCGAGGCCGCCGAGCTCACCGGCGCGATCGAGCGGCTGCTCGCGGACCGCGCCCTCGCCGCTCGCCTGGCGGCCATCGCGGCCCGGCTGCAGGCCAATCCCGGCACGGTCCGGGCGGCCGACCTGGTCGAACGCCTCGCCCGCGACGGGCAGCCCGTCCTGGACTAGGCCGGACCAGGCCTCTGCCCGTTTCTCGGCACGGGCCGGCGGCCCGCGCAGCGGAACGACCTTCCCCGGCTGGCGCACAATGCTGGGCACCATCACCTGCTCTGCGCCGCGCAGCGCGCCCGTGCGCCGCGCCGACCCCGTCCAATGAGCTGCCGGAGGATCCAGCGACGTGACCGACACCCTCGAGAAGACCACCACCCACCAGCAGTTCATCGGCGGCGCCTGGGTCGACAGCGCGACCGGCCAGACCCTGGCCGTCGAGAACCCGGCCAACGGCCAGGTGATCGGCCACGTCCAGGCGTCCGGACCGGAGGACGTGGACCGGGCCGTCAAGGCCGCCGCCAAGGCGTTCGAGACGTGGCAGCACACGACCCCCCAGGAGCGCAGCCTGGCCCTGCTCAAGCTGGCCGATGCGATCGAGGCCCGGGCCGATGAGCTGGGCCGGCTCGAGAGCCTGAATGCGGGCAAGCCGGTCGGTGCGGCGATCGACGAGATCCCGGTGATGGTCGACAACCTGCGCTTCTTCGCCGGGGCGGCTCGGGTGATGGAGGGCAAGGCGGCCAACGAGTACATGGCCGGCCACACCTCGATGATCCGGCGCGAGCCGGTCGGCGTGGTGGCCTCGATCGCGCCCTGGAACTACCCGCTGATGATGGCCGGCTGGAAGATCGGCCCGGCCCTGGCCGCCGGCAATGCGGTCGTCCTCAAGCCGTCCACCCGCACGCCCCTCACCTCGCTGGTCCTGGCCGAGATCGCGGCCGACATCCTGCCGCCCGGCGTGCTCAACGTGATCACCGGGACCGGTGGCGCGATCGGCGATGCCCTCGTCGGCCATCCGGGCGTCGGGATGATCTCGGTGACCGGTGATACGGACACCGGCAAGCGCATTGCCCGGACGGCCGCCGACCGGGTCAAGCGCCTCCACCTCGAGCTCGGCGGCAAGGCCCCGGTGATCGTCTTCGACGACGCCGACCTCGATGCGGTCGCCGAGACGATCAAGCTCTTCGGCTACTGGAACTCCGGCCAGGACTGCACGGCGGCCTGCCGGGTGATCGTCGGACCCAAGGCCTACGATGAGTTCGTGGCCAAGCTGGCCGACGATGTGAAGACGATCAAGTGGGGCGATCCGGCCGAGGGCGACCACATCGAGATGGGCTCGCTGATCTCCGGCCCCCAGGTCGACAAGGTTGCGGGCATGGTCGAACGGGCCCGCTCTGGGGCCGAGGTCGTGACCGGCGGCCACCGCCCGGAGCGCGTTGGCGCCTACTACGAGCCGACCGTGATCGCCGGGCCGGACCAGCACAGCGAGATCGTCCAGGACGAGGTCTTCGGGCCGGTCGTCACGGTCCAGCGCTTCAGCGACGAGGACCAGGCGATCGCCTGGGCCAACGACGTCCGCTTCGGGCTGGCCGCCTCGGTCTGGTCGTCGGACGCCGGCAAGGCGATGCGGGTGGCCAAGGCGATCCAGTTCGGGACGGTCTGGATCAACGACCACTTCATGCTCGTCTCCGAGATGCCCCACGGCGGCTTCAAGGAGTCCGGCTACGGCAAGGACCAGAGCATGTACGCGATCGAGGACTACACCGTCGTCAAGCACGTGATGCTCAAGCTTTGAGCGAGCTCTGATCCTGAGCGAGGCTCCCCTCTGACCGAGGCCCGTGCAGGCCCGACCGGACACCTCGAGATCGGGCCGTTCCGGCGGGCCGTCCTCGACTGGTTCGACGCCCGCGGCCGTGTCTTCCCGTTCCGCGGGACCACCGACCCGTACCTGGTCCTGGTCTCCGAGACGCTCCTCCAGCAGACCCAGATCTCGCGCGGCGGCCCGGCCTGGGTCCGCTTCACCGCCCAGTTCCCGACGGTCGAGGCCCTGGCCAGGGCGACGCCGGCCGCGGTCCTCCGGGCGTGGCAGGGATTGGGCTACAACCGCCGGGCGATCAACCTCCACCGCGCGGCCCGGCTCGTGGTCGAGGATCTGGCCGGCGCCTTCCCGCGCGACCTCGAGGGACTCCAGCGCCTGCCGGGCGTCGGGCCGTACACCGCCCGCGCGGTCGCCTCGATCGCCTACCGCCTGCCGGTCGGGGCCGTGGACACGAATGTCCGGCGGGTCCTTGGGCGGGTCCTGGCCGGCGATCCGGCCGGGCTGCCGGCCCGCGAGCTGCAGGCCGCCGCCGACGCGCTGGTCGACCCGGACCAACCCGACGACTGGACCCACGCCCTGATGGATATCGGCTCGACGCTCTGCCGCCCGGCACGGCCGCTGTGCGCCGAGTGCCCGCTGGCGTCGTTCTGCCGTTATGCGGCGGGGGACCGGCCGGCGGGCGGACCCCGTGGATCGGCTCCCCACCGCGCCCGGTCGAGCCCGCCGGCCGCCGGCTTCCAGGCCACGACCCGCTGGCTCCGCGGCCGAATCCTCGATCGGCTGCGCGAGGCACCCGACGAGGCCTGGGTCAGCTTTGCCGAGCCGATCGGCGGCCATGGCCTCGCGGCGATCGGCACCTCGCTCCGGGCGATGGAGGGGGACGGCCTGCTGGAGCTCGAGGGCGGCGGCCCGCTGCCGGCCGACGCCATCACCGGGGCGATCCCGCGCGCTCGCCTTCCCATCGCCTGAGCGCTACGCTTGGCAGGTGCCTGCCGCCATCCCCATCGCCCATGTCACGATCGATCCCCGGACCGGGATCACCCTGCCCGCCGAGGATCCCGAGCTCTTCGGTCTGGGCCTGCGTGACCTGGTCAAGCGTTGGGCTGCCGCCAAGGACCTGCCGGCGATGGCCGCCGAGGCGATGACCGGCGCGGATCGCAAGGCCCAGGCATTGGGCGTCCCCGGTGGCCGGCTGATGGAGCAGGCCGGCACGGCGGTCGCGGCGGCCGTGCGGGCCGTCGGCGCTCGACCAGGGCCGGCTCGGCCAGGGCCCGATCCTGGTGATGTGCGGGCCGGGCAATAACGGCGGGGACGGCTTCGTCGCCGCGCGCAAGCTCGGTCATCTGGGCCTGGCCGTCGTTGTCGTCTTCGTCGCCCCCGAGGCGAAGCCGGGGACCCGCGACGCGGCGGTCAACTGGGACCGCCTGGCCAACGAGCCAAGCGTGACCCGGATCCATGCCGCCTCGCCGCGCGACCTGGCGATCCTCGGCGCAGGGCGTCGAGAAGGCCAGCGTCCTCGTCGATGCCCTCCTGGGCACCGGGGTCCGGGGCGCCCTTCGCGACCCGATCCGGACGGCGGTCGAGATGATCCAGCGCGCCGCCGCCGGCGGGGTGCCGGTCGTCGCGGTCGACACTCCGACCGCCGTGGACCTGACCAGTGGCGAAGCATCGGAGCCGGCCGTGCGGGCCGACCTGACGGTCACCTTCCACCGGCCCAAGACGGGCCTCCTGACCCGCCGCGGGGCGGCCCTGGCCGGCAAGGTCCTCGTCGCCCCGATCGGGATCCCGCTCGAGGCCGACCGTGCCTGATCCGACCACCGCCCGGGTCTATGGCTGGCGCGAGGTCCTGCTCGTGGGCGGCGCGATCGTGGCCATCGTCCTGGGCATCTCGCTGGTCACCACGATCCTGCCCGACGGTCCGCGCTGGGTCATCTTCCAGTCGCCGCTGGCGATCGTGGTGATCGCCGTCGGGACGATCGTGGTGCTCGCCAGCCTGCTCCGGGGCACACGCTCGCGCTGAGCGTGGGAGGGGTGCCCCGCCCCTTGATTTGCCCTATGTACACGGGCACGTGCGCGGCCTAGACTCCCGCCCATCAAACGCCACGGCCCGGGGCCGTGACCAGAGCCCGTAGCACGCTGACCGAACTCCTCTCTGGCTGACGCGAGGAACAGACGGCTTCGCGCGGCTACATAGAGGAGTGTTCGTGTACACCGATAAGAACCTGACCTGCGCCGACTGTGGCCAGGAATTCGTGTTCACTGCCAGCGAGCAGGATTTCTACGCCCAGCGCAACTTCACCGAGCCACGCCGTTGCGCCAGCTGCCGGGCCAGCCGGAAGGCCGCCCGCAACGCCGACGGTGGTGGTGGTAGCTACTCGGCCGACGGCGGATCGTCGTCGAGCTACGGTGGCTACGGCGCCGGCGGCTCGTACAGCGCCGGTGGCTACAGCGGAGCCCGCGATCGCGGCCCGCGTGAGATGTTCACGGCCACCTGCAGCAACTGCGGCCGCGACGCCCAGGTCCCCTTCCGCCCGACCAGCGGCAAGCCCGTCTACTGCAGCGACTGCTTCCGGACGATGCGCGGCGCCTGACCCGCCCTTCGCCCAACCTGACCGCCGCCCGGCGGTCCTCGACCTCCAACCAGCGGCGCTGCGCCAGCCCAGTCGCCGATCCGGGGGTGCGGAGGACGCTCCAGGCGGCGGTCTTGCTGTCCGCCGGGTTGCAGCCCACAGGGTTGCGCCCGCCGGGTTGCAGCCCGCCTGGCCCTCGGTTGCGTGGGTCGGGACACCGCGGGTACCATCGATCGGTCCCCCAGCCCAATTCGCGAGGTTGCCCCACTCGATGGCCGTCGGCTCCAGCAACGACTTCGACCTCGTCGTCCTTGGGGCCGGCACGGGTGGCTACACCGCCGCATTCCGGGCTGCCCAGCTCGGGCCTCCGGGTGGCCCTCGTCGATGAGGACAAGGTCGGCGGGACCTGCCTCCATCGGGGCTGCATCCCGACCAAGGCCCTCCTCGAGTCGGCCGACATGGTCAACCGGGCCCGCCACCTCAAGGACTATCGGGGTCGTCCTGCCGGGTGAGCCGGAGATCGACTACGCCACGATCGCCAGCCGGCGCGACGCCGTCGTCAAGCGGATGTGGACCGGGCTCAAGAGCCTGGTCGACAAGAACAAGGTGACCTGGGTCGCCGGCCGGGGCCGGCTCGACGGACCGAACCGGGTCCGGGTCAGCCAGCCCGGCGAGGATGGCACGCCGGGCGCGGGCGGCGAGCGGGTCCTCCAGGCGACCGACGTGATCATCGCCACGGGCAGCCGGGTCAAGAGCCTGCCCGGCCTGGTCCCCGACGGGACGACGATCGTCACCAGCGACGACATCCTGCAGCTGACCGAGCCGGCCGGCCAGCATCGTCATCGTGGGGGCAGGCGCGGTCGGCGTCGAGTTCGCCAGCTTCTATCACGACATCGGCACGGCGGTCACCCTGCTCGAGTACCTGCCCGGGATCGTGCCTCTCGAGGACCGCGACGTAAGCCAGCTCCTCGAGCGCAGCTTCACCAAGCGCGGGATCACGGTGATCACCAAGGCCCGCTTCGACGTCGCCGCGGTCAAGACCTCGAAGAGCGGTGTTCGGCTCGTTGTCGGCCCTGAAGGCGGCCCGACCGAGGAGATCAGCGCCGACCTGCTCCTGGTGGCGACCGGCCGGGCGGCGAACACCGAAGGCATCGGCCTGGAGACGACCAAGGCCGAGGTCGAGCGCGGCGTGATCAAGGTCAACGGCCGGATGCGGACCCGCGAGCCGCACGTCTACGCGATCGGCGACGTGATCGGCGGCCTGTGGCTGGCCCACACCGCGGCCCACGAGGGGATCATCGCCGCCCATACGATCGCCGGCGAGAAGGACGTCCCCGAGATCGAACTACAGCGAGCAGCCCCGGGCCACCTACTGCCGCCCCGAGATTGCCTCGGTCGGCCTGACCGAGGCCCAGTGCCAGGAGCAGGGTCTGCCCTACAAGGTCGGCAAGGTGCCCTTCCAGGCGATCGCGAAGGCGATCATCGGCGGCGAGTACGAGGGCTTTGCCAAGGTGATCGCCAACACCGAGACCGGCGACACGCTCGGCGTCCACCTCGTCGGCCCGCACGCCACCGACCTGATCGCCGAGGCGTCGCTGGGCTTCGAGCTGGAGGCCACGCCCTGGGAGATCGGGGCGGCCACTCATCCCCATCCCACGCTGTCCGAGGTCCTCGGCGAGGCGGCTCTCGCCGTCGACGGCCGATCGATCAACTTCTGACCACGGAGGCGGCATGACCGCGACCGGGCATCGAGCGAAGACGGCTAGCCACCTCGGGGCGGAGGCGGGCCTCGACGACGAGCAGCTCCTCGCGATGTACCGGATGGTGGCCCTCGCCCGGGCGGTCGATGAGCGGATGTGGATCCTCAACCGGGCCGGCCGGATCCCGTTCGTGATCAGTGGCCAGGGCCACGAAGGAGCGCAGGTCGGGGTGACCTGGGCGTTGCGCAAGGGCCATGACTGGATCGCGCCGTTCTACCGCTCAATCGCGATGTGCATGACCTTCGGGATGAGCGCCCGGGACATCATGCTGGCCCAGTACGCCCGGGCCAGCGACCCGTCGTCGGGCGGCCGGCAGATGCCCGGCCACTACGGCGACCGGCGCCACAACCTGCTGTCGGTCTCGTCGCCGGTCGCCACCCAGATCCTCCACGCCGTGGGGATCGCCCTGGCGGCCAAGATCCGCAAGACCGGCCAGGTGGCCCTGACGGCGATGGGCGAGGGCTCCTCGAACCAGGGCGACGTCCACGAGGCCTTGAACTTCGCCGCGATCCACAAGCTGCCGTTCGTCTTCCTGGTCGAGAACAACGGCTATGCGATCAGCGTCCCGGCGGTGATGGAGCTGGCCATCCCGGACGTCGCCGCGCGAGCCGCGGGCTACGGCATCCCCGGGATCGTGGTCGACGGCTCGGACGTCCTCGCCTGCTACATCGCGGCCAAGACTGCGATCGAGCGGGCCCGGGCGGGCGACGGCCCGACCCTGATCGAGGCCAAGGTCACCCGCCTGACCGGCCACTCCTCGGATGACCAGCAGACCAAGTACCGGACCGAGGAAGAGATGGCCCTCGAGAAGGGCCGCGACGCCCTGCCCCACTTCCGGGACCAGCTTCGAGCGGCGGGGATCCTGACCCCGGCGGTGGAGGCCGCCCTGACCGACGAGATCGCCGCGATCGTGACCGACGCGACGGACTTCGCCGAGGGCGAGCCGGATCCCGAGCCATCGACCGCGATGCGCTGGGTCTATGCCGAGGACTGGCCGTCGGAGACGCCACCACCGTGGGGCTTCGGCGACGGCTCGGGCGACGCCTCCGAGGCCGGCGGCTGATGCCCACCCGGACGTTCATCGAGGCGATCCGCGACACGCTGGCCGGCGAGATGCGCCGCGACGAATCGGTGATCGTCCTGGGCGAGGATGTCGGCAAGAAGGGCGGAGTCTTCCTGGCCACCGATGGGCTGTGGGCCGAGTTCGGCCAGGACCGGGTGATCGACACGCCGCTGACCGAGTCAATGATCGTGGGGGCCTCGATCGGTGCCGCGGTCAACGGCCTGCGACCGATCGCCGAGATCCAGTTCGCCGACTTCATCCACCCGGCGTTCAACCAGATCGTGTCCGAGGCGGCCCGGATGCGCTACCGCTCGAACAATGCCGTCGGGGTCCCGATCACGATCCGGGCGCCCTACGGCGGCGGCGTCCACGGCGCGCTCTACCACTCACAGTCGGTGGAGGCGTTCTTCAGCCACGTGCCGGGCTTGAAGATCGTGGTGCCGTCCACCCCGTACGACGCCCGGGGCCTGCTGCGCAGCTCGATCCGGGACGACGACCCGGTCCTCTTCTTCGAGCACAAGAAGATGTACCGGAGCGTCCGCGGCGACGTGCCCGACACGGACTATGTCGTGCCCCTGGGCCGGGCCGCGATCACCCGACCCGGGACCCAGGTCACCGTCATCGCCTACGGGCTGATGGCCCACTACGCCCTCGAGGCGGCCGAACGGGTGGCGGAGGAGGGGATCAGCGTCGAAGTGGTCGACCTGCGAACGCTCCGGCCGCTCGACAAGGAAACCGTGATCGGCTCGGTCCGCAAGACCGGCAAGTGCCTCGTCGTCTACGAGGACAACCGCTTCGGAGGCTACGGCGCGGAAGTCGCCGCGACCGTGGCCGAGGAAGCCTTCGACTACCTCGACGGCCCCGTCACCCGGATCGCCGGCCCGGATGTCCCCGGGGTCCCCTACAACCACGTCCTCGAGGACTGGTTCATGGTCGACCCCACCAAGATCGCCGCCGGCATCCGCAAGCTCGCCGCCTACTAGGTCCGCGGGCGGCAGGGAGCGACACTCCGCACCTCCTTGCTCCCGTTCCAATTCCTGCCAAATAGCGTCATAGCTGCTACTCGGCGGGGATCTTGGGCAATAGTCCTCGGCGCGAAGGTCCCGCCGGGCTGTCGAAGGCCTCCTCGTGCAGGATCAGGGTCGTCGGGCGGGGGGATGACGGGTTCGGACCCGGTCCGGGCCGCCCGGCTCTCGCCGAATACCTCCAGGGCCACTAAATGGCAAGAACCACCGGCCCCGGATCGACCCGACCGGCGACGCGAGCCAGCCACGCACGGCAACGTTCTCGCTGGGCATGACCGAGTCAAGCACAGCCTTGTGAGTGGCGACGTGTCGTCGGGCAGAGCGATGCTCACCGATCGCCAGGATCCGCGAGGTACTCGTCGCTTGCCAACGAAATCGCTCCCGCGCGATCCGCGGGCCTAGTCGGACCTTCTCATCGTGGCGCCGGAGCATCTCCTCTATCGACGTCAGCTCGGTCTTCACCTCGATCACAACCAGCGACGCGGTTGATGGGTGGAACGCCATGACATCAATTGCTCCGCGCTCGCCGTAGATGGCATATGTCACCTCAACCTCGGTTTGCCAGCCGTTTCGTGCCAGAAGCCCCACCACGGTTTCGACCAACTGCGCGTGTCGTTGGTCGAGAGTTCGATCGAGACTCCCACCACGCCAGCGGATGTCGAAGTCGGCCCGGCCGTCGAGGGGCGCCAGGATTCGACGTAGGTTGACGAGGGAGACCGAGTCCAGATGCCCGCGCTCGACTGCGGAGATCGTTGTCTGCGAGAGGTGGGCTCGAACGGCCAGGTCGACCTGCCGCCAGCCGCGGCGGCGGCGCAGGGCACGGATGACCAGCCCGACCCGTCGATCGTCCATTAGCCCGATGATCGTGCCGCGGACTTATCGCGGGCGTACCAAGCGGCAACCCGGGCAGGCTCGACCGATCCGGGCTCGATGCGCGACACTGTGCGCGAGCCGGCCGGCCGATCATTGAGTCCGACTCGCAGCGCGATGTCCAGGAGGACTGAATCAGTGGCCAAGGTGACGATGCCCCAGCTCGGCGAGAGCGTTGCCGAGGGGACGATCGGCAAGTGGCTGAAGAAGCCCGGCGATCATGTGGCCAAGTACGAGCCGCTGCTCGAGGTGATCACCGACAAGGTGAACGCCGAGGTCCCGTCGCCGGTCGAGGGCACCCTGACCCAGATCCTGGTCGAGGAAGGCGCAACGGTCCCCAACAACGCCGAGATCGCGATCATCGAGACGGCCGACGAAGCCGGCGCCGGCACGGCCGCAACGAGCGCCGCCCCTGTCGCCAGCGCCGCTCCAGCCGCAACCACCCCGGCGGCAGCCTCCGTCGCCACCGGCCCCGTCGTTACCAGCACCCCGCCCGCGACCCCGGCCCCGGCACCCGCGGCGGCGCCAGCCGCAGCCTTCGGCCCCGCCGGCTCGGACGAGCGACCCGAGCGAGCTGAGCGGCCCGAGCGCACCGACCAGGCCGCCGCAATTGCGACGGCCGACGACGACGCCCTGCCCGGCGACCCCGACGCCCGGATGACCCCGGCGGTCCGCCGCCTCCTGCGTGAGCACGGCCTCACGGCCGCGATGATCATCGGCACCGGCGGCGGCAGCCGGATCACCCGCGACGACGTCTCCAACTATGTCGAGACCCAGCGGACGAAGACGTCCGTCGGGGGCCAGATCGTCGGCGGCGCAGGCTCGGCCGGAACAGCCGCCGCCGGGACAACCGTGCCCGGAGCAACCGAGCCCGGAGCACGTGCGGGAGCGGCACCCACCTCGGCACCCAGCGCAACCCCCGCGGCCGGCAACGGCCCCTCCCCACGAACCGCCGCGCCGGCCCCGGCCAGGGCTACGACCGCGGCCAGCGCCGGCCAGCCGATCAGCTTCCCGGAAGGCGCCGACGAAGTCCTCCTGCCGATGACCCAGATGCGCAAGGGCATCGCCGCCCAGATGACCAGGGCCCTGGCAATCCCGCACGCCTACGTCCACATGGAGGTCGACGTCTCGGGCCTGGTCAGGCTGCGCGAGTCGGCCAAGCGCGAGTACCAGGCCGCCAACGGCCTGTCCCTGAGCTATGTCCCGTTCGTGGTCAAGGCCGCTGTCGAGGCGCTGCGGCGCAACCCGACCTTCAACGCCAACTGGACCGACGCCGGCCTGCTGGCCAAGCGCCGGTTCAACATCGGGGTGGCCGTTGCCGTCGATGACGGCCTGATCGTGCCGGTCGTCCGCGACGCCGACCAGCTCTCGATCCACGGCATCAACCAGGCGATCGCCGACGTGGCCGCCAGGGCCAGGACGAACAAGCTCCGCCTCGACGACTTCGGCGGGGGCACGTTCACGATCGACAACACCGGCTGGCTGGGCTCGAACCTGACGATGCCGATCATCAACTCGCCCGAGGTCGGGATCCTGACCATGGAGGCGATCACCAAGCGAGCGGTCGTCCTCGAGACGGCGAGCGGCGACGTGATCGGCATCCGGCCGGTCATGAACGTCGTGCTCGGCCTCGACCATCGCGCCAACGACGGTGCCGGCGGGGCGGCCCTCCTGCGCGACATCAAGGCCTGGCTCGAGGCGGTCGGGCCCGAGACGGCGATCTACTAGGCCGCCCCGGGGCGCCAGGAAAGCCGCGCGATGCGGGTCGTCGTCACCGGCGCGACCGGATTCATCGGCGGCGTGGTTGCCCGTCAGCTTCGGGCCAGAGGTGACGAGGTCGTCGCGATCGTCCGCGATCCGGCCCGAGCGGCGGACCTGGGTGACGCGGGAATCGAGCTAACGGCCGGCGACCTGGCCGAAGTCGACGCGATCGCCGGGCAGCTCTCCGGAGCCGAAGCCCTGGTCCACATGGCCGGCTCGTACCGGATCGGGATCCGGCCCTCGGAGCGGCCAGCCATGCTGGACGCGAATGTGGGCACGACCACCCGGCTCCTCGATGCCGCAGCGAGGGCGGGCACGCCGAGGATCGTCTACACCTCGACCGTCAATGTCCTCGGCAACACTCACGGCGAGGTCGTCGACGAAACCCACCGGCGCGACCTTGACGAGGGCTTCCTCAGCTACTACGACCTGACCAAGTACCAGGCCCATGAGCTGGTCGCGGCTCGAATAGCAGGCGGGGCACCGATCGTGACCGCGATGCCGGGCGGAGTCTACGGACCGGGCGACCACTCCGAAGCGGGCGGCCAGCTGGCGCTCGCCCACGCCGGCAAGCTCCGCTACGTCGCTCTCGGTGACACCGGCCTGAGCTGGTCGTACGTCGACGATGTTGCCGATGGGATCGTGCGAACCCTCGATCGCGGTCGCCTGGGCGAGTCGTACATCCTGAGCGGCCCGTCCTTGCTCCTGCGGGACGCGGTCGGGGCGGCAGCCATCGCCGGCCACAAGCGCCCGCCCCGTATCACCCTGCCGACCGGCCTCCTGCGCCTGTTCATTCCGGTGAGCCGTCGCTTTGGGGCGGTCGGCGGCCTGCCCGCCAACCTGGCCGAGACGATCCGGGCCGGTGACCGGGTCACGTACTGGGCCCGGGCAGCCAAGGCCGAGCGCGAGCTCGGGTTCCGGGCCCGCGACCTGGAGTCCGGATTGCGCGCCACGTTCGGGACGTAGGCCTACACTCGCAGCCATGGGACGCGAACTGCCGATCTTCGAGCCGCCCGGCACGAATCCGCACCACGCTGGCACGGCCGGCCTGTCGATCGCGCTCGGCGGCGGGTATGGGGCCGGCGGCGGGCACGAAGCGGCCACCGACCCGAACGTGCTGCGTCGTCACCCGGACTGGATCAAGGCCCGGATCCCCTCGGGCGAGAACTATCACGACCTGAAGGCGCTCCTGCGCGGCCTGACCCTCAACACCGTCTGCGAGGAGGCGCACTGCCCGAACATCGCCGAGTGCTGGGACCAGCGCACGGCAACGATCATGATCCTGGGCGATACCTGTACCCGGGCCTGCGGCTTCTGTGCGGTGAAGACTGGCCGGCCGACCTGGTTCGACGACGACGAGCCGCGCCGCGTCGCCGAGGCGCTCGCCGCCCTCGACCTGGAGCATGTCGTGATCACCAGCGTCGCCCGCGACGACCTGCCCGACGGTGGCGCCGGGATCTTCGCCGAGACGATTCGCCAGGTCCGCGCCCGCTCCGCCGGGATGGGCGTCGAGGTCCTGATCCCGGACTTCAACGGGACCGACGAGCCGCTCAAGACCGTGATGGCCGCCCGGCCGGACATCCTCAACCACAACCTCGAGACCGTCGAGCGGCTCCAGAAGCCAGTCCGCAAGCGGGCGCGCTACGGTCGCAGCCTGTCGGTCCTCGAGCGGGCCAAGGCGTATGCCGTGGCCGACGGCTGGACCGTCCACACGAAATCTAGCCTGATGGTCGGTCTGGGCGAGACCCGCGACGAGCTGAGCCAGGCGTTCCGCGACTTGCGCGCGGTCGACTGCGACATCCTGACGATCGGCCAGTACCTGCGCCCATCGCTCGAGCACCTCGAGCTGATTCGCTATTACCACCCCGATGAGTTCGCCGAGATGAAGGCCGAGGCCCTCGAGCTCGGCTTCCGCCATGTCGAATCGGGTCCCCTCGTCCGCTCGAGCTACCACGCTCGCGACCAGGTCCCCGGAGCGGAGCTGCGCCGGGCACGGCGCCAGGCGACGATCGACGCCGACGGCCGAATCGTGCCGGGCGTCCCGCGCGAGCCCGACGCCCTCGCCGGCTGAACCAGTTCGCTGCCAGCGGCGAACCTGAAGGCGTGAACCAGCCACCGCCCGAAGCGCCGCGCCGGGCCGCCATCAACTTCGAGATCGGCCCGGTCGGGCGAAGACGGCGAGGCATTGACCCCGGCTGGATCGTTGCTGCGCTGGTCGCCGTGCTGCTGCTCGCAGCCATCACCCATCCCTGGCAGTCGACGACGCCGGCCTCGGCGGTTGCCCTCAGCCCCGATCCGGCGAGCCCGGCCGCGGTTCGGTCGCTGGTCCCGGGCGGCCAGCCGGCTGCCTCCCCGGGTTCGTCGAACGCACCGATCCCGGTTGTCACCCAGGGCGGGCCCGTCACGGACCAGATTGCCATCGACATCGGCAATCTTGGCGAAGACCAGGGCGCGTGGGGCGTCGGCGTCGGGGCGCCTGTCGGGCCGCCGCTTCAGCCGACCCTCGAGATCCCCGCGCTGGGGGTGGCGACGGAGCAGGCGTGGTGGACCTGGATCGTCGTCCCCTCGACTCCCGCGGCATCGATGACGGACGGCTCCGCGGATGCCGTCCAGGCGCTGCCGGTCGACCGGCTGTGCACGGGCGTGCCAGACTTGCCGACGGGTGGCCAGGTCCTCGTGGTCACAACGCCGCGCGGGACGCGGATCGCGTCGGAGTTCGGTGGCTGGCAGGCGGTCGGCTGGCACGACGAGCCGCGCGACGTCGAGTCGATCCAATTCAACGGGCTGGTGATCAGCAGCTCCAGCGACGTCAGCTATATCAAGCTCGACGACGGCCGCGCCTGGCCCGACGGTCGCTACGAGTTCCATGTCGACGAATCCGGCGGGACCAACCTCACGGTCTGCCTCGGCCGGCCGTAGCTAGGACGGTCACCGTGGCCCGGCTCCGCTATCCTCAGGCAATGGCGACGATCTCCCGCAAGACGGCCCTGGCCGAGCTCCACTGCCACCTCGGCGGCGCCGTCACGCCCTCGATCATGTGGGGCATCGCCCATGCCCAGGGGATCAAGCTGCCGACCAAGGACTACTGGGAATTCCGGGACATGATCACCGTGTCCAACAAGCGCAGCCGGAGCTTCGACGGCTACCTCCAGCTGTTCCACTGGACCGAGCTGATCCAGTCCTCGCCGCTGGCCGTGGAGCGCTCCGTCTACGAGGTGGTCGGCGGCGCCTACCGCAAGAACAACATCACGACGACCGAGCTGCGCTTCAACCCGATGAAGCGCAACCGGGGCGGCGAGCAGGACCTCGACCACATCATCGCCGCGGCGGTCCGCGGGATGGATCGGGCGTCGCTCGAATACCCGGTCAAGCCGGGCCTGATCTTCTGCCTGGATCGGGCCTTTCCCTTCGAGCTCAACGAGATCCTCGTCGAAAAGGCGATCGCCTGGCACGACCGGGGCGTGGTCGGGGTCGACATCGCCGGCCCGGAGAGCTCGACCTTCCGGGTCGCCGACTACAAGCGGCTCTTCCGCCGGGCGCGCCAGTTCGGCCTGGGCCTGACGGTCCACACCGGCGAATCGGGCCCGATCGAGGAGGTCGCCCGGGTCGTCGAGCTGCTCGAGCCCGACCGGATCGGCCACGGCGTCAAGGCGGCCTACGACCCGCGGGCGATGGAGATGCTCCGCGAGCGGGGGATCGTCCTCGAGATCTGCCCGACCTCGAACCTGAACACCGGCGTCGTCTCGAGCTGGGAGGAGTTCCGCTGGATCTTCGACCAGTTCCGGCGCAACGAGGTCCGCTTCTCGATCAACACCGATGGCCCGGAGATGCTCAAGACGTATATCCGGGACGAGCTCCAGACCCTGGGCCGGCTGGGCATCCTGTCGACCGACGACCAGCGGATCGCGATCGATACGGCGCTCGCCGCGTCGTTCGTGCCCAACGTGACCGACGTGATCCCGGCGGTCCTGGAGCCGGCCCGGCGGGCCGAGGTCGAGCGCGAGGAAGCCTGACCCGAAGCCCGGTCAGTCGGGGCGGGCGCTGATCCGGTAGGTGCAGCAGCGATCGCCTGCCGCGATGTGGCTCTCGCGGACCACGTCGGCCCCGAGCACCTCGCGGAACAGGGCGAGCTCCGCCTCACACGCCGCGGGATCGCCGGCGGCCACGTGATAGATCGCGCAGTTGTGCTCGCGCAGCCGGATCGTGCCGTCGGCCGAGAGCTCCGCGGCACACAGGTAGCCCTGCTCGTCCTGGATGACGGCCAGCTCGCGGACCCGCTCCAGGAACGGGGCATCGGGGCCGGGGCTCTCGTCGAGGCGGCGCTGGATCCGCTCAGCGGTCTGCGCCCGGCGCGTCTCGAAGACCCGGTCGACCAGCTCCCGGCCGCCGATCGCATCGATCGCCGCGATCAGGCCGCTCGCCAGCCCGTCGTAATTGGCCGGGAAGAGCTGCTGGGCGTTGGGGGTCACGTCGTACAGGTGGCGCGGCCGGCCAACGCCGTGGCGCTCGGTCCGGCGCGAGACGAGGCCCTCGGCCTCGAGGACCCGGAGCTGCTGGAGGACGCCGGTCCGGCTGGCGCCAACGAGCCCGGCCAGCTGATCGGGCGAGCTGGGACCCGCGGTGCGCAGGGCCAGGACGAGCTCCCGGCGGAGCGTTGGCGCATGGCCGTCGGGGTGGGCGCCGGGTCCGTCTCCGGGGTCGCCGGCATGATGAGGCGCCGGCAGCGAGTCGTTGGGAAGCGGCGATCCGAGGCTTGGGCCCTCCATCACGGGTGAGGCTAGCAGAGGGTCGTCAAAGCCGCTCGGGCCTGACGGCCGCTCCGTCCCGCCCGGGCAGGTGGCCGGTGTACCCTCCGGCTGTGGACCTCGACCTCGCCCCGGAGCACGTCCTCCTCCGCGACACGGTGCGCGACTTCATGCTCAGCGAGGTGGCCCCGGCGATCGACGAGCACGAACGTGCCAGGCGCTTCCCGCGCCCGATCGTCGACCAGCTGGGGAAGATGGGCTGGCTGGGCATCCCGTTTCCGGAGGACGAAGGCGGGGCCGGCCTGGACACCCTGGCCTATGCGATCGCGGTGGAGGAGATCGGCCGGGTGTGGGGCTCGCTGGGCCTGATCGTGGCCGCTCACACCAGCCTGGGCTGCGGCCCGCTCCACCAGTCCGGGTCGGCCGCCCAGAAGGAGCGCCACCTCGTGCCGATGGCCGAGGGCCGGGTGATCGGGGCCTACGGCCTCACCGAACCCGGCGCCGGTTCGGACTCGGGTGGCACCCGGACCACGGCCCGCTTCGAGGACGGCCCCGATGGCGGCAGCTGGGTCCTCGACGGCGGCAAGCGCTTCATCACCAATGCCGGCCAGGCCGGGACCTACGTCGTCACCGCCCGGACCGGGACCCGGCCCAAAGCCGGTGGCGGCAAAGGCGACGGCAAGGACGAGGGCAACGGCCACGGCGGTGGCGGCGCCGAGATCAGCGCCTTCATCGTGCCCTCCGACACGCCCGGCTTCTCGATCGGCCGGCTCGAGGAGAAGATGGGCCTCCATGCCTCGGCGACCGGCGAGCTGATCTTCGAGGGAGCCCGGGTGCCCGCCGCCAACCTGCTGGGCGAGCGCGGCGAGGGCTTCCGGATCGCCCTGCGGACCCTCGATGGCGGCCGGATCAGCATCGGCGCCCTCGCCGTCGGCCTTGCCCAGGCCGCTCTCGACGCAGCGATCCCGTACGCCCAGACCCGCCAGCAGTTCGGCCGGCCGATCGGCTCGTTCCAGGGCGTCGCGTTCATGATCGCCGACATGGCGACCGAGATCGAGGCTGCCCGGCAGCTCGTCTGGCGGGCCGCCTGGCTGAAGGATCGCGGCCGTGAGTATGGCCTCGCCGCGGCCCAGGCCAAGCTATTCGCCTCGGAGGTCAGCGCCCGGGCGACGAACGCCGCGATCCAGGTCCACGGTGGCTACGGCTACGTCGAGGAGTACAAGGTCGAGCGCTACCTGCGCGACGCCAAGCTGACCGAGATCGGCGAGGGCACCAGCCAGATCCAGCGCCTGGTGATCGCCCGCAAGATCCTCGACCTGCGGGTCGTCTAGGACCCGGTCTCGGCCTGCCCGCTCCACGCGGCGCTCAGGGGTTTCCCCCGCCGCCGCCGTCGCTGCCGTTGCCGCCATCGCCGGCCGCCGTCGTTAGGACCTGCCGGAGGGTGTCCCGGAACTTGCTGCCCCAGGGCCCCTGGCCGGCCAGGACATACGGCGACGGATCGATCGACTCGTACGTCTCGGGGTCGGTCACGAAGCTCAGCGCGCACTGCGAGACGCTGCTCGAGAGGCGCGACCAGGTGGCGGCGTCGGCGAAGATGTAGATGTGGATCCGGACCGGCGCGGCCTGGTCGAGGCCCGACGCGGTGAACCCGATCGCGGTCGATACGAGGCTGGAATCCTTGCAGCCGGCGTCGCCCGAGACCTGCTGGCTGACCGTGATCCCGGCGTCGCCCAGGAGCGACGCGATCGACGGGAAGTTGGCTGGACTGGGGGCCGGCAGGTCCCCGATCCGTGTCCCGCAACCGGCCAGGAGCAGCGCCAGCAGGCCGAGGACGAACCGGGACATCGCCGGGAGGCTACCACCCGGCGACGCTGGCCGCCCCGGAGCGCCGGACGGCCGGGCGTGTCGTACGATGGGCGGGCCCAGGCGCTGAGTGACGGGCCGTCCGTCCAGCCCGTTCGCCGCGCCCAACCGAGGAACCCGTGCCGGAAGTTCGACCGTTTCGCGCCCTCCGCTACGAATCGGAGGTGATCGGGGACCTCGCCGCCGTCGTCAGCCCGCCCTATGACGCCATCGGTCCGGGCGAGGCCGTCGACCTCCTGGCCCGCCACCCCAAGAATGCCGTCCGGCTCGACCTGCCCGTTGGCGAGCAGGGTGACGGCCCGGACGACCGCTACCGGCGCGCCGCGCGAACGTTTGCCGCCTGGCGCTCGGATGGCACGTTCCACAAGGACCCCCGGCCCTCCCTCTACGTCTACGAACAGGCCGAGCGAGCCGGCCTGGCCGGCGACGGGCACGTCAGGCGCGGCTTCTTCGGCCGGCTGCCCCTCGAGCCATTCGGCTCGGGTTCCGGGGTCGTCCCTCGCGACGCGCCCCTCTCGGCCCAGCGCGAGGATCGCTACAAGCTGCTCCGAGCCACCGGGGTCAACACCAGCCCGATCGTGTGCGTCTTCGACGACCCGGGCGGCGGCGCGAGCCGGATCCTGGCCGAGGTCGTCGGCCTGCGGGCGGACATCGACCTGACCGACCAGCACGGCACCCGCCACCGGGTCTGGGCCCTGGCGGCCGATGGCCCCCAGGCCCCGGCGGTCAGCGGGCTGCTCGCCGCGATCAGCTCCGCACCGGTCACGATCGCCGATGGCCAGGCCCGCTACGAATCGGCTCTCCGCTACCGTGACGAGCGGCGGATGAGCCGCTCGTGCGAGGAGGACCCGGCCTTCGACTACATCCTCGCCCTGTTCGTCGCGGGGCCCGATGCGGCGACCACCCAGCCGCTGACCGGCCTCGTCCTCAATCCCCACGAGTGGTAGACCGATGACCGAATCCCCAACCGGCGTCCGGCCGGTGCCCGCCAGCGTCCCCACCCGGCCGGTCCGCAAGGACGAGATCGAGCTGAGCGAGCGGGGCATCTACATCGAATCGTGGCTGCCCGAGCGACGCTCGCGCCGCCGGCCGCTCCTGTTCGTCCACGGCGAGCTGGCCGGCTCGTGGGTCTGGGAGCACCACCTCCAGTACTTCGCCGCCCGGGGCTGGGAGGGCCATGCCCTCAACCTGCGCAACCACTTCTGGTCGCAGACCGCCGACCCGACGACGCTGTCGTTCGAGACCTACACCGAGGACGTGGTCGAGGCGATCGAGCGGCTCGGCTCGAGCGTCGTCGTGGTCGGCCACGGGATGGGTGGCCTGCTCGCGCTCAAGGCGATCGAGCGCCAGCCGGTCGGCGGCCTGATCCTGCTGTCCTCCGAGCTGCCCCGCGAGCTCCGGCCGCCGGCCCATCCCCACGAGCTGCGCGAGATCCCCGAGGTCTACGGCCGCGACCTGCTCGGCTGGGAGACACTGCCCGAACGGCTCCAGCGCGACCACCGCGACCTGGCCCTGGCCGACATTCTGCGGATCCAGCACCTGCTCGGCCAGAAGCCGCACGAAGCCGGTGCCGCCCGCCGCCAGATGATCTCGGGCGTCCCGATCGAACGAGCCAGGCTGGGCACGATCCCCAAGCTGGTCATCGGGGCCGGCCTTGACCGCTACGTGCCCGAGGCCTCGAGCGAGCGCCTTGCGGAATGGCTGTCGGCCGACTACGAGCCGTTCGGCGCCCACTCCCATTTCGGGCTGGTCCTGGGCGAGGCCAGCCACCTCCAGGTGGCCGAGACGATGCGCGCCTTCCTCGAGGCGAATCACCTCTAGGCGCCCGCTGGTATCATTCCGGCCGGTCCGGCGCTCGACGCCATCGGCCGACCTGCCGCATTCGTCTAGAGGCCCAGGACACCGCCCTCTCAAGGCGGAGATCACCGGTTCGAATCCGGTATGCGGTACCAGCGCCCCGTTGGCCTGGACGGGAAGATCGCCGAGGGAACCTCCGTGACCGATCGCCGGTGCGTCGCCTGGTGATCCTCGCCGAGGGCCACTTCGGGCCTCATGACGGCAAGACGGCGATGGGCGTGATCCGCTACGGCCCGGACCCGGTCGTCGCCGTGATCGACTCGACCAACACCGGCCGCAACGTCCAGGAGTGGCTGGGCAACCGGCCGCGCTTCGACATCCCGATCGTCGCCTCGCTGGCCGACGCGATGGCCCTCGGTCCCAGCCGGGGAGCCCCGACCGCGCTGCTGATCGGGATCGCGCCGACCGGTGGCAAGCTGCCCGCCGCCTGGCGCAAGGCGATCCTCGATGCGATCGCGGCGGCCTCGACATCCTGTCCGGCCTGCACACGTTGATCGGCGACGACCCCGAGTTCGCGGCAGCGGCCCGGGCGGCCGGCGTCGAGATCGTCGACTACCGCCGGCCGCCGAGTCGCGAGGAGACGGCCGTCGGGCGGGCCCACGGCCCGGGCAAGCACGTGATCCTGACCGTCGGGACCGACTGCGCGATCGGCAAGATGAGCGTCGCCCTCGAGCTGCGGCGGGCCGCCCGCGAGGCGGGCCTGGCCTCGGTCTTCGTGCCCACCGGCCAGACCGGAATGATGATCGACGGCTGGGGCGTCGCGGTCGATCGGGTGATCAGCGACTTCTCCAACGGGACCTGCGAGTGGCTGGTCGAGCAGGCCGAGTCGAAGGGCGACTGGATCATCGTCGAGGGCCAGGGCTCGCTCGACCACCCGGCCTACAGCGCCGTCACCCTGAGCCTGATCCACGGCAGCACGCCCCAGGCGATGGTCATGGTCCACAAGCCGGGCCTGCCCGAGCACGACTGGGACCACGTCCCGGACCGGACCTTCCCGCTCCAGCCGCTCAACGACTTCATCCGCCTCCACGAGCAGATGGCCGGGGTCGTCGCGCCGTCCAAGGTGGTCGCCGTCGCCCTGAACACGTCGCTCTACGGCGACGAGGCCGATGCCCGCCGGGTGATCGCCGAGACCGCCGCCGAGACCGGCCTGCCGGTCGACGATCCGGTCCGCTTCGGGCCGGAACGGCTGTGGGCCGCGATCCAGGCCGGGGTCGAGGCCCTCGAGCCGGCGCCTGCCCGGCGATGAGCCTGGAGCTCACCAGCGAGGTCGATCCGGCTGCCCTATCGCGAGCCGTTCCGGATCGCCCGGGCCCACGGTGGCGAGGGGATGAGCTCGGTCGTCGTCGAGCTGCGCAACCCGGCCTGGCCGGATCTCGTCGGCTACGGCGAGGGCTATCCCGACGCGTACTACGGCGAGACGCTCGAGACGATCGCGACCGTCCTGCCCCTCCTGCTCGCCTCGACCTCGGAAGAGGCCCTCGACCGGGCGGCCAGCGATCCGGGGGCCGGCCTCGCGGCGATCGACGAGGCGTTCGAGGCGGTGATCGCCCACCACGGGGCCGCCAAGTGCGCCCTCGACACCGCGATCCATGACCTGGTCGGCAAGCGCCTCGGGCGGCCGCTGTACGACCTGCTCGGCCTGTCACCGGCGATCGGCCCGACCGACTTCACGGTCGGTATCGACGAGCCCGAGGTCGTCGCCGCCCGCGCCGCTCGCGCCGCCCGTTTCCCGGCGCTCAAGATCAAGGTCGGCGGGCCGTCGGACCTCGACACGCTCGAGGCGGTTCGGCGGGTCTTCGCCGGCCCGATCCGGGTCGACGCGAACACCGGCTGGACCCCCGAGCAGGGTGCCGGGCTGATTCCCGACCTCGTCCGGCTGGGCGTCGAGCTGATCGAGCAGCCCTTCCCGGCCCATCGCCTCGACCAGCTGCGCTGGCTCCAGGAACGCTCGGAGCTGCCCCTGGTGGCCGACGAGAGCGCGGTCACGATCCTCGACCTCGAGGGGCTGGTCGGCGTGGTCGATGGGGTCAACGTGAAGCTGGCCAAGTGCGGCGGCCCGGGGCCAGCCCGGCGAATGCTGGCCCGGGCCCGGGAGCTGGGCTTCAAGACGTTCCTCGGGCTGCATGGAGGAGACGTCGCTGGGGATCGCCGCGTCGGCCCACGTCGCGATCCTGGCCGACTGGATCGACCTCGACGGCTGCCTGCTGATCTCGGGCGACCCGTTCGAGGGCCTCGAGCTGGGTGCCGACTGTCGCTGGCGGCTGACCGAGACGCCCGGCCTGGGGATCCGTCGCCGGGCCGCCTGAGCCAGGTCCGATCGCCCGCGGCGCCGGCCGACGATCCCGAGGGCCCGGCCCGGACGTTGTGGACAACTTGGTGGACGAGATCGTGGACAAACCCCCTGCCCGCGATCCGGGGCGGCGCCTATCATGGCCTGAACGGGCTGGGACACCTTCGGGAGGAGGGTTCCCGGCACCCCGATTGCACGCGGCCAGACCGCCCGCATCCGCGGTCGAGCGCGCCCTGCAGACGCGAGAGGAGGAGGGTTCATCGTTGACTGATTCGCGCACGCCCACGGCGGCCGACCCGTCCGCCGAGGCGATCGATTTCGTCCGGTTCTGCTATCTGCGACGAAGGGTCGGATGGCCGGAGCTGTACGACGAGATGTGCGCTGTCGCGAGTCGCGGCCTGTACCACGGCTGGGGCCTGGCCGAGCTTTCGGAGCACGGGATCGGGTTCTCCCTCTTCGAGACACCCGCTCTCGCCCGGGTCGCGGCGGACGTCGCCCGGGAGGAGTCCGAGCGACGATCGACGACCGCGATCCCGATACCCGCGGCGGCCCACTGACCGGGCCTCGGGAGCACATGACGCGACCCCTGTCGATGCGGCAGGGGTCGTTCGATTCCTGGCCCGGGCTTCGAACCCGCCCGCCCGGGGCTAGGCCCGGATCTGGCGGCGGGCCATCTCGCCTTCGATCTGGCGCTCGGCTTCGACGTAGCGGTCGATCTGGTCGCGGATCTCGTTCGCCTCGGGCGCGTACAGGTGGACCTGCTGCTGGAGGATGTAGCTGAGCCGGCGGCTGGTCATCCGGACGTGGTCGAGGTTCTTCATCAGGACGAGGGGATCCATCGCGGCGAGGTCCGCGGGGTGGTACATCTGCTCCATGGCCGCATTCTAGCCGGGCCCTCGGCCGCGGCGCCTCGCTCGCCGGAGCGCTCGGGCGGCGCTCAGACGGCGCGCAGCCGGCGCGGTGGCCAGTCCCAGTCGACCGGGGTCGCGGCCCCGCTCAGCGCCCGGCGCCGGCCGGCCTCGGTCGCGCCCAGGACCAGGATCCGGTCGAGCTTCGTCGCCCGGCCGGCCTCGTCGCCCCACAGCTTGGTCATCTTCCGGCCGGCGGCGACGTCGTCGAGGGCGACGCCCGCGAGCCGGTACCCGGCGGGCAGCGCCGCCTCGGCCCACACCCGCTCGGCGAGGCCAACCCCGCCGACCAGGTGGCGGCCTCGGTCGCGCTCGACGTCGCCGATCACGAGGACGACGACCGCGTCGTCGGCCAGCGCCGGGCGGAGCCCGTCGAGGACCTCGCGCATGAACTGCAGGTACGCCGTGCGATGGTGGGCGTCGTCGAGGGCCGCGTCGATCGCCGCGGGGTCCTCGCCCAGCAGCCACGCCCGCATCCAGTTGTAGTAGCCGTACTTCACCACCCGCAGGTACGGCGGCGAGGTCACGACCAGGCGGGCCCGGTCGGGCAGCGCCCGGGCTCGGAGGGCGGTTCGCGCCCGGACACCGGCATCGCGCGCGTCGCCCAGCAGGGCGATCCCGGTCGAGGCAGGCGGCGGCTGGCGATAGAGCCGGCCGAGCTTCTGGTCAAGGCAGGCGAAGACGTCACGCTCGGGTGAATGGAAGTCGGTCCGGGCGACGAAGTCGCGGACGTAGCCGCGGGCCATGCTGAACGTGTTGGGCATGACCTCCGAGAGATAGCTCGCCGACTTGCCGTGGAGGATCCCGGTCAGGCCCGCGGCCAGGAATCGGTCGACGCGATCGTCGAGGTTGAGCACGGTCCGCACGAACAGCAGCTGGGCAAAGGTCCGGGGATGGAACGACAGGGCAACTTCGACCGGGACGGTCTCCACGCCGTCGGTCGCCGCAGCCGACGAGCCGGCCGCCGGAACGAGGACGCCACCAGGCCCGGGAGCCGCGAGCAGGCGCAGCGAGAGCGCCAGCCAGGCTGCGCCTTCGTTGGCCCAGCGCAGGCGGAGGCCGGTCAGCCGCGTTCGCGCCTCGGCCGGCGAGGCCGGCTCGACCTTGGCCGCCGTCAGCAGGAAGGCGAACGGATTCAGGTCGTTGCCGACCCCGATCCGGCCCTCGGCGCAGGCCTGCAGGGCGGTCGTGCCCCGGCCGCTGAACGGGTCGAGGACGACGTCGCCCGGCCGCGACCAGCGGGCGATGAAGGCATGGGCGAGGGCCGCCGGGAAGCTCGCCAGGTACGAGCACATCGGGTGGAAGCTGTGGCCCCACAGACGCTGCTGGTCCTTCCACTCTGGGGCGATCGCCAGGCGGGGCAGCTCGGCCGGCAGCTCGAGAGCGAGCTGGGCGGCGGCGGACCCGCCCACCGGGAGGGTGATCGGCATGGCGCTGGCGCGTTGGGCGCGCGGCACGATTCGGGCGGACCTCCGCGACGTTCTCCCTGACCGGGAGCGACGGAGGCGGAGTGTAGCACGCCAATTCGGGCCCTCCGCGCACCCTACGTTCGGGCCATCTCTAATCCGGAATGGACGTGCCTACACGAATAGCGGTCTAATGGGCCTACTCGACCATAGACTCGGCGCCCGCATCGTGCCACGATCGTCGCCCAGTGCCCTGGGCGGATGACGGCGTGAAGGGGGAGCAGGTTTGCGGCGCTTGGCCAGCCTCGTTGTCGCGATCGTTTTCGTCGTCGGCTGCAATGCACAGAATCCGAGCGCGGCGACCACCGCTCCACGCGTTGCGCCGGTTGCATCCGAGCCAACGGCGCCCGCTTCAGTCGGACCGAGCCTGGCCCCTGCCGGTCCGGCCACCGTACTGCCCGGCGAACCTGACCCGACCATTACGCCCGGAGTGGCCGATCCCGCAGTCACCCAGGCGAACATCGCGAAAACGATCTGCGTATCCGGCTACACGACCAAGGTCCGACCGCCCGCGTCGTACACCGATGACCTCAAACGGCAGGGACTCGTCGCCTACAGATACTCCGACACCAACCTCGCTGACTACGAGGAAGACCACCTCATCAGCCTGGAAATCGGCGGAGCCCCGCGCGACCCGAAGAACCTCTGGCCCGAGCCGTACACAGTCAATCTTTCCGATGGGCGGCCAGTTGGAGCCCACGTCAAGGACCTCATCGAGAACAAGCTCCACATTCTGGTTTGTGCCCAGGAGATCACGCTCGCGGCAGCGCAGAACGAGGAAGCGTCCGACTGGATCACGGCTTGGTTCGCCCTGGACGGTCAGTCTCCGCCGCCGACAAGAGGTTCCGGTCAGCCCGCCCCAACCGCCACGCCGACCGATACGCCTGTACCGAGCGACACGCCCGTGCCAACAGACACGTCTGTGTCAACGGATACTCCAGCCCCTCCACCAATTCGCCTCGTGATCACGAGCCTCACCACCCCCATTCACCGGGGCGCAACGGCAATGCTGGTGGCACGCACTGCGGCGCATGCCACGTGTTCGATCGATGTCGAGTACGCATCGGGTCCGTCAAGCGCGCAAGGGCTCGGAGATAAGACCGCCAACGGATCGGGCGTCGTGACTTGGTCGTGGAAGGTGGGAAGTAGGACGACATTTGGTGCCTGGCCCGTCACGGTCACTTGCAATGTCGGCGATAACTACAACTCGGTGGAGAAGGACCTGGTTGTCCATTGACCACAATTCGAGACAGATACAACGCGTTCATCGAGCGTCACGACCTAGCCTGGGAGCTGGTCTTCGCCTTCGTCGCAGTTGTGTTTGTAGCCTTGGGCTTTTTGATCGATCAGGCGCCAGAGGGCAGCCGGCCCGAGCTTGAGACAGTCGAGTGGGCTCTCACCGGACTCTTCGTCGCGGAGTTCGTGACGCGCATCCTGGCGGCCCACGATCGACTCCAGTACCTAAAAGGCCACTGGATCGACGTCGTGGCCCTTGCGCCGCCGATCCGGGCGCTTCGAATACTCCGGCTCCTTCGGTTGCTCCGCCTCATCCGAGCCTTCGCAGGCTTCTACCGGGCGTCGATGCACGTCGATGGCCTCGCGCGGCATCGCGGCTTCGCGTGGCTGATCGTCTCGTGGCTCGCGGTCATGGTCATCTGCTCGATCGCACTGTATGCCGCCGAGCATGGGATCAACAAAGCCATCGACTCACCCTTCGACGCGTTGTGGTGGGGCGTCGTCACGCTGTCGACGGTCGGCTACGGCGACGTTTACCCGATCACGCCGGAGGGGCGCCTGGCCGCGATGGTCCTGATGCTGCTCGGCATCGGACTCTTCTCCGCGATCACCGCGACAGCGACGAGCTATCTCCTCAGCACCTCGAAGCCACGCGACACGTCGGGTCAGGGGCTCGTCGTGGATGAGCTAGAGCGCCTTGCCAGCCTGCGTGAACAGGGATCGCTCACCGATGACGAGTTCATCCTGGCAAAGAAGCGGCTTCTGGCATAGCGATCGTCTTCGCCCTCGATCACCTCGGCAGGGCCGGCGGACGGGGGCCATCCCGGTCCTGACCGTCTGGCGCATGGTGCAAGGAAATCGCAAGCGGGTCTAGGCGCAGGGCGAGCACCCATGCCGTGGCGGCGTCGGCATGATCGTCCCGATCGTTCTCTTGCTACCCGGTGTCATCCACGTCTAGCCGGCGAAAGGAGCCGCATGAACTCCCGAAAGCGCGAGCCTGCCACCGCAAAACGGTATCCCACCGACATTTCGACCGGTCCCATTGGGAGCGCGAAACTGCGCGAGCCGGCGACCCCTGGCGAGCTCGCCAAGGTGCCCGAGATCAAGCCAAATGACCTGCGGCCCGAGCGGGGCGAGGTCACCAAGAGCACGCCATAGCGTCAGCGGCGTAGGTTCGACGGCTCGATCCGGTCGGTTGGCGATCAGCGCGAAACGATCAGCAGTGCCACGCCCAGCACAAGCAACACGACGCCCGCGATGTAACCCGTCCTTGGTGGCAGACCGATGTTCGGTCCGCGCACCGCGGTGACCACGAGGGCAACGACTCCGGTGACAGCGAGGATGATCCCGATGGCCACGTTCGTCTCCTCACCCGCGACCCTCGGACGGGTAGATCGCGGTCGTCTTGCCGACCCTGGTTGCCCCGAGATGGAGCTCAAACGAGTCGCGTAGAGTGGTCAGCGCGTCGGTACGCAAGCGGAGGTCGAGGCTGGCAATGGTGGCTCATGTTAGTTGTAAGTGCCGCAACGCGCCAACGGTAGCCGCCGGCGGAATTGGCCGTTGACCCTTCCATTCGTGCGTGAACTCACGCACGAACAACGTCCCCGTAGCTCAGTGGACAGAGCAACCGCCTTCTAAGCGGTAGGTCGAAGGTTCGAACCCTTCCGGGGACGCCAGCCACCCTGTGGCATGTGGCGACACCCTCAAGTCACCTTGCGGCCCTTGGGCGGCCTGCCGATGCGGCCGGGCTGAGTCTCGGACCCGAAGTCGAACACGAACCAGCACAGCTCGTTGCGGAGCCGCTGGTCGTCGAGGACGAGTTCGCGGATCTGCGTCGGGAGCTGGTCGCGCTGCCACTGGCACTCCAACCGGCCGGCGGCTTCACGCACGCCCGCGGCCGCAGCGGCTTGGGCCGCCTTGATCGCATACGCCGCGGCACCGAGTTCGTGGGCGGCCACGTGGCCGACCGCCGCGGCCTGGGCGGCAGCGTAGGCGGAATACCGTGGGGCACCGGCCAGGTCCCGGGCCGCGGCATTGGCGTGACCGGCCGCCGTCCGGGCCACGCTCCAAGGGATCTCCCCGCGCGCCCAGGAACGGCCGAGCTCGATCGCCCGACGCGGTCGGTCGTCGTTCGGCTGTGCCCGCTCGAAGTACGGCAGCACGTGCTCCGCACAGTCAGCCGCCCAGAGCGCGAGGAGGCGATGGTCGTTGTCCTGGAGTGTCCCACCGCGCCCGACCGTGATGAACCGCGGGTCCCGGATCCGGGGGAGGATCACCGGGCGGTCCCGGCCGCAGGATGAACCACGGGTCGATCGGATGCCTCGTTGTAGCCCGCCGCTCTGCCCTCTTAGCCAGGTCCGTGCTCTGTGCATGGACACTGTGCGCACAAGGACACCCTTAAGGCTATGGGTTCGGGTCGGATCGAGCGCTACTGTCGCACCAAGGCCACTGGTCGTGCTCACTACGTGCTCGGCGACAGCCGACGGCCGGGCGAGCCGGCCCGCTCGAGGGGCTTGCGGCTCGGCCTAATGCTCAGAGTGACCATGCAGCGAGAATCGAATGGGTCAAGGGGCTGAATCGGTCCCGAACTGGGGCGAACGGCGTGGAGGGCCGCGAATGGCCGCGAAGGGCCGCGAAGGGCCGCGAAGGGCCGCGAAGGGCCGCGAAAGGTTGTCGCGCCCGGGCCGGCCCCAGCCGGGCAGCGGACAGCCCGGGAGCGCAGCCACGTGACCATGCCCGTGGTACTCCCGGACGTGACGAATGTACGGCTTGGCGGTGAACATGGCCCACCCCTACAGTCCACTCAGCAGCAGGCCGCACTCTACCCGTCGCAACCGGACGGGTCCGGAACGGCCGAAGACGCACCGACGTGAGGCAAACTCGACCGATGGCATCCATGGCCGCCACCGACCTGGGACCGATGCTCACCGCGAGCGAAGTTGCCGAGATGCTCCACCTGCACGTGAACACGGTGAAGCGACTCGGGGACCGCGGCGAGCTCCCGTTCTATCGCGTCTGCAAGCGAGGCGATCGCCGCTTTCGCCTCGATGACGTGATGGCCTTCCTCGCCCGCAACAGATAATCCTGGCGGCTGAAGCCGCCCGCCTCCGCGATGGTCTTGGAGCGCTCGCCCCGCAGGCGGGCGCTCGCTGCTGTCCGACAGGAGCCGCGACGCGAGCCCGGGGCCTAGGAGCGGGGCAACGCCGCCAGGGTCCGATCCAGGATCCCGAGCGCCTCACCGACCTCGGCCGGGGTTACGTCAAGGGGCGGGATGAGCCGGATCACGTTGTGGTCCTGGCCGCAGCTCAGGACCAGCAGCCCGGCATCGGCGCAAGCGGCCAGCAGCGCCGAAGCCAGGTCGCCGTCGGGCTGCCGGGTCGCCCGATCCTTGACCAGCTCGACTCCGATCATCAGGCCCGGCCCACGCACGTCCCCGATCCGGGGATCCTCGGCGGCCATCGCCCCGAGGCCCCGGCTCAGCTCGGCGCCGCGCGCCGCCGCGTTCTCGACGAGGTTCTCGGCCTTGATCGTGGCCAGCACCGCGAGCGCCGCGGCACAGGCCACCGGATTGCCGCCGTACGTGCTGCCATGGGCGCTCCGGCCCCACTTGACCTGCAGCTCGCGCCGGCTGACGATCGCCGAGAGGGGCAGCCCGTTGGCGATCGCCTTGGCCACGCACACCACGTCGGGCACGATCCCGGCGTGCTCGAACGACCACATCCGGCCCGTCCGGCCGTAGCCGGTCTGGACCTCGTCAGCGATCAGCACGATCCCGTGGGCGGTGCTGAACTCGCGCAGCGCCTGCAGGAAGCGGATCGGGGCCGGGTAGTAGCCGCCCTCGCCCTGGACGGGCTCGATCAGGATCGAGGCGATCGCCTCGGCCGGGATGACCGTCCGGACGAGCTCCTCGAGCGCCGCCAGGCAGACCGTGGTGGCCAGCTCGTCGTCGCCGCCGTAGTCGCGATAGGCTGCCGGGAAGGGCAGCAGGTGGACCCCGGGCAGGAGCGGCTCATAGCCGGCCCGGTAGTTGAGGGCCGAGCTGGTGACCGACGCGGCGCCGAATGTGCGGCCGTGGAAGCCACCCCGGAAGGCGACGATCCCGGCCCGGCCGGTGGTCCGCCGGGCGAGCTTGAGCGCGGCCTCGATCGCCTCGGACCCGGAGTTCAGGAACATGACCGTGTCGAGCGGGGTCGGGAACGTGGCCGCGAGCTCGGCGGCCAGACGAACCACGGGCTCCGAGAAGCCGATCGCACCGGTCGGCACGATCAGCCGGTCGACCTGCTCGTGGATCGCCTTGCTGACCGCCGGATGGCGATGGCCGAGGGCCGAGACGGCGATCCCGTTGGCGAAGTCGAGGTAGGCCTTGCCGTCGGTGTCGTACAGCCGATGGCCGATCCCGTGGCTCCAGCTGCGCTCGAAGTAGCGGCCCAGGACGGGGGTCAGGTTGGGGTCGGCGAGCGCGGCCAGATCCAGGCCGCTGGCGTGAGGTTCCATCCCCCGAGGATACCGGGCACGGCCGCGACGGGCGCGACCGCGATGGCACAATGGCCGGGTTCCGCCCCCCTGGATGCGCGAGGCGCCAACTTCGTGATCGATTTCCGCCTGAGCGACGAGAACCGGCTGGTCCAGGCCAGCGCCCGAGCCTTCGCCGAGGCCGAGATCCTGCCCCACATCCGCGACTGGGACAGCAGCGGCGAGGCCCATCCGGAGGTCTTCGCCCGGATGGGCGAGCTGGGCTTCCTGGGTGCCCCGATTCCCGAGGCGTACGGCGGGCTGGGCATGGACTACATCAGCTTCGCGATCCTGTGCGAGGAGCTGGAGCGGGCCGACACCGCTTTTCGGGTGGTCCAGAGCGTCCACGTCGGGCTGAACTCGCTGACCCTCCTCCAGTGGGGGACGGAGGCCCAGCGCCAGCAGTACCTCGTGCCCCAGGCCCGGGGCGAGAAGCTGGCCACCTTCGGCCTGACCGAGCCGGGCGTGGGCACGGACGCCGGGGCGCTGCAGACGACGGCCCGCCGGGACGGCGGCATCTATCGCCTGAACGGCCAGAAGATCTGGATCAGCCTGGCCGACCTGGCCGACCACTTCCTGGTCTTCGCCACGGTCGACCGGGCCAAGAAGCACAAGGGCGTGACGGCCTTCATCGTCGAGCGCGGCTTCAAGGGCCTGTCGACCGGCACCCTCCACGGCAAGCTCGGGATCCGGGCCGGCAACACCGGGATCATCAACCTCGAGGATTGCCAGGTTCCGGTCGAGAACCGGCTCGGCGAGGAGGGCGAGGGCTTCCTGATCGCGATGAGCGCCATCGACCAGGGCCGCTACACCGTCGCCGCCGGGGCCGTCGGCCTCGCCCAGGCCTGCCTCGACGCGAGCGTCAAGTACGCCCACGAGCGGGAGACATTCGGCGAGGAGATCGGTCGCCACCAGCTGGTCAAGCAGATGATCGCCAAGATGGCCGCCGGGACCGAGATCGGGCGGCTGCTCGTGTGGCGAGCCGGCTGGCTCAAGAACCAGGGCCTGCGCAACACCCGTGAGACGAGCCTGGCCAAGTGGCACGCGACCGAGCACTCCGTCCAGGCTGCCCTCGACGCGATCCAGGTCCACGGCGCCAACGGCTACTCGAACGAGTTCCCGGTCGAGCGCTACCTGCGCAACTCGAAAGCCGCCGTGATCTATGAAGGCACCAGCCAGCTCCACACCCTGATCCAGGCCGACTACGCCCTGGGCTATCGCGAGGACCGGCCCCTGCGCTGCGAGCCCTGGCCGGCGCAGGGCTTCGAGCGGCCGGCCGCGGTGGCCGAGAAGGCATGACCGGGGCGGCCCCTTCGCCACCGGCCCCAGCGGCCGGGACGTGGTCGGCCGAGGAGCTGGCAACCCTGGCGGCCGTGGCCGAGACGTTCGTGCGCGGGGCGGCAACCCGGCGGGCCAATCTCGCTTCGGCCGCTCTCGACCTCGCCGCCGACCCGGAGCAGGTCGCCCAGCTCCGGCTGGTCCTGCGCCTGATCGAGCGGCGGATCGTGAACCTGGCCCTGCGCGCCGGCCCCACCCGCTTCCGGGACCTCAGCCCGGCGAACCGGGAGCGCTACCTGCTGTCCTGGAGCACGTCGCGCTTCGCCCAGCGCCGGAGCGCCTACCAGGCGTTGCGCAAGCTGCTCTCGTTCCTGGCCTACGCCGACCCGGGCGAAGGCGGGGTGGCCAACCCTCACTGGGCCCGGATGGGCTACCGCCCGGACGTCGCCCCGCTCACCAGCCGGCCAACGCCGATCCGGCCGCTCGGCCTGCCCGCCGGGAGCGGCCCGGTCGTCCTCGAGGCAGACGTGGTCGTCGCCGGGTCGGGTGCCGGTGCGGGCGTGGTCGCCCGGGAGCTGGCCGGCGCCGGGCGATCGGTCCTGATCCTCGAGGCGGGCAGCTTCGTGCCCGAGCCCGAGATGCCGGCCGACGAGCTTACGGCGTTCGACCGGCTGTACCTCGACCACGGCCTCGCCTCGACCTGGGACGGCTCGGTCTCGATTCTGGCCGGGGCCGGCGTGGGCGGCGGCACGACGATCAACTGGATGACCTGCCTCGCGGCGCCGCCGGCCGTCCGCCGGGAATGGGCGCAGGAGCACGGTCTGGCCGGCTTCGACGGGGCTGAAGGCGATGCCGACTACGCCGCGATCAGGGGCGAGCTCGGCGTGACGGCCGCCCCGGCCCTGCCGCCCAAGGACGCCGTGCTGGTGGCCGGTGCCCGGATCCTGGGGATCGAAGCGGCACCGACCGAGCGCAACGCGACCGGCTGTACCAGCTGCGGCTCATGCCCGTTCGGCTGCCGGGCCGGGACGAAGCGCTCCGGCCTGCAGGCCCACCTCGCCGATGCCACCCTGCGCGGCGCCAGGCTTCTGGCGGGCGCCCGGGTCGAGCGGGTCCTCCTCGAAGGCGGCCGGGCCGTCGGCGTCGAGGCGACCTTGGGCAGTGCCACGGCCGACGGCCGGCCGGCCGGGCCACGTCAGCTCACCGTCCGGGCCCGGCAGGTGGTCCTGGCCGCTGGCGCGCTGCGCAGTCCGGCGATCCTGATCCGGAGCGGCTTGAGTCACCCCGCGACCGGGCGCAATCTGCGCCTCCATCCGGTGCCCCTCGTCGCCGGCCGCTTTGGCGAGCCGATCGAGATGTGGAGCGGGGTGATGCAGGCCGCCCGCTCGACCGAGTTCGTCGACGGCCAGGCCGGTCGCAACGGCTACGTGATCGAGTCGGCACCCGGCCACCCGGGCCTGATCGCCCTGGCCTTCTCGTGGGAGGGGGCCGATGCCCACGCCCACCTGATGGACCAGATCGGGTCCTTCGCACCGCTGATCGCGATCACCCGGGATGGTGGCGAGGGTCGGGTCAGCCTGGCCCGGTCGGGCTCGGTCCGAGTCGACTATCGCCTTGACCGGAGGGGCGTCGCGACGCTCCGCCATGCGATCGGCCAGATGGCCCGCCTGGCCCGCGCCGCGGGCGCCCGGGAGATCGTGACGATGGGCACGCCGCCCGAATGGCACGGCCGGCAGGCCTCCGGCCCGGGTGGCGAGGAACGCGCCTTCGGCGCCTACCTTGAGCGCCTGGGCTCGTTCGACTTCAGGCCCAACCGCGGCTCGGTCTTCTCGGCCCACCAGATGGGCACCGTTCGCCTCGGGTCGGAGCCGCGGAACCATCCCTGCGACCCGGGCGGCCGCGTCCGGTCGGGAGCAACAGGCAAGGTGATCGGCGGTCTGTACGTGGCCGACGCCTCGCTCTTCCCGACCGCGATCGGCGCCAACCCGATGCTGACCGTGATGGCCCTCGCCCGGCGGGTCGCCCGGACGGTCTCGGCCGAAAGCCGGGCCGGCTAGGCGGAGACGATCTCAGGCGTCTCGGCCGCCGTCGCGCGGGCCGGGTTGCCGGCCGGCTGGCCGCTGCCCCGGCCGGGCCGGCCCCGGGCGGTGACGATCAGGGCCACGCCCAGGACGATGACCCCGCCGGCCAGCGCGGTCCGCGGTTCGATCGCCTCGCCCAGGAGCAGGCCGGCCAGCACGAAGGCGACGATCGGATTGACGTAGGCGTAGGTCGCGACCTTGGACAGCGGGGCGACCCGCAGCAGCCAGACAAAGGTCGTGAAGCCGACCAGGCTGCCCATCGTCGTCAGGTAGGCCAAGCCCACGATCGACCGGCCGGTCACCGCGGCCAGGTCGAAGTTGGCCAGCTCGCCGGTCAGCCCGGCAGCCACCAGCAGGAGGGCGCCGCCGAAGACCATTTGCAGCCCGGTTGCGGTCAACGGCCGGCCGGGCAGGACCGCCTTGTGGCTGGAGAAGAGCGAGCCCGATGCCCAGCAGATCGGCGACAACAGGAGCACGACCAGGCCGAACGGGTCGAAGGCGAAGCCGCCACCGCCGACCGGGCCGACCAGGATGGCCACGCCGACCAGGCCGACGACGATCCCGACGACGACCATCCGGGGCAGGTGCTCGCCGAAGAAGATCCGGCCGAGGAGCGCGATCCAGACCGGCAGCAGGGCGATCTGGAAGGCCGCGATGCCGGCCGGCACGGTTCGCTCGCCGAGCGCCACGAGGCCCATCCCGCCGAGCAGCAGGGCCCCGCCGACGATCGCCGAATCGCGCAGCTGGCGCCGGCTGGGCAAGCCCGGCCGGACGTCAGCCGGGGCGACCGCGTCGCGCGGGATCCGCTGGATCGCGAGGTACTCCCAGCCCAGCAGGACGACCCCCGCCATCAGGAAGCGGACACCCGCCATCAGGAAGGGCGGGATCGACTCGTCGGCGAAGCGAATGCCGATATAGGTCGAGCCCCACACGAAATAGAGCACGAGCAGGCCGACCCAGATCGCTGCCGGGCTGGCCGTCGCGCTGACCCGTCCGTCGGCGCCGGTCACCGTACTTGGCTGAGTTGGCTGGTCCAAGTGTGGAGCATACATCGACGAAACCGGCGCGTCCGCGCGCCGCCGCTTGGTCGCTCAGGCGGCGACGACCGCCGGCCGGCAAACCCGGCAGGCGCGGTAGCCGGCGCTCATCCCGGCCGCAGCCGAGTGAAACAGGACCCGGTGCTTGTCCATGATCCGCTTCGCGTTGTGACACGTCGGCAGGCAGTAGATCCGGGTCGTGTCCGAGCCGACGTAGCGGATCCCGGTCCGGGCCAGGTCCTCCATCCCGTCGGGGTCAAGCCCCTCCCAGGCCAGCAGCGCCCGCTTGTTGGCCGGCCCGCCCAGCGAGTACTGGCCGAGCATCCCGTCGCTCCGGACGACCCGGTGGCAGGGCACGATCAGGGGCACCGGGTTGTGGCCCAGGGCGCTGCCGACCGCTCGGACCGCCTTCGGCCGGCCGATCTCGGTCGCGATCCAGCCGTACGGCCGGACCTCGCCCCGGGGGATCTCGAGGGCCTTCATCCAGACATCCGTCTCGAAGGCCGAGTGGCCGCGCAGGTCGAGGGGGATCTGGACCCGCCGATCGCCGGCCAGCCGGCGCTGGATCGCCTTCGCCAGGCGGGGCGGCAGGGCCGCCAGCCGGTGCGCCGTCCGGCCCCGCGTCGCCTGGACCCGGGCCGCGAAGGCCTCGCCCGATTCGGCCGATTCGACCGTGCTCACGCCCCGGCCGTTGAAGGCGACCCAGATCGGGCCGATCACCGTGTCGATCGGGGCGTACGCCTCGGCCAGGCCGACGGCGACCAGGGTTCGGTCCGCCAGGCCGTCGGGCGCCTCGATCCAGAGCCCGTCGAGCGCGGCCTCGATCTGAGGGTCGATCGCGCGCTCAGCGGTGTCGTTGAAATCGACGTGGGTTGGAGTCATCGGACCGCCTCCTGGGGCAGGGGATCGAACGTGGGGGTCATGGTTGATCGGAGTTCGAGCTGGCCCTCCGCCGTGAGCGCAGCCCGGAGCAAGGCCAGTCCGCGGTGGACTTGAGCCTTGACGGTGCCTGCCGGCCGTTCAAGCGCCTGGCCGATCTCGTCGTAGGACAGTCCGTCAACGTGGCGCAGGACGAGGGGAGCTCGATAGCGCTCCGGCAGCGCCTGTAGCCGGGCCGCCCAGGCCTCGGCGATCTCACGCTGCTCAAGACGTCCGTGGGGCGTTTCGCCCAGGGCGATCCGGGGATGGGCCAGCTCGTCGAGTAGGCCGACCGTCGCCGGCCGGCTGGCCTGGGCCCGGGCCCGGTTGCGGGCCAGGTTGACCACGATGCTCGCCAGCCAGGGCCGGACCGCCAGCTCCCGAATCCGGGCCGGCTCCCAGCCGGCCAGGGCCCGGTAGGCCCGGACCAGCGTGTCCTGGGCCAGGTCCTCGGCGTCGGCCGGGCGGCCGGTGAGCCGGAGGGCCACGCCGTAGATCCGCGAGGTCTCGGCCGCGACGAACGCCGGGAAGGCCGAGTCGAGGTCGGCCGCCAGGGCTGGTCGCAGGTCCGGGATCGCGTCGGTGCGGGTCGTGCCGTCCATCACTGGTTCATAACACGACCCGGGACCGGTTCGTTGCGTCCGGGCCGTTGCGTCCGGACCCTGGCCACCGGGCGAGCGTCAGTTCAGGGCGGCCGCCAGGTCCAGGCGCGACAGCCGGCCCTCGCCGTCGATCGCGTCGATCTCGCCGGTCGGCTGGACCAGGAAGATCCAGATGTCCCAGGTCGTGTGGCTGACGATCAGGGCGCCGAGGGGCACGCCGGCCGCGTACAGGGCGCACCAGTGGGCGCCGGCCACGCCGGCCGCGCCCATCAGGGTGAAGTTGCCGGTCACGACGTGGACCCCGCCGTAGGCCAGCGGCCGCCAGGACCGCGCCGCGCCAGCGCCCGTAGCGGCGCATCAGGGCCGACTGGACCAGGCCGCGCCAGAAGATCTCCTCGGCCGGTCCCGACGAGGAGCGCCAGGCGGGCCGCGATCTCGGGCTTCGGGCGGAGGCGTGCGCAGGGCGTAGATGTCCCGGATCTGGGCATCGCCGCCGGGCACGAAGCGGCGGGCGAACCGATCGCCGCCGCGGAAGGTCAGGTACAGGACGCCGGCCGACGCCAGGCCGAGGGGCAGGTGCCACCAGCGCGGTCGCAGCCGGCGCGAGCGGCTCGAGGACGAGCAGGGCGAAGCTGCCCAGGCCGATCCCGGTCCAGGTCATCCGGCTCCAGAACCGCTCGCGCGGCCCGTTGAACGTGGCGCTGAAGGCCGCCACGGCGCCGCCCAGGCCGACGGAGCAGGGGCACGCGTCCCCGGGCCCGCGTGCCGCTCGCCAGCCATGCAGCGGAACGGCCGACAGCAGGATCCCGGCCACGAGCAGCGCGCCGAAGGTCAGGTGCAGGCGGGCCGTCTGGACGTCGATCATCGCGATCGCCCGCTGCTGGCCGGTCGCGCCCAGCTCGGCCGAGCGGATCACCTGGGCCAGGAACGGCAGCGACACGATCGCCAGCAGGCGTCTGGGGCGGCAGCCAGCCGATCGCCACGGTCAGGCCGAGGGCCATGTAGGCGCCCAGGACGAGCGCCACGTAGAAGTAGTGCGCTCGCTCGCGGCCGATCCGGGCCGACAGGGTCGAGATCCCGGCCCGGCTGTCCTCGCTGATGTCGCGCCACTCGTTGCCGTCGAGGATCGCGGTCACCAGCAGGCCGACCGGCACCGACGCCGCCAGGGCCGTCGCGCTCCAGGTTCCGGTGATCGCGAAGAACGTGCCGACGACCATCAGCGGGCCCATCAGCAGGAAGACGAGGGGCACGCCCAGGGCACGGTACTTGTAGGCGAACGGGGGAGCCGTGTAGAAGTAGCCGCCCAGCAGGCCAGCCAGGCCCAGGCCGACGATCGCCGGTCCGCGCAGGGCGATCAGGTAGACGCCGATCGCGACGGCCAGGCCGAAGGCGACGAACGCGGCAACGAACGCCTGGCGCTCGGTCAGCCGGCCCTTGAGCAGGGCGTGGCTGGCGCGCGGCGAGGTGATCGTGTCGATGCCCTTCCGGACGTCGTAGATCTCGTTGACGATGTTGGTCCCCGAGTGGAGCAGGACGCCACCGAGGAGCGCCGCCAGGAACGGCAGCCAGCTGAAGTTGCGGTCGACCGCGGCCAGGGCGCCGCCGGTCAGGACCGGGATCACCGAGGCGGTGTAGGCAAACGGCCGGAGGATCTCCCACACGGCGCCCAGCCGTCGATGGGCCCGCTCGCCGAGCCCCAGCCGGCGATCGTCGGCCAGGCCGGCCGGGGCCGGCCCGCGACCGGCGGGATCAGCGCCCGGCGCCTCGAGGCCGGCCGTCGCGGCCACCGTGCTCGCCGGCCCAGCCGGATTGGCAGCAAATGCCGGCTCGAGCCGGGCCGCGGCCCGGCTGGTGGCCGGCTCGGGCAGCCCGGCATAGAGGGCCGCCGCGGCGATCAGCTCGTTGATCTGGCGATCCTCCTGGAGGACCGGCTGGAGGAGCGGCAGGCCGAGGCCCGCCTCGGTATGGAAGGCCAGTGCCTTGGCCGCGACGTCCTCGCGCGTCCCGCACAGCATGTAGGCATCGAGCAGCTCGTCGGGGATCAGGGCGCCGGCACCGTGGTAGTCCTCGGCCCGCCAGGCCGCCGCGATCCGGTCGCGCAGCTCCGGCTCGAAGCCGGCCCGCTTGAGCGAGACGTCACCCAGGACCGACATCATGTAGATCACGAACGGCTCGCGCTTCGCCCGGTTGAGCGCCTCGCGCCGGGTCGAGTCGACGAGCGACAGCAGGTAGCCCTCGCGCTCGATCTCGCCGGGATCGCGTCCGGCGGCCACTGCCGCCGCATCGAGGCGCTCGAGGATCCCGCGCAGGGAGGCGATCGACTCGGCCGGCCGGGACAGGTAGCCGTCGGCCTTCTGGCCGGCCAGGGTCACGAACTCGCGCCGGTAGGCGGCGATATGGATCGGGATCCGGTGGGTCGGCGGGAACATCGGCTGGATCGGCGGCAGCCCCGGCGTCGCGGACGGGAGGCGCTCGCCGCGCCACAGCAGGCGCAGCGTGTCGATCGCCTTCGAGACGTCCGCGAGGGCGCTGTCCGGTGCGTAGGGGATGCCCATCTGCTTGAGCCGCAGGGGCAGGCCGGTGCCAATAGCCATGACGATCCGGCCGGGCAGGATCTCGTCGAGGGCCGAGCCGGTCATCGCCAGCACGACTGGATGGCGGGTGTTCGGATTGACCGCACCGAGGGCGACCCGGAAGCCGCCTTCGCCGGTCTCGCCGTCCAGCTCGAGGGCCCGGGCGATCGCGGTCACGAAGGTGATCGCGTCGCGTTCGAAGTACGAATCGTGGACCCAGATCGAATCGAGGCCGGCATCGCGCGCCTGGAGCGCCCAGCCGACGACATCGCCGACGTCATCGCGGGCGGCAAGCCCGAGGCCGATCGGGCGGGCGAGGCTGGACATGGTCGGTGCTTCCTTCGGAGCTGCAGCGGTCGACCCCAATCGTAGCCGGTTCGCCCGTCATTGGCTACTTCGCGCTAGCCAGTAATTCGGATCGCCGCCTGCAACCGAATCCGTCATCTGGTGCGTCCTGGGCGCGTGCGACAATCGCGCCGATGTCGATCGACGATCGCTTCGACGACCTGGCCGCCAGCCTCGACGGCTTCTACCGGACGTGGGCGGCCTACCTTGGCCTCGAGCTCGGGCTCTTCCGCCGGATCCGGGCCGCCGCGCCGTCGGGCCTGACTGCGGCCGGGCTGGCCACCCAGGCCGGCTGCCAGCCGGAGGTGATCGAGACCTGGGTGCGCCTGGCCCATGCCGTGGAGCTCGTCGAGTTCGACGGCGAGCGGGTGACGATGGACGAGCACATCGCCGCCGTCCTCCTCGACGACCAGCGCCCGGAGTACCTTGGCGGCCAGTTCGTGTCGACGGTCGTCAGCAGCCTCGACCACGAGGGCCTGGTCGACTTCGCCCGGACCGGCCGGCTGATGGAGGTCCGTCCGCCGCGCTACCACCGGGCGATCGAGGCGCTCACCGCCCAGGACATCGCCGTCTTCTTCCAGGAGGGGCTGGCGGCGCTGCCCAACCTGGCGGCCGGCCTGGCCGCCGGCGGCCGGGTGCTCGACGTCCACTGCGGCGGCGGCAAGTGGCTGATCGCGATCGCCAGCCGGTTTCCGGAGACCAGGCTGGTGGGCGCCGAGCTCGAGCCAGATTCGCTGGCGCGGGCGATCCGTCACGTCCAGGAGGCTGGCCTGACCGACCGGATCTCGATCGAGGGGCGTCCCGGCGAGGACCTTCCCTGGCCGGGCCAGTTCGACCTCGTCTACTTCCAGGATGCGATCCACGACGTGCACGATCCGATTGCCGCGCTGCGGGCGGCATGGTCGTGCGTCAAGCCCGGCGGGCGGCTGGTCGTCCTCGACTGGTGCCTGCCCGAGTCGATCGACGAGTCACGCTCGCTGCACGGCGCGATGATGTGGGGGATCCAGCTCGACCAGCTCTTCCAGGGCACCCGGCTGTGGGACCACGCCGGCTTCGTCGACCTGTTCCACGCGGCCGGGACGGCTGAACCGGGCGTCGTCGACCTGCCCTCGGGCGCGACGATCTTCATCGCCCAGCGGGGCTGAGGGTCAACGGGGGTGCGGCCGAGGATTTCGCCCGGGCCCGGATCCCCACCGCGATCATCGCTCGTCGGCCCCCTAACCCGATCGATTCCGCGTGCATGGTCGCCGCGTGCGCATGGCCCCGGCTAAGGCCGTTTGGCCGTCGGCCCGGCGCCCGATGATCTGGCTGCTGCGCGAATTCCACGCTCGGTTTCGAGCGTTCGCGTCGCCGTCAGATGTCGGCCGACCACCGATCGACCCCTTGAGCCGGCCTCTTGCGCGTGGAGCGACCATGCAGGCGGAATCGAGTGGCCCAAGCCGGGCGGAGCCGTCCAATGACGCGCCCTATCCTTCGAGGCCCATGAACCATGACAGGAACAGAGTCGATTGGGAGATCCGCGGCTTCCGAAACCTCATCGGGACGCTCGGGTTGTCGATCGTCGAGGGCCGGGTCACGGTTCCGTTCAACCTCGGGCCCGACGCCGGCCCGAACTCCGGCTCGATCAAGCTCGCCGCAGTTGGCTGGGCGACGGTCGATCTCGATCGAGCCGAAGCGGACCTCGGCGCAGAGCTCGCCACGACGTTCGAGCCCAGCAGCCGCGACGCGCTCCTCGGGGCCGCCGTCCGCCGCTCGACTGGCGGCTCGACGGACGGGACGGGCACCGAGCCGGCCATCCTGCTCCTGGAGCCGGACACCGAGGGCCGCCTCTCGGGCGCGCTCGCCAGGCACGGCGAGGGCCCAGTCGCGCTGTACCTGCGCGTGCCGCGGCTCGAGAGCCTGCCCACGACCCTCTCGATCCGGGCCGGCAGTGGGCCGCTGGGGCCGGCCCGCCTCGTCCTGCGCGGCTCGCCGTGGGGCCCGTTCCTGATCCTCGTCGCAGACCGATCGCCGGGGAGCGAGGACCGGGTACCATCCAAGGCATGATCGAAACCGAGGTTGCCCTGCGTCCGGCGACGGCCGCCGACGCCCCGCGGATCGCCGAGCTGTTCACCGAGGAGGGCTACCCGGCCGGCGCCTCGGCAATCGAGACCCGGCTCGGGCACTTCAATACCGAAGAGTCGACCGTGATCGTCGCCGACCACGACGGCGAGATCCTGGGCTTCATCGCCCTCCACGTCGTGCCCCGCTTCGAGCACGACGATTCGTTCGTCCGGATCGTCGCCCTCGTGGTCGATTCCGGCGTCCGCGGCCGGGGGATCGGCCGGGTCCTGATCGCCGAGGCGGAGCGGATCGGCCGGGAGCGCTCGGCGGCCTTCGTCGAGATCACCGCCGGCCACCATCGCCCGGCTGCTCGCCACCTGTACGACTCGCTGGGCTACGACGCGAACCTGACCGCCTACCTGAGGAAGCGGCTCTAAGGCCGGGCGTCGCGCCGACCGCCCCAGGGACCGCAACCGACCAGCCGCCGACGCTCCCACGGACGCCGTGTCGACGCCCGATCCCGCCAGCTTTCCCCACCTGCGCCTGCGCAGTGCCTCGCCAACCCTGATCGCCCTGCCCTGGGAGCTGCCCCTCGGGTCGTGGACGGACGGCCGGGCCGACCTGCGCGAGCTGCCGATCGGCCCCTCCCGCCATCTCGTCCGCTTCGTCAAGGACGAGGACCGGCTGATCGCCCTCAAGGAGGAGCCGCTCGAGATCGCCCGGCGCGAGTACGAGGTCCTGCGCCGCCTCGAGACCCTGCAGCTGCCGGCGGTCCTGCCGCTCGGCCTGGCCGAGCTGCCCGGCGGCGACAACGCGATCCTGGTCACCGAGTTCCTCGAGCATTCGCTCCAGTACCGGCGTCTCCTGATGCGCCTGCCGCCAGGTCCCTCGGGTGGTCGCGAGCGCCTGCTCGACGCGATGGCCTCGCTCCTGGTCGACCTCCATCGGGGCGGCGTGTACTGGGGCGACTGCTCGCTGGCCAACACGCTCTTCCGGCGCGACGGTGACCTGATCCAGGCCTACCTCGTCGACGCCGAGACGAGCGAGACCCACGCCGAGCTGTCGGACGGCCAGCGTGAGTACGACCTGGAGGTGCTCGTCGAGAACGTCGCCTTCGGCCTGGCCGACCTGGCCGCCTTTGCCCGGCGCGACGACCCCACCACCCAGGACTACGACGACGCGATCCGCGAGGCGGAGAGCGTCCAGAGCCGCTACCGGCTGCTATGGGAGGAGCTCCACGCCGAGGTGGACGTGGCCCCCGGCGATCGCTACGCCGTCGAAGCCCGCGTCCGGCGCCTGAACGAGCTGGGCTTCGCGGTCGACGAGATCGAGCTCGAGCCGGGCCCCGGCGGGCGCCTCCGCTTCCGGGTCGCGGTCACCACCCGCCGCTTCCATGCCCGCGAGCTCGAGCGACGGACCGGCCTGGTGGTCCTCGAGGGCCAGGCCACGATCCTGATGAACGACCTGCGCCAGTACCGGAGCTGGCTGGAGTGGTACGAGGTCCGCCCGATCGATCGGGCCGAGGGCGCCCGGCGCTGGCTGGCCGAGGTCTTCCGGCCGACGACTGCGCGGCTGGCGGCGGTTGTCGGCCCGGACCGCGACATCATCCAGTCGTACTGCGACGTGCTCGAGCACAAGTGGCTGCTCTCCGAGCAAGCCGGCCGCGATGTCGGGCTGGAGGCGGCCATCCGCTCGTACCTGGAGATCGGCGCCCCGGCCCCGGAGACCGGTCCGGACCTGGCGGCCGAGCAGGCGGCCGAGCGGCCGAGCGACCTGCTGTGACCCCGATCGCGGGCGGCCGTGCGAAGATGCGCCGATGACGACGACGAACATCAGCCCGCCGGGCGCGGGCCTGTCGAGCGCCGCCCCCCTGGCCGCCAGCCGTGGCTCGGCCGCCCCGGCCGTCCGGGTCAGCGACGTCCGCAAGCGCTATGGCGCGGTCCAGGCCGTGGATGGGGTGTCGTTCGAGGTCGCCCCGGGTGAGGTCTTCGGCCTGCTCGGGCCGAACGGCGCGGGCAAGACGACCACCGTCGAGATGCTCGAAGGACTGCGCGCGCCCGATTCCGGCCAGCTCGAGGTCCTGGGCATCGATGTCGCCCGCAACCCCGATGACCTCAAGCAGCGGGTGGGGGTCACCCTCCAGACGGCCGAGCTCTATCCCAAGCTGACCGTCGTCGAGGTCCTGGACCTCTTCCGGAGCTTCTACAGGCGCTCCCTGCCGACCGACCAGCTGATCGAGTTCCTGGACCTGGGTGAGCGCAAGTCGGCCCAGACCCGGCAGCTCTCCGGCGGCCAGCGCCAACGCCTGGCGGTGGCCCTGGCCCTGGTCAACGACCCCGAGGTGATCTTCCTCGACGAGCCGACGACCGGCCTCGACCCGGCCGCCCGGCGCTCGCTGTGGGACCTGGTCCAGAAGCTCCAGGGGCAGGGCAAGACGATCCTCCTGACGACCCACTACATGGAGGAGGCCGAGGTCCTGTGTGACCGACTGGCGATCATGGACCACGGCAAGATCCTCGCCCTGGGGACGGTCAACGAGCTGGTCGCCAAGCGCTTCAAGGACCGCTCCGTCCGCTTCGATGAGATCGCAGCCGTGACCGACGAGCAGCTGACCGCCCTGCCGGGGGTCGAGTCGATCAAGCACGACGAGGGCGAGACCGTCCTGTACACCCAGGACGTGCCGGCGACGATCGGCGGCGTCCTGGCCCTGACCGAGGCCCTCGGCGTCGAGCCGGGCAACCTGGGCATCCGCCGGCCGACCCTCGAAGACCTGTTCCTCGACCTGACCGGTCGAGCCCTGCGCGACTGAAGGCAGCTCGACATGTCCGCCATGATCCAGCTCAGCATCGCCAACATCCGGAGCTTCATCCGGGACCGCGCCGCCCTCTTCTGGACCTTTGCCTTCCCGCTCATCTTCGTGGTCCTGTTCGGCCTGATCTTCCAGGGTGGCAGCACCTCCCTGAAGCTGGCCTGGGTCGACTCCGACTCGTCGGCGGGCTCCGCCGCGCTGCGGGCTTCGTTCGCGTCGATCAAGGAGGTCGTGCTGACCGACGAGGACCTGGCGACGGCCACCGACCAGATGAAGACGGGCAAGGTCGACGCGATCATCGAGGTCCCCCAGGGCTACGGCGCGGCCGTGGCTGCCGCCACGGCCGGCGGGGCCAGCCCGGCGGCGCCGGCCAGCGTCACCGTGGTCACCGATCCAACCCAGGCCACCACCGGGGGCATCGTCCAGGAGGTCGTCGCCGGGGTCCTGGGGGCCGTCAACCAGGGCGGTCGGCCGCCGATCGTGTCGGCCACTGTGACCACGATCCAGACCCAGAACCTGAACATCATCAGCTACCTGGTCCCGAGCATCCTGGGCATGGCCCTGATGCAGCTGGGCGTCTTCGCGGCGATCCCGCTGGTCGCCGACCGGGAGAAGAAGATCCTCAAGCGGCTCAACGCCACCCCGCTCCATCGCTGGCAGCTGGTCGGCAGCAACGTCGTCATGCGCCTGATCATCGGGATCATCCAGACCCTGATCATCGTGGCGGTGGGCACGGCCCTCTTCGGGCTGCAGGTGACCGGCAGCCTGATCCTGCTCGGCTCGCTCGTCGTCCTGGGCGCCCTGGCGTTCATCTCGCTGGGCTACGTGATCGCCTCGTTCGCGCCGACGGAGGACGCCGCCAACAGCATGACCAGCGTCGTCCAGTTCCCGCTGATGTTCCTGTCGGGCACGTTCTTCGTGATCGACCAGATGCCCCAGCCGCTGCAGGTCGTCGCCCGCTTCCTGCCGCTGACCTACCTGTCCGACGCGCTGCGCCAGGTGATGGTCAACGGTACGGCCTTCTCGCCGCTGTGGTTCTGCTTCGCGGTGCTGATCGGCTGGACCGCAATCTGCTTCGGGATCTCGTCGCGCTTCTTCAAGTGGCAGTAGCTGCCGCCTGAACCACGCGCCGCCCTACCAGCGCTCCTCGTGGACCAGGCCGCCGAGGGCGGTCCGGCCACCCGCTTCGTCGCCGGGACCGCTGACGCTCGAGGTGCCGACCAGGATTGCGGTCAGCGCACCCTGGGCCCGATCACCCACCAGTGAGCCCTCCGGCTCGGGCAGCCGGCTGACGGCCAGCCCGCCGGCGATGTCGGCGGCGGCAGCCGGATCGAGCGGGCCACCGAGGGCCTGCGCCAGGAAGGCCGCGATCCTCCGCCGGTAGAGCGCGCTCTCGTACAACCAGGTGTGGCCGCCGCCGGGAACCACGACCAGCTCGACATTCGAATCGTCGCCAGCCCGGGCCGCGATCGCCACCCGGCGCAGGCGCTCGGCGTGGGCAACCGGGATGACCCGATCGAGCTCGCCATGGATCAGCAGGATGGGCCCCCGGTAGCGGGCGATCGCCTCTGCGGCGCTGATGTCCCGGACGCGGTGGCCGCGCTGGCGCAGGAACTCGGCGGTGGTCAGCCAGCTCAGCGGGGCGGCAATCGGCTCGGGCAGGCGCAGGCCGGCGAGCTTGAACGTCTCGCGGACGAGCCGGCGCGGATCGGACGGCGTGGAGGAGGCGACGATAGCGGCGACCCGCGGGTCGGCGGCCGCGGCCAGGAGGGCCCCGATGGCTCCCATCGAGTGGCCCACGATGGCGCCCACGGTGACCTCGGGCCGGGCGATCAGGGTGGCGAAGCCGGCAACGGCGTCGGCTCCGAACTCGCCGGCACTGAGTGGCAGCAGCTCGGCCGGATTGGCCCCGTTGCCGCGCACGTCGAAGGTCAGACAGTGGAAGCCCGCGGCGTGCAGGAACTGGACGTTGGCCAGCATCCGGTCGCGGGCCGAGTCCCAGCCATGAACCAGGACGACCCCTGGACCCGGCGCGCCACCGCCAGCGGGGATGAACCAGGCCGGCAGGTTGCCCCCGGGCGAGCGGACGACCGTCTCCTCGAATGGCAGGCCGAAGTCGGCGGGGCTGAAGGCCGGTGGCCGGCGAAGCGGGAATCCCGCCCGGACGCGATAGACCTGGCTGAAGCGATAGGCGAGGGCGAACGGCAGGGCAGCCAGGGCTGCGGCCGTGCCGGCCCGGCGGAGCTTGGACACGAGCAGATGGTATGCCGGTCCGATGGCCAACGCCGCTCGCGCCGCTAGACTCGAGGCGTGAAGAAGCGCGACCCGCATATCGTCCTGGGCGTCGCCCCGGATGCCTCGCCGGCGGCCGTCAAGGCTGCCTGGCGGCGGTTGGCCCGGGCCAACCACCCGGACCTGAACGCCGGTGACCCGCTGGCGGCCCGGGCGGCAACCGCCCGGATGGTCGAGATCAACGCGGCCTACGAGCGCCTCCGGGAAGGTGGCAAGTCCGAGCGCGAGCATCGCAACGGGACGGGGCCTGGCGGACCGGCCGCGGGCGGCGCCCCGTTCGAGGCCGCCGGGGCCCGCCGAGGAGGGCCGCCCCCGCCGCGGCCCACCCGGCCGGTCACCGCCCACCTCGACACGACCGAGATGCTCTATACCCGCAACCGGACCACGAGCCCGGCCGGCCGCCACGGATCGCTCGGCCAGCCGGCCCGCCAGCACCGGGCGTCGAACCTCGGCCCGCGCCGGGCCTCGACTCCCACCGGGCCGCTCCGCCGCGGCCGCCAGCGCAACTTCCGGGCGCCGATCGTGCCCGGGCTCGAGGTGGCCCTCGCGACCGAGATGCCCTTCGGCAAGTTCCACGGCCATACCCTGGGCCAGATCGCCGGCTTCGAGCCGAGCTACATCGACTGGGTCTCGGGCACGATCACCCGCGACCCGGAGCTGGTCGCCGCCGCCCGGGTGGTGCGGGCCGAGCTCGACCGGCGGGGAATCGTCCGGCGCACCCGCGAGAGCCACGTCCTGCGGCCGGCCAGCGACTGATCGGGGTGCCCGCCCGCCGGCGGAGGACATGAAAAGCGATCGACTCCGGTTGTGCCCCCGGGAGTCGATCGCTTCGATCAGATGAAGTGGCGATGATGCCTACCGTCGGTCGCAAGTCCCCGGGCCCGCTGGCCGATTGCTCATGGTTGCTCGATTCGTGACCCGGAAGGTCGGTGCCTCGGTTGACGGTCATTGGCCAACGGCCGGTGGATCGTCCTGTAGAAGAGACTCGACTGATCCCTGATCCGTGATCGACGCCCCGGGTTCCTCCCCGAGATGGCTCGCTCGACGGCGTGCCGCCAAGGTACGTCGCCCTCTTCCGGGGCACCATGGCCTATCCGTCCAATCCGGCCAGGGCCCTTGGTCGGGCGCACCGACGCACCACTCCATGGACACAGGTACCGGTGCGCGCACCAGCGCGATCGGGCCCCGCCCGTCGATCGCCTAGAGGACCTCGCGTTCGCGTTCGACGAACTGCCGGTCGAGCCGGAACGGAGAGCCGCCGTCCGGCTCGGCGCGCAATCCGGCCTCGGGCGCCGTCGAGCGGCCGGTGATCAGGTCGACCAGCAGGCGGCTGCCGCCGGCCGAGGCCATCACCCCGTGGCCGCTGTAGCCGCCGTTGAGCCACAGGCCGCGGACGGCGGTTGGCGACACGTAGGGACGGTGGTCGGGGGTGATCTCGTACTGGCCGGCCTGGACCGTGAACGACGCCCCGCCCGCGTTCCAGGCATCGGCCCAGAACGGGCTGATCCGGGCGACCGAGACCGGCGAGGCCGGATCGAGCAGGCGGAAGCCGGCGTCGGCCGGCGCCGGCGGCGACCAGGACGGAGCGTCGGGCGGCGTGCTCGGATCTGTCTGGAGGACCAGCGCGCCGCGCAGCCAGGGCCGCCAGTGGGCGCCTGTCTCCTCGTCGATCGTCATCGGGGCGTCGACCGGCACGGCGGGCAGGTCGGCCACCAGGACCTTGCTCCGAACCGTGGGCGCCAGGGCGATCGACAGCCCGGCCAGCTCGGCCGTCCGGGCCAGGAACGGGCCGGTCGCGATGATCACGACAGGCGCGGCGATCGAGTGGTGGCGGGTCTCGACGGCGACCACCCGGTCCCCGACCAGGCGCAAGCCGGTGGCCCGCTCGCCCAGGCAGAAGGTGGCCTCGGCGCTGCCCGCCGGCCGTTCGACGCCGCTCCCGTTCGAGGCGGCGAGGGCGTAGCCGAGGGCCACCCGGACCTGGTCGATGAAGCCATCCCCGGCCCGGAACCGGGCGCCCAGCACCTCGGGCGCCACGTGCGGAAAACGCGCCCGTGTCTCGTCCCCGCTGAGCAGCTCCACGTCGGTCAACCCGAAGCCGTGCTGGCGCTCGACCATCCGCCGCTGGCGATCGAGCGCGGCCGGGTCGGTGGTGCAGAACAGGTAGCCCTGCGGCCGCAGCCGGATGTCGTAGCCGGCTAGGCCGGTCCGGCCGGCGAAATCGAAGAGCAGCTCGACGCCCTCCCGGACGAGGGCCAGCTCCTCGAGGTTGTCGTGCTGGAGCCGGTAGGCCCCCGTGGCGGCCGCCGTGGTCAGCGTCGCCGGCTGCGGCCGGGCATCGAGGACCACCGTCCGCAGCCCGGCCGCCGTCGCGTAGAACGCGCTGGCGCAGCCGATCACCCCGGCGCCGATGATCACGACGTCGGCCGTCGCCGGCGGCGGGCCGCTGCGCAGCGTGAACGGAGACTCGGGCTGGACCATCTCGCCGACGATAGCGCCTTCAGGCGGTCCGGGAGGCCCCGTCGTATCCTCGCCGCGATGACCCTGCCTTCCCCGGCCCTCCGCCTGACTGCCTTGCTGTGCCTGGCCCTCGGCCTGGCAGTCAGCCTGGCCGCGTGCGTCGATGACGCCACTCCGGTCGGCTCGTTCGACCCCTCCCAGCCGTGCAATGGGGCGGACAGCCAGGTGATGGTCGGTGCCTATCCCGACCTCGAGGCGGCGCTGCCGACGAGCCTGGCCGGGGTCGCCCCGACCAGCCTGGTTTCCGGCCGGCTGTGTTCCGCGAACACGCTCGGCACGCTCTACGCCCTGGGAATCCACGAGACGCAGTTCGCCAGCGAGGTCTGGAACCGGGGCGGCGGCTCGGGGATCCAGCTGACCCTGATGTCGGCCGGCGGCCTGACCGTGGCCAACGTGCTCGAGTCGTACACGAGCGGGGCGGCCAACGCGCCCAAGGTCCACAGCCTCAAGACGACCAACGTGACGGTCAACGGGCTGGCCGGCATGCGCGACGACATCGAGAACGACGACTACGCCCAGGACGTGGTCGTGTGGCCGGGCGCGGCAGCCGGCCAGGTCCGGGTCGTGATCACCTCGAACATCCACGAACCTGACCTGCAGGCCGCCCTGGCCGTGTTCCGCTGAGCCGGCTGGACCTCGTGCTAGAGTCGCGGCCATGACGTGGTCAGCGCGCCGGCGTGCCTGGCAGGAGCGGCGCCTCGGCGAGGCCCTCCGCCGGGCGCCTGAGCGGCGAACCGGCTTCAGCACGATCAGCGACGTCGAGGTCGAGCGGCTCTACGGGCCCTGGAGCTGGGCCGAGGGATCCGACGGCGAACCCAGCGGGCCGGGCGGGCCGACGGCGCTCGATCACCTCGGCGAGGCCCTCCGCGCGGGGCGCTGGGATGCCTTCGACCCGCTCCGCGATGTTGGCCTGCCGGGCGAGCCGCCGTTCACCCGGGGAATCCATCCGACGGCCTATCGCAGCCGGCTATGGACGATGCGGATGTTCGCCGGCTTCGGCGCCGCCGAGGACACCAACGCCCGGTTCCGGCAGCTCCTGGCGGCCGGCCAGACGGGCCTGTCGATCGCCTTCGACATGCCCACCCTGTATGGCTACGACACCGACGACCCGGAGGCCGAGGGCGAGTTCGGCACGTGCGGGGTGGCGGTCAGCAGCCTGGCCGACATGGAGATCCTGCTGGCCGACCTGCCCCTCGAGCGGATCAGCACGTCGATGACGATCAACTCGCCGGCCGCTCCGATCTGGGCGATGTATATCGCCGCCGCCGAGAAGCGCGGAGTGCCCCGGGCGGCCCTGGAGGGGACCCTCCAGAACGACATCCTCAAGGAGTTCGTGGCCCAGAAGGAGTTCCTCTTCCCGCCCGCCGCCTCGATCCGGCTGGTGACCGACACGATCGAGTTCGGGACCCGCGAGCTGCCCCGCTGGAACACGATCTCGATCAGCGGCTACCACATCCGGGAGGCGGGCTCGACGGCCGTCCAGGAGCTGGCCTTCACGATCGCCGACGGGATGGCCTACGTCGAGGAGTGCCTCCGACGCGGGCTGCGGATCGACGACTTCGCCCCGCGCCTGAGCTTCTTCTTCAACAGCCACAGCGACTTCTTCGAGGAGATCGCCAAATTCCGGGCGGCTCGCCGGATCTGGTACCGGCTGATGACCGAGCGCTACCGGGCCGAGAACGAGCGCTCGACCTGGATGCGCTTCCACACCCAGACCGCCGGGGTCAGCCTGACCGCCCAACAGCCGCTCAACAACCTGACCCGGGTCGCGATCCAGGCCCTGGCCGCCGTTCTGGGCGGGACCCAGTCGCTCCATACCGATGCCTATGACGAGGCCTGGGCGGTGCCCTCGGCCGAGGCGGCTCTCCTCGCCCTCCGCCAGCAGCAGATCATCGCCGAGGAGTCGGGGGTGGCCAGCACCGTCGACCCGCTTGGCGGGAGCTGGTTCGTCGAAGCGCTGACGAACACGACCGAGCGGGCCGTGTGGCGCTATCTCGACGAGATCGACCGGCGGGGCGGGATGGTCGCGGCGATCGGCGAGGGCTATCCCCAGCGCGAGATTGCCGATGCCGCCTACCGCTTCCAGCGCGAGCTCGACGCCGGCGAGCGGACGATCGTGGGCGTCAACAGCCAGGTCGACCCGGACGAGCGCCTGGCGATTCCGCTGCTCGAGGTGTCCGACGAATCGAAGCGCCGCCAGCTGGACCGGCTTTCGCGCACGCGCCGCGAGCGCGATGCCATAGCGGTCGAGGCGGCGCTGGCCGGGCTGCGCGAGGCGGCCTCGCGGCCGGGCTCGTCGGACGCCAACCTGATGCCCCACTTCCTGCGCTGCGCCGAGGCCTACGCCACGCTCGGCGAGCAGTGTGCCGTCCTGCGCCAGGTCTTCGGCGAGTACCGCGAGCCGGTCGCCGTCTGACGACGCGCGGCCCGAGTACCATCCGGGCATGTACTCCGATGCCCTAGAGTTCCTTGAAGACGAACGAGCCGCCTGGCTGCCCTTCGAGGCCCTCCTCGACCTGAGCGATGCGGCCCTGTCGGTGCCCCTCGATGGCGCCCACGGCTGGTCGGGCCGCGACCTGATGGCCCACCTGACCTACTGGCAGGAGGTGGCCCTGGCGGTCGCCCGCGAGCTCGCCCTGCGCGAGACGAGCGAGACGAAGGCCAAGTCCGACGCCGACTGGGATGCTCGGGGCGATGCCTGGAATGAGGAGATCCGGCTGGCAGGTCTGGCCCTGCCGCTGGACGAGGTCCGCTCCCGCTTCCGGCTGATCCCCGGCGAGCTGCGCGGCTACCTCACCGTCGTGCCCGAGACGCGCTGGCTGAAGAACACCGAGTACGAGAACTTCTTCCTGAACGAGACGACCGACCACTACGCGGCCCACATGGCCGACCTCGCCGCCGTCCTCGCCGGCGCGCCGACCTGACGCCCGCCCGGCTAGGCCACCGGCGGCCAGGCTTAGCTGGCGCGCTCGGCCGGGGTAGCCGGCTCGACCACGGCCGCGGGCTCGACCTTGGCGGCCGGCTTGCTGAAGGTGGCCAGGCCGAACTGCTGCTCGAGCTGCTCCATCGGCCGGAAGCCGACGACGCCCATCGGCTGCTGGCCGGGCCGGAAGAACGCGATCGTGGGGATGCTCATGATCCCGTACTTCTGGGAGAGGCTGGGGTTGGCGTCGACGTCGACCTTGACCACGTCGACGGTGCCGTCGTACTTCGCGGCGATCTTCTCCATCTCCGGGGCGACCATCTTGCACGGTCCGCACCAGGTGGCCCAGAAGTCGACCACAACCGGTCGCTCGTTCTTGATCACCATCTCGTCGAATGTCGCGTCGGTGACTACCTTGATCTCGGCCATTGCGGGCCACGATCCTTTCTCCCGCTGCTAGCGGGCAAACGTCTGAATGAGCTGGTAAGCCTCGAGGACCCGGGGGTCCGAAAGGCGGTAATAGATGGTGGTGCCCTCGCGCCGGCTCGTGACGAGCCCGGCGCTGCGGAGGACGGCGAGATGCTGGCTCATGTTCGGGACCTGGCAGCCGACCTGGCCTGACAGGTCACCGACGGATTGCTCGCCCCGGGCGAGGCATTCGAGGACGCACAGCCGCTTGGGATCAGCCAGGGCCCGCCCGACGGCGGCAAAGCGCTGTCGCTCGTGCTCGGATGACGGCTGGGCCTGTTCCATGGGTCGAATATATCACCTTGTTGCGCAAGCGCGCAAGTGTCTCGATCCGGGCGGCGCCCGGTACCCTTGAACGATGGCCCACGAGTTCATCTACACCACCTACAAGCTGGCCCGCCACTATCCGCCCGACCGGACCGTGCTCGAGAACATCTCGATCTCGTTCTACCCGGGGGCCAAGATCGGGGTCATCGGCGCGAACGGCGCGGGCAAGTCCAGCCTGCTCCGGATCATGGCCGGCCTCGACGACGGGTTCAGCGGTGAAGCCCGCCTGACGCCGGGCTTCACGGTGGGCTACCTGGCCCAGGAGCCGGAGCTCGACCCGGCCAAGGATGTCAAGGGCAACGTCCTCGATGGCGTGCGCGAGGTCCAGGCGCTCATCGAGGCCTACAACGCGGTGCTGGCCAAGTGGTCGGATCCCGATGCCGACTACGACGCGATCGGCCGGGAGCAGGCGGTCCTCGAGGACCGGATCGCGGCGACCGATGCCTGGAGCCTGGAGCGCAACGTCGAGATCGCGATGGACGCCCTGCGCTGCCCGCCCGACGACGCGAACGTGACGATCCTGTCGGGCGGCGAGAAGCGCCGGGTCGCCCTGTGCCGGCTGCTCCTCAGCCACCCCGATTTGCTCCTGCTCGACGAGCCGACCAACCACCTCGATGCCGAGTCGGTCGAGTGGCTGGAGCGCTTCCTCCAGGAGTACTCGGGCACGGTCGTGGCGATCACCCATGACCGGTACTTCCTCGACAACGTCGCCCAGTGGATCCTCGAGCTCGACCGGGGCCGGGGCATCCCGTTCGAGGGCAACTACTCGAGCTGGCTCGAGCAGAAGCTGGACCGCCTGGCCGGCGAGGAGCGCGCCGGCGACGCCCGCCAGCGGACGCTCGCCCGCGAGCTCGAGTGGGTCCGCCTGGCGCCGCGGGCCCGCCAGGCGAAGGGCAAGGCCCGCCTGGGCGCCTACGAGAAGCTGCTGGCCGAGGCCAATGACGCGAAGGGCGCTGCCCGCGAGCTCGAGATCGCGATCCCGCCCGGACCGCGCCTGGGCGAGACGGTCATCGAGGTCAAGGACCTGCGCAAGGCGTTCGGCGCCAAGCTGCTGATCGACGACCTGACGCTTCTCGCTGCCCAAGGCCGGGATCGTCGGGATCATCGGCGCCAACGGGGCCGGCAAGACGACCCTCTTCCGGATGATCGTCGGCCAGGAGCCGCCCGATGGCGGCCGGATCACGATCGGCGACACGGTCCAGCTGGCGTACGTCGACCAGAGCCGGGACGATCTGCGGGCCGACGCGACCGTCTACGAGGAGATCAGCGGCGGCAACGAGTTCATCAAGGTCGGCCCGCGGGAGCTGCCGGCACGGGCCTACGTCTCGAGCTTCAACTTCCGGGGCACGGACCAGCAGAAGCCAGTCGGCCAGCTGTCCGGCGGGGAGCGCAACCGGGTCCACCTGGCCAAGCTCCTGAAGTCCGGCGGCAATGTCCTGCTCCTCGACGAGCCGACCAACGACCTCGACGTGGACACCTTGCGGGCGCTGGAAGCCGGGCTCGAGTCCTTCCCGGGCTGCGCCGTCGTGATCAGCCACGATCGCTGGTTCCTGGATCGGATCGCGACCCACGTCCTGGCCTTCGAGGGCGACAGCGTCGTGCGCTGGTTCGAGGGCAACTTCAGCGACTACGAGGCGTTCCGCCACCGCGAGCTGGGGACCGCTGCCGACCAGCCCCACCGGATCCGCTACAAGCGGCTGGCGAGCTAGCCCCGGCCGCGCGCCGGCCACGGCGCGGCTGACATACTCCGGCCATGACCGACCATGTCGTCAACCTCGCCCAGATCCAGGCGGCCCGCCCGTTCGTGGCCGGCCGGGTCCACCGCACGCCGATGCTCGGCTCGGCGACCGCGGCCGCGTTCGTCGAGCGGGCCACGGGCACCCGGGTCGCCGACGGCCGGGTCTACCTGAAGGCCGAGCATCTCCAGAAGACCGGCTCGTTCAAGCCCCGCGGGCATGACCTGGAAGATCGAGTCGCTGACCGCCGAGGAGCGACGGCGCGGGATCATCACGCTGTCGGCCGGCAACGCGGCCCAGGCCTACGCCTGGGCCGGTCGGACGGCGGGCGTTCCGGTCGACCGTGGTCATGCCGGCCGCAGCGGTCCGCTCGAAGGTCGATGCCTGCCGCGGCTACGGCGCCGAGGTCGTCCTCCACGGCGCCAATGTCGGCGAGGCGCTGGTCGAGATGGAGCGCCTCCGCGATGCCCGCGGCCTGACCTACTGCCACCCGTTCGACGACCCGTTCGTGATCGCGGGCCACGGCTCGATCGGGCTCGAGCTGCTCGAGGACCTGGCCGAGGTCGATGTTGTCGTCGTTGGCGTCGGCGGCGGTGGGCTGATCTCGGGGGTCGCCGCCGCGCTCAAGGAGTCGCGGCCCGAGATCCGCGTCTACGGCGTCGAGCCGGAGGGATCGAACGCGATGTCGCTGGCGCTGGAACGGGGCGAGGTCGTCCAGATCCAGCCGGTCAGCGTCGCCGACGGGCTCGGGGCGCCGTTCGCCGGGCAGTGGACGCTGGCGATGGTCCGCCAGTACGTCGACGGGATCGTCCTGCTCGACGACCCGACGATCCTGGCCGGGATGCGCTTCGCCGCCGAGCGGATGAAGCAGGTCCTCGAGCCGGCCGGCGCCGCGGCCCTGGCGGCCCTCCTCGCCGGCCGGATCCCGCTCCGGCCCGGCGATCGGGTCGCGGTCGTGGCTTCGGGCGGCAACGTCGAGATCAGCCGGCTCGGCGAGCTCCTGGGGGCCGCCGCCGCCTTGCCCGGGGCCTAGTCGAAGCCGAGCTCGTCGAGGCGGTCGTCGTCGATGCCCAGGTGGTGGGCGAGCTCGTGGATGACCGTCCGGCGGACCTCGATTGCCAGCCGCCCCGGATCGGGGAAATCGGCCTCGAGGGGCAGCCGGAAGAGGCTGATCTTGTTGGGCACCATCGCCAGGTCGGCGCCCCAGGCGGTCCGGGGCACGCCCTGGTACAGGCCGTACAGCTCGCCACCAGGCCGGACCCGGCCGGCCAGCAACTCTTCCTCGGACGCCTCGTCCTCGATCACGATGGCCACGTCGCGGAGGGCTGGCCGGAATCGCTCCGGGAGGGTATCCAGGGCCACCTCGACGAGCCGCTCGAACGACGGCGGCCGGGCACCGGCTGGCAGGACCATGGGTGACCCGGGTGAGATGGGGCGGGCCGCGCGGCTGCCGCGCCGGTGCTTGGGCATCAGGACCGTATCCTAGGGCCGATGGACGCGAACTCCGGCCGGACGGAGCCCGAGGGTTTCCTGGTCGAGATCGTGCCCGGCGAACGGATCCATTTCCTCGACTGGGGCGGGCCGGTCGTGGGTCCCGGCAGCCGCCCGGCCGTCCTCCTGGTCCATGGGCTCAGCGCGACCGCCTGGGCCTGGGCACCGGTCGCCCGGCGACTGACGCCCACCGTCCGGACCGCGGCGATCGACCTGCGCGGGCATGGCCTGTCCGACGCGCCGACGTCGGGCTACAGCCGCGATCAGCTTGCCGATGACGTGGTGGCCGTGGCCGAGGGCGCCGGCCTGCTGCCCGAGGCGGCATCGCGGCTGATCCTGGCCGGTCATGGCTACGGCGCGATCGTCGCCGCCTGGGCCGCCGTGCGGCTCGCGGCGCGCTGCGCCGGGCTGGTCCTCGTCGACGGCGGCTGGCAGGACCTGGCGGTCGAGACCGGGATGGCGCCCGACGAGTGGCTGCGCGAGCTGGAGGAGCCGCCGGGGATCTTCAGCTCGATGGCCGCCTATCTCGCCGATCGGCGAGACTTCGATCCGGCCAGCTGGGACGCGGACCAGGAGCAGGCGGCCCGGACGACGGTCGTCGAGGTGCCCGCCGGCAAGGTCGTGCCGGCGATCCGGCCCCATGCCCTGGCGGCCTCGGTCGAGGCGATCTTTGCGTACGATCCGATGGCCACCTTGCTCGAGGTGACGGCGCCGGTCACCGCGATCGTGGCCGGCGGCGAAGACCTGGCGGCCCGCCGGGCCGCGCTCGCCGCGGCGGACCACGCCCGGCTCGGGGCGAACCGCTCGACGATCCGGGTGCTCGACCTGTCGGACGCCGGGCACAACCTGATGCGCTACCGGCCGGCGGAGGTCAGCCGGGCGATCCTGGCCGCGGCCACGGAACCAAGCGAGCCGTGACGCCGTCCTGACCCTGAGCCGATCCTCTGGCATCGGCGGCAGGGGAGCCTTTCGATGATCACTCGACCCATTGCCCGCCGACGAGCCGCGCGAATCGCCGCGATCGGCGCGCTGGTCCTTGCCGTCGCGGCCTGCTCGGGGGCGGCCAGCGCTCCCGACAATTCGTTCCGGGGCGCCGGCGGGACCGACGCGGGCCTCGCCCCGCTGGCCGCGGCCAGCGCCGCGCCGGCCGACCTCAAGGGCATCACCGACGGCGGATCGGGCGCGGCGTCGGCGCCGCCCGCCGGCGTCAGCCCGGTGGTCGACCCGAACACGTACATCGTGCGCACCGGTTCGATCTCGATCGAGGTCGCCAAGATCGACCCGGCGATGCTCCAGGTCCGGACCGCGATCACGGGGATGGGCGGCTACGTCAGCGACTCGGACCAGTCCAACCAGGGCGACCAGCAGATGGCCTCGGTCACCTACCGGATCCCGGTCGCCCGCTGGCAGGACGCCGTCGACGCGATCGAGGGGATCGCGACCAAGGTCGATTCGGCCAAGTCGAACGCCCAGGAGGTGACCGGCCAGGTCCTTGACCTGGGCGCCCGGATCGACAACCTGAAGACGACCGAGGCCGCCCTCCAGGCGATCATGGGCCGGGCGACGAAGATCGCCGACGTGCTCCAGGTCGAATCGCAGCTGAGCGATGTCCAGGGCCAGATCGAGCAGCTCAGCACCCAGCAGGCGCACCTCAAGGACCAGGCCAGCCTGGCTACCCTGAGCGTCCTGTACGCCCTGCCGCCAACCCCGGCGACCGTCGAGACGTCCCGCGGCTGGGATCCCGGGGCGCAGCTCGACCAGGCCAGCTCGGCCCTCCTGGGCATCGGCCAGGCGCTCGCATCGGCCGGGATCTGGCTGGTGATCGTGGGCCTGCCGGTCGGGCTGGCCGTCCTGATCCTGCTCGGCCTGGCGTTCTTCGTCGGCCGCCGGATCCGCCGCTCCGGCCCGCCCAGCCAGGCGATCCTGCCGCCCGCCCAGGGCTGAGGCCGGGGCAGATCGCCGGGGGGAAGACGTTCGGGGTACGATCGCGGCCCACGCCCAGGAGCCGCGATCGATGCCCACCCTGCCCGACCACGTCCGCTCGATCGTGGCCGAGATCGAGACCGATATCGGCGAGCCGGCCTGGACCGAGTCCGAGGCCTCGGCCGGGGCGGGCGGCGCCGACCGGATCGAGCACGCCGTCCGCGACATCCTGGCGGAGATCGGCGAGGACCCAGATCGGGACGGCCTGCGCGGGACGCCCGAGCGGATCCACCGGATGTACCACGAGCTGACCGCCGGCTACCACGTCGACCCCGATCGGCTGATCAACGGGGCGATCTTCGCGGTCGACTACAGCGAGATGGTGGTGGTCAAGGGGATCGAGTTCTACTCGCTGTGCGAGCACCACCTGCTGCCCTTCTTCGGGACCGCCGCGGTGGGCTACCTGCCCCGCGAACGGGTGATCGGGCTCTCGAAGATTCCCCGGATCGTCGAGATGTACGCCCGCCGGCTGCAGGTCCAGGAGCGCCTGACCCAGCAGGTCGCCGACTTCCTGATGGAGCGGATCGACCCGCTCGGGGTGGGCGTGGTGATCGAGGCCCAGCACCTGTGCACCTCGATGCGCGGGGTGCGCAAGGGCGGCACGACGATGGTCACCAGCGCGGTCCTCGGCCAGTTCCGGCGCAGCCAGCGCTCGCGCGAGGAGTTCCTGGCCCACCTCGCACGAGGGGAGGCCGGCAGCTGAGCACGCCTGGCTACTTCGTATCGACGGTCACCCGGTTGGCGCCCCCGGTCAGCTCGATCTCGTAGCGCTCGCCGCGAGCGCCGAAGTCCCTCGTCTCGAACGAGACCTCGCCCGGTCCGCGGGCAGGTCCGTGGCCCTCGAAGACCACGTCTCCCCGGCCGTGGATCCGCTGGCCGTCGACCGTGACCTTGTTGGCTCCGCCTCGGACCCGCAGCCGGAGCGCCGCCCCGGCGGGGCGGTGCAGGGCAAGGTCATTGGCGCCGCCACTGATTCGGATCGGCACGCTCGCCCGGGGCTGGGGCAGGTTCAGGTCCACCTTGCTCACCCCGCCGGTCGCCTCGAGGCCGGCCAGCTCGACGTTGGCCAGGTCACCGGCCAGGCGCGAGACCGCGCCGCGCAGCTCGATCGTCCAGGGCACGCCGGCGTTCAAGGTGATGTCCGCCCGGTCGTCGCGCCAGTGGGCCGACGCCTCGAGCAGCTGGCCCGCGATCTGGGTCCGCCACTCGAACCATGACAGACGGCCGTAGCGGATGGTGACCATCCCGTCCCGCACCCGGACCTTGGGGATCGCGCCTCGGAACTGGGCCCGGTAGAGGGAGGCCAGGCCCTGCTCGCCGCGCAGGGTGACGAACGGCGCGCCTGAGACGAAGACCAGCCGGCCGCTGGTAAGGGCCCCGAGCGGGGCGACCGATGAGCTGTCGTGGCCCGTGCCGGCGGGCGCCTGAGCCAGCTCGCTGGTCACCGTCCGCCCGGCCGCGAGGGCCTGCTCGAGGTAGTCCCGGATCAGCTCCAGGTCGGCGTCCGAGTAGCGCTCGATCGCGGCCTTGGTCGCGGCTCGCAGTGCGAGGTACTGCTCCTCCACGTCGCGGATCCGCTCCAGGATCGGCTCGACGATCACCCGCCGGCGATCAGCCGGGTCGACCGCGCGCCGGACGAAGCCCGACTGTTCCAGGCGGTCGATCATTCGCGTCGCCGCGCCCGTTGTCAGGCCGGTGAGCTCGGCGATCTGGCCGGCGGTCGCCCGGCCGAGCGTCGCCAGCTGTTCGAGCGCCTCGGCATCGGTGACGGCCAGGCCCAGCCGATCGGCCACGGCCTGGCTGAAGAGGATTCCCTGCCCGGTCAGCTTGCGGGTCGCGAGCAGGACCGCGTTGAGCAGGTCGGTCCGGCCCGGTTCATGGCTTGACATCGATTGACTCCCGTTGCTATCTTCTGCACTGCGCAGATAAATGATAGCGCAATTGATGAGTCGTCAATACGACCAGTCGTCGGAGGACATGATCCCGTGAATCTCGAACGCTCGCAGCCTGCTGGCGCAGGCCCCGGTGAGGCTGCAATCAATGCCGTTGACCTGGTCAAGACCTACCCCAACGAGATCCGCGCGCTCGACGGCATCAGCCTGGCCGTGGAGGCCGGCACGATCTTCGGCCTGCTCGGGCCGAACGGGGCAGGAAAGTCGACGACGGTCAAGATCCTGACCACGCTGTCCCGGGCCGACAGTGGCCGGGCGACCGTGATGGGCATCGATGTCGCCCGCCAGCCGGACCGCGTCCGCCGGATGATCGGCCTTGTCGGCCAGCACGGCGCCGTCGATTCGGAGGCAACCGGGCGGGAGAACCTCGTCCTCCAGGGCCGCCTGTACGGCATGTCCGGGGTCTCGCTCACGCGGCGGGTCGATGAGCTGCTCGAGCGATTCGGCCTGAGCGAGGCGGCCAACCGGATCGTCAAGACCTGGTCGGGCGGGATGCAGCGCAAGCTCGACGTGGCCTCCGGGCTCGTCCACCAGCCCCGCGTCCTGTTCCTCGACGAGCCGACCACCGGCCTCGATCCCGAGGCCCGGGCCGACCTGTGGACGGAGGTTCGGCGGCTGTCCGCCGAGGGCCTCACGATCCTGCTGACGACCCATTACCTCGAGGAGGCCGATCGGCTGGCCGGCCAGGTCGCGATCATCGACCGGGGCCGGATCGTGGCGCGGGGCACGCCCGAGGCGCTGAAGTCCGAGCTGCGCGGCGACGCGATCGTGGTCGAGCTCGACGAGTCGGTCCGGAACGGCCACGCGTCGGCGGTGCTCGACCTGCTTGACGGCGTCCACGAGCCCTCGATCGCGGGCCGGACCCTGCGGGCCCGGGCCGACGACGGCGCCCGGTCGGTCCCGGCGGTCCTGGCGGCGCTCGACGCCGCCGGCGTCGGGGTGGCCTCGGTGACGGTCGCCCGGCCATCCCTCGACGACGTCTATCTCCGATACACCGGCCGGGCGTACCGCCCGGAGAGCCAGGAGGCAACTCGATGACCGCCCTCGCCCAATCTGCCTACCTCACCGGCCGCCACCTGCGCTTCTTCCTGCGCCAGCCGTGGTTCATCGGCATCTGCGCTGGTCCAGCCGGTGATCTGGCTGCTCCTGTTCGGGGCCCTCTTCAAGAACGTCGTCCAGATCCCCGGCTTCACCGTCGGGACGAGCTACATCGACTATCTCGTGCCCGGCGTGCTCGTGATGACCGCCCTCTTCTCCTGCGGCTGGAGCGGCATGTCGATCATCGAGGACCTCGATCGCTCGATCATGGACCGGCTCCTGGCGACGCCGATCCATCGCAGCGCGATCATCGTCGGGCTGAACGCCTACGAGCTCGTCTCGTTCGCGATCCAGGCCCTGATCATCGGCGGCCTGGCGCTGATCCTCGGGGCGCGCTTTCCGGGCGGCCTGCTCGGCTACGCCGTCCTGACGCTGTGCGCGATGCTCGTCGGGGCGACCGTCGCGTCGTTCTCCGACGCGATGGCGCTCCTGCTCCGCCAGCGCGAATCGGTCATCGGGATCAACACCCTGCTGACCTTGCCGCTGACGTTCCTGTCGGGCGCGTTCATGCCGCTCAAGCTCGTGCCCGACTGGATCTCGACGGTGGCCACGTTCAATCCGGTCAACTGGGCGGTCGAGGCCGGCCGGGAGGCCCTCATGGCCAGCCCCGATTGGTCGTTCGTCCTGCCCCGCGTCGCGCTCCTGGTTGGCCTGGCTGCGCTGGCCACGGCCTTCGCCACCCGGACCTTCCGGGCCTACCAACGCTCGATCTGAGGCCGACGAGGCCCGAGATCGGCTGTGATCGGGCAGCCTACAATCGGTCCATGACGGACCGGCCCATCAAGGTGCTGATCGCCAAGCCCGGCCTCGACGGCCACGACCGCGGCGCGAAGGTCCTCGCCCGGGGCCTTCGCGACGAGGGCTTCGAGGTCGTCTACACCGGCCTCCGCCAGACGCCCGAGATGGTCGCCACCGCGGCCCTCCAGGAGGACGTCGACATCGTCGGCCTGTCGATCCTGTCGGGCGCCCACATGACCCTGGTTCCGCGGATCTGCCAGCTGCTCAAGGACGAGGGGCTGGCAGACGTGCTGGTCACCGTCGGCGGGATCATCCCCGACGATGACGTGCCGGCCCTCCAGGCAGCCGGCGTCGGGGCGGTCTTCGGGCCGGGGACGACGATCGCCGAAGTGGCCGGCTACTTCCGGGCGAACGCCCGCCCACGCGAATAGCGTGAGCGTGCCGGCCGGCAGCGCCGCCGAGCTGTGCACGACCGCCCTGGCGGGCGACCGCCGCTCGCTGGCCCGGCTGCTGACCGCGGTCGAGAACCGGACGCCGGTCGCCGAGGCCGCCCTGCGCGAGCTCTACCCCCGCGCCGGGCAGGCCCACCTGGTCGGCATCACCGGGCCACCCGGAGCGGGCAAGAGCACCCTGGTCGCGGCCCTCGTCGGTGAGCTTCGCGCCGCCGGCCGGACGGTGGCCGTGGTCGCGGTCGATCCGTCGAGCCCGATCACCGGCGGCGCGATCCTCGGCGACCGGGTCCGGATGCAGGCCTACGCCGGCGACCGGGACGTCTTCATCCGCTCGATGGCCGCCCGCGGCCACGCCGGCGGCCTGGCGGCGACGACCGGCGCCGCCTGCGCCGTGCTCGACGCGGTCGGCTTCGAGATCGTGATGATCGAGACCGTCGGAACAGGCCAGAGCGAGGTCGAGGTCGCCGCGGCGGCCGACACGACGGTGGTCCTCGAGGCGCCCGAGATGGGCGACGAGGTCCAGGCGATCAAGGCCGGCCTGCTCGAGGTCGCCGACCTGGTCGTCGTCAACAAGGGCGACCGGCCCGGTGCGCAGCGGACGGCAAGCCAGCTGCGGGCGATGCTCGGCGGCGGCCGGCGCGGCCTGCACGGCCCGCCCGTCCTGATCACCACCGCGTCGACGGGCGCCGGTGTCCCGGAGCTGCTCGCGGCGATCGATCGCCGGCGGGCCCAAGGCGCGCTGAGCGACGAGGGTGCCACCCGCCTGGCCCGGGCCGAGGCCGAGGTTCGGGGCGCGCTGGCCGACCGGATCGGCCGCCGGCTGGCTGAGCCGGCGACGTCCGCCGCCCGCGAGGCGGTCGTTCGCGACGTGGCCGCCCACCGGATCGATCCATACACGGCCGCCGACGAGCTGCTGGCCGGCCTGCTCCGGGTCGAAGTGGGAACCGGCCGATGACGATCGAGCGAGTCTTCGTGGCCGGTGCCGGGCTGATGGGCCACGGGATCGCCCAGGTCCACGCCGTGATCGGCAAGCACGTGACGCTCTACGAGCCGGACCTCGCCCGGGCCGTCGCCGGGCGCGATCGGATCGCGGGCAACCTGGAGCGGCGGTGGCCAAGGGCCAGCTCGACCCAGCGGCCCGCGACGCCACGCTCGGCCGGATCATGCCAACTGACCGGCTGGCGGACGTGGCTGACGCCGACCTCGTGATCGAGGCGGTCTTCGAGGACATCGAGGTCAAGCGCACGCTGTGGACCGAGATCGACGGCCTGGCCGGCCCGGAGGCGATCTTCGCCTCGAACACGAGCTCGATCGCGATCGCCGACCTGGCCGCCGCGGTCAGTCCGGCCCGCCGCTCGCGCTTCGTCGGGATGCACTTCTTCAGCCCGGTGCCGGTGATGCGCCTGGTCGAGCTGATCCGGAGCGCGGCCACCTCGGACGCGACCGAGGCGGCGATCCGGGGCCTGGTCGGCGAGCTCGAGGCGCAGGGGCGCGAGCGAGACGGGGCCAAGCCCTGGGTGCTGATCGTCTCGGCCGATCGGCCCGGATTCATCGTCAACCGGATCCTGATGCCGTTCCTGGCCGAGGCGATCCGGGCCCTCGAGGAGGGTCTTGGCACGGCCGAGGACATCGACACCGGCGCCAGGCGTGGCCTGAACCACCCGATGGGGCCGCTCGAGCTGGCCGACTTCATCGGCCTCGACGTCTGCCTGGGCGTGATGCGCGTGCTCCACGCCGGCCTGGGCGACGAGCGCTTCGCCCCGCCGCGGATGCTCGAGGAGCTCGTCTCCGCCGGCCACCTCGGCCAGAAGACCGGCCGCGGCTTCCACACCTACCCGCGCTGAGCCCGCGGGTCCCGCCGGGGCCGGTGTAGATTCGAGGCGATGATCGAACACGAACGACGACCCGACGGCCCCAACGGCCAGGTCTTCATCGTCAGCGCCCGGCGCACCCCGATCGGCAAGTTCGGCGGCGCGCTCAAGGACGTGCCGGCCACCGAGCTGGGCGGCGTCGCGATCCGGGCCGCCGCTCGAGCGCGCCGGGCTGCCCGACGGCACGCCGATCGACGAGGTCCTGATGGGCCAGGTCCTCCAGGCGGGCGTCGGCCAGGCGCCCGGCCCGCCAGGCGGCGCTCGCCGGCGGGCTGCCCGACACGACGAGCGCGACCACGATCAACCGGGTCTGCGGCTCCGGGCTCAAGGCGATCATGCTGGCCGCCGCCGAGATCCGGGCCGGTGACGCGAGCGTGGCCGTTGGCGGTGGGATGGAGAGCATGAACGGCGCCCCGTACCTCCTGCCCGGCGCTCGCTTCGGGTACCGCCTGGGCAACGGCACGCTGGTCGACTCGACCGTCCACGATGGCCTGTGGTGCGCGTTCGAGGATTGCCACATGGGCACCCACGCCGAGCGCGTCGCGATCCGGGACGTGGTCAGCCGCGCCGACCAGGATGCCTTCGCCCTGGCCAGCCACCAGAAGGCGATCGCGGCGATCGACGCCGGCCGCTTCGACGCCGAGCTCGCCCCGGTCACCGTCCGCGACGCGAAGGGCCGCGAGACGATCGTCGCGATCGACGAAGGTCCGCGGCGCGACTCGACGATCGAGGCCCTCGAGCGTCTCAAGCCGGCCTTCGCCCTGCCCGACGGCGAGGACCGCGGCTCGGCGACCGAAGGCACGGTCACCGCGGGCAACGCGCCCGGGATCACCGACGGCGCGGCGGCCACGGTTGTTGCCAGCGAACGAGCGGTCGAGCGCCTGGGCCTCAAGCCGCTGGCCCGGATCATCGGCTACAGCCAGGCCGAGGTCGCCCCGAAGTGGCTCTTCCTCGCGCCGGTGACCGGCGTTCGACGCCTGCTGGAGCGGATCGAGATGCCCCTCGAGGCGTTCGACCTGATCGAGATCAACGAGGCCTTCGCGGCCCAGACCCTGGCCGACGGCCGCGAGCTCGGCTTCGACTGGTCGAAGGTCAACGTGAACGGCGGCGCGATTGCCCTGGGCCACCCGATCGGGGCCAGTGGCGCCCGGATCGTGGCGACCCTCCTCCACGAGCTGGAGCGGCGGGCCGGCCGCTACGGTTTGGCGACGCTCTGCCTGGGCGGCGGCGGCTCCGTTGCGATGGCCTTCGAGCGGGTCGAGAGATGACCACAGCCGAGGAGACCGCCGTCGACGCGCCCACCTTCCAGCTGTTCATTGCCGGCGAGTGGGTCGACGCGGTCGGCGGCGAGACCTTCGAGAGCCGCAACCCGGCCGACACCCGCGACCTGATCGGCTACTTCCAGGCGGGCACGGCCGCCGACGTGGCCCGGGCGATCCGGGCGGCCGAGACGGCCGGCCTGCGCTGGCGGCGAACCCCGGCCCCCAAGCGAGGCGAGATCCTGTATCGCTTCGGGGCGCTGATGGCCGAGCACAAGGAGCGCCTGGCCCGGGCGATGACCCGGGAGATGGGCAAGGTCCTGACCGAGGCCCGGGGCGACGTCCAGGAGGGGATCGACATCGCCTTCCTGATGGCCGGCGAGGGCCGCCGGCTGTTCGGTGACACGACCCCCTCGGAGCTGCCCGACAAGTGGGCGATGTCGATCCGCGAGCCGATCGGGGTGGCCGGGATCATCACCCCCTGGAACTTCCCGATGGCGATCCCGTGCTGGAAGATGATGCCCGCCCTGGTCAGCGGCAATACCGTGGTCTTCAAGCCGTCGAGCGACACGCCCCACTGCGCGACGCTGCTCGTCGAGCTGATGGCCGAGGCCGGCTTCCCGGCCGGCACCGTGAACTTGGTGACCGGCCCGGGTGGCGCGGTCGGCGATGCGATCGTGGCCAGCCCCGACGTGCCGGTGATCAGCTTCACCGGCAACACCGAGACCGGCCGCCGCCTGGCGACCCAGGCTGCCGCCCGGCTCAAGCGGGTCAGCCTCGAGCTGGGCGGCAAGAACGGGATCGTCGTCCTGGGCGATGCCGATCTCGACCTGGCGACCGACGGGATCCTGTGGTCCGCCTTCGGGACGACCGGCCAGCGCTGCACGGCCGCCAGCCGGGTCATCGTCGAGCGCCCGGTCGTCGACCAGCTCCTCGAGCGCCTCGAGCGGCGCGCGAAGGCGCTCAAGCTGGGATCGGGCCTCGAGCCCGGCATCGACGTCGGGCCGCTGGTCAACGCCGGCGCGCTGCACAAGGTGTCAGGCTACATCGACATCGGCCGGCGCGACGCCGAGCTGGTCACCGGCGGCAAGCGGGGGAGCGGTGCGGGACTGGAGCATGGCCACTTCTTCGAGCCGACGATCTTCGCCGGCGTGGCGCCGATGGCCCGGATCGCCCAGGAGGAGATCTTCGGGCCGGTCCTGTCGGTCATCCCGGTCGATGACTACCCGGCCGCGGTCACCGCCCTCAACCAGATCCGCTATGGCCTGTCGTCGGCGATCTTCACCCGCGATGCCAATGCGGCGTTCCGGGCGATGCGCGACTTCGAGACCGGGATCGTGTACATCAACGCGGGCACGATCGGGGCCGAGACCCATCTGCCGTTCGGCGGCACCAAGGAGACCGGCAACGGCCATCGCGAGGCGGGCCATGCTGCGCTCGATACATACACCGAGTGGAAGTCGATCTACGTCGACTTCTCAGGCCGCCTGCAGCGCGCCCAGATCGACAACCAGCCCGACTGAAGCAGGGCTCAGCCGCCCGCCTCTCGGTGGCTCGGTATTGGAGCCTCATCAGCAGGCGCCGGCGAGGCGCTTGGCGTGGGCGGCGCGGCGGCCGACGACTTGGCCGGGATGGCCACCCGCGCCGGACTGTCCTCGGGGTCGATCCGGAGGGCGCTGACCCCGAACTTGTCGGCCAGGAACCGGCCGTTGGCCAGGAGCGCATCCGAGTCGTGGCGGGCCATGTCGTCGGCGACGTTGACCAGGCGTTGATCCATCAGGTCGAGCTGGCCGAGCAGGACGTCATGGGGCGTCCGGCCGTCGGCGATCGGCCGTTGCTCGGCGACCTGGCGGGGCAGCTTCAGGTACGTCTCAAATGCGTCCGGCAGGTAGGCCAGCGCGGTCTGCCGGATCAGGTAGACGTTCGGGTCAGCCGTGTCGCCCTCGGGCCCGTCGGTGGGCAGGGTGCGCAGGATCGAGCCCTGGATCCGGACCACCTTGCTGAGCAGGTCGTCGGCCACCCGGCCACGCAGGCTGCGGATCAGGTGGTCGAGGCCATCGCGGACCTGGGCCGAGTCGGCCGCCGCGCCCAGCTGGAGGGCCAGCCCCTGTTCGCCCGGCACCAGCAGGACCCCGATCAGGTACAGCCCGATCGTGATCGGCAGCCAGAGCAGCCCGCCGAGCACGCCCAGGAAGTACAGGGCGAGGCCGGCCAGGGCGAGCAGGCAGCCGGCGATGTTCCGCCGCGAATAGAGGAACGCCTCGGCCTGGCGCCGTCTCACTGGTAGCCCCGGATCTGCTTGAAGATCGCCTCCAGCGACGAGGTCGTGGCGTCGAACACGGCGCCGCCCGTTTCGGTCGCGATCGCGGTCATCGCGTCCTTGTTCGCGTCGCCGAACAGGACGGGATAAACGTGGACCGCCTTGACTGCTGCCGGCAGGGCGGCGTAGTCACGAGCGAACTGATCGGCGTCGACGCCCGTGTTGTTCTCGCCGTCGGTCATCAACACGATCGAATAGAGTCGATTCGGGTCGCTGGCCTGGGTCTTGGCAACGTCGGCATAGGCCTGCTCGAGGCCCGAGTAGATAGCCGTCCCGTCGTACGTGTGGAGACCGTCGACATAGGCCCGGATCGCGCTCATGTCCGGACCGTTGGGATCCGTGTCGTCGATCGTGAAGTTGCGATCGTCCTCGACCTGCGACGAGAAGGTGATGATCGTCACCTGCTCGCGTGCATGGAAGCGCGAGAACCCGCCGGTGAGCGACGTATCTGTCCCGGTGAGGTTCTCCATCGCGGTCTTGAGATTATCGAGGCGGTCGCCCTCCATCGAGCCCGAGACGTCCAGGACGAAGATCGCCGACGCCGGCTTGCGCTCCTCATCGAGGTAGGCCGTGATCAGGGCGTTGATCGTGTCGAGCTTGGCCGGGAAGGGCAGCTCGATCAGGGTCTGGGTCGGGAAGCGGGAGTCCAGGGGGATTCCCGGAACCGCGGGCCGCCGGGCGGTCTGGGCCATGATCTTCTTCTGGACGTCGGGCGACCGCAGATAGGCCACCACCTTGTCGTAGGCATCGCGCTTGGCCGCGTTCAGCAGGATGAACGGGTAGTCGGCCGTGACGATGCCTTCCTTGGGGTAGATCAGGGCCAACGGCTCGTGGAGCTGGCTACCGGCGTTCAGGCTCATCAGCACGGATTCGTAGTTGACGATCCCGTCGACCGTGTCCTGGCTGCGGACGTACGAGTCGGCCAGGAAGCCGGAGCTGCCGGCGGTCAGGGTCTGGCCCTTGAAGAACGCTTGGAGGGCGCCCTTGTCGATGGTCCCCGTGTCGATCGAGTCGGAGCTGCCCGAGAGCGCCGAGGCCACGCCGACAAGGGCGACCAGGCCGCTGTTCGAGGCGGCCGGGTTGGTCATCGCAAAGTGGAACGAGCCGTCGGCCGCCCTGGCTTCGATGTCCTTCCAGGTGACGTTCGGATTGTTCGTCCAGCCGAACTGGTCGGCGACGGTCTTCTTCACCCCCAGGATGACCGGGCTGAGCATGATCTGCTGCTGGGCCACGATCCGGCTGCCCGATCCGGGCAGGAGGGCCAGGTAGTGGCCGCTGCTGAACCAGGCGACATCGGTCGGGGCGCCGCCGGCGATGGCCTGGGCGCCGTCGAGCGAGCCCGAATAGGTCATCACCAGGCTGACCCCGGTCGCGGCCTTGATGTCGGGCAGCAGCGGCTCGAGGTCCTTGACCTCCGATCCGGCCAGGACGGCGAGCGTATTCGGGTCATTCAGGTCGGTGCTCAGCGAGCTATTGGCACAGCCGATCAACAGGCTCGGCAGAGCGACGGCCACTGCCGCCAGGATTGCCGGGCCGCCCCACCGGCGCATCAGCTCAGCTGCCTGCCGGGGCCGGGTTGTCGAGGTTCGGGTCGCGGTCCTCGTTCGATCGGACCCGGTCGAGGTACGACTGCGACTTGGTGATCTCGGCCGACAAGGCCGTGACGGTCTTCTGCATCGTGTCCAGGGCGGCCACCTTGAAGGTGTCGATCTCGTCCATCGTCGCGTAGATGTTGTTGAACGCCGCCTGCAGCTTGGCCAGGTCGACAGTTGCCGACGCCGCTTGCTCGTTGATCGCCCCGGATTGCTGATGGAGGAGCTCCGAGGTCGACTCGATCAGGTTCGAGGTGGTCGTGTTCAAGGCCGTGATCTGGTCCAGGACGAGCTTCTGGTCGGATAGCGCCTGGGCCACGATGACCGCGGTGCGGAGTGCCGAGACGGTGGTGGTCGTGGCCCGCTGGACGCCCTTGATCAGCTCCAGGTTGTTGCGCCGGATGACGTCCAGGGCAAGGTAGCCCTGGACGCTGACTGCGAGCTGGGTCAGCAGGTCCTGGTTCTTCTGGCGGACGTAGAAGAGCATGTCCTCCTTGAGGACCTTGGCTCGATCGGGATCGGACGTCTCGATCGTGGCGATCTTGGCCGACAGGGCGGTGTCGAGGGCCTGGGCCAGGTACGAATACTGGCGGAGCCGGCTCATCACGCCCCACAGGTTGACCTTCTCCTGGTCGATCGAGGCGTTGTCCTGCTGGAGCTCGTCCTGGCCGTGGTACAGGGAGGTGATGATCGAGTCCAGCTGGTGCTGACTGGACCGGTATTTCTCGAAGTAGTCCTCGAGCTTGTTGCCCGCCCCGAACGGCAGCAGGCCGAGCAGCTTGTGCGGGCTGAGCAGGTCGCCCTGCCTGGAGGGGTCGAGGTCCTCGACTTCCCGGCGCAGCGAGAGGAGCGACTTGCTGACCGACGAGGTATCGGTCAGGCCACCGTTCTGCATCGCCGCGAGGGGCTTGTCGAGGAGGCGGTTCGAGACGGAGGCCGATGCCCGGATGTCCTCGTCGCCCAGCTTGCTGACATCCTGGACCTTGTCGCTGAAGGCCTGGCTGTGGGTGTCGAGGCTGGAGACGGCCGTCACGTAGCTGCTGACCATCGAATCGAGCTTGGCCCTGTCGGCCGGGTTGATCGGGACCTCACTCGTCGCATCGGCCGGGGCGACGGCCCCCACCGGAGCCGGCGCATCGAGGACGAGGGCGCTCGTGGCCGCGATCGACGCGGACTGGGCGTCGGCCGGATCAGGCGGGGCGACCTCCGGTGCCGGCGCGGGTGCGGGAAGCTCGAAGGATCCGTCGGTCATCGTGGCTCTCCTGGGCTGAATGGGCTCACGGGGATGCGGCCGGCGAGGATCCGGCCGTCGGGCTCGCCGCGGACAGGTCGTCCGACGGCGTCGGTGATGGCAGGCCTCCGCTGTAGTCGGCCTCGAGGCGGGTGATCATCGCTTCGAGGGTCTCGTAGGTCGGCGGATCGATCACATTGATCAGGGTATTCGGGACCGCCAGCTGGTGGTCGGTCACGAACTTCGTGAACGCCGCGGTATCGGTTGTCCGAAAGCCGTAGTCCGTCGCCAGCTGCCGGATCTCCGGGTCGTTGGTCAGGAAATCGCCGAGCCGGATCCCGTTCGGGGTCAGGCCCACGAAGGTGTGCTTCGACAGGATCGTGGGATCGGGGTAGACCAGCTCCATGTCCGAGGTCACGCTGCCGTCGGCGGCTGCCGCCCGCTGGATGAACTGGCTCTCATAGATCATCACCAGCGGGCTCTTGCCCATGCCCTGGACCAGGTAGTCGTCGAAGGGCTCCTCGGAGCTGTTGGCGACGAAGCCCTGGCGCAGGAAGATCGGCGCCAGGCGATCCATCAGCGCGCCAACCTGGGCGTCGTTCTGGACGATGTTGTCGCCATTGGCAACGTACGAGGTCAGGGCGAGGTACATCGCCGCCGAGTTGGAGGTCCGGACATCGGTCGAGGTGATCAGGATGCTCTTGTTCACGGCGTACGTCGTGTTGCCGGGCAGGTCTTTCCAGCGGGTATTCGTGTCGACCAGCTTGAGGTAGGCCGCCATGTCGAACGTGATCAGGCCGCTCGCTGGATGGACCACCCCGGCCTTGGTCAACAGGTCGACGATCGGTTTCCAGGTGGCGATCGCCATCGGGGTATAGAACGGGACGAACGATTGCGAGCCGGCATGATCGGTTCGGATCTTCTCGGCGGCCGGGACGCCGGCCGGGAAGGCGAAGTCGTCGGTGCTCAGGTCGGCGCCGGCGATCTGGCGTGATCCGGCGGTCGACACCTTGACGATGAAGCCGCCGCGCTTGAGCGCCGCATTGACCCGCTCGTCGGCGAAGAACGGCGCCTTCTCCGAGCCGATCAGGCCGGTCAGGGTCACCGGAGCCGGACCCAGGTTGTTCTGGACGGACGAGACAATGGCGAATCCGACGGCGATGATCAGGACCACCGCCAGGGCGATGGCCGCGATCCGGCGGGGGCTGGAGCTCATCCCGGGCAACTCACTTGACAAGCGTAGCGCCTGCGCCGCACGGCTCGATCGCGGATTCCTGTTAACGGCCGGCTGGCCGGGGCTGGTGGCCGGGCCCAATGGGGTATCCTTCGCCCGGGCCGGTAGCTCAACGGCAGAGCAACTGACTCTTAATCAGTTGGTTGGGGGTTCGAATCCCCCCCGGCTCACCACCGACTGAGCACGAAATGACCCCTCGGAGGCGACTCCGGGGGGTCATCGTTTTCACCCGTACCCTAATCCGGGGTCAGGCCAGGCTCCGCCGGAGGGCCCGGAAGCGTCCGGGGCCGCCCCAGCGGCCCTAGAACGGCCCAGGACGGGCGATCTAGGCCAGTGGCCCCCGCGTTCCCACGGTGGGCCTGGTCCGTGGTTGGATCCGGCTTGGGCTCATCTGCCCGATGGTCAGGGCGAGGAGGGTTTCGATCGCAGTTTCGAACGGACGGGTACTCCGTTGCACCTGGGCGAGGAGAAGGCCTCCTTGGAGCGTGGCGAGCAGAGTCGTGGCGAGGTCGTCCGGGTCGATGTCCGACGGGAGCTTCCCGTCGGCATGTGCGGATCGGAGTCCATCGCTGATGGCGGCTGCCCACCGATCAAACCCGGCCGCGATGAGGGCACGGGCCTCGGGGTCGCTCTCGGCCAGTTGACCACCAAGCGAACCAAGTGGGCAGCCGCCCTTCGCTTCGGTGCGCATCGCTTCGGTGATCACCATGTTCCGCCAGACTTCGACCCCGTTCGCGCTGCTGAGCGCCTGCTGCTGCTGGTTGACGATGGTGTCGGCTTGGTAGTCGATGACCGCCTGCACGAGTTCGTTCTTGTCGGGAAAGTAGTGGTACGTCTGAGAGCCGCTGACTCCCGCCGCCACGTTCACTTCTTCCAAGGTCGTGCCCGCCACCCCCCGCTCATGGATCAGGGCGGCGGCGGCCTCCACTATTCGTGCCCGGGTCCGTGCTCCCTTGGGGGTGAGCCTCGGACGGTCGCTCGTCTCGTTGACCATGCACCGAATGGTAGCAGGATTTCTGAGTTTGACAACTCAGTCCCGACCCTTCAGAGTGAGTCACACAACTCATTTTGGAGCAAGAGGACGACTCATCGCATGACTGACCTAAGGGGCAAGACAGCTCTGATCACTGGTTCGACGAGCGGGATCGGTCGGGCGACGGCCATCGCCTTAGCCGCCCGTGGCGCTCAGGTACTGGTAGTTGGACGCAACGAGCAACGAGCCAAAGACGTGGTCGCCGAGATCGAGAGCAACGGCGGCAGTGCATCGCTCCGGCTCACTACGTTGAGCGACCTCGAATTGGCCCGGGACCTGGTCGAGTGGGCCACGGAGGCGGGCGGCGGTCACGTCGACATCCTCATCAACAACGCTGGCGTCGCGTTGCTCGGGCCAAGCAGTGCAGCCACCGAAGCTGAGTTTGATGAGACCTTTGCGCTGAACGTCAAGGTTCCGTTCTTCCTCGTCTCGTCGCTGGCGCCAGCGATGGCCGAACGCGGATGGGGTTCGATCGTGAACATCTCCACGATGGTCGCGAGCTTCGGGCAAGCCGGTATGGCTTTGTATGGCGCCAGCCGAGCGGCTCTCGAACTGCTGACGAAGACCTGGGCCGCCGAATACGGCCCGCGTGGTGTTCGGGTGAATGCCGTTGCCCCCGGGCCGACACGCACCGCGACGATGGAAGGTGTCCCCGAGGAGATGGTGAATCACCTCGCAGCACAAGCTCCAGCAGGTCGCGTAGCTGAGCCCGAGGAACTTGCTGCTGCGATCGTCTTCCTGGCCAGCGACGATGCCAGCTTCGTGCACGGCGTCACGCTTGCAGTCGATGGCGGCCGAGTAGCGACGTAAACGCCGGTCGGCGGTGACGTTGAGAGTGAAGACCCAGACCACAGCTCACAAACGACCAACTGAGGAATATCCACATGAGCGCATACGTACTTGTCGAATTCACGGTCAAGGACCCGGATGTTTACCGTGACCAATACAGCGCCATCGCTGGGCGGACGGCGAAGGAGCACGGAGGTGAGGTAATCGCCGCGGGCAAGTGGGAAGTCCTGCACGGCGATGGCTCGCTCACCTCAGGAGCACTCGTGCGGTTTACCGACCATGAGACGGCCCTCAGGTGGTACAACTCGCCTGAATATCAGCAGCTAATCGATGTCCGAAGCGTCGCGATGGAAGCCCGCTTCAGTCTGCTCGACGGCGTCGTTGGCTGATCGAGGCGGCTCGGCGTCCGCCCTGCTGATCCTTCCGGCGACGCGGGCGGGTCTGGTCAGCCTGTCCGTTTCAGCAAGGGCGGCTCGGGCAGGCGCGGCGGTAAGGCCGAATGACGAAGCGTAATGACGGCCGCTGACGGTCAGGAAACACTGACCGATCTCGACCGCCGAGAGCGTCGGCGGCCAGCTCAATTCGCAATCTGGCTTCGTTCCTCGGGCAGCAACCGCCGGGCGTGACCAACTCACGTTCCGGCCCCTGTCCGACCAGGAACGACGGTCCCGGGGAGATCAAGTCGGTCGTCCCGTCGGGCCGCTGGAGCGCTCGAGATGAGCGCCTCCTGGGGGGAAGGGATCTCGACGCGCTGGTTCGACCGGTGAACGATCGTCTGGGCCTCTGGGGGTGACGGGCGATCTCACCCAGCGACAGCCGTCGGGATCCCACCACCCACCCGGATCGCGATCCCCCTGACCCGCATGACGGGTCGTAATGACGGTCCGACCAGCTCGTGACCATCCTTCGGCACCGAACTCGCGCCCAGCCGGAGATTTGGGCGATCGAGCGGCGGGAGAACTGGGGGATTGTGGTGACCCAAGGCGGACCTGCGCGGGGATTCCTGCGCGACCGGATCGATCGCCCGATGGTCGTCGGTCGGAACGAATGGGTGGTAGCCGGCCCGCCGGCCGATCGGCTAGTGTCGAGCCAGAACCGAAAGCCCGCCGGCACCTCAATGCGAGGCAAGTGCAATCAGGCCGAGCGGGGGTGCGACGACCCCTCACGCGACGAACGTCTTGCGACGCGTGGGGGCAAGCGCACCGGTTGGTTCGCGCACATTACCTGCCGGGGGGTCGTCTCAAGTGTCATTCCCAGCGCGCTCCGGCCGGCCGTCCGGTGGAGCTCAATCCGTGCTCAGGACGATCCCGACGTCCACGGTCATGCCCCCGCTGGGGCTCGGTCGCTACGATCGCCTCAGTCGCTACGCCCAGGGTCGCGCTTACATCACCGGCAACGCGGTGCGGGCCACGCTGACGACCTGCGGCTTCTGCTTCCGCTCGTTCGAGCAGGCCGAGATCGTGGTCGGCGCCTTCGGGCCGTCCGCCCGGATCTGCTCGTCGTGCGCTCGCGAGGCGATCGCCGTCTTCGAGCTCAGCTGACGGGCCGATGGCCGGCCCAGGAACCAAGGTCATGACCGAAGCCGGCCGGCGGCCGACGGCCGTGGTCCTGACCTTCCAGCGCGCCACGCACACCCAGAACACGGTGATGGTCGCCCTGCTCAACGAGGCCGAGGTCGTCCAGGTCGGAGACCTGCTCGAGGAGGAGGGTTTCGGCGCCGGCCAGCACGTCTTCGGCCGGACGGGCCCCCTCGAAGGGCTCGAAGCCGTCCGGGACCAGGTGGCCGAGACGATTCGCCAGGCCCGGCTCGAGGGCCTCGCACCGAACGGCCGGGCCGCCCGCGCCCGCTGAGCCTCTGCCCGCGAGGGGGAGCAGCGAGTCGGATCAGCCAGCTCGCCCGGGCCGGTGCCGAACGGGCGCCGGGGCAGGACCGCGTATCCTCGGCACCACCCGAGCAGCCACCTCCGCGCCCCAGTCAGGAGAGCCCGATGACCGGCTCGAACGCCGCCCCGGCGAGCGACGCACCGCTCGAGTTCCCGATCCGGATCCAGGCCAACCTCAAGCCGATCCTGCTGCTCTTTGGCGTCCACGACGACGGCCGGGCCAAGGTCCGCCTCGCCGACGGCCAGTTCAGCGCCACCTTCGGCCGCTTCGGGGCCCGGACGCCGCTGTCGAACATCGCGTCGTGGGACATCACCGGCCCCTACAGCTCCCTGCGCGCCGTCGGCGTGCGGCGCACGATCCCCAAGCCTGACCTCAGCTTCGGCGGCAGCGCCCATGGCGGCCTCCGGGTCCACTTTCGCGAGCGCGTCCGGGCGGCCCGCCTGATGAACACCGAGCTGTACGTGACGGTCGACGACCTCGAGGGCCTCGGGGCGGCGCTGACCGCCCGGGGCATCCCCGGCCAGGACCTCCGCCGGCGCTAGGCCGGATCCCCGGCGCCCGGCGCCACCGGCTCGACCTCGACCCGGACCCGGGGCAGCCAGCGCAGGAACGGTGGCAGGTACCAGTTCCACTCGCCGAGCAGGCGCATCGTCGCCGGCAGGAGGACGCTCCGGATCACCGTCGCGTCGACGAAGACCGCGACCGCCAGCCCCAGGCCGAGCTCGCGGATGATCACCAGCCGGAGGGTCATGAACACGGCGAAGACGACGACCATGATCGCCGCCGCGCTGGTCACCGTGCCGGCCGTCACCGACAGCCCCCGGGCGACCGCCAGGCGGGTGTCGGCGCCGTGGTCCACGAACTCCTTGACCCGCGACAGGATGAACACCTCGTAGTCCATCGACAGGCCGAAGAGGACGGTGAAGATGAAGATCGGGATCCAGTTCTGGATCGCGTCGGTCGGCCGGACGCCGAGCACGGACCCGAACCAGCCGTCCTGGAAGACGAGGACCACCGCGCCGTAGGCGGCGCCGGTCGAGAGCAGGTTGAGCAGGATCGCCTTGGTCGGGATGACGATCGAGTGGAAGACGACCATCAGCAGCAGGAATGACAGGCTCAGCACGAACAGGAAGACCCGGGCCATGCCGTCGGTGTAGATCGTGGTGTTGTCGAGCGACTCGGCGGCGTCGCCGGTGACGTAGACATGGCTGGCGGGCAGGTTCCCGAAGAGCGCCGGGACGACCTGGCCGCGGACGTCCCGGACGATCTGCCAGTTGGCCGGGGTGTTCATCGAACCCGACATCTCGACCGACACGGATGCCGCCGAGCCGTCCGGGGAAGACCCCAGCTCGGCCGGCCCGCTCAGGCCGGGGATCGCCGCCAGCCTGGGCCCGAGGGCGGCGATCGCCGCCTTCGTCGAGGGGTCCTGGGCGTTGGTCACGACCACCTCGAGGGTCAGCAGGGTGCCCTGCGGCCAGTGGGCCTGGAGGGCCTCGACCGCCTGGACGCCATCGACGCTCTCGGGGAACGTGGTCAGGTCGCTCTCGCCCAGGCGCATGTGGAGGACGGGCGAGGCCAGGGCCAGGAGGAGGGCCGAGGCGCCGATCGCGCTGATCCAGGGCCGGCTCATCACGGCGTGGGCGAGCGCGGCCCAGAAGCCCCGGCCATCACCGCGCTGGCGCGACAGGAAGGGCACGCCCAGCCGGCTGACGCCGTCGCCCAGGATCGCCAGGGTTGCCGGCACGAAGGTCAGGCTGCCGGCGATCGCGGCCATGATCACCGCGATCGTGCCCAGGGCCATCGAGTGGAAGATCTCGTCGGGCAGCAGGAACAGGCCGGCCAGCGAGATCATCACCGCCAGGCCCGAGAAGAAGACGGCCCGGCCGGCCGTGGCGCTGGCGGTCTCGATCGCGGCCAGCTTGTCCCGGCCGGCGCGCCGCTCGGAACGGAAGCGGGTGACCATGAACAGCGAGTAGTCGACGGCAACGGCCAGGCCGATCAGGACGACGAGCTGGGTGGCATACGGGCTGACCGGGTTGAAGGCCTGGCTGTAGATGCCGAGCAGGCCGAAGGCGGCCAGCAGGGCGCTGATTGCCAGGAAGAGGGGCACGAAGGCTGCTACGACGGCCCCGAAGGCCAGGACCAGGATGACGAAGGTAGCCGGCAGGCTGATCCGCAGGGAGCCGTCCAGGTCGGCGTTGACGACCGCCCCGATCTGGTCGTTGGTCAGCGTGTTCGAGACGGCATGGATCGCGAAGGCCGGGAAGTCGGACTGGGCCACTGTGATCACGGGCGCCACCGCCTGGGCCCGAGTCTCCCGCTCGGTCGACGAGCCCAGGATGCGGCCGGCGACGATGACCCCGGTCCCGTCGGGCGCCAGGAGGCCCGCCGCCGGCGGTGCCGCGTACGGGTCGCTCACGCCGGTCAGGGCTGGTCCCGCCGTCCCGGCCACGGTGGCCTGGACCGCGGCCAGGCGCTGGACGATCGTCGCGACCGTGCTCTTGAAGGCCGGGTCGCCGACCTTGGTCGTGGAGCTGGTGATGACCACGGTCAGGGTCTCGCCGGCCGGCGCCCCGCTGGTCGCTGCTCCGGAGCTCATCGCCTGGAAGCCCCGGGCCGCCTCGGTGTTCGAGCCGGCCAGGCCGCCGGTCGCGGCCACCGCCCGGATCCCGCCCATGCCCAGGCTCAGCGCGAAGGTCCCGATGGTCAGCACGAACCACAGCCCGAAGACCGGCCAGCGGTGGCGGGCGCTCCACCGGGCGACCCGAACGGTCCACGGCTGGGCTGGGCGGCTGGAGCTGGCGGACATCGGCATCGGTCCCTGCTGAGTGGCGGAGATGTGAGTGTCGCCGACCAAGCGATTCATTGCCGGTCGGCCGCTGCTATCGTCGGAGCGTGCCTGACGTCGAAGCGGAGCGCTCGTACCGGGCGCTGTTCCGCGTCCCGTCGATCGCTCGTCTCCTGGTCGGGATGCAGGTCGCCCGGATTGCCCAGTCGATGGTCAACGTGGCGATGGTCCTGTTCGCCCTGACGGTCTACGGCTCGGCGCCCCTGGCCGGTTTGGTGGGGGTCGCCCTGGCCCTGCCTGGAATCGTCTTCTCGCCCGTCGCTGGGGCCCTCCTCGATCGCCACGGGCGGATCCGCCTCGTCCTGATCGACTACCTGCTGGCCGCCGGCTCGCTGGGCTTGATCGCATTCCTGGCCGCGACCGGCCGGCTGCCGGCCTGGCTGCTGCTGTCGATTGCCGCCGTCTCGTCGCTGACCGCGCCCCTCAGCACGGCGGGCCTGCGCAGCCTCTTCCCGCTGCTCGTGCCCAAGCCCCTCTGGGAGCGGGCCAATGCCGCCGACTCGGTCGGCTACGTCCTGGCCACGGTGGTCGGCCCGCCCCTGGCCGGGGTGATCGTCCAGCTCTGGGGTCCGGCCCAGGCCCTGGCCTTCATCGGCGCGGTCTTCGTCGTCGCGGCGGTGGTCATGATCCGGCTGCCCGAGCCGGAGATCGGATCGAGCTCGAGCGGGAGCCTCCTGCGGGCCGCCCTGGACGGCCTGGCCTATACCCTGCGCAACCGGACCCTGCGCGGCTTGGGCCTGTCGTTCAGCGTCCTGAACATCGTGTGGGGGGTCAACGCGATCGTGATTCCCCTGCTGGTCCTCGAACGGCTCCACGGTGGACCGGCCCTGGTCGGGCTGCTGTTCGCGGCCCAGGGGATGGGTGGGGTGATCTCGTCGACGCTGGCCGGCCGGATCGACACCCGGGGCCGGGAGCACGCGATGATCGTCTGGCCGATGCTCGGCTCGGCTGTTCTCCTCCTCCTGCTGCTGCCCGATGCGGGCCTGGCCCCGATCCTGGTCGCCCTGATCCTGTTCGGGATCCTGAACGGGCCGCTGGACGTGGCCATGTTCACGATCCGCCAGCGCCGGACGGACCCGGCCTGGATGGGCCGGGCCTTCGCCCTGTCGATGTCGTTCAACTTCCTGGGCTTCCCGGTCGGTACGGGCATCGGCGGGATCGTCGCCAGCCAGTCGATCGACGGGGCGGTCCTGATCGAGATCGGAGCCTGCCTGCTGGCCGCGGTGGCGGCCCAATGGCTGATCCCGTTCGACTGAGCCCGACGCCGATCCGGCGGCCGGAGGATACTCCGCCGGATGTTCGCGACCCTCGCGCTGGTCGTTGGTGCAAGCCTGCTGGGGCCGTTCCTGGCGGCGGGTCGCCGGCCGCTCGTGCCGGTGGTCGTCGGCGAGATCGCGGCAGGCCTGCTGCTTGGAGCCAGTGGCCTGCGCTGGATCGATGCGAGCAGCGTGCCCCTGCCGTCCCTGGCCTCGGTCGGCTTCATCATGTTGATGTTCGGGGCCGGTGCCCGGATCGAATTCGGCTCGGCGGCGATGCGGGCCGGCCTGGGCCGGGGTGCGCTCGCCCTGATCCTGACGGCCGGCGCGGCGATCCCCGCGGGGCTCCTCCTGGTGCGACTGACCGGCGCCGGCTCGCCGGCCTGGATCGTGGTCCTGCTGGCCGGCAGCTCGGCGGCGATTGTCCTGCCCGTCCTTGCCGAGCAAGGGATCGACCGGGGCCGGTCGGCAGTGCTCGTGGCCTGGGTCGCCCTGGCCGACACGGTCACCGTGATCCTGCTGCCCGTGGCAATCGGCCAGACCGACTCGCCGCTGGCGGCGCTCGTGTCCGACGCCGCGATCGTCGCTGCCGGCGGGCTGATCCTGGTCGGCGGCGCTCGGCTTCGGCAATGGGCGCCGATGGGCGTCCTGTGGCAGCGCTCGCGCACCCGTGGCTGGGCACTCCAGCTGCGGGCGGCCCTGGTCCTGGTCTTCGTCTTCGGCGCGGTTGCCGAGACCTGGGGCGGGAGCCAGCTGGTTGCCGGGTTCGTGGCCGGGCTCGTCCTTGGACGCCTGCGTGAACCGAGCCGGCTGGCCACCCAGCTGGGAGCCGTTGCCGACGGCTTCTTCGTGCCGGTCTTCTTCGTCCTGCTGGGGGCCCGGCTCGACCTCCACGCCTTGCTCGGCGATCCGGGCGCGCTCGTGTTCATGGGCCTCGATGCGGTCCTGGTCGTGGTCGTGCACCAGGTCGGCGGCCTGGCCGTCGGCCCCCAGCGGATCGCGACGAGCCTGGCCGCCTCGGCGCAGCTGGGCCTGCCGGCGGCCGCCGCCGCCCTGGGCCTTCAGAGTGGCCTCGTCTCGCCGGCTCTCGCCGCGGCCCTGGTCGGGGCCGCGTTGCTGACCTTGATCCCGGCCACGATCGGCTCGTTCCGACTCGGCGCTGGCGGGCGTTCGGACCCGAGCCCCGTCCCGGCCCGGCCGCGGCCCTCGACGTGAAATCAGCCCGGTTCGGCCCGCTCCGATCCGCCGCCACGCCGCGCCGCTTTGCCGCGATCGACCTGGGTTCCGACACCATCCACCTGCTGATCGCCGACCTTTCCGGGAGTCCGGCCGGTGGCCAGCTGGTCACGGTCCATTCAGAATCCCGGCTGCTGGAGCTCGGACGGGTCGTCGAGCGCAGGGGTCGGATCACGGCGACGGCCGAGGCGGATGCCCTCCACGCCCTCAGCCAGTTCGTCCACCGGGCCCGCAAGGCCGAGGCGCTGATCCTGGTCAGCGCGACCGAGGCCAGTCGACGGGCGGCGAACGGGCCGGCGTTCCTGGCCCGCCTGGCCGCCAAGGTCGAGGCGCCGATCCACCTGTTGACGCCCGGGCGCGAGGCCTCGCTGGGCATTGCCGGAGTCCGGCCGGAGCTGCCCGTCCGGGGCGACCTGATCGTGATCGACTCGGGGGGCGCGTCGACCGAAGCCACCCTGACCTCGGGCCGCGCGATCACCCAGGCCGTCTCCCTGCCGGTCGGGGCAGCCCTCCTGGCCGCCGGCCTGCGCGGAGATCCGCCGGCCCCGATCGACTGGGCGCTGACCTCGATCCGGATCGGGGCGACCCTGGCTGCCCTGCCGGCCGGTCATCCGCGCCGGGCGTTCGCGACGGGCGGGACGGCCCACGGCCTGCTGGCCATGAACGCGATCGACCGGCGCCGGAAGCACGACGAGGGGGTCAAGGTGACGCTGGCCGAGCTCGAGCGGACCGCCGCTGCGCTCCTGGCCCGGCCGTCAACCCGGATCGGCGCCGAGACCGGCATTGATCCCGGCCGGGTCGCTCTGCTCGCACCCGGCGTGCTGATCCTGGCCGCGATCCTGGAGCACTACGGCCTCGCCGAGTTCCAGGTCCTGGCCGCTGGACTGCGCGAAGGAATGATCCGGGCCGCCGCCGCGGACCCCGGCGGCTGGTGGCTCGATCCGCCGGCCGGCGGCAGCTGAGGGACGCGACGCGGCGCTCGCCGGTGGTACCCTTCGAGCAGTCCTTGGAGCCGGTCCCGTGAGGCCGGCGTACCGGTCCCGTGAGGCCGGAAGGGAGGCTCGATCGACCGTGTCCGCGCAGGTCCGCGCGCCAGGCAGCCCTGGCCGGGACGGACGTCAGCTGGTCGAATCGGCCGTTGCCGGTATGCCGCCGCTTCCCCTCCCGAGCTCGATCGTCGACCCGCGCGTGGGCGACCTGGGACCGGCGCTGCTGGCCCTGGCCGATGGCACGATCTTTCCCGGCATCGCCTTCGGAGCCGCCCGGGCGGCGGGTGGCGACCTGGTCGTCAACACCAGCCAGACCGGCTACCAGGAGGTCTGCACCGATCCCTCGTACGCCGGCCAGGTGGTCGTGATGACCTACCCCCTGATCGGCAACCACGGCCGGCTGCGCTCCGACGACCAGTCCGAGCGGCCCTGGCTGCGGGCCCTGGTGGTGGCCAACGCCACGGCCGCCGTCCTCGACGACGCCCGCCAGCTCGCGGCGCTCTTGCGCGAGTCGGGCATCCCGGCCATCGCCGGGATCGATACCCGGGCCCTGGCCCGCCACCTGCGGACGCACGGGTCGATCCCCGGGATCGTGACCGCGCCGGGCGAGGTCGACCGGGAAGCCGCCGTCGCCGCGGTGCGCGCCCTGCCGCGCTGGGAGGACGAGGACTTCGTGGGGCTCGTCTCGCCGACCACGATCACCGACGTCGGCGACCCGGCCGATGGCGGGCCGCTGGTCGGGATCATCGACCTGGGCCTCAAGGCCAACATCGTCCGCTCGCTCCGGCGGCGCGGGGTCCGGGTCCGGATCCTGCCCCACACGACTTCGATCGCCGAGGCCCTCGACCCGCAGATCGCCGGCCTGGTCTTCTCGCCGGGACCGGGTGACCCGGCCCGCCTCGACGGCCCGGTCGCGCTGGCCCGGGCGGCGATGGCCGACGGCCGGCCGCTGCTGGGGATCTGCCTCGGCCACCAGATCATCGGCCGGGCGGCCGGTGCCGAGACCCGCCGGCTGCGCTTCGGCCACCACGGCGCCAATCATCCCGTGCGCGACGTCGACAGCGGCCTGGTCCAGGTCACGGCCCAGAATCACGAGGTCCAGGTGGTCGCCGAGACGCTGCCCAGGGCGGGCGGCCTGCGGATCAGCCAGGTGAACCTGAACGATGGCTCGGTCGAGGGCCTCCGCCACCGTGAGCTGCCGATCGAGACCGTCCAATACCACCCGGAGGGCGCGCCCGGGCCACTCGACGCCCTGGCCGTCTTCGACCGCTTCGTCGCGGCCGCCGCGAGCCGATGAAGCCGGCCTCGGTCCTCATCCTCGGCTCGGGGCCGGTGGTCATCGGCCAGGCCGCCGAATTCGACTATGCCGGGACGCAGGCCTGCCGAGCCCTGCGGGCCGAAGGCGTCCGGACGATCCTGGTCAACTCCAATCCGGCCACGATCATGACCGACCCGCAGGTCGCCGACGTGGTCTACCTCGAGGCGCTGACCGTCGAGGCGGTCGAGGCGGTGATCGAGCGCGAGCGGCCGGACGGCCTGCTGGCCGGCCTGGGCGGCCAGACCGCCCTCAACCTGGCCGTCGCCCTGTCCCGGGCGGGCGTCCTCGAGCGCCACAACGTCCGGCTGGTCGGGACGCCGCTCGAGGCGATCGAGATGGCCGAGGATCGCCAGCGCTTCCGGGAGCTGCTCGATCGGATCGGCCAGCCCTATGCGCCCTCGGCGATCGTCGATGGCGCGACGCCGGCCGAGCGGGCTGCCTCGGCCGACCGGGCCCTGGCCGAGATCGGCTTGCCGGCGATCGTCCGCCCGGCCTTCACCCTGGGTGGCACCGGCGGCGGGATCGTCGAGTCCGAGCCGGCCTACCGGGAGCGGATCCGGACCGGCCTGCGGGCCAGCCCGATCGGCCAGGTGATGGTCGAGCGCTGCCTCGTCGGCTGGGGTGAGATCGAGTACGAGGTGATGCGCGACGCCGACGACACGTGCATCGCGGTGTGCTCGATGGAGAATGTCGATCCGCTCGGCGTCCACACCGGCGATTCGATCGTCGTCGCGCCGGTCCAGACCCTGCCCGACGCGGTCCACCAGCGCCTCCGGAGCGCCGCCCTGGCGATCATTCGGGCGCTCGGCGTGGAGGGCGGCTGCAACGTCCAGTTCGCGCTCAGCCCCGACTACGACGACTACGCCGTGATCGAGGTCAACCCCCGGGTCAGCCGCTCGTCGGCGCTGGCCAGCAAGGCAACCGGCTATCCGATCGCCCGGGTGGCGGCCCAGATCGCGGCCGGCCGGCGCCTGGCCGAGATCCCCAACGTAGTCACCGGGACCACTGTCGCGGCCTTCGAGCCGGCCCTCGACTACGTGGTCGTCAAGCTGCCCCGCTTCCCGTTCGACAAGTTTCCTCTCGCGGATCGCTCGCTGGGCAGCCAGATGAAGGCGACCGGCGAGGTGATGGCCATCGACCGGACCTTCGGGGCCGCCCTCAACAAGGCGCTCCGCGGCCTGGAGCAGGCCGGCGTCGGGCCGCTGGCCGAGAACCCCGAGTGGGAGCCCAGCCTGGCCTACCTGGCCGCCGTCTTTCGTCCCGCGCCGGACGACGACCTGCCCCTGGGCGGGGCCGGCGACGACCCGGACGCGGCTCCGATCCGCTGGGTCGATGCCGCCGGACAAGCCTGCGAGTCGACCCGCTACGCCGAGCGGGCCGCCGCGCCGATCGTCCTGCGCCGCTTCCTCGAGCCGTCCGATACGCGCCTGTGGCGGGTCCTGGCCCTCCTCCGGCGGGGCGTGCCCGAGGCGACGATCGGGGCGGCGACCGGGATCGCCTCGTGGTTCCTGGCCGAGTTCGGCCGGGCGGTCGCCCTCGAGGCGGCCACCGCCCAGGCCGGCGCGCGGATCGGCGACCCGGCCGATGGCGACGCGATGCGCCTGCTGGCGACGGTCAAGCGGGCGGGCTTCGGCGACCGCGAGCTGGCCACCCTGGCCGGGGTCGAGCCGGGCCTGATCCGGGACGCCCGGCGGGCCGTCGGATTACGCCCGGGCTACGCGATGGTCGATACCTGCGCGGCCGAGTTCGCCGCTGAGACGCCCTACTTCTACTCGACCTACGCCGCCGCCGGCTCGCCGCCCGAAGCGCCGCCGATCGATCGGCCGGCCGCCCTGGTGATCGGCTCCGGGCCGGTCCGGATCGGGCAGGGGATCGAGTTCGACTACTGCGCCGTGCAGGCGGCCGACACCCTCCGCCGGCTGGGCTGGAACGCGGTGATGATCAACTCCAACCCGGAGACCGTGTCGACCGATTTCGACGCCAGCAGCCGGCTGTACTTCGAGCCGCTCGACCCGGAGTCGGTCCTCAACGTGATCGAAGCGGAGACCCGGCCCGGCGAGCCGCTCCTGCCGGCCTTCGTCCAGTTCGGCGGCCAGACGCCGCTCAACCTGGCCGGGCCGCTGGCCGCAGCCGGGGTGACTCTGCTGGGGGCCGACCTGGAGGCGATCGACCAGTCCGAGGACCGGACCCGGTTCAGCGCCCTCCTCGACCGGCTGGGCATTCCCCAGCCCGAGGGCGGGATGGCCCACAGCAACGAGGAGGCCCTGACCCTCGCCGAGCGGATCGGCTATCCGGTCATCGTCCGGCCGAGCTTCGTGATCGGCGGCCTGGCGATCGACTTCGCCTACTCCCCGGAGGACCTCGTCCGGCAGCTCGCCGCCGCGACGATCGTCGACCCTGACCGGCCGGTCCGGATCGATCGCTACCTGGAGGGCGTCGAGGTCGACGTCGACGCGATCAGCGACAGGGCCGACGTCCTGATCCCGGGCCTGCTCGAGCACGTCGAACGAGCCGGCGTCCATTCCGGCGACTCGGTCGGGGTCTTCCCGCCGCAGACCGTCAGCGACGGTGACCAGGGCCTGATCGTGGCCACGATGGAGCGGATCGTCCTGGCTCTCGGTGTGCGCGGCCTGGTCAACGCCCAGTTCATCGTCCGTGAGGATGGGGTCTACCTGATCGAGGTCAACCCGCGCGCGTCGCGGACGGTCCCGTTCCTGTCCAAGGTGACCGGCGTGCCGATGGTCGAGCTGGCGGTCCGGATCGCCCTGGGCGAGACGCTGGCCGGGATGGGCTGGCCGGCCGGCCTCCTCCCCCCGCCGGACTTCGTGGCGGTCAAGGCGCCGGCCTTCTCGACGGCCAAGCTGCGCGGCGTCGATCCCTCGGTCGGGCCGGGGATGCAGTCGACCGGCGAGGTGATCGGGATCCATCGCGACCCGGCGGTCGCCCTGGCCAAGGCCCTGATCGCGGCCTCCCTGGTGCCGCCCCGGCCGGCCGGCGACGGGGCCCGCTCGCTCGCCCTCCTGTCGATCGCCGACCGCGACAAGGGACTCCTCGGCCGGCTGGCCTCGGCCCTCCGCCGGGCCGGCTTCGAGCTGAGCGCAACGGCCGGTACGGCTCGCGCCCTGGCCGGCCTCGGCTTCGACGCGCGGTTGGTGGCCAAGACCGCCACGACCGCCCTGCCCGACGTCGGCGCCGGGCTGCCGATCCTGGACCTGATCGGGTCGGGCGAGGTCGGTCTCGTCGTCAACACCCCGACGCCCCAGTCGGGGGCAGTCCGGGACGCCGTCGAGATCCGCCTGGCGGCCACCGCCGAGGGGATCCTGTGCCTGACCGCGATCGAGACCGCGGTGGCCGCAGCCGAGGCCCTCGATCCGGCCGTTGCCGGGCGGCTGGCCGAGGTCCGCTCGCTGGGCGAGTGGGTGCCCGGCCGAGCGCCCGTGGCGGCCGGCCGCTAGCGCCGACCGGCCTCGGCCCGGACCCGCCTAGGGTACCCTTCGGGCGATGGCGATCCCCTCGGTGCGGTTCACGGATGAGCGCTTGCCCAACGGCCTGCGTCTGGTCATTGCCGAGGATCACCTGGCCCCGGTCGTGGCGGTCAACATCTGGTACGCGGTCGGCTCGAAGAACGAGGTGCCGGGCAAGACCGGCTTCGCCCACCTCTTCGAGCACGTCATGTTCCAGGGCTCGCGCAACGTCAAGAAGGCCGAGCACATCGCCCTCGTCCAGGCCGCCGGCGGGACGATCAACGGCACCACCTGGCTCGATCGCACGAACTACTACGAGACCCTGCCCTCCAACCAGCTCGAGCTCGCCCTGTGGCTGGAGGCCGACCGGCTGGGCACCCTCCTCGACGCCCTCAGCCAGGAGAACCTCGATAACCAGCGCGAGGTCGTCAAGAACGAGAAGCGCTCGTCCTACGACAACCGGCCCTACGGCAGCTGGTCGGAGAAGCTGCAGGCCCACCTCTACCCCGAGGGCCATCCCTACCACCACCCCACGATCGGCTCGATGGCCGACCTCGACGCCGCCTCGCTCGAGGATGTGTCTGCCTTCTTCCGGACCTACTACGCCCCCAACAACGCCGTCCTGGCCGTGGTTGGCGACGTCGACCCCGGCCAGGTCCGGGCGTGGACCGAGCACTACTTCGGGGGAATCCCGGCCAATCCGTCGATCCCGCCGGTCGGCGACATGAGCCTGCCGGCCACCCTCGGCGCCGAGATCCGCGAGACGGTCAGCGACCAGGTCCCCCTGCCCCGGATCTACTTCGGCTTCCGGGCCCCGGCGATGGGCGACCGGCGGCTGGACGCGCTCGAGGTGGCGATGCAGATCCTGGCTGGCGGCAAGGGCAGCCGGCTCGACCGGCGACTCGTCCGCGACGACCAGATCGCCCAGGACGTCGTCGCATTCGTGCTGGGCTTCATCGGCGGTGCCTCGATCGCCTCGGGCTGGGCGACGGTCCGCCCCGGCGTCAGCCTGGAGCGGGTCGAGGCGGCCTACCTCGAGGAGCTCGAGCGGCTGACCCGCGAGCCGGTGACCGACGACGAGCTGGCCCGGGCCAAGGCCCTGATCGAGACCGAGGAGCTGGGTGCCCTCAGCCGGGTCGAGGAGCGGGCCGATCGCCTGGCGATGAACGCCACCCTGTTCGATGACCCGGGCCTGATCGACACGATGCTCGAACGCTACCTGGCGGTGACGGCCGACCAGATCCGGGCCGTCGCCGCCGACGTCTTCCGGGCCGACAACCGGCTGGTCCTGACCTACCTGCCGGCCGGCCCCGCCGAGGCCGCCGCCGAATGACCACGACGACGGTCATCGCCACCCGCCCGACACCCGGCCAGCCGCGGCCTTACGAGTTCCCGGCCTTCGAGCGCTCACGGCTGTCGAACGGGCTGGCCGTGATCGTCGCGCCGATGCCCGGCCGCCCCCTGATCACGGCGTCGCTGATCATGCGCAGTGGTGCCGCGGACGACCCCCCCGAGATGGCCGGGGCCACCTCGATGGCGGCCCGGGGCCTGTCCGAGGGGACCGAACGCTACGACGCGGTGGCCCTCGTCGAGGCGACCGAGCGCCTGGGTGCCGGCCTCCATGCCGACGCCGGCTGGGACGCGGCGACGGTCAGTGTCGAGGTCCCCATTGCCCGGCTCGAGCCGGCGCTCGACCTGCTGGCCGAGATGGCCGCCCATCCCACGTTCCCTGTCCGCGAGGTGGACCGGCTCCGCGAGGAGCGCCTGAACGACCTGCTCCAGGCCCGGGCCGAGCCACGGCGCCGGGTCGACGAGGCATTCATCGGCACGATCTACCCGACGAGCTCGCCCTACCACCAGCCTGCCGGCGGGCTGGCGGCCACGGTCGAGACGCTCGATCCCGAGCGCCTGGCGGCCGCCTGGCGGCGGGGCTTCGACCCCGGCCGGATGACCCTGATCCTGGCCGGCGACTTCGCGGCCGGCGGCGGCCGGGGGCCGGTCGCGATCGCCGAGTCGCTCCTCGGTAGCTGGCAGGCGGCACCCGGTGCCGCCGCGATCGGCGGGCCGGTCAGCTCCGATTCGGCCGTCGATTCGCTCCAGATCAAGCTCCTCGACCGACCCGGATCGGTCCAGACCGAGATCCGGGTCGGCCACGTCGGGGTGCCCCGGCGGGTGGATGGCTACGCCGCCTTGAGCGTGATGGGAGCGATCCTGGGCGGGCTGTTCAACTCGCGCCTGAACATGAAGCTGCGCGAGGAGAAGGGCTACACCTACGGCGCCTCGGCCGGCTTCGACCCGCGCCGGGGGGCAGGCCCGTTCTCGGCCCGGGTGGCGGTCAATACCGAGGTGACCGTGCCCGCCCTGGTCGACCTGCTGGCCGAGCTCGACCGGATCCGCCAGGCGCCGGTCAGCCCGGCCGAGCTGGCCGCCGCCCGCGACTTCCTGGTCGGCGTCTTTCCGCTCCGCTTCGAGACGCCCGGTCCGGTGGTTGGCGCCCTGGGCGGGATCGTGGTCCACGACCTGCCCGACGACGAGCTGGCCACCTACCGGTCCCGGATCGAGGCGGTCAGCGCGGCCGACGTCCAGGCGAGCGCCGAGGCGCGGATCCATCCGGAGCGCGTGGCGATCGTGATGGTCGGCGACGCGCAACGGATCGTGGCCGACCTGGACGCGGCCGCGATCGGACCGCTCGAGGTCATCCGCGACGCGGAGCCTGCTGAGGACGGCCCAACGGGCTAGGCCTGCCGCCGGGTATCCTCGGCTGGTGATCGTGATCATCGGCTCGGCCGCCATCGTGCCCGGCGCTGGCGGCGGACGGTCCGGCGCGGCGGGCCTGGCGATCGACGTCGCCCGCGGGGCGACCGACGGCGACTCCATGGTCCAGCTGGTGGCCAAGGTCGGCGACGATCCCGCCGGCGACGCCCTGCTGCTGGCCCTCGCCGACGCGGGCATCGGTCATGTCGCGGTCCTGCGCGACCCATCCCGGGCGACCTCGGTCGCCAGCCCAGTCTCGACCGAGATCGAGGCCTTCGTGCCCGATGACGAGGACGAGGCCGGCACCCAGGCCGACGAGCGGGCTGCGAGGGGCCCGGCCGGCCGCGACCCGGAGGTTGGGCCGGCGCCGGCGATCGACGCCGGCGACCTCGACCTGGCCCTGCGCTACCTGCCCGACCACCGGGTCGTGGTCGTCGCCGAGGCGCTGGCGCCGGACGCGCTGCTGGTCGCGGTCGCCGACTGCGCCTATGTCGGGGCCGAGCTGGTGATGATCATCGAGGCCGGCGCCCGCCCGCCCGAGCTGCCCGCTGAGGCGACCGCCTTCGAGGCGCCCGACGCCGATCCCGACGGGATCTTCGGACGGACGATCGGGCGCTTCGCGGCCGCCCTCGACCACGGGGTCCTCGGTCCGGCGGCCCTGGCCCAGGCCACGACTGGAGCCGGCTGGCAGGCGACGACCGCCTGAGCGTCCCGTCAGGCGGGCTCGATCAGCTCCGGGCCGTTGTTGCGCACGTTGTTGACCAGCGGCCGGACCGGATAGAGGACGCAGGTCGTCGTCGGGCGCCGGCTCGAGCAGCGCAGTCAGCTCGCCCGGGTCACGCAGCTCGGGGTCGAGCCAGCGGCCCCAGTGCCCGGGCGCGAGGATGACCGGCATCCGGTCGTGGATCCCGGCCAGGGCCCGGTTGGCGGTGGTGGTCACGATCGTGAAGGTCCGGATCACCTGCTCCGTCTCAGGATGGTGCCAGCCGGACCACAGTCCGGCCAGGGCCAGCGGCGCGCCGTCCGTCCGGCGGATCAGGAAGGGCTGGCGGGCGCCGGCCAGACGCTGCCACTCGTAGAAGGCGTCGGCCGGCACGATGCACCGCCGCCGGCGGAACGATTCCCGGAACGCGCCACTCGTGGCGAGCGTCTCGGCCCGGGCGTTGAACAGCTTCGAGGCGATCCTCTCGTCCTTGGCCCAGGACGGGATCAGGCCCCAGCGATAGGCCCGGATCGCCCGCCGATCGCCGCGCTCGACCACGACGGCGGCCTCATCGGTGGGGGCCAGGTTGTAGGTCGGCACCAGCTCGTCGTGCGGGCGGCTCGGCATCGAAGATCGCCGCCAGCTCGGCGGTCGGACGCTGCTGGGTGAACCGGCCGCACACCCTCGATTCTAGCAGCGCCCTGCTATCGTCCCGCGGCATGGACGACCCGACCCGCGCTCGCGCGCCACAGGGTACGCTGAGCCGGCCGGAGGCCCTCGACCACCTCAGCCGGGCGGACGCATTGCTGGCCGCCGGCGACCTCCAGGACGCGGTCGGCCTGTACCAGCGGGTGATCGGCCATCCTGACGCGGCGGTCACCGCCGCTGCCCTGCTGGGCATCGGCAACGTCTTCTTCCGGGCGAGCGAGGAGGACCAGGCGCTGGCCAGCTGGCGGGCGGCCGTGGCGGTCGGCGAGACCCCCAGCAGCTACCCGGCCTGGCGGAGCATCGCCGCCGAGCAGGTCCGCCGGGGCAACCTGCCCGAGGCGATCAAGGCCTACCGCGAGGCGGATCGGCGGGCGCCGCCGGGCGACAAGGCCGAGATCGCCTCGCGCCTCGGCTGGCTGGCCAAGGAGACCGGCAATGCCGGCGCCGCCCGGCGCTACTTCGCCCGCAGCCGGGGCGCCGGGCTGCCGTTCTCGATCACCTACGCGATCATCGCGATCACGGTCGTGGCCTACCTCCTGGCGCCGCCCGACAACTACGGCCGGACTCGATCTTCGGCCGGCTGCTCCTCGACAAGAGCCTGGTCGCGAGCGGCGAGTACTGGCGCCTGTTGACGGTGGCCCTCCTGCACGAGGGCGTCCTGCACCTGGCCTTCAACATGTATGCCCTGTACCTCGTCGGGCCGGTCGTCGAACGGATCTACGGCTGGAAGCTGTTCATCTTCCTGTACCTGGCCTGCGACCTCGCGGCGTCGGTGGCCAGCTTCGTCTTCGGCGACCCACTGATCGGCTCGGTCGGTGCCTCGGGCGCGATCTTCGGCCTGTTCGGCTGCCTGTTCGTGGCCGGCCGGCTGCACAACCCGATCCTCGACCGCCAGAGCCGGAGCCTGGCCGCCCAGGTCGGCACCCTGATCGTCTTCAACCTGTTCATCGGCTTCACCTTCGGCGCCGGCACGATCGACAACTTCGCCCACATCGGCGGCCTGCTGGCCGGCGCCTGGCTCGGAGCGGTCCTCGTCCCGCGCGGCGTGCCGACCCTGGCCAGCGGCTGGGTCCGGACGAACGGGCTGCCCCTGCCGACCGACCCCCGGGCCAGTACCTGGCTGCGGATCCTGGCGCGTCGGCGGCCCTGCTCGCGCTGTGCGTGCTGGGCGTGGTCGTCGGCAGCGACCCGGCCCGCTTCGCCGTGCTGCGCTAGGCCTACCAGGGCATCCGCGGGGTGCGTGGCAGGTGGACGATCACCCGCGCGCCGCGCGGGGCGAGGCTCTCGGCCTGGGCCTCGCCGCCGTGGGCCCGGGCCAGCTCGCGCACGATCGCCAGGCCCAGGCCGCTGCCCTGGCCGCTGCGGGCGGGGTCGCCCCGGTAGAAGCGATCGAAGATCCGCTCGGTCGCGCCGGGCGGGAAGCCGGGCCCGTCGTCGCTCACCAGGAGGGTGATCCACTCGGCTGAGGCCCGCGCCTCGAGCCAGACGTGGCCGCCGGGGGAGGGCACGACCGACAGGGCGTTCTCGATCAGGTTGCCCAGGATCCGGTCGACCGCCACCCGGTCGGCGCTGAAGCCGAGGTCGGGCGGCTGGGCGATCGGCGCCGCCGGCGCTGCGGGGCCGACCTCCGATCCGGCCGCTGGCGACGGAGGGGCAGCGGGCTGCGCGGTCGCGCCGATCACTGCCAGCTCGATGCCCTTGCCCGCGGCACGGGCCCGGAAGCGGTCGACGGTCTGGTCGAGGAGCGCGCCGGCGTCGATCTGCTCGGGTCGCAGCTCGCCGGCCCCGGTCCGCAGCCGGTCCATGGTGTCGAGCTCGGCTCACCAGCCGCTCCAGGCGGGTGGCCTCCTCGCCGATCGTGCGCGCCGCCTTGATCGCCTCCGGTCCGCCGGCGGTGCCGTCGGCGATCGCGGCGGCGAAGCCGCCGATCACGGTCAGCGGCGTGCGCAGGTCATGGCGCAGGTTGGCCAGCAGGCGCTCCTCGCGCTCACGGGTCGCCCGGAGCTCGGCGGTCATCGCGTTGAAGTGCTCGGTCAGCTCGCGGACCTCGCCCGGTCCCTCGACCGGCAGCGGCCCCTGCGGCGCGGCCCCGGCCATCCCGGCCGGGCCGGATCCCCCGGGCGGCGAGCCAGTCGAGGGCAGGGCAGCGGTCGCGTGCTGGAGCCGGCGCAGCGGTCCGGTCACCGAGCGCGACAGGACGTAGGCGAGCGGGCCGCCGACAAGCAGGACGGCCAGCAGCCCGATCGGGATGCTCCGGGCCAGATCGCCGAGGGCCTCGGCCCCAGATCGGTCGAGGGTGGCGAAGACGACCGAGCGGGCATTGACCTTGGTCGCCGCCCAGGAGTGGGGCTTGCCGTCGGCGAAGTCCGACGTGGCGTGGGCATCCTGGCCGCGCAACGTGGCCGTGGTCAGGTCGACCGTGCCGGTCACCGATGGGAAGTTGTTGATCGGGTGGAGCTGGCCATCGGCGGTCGCCAGCATGATGTCGACCCCGTTCGCGGCCAGCTGCTTCTGGGTGTCGGCCAGGGCGCCCTGCAGGTTGCCCGCGGCGATGCTCGCCCGGAGCTGGGGCAGGAGGCTGTCGGCGAGGTCGGCCATCCGGCTCTCGGTCGAGGCCCGATGGAGGTCGCGCAGGACCACGAAGACGGTGCCCCCGATCGCGACCAGGAGGGCCAGGGCCAGGGCTGCGAAGCTGGCCAGGATCCGGCCGCTCAGGCTGCGGGGCACGCTCGGTCAGCCCGGAATCGGTTCGCGGGCGGGCGGCACGAGCCGGTAGCCCAGGCCCCGGATCGTCTCGATCGCCGGACCGTCGTCGCCCAGCTTCTTGCGCACCTCGGCCACGTGGACATCGACGGTCCGAGTCTCACCCGGGAAGTCCGTGCCCCACACGCCCTCGAGCAGCGCGTCGCGGGTCAGGACGATGCCGGCATCCCGGGCGAGGGCCGCCAGCAGGTCGAACTCGCGGGCGCGCAGCTCGAGGCGGCGCGCTCCGACCGTGGCCTCCCTCCGGCGCGGATCGATCCGGAGGTCGCCCACCTCGATCGGCCGACCGCCTCGGCCGGTGGCCTCCGTCCGCCGGAAGATCGCCTTGATCCGGGCGACCAGCGCCCGCGGGTTGAACGGCTTGGCCACGTAGTCGTCAGCCCCCAGCTCGAGGCCCACGATCGAGTCGACGACGTCGTCGCGAGCGGTCAGCATCACGATCGGCACGTCGCCCCGCCGGCGGAGCTCGCGGCAGACCTCGAAGCCATCGACCTTGGGCAGCATCAGGTCGAGGATCACCAGGTCCGGGTCATGCCGGGCGTGGAGGACCAGGCCTTCCTCGCCGTCCGAGGCGGCCAGGACCGCCCAGCCTTCCTTCTCCAGGTACAGCCGGAGCAGCTCGACGATGTTGCGCTCGTCGTCGACGACCAGGATCGTCTTCATCTCGGGGCGAGGATACGCGGCCCGATCGGGCCCGGTGCCGGCGCGTGTAAGCGGCGTGTAAGGCGGGCACGGTGGGGCGTGACAGCCGACTGGCCGGCCGTTCGCCCACTGACCCCCGCGGGCAATGCCGTAGGATCGGACCCGATGTTCGCCACCCTCCATGGCGCCTATCCCCAGCCAGCCGTCGACGGGTCCGACCCGGCGCTGCTCGAGCGAGCGGTGGCCGAGGTCCTCGAGATCCAGGTCGCGGCCGGCCTGACCCTGCTCACCGACGGCGGCCTGCGTCATCCGGACCTGCTCCGGCAGACGGTTGCCGGCCTGGCCGGAATCGACCTCAGCAGCGGTAGCCTGCCGCTCGTCGTCGAGCTGCCGGCCTGGCAGCGGCCCGGCCTCGTCGAGCTCCTGGCGGCAGACCGCGGAGCTCAGCGACCTGCCGGTCAAGGCCCGCCTGGTGGGGCCGTACACCCTCGGCCGGCGGGTCGAGCGGGGCGGCTTCGACCGACGGTTACTGACCCTGGCCTTCGCGGCGGCGCTCAATGCCGAGCTGGCGGCGCTGGCCGATGCCGGCTGTCCGTTCGTCCAGGTCGAGGAGGATGACGCGACCGCCATCGGCCTCGACATCGACGAGCAGGCCCTCTTCCGGGAGGCCCACGCGGATCTCCTGTCCGGCCTGCCCGACGCGTCGGCGGCCTTCCACCGGAGCCTGGCGATCAGTGGCGGCAACGCCGACCTGGCCGGCCCCGAGACCTTCTTCGAGGCGCCCTACGAAAGCTACTTCTTCGACCTGATCCAAGGTCCCGACAACTGGCGGCTGATCACCCGGGCGCCGCGCGAACGGGGCATCGTGTGCGGGGCCGTCGATGCCCGCGATCCGCGGATCGATGACAAGGAGCTGGTCGTCTGGGCGGCGTCGTACGCGGCCAGCGGCGGGCGGGGCTTCGAGCGGGTCGGCGTCGCCCCGGCGGGCAGCCTGGCCGGCCTCGAACCCGAGATCGCCCAGCGCAAGATCGAGGTCCTCGGGCACCTCGGCCCGGATCGTCGAGGCGCGCGCCGAGACGCCGATCCAGGCCCAGCTCGATCCCCGGGCGATCGACAGCCGGAGCGCCGCGGTCGGCCGCTGGACGCCGCCCTCCGAGCTGCCTCCGCAGCGGCGGCGCTGAGCCGCCCGCCCGGTTCGGGCTGAGCCGGCCAGCGGTGGCTTGCCGTGACGCTGATCCGGGTTGCCAGCCGACCGTCGCGGTGCCAGCATTGGCGGACGATCTCTGGGTATCGACGCAGCAACGCCGAACGGCCGAGTGGAGGGCATGCCAGGTGACTGAGCAAGTGAGCCTTACGGTCAATGGTGTGGCCCACGAGATATCGGTGGAGCCACGCCAGCTCCTGGTCCACGCCCTGCGCGAGGACCTTGGGCTGACCGGCACCCACGTCGGCTGCGATACCAGCCAGTGCGGCGCGTGCACCGTCCACCTCGACGGCGTGGCGGTCAAGTCGTGCACCGTCCTGGCCGTCCAGGCCGACGGCGGCTCGATCCGGACGATCGAGGGGCTGGCGCCCGAAGTCGGCCTGCATGCTCTCCAGAATGCGTTCTGGGAGAAGCACGGCCTGCAGTGCGGCTTCTGCACCCCGGGCATGATCATGGCCGCGGCCGACCTGCTGGCCCGCAATCCGGACCCGACCGACGACGAGATTCGCCACGGGATCGAGGGCAACCTGTGCCGCTGCACGGGCTACCAGAACATCGTCGCCGCGATCCGCGAGGCCGGGTCAACCCTCCGCGCCGGGGCCCCCGCCCCGGCCGGCGCGCACGACTGACAGGGAGGGCGAGCAATGACCACCGACCTCGTCGGCGCCTCCGTCAAGCGGGTCGAAGACCCGCGCTTCATCACCGGCAAGGGCCGCTATCTCGACGACATCAAGCTCGCCGGGATGACCTACATGAGCATCCTGCGCAGCCCCTACGCCCACGCCAACATCCGCTCGATCGACACCTCCGCGGCGAAGGCGATGCCCGGCGTGGTCCTGGTCCTGACCGGCGCCGACATCCCCTACAACCCGCTGCCGATGGCCTGGCCGGCGGGCGGCGTGGCCGGCATCCAGAACAACATCAACACGCCGCGAGTGCTGGCGACCGACAGCGTCAAGTGGACCGGTGAGGGCGTCGCCGCGGTGATCGCCGAGACGGCAGCCCAGGCCGTCGACGCGCTCGAGGCGATCGTCGTCGACTGGGAGCCGCTTGCGGTCGTGGTCGATGCGGAGAAGGCGACCCAGCCGGGCGCACCGCAGCTCCACGAGAACGCGCCCAACAACGTCGTCTTCAACTGGACGGTCGGCAACAAGGCAGGCACCGACGCCGCGGTCGATTCGGCCGAGGTCGTCGTCCGCCAGCGGGTCGTCAACCAGCGCCTGATCCCCAACCCGATGGAGGTCCGGGGCGACATCGGCGTGTTCAACCCGGGCACCGATGAGTACACGATCTGGATGTCGAGCCAGACGCCGCACATCCAGCGGCTCCTCCTGGCGGCCTTCGTGATGGGCATCCCCGAGCACAAGATCCGGTGCATCAGCCCGGACGTCGGGGGCGCCTTCGGGTCGAAGATCTTCTGCTACGCGGACATGGCCCTGTGCCTGTTCGCCTCGAAGGCCCTCGACGGGCGCCCGGTCAAGTGGGTCGAGACCCGCCGCGAGAACTACCAGAGCACGATCCACGGCCGCGACCACATCACCTACCTCGAGATCGCAGGGACCCGCGAGGGCGAGATCACCGGCCTGCGGGTCAAGACCTTCGCCAACCTTGGCGGTCGGCTCTCGACGATCGGACCGGGCATCCCGACGACTCTCTACGGCCGGGTCCTGTCGGGCTGCTACAAGATCCCCAATGTCTACTGCGAGGTGACCGGGGTCTATACCAACACGACCTTCGTCGACGCCTACCGCGGCGCCGGCCGGCCTGAGGCGACCTATGTCGTCGAACGGGCGATGGACCTCTTCGCCGACGAGATCGGGATGGACCCGGCCGAGCTCCGCCGGCGCAACTTCATCGCCCCGGACAAGTTCCCCTACGACAACCCGTCGGGCCTCGGCACGGCGTCCAACGGCGAGAAGATCTACATCGACTCGGGCAACTACGAGCCGGCCCTGGACATGGCCCTCAAGACCGTCGGCTACGACTCGCTGGCCAAGGCCAAGACCGACGCCCGGGCCCGGGGCAAGTACCTCGGCCTGGGCCTCTCGACGTACATCGAGGTGTGCGGCGTCGCCCCCTCGAAGTGGATCGGCGCCGTCGGCGAGGGCTGGGGCGCGGCGATGTGGGAATCGGCCAACCTGAAGGTCCACCTGACCGGCAAGGTCGTCCTGACCATGGGCACCCAGCCCCAGGGCCAGGGCCATGAGACCACCTATGCCCAGATCATCGCCTCGGAGCTGGGCCTGACCATGGACGACATCATCGTCCAGCACTCGGACACCCAGGGCACGCCGTTCGGCTACGGCTCGTATGGCAGCCGGACCTCGTCGGTCGGCGGGACGGCCGCGGTCAAGGCGGCCGGCAAGATCCGTGAGAAGGCCCGCCAGTACGCGGCCCACATGCTCGAGGCCTCGGTCGATGACATCGAGGTGGTCGGCGCCGACTATCGGGTCAAGGGCTCACCCGAGAAGAAGAAGACCTTCCAGGAGATCGCCTTCGCGCTCGACCTCGGCTTCAGCCTGCCGGCCGGGATGGAGCCCTACCTCGACGAAACGGTCTATCACGACACGCCCAACTGCACCTGGCCCTTTGGGACCCACATCGCGATGGTCGAGATCGACGAGGCGACCGGCAAGGTCGACCTCGTCCGCTACGTGGCGGTCGATGACGTCGGCAAGAAGATCAACCCGATGATCGTCGACGGCCAGCTCCATGGCGGGATCGCCCAGGGCGTCGGCCAGGCGCTCTGGGAGGGCGCCGTCTACGACGACGATGGCCAGCTCCTGTCGGGCTCGATGCTCGACTACGCCGTGCCCCGCGCGTCATGGTTCCCGCAGTTCGAGCTTGGCGAGACGGTCACCCCCTCGCCGGTCAACCCGCTCGGGGTCAAGGGCGTGGGCGAGGCCGGCGCGATCGCCAGCACCGCTGCGGTGGCCAACGCCGTGATGGATGCCCTCAGCCCGTTCGGGATCCGCCACCTCGACATGCCCTTCAGCGCGCCGAAGGTCTGGCGGGCGATGCACGACAAGGAGGCCCGCTCGTGATCCCGGCTGCCTTCGACTATGCCCGACCGACCAGCCTCGACGAGGCCCTTACCCTGCTGGCTCGGGGCGCCGGCTCGGCCAAGGTCCTGGCCGGTGGCCAGAGCCTCCTGCCGCTCATGCGCCTGCGCCTGGCCAGCCCGGCCAAGCTGATCGACATCGGCCGGATCGCCGAGCTCCGGACGATCCGCGACCTGGGCGGCGGGGCGACCGGGATCGGCGCCCTGGCCACCTACCGCGATGTCCTCGATTCGAAGCTCGCGACCGGCAATCACCCGATCCTGGCCAGTGCGATCCCGGGCATCGGCGACGTCCAGGTCCGCAACCGGGGCACCCTCGGAGGGGCGATCGCCCATGCCGACCCAGCCTCGGACATGCCCGCGATCCTGCTCGCCCTCGACGCCTCGGTCGTGATTCGCTCGGGGGCCGGCGAGCGGGTCGTCGGGATCGACGGCTTCTTCCAGGGCGCCTTCGCCACCGACCTGGCGGAGGACGAGATCCTGACCGAGATCCGCCTGCCGGCGACACCGGCCGGGGCGGGCATGGCCTACTGCTCGATCGAGCAGCCCGCCTCGGGTTATTCGATGGTCGGCGTTGCGGCGGTCGTCGGGCGGAGCGGCGCTACGATCAGCTCGGCCCGGGTCGCGATCACCGGCGTGGCCGACGTCGCCTACCGGGCGACCGGCGTCGAGCAGGCCCTGGTCGGCAGCGACGGCAGCTCGGCGGCGATCGACGCGGCCGCCGGCCATGCCACCGATGGCATCGCCGTCGGCTCGGACTTCAACGCCAATGCCGAATACCGGGCGGCGATGGCCGCCGTCCACGCCAGCCGGGCGATCGAAGCGGCGCTCGCCGCAGCCGGCTGACCGGCCAGCGGGTGCGGATCGAGCGGCTCGATCCCGGGGGACCCTCCGGACCCCGACCTGGTCGGCGCCGTCCTGACTGGCGACCTGCAGGTCGGCGCTGAGCGCTGGCCGAAGGGCCGGCGCCTGAGCGCGACCGACCTGGCCAGTCTGGCCCGGGCCGACCCGGCGACGATCGTCGGCCGGCGCGAGCGGGGTCGGGCCAGCCTGACCGTCCTGGTGCCCGAGGCCGGCGACATCCACGAGGACGAGGCGGCCCTCCGCCTGGCCGCCGCCGTGGCCGGCGGGGGGCTGACCCGGCACGGCCCGGCCGAGAGCCGGGTGGACCTGCTCGCCGCGGCGGGCGGCGTGGTCCATGTCCGGATCGGCCTGCTCGAGCGCCTCAACCGGATCGACATGGTCGAGGTCTTCAGCCTGTTCGACGGCCAGGTCGTCGCGCCCGGCGAGCTGGTCGCCAGTGCCAAGATCGCGCCGCACCTGATCCCGGTCGGCGTCCTCGAGCGGGCCGAGGCGGTCGCCGGCCCGCGGGGCCTCGTCGGCGTCGCGCCGTTTGTCGCGCGGCGGGTGGCCGTGGTGGTCAAGGAATCGCTCCATGCCCTCGCCCGGGAACGCTTCGAGGCCAGCGTGCGAGCCAAGGTCGAGTCGCTGGGCTCCAGGCTGGCTGGCTTCGAGTACGTCGAGGACCGTCTCGATTCGGTCGCCCGGGCGCTGCAGGCGGGGAGCGCGATCGCCGACCTGATCCTGACCGCGGGCTCGGCCTCGACCGATCCGTCCGACCCATTCTTCGTGGCGATCGATCGCCTGGGCGGGCGGATCGTCCGCCACGGGGTGCCCGCTCATCCCGGCTCGATGCTCTGGCTCGCCCGTCTCGGCCGGGTCGACATCCTGGGCCTGCCGACCTGCGGGGCCTATTCGAAGGCGACCGCGGCCGACCTGATCCTGCCCCGCCTGCTGACCGGCGAACGGGCCTCCCGCGGCCTGGTTGCCGGGATCGGCCACGGCGGGGTCCTGACCCGCTCGATGCGCTTCCGCTTCCCGGCCTATGCCCGCGAACTCGACGCTCCCGACGGTTGATCGGGCGGGGCGCTAGATTCCGGCGATGAGCGACTCCCAGCCGACCGCCCGTCCGGCGCGCCCCGATCGGGGCTCCGCGACCGCCTCGGTGGAGGCGATCCAGGCCTCGTTCCGGGCCCGCGACTACATCGCCGACCGGTCGCTCGCCACGGCCGTCTTCCTGGCTCTCGAGCTCGAGCGCCCGCTGCTCCTGGAAGGTGAGGCCGGGGTCGGCAAGACCGAGCTGGCCAAGGTCCTGGCGGCGACCCTGGGCGCGCCCCTGATCCGCCTCCAGTGCTACGAGGGGCTCGATGTCACGAGCGCCGTGTACGAGTGGAACTATCCCCGCCAGATGCTCGAGATCCGGCTCCTCGAGGCGCGCGGCGAGGCCGATCGGGCGACGGCCCACGACATTTTCGGTCCGGACTTCCTGATCCGCCGGCCGCTCCTCCAGGCACTCGACGCGACGGGCGGTGTCGCCCCGGTCCTGCTGATCGACGAGATCGACCGGGCTGACGAGGAGTTCGAGGCCTACCTGCTCGAGATCCTGTCCGACTTCCAGGTGACGGTGCCCGAGATCGGCACGATCCGGGCCGAGCTGACGCCGCGGGTGATCCTGACCAGCAACCGGACCCGGGAGGTCCACGACGCCCTCAAGCGGCGCTGCCTCTACCACTGGATCGACTATCCGAGCTTCGAGCGTGAGCTCGAGATCGTGCTCACCCGCGTCCCCGCCGCGCCCGAGCGGCTGGCCCGCCAGATCGTGGCCTTCGTCCATCGCCTGCGCGAGGCGGACCTGACCAAGGTGCCCGGCGTGGCCGAGACGCTCGATTGGGCGGCCGCCCTGCTCGCCCTGGGCGCCGCCGAGCTGGTCCCGGCGGTCGTCGACGACACCCTCGGCGTCGTCCTGAAGTACGAGGAGGATGTCCGCGGAGTGCGCGGCGAGACGGCCCGCCAGATGCTCGAGGAGCTCGCCCCCGGCGCCTAGCCGCGGCGAGCCAGCACGCCGATGACCGGCCCTCGAACCCAGCCCGGCGGGCCGGCCTGGATCGTGCCCCTGACCGCCCCCGGCCTGCCCCGTGATTCGGCGGTCGACGGCCGTCGCTTCATGGGCCGCACGGTGCGCTTTGCCCGGGAGCTGCGCCTGGCCGGCCTGGCCACCGACCTCGGCGCGGCGATCGACTTCAACCGGGCGCTGGGCGTGATCGCGATCGGCGACCGGGAGCAGGTCCGGGCGGCCGGCGAGGCCCTGTTCGTGCGCCGCCGGGACGAGATCGAGATCTACAACGCGGTCTTCGATCGCTTCTGGAGGGTTCGCCGGACGCGCCTGCCGAGCCAGGATGGACCGCTGCCGATCCAGCCACCCCGCGACGAGCCCGCGGCCGAGGACGAGGCCAAGGGCGGCGGCGACGAGGACTTCACTCAGGAGGTCCGGGAATCGACGCCGGAAGGCTCGCCCCGCTCGGCCGACGACGGCGAGGACGCCGACGACGAGGATGTCGCCGACGGCCTGGCGGTCTCCGAGCTGGCCTATGGCCAGGGCGAGGTGAACCGCCACCAGCAGTTCGACCGGATGAGCGCCGCCGAGCTGCGTGACGCAGAGCGCCTGATCGACCTGCTCCTGCCCAACCTCGAGCGCCGTCGTACTCGCCGGAGCGAGCTCCATCATCACGGCCGGACGGTCGCTCCCCGGGTGATGTTCCGGCGCAGCCTGGCCACCGGCGGCGACGTCCTGGACTGGGTCTGGAAGCGGCCGGTCCGGCGGCCCCGCCAGCTGATCGTGATCTGTGACATCTCGGGCTCGATGGAGCGCCATGCCCGGGTCCTCCTCCGCTTCAGCCAGGCGCTGGCCGCCTCGGCGGTCCGGACGGAGGCCTTCGTCTTCGGGACCCGCCTGACCCGGGTCACCCGGCTGCTCCGCGACCGGGATCGCGATCGGGCCCTGACCCGCGTCTCGCTGACCGTCAGCGACTGGTCCGGCGGGACCCGGATCGGCGAGTCCTTCCGGACGTTCAACCTGCACTGGGCCCGCCGGGTCCTGCGCAGCAGCGCCGTCGTGGTGGTGGTCAGCGACGGCTGGGATCGGGGCGATCCCGAGCTCGTGGCGACCGAGACGGCCCGCCTCCAGCGGAGCTGCCACCGCCTGATCTGGCTCAACCCGCTGGCCAGCGCGCCCGGCTATCAGCCCCTCGCGGCCGGAATGTCGGCCGCCCTGCCGTACATCGACGACTTCGTCCCGGCGGGCACGATCGCCAGCCTGCAGCGGCTGGGCGTCCTGCTGTCCGACGCGTCGACCCGGCGCGAGGCCGATCGGCGCGCTCGAGGCCGGCCGGCGCCCGTCCCGGCCGGCCTCCCCCGGCCCGGATCGCGGCGGGTCGAGTCGGGCGCGCCCCGGCCGGCCCGGATCGTCAGCCTGCGGCCCGAGGTCCGCCGGATGACCACCGTCGTGGCGACCGACGCGGGCCTGGCCGGCAGCGCTCGGCCCCTCGACGGACCGGGCTAGGATTCGAGAACTGAGATGCGCGAGCTGATCGACACCGTTGATGCCTGGCAGGCCGAGGGCCTGGACTTCGGGCGGGCCGTCGTCGTCCGGACCTTTGGGTCGGCACCCCGGCCGGCGGGCGCCGTGCTGCTGGCGGCGGCCGACGGCCGGCTGGCCGGCTCGGTCAGCGGCGGCTGCGTCGAGGGCGCCGCGTTCGAGCAGATCTCGAGCGCGCGGCTCGCCGATCGGGCGCGGGTCATCCGCTACGGGATCAGCGACGAGCAGGCCTGGGACGTCGGGCTGGCCTGTGGTGGCACGATCGACGTCCTGGTCGAGCCCCGGCTTCGACCGGAGATCGCCGCCGCCGCCCGATCGGCGGGCGTGTGCGTGGCGATTCCCTTGCCGGCCGACGCACCGACCGCCGAGTTCGGGCCGGCGACACCGGGCGATGGCGAGCGGCCGGCGGCCGTGGTCCTGGTCGCCGAAGACGGCAGCCTGACCGGCTCGCTCGGCTCGAGCGCGGCCGACGCGGCCCTCCGGACCGCGGCCAGCAACGCGCTCGACCGGGGTGAATCGGGGACCGTCGAGATTGCCGGCCGGCAGGTCTTCCTGGAGGCCTACCCGATCCGGCCCCGGCTGGTGGTCGTCGGCGCGGTGGAAGTGGCCCGCTTCCTGGTGCGCTTCGCCCGGGAGCTCGGCTACGAGACGATCGTCGTCGACGGCCGGGCGTCGTTCGCCACGCCGGCGCGCTTTCCCGACGTCGATCAGCTGATCGTGGGCTGGCCGGACGAGGTTGCCGAGCAGATCGGCCTCGGGCCGCGCGACGCGGTCGCCGTCCTGACCCACGACGTGAAGTTCGACGAGCCGGCCATCGTCGAAGCGCTCCGCCGGGGCTGTCGCTACGTCGGGGCCGTCGGCTCGCGCAAGACCCAGGGTGATCGGCGAGCGCGGCTCAAGGAGGCTGGCCTGTCCGACGCCCAGCTCGACCGGCTGCGCGGTCCGATCGGCCTCGACCTCGGCGGCCGGGCCCCGGCCGAGACGGCCCTGGCGATCCTTGCCGAGGTGGTCGCCGAGCGGCGCGGCGGGAGCGGCCGGCCGATGCGCGAGCGCGCCCAGGCGTGACCGACCCGGCGCGGACAGTCGCGGTCGTCCTGGCGGCCGGAGCGGGCTCGCGATTCGGCGGCGACAAGCTGCTGGCCACCCTCGGGGGCCGGGCCCTGGCCGACCACGTGGTCGCCCTGGCCACCGGCCCGGGGCTGGCCCGGGCGATCGTCGTCGTTGGCCCGGGAGCGACCGGGATCGAGGCCATCGCGGCGGCCCACGGAGCGCGGACGGTGCTCAACCCGGAGCCCGAGCGGGGACTGTCGAGCTCGGTCCGGACCGGCCTCCAAGCCCTGGCCGAGGGCGCCGCCGACATCGAGGCCGCCCTGATCCTGCTCGGCGACCAGCCCCTGACCGGTGCCGCGACCGTCGCCGCCCTGCTGGCAGCCGAGGTCCCCGCCGGCCGCTCGATCGTCGTGCCGCGCTACCGGGGCGGGGGAGGGGCGAACCCGGCCCTCCTCCTGCGGGCAGCCTGGCCGCTGGCCGCCGCGCTGGACGGCGACCGGGGCTTCGGACCCCTGATCAAGGCCCACCCGGAGCTCGTCGTCGAGGTCGACCTGCCCGGCGACAATCCGGACGTGGATACGCCGACGGACCTGGCCCGGGTCGTCGAAGCCGCCTGGGCAGAGCGCGTGGCGGCCAACCGGGCCCAGGTCGAGCGGATCCGGGAGGTCCCCGACGGCGACTTCTACGCCCCGGTCCGGTCGCTCTTCCGGGCCGATCCGAGGCGGACCGATGACCCCGTCCTCGCCGCCCTGCTGGCCCGGCTCCAGCCGGGCGACGAGTGGCTGGACGTCGGGGCCGGCGCCGGCCGGTTCGCGCTGCCGATTGCCCGGGCGCTGGCCGGATCGGGCGGCGCTGTGGTGGCCCTCGATGCCTCGCCGTCGATGCTCGAATCCCTGCGCGAGATCGCCGCCGAGCACCACATCGACAACGTCCGGACGGTCTTGGCGCGCTGGCCGCCGGCTCCGGGTCGGGGCCCGGCCGCCGGGCAGGCCGACATGGTCCTGATCGCCCATGTCGGCTATGACGTGACCGAGATCGGCCCGTTCCTGGATGCCCTCGAAGCTGCCGCCCGGCGAGCCTGCGTCGCGGTCCTGATGGAGCAGGTGCCCGCCTCGGCGGCCGATCCCTTCTGGCCGCCCGTCCACGACCAGGCCCGGGCTGGGCTGCCGGCCCTGCCCGAGTTCATCGAGCTGCTGCAGGCCCGCGGCCGGCGCGTCGAGGTCGAGAGGATCCCGAACGAGCCCCGCCGCTTCGACACGCGGGCGGCCCTGGAGGGCTCCGTCCGGCAGCAGCTCTGGATCGACCCCGTGGGCGGGAAGGAAGCCCGCTTCCAGGCGGCGCTCGATGCGCTGGCCGTCGAGACGCCCGAGGGCTGGCTGATCGGGGGCCGGCCAGCGAACGAGATCGGGGTCGTGACCTGGCGCCCATGAGCATCCCGCCCGAGGCCCTCCTGGCCGGCTATCCGGAGCCGATCATCGACCTGGCCGAAGACCTGCGAGCCCTGGTCGGGCGGCTGGTTCCGCTCCGGATCGAGGCGGTCCGGCCGGGCTGGCAGCTGATCGGCTATGACCTGCCGGTTGGCCGCCGGACGGCGTTCTTCGCCTGGATCATGCCCGAGGCGGTCCACATCCACCTGGGCTTTCCCCAGGGCGTCCTGCTCGACGACCCGGACCGGCATGCTGGGCGGCGTCGGCGAGACGAAGCGGGCGCGCTGGCTGACCCTGGCTCCGGGCGACCGGGTTCCGGTCGGGCCGTACACCAGGTTCGTGCGCGAGGCCGCCCGCCTGGCCGGCCTGTCGGCCTCCGAGCGGGAGGCGATCCGGTTCGACCGCGAGGCACGCCGGCGGCCCGCCGCGCCAAAGGATTCCAAATCGAAACTTCGTTGACGGGTGAAGGACCCCGGCCTATCCTCGAAGGCACGACCCAAGCCAGTGCCCGGTCCCCGCGGCCGCCGACCCGACCTCCGAACCGCCCGGGAGCTCGCCCCTGAGTCGCCGGCCAGACGGCGCTCGTCCCATCGCGAGCTGCCGCTTGATGACGCGAAGGAGGACGGATGATCCCGGCTCAGTTCGACTACGTCCGGCCGGCGGCCCTGCACGAGGCGCTCCAGATCCTCGTCGACCGCGAAGGCGAGGCAAAGATCCTGTCCGGCGGCTACAGCCTCCTGCCCCTGCTCAAGCTCCGGCTGGCCGCGCCGGCCCTGCTGGTCGACATCCGCGACATCGACGGCCTCGACGAGATCGTCGAGACGACCGACGGCCTGCGGATCGGCGGCCGGGCGACGCATCGCCAGATCCACGAGAACCCGGTGGTGGTCGCCGGCTACCCGCTGCTCGTCGACGCCGCCGGCGGGATCGGCGATCCACAGGTCCGCAACTGGGGCACGATCGGCGGCTCGTGCGCCCACGCCGATCCGTCCTCGGACTGGCCGGCGGTCCTGATCGCGACGCGCGCCACGATCGTCCTCCGCAGCGCCGACCGGCCGAGCGGACGGTCCCCGCCCGGAGCTTCTTCGTCGACACGTTCCAGACGGCGATCGAGCCGACCGAGCTGCTGACCGAGGTGATCATCCCGCGCGCCGCCCGCCCATCCGGCGCGGCCTACGCCAAGCTCGAGCGCCGGGCCGGCGACTTCGCCACGGTCGGCGTGGCGGCCCAGCTGTCGCTCGGCGCCGACGGCCGGATCGCGGCCGCCGGGATCGGCCTGACCGCGGTCGCCGAGGCTCCGTTCGCGGCGACCGGGGCCGAGGCGGCGCTCGTCGGCCAGGAGCCCAACGAAGCCACCTTCCAGGCCGCCGGGATCGCCGCCGCCGCCGAGTCGCGGCCCGGACACCGACGCGCACGGTCCGGTCGAGTACAAGCGAGCGATGGTCAAGGAAATGGTCGTCCGGGCGCTGCGAACCGCGGCCGCCCGCGCCCAGGCGCAGCGGTAGGAGCGAACAGATGACCACCCAGCACATCGAGCTCACGGTCAACGGCGAGGTCCGCGCAGGCCGACGTCGAGCCCCGCCTCCTGCTCGTCCACCTCCTGCGCGACGTCCTGGGGCTGACCGGCACCCACATCGGCTGCGACACGAGCAACTGCGGCGCGTGCACCGTCCTGGTCGACGGCGAGAGCGCCAAGTCGTGCACGATGCTGGCCGTCAGCGCCGAGGGCCGTTCGATCAAGACGATCGAGGGGATGGCCGACGGGGGCCACCCTCCACCCGCTCCAGCAGGCGTTCTGGGATCAGCACGGCCTGCAGTGCGGCTTCTGCACGCCGGGCATGATCATGCAGGCCTCGTGGCTGCTGGCCCGCAACCCGGACCCGACCGACATGGAGATCCGGGAGGGGATCGCCGGCAACCTGTGCCGCTGCACGGGCTACGTGAACATCGTCAAGGCGATCGAGCAGGCGGCCGGCGAGCTGCGTGCCCCCGCTCCACCGACGCGCCGGCCGAGCCGGCCGTGGCCAGCTGAGCGAGGGCCGACACGATGACCGACATGATGACCGAGACCGGACAGCTCAAGGAAACGCCCCAGACGACCGAGGCGGTCGGCGGCATGGGCCACTCCGTCAAGCGCAAGGAAGACCCGCGCTTCATCCGCGGCCAGGGCGAGTACATCGACGACGTCAACCTGCCGGGCCAGCTCTGGCTCGACATCGTCCGCTCGCCGTACGCCCACGCCAAGATCAAGTCGATCGACGCGTCCGAGGCGCTCAAGGTCCCGGGCGTGGCCGCGGTCGTGACCGGCAAGGACCTCGACGGCTACAAGCTCGCCTGGATGCCGACCCTGGCCGGTGACATGCAGATGGTGCTGCCGGTGGACACGGTGATGTACCAGTCGCAGGAAGTGGCCGCGGTCATCGCCACGTCGCGCTATGCCGCAGCCGACGGGGTCGCCGCGGTGATCGTCGACTACGAGCCCCTGCCGGTCATCGTCGATCCGTTCAAGGCGCTCGAGCCCGACGCGTTCGTCCTGCGTCCGGACCGCGGGCCGGACAAGGCCAACAACCACATCTGGCACTGGGAATCCGGCGACCGGGCCGCCACCGACACGGCCATGGAGGCCGCCGAGGTGCGCGTCTCCGAGGACATCTACATCCCCCGGATCCACGTTGCCTCGATCGAGACGTGCGGCTGCGTCGCCGACTGGAATCCGGTGCGGCAGCAGCTGACCCTGCACATGACGTCCCAGGCGCCGCACGCCATCCGGACCGTCCTGGCCCTCGTGGCCGGCGGCGCCGGCCTGCCGATCTACGAGCAGAACATCCGGGTCAAGACCCACGACATCGGCGGCGGCTTCGGGGGCAAGGTGCCGGTCTACCCGGGCTACGTCCTGGCGGTCGCCGCGTCGTTCCTGACGGGCAAGCCGGTCAAGTGGATCGAGGATCGCTCGGAGAACCTGCAGGCCGATTCGTTCGCCCGCGACTACCACATCCACGCCGAGCTGGGCGCGACCAAGGCCGGCAAGATCACCTCGCTCAAGGTCAAGACGATCGCCGACCACGGCTACACCGACGCCGCGGCCGACCCGTCCAAGTTCCCGGCCGGCCTGTTCAACGTGATCACCGGCTCGTACGACTTCGACAACGCCTTCGTCGAGGTCGACGGGGTCTACACCAACAAGCCGCCCGGCGGGGTCGCCTACCGCTGCTCGTTCCGGGTGACCGAGGCGGTCCACGCGATCGAGCGGATGGTCGACATCCTGGCCCACGACATCGGCAAGGACCCGGCCCAGCTCCGGATGGAGAACTTCATCCAGCCCGAGCAGTTCCCGTACAAGACGCCGACCGGCTGGTCGTACGACTCGGGCGACTACCCCGGGCGCTCAAGAAGGCGCTCGACATGATCGGCTACGACGACCTGCGCAAGGAGCAGCTCGAGAAGCGCGCCAGGGGCGAGCTGATGGGCATCGGCATCAGCTCGTTCACCGAGATCGTCGGCGCCGGGCCGTCGCACGACTTCGACATCCTGGGCATCAAGATGTTCGACAGCTGCGAGATCCGGGTCCATCCGACCGGCAAGGTCCTGGCCCGGATCGGCGTCCAGACCCAGGGCCAGGGCCACGAGACGACGTTCGCCCAGATCATCGCCGAGGAGCTCGGCTTCCCGGTCGCCGACATCAAGATCGAGTACGGCGACACGGACACCGCGCCCTACGGCCTGGGCACCTACGCCTCGCGCTCGACGCCGGTCGCCGGCGCGGCCACCGCGATCGCCGCCCGCAAGATCCGGGACAAGTCGCGCAAGATCGCCGCCCACCTGCTCGAGGCCAGCGAGGACGACCTCGAGTGGACCAACGGCAAGTTCTCGGTCAAGGGCTCGCCGGACAAGTCGAAGACGATCCAGGAGATCGCCTTCGCGGCCTACACCAACCATCCGGCCGGGATGGAAGCCGGCCTCGAGGCGGTCGACTACTACGACCCGCCCAACCTGACCTTCCCGTTCGGCAGCTACATCTGCGTCGTGGACATCGACCGGGGCACCGGCCAGGTGACCGTGCGCCGCTTCGTGGCGGTCGACGACTGCGGCAACATCATCAACCCGATGATCGTCGACGGCCAGATCCACGGCGGCCTGACGATGGGCTTCGCGCCGTCGCTGTACGAGGAGATCTCGTACGACGAGCTGGGCAACAACCTGGCCGGCACGTTCATGGACTACCTCCTGCCGACGGCCGTCGAGACGCCGGCCTGGGAGACGGGCAAGACCGTCACCCCGTCGCCCCACCATCCGATCGGGGCCAAGGGTGTCGGCGAGTCGGCCACCGTCGGCGCCCCGCCGGCGATCGCCAACGCCGTCGTGGATGCCCTGTGGCACCTCGGCGTGCGCAACGTCGACATCCCGATGACCCCCCAGAAGATCTGGGCGATCCTCAACGAGAAGGGGGTCACGGCGTAGCTACCCCGGTCTCGCTCCTGGCCCGGGCGGTCGAGCTCGACCGCCTCGGCCGCTCCTTCGCCCTGGCCACAGTCGTGGCCGTCCGCCGGCCAACCTCGGCCCGGCCGGGAGCCCGCGGCCTGATCCATCCCGACGGCTCGATCGAGGGCTTCGTGGGCGGCAGCTGTGCCCGGCCCCTGGTGATCCGCGAGGGGCTCCGGGCGATGGCCGACGGCCAGCCCCGGCTGCTCCGGATCAGCAAGGAGCTACCCTCGGATTCGCGCCGGGGCGATGGCGTGGTCGACGAGATCATGACCTGCCATTCGGGCGGAACACTGGAGATCTACGTGGAACCGCACCTGCCCGCGCCGGCCCTCTGGATCGCCGGCACCAGCCCGATCGCGGGAGCCCTGGCCGAGCTCGGGCTGGCCATGGGCTTCGACGTGACCGTGGTCGACCCGGTCGCCGAGGGTGGCCACCTGCCCGATGCGATCCGGGTCGTCGCCGGCGACGACTTCGCCGTCCTGCCCGACCCCCACCGTCGGCCCCTACGTCGTCGTCGCCAGCCAGGGCACCTGGGACGAGGAGGCGGTCCTGTCGGCGCTCCGCCTCGAGCCGGCCTACGTCGGCCTGGTCGCCAGCCCGACCCGGGCCGAGACCGTCCGCGCGTGGCTGCTCGGTGAAGGCGTGGCGCCCGAGCGGGTCGCCGCCCTGCGAGCACCGGCCGGCCTCGACCTCGGCGCCGAGGGGGCGGCCGAGGTCGCCGTCTCGATCCTGGCCGAGCTGGTCCAGGTCCGGCGCGGCCGGGCCGGCTTCGTCGCCTCGCCCGGCCCGGCGACCCTGGCCAGCGAGCCGGTCGAGCGGCGACCGGTCGCCGCGGCCCCGGCCGTCGACGACATCGTCCTGCTCGACCCAGTCTGCGGGATGACCGTCGATCGGGCCAGCGCCCGTCACCTGGCCGAGCACGCCGGGATCGTGTATGCCTTCTGCTCGATCGGCTGCCGGTCAAGCTTCGTCCGCGAGCCCCACGCCTACGTGGGCAGCGGCGCACCCAGCGGCAGCTGAAGCCGCCGATTCGCGGAGGATCCCATGCACTTCGAAGGCACCGTCGAGATCGCCGCGCCCCGGCCCAAGGTCTGGGCATTCGTGACCGACCCGGTCGAGGCCGGCTCGTGCGGTCCCGGCGTCGAGTCGGTCGAGGCCAGCGACGCGACCCACTTCAAGGCCCGGGCCAAGGTCGGGATCGGGTTCATCAATGCCCGCTTCAACCTCGACGGCGAGCTGGTCACCGTGACCGAGTCGGAGGTGGCCGAGGTCAAGGCCCACGGCCAGGCCCCCGGCAGCGCCGTCGACGGCACGGCCACGATGCGCCTGAGCGACGGGCCGGACGGGGGCACCACGATGGACTGGAGCGCCGACGTGAACATCTCGGGCACCCTGGCCAGCCTGGGCGCCCGGCTGATCGAGGGCACGGCCAACAAGATGATCGGCCAGACGTTCGTGTGCATGAAGACCAAGCTCGAGGCCTGATCACGGATCCCTCCCGGTCGCGGGCATGGAGCTCCTGACCCGGGCCGTCGGCCCGGTCGCGACCAACGTCCTGGTCCTGGCCGATCCGGTGACCCACGAGGCGATCGCGATCGACACCGCGATCCCGTCCCTGGCCTGGATCAGCGCCGAGCTGGCCGAGCGAGGCTGGACCCTCAAGCTGATCGTCTCGACCCACGGCCACTGGGACCACATCGGCGACAACGCCGCCCTGTCGACCCGGACCGGCGCCCCGATCGCGGTCCACCCGCTCGACCGTGAGCGGCTGGTCCACCCCCAGCCGATCGCTGCTGCGTTCGCGATCCCGCCGTCGGTGCCGGCCGTCGAGCTGGCCGAGGGCGGCACGATCCGGTTTGGTTCGCTGCGCCTCGACGTCCTCCATACCCCGGGCCACACCGAAGGCTCGGTCTGCCTCCTGGCGCCGGACGAAGGCCTGCTGTTCAGCGGCGACACCCTGTTCGCCGGGGGCTGGGGCCGGGTCGACCTGCCGGGCGGCTCCCCGGAGCAGATGGCCGAGTCGATCGTTCGCCTTGGTCAGCTCGACCCCGGGACCCGGGTCCGGCCCGGCCACGGGCCATCGACCACGATCGAGCGCGAGGCAGCCTGGATCGAGCTGGTGGCGGCCGGCGGCCGCCTCTTCGCCTGAATCGGCGGTCGCGCGACGGGCGATCCCTCCGGGGGCGCCTCGAGGTCCTTGCGGTAGTTGACGGCAGTCCGGGTCCGCCGGAAGCCGAGCCGCTCGTAGACCCGGACCGCCCCGGACACGTTCTCGGCGTCGGTCCCCAACATCGCCTCGGTCATGCCGGCCGAGCGCAATGCGACCAGGGCCCGGCTGATCAGGGCCGAGGCCAGTCCACGGCGGCGCCAGGGCCGACGGACGCTGACATGGTCGAGCCAGCCCCGGCGGGTCCCGAGGACGTCGTTCTCGGAGGCCCAGATCGAGGGCATCACGACACCGGCCACCTCGTCGCCGGCCCAGGCGACCTGCCACAGGCCGGTGTCCAGCTCGGGCTCGGCGAACCAGCCCTCGAAGTCGGCCTCGGTCCGCTCCGCGCTGTGCCAATGGTCCCGAAATGCCTCGGTATCGGCGTCCCAGATCTGGCGGTGGTGGGCCGGCTCGACGGTCCGCACCTCGAGTCCGTCAGGTAGCTCGAGGGGCTCGATCGGCGCGCCCAGATCGCGCGTCATCCGCAGCCCATGGCGGGCGATCCGGTAGCCATGCTGCTCGAGGAGGACCGCCGCCGAGCGCTGGGCCTCGTCGATCCAGGTCTCGAGCTCGGGCGGCCCGGCTCGGCCGTCCTCGCTCGCCACCTGGGCGGCGCGCCGCTCGAGCCAGCCGAGCAGGACCGTGCCGAGGCCCCGCCCGCGCCAGCCCGGATCGACCCACGCCTCGAGATGATGGCTGCCCCGGCCGTCGCGCGTCCGGGCGATCGTCCGGGCCGCGGCGCGGGCCGACCCGTCCACCTCGGCCAGGAGCAGATCGAGGCGGGGCTCGAACCCCTCGATGTGGGCCTGCTCACTGCGCAGGTTGTCGACGGTCGGCAGCTCGTCGACCTCGTCGAACAGGTTCTGGGCATGGATGAGCGCGACCAGGGCCGGGTAGTCGGTGTCCGGGTCGAAGGCGCGGAAGCGGAGGCCGGTGATGGCCGGGGCGTTCGGCATGCGGATGATCGGCCCCTCGCCGGGACGCATCGTCACCACCGTTCCGGGCCGTACTTGGCGTCCATCCGCTTGCCGACCGACTTGCTGATCGCCTTCCATTTGCGACGCTCCTCGTTGCGGGCCAGGACGTCGACCTGGCGTTCGTGATGACGTGCCTCGCGCTGGAGCCGGCGCCAGCTCTCGAGGCGGAGCGGGGGCAGGCTGCCGGCCGCGATCGCCGCCCGGACGGCGCAGCCGGGCTCGGCGTCGTGGACGCAGTCGCCGAAGCGACAGCCGGCGGCCAGCTCGTCGATCTCGGCGAACGACAGCTCGAGGCCATCGCCGTCCCACAGGGCCACCTCGCGCATCCCGGGCGTGTCGAGGACCAGGCCGCCCTCGGGCAGCAGATGGAGCTGGCGCCGGGTGGTGGTGTGCCTGCCCCGCGCGTCACCCGCGCGGATCTCGTTGACCGCAGCCCGTTCCTCGCCCGCGAGGCGGTTCAGGAGGGTCGACTTGCCGACCCCCGAGGAACCGACGAAGGCGACCGTCCGGCCGGGCCCGATCCGGGCCCGCACCTGGTCGACGCCGCGTCCGTCGAAGGAGCTCACGACGAGCACCGCTGCGCCGGCGGCGACCCCCGCGACCCCGGCCAGGGTGGCCCCGGCGTCGTCGACCAGGTCGGCCTTCGAGAGCAGCACGACCGGTTCGGCGCCGCTCTCCCAGGCGACCGCGATGTAGCGCTCCAGGCGGCGCAGGTTGAGGTCGCCGTTGAGCGAGGCGACGACGAAGACGACATCGAGGTTGGCCCCCACGACCTGGGCCTCGGTCCGCCGGCCGGCGGCCTGCCGGATCAGGGCGCTCCGCCGGGGAAGGACGGCATGGATGATCGTGTCGCCCCCGGTCGTGCCGCCGGTCGTGCCGCCGGTCTTGGCGCCGGCCGTGCCGCCCTCGATCGCCACCCAGTCGCCGACCGCCGGGAATGCCGCCGGATCGCTCGTCTCGAACCGGAAGCGGCCGGTCACCGCCGCACGCTGCTCGCCGGCCGGGCCGAGGACCTGGTACGAGCCGCGGTCCTCGGCCACGACCCGGGCGGGCAGGTGGCCGGCGGCGGCGTGCTCAGCGTGCGCGTCGGCCAGGGCCGTCGTCCAGCCGAGGGCTTCGAGGCCGGGCCAGCCGCCGGCCGCCGTGACCGGTGCCAGACCCGGCTCGAGGCCGGGGGCCCGACCGGGCTCCTGGGCTTCGATCGCCATCTCAGCCCACCCGCTTGAGCTTGCCGGTCCGCTTGGCGTAGCGCTCGGCCTGGCCGAACGCCCAGACGCCCAGCGGGATCAGGGTCGCGCCCATCACCAGCAACGGCCAGATGTCGGCCCCCAGGTCGGTGATCGGGACGCCCTCGATCAGCCCCTTCCGGACGCCATCGAGGACGTACGTCGCGGGCGAGACGTGGGACAGGACCTGCATCCAGGGCGGCAGGATCGAGATCGAGTAGTAGACCCCGCTGACGAGCAGCAGGCAGGACTGGAGCACGAACGTCATCTGCGCGCCGCGCTCGACATAGAGCAGGGGCAGGATCGCCGCGATCATCCCGATCCCGACGAAGCTGAACGAGCCGAGCAGGACGAAGGCCACCGCCGTCAGCGGATTGGCCCGGGCCAGGTCGAGCTGGGGGAAGAACAGGACCAGCACGACCAGGATCACGGCCGTGTGGACCAGGCCGTAGACGATCGCGTAGGCCGTCGAGCCCAGGAGCTGGGTGGAGCGCCGGATCGGCGCCATCATCGTGTACTCGAGGGTGCCTTCCCAGCGCTCGACCGCGATCGTCTCGGCGATCCACGAGAAGACGACCGACAGGTAGTTCCAGAAGATCGCCCCGATCATCAGCGACAGGAGCAGGCGCGGGTCGCCGGCCTGGGCGCCGATCAGCGAGATCGACAGCGCCCCGGCCACGGAGTAGACCAGGAACGCGAGCTCCCAGCCCCAGTAGCGCCGGGTCAGGTAGAAGTTGCGCTCGATGAAGGCGAAGCTCGTCTTCATCTCGTGGCTGAGCACGGTCACGGAAGTGTCCTCAGGTGGAGGTGGGGGCGCCCGGCCCGGTCACTCAGCGTGACCGTGCCGGGCGGAGATTCGGTTCGGCCAGGCGGATCCCGATGCGGACCATCGAGCGGCCGATTGCCCGCCGGATCGGGCGGGGCGAGGGACGCTGGCGGGCCAGCCGGTCCGCCTCGCGCTCGGCAATGCCGCGAGCGAGGCGTTCGGCGTGGATGACCCGGGCCAGCTCGTACTGGCTGTTCATGAAGATCGGTTCCTTTCGGTAGTCGAGGTCATTGGGGTTGCGGCGGAGCGGCGTTGCCCCGGATCGATCAATTCGGCTCATCGGCCTCCTCCGTTTCTTCGTGGTCGTCGTCGAGCGAGCGGCCGGTGTAGGTCATGAATGCCGCCTCGAGCGTGGCCGGCTGGTCGTAGCGTTCGGCGACCAGCAGCTTCAGCCCGGTTGGCGTCGACTCGACGACCTTCCGGCCGTCGTTCAGGATCGAGATCCGATCGCACAGGCGGTCGGCCTCGGCGAGGTCGTGGGTGGTCAGCACGATCGTTGCGTCGTGCTCCACGCGGAGCTCCTCGATGAAGGTCTGGACGTCGAGCTTCGAGCGCGGGTCCAGGCCGGTTGTCGGTTCGTCCAGGAGGAGCAGCGAGGGCGAGGTGAGCAGGGCCCGCGCGATCGCGACCTTCTGCTGCATGCCCCGGCTCATCTGCTCGATCGGGCGGTCCGCCCGGCGGGCCGAGATGCCCAGCCGGGCCAGGATCTCGAGCGTCGCCGCGCGCGCCGGGCCGGCTTCCAGGCCGTACAGGCGAGCCGCGAAGCTGAGGTTCTCGAGCGGGCTCAGCTTCTTGAAGAAGGCCGCGTCCACCGAGACCCGGTTGATCAGGCGCTTGACGGTCAGCTCCTCGCGGACGAGGTCGTGACCGAAGATCTCGACCCGCCCGGCGTCGAGCGTCAGCAGGCCGCAGATCAGCCGGATCAGGGTCGACTTGCCGGAGCCGTTCGAACCCAGGATCCCGTAGATCTCGCCCCGCTCGAGGCGCATCGACACGTCGTCGATGGCCATCACCGGGCGGCGCTTGTCGGACACGTTGAAGCGCTTGAGAGCGTGGTCGACCAGCAGGGCGGCGTCTCGCCCGGCGGCTGCTGGATCATTCAGTTGTGGGCTCAGGGTGGCGGTCATGGCTGGGCTCCCGGTGGAGGAGGGGTCCTGGTCGGCAGTGCTCCCGGTGGAGTGGCGCCGACCCGGAATCGAACGAGCCGCGGGTCGGCTTCGACGTCATCGCGTCGGCGGTCCCGCGGCTCACGGCCCTCGTGCGAGGGCAACAAAAAACCGTGTGACCGATTCCGGCCCACGGCTCGTGGTACTCCTTGACGGCCATTGGCCGCCCGGGATCTACGAGATGGGCAGGAACCCACTGCGCGCAGCGCCGAAGGCGCTGGTCAGGGCGCGGATGCGGACGTCGTTGGTCATTGCCGACGCCTCCTCAACTCGCGGTCTACACGGGCACCCAACGGGTGCACGGCGGAGGATACGATCGCCCGCCGAGATTCGTCAACCCCTGATCTGCCCGGACAGGTGGAAACCTGCGAGGCCAAGCCCTTGGCTCGAACGTCCTAGACTGCCGCCCGTGGACAGCGCGTTGAACGAGCCGGCACCGGCCGACGAGGCGCCCGAACCTGGCTCGACCGACGAGCTGGAGCTGCCGGGCGCACTGGGCGCGTTTCGGCGCCGGATCCGGGAGCCGGGCTGGTACGTCTCGCTGTCGATCGCCGTGGTCGCGTTGCTGGTCTACAGCCGGACGCTGATGCCCGGCGTGGCCTTTGGCGACTGGGGCGAGATGGCCACCGTGCCCCACGTGCTGGGCGTCGCCCACCCGACCGGCTATCCGACCTACATCGTGATGGCCTGGCTGGCCGAGCTGCTGCCGATCGGCTCGGTCGCCTTCCGGGCCAATCTCCTGTCGGCGGTCTACGTGACGATCAGCCTGGTCGCCCTCGGCCTGATCTCGCTCCGTCTGGGGGTCCGCCCGATCCTGGCCATCGGGGCGGCCCTGGCGACGGGTGCCGTAGGCACGGTCTGGGCGGCGGCCAACGTGTCCGAGGTCAATCCGCTCCACCTGATGTTCGTGGCCCTGATCATCCACCGGGCCCTCGTCTGGTCCGAGCGCCGGCGTCGATCGGACCTGGTGATCGGCGGGCTGCTGATCGGCCTGGCCCTCGGCAACCACCTGCTGATGCTGTTCGTGGCGCCGTTCATCGCCCTGTTCGTGCTGTGGTCGGGCCGGCGCGAGCTCCTGGCTCGGCCATGGCTGGTGCTGCTCGCGATCGGGGCGATCCTCCTCGGGCTGTCGGTGTATGTCTACATCCCGCTGGCTGCCCTCCGGTCGCCGCCCTTGCCCTACAACCACCCGACGACCCTCGACGGGGTGATCTGGCTGGTGACCGGGACCCAGTTCCGCGGCCAGTTCGACTTCCTGGCCAGCAAAGGTCCGGCCGACTTCGTGGCGGCCCTGCCGACCCTCTGGTCGCTGCTGCTCGAGCGGGCCACGATCGTGGTGCCGGTCCTGGGCGCGATCGGCCTGGTCCGCCTGGCCTGGCTCCGGCCGGCCTTCGGGCTGGCCTGTGTCGGGATCATGGTCACGGCGACGTACATCTGGGCGAACTACCTCGAGCTCGAGCACTACCTCCTCGTGCCCTGGCTGGTGATCGGGATCGGCCTGGCCGTCGCCCTCGAAGGCAGTGCCCGCCTGTTCGCCCGGCTCGCTGCTACCCTTCGTGCCGCGTCGAACGGCGTCCGCACCGAGCGAGCGGTCACGGTGCTGGTCGGGGTCGCCGGGCTGGCCCTGGCGATCAGCCTGGCCGGCCTGAACTGGTCGACCGAGGACCTCAGCACGGACACCTCGGGAGCGGACTACGTCCAGTCGGTCTTCTCGTCCCTGCCGGCCAACGCCGCGATCCTGTCGTACTGGGATGCCTCCACGCCGCTGTGGTACGGCCAGCACGTCGAGGGCCTGCGGCCCGACGTCCTGATCGTCGACGACACGAACATCGTGTACGAGGGCTGGGGCACCCGAGAGGCCCGGATCGCCTCGCTGATCTGCAGCCGGCCCGTGTTCATCGAGCGGCTCGGCGACGGCGACCTGGTGCCGACGCGCGCCGCCTACCAGCTCGTCCCGTTCATGACCGTCTCAGTCGCCGCGGGCGGCCCGACGGCCGTGACCGAGACCGAGATGTACCAGGTCCTGCCGCGGCCCGGCCAGGCCTGTCCCTGACCGACTCTCACGGGTGCCCTTCGCCGCGGCCCCGATCGCCCCGGGCGCCAGGCGTGCTCGAATCGGCGGCAATCCAGGGCCCGACGCGTCACGATTGGACGATGACAGCCAACGACCCGGGCCCGGCCGCCCAGGCCCTGACCGACCCGGTCACCCGCGACGCGATCTTCCTGGTCGCGACGGTTCGCGCCGATGACCAGGCCGTGACGGCCGTCCGAAGCCTGGCCGCCGAGCTTTCCAAGCTGGTCCGGGCCGTCGGCGCGCGGGACCTCGACGGGCAGCTGTCGTGCGTCCTGGCCTTCGGCGCCACTGGCTGGGATCGGATCACCGGCCGGCCCCGGCCGGGATTGCTCCACCCCTTCCCGGCCATCGCGTCCGGGCCCCGCCGGGCCGTTTCCACGCCGGGCGACCTGCTGTTCCACATCCGGGCAGAGCGGTTGGACCTGTGCTTCGAGCTGGCCAGCCTGGTCATGGCCCGCCTCGCCGGCTCGGTCGACCTGGTCGACGAAGTCCATGGCTTCCGTTATTTCGACGACCGCGACCTGATCGGCTTCGTGGACGGCACCGAGAACCCCGTCGGCCGGGCGGCGCTCGACGCGACGATCGTCGGCGACGAGGACCCCCAGCTTGCCGGTGGCAGCTACGTCATGGTCCAGAAATACGTCCACGACCTGGGCAAATGGGCGGGCCTCTCGACGGAGGACCAGGAGCGGATCATCGGCCGGACGAAGCTGTCCGACATCGAGCTCGAAGGCGCGCTCAAGCCGGCCTACGCCCACAACGTCCTGACCACGATCGTGGACAACGGCGTCGAGCGCAAGATCCTCCGCCGGAACATGCCCTTTGGCCAGGTCGGCGGCCCGTCGGGCACGTACTTCATCGGCTACGCCCGGTCGCCACTCGTGCTCGAGCAGATGCTCCGCAACATGTTCATCGGCGATCCGCCGGGGACCTATGACCGGCTCCTCGACTTCAGCCACCCGGTGACCGGAACGAGCTGGTTCGCCCCCTCGATCGACCTGCTCGAGGCGCTCGGACCAAGCCAGGGCTAGCCGGGCCCGGGGCCGCAACCAAACCGGTCCCCAGGGCACGTTTGACGCTCTCCGGACGCGGACCTAGGCTGGACCGACCGAGCTCGACCCTGCCATCCGGAGCACGCGTGGACGACACCTCAGGCCAGCCCGGTTCCGCCCCGGCCGGAACCCTCCCGCGGAGCTCCATGCCCGGGGCGATCAGCGGCTGGATCCGGGTCGGAATCCTCGACGCCGAGCTGGCCGCCCTCGCCTCGATCATGATCGAGGGCGGATTGCCCCTGGTGGTTGCCGCCGGCAGCGACGCCCAGGCCTCGGGCTGGGATGGCGGCGCGGTCCGGGGAGCGCTCGGCCGGAGCCTGCTGGCCTGCGCCCGGCCACCCGCTGCGGGGGCCCGGACAGCGGCGCCGGTCAGCGTCGATGCGGGCTCGCTCGAGGCCGTCCTGGCCAGGATGCCGGTCCTCAGCCTGGATGCCGCCGACGAGCTCGGGGCGCGAGTCGCGATCGTGGTCGTCGTCGCCGTCGACGCGCCCGACGATCGCTGGCGGGTGACCGCGGCCCACCTGCTTCGACCGCCGCTGCGCGACGGCCACGGCCACCTCCAGCGCCAGGGCCCGGCGGTCCTGGCGACCTGGGACCCCAACCTGCGCCGATTCGAGCATTTCGCCTGGGCGGTGCTGCCCGAGCTTGCCGCCCTGATCGAGCGTCGCGCCGGCGACCTCGAATCCGAGATCGCCGCCCGCACCGAGCTGCTGGCCGGCCTGGCCGCCCACCAGGTCGACGACGTCGGAGCGGTCCGCCTGGCCATCGAGGCGGCTGGGCTCACCACGGCCAGGGCGCCCCACCGCCACTGATCCGAAGCCATCTTCATTGCCGACCACCAATCCAACGCCCAGCCGCCAATCGACGAGGTCCTGATGCCGAAGTCCAGCGCCAAACCAGCTGCCGAGCCGGGGGCCGCCGCCCCGCCGGTCGCCCGGACGATCGGCGAGCTGCGTGCCTCGGGCTGGCGCCCGCGGTCGGTCAAGGCCGAGCTTCGTTCGAACCTGCTGGCCCGCCTGGGCGAGGGCCGGCCGGTCCTGCCCGGGATGATCGGCTATGCCGATTCGGTCCTGCCGGCCGTCGAGAACGCGATCCTGGCCGGCCACGACCTGGTCTTCCTGGGCGAGCGCGGCCAGGGCAAGACCCGGATGGCCCGCCTGCTCGTCGAGCTGCTCGATCCGTGGCTGCCGATCGTGGCCGGCGGCGAGCTGAACGACGATCCCTTCGCACCGATCAGCCCGGCGGCCCGGGCCCTGGTGGCCGAGGGCGCCGACGAGACCCCGATCAGCTGGCTGGCCCGCGACCGGCGCTACAGCGAAAAGCTGGCGACCCCGGACATCACGATCGCCGACCTGATCGGTGAGGTCGACCCGATTCGGGTCGCCGAGGGTCGCTACCTGTCCGACGAGCTGGTCATCCACTATGGCCTGATCCCGCGATCGAACCGGGGCATCTTCGCGATCAACGAGCTGCCCGACCTGGCCGAGCGGATCCAGGTCGGCCTGCTCAACATCCTCGAAGAGCGAGATGTCCAGGTTCGGGGCTTCACGATCCGCCTGCCGCTCGACCTGTTCGTCGTCGCCAGCGCCAACCCCGAGGACTACACCAGTCGGGGCCGGATCATCACCCCGCTCAAGGACCGGCTCGGATCGCAGGTCCGGACCCACTACCCGCGCACCCTCGACGACGAGATCGCGATCGTCCGCCAGGAGAAGATCGGCTTCCCGCCGGAAGAGGGCGTGCCCTCGGTCCACGTGCCGCCGTTCATCGAGGAGATCGTGGCCGAGCTGACCCACCTGGCCCGCCGCTCGGGCGAGATCAGCCAGCGCTCGGGGGTCAGCGTCCGGGTCTCGGTCGCCAACCTGGAAGTGCTCGAGGCTGCCGCCCTCAAGCGGGCCGTCCGGCTGGGCGAGCCGTCGGCCGCGCCCCGGATCAGCGACCTGGGGGCCGTGGTCGCCTCGACCGCGGGCAAGATCGAGCTCGAGTCGGCCGGCGACGAGTCGCCCGAGGACCGGATCGTCGAGCGCCTGATCACCAAGGCGGTCTATGCCACGTTCAATCGGCGGATTGCGATCGAAGACCTCGAAGCGGTCATCGACGCCTTCGAAGAGGGATTGACCCTGGAGACCGGCGACCGCGTCCACTCGGCCGAGTATGTCCGCTGGGCCAGCGAGGTCCCCGGGCTGGCCGAGGCGATCCGCCAGACCGGCGTCCTGGCCGCCGGCGAAGAGCGGGCGGGCTCGCGATCGGGGCCGAGCCGGGGGCCGGCGGCCGAGGCCGCCTTGGTTGCCTCCTCGATCGAGTTCCTGCTCGAGGGCCTGCATCTCGCCCGGCGGCTCAACAAGGACCGCCTCGGAGCGGCCGTGACCTACCGCCGATGACCGGCTGGACGCCCGATCGGCGCGACCTCGACCAACCCGCCCGGCCGCTCGATCCGGAGGTGGCCGGCGGGGCCGCGGCCGGGCCCGCTGACGCCCTCGCCGGCGCCACCAGCCCTGAGCTGGCGCCGGCCGGGCCGTTTGCCCGGCGGGCCCGCTTCGGACGCTGGGATGGCCGGCAGCTCCTGCCCGACCTGTCGGCCGATGAGATCATCGACGCCCTGGCCGACGACGTGATGGCCGATGGCGACCTGGGCGAGGCGCTCCGCCGGCTGCTCGAACGGGGCTGGCGGTCGCCCGACCGGGAGCGGGGCGACCTGCCCGGCCTGGCCGCCCTCCGCGAGCGACTCCGGGCGCGCCGCGACGAGGTCCTCAGCCGCTACAACCTGGGCGACATCCTGGGCGATGTCCGGGCCGAGCTGCAGGCGATCCTGGAGACCGAGCGGGAACGGATCGCGGCGCGCCTGGCCGGCGCGTCCGACGATGGGGCCGCCCCGACGCCCGAGCTCGCCGACCTCCTCCGCCAGACGATCGCCAGGCGCCTCGACAAGCTCGACTCGCTGCCCGCCGACCTGGGCGACCGGATCCGGTCGCTGGAGGAGTACGACTTCCTGGATCCCGCCGCCCGCGAGCGCTTCGAAGCCCTGGTCGAGCGCCTGCGCCGGTCGGTCCTCGACCGCTATGCCGCCGGGATGGCCGATGCCGTGCGGGGCATGAGCCCCGAGGACCTGGCGGCGAACCGGGCCATGGTCCGCGACCTGGACCAGCTCCTCCAGCAGCAGCTGGCCGGGGCCGAGCCCGATCCAGCCGAATTCCTCGCTCGCCACGGGGACTTCTTCCCCGGGGCGAAGACCGTCGAGGACATCATCGAGCAGCTGGCCCAGCGGATGTCGGCGATGCAATCCCTCCTGCGCTCGCTGACCGCGGCCCAACGCTCCGAGCTGAACTCGCTCGTCGACGGGCTGCTCCGCGATGACCGCCTGCGCTGGGACCTGGCCCAGCTCGCGGCGACGCTCGACCAGGTCCTGCCCGAGGGGCTGGGCGATCGGTTCCGGTTCAGCGGCAACGAGGAGCTCGGCCTGGAGGGCGCCCTGGGCCAGCTCGAGACGCTCGGCCGGCTCGAGACGCTCGAAGGCCAGCTGGGCGACCTCGGCGGGCCGGGCGACCTGGCCGGGATCGACCGGGCCGAGCTGCTCGAGCTGGGCGGTGAGGAGGCCCTCCGCGACCTGGAGCGGCTCGACGACCTGGCCCGCCAGCTGGAGGCGGCCGGCTACCTCACCCGCCAGGGTGAGCGTCTCGAGCTCACCCCGCGGGGCAGCCGGCGGATCGGCCAGAAGGTCCTCGACGACCTGTTCGCCCGCCTGCGCCGGGATGCCTTCGGCGAGCATCGCATCGACCGGGCCGGGCGAGGTTCCGAGCGGAGCGAGGGGACCAAGCCGTTCGAATTCGGCGACGCCTTCGACCTGGACCTGCGCGAGACGCTGGCCAACGCCCTGAACCGGCCGGAGAACGCGCCGTCCCCCGAGCACGGCCGGGCACTCCAGCTCGATCCGACCGACTTTGCCGTCCACCGCACCGAGGAGTCGACCCGCACCTCGACGGTCCTGCTCGTCGACATGAGCCGCTCGATGCTCCTGCGCGGCTGCTTCGTCGCGGCCAAGAAGGTTGCCGTCGCGCTCGACACCCTGATCCGGACCCAGTACCCGCGCGATGACCTGACCGTGATCGGCTTCGCCTACTACGCCCGCGAGATCCGGCCGGGAACCCTGGCCGAGCTGTCCTGGCACGGCTACGAGTACGGCACCAACCTCCAGCACGGGCTGCTCCTTGCCCGCCGGATCCTGGCCCGCAGCGGGGCCGCCAACCGGCAGGTGGTGGTGATCACCGACGGTGAGCCGACCGCCCACTTCCAGGACGGCCAGGTCGAGTTCAACTACCCGCCCACGCGCCGGACGATCCAGGAGACCCTGCGCGAGGTCCAGCGCTGCACGAAGGCCGGGATCACGATCAACACGTTCATGCTCGAGCGATCGCGGGCGCTGACCGAGTTCGTGGCCCATATCACCCGGCTCAACCGGGGGCGGGCGTTCTACGCCGAGCCGGAGCACCTCGGCGAATACGTCCTGGTCGACTTCGTGCGCGGCCGGACCGCCCACCGCCGGGACTGAGCGCCGGATTAGAATCGCGGCTCGTCCACCGTAGCGGCGGCCGCGGCCGCGGCCCCACGAGGAGTCCAGATGCCCACCGTCGCCGATTCCGTCACCGGGCTCCTGGCCCTGCTCGCGCCGGCGGCGTCGGTCGCCGACGGCCGGCTGGTCATTGCTGACGAGGCACGCTTCCGCTCGGCGACGATCCGCGACCTGGCCTGGACGTCGGCCTTCTCGTCCGACGAGGCGACGCTCGAGGCGGCCCGCTGGCTGGTCTGGGAGGCCAGCCTCGAGCTCGGCGCTCACTCCGCCAGCATCCAGGACCTGTACCTGGCCCGCTCGCGGGGCGAGGTCCACGGCTTCACCGTGCCGGCGATCAACCTGCGGGCCCAGACCTTCGACATGGCCCGCACGATCTTCGAGACCGCCGAGCGGGACGGGGTCGGCGCCTTGATCCTCGAGCTCGCCCGGAGCGAGCAGACGTATACCTTCCAGCGCCCGGCGGAGTACGCCACCAGCGTCCTGGCGGGGGCGATCGCCGCGGGCTGGCAGCACCCCGTGTTCATCCAGGGCGACCACTACCAGTTCAATGCCGCGAAGTACAAGGCCGATCCGGAGAAGATGACCGAGGAGATCCGGGCGGCCTGCCGCCAGGCGATCACCGTCGGCTATCGCAACATCGACATTGACAGCTCAACCCTGGTCGACCTGTCGCAGCCCAATGTCGACCTCGAGCAGCGCGCGAACTACGAGCGCGCGGCCGAGCTGACGGCCCTGATCCGCGAGCTCGAGCCGGCCGGGATCACGATCAGCGTGGGTGGCGAGATCGGCGAGGTCGGCAAGCAGAACTCGACCGAGCCCGAGCTGCGGGCCTATCTCGATGGCTTCAAGGCCGAGCTCGCCCGGCGCCGGCCGGGCGCGGTCGGGATCAGCAAGGTCAGCCTCCAGACGGGCACCAGCCACGGCGGCGTCCCGCTGCCCGATGGCTCGATCGCCGCGGTCAAGCTCGATTTCGAGGTGATCCGGCGGCTGGGCGAGGTCGCCCGCGAGTACGGCCTGGCCGGTGCGGTGCAGCACGGTGCGAGCACCCTGCCCGATGAGCTCTTCCACCATTTCCCGGCGGTCGAGACAGCCGAGATCCACCTGGCCACCGGCTTCCAGAACGCCCTCTTCGACAATCCGGCCTTCCCGCCGGCGCTGATCAAGGCGATCGACGGCTGGTGCTACAGCGACGCAGCGGACGAGCGTAAGCCCGGGCAGACCGACGAGCAGTTCGTGTACACGACCCGCAAGAAGGCGATCGGGCCGTTCAAGCGCGAGCTGTGGGACCTGCCCGAGAAGGACCAGATCCTGGCCGACCAGGGCGCCAAGGTCGCCTTCCTGTTCAAGGAGCTGGCCGTCCTGGGGACCCGCGAGGTCGTCGACCGCTACATCAAGCCGGTCGTCCATCACCGGGCCGCCCCGGCCGCCGTTCGCGAGGCCCTCGCGACGGCCTGAACCGGCACGTGCGAATCGCCGTTGACTCCGCTCGCAACCGCTCCTATCCTGCGGCGCACATGTCCGGTGAGGGAGCCGGACCGTGGCAGCAGGTGACCTCGCGGCTCTGGAAGGGCAGGGTCTCGCGCGACGTCCCCCAGTCGACGCGTGGCGCAAGTGGAGGGTCTGTTCGTGTCGGGTTCAACCGGTGCTGGAGACCAGGCGGCGCGCGATGACGCGCACCTGCAGAGCCTGGGCATCAAGCCGGAGCTGAGGCGCTCGCTCGGCTTCCTGTCGAACTTCGCGGTCGCGTTCAGCTACATCAGCGTCTCGACCGGGACGTTCACCCTGATCGGGCTGGGCTTCTTCGTGGGCGGTCCCCCCTTCTTCTGGTCCTGGCCGCTGGTCGTCGCCGGCCAGCTCTTCGTCGCCCTCAACTTCGCCGAGCTGGCCAGCCACTTCCCGGTCGCCGGCTCGATCTACCAGTGGTCGAAGCGGCTGTCGAACAAGACGCTCGGGTTCTTCACCGGCTGGTTCTATTTCTGGGCCGGTGTGTTGACGACGACCGGCGTCGCGATCACGGTGCCCCTGGTCCTGTCCTCGATCCTGGGCGTGAACGGTGCCGGCATGTTCGGGCCGTTCTCGTGGAACGTGTGGGTGGCCCTGACCACGCTGGTGATCACGACCGTGATCAACGGCTTCGGCATCCGGCTGATGTCGATCATCAACAACCTGGGCGTGGCCGCCGAGATCCTGGGCATGGTCATCTTTGCCGGCGTCCTCCTGATCTTCTTCAACCATCAGCCGGTCAGCGTCCTGACCAACACGTATGGCCTCGAAGGCCAGGCAAACGGCAACTACCTGCCGGTCTTCGCGGTGGCCGCCTTCATGTCGCTGTTCGTGGTGTACGGCTTCGATACGGCCGGGACGTACGGCGAGGAGACGCTCGACGCGAGCCGCCAGGCGCCGCGCGGGATCCTGTCGGCGATCCTGATCTCCGGGATCATCGGGGCGATCTTCCTGCTGGCGATCATCCTCTCGACGCCGGACATCCCCGGCGAGATCAAGGCGGCCAGCACCGGCTCGAACCCGATCGCCGACGCGGTCCATTTCAACCTCGGCGACTTCTGGGGCAACATCTACCTGCTGGTGATCCTGTCCGCGGTCTTCGTGTGCACGATGGCGATCCAGGGCGCGACCACCCGGCTGATGTTCTCGATGGGCCGTGACAGCCGGCTGCCACTTGGCTCGTTGTGGGGCAAGGTCAGCGGCTACAAGACCCCGACGAATGCCGCGATCGCCGTCGGCGTGCTCGCCGCGATTCCATTCCTCGTGTCCAACAGCGCCGGCGTCATCGCGATCGGCGCCACCGGCACGATCTACCTGAGCTACTTCCTGTGCAACCTGGGCGTGCTCCTGGCCCGGAGCAAGGGCTGGCCCAAGAAGCAGGCCTGGTTCAAGCTCGGGAGCTGGGGAATCGTGGTCAACGTCGTCGCCCTGATCTACGGCGGGGTGATGATCCTGAACTTCGGGCTGTGGAACAACTCGCTCTTCGGCGACTTCGGCAACGCGCTCCGCGCGAACACGAACCCGACGATCGACACGCTCACGTTCCTGGGCAGCTCGGCCCTCAGCTCACTGCCCCAGATCCCGATCTACGAGACGTTCCTCGGGATCATCCTGATCTTCGGCCTGATCTACTACCTGGCGGCCGTTCGCGGGCGCGACGAGGTCCTCCAGGCCGACCTCGCCACCGGTGAGGCCAGCATCGGCTGATCCACCGACCCCGAACGATTGGACGGCGCGACGAATCGCTCGTCGCGCCGTCACCATGTCCGGGACAGCCCTGACCGCTGAGGAGGCCTGGTGACCGACGAAGAGCGCCTCGAGACGGGCGAGCGCCACGATGAGCTGATCGCGGCGATGCAGCGCGTCCCCGAGCTCGCCGGCCGGCCGCTGACCCTGACCGCGCTGTCGGGCGGGATCACCAACCGCAACTTCCTGGTCGAGGTCGCCGGCGAGGCCGATCGTTACGTCATTCGCCTGGCCGGCAACGACACTCACCTCCTGGGGATCAGTCGCGAGGTTGAGCAGGCGGCGACCGTCGCCGCGGCCGGCGTCGGCGTGGGGCCCGAGGTCACCGCGTTCATCCGGCCCGAAGGCCTGCTGGTCACCCGCTTCATCGTCGGCTCGCCGGTCAGCGACGAGGCCGTCCACCAGCCCCAGACCATCCGCCGGGTCGCCGACTCGATCCGCCGCTTCCACGAGGGACCGGCGATCCCGGGGCTGTTCATCCCGTTGCGGATCGTCGAGGCATACCGGGCCCTGGCCGGCGCCCGGGGCGTCCCGATCCCGATCGAATATGGACTGGCCACGGCGGTCGGCCGGCGGATCGAGCTGGCTCTCCTGAGCAACCCGCTCGAGATGCGACCCTGCCACAACGACCTGCTCAACGCCAACTTCATCGACGACGGCCAGCGGATCCGGATCGTCGACTGGGAGTACGCCGGGATGGGCGACCCGTTCTTCGACCTCGGCAACTTCAGCGTCAACCACGGCCTGACCGCGGAGGAGGACCGGATCCTGCTCGAGGCGTACGACCTGGCGGCGGCCCGCGCCGACCGCCTCGCCCGGTTGAGCCTGATGCGGATCGTGTCCGACTTCCGTGAGGCGATGTGGGGGGTCCTGCAGCAGGGCGTCAGCACCCTCGACGTCGACTTCGTGGGCTATGCCGCCGAGCACTTCGACCGGCTCCTGGCCAACGCGGCGACGCCAGCCTTCGAGCGTGCCTTGCACGAGGCGGCAGGCGCCTGACGGTGGACGCCGCGCGGGTCGTCGTCATCGGCGGCGGGATCACCGGCTGCAGCGTCGCGCTGCACCTGGCCGAGGCCGGCTGGACCGACGTCCTGCTGGTCGAGAAGGCCCAGCTGACGGCGGGCTCGACCTGCCAGGCGGCCGGCGTGGTGACCGTCTTCAACCCATCGTCGACGATGATGGCCTTCCGGAGCTACAGCGTCGGGCTGTATGAGCGGCTGGGCGTCTTCGAGCGGGTTGGCAGCCTGCGCCTGGCGTCCAGCCCGGACCAGCTTCGCGAGCTCGAGCGGACCGCCAGCCGGGCGCGCGGGATCGGCCTCGATGTGGCGGTCATCTCGGCCTCCGAGGCGCTCCGGCTGATGCCGGCTGCCTCGCCCGAGTCGCTCTACGGGGCGGTCTACCTGCCGGCCGACGGCTACCTCGATCCGCACCGGGCGACGCATGCCGTGGCCGACGCCGCCCGGGCGCTCGGGGTGCGGATCCGGACCGGCGTCCGGGTGACCGGCTTCGAGCTCTCGCCGGCGCGCGCCGTACGCCGCGTCCTGACCGACCAGGGCCCGATCGAGACCGACCTGGTCGTCGACGCGGGCGGGATCTGGGCGCCCCAGATCGCGGCGATGGCCGGCGGCTTCCTGCCCTCGACCCCGGTCGACCATCAGCACATCGCCCTGCGCGCCGTGCCCGGCCACGAGCTGCCCCGGGACATGCCCTGCTTCCGCGACCCGGACAACCTGGTCTACGGCAAGAGCGAGCAGGGCGGGATGCTCTTCGGCGGCTACGAGCTCGATCCGGTCAGCCGCTGGGAGGATGGCGTGCCCTGGGAGCACGCGGCGCAGTCCCTGCCGCCCAACTACGAGCGCTTCGGGCCGCTGATGGCCGGCGCCGTCCGGCGCTTCCCGTTCCTGGCCGACGCGGAGGTGATCCGGCTGGTCTGCCACCCGGACGCGATGACGCCCGACGCCAACCCGCTGATCGGGCCACTGACCGGGGTCGGCGGCCTGTGGGTTGCCGCCGGCCTGTCGCTCAACGGCTTCGGCGGCGGCGGCGGGATCGGCCGGGCGCTGGCAGGCTGGATCACCAGCGGCGATCCGGGCGTCGACATCGGCCCCTATCGCGCCGGCCGATTCGCCGACACGTACCGCGATCCGGTCTTCGTCGCCGGACTCGCCCGGGAGACCTACGCGGATTACTACCGCCTGCGCTATCCCTTCGATGCCGACCTGGCCGGCCGGCCGCGGCGGCTGTCGGCGCTCCACGGCCGGCTCCAGGAGACCGGCGCGATCTTCGGGACGAAGGCCGGCTGGGAGCGGGCCGAGCTGCACCAGCCGGGCGAGCCGTGGCGCCGGGCCGGTCGCGACCAGGCGGCCTGGGGCTGGGGCCGGCCGCCCTGGTTCGGGCGGGTCGTGGCCGAAGGCCGGGCGGTCCGGGAGCGGGCCGGCCTGATCGACCTGAGCTCGTTCGGCAAGATCGCGGTGGAAGGGCCGGCGGCGCTGGGACTCCTCCAGCGGGTCGCGGCCAACGACCTCGATCGCCCGGTCGGCAGCCTGGTCTACAGCCAGTTCCTCGACGAGCGGGCTGGGGTGGTGGCCGACGTGACGATCAGCCGGCTGGCGGGCGATCGGTTCCGGGTCGTGACCGGAGCGGGCTACCTGGCCAACGAGCTGGCCTGGCTCCGGGCCCACGTCGACCCGGCCGAGGGAGCCGTATCGCTCCGCGATGAGAGCGACGAGCTGGCGGTGATCGGCCTGTGGGGGCCCCGCGCCCGGGCGATCCTGGCCGCCGTCGCCGACGGCGACGTCTCCGATCGCGCCATCCCACTCCGCCGCGCGGCCGAGATCACGATCGGCGGGGCCCCCCTGCTGGCCGCCCGGATCAGCTATGCCGGCGAGCTTGGCTGGGAGCTGTACCTGGCGCCGGCCTGGGCCGTGGACGTCTGGGATCGGCTGGTCGAGGCCGGTGGCCCACAAGGGCTCGAGCCATTCGGCTACCGGGCGCTCGACGCCCTCCGGCTGGAGAAGGGCTATCGCTACTTCGGGACCGACATGACGATGCTCGAGACGCCCGACGAGGCGGGCCTCGGCTCCTTCGTCCGGCTCGACAAGGGCCCGTTCATCGGCCGCGACGCGCTGCGCGCCCGGCGGGCGGCCGAGCCGGCCGGGCCGGGGCGCCGGCTGGCGACAATCCTGATCGGCGGCCCGGACTACGAGCCGGTCTACGGCGGGGAAGCGGTCCGGCTCGACGGCGAGGTCGTGGGCCGCCTGAGGAGCACGGCCTACGGCCCGACGGTGGCGACCACGATCGGCACGGTCTACCTGCCCTCGAGCGTCCCGGCCGGCACCGGCCTGGAGGTCGACGTCTTCGACCGGCGCCGACCGGCGACGGTGGCCGCCGACGTCCTGGTCGATCCCGCCGGGGCCCGGCTGCGCGGCTAGCCCGGGCTAGACCGTCGCGAGCCAGTCCTCGAAGGCGGATCCGCCGAGGTTGGCCGCGGCCCGGGCCCAGCGTTCCTCGGCCCAGCCCCAGAAGTCGTAGTCGATCGCCGAGATCCGGGCCTGGATCGCCGCCCACAGGGTCCAGCCGATGTCGGACATGATCATCTGGAGGTGCATCCGGGCCAGCCGGGCGTCGTCCGCCGCGCCGAAGTAGGCGGCACACAGCTCGGCCGCCCGGGCGTCGTCGAAGCCCAGCTCCTGGCAGGTGTTGCCCAGCTCGAAGGTCGGATCGTTGTTGCCGCTGTACTCGTAGTCGACGATCCACAGCCGGCTGCCGTCGTCGAGGTAGTTCTCGGCCAGGAGGTCGTTGTGGCAGGGCACGCTGGCCAGCGGCGCCCGGGCCAGGGCCGCCTCGATCCGGCCAACCGCGGGCAGCGCCTCCCGGAAGCCGTCCGGGATGCGGACCTGCCGCTCGGCCACCACGCCGAGATAGAACCGGGTCAGGCGGACCATGTCGAAATCGAGCTTGAAGGCTGGCCCGGCATGGAGCCGGCGGAGCACGTCGGCGATCCGGGCGGGGCTGTCGGGGGCAGCGAAGGCCGGGTTGGACATCGTTCGCCCCGGCAGCCACTCGAGCACGATCACATTCCACGCCGGCAGGTGCTCGAGGACCCGCGGGCCAACCCCGGCGCTGGCCGCCGCCCGGGTGTTGAACAGCTCGTTGGCCCGGTCGATCGCCAGCAGCTCGGTTGCTGGACCGGGGATCCGGACGAAGCTCGGCCGGCCATCGACATCGACCCGGTAGTTGCGGTTCGTCAGCCCACCGCCGACGGGTGCGATCCGGATCGTCCGGCCGTGCCAGGCCGGCAGGGCGGCCACGACCTCTTCGATCGAGGGCCCACCTGACGGTCCCTGCGGCGGCTCGAGCGGCATGCACCGCATTCTGCCACCCGATACCCTTGCCGACGGGCGCCGCGCGCCCGCCGGCGGCAGGCTGCACCTGGAGGAGCGCACCCCGATGGACCAGGCCCAGGCGGTGATCATCGGCGGCGGCGTCGGCGGGACGAGCATCGCCTACCACCTGGCCGAGCGGGGCTGGCGGGACGTGCTGCTGCTCGAGCGGGCCGAGCTGACATCCGGCTCGACGTTCCACTCGGCCGGCCTCGTCGGGCAGCTCCGCTCGAGCGTCACCCTGACCCGGATGATGATGGACAGCGTCGAGCTGTACCGCCGGCTGAGGGCCGACACGGGGACCGACCCGGCCTGGCACGAGGTCGGCTCGCTGCGCCTGGCGTCCAGCCCGGCCCGCCTGGAGGAGCTGACCCGCCAGGCCGGCTGGGCCAAGACGTTCGGCCTGCCGCTCGAGCTGATCGGGCCGGAAGCGGCCCGCGACCTCTTCCCGCTGATGTCGCTCGAGGGCGTCCTGGGCGCCGTCTATCTGCCGACCGACGGCTGGCTCGATCCGTCGGGCCTGGCCCTCGCCCTGGCCGCCGGGGCGCGAGCCCGGGGGGCCACGATCGAGACCGCCAGCCGGGTGCTGGCGATCGACGTCGTCGACGGCCGGGTGACCGGCGTGCAGGTCGAGCACAACGGCGAGCGGCGCACGATCCGGGCGGCGGTCGTGGTCAACGCCGGGGGCATGTTCGCGCCGGAGATCGGCCGGCTGGCCGGAGTCAACGTGCCGATCATCCCGATGGCCCACGAGTACCTGTTCACCGAGCGGATCGAGGGCGTGACCCCCAGCCTGCCGACGATGCGCGACCCGGATCACCTGTGCTACTTCCGGGAAGAGGTCGGCGGGCTGTGCATGGGCGGCTACGAGCGCCAGCCCGCGCCCTGGTCGCTGGACGGCGTGCCGGCCGACTTCAACGGCAAGCTCCTGGCGCCGGACTGGCCGCGCTTCGCCGAGATCATGGACGGCGCCGTCCAGCGCGTGCCGCCGATCGCCGATGCCGGGATCAACCGGATGATCAACGGCCCGGAGGGGTTCACCCCGGACAACGAGTTCATCCTGGGCGAGAGCGATATCCGCGGCTTCTTCGTCGCCGCCGGCTTCTGCGCCCACGGGATCGCCGGCGCCGGCGGGATCGGCAAGCAGCTGGCCAGCTGGATCGTCGACGGCGAGCCGGAGCTGGACCTGTGGAAGATGGACATCCGCCGGTTCGGGGCGCAGTACCGCTCGCAGGCCTACACCCTCGCCCGGACGGTCGAGGTCTACCAGCAGTACTACGACATCCACTATCCCAACGAGGAGCGCCACAGCGGCCGGCCGCTGCGCCTGTCGGCGGCCTACGGCCGGCTGGCCGAGCTCGGGGCGGCGTTCGGCGAGAAGTCGGGCTGGGAGCGGCCCAACTGGTTCAGCTCGAACGAGGCGGCCGGCCGCGAGGACTGGCGGCCGCGGGGCTGGGCCGGCGAGCACTGGTCGCCGGCGATCGGCGCCGAGGCGCTGGCCACCCGGACCGCGGCCGGCCTGTTCGACGAGTCGAGCTTCGCCAAGATCGAGATCGCCGGGCCGGGCGCGGCGGCCTTCCTCGGCAGGTTGTGCGCCAACGAGATCGACCGCCCGGTCGGCTCGATCGTCTACACCCAGATGCTCAACCGGCGGGGCGGAATCGAGACCGACTTCACGGTCAGCCGCCTGGCCGCCGACCGGTTCCTGATCGTGACCGGCACGGCCGTCGGCAATCACGACCTGGGCTGGATCCGGAAGCAGCTCGACGCCGATCCCGCGGCGCGGGGGCAGGTCGTGGTCAGCGACCTCACCTCGGCGATGTCGTGCTTCGGGCTGTGGGGCCCCCTGGCCCGCACGATCCTGGCCGGCCTGACCCGCGACGACCTGGCCAATGCCGCCTTTCCGTACATGACGGCCCGCCGGATCACGGTCGGCAACGTGCCCGTCCTGGCCCTCCGGGTGACCTACGTCGGCGAGCTCGGCTGGGAGCTCTACCCGCCGAGCGAGTACGGGGCGACGCTGTGGGACGCGATCTGGGCTGCCGGCGCGGACCACGGCCTCGTCGCCGGCGGCTATCGGGCGATCGACGCCCTGCGCCTGGAAAAGGGCTATCGCGTCTGGTCGAGCGACATCACCCCCGACGAGACGCCCTACGAGGCCGGCCTCGGCTTCGCCGTCCGCCTCGACCGGCCCGACGGCACGCCGCGCGAGTTCATCGGCCGCGAGGCACTCGTCGCCGCCAAGGCTGCTGGGGTGCGCAAGCGCCTGCGCTGCCTGGTCCTCGACGACCCGCGTTCGGTCTGCCTGGGCAATGAGCCCGTCCGGGTCGGGGCTAGGATCGTCGGCCGGGTCACGAGCGGCGGCTATGGCTTCGCCGTCGAGCGCTCGATCGCCTATGCCTACCTGCCGCCGGACCAGGCCGCGATCGGATCGCGGGGCGAGATCGAGGTCTTCGGCGCGTGGGTCGGCTTCGAGGTGGCGGCCGAGCCCCTGTACGACCAGAGCGGCGAGCGAATCCGGGCGTGAGCAGCTCGGCCGGCGGCGGCGAGGCACGCTTCGGGGCCTCGATCGCGGAGGCGGTGGCCGGCGGCCCGGCCTGGAGCGCGACCCGGGCCCGAGCCACGGACGGCGAGCTCGACGCCTGGCTGGCCTTTGCCCAGGCCGCCTGCGATGCCGCCGACGCGCTGGTCCTCGGCCACTTCCGGCGCGACCTGGAGGTGATGACCAAGCCCGACCGCTCGTTCGTGACAGCTGCCGACCAGGCCGTCGAGCGCCTGATCCGGGAACGGATCCTGGCCGCCTATCCCGACCATGGCCTGGTCGGCGAGGAATACGGCGCGGAGGCTGCCGCGGCCCGCCGGCGCTGGTACATCGATCCGATCGACGGGACCCACAACTTCATCCGCGGCGTGCCCCTCTTCGGGACCCTGCTCGCCCTCGAGGTCGACGGCGAGCTCCAGCTTGGCGTCCTCTCCGCGCCGGCCCTCCGCGAGCGCTGGTACGCCCGGCGGGGCGGGGGAGCCTGGGCAGTCGGCGCGGCCGGCAACGAGGGTCCCCGGCCGATCCACGTCTCGGGGATCAGCGCCCTGGCCGACGCCCAGGTCCTGTACGGCTCGGCCCACGACATCGAGACATCGCCCCGCGCGCCGGGCTTCGCCGGCCTGCTGGGCGAGGTCTGGCGCGACCGCGGCTTCGGGGACTTCTGGGGCTACGCCCTGCTGGCCGAGGGAGCCGCCGAGGCAGTCGTCGAGGTCGACCTGTCGGCCTGGGACATGGCCGCGCCGCTCGTCCTGGTCGAGGAGGCCGGCGGCCGGGTGACCGACTTCAGCGGCCGCCGCCTGATCGACTCGGGCACCCTGCTGGCTACCAACGGCCTGCTCCACGAGACGATCCTGGCCCGGATCACGACGCCGGGCTGACTCGTCGCGCTGGGCGATCATCGGGCGGCGCGGGGCGACGTCCGGTCGGCGTACCCATGGCCGGGCGCGCGTGGGACGATCAGATGCAAGCCGGCTGACCAGCGCCGGGCTACCCTCGAACGATGAAGCGCAGGCCGCCCTCGGTCGCCGTGGGCGTGACGCTGGTCGTCGCGCTGATCGCCGCCTGCGCGCCGTTCGCCCTGGGTCCCCGGGCCAGCACCCCGAGCGACCTGGCGATCGTCGACGGGCTGGCCCCGGGGATCTTCGCCTCGCTCGCGCCCGGCAGCGCCCCGGGCGGCCTGCCGTCCACCGATCCGGCGGCCACGAGCGCACCCGGCGCCAAGGGCGCGCCGAAGCCAGGCCCGGTCGTGGCGCCGACGACGGCCCCCACGACCCGGCCCACGCCCAAGCCGACGCCGAAGCCGACCGCCAGGCCTGTCGCGATCCTGCCCCTCAGCCACTGCCAGATCTTCCCGTCCTCGAACCAGTGGAACGAACGGGTCGACAGCCTGCCCGTGGCCAGCGACTCGGCGGCGATGATCTCGGCGATCGGTGCGAGCGTCGGCCTGCACCCCGACTTCGACGCGAGCGCCGGCGACGGCATCCCGTACAACGTCGTGGGCAGCTCGACCCCCCACTCGACGGTCACCTTCCAGTACAGCTCCGAATCAGACCATGTCGGCTACCCGATCCCGAGCAAGCCCAAGATCGAGGGCGGCTCCGACCGGCACCTGCTGATGGTCGACACGAATGCCTGCCGGTTGTACGAGCTGTTCGATGCCACCTACAGCGGCGGCCGCTGGCACGCCGGCTCGGGGGCGACCTGGAGCCTGGGCTCGAATGCCGTCCGGCCGGCCGGCTGGACGAGCGCCGATGCGGCGGGGCTGCCGATCCTGCCCGGCCTGGCTCGCTACGACCAGGTCGCCGCCGGGGCGATCCGCCACGCCCTGCGCTTCACCGCCGCGTCGAGCTGCGCCGGCTACGTCTACCCGGCCCGCCACGAAGCGGGCAGTGGCTCGTGCAGCGTCGAGCCACCGATGGGCCTTCGGGTCCGGCTCAAGGCCTCCTTCGACATCTCCCATTTCTCGGCCCAGACCCGGGTCGTCCTGCAGGCCCTCAAGACGTACGGGATGATCCTGGCCGACAACGGCTCGCCGTGGTACATCAGCGGCGCGCCGGACTCCCACTGGGACGACGACGGGCTGCACAACCTGAACCAGGTCAAGGGCTCCGATTTCGAGGTCGTCGACACGAGCGGCCTGTAGCCCGCGGGTCCGGGGATCGCCCGGCGGCCGGGGCGGTGCTGGTCAGGCGCCGGCGGCCGTCAGGCTGTCGGCCAGGATCGAGATCGCCAGGTCCACCTCGGCGGCCGTGGTCACCAGCGGCGGGATGATCCGGGCGACATTGGCGTAGGTGCCGGCCGAGAGGACGATCAGGCGCCGCTCGAGGGCCTCGGCCAGGACCCGCCGGGTCAGGTCCGGATCAGGCGTCCGCCCGTCGCCAACCCCCGGCTGGACGAACTCGAGGGCCAGCATCAGGCCCAGGCCGCGCACGTCGCCGATCGCGGGATGGGCCTCAGCCAGGCCGCGCAGGCCGGCCAGGAACTGGCTGCCCCGAGCCGCGGCGTTGTCGACGAGATGCTCGTCCTCGATCACGTCAAGCGTGGCGTTGGCGGCCGCGCAGCTGACCACGTTGCCGCCATACGTGCCGCCGTGGGTGCCCGGCGGCCAGGCCTCGATCAGCTCGCGCTTCGCGAGAAGCCCGCTGAGCGGCAGGCCGGAGGCGATGCCCTTGGCCATCACCACGATGTCGGGCTCGACCGCCCAGTGCTCGACGGCGAAGAAGCGACCGGTCCGGCCGTAGCCGGTCTGGACCTCGTCGGCGATCAGCATGATCCCGTGCTGGCGGGTGATCTCGCGCAGGCGGGGCAGGAAGCCCGGCGGCGGGACGATGTAGCCACCCTCGCCCAGGACCGGCTCGATGATGATCGCGGCGACGTGCTCGGGATAGATCAGCTGGTGGAAGGTCAGGTCGAGCTGGGCCTCCCAGTCACAGGTGCAGGCTGCCGGGTCGTGGCTGCCGCCCGCGGCCCGGTAGCAGTACGGATAGGCCGTGTGGTAGACCGAGCCCGGCAGCGGCTCGAAATGGCCGCGATAGACGTCCTTGGCCGTGGTCAGGGCCATCGTCTGGGCGGTCCGCCCGTGGTAGCCGCCCCGGAAGCCGATCACCACCGGCCGGCCGGTCGCGATCCGGGCCAGCTTGACCGCGGCCTCGATCGCCTCGGCTCCGCTGTTGGACAGGAAGGCCCCCCAGCCTTCGCCCGGCAGGACATGGCGCAGGCGCTCGTGGAGGCGCAGGCCGGGCTCGTGGTAGACGATGTTCTGCTGGCCGTGGATCAGCTTCGTGGCCTGGGCCGCGATCGCCGCAGCGACCCGGGGATGGGCATGGCCGGTGCTGGTGACGCCGATTCCCGAGCTGTAATCGAGGTAGCGCTCGCCACTCCGGGTGATCAGCCAGCTGCCCTCGCCGCGCTCGATCTCGAGGTTGGTGATCCGCGACCAGACCGGCGGGATGACCGACCGATCAGGCCACGGCCGGCACCTCGCCGGCCGGCGCCGATTCGCCGGGGTGTCGCTCGAGGTGGGTGTCGACCATCAGCCGGCCTACGCCCGGTTGGCCCGGGCCTGCCGGATGTTCGACAGGCCGACGATCAGGACCGCGCCCAGGAAGACCATCGAGCCGACCACGTTGATCTGGACCGGCAGGGCGTTCTTGATGATGCTGTAGGCCCAGATCGGGAAGGTATTGGTGGTGCCCGACACGAAGCTGGTGATGATGAAGTCGTCGATCGACAGCGAGAAGGCGAGCAGCCCGGCGGCCAGGACGCCCGGGAAGATCAGCGGGAAGGTGACCTTCCAGAAGGTGGTCAGCTCATCCGCCCCGAGGTCCATCGCCGCCTCTTCGAGGCGCCGGTCGAAGCCCGCGATGCGGGCCTTCACAGTGACCACCACGTAGCTGATGTTGAACATGATGTGGGCGATCAGGATCGTGACGAAGCCGAGCGGGAAGAGGACGCCCTTGGGCACGATCCCGTTGAGCATCCCGCCCTGCAGGCCGGAGTTGACGAAGAGGGTCAGCAGGCTGGAGCCCATCACGATCTCGGGCGTGGCCATCGGCAGGAAGATCAGGCCGTTGATCGCCCCCCGGCCGCGGAAGCTGTAGCGGGTCAGGGCCAGGCCGATGAACGTGCCCAGGATCGTCGAGCCGATGGTCGACAGGGCCGCGATCAGCAGGCTGGTCTTGATCGCGTCAGGCAGCCCCGGCCAGTCGAATGGGTGGAGCCAGCCCTGCAGGGTGAAGCCGTGCCAGACGAAGTTGAACTTGCCCTGGTAGTCGTTGAAGCTGAAGATGATCATGACCACGATCGGGATCAGCAGGTAGCCGATCGCGAGGACCGTGAAGCCCGGCAGGAACCAGTGGTCGAGGGCGTGGCATGAAACGCCGCGGCGGGCGCCGGGTGGTGGTCGGAGCGCTGACCAGGGGCTGGCTGACGGCAGTCATCGGCTCAGCCCGTCAGCTGCTCGGTGCCCAGCGCCCGGGCGTAGATCGAGACGGCGACCAGGATCGCCGCCATCAGGATGAACGACAGGGCCGCGGCGACCGGGTAGTCGCCCAGCAGCAGGAAGCGGCTCTGGATCACGTTGCCGATCATCTGGGTCTGGGGCCCGCCCAGCAGGGTGGCGTTGACGTAGTCGCCGAGGGCCGGGATGAAGGTCAGGATCGTGCCCGCGAAGATGCCCGGCAGGGCCAGCGGGATCGTGACCCGCCGGAAGGCGCCGCCGCGGCTGGCGTACAGGTCGTTGGCGGCCTCGATCAGGCGCGGATCGATCTTCTCGAGGGCCACGTACAGGGGCAGGATCATGAACGGCAGGAAGTTGTAGGTGATCCCGGCGATCACCGCGATCGGGGTGCCGATGACCGAGGCGTCGGCCGGGATGATGTGGAGGGTGTCGCGCAGGAACGAGAGGACCGGCCCGTTGTCGAGCAGGAGCACCTTCCAGCTGATCGTCCGGATCAGGAAGCTGGTGAAGAACGGCGCGATCACGATGAACAGCAGGAAGTTCTTCCAGCGGCCGCCCCGGAAGGCGATCGTGTAGGCGACCGGGAAGCCGATCGCGAAGGTCAGCAGGGTGGCCATCCCGCCGTACAGCAGCGAGTTCAGGAACTGCGGCCCGAACTTGGTCAGCGAGGTGATGTAAGCGGCGCCCGAGAAGGTCAGCTTGAAGCCGTTGTCGAGGGACCCGGTCGAGACCGAGGTCAGGAACATCTGGAAGGTGGGCAGGATGAAGAAGACCAGCAGCCACAGGATGCCCGGGGCCAGCAGGATGTAGGGCGTCGCCTTGCCGATGCGCTGGCGGAGGCTGGGCCCGGTCGGACCCTGGCGGGCGGGCAGGCTGGAGGCGGTCATCGGCGCGTCCCGGTCGAGATCAGCCGGCTCAGCCGCCGGCCAGGTCGAGGTACAGGCCGTTGAGGGCCGTCTCGAGGGTATCCGAGAGGTACTGGAAGTTGTGCTGCTTGGCCACCACGTCGTCGGGCGGGAAGAGCAGGGCAAAGAGGGCCGGGTCGAGCGGCGCCGAGGAGTTGAGCGACTTGACCACCGCGTCGGCGCCCTTGACCGGCGAGACGTAGTACACGAAGTTGGCGATCTGGCCGGCGATCATCGGGTCGTACACGAAGTTCATCATCGTCTCGGCCGTGTAGACGTTCACGGCTCCCTTGGGGATGACCATGTTGTCGGTCCACAGCATGGTGCCTTCGGTCGGGAAGACGAAGATCTGGTCGTTCGAGCCCGACGAGGCCAGGTCGCCTGACCAGACCATCGCCGCCCAGGTCTTCTTGGCCGCGAAGTTCTGGAGGTATTCGTTGCCGGTGAAGGTCAGGCCCCCCTGGACCAGCGGCTGGATGTCGTCGTGGACGGCCTGCAGGTCCTCGGCGCTGGTCTGCTGGGGATCGGCGGCCTTGCCCAGCTTGAGCAGGCCCAGCCCGAACGTGTCGCGTGCCTCGGACAGGAAGGACAGCTTCTTGGGGTCGATCTTCCAGAGGTCGGCCAGGCTGGCCGGCGCCGCGATCTTGGCCGCCCCGAGCGAGGTCTTGTCGTAGCCGATCCCGGTCATCCCCGACTGCCACGGGTAGTGGAAGTCGTTCTTGGGGTCCCAGACCTGGTTCCTGAGCGGATCACGCAGGTTATTGACGCAGTTGGGCACGTTGGTCGGGTCGATCTGCTCGGCCCAGCCCTTGGTGATCACCTTGGCCGCCAGCCAGTCGGTGATCACGATCAGGTCCCAGCCGGTCGGCGCGCCGGCGACCAGCTCGGGCTGGATCGTGGCGTAGAACGTGTTGTTGTCCTCGATCTTCTCTTCGTAGTCGACGTCGACCTTGTACTTGGTCTTGAACTGCTCGAGCGTCGGCGAGGCACCCGGGGCGTAGTGGTACTGGCCGTTCGCGTCGGGCTTGTTGCTCAGGTCGATGTAGGCCGGCCACTGGGCCCAGTGGAGGGGCCCGGTCAGGACCTTGGGCGTCGGCGCGACCGACGGGACCGGGGTCGGCGGCGGCAGGGTGGGGATCGCGGCGTTGCTCGGGTTGCTGCTTGCCCCACCCGGGGCGCTGGTCGGCCCGCCGCTGCTGCAGGCTGCCAGGAACGCCCCCACGCCGGCGAGCGCGGTGCCCTGCAGGAAGCGGCGCCGGCCGATTGCCGACAGAAGCGGGAGCTGGTCGTTGGCGCTCATCGATCTCCTTCGCGAAGGGCTGCCGGGAGTCCGGTCGGGCTCAGCTGCCCGGTGAGGCCGCCGGCGCGCTGCCGACGACGAAGGTGTGCTCGGGCATCCAGGACAGGCGAACCGCGTCGCCCTGGCGATAGAGGGAGCCGTTGGTCGTCCGTTCGATGTTCTGCTCGTAGATCGTCATCGGGATGCCGCTCTTCGAGTCGACGATGTACTGGGTGCTGACCCCGACGTAGGACACGTCGGTGACCGTCCCGTCGAGCTTGTTGGCGGCGTCCGGGATCGCGTCGGTGGGGGTGTTCATGCGGACCTTCTCGGGCCGGATGCCGACCTCGATCGCGGTGTTGCCGTCGACCAGCGCGGCCGGCACCCGGAGCCGGGTGTCATCGGCCAGCTTGACCAGGGCGTAGCCGTCGGCCGTGCCGTCGATCGTGCCCGAGAGCAGGTTGCTGACGCCCAGGAAGCCGGCCACGAAGCGGGTCTGCGGCCGCTCGTAGAGGCTCTCGGGATCGCCCAGCTGCTCGTACCTGCCGCGGTTCATGACGGCGATCCGATCGGACATCGTCATCGCCTCTTCCTGGTCGTGGGTCACGTAGATGAACGTGATCCCGACCTCCCGCTGGATCCGCTTGAGCTCGACCTGCATCTGCTTGCGCAGCTTCAGGTCGAGGGCGCCGAGGGGCTCGTCGAGCAGGAGCACGGCGGGCCGGTTGATCAGGGCCCGGGCGAGGGCCACCCGCTGGGCCTGGCCGCCGGAGATCTGGTTGGGCTTGCGCTTCTCGAAGCCGGGCAGCTCGACCAGCCGGAGCATGTCCGTCACCCGCGACTTGACCTCGGCGTCCTTGACGCCCTTGCGGCGCAGGCCGAAGGCGACGTTCTCCTCGATCGTCAGGTGCGGGAAGAGGGCATAGCTCTGGAAGACGGTGTTGACGTTGCGCTTGTAGGACGGCAGCCAGGTGACGTCCTGGCCCTGCAGCTCGATCAGGCCGCTGGTGGGCTGCTCGAAGCCGCCGATCATCCGCAGGGTCGTGGTCTTGCCGCAGCCCGAGGGGCCGAGCAACGAGAAGAACTCGCCGTCGTTGACGTCGAGGGTGATGTGGTCGACGGCGTTGCTGTCGCCGAACCTCTTGACCACATCAACCAGCCGGACATCGATTTCGGACACGGGCTCTACGAACTCCTGTGGCGTGGGGTTCGACCATTCCCCGGGGGAAGGCGAGCGCTCATCGGCGGCTCCTCCTCAGTGCTCGCGAACAGCGCCGATGGCCGCAGGATAGGGCCGCGCCGAAACGGGTGTCAAGGATGCGGCGGGCCTGCGTTCTTCGCACGATCGAGCGGCGAGAACCACGAGAATCGAATCCATCGGCGGGCGGCTCCAGCGAGAGTCGGCGCCTCGCGGCCGGGGGCCGGGGAGGGTCAGGGCGGCTTGTCCCGGGCAGCGCTACGATTGCGACACGAAACCTGTCAGAACCGGCAACCCGCGCCGAGCCCGAGGAAATCCAGCCCGATGATGGTTCTCACCGAAGACGCGATCCACGCCGCCCTGCGCACCGTCCAGGAGCCTGAGCTCGGGCGGGACATCGAGACCCTGAACATGGTCAAGAACGTGGCCATCGACGGCAGCCGGGTCGCCTTCACGATCGAGCTGACCACGCCGGCCTGCCCGCTCAAGGACGAGATCGAGGGCAACGCCCGGGCCGCCCTGCAGGCCATCGGCGCCGAGTCGATCGAGATCACCTGGGGAGCGATGGTCCGCCGGGCCGCGCCGGCCCAGGCCCAGCAGCTCCTGCCCGGGGTCAAGAACATCATCGCCGTCGTGTCCGGCAAGGGCGGCGTGGGCAAGAGCACGATCAGCGTCAACCTGGCCGTCGCACTGGCCCAGGCGGGGGCTTCGGTCGGCCTCCTCGACGCCGACATCACCGGTCCCAACATCCCCCTGATGATGGGCGTCGAGGGCCAGCCCAAGGCGAGCCCGAACAACAAGATCACGCCCCTCGAGCGGCACGGGGTCAAGGTCATCTCGATCCAGTTCTTCGTGCCCGAGGGCCAGCCGGTGGTCTGGCGCGGCCCTCTGATCGGCGGGGCCATCCAGCAGTTCCTGCGCGACGTGGAGTGGGGCGACCTCGACTACCTCGTCGTCGACCTCCCGCCGGGGACCTCGGACGCCCAGCTGACCCTCGCCCAGGCCGTCCCGATCTCGGGCGCGGTCCTGGTCACGACGCCCCAGGAGGTCGCCCTGCTCGATGTGACCAAGGCCCTGGCCATGCTCCGCCGGATGAACGTGCCGGTGACCGGGATCATCGAGAACATGGGCGGCTTCGTGTGCGGCCATTGCGGCGAGATCACCGAGATCTTCGGGCGGGGCGGCGGCGAGCGCTTCGCCCGGGAGCATGGCATCGAGTACCTCGGTTCGGTGCCCCTCGACGTGACGGTCCGGCAGGGCGCCGATGTCGGAATCCCGGCCGTCGCCCAGCGCGAGCCCGGGCCGGCCGCCCGGGTCCTGGTCGAGATCGCCAGCCAGGTGGCCGCCCGGATGAGCGTGGCGGCTGCCCGCAACGAGGCGCCGGTCCTGTCGATCTCGTAGCCGGCGAGGCCCTGTCACCACTCCCCGGGCTGTAACATTCGGGCCAACATGCTCGCGCCGCGGCCCTCGATCCAGGTCCTTGCCTCGTTGCGCCTGTTCGAGGAGATCGACGTCGCCGACCTGACCCAGCTGGCGGCCTCGATGGCCGTGCGCCACTACCGCGCCGGCGAGGTCGTCTTCCACCAGGGCGATCCCGGTGACGCCCTGCACGTGGTCGTCAGCGGTGCGGTCAAGCGGGTCCTGCCCTCGCCCAACGGCGACGAGGCGATCCTGGGCACCCTCCACCGGCAGTCGTTCTTCGGCCAGCTGGCCCTGCTCGACCTCGGGCCTCCAGTCGACGACGACCGTGGCGATCGAGCCGACCGAGACGATCAGCGTGCCCCGGGCGACGTTCATGGACATGATCGCGGAGCACGCCTGCGCCCGCGCGGTCCTGCTCGAGACGCTGGCCGTCGAGCTGCGCCGGATGACCGGCCGGGTCGAGGCGCTCTACTTCCTGGACGTTCCCGGACGGGTCGCGGACGTGCTGGTCGGCCTGTCCAACGAGCATGGCCGCTCGCTGCCGGCGGCTCCCGAGACCCCGGCCGGGGCGGTCCGGATCGACGGGCGGCTGACCCAGGGCGACCTGGCGGCGATGGTCAACTCGTCGCGCCAGAGCGTCAACCACGCCCTGGCGGAGCTGGCCGGGGAGGGGATCGTTCGGTTCGAGCGGGACGGGATCGTGATCCTCGCCCCCGAACGGCTGGCGAGCCGGGCCCGCTTCTAGGGCTCGAGGCCGCGCAGGGCGCTGAGCAGCGCCGCCGCGGCGATCAAGGCGGCCCGGGATCGGCCGGCGCTGCCGCCCAGGAACCCCAGGCGGCGCTCCCGGCGGTCGCCCAGCGGCGTCGAGATCGCGACGCTCACCGCGGTGTCCTGGCCCCGCGGCCGGGCCTGGACCGCCAGGCCGACCTCGGCGCCCGAGCGTTGGGCAATCGCCCGGGCATCGGCCTCGAGCGCCGCCCCGGAGCGCGACCCGCCGGCCTGCCGCTCGACCCGGCGCAGCCCGGCCAGTCCCGCCAGCAGGCCACCCAGCGTGCCGTCGGTGCCGGTCTCGAGGATCGCCAGCGACCAGCCCAGGCGATCGAGCTCGGCCTGGATCGCCTCGCGCCAGGTCGTGCTGCCGCGGGCCCAGACGTATGACCCGAGACGCTCGACGACGAGCGCCTCGGCCTCGTCGAGGAGGGCCTCGGCGGTCCGGCCGCGGCGGGCGCTGGCCGTGATCCTGCACGTCGACCGCGTCGGCCCGGGCATAGGTCGCGATCTCCGGGTTGGCCCGGCGCAGGATGGCCTCGCCGAGCAGGTCGGCGACCTGCGACTCACCGATCCCGGTCAGGCGCAGGGTCCGGCTGCGGAGCCCCCGGCCGAGTCCCCGGGCGAGCAGGCGGGGCAGGACCAGCTCGAGCCACATCGGGCGCATCTCGCGCGGCGGACCGGGCAGCAGGACGACCACCCGGCCGTCGGGCCGGTCGATCCACCAGCCGGGCGCCGTGCCGTTGGGATTGGCCAGCGCCGACGCGCTCGGGATCAGCCAGGCCTGCTTGCGGTTGATCTCCGGGAAGGGCAGCCCGCGCCGGGCCCACAGGCCGCGCAGCCAGGCGTCGAGGGCCGGATCCACCGTCGGGCGTCTCGCCCAGGACCAGGGCGATCGCCTCGCGGGTGAGGTCGTCGGGCGTCGGGCCCAGGCCGCCGGTCGAGACGACCAGGTCGGCCCGCCGGAGCGCCGCCCGGAAGGTCCCGGCGACGACCGCCAGGCGATCGGGCAGGACGTCGATCCGGGCGATCGCGACGCCGGCCTCGGTCAGGCTGCGGGCGAGCTCGCCGCTGTTCGTGTCGCGGGTCTCGCCGACGGTCAGCTCGGCGCCGACCGCCAGGATCTCGGCCGTCCGGAGGCGGCGCGGCGGGCGGGCGAGGGGTCCATGCGCTGAGCGTAGCGCAGCCGGGCCCGGGCGACCGGCCGGGTGACCGGCGACGGTCGCGGGTATCATCAGGGCGCCCACCCAGCCGCGCCGGAGGCTCGCTCCTGGACGACCCCAAGGCTCCGCCCGGGACGCCGCCAGGACTCGGCCAAGGCTGCCCCGAAGGGCCTCCGGGAGCAGCTCTCGGCGACGATCGAGGCCGCCGTCGCGGATCGGCCGGGCGCACCTCGCGCTGGCCCGGGCCGAGCTCGGCGAGATCGCCGCCGAGGGCAAGCGGGTCGGCATCCTGGCCGGCATCGCCCTCGGATTCCTGTTCTTCGCCGGCCTGCTCGTGCCGGTCGGGCTGACCCTGTTCCTGGGTGAGTGGCTGTTCGGCTCGATCGGCTGGGGCGTCCTGCTCGGCGCCGAGCTGGCGATCGGCGGCGCGATCGTGCTCGTCTTCGCCGCCCTGTACGTGCCCGGCCAGCGGATCGCCGCCCAGCTCCTGATCGCCCTCGTCGCCGGGGTCGTCGTGGCCGTCCTGCTCGCCCTCGACCTGCCCCACCGGGCGTTCAGCTCACTGGCTGCCTCGCTCCTGCCCGCCTCGATCCGGGTCCCCGGCCGCTGGTCGTCGGGCCTGCTCGTGGGCGTGATCGCTCGGGGCGCTGATCGGGATCGTCGCTCGGCCTGGTCCGGCGGGCGGGCGGCGGCGGCACGCTCGGCGCCGCGATCGGCCTGGCGATGGTCGGCCTGCTGGTCGGGGCGATCGTGGCGATCGACTTCAGCCCGGCCGTCGCGATCGCCCTCGGCCTGGCCGTCGCGCCTCGCCCTCTGGCCGGCCCTGGTCGGCATCGATACCTACCGGCGGGGGATCGACTTCGAGGCGCTCAAGAACCGGTTCTATCCTCGACTGACGATCGAGACGACGAAGGAGACGATCGAGTGGGTACGGAAGCAGAGGCCGCTCGGGCCGAAGTCGTAGCGGCCCGCGAGGCGTTCTCGGCCGAGCTCGTCCGCCTCGAGGCCGCCGGCCGGGCCGCCGTCGATATCAAGGCCAAGGTCCGGCGCAGCCCGGCCAAGGCGGCCGGCCTGGCCGCCGGGGCCGGCTTCCTGGCCGTGGGCGGGCCGCTCAAGGTCGCCCGCGGCGTCGGCCGGGCCCTGCGCGGCAAGAAGGAGCCGCTGCCGCCGTCGCTCCTGCCCAAGGAGGTCGACGCGGCCCTCCGCTCGCTCGGCGACGACGGCGAGAAGGTCCGCGGGACGCTCGAGCGCGAGTTCGCGAGCTTCCTCGAGAAGCGCAAGCCCGACGAGGACAAGGGCATCGTGGCCGGGATCACCGGGGCCCTGGCCAGCAGCCTGATCGTGCCGGCCAGCCGCAAGCTGGCCAGACGGCTGGCGTCGCAGCTGGCCAACGTCGACGAGGCCGACTTCCGCAAGGCGCTCGACGGCCTGCGCGGCGAGCCGCCGGCCGCCGGCCGGCGCCGGCGGCGCCTGCCGGCAGGACCCCGGCCAAGGCCGGCAGGGTCGACGCCGGCCCGACCGGCCGAGCGCGGGACCAAGCCGCCGACCGTCCGCTAGACTCGCGCCGCGGGGCGAGTGGCGGAATGGCAGACGCGCCGGCCTTAGGAGCCGGTGCCGCGTGAGCGGCGTCAGAGTTCGAGTCTCTGCTCGCCCACCAGTCCGGCGTCGGCGGGAGCTCGCCGCCTATACTCCCCGACGATGAACGTCACCGCCACGCCCGCCGCCGAATTCGACCGTCCTGCTCGAGATCGAGCTGCCCGCCGAGCGTCTCGACCAGTCGATGGACGAGGCCACCCGCCGCCTCGCCCGGCGGACGAAGGTCGCCGGCTTCCGGCCCGGCAAGGCGCCCCGGTTCATGCTCGAGCGGGTCCTGGGGCCGACGGCGGTCCTCGACGAGGCCGTCGAGCTGCTGGTCCAGGACGCCTATCGCGAGGCGCTCGTCGAGCAGGGGATCGTGCCCCTGACCGAGGCCAGCGTCGAGGTCGTCCAGGCCGTCGAGGGCCAGCCGGTCATCTTCAAGGCGACCGTCCAGGTCCCGCCCGAGGTCACCCTCGGCGACTACCGCAACTTCAACTTCGCGCCCGAGATCGAGGCCGGTCGACGACGCCAAGGTCGACGACGGTGATCGACGAGCTGCGCGACCAGAACGCCACCCTTCGCCCGCTCGAGGAGCGGCCCGCCGCGAACGGCGACTATCGCCGTGATCGGCTTCGTCGGCAGCCGCGACGGGGAGCCGTTCGAGGGCGGCTCGTCCGACCGGATGCCGATCGTCCTCGGCGAGGAGCGCCTGATCCCCGGCTTCGAGGCCCATCTCGTCGGGGCGCGGGTGGGCGACCACCTCGAGTTCGACATCACCTTCCCCGACGACTACGGCGAGGCCAGCCTGGCCGGCAAGCCGGCCCATTTCGCGGTCGACGTCAAGGAGCTCCGGGAGAAGGTCCTGCCCCCGCTCGACGACGAGTTCGCGACGGAGATGGGCGACTTCAAGGACCTGGCCGAGCTGCGCGTCGGCGATCCGGGAGCGCCTCGAGCGAAGCGCCCTCGACCGGGCCCGGCACGCCTTCAGCGACCGGATCATCCAGTACGCCGTCGCCAACGCGACGCTGGCCGTCCCCCCGATCCTGGTCGACCAGGAAGTCGAGGTGATGCACGACGAGTTCCGGGCCTCGATCGCCCGCCAGGGGATCGCCGAGGCGGCCTATCTCAAGGCGACCGAGCAGACCGAAGCCGACCTGCATACCGAGTTCCGGCCGCGGGCCGAGGACCGGGTCAAGACGCTCCTGGTCCTGTCCCGGATCGCCGACGCCGAAGGGATCGTGGTCGACGACGCCGCCGTCGCGGCGGAGATCGCCGCCGCTCGCAAGCGCTACGCCGGGGACTCCAAGACGATCGGCTACTTCGAATCCGAGCGCGGCCGGAACTTCATCCGGAGCACCCTCCGCCGGACCCGGACGGTCGAAGGCCTGGTCGATGCCTGGCTGGCCGCCCATCCGGACCACCCGGCGCTGCCCCACCTCGAGGACGACGGCAATCCGGCTGTCGAGGCCGACGAGGCGGGCTCCAACGCCGCGATCGGGGCGACCGACCCGTCGGCCGTCCTCGCGGCCGAGCCCGAGCCGGCCGGTGCGCCCGAAGCGGCCGCCGAGCCTGACGCCGCGACCGAGCCCGCGGCCCAGCCAGCCTGACCAGCAACCACCACCGACAGCCAGCGATTCCAGGAGAACCCGAATGCTCGTACCGATGGTCATCGAATCGTCGAGCCGCGGAGAGCGCGCCTACGACATCTACTCGCGCCTGCTCAAGGAGCGGATCATCTTCCTGGGCGACCAGATCGATGACCACATGGCCAACCTGGTCATCGCCCAGCTCCTGTTCCTCGAGTCGGAGGACCCCGAGCGCGACATCAGCCTGTACATCAACTCGCCCGGCGGGGTCGTGACCTCGGGCCTGGCGATCTACGACACGATGCAGTTCCTGCGCGCGCCGGTCAGCACCCTGTGCATCGGCATGGCGGCCAGCATGGCCGCGGTCCTGCTCGCCGCCGGCGCCAAGGGCAAGCGCTACGCCCTGCCCAACAGCCGGATCATGATCCACCAGGGCTCGGGCGGCTTCCGGGGCAACGCGCCCGACGCGATGATCCAGATGCGCGAGTGGGAGCGCCTGGTGGTGGTCAACAACGAGATCCTCGCCCGGCACACCGGCCAGCCGATCGACAAGATCACCAAGGACACCGACCGGGACTTCTTCATGTCCGGTGACGAGGCTCGCGACTATGGCATCATCGATGAGGTGTACACGGCAACCGGGGATTCGCTGATCGCCCAGGCCCACGACGCCGGCGCCGCCGGCGGCGAGGTTCCGGCCGTGGCCGACGCCCCCGCGCCCAAGAAGGTCAAGGACTGAACGTGCTCGAGCGCCGGGCCAGGAGGGCCGCGTGACCACGACGACGACCTCCAAGGGGCCCAAGGTCCCGTATCGCTGCAGCTTCTGCGGCAAGAGCCAGGAGCAGGTCCGCAAGCTGATCGCCGGCCAGGGCGTGTACATCTGCGATGAGTGCATCAACCTCTGCCAGGAGATCATCGAAGAGGAGATGCTCGAGGCGCCCAAGGCCCGGCCGCAGGCCGCCAAGCTGCCCAATCCCGCGCCAGATCAAGGCGGCCCTCGACCAGTACGTGATCAGCCAGGAGCGGCCCAAGAAGGTCCTCTCGGTGGCGATCTACAACCACTACAAGCGGATCAACGCCGGCCACACCGTCGACGAGGTCGAGCTCCAGAAGTCGAACGTCCTGCTGGTCGGGCCGACCGGCTCGGGCAAGACGCTGATGGCCCAGACCCTGGCCCGGGTCCTGGACGTGCCCTTCTGCATCGCCGACGCGACCAGCCTGACCGAGGCGGGCTACGTCGGCGAGGACGTCGAGAACATCCTCCTGCGCCTGATCCAGGCCGCCGACTTCGACGTCGCCCGGGCGCAGCGCGGGATCATCTATATCGACGAGATCGACAAGATCGCGCGCAAGGCCGACAACCCGTCGATCACTCGCGACGTGTCGGGCGAGGGTGTCCAGCAGGCGCTCCTCAAGATCCTCGAAGGGACCGTCGCCAACGTGCCGCCCCAGGGTGGCCGCAAGCATCCCCACCAGGACTTCATCCAGATCGACACCACCAACGTCCTGTTCGTGTGCGGTGGCGCCTTCGACGGGCTGGAGAAGATCGTCGAGGAGCGGATCGGGCGCAAGTCGATCGGCTTCGGCTCCGATGCCCGGGTTCCGAAGACCGAGCGCGACCGGATCCTCGACCACCTGATGCCCGAGGACCTGCTCAAGTTCGGGTTGATCCCCGAGTTCGTCGGCCGCCTGCCGGTGGTGGTCACCCTGTCGGCCCTGACCGCGGCCGACCTGGTCCGGGTCCTGACCGAGCCCAAGAACGCGATCGCCCGCCAGTTCCAGCGCTTCCTGTCCCTGGACAAGGTCGAGCTGGCCTTCACCGACGGCGCCCTGCGTGCCGCGGCAGAGGTTGCCCTCGATCGCAAGACCGGCGCTCGCGCCCTGCGCTCGATCGTGGAGGAGGCTCTCCTCGAGGTGATGTACGACATCCCCGAGCGGACCGATATCCGCAAATGCATCATCACCGAGGAGACGATCCGGGATGGTCGCCTGCCGCTCCTGCTGACCAAGATCGACCTCGACAAGGGCGTTGACGAGACGAACTACGAGGAATGGCTGGCGGAGCGGGGCGAGAGCGCCTGAAACCCGCCGGCGGGGGCGGCGGCCTGCCCAGGGTCTACGACCCGGGCGTGGTCGAGAACGGGATCTACGAGCGCTGGCTGGCCGCCGACGTCTTCGCCCCTGACGGCGCCGGCAGCCGGGCGCGGCCCGGCGCTCCGCCGTTCGTGATCGTCCAGCCGCCGCCCAACGTCACCGGTGCGCTCCACCTCGGGCATGCCTTCACGGCGGACACCGAGGATGTCATGGTCCGCCATGCCCGGATGACCGGGCGTCCGACGCTCTGGCTGCCCGGCCTCGACCACGCCTCGATTGCCGCCCAGGTCGTCCTCGACCGGCTCCTCGAACGGGAAGGCGAGACGCGCGCCACGCTCGGCCGCGAGCGTTACCTCGAGCGGATGTGGGCCTTCGTCAACGAGACCCGGGCGACGATCCTGGGCCAGAGCCGGCGCTTCGGCTCGTCGCTCGACTGGGATCGCCTGCGATTCACGATGGACGAGACCAGCGCGACGGCCGTCCGGACCGCCTTCAGCCGGCTGTACCGCGATGGGCTGGCCTATCGGACCGAGGCCCTGGCCAACTGGTGCGTCGGTTGTCAGACGACGGTCAGCGACCTGGAGGTCGTGCCGACGCCGGAGCAGGGCACGTTGTGGACGATCCGCTATCACCTCGTCGACGACGCCGGCCGCCCCCAGCCCGACCGCTCGATCGGGATCGCCACGACCCGGCCGGAGACGCTCCTGGGCGATACCGCGGTCGCCGTCCATCCCGACGATCCGCGCTACGCCGGCCTGGTCGGCAGCCGGGTCCTCATCCCGTTCGTGGACCGGATCGTTCCGCTCATCGCCGATCCGGCGGTGCGCCCGGAGTTCGGCAGCGGGGCGGTCAAGATCACCCCCGCTCATGACCCCGACGACTACGCCACGGGCCGCCGCCACGACCTGCCGATGATCAACGTCTTCGACGACGCCGGGCGGATCAACGAGGCCGGCGACGGCTACGCCGGCCTGCCCGCGATCGAGGCCCGGCGGCGGATCCTGGCCGACCTCGACGCCCGCGGCGACCTGGTCGCGGCACTGCCCCACGAGATGCTGATCGGGCGCTGCCAGCGCAGCAACGACATCATCGAGCCGCGCCTCAAGACCCAGTGGTTCATCCGGACCAAGCCGCTCGCCGAGCGTGCCCTGGAGGCGACCCGCAGTGGCCGGACGCGGATCCTGCCTGCCCGCTTCGATGGGGTCTGGGAGCACTGGCTGACCGAGATCCGCGACTGGAACGTGAGCCGCCAGCTGTGGTGGGGCCACCGGATCCCGGCCTGGTACTGCCCCGACGGGCACATCACCGTGACCGACGATCCGGCCGGCCCGGCCGTCTGCGAGGTGTGCGCCAGGACGCGGGCCGAGCTGCGCCAGGACGACGACATCTTCGACACCTGGTTCTCGTCCGGGCTGTGGCCGATGACGACCCTGGGCTGGCCGGCGCAGACCGACGACCTGGCCCGCTACTATCCCGGCTCGGTCCTCGAGACCGGCTACGACATCATCTTCTTCTGGGTGGCCCGGATGATGATGCTCGGCATCCATTTCATGGACCGGCCGCCGTTCGAGACGGTCTACCTCCACGGCATGGTCCGCGACCCGATCGGCAAGAAGATGTCGAAGACGGCCGGCAACGTGGTCGACCCACTCGAGGCGATCGATGAGATCGGGGCCGATTCGCTGCGCTTTGCCCTGATCAACGGCAACTCTGCGGGCAATGACCAGCGGCTCTCGCCGGACCGCCTCGAAACGGCCCGCAACTTCGGCAACAAGCTCTGGAATTTGGCCCGGTTCGTGCTCGGCGCCCGGCCGGCCACGATCCCGGCCGGCGCCACCCGGCAGGCACCCGACCCGGCCCAGCTCGGCCCGGCCGAGCGCTGGATCCGGAGCCGGACGGCGGCCACGGTGGTGGCCGTCGACCGGGCCCTGGCCGACTTTGCCCTGGGCGAGGCGGGCCGGATCCTGTACGAGGCGATCTGGAACGAGCTGTGCGACTGGGGGCTGGAGCTGGCCAAGGTCCGCCTGGGCGACGAGTCGATCTCGATCGCGGCCCGCGAGGCGACGTGGTGGACCCTGGTCGAGGCGCTCGACGTCAACCTGCGCCTGCTCCACCCGTTCATGCCCTTCCTGACCGAGGCGATCTGGGCGGCCACGCCCCACGCCGCCGACGACCCCGAGCTGCTGATCGTGGCCGACTGGCCGGCCGCCGGCAGCACGGCCTGGAGCGATCCGCGAGCCGAGGCCGACGTCAACCTGGTCATCGACCTGGTCCGGGCCGTCCGCAACGCCCGCTCCGAGGCGCGCCTCGAGCCGGCGGCCTGGCTGCCCCTCGATGTCCTGGCCGAGGGCCCGGCCGGCGCCGTGCTCGAGTCGCTCCGCCCGGCGGTCGAGCGCCTGGCCCGGGCCCGCCCGCTCGCCGTCCATGCTGCCCGGAGCGGCCTGGCCCCGGCTGAGGCGGCCGGCGGCTTGAGTGTGATCGGGACCGGCTTCGAGGCGGTCGTCGGGCGACCGAACGGAAGTGGCGGTCCGGATGAGGCCGCCGGCCGGGACCGCGAGCGGCTGGAGCGCGAGCTGGCCGGGGCCCGGACGCTGCTCGCCGCCAGCCAGGCGCGGCTGGCCAATCCGGCGTTCACCGGCAAGGCGCCGGCGGCGATCGTCGAGGGCGCCCGCGCCCGCGACGCCGAGCTCGCCGAGCAGGTCCGCCGGCTCGAGGAGCGCCTGCGCGCCTGAGCCGGTGTCCGCCGCTGAGGGTCGGGTTATCATCGAGCCAAGGCCACATCACGGGGAGTAGTTCGTGTCACCTGAATTCCTGCGCCGCAAGAACCCGGGCGCCAGGCCCACAGCCGAGGCGGGCACGTCCACGCCGCTGCCCGAGGAGGTCACGGCCCAGGAGTATCAGCTGAAGCTGTACTACGCGGGCAAGAGCAGCGCCGGCGTCCGGTTCAAGGCCGGGCCCCGGACGATCGACGAGATTCCCGTCGATGCTGGCCGGCATCGCCCGGAGCGACGTCGAGGTCGTCGAGCCGCTGCCGATCGAGTTCAGCCAGGCCACGCCCTCGATCGTCCATCCGTCCGAGGCGATGCAGTGGCTGAACGCCCACCACGCCAACTCGCCGATCACCCGCCACGCCTTGATGGTCCTCGAGTCGATCGATGCGGTTGACCTGGCCTTCGACACGTTCGCCTGCGGTCTGCTCGAGGGTGAGATCGATACTTCGGGCTATCCCGAGTACAGCGCGATCGTGGGCGGCGTCGCGTCGCACTGGGACGAGAGCAACGGCGACCTCGTCCTGCGGGCGGTCGTCGGCTGGGGTGGCCGGGGCGTGCGCGGCGATACCGACCGGAATGGCGCCCGGATCCTGGGCGGCCTGCTCACGAACATCCTGGCCAACCAGTACTCGATGGGCCTCACCTCGCTCGAGCGGCCCGTGCCGGCCGCCGGCCGCGGCGGGCTGGTCTGCGCTCACTGCGGCTTCGCCTCCGCCCACGAGCGCGCGTTCTACTGTCCGAAGTGCGGCATGCGGCTCCTGCGCGGCTAGCTCGGGACCTGATGCCCACCTACGACTACATCTGTTCGAGCTGCGGCCGGACAACCGAGATCGTCCACTCGATCAACGGTGGCCCGCCGGCCGCCTGCCCGGCCTGCGGAGCGGTGGGCACCCTGCGTAAGGCGTTCAACCCGCCAACGATCCATTTCAAGGGCTCCGGCTGGGCCAAGAAGGATCGCAGCGGTGGCCAGTCCCGGCCGGCCCGCTCGGGCGATGCCGCCTCGACCAACGGCTCCGGCGGGGAAGGGTCGGCCGATTCGAGCCCGGGCCACGATGGCGACGCGAGCAGCGCCGAGGCGCGGCCCGATTCGGCAGCTGCCAAGGACGTCCGGAGCAAGGGCAATTCGCCGGCCGAGAGCTCGGGCGGCAGCGACAAGCGCAAGACAGGCAGCTCGGCGAAGCCCGCCTCGAGCTCGGCGGCGGACTGACCGTGGCTGCCCCATCGGACTGGATCAGCCTGGGCGAGGCCGCCCAGATCCTGGCGGCGGCCAACATTCGCTTTCGGCCGGAGACGATCGGCCGCTGGGCGCGCAGCGGCCGTTTGCAGAGCATCAAGCTTGGCGGGCGGCGCTTCGTCCGGCGGGGCCAGGTCCGGGCGCTGGTTGCCGCGCCCCGCGCGGTCCGGGCCGGAGACCTCCAGCCGGGGCTTTTCGAGGAGCTCTAGGATCGACCGCCCGGGCTCCGGGAGTTCGCCACCGCCCGGCCGCTTCGGGCGGCTCGCCGGACTCCGATTGGCCTGGGCTCGCCTCCTGGACCGGCCCGTCCCGCGCCGAGCCCGGCTGGTCCTCGATGGCTACGGTCGGATCGGCGGCGGGACGCTGGCCGATGGCCTGGCCTACAACGCCCTGTTCGCGCTCCTGCCGGCCCTCCTGCTGGTCGTCGCGGTGATCGGCTTCATCGTCCACGACCCGGCCCGCCAGGCGTCGATCATCGACGCGATCGCGGCCCAGGTGCCGCCCCTCCGCGACCTCCTGACCCGGACCTTCCAGGCGATCTCCGAAGGCGCGGTCGAGGTCTCGATCGTCGGCCTGCTGGCCCTGGTCTGGGGCGCCAGCCGCTTCGCCCGGGCCCTCGATACGAGCTTCAGCCGGGTCTTCAACCGGACCCCCGAGCGGAGCATCGTGCGCCGCTCCCTGGTCGGCCTGGCATCGGTCGTGGTCCTGCTCATAGCGGTGGTCACGGCGGTCACGCTGGCCTCGATTGCCTCGTTCGTGACGGCCGACCTGGGCGAGCCGATCCTGCTCCCGAACCTGGGCCGGCTGGGCCTGCTCAATCCGCTGGTCACCGCGATCGCGACCTCGATCGGGGTCGGCGCCGTCTACCGGTTCATGCCCGCCCACCATCCGCGCTGGCGCTCGATCCGCCTGCCGGCCGCCCTCGTCGGCTGCGGCGTGGCGGTGTTCACCCAGGCGTTCGCCTTCGTGGCGCCGCGGCTGATCGGGATCGCCGCCCTGTACGGCGCGATCGCGGCCGTGTTCGCCGTCCTGGCCTGGCTGTCGGTCAGCTCCCAGCTCCTGCTGCTGGGCCTGGTCTGGGTCCGGTTTCGGGAGGAGGGCTGGCCCGAGCCCGATCGAGGGCTGGCCGGCTGATCAGCCCTGGCGGGAGCCGCAGCGCCGGCAGAAACGGGCGGTGGCCGATAGCGACAGGCCGCAGCTCACGCAGGACTGGACGCCGACGGCGCTGACCGCCTGGCCGGGCACCCCCGCAACTTCCCGCGCGGAGGCGCTCCAGACGTCGGCGCCCGGGTCGATCCCGCTGCCGCCCGACGCCCAGAACGGGGTGCTGCTGACATCGAGGTCGGGTCGCAGCGGCGCCGGCCACTGGGGCACGACCGGCGGGCCTGGCACCTGGGCCGGCGGGAAGGGCGAGACGGCCGGCGGAATCGGGGCCGAGTCGCTCAAAGGCGGTCGCAGCGGCGTCGGCCAGGCGGGCATCTCGATCCGGTCGATCGCCGCCGGCGTCAGCTGTGGGCGGGCGTCCTGGGTCGGCGCTGCTGGCGCATCGGGTGCGCCGGCTGCCTCGAAGGCGGGCTCGGATTCGGCTGCAGGGGCCGGCTCAGGTGCGGCGCTCAGGACGGGCTCCGGCTCAGGCTCGGGAGCAACGATCGGCCCGGGCTCGAAGGCAGGATCGAAGACGGGCTCGACATGCGGCTCGGCGACGGCCGCCGGCTCGGGTTCGAAGACGGGCTCCGTCTCGGCGACGGGCGGCTGGACGAACATCCAGGCCGGCTGGGCGGCGGCTCAGCCGCCGGCTCGGGCGCGGCCGCCGGTCGACAGGCGCGGCCTGGGCCGGTGCGGCCGGCCCGGGCTGGACCGGCGCGGGCTGGGCCGCAGCCGACGATGATGCCTCGTTGAGCGCTGGCGTGACGGGAGCGGAACCTGCCGAACGGGGCTGGACCCGGAACCGCCCCAGGAGGCGGCTCGTTCGCTCGGCGAGCTCGGCGGCTCGAGCGTCGGCCTCCGGATCGGGCGCCGCGGCGCCCGGTGCGGCGGCGACCGCGGGCTCGTCGACGGTCGGCTCCGAAGGCGGCTCGGCCAGTGCCTCGGGTCCGGGCTCGGGCAGGGCGTCCGTGGCCGGCTCGGGCGCGGCTTCCGGAGGGGAGATGACGATCTCCTCCGAGGCCAGGTCGTGGCCGTTGGTCGGCTCGGGAACGGCCGCGTAGCCGGTGAACGGCCGAGCCCAGAAGTCCTGGCTGACCGGCTCGGCCGCGGCCGCCGGCGGCACGCGATCGGCTGCCGGCTCGTCGGTCACCGCCCCGGGCCCGTCGGTCACCGCCGCCGGCTCAGCCTGGGCCTCAGGCGGCAGGCTTGGCCCTGGAGTCCGGAAGAGCTCGATCGTGGGCCACGCGGATCCGACGATCTGGGCCGGCGATCGTCGGCCGCCGCCGCCGGCTCGGTTCCGGTGGCCGGCTCCTCGAGCGGCGACATGGCCGTTCCGGGCGGATGCCGAGGCGGCCAGGGCCTCGTCGAGCGGGCTGGGGCTGACGAACGGAGCGCCATCCCACCGCCGGCCAGCAGGTCGTCGAGCGGCGAACGGAGCTGGCCGCCGACGATCGACAGGGGCGCACAGCTCAGGCAGCGGCCCTCGGCGTCGTTCCAGCAGTTGGCGCAGGTGTACTGGCGGCAGGACATGCAGAACTGGAAGGTCTGGTGGAACGCGTCGAGCTGTCCGCCGCTGGCCTCGCGCTCCTCTTCCGAGCGGGCCTCGGCGAGCGCCTCGTCGAGCGACGCGTCCTCGCTCAGGACATAGTTCTTGAGGCCCTTCGAGAGGACCTTGAGCTTGCCGATCCGGCGCTTCTTCGGGATGGCCGCCTCGAACGTGTAGCGAGTGCCACACCGTTCGCAGAACGACTCGGTCAGGATCTCGGCCATGCGACTTCCACGCGGGGGACACGTCCGGGGTATCGCGCTCCCCGGGCGGGCCGAGAGTATAGCGCAGGGTCCCGATCAGGCCCTCCTCCGCAGGTACCCCGGCCGGCTCCCGATGGTACGGCCGGGCAGGGCCCGGCAGGTCGCCCGGGATCGACGGTCGGACTCGCCTGCTAGACTCCGGCCGACCATGCAGCCGATCTCCGCGGTGGAGCGCTTCCTCGAGCGGTTGCTCGAGCGGCCCACTGCCCGCCTCTTCCGGTCGCAGCTCCAGCCGATCCAGATCCAGCGCCGGATCGAGCGTGCGATGGAGAACGAGCGACAGGTCGTCGACGGCCGGACCCGGGTCCCGGACCGCTACGCGGTCCACCTCTCGCCGGCCGACATCGCAGGTCCTCGGCGCCCGGGCCGGCCAGCTCGCCGCCGACCTCGCCGACGAGGCCCTGGCCTTTGCCCGCGGCCACGGCTACTGCCCTCGACCAGGCTCCGACGCGTCGAGATCGTCGTCGACCGGGCGGTCGCCACCGGCGAGGTCCGGGTGATCGCGGCCGCGCCGTCGAACCGGGGCCCGGGCCGGGCCCGAGCCGCCGACCCCGGGCGAACTGGGCGACCCGGCGACGCGGATCTGCTCAACACGCGGCCATTCGAGGTCCAGCCGCGCCGGCGCCGGCCGCCACCCTGCTCGAGCAGCGGCCCGACGGTCGGGGCCGGCGGATCATCCTCGATGGCTCGGCCGTGACGATCGGCCGGGCGACCGGACAACGACCTGGTCCTCGACGACCGGCGGGTCTCGCGCCACCACGCCCGGCTCCAGGGCCGCCGGGGCATGCTCGTCCTGACCGACCTCGACAGCGCCAACGGCTCGCGGGTCAACGGCGTGGCGATCTCCGAGGTCGCCCTGGGGGCCGGCGACCGGATCGAGATCGGCACCACGATCTTCGTGATCGAAGCCGTCCCAGCGGGTTGATGGATCCCTATGTCGTCGCGATCTGGATCGTCCGGATCGCCTTCCTCGGCGGCCTCTACCTGTTCATGTTCGGGGTGGCCCGGCTGCTCCTGCGCGACCTGCGGGCCGCGACCCGCGACCCGGGCGGCGCGCTGGCCCGGCTGGTCGTCGTCGGCTCCGAGGTCAGCGAGCCACCCCGGGGGACGGTCTTCGGGCTGGATGCCGTGGCCACGATCGGCCGCGACGTCAACAACTCGATCGTGGTCGAGGACGATTTCGCCTCGACCGAGCACGCCGTCCTCACCTTTCGCGGTCGGGCCTGGTATGTCGAGGACCTGGCCAGCACGAACGGCACGTTCATCAACGGACTGGCGATCGAGGGCCTGAGCGCGATCGCCTACGGCGACGAGCTCCAGGTCGGTCGGGTCCGCTTCCGCTTCGAGCGGGCCCGGCGATGACCGCAGCGGCCGGCCTGCGCCGATCGATGGCCGTGGGCCGGATCCGTCCCCGCGCCCGGCGCCGGGAGACCGGCCTGCTGGTCCTGGTCGCGGTCATCCTGGTCCTCGGCAGCGTCTCCCTGGGGGTCACCCAGCGCCAGCTCGCCGGCCAGCCGCTGACCTGGCTGCCGGCCGACGCCGGCCAGCTGGCGATCTACCTGGGGGCCCTCGTCGCCGCCCACCTGACCCTCGTCGCTGGCCGGCCGACGATCGGACCAGGTCCTGCTGCCCGACGATCGGCCTGCTGGGCGGGATCAGCCTGCTGCTGATGGAGCGGCTGCCCCAGTCGCTGGTCACCCAGTCGCTCGCCGGCCGGAACTTCGGGCTCGCCTCGATCCAGCTCGGCTGGCTGTTCCTGGCGATCGCGGTGATCACGGCCGCCGCGGTGCGGTCCGCTCCGACGCCTGGCTGCGCCGCTACAAGTACACCTGGGCCGCCGCCGGGATCGTCCTCCTGCTGCTCACCTTCCTGTTCGGCAACGAGGTGAACGGGGCGCTGCTGACGATCGAGGTCGGGCCGTTCAGCGGCCAGCCGACCGAGCTGATCAAGGTGATCCTGGTGATCTTCCTGGCCGGCTACCTGTCCGACTTCCGGCCGCTGCTCGTGTCGGCCAGCATGCGCCTCGGCCCGCTCCGGCTGCCGCCGGTGCCCTACCTCCTGCCGATGCTGGCGATGTGGGCGATGGCCCTCGGGATCGTGGTCATCCAGCGCGACCTGGGGGCCGCCCTGCTCTTCTTCGCGGTCTTCCTGGCCCTCGTCTACATCGCGACGGCGCGGGCGAGCTACGTGGTCCTGGGCCTGGTCCTGTTCGTGGTCGGCAGCCTGATCGCCTACCAGCTCTTCGGGACCGTCCGCGACCGGGTCGACATCTGGGTCAACCCGTTCGTCGACGCCAGCGGCAAGGGCTACCAGGTCGTCCAGTCGCTGTACGCCTTCGGCCGGGGCGGGATCCTCGGCACGGGCCTGGGTGCCGGCCTGCCCCTCGTCGCCGGCCGCCTGCCGATTCCCGGCGATCCACACCGACTTCCCGCTGGCGGCCCTGGGCGAGGAGCTCGGCCTGCTGGGGGTCGTGGCGATCCTCGGCCTGTACCTGGTCGTGATCGAGCGCGGCCTGCGGGTGGCCGCCTCGGCGGCCGACGACTTCCGGGCACTGCTGGCCGCGGGGCTGACCCTGGTCGTCGGCGTCCAGGCGTTCATCATCGCGGCGGGCAACCTGAAGCTGATTCCGCTGACCGGGGTGACTCTGCCGTTCATCAGCTACGGCGGCTCGTCGCTGCTGGCCAACGGCGTCGTGGTCGGCCTGCTGCTGGCCCTCTCCGACCGGGGCGTCGAGCCGCCCCCGCCGCCCCGGCCGGACCGGCGGCCGCCGGCCGGCGCTCCGGGCGGAGCACCGGGCGGGGTGGGCGATGAACGTCCGCGATCGGGCGCCGATCGGGCAGGGGATCGCCCGGGTCGGCCTGATCCTGAGCCTGCTGTTCGGGCTGATCGCGGTGGGGGCGGGCTACTGGCAGGTCGCCCGGGCATCCGAGCTCAGTCGCGCGCCCGACAACCCGCTGGTGATCGCCGCTGCCCGGGACGTGGTCCGGGGCCGGATCCTCGACCGCTCGGGAGCCGTCCTGGCGACCAGCCACAACGACGCCAACGGCGAGCCCTACCGGGTCTATGCCGATCGGTCGCTGGCGCCCCTGATCGGCTACGCCTCGCCGGTCTACGGCACGGCCGGCCTGGAGCGGGCCTACAACGCCGAGCTGAGCGGCCTGGGCAGCCCGAACTCGCTCGACGACCTGCTCTCGAAGCTGGCCCCGGGCCGGCCCGAGGGCGACGACCTGACCCTCAGCCTGTCGCTCAAGCTCCAGGAGGCGGCGGTCAAGGCGCTCGGCTCCGATCGGGGCGCGGTCGTGATGCTCGACCCGCGGACCGGACGGGTCCTGGCGATGGCCTCGACCCCGACCTTCGATGCCAACGCGATCGCCAACCCGACGACGGCCGTTGCCGCCTTCAAGCGGACTGCGGCGGCCGCCGGCCAGCCGTTCCTCGACCGGGCGACGATGGGCGAGTACGTGCCCGGCTCGGTGTTCAAGATCGTGACCTCGGTGGCCGCCCTCAGCTCGGGCGCGATCACGCCGGCCACGACCTACCCCCAGCAGCCTGCGGCCGAGAAGACCGGCCTGCTCGTGTCCGGCTTCCGGATCCACGATGGCCACCACGACTTCACCGGCTCGCTGGCCCTCGACTACGACGAGGCGATCGAGGTCTCGTGCAACATCTACTTCGCCCTGACCGGCCTGCGCACGGGCGGCGCCGCGCTGGCCGACTACGCCGGCCGGCTGGGCTTCGGCGCGCCGCTCCCGTTCGACCTGCCGACGGCGGCCAGCCAGGTGACGAACGGCGGCGGCTCGCTTCGGCGGTGGGTTCAAGGACGACGTCGAGCTGGCCAACGCGGCCTACGGCCAGGCCGAGACCCTGGTCACTCCGCTCCAGATGGCGCTCGTCGCGTCGACCGTGGCCAACGGCGGGGTGGTGATGAAGCCGCGAGCTGGTGACTTCGATTGCCGGCCCGGGCGGGCCGCAGGCGATCAACCCTCAGGCCCTGGGCACGGTGATGAGTCCCGGGGTGGCCGGCACGATCGGCGAGGCGATGCGGCTCGCCGTCGAGAGCAGCTGGGGCCGGATCTTCACCAGCGGCGCGGCGATTCCCGGAATCCAGACCGCGGGCAAGACCGGCACGGCCCAGATCGGCGGCAGCGCCGAGCCGAACTCGTGGTTCATCGGCTACGCCCCGGCCGGCAACCCCCAGGTCGCGATCGCCGTGGTCGTCGAGCAGGGCGGCCACGGCTCGGCCCGGGCCGCGCCGATCGCCGGTTCGTTGATGGGCCTGTGGCTCAAGACGCTCAACCCGTGAGCAGCCCGGCCGGCCGCCGGCCGATCCTCGAGCGGCTCGGCCTGGCCCTGATCGCCCTCGTCCTGGCCGCCCTGTTCGGCGGGATGGCCGTGGCCGCCTGGATCGGCGGCGAGCTGTTCCTGGCGGTGATGGGCGCGATCGGCTGCGCGATGACCCTGTGGGTCGGTGGCCTGACCCTGATCCGGGGCTGAGCGACCCGCCGCCGTCCCGCCGGGGCAGACGTTAACGTCGCGATGATCGGGGCTCATCGCCCGCAGACCTTCGGCCCGGAACCTCGGGGTCGATGCGATCACCGGCGTGCGCCTCGCGCAACCTGTGGCAGCGGTCGCGCGGGAGCCGCTTCGGGGCGGTCGCCTCGGGCCGGCCGCGATCAGGGCTCTGGATCGTCGACCCCGTCCCGCCGCCGGCGCCGCGCGGTCTGCTCGAGGAGCTTGGCGACGAGCGCCGTCCAGCCGGTCTGGTGGCTGGCCCCGACGCCCCGCCCGTCGTCCCCGTCGAAGTACTCGAAGAACGGGATCCGGTCGGCCCAGGCCGGGTCGGGCTGGAGGTGTCCATCCGCGCCGAGGACCGGCCGGCGGCCGTCGGGGTCGCGCAGGAAGAGCCCGGTCAGCCGATCGGACAGGTCCCAGGCCAGCTCGTCGAGCTGGCGCTGCTGGCCGGAGCCGAAGGGCAGCTCGACCTTCAGCTTCCCGCCGTGGTAGTGATTGAAGGTCAGGTAGGCCTCGATCAGCAGGTAGTTGATCGGCAACCAGACCGGCCCGCGCCAGTTGGAGTTGCCCCCGAACAGGCCTGACCGGGATTCGGCCGGCTCGTAGCCGATCATGTATTCGGCGCCGCCGGGCAGGGTCAGGCTGACCGGGTGGGCCAGGTGGTCCCGGCTCAGCGAGCGGACCCCGTGGGGGCTCATGAACTCGTCGGGGTTGACCAGCCGCCGGGTGATCCGCCGGAGCCGGTCGCCATGGACCAGCGACAGCAGCCGCCGCTCACCGACGCCCGGCTCGGTCCAGCTGGCGACATGGGCGGCGAGCTCCGGCCGGTTGGTCAGGAACCAGCTCATCCGGCGCCGGAAGTCGGGCAGGGCGGCGATGACGGCGGGCTCCAGGACCTGGACGGCCAGGAGCGGGATGATCCCGACCAGCGACCGGATCCGGAGGGGCACGACGTCGCCCGAGTCGAAGTGGATCACGTCGTAGTAGAAGCCGTCCTCCTCGTTCCACAGCGAGATGCCGCTGCCGCCCAGGTTGTTGAGGGCGCCGGCGATGTACAGGAAGTGCTCGAAGAACTTGGTCGCGATGTCCTCGTAGACCATGTCGCCCTGGGCCAGCTCGAGGGCGATCGCCAGCATGTTCAGGCAGAACATGCCCATCCAGGCCGTCCCGTCCGCCTGGCCCAGGTGGGCCCCACCGGGGAGCGGCGCGTCGCGGTCGAACAGGCCGATGTTGTCGAGGCCCAGGAAGCCGCCCTGGAAGACGTTGGCCCCGTCGAGGTCCTTGCGGTTGACCCACCAGGTGAAGTTGAGCAGGAGCTTGTGGAAGATCCGCTCGAGGAAGGCCGTGTCGCCGCTGCCCGTCGCCCGCCGCTCGACCTGGTAGACCCGCCACGCGGCCCAGGCATGGACCGGCGGGTTCACGTCGCCAAAGCGCCACTCGTAGGCCGGCAGCTGGCCGTTCGGGTGCATGTACCACTCGCGGGTCAGGAGGAGCAGCTGGGCCTTGGCGAAGGCGGGGTCGATGACGGCCAGGGTGACCGCGTGGAAGGCGAGGTCCCAGGCCGCAAACCAGGGATATTCCCAGTTGTCGGGCATCGACAGGATGTCCTTGCTGTTGAGCTCGCGCCAGTCGGCGTTGCGCCCCGTCAGCCGGCTGGCCGGCGGCGGATCGGCCGGATCGCCGTCGAGCCACTCGTTCACGTCGTAGTGATAGAACTGCTTGCACCAGATCAGCCCGGCGAAGGCCTGCCGCTGGACCAGGCGCTCGTCGGCGCTGAGGTCCTCGCCGCCGAAGTCGGCGTAGAAGGCATCCGCCTCGGCGATCCGGGCGGCCAGCGTCGCGTCGAAGTCGCTGAACGGGTCGGCCGGCCCCGGTGCGCCGGCCGCGGCGCCCAGCCGGAGCCGGAGGCGAAGGGTGGTGGTTGCCCCGGGTGCGATCACGTAGCGGTGCCGGCTGGCCGCCTTCGAGCCGACGAGCTCGGGGTTCACGGCGCCGGCCTCGCCGTCGACCAGGGCTCGATGGAAGGCGTCCTTGACGTATGGGCCGTGATTGGCCACGCCCCACAGCCGCTCGCGGTTCGATTCGTTCTCGGTGAACAGCAGCTCGCCGGGCTGGTCGATTTCGAGCCGGATCTCGCCCAGCCGGCCGTCGTGGCCGGTGACCGGCCGCCGCCCGAGCTCGTCGGGCGCTCCCGCCGCCAGGCGGGGCCGAGGCTCGTCGCGGCCCCACGACCAGGTATTGCGGAACCAGAGCGAGGGCAGGACCTGGATCGGCGCCGGGTCGGGGCCCATGTTGCTGACCGCGAGCCGGACCAGGATGTCGTCGGGGCCGGCCTTGGCGTACTCGACGATCACGTCGAACCAGCGCCGGCCGTCGAAGACGCCGGTGTCGACCAGCTCGTACTCGTCGTCGGCGCGCGTCCGGCGGGCATTCTCGGCGACCAGGTCGGCGTACGGAAAGGCCGCCTGGGGATAGGCGTAGGCGGCCTTCAGGTAGCTATGGCTGGGCGTCGCGTCGAGGAACCAGTACAGCTCCTTGACGTCCTCGCCGTGGTTGCCCTCCGGGCCGGACAGCCCGAACGGGCGCTCCTTGAGGATCGGGTCGTGCTCGTTCCAGAGGACCGGCGCGAAGCACAGCCGGCCGTGGTCGTCGCTGATCCCGAGCAGGCCGTCCTCGCCCCAGCGATACGCCCGCGAGCGGGCCTGGTCGTGGGTCAGGTAGGTCCATGGCTGGCCGTCGGCCGAGTAGTCCTCGCGGACCGTGCCCCACTGGCGGCTGGACAGGTACGGGCCCCAGCGCTGCCAGTGGACGCGGCCGGCATCCCGCTCGGCCAGTCGCCGCCGTTCGTGATTCGATTCGGACCTTGGTCGATCGCTCATTTCGGTCTATCGTGGGCCGTCCGCGGATCGGGTGCTGAATCCGCACGGCGCGTCACGATTGGAACCGGACGCCCGTCCCTGGCGTACGATCTCCCGACACTCTCAACCTGCCGGTCCCCGCCGGTCCAGCCCAAGCCGATCGCCGGGCGGTCGGCGCCCGTCACCGAGGGAGGCCGATGACGATGATCCAGGCGACCGGCGAGAAGGTCGTCGCCAACGTCGAACACGTGATCGTGGGCAAGCACCACGAGGTCCGCCTGGCCATGGTCGCCCTGATGTGCCGCGGCCACCTCCTGATCGAGGACGTCCCGGGCACGGGCAAGACGGTCCTGGCCAAGGCGCTCGCCCGGAGCCTGGGCTGCACCTTCCGGCGGATCCAGTTCACCCCGGACCTGCTGCCCTCGGACGTCACCGGCCTGTCGATCTACAACCAGAAGACCCAGGAGTTCGAGTTCCGGCCGGGCCCGATCATGGCCCAGGTGGTCCTCGCCGACGAGATCAACCGGGCCACGCCCAAGACCCAGTCGAGCCTGCTCGAGTGCATGGAGGAGCGCCAGGCGACGATCGACGGCACGACCTATCCGATGCCCGACCCGTTCCTGGTGATCGCCACCCAGAACCCGATCGAGTACGAAGGCACCTTTGCCCTGCCCGAGGCCCAGCTCGACCGGTTCATGATCCGCCTCCGGCTGGGCTACCCCCAGCCGATCGAGGAGATCGTGATCCTCGACGAGCAGAAGCGGTCCCACCCCCTCGACGAGCTGGTCGAGGTCTGCTCGAACGACGAGCTGCGCGAGATGCAGGCGGCCGTCCGCGAGGTGTACGTCGACAGCTCGGTCAGCGAGTACATCGTCCGGCTGGTCAACGGGACTCGCAACCACGCCGACGTTTACCTCGGCGCGTCGCCCCGCGGCTCGATCGCCCTGTACCGGGCCAGTCAGGCCTATGCCGGGCTGATGGGCCGAGACTACGTGATCCCCGATGACGTCAAGGCCCTGGCCGAGCCCTGCCTGGCCCATCGCCTGATCATCAAGACCAGCGCCACCATCCACGACGTCCTGCCCGCCCAGATCGTGCGCGAGCTGCTCGACACGTTGCCCGTCGGGCCGCCCTCGGCCACCCTGAACGGGCCGCGCGAGATCGCGGCCGGCACGCGGGACGATCCCGCCCAGCGCGTGGCTCGCTGAGGTCGCCGTTCGATGCTGCGCCGGCTGCCGATCGTTGCGCTGGCGATCATCCTGGTCCTGGCGGCCTTCTCGTCGGGCCTGCCCTTCCTCTTCTACCTGCTCTACCTGGGCATCCTGGTCATCGGCGGGAGCTACGTCCTGACCCGCCTCGGGCTGGCCGACCTCGAGGCCGGCTACGCGGTCGGTCAGGTCACCGGCCATGTCGGTGAGCAGCTCAAGGTGACCTACACCCTGCGCAACGCCGGCCGCCTGCCGAAGCCCTGGCTGGAAGTCCACAACCCGACCAGCCTGCCGGTGGCCATCCCGGGCCGGGCGATCGGGATCGGCTCGCGGGCCGAGCGCTCGTGGATCGCCCGGGTGCCGCTGACCCGCCGGGGCCACTTCCGGATCGAGCCGCTCCAGGTCCGGACCGGCGATCCGTTCGGCTTCTTCGAAGCGTCGGCGGTCGTCGGCCAGCCGGTCACCCTGGTCGTCTACCCCCGAGTCGACCCGCTGCCCCTGTGGCGGCTGCCGTCGGCCAACATCGAGGGCAGCCACGCGGCGCCCGAGCGGACGATCCAGACCAGCCCCCTGGCGACCAGCGTCCGGCCCTACGCCCCGGGTGACGGGTTCAACCGGATCCACTGGAAGTCGACCGCCCGCCAGGGCGAGATCCAGGTCAAGGAGTTCGACCTCGAGCAGACCGCCGACGTGTGGCTGTTCGTGGACCTCGACAGCCGGGTCCAGGAAGGCGCCGGGCAGGGCTCGAGCGTCGAGCTGGCGGTCCGGGTCGCGGCCTCGATCGCCGACAAGTCGCTGGGCGAGAACCGGGCCGTGGGCCTGACCGCCTACGGCCACCGGCTGGCCGTCGTGCCCGCCGACCGGGGCGGCCGGCAGTACCTCAAGCTGATGCAGCTCGCTGGCCGCCGTCGAAGGCGATGGCAGTGCACCCCTCGTCGAAGGGCTGCTGGCCAGCCTGCCCCGCCTCCGGCGGGGGATGACCGCGGTGGTGATCACCCCGTCGCTCGACCGGGCCTGGGTCCGGCCGCTGGCCAGCCTGCGGGCCCGGGGCATCGCCACGGTGGTGGTGGCCATCCAGGCCGTGGTCCCCGAGGCCGGCACCGACCGCGCCCTCCAGGCGCGGGCCCTGGGCCATGCCCTGGCCGAGTACGAGCTGACCAGCTACACGATCGTCGGTGAGCGTCCGCTCGGCGCCCAGCTCGCGCGAGTGGCCCGATGACCCTCCGCCGGCCGGTCCGCCTGGCGCTCGCGCCGACCGAGGGCTGGCTGACCCTGGTCCTGGTCGTGGCCATGTCGGCCTGCCTGGCCTGGTCGCTCAACGAGGCGCGCTGGGTGCTCGGTCGACCGGTCCTGACCTCGTTCCTGCCGTACGCCGCGGTGGGCGGGGCGCTGTGGGGCTTCATCTCGGCCAAGGCCGGCTGGTCGCGCTGGCCGGCCCACCTGCTGGGCGCCGTATTCGCCGCCCTGCTCCTGCCGATTGCCGTCGGCGGGATCCTCCTGAACGGCGATTTCACGCCGGGGCCGGCGTTCATGGCGACCGCCAATTCGGCCGTCGAGGCGTACCTCGACCTCGCCTTCCGAGGCCTCGCGTTCACCCTCCAGTACGGCCATTTCATGCTCATCCTGGGGATCCTGTGCTGGGGCACCGGGCAGTTCACGAGCTACGCTGTCTTCGGCCATCATCGGCCGTTCAACGCGGTGATCATCTCGGGCCTGGCCCTCGTCCTGAACATGAGCATCACCCGCGACGAGCAGCTGGGAATCCTGATCTGGTTCAGCCTGGCGGCCATGCTGGTCCTGATCCGGATGCACGCCCTGGACGAGCGGGCCACCTGGCTCCGCCACCGGCTCGGCGACGCGGGCTCGCTGTCGGGGACCTACCTGCGGGCCGGCACGATGTTCGTGACGGTCGCCGTCCTGGGTGCCCTGGCGCTCACCTCGACGGCGTCCTCGGCGCCGCTCAACGGGCTCGGCCGGGGACTGGACCAGAAGCTGGTCGAGCTGACCCATGGCCTCGAAGCCGTCTTCCGGGGCGGCGGCGCGGGGACCCGGATCAACCCGGTCAACTTCCTGCCCTCGACGTCGATCACCGGCTCGTGGACGACCGACACCACTCCGATCCTCCAGGTCAAGGTCCCCGCGGGTGACCCCGGCCTCTACCACTGGCGGGCCGCGGCCTATGACTTCTTCGACGGCCAGGGCTGGAGCGTCTCCGGGGCGACCACTGTCCCGGTCGCCGCCGGCAGCTCGCTCCTGGCCGGCACCCTCGACGACCCGGGCGCGGCGGCCGAGCGGACCAAGATCACGGTCTCGGTCCATGAGCTGGTCGATGACCTGCCCAACGTCTTCAGCCCCGACGTGCCGGTCAGCACGACCGTCGATACGACGGCCTACCTGCTTGGCCACAGCCCGAACGCCTACCTCGGCTTGATGACCAAGTCGTCGGGCGCCGACTACTCGGTGACCGCCGAGGTCCCGATCGACTTCAACAAGGATCCCGTCCACGGCCTGACGGCGAATCAGCTCCGGGTCGCCGGGACCGACTACCCGGCCAGCATCAAGCAGGCCTACGAACAGCTCACGCCGAGCGTCGCGACCGGGCCGGCGACGCTCAAGCTGCTGGCGGCGATCAAGGCCGTCCACCCCTTCGACCCCGGCGACCCGTACGACTTCAGCAAGGCCGTCGAGGAATACCTGAAGACCGACGGGGGCTTCCACTACCAGGCCGATGTCCAGTCGGTCGACTGCAAGGGCGCCGGGATCGTCGAATGCTTCGCGATCAACAAGGTCGGCTATTGCGAGTACTACGCCAGCACGATGGTCGTCCTCCTGCGCCTGGCCCACATCCCCGCCCGGATGGCCGAGGGCTTCCTGCCCAGCCACCCGGATGCCAGCGGCATCGAGACGATCGACCGGAGCGCCGCGCATGCCTGGGTCGAGGTCTACTTCCCGGGCTACGGCTGGATCACCTTCGACCCGACCGGTAACGGCATTGGCGAGCCGGTCGTCCTGCCCCCGGGGCCGGTGGTCACGCCCCGCCCGACGCAGAGCGCGGCGCCGGTCGGCAGCTCGAACGGCGATGACTTCCGGCGCACGATCCGGCCGACGAACGGCGGCGGATTCCAGGCGGGCCCGACCCAGGGCTCGGGCGGCGGGACCGGCGGCTTCGTCCTGATCGGCCTGCTCCTCGTCGCGATCATGGCCGGCCTGGTCGTGCTCGCCTGGCAGCGCGGGCCGCGGACGGCCCAGGAGCCCGACCGGGTCTATGGCGGGATCGTCGGCCTGGCCCGCCGGTTCGGCTTCGGACCCCGGCCCAACCAGACGGTCTATGAGTACGCCGGCGGCCTGGGCGACATCCTGCCTTCGGCCCGGCCGGACCTGCAGACCGTGGCGGTGGCCAAGGTCGAGGTGGCCTACGGCCGGCGGACGCTGGGACCTGACCGGCTCGACGCCCTCCTGCGCGCCCAGCGTCACCTGCGGCTGATCCTCCTGGGCCTGATCTTCCGGCGCTCGGAACGGCGGGCGCGAAGAAGGGGACGGTTGCTCCGGCCCTGACCGCCGCCTGGCTAGCCTGCCCGGCGGCGGTCGGTGGCCCCGCGGGTTAGCGATCGCCGGCGGCTAGAGCGCCCCGGACGCACTCCGGTCGGGATCCCGGTCGGGCGTGCCCGGATCCTGGAGCGGGCCGAGGTGGTCCAGCAGGTTGTGCGCCCGGAGGACGGCCAGGCCGTCATGGATGCCCACGATCGTGATCCCGGTCAGGCCGAATGAGAACGACCAGAAGCGCTCGAGGGGCAGGTCGAGGAGGGCCAGCAGGGCGATCTTGAAGACGCCGTCGTGGCCGACGAGGAGCGACCAGGCCAGGCTGCTGGCGGGCGGCGGAAAGCCGGCGGCCGAGCTCCGGCCGGCCTCGTTCGGGCCGCCGGCGGCCAGCCGCCCCAGGATCGCGGCCAACGCCGGCCGGAGCCGGCGATCCACGTCGATGAGCTGCTCCGAGCCGGGTGCCGCAGGCATGGTCGGTGCCCGGCGCCAGCTCTCGAGCTCGGCCGGGTAGCGGGCCTCGACGTCGTCGCGGTGGAGCCCTTCCCAGGCGCCCTGTCCGATCTCGAGCAGGCCGGCCTCGGCTCGCAGCTCGACCTCGCGGCCCGGATAGGCCCGGCCCAGCGCACGAGCAGCGGCCTCGGCCGTGCCGGCCGCCCGGCGCAGGGGCGAGTGGGCGATCTCGATCGGCGGCGCCCCCGGCACGGCGATGTGGGGCGGCCGGCCGGGGTGGGCGAGGCGATCCCCGGCGAGCTCGGCCTGCCGTTCGCCCAAGGGGCTGAGCGGGGTGTCGAGCCGGCCCTGGAAGAGGCCCTTGGTGATCGCCTCGCTCTCGCCGTGGCGGAGCAGGACCAGGGTCGCGTTGAGGCCCCGCGGGACGAGCGGCTCGATCAGTGCTCGGTCCCCAGCCGGATCAGCCACAGGTCGAGGACCGCCTCGTTGGCCCGGATCGCGTCGGCCACCGCGGGCGGCACGTCATCGTCGAGGGCCAGGATCATCAGCGCGTCGGCCCGCGGCCTGGAACGGGCCAGGTGCATCGCGCTGATGTTCACGTCCGCCTCGCCCAGGATCAGCCCGATCCGGCCGACCGTGCCCGGCCGATCGTGGTGGCGGGTGACGAGCATGACCGGGCTGGGCGCGACGTCGGTCGAGTGCTCGTTCAGGCGGACCAGGCGGGCTTCGCCGTTGGCCACCGTGCCGGCGATCGAGGTGGTCTGCCCGCCGGCCTCGCCGGTCAGGGTCAGGAGCGAGCTGTAGGCGCCGGCATCGGACGACTTGCGCTCGGTGACCACGATCCCGCGGGCCCGCGCTAGGGCGGCCGCGTTGACCAGGTTGACCCGCTCCGTCGTCGACGTCTCGAGCAGCCCGCGCAGGACCGCGGCGGTCAGCGGCGAGGCATCCTGGGCGCCCAGGTCGCGGGCCAGCTCGCCGCCCACCTCGAGGGTCAGCTGCTGGATCCCGGTCCGGCTGAACTGGGCGAAGAAGCGGCCGAGGGTCTCGGCCAGGGGCAGGTAGGGCGCGATCGCGCGGGCTGTCTCGGGGGTCAGCAGCGGCGCGTTGACCGCGTAGCGGGCCGGCCGTCCGGCCAGGACATCGATGACCTGGTCGGCGACCTCGACCGCGACGAGGACCTGCGCCTCCGCGGTCGACGCGCCCAGGTGGGGGGTGAGGACCGTGTTCGGCGCATCGAGGAGCGGCGACCCGGTGGGCGGCTCATGCTCGAAGACATCGATTCCGGCACCGCCGAGCTGGCCCGAGCGGAGCGCGTCGGCGACCGCGGCCTCGTCGAGGATCCCGCCCCGGGCGACGTTCAGGACGAATGAGCCGGGCTTCATCCGGGCGATCTGGGCGGCGCCGATCAGGCCCCGCGTCTGGCGGGTGAGGGGGACGTGGACGGTCAGCGCGTCGGCCTGTTCGAGAAGCTCGTCGAGCGAGACGAGCTTGACGCCGTGGACGGCCGCGCCTTCGGCCGACAGGAAGGGGTCGACCGCGATCACGGTCATCTCCATCGCCCGCGCCCGCTTGGCGATCGCCTGGCCGATCTTGCCCAGGCCGATGATCCCCAGGGTCCGGCCGCGCAGCTCGACTCCGCTGAACTGGCTCCGCTTCCATTCGCCCCGGCGGACTGAGGCATCGGCCGCGGCGACCCGGCGGGCCAGCACGTAGAGCAGGGCTAGGGTGTGCTCGGCGGCGGCGATCGTGTTGCCGGTCGGGGCATTGACGACGGTGATCCCGGCCCGGGTGGCCGCCTCGAGGTCGACGTTGTCGACCCCCACCCCGGCCCGGCCGATGACAACCAGCCGGGCCCCGGCTTCGATCAGCCCGGCATCGACCTGGACCTGGCTGCGGACCACGAGGGCGTCGTAGTCGGGCAGGATCGCTCGGTATTCAGCGGCGCTCAGCCCGACCCGCTCGTCGACCTCGTGCGCCGCGCGGAGGAGGGCCAGGCCGGCCTCGGCGATCGTCTCGGCAACCAGGATCCTCACCCGCCGGTCGCGACCGCAGCCGGCGCCCGAGTTGCCGGCCGGATCGCCAGCCGGTCGAGCGCCGCCGACTGGGCCGCCGCGATGCCCGCGCCCGGCTCGACCGGCCGTTCGAAGCGGATCGAAACCTGCTCCAGGACGCCGATCGCGTCGAGGATCTCGCCGAGGGTCACCGAGCCGAGGTGGCCCAGCCGGAAGATCTGGCCGGTCAGCGGGCCTTGGCCGCCGGCCAGGACGACGCCCTCGCCCTTGACCGCGCTGTTGATCGCCTTCCAGTCGAAGCCCGCCGGCACTCGCGCGGCGGTGACCGTCCTCGAATAGTGGGCCGGGTCCGCGAAGAGCTCGAAGCCCAGCGCCTCGAGCCCGGCCCGGGTGGCCGCGGCACAGATCTCGTGGCGGGCGAAGATCGCCTCGGCGCCCTCGCTCTCCATCAGCTCCAGGCCGGCGTCGACCTGGTAGACCACCGCGATCGCCGGGGTCCAGGGCGTCTGGCCCAGGGCGTGCGACTCACGATGCTTGCGCAGGTCGAGGTAGAAGCGGGGCATCCGGGCCGTCTCCATCGCCGCCCAGGCCCGCTCCGAGGCGGCGACCATGGCCAGCCCGGGGGCGGCCATCCAGGCCTTCTGCGAACCGGTCACGACCACGTCCACGCCCCAGGCGTCCATCTGGAAGGGGACGGCGCCCAGGCCCGAGACGCTGTCGACGATGATCAGGGCCTCCGGCTGGACCTCGTGGATCACCGCGGCCAGCTCGGCGATCGGGTTCATCACCGCGGTCGACGTCTCGTTGTGGGTGAGCAGGACCGCCCGGTAGCCGGGGTTGGCGGCCAGGTGGTCGCGCAGCTCGTCGGGATCTGCGGCCCGGCCCCACTCGATCGACAGCTTGGTCACGTCGGCACCGTAGACCGAGGCGATCTTGGCGATCCGCTCGCCGAACGAGCCGATCGACACGCCCAGGACCTTGTCGCCCGGCGAGAGCGTATTGACGACGGCCGCCTCGAGGCCGCCCGAGCCGGCGCAGGACAGGATGGCGACGTCGCTGGTCGTGCCGAAGTAGGGCTTCATCCGGGCCAGGATCCGGCCCAGCATCGCCGCGAACTCGGGGCCCCGGTGGTTGATCATCTGGCGGCCGCCGGCCTCACGCACGCTGGGCGGCAGGGCAGTCGGCCCGGGGATCCTCAGGTTGGGCTCGAAGCGGTTCACGACGCGGCTCCAGTCATGCTGTGGGTGGCGGAATCGTGCCATGGGGCGGGGCAGCCTGCTCGGCGCCGCCTGCGTCGCGGCGCTCGGTCTCGGCCAGCTTGCGCCGATTCGTCTCGCGGCTCCGCTGGATCGAGCTGCCGGCCTTCATCGCATCGACCGCCGGGCCGGGGCTCGCCTCGCGCCGCTGGCGGCCGGCCTCGCGAGCCGCCTGGCGGCCTTCGGCCCGGGCTGCCATCCGGGCGCCGATCGTGACCTCGTAGCCCTGGTCGTTGGGCCGGTAGTAATCGCGCTCGGCAAGCGCCTCGGGCAGGTATTGCTGGGCGATGTCCGAATCCTCGAAGTCGGGCGGATAGCGATAGCCGACCCCGTAGCCGTGGTGCTTGAGGGCGGGATGACCGGCGCTGCGCAGATGGAGCGGCACGGGCAGCGCGCCGTTCGCCTCGAGATCGGCGACGGCCGCCCAGTAGGCCGCGCCGGAACGGTTCGACTTGGGGGCGGTGGCGACGTAGGTGGTGGCCTGGGCCAGGGCGTACTGGGCCTCGGGCAGGCCGACGTGATCGAGGGCCTGGGCCGCGGCGACGGCGACCTGGAGGGCCCGCGGATCGGCGTTGCCGACATCCTCCGAGGCGCTGATGATCAGCCGCCGGACGATGAACCGGGGATCCTCGCCGGCCGAGATCATCGTGGCCAGCCAGTACAGGGCGCCGTCGGGGTCGTTGCCGCGCAGGCTCTTGATGAACGCCGAGGCGGTGTCGTAGTGGCCATCGCCGGCCCGGTCGTAGGCCAGGATCTTCTGCTGGGCCGCCGCCTCGACGTCGGCCAGGCGGGGTGCGACCCGGCCCTCGGCGTCGCGCACCCCGGCCGACTCCGCGAGCGTCGTGGCACCCTCGAGCACGTTCAGCGCCTGGCGGGCATCGCCGCCGGCCAGGCCGACGAGGTGCTCGAAGGCGTCCTCGGGCAGGCTGACGCCGCCGTCCGGGCCGAGCGGACCGGCCAGGCCCCGGTCGGGGTCGTCGATCGCCCGCTGGACGACGGTCCGCACGTCCTCGTCGGAGAGCGGCTCAAGGCGCCAGATCCGGAGGCGGGACAGGAGCGCGCCGTTCAGCTCGAAGTAGGGGTTCTCGGTCGTCGCCCCGATCAGCACGACCGTCCCGTCCTCGACGTGCGGCAGGAGGCCGTCCTGCTGGGACTTGTTGAAGCGGTGGATCTCGTCGATGAACAGGACGGTCCGGCCCCCGTTGAGGGTGAGCCGCTCCCGGGCCGCGGCGACCGTCGAGCGAATCTCCGCGACCCCGCTCATGACCGCCGACAGGCTCATGAACTCGGCCCCGACCGCATCCGCGAGGAGCCGGGCGAGGCTCGTCTTGCCCGTGCCCGGCGGGCCCCACAGCAGGATCGAGCCGAGGTAGCCGCGCTCGACCGAGCGGCGCAGGGGGCCGTTCTCGCCGACAAGATGGGCCTGGCCGACGTACTCCGCGAGGGACCGCGGGCGCATCCGGGCGGCCAGCGGCTGGACGCCGGGCGGCGGCTGGAAGAGGGCCGTCTGGTCGGCTGGCGGTCGGCGGGTCGGCACCCGGTCAGTCTACGACCGGACCGCGGACCTCAGGCGACGCTGGCCTGGGGCGTCCACATCCGGCGCAGCGGCCGGCCGTCGCCCGGCAGCGGCGCGTTGTCGGCGGTCTCGATGCCGGTCACGAAGGCGGTCACCAGCCGTCCGTCGAGCTGGGTTCCGGCCGCGTCCTCCAGGCGGTGAAGCGCCTCCTGGACCGACATCGCCTTGCGATACGGCCGATTGGTGGTCATCGCGCTGAAGGCATCGGCCACCGACAGGATCCGGGCGATCAGCGGGATCTCCTCGCCCGACAGGCCGTCGAGGTAGCCGTCACCGTCCCAGCGCTCGTGATGATGGCGAACGGCGGCCCGCACGAGGCCCGCGTTGGGCACGTCGCGGACGATCGAGTCGCCCAGGGCGACGTGCTGCTTGACGATCGCGTACTCCTCGACGGTCAACGGTCCCGGCTTGCGCAGGATCCCGTCGGGGATGCCGATCTTGCCCACGTCGTGGAGCAGGCCGGCGATCTCGATCGTCTTGCGCAGCTCCGGATCGACGCCCAGCCGGTCGGCCAGGAACAGGCCGTAGCGGGCGACATCTTCGGAGTGGCGCTTCGTGTAGCGGTCCTTGGTGTCCACGGCCAGGACCAGCCCGGCCAGGACGTCGAAGCTCGAGCGCTCGGCGGGGCCCAGCGCGGCCGGACCCGCGTCGGCCACCCGGACGCCGTTGCCGCCGCTGGCCTTGGCCTCGCCCAGGACGACCGCAGCGACCGCCAGCAGCTCGGTCGCCGCCTCGCCGTCGGCCGGGGCGTAGCAGATCCCGGCGCTGACCGTGACCGGCAGCCGCTCGGACGCCCCGAACTGGAGGCTGAGCTCGGCGATCTGGTCGCGCAGCCGGTCGATCGCCGACTCCAGCCCGGCGCTGTGCTCGGGCGGCGAGACGACCAGGAACTCGTCGGGGCCGTAGCGGCCGAGGATCGAGGTCTCGGCAAACTCGGCGCGCATGATCCGGGCAACCTCGAGCAGGGCTCGATCGCCGGCCTGGTGGCCGTGGGTGTCGTTGACCAGCCGGAAGTTGTCGATGTCGATCAGGGCCACACCCGTGCAGCCGTCACCGCCGCGGGTCTTCTCCAGGAGGTCGGCCAGGCCGGCGACCGTCGTGCCGTGGTTGAGCAGGCCGGTCAGGGCGTCGCTCCGGCCGGCCTCCAGCAGGGCCCGGGTCTGGCGGGTCAGGCGGCGCTGGGCGGCCTGGAAGATGAAGTACAGGAGGAGGCCCAGGATCAGCGAAGCAGCCACGACCACGACGATCACCTCGCGGGTCGTCTGGGCGACCGTGGCCAGGATCGGTGTCGCGTCGCGGTAGATCTCGAAGACGGCCGGGACGCTGCCGTCGGACTCGCGGATCGGGAAGTATTCCTCGAGGAGCTGGTCCTCGGGCGGCAGGCCCGTGGTCGCCGCGTCGGGGTCGTCGGCGCGCACGATCGAGGGGCTGACCTCGCCCGTGTCGAAGGCCTGCTCCAGGTCCTCGTCGGGGCCCAGGTTCCGGCCGCGCAGGCCGTCCTTGTTGCTGTACAGCACGGTCCCGTCGGGGGCGAAGATCTTGACGTGGAGGATCCTCGGGGCGTCGACCAGCAGGGCCCGCAGCTGGGCCTGGATCTGGCCGACCTGGGTCTCGCTGACCCCGGTCATCGACAGCTCCGCGGCGGGCACGTCCGTCTCGATCAGGGCGCTCTCGATCGACGCATCGGAGGCGACCGAGGCGGCCATCGCGGCCTGCTCGACGTTGTTGCCCACGACGGCCACCAGGGCAGCGCCAGTCGCGGCGACCAGGACCAGGCTGGCGCCGAAGACGGTCAGCAGGAGGCGAGAGCGGCGGTTGCTCCGCTCGGACGGGACGGTCGACAAAACTAGGTACGCTCGTGCACAGGTTTCCCGACTCCGACCCTACGGTGGCCCGGAGGGGCTGTCGATAGTCCGTTCGGGGGATGTCCGGGCTACCTGGAGGGCGGCTCAGTGGCCAGCGACGCCGGCCACCAGGAGGACGATGTAGAGGACGGCCAGGATCACGAACATCGATCCGCCAACGAGCGCGATCCGGCGCACGTCGCGGGCCACGTAGCGGTATTCCTCCGCCGCTTCGACCGCCAGCCGGCCCGACACCCCCGCCCGCCGGGTGCTCGCCGCTCCGAGGGCTGGCGGCTCGGCGCGGTCGACCGGGCGGGTCACGGCCAGCGGCTCCGGTCGCTGGCTCGCGACGAGCTCGGCCTCGAGCTCGGCGGCCCGGCTGACCTCGGCCGCCGACAGGCCCTCGGGCGCCACGACGGGCGATCGACCCGCGGCCGGCCGGGCGGCCCGCTGGATGGGCCGCCGCTGGCCGGGTCGAGTCGTCCCGCGAGCGCGCTTGGCCATCGGCACCAGTCTCCTCCGTGATCATCTTGGCGGCGGTCCGCCGACGGCAGAGGATAGCACCCGGCCTGCTAGACTCGGCGGCGTGCCAGATCCGGCGACGCTGATGCCCGTGCTGGTCGCCCTGCTTGCGGTCTGCATCGTGGGCCTGGTCCTCTTGTGGCGGCGGGTCGCCGGCGTCCAGGGCCGGCTCGATCGGATCACCCGGGGCGAGGACGGCCGGAGCCTGCAGGGTGTCCTCGAGACCCACCTCGGCCGGGTCGTCGAGGTCCAGTCCGATGTCGTCGACCTGGCCCGCCGGACGGCCAACCTGGAGGTCGAGGGCCGGCGGGCGTTCCAGCGGATCGGCCTGGTCCGCTTCAACCCGTTCGAGGACACCGGCGGCAACCAGAGCTTTGCCCTGGCCCTGCTGGACGCCGAGGAGGACGGGATCATCATCTCCAGCCTCCACGCCCGCGGCGCGACCCGGATCTACGCCAAGGCGATCGCCGCCGGCCGGCCCGAGGCGGCCCTGTCGGCCGAGGAAGCCGAGGCGCTCGAGCTGGCCCGTGATGCCACCGGCGGGCGGGTGGCGATCCGCGGCCGGGCGGCCGCCGGGCTGCCGGTTGCAGGTCGGGGCGGCGGGTGACGCCCAAGCTGTCACGGGCAGCTGCGATTCTCGGTGCGTGCCCCCCACCAGCCTGACCTCGATCCGCGCCAGCCGGCGGCAACCAACCCGGCCGGCTTTCGCCGGGCTGGACCAGGTGCCGTTGTGGGGCGCCCGCAGCCCGCGGCCGCGGCTGCTGCCGGCCGATCCTGAGGCAGCGGCCGGGCTTGATGCCCTGCTCGCCGGCCTGAACCCGGAGCAGCGCCGGGCCGTCGTCCACGGTCGCGGCCCATTGCTGGTCGTGGCCGGCGCCGGAACGGGCAAGACCCAGGTGATCACCCGCCGGATCGCCTGGTTGATCGCCTCACGAATGGCTCGCCCGGCGGAGATCCTGGGCCTGACCTTCACCGACAAGGCGGCGGTCGAGATGCAGGTCCGGGTGGACCAGCTGGTGCCCTACGGCTACGCCGACGCGACGATCGCCACGTTCCACGCGTTCGGCGATCGGCTGATCCGGGAGTTCGCCTTCGAGCTCGGCCTGCCGCCCGATGCCCGGGTCCTGTCCCGGGCCGAGGCCGTGATCTTCATGCGCGAGCGCCTGTTCCAGTTCGACCTCGACCTGTACCGGCCGCTGGGCGACCCAACCCGCTTCCTGGCGGCGCTGGTGGGTCACTTCAGCCGCTGCAAGGACGAGGACATCAGCCCGGCGGCCTACCTGGCTGCCGCCGACCGGCTGGTCGGCGAGGCCGAGCGGCTGACCAGGCTTGCCCGCCGGCGGCGGGCCGGCGACGTCGAGCGGGCCAGTGCCGCGGTGGCGACCGAGACGGCCGCCCGCCAGCTCGAGCTTGCCCGGGCCTATGCCCGCTACCAGGCCCTCCTCGGCGAGGCGGGCCTGCTCGACTTCGGCGACCAGGTCAGCCTGGCCCTCCGCCTCCTGCGCGAATCGCCGGCCGCCCGGCAGGAGCTCCAGCGCCGCTACCGCTACATCCTGGTCGATGAGTTCCAGGACACGAACCGCTCCCAGGCCGAGCTGGTGGCCATCCTCGCCGAGGGCCACCGCAACGTCACCGTGGTCGGTGACGACGACCAGTCGATCTATCGCTTCCGGGGCGCCGCGATCAGCAACATCCTGGACTTCCGGGAGCGCTACCGACGCTCGCGCCTGGTCGTCCTGCGCCGCAACTACCGGTCACGTACGGGCATCCTCGACGCCAGTCATCGCCTGATCCGGCATAACGACCCCGACCGGCTCGAGGTTCGCGCCGGGATCAGCAAGCGCCTGCGGGCCGAGCGATCGGAGCCCCTCGCCGCGCGGCGGACGCCGGCCGTCCGCCATGAATTGTTCGCCAGCGCCACGGCCGAGGCGGACTGGATCGCGGCCGAGATCGCCGGCCGGGTGGCCGCCGGCGCCCGGCTCCGGGAGCACGCCGTGCTCGTCCGGACGAATGCCGGGGCGGACCCGATCCTGCGCAGCCTGAACGTCGCCGGCCTGCCCTGGCGCTTCAGCGGCGTCTCAGGGTTGTACGCCCGGCCCGAGGTCAAGCTCCTGCTCGGCTTCCTGCGCACGATCGCCGACCTATCCTCCAGCGTCGACCTGTACGGCCTGGCCGCTTCCGAGGCCTATGGCCTGCACGGCCCGGACCTCACCGCGATCGTCAGCGCGGCTCGCCGGCGCAACCGCTCGCTGTGGGACGTGCTCGAGGAGCTCGACCGCCAGCCGGGCGTCCTGCGGATCGCGGCCGAGTCGCGGGCCGTCGTCGGCCGGCTGGTCGGCGACCTGCGGGCGTACAGCGAGCTTGCCCACGAGCGATCCGGGGGCGAGGTCCTGTACGCCTTCCTGAAGGGGTCGGGCCTGCTTGCCCGGCTGGCCGCGGCCGTCGGCGGGTCCGGCGACGAGGCGCTCCAGAACGTGGCTCGCTTCTTCGAGATCATCCGGGGCCAGGCGGCGCTGCTGCCCGACGACCGGGCCGTCTTCCTGGTCCGCCACCTCCAGACCCTGATCGACGCCGGCGACGACCAGCCCACGGCCGAGGTCGAGCCGGATGCCGACGTGGTCTCGGTGCTCACGGTGCACAAGGCCAAGGGTCTCGAGTTCCCGACCGTCTTCCTGGCCGGGCTCGTCGAGGGGCGGTTCCCGGCCAGTGGCCGGCGCGAAGGCCTGGAGATCCCCGACGAGCTCCTCCAGGCGACGATGCCGGGCGCTGACCACCACCTCCAGGAGGAGCGCCGGCTCTTCTACGTCGGGATGACCCGGGCGCGCGATGAGCTGATCCTGAGCCACGCGGCCGACTACGGCGGCCGCCGGGCCAGGCGGGTTTCGCCGTTCGTCCTCGAGGCCCTCGACCTGCCCCTGGCCGACCTGGGCCGGCCGGCCGCCGGCGTCCTGCCGCCGCTCGAGCGTCTCGACGCCCTGGCGGCCGCGGTCGCCGGCCAGGTGCCTGCTCCGGAGCCGCGGCCGGCGGGCGGCGAGCCCCTGTCGCTCAGCTTCTACCAGGTCGACGACTACCTGACCTGCCCCCGGAAGTACAAGTTCAACCACGTCCTGCGGGTGCCCGTCTCACCCCATCATTCGATCATCTATGGCGCGGCGCTCCACCGGGCGGTCCAGGAGTTCCACAAGCGTCATGCCCGGGGCGAGGTGATGACCGAAGACGAGCTGGCCGCATCGTTCGAGGCGGCCTGGTCGAGCGAGGGGTTCCTGAACCGGGACCATGAGTCGGCACGCCTCGAAGCCGGCCGGGCGGCGCTCCGCCGGTTTCGCCTGGAGCAGCTCGAGCCGGCGGCCGTGATCCCCGCCTACGTCGAACGGGACTTCGCGTTCACCCTCGATGGCGACCGGATCCGGGGCCGCTGGGACCGCGTCGACGTGGAGCCCGGCGAGGGGTCGGCCGAGCCAACCGTCGAGCCGCCGCCGGACGGCTTCCAGCCGGACATCGTCGAGCCCACCCTCGCCCTCCTGCCGCGCGAGCGGGTGACGATCACCGACTACAAGTCGAGCGATGTCCGCGATCCGGACAAGGCTCGCCAGCGGGCGCGCGACTCGCTCCAGCTGACGATCTACGCGATGGGCTGGCAGGCGACGACCGGCCGGCTGCCCGACGCCGTCCAGCTCAACTTCCTCGAATCGGGCTTGGTCGGCCGGGCCGGCGTCGACGACAAGCGCCTGGCCAAGGGCCGAGCCCAGATCCAGCTCGCGGCGGCGGGCATCCGCGCCCGCGACTTCAAGCCCAAGCCGGACCTCGTCGCCTGCTCCTACTGCCCGTTCCGGGCGATCTGCCCGGCCAGCCTTGCCCGCTAGGCCGTCGATGACCGGCTCGCGCCGATTCGCGGACCTGCGCGCGATCACGCTCGACTTCGGCAACACCCTCGTGCCAGTCCGCAGCGCGGACCTGCGGGCCGTCGTCGAGCAGATGATCGAGACGTTCACCGGTCGGGTCGGCGGGCTCGATCCGGTGGCCTTCGCCTCGACCTGGGCCGAGGAGCGCGATCGACAGTTCCGCGAGGACGTGCCTCGCCTGCGCGAGGTCGATCTCGACCGGCGGGTCGCCCGGGTCCTGGCCAGATTGCGCGGGCTGCCGCCGCCGGCGCCCGGTGAGGAATGGGACGACACGATCGCCGCCAGCCGTTCGACGCCGGCCGAGGTCAAGCTGGCCCTCGATGCCTACAGCCAGGCGTTCGTCGCCCGGGTCCCGGCGCCGCCGGAGGTCGGCCCGCTCCTCGGCCGCCTGGCCCAGCGGTTCGGCCTGGCGATCCTCTCCAACTGGCCGCTGGCCGCGACGATCGACGACTACCTCAAGGCGGCCGGCTGGCGTCCTTCGCTGGCCGCGGTCGTCGTCTCCCAGCGGGTCGGCACGATCAAGCCCGACGAGCGGATCTTCCGGGTCGCCGAGACGGCGCTGGGCGAGCGGGGCCTGGCGATCCTCCACCTGGGCGACGACTGGGCAGCGGATGTCGTCGGCGCCAAACGGGCCGGCTGGCGGGCGGCCTACCTGCGCGACCGGCAGGCCGGCTCGCCCCTGCCGGCGTCGAGCCCCGACGCGTCGGTGACCGCCGACCTGGAGGTGGACACCCTCGAGGCGTTCGAGGCAGCCCTGGGCTGAGCCGCGGCGCGCCCGCCGCTAGACTCGACGGTGATGGAGCCGCGCGACCGCCTGATCAACATCGCGACCCTTGTTGCGGCGGCCATTGCCTGGATCACCGTTGGCGTCATCATCACGACCCAGGACCCGCGAACCAATGGTCAGGTCGTCTTTGTCGGAGCACTCATGATTGGTGCCGCGTTCGGGCTGACGGCGATCCCCGTGCTGTGGCTGACGGTTTTCAGCCGCCATGCCCGGATCGCCTATCGGGGTGACTGGATCCGGGCCTTCCGGCGCGGCGGCTGGATCGCCTTCGCGATTGCCCTGTTCGTCCTGCTCCGGCTCGAGAACGCCTTCAGCCTGCCGATCGCCCTGTTCATCCTGGTGATCGTGGGGGTGGCCGAGGCAACCCTGTCGGTGGACCGGTGACCGGGCCCGGCTCGCAGCCGCCGCCGATCCGGCCGCTGACGGCAACCGAACCGGCCGGCCCGTTCGGGCCGGCCAAGGCCCGCCTGGCCGCGATCGTCGAGGCAAACCGGGCCGAGATCCTCGAGCTCAGCCACCGGATCCACGCCCACCCCGAGCCTGCTTTCGAGGAGTTCCAGGCCGCGACCTGGGTCGCCGGCGCGGTGCGCGCCCACGGCTTCACGGTCGAGCATCCGGCCGGCAGCCTGGCGACGGCCGTCCGGGGACGACTGTCCGGCGGCCGGGCGGGGGAGCCCGGCGGCGACCAGCCGCGGATCGGGATCCTGGCCGAGTACGACGCGCTGCCGGGGCTTGGCCATGGCTGCGGCCACAACACGATGGCCGCCTCGGGTGTCGGGGCGGCGATCGCCCTCGCCGCCATCGCCCCGGAGCTGCCCGGCGAGATCGTGTTCCTGGGCTCGCCGGCCGAGGAGCGCGGCTCGGGCAAGGAGATCATGCTCCGCGACGGCCTGTTCGCCGGCCTCGACGCGGCGCTCCTGTTCCACCCTTCGGACATGACCCACGTGACCTGCGGCCTGCTCGCCAGCGAGGACGTCGAGGTGACCTTCCACGGGCTGCAGGCCCATGCCGCCTCGGATCCCTGGCTCGGCCGCAATGCGCTCGACGCGATGATCCTGCTGTTCAGCTCGGTCGGCCTGTGGCGGCAGCAGCTCCGGCCGGACGCCCGGGTTCACGGGGTGATCACCGAGGGCGGGACCGCGGCCAACATCATTCCCGACCGGACGGTCGCCTGGTTCATGATCCGCTCGGCCGACGAGCGGGAATACGAACGGATGCGAACCCGCTTCGACGAGCTGTGCCGGGCGGCGGCCCTGGCCGCCGAGTGCAGCGTCGACGTCGTCTTCAGCGGGCGGGCCTCGACGATGCGCAACAACATGGTCCTGGCCGATCGCTTCGGCGCGAACATGGCGGCCTACGGCGTTCCGGCCGGGCCGCAGGCCGACAACCTGGGCAGCTCGGACATGGGCAACGTGAGCCAGGTCCTGCCCACGATCCACCCCTGCGTGGCGATCTGCCCGGTCGGGGTGGCCGGCCATTCGATCGAGTTCCGCGATGCGGCGGCGACTGCCTATGCCGACGAGGTGACCCTGCTGATGGCCACCGTCGTGGCCCAGACGGCCTACGAGCTGTTCGCCGACCCAGCCCTGGTCAAGGCCGCCTGGGACGAGTTCCGCGCGGCGGGCTGACCGGCTCGATCGCGCCCGGCCGGCCGGCAGGCCGGTGCTAGGATGGCCGCGGCGCCCCGCTGGACGTTCGATACGAACCGGCGGCGTCCCCAGAAGACGGTCCTGCGCAACGGCCCGGCGGTGAGCCGTCCGGCCGGCGCGGCGTCTCCCGGAGGTTCGATGGTCGAGCGCCACGATCCTGCCCCCGACGGCGGCTTCGCCGCGGCCAACGGCTGGGACCGCGACTACGAGGTCTACCCGGACTTCGACCTGCCCACGTACGTCGGCCCGACGACGTTCATGAACCTGCCCTGGATCACGGATCCGGCCGTCCTCCGCAAGCGACGGACCGATGTCGCGATCATCGGCGCGCCGTTCGACGACGCGGTCAGCCATCGTTCCGGCGCGCGCTTCGGCCCGCGCTCGATCCGTGAGGCGCAGTACACCTCGGGCTCGATCAACTCGCTCCAGCTCGGGGTCGAGCCGTTCGAGGTCCTCGACGTGATCGATGCCGGCGACGCCAATGTCGTGCCGGCCTGGACCGAGCGAGCCCACGCGATGATCTATCGCAAGGTGCGCGAGGTGGCCGGGACCGGGGCGATCCCGATCGTGCTGGGCGGCGACCACTCGATCACCTGGCCGTCGGCGACCGCGATCGCCGAAGTCCGCCGGCCGGGCTCGATCGGGATCGTCCATTTCGATGCCCACGCCGACACCGCCAACGACGACTGGGGCGTCCTGGCCGGGCACGGCACGCCAATGCGCCGGCTGATCGAGTCGGGCGCCGTCAAGGGCTCAAACTTCGTGCAGGTCGGGCTACGCGGCTACTGGCCGCCGGTCGACGTCTTCGAGTGGATGCAGGCCCACGGCCTGCGCTACCACCTGATGCGCGAGATCGAGGACCGCGGCTCCGAGGCGGTGATCGCCGACGCGATCGCCGAGGCCCTCGACGGTCCGGATGCGGTCTACCTGAGCATCGACATCGACGTGATCGATCCCGGCCTGGCGCCCGGGACCGGGACCCCCGAACCGGGCGGCATGCTCACCCGCGAAGTCCTCCGGGCGATCCGCCAGATCGTGGCGGCGGTCGACCTGTGCGGGATGGACATCGTCGAGGTCTCGCCGCCCTACGATCACGCCGAGACGACGGCGATGGCCGCCAACCGCTGCGCCCTCGAGGCGATCAGCGCGCTGGCCGTCAAGAAGCGGGCCGGCCGGGCCGTCCGCTGGGAACCGCCGGCAGGGTGACCGCCAAGCGCGCGGGCGAGGCCCATTCGGCACGGGCCCGGTCTTCCAACGCCGCGTCCAGGGCCGAGGCCGACGCCTTGGCCCGGCTGTACGACGCCGACCTCGCCGAGGATCCGGGCGACGACCTCGACCTGTACCGGGCCCTGGCCGAGCGAACGGGCGGCCCGATCCTCGAGCTGGCCGCCGGCACCGGCCGGATCGTCCGACCGCTGGCGGCCGCGGGCTACGACGTCACCGCCCTCGACCTCGACCCGGCGATGCTCGCCCGGCTCACGGCATGGGCCCCGGCCAACGTCATGACCGTCCTTGCCGACCTGACCAGCTGGCGACCGTCGCGCCCGGAATACCGGCTGGCGATCCTCGGCCTCAACTCGCTCTTCCTGCTGGCCGAACGCCACCTCCAGCAGGCGGCCTTCGCCACGTTGTTCGCCGCCCTGCTTCCGGGCGGCCTGGCCGTCGTCGACGTGTGGCTGCCCGACGCGGCCGACCTGGCCCGCTACGACGGGCGCCTGCTCGTCGATTACATCCGGAGGGACCCGGCCAGCGGCTCGACGCTGACCAAGACCGTCTCCGCGGTCCATGACGCGGCGACCGCCACGGTCCTCCTGACCGCGATCTACGACGAGGGCCGGCCCGGGGCGCCGGTCACGCGCTGGATCCGGCGCGACGCGCTGCGCCTGGTCGGCTCGGGCGAGCTCCTCGACCTGGCCCGCGGCGCCGGCTTCGAGATCGACCTGCTGGCCGGCGATTACGGCCTCGAACCGCTCGCCCCCGGGGCCACCCGGGCCATCCTGCTGGCGAGGCGCCCATAGGGCCGATGGCGGTGCCGGCCATGGTCCGTTCGGCGGGCTGGCGGCGCAGCGTGCGCATGGTATCGTCGGCCGATGGCCAAGGACCAGATCCGGCTCCTGCTCGTCGAAGACGTGCCGCAGGTGGCCCAGTACGTCCGGGGACTGCTCAACGCCCAGAGCACGATCAAGTTGCTCGACGTCCTCGTCGATGGCTCCAAGGCCGCCGGCCAGATCAGCCAATTGCGGCCCGACGTCGTGATCATCGACGCCCTGCTCCAGGGCCGGATCAAGGGCCTCCAGCTGGTCGACCAGCTCTTCGCCGGTTCGGTCGGCCTGCCGATGGTGGTCCTGACCGTGCCCCAGCATCCGATCGAGCCCGATCCGGAGCGGGGGATCCACGCCGTCCTGATGATGCCCTTCTCGGGCTTCGACCTGATGAACAAGGTGTCGGCCGTCCACCATGCCTTCCAGGTCAGCGCCGAGGCCGCCGCATCGCGGGTCCTGACCGTCTTCGCGCCGAAGGGCGGGGTGGGCAAGACGACCGTCGCGTTCAACCTCGCGGTGGCCATGGCCCAGGCCGGCAAGCGGACCGCCCTGATCGACGGCAGCCTCCAGTTCGGCGACCTGCGCTCGCTGCTCAAGGTCCCGCCCGACGCCCCATCGATCCTTGACCTGCCGACCGACCGGGTCCAGGAATCGGACCTGGCCGACGTCCTGTGGCGCGACCCGTCGGGCGTCGACATCCTGCTTGCGCCGCCCCGGATCGAGCAGGCCGAGATGGTCACCGTGCGCGACGTCGACAAGATCCTGTCGCTCCTGCGGCGGGTCTACGAGGTCGTCGTGATCGACACCCCGGCCGCCCTGACCGACACGACGCTGAGCTTCCTGGACGCCTGCGACACGATCGTCGAGATCGTCACCTTCGACTCGACCACGATCCACAACACCCTGGCCATGGCCGACACGTTCCGCTCGATCGGCTACGCGCCGACCAAGGTCCGCTACCTGGTCAACCGGGCCGACTCGTCGGGCGGGATGGACGTCAACGAGCTGGCCAAGGCGATCGGCCGGGTGCCCGAGCACTACGTCGTGTCCGACGGCCGGCTGGTGATCCAGGCCAACAACGGCGGGGTGCCCTTCGTCCTGGCCGAGCCCGGCGCCCAGGTCAGCCTCGACATCACCCGGGTGGCCCAGGAGCTCCTCCTGGGCGACGCGGTGCCGGTCGGGGCGCGGCGCTAGGCGCCATGTCCGATCCGCGTCCGATCGGGGTCTTCGACTCCGGCGTCGGCGGCCTGACGGTCCTTCGCGAGATCCTCCGCCGGCTGCCGCGGGAATCGACGATCTACCTCGGCGACAATGCCCGGGCGCCGTATGGCCCGCGACCCGACGATGAAGTCCTGGCCTTCAGCCGCCAGGCCGTGGAGCGCCTGGCCCAGCGGGACGTCAAAGCGATCGTGATCGCCTGCAACACCTCGACCGCGATCGCCCTGGGCGACCTGCGCCGGCGCCACGACCTGCCGATCCTGGGGGTCGTCCGGCCGGGCGCCGTGACGGCGGCCCTCTCGACCCGCAATCGGCGGGTGGGCGTGATCGCGACCTCGGCCACCGTCCGCTCGCACGCCTACTTCCAGGCGATCAAGGACGAGAACCCGGCGATCGAGGTCTTCGAGCATGCCACGCCGGCCCTGGTGCCCCTGGTCGAGGCCGGCCGGCTGCGCGGCCCGGACGTCGACGCGATCGTCCGCGAGTCGCTGGCCGGCCTGCTCGGTGAGCGGCTCCTGGACGGGGCCCCGGTCGAGCCCCAGCCGGCATCGGCCGGGATCGACACGCTCCTCCTGGGCTGCACCCACTACCCCTTGATCGAGGCGGCCATCCGGGCCGTCACCGGCGAGCGGATCGCCCTCGTCGACTCGGCCACCGCCACGGCCGGCGCACTGGTCGACCTGCTCGCGATCAACGGCCTCGAGGCACCCGGCACCAGCCGGGGGACCGCGGCCGACCCCGGCCGGGCAGGGCACGATCGGCCGTCGACCGAGAGCCGCCCGATCGTCCACCGCCAGCTGACGACCGGCTCGGTCGAGTCGTTCCGCGAGCTGGCCGGCCGGCTCTTCGGCGACGGCTTCGTCGATGTCGAGGCGATCGAGCTGGGGGTCCCGGTCGGATGACCAATCCACGTCGCGACGATCGCCTGTGGCAGGCCGGATTCCTGGTCGGCTCGGCCCTTGGCGCGGCCGTCACGGTCCTCGGGCGGCGAGCCGAGAAGTCGGCCCGGCGGGGCCTGGTCGACTGGACCCAGGTCGAGTCGGTCGCTGTCGGCCGCCTGCGCAAGGCGCCCGGGAGCCTGTCGGCCGACGAGCTGAAGCGCTCGGAGGCCGCCTATTCGGCGGCGATGGCCGTCGTCGTGCCGCGCCTCTCGGAGGCCCTCGGAACCGAGCTGCCCGGGATCGTCGACCGGTTCGGCGTGGTCGACCGGGCGGGCTGGGTGCGCGCCAACGCGGCGAGCTTCGGCGACCTGATCGGCCGCCTGGAGGGCCAGCTCCTCGACCAGGTCGTGCCGGCCGGCGGCGGCCTCGTCCCGGCCACCCTGGCGATCGCCAACCGCTGGGTCACCACCCACCAGATCGGCTACCTGCTGGGCTTCATGGGCGCCCGCGTCCTGGGCCAGTACGACCTGGCCCTGCTGGCCGCCGAGAGCACCCCGGGCCGGCTCCTGTTCGTCGAGGAGAACATCCGCCAGACCGCCCGCGTCCTGGACGTCCCGCTCGACCCGTTCCGGACCTGGATCGCCCTCCACGAGACGACCCATGCCTTCGAGTTCGAGGCCCATCCCTGGCTCCGGCCGTACCTCGCCGAGCGCCTCGAGCGGCAGCTCAGCGGCTTCTCGAAGGGGGCGGCAGCGCTCAGCCGGGACGGCCTCAAGAGCCTGGGCAAGTCGCTCCGCGGCGAGGCCGGCGCCGAGCACTGGATGGAACGGCTGATGGACGGCGAGCAGCGCCGCCTGTTCCGGGAGACGCAGGCGGTGATGAGCCTGCTGGAGGGCTTCAGCGACTTCGTGATGGACGAGTACGGCCGCGACCTGGTGCCCGGCGTGGAGCGGATCAGCGAGCGCTTCCATGCCCGCCGCGACCAGAAGAAGACGGGCGTCGAGCGGGCCGTCATGCGCCTGATCGGGATGGACCTGAAGATGGAGCAGTACCGCAAGGGCGAGAAGTTCGTGGCGGCAATTGCCCGCGCGGGTGGGCCCGCGGCCCTCAACCAGCTGTGGGCCGGTCCGGACAACCTGCCCCGTGAGGGCGAGATCGAGGCGCCTGCCCGCTGGCTGGCCCGGGTGCTCGGCTCGAGGCGGGACGCTTGACCGAGGCGAACCGGATCGCCGGGCCGGGCCGCGGACCGCACGGCGTGCCGGCGGCGATCGCCCTCAGCCCGATCCTGGCGGCCCGCTACCGGGCCCGTGACCTGGAGCGGATCCGGGCCGCCGCGCCCGGCTCGCGCCTGGTGATGATCTCGTTCGAGGGCCTGGCCGACGGCCCGGTCGAGGACGTCGAGGTCCTCCTGCGCGGCTTCCTCAGCGCCGACGCGTTCGACCGGCTCCTGGCCCGGACGCCGCGCCTGGCCTGGGTCCACTCGGCGACGGCCGGCGTCGAGCGGGTCCTGACTCCGGCCAGCCGCCAGCGCGGCCTGGTGATCACCAACGCCCGGGGCGTCTTCTCCCAGCCGATTGCCGAGTACGTCCTGATGATGATCCTGGCCGTCAGCCGGCGGCTGCCCCAGCTCCTCGAGCTGCAGCGCGAGCAGACCTGGCAGCCGCTCGAGGGGGCGGAGCTCGGCGACGTGACCGTCGGCGTGGTCGGCCTCGGCTCGATCGGGCGTGCGGTCGCGCGGCTGGCGACGGCGTTCGGCTGCCGGGTGATCGCCACGAGGCGGCGCTCGGAGGCTGGCAGCGCCGCCGACGGTGATCCGGCCGGGGCCGACACTGGTGCGTCGGCGGCAGGTGCGGGCGGCGAGCTGGCCCTTGACCGGATCCTCGGTCCCGAGGGCCTGCCCGAGCTGCTCGCCGAGTCCGACTTCGTGGTCCTCGCCGCCCCGCTCACGCCGGCCACCGAGAACCTGATCGACGCGGCGGCGCTCGAGGCGATGAAGCCCGGCGCCTGGCTGATCAATGTCGCCCGCGGGCGGCTGGTCGACGAGCGGGCCCTGGTCCGGGCCCTCCGCGAGGGCCAGATCGGAGGCGCGATCCTGGACACGTTCCGGGATGAGCCCCTGCCGGCGACGTCGCCGTTCTACGGCCTCGACAACGTGATCGTCACGCCCCACACGTCGTGGTCGAGCGGCCGGGTCCTGGATCGCTCGGTCGAGCTGTTCTGCGCCAACCTGCGCCGCTTCGCGGTCGGCGAGCTGCTGGCCAACGTGGTCGATCCCGCGGCGGGCTACTGAGCCGGCCCGACAGGTTGCCCTGCCGACACGGCCCCCGGCCCGATCGGCGACAATCGGGCTGAATGCAGATCGCCATCGTCGGGCTTGCCGGAGCGGGTAAGACCACCGTCTTCAACACCCTGACCCGGGGCCACGCCGAGACCGGTGGATTCGGCGGGATGCAGCTCAACGTCGGCGTCGTCAAGGTGCCGGACCCAAGGCTCGAAAGCCTGGCCGCGATCTTCAAGCCGAAGAAGATCGTCCAGGCCGACGTGACCTACGCCGACCTGCCCGCGCCGCCCGCATCATCTGAAGGCCACGTCGGGACCGAGGAGCTGCCGGCCGAGCACCTGGCCCGCCTGCGTGACTCGGACGCCCTGCTCCATGTCGTGCGCGCCTTCGAGGATTCGTCGGCGCCCCATCCCGACGGCTCGGTCGACCCGTGGCGGGACATCGAGCGGCTGGACCTCGAGTTCGTCCTGGCCGACCTGTCGATGACCGAGCGCCGTCTCGAGCGGTTGCGGGCCACCGGGCGGCACGGGACGCCGGCGGAGCGCGAGTCGAACGAGCGCGAAGAGGTCGTCCTGACCCGGCTCCACGCCGGCCTCGTCACGGGCTCGCCGATCCGCGACGTCGAGCTCGATGGCGACGAGGAGAAGGTCCTCCGCGGCTTTCGCTTCCTGAGCCAGAAGCCGGTCCTGGTCCTGCTCAACGTGGGCGAGGGCGATATCGCCCGCGAGGCCGAGATCGTGGCCGGCATCGCGAGCCGCTACTCGCATCGCAACGCCCTGGTCGATGCCCTCTCGGCCCGAATCGAGATGGAGCTGGGCGAGCTCGAGCCGGACGAGGCGGCGGCGTTCATGGAGGAGCTCGGGATCCATGGCTCGAGCCTCGACCGGGTGATCGGGCTGTCGTACCGCCTGCTCGGCCTGGTCAGCTTCCTGACCGCAGGGCCTGACGAGGTCCGGGCCTGGCCGATCCCGTTGGGCTCAACCGCGGTCGATGCGGCCGGCGCGATCCATACCGACCTGGCCCGCGGCTTCATCCGGGCCGAGACGGTCGCCTACGAGGACCTCCTCGAGCTCGGCTCGATGGCCGAAGCGCGCAAGCACGGCCGCCTCCGCTCCGAGGGCAAGACCTACCTCGTCAAGGACGGCGACGTGCTCGAGATCCTCTTCTCGAAATAGGGTCGCGCACGAGCGAAAAACGGGAGCGACTGGCTCGCTACGCGTTGGGGCGTGTCCGCCGCCAGAACCACAGCGGGAGGGCGACGCTCGGTGCGAACCCAACCAGCAGGCCGACGAGCAGAAGCGGGTTGCCACGCGTCGCGGCATCGACCGCGAGGACGAGCGTGGGGCCGAGCACCAAGAGTCCGAATCCAAGCAAGACCATCCGGCCGCCGCGAACCGAAACGGCCAGGTTCGAGCCACGTGGCCGAAGGATTGTCACCTCTCCCGCGAGAAAGATCACGATTCCCGGCGCCGCAGCGAGGGCGAAGATCGGCCAGTCCACGGCGTCCACGATACAGGCGAGGTTCCCGTGCCGGGGCGGTGGTCAGGCCTCGCTCGGAAGATGCCGGTGATCGCTGTAGATGCCGGTGATCGCTGTAGGAGATCAAGAGGCGGGAACCGAGGAGTCCAGTGGCACGCGAGTCGTTGGCTATCGCGGTTTTGATCGCCGCAGGAGATCGAATAGCCTCAGTCGACCCCGTTTGGGGTCCTCGGCGAGGTTGGTTGCGCCCTTCTGATCGCCCCTGGCGATATCGCGCCCGGGCCAGTGGTCCGCGGGGCGGGGACGTGGCACCACCACGCGTCCGATCCGCCGCCTAGTTCAGCGACGGGTCCCGGTTCGGGCGCAGCTCGGCGATGACCGCGCGGTAGTCGGGCAGGTCGTCTTCGTCGATGTCGTTCTCGTCGATGTCCTCGTCGCCCCAGTCGGGGCCCTGGTCGGCCACCTCGAGGACGCTGAGCTGGGTCTCGTCCTCGTTCGTCGTGACGAGGACCGAGGCGGTGAGGCGGTCGTCGAGGACGGGCGTGAAGCCCTGTTCCTCCTCGAGGACTCGGGCGACGGCCTCGATCAACGTATCCTCGTCGAACCCGTCGCGGACCTTGCGCCCGGCGGCCTTGACCAGCTCGAGGAACTCGTCCGGCTCGAAGCGCTCTTCGTGGACGAGGATCAGGTCGGAGAAGATGTCGCCTTCGGCCTCATGGAGCTCGTAGAAGTACATGCCCCCACGATACCCCGAGCGCGGCGAAATCGACGTCGTCCATATCGGCAATATGACCCGCGACATCGATCCAGCCGACCCGCGTGGCTGGCGGGCGGGCGGCGGAGTCACCTACGCCTCGTTGACCACGGCCCGCCTCGAGCTTCGCTGCGCCGCGCTCGTCGGGGCTGATTCGGCCACGGCCAATGCCCGCGAGATCGATCTCCTCCGATCGGCCGGCGTCGACGTTCGGATCGTCCCGATCAGCCAGGGCCCGATCTTCGACAACCTCGAGACCGAGCACGGCAGGGTCCAGACTTGCGTCGAGCCGGGCGACCCGCTGCCGATCGTCGAGCTGCCTGCAGCCTGGTCGGCTGCGAGGGCCTGGATGGTCGTCCCGATTGCCGCTGAGACCGGCCCGGAATGGGCAGCCGCCATCCCTCCTGAGGCCCGTCTGGCCCTGGGCTGGCAGGGCCTGCTGCGTACACTCGTCGCGGGACAGCGCACCGGGCGCAGGCAGCCGAGCCGTGGGCCGCTGGTTGAGCGGGCCGACCTGATCGGCGTAAGCCCGGCCGATCTCGACCCAGGAACCACGATCACCGAGTTGAACGCGGTCCTCCGGGCGGGCACGCGTGTCGTCCTCACCAAGGGGCCGGCCGGCGGGCTCCTCTTCGAGGCAAGCAACACGGGACCAGCGAACGAGCTCGAGTACGACGCCGTCGCAGCGCGCCAAATCGACCCAACCGGCGCCGGCGACGTTTTCCTCGCGGCGCTCCTCGCCGCCTGGCTCGAGCATGGTGGGGCGTCGGGCGAACCCGGGCCCACGCTTGACGACCTACGCTTTGCAGCAGCGGCGGGCGCGCTCGTCGTCGAAGGCGTCGGCCTGCCGGCCGTCCCCGATCGGGCCGCGATCCTCGCCCGGCTCGCCCGCATTGCCCATACCGTCGACAAGGAGTAAGACCCGGTGGCACTGACCACGCTCGATCCGAAAACCGCCCTGATCGTCATTGACCTCCAGAACGGGATCGTCGGCCTGCCCACGGCCACGCCTGCCGCCGAGGTGATCGGGCGAGCCGCGACGCTGGCCGATGCGTTCCGCCGGCATGGCCTGCCGGTCGTCCTCGTGAATGTCGACGGCGGAGCGCCCGGTCGGACCGAGCAGCCGCGCCGCGGCGCACCGCCTGCCGGCTGGTCCGGGCTGGTGCCAGAGCTGCGCCAGCAGCCCTCGGACATCCTGGTCACGAAGCGGACCTGGGGCGCCTTCACGCACACCGACCTCGACGCGAAGCTGCGCGACCTCGGCGTCACCCAGGTCGTGATCGTCGGGATCTCCACGAGCGCGGGCGTTGAGTCGACCGCCCGCCAGGCGTTCGAGCTCGGCTACAACGTGACCCTCGCCGTGGATGCGATGACCGACATGAACGCCGATGCCCATGCCAACAGCGTCGCCCGGATCTTCCCGAGGATCGGCGAAACCGGCACCACCGCGGAGATCATCGACCTCCTCGAGGCCTCCGCTCGATGACGCTCAGGCGCCCCCTGCGCGGACCTGCGAGCCGGGCAACAGCCTGACCCGCCGGCCGAGCCTCAACCGGCGCCGGCCCAGGTCCGACTCGATCGTCCGGAGCGGGCGGCCCAGCAGGCGCGAGCGCTGGGCGAGCCGGTCGGCGGCGGCGCAGGCACCGAGCGCCCCGGCAGGATCGCGCTCGCGATGCTCGAGGCACTTGGCGACCTCGATCCAGGCCAGGGCGGCATCGGGCCCGCCGGCGTGGGCGACGTCCTGCCACGCCTCGAGCGCCTCGCGGTGGCGACCGAGCCGGCGCAGCAGCCGGGCTCGTTCGACGATCATCTCGAGCCGGGCCGGGCTGGCGACTTCCGGCCCGGTGTCGTCCGCCCGCTGGGTCAGGATCGTGGTCCACGAGCGTCGGATCGGCCCGATCGCGGCGACCGGCGCCGGTCGCCGCGGGCCTTCGAGCGCGGCGTCCAGGCAGTCGAGCGCGTCCCGGTCGCGCCGTGTCCGCCGATAGGCGCGGGCCAGCCCGAAGAGGTCGCCCGCGGGTGCCGATCGGCGGTCATCCGCGGCACCGAGGTGGCGATCGGCATGGGCCAGCAGGCGAGCCAGCGAGCGCACGTCCTCGTGGTTGTGGCGAACCACCTCCGCGATCGGCGTAACGGCCCCGCCACGGAGCATTTCGAGGTAGCGTCCCGGGATCTCCCAACCCTCGATGTCATGGCCGCGATGCTGGCCGAGCAGCTCGGTTTCCACGGTTTTGAGCCGCGCGTCGCTGAGTCGATGGCGGAAGACCCGCCGGACGAACGGAAGGAGGTCCAGGTGACCGGCCAGGGGTGGTGGTGGCCGCCGGTTGAGCCGGTAGCGGGCGACGAGCAGAGGCCAGTCGAAGCCGCGTCCGTTGTAGGTCACGAGCCAGGCGCTGGCCGGCAGCAGCTCCGCCAGGGCGTCGAGCATGCCCGCCTCGCCGGCCTGGTCGGGCAGGAGCAGCTGGACCTGGCGAAACGCGTCGCCGGCCCACCAGCCCAGGCCGATCAGGAAGGCGACCGTGCCCGCGCCGGTAGCCAGGCCAGTTGTCTCGGTGTCGAGACAGACCAGCGGTACACCGGGTCCTGGGTGGTCGGGCAGCCCGGCGATCCGGTCGCGGTCGACGGGCAGGCTGATCGCGTCGGGCTCGATCCGGATGTAGCCGCCGCCAGGCCCCTGGATCCACTGCGCATCGAGGGCTGCGGCCAACCGTTCCGCACGGGCATCGGCCGATCGCGCCAGCTCCGCCCACGGCGCCGCTGCTTCGCCGCCCCGATCAGGCTGCAGGGCGGCTCGCCGCTCGAGCCGCAGGCGATCGAGCCGTCGCTCGAGGATCCCGATCTCGGGCATCAGCGGGGGAGCGCCCCGCCGCCGACGCCGGCTGGTGACTGGCTGGGGGCAGTGCGGCCGATGGTCGCGAGGAGCCTCAGTGCGAGCGCCCGGGCATTGACCCCTGGTTCCAGGCGGGGTCCGGTACAGCTCGGGCAGCCTTGGTCGCAGCCACAGCTCGCGATCAGGTCGGTGGCGCCCTCGATCAGCTCGTCGCTCCGGTTGAAGAGGCGCTCGGCCAGGCCGACGCCGCCGGGCACGGTCTCGTACAGGTAGATCGTGGGTGCCTCGTGGTGGGGCGAGCGAACCTGGCAGACGAGCCCGAGGTCGCTCGGGCTGACCATCAACAGGAAGCTGGCCACCGCCTGGATGGCCCGACCAGCTCCGACGAGGGCCACGTCGAGCTCATCGCGCCGCCAGCCGCCACCCGGACCGGCGGTCCCGCCCGGTCCGACAGCCACGATCGCGGGATCGACGGTCAGCCAGGCCGCCGTCGTCTGGAGCTCGATCTCGGGCAGGTGGATCCGGCCCCAGCCGAGGTTCTCGTTGGTCAGGAACTTGAGCTTCTTGTAGATCGTGGCCAGGCTGGCGACCATCACCTCGCCGTGCTCGCGCGATCCGCCGGGCAGCGCCGCCGAGCCGAACGTGTCGAGCGGCTTGAGGGTCACCGCCACGTCGGCCTGGGTGTAGTGGTCGACGTCGACCCGCCGGACATACGCCTTGCGCTCGTCCCAGTCGAGCCGGTCGACGTGGAACTGGGCCGACTCATGGAGGTAGATCGCGTCCTCGTGGACGGCCGTCTGGGCGCCGAACAGGTCGACCTCGCCGATCACCCGCGGCCGGTCCGGCGTGGTGTCGATGATCACGACGTTCTCGCTGGCCGCCGTTCGCAGCGAGATGGCCGATGCCGGGAAGTTCTCGCTCGACCAGTACCAGCGACCGTCGGCCGCCTGCCGGACGTGGTGCTCCTCGGCCAGGAACGCGAGCAGGTCGTCGGCCGGACCCGGACCGAAGACCTCGCCCGGCTCGAACGGCAGCTCGAACGTCGCGGCCTTCAGGTGGGCCAGCAGGATGTGCAGGTTGTCGGGATCGAGGCGGGCCTCCTCGGGCGTGCCTGCCAGGCAGGAACTCGGGGTGGTGGATCACGTACTGGTCGACCGGCGAGCCGCTGGCGATCACGACGGCCACGCTCACCCCGCTGCGCCGGCCCGCCCGGCCGATCTGCTGCCAGGTGCCGGCGACCGAGCCCGGATAGCCGGCGATGATCGCCGCGTCGAGGCGGCCGATGTCGACGCCCAGCTCGAGGGCGTTCGTGCTGACCACGCCGAGGACCTCGCCGCTGCGCAGGCCCTGCTCGATCGAGCGCCGCTCGGTGGGCAGGTAGCCGCCGCGATAGCCGCGGACCCGGGAGCGCGGTCCGGCATGCTCGCGCAGCGCCTCGCGCAGGCCGGTCAGGAGCAGCTCGACGGCGGTCCGCGAGCGGCCGAAGACGATCGTCTGGCGGCCGGCCCGCAGGAACGGCAGGGCCCAGCGATTGGCCAGGGTGAGCGCCGAGCCGCGGGCGCCGGTCGCGCCGTCGAGCAGCGGCGGATCGACGAGGAGGAGGTGGCGCTCGCCCGACGGCGCCCCGTTGCGGTCGATCAGCTCGGGCGTCCGGCCGGTGAGCGCGGTGGCCAGCTCGAGCGGATTGCCGATCGTGGCCGAGCAGCACACGATCACCGGCTTCGAGCCGTAATGGGCGCACAGCCGGAGGAGCCGCCGCAGGACGTTGGCGACGTGGCTGCCGAAGACGCCCCGGTACGTGTGGAGCTCGTCGACGACGATCACCTGGAGCTGCTCGAAGAGCTGGAACCACTTCGTGTGGTGGGGCAGGATCGCCGCGTGGAGCATGTCCGGGTTGGTCACGACGACCTGGCCGGCCGTCCGGATCGCCGAGCGGATCGGGGCCGGCGTGTCGCCGTCGTAGGTCGACGCGGCGACGTCGAGCCCGGACAGCTGGGCGAGCGTGCTGAACTCGGCGACCTGGTCCTGGCCGAGGGCCTTGGTCGGGAACAGGAAGAGGGCCCGGGCCGAGCGATCGGCCGCCAGCGCCTGGAGGACGGGCAGGGTGTAGCACAGCGACTTGCCCGAGGCGGTCGGGGTGACGACGACCACGTCGCGACCGGCGTGGACCGCCTCGATCGCCTCGGCCTGGTGGGTGTACAGCTCGGCGATCCCGCGCCGCTCCAGGCCCGCCCGGATCCGCGGATCGAGCCACGCCGGCAGGGGCGCCGTCCGGGCGGCCCGGGCCGGGATCAGCTCGTGGTGGACGACGCCCCGGGCGATCGACGGCTCGGCCAGCAGGTCGTCCAGGACGGCGCCCACGGTGGCCGGTGCGTAGGTCCGCAAGGTCAGCCTCCAATCGAACGGACGTGCGAAAGGTGCCCGGAGTCTAGCAGCCAGGCTGGCGCGCTGCCGCGCCACCTTGGCTGTCACGCGAGCGCGGGGCCCGGTTTGACATGTCAGCTGCGCGTAGCTACGCTGCGCCGAATGACCGGCCGGCGAGACGACCCGCGCGACTCCGCCGACGCCCCGGCGGACTCCTTCGACGAGGCCTTCGATGGCGGGCCGAGCATGCTCGACCGCGGGCGCGACCTGGCCGGCCTGTCGGTGGCCGGGATCACCCGCCGGCGGATCGCGATCCTGCTGGCCGCCCTGCTGTCGGCCTGGATCGTCCTGGCCCTGTCGCGCCAGGTCGGCGAGGCGGCCGATGCGACGAACCGGGCGAGTCAGCTCAGCCGCGACAACCAGGCGCTCAGCGCCCAGATCGCAGACCCTGACCGAGGAGCGGGCGCTGATCCAGGAGCAGGCCTACATCGAGATCGAGGCCCGGGCCCATGGCCTGGGCGGCCGCCAGGAGCACCCGTTCAGCCTGGCCCCCGATGCCTCGCCGCTGCCGGCCGACGCGCCGGGCAGCGCCTCGGCCGCCCTCGGCGCGACCGCGCAGCGCAGCGCCCCGATCGACGCCTGGCTCGACCTGCTGTTCGGGCCCGGCCACTAGCCGGCGCCGGCGAGCGCCAGCCGGGTCGCCCGGCCGGCCGCCGGACGCCTGCGCACCATCGACCGATGTCCGAGCGCGACCCTGACCGCGGCCGAGCTCAATCCGGGCGACCCTCGCCCGGCAGCTCCTCCTCGAACGAGCGCGCCTCGAGCCGATCGCGGCGATCGAGCAGCCTGGTCGCCCTCCAGGCGCAGGAGCCGGCGTCGCCCCATCTCGCGCTGTGGACCCGCCTCGAGCGGCTTCCAGGCGGCCGACCTGAACGCCGCGCTCCACGACCGGCAGGTCGTCAAGGGCACCCTGCTTGCGGGTCACCCTGCACGTGGTCAGCGCAGCGGACTACGCCGAGTTCTGGCCCGCCGTCGAGCCCAGCCTGCACCGCTGGCGAGCGCCGATGCTTCCGCCAGGTCGGTCTCGGCGCCGAGCTCGAGGCGCTCGGGCGAGCAGGCCGCCGCGTTCGCGTCCGAGCCGCGCCTCGGGACGGAGATCGCGCGACCATCTTCCGCGCCCTGACCGGCGGCGTCGGGCCGGCCGGCCAGACCGGACAGCTGGTGGGCCGTCCGGCCGCGTCCTGCCGTTCCTGATGGCACCCGGGCGACGATCGCTGGTCGTTCGGCCGCCGCCCGCGGTTCGTCGCGGCCCCCGCCTGGCTGGGCGGCCGAGCTGGGCACGCCCGAGGACGGCCTGCGCCACCTGGTCCGGCGCTACCTGCGCCGGCTTCGGCCCGGCCGGGATCGACGACATCCACCAGTTCACCCGGGTCCGATCCCCGGACGATCCGGGCGGCCCTCGATCGCGCTGCGCAGGCGAGCTGGTCACCTATCGGGACGAGGGCGGCCGCCGCCTGTACGACCTGCCCGATGGCGCCCTGCCCGAGGGCGATACGCCTGCGCCGGTCCGGTTCCTGCCGATGTGGGACAGCGTCCTGCTGGCCTACCGCGATCGCGCCCGGGTGCTGCCCGGAGCCGTACCGCCGGCGTGGTGATCCGAGGCCAACGGCGACTTCCTGCCGACGTTCATCGGTCGACGGGCGCGTCGCGGGCCTGTGGCGGGCCGATCTCGTCGACGGCCGTTCGAGGGTGACGCCGCTGCCGTTCGAGCCGCTCGAGCCGACGGTCGCCGACGAGGTCGCCGCCGAGGCCGCCCGCCTCGAAGCGGTTCCTCGATCCACTTGAGCCGGCGGTCTACGCCCGCTACGCGACGACCTGGCTCAAGGACTCGTCCGGCCGCGCGGACCGTCGCTGAACGGGAGCCAGGACGGCGCAGCAGGGCGACCCAGCCCGACAGGTAGAGCGATGGCGTTCCGATGATCGAGACGACCACCGCCACGGTGAACGACCAGCGCGGCCAGCGACCGAGGGCCACGGCCAGCGAGCGGTCCCGCCGACCAGGGTGGCCTCGGACAGCCAGCCGATCCCGGTCAGGCCGGACAGGCTGGCGGTCGATGGCGCGGTCGTCCGGGCCACGTCGAGGTAGTCGACGAACGAGCCCCAGCCCGCGCCCGACGACGCTGATCAGCAGGATCACGCCGACGGTCAGCGCCGCCGCGCCACGCGCCCGCCAGCGGCGGCTGCCGAGCGAGCCAGCCGCCGAGGCTGGCCGGCGACAGCTTGGTCACCGCCATCAGCCCGACCGCCACGCCGGCCGGCCTCGCGGTCCCGGAGCTTCCAGGCCAGGACCATCAGCGACCGGGAAGAAGGCCGCCACGTTGCCCGCGGCCAGCTGCTCGCCGATCGCCGGGGCCAGGATGCAGGCGACGAGCGCCCCGGGCAGGCCGGTCCGGTAGACGAGATAGAAGGTGGTCCCCAGGACCGCCAGCCAGCAGGCGACCATCCAGGCCGCGAAGCCGAACGGCAGGAGCACGATCGGCCGCCAGATCACCGCGATCGGCGGCGGCGACAGGAGCGGCGCGGTCACGCCCTGGACGAAGAGGACCGGCGGATCGCCGGGAGCCGAGGTGGTACAGCTCGTGGCCGACGTTCAGGCGGACGGCGGCGGCCTGGTACCAGAGGGCGTCCTGGAACGGCTTGGCCAGGCTCGTCCCGGTCGACATGAAGCCCAGGTATTGCGGCCGCGATGAACACCCCGAGCAGGCAGGGCACGAGGGCGACGACGATCCGCAGGCGGGTGGACCGCGGCAGGGCAACGAGCGGGCGGCGAGGCATGGGTCGGACTATCGGCGCCGCACCCTGCCCCGACAAGCCCCCCAGCCGGCCCATGCGCCCACGGATTTGGGGTACCATCCCCGACCGGAGCTGTCCGTGGCGGAGTAGCTCAGTGGTAGAGCAGGGGACTCATAAGCCCTTGGTCGCAAGTTCAACTCTTGCCTCCGCTACCAATCCCTTCATTCCGAACATGACCGAGTCGACCAAGAAGCTCTTCCGACTGGCGGCCATCGACACCTCCGACGGCCCCCTCCACATCCTCTGGACCCTTGACGAAGACGGCGTCTGGGTCCTGCCCTGGGCGTCGCTGCACGCCGCCGACCAGCGCCGGCTGGGCGAGACGATCGCCCGGGTGGGCTCGTTCGCCGATCCCCGGATGCCGGCCGAGATCGTGCAGCTGACCCGGTCCGGCGCCGAGTTCGTCGAGCTGACCGCTGCGCAGGCCGCCCTGATCACCCGTGAGCTGGCCGCCGAGCTGCCCGTCGCCGAAACCGCCTGAGCCGGCCGGCCGGCAGGCGAGCCCATCCGGCACGCCTCGCGACCCGTACTAGTAGGTGTCCGGCGATCGCCGAGTGGCCTGCGGGCGCTCGAGCGAGGCGGACGGTATACTCAGTTCGAGGTCGGCGCTCGGTCGCCGGCCGAATGACTCGGAGGCTCCTCGTTGAACGCTAAATTCGCCCGCAATGGGATCGTGATGCTGGTCCTCGTGGTGGGGACCCTCGTGCTCCTGTGGCAGCTCCTCGGACAGACCACGTCCGCCAGCAACACTGCCTATTCCCAGTTCCTGGCCAACGTCCAGCAGAACGAAGTCGCAGAGCGTTACCCAGGAACAGTCCACCCTGACCGTGACCCCCAAGGGCGGTGGCGCCGACCTACACGGTCACGGTCCCGCCGATCCTGACCAATGTCCTGCAGGACATGCAGACCGCGGCCAAGGCCGGCGGGATCACCCTGCCGTCGGACGTGTTCACGGCCAAGGACGCGCCGGACACCTCCTGGATCGGGCTGCTGGTGACCACCGCCCTGCCGCTGATCCTGATCGTCGGCTTCATCCTGTTCATGATGCGCCAGGCCCAGGGGACCAATAACCAGGCCCTCAGCTTCGGCAAGAGCCGCGCCCGGATGTTCCTGGGCAACAAGACCGTCGTGACCTTCGCCGACGTCGCCGGGGTCGACGAGGCCAAGATGGAGCTCCAGGAGGTCGTCGAGTTCCTGAAATATCCCGAGAAGTTCAACTCCCTCGGCGCCCGCATCCCGCGCGGCGTGCTCCTGGTCGGGCCTCCCGGCACGGGCAAGACGCTGATGGCCCGGGCGGTCGCCGGCGAGGCCGGGGTGCCCTTCTTCAGCATCTCCGGTTCGGAGTTCGTGGAGATGTTCGTGGGCGTCGGCGCCAGCCGCGTCCGGGACCTGTTCGACCAGGCCAAGCGCAACTCGCCGTGCATCGTCTTCGTCGACGAGATCGACGCCGTCGGCCGCCAGCGCGGCGCCGGCCTGGGCGGCTCGCACGACGAGCGTGAGCAGACCCTCAACCAGATCCTGGTCGAGATGGACGGCTTCGACACGAACACCAATGTGATCGTGGTCGCCGCCACGAACCGGCCCGACGTCCTCGACCCGGCCCTCCTGCGGCCTGGCCGTTTCGACCGCCAGGTGATCCTCGACCGGCCGGACATGAAGGGCCGGACGGCGATCCTCAAGGTCCACACCAAGGGCAAGCCGCTCGACAAGGGCCTCGACGTGGAGGGCATCGCCCGCCAGTCGCCGGGCTTCTCGGGGGCCGACCTGGCCAACCTGGTCAACGAGGCGGCGATCCTGTCGGCCCGGCGCAACAAGAAGGTCATCGGGATGTCCGAGTTCCAGGAGGCGCTCGAGCGGATCGTGGCCGGTCCCGAGCGGCGCAGCCGGGTGATCTCGGACGCCGAGAAGAAGATCATTGCCTACCACGAGGGTGGCCACGCGGTCGTGATGCGCGTCCTGCCCAAGTGCGACCCGGTCCAGAAGGTCACGATCATCAGCCGCGGGATGGCCCTCGGCTACACGATGGGCGTGCCGATGGAGGATCGCTACCTCAAGTCGAAGACCGAGTTCGAGGACCAGATCGCCGGCCTGCTGGCGGGCAATGCCTCGGAGCGGATCGTCTTCGGCGACACGACCACCGGTGCCAGCAACGACATCGAGAAGGCGACCGACCTGGCCCGCCGGATGGTCACCGAATACGGCATGAGCGAGAAGCTCGGACCGCTGTCCTTCGGCAAGCGCGATGAGATGATCTTCCTCGGCCGGGACATCGCCGAGCAGCGCAACTACTCGGACGAGGTCGCCAAGCAGATCGACGAGGAAGTCCGGGCGATCATCGACCGGGCCTACGAGCGAGCCTTTGACGTGCTGACCACGAACCGCGAGCGGCTCGACCGGCTGGCCGCCAAGCTCGTTGCCGAGGAGACGGTCGACTCGCCCGACTTCGAGGCCCTCTTCGCGGACCTGCCGCCCAAGACCGACGTCCGGACCCACGGTTCGATCGTCGCCCCGGGCGAGGGCGTGCCGGCCCCGGAGCCCGCACCCAACCCGATCTGACCCACCAATCTCCCACCCCGAACACGGGCGAGCCGGCACGGCCCGCCCGTTTCGATTCCCGCCGACCTACACTGCCGGGACCAACCTGAGACGCCACTCCTGAGGCAGACCCGCGGATGACCGACGCGATCGAGAGCTACCTGGCGGCCAACGCCGACCGACGCCTGGCGGCCTACCTCGACTTCCTGCGAATCCCGAGCATCTCGGCCCAGCCCGCATACGCGGCCTCGGTCCGCGAGGCGGCCGAGTGGCTGGCCGGCCAGCTCGATGCGATCGGGATCGAGCACGTCGAGGTCTGCGAGACGGGCGGCCACCCGGTGGTCTACGGCGACTGGCTCCATGCCCCTGATGCGCCGACCGCGATCGTCTACGGCCACTACGACGTCCAACCGGTGGACCCGATCGAGGTGTGGGAGACCGCCCCGTTCGAGCCCTTCGTGAAGGGCGACCGGATGATCGGCCGCGGCTCGGCCGACGACAAGGGCCAGATCCACATCCACCTGCGGGCCGCCGAGGCAATCCTGGCGACCCGCGCCGCGCTGCCCCTCAACCTGAGGTTCGTCTTCGAGGGCGAAGAGGAGTCGAGCTCCATCCATCTCGACGCCTGGCTGACCGCGAACAAGGGCCGCCTGGCGGCGGACCTCGCGGTGATCAGCGACACGGGCTTCTTCGAGGGCAACAGGCCGGCGATCACGATCGGCCTGCGGGGCATCTGCTACATCCAGGTCGACGTGACCGGGACCGCGGTCGATCTCCATTCGGGCCAGTTCGGCGGTGCCGTGCAGAACCCGGCCAACGCCCTGGCCCAGATCATCGCCGCGCTGAAGGGCCCCGACGGCCGGATCCGGGTGCCGGGCTTCTACGACGATGTCGTGGCCCTGTCCGACGTCGATCGGGCGTCGTTCGCCGCGCTGCCATTCGACGAGGAGGGCTACCGCGCCGAACTCGGCCTGCCGGCCCTCGTCGGCGAGGCGGGCTACTCGACCCTCGAGCGGCGAGGCGGGCGGCCGACGCTTGACGTGAACGGGCTGTGGGGCGGATTCGAAGGTGACGGGGCCAAGACGATCATTCCCGCCCATGCCCACGCCAAGATCAGCTGCCGGCTCGTGACCGCCCAGGACCCGGGCACGATCTTCGAGCTGCTGCGAGCCTTCATCCTCGAGGTCTCGCCGCCCGGCTGCAATGTCGAGGTTCGTCTGCTGGGGGGTGGCCGGCCCAGCCTCACGCCGATCGACCACCCCGCGACCCAGGCCGCGGCGCGGGCGATCGAGGCGACCTTCGGCGTCCCGCCGCTGTACGTCCGGGAAGGTGGCTCGATCCCGGTCTGCGCCAGCTTCGAGACGATCCTGGGCCTGCCCGTCGTCCTGCTCGGCTTCACGCCACCCGACGACCACGCCCACTCGCCCAACGAGTCGATGTCGCTAGCCAACGCCGAGACGGCGATCCGGACCGTGATCGCCTATTGGGACGAGCTGGCCCGGCTGCCGCGCTGAGGACCCGTCCGGCTGTGCGGAAATGTGGGGTCCGGGCGGGTGTTTCGGGGAACTCCCGGTGCTAGGATGCGGGAACTGGCAGCACCGGGAGGATCCATTCGCGTGAGCACCGAAGCAGCCGAGCCGGCCATCGCCCAAAAGGGCGTGTGGCGGCTCGAGACCCCCAATGGCAGCATGGCGCCGCGCTCCGCGCTGGACGTGCTGGTCGACCTCAACGATCGTGTCACGAGCGGCAAGGTCGGCGAGTTCCAGCCGATTCCCCTCGGCTTCACCCCACTCGACAAGACGATCGGCTCCGGCCTCCGGCCGGGCGAGCTCCTCCTGATCGGCGGGGCGCAGGGCACCGGCAAGACCACGATGGCCCTCCAGATGGCCCGCAACGTCGCCTCGGCCGGGCAGGCCAACGTCCTGTACATCTGCTTCGAGCATGAGGAGCAGTACCTCCTCAACCGGATGATCGCGATGGAGTCGGCGCTCGCCCACCTGCCCCACAAGACCGGCGCGATCAAGATCCAGGACGTCCGCAAGGAGATCCTGGGCTCGTGGCTGGCCGAGGGCCAGTCGGGCACACAGCTGGCCAACAATCCGCGCCTGCGCCCGTCGCTCGACCGGATCGCGCGCTACGGCCAGAATCTCTTCCTGCTGCGCGGCTCGCAGACGGCCAGCACGATCGACAACATCCGCAACCTGGTCCGCCAGCACCGCGAGCTGTCCGGCGACCGGCGGCTGATGGTGATCGTCGACTACATGCAGAAGGTGCCGGTCATCCCCGAGCCGCCGACGGAGTCGGAGAAGGTCACCTATGTGGTCAACGGCCTCAAGGACATCTCGCTGTCCGAGGACGTCCCGATGATCGCGATCGTGGCCGCCGACAAGGAAGGCCTGAAGGCCGCCCGGCTGCGCAACCACCACCTGCGCGGCTCCTCGGCGATCAACTACGAAGCCGACATCATCCTGATCCTCAACGAGAAGTACAACGTCGTGGCCAAGGTGAACATCGAGTTCAACCCGTACCAGGCCCAGCGCTTCCGGGACTGGGTCATCGTCTCGGTCGAGAAGAACCGCGGCGGCCAGGACAACGTCGACCTCGAGTTCGAGAAGCACTTCGAGTTCTCGTGCTTCGACCCGAGCGGCCGGACCGTCCAGGAAAAGCTGATCGAAGAGCGGCTCTACAACGACTGACGGCATGGACGGGCCGGGCTCGTTCCCCGAGATCGTCGAGATCGTGGTCGAGATCCCCCGGGGCAGCCGCAACAAGTACGAATACGACGAGCGAGCCGGTGTCTTCCGGCTCGACCGGGTCCTGTCGTCGGCCGTCTACTACAACTTCGACTACGGCTTTATCGAGGCCACCCGGGCCGGCGACGGCGACCACACCGACGCCCTGCTCCTGATCGACGAGCCGACCTTCACCGGCTGCCGGGTCTGGGGCCGGCCGATCGGCGGCCTCGAGATGCGCGACGAGCACGGCCCCGACTTCAAGGTCCTGTGCGTGGCCGTCGGCGATCCCCACCAGGCCCACGTCGAGCGCCTTGACCAGGTCCGGCCCCACCGCCTGGTCGAGATCCGCCATTTCTTCGACACGTACAAGCTGCTCGAGGCGAAGGAGACCGAGGTCCTCGGCTGGCGTGAGGCCGAAGACGCCCGGCGCCTGCTCCTGGCCGACCGGGAGCGCTACCTGGGCGAGAGCGCGGACAGATCGTCGCCGGCGTGAGCGGGAGTCGGGCCAACTTCCGCCCTCCACCCGACGAGAGCGCCGGGCCTCGCCTGTTCATCGCCGTGCCCCTGCCGGCCGAGGCACGGGCGGCGATCGAAACCCTGGTTGCCGGCGTGCGGGTCGCTCCCGAGCCCGCGCCCGGCGAGCGGCGCGACCCGCACGACGTCCGCTGGGTCCGGATGGATGGCCTGCACGTCACCCTGCGCTTCCTGGGTCCCACCGACCCGGCCCGGATCCCGGACCTGAAGGCTGCCGTCGATGCCGCGGCGGCCGGCGTTGGGCCATTCGAGCTCGGCCTGGCCGGCGCCGGGGCGTTCCCGAGTCCGGCCCGGCCGCGGGTCCTGTGGCTGGGCCTGGAGCGGGGCCTGGCGCCGCTCAACGAGCTGACTGGGCGCCTGGCCGGGTCGCTGGCGGCCCACGGCTGGGCGCACGACGACCGGCCGGTCCGGCCCCACCTGACCCTGGCCCGGAGCGATGGCGTCGCGGCCGGGTCACGGGTCGCCGCGGGGCTGGTGGCGGCCGCGGCGGCCCTCGACCTGCGCTGGGTCGCCGACCGGATCGTCCTGTTCGAGAGCCAGACCGGCGGCGGTCCCGCCCGCTACCTGCCGATCCACGCGGTTCCGTTGCGTCCTGGCACCCCGCCCGGGACGTGAGCCCGGGGGAGGGGTACGATCAGCGTGTGCCCCGACTTGCCTGCCGCTCATGCGGGCGGCAGATCTACGCTACGGCGCCACTCGAGTCGCTCTTCGCCGAGGAGCGCCGCTGCCCTCGCTGTGGGGCGAGCCTGAACTACGACCGCCGCGACACCGAGCGGCGGGTCCTGGCGCGCCGGGCGAACCCGTCGGACGAGCCCGGACCGCCGCCCGGTGGCGAGCGCCGGGTCGCCGCGCGACGGATGGGCTCGCGCCGCAAGGACGCACCCCGGACCTCGGCCCCGGTCGGCAGCAGTGCCGGCTGGGTCGACTAGACCCACCCGGCGTTGCGCCTTGCGATCATCGGCCTGGGCCTGATCGGAGGCTCCATCGCCCGGGCCATCCGGAGCGGCCCACCCGAGTCCTCCTTCGACTCGATCGTCGCCTGGAGCCCGACCGGGTCGGGCCCCGCGGCCGCCCTCGCCGACGGCGTGATCGACCGGGCCGCGCCGAGCCTGGCCGAAGCCCTCGATCGAGCTGACCTGATCGTCCTGGCCAGCGATCCCTTGAGCTGCCTCGGGCTGCTCGAGGAGATCGCAGCCACCCAGGTCAGGGGCGCGCCGCCGACGATCACCGACGTGGCCAGCACCAAGGTCGCCCTCGTGAATCGGGCGGACCGGCTCCGCCTGAGCTTCGTCGGCGGCCACCCGCTGGCCGGCCTCGAGACGTCGGGCTACGGCAGCGCCCGGGCCGACCTGTTCAACGGCGCGCCGTGGGTCGTGTGCCCGGGCGCCCAGGCCCGGCCGATCGACTTCGAGCGGGTCGGGCTGCTGATCACCGCCTGCGGCGCGCAGGCCCACCGGCTCACCGCCCGGGAGCACGATCGGGCGGTTGCGGCGATCAGTCACCTGCCCCTGGCCCTGGCGGCGGCCCTGGTCGAGTCGGCCAGTGCGGCGGACGACTGGCCGATCGCCCGGGCCCTGGCCGCCGGTGGCTGGTCGAGCGCGACCCGCCTCGCCCGGGGCGACGTTACGATGGGCGCCGGGATCGCCGCCACGAACGCACCGGAGCTGGCCCGGCGCATCCGGGCGATCCTGACCGAGCTCGACGGCTGGCTGGCCGACCTCGGGGCGACGCCCGATGATCCGGGCGCCACTGCCGAGCGGATCGCCGGCCGGCTGAAGGCCGCCCGGGAGACCCTCGGGCCGCTCGCTTGAGCGAACAGGTCCTGGTCGTGCCCCGGACGGTGGTGGTCCCGGGCGAGGGCTGGCACGGCCTGCGGACCGGCGATGTCGCCGGCGACCTCGAGCGGATCGCCCGCCACGGCGAGTTCCGGGCCCGTGCCGAGGTCGAGGCCGATCCGGCCTGGAAGCAGGTGATTCCCTACCTGGTCGTGCGCGACGGGCCGGCCTGGTTCCTGATGCGGCGGACCCGGGCCGGTGTCGACAGCCGGCTCCACGATCGCTGGTCGATCGGCGTGGGCGGCCACGTGAATCCCGGCGACGACGGCGTCCTGGGTGGCCTGCGCCGGGAGTGGCACGAGGAGATTGACGCGGACTTCGAGCCCCAGCCGCGCCTCCTCGGCCTGCTCAATGACGACACGACCGACGTCGGCCGGGTCCACCTCGGCGTGGTCTTCGAAGCCGATGCTGCGGGCCGTCCGGTGGCGATCCGCGAGACGAGCAAGCTGACCGGCCGGTTCGCCCCGACCGCCGCCGTCCGGGCCGTCGCCGACCGGCTCGAGACGTGGAGCCGGCTCGTCCTGGAGTGCCTCGACGACCCGGGCCGCGGAGCGGTGCGCCTATAATCGCGGCGCCAAGCCGACGATCGGCTTCAACACTGGGGAGGCAATGGCCGCAAAGATCCTCGTCATCGACGATGACCCGAATGTGCAGCGGCTGCTGACGTACACCCTCAAGCAGGAAGGCTACGAGGTTCTCGTCGCATCGGATGGTGCCGAGGGCTTCCGCCTCTGGAGCGCCGAGACACCGGCCCTGATCCTGCTCGACATCATGCTTCCCAAGGTCGACGGCTACCAGGTCGCGACCAAGATCCGGGCCGAGGAAGGCTCGGCGGCCCACGTCCCGATCATCATGCTCACCGCCGAGCGCGAAGTTGAGCAGAAGGTCAAGGGCCTGCGGGCCGGCGCCGACGACTACCTGATCAAGCCCTTCCACCCGGCCGAGCTGCTGGCCCGGATCAAGAGCCTGCTGGCCCGCTTCGCGCCGCGCGACCTGCTCGTCGGCCGCCCGCCACTCGGGCGAGTGCTGGCCTTCTACGGCGCCAAGGGCGGGGTCGGCACGACCACGATCGCGATCAACGCAGCGATCGCCCTCCATCGCGAGCTGGGCCGCAAGGTGGTCCTGGTCGATGCCAACCTGCAGTTCGGCGACCATCGCGTCTTCCTGGACCTGGGCCTCGACCGCAAGAGCATCATCGACATCGTCACCGCCCCGTCGATCGACCTCGACCTGGTCCGGCAGGTCCTGGTCCACCACGATTCGGGGATCGACCTGCTCCTCGCACCGCCTTCGCCCGAGACGGCCGAGCTGGTCACCGAGGAGCACCTGCCCCAGATCCTCGACCACCTCCGCTCGCTGTACGACTACGTGATCCTGGACATCGACAAGCGCCTCGACGAGATCAACCTGAAGATCCTCGACCAGGCCGACCAGTTCTTCGTGGTCATGACCGCCGACCTGTCGTGCCTCAAGAACGTCCGGCTGGTGCTCGAGACCATCGGCCACCTGGGGGTCGAGCCGGCCAAGGTCCACCTCGTCCTGAACCGCTCGAACGCCTTCACCGGGATCAGCCAGAAGAACGCCGAGAGCGCGCTCAAGCGGACGATCGAATACCAGGTCATCAACGAGTACCGGGGCGCGATCAGCGCCCTGAACAGCGGCGCGCCGTTCATGTACACGAAGGCCGACTCACCCCTCGGGCGGTCCCTGCTTGAGTTCGGCCGGACGATCGACAAGGCGATCGGCGGGCCTGCCGCGCAGCCCGCCCCGGCGACCCGCTGAGGACCGGCAGGCTCGGCTAAGCCGGGCAGCAGTCCCGGTCGCTAGGCTTTCGGGCATGGCCGACCAGCCCGACCCGGAGCACATCCTCGACGGCCTCAACGACGCCCAGCGGCGAGCCGCCCTGGCCGTCAGCGGCCCGGTCGCGATCCTTGCCGGCGCGGGCACCGGCAAGACCCGGGTGATCAGCCGCCGAGCGGCCTATGCGATCGCGGTAGGGGTCGTCGGGGCGGCTGATGTGCTCCTGGTGACGTTCACCGACAAGGCGGCGGCCGAGATGGGCGAACGCCTGCGCGGGCTCGGCCAGCCGGGGGTCACCGCCCGCACGTTCCATGCCCAGGCCCTCTCCCAGCTCCGCCATTTCTGGCCCGACCGGCACGGCGGCAGCCCGCCGCCGGAGATCCTCGAATCGAAGTTCCCGATCGTCGGCCGGATTGCCCGGGCACTGCCCGGCGGCTATCGCTTCACCCCGGCCAAGGACCTGGCGGCCGAGATCGAGTGGGCCAAGAACCGGCGCCTGGGCCCGGCCGCATACGCCTCCGCAGCGACCGCCGCCGGGCGGGAGGCGCCGCTGCCGGTCGAGCTGATGAGCCGCGTCTTCGCCGACTACGAGCGGGCCAAGGCCCGGGCCGGGCGGATCGACTTCGAGGACATGCTCGGGGCGACGGTCGACCTGCTCGAGTCGGACCCCGCGGCGGCGGCGATCGTCCGGGCCCGGAAGCGCTGGTTCAGCGTGGACGAGTACCAGGACACGAACCCGCTCCAGGAACGCCTGCTCAGTCTGTGGGCGGGCAGCAGCCCTGACGTGTGCGTCGTCGGCGACGAGGACCAGACCATCTACAGCTTCACCGGCGCCTCGAGCTCCTACCTGCTCGACTTCGCCCGGACCCACCCCGGCACCCAGGTCGTCGAGCTGACCGAGAACTATCGCTCGAGCCCGGAGATCCTGGCCCTCGCCAACCGGCTGATCGCCGGAACGGGTCGGACCAGGGCGCTGACCGCCACCCGGCCGTCGGGGCCCCGGCCGACGCGCTCGGCCTATGCCGATCCGCCGGCGGAGCTGGCCGGCCTGGTCCAGTCCATCCGGGCCCGGATCGCCGAAGGCGTGGCGGCGGCCGAGATCGCCGTCCTCGTCCGGCTCAACGCCCAGCTGCCACCGATCGAGGCCGCCCTCACGACGGCAGCCATCCCCTATGTCGTGCGCGGCGGTCGGTTCTACGAGCGCCAGGACGTCCGGGCCGCGATTCGGGCGATCGAGCGAGCCAGGCCCGGCGCGACCGGCCGGGACCTGCCCGCGGCGCTCGAGGCCGTCTTCAGGGCGGCCCTCGGCTACGACCCCGATGCCGCCCGGAATGGGCCGGAGGAGCGCGAACGGACCGCCGACCTGGGGGTCCTGCTGGCGATCGCGGCCGAGCTTGGGGCGCAGGCCGGCCCGGACGGGGCCGCCCCGGGAGCGCCGGACTTCCTGGCCGAGCTGGCCCGGCGGGATGCCGCCGAACGGGCGAATGCGAGCGGCGGCGTCACCCTGTCGACGATCCATCGGGCGAAGGGCCTCGAGTGGGACGCCGTCTTCCTGCCCGGTCTCGAGGAGGGCACCCTGCCCGTGGGCCAGGCCGGCGGGGATCCCCTGGCGATCGGCGAGGAGCGTCGCCTGCTGTACGTGGGGATCACCCGGGCCCGGCGCTTCCTGGCGATCTCGTGGGCCGCTCGACGCGAGGGGGCAAACGGCCGGGAGGGCAGCCGCAAGCCATCCCGGTTCCTGGCCGAGCTGGGCTTCGGGGCCGACCAGGGTCGTCCGATCCGGGCGGCGCGCGGGGCGGGCCCGGGGGCTCGGGCCGGACGAGAGCGGGTCGGCGTGCCAGCCGGTTCGGAGGGGGCCTTCGAGGCCCTCCGTTCGTGGCGTTCCGAGCGAGCCCGGGGCGACGGCGTGCCGGCCTACGTGATCGCCCACGATGCGACGCTGCTGGCGATCGTCGCTGCCCGGCCAGCCTCGCTGGCCGATCTCGGGCGCGTCCAGGGGATGGGGCCGGCCCGGCTGGAGCGCTACGGCGCCGAGATCCTGGCCGTGCTCGGCCGGGTTTGAGCCAGGGGCTGTCGATTCGGGCGATCCCGTTCGTTGGATGAGTGAGGGCCAGCGAGGCGTGGATGACCTCGGTCCCGGGAACAGGAGAATCGCAGCGATGTCAGACGCGAAGGTCATTCATTTCGAGATCGTGGGCAAGGACCAGCAGGCGCTCCAGGCCTACTACAGCAAGCTCTTCGGCTGGAAGCTCGACACGAGCAATCCGGGTGGCTACGGGATGTCCGATCCGGCCGAAACGGGCGTGATCGTCGGCGTCGGCGCTACCCCGGACGGCTCGGCCGGTCATGTCACCGGCTACGTCACGGTCGCTGACATCGACGCCACGCTGGCCAAGGCCGTCGGGCTGGGCGGCACGGTCATCATGCCCAAGTTCTCGCCCGGACCCGGGGCGACGATCGCCCTGGTCGCGGATCCCGAAGGCCACGTCCTGGGCCTGACCCAGATGTAGGGCAGGCCGGGCAGTGCGCCCGGCCGCGACGCTCGAACGGGCCGCTGGTCCTCCCGGACCGGTGGCCCGTTTGGCTATGCCCGGCGGCCGGTCCGGAAGGGCGCACCGTGACCGGGGATCACGATGTCGACGGCGGCCAGCAGCCGGGCCCGGCTGGTCTCCAGGCCGGCCTGGTCGGCGGCCAGCGGATCGATCTCGGGCGTCCGGTCGGCGCGCCACCAGGCGTGGGTCATGGCATACGTGGCGTCGTCGGCCGCGACGATCAGCGACGCATCCTGGTCGGTGTGGCCGGGTGTCAGCCAGAGCTGGCTGTGGGCGCCCAGCTGGTAGCCGTCGCCGTCGTGATCGAGCCATTCGTCGCCGACGTAGCGGGCCCAGAAGTCGACCACCTCGGCCTCCGGGAAGAGGGCGACGTTGATCGTGTGGTCGGGGTGGTGATGCGACAGGAAGACGTGGCTGATCGACTCCGGCTCGACCCCCAGGGCCGCCAATGGATCGAGGATCAGCGAGCGGTGGGCCACCATCCCGGGGTCGACGACGATCCGCGCATCGCCGTCGAGGACGAGGACCACGCTGCTCGCGACCCGGTCCCCGGCATAGCCGGCGTGGAGGAGGTGGACGGTGGTCATCGGGGCCATGATACGGGCCCGCCCGGCCCGCCGGTCAGCGCGCGCTGGTGACGACCCGCGAGCGGACGATCTGCTGGTGCAGGCCACGCAGGCGCCAGGCCAGGACCAGGTTGGTGATCCCGAAGATGATCGCCCAGGCACCCGACGATCCAGACCAGTGACAGCAGGCCCGGACCCCGGGAAGACCAGGATGAAGACGCCGAAGAGGACGGTCAGCAGGCCGCCGATCACGAACCACAGCTCGCCGCTGATGTCGCGCCGGAGACGAATCGCCGCGACCACCTGGGTCAAGCCGAGGGTGATCGCCCAGAAGGCGACCAGGTAGAGGAGGGCCAGTGCGGTGATCGCCGGCCAGGCGATCGTGGCGATCCCGACCGCCACCCCGAGGACGCCCATCACGGCCACCGCCAGGCGATGCCCGGCCGTGGCCGGCTCGGCCCGTCGGAGCGAGACCAGCAGTGCGAGCCCGTCGATCAGCATGTAGGCGGCGAAGAGGGTGACCAGGACGAGCAGGGTGATCCCCGGCCACAGGAATGCGAGCAGCCCGAAGGCGATCGCGGCCACGCCCCGGACCTCGACGAGCCACCAGTTCTTGGCCAGCATGTTGAGCATCGGATCCTCCTGTGCGGAGAGTACGTCGGGTCCGCAGATCCGGCCAAGCGGGGCGGCTGGTGGGGCTGGCAAGATGGGCCGGTCGTCGCGGAGGGAACTGGTGCAGGTCAACGGCTTCCATCACGTCCAGGTCCTGATCCCCGCGGGTGGCGAGGAGCGGGCGCGGGGCTTCTACGCGGGCATCCTGGGGCTGCTCGAGATCGACAAGCCGGCGGCCCTGGCGGACCGGGGCGGCTGCTGGTTCGTCGGTCCGGGAACCGCGCTCCACCTGGCCGTCGAGCGCCCGTTCAGGCCCGCCACCCGGGCCCACGTGGCCCTCGGCGTGGCCGACCTGGACGCCGCCCGGGTCGAGCTCCAGGCGGCCGGGCTGACGATCCTCGACGACGACCTCGACGTCGGCTTCTGGCGCTTCTATGTCGACGATCCATTCGGCAACCGGGTCGAGCTCGTCGAGCGGCGGGTCCGGGACGCGGGCAGCGTCGAAATCGTCCGGGGCGAGTTCGAGATCAGCACGGCTGCCGACCGGCTCGACCTGGCCTGGCTCGTGCCGGCACTTCGGGAACGCGCCTACTGGGCGCTCGGCCGGCCGGTGGACACGATCGTCCGCTCGATCGAGGGCTCGCTCAACTTCGGGGTCTACGGAGGCGGGCGCCAGGTCGGGTTCGCCCGCGTCGTGACCGACCTGGCGACCTTCGCGTGGCTGTGTGACGTGTTCATCGACGAGGGCTCGCGCGGCCACGGCCTGGGCTCATGGCTGATCGAGACGATCGTCGCCGATCCGCGCCTGGCCGGGCTGCGCCGGTTCGTGCTGGCGACCCGTGACGCGGACGAGCTCTACCGTCGCCACGGCGGCTTCGAGCCGCTGCCCAATCCCGAACGCTGGCTGGCCCGGGCGAACGGCTGACCCAACCGAGCGGCCGACCGGCGCCGTCGTGTGCGGCGCAATCGACCCGTACGGGCCGACTGCGCCCGGTCCTTCAGGAGCTAGGGTGTCAGCCCTGGCAGTGAGAACGGCTGGTCGCTTACCTGGTCGGCGGGTGGCGCGGCGATCGTGACCGCACCGTCGTAGTTGGTGAGGTCGACGGTCAGGGTCAGCTTGCCCGAGGCTCCGGCGTCGATGCCGATCACCAGCCGCGATGGCCGGAGGTCCGACTTCTGGGTCCACAGGTCGACGGTCACCGTGCCCGAGGTCCCGTTGAGCACGCTCGCGGCATCGGGAAAGTCCGAGCTGGTCACGATCTCCTGGACGTGGTAGCAGTCCTGGCCATTGACCGTCTCGTCGGCGAGCTTGGTCGGCGCGGGCAGCTTGGCCAGCTCCGCGTCGATCGCGGCGACCATCGAGGCCGCGGCCGAGGGATCAGGCGAGCCGAGGGCGGGCAGGCTGGGGATCGGCAACGAGCCGGCCAGCGAGCTGAGATCGAGCTTGGCGAACTTGGGGTCGCCCAGACTGGTCTTGATGTAGGCGGTGCCGCCGACGACGATCACGTTGGCGCTGAAGGCGAGCAGGGCCGGCACGCTGACCGCGACCTGGCCGCTGCTGTCGGCGAGGTCGATGTCGCCTAAGATCGTGGTCCCGGTCAGGTCGACCAGGACCGGGCTGGCGCCCGGGACGGGGCTCGAGTCGGCGCCGCCGCCGGTCAGGTCGCCGGCATTGACGCTGCCGGCCACGGCCACGTTGAAATGGACGCTCTTGAGGTTCTGGAGCGAGGTGGCCGAGCCGGTCAGGATCAGCTTCGGGTCGCTCAGGGCGGGGGTCGCACCGGGGCCGCCGCTGCAGGCAGCAATCAGGATGGCAGTCGTCGCCAGCAGGGCGAGAAGTCGGCGGGGCATGTGGTTCTCCAGGTCCGATTTGGGCAGGGACGCGTCGGTAGAGCCTAGCGCCCGCCGGCCGAATCGGTCTATTGGGCCGATTGGACCGACCCGCGCGCTTGACGGCAGGACGATCGGAGCGGACAGTCGCGCCATGATCGACGACACGAAGGTTGCAGCCCTGATCGACTTCCGGGCCGTCCGGGCGGGCGAGCTGGAGCTGGCCGACCTCGGCCGCAGCTTCGGGCCGGCCGAGCTCGGCGCCGCGACGCGAGCGCTGATGGCCGCCCTCCGGACGGAGCTGGCCGACGCCCAGGACGCCGACGTGACCTTCGAGCCCGAGGATCGGGAGGCGGCCGATACCTTCGCGCTCGATCCGGCCGAGGTCAGCCTGCCCTGGACCCTGGGCCACGTGATCGTCCACCTGACCGCCAGCGCCGAGGAGACGGCCTTCCTGGCGGCCGAGCTCGCCCGGGGCGTCGAGCCCCACGGCCGATCGCGGCGAGAGGTGCCCTGGCCGACGATCACCACGATCGCCGCGTGCCGGCAGCGCCTGGCCGAGAGCGAGCGGATGATCCTGGCTACCTTGGCCGTCTGGCCGGATGAGCCCAACCTCGAGCTTGCCTTCACGACCTCGAAGGGCTCCGTCCGCAATGCGCCGGCCCGCTTCCTGGGCGGCTTGATGCACGCCGACGAGCATCTCGGCCAGGTCGCCGGGATTCTCGACCAGGCCCGGATGAGCGCTCGATGATGGTCAGGTGAGGCCGGCCGCCTAGCCTCGGCGGATGCTGGCCACGGTCCTCTCGGCAACCCTCCACGGGATCGATGGCCGGGTGATCCGGGTCGAGGTCGACGTCGCCCCGGGCCTGCCCGGATTCTCGGTCGTCGGCCTGGCCGACGCCTCCCTCCAGGAAGCGCGCGAGCGGGTCCGCGGCGCGATCCGCAACAGCGGCCTCGTCTTCCCGCCCCGCCGGATCACGGTCAACCTCGCCCCGGCCGACCTGCGCAAGACGGGTGCCTCGCTCGATGCGGCGATCGCCGTCGGGATCCTGCTCGGATCGGAGCAGGCCCGGGCCGACGGCAGCTGGGCGCTGATCGGCGAGCTGTCACTGGGCGGTGAGCTGCGCCGGGTGCCGGGCATCCTGTCGATGGTTGCGGCGCTCGCTCGGCGCGGCGTCGGGCCGGGTGGTCGTCCCCACGGACTCGGGCCCGGAGGCCCGGCTCGTGGATCGGATCGAGATCCATCCGGCCGACGACCTGACCGCGGCCCTGGCGGCAATCCGCTCGGGTCGGGCCGCCCGACCCCGGCCAAATCCGGCCCGGGTCGATCTCGTCGGACCAGGCCCGGGGGTTGTCCCGGCGGAGACCGCCAGCAGCGCGGCGGCGGTCGCGGCCCAGCCTGATGAGGTCCCCGACCTGGCCGAGGTGCGCGGCCAGGCATTCGCCCGGCGGGCCCTCGAGATCGCCCTGTCCGGCGGCCACGCGCTGCTCCTGGTCGGACCGCCGGGCTCGGGCAAGACCCTCCTGGCCCGGACGATCCCAGGCCTGCTCCCGCCGCTCGAGCCCGGTGACGCGCTGACGGCGACCGCCATCCGGTCGGCGGCGGGGGAGGGCCCGATCCTCGAGCTCGACCAGCGCCGGCCGTTTCGGGCACCACACCACACGATCTCCTATGCCGGGATGGTCGGTGGTGGTCCGTTGACCGCACCCGGGGAGGTCACCCGGGCCCACCAGGGCGTCCTGTTCCTGGACGAGCTGCCTGAATTTGGGCGGGATGTCCTGGAGGCGCTTCGCCAGCCCCTCGAGGAGGGTCGGGTGGCGATCGTCCGAGTCGCCCGCTCGCTGACCCTGCCGGCTCGCTTCCAGCTGATCGCGGCGATGAATCCCTGCCCCTGCGGTGGTGCCCAGGGCCCTGAGCCGGGCTGCCGCTGCCGGCCGGGTGTCCCGGAGCGCTACGCCGGCCGAGTCTCCGGACCGCTCCGGGACCGGATCGACCTGTGGGTCGAGATGCCCCGGGTGCCGCCGGCGACCCTGGTCGATGGGCCTCCGCCCGAGGGGTCCGCGCCGGTGGCGGCCCGGATCGCCGCGCTCCGGCGGCGGCAGCTCGAACGGCAGGGCGGCCTGAACGGAGCCCTGGCCGGAAGCCGGTTGCGGCAGGCCTGCCGGCTCGGCCGGCCCGAGCGGGCACGCGTCGTCCAGCTTGCCGACGGCCTGGACCTCTCGGCCCGGGGCGTCGAGCGCCTGCTGCGGGCGGCCCGCACGATCGCCGACCTCGACGACGCCGACGCGGTCGGGATCGACCAGCTTGACCAGGCGGGTCGATTCCGGGCCCTCGGACTGCGGGCGACCGGCCCGCTGGCGGTCTGATGCTGGGCATCGGGCGCAACGGGCCGCTGGCCATGGCCGAGGCCGTCATGCCTGGGCCGGCGAGCGCCGGCGCCGAGCCGGAACGCCGTGCGGCGATGCTCCTGATGTCCGTCGAGGGTCTCGGGCCGGTCACCTTCTACCGTCTCCTGGCGGCCTGTCGCTCGGCACGGGCCGTGCTCGACCTGGCCGCCTCGGAGGCGGGCCGTCGACGGCTGGAGCGGGTCCTCGGGCCGGCATCCGGCGGGGACGGAGCGCCTGCCGCGCGGCCCGCGCAGCTCGTCGCGCGGCTGGCCGTCGCGGCCCGGGATGGTCCCTCGATCCTCGACCGGATGGCGGCCCGCGGGATCGCCTGGCTGACCCTCGATGATCCGGCCTACCCGACTCGCCTGCGTCTGCTCGAGGTCCCGCCGCCGGTCCTTTTCGTGCGCGGTGACGGCGCCGCCTTCACGGCCGAATCCGCCGTCGCGGTCGTCGGCACCAGGCGGCCGAGCGAGGCCGGCCGAAGAGTCTCGGCGCGGATCGGGGATGCCCTCGCCCGGCTCGGCGTGACGATCGTGTCCGGCCTGGCGGTCGGGATCGATGGCGCCGCCCACGAGGCGACGGTCCAGGCCGGCGGGCGCACGGTCGCGGTCCTCGGCTCCGGCCACGAGCGGCTCTTCCCGGCCGCCCATCGCCACCTGGCGGAGCGGATCGTCGAATCCGGCGGCGCGCTCGTCTCGGAGCTGCCGCCCGATGCGATTCCTACCCGGGGCACCTTCCCGCGCCGAAACCGGGTGATCAGCGGCCTGGCCGACGCCACGGTCGTCGTCGAGGCCGCCGCCCGGAGCGGCGCCCTGATCACGGCGGCCTGGGCCCTGGAGCAGGGTCGCGAGTGCTTTGCCGTGCCCGGCTCGATCGACGCTCCGGCCTCGGCCGGCTGCCTGGCCTTCCTGCGCGAGTACCCGGGTCAGGTCCGGATCGTGGCCGGGATCGCCGGGCTGATCGAGGACCTGGGCCTGGCCGGGCGGACGGCGGCGGATCGGAACGGCAGCACGGAACGTCCGTCGGCGACCGCCCCCGGACCGTCACCGGCCGCGATCCTGGCCTCGCTCGGGGCGGCCGAGCGGGCCGTCGCGGCCGCGTTGGCCGGCGGATCGGCCACGGTCGACGACCTCGCCCAGGGTGCCGCCCTGTCGGTTGCCACGGTCCTCGGCACGCTGACCGTGCTCGAGCTGCGCGGGCTGGCGACCGCCGGCGGTGGCCGCTACCGACTGGCCGGGGGACTGGCCGGGCTGGCTCCGGGCGACGTCCCGGCGGTTGCCCCGTTTCGGCGCCCGGTGCTACCCTGACGCGAACGTCCGGGCCCCTGCCCGGTTGACAGCCGCACGACGCCGCTGACCCCCAGCAGCTAGCCAGGAGACTGTCTATTGCGAAAGCTCGCAGCCGCCGCGCTCGCTATCCCCGTCCTGGCCACGCTGTATGTGCCGATTCTCCTGCGCCGGAGCATCGCCCTGCGGCTGGTCCTCGGACTCGGCGCGGTTGGACTGATCGGGCTTGGCGTGCTGGCCTTCCTGTCCCCGCGGCCGACGGCGGCAAAGGCCCCGACCGTCTCGGCTCCGCTCGACGCCGCGTCGTTCGCGCAGACCGTCGATGCGGCCCACCGCCTGCACGACCCGATCCGGCTGGGCTTCTCGAGCCCGATGAATACCGCCTCGGTGGCCGCCGCCCTGACGGTCGACCCGGCCACGCCGGTCACGACCAGCTGGGACACGGCCAAGCGCACCTTGACGATCAGCCCCCGCGGAATGTGGCAGTCCGGCACGTTCTACACGATCAAGGTGGCGGCTGCCGCCCTCGACGCCGCCGGCCAGCCCCTCGGCCAGGCTGCCCGGGCCTTGTTCAACACCCGGGCGGCGACGGTCGCCCACCTGGCCCTCGGCGGAGCCACCGCCGGCCAGGCCACGCCCTCGTCGGTCTTCACGATCACCTTTGATTCGGCCGTGCCGGCACCGTCGTCGGATGCAGCTCCTGGCGTTCAGCCCGGCGGTCACGGGCACTCTGACCGATGTCGCGGCGACGACCAGCGGAACTTCGATGACGTTCCAGCCGGACAAGCCGTTGACCGCCGGCGTTGCCTACACGGTCGCCCTCCAGCCGGGCATCGTCGATGCCGACGGTTCGCCGGTCGTCGCGCCCGAGCCGCTTCAGGTCACGGCCGCCGCCCCGCCCCAGGTCGTCCGCTTCCGGCCGCTCAACGGCACGACCGCGGTCCCGCTCCGACAGGTCCTGTCGGTTCGCTTCACCCAGGCGATGGACCCGGCCACCACCGGGGCTGCCTTCCGGGCGATGATCGGGACCAAGGCCCTCGCCGGCAAGACCGCCTGGGCCGAGAAGAACACGGTCCTTGTCTTCACCCCGAGCGCGCCCCTGGCCAAGGGCAGCGTCGTCACGATGTCGGTCTCCACGGCCGCCCTGTCGGCCAGCGGCGTGCCACTCGCCGCGGCCAGGACCGTCACGTTCCGGACGGCCGCCCCGGTCGCTCCGGCTTCGGCGGTCAAGTCGACCAAGCCCAAGGGCGGCTCCGGCGGGAGCACCGCCGGCGCGGGCGCCTGGCACGCCGTCGAGGTCTACTACCTGCGGCCTGATGAACTGCACCCGGGGCGGCGGCTGGGTCCTGTCGTCGGGCACGTGCAGCAGCCCGGGCGGCAGCGGGGTCAAGCCCCTGATCCTCAACGCCGGCATCTCGAACAAGGTCTCCCGGCCGTACGCCAAGCTGCTGGCCACGAAGAACATCTGCAGCCACTTCGCCGACGGCAATCCCGGCGACCGGCTCCATCGGGCCGGCTACCCCGGCGACTATCGCGAGAACATCGGCTGCCGTTCGTCGAGCAGCCCCTACGCCTCGGTCCTCGGCACCCATCTCTTCTTCCAGGACGAGAAGCCGTGCGGCAACTACTGCCACTGGGCCAACATCATGGATCCCCGGGTGGACGAGGTCGGGATCGGGATCTGGGTGATCGGTGACCGGGTCCGCCTGGTCGTCGACTTCTGGAAGAGTTGACCGACCCGGCCGTGCCTGCCCATACCCCGCCCGATGCGGGGTTTGCCCAACGCGACCCGGTCCTCCGCAACGCGGTCATCCACCTGAACAACGAGCAGCCGGTCGTGGCCGACCTGTTCGAGTTCCCGACCGCGCGGGATGTCGCCGTGGTCTGCACCAACGTCCGCACCCAGGACGGCAAGCGACCGGTGTTCATCGATCAGACCGATTCGATCTTCGTGATCCCGCTGGCCTACGTCCGCTTCATCGAGCTGCCCCGGAGCCGGCCCGACGGCGACGGCACGGGCGCCGATGGGGGCCGGGCGCGGTCTGCCCCGGCGACGCCGGTCGAGGAGGAGATCGAGATCGACGAGGACTTCCTGCGCAAGATCCGGGACGCCTGATTCGGCCCGCGCGTGCGCGGGGCGCGTCCCGCGGCGCCGAAGGCGCAGGTGACCGCCGGCCAAGAATCCGGTGCTAGACTCCCCGACGTCATGAGCGGAAACCTGGTGATCGTCGAGTCGCCGGCCAAGGCCAAGACGATCGAACGCTATCTCGGCCCGGGCTATCGGGTCCTTGCCTCGTACGGTCACGTCCGCGACCTGCCCGAGAAGCTGGGCAAGGACCAGCTCGGCGTCGACGTCGAGCACGACTTCGCGCCGAGCTACGAGATCGTGGCCGACCGCCGCAAGCAGGTCTCGGAGATCGCCAAGGCAGCCAGGACCGCCGATACCGTCTTCCTGGCCACCGACCTCGACCGCGAGGGCGAGGCGATCGCCTGGCACGTCGCCGAGGCGGCCCACCTCGTTCCCGCCCGGACCCGGCGGGTGACCTTCAGCGAGATCACCGAGGGCGCGATCCGGGAGGCCTTCGCCCATCCTCGCGAGATCGACCTCGACCTGGTCGACGCCCAGCAGGCCCGCCGGATCGTCGATCGCCTGTTCGGCTACACCCTCAGCCCGCTCCTCTGGCGGAAGGTCCGCTCGGGCCTGTCGGCCGGCCGGGTCCAGTCCGTCGCTGTCCGCCTCGTCGTGGACCGCGAGCGCGAGATCCGGGCCTTCACGGCGGTCGAGTACTGGACGATCGAGGCGACCCTCCTGGCGCCCGACCGGACGCCGTTCAGCGCCGACCTGGTCCGGATCGACGGCGAGAAGCCGGCGATCGGCGACGAGGCGACCGCGCTCGTCCATGCCGACGCCCTGCGCGCCAGCCGGCCGGTCGTCCGGGCCGTCGCGGTCAAGCGTTCGAAGCGCAGCCCGGCGCCCCCGTTCACCACCTCGACCCTCCAGCAGGAGGCGAGCCGCAAGCTGAGCTTCAGCCCGAAGCGGACGATGACCGTCGCCCAGCGCCTCTACGAGGGCCTCGAGACCGACGAGGGCCAGGTCGGCCTGATCACCTACATGCGGACCGACTCGGTCGCCCTGTCGGGCCAGGCGATGGGCGAGGCGCGCGACACGATCGCGGCCCGCTTCGGCCCGGATTACACGATGCCCAAGGGCCGCCCGTTCAAGACCAAGACCCGCAACGCCCAGGAGGCCCACGAGGCCATCCGGCCGACCTCGTTCGGGCGCTCGCCCGAGCAGCTCGAGAAGGTCCTGCCCCGTGACGAGGCCCGCCTGTACCGCCTGATCTGGCAGCGCGCCCTGGCCAGCCAGATGAAGGAGAAGGAGCTCGAGACGACCAGCGTCGACCTCGACGCCGACCGGTACGAGCTGCGCGCCACCGCCACCCGGACGGTCTTCGACGGCTTCTCGGCGGTCTACACCGAAGGCCAGGACGACGCCGCCGAGGAGCAGGAGAAGACCTTGCCGGCGCTCAGCCAGGGCGACCAGACCAGCGTCCGGGACGTCAAGCCGGCCCAGCACTTCACCGAGCCGCTGCCGCGCTACACCGAGGCCACCCTGATCAAGGCCCTCGAGGAGCACGGCATCGGCCGGCCGTCGACCTATGCCGCGACCATCTCGACGATCCTCGAGCGCGGCTACGTCAGCGTCCAGGAGCGCCGCCTGCGGCCCGAGCCGGTCGGCGAGATCGTGACCGACCTGCTCGTGGACCATTTCGGCTCGCTGGTCGACCTCGAGTTCACGGCCCGGATGGAGGACGACCTCGACGAGGTCGCCAGCGGCAAGCGGGCGTGGGTGCCCCTCGTGCGAGCCTTCTACACGCCCTTCGAGGCAACGGTCGCGGCCAAGCAGAAGGAGCTTCGGCCGGCCGACATCGGGCTGGCCACGACCGAGCTCTGCTCCGAGGGCCATCCGATGGTGATCCGGGCCGGCCGCTATGGCGAGTACCTCGCCTGCTCGATGTTCCCCGACCACAAGGAGACCCGGCCGATCGGCTCCCCGGCCGGTGCCGAGCTGGGCGCCGACGGCCAGCCCCTGGCCGAGCTGCCGGGCGTCGGCGAGGCCTGTCCGAAGTGCGGTCCGACCGACGGCGGCACGCTCGTCGCCCGGCGGGGCCGTTTCGGGCCGTTCGTCGGCTGTGTCCGCTATCCCGAGTGCGACTACATCAAGAAGGACGGCCCGCCGCCGCCAGATCCGCTGCCGTTCGAGGTCGTCTGCCCGACCTGTGGCCAGGGCCACCTCACGGCGCGCCGGGCGCGACGGACGGGCTCGGTCTTCTGGGGCTGCTCACGCTACCCAAAATGCGACTTCACCACCTCGCGCGAGCCGGTCGGGGCGATCCACGACGCCGACGGCGGACCGGTCGCCCGGGCGGCGGAGGCGGCGCCGCCGGACGCCGGGTCCGCGGGCGGGAAGCCGGCCGCCGCGCAGGCCCAAACCGGCGTCTGCTTGCGCTGCGGGGCCGCGATCCCATTGCCGGCCGGTGACCTCGTCGGCCGGGCGCTGGCCGGCGGGCCGGCCGATCCGACGGCCCTCCGGCGTCCCGGCCGCGGGGTCGTCCGGCCGGGCGACCTCGTCCGACAGGGACCCGGACCGGACGGCCGACCGGTCGTGGCGGCCGGACCGGTCGGACGCGTGGCTCCGCCACGACCGGGAGCGCACCCGGGGCGTGACCGGTGACGAGGCCCGTGAGCGCTTCCTCGACGGGCTGACCGCCCGCGATGCCTCAACCCATACCCGGCGGGCGTACGCCACGGTCGTCGGCGCCTACCTGGCCTGGCTCGACGCACGGGGAATCGACTGGCGGCGGCCGGCGCGGGCCGACCTGCGCTCGTACCTCGGCCCACCTCGGCGATGGCGTCGCCCGGACGTCGGTCGGCCAGCGTCTGGCCGCCTTGCGCTCGTTCTACCGCTTCACGACCCGCAGCGGCTGGACCGACGGTGACCCGTGGGGCGCGATCGCCACCCCCCGGATGCCCCGCCGCCTGCCGCGCGTCCTCGAGGTCGAGGAGGTCGAGCGGCTCCTGGCCGCGATCGACCGGCCCCTCGTGGACGCCGGCCCGGCGCGGCGCGGGCTCCTGGTTGCGCTGGCCCTCCGCGATCGGGCGATCGTCGAGACGGCCTACGCCGCCGGCCTCCGGATCAGCGAGCTGGCCGCGGCCCGCCTCGGCGCGGTCGACCTCCGGCGGGGGGAGATCCGGGTCCTGGGCAAGGGCCGCAAGGAGCGCATCGGCCTGCTCGGCCGGCCCGCCCGGGCGGCATTGGCCGGCCTACTTGGCCGATGGCCGGCCGGTCCTCGCGGCCCGCGCCGATCCCGCGCTGACGGCCGGCCCGGAGGTCTTCCTGAACCACCGCGGGCGGCCGCTCGGCGTCCGCGGCCTGCGCCTCCGCCTCGATGGCCTGCGGGCCCGGGCCGGCCTGCCACTCGGGGTCTCGCCGCACACCCTCCGCCATAGCTTTGCCACCCACCTCCTCGACGGCGGGGCCGACCTGCGGGTCGTCCAGGAGCTGCTCGGCCACGAGAGCCTGGCCACGACCCAGGTCTACACCCACGTCTCGCCGGCGCGCCTGCGGGCCGCCTACGAGGCAGCCCACCCGCGCGCCCGCCAGGCCCACTGACCCGCCGCGGATGACGGCAGCGCGGGGCATTGCCCGGGCCGGGCTGATCGTGACCAGCGCGTTCCTCGTCTCGCGGATCCTCGGCTCGGTCCGCCTGATCGTGATCGGGGCGACATTCGGCGCCGGCCCCGACCTCGACGCCTTCCTGGCCGCCTTCCGGATCCCCGACTTCATCTTCCAGCTGGTGGCGGCCGGGGCCCTGAGCTCGGCCCTCATCCCGGTCGTGGCCGGCCTGCTGGCCACCGGCCAGGAGGTGCGCGCCTGGCGAGTCGCCTCGACCGTGGCGACCCTGATGCTGGCCGCCCTGCTGGTCCTGGCCGTGATCGTGGCGATCGCCGCGCCGGTCCTCGTGCCGGTGATCACGGCCCACTTCAGCCCGGACCAGATCCAGCGCACGATCGAGCTGACCCGGGTGATGCTCCTCAGTCCGATCCTGCTCGCCGGGGGCGCCCTGGCAACGAGCCTGCTCAACGCCCGGGGACGCTTCGCCGCCTCGGCGGTCGCCCCGATCGTGTACAACGTCGCGATCATCCTGGCGGCGGTCTTCCTGGCGCCCTGGCTCGGAATCGTCGGGCTGGCGATCGGGGTCGTGCTCGGTGCCGCCGGCCACCTGGGAATCCAGCTGCTGCCCCTGCGGGCCGACCGGCTTCCGGTTCAGCCCGAACACGGACCTGTCCGACAGCGATGCTCGCCAGGCGCTCTTGCTGATGGCCCCCCGCGCCGTCGGGCTGGCCGCCAGCCAGCTCACCTTCCTCGTGGCGACGTCGGTCTCGACCGGCCTCGGGGTCGGGGCGGTGACCGCCTTCACCTTCGCCTTCTCGGTCTTCCAGCTGCCGATCGGGGTGATCGGCATCCCGCTCGGCGTGGTGACCCTGCCGGCCCTCTCGCGCGAGCTGGCCCTGGGCGAGATCGAGCGCTACCTGGCCCTGATCCGGCAGGCGCTCCGGCTGATCATCTTCGTGATGGTCCCGCTGACCGGGCTGGCGATCATCGCCCGGGGCGAGGTCGTCCGGATCCTGTTCGGCTACGGCCGGATGGACGACGCCTCGATCGAGCGCACGACGACCACCCTGCTGTGGCTGCTCCTGGCGATCACCTCCGAGTCGATGATCGCGATCCTGGCCCGGGCCTTCTACGCCGGCCGCGACACACGCACGCCGGTGATCGCCGCGATCATCGCGGTCGCCATCAATGTCAGCCTGTCGGTGATCCTGGCCGGACCGCTCGGCCTGGCCGGGATCGGCCTGGCGATCACGATCGGCTCGTGGGTGGAGGCGGCCGTCCTGCTGGCGATCCTGGGCTACCGGATGCCCGACCTTCCGACCGGAGGGCCTGCTCCGGGCCGGGGCCCTGGCGACCGTCGTCGGACTGCTGGCGACGGGTGCCGCCTTCGCGGTCGTGCAAGGCTTCATGGGCCTGGCCGGGAGCGGCTCGGGCAAGGTCGAGCTGGTCCTCGAGCTGGGCCTGACGGCCGTGGTCGGCGGCGCCGTCTACGCCGGCATCGCCTACCTGCTCAAGGTCCCGGAGCTGGCCACGATCGTTGGCCTGGCGATGAGCCTCGTTCGCCGCCGTACGATCTCGGCATGAGGTTTGCGGAGGCCGAGCAGCGAGCAGCTCGCCGATTGGGACCAGCACACGGTCGCTCTGCCCGGGGGCAACGTCTACCAGTCGCGGGAGTGGGCCGAGCAGCGCTCGCGGCTGGGCTGGCGACCGCGCTTCCTGGTCGCCGACGATGGCTACCGCCTGCTCGCCCTCGAACGCCCCTGGCGGGTCGGGCCGGGCTCAGGCGCCTACCTGTCGCGCGGGCCGATCTCGGCCGGCGAGCCGCCGGCCCGGACGGCGGAGCGTCTCCTGGCCGCGGCTGACTGGCTGGTCGGGAAGGGCGTCGACGTCGATCGCCGCGGATGCCGAGATCCCGGCTGGGACCGACTACGGCCGGATCATCGAGGCCAATGGATTTCGGCCGATCGAGGAGGTCCAGCCATCCCGCCATCGGCTGGCGCTGGCCCTCGAGCCAGGCGTGACCGAAGCGACCTACTTCGGTGGCCTGTCCGAGACGACCCGCCAGCTGGTCCGCCAGGCCGAGAAGGCCGGCCTGCGCGTCGTCCGCTGGGACGGCCGGCCCCGGCCCGCCTCAGAGGACCCGAGCAGGGATTCGAGGCGCCGCCGCCGGCGGCCAGCCTGCCCGTGGCCCTCGACCGGTTCTTCGACCTGGTCGAGGCCGCGGCGAACCGTCGCCATTTCGGCCTCGGCTCGCGGGCCGGCTTCATCGACTGGTCGCTGGCCGGCCTGGCCGCCGGCCTGGTGATCCTGCTCGAGGTCCGGACGGCCGACGACGAGCTGGTCGGGGCCGCGACCTTCTATCGCCATGGCGGCCGCCTGACCTACTCCCTGTCAGGCGACCGGGCCGATCTCCGCCGGACGTACCCGGGCGTCTCGCGCCTCCTGCTGTGGCGGGCGATCCAGCTGGCGATCCGGGAGGGGCTGATCGAGTTCGACTTCGCCGGCGTCGACGTCCGGGGCGCCCGCCGCGAGCCTCGTCCGGGCGAGGAGATGCGCGGCCTGTACGACTTCAAGCGCTCGTTCGGGGCGACCTGGGTCGAGCTGACCGGCAACCACGAGCGGGTCGCCCGGGCGTGGCGCTACGGCCTCGGCCGGCTGACCGGCCGCCTGCTCGGCATGGGCCGATGAACGGCCCGGCTGAACCGGAGGCGCGGGCACTGCGGCGGCGACGGCGATCGAGGTCGATGCCGCCTGGGACGCATTCGTCGAGGCCAATCCGCGGGCGAGCTACCTCCAGCTGAGCGGCTGGGCGGGGACCAAGGCGGCCAATGGCTGGCGGCCATGGACCGTCGATTGCGAGGCCCCGAGCGGGCGGGTCGGTGCCCGGATCCTGCTCCGGCGGCCGCGCGGGATGCCCTGGACCTTCGGCTACGCGCCGCGCGGACCGATCGCCGCCAGCTGGGACCCGGCCAGCCTGTCCGCGTTCACCGAGCGCCGTGCGCTCGGCGGCCCCGGCTGGCCGAACGCGATCTCGCACCTCCGGATCGATCCCGGAGATCGAGCTCGACGGACCGCTCGACCCGGAAGGCAGCACCCAGCGCACGCTGGCCGAGCCCTCGGCTGGCGGCCGGCGCCCGAGATCCAGCCGAGCGGTCACCCGGGTGGTCGACCTGGCCGCCGACGAGGCGACCCTGTGGTCGGACCTGCGCGCGAAGTGGCGCCAGTACGTCAATCGCGCCCGGTCGGGCGGCGTGACGGTCGTCGAGCGGGGCGGCGCCGACCTGCCGGCCTTCCACGCGATCATGGCCGAGACGTCGGCCCGGACGGGGACCCCGATCCGGACCGAGGGCTCGTACCGGGCGATCTGGGACGCCTTCGGGCCGGCGGGCCGGGCGCGCCTGCTGTTCGCGCTCGGGCCGGACGGAGCCCCACAGGCCGTCCTGTTCCTGCTCAGGGCCGGCAGCCGGATCGTCGAGCCGTATGGCGGGATGACCACCGCCGGGGCGACCTCGCGGGCCAACTACCTGCTCAAGTGGGAGGCGATCCGTTCATCACGAGCCGCGGGCGGCTCCGTCTACGACATGTGGGGCCTGGTCCATCCCGGAATCCGCCAGTTCAAGGAGGGCTTCGGCGGTCGCGAGGTCCGCCTGATCGGCGGCTTCGACCTCGACCTGCGGCCGCTCGGCGCCGGCCTGTACCGACTGGCCGAGCGCCAGCGCGGGCCCCGCCGGGCGAGCGGGCGACCCGGGCCTGGCGGGCGCCCGGAGCGAGCCCGAATGACGATCGCCGAGCGCCTCGCCCGGGTCGATGCGGCGCGCCGGCCACGGCCGCTGGCCGCGCTTGTCGAGCGCCTGGCCCGTGCCGGCCGGCTGCGGGCGCCCGCTCCGCCGACGGCCGGCCGATCGACCCGGCCGCCCTCGGCCCGCAGCTCGTCGGCCGGACTGACGGCCGACTCGCGGACGGTCGTGCCCGGCGCCCTGTTCGTGGCCGTGCCCGGTGACCATGTCGACGGCCACGAGTTTGCGGTCCGGGCCGCGGCTGCCGGGGCCGTCGCCGCGATCGTCGAGCATCCGCTCGGCGGGCTGCCGATCATCCAGCTCGTCGTCGATCGGAGCCGGGCCGCCCTGGCCGAGGCCGCCGGCTGGTGGTACGGCGATCCGAGCCGCGAGCTGGGGATCGTCGGGATCACCGGCACGGACGGCAAGACGACGACCTCGTTCCTGGCCGCCGCGGCGCTCGCCGCCGCCGGCCCGCGGGCCGGCCTGGTCGGCACGGTCGAGCTGCGGATCGGGGGCCAGGCCGAGCCGACCCCCGAGCACCAGACGACGCCCGAGGCGCCCGAGCTCCAGCGCCTGCTCCGGGCGATGGCCGAGGGCGGCGATGCCGCGGCGATCGTCGAGACGACGTCCCACGGCCTGGCCCTCGAGCGGGTCGCCGGGGTCGCCTACGACGCCGCGATCCTGACCAACCTGACCCACGAGCACCTCGAGCTGCACGGCACGTTCGAGGCGTATCGGGCGGCCAAGCTCAGCCTCTTCGAGCGATTGGCGGCGCGCGGGCCGGCCAAGACGGGGGCCGGCGGCCGGCGCTGGCCTGGCCGCGACTGGCCGTGGTCAACCGGGACGACCCGTCGGCCGACCTGTTCATCGCCGTCGCCCGCGAAGCCGGAGCCACGGTCCTGACCTACGGCGCCCAGCCGGGGGCCGACGTCCAGGCTGACCGAATCGAGGAGGACGCCCACCGCCTGTCGGTGGCCTACCAGGCACCGAGCGGGGCGGCTCGCCTCGACCTGCGCCTGGCCGGCCGGTTCAACGTGCACAACGCGCTGGCGGTGGTGGCCCTGGGCGAAGGCCTCGGGCTCGACCCGGCCGCTTGTCCGGGCGGGCATCGAAGGCCTGCCCGGCGTGCCCGGCCGGATGGAGCGGATCGAGCAGGGCCAGCCCTTCAGCGTGATCGTCGACTACGCCCACACCCCAGCGTCGCTCGAGACGGTCCTCGACCTGCTCGCCCCGCTCGCGGCGGCGGGCGGCGGGGGGCTGGTCGCGGTCTTCGGCTCGGCCGGCGAGCGGGACCGGGCGAAGCGGCCGATGATGGGCCGGATCGCCGCCCAGCGCTGCCGCCTGGTGGTGCTCACCGACGAGGATCCCCGGGGCGAGGATCGGCTGGCGATCCTCGAGGAGATCGGCCGCGGCGCCGAGGCTGCCGGCAAGCGCCGCGAGCGGGACCTGCTCCTGATCGCCGATCGGCGCACCGCGATCGCGGCCGCCCTCGAGCAGGCCCGCCCGGGCGACGTGGTCCTGTTCGCCGGCAAGGGCCACGAGCGCTCGATCATCGGCCCCGACGGCCCGCGCCCCTGGAACGAGCGAGCCGAGGTCGAAGCCGCCCTGGCCGCCCTCGGCTACGCCGCCGACTGAGCCGCGGAGCGGGGCGCTGCACGGCCGCTGCTATTCTTGAGGCAGATGACGATCGAACCCATCCCAAGCACGAAACGGGGGAGCCGCCGGCCGCCGGCGAGCTCCGCGGCGCCCGCGAGCGGCGTGACGGCGCCCAAGGCGAAGAACAGCCTGCTGCCCTCTTCCCCGACCCACGCTGTGGCCAGGGCTCGTCCTGCCGTTCCGGCTCACGCCGGGGCAAAGCACGCCGCGCGGCCCGCCGCGCCGGTTCGGGCTTCGGCCAAACCGGCCGTGGGCACTCCCGTCGCCCCCTCGAAGGCGCCGGTCAAGGCCGCCCCCGTTCGGGCCGACACCAGGACGCAGGCGCCGCCCGAGCCAACCCCCGCCGAGGCGACCCCGATCCGAAAGGCACGCGGCCCGGCCGTTGTCGACCCGATCGAGACCCTCCGCGCCCACCTCCTGGCAACCGTCAAGGGCCACTACCCGCAGGCCGACCTGGCCGGTGTCAACCAGGCCTTCGACCTCGCCGTCGAGGCCCACACCGGCCAGACCCGGGCCTCGGGCGAGGCCTACGTCATCCACCCGATCGCCAGCGCCCAGACCGTGGCCGACCTGGGCATCGACCCGATCGCGGTCCAGGCCGCGCTCCTCCACGACGTGCCCGAGGACACCGAGTACAGCCTGACCGACGTCGAGGACCGCTTCGGGCCGGAGGTCGCCCGGCTGGTCGATGGCGTGACCAAGCTGTCGAAGTTCAGCACCCATTCCCACGAGGAGCAGCAGGCCGAGAACATCCGCAAGATGTTCCTGGCGATGGCCGAGGACATCCGGGTCGTCCTGATCAAGCTCGCCGACCGGCTCCACAACATGCGCACCCTGGCCGCCCTGCCGGTGGAGAAGCAGACCCGGATCGCCCGTCAGACGATGGAGATCTACGCCCCGCTCGCCGAGCGGCTCGGGATCTGGCAGATGAAGTGGGAGCTCGAGGACCTCGCCTTCAAGACCCTCGAGCCGGAGCGCTACCGCGAGCTGGCCCGCCTGCTCGACACCCGCCGCCAGGGCCGCGAGGCGTTCATCGAGCAGGCGATCGAGGAGCTCCGCCCGGCCCTCCTGGCGGCCGGCATCAAGGCCGACATCCAGGGCCGGCCCAAGCACCTGACCAGCATCTGGAAAAAGATGGAGCGCAAGGGCGCCGAGTTCGAAGAGATCTACGACGTCTACGCGATCCGCTGCCTGGTCGATGAGGTCAAGGACTGCTACGCCGCGCTGGGCATCGCCCACTCGCTCTGGCGGCCGATCCCGGGGCAGTTCGACGACTACATCGCGATGCCCAAGAACAACCTCTACCAGAGCCTCCACACGGCGGTCCTGGCGATGGATGGCAAGCCGCTCGAGATCCAGATCCGGACCCACCAGATGCACCAGGTCTCGGAGGTCGGGATCGCCGCCCACTGGCGCTACAAGGAAGGCTCCAAGGTCGACCGAGAGTACGACGCCAAGCTGGCCTGGCTGCGCCAGCTGATGGACTGGCAGCGCGACGTCGCCGACGCGACCGAGTTCGTCGAGGGAATCAAGCTCGACATCTTCCAGGACCAGGTCTTCGTGTTCACCCCCAAGGGCGACGTCAAGGACCTGCCGGCCGGCTCGACCCCGCTCGATTTCGCCTACCGGATCCACACCGATGTCGGCCACCGCTGCATCGGGGCCAAGGTCAACAACCGGCTGGTGCCGCTCGACTACCGGCTCCACAACGGCGACATCGTCGAGATCGTCACGACCAAGGGCGCCCACGGCCCGTCGCGCGACTGGCTCAACGTTGTCCGGACGAGCCACGCCCGGGAGAAGATCCGGGCCTGGTTCAAGCGCCAGGAGCGCGACGAGAACATCAGCCACGGCCGGGAATCGCTCGAGCGCGAGCTGCGTCGGCTGGCCCGCAAGTCGATCCAGTCGGTCGGCCTGGAGCGGATCGCCGAGGTGGCCCGCTCGTACAACCACGACAACCTCGACGACTTCTACGCCGCGATCGGCTATGGCGCGGTCGGCGCCCAGCAGGTGGTCATGCGCCTGGGCGTGGTCGACGATGCCGAGCTGGCCCTGCCGACCGTCGCGCCGACCCAGCCCCAGCGCACCGGCGGCGTCCGGGTCAAGGGCGTCGGCGACCTGCTGATCCGCTTCGGCAAGTGCTGCCACCCGATCCCGGGCGATCCGATCGTCGGCTTCATCACCCGGGGCAAGGGCGTCACCGTCCACCTCCAGTCGTGCCCGACGGTGATGAACGAACGCGAGGTCGGCCGGATGATCGAGGTCGAGTGGGAGGCCGCGGCCACCACGACCTACCCGATCGCGATCCGGGTCGAGGCCTACGACCGGACCGGCCTGCTCAACGACATCACCCAGGTCGTGGCCGAGCACAAGGTCAACATCCTGGCCGCCGCGGTGCGGGTCCTGCCCGACCACATCGCGGTCGTCACCGCCACCCTCCAGGTCGCGACCGTCAGCCAGCTGGCCAAGGTGATGAGCCGGATCGAGGGCCTCAAGGACGTGATCTCGGTCCAGCGCGATCTCGGCTGATCGCGGCCGCTCGCTAGACTTCCGGCCATGCCCACCTTCCGCGCCCCGCGCGGCACCCGCGACCTGCTGCCCGACGAACGGGCCGCCTTCCGGCGCCTCGAGTCGATCGCCGCCGACCTCGCCCGGCGCTACGGCTACCGCGAGATCGAGACGCCGATGTTCGAGGACGCGGCCGTCTTCGAGCGGGGCGTCGGGACGGCCACCGACGTCGTCGAGAAGGAGCTCTTCCGGATCGCCCGGCGGACCGAGGAGGGCGAGTCGTGGGCCCTCCGGCCGGAACCTACGGCAGGCATCGTCCGGGCCTACGTCGAGCACGGGATGCAGACCTGGCCCCAGCCGGTGAAGCTGACGATGACCGGCCCGATGTTCCGCCACGACCGGCCCCAGGCCGGCCGCTTCCGCCAGTTCTGGCAGTTCGACATCGAGGCGATCGGCGATCCGGGCCCGGCGATCGACGCCGAGATCATCGAGCTCGGCCGGACGCTTCTACCGGCTGGCCGGCCTGGCCGACGTCGAGGTCCTCCTCAACTCGATCGGGGACGCGGCCTGCCGGCCGGCCTACATCGCGGCCCTGACGGCCTACTACCAGCCCCATGCCGAGCGCCTGCCGGCGCTCGAGCGCGACCGCCTCAGGCGCAACCCGCTGCGCCTGCTCGACTCGAAGGATCCGGCGATGGCCGAGCTGAACGCGGCTGCCCCGCGGATCACCGACCAGCTCTGCCCGGCCTGTGCGGCCCACTTCGCTGCGGTCCGCGAGCACCTCGATGCCCTCGGGATCGGCTATCGCCTTGAGCCCGGCCTGGTCCGCGGCCTGGATTACTACACCCGGACGGCGTTCGAGTTCTTCATCGCCGGCCGCGAAGGCGGCCAGCAGGCGCTCGGCGGCGGCGGCCGCTATGACGGCCTGGTCGAGCTGCTCGGTGGCCGGCCGACGCCCGGAATCGGCCTGGGCCTGGGGCTCGACCGGGTCGTCCTCGCCCTCCAGGCCGAAGGCTCGGCCCGGCCGGCCGACGGCAGCGAGGCGGCCCCCGTGGCGGTCGTGGTCGGGGCCGATCCTGGGGCGACCGCGATCCGGCTCAAGGTGGCGACCGACCTGCGCGCGGCGGGGATTGCCGCGCGGGCCGACCTGGGCCGGCGCAAGCTGGGCAAGCAGGTCGAGTCCGCGGCCAAGGATCGGGCCCACTTCGTGGTGATCATCGGCGACGAGCTGGCCGACGGGAACGTCCAGCTCAAGGACCTCGAGGCCGGCTCGCAGCAGCTGGTGGCCCTCGACGACCTCGCCCGCAAGCTGGTCAGTGGCGATCGGACCCATCGCCATGGCGGCGCTGACCTCTGAGCCGAGGGACCAGCCGGCGCCTTGATCGGGACGCCGGACCGACTACGATACGGCGGCCATGACCGACTCCTCCGGCTTTGCCACGCCCTATCGGACCCATACCTGCGGCCAGCTCAGGGCCTCGGATTCGGGCGCCCCGGCCCGCCTGGCCGGCTGGGTCCATCGCCGGCGCGACCATGGCCAGCTGATCTTCCTCGACCTGCGCGATCGGTACGGCATCACCCAGGTCGTCGTCGACGCGACCGACGCGCCGCTGGCCCATGCCGCCGCGAGCCGGCTGCGCACGGAGTTCGTGGTCAGCGTCGCGGGCACCGTCGCCGCACGCCTGGCCGGCTCCGAGAATCGCACGCCTGCCGACCGGCGCGATCGAGCTGCGGGCGAGCCAGGTCGACCTGCTGGCCGAGGCGAAGACGCCGCCGTTCTACATCAACGAGCCCGATGCCCCGATCGACGAGGCCCTCCGCCTGCGCTATCGCTACCTCGACATCCGGCGTGAGCCGATGCAACAGCGGCTGCTCCTCCGCTCGCGCCTGGTCCAGGCGATCCGCGAGGTCCACCACGAGCAGGGCTTCGTCGAGATCGAGACGCCCAACCTGATCCGTTCGACGCCCGAGGGCGCCCGTGACTTCATCGTCCCCTCGCGCCTCCGGCCGGGCACCGTCTACGCCCTGCCCCAGAGCCCCCAGCAGCTCAAGCAGCTGCTGATGGTCGGCGGCCTGGACCGCTACTTCCAGATCGCGCGCTGCTTCCGGGACGAGGACGCCCGGGGTGACCGGCAGCCGGAGTTCACCCAGCTCGACCTCGAGATGAGCTTCGTCGACGAGGCGACGGTCACCGGCTTCGTCGAGGACCTGGTGATCCGGGTCACTCGCGCGGTGGTGCCCGAGCGCCCGATCCTGGCCGTGCCCTTCCCGCGCCTCACGTTCGCTGAGGCGATCGAGCGCTTCGGGTCGGACAAGCCGGACCTCCGCTTCGGCCTCGAGCTCATCGACCTCGCCCCGGCCCTGACCGACGCCGGTGGCGAGGCCGCCTCCGGCTTCCGGGTCTTCGACGAAGCGCTGACCGGTGGTGGCCGGGTGAAGGCGATCGTGGCCCCGGGCCTGGCCACGGCCAGCCGCTCCCAGATCGACGAGCTGACCGAGCTCGCCCGCGGCTTCGGGGCCAAGGGCCTGGCCTGGCTGGCGGTCGAGGCCGACGGATCGGTCCGCTCGCCGATCGCCAAGTTCCTGGGCGACGATCGGACGGCAGCGCTGGTGGCCCGCGCCGGTGCCGGGGCCGGGGACCTGGTCCTGGTCGTGGCCGACGACGCCGAGCGGACTGCCGACGTCCTCGGCCGCCTCCGGACCGAGCTCGGGACCCGGCTCGGGCTGGCCGACCCGAGCGTCCTCGCGTACTGCTGGGTGACCGAGTTCCCGATGTACAAGTGGGACGCCGAGAACCGGCGCTGGGACGCCACCCATAACCCGTTCAGCGGCGTCCGGCCGGAGGACATTGAGCTGCTCAGGACGACCTCGGGCGACCCATCCAGCCCGTCGCCCGACGATCCGGCCGGGCGGGCCCGGGCCCTCCAGTACGACCTGGCCATGAACGGCTGGGAGCTCGGCGGCGGCTCGATCCGGATCAACCAACGCGATCTCCTGGAGCGCAGCTTCCGGCTCCAGGGCCAGACCACGGAGGGCATGGCCGAGAAGTTCGGAGCCGTCCTCGAGGCGTTCGAGTACGGCGCCCCGCCCCACGGCGGGATCGCGATCGGGATCGATCGCTGGGCGGCCCTGCTCACCGACCAGGCCACGATCCGCGAGGTGATGGCCTTCCCCAAGACCCAGTCAGGCGCCGACCTGATGCTCGACGCGCCGTCCGCGCCCGAGGCCGGCCAGTACGCCGAGCTCGGCTTGAGGTACGTCGGACCGACCCGGTCGTGACCGACCCGGACCTCGAGCCGGCTGCCCTGCGCGCGCCGGCGGCTCCGGCGGCGACGCCCCAGCGCCTCGATGCGGTCCTTGCCCACCCGCAGCTCGCGGCGGTGGCGGGTGCGCTGTGCATCGCCTTCTCGGGGATCCTCGTCCGCTACTCGGGCGTCTCGCCGTCCACGGCGGCGGTCTTCCGCTGCCTCTACGCCCTGCCCCTGCTCGGCCTCTTGGCCTGGCTCGAGGGCCGGCGCTACGGTCCGCTCGAGCGCCGGACAATCTGGTTCTCGCTGGTGGCCGGCTGCTTCTTCGCCGCCGACCTCACCTTCTGGGCCCATTCGATCGAAGCGGTCGGGGCCGGGCTGGCGACTGTCCTGGGCAACCTCCAGGTGGTCGTCGTGGGGATCGCGGCCTGGGCGCTGTACGGCGAGCGCCCCCGGCGTTCGATCGTGGTCGCCTTGCCGATCGTGATCGCCGGGGTCGTCCTGATCGCCGGGCTGGTCGGCGCCAACCCGTACGGCAGCGACCCGGTGCTCGGCGTCGTGGCCGGGCTGGTCACCGCGTTCGCCTATGCCGGCTACCTGATCGTCGTCCGGCGCGGCCAACGCGACATCCGACGGCTGGCTGGGCCGCTCTTCTGGGCGACCCTCGCGACGACCGTCGCGTCCGCCCTCGCCGGCGTTGTCGTCGGCGACTTCGACCCGATCCCACGCTTTCCGGGGCATGCTCTGGCTGGTGATCCTGGCGCTGACGGCGCAGGTCGCCGGCTACCTCCTGATCAACGTCTCGCTGCCCCGCCTGCCCAGCGTCGTGACCTCGCTCCTGCTGCTGATCCAGCCGGTCGTGACGGTCTTCCTGGCGATGCTCCTGCTGGGCGAGGATCCGTCGCTCTTCCAGCTCGCCGGCGTCGGCCTGGTGATGGCCGGCCTGGCCGTCGCGGTGCTGCCCTTCGAGCGGCTGCGCGGATCCCGGGTGCTCACGACGAACTGAGCTGGTCAGCCCTCGAGGGCGTCGGCCTCGGACTCGCCCCATTCGTGGACATGGCCGCTGGCCGGCTGGCGCGGGCCGAGGTACGGGGGCAGCTCGCGCCGGGCGACCGAACGGTCCCGGACCGTCCCCGGGTCGCCCAGGTCGAGCGAGCGGACAGGCCAGCCGGCGGTGGCCAGGTCGGCGATCAGCTCGTCGGGCATCCGGTCGCGGGCCAGGCCGCGCAGCCGTTCCAGGCAGGCGACCGGCAGGAGGACCGGCCAGCCGGCCTCGGCCTCGTAGCCCGGGCGCAGGATCGTGCTCGGGTCGGCACCATGGCCTTCGATCAGCGAGGTGATCGTCTCCGGGTCGGGCCAGGTCATCGCGGCCGGCCAGATCAGCGCGGCGTCGGTCTCGCCGACGAGCCGCAACGCGGCGTCGATCCCCTCGCAGATCTGGCCGACCGGTCCGCCGCCGACCGGGGCCGGCTCGACCAGGCTGGCCTCGGTCCCGACCAGGGCCGCGGCCACGGTGCCGCCCGGGTCGAAGCTGACGACGACGACGGGGATCGCCCCACCGGACCAGGCCGCTTCCGCGATCCGCCGGACGGCGGGCAGCCCGTCGGCGTCGGCGACCGCCGTTTCGGCCCGGGCGGCGAGGACGACGGCGGCGACGGTCACCGCCGGATCGTAGCAAACAGGCTGCCCGATCTGGCCGGGCCGGCCTTGAAGGGCAGTGTGCGACAATATCCATTCCCATGAGCACGCTGCCCTCGACCACCATGCCCGGCGTCCGGCTCGACCTGCGCAATATCGCGATCGTGGCCCACGTCGACCACGGCAAGACCACCCTGGTCGACGCGATGCTCCGCCAGACCGGCGCCTTCCGGGCCAACCAGGCGCTGGTCGACCGGGTGCTGGACTCGGGCGACCTGGAGCGTGAGAAGGGCATCACGATCCTGGCCAAGCAGACGACCGTCGACTTCGACGGGATTCGCCTGAACATCGTCGACACGCCGGGCCACGCCGACTTCGGGGGCGAGGTCGAGCGGACCCTGCTGATGGTCGACGCGATCCTGCTCCTCGTCGACGCGGCCGAAGGGCCGCTGCCCCAGACCCGCTATGTCCTCCAGAAGGCGATGGCCCGCCACCTGCCGGTCGTCGTCGCGCTGAACAAGATCGATCGCTCGGATGCCCGGCCGGCGGAGGTCCTCGACGCGGTCTACGAGCTGTTCATGGACCTCGGCGCGGACGCCGGCCAGATCGAGTTCCCGGTCGTCTACACGAACGCCCGGCTGGGCACCGCCACCCGCGACCTGGCCCAGCCCGGCACAGACCTCCGGCCGCTCTTCGACCTGCTCATCCAGATGACCCCGCCGCCGACCTTCAGCCCGGGCCACCCGCTCCAGCTCCTGGTCACCAACCTGTCGGCCAACGAGTACGTCGGCCGGATGGCCGTCGGCCGGATCTGGAACGGCTCGATCCGGCTCGGCCAGCGGCTGGTCGTCGTGCGCGCCGACGAGGAAGCGAGCGACGGCTCGATCGAACCGGGCCGGACCACGGTCCTGACCGGTACCGTGACCAGCCTCCAGACGGCCCATGGCATCGAGCAGATCGAGATCGGCGAGGCGACCGCCGGCGACATCGTGTCGGTCGCCGGCCTGCCCGACGTCACGATCGGGGACACCCTGACCGACCCGGCCGATCCCCGTCCGCTGCCCCGCCTCGACGTCGACGCGCCGACCCTGCGGATGACCTTCGGGGTCAACACCTCGCCGCTCGCCGGCCGGGAGGGCAAGTTCGTCACGAGCCGCCAGATCCGGGCCCGCCTCGACCGGGAGATCCTGGGCAACGTCTCGATCGAGGTCCACGCCACCGACTCGGGCGACACATTCGAGGTCCGCGGCCGGGGTGAGCTGCAGCTGGCGGTCCTGATCGAGCAGATGCGCCGGGAGGGCTTCGAGCTGCAGGCCAGCCGGCCCGAGGTGATCCTGCGCACGATCGGCGGCCAGACCCAGGAGCCCTACGAGCGGATCACGATCGATATCCCGCCCGACTACATCGGCGAGGTCCAGGCGGCGATGGCCGGCCGGAAGGGCCGCCTCGAGCAGATGTCGACCGACCAGGACGGCCGGGTCCGGATGGAGTTCATCGTGCCGGTCCGGGGCCTGATCGGCTACCGCGGCCAGCTCCTGACCGAGTCGCGGGGCACCGCCCTGATGCACCAGATCGGCGAGGGCTACGGCCCGTGGGCCGGCGAGGTCACCCACCGGACGAGCGGGGTGATCGTGGCCGACCGGCAGGGGCTGAGCAATGCCTACGGCCTGTTCAACCTGCAGGAGCGGGCCGAGCTGTTCATCGGTGCCGGCGAGCAGGTCTACGAGGGGATGATCGTCGGCGAGAACTCCCGGCCCGGCGACATGGACGTCAACGCGACCAAGGAAAAGAAGCTGACCAACATCCGGACCCACGCCCACGACGAGGCGCTCCGGCTCACCCCGCCCCGGCCGCTGACCCTCGAATCGGCGATCGAGTTCATCTCCGTCGACGAGCTGGTCGAGGTGACCCCGCTGTCGATCCGGCTGCGCAAGCGGCTGCTGACCACCCACGACCGGCGCCGCGAGCGGAGCCGCGAGGACGACCTGGGCCGCTCGGCCGAATAGGCCGACGTACAATCGGCCCGATGGCGATCTACCTCGACCACGCCGCGACGACGCCGGTCCGCCGGGAGGTGGTCGACGCGATGCTGCCCTACCTGCTCGAGCACTGGGGCAATCCCAGCTCGGGCCACGCCTTCGGCCGGGCCGCCCGGCAGGGCCTCGACGAGGCCCATGAGCGCCTGGCTGCGTCGCTCGGGGCCGAGGCCCGCGAGATCGTCCTGACCTCGGGCGGGACCGAGGCCAACAACCTGGCCCTCAAGGGCGTGGCCTGGGCGAGCAAGGCCCGCGGCCACCGGATCGTGACCACCGCGGTCGAGCACCACGCGGTCGGTCACAGCCTGCGCTACCTCGAGAAGTTCGGCTTCGAGACGGTCGAGCTGCCCGTCGATCGCTACGGCCGGGTCGATCCCGACGAGCTCGAGGCGGCGATCGACGATCGGACGATCCTGGTCAGCGTGATGCTGGCCAACAACGAGGTCGGCACGATCCAGCCGATCCGGGCGATCGCCGAGCGGGTCCACCGCCACCGCGGGGTCCTGCTCCACGTCGACGCCGTCCAGGCGGCGCCCTACCTGCCGATCGACCTGGCCGACCTGGATGCCGACCTGCTCTCGATCGCGGCCCACAAGTTCGAGGGGCCCAAGGGGATCGGCGCCCTGTTCGTCCGCCACGGGACCCATCTCCTCGGGCAGCAGCAGGGCGGCTCGCAGGAGCGCCACCGGCGAGCGGGCACCGAGAACGTCGCCGCGGCCGTGGGCATGGCCGTCGCCTACGAGCTGGCCCGCTCCGAGCAGGCCGCGACCGTTGCCCAGCTGACGGTCCTCCGCCAGCGCCTGGCGGCGCCCATCCTGGCCATCCCCGGCGTCGAGCTGACCGGCCATCCCCGCGACCGCCTGCCCGGGATCCTGTCGATCATCGCCCGCGATACCGACGGGACCTCGGTCAGCCAGGCCCTCGACCTGGAGGGGATCGCCGTGGCCACCGGCTCAGCCTGCACGACCGGCTCGCCCGAGCCGAGCCACGTCCTGGCCGCCATGGGCTATCCCGACGAGGAGGCCCGCGGCGCGCTCCGGATGTCGCTCGGCCGGACGACCACGGCCGCCGAGATCGAGACGGCCGCCAGCGCGATCCCGCGCACCCTGGCCATGCTCCGGCTGGGCGCCCGGGCGATCGCGGCGGATCCCCTCGGCCAGTCGGACCCGGCGGATCGCCCGCAGGAGATCCCGGCGGGGGCCTGACGGCCCGCCGATCCGAACCATGGCGCGGGTCCTCGTGGCGATGTCCGGCGGGGTCGATTCGTCCGTGGCGGCTGCCCTCGTGCAGGCCGCCGGCGATGAGCCGATCGGGGTCTGGATGCGCCTCCACGACGTGGCCGACAGCTACTCCGAGTTCAAGCGCAGCTGCTGCTCGGCGGATGCCGCCGACGACGCCCGGCGGGTGGCCGGCCAGCTGGGGATCCCGTTCTACGTGATGAACCTCGAGCGCGAGTTCGATGCGGGCGTCCTGCAGCCCTTCCTCGACGCCTACCTCGATGGCCGGACACCGAGCCCGTGCGTCGACTGCAACACGTACGTGAAGTTCGGGGCCCTCCTGGGCCGGGCGCGCCATGTCTACGGCTGCGATGCTGTGGCTACCGGCCACTACGCCCGGCGGACGATCGGCCCGGACGGCTCGGCCGAGCTGCGCCGCGCGGTCGACGGCGACAAGGACCAGACCTACTTCCTGTACGGCCTCCGCCAGGACCAGCTCGAGGCGGCCCGCTTCCCGCTCGGCGAGCTGACCAAGCCCGAGGTCCGCGCCGTGGCCCGCTCGCTCGGCCTGGCCACCGCCGACAAGCCCGAGAGCCAGGAGATCTGCTTCGTGCCCGGCGGCGACTACCGCCAGGCGCTCCGCGAGCGCGCCGGCTGGAACCCCGAGCCGGGCCCGATCGTCGACGCCGACGGCGGCTCGCTGGGCAGCCACGATGGCTCGGCCGGCTACACGATCGGCCAGCGCCGGGGCCTGGGCGTCGCGCTCGGTGAGCCGCGCTACGTCAGCCGGATCGATCCGGCCAGCAACACGATCACGATCGCCCGGCGGGCGGACCTCGAGACGACCCAGGTCGGCCTCGAGCGGGTCAGCTTCATCGCCGGGGGGCCGCCCAACGGCCGGGCGAACGCGTTCCAGGCCGATGTCCGGATCCGCCATCGCGGCCGGCCCGTGGGCGCCTGGGTCCGGCCGGCGACGAGCACCGAGCCGGCCCGCGGCGGTGCCTGGCGGGTCGAGACCGACGAGCCGGTGTGGGCCGCCGCGCCCGGCCAGGCCGCCGTGCTGTACGCCGGCGACCTGGTCCTGGGCGGCGGCCGGATCGGACGGCCGTGAGCGAGATCGCGGGCCGGCCATGGTGATCGGCCCGGCACCGGTCCTGGCCATCCTGGTCGGGATCTTCCACACGTCGCTGTACGTCCTCGGCCGGGGCACGGCCGGCGGGCCAGCTGCCGCTCCTGCTGGTGGCCGCCTGCCTGGGCGCCTGGGCCGGCGACGCGCTCGGGGCGCGGCTGGGGATCGACCTGCTCCGGATCGGCGACTTCCGGCTGTTGAGCGCCTCGGTCGTGGCCTGGGCCGGAATCGGCTTCATCGCGATCATCGCCATCCTGGGACCCGAACGGAGGCGCCTGTGACCAGCCGCGATCGTGACCGTAAGCCCAGGGCCGCGGCCGGGCCGGGCCGGCCCCGGAGCCGGCTTCGGAGCCGGCCGATGCCGGGCGCTTCGTGCGCGGCCTGACGATCGGCCTGATCGTGGGGGCCGTGATCGCCGGCTCGACCCTCTGGCGCCGCTTCGGACCGCTGCGGACGCGCGCCTGACCGTCGCCCCCGGCGGGTCCGCCCGGCTCGTGCCGCCGGCAGCGGCCCGTTCGGTACCATGGGCTCAACGTGACAGCCCAGCCCGGTCTCGACCCCAGGATTCACCCGTTGTCCGCCGCCGAGATCAGGCGGCGCTTTGTCGAGTTCTTCGCCGAGCGCGGTCACACGATCGTTCCCTCGGCCAGCCTGGTCCCGGCCGGCGACCAGACGCTCCTGTTCACGAACTCCGGGATGGTCCAGTTCAAGGAAGTGTTCACCGGGGCCGAGACGCGCAGCTACAGCCGGGCGGCCGACTACCAGCGCTGCCTGCGGGTCGCCGGCAAGCACAACGACTTCGAGGAAGTCGGCCGGTCGCCGAGTCACCACACGCTCTTCGAGATGCTCGGCAACTGGAGCTTCGGCGACTACTTCAAGCGCGACACGATCCACTGGGCCTGGGATCTGCTCACCGTCGGCTTCGGCATTCCCGCCGACCGGCTGGCGGCCACGACCTACAAGGACGACGAGGTCTCCCGGGCGATCTGGCGCGATGAGATCGGCCTGCCCCCGGAGCGGATGGCGATCTGGGGCGACGTTGACGCCGGCGACGACAGCAACTTCTGGCGGATGGCCGAGACGGGCCCCTGCGGTCCGTGCAGCGAGATCCACTTCGACCGCGGGGTCGAGCTGTCCGAGGGACCCGAGTGCGTGCCCGACCACTCGGAGAGCTGTCCACGCTGGGTCGAGCTCTGGAACCTGGTCTTCATGGAGTTCGATCAGCGGCCCGACGGCCGCCACCTCCTGCCCTTCACCAGCGTCGATACCGGGCTGGGAATGGAGCGCCTGGCGGCCGTGCTCCAGCAGGTTCCGACCAACTACGACACCGACCTCTTTGCCCCGATCCACGCCCGGATGCGCGAGCTCCTCGGCCATGATCCCGATGCCTTTGAGGCCGAGCGCTTCAGCTACCAGGTGATCGCCGACCATTCCCGGGCGATCACCTTCCTGATCGCCGATGGCGTCCTGCCCTCGAACGAGGGCCGCGGCTATGTCCTGCGCCGGATCGTCCGCCGGGCGGTCCGCCATGGGCGGCTGCTTGGCCGGATCGAGCCGTTCCTGGCCCAGACGGCTGAGGTCGTGATCGAGACGATGGCCGAGGCCTACCCCCACCTCGAAGAGCGCCGCCCGGAGATCCTGAGCACGATCGGGCGTGAGGAAATCCAGTTCGCCCGGACCCTCGACGCCGGGACGATCCACCTGGAGGAGGCCCTGATCCCGTTGACGAGCGCTGAGCGGGTCGTCGGCCGGCGGGCGGAGGAGCTGCCCGCGGACAGCCCGGTCCTGGCCGGCGAGACGGCGTTCCGGCTCCATGACACGTACGGCTTCCCGATCGACCTGACGATCGAGCTGGCGGCCGAATATGGAGTGGCAGTCGACCGGGCCGGCTTCGACGCCGCCCTGGCCGAGCAGCGCGAGCGGAGCCGGGGCGGCCGGAAAGCCGAGCTGGCCCGCAACGCGGAGCTCGGCGCCCTGTACGAATCGCTCGCCCGGCGGCTGGGCGAGACGGCCTTCCTGGGGTACGACACGACGACCGCCGATGCCCGGGTCGTGGCGATCGTGCGCGACGGGATCGAATACGACGCCCTCGAGGCCGTCGGCGACGCGGAGCTGCGCAGCGAGCCCGCGGCGAGCGCCGAGGTGATCCTCGACCGGACGCCGTTCTACGCGGAGGGCGGCGGCCAGGTCGGCGACCAGGGCTTCCTCCGCCAGGCCGGCGGAGAGGTGATCTTCGAGGTCACCGACACGCAACGGCCGGCGGGTGGCCTGATCGTCCAGCGCGGCCAGCTCCGAGGGCGGCTGGCGGTGGGCGACACCCTGAGCGCCGAGGTCGACGCCTTCCGGCGGGCACGGACGATGCGCAACCACACCGGCACCCACATCCTCCACCGGGCGCTGCGCAACGTCGTCGGCGAGGGCGCCCGGCAGGCCGGCTCGCTGGTCACGCCCGACGGTCTGCGCTTCGACTTCCCGCTCGACCGGGGCCTGACCGACGACGAGCGCCGCCGGATCGAGGACGAGGCGCGCCGGGTGATCCGCGAGGATCGCCCCGTGACGGCCGCCCGGATGAGCATGCGCGAGGCGATCGATGCCGGCGCGGACGCCTTCTTCGACGAGAAGTACGGCGAGGTCGTGCGCACGATCCGGGTCGACGGCTACAGCCACGAGCTGTGCGGCGGGACCCATTGCCGGGCCACGGGCCAGATCGGCGGCTTCCTGATCACCAGCGAACGGAGCATCGGCTCCGGGATGCGCCGGATCGAGGCGCTCACCGGTGACGGCGCGGATGCCTGGGTGGCCGCCCGGATGGAGCTCCTGCAGCGCGCTGGCAGTGCCGCCGGGACCACCGCGATCGAGGCCCTGCCCGATCGCGTCAGCGCCCTCCAGGATGAGCTGAAGGAGGCCCGCCGGCGCGCGCGGGCCGGTGCCGGCGCGGCCATCCCCAAGCCGGCCGAGCTGGCCGCCGGCGCGCTCGCCGTGGTCCCCGGCGTCGCGGTCGTCACATTCGGGGGCCCGTTCGAGTCGATCGAGGCGATGAAGGGAGTTGCCCGGGACGTGCGCGGCCTGCTGCCCAGCGGCGTGATCGCCCTCGGGCTCGACGCCGACGAGCCCCAGATCTTCGTGACCGTCTCGCCCGACCTGGTCGATCGCGGGCTGGCCGCGGGCGAGCTCGTCCGGCGGGCGATGACCCGCCTCGACGGACGGGGTGGGGGACGGCCCGAGATGGCCCAGGGCAAGGGCTCCCGCCGGGACGGCCTGGCGGCCGCCCTCGACGAGATCCGCCAGGCAGCCGCGGCCGGGGTCGCCGGGTGACATTCCTGCGCCGGATCTGGAGTCGCGCCGACGAGCCGGCCCCGGCCGCGTGCACGGCCCTCGACGTGGGGACCGAGTTCGCCAAGGCGCTCGTCTTCGAGATCGACCCCAGCGGGATCGGCGTCGTGCGCGGCGTGGGCCGCAAGCGCCAGGGCCTGTCGCACATGCAGTCGGGCACGGTGGCCGACATCGGGGCCGTCGTCGACAACTGCTCGATCGCCCTCCAGGAAGCCGAGGAGATGGCCGGCTTCCGGCCGACCCAGGTCGTGATCGGAATCGCCGGCGAGCTGGTCAAGGGCTTCACCACCACCCACAACCAGGAGCGCAAGCGGCCGGACACGCCGATCACCGAGGCCGAGCTCCAGAAGCTCATCGACGTCGTCCAGCAGGCCGCCCTCCGGGAGGCCGAGCGGGCGATCACCTGGGAGACCGGCCTGCCCCATGTCGACGTCCGGCTGGTCCATGCCGCCGTGACCTCGGCCAGCATCGACGGCTACACCGTCACCAACCCGGTCGGTTTCCAGGGCCGCTACGTGAAGATCGGGATCTTCAACGCGTTCGCGCCGCTGGTCCACCTGGGCGCCCTCCAGACGGTCGCTTCGCAGCTCGACCTCGAGCTGCTCCAGGTGGTTGCCGAGCCGTACGCCGTGGCCCGGGTCCTGGGCACCGAGCAGGTCCAGCAGGCCGGGGCGATCTTCATCGACATCGGCGGCGGGACGACCGATGTGGCCCTCGTCCGGCAGGGCGGGATCGAAGGCACCCGGATGTTCGCCCTCGGCGGGCGGGCCTTTACCAAGTCGCTGGCCGACCGGCTCGACCTGCCCTTTCCGCGGGCCGAGGCGCTCAAGGTCGACTTCTCGCGCGGCCTGAAGGTCGAGCGCGAAGGCCGAGGTCGCCCAGATCATCCGGGACGACATCACGGTCTGGTCGGCGGGCGTCGAGCTGGTGATCGAGGAGCTCGCCGCAGGCGACCTGCTGCCCGGCCGGATCTACCTGTGCGGCGGCGGCTCGCGGCTGCCGGAGATCAAGGACACCCTGGCCGCCGAGAAGTTCTGGAAGAACCTGCCCTTCGCCCGGCCGCCCGAGGTCGCGATCATGTCGCCCGAGATGGTCGAGACGATCCGCGACGACACGAAGCTGTTGATCGACCAGCAGGACGTCACCCCGCTCGGCCTGGCCTGGCAGGCGATCGAGCTGCAGTCGACGGAGGATCCGCTCGACGCAGCCTTGCGCCGCGTCCTGCGCGCGATGAAGGTCTAGGCTGGGCGCGATGGCCAACGTCTTCTACCTGGACGTGGACGACGAGATCACGTCCGCGGCCGCGCGGATCCGGGCGTCGCAGGATCCCCGGGTCGGCCTGGTAGTCCCGCCCGGCTCCCGGATTGCCACCTCGCGGATCAACTTCCGGCTGCTCGCGCGCGAGGCGCTCGAGCGGAACCGCGCCCTGTCGATCATCTCGACCGACGCGGCCGCCCGGGCGCTGGCCGCCTCGGCCGGCCTGCCCGCCTTCGCCACGGTCGCCGAGTTCGAGGCGGACCAGGGCATCGTCCGAGACGCGGCGGCGACGACGATCGTGGCGCCGGCCGGCGGGCCCAAAGCAGCGGGCGCGTCTTCGGGCGCGTCCGCGGGCACGGCCGCTGGCCCAAACGCCGGCTCGGCCGCCCTTGCGACCGGGGCGAGCCTGACCGAGGCCACCGGCCCGGTCGCCGCCGCGCCGCGCACAGCCGGCCCCGTCGGCCGGGCCGGAGCCGGTTTGCCGGCGGCGGTCGGCGACGGCCGGATCGGCGCCCGCTCGAGCGGCGCGGCCGCGCCCACCTTCCAGGCCCAGAGCCGCAGCTCGCGCCGGTCGGCCCGGATCGCCGCCTCGGCCGTGACCGTGGTCCTGATCGGGGTCGTGCTCGGCCTGATCGGGGTCTTCCTGCTGCCCAGCGCCACGATCGTGATCACGCCCCGCCTCGAGGCCGTCGGGCCACTGGCCCTCTCGATCCGGGCCGACCCGAACGCGACGGCCACCGACCCGGTGGCGGGCGTCGTGCCGGCGACGATCCTGACCATGGACTTCAACGCCTCGGGCACGTTCAACGCGACCGGCAAGAAGGTCGACAGCACCGCGGCGACGGGCACTGTCCGCTTCAGCAACAACGACACCGGTGGTAGCGTCACGATCCCCGCCGGCTCGAAGGTCTCGACCGGCAACGGGATCATGTTCGCCACCACCCAGGACGTGACCGTCCCGCGGGCCCAGTTCCAGCATGGCTTCCGGCCCGGGACCGCTTCGGTCGGCGTATCGGCGGTCGGGGCCGGGCCGGGCGGCAACGTGCCGTCGGGCGCCATCGACCAGGTGCCGCCCGGCTACAGCTCGGTCCTCCTCGACGTGACTAACCCGGCAGCCACCTCCGGCGGAACCTCGACGACCACGATCCAGATCCAGAAGAAAGACACCGATGCCGCCCTGGCCTCCCTGACCAAGAACCTCAGGACCCAGTTCAGCGCCTGGGCGGCGGCCCCGGGCGGGCTCACGGCCGGGAGCACCGCCTTCCCCAAGACCGCCGTCCTGGGCGTGATCAGCCCGGACAACGACCCGGCGACCCTGATCGGCGTGGCCCAACCGAACTTCGAGCTCGCCGTCAGCGCCAGCGGCTCGATCACGGCAGTCGACGAGTCCACCGTGACCAGCCTCGCCGCCGGCCGCCTGGGGACGTCCGTGCCGACCGACTTCACCCTCGTCGCCGGCAGCGAGAAAGTCAGCCTGGGCACGTCCCGGGTGGACGGCGATGCCGTCGTCTTCCCGGTCACCGTGACGGCCAGCCAGGTCCGCAACCTGGACCCCGACACGTTGCGGGGCCTGGTCGCCGGCAAGTCTGTCGACGAGGCCCGCTCGATCCTGACCGGCTACGGCACGGTCGATATCCAGACCTGGCCGGGCTTCGTGGGCACGGTCCCGAGCCTGGCCTGGCGGTTGACCTTGACGATCGACACGAGCAGCGTGACCGGCTCGCCGCCTTCGGCCGGGTCGTCGCCTCCGGCGGGCGCCTCGCAGGCTCCCAGCAGCCCGTCCGGCTTGCCATCGGCCAATCCCTCCGCCAACCGCTCGGCCGGGCCATCCGGGATCGTCGGTTGGCCGATCCCGGCCGCGGCATGAGTCGATTGCTGGGGATCGACCTCGGTGAGCGCCGAATCGGGATCGCCGTCGCGGATCCGGATGGCAGCGCCCTGCCCCTCGTGACGCTGCGCCGGGCGCGGACCGCGCTGGCCGACGCCGAAGCCCTCGGCCGGCTCCTCGAGGAGCAGGCCGCCACGGAGCTGATCGTCGGGCTGCCCCTCGAGGCGGACGGCCACGAAGGGCCGCAGGTCGCGATCACCCGGGCCTGGGTGGCGGAAATCGCGCCGCTCCTCGGCGGGGCTGCGATCACCTTTCGCGACGAGCGCCTGTCAAGCCACGTCGCCGAGGCCCGGGTCGGCCCGATGAAGCGCGGACGATCGGGCGGCCCGCCCAGCGCGACCCAGCGGGCCGAGCATCGGGCTCGCGTCGATCGCGAGGCCGCGGCGGTGATCCTGCAGGACGAGCTCGACGCCCGGGCGAGGTTGGCGAGGTGACCCTGCGCGGCGGTGGCTCGCCCCGCGACGGCGGGCCGATCCGGACTGAGCCGGGCTCATCCCGGGTCCGGCAGGCCCACCCGATCGGGGAGCAGCCGATCGACGACGAGCACTACGCCCGGCCGCCGGCTGGCGCGGATCGGCCGGCCGACCGGCCACCGCGGGGCGCGAACGGGCGCCGCGAATCGGGCGGGGGCAGCGGCCTGGGCGGCCTCCTCCGGCTGCTCCTGTTCATCGTCGTCCTGGCCGGCGTGGTCCTGGTCGCTTCGCTGACCGTCCTCCGGCCGGTGATCGCCCGGGCCGTCGTCGACTACGCCTCAAAGAACCCCAGCGCGCTCAAGCTGCCGTTCGTGGCCGACCTCGTCCGCGAGGACCTGGGCCCCGCCCTGACCGATGCTCCGAGCACCAGTGCGACCGACGTGACCTTCGACGTCGTCGACGGCGACACGGCCCAGACGATCGCCACCCGGCTCCAGTCGGCGGGCCTCCTGAAGGATGCCCGGGCGCTGGTCTTCATCGCGACCGAGCAGGACCTCACGACCAGCCTCGAGTCCGGCACCTACATCCTGCGCATGAACATGACCCCCCAGCAGATCGTCACCTCGCTGCTCGTCTCGCACCAGGTCGCGATCACGATCGCCCTCCGACCGAGCCTGCGTCTGGAGCAGATCACGGCCAAGCTGCAGACGATCTCGGGCCTGTCGATGGAGGTCAAGGCGTTCTACGACGAGGTCAAGCATCCGCCGCCAGCCCTCCTGGCCGACTATCCCTGGCTGACCCCGATCCTGCCCAAGGGCGCCTCGCTGGAAGGCTTCCTTGGCGCGGCCACCTACATCGTCTCGCCCGACATCACGGCCGACCAGTTCGTCCGCCAGCTCCTCGACGCGTGGTACCAGCAGGTCGGCCCGGACCTGCTCAAGGTCCCCGCGGCGCGCGGCCTGTCGTTCTACCAGGTCCTCAGCCTGGCCTCGATCGTCGAACGGGAGACGGGCGACGACGCCGACCGGGCGAAGATCGCCGGCGTCTACCAGAATCGCTCGACCCCGAACCACGAGACGGCGGGCTTCCTCCAGTCGGACCCGACGATCTTCTACGTCAATGACGACCTGCAGCTGGCGAACCTGCCCTTCGACCAGTGGCAGCAATACACCTTCTGGGCGCCGCTGGCCAAGGGCACGACACTGCCTGCCGCGCTGCCGGCCGATCTTGCCGGCTACAACACGTACACCAGCAAGGGCCTGATCCCGGGTCCGATCTGCACGCCTTCGCCGGCCTCGATCAAGGCCGCCCTGGATCCCGATACAAAGGACGGCTACCTCTACTTCCTGGCGACCAAGGACGGCACGACCGTGTTCGAGAAGACGTACGCGGAACACCAGGCTGACATCCAGAAATACGGCTCGTGATCGAGGCATGGCCCGAGGCGGCCGACTTTGCTGGGCCACCGACCCCGGCCGACCGGGCCGGCTGGGAGGCCGCCGACCGGGCCGCCCGGCCTGCTCGCCTGGCTCGCCTGCGGGCCCGGATGGCCGCCGCCGGGGTTGATGCCTACCTGGGCGTGCGGCCCGAGCACAGCCGCTACCTGACCGGCCTGGTCCTGGGCGACGGCGAGGAGAAGGTCGCCGGGTATTCGGGCTGGTTCGTCGTCGGCGCCGATGACCTGATCGTGTTCGCCGACAGCCGCTACACGATCCAGGTCGGGCGGGAGGCGCCGGAGGCCCGGATCGAGCCGGTCTACGGCGACCTGCGCCAGCGCTGGCCGGAGATTGTCGCCGGCCTGGGCGCCCGCCGGGTGGCGGTCGAGGCCAGCCACCTGAGCCATGCTGCCTGGACCGACCTGGCCGAGGCTGCGCCCACGGTCGGGCTCCTGGCCGCGACCAGTCCCGGCACGGACGGCGGCCCCGGCCCGGGCTGGATCGAGGCCGACCGGGCGACGAAGGAGCCGGCCGAGATCGAACGGGTGGCCGCGGCCTGTGCCGTCGCCGACCGGGCCCTGGCCAGCCTGCTGCCCGAGATCCGACCGGGCGTCACCGAAGCCGAGCTCGCCTGGCGGCTGGAGGTCCTGATCCGGACCGGCGGCGCCGACGGCCTGGCCTTCGACGTGGCCTGCCTGGCCGGGCCCGAGGCGGCCCTGCCCCACGGCTCGCCGGGCGATCGGCGGGTCCGCGCCGGCGAGGTGCTCCTGTTCGACTTTGGCGCCCAGGTTGGCGGCTACCGGAGCGACATGACCCGGACCCTGTTCGTCGGCGAGCCGGCCGCCCGGGACCTCGAGATCTACGACCTGGTCCATCGGGCGCAGTCCGCGGCGATCGACGGGATCACGGCCGTGGTAGCCGCGGGCGGCCCGCTGCCGACGGGCCCCGCGGCCGACGCCCTGGCCCGCGACGTGATCGTGGCCGCCGGCCAGGGCGATCAGTTCGGCCATGGCACCGGCCACGGGATCGGCCTGGCGACCCACGAGCTGCCCAGCCTGGGCAAGCGCGCAGCGCTCACGATCCTGCCCAGCCCGACCGTGTTCTCGGTCGAGCCGGGCGTCTACATCGAGGGCCAGGTGGGGGTCCGGATCGAGGACCTCCTTGCGATCGACCTCGCCGCCCGGCGGGCGGACCTGCTGACCCGCTTCCCGCGCGGCGTTCTGGTCGTCGGCGGCTGACGGGCTCGGCGCGAGCCCCCTCGGCTACAATCGGGGCAATCCGCCCCGACCGATCGAGCCGCCCGCAGGAGCGCACCTGGCGCCCGGGCTGCGGTCGAACCCTGCAGGAGCCCAGCCCTCAATGATCAGCACCGGCGAACTCCGCAAAGGCGTCGCGATCGAGCTCGACGGCGAGCTGTGGCAGATCCTCGACTACCACCACATCAAGATGGGTCGCGGCTCGGCCCAGGTCCGGATCACGCTCCGCAACATCAAGCGCGGCCAGACCGTCGAGCGCAGCTTCCAGGCCGGCACGAAGTGGCCCCGCGCCCAGATGGACCGCCGGCCGGTCCAGTTCCTGTATCGCGACGGCGACGACTACCACTTCATGGACACCGACACGTACGACCAGTTCGTGCTCAGCGCGGCCCAGCTCGAGGACGCCGTCCACTACCTCAAGGACGGGATGCTCCTCGAGCGGACGAGCTACCAGGACGAGACCCTCGGGGTGGAGCTGCCGGTGACCGTCGACCTGGTCGTGGCCGAGACCGAGCCCGGCTTCGCGGGCGACACCCAGACCGGCGCGCGCAAGCCGGCGACGACCGAATCGGGGCTGGTCGTGACCGTCCCGATCTTCGTCAACGAGGGCGACACGATCCGGGTCGACACCCGGACGGGCGAGTACCAGACCCGGGTCTGACCCGGCCGACATGAGCCGCCGGGACCCGACGCTGTGGAGCCCGGGCGGCGACGAGCCGCCGGACTGGGCCCTGCCCGCCTGGGACTCGCTGCCGGCCGACGATGCGGGCCCGCGCGCGGTGCGACCCAGCCAGCCGGCCCCGGCCGCCCCGGCCGCGAACATGATCCCGGACGACCTCCGGCCGACGATCCTGGGCGTGAGCGAGGTGACCCGGGTCGTCCGGGACGCCGTCCGCGCCGACGACCGGCTGCGCGACGTGTGGGTCGAGGGCGAGGTCGGCCGGGTCACGATCTCCTCGGCCGGGCACGCCTACTTCACCCTTAAGGACGAGCGCAGCCAGCTGTCCTGCATCTGGTTCCGGGACGACCGGCTGACCTCGCCGTTCGAGCCGCGGACCGGCCTGCGGGTCGTGGCCCGCGGCCGGGTCGACGTCTTCGACCAGCAGGGCGTCTACCAGCTGTACGTGGTCGCCGTCCAGCCGGCGGGCTTCGGCGACCTGGCCTTGCGTTTCGAGGAGCTCAAGGCGCGACTGGCGGCGGAAGGCCTGTTCGAGCCGGGCCGCAAGCGGCCGCTGCCGCCGCGTCCGGCGGTGATCGCCGTGGCGACCAGCGCCAGCGGCGCGGTCTGGCACGACATCCGGAACGTCCTTGAGCGGCGCTGGCCCCTGGCCGGGATCGTCTTCGCCAGCTGCCAGGTCCAGGGCGAGGCGGCCCCGGCCAGCATCGTGGCGGCCCTCCACCGGATTGCCCGCTACGCCGAGGGGTGCGTCGCGGCCCGCCGCCCGGCCGATGCCCCGGTGGTCACGATCCTCGCCCGCGGCGGCGGCTCGCTCGAGGATCTCTGGTCGTTCAACGACGAACGCGTCGTCCGGGCGATCGTGGCCCACCCCTTGCCCCTGGTCTGCGGCGTCGGCCACGAGACGGACGTGACCCTGGCCGATTTCGCCGCCGATGTCCGGGCTCCCACGCCGTCGGCCGCAGCCGAGCTCGTCGTGCCCGACCGGGTCGATGTCGCCCATCTCCTGGCGGCCGAGGTCCGGCGGCTGACCGGGGTCACCGAGCGGACGGTGATCGCCGCCCGGCGCGAGCTCGACGCGGAACGCCGGGCCCTCGACGGGCTGCGCCCCGCCGAGCGCCTGGCCCAGGCCCGCGAACGAGCCGGGGTCCTGCTCGACCGGGCGAGCCGGACCGTGCTCGATCGGCTTGCGGCCGCCCGGACGGCCGAGGGCCGGGCCGAGGCCCGCCTGCGCCCGATCGTCGCCCTGCGGATCAGCGCGGCCCACGCCGCCCTCGACTCCGGCGCCGCGGCCCTGGCGGTCCTCGGGCCACAGGCCACCCTCGACCGGGGCTATGCGATCGTGCGCCGCCTGGACGACGGCCGGATCGTGCGCCAGGTCGACGAGGCGGCGGCGGGCACCGAGCTCGACATCCGGCTGGCCGAAGGCGAGCTCGGGGCAGTGTCGCGCGGGGCGCGCCGGCCGGGATGAGCGACCTGGCGGCCCTCGGCGTGCTGGCCCTGATCGTGATCGTCGCCGCGGTCGGCGGCCTGATCGTTGGTAGGATGATCGGGACCCGCATCGATCGCTGGCAGCAGGCCGCGCAGGCGCCGGCCGAAGAGGAGCCCGGTGACAACCCAGATCCCGGCTGACATCGCCAATCTCACCTTCGACGAGGCACTGGCCGAGCTCCAGCGCACGGTCGCCGAGCTGGAGGCCGGCGGCGGCCCGCTCGAGGCCTCGATCGCCGGCTACGAGCGGGGAGTGGCCCTCCACGAGCGCTGCGCGACTCTCCTGGCCGACGCCGAGCTGCGCGTCCGTCGCCTCGTCGAACGGGCGGGCGGCGCGATCGAGGCGATCGAGCAGCGGCTCGATGACGAGGCTCCCGCGGATGGCTCGGGGTAGACTCGGCCGGACGCCCACGGGGATCGCCATCCCGGCGGGCCGCTCGTGCGCATGAACGTTCGAGAGCCGGTCCCAAGCCGGCCGGATCGCCCGGACTGGAGCAGCTGAACCTTGGCCATCCTTCCCACCCTGCGCGGCCCCGCCGACCTGCGCGGCCTGGGCGACGCCCAGCTGGCCCAGCTGGCGGACGAGGTCCGCGAGAAGATCATCGAGACGGTCGCCCACAGCGGTGGGCACCTCGGATCGTCGCTGGGCGTGGTCGAGCTGACGATCGCCCTCCACCGCCTCCTCGAGTCGCCACGTGACCGGATCGTCTGGGACACCGGCCACCAGGCCTACCCCCACAAGCTGCTGACCGGGCGCTACGAACGCTTCGACACGCTTCGGGCGCTGGGTGGCGTGGGCGGCTTTCCGCGCCGCTCGGAGTCGGCCCACGATGTCTTCGACGGTGGCCATGCCGGCACCGGACTGTCGATCGGCCAGGGACTGGCCGAGGCGCGCGACCTGCGCCACGGCCTCGAGCGGATCGCCGTGGTTGTCGGCGACGCGGCCCTGATGAGCGGCCTCAGCCTCGAGGCCCTCAACGACATCGGCCAGCGCGGGACCCGGATGCTGATCGTCCTCAACGACAACGAGATGTCGATCAGTCCGACGGTCGGCGCGTTCAGCAAGTACCTCAGCCAGATCAAGCTGTCGTCGGCCTGGGGCAAGAGCAAGAGCGCCTACGACCGGACGATCGAGCGGATCCCGTTTGTCGGCCAGACGGCCCTCGAGCTCAGCCAGCGGCTGCGCAAGTCGGTCGTCAACTTCGCCCAGCCGGGCCAGCTTTTCGAGGATCTCGGGATCACCTACATCGGGGTGGTCCCCGGCCATGACCTGCGGGCGCTGCTCCAGACGTTTGCCGGGGCGCTCCAGCTCAAGGAGCCGGTCATCGTCCACGTCCGGACCCAGAAGGGCCGCGGCTACCGGCCGGCCGAGGCCGACCAGGTCGGCTTCCACGGGGCGGCGCTGCCGCCGATGACGGCCGCCTTCGAGCCGCATGCCAACGGCGTCGCCCGACCCGCCGCGCCCGGGGCCCGGGCCCGCACGTTCAGCTCGGCGGCGCTGCCGGCGGCCGGCCACATGCCGACCGAGTCGATGGCCGACGATGCCGCCCCCGCCACCCGGCGAGTTCCCGATGCCCCGTTCAAGGCGCCCAACTACACCGCGGTCTTCGTGGCCGAGCTGATCGAGATCGCCCGGGCCGACCGGCGGGTGGTGGGGATCACCGCCGGGATGCCGACGGGCACCGGCCTGAACAAGCTGCAGGCCGAGTTCCCCGACCGGTTCTTCGACGTGGGGATCGCCGAGCAGCACGCGATGACGATGGCCACCGGCCTGGCGATGGGCGGCGAGCGGCCGGTGGTCGCCCTGTATTCGACCTTCCTGCAGCGGGCCTTCGACCAGGTCGTCCACGACGTCTGCCAGAACGACCAGCCGGTCGTGATCGCGGTCGATCGAGCGGGCCTGGTCGGCGAGGACGGCACGAGCCACCAGGGGATGTTCACCCTGCCCGCCCAGCGCCAGGTGCCGAACCTGGTGATCGCCAGCCCCAAGGACGAGCAGGAGCTCCGGGCCCTGCTCCGAACGGCGTTCAGCCAGGACCACCCGTTTGCCCTGCACTACCCGCGCGACCCCGGCTTCAACCTGCCCCCGGTCGAGCCCACGCTGATCCCCGTCGGGCAGGCCGAGCTGCTCCAGGAGGGCAGCGAGATCCTCCTGGTCGGCTTCGGCCCGATCGTCGATCGGGCCCGCCAGGCGGCGGCCGGCCTCGCGGCGGACGGCTGGTCGGTCGGCCTGATCAACGCCCGCTGGGCCAAGCCGCTCGACCGCCAGCTGATCCTGGAGCAGGCCCGGGGCAAGCGCCTGGTGGTGACCCTCGAGGAGAGCGTCGCATCGGGCGGCTTCGGCAGTGGTGTCCTCGAGCTGCTCGAGGAGGCCCGGGCGGTCGACGCCGCCTTCCGCGAGGTGGTCCTCAAGATCATCGGTATCCCGGCCGACCACTTCGTCGAGCACGGCTCGGTCGCCGACCTGCGCCGGCTGATCCGGATCGACGCCGCCGGAATCGAAGCCCAGGTCCGCGAGGTCCTGGCCACGATCCACGCCGTCCCTGGCGCCAGCGAGGCGAAGACCGTCTAACGGTCAGCAGTGCCGGGCCCGAGTCCGGCGGCCCCGATTGAGTCCCGGCCTCGGCTTTTGACAAATGTCGGGAATCCCGGACCTTAAGGTCGGAATCGGGCCGTTCCGAGACCAGTCGCGCTGGTTCGACCCTGGATCCACGCACGAAGCCGGGCGACATTGTCGCGCCAGGGCCCGAATCCCGGCCCCGTCCGACCATAAGGTCGGCCCGAGTCGACATTTGGCAGAAAACTCGCTGGGAAGTGGGCGGCGCGTTGTCCAACTCCCGCCCGGTCTAGCCTCGCCCGGCGTGGCATGATCGACCGGTGACCCGGACCACCCGCCAGCGCCTGGACCAGCTCCTCGTGGAGCGTGGCCTCGTCGAGAGCCGGACCCGGGCCCAGGCGCTCGTCCTGGCCGGCCGAGTCAGGGTGGGGGAGGGCGACGGCGCCCGCCTCGATCGAAAGCCCGGTGACCTGGTCGATGCCAGCCTGCCGGTCGCGGTCGTGACCCAGGACCCGTACGTCAGCCGGGGCGCCCACAAGCTGATCGCCGCGCTCGACGCTTTCGGGATCGACCCGGCCGGCCTGACCGCGCTCGACGTCGGCGCATCGACGGGCGGCTTCACCGACGTCCTGCTCCAGCGTGGCGCCCGGCGGGTCTACGCCCTTGACGTCGGGCGGGGCCAGCTGGCCGAACGACTGCGGACCGACCGGCGGGTCGTGTCGATGGAGCGCACTAACGCCCGGACGCTGGCTCGCGGCGTCCTGCCCGAGCCGATCGAGCTGGCGGTGATCGACGTGGCCTTCATCTCGCTCAACCTCATCCTCGGCCCGGTGATCGGCTGTTTCGGCCCGGCCGGCGGCCGGCTCGTGCCCCTGGTCAAGCCCCAGTTCGAGGCTGGCCGGGAAGCGGTGCCCGGCGGGGTGGTCCGTGATCCGGCCGTCCACCTCGCGGTCCTCGAACGGGTCGTCGAGCAGGCCCGCGGCCTGGGCCTGGTGGTCGCCGGGGCGATCGCCTCGCCGCTCCTCGGCCCGCAGGGCAACCGCGAGTTCCTGCTCGACCTGCGCGTGGCGGGATCGACGGGAGGCGCCGGGCCGACCGGCGCCATCGCCGAGCCCGGGCAGCTGGTCGAACGCCTCCGGGCGATCGTGGCGGCCTGACCATGCGCCGACTGGGCTTCGCCTTCAACCCGACCAACGACGCGGCCGTCCACCTGCGCCAGCGAGCGCTGGCCTGGTGCAAGACCCGCGAGGTGGACGGCTGGGCGGAGCCGGCCGGCGACCTCGGCCGGCTGCGCCACCAGCTGCCCGCCACCAGCGCCCTGGTCGTCCTGGGCGGCGACGGGACGTTCCTGCGCGCGGCCCGGGCGGCGGCCGAGGCCGACATCCCCATCCTGGGCGTGAACCTGGGCAAGATCGGCTTCCTCTCGAAGGTTGAGGCCGATGGCTTCGAGCCCGTCCTCGAGGAGATCGTCGGCGGGTCCTACTCGATCGACGAGCGGATGACCCTGCGGGGCCGGATCCTGCCGGCCGGCGGGCGGAAGGGCGGCCACGAGGTCTTCGCCCTCAACGACATCGTCGTCGCCCGGGGCTCGCTGGCCCGAGTGGTCCGGCTCGACGTGGCGATCGGCCCGTCGCACGTGGCCACGTTCATCGCCGATGGCCTGATCGTTGCCTCGCCGACCGGCTCGACCGGCTACTCCTTCTCGGCCGGCGGCCCGATCCTCGACCCGGTCAGCCGGAACCTGGTGGTCACCCCGATCGCGGGTTACCTGTCGGCGATCCGGTCGGTCGTTGCCAGCCCGCTCCAGACGGTGCGAGTTCGGGTCGTCGATGCCCATGAGGCGATGCTCAGCATCGACGGCTACGACGACATCGCCCTGAGCGTCGGGGACGTCGTCGAGGTATCCGCCCGGGAAGCACCGATTCGCTTCATCGAGCCGAAGAGCGCGATGCCCTTCTGGGACCTGCTCCGCCACAAGGTGGAGCTCCTGCCGAGCTGATGGGCGCCGAACGACCACGAGCGGCAGCCTCCGCCGTGCCAGGCGACGCCTCGCCTCGGGTCGGCCGCCTGCTCGAGCTGACGGTCACCGACCTGGCCCTGATCGACCGCCTCGACCTGGCCTTCGGGCCGGGCCTCAACGTGATCACCGGCGAGACCGGTGCCGGCAAGAGCCTCCTGATCGATGCCCTCGGCCTGGCCCTCGGGGCGCGGGCCGACAGCAGCCTCGTCCGTCACGGGGCCGAGCTGGCCCGGGTCAGCGCCCGGATGGAGCGTGCGGATGGCGACCTCGTCTGTGCCCGCGACGTGACGGCCGGCGGCCGGTCCGCGGCCCGGCTGGACGATGAGCCGGTCAGCGCGGCTCGCCTGGCCGAGGTCGCCGGGCCGCTCGTCGAGATCCACGGCCAGCACGACCAGCAGCAGCTCCTCGACGAGCGCCGCCAGCGAGACCTGCTCGACGCCTTCGGCGCCCTCGAGCCTCGCCGGGCGGAGGTCCGGGCGGCCGTCGACGCCTGGCGGGCGAACGAGGCCGCCCTGCGCGAGCTGGCCCTCGAGCCGCGCGAGTTCGTCCGGCGGCTGGAACTGGCCGAGCACGAGGCGGAGGAGATCGAGGCGGCCGGGCTGCGGGTCGGCGAGTCCGACGAGATCCGGGCCCGGCTCAGCGCGGCCCAGCACGGCGAGGCGATCGCCCGGGGCGCGGCCACGATCAGCGAGACCCTCGTCGGCGAGGGCGGGATCGACGGCGCCGGCAGTGGCCCGGCGGTCCGCGACAGCGTCGGCTCAGCCCAGCGGGCGGCCCACGAGGTCGCCCGCTTCGACGGCCGCTTCGCCGCCCTGGCCGAGCGGCTGGCGGGCCTCGAGGCCGAGGCCGAGGACATCGCCGCCGAGGCACGCAACCTGGTCGAGCAGGTTGACCATGATCCGGCGGCGATGGCCGCCCTCGAGGGCCGTCTGTCGCTGATCTTCTCGCTCGAGCGGCGCTATGGCGACGACGAGGCGGCCGTCCTGGCCCACGGCCAGCGGATGGCCGCCGAGGCCGCCCGGCTGCAGGACCTCGACGGCGAGCGCGAACGCCGGCTGGCCGACGCGGCGGCCCTCCTGACCAAGGTCGCGGTCGCGGCCGGGCAGCTGTCGGTCGAGCGGGCGGCAGCCGCCGAGCGACTGTCGGGCCGGGTCGGCCGGGCGCTCGATGCGCTGGGCTTCGCCCGGACCCAGTTCCGGGTGGCGGTCGTCCGCCGGCCGGCCGAGGGCGCCGGGCCGAGCCTCGAGCTCGACGGCGAGCTGGTCCACTTCGACCCGACCGGGATCGACGACGTGATCTTCCGGTTCGCCCCGAACCAGGGCGAGCCGGCCCGGCCGCTGACCCGGATCGCCTCTGGCGGCGAGCTGAGCCGGGTCGCCCTGGCGATCAAGGAGGTCCTGGCGGCGGTCGACGCCACGCCGACCCTCGTCTTCGACGAGATCGACACCGGGATTGGTGGACGGAGCGCCGATCCGGTCGGGCGGAGCCTGTGGACGCTGGCCCGCAGCCACCAGGTCCTGTGCGTCACCCACCTGCCCCAGATCGCGGCCCACGCCGACGTCCACTTCCGGATCTCGAAGCGCGAGCGCAACGGCCGGACGGTGACCGAGGTCGCCCGGCTCGAGCCGGCGGAGCGGGTCCGCGAGCTGGCCCTGATGCTCGGCGGCGAAGGGATCGAGCAGGGCCCGGATGGCGGGGCCGCGGCCCTGGCCGGCGCCGAGCAGCTGATTGCCCGGGCGGCGGCCTGGCAGGCAGGCGCCGGCGAGGACGTGGCCGAGCCCGCCGGCGTGGCGTGATCCGGGCCTCGCGACGGCCGGCTGCCCGGCCAGGGTCCACGCCCGGTGAGCGACGCCGATGACCGCGTCGGCCGAGCGTCTCCAGAGGGCCGTCGAGGACTACCTGGTCCACCTCCGGGTCGAGCGCGGGCTGGCCCCGGCGACCTTGCGGGCCTATGGCAGCGACCTGCTCGCGTTTGCCGCTGATCCGGGTGTGGCGAGCGGCTGGGACACCTCGGTCGAACCGGCCACCCGCTACCTGTCGCGCTCGGCCGCTGGCCTGGGCCGCGCCGGCCGGCCACTGCGCTCGACCAGCCTGCGCCGGCGGGCGGCGTCAATCCGGGGCTTCTACCGCTTCGCCTATGGCGACGAGCTGATCCAGGCCGACCTCGCGGCCCGGATCGACCTGCCTCGCCAGACGCGGCTGCTGCCCGATCCGCTCGACATCGAAGCGACCAACCGGCTGCTCGAGGCAGCGGGCGGCAGCGAACGGGGTCCTGCCGCTCCGCCCGGATCAGGCCCCGCCCGGATCCGCGACCGGGCGCTGCTGGAGCTGCTGTACGCCGCCGGCCTGCGGATCAGCGAGGCGCTCAATCTCGATCGCGAGGACCTCGTCCTCGAGGCGGCCTACGTGCGGGTGATCGGCAAGGGCAACAAGGAGCGCCTGGTGCCCGTCGGCGAGGTGGCCCTCGACTGGCTCGGCCGCTACCTCGACGAGATCCGCCCGGCCTGGCTGGCGCTGGTCCCTGGCGATCCGCCCCGAGGCGGACCGCTGTTCGTGACCGGGCGCGGCCACCGCCTCGGCCGGCAGGCCGCCTGGACGGTGGTCAAGCGGGCGGCTCGGGATGCCGGACTGGGCGACCGGGTGACGCCCCACACCCTGCGCCACTCGTTCGCCACCCACCTCCTGGAAGGCGGGGCCGACCTGCGGATCGTCCAGGAGTTGCTCGGGCATGCGAGTATCTCCACGACCCAGCTGTACACCCACCTCAGTGGGGAGCGGATCCGGGAGGTCTACGCTCGCGCTCACCCGCGGGCCTGAGAAGGAGCCGAGTCCCAAATGGCCAACTTCACGGCATCGCTGCTGTCCGATGGCGAGCGGATCATCGTCGAGCGCCGCCAGCACTGGCTCGTCCTGGTCGATCGCTCGAAGCTGGCGATCCTGGGCCTGGTGGTCGCCCTGCTGATCTTCATCTTCCGGGGCAACCTGGGCAGCGACGGGATCGGCGGCGGGATCAACTTCATCCTCGGCTGGGTCGTCCTGGCCCTCGTCGTGTACGCCGTCGTCGTGTTCGTCTACCAGTACCTGCACTGGGTCAACGACGCCTTCATCGTCACCTCCCGGCGGGTGATCCAGATCCAGGGCATTCTCAACAAGAAGGCCCTCGACAGCTCGCTCGAGAAGATCAACGACGCGGTCCTGACCGAGAACGTCTTCGGCCGGATGTTCGGCTTCGGCGACCTCGAGATCCTGACCGCGTCCGATTCGGGAATCGACCGGATGCACATGCTGGTGGATGCCTCGGGCTTCAAGCGCGAGATGACCGAGGCCAAGCACGAGCTGGAGCTCGAGGTCTCGAGCGGGCGGATCCCCAGCCCGCCGCTGCGAGCAACGCCGATCCCCGCGACCGGTCCCGTCGTCCAGGCCGGCCCGCCACCGGCTCCGTCGCCAGCTCCGGCAACTACGCCTGCGCCACCGCCGGCGGCCCCAGGCCCGAGTCCGGATGACGTCGCCAACGCGATCGACCGGCTGAAGGGCCTGCTCGACAGCGGGGCGATCACCCAGGCCGAGTTCGACACCAAGAAGGCGGAGCTGCTCGCCCGGCTGTAGGCCGGTCCCGATCGCGACGCGCGGGTAGGATAGGTCGATGGACCAGACCACCGAAGCCCTGATCGCCGCCGCGATCATCATCCTGGTCTCGTTCCCGGTCCACGAGTTCGCCCATGCCTGGATGGCCTATCGGCTGGGCGACTCGACCGCCCGCTACCTGGGCCGGCTGACCCTCAATCCGATTGCCCACTTCGATCCGATGGGCGGCCTGATGCTGCTGGCGTCGGCCTACGCCGGCGGCGGGATCGGCTGGGCCAAGCCCACCCCGGTCAACTTCGCCAACCTGCGCAATGGACGAACGGGCGAGGCGATGGTCGCCGCCGCCGGGCCGACGTCCAACCTGCTCCTGGCGATCGCCGGCGGGTTGGTCTTCCGGATCGTGCGGGGCGTGGCCACGGATCCATCGCCGGGCCAGCTCGACGTCCTCCAGATCCTGCTGTTCTTCGTCGAGATCAATGTCTCGCTGTTCATCTTCAACCTGATCCCGGTCCCGCCGCTCGACGGCACCCGGGTCCTGCTCGCCGCCCTGCCGCCCCGCCAGGCGTTCGAATTCGGACCTCTGCTGTACCAGTACGGTCCGTACGTCCTGCTCGCGCTGATCTTCATCCCGCTCCTGGCGGGCATCCAGGGCCCGCTCCAATGGGTCTTCAACAACATCGGCTTCCCGATCACGAAGCTCATCGCGGGGCTGTGACCAGCCAGCGAACCGGCAGCCGGGGCTGGTGGGCGACGAAGGTCCGCCAGGCCCGGACCCACATCACGGCAAGGGTCGGGGCCGGCGAGCGGACAGCCCTCGAGGCCTGGGTTCCGGGCCCGCTGCTGGGCCTCTTTGACGCGATGCCGGTCGCCGACCGGCGCCACGGGCTCGACGTCGTGGCCAGCCTCCGGGCGACCGGCGGCGGCGATGATCCGGAGCTCCTGCTGGCCGGCTTGCTGCACGACTGTGGCAAGAGCACAGCGAACGGCCGGGGGGTCGGGCTGCTGCCCCGGATCAGCTGGTCGCTGAGCGAAGCGCTTGGGCCGTGGGTCCTCCGCTTGGCACGCCCGTTGCCGGGCTTCGGTCCGGCTCTCGACCAGCTCCGGGACCACGCCCGATGCTCGGCCGAGCTGGTCCTGGCCGCCGGTGCCAGCGCCCGGACCGCCGGCCTGATCCGCGACCAGGCTGGCCCGGCGGATCGCGCCGGCGAGCTCCTGCGCCTCGCCGACGAGGCCAATTGAAGATGATCGAGCTGACGCACCTGAACGGGCCGGAGCCGGCGGTGCATTTCGCGCCCGGGCGGGGCGCGAGCCCGGTGACCCACGTCCAGATCGAATCGTTCGACGGCCCCCTGGGCCTGCTCCTGGCCCTGATCGAGTCCCGCCAGCTCGACATCCTGACCGTCTCCCTCGGCTCGCTTGCCGGCGCCTACCTGGAGGCCCTGGCCACGCTCGGCTCGGACCGGATCGGGAACGTGTCCAGTTTCGTGGCCGTCGCCGGCCAGCTGATCGTGATCAAGAGCCGGGCGCTCCTGCCCCGCGAGCCGTCGCCGCGGGCGATCGAGCTGCCCGATGAGGAGGTCGACCCGGAGGCCGAGCTGCGCGCCCGGCTCCTGCTCTATCGCGCCTATCGCGACGCCGGCCTGGCCCTCCAGCTGGTCGCGCTCGAACGGATCGGCGCCTTCCGGCGCGAGCCGACGGTCGCCGCGGCCGCCGGCCGGGCTGGCTCGACCCACGTGGCAGCCAGCGCGCTCGATCCGGCGCTCCTGGCCGGGGCGCTCGATCGGCTGATCGAGCTCGTCCCGCCGGCCCCGCCGCCGGTCGCGCTCCTGTCGCGGGCGATCACGATCGCGGAGCGGGCCGAGCTGATCCGGGAGGCCCTCCGACACGCCCCGAGCATCGTCCTCCAGGAGCTGCTCCGCGGCGTCCGCGACCGGGTCGTCCTGGCGGTCACGTTCCTGGCCATGCTCGAGCTGATGAAGCGCCGCGAGATCATCGTCGACCAGGCCGAGCCGTGGGGTCCGATCGTGGCCCGCTCAACAACCGCGGCCGAACGCGGCCCCCGGGGCGGTCCTCTGGAATCCGAGCTGGAACCGATCGACGAGACCCTCGGATCGTTTGCGTGAACGAGCCTGCCGAGGACGGCCCGCCGCCGGTCGAGCTGACCGAGGCGGTCCTCGAAGCCCTCCTGTTCGTCGCCGAGCGACCCCTTTCGCGGCGCGAGATCGGGGCGCTTGCCGGGGTGGACCGGACGACCGTCGATGCCCGGCTGGGCGACCTTGAGGTCAGCCTCCGTGGGCGCGGGATCCGCCTGGTCGCCTCGGGCGACCGGGTCGAGCTGGTCACCGCGCCCGACGCCGGCCCGCTCGTCGCCCGCTATGTCGGCGCGGACGCGACCCGGCTGTCGCCGGCGTCGCTCGAGACCCTGGCGATCGTCGCCTACCGCCAGCCCCTGACGAAGTCGGTGATCGAGCGGATCCGGGGCGTCGACTCGGATTACAGCCTGCGGACGCTCCTCCACCGGCGGCTGGTGGTCGAGCTCGGCCGGGCCGACACCCCGGGCCGTCCGTTCCTGTACGGGACGGGCTTCGACTTCCTCGAGCGCTTCGGCCTGACCAGCCTCGACGAGCTGCCGCCGCTCGACCCATCGGTCGCCCAGCGGCTGGTGAGCGTGGACGACGAGGCCGAGCGCCGGGACGCCGACGAGGCCGTGATCGAGCCACGCCCGGTCGGCCCTGCCATCGAGGCCGGTTGATGGCGGCGGAGCGCCTCCAGAAGGTGCTGGCGGCCGCCGGCGTGGCGTCCCGGCGCGAAGCGGAGCGGATGATCGCCGCCGGCCGGGTCGTCGTCGACGGCAAGGTGGCCAGCCTCGGGCAGGCGGTCGACCCGGCGACCGCGGCGATCCTGGTCGATGGCCGGGCGATCGGCGAGGCGGCCAGCGCAGTCCACCTGGTGATCCACAAGCCGAGCGGGGTCGTCTCGACCGTCCGCGACCGGCACGCCGAGCGAACGATCATCGACCTCGTCCCGACGGCCCTGGCGTCGGGCGCCCGGCTCTACCCGGTCGGTCGGCTCGATCAGGATTCCGAGGGCCTGATCCTGCTCACCAACGACGGGCCGTGGGCCGAGCGGGTCCTCCATCCCCGCTTCGGCGTCGAGCGCGAGTACGCGCTGGGCCTGCGCCGGCCGCTCGATCCCGCCCAGCAGGAGACGCTTCGGGCCGGGATCCGGCTCGAGGAGGGCCTCGCCACGCTGAGCCACTTGCGGCTGATGACCAGCGTCGAGGTCCGCAAGCTGGAGGCGGTCCTCGTGCCCGTGCCGCCCGAGCTGACCTGGTACCGGGCCACGCTCCAGCAGGGCTGGAAGCGCCAGCTCCGGCGGATGTTCGCGGCGGTCGGCGCCCCGGTCGACCGCCTCGTCCGGGTCCGCCTCGGGACGCTCCGGCTCGAGGACCTGGCCAGCGGCCGCTGCCGGCGGCTGACCGCACCCGAGGTTCGCTCGCTGGGCGCCGGCCGGCTGGATCCCGGTCGATGACCCTCCTGCCGCTCGTCGTCGCCCTCGACGGGCCGGCGTCGTCGGGCAAGAGCAGCGTCGGGGCCGCCGCCGCCCAGGAGGTCGGCTTCCGCTTCTGCGACACGGGCCTGCTCTACCGGGCGATCACCTGGCTGGTCCTCCGGCGCGAGATCGACCCGGCCGATCCGGCCGGACTGGTGGCTCTCGTGAGCGAGGTGGAGCTGGCCGCCGACGAGCTCGGGCGCCTGGCCCGGGTCCTGGTTGACGGGCAGGACGTGACCGAGCTCGTCCATGCCCCCGAGGTCGATCGGCGGGTCAGCGAGGTCGCCCGGGTGGCCGAGCTGCGGGCCGCCCTCCTCCAGCGCCAGCGGGCGATCGCCAGCGGCGGCCGGATCGTGGTCGCCGGGCGCGACATCGGGACGGTCGTCCTGCCCCATGCCGGCCTGAAGGTCTTCCTGGATGCCTCGGCCGAGGAGCGTGCCCGGCGGCGCGCCGAGGAGCGCGCGCTCGATCCCGACGGGCCGGAGGCCAGGGCCGTGCTCGCCGAGCTGCGCCGGCGCGACGACCTCGACCGCAATCGGCCGGTTGCGCCGCTCCGCCCGGCGCCCGATGCGGTCCACATCGTGACCGACGGCAACACGTTCGAGCAGACGGTGGCCGAGGTGGTTGCCGCGATCCACCGGGCCGGCGACATCCCGGCGCGGGTGGCCTCGGCCCCGGCCGGGCCCCCAGCGTCGGACGGGGGAGGGGCCTGATGCCTCGCGACGAGAGCGGCTCGATGCGCAGCGACGCGAACTGGTTCATCCGGGGCACGGCCTTTGTCGCTCGGACGATCACCCGCTGCCTGGTCCGGGTGCGGGTCAGCGGCGCCCTGGACGCCGTCCCCCGCGAAGGGCCGTTGATCATCGTGTCGAACCACGCCTCGAACGCCGACGGGGTCCTGGTCGGGGCCTGGCTGACGCCCCGCCTCGGGCGCCGGATCCACTGGCTGGGCAAGCGCGAGATGACCAGGTGGCCGATCGTCGGCCCGTTCGTCCTGGCCGGCTCGGTCCACCCGGTCGACCGGGACAACGTCGATATCGACGTCTTCCGGCTGCTGCTCCGGATCCTCGAGGCCGGCAACGTGGTCGTCGTCTTCCCCGAGGGGACACGCAGCGCGTCGGGCGAGATGCAGGCCGCCAAGGACGGCGTGGCGATGCTCGCCCTCCGCTCGGATGCCCGGATCCTGCCCGTCGGCGTGATCGACACCGATCGCTTCTGGCCGAAGGGCAAGCTGCCTCGGCTGGGCAAGCGCGTCGAGATGCGGGTCGGCGATCCGTTCAAGCTGGCCGACCTGCTGCCCCCCGGCCTCGACCGGCGGGCCGCCAAATCGGCGGCGACGGACCTGATCATGGGCCGGATCGCGGCCCTCCTGCCGGCCCGCCAGCAGGGCGTCTATCGCCGACCGAGCAAGGGCGCTTCGACGTCCGATGGCCCGGCGGGCAACGATGGCCCGGGGGTTTCGGCACCACGGGTGCGATAATCGGAGCGATATGGGTACCGTCCAGGAAGTTCGCATCGCCAAGAGGACCGGCTTCTGCTACGGCGTCCGGGAGGCGATCGACAAGGCCAAGGAGTCGGCCTCGACCGGGCGGGTCACCCATACCCTGGGCCAGGTGGTCCACAACGAGGGCGTGATCGCCGAGCTCCAGCGGGTCGGCGTCCAGACCGTCGAGTCGCTCGACGACGTCGATCGCGGAGCGGCGATCGTCATCCGGGCGCACGGCGTCCGGCCCGACGTGATGGCCCGCGCCGAGGCCCGCGGCCTGGACGTGATCGACGGCACCTGCACCTGGGTGATCCAGGAGCAGAAGGAGCTGATGAAGCTGGTCGAGGAGGGCTACACGATCGTCCTCCTGGGCACGCCCCGCCATCCCGAGGTGGTCGGCCTGCTCGGCTTCGCGCCCGACGCGATCGTCGTCGACGATGAGCCGGAGTGGGAGCAGATCCCGCGCCGCAAGAAGATGGCGCTCCTCTCGCAGAGCACCCAGCCGCCCTGGAAGTTCGAGAAGCTGGCCGCGTTCATGGTCGCCCGCAGCCATGAGCTGAAGATCGTCAACACCGTCTGCCCGGTGACGATCCGCCGCCAGCAGGACACCCTCGAGACGGCCCGCGAGGTGGACCTGATGGTCGTCGTCGGCGGCCGTTCGAGCGCGAACACCAAGGAGCTGACCCGGCTGTGCCAGATCGTCGGCACCCGGGCGATCCAGATCGAATCGGTCGCCGACCTGGCCGACGGCGCGCCATTCGAGGCGGCCAAGGTCGTGGGGATCACCGGCGGGACGAGCACCCCGATCGAGGACCTCCAGGCCGTGGCCGAGCGGATCCTCGAGCTGGCCGGCACGCCGTCGGCCGCGAAGCAGGCCCATGACCTGGCGATGGCCGCCCTGGCCCTCGCCGCGACCCCCGCCGGCCGGACCACGTCGCTGCCCTCGACGACCGCCGGCGCCGCCTGAGCGTGGCCGCCGGTCTGCCAGTCGTCGCCCTCGTCGGGCGGCCCAACGTCGGCAAGAGCACCCTCTTCAACCGGATCCTGGGCAGTCGCCGGGCGATCGTCGAGGACCGCGCCCGAACCACCCGCGACCGGCTGTATGGCAGCGCCGACTGGAACGGGCGGCGCTTCGTCGTGGTCGACACTGGGGGCCTGGAGATCGATCCCAACGACCCGATCGAGGAACGGGTCCAGGAGCAGGCTCGCCTGGCGATCAACGAGGCCGACGTGATCGTCCTGGTCGTCGATGCCGCGAGCGGCCCGACGCCGGCCGACCTCGAGGCCGCCGCCCTCCTGCGCCGGGCCAGGTCGCCGATCCTGGTGGCCGTCAACAAAGCCGACAACGAGAAGCGCGACCTGGAAGCGGCCGAGTTCCACAGCCTGGGCTGGGAGGAGATGTTCGCGATCAGCGCCGCCCACGGCCGGGGCACCGGCGACCTGCTCGACGCGATCGTCTGGGCCCTGCCGCCCGAGACTCCCGAGGAGGTCGCCCGGAAGGCCCGCGAGATCGAGGCCCGGGACTGGGAGCGGGACGTCGCCGCCGGCTTCATCCTGCCCGACATCAGCACCGGCCCGGCGCTCGGCGACGACGCCGAATTCGAGGAAGAGGACGAGGACGCGGACGCCGATGCCGATCTGACGCCGGATCCCGAGGCGGCCCGCTGGGACGCGGCGATGGCCGCCGATTCGGACGAGCCGGTGGCGATCGCGATCGTCGGCCGGCCGAACGTCGGCAAGTCGAGCCTGGTCAATGCCCTGCTCGGCGAGGAGCGGGTGATCGTCAGCGACATCCCGGGAACCACCCGCGACGCGATCGACACGACCGTCGCCTACGGCCGGAGCGAGGTGGTCCTGATCGACACTGCGGGCATCCGCCGGCGGGGCAAGGTGGCCAACGGGCCGGCCGCCGAGCGCTATGCCGCCCTGCGCTCGATGAAGGCGATCTCGCGGGCCGACGTGGCGATCGTGGTGATCGACGCCGAAGACGGCCTGACCGCCCAGGACGCCCACGTCGCGGGCTACGTCGTCGAGGAGGGCAAGGGCCTCGTGATCGCGGTCAACAAGTGGGACCTGCTGACCGAGAAGACCGACAAGACGTTCGACCAGTACGTGATCAACCTGCGCCGGGAGGCGCCGTTCATCGACCTGGCCCCGGTCATCTCGATCAGCGCCAAGACCGGCCAGCGCGTGGGGCGCGTCCTGGAGGCCGCCGTCGACATCTGGGGCGAGCGCCGCCGCCGGATCGGGACCGGCGAGCTCAACCGGCTCGTCGCCGAGGCGATCCGGCGCCAGTCGCCGTCACTGGTCAAGGGCCGCCGGCCAAAGATCTTCTATGCCACCCAGGTTGCTGTCGCCCCGCCGACATTCGTCTTCTTCGCCAAGGACGCTGGCAGCGTCCACTTCAGCTACCAGCGCTACCTCGAGAACCAGATCCGCGAGGCCTACGGCTTCGACGGCACCCCGATCCGGATCTTCTTCCGTGAGCGGAGCGCGATCGAGCTGCCCCGCCGGAGTGGCCGGGGTCGGAAGTCGTCGGGCGGCCGCGGTCCGGTGGTCAAGGGACCCGGCCCCCGGCCGGCCGCCAAGTCCTCCAAGGCAGCCGCTGGCGCGAAACGCGGCTCGGCCAGCGCGAGCTAGTGCTCCGTCGCGCCGTGCGGGGACAGCCTCGGGCCCGGATCCTCGTCAGGCGCCATGGTCACCTCCCGTCCGCGGGTTCCGTCTCGAACGCGGCCCGTTGCCGGTTCCATCCTCGAACACGTCCCGTCCGCGGGTTCCGTCTTCGAACAGGTCCCGTTGCGTCGGATATAAGCCCCACGATCAGCAGTGCCGTCTGGCTGCCGACGTCGAGCTTCGAAGGCACGGGATTCCCGGTTGGGCGGCGCTCCCACGCACGACGTCGTGCCGGGCACGAGGCTCTCCAGCCGAATCCCGGGTCGCGACAGGCCTGTACGAGTACCCGTAGTCACCTGGCTGATCCCGCGGACGCTTGATGACGTTCGCTCCGGTCGGGCCACCGGCGACCACATCGCGCGGTGCTAGACTCGGCGTCTGTCGGGGCGTGGCGCAGCCTGGTAGCGCACCTGAATGGGGTTCAGGAGGCCGAGCGTTCGAATCGCTCCGCCCCGACCACTACTCTGACCACGGAATGAGCCCCTCCGGGCGATCTGGAGGGGCTTGATCAGCCCCGGGCGAACGGGCGTCGGCCCGGCTTCTTGGCAGGCACGCTGAACGGCCCATTCGTCGCCGGCGCGAAGTCGGCCGCCAGGCGCGCCGGCCGGCCGGGCAGCAGGCCGCCGATCAGGACGATCGCGCCGCCGAACTCGATCACCCCGATCCCCGGGCCAATCGTGCCGCTGGCCGGCGGCACCAGCGTCGCCAGGTCGGCGGTCAGCGTGCCGAGGTCGTAGACGACCACCGTGATCAAGGCCAGCCCGGCCGCGATCGCGACACCCCGCCGCCAGCCGGCCCGGCCATGTGCTCCCAACCGCGCCGCTGCGACCACGGCAACGGCGATCGCCAGGCCCAGCGCCAGCGCACCGTCGGAGGTCATCGGGTCCGTTCCGTAGAAGCCGTCGAGGGTGGCCGATCCGAACCCGGGATCGGCCAGGCGGGCCCACGGCAGGAGGATTCCGGCGATCACGATGGCCGCTCCCAACAGGGTCATCAACGCTGGGCCGACGTTCGTCAGGCGCGGCTTGGGGACCTGCAGGAACGCGGGCACTGCAGCCGCACCGTTCGGTCCAGGGGCGAGGCTTGGAGCCGGCGAACCTGCCCGGTCCGGCGGGATTCCCAGGGCAAAGGGCAGGAGCAGCCCGGCCAGGGCCCCGATGAGAGCGGCCTGGCCGCCGGCCTGTTCCAGCCCCGGGAGGATGTGGACCATTTCGAGGGGCACGGCCAGGGGCAGCAGCCCAATCGCCGGCTTGCGCCGGATCATCCGCAGGACGCGCCGGACCCCACCAGGGACGACCCGATCGATCCAACCGGGCAGCGACCACAAGAACAGCACGAGCGCCATCCAGCCGGCCGCGGCCCATACGAACCCGGCGAAGGCCAGCCCGGCGATCAGCCCGACCTGGACGCCGGCGGGAGACTCGGCCCAGCGCCGCGCTCCGCGCCGGCCGATCCGGTCGACCGCCACGAACGGCGCCGCGATCCACCGCAGCAGGCGTCTCATGCGACCGACTATCACACGCCATGGCGCCGCCGAGAAGGTGACGTTCGTACCTGAACCCCCGGGCGCAGGTTCGAGCCGGCCAGCGGCGGCGACCATTTGCAAGTTGGCCGTTACAAACGTTGACGCAGCGCTGATGACCGGGAGTTCCAGCCTACCTAGGATGCAGGCATTCGCCTCGGTTGGCTCCCCGATCGAGCGACCATAGTGACAACGCCGGCAGAGTCCATACGCCTGCCGGCGTTGTTGCGCGTGCGAGCCCCCCGAGCGCGACGGCTACTCGCAGCCGCTACTCGCCGTCGCCGTCGGCCGCGTCGACGGCGGCCTCGTACTCGGCCCACAGCCGGTCCATCTCGCGCCGCAGCTCCTCGGCCGGCGAGCTCTCCGGATCCACGGCCCGATAGCGCGCCTGGGCCTCGAGCCAGGCGTGGAAGGCCGCGGTCGCGGCGCTCGAGCCGCGGGCGCCGAGCGCGGCCCGGGTCAGCTGGTTGAGCCGCTCGTCGGGGGCTCCCTGTTCAATCGCCCTCCGGAGACTGTCTGCCAGTGCCCGGACATGGCGCTCCTCGCGATCGCCTGCCTCGGCCATCACGCTCGGTCCCTCCACTCCTCGTTGCGGTCGGTCGAAGCCTCCTCCGGCCTCGCCGGGCCCGGAGCGTAGCAACCCTGTGTTAACGGGCCGGCGACGTGTCGGCGGCCGGAAGCCTCATCGGGGTATGCTGGCCGAACGGGGGCTAGCGGAGCGCTACCTGGAGCTCACCGGTGCCTTACCAGCGGCTGGCGAGGTTCGTCCTCGACGAATGGCGGGCGCTTGAGCGCCGCCTCGCGGTCATCGACCCAGGGTCCGAGGAAGCCGCGATCCTGATCCCCGAATCGCGCGCCCTGCGCGCGGAGTATCAGCACCTGATCGAGCAGGCGACCAGCCACCATCGCCCGCTGCCCCCGCCGTTTCCCGAGGATTAGGGCGGAGCGGTACTTGGCCGGAAGTACGTACTAGGCCCTATTTCCTCAGCCGCGATCGAGGCGAATACTGTCGTCCCCGCCCGCAGAATCCCCCCTCTGCCGGCGGGGCTTTGCGTCTTGCAGGCAGGCCTCGCTGGTAGGCTCGCGACAGCCGGGCGGCACTTTCGGGGGATGGCTGGCAATCCCGGCCCCGGGCGACCCTGGGCAGGCCATGCGCCGCTTCGTGCCGCACCTGCTGGTCCTGTGCCTGGGCGTGATCGTCGCCCTGGGGGTCTTTGGCGCGGTCCGCGCCGTCGGCTCGGGCTGCAACCCGTTGAGCCGGACCGCCTGCGTCCGGGTCCTGTTCCTGGGCAACAGCTACACGTTCGTCAACGACCTGCCGACCGTCTTTCGTGACCTGGCCCGGTCGACGGGGCAGAACGTCGAGACGAGGATGGTCGCCGAGGGCGGTGAGACGCTCGCCCAGCACGCCGCCTCGGGCGATGACGCCAATGCCCTGAACGGCTCGCACTGGCAGTTCGTCGTGCTCCAGGAACAGAGCGAGATCCCGTCGGTCGAGTCGTTCCGTCAGAGCCAGATGTATCCGGCCACCCGATCCCTGGTCACGATGATCCGGGCGGTCGGAGCGAGCCCCATCCTGCTCGAGACGTGGGCCCACCAGGCAGGCTGGCCGGACTACAACCTCAATTTCGGCGCGATGCAGGCCGGGATCGACCAGGGCTACGCCACGATCGCCGGGGAGCTGAAGGTCTCGGTCGCGCCGGCCGGGCAGGCCTGGCAGGCGGTCGCCAGGGAGGCTCCGGGCATCGTCCTGTGGCAGTCCGACGGCAGCCATCCGGCCCCGGCCGGGACGTTCCTGGCTGCCTGCGCCCTGTACACCCGGGTCTTCGGGCCGTGCCCGGTCAACGGCTCGTACAGCGGCAGCCTGCCGGCCGGCGATGCGGCCACGATCGAGGCCATCGTCAACCAGTACTGACGGCCGTTCGGCGGCCGGCCCCGAGTCCGGGATTCGCCTTGACTCGCGGGTCGGCCGGCCCGACACTGCCCCAATCCGTTAACGACACGGAACCACGTCAGAGCAGGCTTCGGAGGGAGCGCGAGGCGTTGGATCTTCTGGTTCGCGACGCCCGGCTCCACCCGACCCGGGGCGGCCGGCCGGAGCCCGTCGACGTGGCCGTCCGCGACGGACGGATCGCGGCGATTCGACCGCGCGGGGAGCTGCCCGCGGAGGGCGCCCAGGAGCTCCACGCCGGCGGCCGGCTGCTGTCGCCGCCGCTTGTCGACCCGCACGTCCACCTCGACGCCGTGCTGACCGTCGGCGAGCCGCGCCACAACGAGACCGGGACGCTGATCGAGGGCATCCTGACCTGGTCCGAGCGCAAGCAGACCCTGACCCATGACGACGTCAAGCGCCGGGCCCGCCAGGCGATCCTGTGGGAAGTCGCCCAGGGGACGGGCCTGATCCGCTCTCACGTCGATGTCTGCGACCCGAACCTGGTCGCCCTGAAGGCCCTCCTCGAGCTGCGCGCCGAGCTGCACGACCTGGTCGACCTGCGCCTGATCGCCTTCCCCCAGGACGGGATCCTGTCGTTCCCCGACGGCAAGGAGCTGATGCGCGAGGCGATGCGCCTGGGCTGTGACGTGATCGGCGGGATTCCCCACTACGAGTGGACCCGCGACGACGGCGTCGAGGAGGTCCATTTCCTGTTCGAGCTGGCCGCCGAGACGGGCAAGGGCATCGACCTCCACTGCGACGAGACCGACGACGACCAGTCGCGCTTCCTGGAGGTGGTCGCGGCGGACACGATTCGGGCCGGGATGCAGGGCCGGGTGGTGGCCGGCCATACCACCGCGATGGGCTCCTACAACGATGCCTACGCCTTCAAGCTGCTCCAGATCCTCAAGCGGGCGGGGGTCACGATCGTGGCCAATCCGCTCGACAACGTGGCCCTCCAGGGTCGCTTCGACAGCTATCCCAAGCGGCGCGGGATGACCCGCGTGAAGGAGCTCGACCAGGCCGGGGTGAACGTCGCCTGCGGCCACGATTCGATCATGGACCCGTGGTATCCACTCGGCCGGGGGTCCATGCTGGACGCGCTCTCGATGCTCGTTCATGTCGGCCAGATGACCGGCCGCGGCGAGCTGTTCCGGGCGTACCAGATGGTCACCACCAACGCCGCCCGGGCGGCAGAGGTCGCATACGGCGTGGAGGAGGGCAAACCGGCGAACTTCATCGTCCTGGACTGCGAAGACGAGGCGGAAGCCATCCGCCTGCGACCACCGGCGCGGTGGGTCGTGCGCCTCGGCCGCGTCGTCGCCGAGACGGAGCCATCTCACTCGGTCATCCACGCCGCGGCGGGCGATGAGCCGGTGACCTATACCAAGGAGGAGGGCTGAACAGCATGGTGGTCGAAGCGCTGACCCGAGATACGATGCCCAGCGGCGAGGGCGATCTGTCCATCGAGGGCCACGGGATCGAGCCGATTCCGGCCTCGGCCCGCTATGGCTCCGTGTGGCGCCTGTTCACGGTCTGGTTCACCCCCAACCTCGTGCCGGCGGCCTTCGCCCTCGGCGCACTGTGCGCCATCCTGGGCCTGGGCTTCTTCACCGGCCTGCTGGCGATCCTGGTCGGCAACGTGATCGGCGGCGGCATCGTCGCCCTGCTGAGCACGATCGGGCCCAAGGTGGGCCTTGGCCAGATCCCGATCACCCGCCTGTCCTTCGGCAAGAGCATCGTGGTCCCCGGCCTGATCAACTGGGTGAGCACGATCGCCTGGGACGCGATCAACGCCTTCTTCGGCGCCTATGCGATCCAGGTCCTGACCGGCAACGCCGTGCCGTTCTGGCTGGGCCTGCTGATCGTGATCGTCTGCCAGGCGGCACTCAGCGTGGTCGGCTATGAGGCGATCCACACCTTCGAGAAGTACGCCGCGATCGGCCTCGCGATCCTTTTCGCGGTCGTCACCGTGGCCCTCCTGCCAAAGGCCAACTTCGGCTTCAGTGGGTCGTCCGAGACTCTCGGCACGTTCGTCCTGATGACGACCATCGTGGGCAGCTTCAACCTGGGCTGGGCGCTGTACGCCTCGGACTATTCGCGCTACCTGCCGGCCTCGACCTCGTCGCTCAAGGTGGCCGGCTACTCGTTCTTCGGAATCGCCATCTCGGCGGTCTGGATCGAGCTGCTCGGGCTGGCCGTCTTCGGCGCCGTGACCAACGGCGACGCCGACCCGGTCCACCAGATCGATGCCCTGCTCGGCGGCGGGCTGATCAGCGCGGTCGCCATGATCGCGATCTTCTTCGGCACCGTCGCGGTCAACGCGATGAACGACTACTCGGGCTCGCTGTCACTGCTGGCCGCCGGGATCAAGGTCTGGCGGCCGGTCTCGGCCCTGATCGTGGGCGTCCTGAGCTTCATCGCCACGCTCTGGCTGTACACCCAGAACTTCAGCTCGACCTTCGAGAACTACCTGCTCCTGATCACCTACTGGATCGGGCCCTGGTCGGCGATCGTGCTGGTCGACTGGCAGCTGCGCAGGCATTCGGCCGCGGGCGCCGATCACGTCTCGGATTTCAGCCTGCTGCCCAGCGGCTGGAATGCCCTGATCGCGCTCGTCGTCGGTTTCGTCGTCTCGATCCCGTTCATGGATGCGACGCTGTTCCAGGGGGCCATCGCCAACAACCTGGGCGGAGCCGACATCGCCTACGTGGTCGGCTTCGTCGTCGCCGGGGCCGTGTACTGGGGCCTCGAGCGCCGCGCGTCGACCGCCGTTCCAGCGTGATCTAGCGGCAGGGACCACGACCGGCCCTGCTCGACCCAGCGTCGGGCGGGGCCGCTTCATGCCCAGCCCGACTCAGCCCCCGGGCAGCTCCGGCCGACGGTCGTCGACCGGCTCAAGGCCTTGCCGGCGGACCCAGCCGGCGATCTCGTCACAGGTCGCGATCCACAGCCCGTCGATCGCCTGGGCATGCTCGATCAGGGCCTCCAGCCCGGTGGCCCGCGACGGCCGGCCCGAGACGAACGGATGGTTGGTCAGGTTGAACAGGCCGCCGGCCGCGACGATCGCCTCGAGCTCGAGCGTCCAGCGGGCGATGAGCTCGGTCGGGCTGGCGATCGCCCCGGAGCCGGACAGGTCGGGCAGGTAGACGTAGGGCTCCCAGTCGTCGAGGCTCCAGTGGATCGGCAGCTCGACCAGGCTGCCTGAATCACCGACCGCCAGCAGGTACGGCAGGTCACGGTCCATCAAGCTCGAGTCGTAGCGGAAGCCGTGTCGCGCGAGGAGATCGGCCGAGGACCAGCTCGCCTCCCACATCGGCGCCCGCCAGCCGCTGGGCCGGACACCGGCCACGGCGTCGAGCGCCTCGAGCCCGCGCAGGAGCACCTGCTCCTCGGCCTCGGGCGAGAGGGCCGCGACCGATTCGTGGAGATAGCCGTGGTGGCCGATCTCGTGGCCGGCATCCCGGATGCTGCGGACCACGGCCGGCCAGCGCTCGGCGGTGTAGCCGGGCACGAAGAAGGTGGCCCGGATCCCGGCCCGCTCGAGGATCGCCAGGATCCGCGGGACACCGGTTCGGGGCCCATAGGCTTGGTGGCTCATCACCGAGCGGCGGCCGGCTGCGCCCGGGTCCGTGGCCAGGATCGCGCTCTCGGCGTCGACATCGAAGGTGAAGCAGGCCGCCGCCCGGATCCCGGCCGGCCAGCTGAACCCGGCCGGGGCGGGCTCGGGCTCCACGTCGGTCATCGCCGCCGGAGCGCGATCAGCGAGAGCATCTGGTAGGCCAGGTTGGCGGCGAGGAAGGCGGTCTGCCCGGCGGGGTCATAGGCGGGGATCACCTCGACCACGTCGAAGCCCACGAAGTGGATCCCGGTCAGGCCCCGGACGACCGTCAGCATGTCGTGGCCCGAGGGGCCGCCCGGCTCGGGCGTGCCCGTCCCGGGGGCGAAGCCAGGATCGACGCAGTCGATGTCGAAGGTCAGCCATGTCGGCCGATCCCCGACCCGTTCCCGGATCCGCTCGGCGGCCGCCGGGGCCCCGATCGCCAGGAGGTCCTCGGTGCTCAGGTAGTCGAGCCCGAGCTCGGTCCGCAGGACAGTCCAGTCATCGGCCCCGTACAGGGTGCCGCGCAGGCCGACCTCCACCGAGTGGGCCACGTCGACCAGGCCCTCCTCGACGGCCCGGCGCATCCACGTGCCGTGGTTGTACTTCTGGCCGAAGTAGCTGTTCCAGGCGTCGGTGTGGGCGTCGAAGTCGATCACCGCCAGTGGCCCGTTGGCGGCCATCGCCCGCAGGTGGGCCAGGGTGCAGGCATGGTCGCCGCCGATCAGCAGGGGCACGACGCCGGCCGCCGCCAGGCCGCTGACCGCCGTCTCGATCGCGGCATAGCTCGGCTCGATGTAGCCGGGCACGATCGCGATGTCCCCGTAGTCGATCGCCGACAGGACTTCGAACGGGGCGACGCCCAGGTTGGGGTTGTAGGGCCGGAGCATCATCGAGGCCTCGCGGATGGCCCCCGGCCCGAAGCGGCCGCCCACCCGGTACGAGGTGCCGGTGTCGAACGGGACGCCGGTGATCGCGATGTCGACCCCAGCCAGGTCGCGGACGTAGGGCAGCCGGGCAAAGGTCGAGGGCCCGGTGAACCGGGGCGACTTCAGCGAGTCGGCGGGGCCGTAGCGCGGCATCCATCCATCCTAGCGGTCGGGCGGTTCCCGCCGATGGGCAAGAACGGAGCCGATGCCCTCGCGCAGGGCGAAGGCCGCGATCAGGCCGGCCAGCGCCGCATCGGCCCACCACCAGCCCAGGAGCGCGGTCAGGATCAGGCCGATCAGGACGGCCCCGGCCAGGGCGCCGTCGATCAGGCTGAATCGGCCGTCGGCGAGGACCGTCGGGCTGGCCAGCTGGCCGCCGATCCGGAGCTTGCCCGCGGCGAGCAGGAGCATCACGACGACGGTGCAGGCCAGGAAGGCGATGCCCACCGGCGAGGCGCTCGGCCGGTGGGCGGCCAGGATCGATTCGATCGTGTCCCAGGCGACGTACAGCCCAACGACGATGTAGCCGACCCCGATCAGGTGCAGCGCCCGGTGCTCGCCGCTCCGATCCGCGCCGCGCAGCTCCCAGACGACGACGATCGAGGCGACGACCTCGACCGACGAATCCAGGCCGAAGGCGACGAGGGCGACCGAGCCCGCGCTGAGGCCGGCTACGATCGCCACGATCCCCTCGAGGGTGTTCCACACGATCGTCACGTATTCGAGCTGGAAGGCCCGTCGCAGGAGCCGGCCACGGCCAGGGTCGACGATCTCCGGCTGGACCATACCGGGGCAGTGTACCGATGCACATGCTCCGGACGGCAGCGGGTCGTACGATCCGCGGGTCGTCAGGCTCGGCCGAACGGCCAGCAGCGAGGGATGCCAGGGTGCCAGCACTGGGCGGGCGTTGGGCGCCGACCCGGCTTCGGCCAGGAGCCGACCGGCGGCTGCTGCTGGTCGTCGCCGCATTCGGTGTCTCGGTGGTCGCCACTCGGGCCTTCCTGGGGGCAACCGGCTATCCCCGGCTCGGCGGCGGCGAGTTCCACATCGCCCATGTCCTGATCGGCGGGGCGCTCCTGTTCGCCGGTGGGCTGATCGCCCTGATCTCGATCGACGATCGGGCGATCGATGCTGGAGCCCTGTTGATCGGGGCCGGCGTCGGCCTGTTCATCGACGAGGTCGGCAAGTTCATCACCAGCAACAACGACTACTTCTTCCCGGTCGCCGCGCCGATCATCTACACGGTCTTCATGCTGGTGGTGATCCTCCTGCTCGTCGTCCGCGAGCGGTTCGGCGAGTCGCTCGTGCCGGTCCCCAGCGCCCCCTCGCGCTGGAAGCACCTTCGTGCGCTGCTGATCGTCGGCTACGCCGGCAGCGCGATCGTGGCCCTCCTCGAGGCGGGCGGGGTGATGGGTCTGGTGGCCTCGGTCCACACCCCATTCGACCTGCTGATCAGCCGGGCGGCCGCCGATCAGCTCAGCGGCAATCCGCTGTGGCTCGACGTCCACGCCCTGGCCTCGGTCGCGGCCGGCCTCCTGTTCGCGGCGGCAACGGCGCTGCTGTGGCTGGGGCGCGACGGCCGCGGCCTGCGCTTCGGGCTGACGGCCTCGGTGATCTCGCTGACCGTGCTCGCCCTCGTCGCCTTCTACGTCAACCAGTTCGCCGCGACCGGGGGCGTGGCAGTCCAGGCCGTGCTCGTCGTGGGGGCCCTCGAGCATCGGGCATCGATCGCCGCCGACGAGGGCTCCGAGGACGACGGGGCACCATCGTTCTGATCACCGCGAGGGGACCGGACCGGTAGACTCGGGGCATGGTTCTCGACCCTTCCACTCGAGCGCAGGTGCCGGCCGAGGACCGCCTCGCGGTGCGCGGTGTGGCCGGCGAGATCGACCTCGATCCGGCCACCTTCCGGGCCGCCGCCCATCGCGTCGCCGACCTGATGGCCGACTACCTCGAGGGCCTCGAGGCCTACCCGGTCCTGCCGCCGGTCGCGCCAGGATCGATCGGGCCCCAGTTCCCGGCGGCGCCGCCGGAGCGGCCGGACTCGATCGACGAGATCCTGGCCGACTACCAGGCCCTCGTCGTGCCCAACGCGACCCACTGGCAGCACCCCGGCTTCCTGGCCTACTTCGGGACGACCGCCTCAGGCCCCGGGATCCTGGGCGAGATGCTCACCGCCGTGCTCGGCCAGAACCCGATGATCTGGCGCACGTCACCGGTCGGGACCGAGCTCGAGGGCGTCGTCGTTGGCTGGTTGCGACAGGCGCTCGGCCTGCCTGCCGCGTTCGATGGCCTGCTGACCGACACGGCCTCGACCTCGACCCTGATCGCGCTCGCGGCGGCCCGTGAGGCGGCCGGCCTGCGGGCGTCGGCTGAAGGCCTGGCCGGCCGTCCCGAGCTCGCCGGCGGCCTGCGGGTGTACGCCTCGAGCGAGGCCCACTCGTCGATCGAGAAGGCGTGCATGACCCTCGGCCTGGGGCGGGCCGGCCTGGTCCGGATCCCGGTCAACGGTCGGTTCGAGCTCGAGCCTGCGGCGCTGGCCTCGGCGATCAGCGGGGACCGGGCGGCCGGGCGGACACCGATCGCGATCGTGGCCACGATCGGGACCACCGCGTCGACCTCGGTCGATCCGATGGAGCCGATTGCCGACATTGCCGAGGCGGAGGGCCTGTGGCTCCACGTCGATGCGGCCTACGCGGGGCCGGTGGCCCTGCTGCCCGAGCGTCGAGGCCTATTCGGCGGCTGGCAGCGGGCCAATTCGATCGTGGTCAACCCGCACAAGTGGCTGTTCACGCCGCTCGACGCCTCGCTCCTGCTGACCCGCCGGATGGACCAGCTCGGGGCAGCCTTCAGCGTCCACCCCGAGTACCTGCGGGCGCTCGATCGCGAGGCGGCGGGTCGGGACTACGGCGACTACCAGCCCCAGCTCGGCCGCCGCTTCCGGGCGCTCAAGCTGTGGATCCTGATCCGGACCTTCGGCCTCGAGGGGCTCCGGGCCCGGCTCGCCCGCCATCTCGCCCTGGCCGGCCAGTTCAGGGACTGGGTCGACGCCGATCCGGCGTGGGAACGGCTGGCCCCAGTCCCGTTCTCGACGATCTGCCTGCGCTACCACCCGGCCGGCCTGGCCGAGGACCGGCTCGACGAGCTGAACGCAGCCCTGATCGCGGCGGTCAACCAGACCGGCGAAGTCTTCCTGTCGCACAGCCGGCTCGACGGCCGGTTCACGATCCGGGTCGCCATCGGCAACCTGCGGACCGAGGAACGCCACGTGGCCCGCGCCTGGGCCTTGCTCCAGCGCGAGGCCGCCCGACTCGGCGCGGCAGCCGGTTGAGCGGCAGCGCGAGCCCGGAACCGGCGCTGGCAGACCGCCTCGGCCAGGCGCTGGCGGCGATCGAGGCGATCGATCCGGGCGATCGCTACGAGCCGGCCGTCCCGGCCGCCCTGGTGGCCAGCGGACTGCACCTGCTGTGCCTGCCCCGCGACGCCGGTGGCCTGGGCGGCGGGCTGGCCGAGGCGATCGAGGTGCTGTCCGCGCTCGGCGCCGCCAACGGCTCGGCGGGGCTGGGCTTTGCGATGCACGTCCACGTCAGCGGCTCGCTGTACGAGTCGGACGGCTGGCCGGCGGACCTGCGGGCCTGGCTGGCCGGGCTCGTCCGCGATGAGGCGGCGCTGCTCAACTCGGCCTCGACGGAGGAAGGCAGCGGCAGCCCGGCGCGCGGCGGCCTGCCCGCGACCAGCGCGACGGAGGTCGACGGGGGCTACCGGCTGACCGGCGAGAAGACCTGGACCACCTGGCTGCCGGCCCTCCGGGCGGCCCAGGTCACGGCCGCCCTGGGACCGGACCGCATTGGCAACTTCGTGGTCGACCTCGAATCCGACGGCGTCGAGCGATTGCCGGGCTTCGACGCCCTGGGGATGCGCGGCTCGGCCTCGGGCCGGCTCCTCCTCCGGGATGTCTTCGTGCCCGCCGGCCGGCTGATCGGCACGCGCCCGGCCGGGGGCCCGGATCCCCGCGGCCCGGCGCCCGGCGCCTGGTTCGGCGCCGCCATCGCGGCGGTCTACCTGGGCGTCGGCGAAGGCGCCCGGCGGGACGTCGTACGCTGGGCGATCGACCGCCGCCCAGGTGATGGCTCGAGCGCGGTTGCCGACCTGCCCACGATCGGCGTCCGGCTGGGGCGGATCGACGCGGCCCTCCGCTCGGCCCGGGTCGTCCTCGAGGATGCCGTCCGACGCTGGCAGGCGGCGGCGCCGGCCGATCGTCCCGCGCTCGCGGCCGAGATCAGCCTGGCCAAGGTGACGGCCACCAACGCGGCGGTGCTGGCCACCGACGAAGCGCTCCGGATTGCCGGCGGCCCGGGCTTCCTCGCCGGTCGGATCGAGCGCGCGTTCCGGGACGCCCGGGGCGGCCTGATCAACCCGCCCCTTGACGACATCGCCTTCCAGGCCTTTGCCCGCCGGCTGGTCGATGACGAGCGGGCGCGAGGGGCGCGCTAAACTCGACTCCGGTTCAGCCTTTACCCCAGGAGGCCAGCATGGCGATCGCGGTCGCGCCAGACTTCCCGATGTTCGTCGACGGGCGCTCGGTCGAGGCCTCGGACGGCGCCTGGCTGGAGGTCCTCAACCCGGCCACCGGCGAGCTCGTCGGGCGCGTCCCGGCCGGGACCGCCGCCGACGTCGATCGAGCCGTCGCGGCGGCCCGGGCGTCGTTCCGCGATGGCCGCTGGCGGAACATGCTGATGCCGGCCCGCGTGGCGATCATGAATCGGCTGGGCGAACTGCTCGACGAGCATGCCGATGAGCTGGCCCGCCTCGAGACGCTCCAGACCGGGACCTCGTACAAGCTCCGGCGCGAGTCCGACTTTGCCTTCGCATCGGACAACCTGCGCTTCTTCGCGACCCAGATCCGCCATCTCGAGGGCAAGGCCGCCGCCGAGTACAGCGGCTCGCACACGAGCATGATCCGGCGTGAGCCGATCGGCGTGTGCGGCCAGGTCGCACCCTGGAACTACCCGATGTGGATGGCCATCTGGAAGATCGGCCCGGCCCTCGCCGCCGGCAACTCGGTCGTCCTCAAGCCCGCCTCGGCGACGCCCCTGACCACGATCCGCCTGGCCGAGCTGGGCCGGGAAGCCGGGCTGCCCGACGGCGTGCTCAACGTCGTGACCGGCCGAGGCGACGTGGTCGGTGCCGCGCTGGCCGCCCACCCCGACGTCGACCTGATCAGCCTGACCGGCGACTCGGAGACGGGCAAGAAGATCCAGGCCCTCGCCGCCGGCAACGTCAAGCGGGTCCATCTCGAGCTGGGCGGCAAGGCGCCATTCATCGTCGCGGCCGACGCCGACCTGGAGGCGGCCGCCCGGGGCGCAACGGCGGGCGCCCTGACCAACGGCGGGCAGGACTGCACGGCAGCCACCCGAGCCTATGTCCACCGCAGCCTGTACGGCCCGTTCCTGGCCCGGACCAAGGAGCTCTTCGAGAGCGTCCGGGTCGGCGACCCATTCGATCCTGCGACGGACCTGGGCACCCTGATCAGCCCGGCCCAGGTCGACCGCGTCGACGGCTTCGTCCAGCGGGCCCGGGCCGCTGGGGCCACGATCGTCACGGGCGGCGTCCGGCCGCCGGTCGCCGGGCTGCCCAACGGCGCGTTCTACGCCCCGACCTTGATCGCCGACGCGGCCCAGGACAGCGAGATCGTCCAGCAGGAGGTCTTCGGCCCGGTCCTGGTCGTGCTCCCGTTCGACACCGACGCCGAGGCGATCGAGCTGGCCAACGACACGAAGTACGGCCTGGCTGCCTCGATCTGGACCCGGGACGTCTTCCGGGCGATGGATGCGGCCCGCCAGCTCAACTTCGGCCACGTCCAGGTCAACGACCACCTGATGGTCACCAGCGAGATGCCCCACGGCGGCTTCAAGCAGTCGGGCTTCGGCAAGGACATGTCGAGCTACTCGTTCGAGGAATACACCCAGGTCAAGCACGTGATGATCGAGCTGACCGGCGAGCCCGAGAAAGACTGGCACTACACGATCTTCGGGGACCCGAAGTCGTAGGCCGGGGTGTGCCAGTGGTTCGATGCTGCGGAACGGTCGGTGACTGATGTCGGACCTCGCCGCGGCGCTGCCAGCGATCGGACTGGTCCTGTTCGTCATTCTGATCCTGCTCGTATCGGTGATCCTGCTCCATGACCGACGCGCCCGGTTCTTCGCCGGCGGGCTGATCTCGATCGGGGCGACGGTCATCCTGGCCACCCTCGCCGGCTTGGCCTTCGCCGGCGTCCTGATCGTGCTGGGGGCACTCTTCGGGATCCCGGGCTGGATGGCGAACCTGAAGATCGCTCTGCCCTGAGGGCCGCCGGCGCCCATCACTCAGACGCTCATGGATCGACCTGGAGGATCGCCGTCGAGATCGGTGGAACCACGGCCGCCGATCCTTCCGGGCCAGGCAGGATGATTGCGTACCGGCCAGCGACGAGTGTCTTCTTGACGACATTGCCACAGCACGACGCCGACATCGACTCCTCGAGGATCCCCTGGCCGGCGTCCCCGGTCTGGGCCAGCTGGGCAAGCTCGGCGTCAGTCAGGCCGCCAGTGCCGCTGCTGACGAGCCACACCTCGGCGGGGCCCCCGGCGGGGAAGCTCAGCACCAGGTAGACGTCCCCGGCGCGTACCTCGCCGGGTGTCAGCGTTACGGTCGTCGCGCTGGTCACGACGGCCACCTGCTGGGCGCCGGGCGGGATCGCAACGGGCAGGGGCTCGCATCCGCCGATGATGCCGACGAGGACCAACGCCGCCGCGAATCGAAGAGCTCGAACCATCATCGCCACCTCCCGCCGGCATTATCGGCCGTCGAATCTCGCGCGTTGATCCGAGACGGCCGAGGCCTCTTGCGCACCCCTGGCCGGAGGCGTGCGTCGCGATCCGCCGCCCTCCGAGCCGGGCCAGCCGTGAATCGGCGATACTCGACGGCGACCAACTGACCCCGAGGTTGACCACTGCCGTGCCGCCGATCGATGAGCTGACCCGGATCGAGCCCGTGTACCTCGACCGCCTCGAGAAGCAGGGCGTCTTCACCACCGGGATCCTGCTCGAGGTGTCCGAGACCCCGACCCGCCGACAGACCCTGGCCGACCACCTCGGGGCGACGATCAACGACGTGGCCACCTGGCGCGATGAAGCGCTCATGCTCAACCTGGCCAGCTTCGGCCCAGCCGAGCACCAGCTCCTGATCCAGGCCGGCATCCGGGGCCTGAAGGGGATCGTCGACCTCGACCTCGAGGCCTTCAAGGCGCGCCTCGTGCGACCTGCCCAGCAGCTCCGGATGGAGCCGATCGACGACCTGCGGGCCGAGGGCTGGTGGGACCAGGCACGGACCCTCGAGGACGAATAGCGGTCCCGCCCGGTTGATCGGCGGGCAGCTCGCCCTGAGCGGCTAGGATGACGAGGTGAACCCCGGACCAGCCCGGACGATCCTCGGGCTCCTCGCCGGCCTGGCGACGATGATCACGATCGTGGCGGCGGCGCTGCTGGTCTTCCTCAACCCGGCCTGGGTCGCCTTCGAGCAGGATCGGACCGGGGCCGCGGCACTGACCGGCTACAGCCCGGCCACCGTCCACACGGTGACCAACTCGATCCTCCATGACCTGGCCTTCGGGCCACCGGCCTTCGCGGTCACGGTCGACGGCCAGGAAGTCCTGGGGGTCCGGGAGCGGGCCCACATGGCCGACGTCCGGAGCGTCTTCTTCGCCTTCGGCAGCGTCGTCGTCGTGGCCGTGCTGGCCGTTTTGGGCATCGGCATCGCCGCCCGGGGAGCGCCCTGGTTCCGGCGCGCGGTGCGGCTCGGGGCGATCGTGCTGGCCGCCGCCGTGCTGATCCTGGGGGTGATCGCGACGGTTGCCTTCGACGCGGTCTTCGAGACCTTCCACGAGCTGTTCTTCCCGGCCGGCTCGTTCGACTTCGATCCCAGCTCGAAGCTGATCCAGCTCTTCCCCGACCAGTTCTGGTTCGAGACGTCACTCCTGCTGGGGCTGGTGATCCTGGCCGTCTGCGGCCTGGTCGTGACCCTGGCCGGGCGCCGAGGCGGCGCCGGAGGATCCGCGGCGGCAGCGCGCGGACCACAACGCGCATGACGAATGACCCGCTCCTGCCCGTGGACCTCGCCCGCGACCGGGTCCTTGCCGCGATCGGCGGGCCGCTGCCGGCCGAGACCGTGCCGATCGAGGCGGCCCTGGGCCGGGTCGCCTCGGCGCGAGGTGCGGGCGACGACCGACCTGCCGCCCTGGGACAACAGCGCGATGGATGGCTATGCCGTCCGCGGGGCCGACATCGCTTCGGCCACGGAAGCCAGCCCGATCGTGCTGACGGTCGTCGGCGAGGCGGCGGCCGGGGGTGTTGCCGGACCACTGATCCGGGCCGGGACGGCGATCCGGATCGCCACCGGGGCGCCGCTGCCGGGCGGCGCGGACACCGTGGTCCAGGTGGAGCTGACCACGCCGCTCGATGGCGACGGCGGCCCGGCCGGTCCCCGCGGCCAGCAGGCGACCGGCTCGATTCCGGCCGCGGTGGCGATCCACGAAGCCGTGCCGGTCGGGTCGTCGATCCGCCGGCGAGGGAGCGACCTCAGCCAGGGGACCGTCGTCCTCCGCGCCGGCAGCCGCCTGGGGCCGGCCGCGATCGGACTCGTGGCAGGCTCGGGCGTGGCCAGCGTGGCAGTCCATCGGCGGCCCATCGTCGCGGTCCTGGCGACCGGCGACGAGGTCCGCCCGGCGGGCACCGAGCTCGAGGCCAGCGGCATTCCCGATGCCAATGGACCGGGCCTCCGGGCGCTCGCGGCGGCGGCCGGCGCCGACGTCGTCGACCTGGGGATCGCCCGCGACGTGCTCGACGACGTGATCGAGTGCCTGCGCCGGGGCGTGGCCCAGGCCGACATCGTGATCGTCAGCGGCGGCGTCTCGGTCGGGCCGTACGACGTCGTCCGGGCCGGCTTCGAGGCGATCGGAGAGGTGGAGCTGTGGCGAGTCGCCCTCCAGCCGGGCAAGCCCTTCGCGTTCGGGACGGCGCGCCGGCCGGAGGGCGGCCAGGTCCTCCTGTTCGGACTGCCGGGCAACCCGGTGTCGAGCTTCGTGACCTTCGAGATCTTCGTCCGGCCGGCCCTCCGCCGGCTGGCCGGCCACGCGGATCCCTTCCGGCCGTCCGAGGCGGGCGTCCTGATGGAGCCGGTCACCAAGAGCCGGGGCCGGCGGGCCTACCTGCGGGTCGAGATCGACCATCGTCCGAATGGGGCGGATGTCCTCGATCTCGAGGGCCGTCTGCAGGTCCGGCCGGCGGGCGCCCGCTCGACGGCGGGGCAGGGCAGCCACGTCCTGAGTACGCTGGCGGCGGCGGACGCCCTGGCCGCCGTTCCCGAGAGCTTCGAGGATGTTCCGCCCGGAACCGAGGTCGAGGTCTTCCGGCTCGATCGCTGACCGTTCGAAACGCCCTTCAATCGGAGAGCTGCATGGATCGCAAACCGCCCCGCACCGAGCGGCGCCGCCTCAGCCATGTCGACCGATCCGGCCGGCCGCGGATGGTCGACGTGAGCGCCAAGGCGGACACCGCCCGACGGGCCGTCGCCGAGGCGCTGGTCGTGCTCAGCCAGGAGACGCTCAGCCTGGTGATCGATGGCCGGAACGCCAAGGGCGACGTCCTGACGGTGGCCGAGCTGGCCGGGGTGATGGGCGCCAAACGGACCGCGGACCTGATCCCGCTGTGCCATCCCCTGGCCCTCACCGACCTGCTCGTCCAGGTCGTGCCCGACCGGGCGGCCGGCGTCCTGCGGATCCGGGCCGAGGCCGCCACGGTCGGCCCGACCGGGGTCGAGATGGAAGCCCTGACCGCTGCCTCCGTCGCCGCCCTGACCGTCTACGATATGGTCAAGGGCGTTGAGCGGGGGGTCGAGATCCGCTCGATCCGCCTGCTCTCGAAGACCGGCGGCAAGAGCGGCGACTGGCTTCGCAGCCCGGCCGCCGAGCCGCCCCCGGCCGTGCCCGGCCACCGACCCGGCGATCGCTCGGCCGGTCGGATCAGGAAGAAGGAAGGCACGTGACCGACCGTTCGGCGCTCGTCCTGACCGCAAGCGACCGGAGTGCCGAAGGCTCGCGCGAGGACACCTCCGGGCAACTGATCGCCGACCGCCTGGCGGCGCTCGAGTTCACGGTCGAGCGGCGGGTGGTCGCCGACGAGCAGTGGCTCATCGAGGAGGCCCTGGTCGAGGGCGCCGGCCGCCATCCGCTGATCGTGACGACCGGCGGCACCGGGCTGACCCCGCGCGACGTGACCCCCCAGGCGACGACGGCCGTGATCGACTACGAGGTGCCCGGGCTGGCCGAGGCGATGCGCGCCGACGGCCGCCGCTCGACCCCCCTGGCCAGCCTGTCGCGGGCCGTGGTCGGCGTCCGCGGCCGGACCCTGATCGTGAACCTGCCGGGCAGCCCGCGCGGGGCGGCCGAGAGCCTCGAGGCGATCGTGGCCGTCCTGCCCCACGCCCTGGAGACCCTGGCCGGCCCGTTCGAGCACGCCGAGGAGCCCGGCCGGTGAGTGGCTTCGAGGGGATCTTCGGGCATGTCAGCGGCTATCCCCTCGTCTTCCCCCTGTTCTGGGGCTCGGTCGTCTTCTTCGCCCTGGTCATGGCCCGTCACCTGCGGATCTTTGCCGCGGTCCGGGCCAGCGGGCCAAGCCCCCTGGCCGATGTCCCGCGGCGGGTCGGCGGGCTGGTCCGCTACACCCTCCTGCAGACCAAGATGTTCAAGGACCGGCGGGCCGGGATCATGCACTTCACGATCTTCTGGGGCTTCGTCCTGCTGACGATCGGGACGGCCAACATCGTGACCGGCGGGGCGATCCAGGCGCTCATCACGATCCCCGCCGGCGGCGTCCTGTGGACGGCCGTCTCGGCGATGCAGAACATCGTGGCCGTGCTCGTCCTGGTGGCCGTCGGCTACGCCTTCGTCCGGCGCCTGGTCACCCGCCCGGCCCGGCTGGCGTTCACCAGGGGCGCCCTGATCATCCTGGTCCTGATCGGGGGCGTGGTCGCGACCGAGCTGCTGGCCCAGGCGTTCGAGGCGGCCCGCTTCGGGGCGGTGCCCGGCGCCTTCGTCGCCGACGCGCTGGCCGTGCCCCTCGGCGCGCTGTCGGCGGATGCCCTGTACCTCGCCTTCACGGTGCTGTGGTGGGCGCACATCGCGATCGTGGCGGCATTCCTGTGCTACTTGCCCTCGAGCAAGCACCTCCACATCGCGACGGCGTTCTTCAACGTCTACTTCCGCAAGCTGGCCCCTCGAGGCGAGCTGCCGGCGATGGACCTCGAGGCCGAGGACGCGACCTTCGGCCTGCGCACCCTGCAGGACCTGGGCTGGAAGGACCTCCTGGACGGCTTCACCTGCACCGAGTGCGGCCGGTGCACCGACGCCTGCCCGGCCAACCGGACCGGCAAGCCGCTCAACCCGCGCGAGATGATCATGGGCCTGCGCCACATGGCCGTCGAGGCCGAGCACGGCCTCGACCTGATCCCCAACTCGCCGATCCTGCGCGGCCAGCCGGGCCTCGACGACGCCACGCCCAGCCCGCAGCTGCTGGCGACGGCGATCGTGGACGATGCGATCCCGTACGACGCTGTCTGGGATTGCGTCACCTGTGGCGCCTGCGTCGAGGCCTGCCCGGTCCTGATCGAGCACGTCGACAAGATCGTCGGCTTCCGACGCAACCTGGTCCTCGAGGATTCCCGCTTCCCGAGCGAGCTGACCGGGGCCTTCCGGAACATGGAGACGGCCGGCAACCCGTGGGGCCAGGCCCGCTCGACCCGAACCGACTGGACGAAGGGCCTCGACTTCGAGGTGCCGACGGTAGCCGACCTGGCCGCGTCCGGCAGGCTCGACCAGATCGAGGTCCTCTACTGGGTCGGCTGCGCGGCGGCCTTCGACGAGCGCAACCGGAAGGTCGCCCGGGCCTTTGCCCGCTGCCTGAATGCCGCCGGCGTGTCCTTTGCGATCCTCGGCCAGGAGGAGTCATGCACCGGCGACCCGGCCCGACGGATGGGCAACGAGTACGTCTACCAGATCCTGGCTGGAGGCAACATCGAGACGCTCAATCGCTATGGGCTTTCGGAGCGCACGATCGTCACCGCCTGCCCGCACTGCTTCAACACGATCGCCAACGAGTACGGCCAGCTGGGTGGCGCGTTCCGGATCGTCCACCACAGCGTCTACCTGCAGGGCCTCCTGGCGGATGGCCGGCTGCGAACCGTGGAGGCGGGCGAAGGGGGCAACCCGGCCCGCGCGGTCACCTTCCATGACAGCTGCTACATGGCCCGCTACAACAACGTGATCGCCGCCCCGCGCGACGTCCTCGGCTCGCTGGCCGGGGTGGAGCTGCGCGAGATGGAGCGCAACGGCAAGAACTCGTTCTGCTGCGGGGCGGGCGGCGGCCGGATGTGGATGGAGGAGACCCGGGGCACCCGGATCAACGCCGAGCGGACTCGCCAGGCGCTCGAGACCGGCGCGGAGGTCGTGGCCACCAACTGCCCGTTCTGCATGACGATGATGAAGGACGGCCTGGCCGAGGCCGACTCGAACAGCACCGGCCTGGTCAGCGCGGCGGACATCGCCGAGCTGCTGGCCGACAGTCTTGCGCCGGCGATTCCCGCCGGCCGGCAGCTTCCGGTGCTCCAATAGCCAGCAGGGGAGCCCCGGCCGTGGCCGAGCTCCAGCCGTACCGCCTGTCGGCCGATCAGCTCGAGCTGCGCGAGGCCATCCGGACGCTGGCTCGCGAGAAGATTGCGCCGCGAGCCGCCGAGGTCGATCGGACCGCCGAGTTCCCCTGGGACAACAAGGAGCTGCTGGCCGCCCAGGACATCCTGGCCCTGCCGTTCCCGGTCGAGTACGGCGGCCTGGGGGCCGACCTGCTGACGGTCTGCCTGGCGATCGAGGCCCTCTCGGCGGCGTGCGCCACGACCGGCTTGATCCTGGCCGTCCATGTCCTGGCCGCCCTGCCGATCATCAGCAAGGGGACCGACGAGCAGCGCCAGCGCTGGCTGCCCGACCTGGCCGCCGGCCGGACCCTGATCTCGTTTGCGATCACCGAGGCCGGCGCCGGCAGCGACGCGGGCTCGATCGCGATGCGCGCGACACGCGACGGCGACGACTACGTCCTGGACGGCGCCAAGCGCTTCATCACCCACGGCAGCGTCGCCGACCTGGTGGTCGTCTTCGCGGTCAGCGATCCTGGTGCCAAGCGGCACCGCAACCTGTCCTGCTTCGTCGTCGAGAAGGACCGTCCCGGCTTCTCGATCGGCCGGCTCGAGCACAAGATGGGGATTCGCGGCTCGCCGACGGCCGAGCTCCTGTTCGACGGCGTGCGCGTCCCGGCCGCCAACCGGATCGGGGCCGAGGGCGAGGGCTTCGCGATCGCGATGAGCACGTTCGAGCGCTCCCGGCCGGGGATCGCAGCCCAGGCCGTCGGCATCGCCCAGGGCGCCCTCGAGTTCGCCGCCCATTACGCCACCGAGCGGATCCAGTTCGGCAAGCCGATCGGCGAGCAGCAGATGGTCCAGGCCCTGCTGGCGGACATGGACGCCTCGACCGAGGCGGCCCGCCAGCTGCTGTACGCGGCCTGCGCGGCGATCGACGCCGGCGACGGCGATGCTGCCCGTTGGGCGGCCGTGTGTAAACTCGTCGCCGGTGACGCGGCCATGCGGGTCACCACCGATGCCGTCCAGGTCCTGGGCGGCTACGGCTACATCGAAGACTTTCCCGTCGAGCGGATGATGCGCGACGCGAAGATCACCCAGCTGTACGAAGGAACCCAGCAGATCCAGCGACTCGTGGTCGCCCGATCCCTGCTCGCCCGGTCCTGACCGGCGGGATCGGCCCCGAGCCGGCAGCCCGAGACCATCGCCCAGCGGAGAGAACGTTTGCGGATCGTCGTCCTCGTGAAGCCAGTGCCGGACACCACCGGCCAGGAGCGGCTCGGCCCCGACCTGCGGGTCGATCGCGTCGGCGTCCCGAATGTCGTCAACGCCAATGACGAGTACGCCCTCGAGGCCGCGCTGAAGCTCGTCGAGGCGGCCGGCGCAGGCGAGGTGAGCCTCCTCTCGATGGCCCCCGGCGGAGCGCCCGAGACCCTCCGCAAGGCGCTGGCGATGGGCGCCCATCGTGCCGTCCTGGTGACCGACCCGAGCTTGGCCGGCTCGGACACCCTGACCACCGTCCGGGTCCTGGCGGCCGCCCTCCGCCGGCTCGAGTTCGACCTGGTCCTGGCCGGTGCGGACACGTCGGACGGCGGCGGCGGGATCGTCGCCGCGGGGATCGCCGTGAGCCTGGGCCTGCCCTACCTGTCGTATGCCGCGAAGATCGAGCCGGCTGCCTCGACGGTCAGCGTGAATCGCCTCAGCCCGGTTGGCTACGATCGGATCGAGGCGGCCCTGCCGGCCCTGGTCGTGGCGACCCAGGCGCTGGGCGAGCCGCGCTATCCCTCGCTGAAGGGGATCATGGCCGCCCGCAGCAAGGAGATCCTGAGCTGGTCGCTGGCCGACCTTGGACCGCTCGAGACGCCCGTCGGCGGGAGCGTCGCCACGACCGCAGTGATCGCCGCCCGGGCACCGGCCGCCCGTGCCGCGACGCGGGTCGTCCGCGGCCCGGCGCCGGCGGCCGCGGCCGAGGTCGTCGAGTTCCTCGCCGAGCGGCGGCTGATCTGATGGGCGCCCGCTGATGGCCGCCACGCTGTGGGTCGTCGGCGAGGTCGCCGACGGCCACCTGGCCCGGATCGGCGCCGAGCTGGCGACGCTCGGCCGGACCCTGGCCCGGTCGGCCGGCCGCGAGGTCGTCGGGATCGTCGTCGACGAGGCGCCCGAAGCCGCCGCCGCGGAGCTGGCCGCCTACCTGCCCCAGGTGATCGCGGTGACGATCGCCGGGCTGCGCGAACGGGCGGCCGCGGGGCTGATCGCGGAGGCCGTGGCGGAGGTGGTTCGGGACGAGCCAGCCGGCCACGTCCTGCTCGGGGCGACGCCCGATGGCCGCGACGTGGCCGGGGTCCTGTCGGTCCTCCTGGGCTGGGGCGTCCTGGTCAATGCCACCGCCGTCGAGTGGGCCGACGGCTCGCCGGTCGTCGAGATGAGCACCTTCGGCGGCCGGCTGATCACGACCAGCCGGTTCACCTCCGACCGGGGGATCGTGACCCTCCGCCTGAATGCGGTGAGCGCCGAGCCGGCCGAGGCCGCCGGCACGGTCAGCGCCCGTTCTGCGGGGCCCTCGACCCTGGCCCCGGTCAAGCTCGTCGAACGGGTCGCCCAGGCGGGCGCGGTCGCCTCGATCGAGGAGGCCCGGGTGATCGTCTCGGGCGGCCGGGGCGTGGCCGGGCCGGACGGCTTCGCGACCGTCCAGGCGCTGGCCGATGCCCTCGGCGGGGCGGTCGGGGCGACCCGAGCGGCGGTTGACGCCGGCTGGATCTCCTATAGCCATCAGATCGGCCAGACCGGCAAGATCGTCAAGCCGGCTCTCTACGTGGCCCTCGGCATCTCCGGCGCGATCCAGCACAAGGTGGGCATGCAGACTGCCGAAACGATCGTGGCGATCAACCGCGACCCCGACGCGCCGATCGCCGACTTTGCGGACCTGTTCGTGATCGGCGACCTGTTCGAGGTCGTGCCGGCCCTCGTTGCCGCGCTCGCCGCCCGGCCGAAGGCCGGCTGAGGACGCCGATGCCGGCCTGGCTGTCGCTCGTGCTGCCGATCGCGGGGTTCGTGATCCTCGTCGTCGTCTTCATCGTCTTCCTGCGCCGGACCGGCCGGATCGTCGGCATGCGCCGGGAGAGCGACCGGTTCCGCCGCTCGGTCGAGGACCTCTCGGGCCGGATCGACACCTCGCTGGGTGGGGTGATCGATCGGATCGACGCCGTCCGCCGCCACCAGGTCCCGCCCGAGTCGATCGGCGACAACCTGTCGGCGGCACGCGACGCGGTCGAGCGCTACGAGGCCGAGGCGGCCAAGCTCCACGGCCCGGTGCCGGCCGACGACGTCCGGGCGGCCCTCCTGTACGAGCTCGAGCGGGCCGGTCGGGCGCTCGAGATGGTCGCCCACGGCTGCGAGCTGCTGGCCACCACCCGGAGCGGCTATCGCGAGCTCGAGGCCCAGACCGCGGTCAAGCGGGGCTACCTCAACGCGCTCCATGCCCGGGAGGCGATTGCCCGCCATGCCGATGACCTGGCCTCGGGCCGGACGATGACCGAGCGGCGCTGGCTGTCGAGCCGGCTGAACGACTGAGGCTCGCCCGAAAACCGCCCCGCAACGGCCCGGAACCACCGTATCTGGTGGTATCGTTAGGTGGACACCACAAGCCCTTGTGGCCGGAGCTGGGAGCAAGATGCGCTGTCCACAGTGCGGCGAACGTGAGACGCGGGTCGTCGATTCGCGCGACCTGGATGACGCCGCGACGATTCGCCGGCGACGCGAGTGCGCGGCCTGCAGCATGCGCTTCACGACCTACGAGCGGATCGAGGCTGCCCGGCTGATCGTGGTCAAGCGTGATGGCAACCGCCAGGAGTTCGACCGGGACAAGCTCGCCAGCGGCCTGCGCAAGGCACTGACCCGGCGTCCGGTCGCCGACCAGGCCGCCGAGCAGGCGGCCGACTCGATCGAGATCGAGCTCCGGGCGGCAGGCGTGACCGAGGTGCCCTCGCAGCGGATCGGGACGCTGGCCATGGAGCGCCTGCGGGGGATCGACCAGATCGGCTACATCCGCTTCGCCAGCGTCTACCAGTCGTTCGAGGACCTGGCCGACCTGAAGCGCGAGGTTGACAGCCTGTACGCCACCCGGGACGACGGCGGAATCGATCGGTGAGCGTCCTGTCCGACCGGGACATCCGGGCGGCGATCACTGCGGGCGAGGTCCGCATCGACCCGTACGACCCGCGCGACCTGCAGCCGTCGTCGGTCGACCTCCATCTCGACCGCAGCTTCCGGGTCTTCCGCAACAACCGCTATGCCTTCATCGACGTCCGGGCGCCGCAGCCGGACCTGACCGAGCTGCTCCGGGTCGACGACGACGAGCCGTTCATCCTCCATCCCGGCGAGTTCGTCCTGGGCCAGACCGTCGAATGGGTCGAGCTGCCCAACGACCTCGTCGCCCGGCTCGAGGGCAAGAGCTCGCTCGGCCGGCTCGGGCTGCTGATCCACTCGACGGCGGGCTACGTCGACCCCGGCTGGAAGGGCAACCTGACCCTCGAGCTGTCGAACGTCGCCAACCTGCCGATCGCCCTGTACTTCGGGATGCGGATCGGCCAGATCAGCTTCTTCCGGATGAGCTAGCGCCAGTCGACCGGCCGTACGGCTCGAGCCGGAGCTCGGCTCGAAGTACCAGGGCCAGTCCGAGCCGACGGCGTCGGCCTTCCACCGCGACTTCAGCCGAAGCTCGCGGACCGAGCCAGCCGCCGGCGCAGCGGCCAAGTCCGCCCACGGCGACGGGCCACGGCCCTGAACGACGCGGTCGCCTGGTCGACCGACCTCGGCGGCGGGATCCGGGTGGCCGCTCGTCCAGGCCGGCACGTTCTGGTCCGACGCCGGGGCGCTCTTCGGCCCGGTGCCCCGGATCCTGTGGGACCGGCTCGTCACCGACGAGCTCGACGCCCGACCGGCGGCTGGGCCAGGCGCTCAACTGCCTGCTGATCGAGACGCCCGCCGGCCGGGTCCTGGTCGAGACCGGGATCGGCGAGCGGCTCGGCGACAAGGCCCGCGAGATGCGCCGCTACTCGGGCGACCCGATCCTGCCCGCGCTGCGCACGGCCGGCTTCGACCCGGCCACGGTCGACGTCGTGGCGATGAGCCACCTCCACTTCGACCATGCCGGCGGCCTGCTCGACGCGGTCGGCGGAGCGAGCCTTCCCGCGGGCGACGATCGTCGCCCAGCGGGCGGAGTGGGAGATCGCCCTGGGCACGAACAGCCGGCTCGTGCGCCAGCTACGACCAGCCCGAGCTGCGTCTCGTCTCGGACTGGGGCGCGGCGCGGTTGGGCCGACGGCGAGCGGGAACTGCTGCCCGGGGTCACGGTCGTGCCGACCGGCGGCCACTCGGCCGGCCACCAGGCCGTGATCGTCCGCGGCCGGCGGACCGACGGCCGGCCGGCCGGTGGCGTTCTTCGGCGACCTGGCAATGCGACCGTGGAGCGCGAATCCGCGCTGGATCACGGCCTTCGACGACTTCCCGCTCGACTCGGTCGAGGTCAAGGGCGAGCTCTTCCGGCAGGCGGCCGCCGAGGACTGGACGCTGGTCCTCAGCCACGAGCCCCGGCTGCCGATCGGGCGGCTGGTTGCGGAGCGGGATCGCTACGCGTACGAGCCGGTCAGGAGCCGGCCGGGCTGACCGACCCGGGACCGGCCGGCGCCGGAGCGTTCGATCCGCCCGGGCGGGGCAGGATCGCCTGGACGTAGCTGCTCGCCTGGGCCTGGGTCAGGGGGCCGTTGACGACCGCCCGGATGATCCCGTTGGGGTCGACGAAGACCTGGGTCGGCAGGGCGTACACGCCGTACAGGGTGAACACGTCGCCGGTCAGGTCGGCGGCGATCGTGTAGGTCAGGTTGTAGCTCCGGGCGTAGGCGCCCACGTCGACCGCGGTCGTCTCCTTGACGCTGATCCCGATCACGTCGAGGCCCTGGCTACGGTATTGCTGGTCGATCGCCCGCAGAATCGGCGTCTCGGCCTGGCATGGTGCGCACCAGCTGGCCCAGAAGTTGATCCACACGCCGTGGCCCCGGTGGTCGGCGATCCGGACGGGCTTGCCGTCCACGTCGAGCTGCTGCCAGGCGCTGCCGTTGGCCCGGACGCCGGCCAGCTCGGGCGCCAGCGAGCCGGGGCGGAGGCCGACGGTCGGCGAGCCCAGGAGATAGGCGGTCGCCTGCGGGTTGACCTGCGCCGAGACGTCGGTCGAGCCGAGCGGCGTGGTGACCGCCACCAGGAGGACCGCGGCGACCACGATCACGACGACGACCGAGCCCAGCTGCCGGCCGCTGAACGGGCCGATCAGGCCGCGCTTCTCGGGCCGGTGCTCGAACGGCGGCCGCTCGGCCACCTAGATCGCCGTCAGGAAGGTGAGGTAGCGGGGGACGATGATCAGCAGGTCGAAGAGCATCGCCACGCCGATCGCCACGACGAGCAGGCCGCCGACCAGGGTCACCGCCCGGCCGTGGCGGACGAGCGGCCGGAGGATCCCCGGCGCGCGGTCGTACAGGACGCCCAGGACCAGGAACGGGATTCCCAGCCCGAGGGTGTAGCCGACGAGCAGGATCGCGCCCCGCAGGACCCCGTCGGAGGTCGCGGCCAGGGTCAGGATGCCGCCCAGGATCGTGCCGATGCAGGGTGTCCAGCCGACGGCGAAGATCACCCCCAGCCCGAACGAGGCCAGCCAGGCGTTGCCCGAGCCGGTCAAGCGCGCCCCGAGCCGGTCGCCGATCGAGCCGCCCGCGGCACCACCGGCCCCGCCACCGTCCGCCGGCTCGAGCCGGCCGATGACGCTCCCGCCGCCCGAGGTGGTCAGCGCTGACGCGCCGCCGGCCAGGAGCGGCTGCCAGGTTCGCTGCAGGCGGGCGATCGTCAGGATCCCGGCGAGGTTGAGTCCGATCACGATCAGGACCAGGCCGCCGACCTGGCGCAGGGCGGGCAGGTAGGCACCCAGGGCCCCGCCGGCGAACGTCGCGGTGACCCCCAGGACGGTGAAGACCAGGCCGAACCCCGCGACGTAGGCGACCGCGTGGCGGAGGGCCACCCAGCGCGACGGTGGGGAGCCATCGTCACGCGCCGCCGCCGAGCGGACCGCGACCCGGGTCAGCTGGCCGACGTAGGCCGGCACGAGCGGCAGGACGCACGGCGAGAGGAAGCTGAGCAGGCCGGCCGCGACCGCGACGAGGACGGTGAGGTCGCTCCCGCTCATCCCGGGATCAGCCCGCGAGGACCGGTCCCAGGACGTCGTCCAGGAAGCGCTGCAGGCCGCGCGGGCTGATCGCCAGGGGCAGCCGCCGGTCGCCCACCTCGACCACCGGGATCTCGGCGAAAAAGGCCCGCTCCCAGGCCGGATCCAGGCTGATGTCGCGCTCGGTCAGGGCCGGCACGGGCAGGCCGTTCCGGCGCCGATCGGCCAGGATCGCATCGATCGTCGAGCGCGCCTCCGTGCACAGGTGGCAGCCCGGGCGGGCGTACAGGACGATCTCGAGCATGGCCCCCCGATTGTAGTCGAGGTCCGGCTACAGCCCGATCTTGTAGATCGTGCCGTTGGCCGCCACGACGTACTCATTGCCGGCATCGTCGGTCCCGAACGAGGTGACGTTGAGCCCGCTGTTCTCAACCTGGACCCCGGTCTGGTTGCCGGCCTTGGCCACCAGCCGCCAGATCCGGCCGCTGCAGTTGTCGCTGTAGAAGTAGTTGCCGCGCAGGCCAGCGACCGGCCCTCGATAGACGTAGCCGCCGATCACGGCGCAGCCCAGACTGTGGCCGTAGACCGCGACCGGCATCGTCACGCCATGCGAGCTGCAGCTCGTGCCCGATGGATAGCAGGCCCGACCTTCCCACACGTTCCAGCCGAAATTGACCCTCGTGCTGCCCACCGCCACCGCCCGGCTGACGTGATCGATCTCCTCGTAGCGGTCCTGGCCAACGTCGCCGATCCACATGTCGCCGGTGACCGAGTCGAACGACCAGCGCCACGGGTTGCGCAGGCCATAGGCCCAGATCGTCGGTTTCGTCGGCAGCGCGGCGTTGACATTGATCCGGAGGATCTTGCCCAGGAGGGAGTTGAGGTTCTGGGCCGAGCCGGTCGGGTTGCCGCCACTGCCGCCGTCGCCGGTCCCGAAGTAGAGCAGCCCGTTCGGCCCGAAGGCCAGCATCCCGCCGTTGTGGTTGGTGTAGCTGGGATGGGCGATCGGCGCGATCATCCGCGTCTCGGCGGTGTTGGCGACATTCGAGTTGTGGGCGGCCGTGTAGCGGGCCACGACCTCCTCGCCACCGCTGTCCGCGCCTGGCGCCGTGTAGTAGACGTAGAAGCGACCGTTCGACGAGAAGTGCGGATCGAAGGCCAGGCCCAGGAGCCCTTGCTCGCCGCAGCACTGGACCTTGGCGCTGATGTTGAGGAAGTCGCTCGCCTGGGTCCTGCCGTTGACGATCACCCGGATGTGGCCGGTCTGCTCGACCACGAACAGGCGGTTCGTGCCGTCATGTGCGCCGGTCACGAAGATCGGGCTGCTGAAGCCCGAGTACGCGGTCGCCAGCTTGATCGCGGTGACTGGCTTGGGCGTGGGCGTCGGCTTGGGCGTGGGCTTGGGCGTGGGCTTGGCGGTCGGCTTGGCGGTCGGCTTGGCCGCTGCCGACGAACCGGGCCCAACCGAGCCGCCGGGCAGGACGGAGCCGTTGGGCAGGATCGAGCCGACGCCGAGACCGCTCCCGCTGGGGCCGGGCAGCTGGCTGGTCTGGCCGATCCCGGGGCTGGCCGACGCCGTCGGGCCGGCGCTGGTCAGGCTACTCACCGTCCACACGCCGAGGACGGCCAGGACGATCACGCCGACGACGACCCCGACCTGCAGTCGGGTTGGCGAGCTCGGACTTGGTCGTGGGGTCATTCGGGTCGCCTCCAGCACGCCGAATCTGCGGATCCGACGCCCGCAGTATGAGGCCGATCGCCGGTCCACCCGTCAAGGGGCCTGATCGGCGGCCGGCGATGACCCGCCCGGACGACGCGGTACCATGCTCGCAGTGCCCCTGTAGCTCAGCGGATAGAGCGAGGCCGTCCTAAGGCCTGCGTCGGGGGTTCGATTCCCTCCAGGGGCACCATTCAGGAGAGGCCACGATGCCCACGCCGCCCGCCCTGCTGCCGACCCGCGTCGACGAGGGCCATGGACCAGGATTGATGTACAGGATCCAGGGCGACCTGGTGCCCGTCCTTCACCTGCGGGTGGACGGCTCGATGCCGATCTTCTTCGAGCATCACGTGATCCTCTGGAAGGACCCTGCGATGCAGGTCGGGATGCACCAGATGAAGGGCGCCTTCAAGCGCCTCATCGCGGGCATGCCGGTGTTCATGACCGAGCTCCAGAGCCCCGGCGAGGCGGCCTTCTCGCGCGATGACCCGGGCCACGTCCTGTCCCTCCACCTGCCGCCCGGCCAGCACATCCTGGTCCGCGAGCACCAGTTCCTGGCCGCGACCGGCAACGTCGACTACACCTTCAACCGGGTCAAGGGCGTCTCGAACATGCTCTTCGGCGGGACGGGTTTCTTCATCGATCGCTTCGAGGCCCAGGGCGTCGAGGGGATCGTCTGGATGCACGGCTACGGCAACGTCTTCGAGAAGGTCCTCGAGGCCGGCGAGGCGATCGACGTCGAGTCGGGTGGCTGGGTCTATCGCGACGGCTCGGTTGGGATGCAGCAGGTCGTGTACGGGCTCAAGACCGGCTTCCTGGGCGGCTCCGGCCAGCTCGTCTTCAACCGCTTCACGGGACCCGGCCGGGTCGCGATCCAGTCGGCCTACATCCACCTGCCGACCGAGAACTGAGCACGCCAGCGCCCGCGCCGCGCGCCTGCCAATGAGCAACGCTCCGGATGAAGTCCGGGCCTGGGCCCAGGCCCGCTCGGAGGCCCGCACGACGAAGGACTGGCCCGAAGCCGACCGGCTGCGCCTGGCGATCGAGGCAGCCGGCTGGCGGGTGATCGACCGGGGCAGCCGGTTCAGCCTGGAACCGGCCCGCGCGCCGGACGTGGTCGAGGCCGGCCGGACCCGCTACGGCAGCAGTGCCTCGGTACCCTCGATCGTCGACCAGCCGCCAACGGCAGGGCTGACGATCCTGATCGTCGCCGGCGAGCTCAAGGTCGATCTCGCCCGGACCTTCGAAGGCTTGCGCCGCCACGCGCCGCCGGACTCCCAGGTCGTGCTGGTCGCCGACCGCCCGGGTCCGGCGCAGGAGGCCGAGCTGCTGGCCGCCGATGGTCCGGCGGCCGGGCCGGTCGGGGGGCTGCCGCCCGAGATCGTCTGGACGAGCGAGCCGCTGGGCTGGGCCGGCGCGCTCAATGCCGGGCTGCGCCGGGCTGCCGCGTCGGTCATCGTCCTGCTCGATCCCGACGTCGAGCTGACCGGCGACCTGCTCGGCCGGCTGGTCGGGGTCCTCGCCGATCCAACGGTCGCCGTGGCCGGGCCGTGGGGGCTGGTCACCGACGACCTGCGTCGATTCGAGCCCGCCCCGCCCGGCGACGTCGACGCGATCGACGGTGCCGCCCTGGCGTTCCGGCGCGCCGACCTCGCCGAGCACGGCTTCCTGGACGAGCACTTCCGGCTGCCGACGAACCTCGACATCTGGTGGAGCCTGGTCCTCCGCGACGAGGGCGAGGATCGCCCTCCACGCCGGGCGGTGGCCATCGGCGCCGACCTGGCCCGCCGTCCCCCCTCGTCGCCCGAAGGCGACCTCCAGGCGGCCGCGGGGCGGGAACGGCTGGTCCGGCGCAGCTTCTACCGCGTCCTCGATCGCTTCGGCGCCCGGCGGGACCTGCTGACAGGCCGGCGCGAGGCGCCCGGCTGATCCCCGCCGCCGAGCGATCGCCAAGCCGCCGGGTACACTCGGCCGAATGACCGATCTCGGCCGGTCCAGGAAGCGCTTCCTGGCCCTCACCCTCGCCGCCGGCCTGGTCCTGCTGGCCGGCTGTGCCCCGTCGAGCCCGGGCGCTGCGAGCGGCGCGGTCACGATCCTGGGGGCCGCTCCGGTCACCCTCGATCCGGCGGCCCAGGGCGACATCGGCAGCGCCCAGGTCACCGCCCAGCTGTTCGAGACGCTGACCGCCTTCGATGCTTCGCTCACGATCCAGCCGGCGCTGGCCAGTGGCTGGCTGAGCAGCAACGGCGGCCGGACGATCACGTTCAGCCTCCGCCCCAATCTGACGTTCTCGGATGGCTCGGCGCTCACCGCGGCCGACGTCGTGCGCAGCTGGCTGCGCCTGCTCAATCCGGCCCACCCTTCACCCCTGGCCTCGCTCCTGGACGAGATCCACGGCGCCCGCGCCTACCTCGGCGGGCAGACCAGCGATCCGTCGAGCGTGGGGCTCAAGGCCGAGGGCAATAGCGTCGTGGTGACCTTCGACAGCCCGGCGACCGACTTCCCGGCGCTCGTCTCGGGGCCGTCATTCGGGATCGTGCCCGCCTCGATCGACGACCCGGCCACGCTCACGGCGGGCTCGTTCGTCGGCAGCGGCGGCATACCTGCTGGCCAAGCAGACCGATTCCGAGCTGACCCTGACCGCCAACAAGGCGTACTGGGCCGGACCGCCGCCGATCGCCACGATCCACCTGCTGACCACGATCAACGGCCAGAGCCCGGTCGAGGCCTTCGAGGCCGGCACGCTCGACTACACCCCCATCGACCCGTCCGACGCTTCCTGGATCCGCTATGACCCGGCCCTCGGGCCGCAGCTCCGGAGCGTGCCCTCGCTGAGCGTGACCTACTACGGCTTCGATGTCCGCCAGAAGCCGTTCGACGATCCTCGCGTCCGGCGGGCCTTCGCCTCGGCCGTCGACTGGACCCGGATCGTCGACCTGGCCAGCAGCGGGTCGCTGAGCCCGGCGACGAGCATGGTCCCCCCGGGCATCCCGGGCCGCTCGAGCAGCGACTACCTGCCCGCCTACGCCCCGGCTGCAGCCCAGGCCGAGCTGGCTGCGGCCGGCTATCCCGGTGGCGCCGGCTTCCCGACCGTGACCCTGGTGTCGACCGACACCGGCTTCGACGCGGCGATCCTGGCCGACCTGCAGCGCAACCTGGGGATCACCCTCAAGTACGAGACGCTCGGCTTCGACGACTATTTCACCCGGCTGGCCAGCGAGCCACCGGCGTTCTGGACGCTGAGCTGGGTCGCCGACTACCCCGGCCCGAACGATTTCCTGGGCCTCCTGCTCGGCTCGGGCAGCACCAACAACTACGGCCACTGGACGTCCCCCGACTTTGACGCCGCGATCGCCCAGGCGACCGCCGCCGGGGACCCGGCCGCCGCGACGGCTGCCTTCGATGCCGCCCAGGCGATCGTCCAGCGCGAGGCGCCGGTTATCCCGATGGCCTATGGCACCGGCTTTGCCCTGGCCCGCAAGGGACTCCTTGGCGCGTCCGACAACGGCCTGGGGATCCTCCGCTTCGCGAGCCTGGCATGGGCGCCGTGAGGTTCCGGGCACGGGCGGCCGGGCTCGGGGCGGCCCTGGCGATCCTCGCCCTGGCGGCCGGTCCGGGCAGCCCGCAGGCCGCGGCCGCCGCACCCAGTGCGACGTTCGCCCCGCCGACGGGCTCGTTCGAGTTCGGGACCTCGATCACGTTCTCCGACAAGATCACCCTGGCCGGCGCCCCCAAGCGGGTCGAGCTCCTGCTCGGCCAGCCGGGCTCGATCGGGCCATCTGCGGTCGAGGTCCCCAACCCGGGCGCCGGCCAGCACACGGTCAGCGACGTGATCAAGATCTCGGACGGCCACGTCTATCCCAACACGACGTTCAGCGCCCAGTGGCGAGTGACCGACCCGGATGGGACCCAGGAGCTCAGCCCGACGATGACCCTGGCCTATCTCGACACCCGCTTCAGCTGGCGGACCAAGGTCGGTTCGATCGTGCGCGTCCACTGGTATGACGGCGACGACGCCTTCGGGGCGCGAGCCCTGGCGATCGGCGAGAAGGGGATCGCCGGCGCAGCGGCACTCCTCGGAGTCACCGAGACGAAGCCCGTCGACTTCTACATCTACGCGGACCAGCAACCGTTCTATGACGCCCTCGGACCGGGCACCCGCGAGAACGTCGGCGGCCTGGAGGTCGCCCAGATCCGGACGATGTTCGCCCTGATCACGCCGGACGAGGTCAATGCGTCGTGGGTGAGCACGGTGATCCCCCACGAGCTGACCCATCTCGTGTTCAACACGGCGATCGACAACCCGTACCACGCCCCGCCGCGCTGGCTCAACGAAGGGGTCGCGGTGTACCTTTCCGAGGGCTACACGCCGTCCTGGCGGGCGAGCGTGACCGATGCCGTCGATTCGGCCGGGATCATCCCCCTCGACGGGCTGGTCGGCCAGTTCCCGACCACCGCCGACCAGTTCACCCTGGCGTACGGCGAGAGCGTGGCGTCGGTCGACTTCCTGATCAGGACCTACGGCAAGCCGGCCCTGGTCAAGCTGATTCGCTCGTACGCCGGTGGGCTGAGCGACGACGAGGCGTTCAAGGCCGCCCTGGGCGTCGACACGGCGGGCTTCAATGCCGCCTGGCTGAAGAGCCTGGGCGTGGCCCCGCCCAAGGCCTACGGGCCGCAGCCCGCCCCGCCGGGGCCCGTCCCGCCGGGCTGGGACGGCTCGGCCGCGGCGGCGTCGGCGGTGCCCGGGTCCTCGGCGCCGGGCTCGCTCGCGCCGGCGCCTACGGCGGACACGCCGAAGCCGGCCGCGGCCAGTGACTCGAGCGCGGGTGTGATCGCGGGCGCCCTGGCCCTGCTGGCGGTGGGCCTGGCCTTCCTTGTCGTGCGGGCCTGGCGGCGCCGCTCCGTGGGCGGGCAGTGACCAGCCAGCCGGCGCCTGCGCCGCGCTCCCGCCTGCGCGCGATCCCGAGCTGGCAGGTCACCCTGGGCCTGGCCCTCCTCGTCCTCGGCTTCGTCGTCGTCGCCCAGCTCCAGTCCGACGGCCCGCGGGCGCTGTATGCCAGCGACGAACGTGGCCCGCTGGTCCAGACGGCGATCGGCCTGCAGGCCCAGCAGGACGCCCTGAAGGCCCAGATCCTCAGCCTGCGGGCCCAGATCAGCGACCTGGAGACGAAGGGGCAGGGGAGCGTGGCCGCGGCGACCGACCTCGGCCAGCGCCTCCAGGATGCTCGCCTGGCGGCCGGCCTGATCGGCCTGCAGGGCCCCGGGATCGTCCTCCAGCTGCGTGACTCGAACCAGACCGTGCTGCCCGGCGACAACCCCAATGATTACCTCGTCAGCGCGTCGGACGTGCGGATCGTGGTCGAGCAGCTGTGGCTGGCCGGGGCCGAGGGCGTGGCCGTCAACGGCGAGCGGATCACCACCGGCACGGCAATCCTCGACATCGGCGGCACGGTCCTGGTCAACTCCGCCTACCTCGCGCCGCCCTATCAGATCTCGGCGATCGGGCCGTCCGACCTGCTCGACCGGCTGAGCGCATCGATCGGCTTCCGGACGTTCGTCTCGAACCGGGCCCAGGCGTTCGGGATCCAGATCGACGTCGCCGAGCCGAGCTCGGTGGACCTGCCCGCCTACGCCGGCACGATCACCCTGCGCTACGCCCAGCCGGACCCGTCGGCGAGCGCCGCCGGCCAGGTTCCGGGCGGATCGACGCCGCCATGAACAAGCGTCGCAACCAGCTCTCGCTGGCGGTCGTGGCCTTCGTCCTGGGGATCCTCGTCGTCGTCCAGCTGCGTTCCCAGGAGGCCGGCAACGGACTCGACCAGCTGACCCCGACCGAGCTGACCGTGCTGGTCGGCAACCTCAACACGCGCAATGACCAGCTCCGGGCGGAGATCGCCACGACCCAGGCCGAGCTGGCCACCCTGCAGGCCAGCGATGCCCGCGGCGATACCTCGGTCGGCCAGCTGCAGGCCGACCTGGCCCGCGTCCGGGCCTGGACGGGCCTCGATCCGGTGATCGGATCGGGCGTCCGGATCACCGTGACCGGTGGCCTCCCTGCGGGCTCGGTCGAGGACCTGATCAACGAGCTGCGCAACGCCGGCGCCGAGGCGATCGCCGTCAACGACGTCCGGATCGAGCCCAACAGCATCGTCGACGGGCCGCTCGACGGCCTGCTGATCGGCAGCATCAAACTGGGCGACCCGTTCGAGGTCAGCGCGATCGGCAACCCCGAGAGCCTGACCGGCAGCCTGACCCGGGCCGGGGGGATCGTTGCCCAGCTGGCCGCCACCGCCCCAAGCGCTCAGCTGATCGTGACGCCCCTGGACATGCTGCGGCTGCCGGCCACGACCGAGGATTTGGTACCGGTCCACGGCAAGCCCCAGCTTTGATACCCTCCCGGCCGGATGTGCTCCCCCCTGGCCGCTCACTTCCTGACGAGTCCCGCGTGACCGCTCCCGCCGGCAGGTCGGCATGATTCCGGGCGCCGGACAGGGCGCAACCGAGCTGCTGCCCGATGTCGCGCCGGGCGAGGCCGTGGAGACCGGCGCGATCGAGGTCCTCCGCAACCGGCCGTTCCTGGCCCTCTGGCTGGCCCAGGCCGTCACCCAGATCGGCGGCAACATGGTCCTCTACGGGCTGACCGTGCGGGTCTTCTCACTGACCCACTCGACCTCGGCGGTCAGCCTCCTGATCCTGACCTTCCTGGTCCCGGCGGTCCTCCTGTCGGCCGTGGCCGGGGTCTACGTCGACCGTCTCGACCGGCGCCTGATCCTGATCGTGACCAACCTCCTCCGGGCGGTGATGTTCGGGGTCCTGTTCCTGGTCGGCGACAATCTGGCCCTGATCCTGGTCCTGAATGCGGCGATCTCGACCGTGACCACGTTCTTCGCGCCGGCCGAGGCAGCGATGATCCCGGTCCTTGTCCGACGGGGGCAGCTCCTGGCGGCGAACGGGATCTTCACCCTGACCCTCAACGCGGCCTTCGCCCTCGGCTTTGCCCTCCTCGGCCCGCTCGTGGTCAACCTGACCAGCCCCCAGGTCCTGGTCCTGGTCGTGGCCGGCTGCTACCTCGCGGCCATGGTCCTGACGATCACCCTTCCGTCCGCTCCACCCGCGGCGGTCGACCATCTCCACGGCCTGGCCGTCAAGGAAGCCAGCGTCGCGGTCGAGTCGACGCTCGGTCAGCTGCGCGAGGGGGTCTCGTTCATCCGCGGTCACCGGAGCATCACCTGGTCGCTGGTCTACCTCGGGATCACCGCCTCCCTGATCGGCGTCCTGGGCGTCGTCGGGCCGTCGTTCGCGACGGAGGCGCTGGGCCTGTCGGCCAAGGACTTCGTGGTGATCGTTTTGCCCCTGGGAGTCGGGGTGGTGACCGGGATCCTGCTGCTGAACACCTACGGCCGGGTCCTGTCCCGCCGGCGGACGATCGAAACGGGCCTGATCCTGTTGGGCATCTTCCTGGCGATCCTGTCGGCCGCTGGGCCGGTGACCCGCTTCCTGCAGCACGTCAGCTCGGTCTCGCCGATCGACGTGTCGTCGCTGATCACCCTCCTGTCGGTGGTGATCGTGCTGGCCTTCCTGGCCGGGATCGCCTATGCCAGCGTCGCGATCTCGGCCCAGACCCAGCTCCAGGAGGACCTGCCCGAGGAGGTCCGCGGCCGGGTCTTCGGGGTCCTGAACATGCTCATCTCCACGGCCAGCTTCCTGCCGATCATCATCTTCGGCCTGATCGCGGACCTGATCTCGACGACCGCCGTCGTCTTCGTCGTCGGGCTGGCGATCTCGGCTTCGGGGACCCTGTCGGCCGTCGTCCGGCGCAGCCCGGCCGGCAGCTGACCGGCGCGGGCCGATGAGCCGGGTCGCGGTGGTCTTCACCGGCGGGACGATCAGCATGGTCGTCGACCCGGCCGCGGGTGGGGCGGTCCCGGCCCTCGACAGCAGGGCGATCCTGGCGCGCACGCCCGGGCTGGCCGAGATCGCCGAGCTCGTGCCGGTCGAGCACGGGATGATCCCGGCCAGCCACTGGACCTTCGAGTGGCTGCTGGAGCTGGCCGCCGACCTGCGCCGGCTGGCCGCCGACCCGGCGATCGACGGAATCGTCGTCGTCCAGGGGACCGACACGATCGAGGAGTCGAGCTTCGCCCTCGACCTGCTCGTCGACACGCCGAAGCCGATCGTGGTCACCGGCGCGATGCGCAACGCGACGAGCCCGGACTACGACGGACCGGCCAACCTCCGATCTGCTGTCCGCTGCGCGGCCGACCCGCGCCTCGCCGGGGCCGGCGTGGTGGTCGTCCTGGCCGCCACGATCGAGCCGGCGGCCGACGTGACCAAGACTCACGCCGCGGCGCTGGACACGTTCCGGAGCCTGAACCAGGGCCGGCTCGGCCGTCTCGACCGGGAAACGCTGGTCCTGGAGCGCTCGCCGCTTGCCCGGCGCCCCCATCTCGCGCCGGGTGCCGCCGCCGTGCCGGTGCCGATCGTGGTCGCTACGATCGGGCTCGACGAGGGCCTGATCCGGGCGCTCCGCTCGCTCCGGCCGGCCGGCATCGTGGTCGAGGCGACCGGGGCGGGCAATACCGCTCCGAGCCTGCTGGCCGAGGCCGCCGAGGCGATGAGCGACGGGATCCCGGTCGTCCTGGCCACGCGCTGCCCGTCGGGTGCGGCGAGTGTCGGCTATGCCTTTCCCGGCGGCGGAGCGAACTGGGTCAGGGCCGGCGCCCTGCTGCCGGGCACGCTGACCGGGCCCAAGGCCCGGATCGCCCTGGCCCTGGCCCTCGGCGCCGGGCTGCATGGCGGGGCGCTGGCGGCATTCCTGGCGGGGCCGGAGGCCGGCGCCTGAGCGGGCCCGGCGGGGCGCCCGACTCGATCGTCAGCGGCCGGGTCCTGACCCTTGCCGGGGTGGCCGGCCTGGCTCCGGTCGAGGCGATCGCGATCCGGGCCGGACGGATCGCTGCCACCGGCGGCCGAGCGGAGATCGAGCGGCTGGGCGGGCCCCGGACCCGGCGGATCGAGCTCGCACCCGATGAGGTTGCCCTGCCCGGCCTGACCGACAGCCACATCCACCTGGCCGAGGCCGCCCTGGCCCTGGACCAGGTCCAGCTGGCGGAGGCGGCCACGCTCGACGCGGCGCTGGGCCGGATCGCCGCCGCCCACGCGACACTCGAGGCGGGTGCCTGGCTGACCGGCAACGGCTGGTCCGCCGATCGGTTTGGCGGCTGGCCGACCGCCGCCCAGCTCGAGGCCGTCGCTCCGGGCCGGCTTGTCGCCCTGTGGGCCCACGATCACCACGCCCTGTGGGTCAGCCCCGCTGCACTGTCCCTTGCCGGGATCCGAGGGGCGAGTCGCGATCCGGCCGGCGGCGCGATCCGCCGAGATGCCGGCGGAGCGCCGAGCGGGATCCTCCACGAGTCGGCCAGCGCCCTGGTCAGTGCCACGATCCCGGCGCCGACGGCGGCCGACTACGAGGCGGCGATCCCCGCCCTGTGCCGCCGGCTGCTCGAGCTGGGCGTGGTTGCCGCCCACGATCCGGGCCTGCTCCGCCCCGATCCGGACCTGGCCGGGCCGCACGTCGCCTACGGCGCCCTGGCCGATTCCGGCCGGCTGCCGATCCGGGTCTGCGCCTCGCTGCGGGCCGAGGCGCTGGACCTGGCCACGGAGCGCGGCCTGCGCAGCGGCGCGCCGCTCGGCGCCGATCCCTTCGGCCGGGCTCGACTCGGCTGGCTCAAGCTCTTCGCCGACGGCTCGCTCGGCTCGCGGACCGCGGCGCTGCTCGCCCCGTTCGAGCCGCTCGACGGATCGCCGGCCGGTCCCGCCGATCGGGGGATCTGGGTGACCGCACCCGCCCACCTGGCCGAGCTGACGGCGCGAGCCACCCGGGCCGGCATCGCGACCCAGATCCACGGCATCGGCGACGCCGCAGTCCGGGTCGCCCTTGACGCGTTCGAGCCAGTGGCCACCCGCGGCCTTCCATTCCGGGCGCGAATCGAGCACGCCCAGCTCGTCGACCCGGGCGACGTGCCCCGGTTCGGGGCGCTGGGCGTCGTCGCCTCGATCCAGCCCGTCCACCTGCGATCCGATGCGGCGCAGGCCCAGCGGTCGTGGGGTGCCCGGGCCGAGCGTTCCGGCTACGCCTGGCGGTCCCTCCTCGAGTCCGGTGCGACGCTCGCCTTCGGGACCGATGCCCCGGTCGAGCCGATCGACCCATGGCCGGGGATCGCCCTGGCGATCAGCCGCAGATCGCCGGACTGGCCGGCCGGCATGCCGGCCTTCGGCCCGGACCAGGCGCTGAGCGTTGACGAGGCGCTGCGGGCCGCCTGCCTGGGCCCCGCCGAGGCCGAGGGCTCGCTCGATCGGGGCCGGCTGACCGTTGGCCAGCGGGCCGATCTCGTCGCGATCCCGGCCGCGGCCCTGGCCCAGCCGATCGGCGCGGGCGGGCCGCTGGCCGGCACCCGGCCGCGCCTGGTCATGGTCGACGGGACGCTCGCCTTCGAGGCCTGAGCGCCGACGACCGTACTATCGGCCTCCGCTGACGTTCGTTCGGTAGTCGCGGGTTGGCTCGGTCCGTACCCTCGCAGGCATGCGCATCGGCCGGAAACGCGTGCTCGATACGAGTGGCAAGGCGGTCCGGATTCGGCCGCTCCTGCTGCTCGTGGTCATGGCCGGATTCCTGGTGATCATCGCGGTGACTGCGTCGGGCCAGGTCTACCTGACCACCACCGACGAAACGACGACCCTGCTCAACTCGGCCGTCGGCGGCGACGCGGCCGTCGTGCGCAGCTTCGTGGCGATGAACCTCCAGCTCGCCGACGTCGGTCCCGACACGCTGGCGCCGGCGCGCGCCGAGCTGCTCAACGCCGGGATCGCCGCCCTGACGACCGACGACGACATCCTCGCCGCTGCGCTGCTCCGGCCCGACGGCTCGGTCATCGCCGCGAGCGTGCCCTCGACGGCGGCGAGCCAGCCGCGCACGCCCAGCCTGACCGCGGCGATCGCCAGCCAGCAGGTCCAGGCCCAGATGCTGTCAGCCACCGACAGCCAGCCGCTGGTGCCGCTGACGGCGCCAACCGTGATCCGGGAATACCTGCCGATCATCGACGGCGGCACGGTCCGGGCCGTCGCCGTCGTGTGGCGAGACGCCACGCCGATCCTGGCCCAGCTGGACGCGATCCGGACCCATACCCTGCTGGTCATCCTCGGCGGCGCCCTCGCCTCGGCGCTCCTCGTCTACATCGTCTTCCGTGGGGCACAGGACCGGATGACCCGCCAGACCCGCGACCTGCTCGAGGCGGCCCGCCGCGACCCCTTGACCGGGACCCTCAACCACGGCGCGCTGGTCGAGGCCCTGGCCCGCCGGATCGAGCAGGCCCGCGCGGATCCGGCCGGCGGGCACGGTCGGCGTGGCCCTCCTCGATATCGACAACTTCAGCCTGCTCAACGACACGTACGGCCACGAGGCCGGCGACACGGCCCTGCGCACGCTGGCCGACCTGCTCGAGATCCACGTCCCCGATCAGGCCGAGGTCGGCCGCTACGGTCCGGACGAGTTCCTGGTGGCGGTGCCGGCCGCCGGGATCGGCGGCCTGGAGCACAGCATCCGGGCGATCCGGGACGCGCTCGTCGACGTCAGCCTGCGCTTCGATGCGTCGGAGCGGCTGCCGCTCACGGTCAGCGCCGGCATCGCCACGTTCCCAGCCAACGGCGAGGCGGTGACCGCCCTGCTGGCCACTGTCGCCCGGACCCTCGGCGAGGCCAAGGCGAGCGGCGGCGACACGATCAGGATGGCCGACGCGGGCCTGCCCGCCGACGAGGCGATCCGCTTCGACATCCTCGAGGGCCTGGTGATCGCGGTCGACACCAAGGATCACTACACGGCCCGCCACTCCGAGGAGGTGGCCCGGTACGCCGACTTCATCGCCGGGCAGCTCGGCCTGGAGGACTCCTTCCGCCACGCCCTGCGCCGGGCCGGGCGGCTCCACGACGTCGGCAAGATCGGGATTCCCGACGGGGTCCTGCGCAAGCCCGGCAAGCTGACCGCCGAGGAGTACGAGATCGTCAAGCAGCACGTCGCGCTCGGCGATCAGATCGTCCGCGACCTGCCCGACATCGAGCTGATCCGGGCCGGCATCCGCCACCACCATGAGCGCTGGGACGGGGACGGCTACCTGACCCGTCTCGCCGGCGAGGAGATCCCGTTCGTCGCCCGGATCCTGGCCGTCGGCCGACGCCTTCTCGGCGATGACGACCACCCGGCCCGTACCGGAAGGCCCTGTCGGTCGACGAGGCGATCCGCCGCCTCGAGGATGCCGCCGGCAGCCAGCTCGACGAGCGGCTTGTCGTGGCCTTCGTGACCGGCCTGCGCAGCGCGGCCGACCCGCCGCTGCCCGGCCAGTCCCGGACGCCCGCGAGCCCGTCCGCCGGGCTCTGGACGCCGGCCGGCCGCTCCGAGCCGCAGGTCGCCTGACATGACCCGGCGTCGATCGAGGGCGCGGATCGCCGGCGCCGGCGCCACCCTGGCCGTCCTGCTGCTGGTCGCGCTGCCGACCTTCGTCGACGCCAAGATCCTGACCTGGTCGATCTCCGCCGATCGATCGAGCGTCGTTGCCGGCGTGCCGACGGTCGTGAACCTGACCGTGACCGCGCCGCTGGTCAACCAGACCAAGATCAATTGCGTCGTCGTCCACATCCCGACCGTCTACGTCATCGGCAGCCTGGGCTACACGGACAGTCGGGGCGGCGGGTTCTCCTGGACCATGACCGAGTCAGGTGGGACCGTGACCACCAGGGACTTCAACAACAACAACGGGATCGGCGGCCTGTTGAGCTCGAGCAGCCTGGTCCTCCACATCACGGTGACGGGCCAGAGCGCCGGGACGGCCAACTGGTCGGCCACCGCCTACGACCGACGCGACTGCAGCCACAACCCCAGTGGCGCCCCGGCCATCCCGATGCGGATCACCGGCGCGGCGCCGACCCCGACGCCCACGCCGACCCCGACGCCCACTCCGACCCCGGCCCCGACGCCGACCCCGACCCCGCGGCCCACCCCGGCCCCGACCCCGCGGCCCACGCCGACCCCGGTCCCGACGCCGGCCCCGACGGAGGCGCCGTCTGCGGCGACCGAGCCTAGCCCCTCGCCGTCCGAGTCGAGCCTGCCCTCGCCATCGGCATCGTCGGACTCCTCCGGCCCGCCGTCCGGGGCACCCGGCTCGGGCGCGGCCGGGACAGGCTCGGGTCGGGCCGGCCCGAACGGGCTGAGCGTGCCCCAGGCCGGCACCGGCTCGACCCTGAATCTCAACCTCACCGGGTTCGGGTCGGGCCTCGGGGCGTTCGCCTGGACCGTACCCGGATTTCTGCTCGGCCTGCCGGGCCTGCTCGTGCTCCTGATCCTCGTCGGCCAGATGGCCGGGGCCGCCCTGTTCGTGCCGCTCACCCGCCGGATCCTGGGCAATTCGAAGCGCAAGGGTCGCGCTCGTCCGACGTCGGCCTAGCGCGCGCCCGTGCCGGGATCGAGGCCGTTCGGGCCATCTGGCACTGGTCGGGCAGCCTCCGGCGGGCCACCATGGCCGCTGGAGGTAAGACACCCATGTTCAGGAAGATTGCCCTGATGGGCACCGTGATCAGTGCATCGGCCGCAGGCATCGCCTTCGCCGTGGCCCGAACCAGGCTCCAGCGCTGGGGCGTCGATCCGGTCGAAGCGAGCCAGGTCCTGCCGGGCGACGAGCTCGTGACCGAGCCGACGACCGTCGATACCCGGGGCATCGACATTGCCGCTCCACCGGAGCAGGTCTGGCCGTGGCTGGTCCAGATGGGCTACAAGCGGGCCGGCTGGTACAGCTACGACGCGATCGACATGAACCAGGGCAGCAGCCACGAGATCGTGCCCGAGTTCCAGTCGATCGAGGTCGGCCAGGTGATGCCCACCCATGCCGCCGGCGGCTTCGTGGTCAAGGTCCTCGAACCGGGCAAGGCGCTCGTCCTGTACCTCGACTCGACCATCGCTCGGGACCAGGCCGGCCTGACCGGCGAAGCGGCCGCAGGCGAGCCGCAGGCCAACATCCGGGCAACCGGGAAGTTCCTCAACACGGCGGTCCCCGGCTGGTTCGCCGCAAGCTGGGCGTTCGTCCTCGAGCCGACAGCGTCCGGTGGGACCCGCCTCATCGAGCGCTTCCGGGTCACGATGGAGGCCTCGACGATGCCTGCGTCAATCCTTGGGCCGGTCCTCGGATTCGGCGTCTTCGCGATGACCCGACGGCAGATGCTCGGGATCCGTGCCCGGGTCGGCGCGGCCCTCGAGGCCAGCCGTGCGACGTTTCACCGGGAGCCTGCGGCTGCCTGAGGCCCTCGAACCCGGCAGGGTCAGGCGGTCCGCCTAGGCCAGCGACCGCTGGCGGCGCGCCTCGTAGAGCAGGATCGCCGCAGCGGCCGACACGTTCAGGCTGTCGGCGATCCCGAGCATCGGCAGCCTGACGGCCTGGATCCCCGGGCCGGACCAGGCGGCGGCCAGCCCCTCGGCCTCGCTGCCCAGGACGATCGCCACCGGCCCGCGATAGTCGAGCCGGTCGTAGGCGACGGAGCCGTCGACCCGGGCGACGACGATCGCGATGCCCCGGCCGGTCAGCCAGTTGATCGTCTCGGCGCTGCTCGCGGAGGCGATCGGCACGCTGAAGATCGTGCCCAGGCTGGCCCGGATCGCGTTCGGATTGAAGAGGTCCGTACGCGAGTCGGCGGCGATCAGGGCATCGGCCCCGGCGCCATCGGCGGAGCGCAGGATCGCGCCCAGGTTGCCGGGCTTCTCGATCGCCTCGGCGACCACGATCAGGGGCACGGCCGGCACGGCCAGCCGATCCAGGCTGAGCGACGGTGTCCTGATCGTCGCGACCAGGCCGTCGGAGCGATCGCCGAACGCCAGCCGGGCGAGGACCGCCGGGCTGACGGCGACGATCTCGACCCCGGTCGCCCGGGCCGCGCCGAGGGCCGCTCCGGCCTCGCTCGAGACCGCGAGGTCGGGGGCCACGTACAGCTCGACGAGCTCGACCCCGGACGTGATCGCCCGGCCGATCTCGCGCGCCCCATCGACGATGGACAGCCCGCGCTCGTCGCGATCCCGGCGCTCGCGCAGTCCAAGCGCGGCCCTGATCCGGGGATTGGCCGTGCTGCTGATCTCGAGCGGGCTCATCGCGACCAGCGGGCCAGGGCGCCGAGATGGAGGCGGGTGCCGGCACCCGACAGGATCGACTGGTCGTCGACCTCGATCCGGGCGCCGGCGGCGCTCCCGGCGACCGGCTCGAGCGCCTCGAGCAGGCTCTCGCCCGAGCCGATCCGGACCGAAGCCGGGCGTGTGCGCCGTGAGGCTGATGAACGCCGGTCCGTCGCCGAGCAGCCCGGCGCAGGCCGCCAGGAGGGCGGGCAGGTCGGTCGCCAGCCGCCACGGCCTGCCCGACGAGCCGTGGCCGTATGACGGCGGATCGAGCACGATCCCGGCGTAGCGCCGGCCGCGCCGCAGCTCGCGCTCGGCGAAGGCAACCGCGTCGTCGCTGATCCAGCGGATCGGGGCCTCGGCCAGGCCGTTCAGCGCCGGCGTTGCGGCGGGCCCAGGCGACGGCCGGCCGGGATGCGTCGACGTGGGTGACCGCGACGCCGGGCACGGCCGCGCTGATCGTCGCCGCGCCGGTGTAGCCGAACAGGTTGAGGATCGCCGGCGGGCTGGGTTCGCGAAGGGCGTCCCCGGGCTGCCCCGGCTGGAGACGGGTGACCTGCCGCCGGATCCAGGCCCGGGCCTCGGCCTGCTCGGGGAAGAGGCCGACCTGGCCGCTCGGAGCCAGGCGCAGCTCGAACCTCGCGCCCTCGTCCTCGACCAGCCAGGGCTCGATCGGCCGGCCGTCGTTCGTCGTCCAGCCCTCGTGGGCGAGCGCGCCCCGGTCGGCCCGATCGAAGCGGGCGTCGGCGGTGGCCCAGGCCGCCGGGTCCTGGGCGACGTGGCCCTCGGCCCCGGGCGCCGGCCGGTCCATGACCAGCGGCCCGAAGCGCTCGAGGCGGCGGGCGTCGCCGACGTCGAGGAGGGCGTAGCCGGCGGTTGGCGGGGGCACGCCTGCATCTTGCGGCATCGAGGCCTCAAACTGCGCCGGTGAGCCCGATCGAAGCCATCGCGATCCTCGCCGCCGGCCTGGCCGCCGGGACGATCAACACGATCGTCGGCTCGGGCTCGCTGATCACGTTCCCGACCCTCCTGGCCTTCGGCTACGCGCCGGTCCTGGCCAACGTCTCGAACACGGTCGGCCTGGTGCCCGGGCTCGCTGAGCGGCGCGATCGGCTACCGCCGCGAGCTCGCCGGCCAGCGCGGCCGGATGATCCGGCTGGGGCTGGCGGCGGCGGCCGGCGGCCTGACCGGGGCCCTCCTGCTGCTGGCCCTGCCGGCGGCGACCTTTCGAGCGGATCGTGCCGATCCTGATCCTCGGCTCGGTCGTCCTGATCGCGATCCAGCCCCGCCTGTCGCGGGCAATGGGCGACCGGCGGGTGGCCGGGGCGGAGCACACCGGGCCGCTGGTGATCACCCTCTACCTGACCGGGATCTACGGCGGCTACTTCGGGGCCGGCCAGGGGGTGATCATGATGGCCCTCCTGGGCGTCTTCCTGCCCGACGACCTGCAGCGCCTGAACGGGCTGAAGAACGTACCTGGCGGTGCTGATCAACGGGGTTGCCGCGGTCCTGTTCATCCTCCTGTCGCCGATCGCCTGGCCGGCCGCGATCCTGCTGGCGATCGGGGCGATCATCGGCGGCCAGGTCGGTGCGATCGTCGGGCGGCGGCTGCCGGCCACTGCCCTGCCGGCTGGCGATCATCGTCGTCGGGACCGTGGTCGGCGTCCGCTTGCTGCTGGGGTGATCATGGCGCCATGAAGATCACCACCGGAATCCACCGCCTCGGCGCGGGCCTGATCAATGCGTACCTCGTCGAGGAGAACGGCGAGGTCACGATCATCGACGCCGGGCTGCCCGCCTATTGGGCCGACCTGCCGGCCGAGCTGGCCGCGATGGGTCGCTCGCTGTCCGATGTCCGGGCCGTCGTCCTGACCCATGGCCACACGGACCACATCGGCTTTGCCGAGCGGGCCCGGCTGGAGCTCAAGGTCCCGGTCTCGGTCCACGAGATCGATGCGCCGCGGGCCCGCGGCGAGATTCCCAATGGGGCGGGCAAGAGCGGCGCGATCCGGCTCGGGCCCCTCCTGCGCTTCCTGGTCCTGACCTGAGCAAGGGCGGCCTGCGGACGAAGCATCTCGGCGAGGTCTCGACCTTCGGCGACGGGGCGACCCTGGACCTGCCCGGCTCGCCCCGGGTGATCCTGCTGCCCGGCCACACCCCGGGCAGCGCCGCCCTCCACGTGCCCAGCCTCGGCGCGCTGTTCGTTGGTGATGCGCTGGCCACGGTCTCGGTCACCTCCGGCGAGAGCGGCCCGATGATCGCCCCGTTCAGCGCGGATCGGGCCTCCGCCCTGGCGTCCCTGGCCCGGCTCGACGGCGTCGAGGCGGGCTGGCTGCTGCCCGGCCACGGCCAGCCCTGGACGGCCGGCGTACAGGCGGCGGTGAAGAAGATTCGCGACGACGAGGCCGGCGCGTCCGCGCGGGCCGGATAGCGCCCAGCCGGAATCAGGCCCGGTAGGCCCCAGCTGGGCTCAGGCCCGGTAGCGCTCCGAGGGTCGCAGGCGCATCGCGCTCCAGGTGGCGTCGACGGACACGAGGGTGACCCCGGTCAGGCCGGCGATCGGGTCGGTCAGCGTCGTCATCGTGTCCCGAGAGAGGTCCGTCTTGAGGCCCGCGGTTCCCTTGGGGTAGGCCAGCCACAGCAGCCCGTCGGAGCCGGCTGCCCGGGCGGCCGCCGGGAGGTGGGCGCGGACGTCGCCCGAATTGCGGGCGAAGAGGATGACCGCACCGGCCTTGGCAGTCGCCTCGACCAGGGTCGCCCCGGCCGGCAGCGGTCCGAGACGGGCGGCGCCGTCAACGACGTCGCCCACGACCCGGACCCGGGTTCCGGGCTTGATCAGGAGCCGCTCGGCAGTCGATTTCATCGGCTCCAAGGCTAGCAGCATCGAGTCCAGCCAGCTCCCCCGCGGTTAGCCTGGCGTACTCTGGTGGCGGTGGCCTGGCGCTTTTGCCCGCGCCGGCCGACGCGAACAGGAACGTCGCGACGGTCGGTTCAACGGATCGAGAGCCAGGCTTCCGTGACTTCCGCCGTCCGTCGAGCGGAGCGGCACGCGAGGCGGTCGGTGCGCGTCAGGTTCGCCGGCTGTCGTACCATTGCGCTCGCTGCGCACGGGCGGCTAGCTCAGTTGGTTAGAGCACTTGCTTGACATGCAAGAGGTCACTGGTTCGAGTCCAGTGTCGCCCACCACCCTCAACAGACCGAGCAGGGGACGTCCCGGCCGGGTCGGTCGCGCCGCTCGCAGGAGCAGACGAGCATGACCCAGGACCGCGCGGTAGTCGAGGCGAGCGAGCCCGAGCTCGACGAAGAGTTCGAGGCACCGGTGCGCGGCTCGGCCGAGGAGCTCCTCGACGCCGGCGCCCACAGCGAGCTCGACGCGATGCGCCATTCGACCGCCCACGTGATGGCCGAGGCGGTCCTCGAGCTCTTCCCGGGCGCCAAGCTCGGCATCGGCCCGGCGATCCAGGACGGCTTCTACTACGACTTCGAGCTGCCCCGCGCGGTCACGCCCGACGACCTCGCCGCGATCGAGGCGCGGATGGCCGCAGTCGGTCGCCGCCGACCACACGTTCGTGCGCACGGAGTTCGAGCCGGCCGACGGCCGGGCCTTCTTCGTCGAGCGCGGCCAGCCGTACAAGGTCGAGATCCTCGACGACCTCGCCGCGAAGTCGAAGGCCGCCGGGGAGCCGACGCCGGTGACCTCGACCTACGAGCACGGCTCGTTCATCGACCTGTGCAAGGGTCCCCACGTCGCCTCGACCGGCAAGATCGGGCCGTTCAAGCTGCTCAGCGTGGCCGGCGCCTACTGGCGCGGCGACGAGCACCGGCCGATGCTCCAGCGGATCTACGGCACGGTCTGGGCCAACCAGGCCGACCTCGACCAGTACCTGTGGCGACGGGCCGAGGCGAAGAAGCGCGACCATCGCCGGCTGGGCGTCCAGCTCGACCTGTTCAGCTTCCACGATGTCTCGCCCGGCTCGGCCTTCTGGCATCCCAAGGGCCAGCTGATCTGGCGGACGCTCGAGAGCGCGATGCGCGAGCTCCAGCTGCGGCGCGGCTACCAGGAGATCAGCACGCCGATCCTGGTCAACGAGAAGCTCTGGCTGCAGTCCGGCCACCTGCCCCTGTACGCCGACAACATGTTCCTGCTCCAGGTCGAGGGCCAGACCTTCGGGCTCAAGCCGATGAACTGCCCCGAGTCGACGTTCATCTACGCGCCCGGCTGCGCTCCTATCGCGACCTGCCGCATGCGCTACAACGAGTACGGCCGGCTCCATCGCAACGAGCGCTCGGGCACCCTGTCGGGCCTGACCCGGGTCCGCCAGTTCATCCAGGACGATGCCCACATCTACGTCCGGCCGGACCAGCTGGCCGACGAGTTCGCGGCGCTCCTCGGCGAGGTCCGCGAGGCGTACTCGTGGGTCGGCCTGAGCCCCCGCTTCGCCTTCGCCACCAAGCCCGACAAGGCGATCGGCGACCCCGCCCTCTGGGACCAGGCCGAGGCCCTGATCCAGGAGGCCCTCGACCGGAGCGGCGCGACGTACGTGGTCAAGCCCAAGGACGGCACGTTCTACGCGCCCAAGATCGACATCTACATCGACGACGCGCTCGGTCGCGAGTGGCAGATGGCCACCATCCAGGTCGACCTGACGATGCTGCCCGAGCAGTTCGACCTGAGCTACATCGACGAGGACGGCAAGCCTCAGCCGGCCCGATCGCCATCCACCGGGCGATCTACGGCTCGCTCGAGCGCTTCATCGGGATCCTGATCGAGCACTTCGCGGGCGCCTTCCCGCTCTGGCTGGCGCCGGTCCAGGCGGTCGTCATCCCGATCGCCGACCGGCACCTGCCGCCGGCCGAGGAGCTGGCCTCGGTCCTGCGGGCGCGCGGCCTGCGGGTCGAGGTCGACGCCTCCGACAACCGGATGCAGAACAAGATCCGGCTGGCCCAGGAGCAGAAGGTGCCGTACATGCTCGTCCTCGGCGATCGCGAGGTCGAGGCCCGCACGGCCGCGCCGCGGACCCGGGCGGGGGAGCAGCAGCCGGCCGAGGACTGGGCCGCCCTCGCCGACCGCCTCGCCGCGGAGTCGGCCGCCCGCGGCCTGTAGCGGCCTCGGAGTCGCCTCAAACCACGCCGCGTGGCCCCAGGTCTCGGCGATGACCCGCATGCTTAGGGGGCCTTGATCCGAGCTTGGCGGTGGGCCCTGCAGCCCAAAACCTGCCTTCAGGCAGGCATTTGATTAATGCGGGTCATATCTCGGCGGCAGACGCGACTCCAGGCCCTCAGATTCGCGGCTCAGGGTGTCGCCTAAGCATGTGCGACATCGTCGGAACGGCTCGATACCGCCGGTGCGCTTAAAGAACGGGGTTCCGGGTCGGGTCCGGGGTCTGAGGGCCGCCAATCCGGACGGCTGTGGCTCGTCGTATCGGTAGTCGCGGTAAACCGGGCCGTACGACGTGTTTCGGCCCCGGTCAGCCCGTCGCCTAAGCTTAGTTGTGGTATGCGGGGTCCGGCCGGCTGCGGGCCAGCGTCGGGCCCGGGCCGCGAGGCGCGAAGCCGGAGCCAGGCCCACAGCCGGGGCTACGGGCCCCCAGGCCCTCCTCGATTGCCCGGCCTGAACGGCCGTGCTATCCTCCGGCGGCGACCGGACCGGGCGCCATAAGGCCGTGCCGACCGTGGACAGAATGAACGTACGCTCGAAGGAGTGAAGCCATCAGTCGAGACCTGCGCGTCAACCAAATGATCCGGATCCCACAGGTCCGGGTGGTGGATGAGGACGGGAGCCAGCTTGGGGTCATGCCCACAGCCCAGGCTCTCGCAATGGCGCAGGAACGCGGCTACGACCTCGTCGAGGTCGCCCCGATGGCTGCCCCGCCGGTCGTCCGGTTTCTCGACTTCGGTCAATTCAAGTACGAAGCAACGAAGCGCGAGAAGGAAGCCAAGCGCAAGCAGCGCTCGGTGACGTTCAAGGAAGTCCGGCTCAAGCCCAAGATCGCGACCGGCGACTTCGACACGCGCGTCCGCCGGGCCATCCAGTTCCTCGAGGAGGGAGATCGACTCAAGGTAGCCGTCCAGTTCCGGGGCCGGGAATTGACCCACCCCGAGATCGGCCGCAACCTGCTGGCCAAGTTCTCGGAGCGGATCAAGGATCACGGGGTCGTCGAGCGAGCGCCGCTCCTCGAGGGCAAGTCGATGCACATCACGGTGGCCTCGACCCACAAGCCCAAGGTGATCGAAGGACCCAAGCACGAAGACGGCACTCCGCTGACCCCGGTCGATGGAGCCGACGCAGCGCCGGCACCGACGCCGGCCGCGGCAACAGCCAAGGCACCGACGCCGGCCGCGGCAACAGCCAAGGCACCGACGCCGGCCGCGGCAACAGCCAAGGCACCGAGCCGCCGAGCAGGCCAGCCGCGGCAACAGCCAAGGCACCGACGACAAAGGCAGCTCCAGCCACACCGGCGACCAGCGCGGCGCCAACCGAAGCACCAGCACCAACCGAAGCACCAGCACCAACCGACGCAGCTCCACCCGCGGCTCCAGTCGCCAAGGCTCCGGCCAAGCCGGCCACGGCCCGGGCCAAGGCGGCGCCGGCAACCGAGACCAGGCCCGGGCCGGCCGCAGCGGCGGCTCCCATTGCCGCGACGACGGCAGCCACAACCGACAGCCAACCCAGCGCCGTCCGGGCAGCGCCCAAGCGAGCGCCGCGAACGACTCGCGCAGCAGAGCCCGAAGCCAAAGCCACGGCAACATCCACGGCAAACCCCGCGGCCACTGCCGCAGCGACGACAGGAGAGTAGGAACCAGCGTGCCGAAGATGAAGACCCACAAGGCCGCCGCCAAGCGGATCGGTGTCACAGGCAGCTGGCAAGATCGTCCGGGTGCGGTCGTGGCGTGGTCACCACCTCGAGATCAAGTCGTCCCGGCGCACCCGCCGCTACGACGGCAAGTCCGTGATCGGCAAGGAGCAGGCCCGCCAGGTCCGGCGCCTGCTGCCCTACCTCTAGGAGCCGCGAACGATGTCACGAGTCAAGCGCGGCGTCACGTCGCATGCCCGCCACAAGCGGCTGCTCGACGACGCCGAGGGCCGTAAAGGCACTCGCTCGCGGCTGGTCAAGCCGGCTCGCGAGGCCCTCCTCCATGCGCTCGCCTACGCCACCCGCGACCGGAAGCAGCGCAAGCGCGACATGCGCGAGCTGTGGATCGTCCGGATCAACGCGGCGGTCCGCCAGCGGGGGATGACCTACGGCGCGTTCATCTCCGGGCTCAAGCGGGCGGAGATCGAGGTCGACCGCAAGATGCTGGCCGACCTTGCCGTCCGCGACGAGGCCACCTTTGGCCAGATCGTCGAGGCCGCGCGCGGCGTCTGAACCGGTTCAGCCCACCCGCCCGTGACCCTCGATCCGTCCCCCCGACGGTCGAGGGTCGCTGATTCAGCCCTCCGCCACAAAGGACCGCGAACCTGGACCTGAGCAGCCTGACCGAGGAGCTCCACGCGCTGCGCGACCGGGCGGTCGCCGCGGTCGAGGCCGCCCGGGACTCGGCCGCCCTGGCCGCCCTGGACGTCGAGGTGCTGGGCAAGAAGGGCAGCCTGACCGGCATCCTGCGCGGGATCGGCGGCCTGCCGCCCGAAGATCGGCCGCGGGTCGGCGCGATCGCCAACGACGTCCGGACGAGGATCGAGGAGGCGCTCTCCCGGCGCGCCGCCAGCCTGCGGACCAGGGAGCTGGCCGAGCGCCTGGCGCGCGAGGCGATCGACGTCACGACCCCCGGCCGGCCGATCCGGCGGGGCGCTCTCCATCCGGTCATCGAGACGATGGGCCGGATCGCGGAGGTCTTCGGCCACTTCGGCTTCACGGTCCACGAAGGCCCCGAGATCGAGGACGACCTGACCAACTTCCAGATGCTCAACATCGCCCCGGACCACCCGGCCCGCGACCTGTGGGACACGCTCTACGTCGACGTCCCCGGCCACCTCCTGCGGACCCACACCTCGCCCCTCCAGATCCGGGTGATGCAGGCCCATGAGCCGCCGATCCGGGCGCTGCTGCCCGGCCGGGTCTTTCGCTACGAGGCGGTCGATGCCAGCCACGCCTCGGAGTTCTTCCAGGTCGAGGGCCTGATGGTCGACGAAGGCACGACGATGGGCGACCTGCGCGGCCTGCTCGACGAGTTCTCGGGGGCGATGTTCGGGCGCGGCAAGCGGACCCGCTTCCGGCCGGGCTACTACCCGTTCACCGAGCCGTCGGTCGCCTTCGATGTCGAGTGCCTGGTGTGCGGCGGCAGCGGCTGCCCGGCCTGCTCGCGGACGGGCTGGATGACGATCCTCGGCGCGGGCATGGTCCACCCGGTCGTGCTCCAGTACGGCGGCCTCGACCCGGAGCGCTACCAGGGCTTCGCCTTCGGGATGGGCGTCGAGCGGATCGCCAACCTGCGCCACGGGGTGGCCGACCTGCGCCTGTACACCGAGAACGACCTGCGCTTCCTGGACCAGTTCCGATGAGGGAGCGGTTCCGATGAGAGTCCCGCTCAACTGGCTGCGCGACTACGTCGACATCCAGCTCAGCCCGGAGCAGCTGGCCGAGCGCCTGACGATGCTCGGCATGGAGGTCAAGGGGATCGAGGCCTTCGGGGCCGACTGGCGCTCGGTGGTCGTCGGCGAGCTGCTCACCGTCGCCCGGCATCCCCGGGCCGATCGCCTGTCGCTGACGACCGTCGACGTGGGCGGCGGCCAGGTCCTCGAGATCGTGTGCGGGGCGACGAACATCGCGGCCGGCCAGCGCGTCCCGGTGGCCCTCCCCGGGGCGGTCCTGCCCGGTGGCCGGCGGATCGAGCGGGCCGAGAAGATGGGCGTCGTGTCGAACGGGATGCTGTGCTCGGGCGATGAGCTCGACCTGACCAGCGACGCCGACGGCATCCTCATCCTGCCGCCCGGTACGCCCGTCGGGACCGAGCTCAGCGCCCTATATGGCGACAGCGTCCTGGACGTGGACGTCAAGCCGAACCGGGGCGACGCGTTGTCGCTGGTCGGCCTTGCCCGGGAGGTCTCGATCGTGACCGGGGCGCCGGTCCGTTTCCCTGAGATCGAGCTCGTGGAGAGTGGCACGCCGACGGCCGAGCTGGTCCGGATCTCGGTCGAGGAGCCCGAGCTGTGCCGGCGGCTCGTCGTCCGCTGGCTGAGCGAGGTCCACGTCGGCCCCTCGCCGGACACCGTCCAGGTCCGGCTCCAGGCAGCCGGGATGCGTCCGATCAGCAACGTCGTCGACGCTTCGAACTACGTGATGCTCGAGCTGGGCAAGCCGACCCACACGTTCGACGCCGGCGCGGTTCGCGAGCACCAGCTGATCATCCGCCGGGCACAGGCGGGGGAGCGCCTCGAAACGCTCGACCACATCGCCCGGGAGCTGGCCGCCGACGACCTGGTCGTGGCGGACCCGGTCGGGGTCCTGGCGATCGCCGGGATCATGGGTGGCGCGAGCAGCGAGGTCTCCGACGCGACCAGCGCGGTGATCGTCGAGTCGGCCATCTTCGACCCGATCTCGGTCCGCCGGACGGGCCAGCGCTACGCTCTCCGCTCGGAGGCCAGCCTGCGTTTCGAGAAGGGCCAGGAGAACCGCCTGGCCCGGATCGGCGCGGACCGGGTGGCCGGCCTGATCGCGACCTGGGCCGGCGCCCGGGTCGCGCCCGGTCGGGCCGACAGCGCCCCGGACGAACCGGCCGCCGGCCGCCTGGCGTTCCGCCCGGCGCGGGTGAACCGCCTGCTCGGCACGGGCCTCGCGGCGGCCGACCAGCGCACGATCCTGGCCCGGGCCGGGATCGAGACAGCGGATCCCGAGACCACGGTCACCATCCCCCTCGCCCGCGAGCCCCGGCCGCTGGCGGTGATGGCCGGCCCGGCCGAGGCGATCGAAGCGCTGATCCCGACCTGGCGGGCCGATCTCGAGATCGAGGCCGACCTGGCCGAGGAGGTCGCCCGGATCCATGGCTACGAGGCGATCCCGCCGGTCACCCCGGACACGAGCATGCCCCACTACCTCGAATCGCCCCTCGGCCTGCGCAACCTGGTCCGCGAGACCCTCGCCGGGGCCGGCTTGACCGAGGTTGTCACGGCGGCCCTGATCTCGCCCCGCCAGCTCGAGACCTTCGCGGGGGCCGGCCCAGCCGGACCCGCCCTGCCCGGCGACGACCCGCCGGCCGGCCGGCCGATCCGGGCGGTCAACGCGCTGTCGTCCGAGCACGCGGTCCTGCGCCAGGGCCTGATCGCGAGCCTCCTCGAGGTCCTCGAGCTGAACCTGAATCGCGGCCGCGACGATGTCGCGATCTTCGAGATCGGCAAGGGCTACGGCTACGACGAGGCGACCGAGGCGGTCAACGAGTGGTGGCGACTGGGCCTGGTCCTGGTCGGCGCGAACGAGCCCCCGGCCTGGGATCGCCCGCGCCGCGGCTGGGACGTCGACGATGCCAAGGGGATCGTCGAGTTGCTCGCCGACCGCCTGCGGATCGGGCCGCCAACCTGGACCACCCTGACCGGCTCGGACGTCTTCCACCCCGGCCGGAGCGCGACCGGCCTGGTCGAGGGACAGCTCAGCGGCCGGGTCGGCGAGCTGCACCCGGCCCTGGCCGCCTCGCTCGACCTGCGGGCCGATCGGATCGTGATCGCCGAAGTCGCGCTCCGGGGGCTGGCCGGCGGGGCGTCGCCGGCGATCCGGGTGACGCCGATCGGCCGCTACCCCGCGGTCGAACGGGACCTGTCGGTGGTCGTCGCTGCCGAGCGGCCGGCCGGCGAGGTCGAGCGCTCGGTGCGCGCGGCGGGCGGCCCGCTCCTGCGGGCGATCCGGCTGTTCGACATCTACCGGGGCTCGCCGCTGGTCGACGCTGAGCGCAGCCTGTCGTACCGGCTCACGTTCCAGGCCGACGAGCGGACCCTGACCGACGCCGAGATCGACGCGGCGCTGGGGGCGATCAGCGCCGCCCTCGCCGGCGAGGTCGGCGGCCGAATTCGGACGTAAGCGCGCTCGTCGGCCGAGCCGTCGGGCAGGGCCGGGTGTGGTCCGGGGTGGACTTGGTGGTTGAAGCCGGGGTGGGCCACTGCTACCCTTGCGCCCCTTCTGCGCGTATCGTCAGGCACCGGGAGTCATCGTGGTTGACTTTATTCAGCACCTGAACATCTTCGACGTGCTGGTCGTCTTCGGCCTCGCGGCGATGTTCCTGCTCGGCTTCATCCAGCGCACGATCCGGCGTGCCCTGGGCCTGGCCGCGATCCTCTTCTCGTTCCTGATCGCCTCCACCGTGCGCGACGGGCTGGGTGGCTTCCTGGCCTCGCACTGGCACCAGTTCCCGCCGCAGTACTCGTGGATGCTGGGCTACCTGACCGTCTTCGTCGTCGGCAGCATCGCCATCTCGCTGGTGATCCAGGGCTTCTACAAGCCCTCGCCGCTGTTCCCCAACGCCTCGCTCGTCGACGAGCTGCTGGGCGGCGTCCTGGGGCTGATCGAGGGGCTCCTGATCCTGGTCGCGATCACGATCATCCTCGACTCGACCTTCGCGGCCAACCCGCCGGTCCTCAAGAGCGATCACGAGATTGCCTTCATCCGTGACTTCTGGACGGCCCTCAACGGCTCGGGAACTGCCGGCTTCCTGCGCGACACGCTGATCCCGATCTTCCTGATCCCATTCGGCTGGGCGGTTCCGATCGACATCCGGAGCCTCTACCCGGGCATCTAGCCGGCGGTGATCGAGGCCAACTGGCGGGCCGTTTTCGAGCAACCCACGCTGGCCGTCGCCGAGCGCCTGCTCGGCGCCCGGCTGGTCCGTGACGACGGTCCCGACGACGCCGGCCGGCCGGTCCGGCGCGAGGGCCGGATCGTGGAAGTCGAGGCCTACCTCGGTCCCGACGATCGCGCCTCGCACGCCCGCTTCGGCCAGACGGCCCGCAGCCGGCCGATGTACGGCGAGGCCGGCCGGGCCTACGTTTATCTTGTCTATGGGATGTACTACTGCCTGAACGTCGTGACCGGACCGCCCGGGGTGCCCCACGCGATCCTGATCCGGGCCGTCGAGCCACTGGTCGGCGTGGACCTGATCCGGACCGCCCGGCTCGAGGCTGAGCTGCGTAGCCGGCGTTCGCTCGTTCCGGCCGATCGCGAGCGGATTCGGGCGCGCCTGGAACGAACGCCCGCCAAGCGGCTGGCCGCCGGCCCGGGCCTGGTCGGGGCGGCCTTCGGGCTCGACCGGAGCCTGACCGGCAGCGACCTGCTCGACCCCGCCCAGGCGGTCCACCTCGAGCCGCCGCCGGCGGATGCCCCGCCGCACGAGATCGCCGTCTCGGCCCGGATCGGGATCGGCTTCAGCGGGCCGGACTGGGAATCCCGGCCGTGGCGGTTCACGATGGCGGGCAATCCGAGCGTGTCGCGCTGATGGACGCCAAGTCGATCGCCCTGCTCGAGTTTCCGGTGATCCGGGCCCGGCTGGCCGACCATACGAGCTTCCCGCCCGGCCGGCGGCTGGCCGAGGAGCTCGAGCCATCGGACGACCCGGTGATCGTGGGCCGGGGCCTCGACGAGACCGACGAGGCACGGGCGCTGCTCGGCGAACGCTCGACCCTGAGCGTCGGCTCGGCCCACGACATCGGACCGTGGGTGGAGCGGGCCGCCCGAGGCGGGCGCCTGGATGCCGAGCAGTTCCTGGACCTGGCCGAGACGCTCGACGCCACCGGCCGGCTGGCATCCGCCCTGGCCGAGGAGCGCCGGCCGCTGCTCCACGAGCTCGGCCGCGAGCTCCACCCGCTGCCGGCCCTGCGCAGCACGCTGTCGCGCAGCTTCGACCCGGTCGGCGAGCTGCTCGACTCGGCCTCGCCCCGGCTCGGCGGGCTGCGCACGGCCGTCCGGGTCGCCTACGACCGGCTCCGGCGCCGGCTCGACGCTCTGGTCCAGGCCGAGACGGCCAGCGGCGCGCTCCAGGAGCCGATCATCACCCTGCGCAACGGGCGCTACGTCCTGCCGGTCCGGGCCGAGGCGCGCAGCCGGGTCAAGGGTATCGTCCACGACGCCTCGGGCAGCGGCCAGACACTGTTCGTCGAGCCCCTCGTGGCGGTCGAGCTGGGCAATGCCTGGCGCGAGGCCCAGGTGGCCGAGCGGGCCGAGGTGGAGCGGATCCTCGACGAGCTGTCGGCCCTCGTCGGCGCCCAGGCGGGCGAGCTGCGCGAGACGCTCGACGCGCTGGCCCGCTTCGACCTGTGGTCGGCCAAGGCCCGCCTCGCGGCGGAGATGGACGCCGTCCGGCCGGAGACCGTCGGGCGGCCCGAGGTGATCCTGTTGGGCGCCCGCCACCCGGGCCTGACCGGGCGGGTCGTGCCGATCGACATCCGCCTGGGCGATGGCTACGTCGCACTCGTCGTGACCGGCCCGAACACGGGCGGCAAGACGGTCACCCTGCGGACGCTCGGCCTGCTCGCCCTGATGCACCAGGCCGGGCTGCACCTGCCGATCGATGCCGGCGGACGGCTGCCTGTCTTCCGCGACGTCTTCGCCGACATCGGCGACGAGCAGTCGGTTGCCCAGAGCCTGTCGACGTTCTCGGGCCACCTCCGCTCGATCATCCGGATCGCGACCGCGGCCGGCCCGGGCACCCTGGTCCTGCTCGACGAGCTCGGCGCCGGGACCGACCCGACCGAGGGCTCGGCCCTGGCCCAGGCGCTCCTCGACTACTTCATCCGGGCCGGGGCGCTGGTCGCGGCGACGACCCACTACGCCGAGCTCAAGGCGTACGCCCACACGACGCCGGCGGCGCGCAACGCCTCGGTCGAGTTCGACCTCGACACGCTCAGCCCCACCTACCGCCTGACGATCGGCCTGCCCGGCGGCAGCCAGGCCTTCGAGATCGCCGAGCGGCTGGGCCTGTCGCCCGCGATCGTGGCCGACGCCCGCTCGCGCCTGTCCGAGTCGCAGCGCTCCTTCGAGGCGACCCTCGCCTCGATCCGCGAGGCCGAGGGCGAGACGAGCGACCGCCTCGAGCAGGCTCGCCTCGCCGAGCAGCGCGCCGCGGAGGCGCTGCGGACGGCCCAGGAGGAGCGCCGGGCGGCGCGGCGCGAGCGCGACGAGCTGCTCCGGACGACCCGTTCCGAGGCCGAGCGGCTGGTGGCCGGCCTGCACGAGGAGGTCCAGGCGACCCGGCGCACGCTCGAGCGCGAGACCGTGACCGCCCGGGTCCTCGACGCCGCGATCGCCCGGGCCGATGCCGAGCTGGCCCGCGTCCCGGAGCCGGAGCCAGCACCGTCGAGCCGGTCGAGGCGGAGCCCCACCCGTGGCAGCTGGGCGACCTGGCTCGCAGCCGGACGGGCGACTGGGAGGGCCGGATCACCGTCCTCGATCGGGGCGGCCGGCGGGCGACGATCGAGTCGGGGGCGATGCGGGTCGTGGTCGACACGGCCGACCTGGAGTACCTGCCGCCGCTGCCCGCAGCGGTGCCGGCCGAGGAGACCCTCGCCGCGGTCTGGCCGGCCGGCCCGTCGCGCACGAACCCGGTCGAGCGAGCCCGGACGCGGCGCACCCGCCCTGCCGCCGCCGCCCGAGCCGGCCGCGTCCGACGAGCGCCCTGCGCCTCGACCGGATCCGGACCGTGGCCTCGTCGCTCGACCTGCGCGGGGCGCGGGTCGACGAGGCGCTCGAGCTGCTCGATCGCTACCTCGACGACGCTTCGCTGGCCAATCTCGACCGGGTCACGATCATCCACGGCGTCGGCACCGGCGCCCTGCGCGACGCGGTCCGGACGGCGGCGGCGGCCCATCCGCTGGTCGTGGCAACCCGCCCCGGCGAACGGGGCGAGGGCGGCGATGGGGCGACCCTGATCAGCCTCTAGGCGACGCCACCGAACAGGCCCCGGCGGCTGGCCGGGCGGGCCGGGTCTAGCCCGACGGACCGGGCGAGGGCTCATCGAGGGCGGCGAGCCACTGGGCGTCGGACTGGGCGGCGGTCCGCCGATCGGGCAGGTCTTGGTCGGCGCGAACGGCGCGCCCCAGGTGGCGCCGAAGGGATAGACATGGCCGAAGTGGAAGTAGGCCGTCGGCGTGTTCTTGGGCCCGCCCCGCACGCCCGACGCCGCGCCGGGCGCGGGCGACCCAGCCCTGGGTGTACTTGACCCAGGTCGGGTGGCCGGGCTCGACGTTCGAGAAGTCGAGGAAGCCCTTGGTCACCTCCGGGCCGAGGCAGCCGTCCTGCCACAGGAGGCCGGTCGCCGCGTCGATCTGGACGCCGACCTTGGTGTCGTCGACCTGGGTCGGGACCGTGCCGTCGATGAACCACTCCTTGACCGTCTTGCGCGGTGTACGGCCCGGGCAGCATGCCGCTGTTGGCGTCGACCGTGGCCTGTACGACGCCCGGCGGGTGCGGCGCGAACTGGGCGATCGGGGTGCCCTTGGAGGCGTCCTCGAGGAACGACTGCCACAGGCTGGCCGCCGTCTCGAGGGCGACCGTGCCGTTGGGCGGCGCGCTGTTGTCGGAGTTGCCCATCCAGGCCCCGACGACGAGCGCCTCGGCCTTGGGGTCCTTGGGCGGGGCCAGGAAGCCCATCGCGGCCAGGTCGATCTCGTCGGTCGAGGTCCCGGTCTTGAGGGCGGCCGGGCGGCGGATCTTGCCGCTGTAGATCGCCCGGATCGACCAGAACGGGTTGGCCTTCGGGTCGGTGTTCGAGGCCAGGATGTCCTGCATGATGAAGGCGGCCTGCGGGCTGACGGCCTGGCGGCCGGGCGGCAGGCCGGTCTTCGGCGGCCAGTCGACCGGTCGCCGTTCGGCTCGGTCACGGTCAGGAGCGTGGTGCGCGGCATCAGCTTGCCCGAGTTGGCGATCGCGCCGTAGGCGCCGATCAGGTCGATGAAGTGGACCTCGACGGTGCCGATCGCGATCGAGGCGCCGCCCGGGTTGGTCTTCGACTGCCAGACGATGCCCATCTGCTTGGCGAAGTTGAAGACCTTGTCCGGCCCCTCGATGATCGCGGCCTTGATCGCCGGGATGTTGAGCGAGAGCTGGATCGCCTCGCGCAGGCGGACGGGCCCACGCTCGGTCAGGTCGGCGTCGCCGGGCGCGTAGCTGCCGCCGAAGTTGGTGACCACGTCCATGAACATCGTGGCCGCGGTCGTGACGTGGTCCTCGATCCCGGCCAGGTAGCCGATCGCCCTTGAACGACGATCCCGGCTGGCGCCAGCCGTTGGCCAGGACGTCGAACTGGGGCTGGAACTTGGCGCCCCGGGCGCGCGCCGTAGTAGTCCGCCGAGCCGACGTAGGCGACGATCTGGCCGGTCCGATAGTCGATCGCGCCGAGGGCGGCGTTGTAGATCCCGCGGCCCTTGAGGTTCTTGATCCACTGCTCGTAGGGCACGTTGATCGACTTGAGGTAGGCCGCCGTGTCCTTCTGGTTGGGCGCGATCCCGGCCGCCTTGACCCACTTCTCGGCGATCGCCTGGAGGCGGTAGTCGAGGGTCGTGATCACCTTGTAGCCACCGGTGTCGACCTGCTCGCAGGCGTCCGGCGTCGAGGGGCACAGGATCGTGCCCAGCTCGTGGCGGACCTGCCACACGAACTGGGGCGCCAGCCACTTCTGGGAGGCCGGCGGGGTCAGGATCACCGGCTCCTGCTTGGCCGCCTCGTAGTCGGCGTCGGTGTACTTGCCGGCGGTCAGGACGCTGGAGGTCTTCATCAGGTCGAGGATGTGGTTGCGGCGCTGGACGATCGGGGCGTCGGTCGGGCACGACCAGCTGGGTCTTGCCGGCCGGGCAGGCGGCCCCGCTGGCGACCGCCACGCTGCACTGCTCGACGGCGTTCTGGACCAGGTCGTAGGCCGACGGCGACTGGGGGATGCCGGCCAGGATCGCCGACTGGGCCAGGGTCGAGCTTGGACAGGTCGGTGATCCCGAAGTAGCTCTGGGCGGCGGCCGCGATGCCGTAGCTCTGGTTGCCGTAGAAGTTCTGGTTCAGGTAGGCCTCCATGATCTGCTGCTTGCCGGCCACCCCCGGCGGCAGCTCCTGGGTCAGCCGGATCGACTGGATGATCTCCCGGATCTTGCGCTCGTAGGTCGAGCCGGCGAAGGCGCTGTCGGGCAGCAGCCGGTTGCGGACGAGCTGCTGGGTGATCGTCGAGGCGCCGCGGGCGTTGCCGGTGACCGTGTCGAGCGCGGCCGACAGGATCCCGATCGGGTCGAAGCCGGCGTTCTGCCAGAACGTCTTGTCCTCGATGCTCGTCGTCGCGTCGATCAGGGCCGGCGGCATCGGCCGAGTAGGGGATCACCGTGCGCTTGATCGCCCCGAAGCGGGCCAGCTCGATCTTGCCGGTCCGGTCGTAGACGACGGTCTCCTGGCTGAAGGTCAGGTTGTTCAGCTGGGGCAGCGGATCGGGCAGGCCCTGGCTGTAGTAGGAGTAGGCGGCGACCACCGATCCGAAGCCCGACGATCGCCAGCAGGGCGAGGGTCCCGAACAGGAAGAGGGGCAGGGCGATCGCGGCACTCGAGGCTGCGCGTCCGCCGCCGGAGCCGCGAGCACTGCCGTTGCGGCGGTGTCGCTGACGCCGGGCGAGGCTGGTCTGCATACGGTCGGTCACGATAGCATAGGGCCGGATATGGACAGGTTTCTCCCTACCCACCGCCTCGTGACGGCCGGGCGCCGCCGCCTGTGACGCCGCCCGATCACGACGGAGCCCCGGCCAGCGGGCTGCTCGACGAGCTCGCCTGGCGCGGCCTGTTCCACGCCGCCACGCCCGGGCCTGGCCGCCCGGCTGCGCGATCCGCGGCCGGTCTCCGGCTACATCGGCTTCGATCCGACCGGGCCGTCGCTCCACGTCGGCCACCTCGTGCCGATCTTCGGGCTGCTCCATCTCCAGCGCCACGGCGGCCGGCCGGTGGCGCTCGTCGGCGGCGGCACGGGGATGATCGGCGACCCGTCGGGCACCTCGGCCGAGCGCAACCTGCTGACCCGCGAGATGGTCGTCGCCAACACCGCCGCGATCCGGGCCCAGCTCGAGCGCTTCCTCGACTTCGACGGTCCGACCGGGGCGCTGATGGCCGACAACCACGCCTGGCTCGGCTCGCTCCAGCTGCTCGACTTCCTGCGCGACGGTCGGCAAGCACTTCACGGTCCCGTACATGCTGGCCAAGGATTCGGTCGCCAACCGGCTCGAGGCCGGCCTGAGCTACACCGAGTTCAGCTACATGCTCCTCCAGGCGACCGACTTCCTGGAGCTCCACCGGACGCCTCGGCGTCGAGCTCCAGATGGGCGGCGCCGACCAGTGGGGCAACATCACCGCCGGGCTCGAGCTGATCCGGCGGGTCGAGGGCGACGATCGAGCAGGGCGGCGACCGGGCCCACGGCCTGAGCTATCCGCTCCTGCTCGACGCGACCGGCCAGAAGTTCGGCAAGACGGCGGCCGGGACCTCCGTCTGGCTCGACCCGGCCCGGACCTCGCCGTACGCCTTCTACCAGTTCTGGCTCGACCGGGACGACGCCGAGGTCGGCCGCCTGCTGCGGATGTTCACCCTCAACGGCCAGGCCGAGATCGCGGCGATCGAGGCCGAGGCGGCGGCCCAGCCCGAGGCGCGCCTCGGCCAGCGGGCGCTGGCGGCCGACCTGACCGACGCGGGTCCATGGCGCCGACGGTCCTGGACCGGGTCCAGGAGGTCAGCGAGGCGGTCTTCAGCCGGACGCTGCCCAGCCTCGGGCCGGAGATGCTCGGCGTTCGCCTACGAGCAGCTGCCCGCACGCGGTCGTGCCGCCCGAGATCGTGGCCAACGGCGGTCCGGTCGCCCTGTCCGTGGCGGCCGGCCTGTTCGGCTCGAACGGCGAGGCGCGCCGGGCGATCGGCCAGGGCGGCCTGTCGATCAACGAGGTCCGGGTCGGCTCGGCCGATGAGGCCCGTGCCCGCGCCGCTGCCCGGTGGCTACCTGGTCCTGCGCAGCGGCAAGAAGGCCTACCGGATCGTCTGGGTCACAGCCCGGCCTAGGACGCGGGCACGTGCGCGGTCGCGCAGGACGTCGATGCACCGCCGCCGGCTCGAGGCCGCGCTCGGCGAGCAGGACGAGGGTGTGGAAGAGGAGGTCGGCGGCCTCGCCGCTGAGCGCCGCGCGGGTCGCGTCGCGCTCGCGCTGCCGGCGGCCTCGGCCGCGGCGTCGTCCTTGGCCGCCATCAGGACCTCGGTCGCCTCCTCGGTCACCTTCCGGCCGGCCGCATCGACGCCGCCCTCGAGCAGGCTCGTCGTGTACGAGCCGGCCGGCCGGTTCGCCGCCCGATCGGCGATCGTCGCCCAGAGCGTCTCGAGCCAGGCGAAGCCCTGGCCCGGGCCGGGCGAGCCGGGCCGTCGGCGAGGTCGAAGCAGCTCCGGGTCCCGCGATGGCAGGTCGGCCCGGCCGGGTCGACGGTCAGGAGCAGGGCGTCGCCGTCGCAGTCGAGCTCGATCGAGACGAGGCGCAGGACGTTGCCGCTCGTCTCGCCCTTGCGCCACAGCCGGTCGCGGGAGCGCGAGTGGAAGTGGACCTCGCCGGTCGCGAGGGTCGCCGCGAGCGCCTCGCGGTCGACCCAGGCCGAGCATCAGGACGCGACCGTCGGCGCGATCCTGGACGATCGCCGGCAGCAGGCCGCCGTCCGCCGGGCCAGGCGACCGGTCGTCGGGATCGAAGCGCCGTGCGTCCCGCTCACGCCGCCCTCGCCGGGCACGATCCGGACCGCCAGGCCGGCCTCGGCCATCGCCGCCTTGACGTCGCCGATCGAATGGATCCGGCGATGGAAGATCGAGGCGGCCAGGACGGCGTCCGCGCCGCCGTCGCGGATCGCCCGGACGAAGTCGGCCGGACCGGCCGCGCCACCCGAGGCGATCACCGGCACCCGGACGCGCTCGCTGATCGCCCGGAGCAGGTCGGTGTCGAAGCCGGCGCCGGTCCCGTCCCGGTCGATCGAGGTCACGAGCAGCTCGCCGGCGCCCAGCTCGACCGCCCGCTCGGCCCAGGCCACGGCGTCGAGACCGGTCCGCTCCCGGCCGCCACGGGCGTAGGCGATCCAGCGCGCCGGTCTGGCATCGGCCCGGATCCGGCTCGGCGGCGGGACGCTCGCGCGCCGCGTCGATCGCGACGACCACGGCCTGCCGGCCGAACCGGGCCGCGCAGCGATTGATCAGGGTCGGGATCGGCGACGGCGGCGCTGTTGAGCGAGACCTTGTCGGCCCCGGCCCGCAGCACGTCGCGCATCTCGCGCCACGGCCCGTACGCCGCCGCCGACCGTCAGCGGGATGAACACCGTCCGCGCGGTCCGTTCGACGAGGTCGAGCAGCGTGCCCCGGCCTTCGGGCGCCGCCGAGATGTCGAGGTAGACGATCTCGTCGGCGCCCTCGGCCGCGTAGCGGGCGGCCAGCTCGACCGGGTCGCCCTCGTCGACGAGGTCGACGAAGCGGGTGCCCTTGACCACCCGCCCGCCGGCCACGTCGAGGCAGGGGATCACCCGCCGGCTGAGCATCAGGCCCGGGCCTCGAGCGTCGGACGCCGCGCGGGCCGCGGCCGGCCCGTGATCCCGCGGCGATCGCGACGAAGTTCGCGAGGAGGCGCAGGCCGTCGGTGCCGCTCCGCTCGGGGTGGAACTGGACGCCAGCAGGTTGCCGTCCGGCGATCGCCGCCGGGAAGCGGCTGCCGTGCTCGGACTCGGCGAGCACGATCGCCGGATCGAGGGGCGCGGCGACGTACGAGTGGACGAAGTAGAACGCCGCGCCCGGCGCGATCCCGGCGAACAGCGGCTGGCCCGGGACCAGCTGGTCGACGCCGTTCCAGCCGATGTGGGGCAGGGTCGGCGCGCCGGCGAGGCGGATGGTCCGGCCGGCCAGCACGCCCAGCGTCGCGGCACCGTCCTCGTCGGAGCGGTCGAAGAGGAGCTGGAGGCCGAGGCAGATCCCGAGGAATGGCCGCCCGGCGGCGATCCAGGCCCGGATCGGCTCGACCAGGCCGCGCCGGCGGAGGCGGTCCATCGCCGGCCCGGCCGCGCCGACGCCGGGCACGATCAGGGCGTCGGCGCCGCGCAGCGCTTCGGCGTCGCGGATCACGACCGGCTCGGCCCCGACCACCTCGAGGGCCCGGCCGATGCTGACCAGGTTGCCCGCGCCGTAGTCGGCGACGGCGACCCGGATCACTGGAGGGTGCCCTTGAGCGACGCGATGCCCGTCCGGCGCGGGTCGATCTCGCAGGCCTCGCGAAGCGCCCGGCCGAGCGCCTTGAACGCGGCCTCGGCCAGGTGATGGTCGTTCCGGCCCGGTGCCGCTGACATGGATCGTGGCGCCGGCGGTCCGGGCAAACGCCTCGAGCGCGTGCTCGACGAGCTGGAGCGGGAGCTGGCCGACGCGCTCGCCCCGGAAGGGCAGGTCGATCACGGCATACGGCCGCCCGCCGAGGTCGACGACGGCGCTCGCCAGCGACTCGTCCATCGGCACCCGGGCATCGCCGAAGCGGCCGATCCCGGCCCGATCGCCGAGCGCGGCGCTGAACGCGCTGCCGAGGACGAGGGCGACGTCCTCGACCGTGTGGTGCTCATCGACCGCCAGGTCACCGTCGGCCCGGATCTCGAGGTCGAACAGGCCGTGATGGCCGAGCGAGCCGAGCAGGTGGTCCCAGAAGCCGATCCCGGTGGCGATCGCGACCCGGCCGCTGCCGTCGAGGTCGACGACGCAGGCTGACCTTCGTCTCGCGGGTCGTGCGGCTGACGCTCGCCCGCCGGCCGGTCGACCTCGACCAGCTGGCCGGCATCGGCCGCCGGCCTGGTCATCGATCCGCTCCGATGCCGCGGGCCGCAGCCAGGCAGCCGGTCGTCCTCGGACCCGATCGCGGACCGTCAGGCGGAGGCTGTTCGCGAGCGGGTGGTCGGCCGGGAACGTGCGCGGCACGAGGCCGGCCCGCAGCAGCGCATTCGGCGACCCGGGCCGCAACCGCGGGGCTCTCGAACGGGACGAGCAGGAAGTTCGTGACGCTCGGCTCGGGCTGCCAGCCGGCCGCGCGCAGCCCATCGGCCAGCCGGGTTCGTTCCGCGGCCGACCCGGGCCAGGTTGTCGCTGAGCGACTGCGGGTCGTCGAGGATCTCGGTGGCGATCGAGACCGAGACGGTCGAGACCGAGCCGGGCGGCCGGTACGGCTCGATCCGGGCGAGCGTCTCCCGCCGGGCGATCGCGAAGCCGACCCGCAGGCCGGCCAGGGCGTAGGCCTTGCTCACCGTCCGGACGACGATCAGGCGGGGATAGCTGGCGCGCAGGTCGACCAGGCTGCGGCCCACGAACTCGCTGTAGGCCTCGTCGAGGACCACGACCGGGGCCGGGCGGCCGGCCGCCGCGGCGTCGGCGGCCAGGTCGTCGAGGAGGCCCTCGATCAGGCCGTCGGGCTCGAGCCGGCCGGTCGGGTTGTTCGGGTTGCACAGCCAGACGACGGCGGCGCCCCGCGCCGCTGCCCGCACCGCCCGCACGATCGAGCGCCCGGCCGCTCTCCGGGCCGGAACGCGGCGACGGCCACGACGTCGGCCCGGCGCTGCTCGGTCAGGACCCGGTACATCGCGTAGCTCGGGGTCGGGATCACCGCCCGGTCGCCGTCGCCCAGGAAGGCCTTCGCGACGAGGTCGAGGATCTCGTCGGCACCGGCCCCGACGAGGATCTCGTCGGCCGGGACGCCGTAGGCGCCGGGCGGCGGCAGCCGACCAGCCGGCGATAGTCCGACGGCGGGTACTCGGAGAGGCTCGTCTCGAAGCGGCCCGCCGCGAGCAGCCGGGCGACCGCCGCGGGCGGGGCAGGCGAGGTGTTGAGGTCGAAGCGGACGATCCGAGTCGACCGGCAGCCCGTAGCGCCGGGCAACCTCCTCGTCGGTCGCCTCCCAGCTGTACGAGGCGGGCACCCGGGGATCGCTCATCGAGATCGGCGTCGGGCTCATGCCACGATCTTCTCGATCGGCAGGACCAGGATCCCCGACGCCCCGGCGGCCTTGAGCCGAGGCAGCAGGCCCCACACCGCGTCGGCCTCGACGACCGCGTGAATCGCGATCATCCCGTCGTGGGCGAGGGGGATGACCGAGGGCGAGTTGAGGCCGGGCAGGATCTCGGTCAGCTCGGCCAGCTTGGCGCCCGGCGCGTTCATCATCACGTACTTCTGGCCGCGCGCCGCGATCACCGAGGAGAGCATCGTGTCGATCGCCGCGAGCTCGTCGGCGCGCTCGACCCAGGGCCGCCGGATTGGCGACCAGGATCGCCTCCGAGGCGAGCACGTCGCCGACCTGCCGGAGGCCGTTCATCACCAGGGTCGAGCCGGTCGAGACGAGGTCGACGATCGCCTCGGCCAGGCCCAGCCGCGGGGCGACCTCGACGGCGCCCGAGATCGGGATCACCTCGACCTCGATCCGGCGCTCGGCAAAGAAGCGCCGGGCGGTGTTCGGGTGGGCAGTCGCCACCCGCAGGCCGGCCAGCTCGTCGATCGTCCGCACGATGCTGTCGGTCGGGACCGCGGCGGCCAGCCGGCAGCGGCCGTAGCCGAGGGCCCGGACCGTGGGCAGCTCGGCGGCCGTCTCGGCCAGCAGGTCGATCCCGGTCACGCCCAGGTCGGCCACGCCGTCGCCGACGAACTCGATCACGTCGTTCGTGCGCACGAACAGGATGTCGAGGGCGTAGTTCGAGACGCGCGCGACCAGGCTTCGGTCGTGCTCCTCGAAGATGAGCCCGGCGTCGTGGAGCAGGCGCAGGGTCGGATCGACGAGGCGGCCCTTGTTGGGGATCGCCAGCCGCAGGCGCTCCCTCATGCCGGCTCGTCCCGGGAGGGGCGAATCTTCGCCAGCATCGCCTGGTAGCCGCCCTCGCCGTGACGCAGCCACGAGGCGATCCTGGTGATCGTGGCGGTGCTGGCGCCGGTCCGCCTCGAGATCTCGGCATAGTGCAGGCCCTGGTCGAGCATCCGGACGACGGCCCAGCGCTGGGCCAGGTCGCGCAGCTCGCCGAGGGTGCACAGGTCGCGAAAGAAGCGGGCTGCCTCGTCGGGCGTCTCGAGGCGCAGGATCGCGCCGAACAGGGCGTCGCTGTGCTCGGATCGCCAGTCGCCGTCGGTTGTCGCCATGTCGCTGATCTCCGACCCGTCGGTCCTGCTGCTGTGCTAACGTAGTAGCGTGCTAATACGGCACGATACGACGAAGAGGAGTTGCGTGTCAATCGGCTCGGGACCGGCCCCGTTCGAGCTCCTGCCGGCGATCGACCTGCGCGGTGGCCGGGTGGTCCGGCTCCTGGCCGGCGACTTCGCCGCCGAGACCGTCTTCAGCGACGATCCGGGCGAGGTTGCCCGGAGGTTCGTCGCGACGGGGGCGCGCTGGATCCACGTCGTCGACCTCGACGGTGCCCGCGAGGGCGGCCAGCAACAGATGGCAGCTGATCCGCCAGGTCCTGACGGCCGTCGGCGAGGATGCGGCCTGTGAGGTGGCCGGCGGGCTGCGTGACCGAACGGCCGTCGCCTCCACCCTGGCCGCCGGTGCGAGCCGGATCGTGGTTGGGACCGCCGCGCTCGGCCAGGCCGGCTTCGCGGCGGACCTGGTCCGGACGTTCGGCGCAGCGCGGATCGTCGTTGCCCTCGACGTCCGGGGTGGCCTGGCCGTCGGCGAAGGCTGGTGGGATGGCGCACCGGGAGTCCCTGTCGACGCGGCACTGGCAGCGCCTTGCGGGCCAGGGCGTGTCCACGTTCGAGGTAACCGCGATCGAGCGTGACGGCGGCCTGGCTGGTCCCGACCTCGGGCTCCTGCGGCGTCTCGTCAGGCTCGACGTTGGCCGGATCATCGCCTCGGGCGGGATCCGGTCGATCGAGGATCTGCTCGGCCTGCGATCGCTCGGTTGCGCGGGCGCGATCGTCGGCCGAGCCCTGTACGACGGCAGCCTCGACCTGGCCGCAGCCGTCCAGGCTGTCGGCGCGGGAGTCCGTTGAGGCCCGACCGTCGGCCGGAAACCAAACGGGCTGGCGCGGCGTCCAGGACTCGATGAGGCTTGCCGCCGCCACGCCGATCTGCGCACTTCTTGCCGCCTGCGCGCTTCTTGCCGCCTGCGCGCCGGCGCCAGCGGTGCCGACATCCGCCCTGGCCCCATCGAGCGAGCCCGCGCCGACCGCGCCGCAGGACGCCCGGCTCGCCGTCACCGCCAGCGGCCAGATCTCGTGCGGGATCGGCTACGGCTGTGACGCATTGGTCGTGATCCAGCCGAGCTCGGGCGGGGCGTCACCCCTGCCGGTCTGGACGATCCTGCCCGGCCAGCAGATCTCCTTCCCGGAGATCAGTTCAACGAGCGGTGTCTTCGACATCGGACCACTGGCGATCGGCGCACCGCCGAGGATCGCGGCGGGTCGCTTTCTGGTAGCGGGCGTCGTCAACCTCATCTCGGATGTTTCGTCGCCGGTGACCACGCCCGTTCCGATCAGGGTCGTGCCGACCTGCCTGACCGACCTGGTGGTGGCGGCCGGGACGACTGTGAAGGTTGCCGCGAAGTTCGCGGCGGCGGGTGGCTGCAGCATCGCGACGTCGGCCGGCGCCGAGGCACCCCGGCCGTCGGGCTATCCGCTGGGCATCGTGCCACCGGATTCGATGAGCGTGGCCGTGTCGAATTCCACCACGATCTACGTGCGCGTCTTCGTGAACGGCTCGTTCGTGACCGGACTGGACCCGGGCGGCTGCCTCGGTTGCAGCGTCGATGACGCGATTCCCGCCGGCGTCCTGCCGCCACTGCCGTGGCAGGTCGAGGTGCGCACCATCTACGGTCGGACGCTCGTGGCGCTGCCCGTCCACGCCGGCGACGTGATCGAGACGAACAATTCCCTCAAGGGTGACGGCAACCGGGTGGACCTGTCGTGCGGACGGATCGACGTCTGGTCGGGGCCGCCGATGCTTGGGCCGGCACCTGGGCCCGGCACGCCGGGCGACTGCCGCCCGTAATCCCGGGCCGCGGGTGACACAAGCCCGATTCCCGGTCCGTCAGTTGAGTGGAACGATCCGCGACTTCCACAATCAATCGATCCCAAGGGACTGAGGGTGGAACTGATGACTGGAACGAGCTGGCGGCGCATGGCGCTCGTCGCCTCGGCGGTGATCCTGATTGGTGGCTGCAGCGCCTCGACATCGACGAGCGGCTCCGAAGCGAGCAGTCCGCCGCCGACGCCCGCACCGACGGCGTCAGCCCAGCCATCCGCGTCGGCCGCGGCATCCGTTGCCCCGTCCCCGAGCCTGGTGCCGGCCACGTCTCCGAGTCCGAACCCGGTTGATGCCGTTCCGGCCACGCCGACCGGGACGAGCTTCACCCTCATCAAGGAGAGCGTCGCCAGCGATGGGATCACGACGCTGTTGCAGTACCGGGCCAAATGGTCCGAGGCGGCAGGCGCCGTGACCAAGTTCCTGGTCTATGGGGTCGGCGACTGCCTGCGCAGCTCGCAGGAGAACGACAACCTGCCCTGCGTGGTCGCCGGGACCGAACTGCCAGCCTCGGAGCTCAAGCTGATCGGGACCGCGGGCGGCACGGCCCGCACCCTCGACGTCTCCTGGACCCTGAACGACGAAGAGGGACCAGGTCCCTATCAGGCCGTCGTGCTCTTTGCCGAGAACGGCAACGGCCGCTCAGCCCCGGCGGTCCTGTGGAGCGCCATCGTCTGCTACGGCTGCGTCCTCTAGCCGATCCAGCTAGTGGCCGGCCTCGACCTCGCGCTTGTGGGCGCTGATCACCTTCTCGGCGATGTGCGAGGGCACTTCCTCGTAGCTGTCGACCTGGGCCGTGAACGTGCCCCGGCCGTGGGTCAGCGAGCGCAGCTCGGTGGCGTAGGTGAACAGCTCGGCCTGGGGCACGTGGGCGCTGACCACCTGGTTCGCACCGTCGGTGTCCATTCCCAGGACCCGGCCGCGGCGGGTGTTCAGGTCCCGGTTCACGTCGCCCATGTAGCGCTCGGGCACGGTCACCGAGACGAGCATGATCGGCTCGAGGAGGGCCGGCTTGCACTCCATCACGCCCTTCTTGAGGGCCATCGAGGCCGCGATCTTGAACGACAGCTCGTTCGAGTCGACGGGATGGAATGAGCCGTCGTAGAGGGTCGCCTTGAAGTCGCTCAGGGGGTAGCCGGCCAGGACACCCTCGGCCGCGGCATCGCGGACGCCCTTCTCGATGCCCGGGAAGAAGTTCTTGGGGACCGAGCCGCCGACGACCCGCTCGGCGAACTCGATCCCGCCGCCGGGGTTCGCCTCGAGCTCGATCCAGACGTGGCCGAACATGCCGTGGCCGCCGGTCTGCTTCTTGTACTTGCCCTCGACCTGGGTCTTGCCCCGGATCGTCTCGCGGTAGGGGACCGTCGGCGTGCGGGTCACGATCGCGGCCCCGAACTTGCGCTTGAGGCGCTCGCCGATCACGGCGATGTGGGCCTCGCCCATCGCCACCAGGAGCTGCTCGCCGGTCGTGCTCCGATCGACCCGGGCGCTGGGCTCCTCCTCGAGCATCCGAGCCAGGGCGGCGCCCATCTTGTCCAGGTCGGCCTTCGTCTGGGGCTCGATCGCGACCGCCAGCGAGGGCACCGGGAAGCGCAGCGGATCGAGCTCGAGCGGGCGCTCGCGGGCGCTCAGGGTGTCGCCGGTCGCGGTCACGGTCAGCTTGGCCACCGCCCCGATCTGGCCGGCCTTCAGCTCGCCGACCGGCTCCTGGTCCTTGCCGTGGACGAGGAGCAGCTGGCCGATCCGCTCCTCCTCGCCCCGGTTCGAGTTCCAGGCGTGGCCCTGGCCGTGGAGCGTGCCCGAGAAGACCCGCAGGTAGGTCAGCCGGCCGACGAACGGATCGGCGGCGGTCTTGAAGGCGCGCACCAGGAGCGGGCCCGCGGGATCGGCGGCGACCTCGATCACGTCGCGCGACTTCGGCTCGCGGGCGGCCTTGGGCGGCTCGTCGGCGGGCGAGGGCAGGTAGCGGATGAAGGCGTCGAGGAGGGCCCGCAGGCCGATCCCCTTGAGCGCGCTGCCGACCAGGACCGGGGCCAGGATCGATTCCTTGACGCCCTTGCGGAGGCAGGCCTCGAGCTCCGGGTCGCTCACCTCCTCGCCGTCGAGGTACTTGGCCAGGACGTCGTCGTCGGCCTCGGCGGCCGCCTCGAGGAGCTGGTCGCGGCGGCGGTCGACCTCGGCACTCAGCTCGGCCGGGATCGGGATCTCGACCTCGGCCTTGCCGTCCCATTGCCAGGCCTTGCGGTGGACCAGGTCGACGTAGCCACTGAACGACTCGGCGGCGCCGATCGCCAGGTGGAGCGGGGCGACCTTGTTGCCGAACGTCGCCCGCAGGGCATCGAGGGTCGCCGTCGGATCGGCGTTCTCGCGGTCGGCCTTGTTGATGAAGAAGCAGGCCGCCGTGCCGGTCGAGCGACCGAGGTCGACGGCGGTCTCGAGGCCTGCCCCCACTCCACCGCTGGCGTCGACCACGAACAGGGCCCCATCGCAGGCCGCCACGGCGGACACGGTCTCGGCCACGAAGTCGGGATAGCCCGGCGTATCGACCATCGTGACGATCGTGCCGTCGTCGTCGAACGTCGCGACCGCCAGGCTCAGCGACTCGCGCCGCTTCTGCTCCTCGGGCTCGTAGTCGAGGGTGGAGGTCCCGTCGTCGACCCGGCCCAGGCGGGGGATCGCGCCGGCCCGGAAGAGGAGGCTCTCGGCCAGCGTCGTCTTGCCCGAGCCGGCGTGACCGGCCAGGACGACGCTCCGGAGATGGGCCAGGTCAACGCTCTTCGTCGTCATGACGCTCGGTCCTCTCGACTGCTCGTCGCGCACGATGGCGGAGTTGGGCGGCGGGGCCGAAGGCCCATCCAGACGGCCCGCCGTGTGCTCAGGAAGCCGGCCGGCCAGTCGGTCCGGCCATGATAGTCCGCTATACTCGGCCGCGATGTCCGGTCATTCCAAATGGTCAACGATCAAGCGCCAGAAAGGCGTCACGGACGCCAAGCGTGGCGCGATGTTCACCAAGGTCGCCCGGGAGGTCGCGGTGGCGGCCCGGACCGGCGGCGGCGATCCCGATGCGAACTACCGGCTGCGGCTGGCGATCGAGAAGGCGCGCGCCCTGAACATGCCCGCCGAGAACATCAAGCGGGCGATCGACAAGGCGACCGGCAGCGGCGAGACCGAGCAGTACGAGGAGATCACCTACGAGGGCTACGGCCCGGGCGGGGTGGCGATCCTGGTCGAGGCGGCCACCGACAACCGCAACCGGACCGCGGCCGAGGTCCGCTCGATGTTCGCGAAGTCCGGCGGCCAGCTGGCCGGCAGCGGCGCGGTCGCCTGGCAGTTCGAGCCGCGCGGCCTGATCACGGTCTCGTCCGGCGATCCGGATGAGGTCGCCCTGGCCGCGATCGACGCCGGCGCCGAGGATGTCGATACCGCCGCCGAGCCGCTCGAGATCTACACCGCGCCGGCCGACCTCCAGCGCGTCCGCCAGACCCTCGAGGACGGCGGCGTCGCCGTCGAATCGGCCGAGTCGGCGATGATCGCGAAGCAGACCGTCGAGCTCGACAGCGCCCGCGCTCGGCAGGCCCTGCGCCTGGTCGAGCTCCTCGAGGATCTCGAGGACGTGCAGCGGGTGACGGCCAACTTCGAGATCCCGGAGGACGTCTTCGCCGAAGTCGCCGGATGATCGTTCTCGGGATCGATCCCGGGACAGCCGCCCTCGGCTATGGCCTGGTCGAGCTCGAACCGGGCCGCTTGCGCTCGATCGATTACGGCTGCCTGGTCACCTCGGCCGACCTGCCCCTCGGCGACCGGCTCGCGGCGATCCACGCCAAGGTGGCCGAGCTGATCGAGGCGCATCGGCCGGCCCTGGTCGGGGTCGAGCGGCTGTTCTTCAGCCGCAACGTCCAGACGGCCTTCGCGGTCGGCCAGGCCCGGGGCGTGGTCCTGCTGGCAGCGGCCCAGGCGCATGTCCCGGTCCGCGAGGCGACCCCCAACGAGGTGAAGCTCGCCGTGGCCGGGTCGGGCTCCGCGGACAAGCTCCAGGTCCAGCAGATGGTCGCCGCGATCCTGGGCCTGACGGCGCCGCCCGAGCCCGACGACGCGGCCGATGCCCTGGCGATGGCGATCTGCGTCGCCCATCGCGAGCGGCCCGGTGAGCCGGGCGAGACAGCCCAGGACCGGGAGAAGGCCGGCGTGCTCGACCGGTCCTCGATCGAGCCGATCACCCGCGGCCGGACGCCGTACGAGCGAGCCGTGCGTGACGCGCTCGCCCGCGAGCGACCGGCTCGGCGCGGTCCGGTGCGCGCCGCACCGTCGAGCGATCGAGGCGGGCGGTGATCGCCTCGGTCGAGGGGCTGGTCGGCGCAATCGCGGCCGATTCGCTCGTTGTCGAGGTGGCCGGGATCGGCTACCGGGTGTTCGTCTCGCCCACGGTCATCGTCGGGGCCGCCCCGGGCTCGAGGCTGAAGCTCCACACCTACCACCTCGTCCGGGACGACCAGCAGGCGCTGTACGGCTTCCGCTCGCCCGAGGAGCTGGGCTTCTTCAACCTGCTCCTGTCGGTCACCGGGGTCGGTCCCAAGGTGGCCCTGGCGATCACCGGCAGCCGGCCGGTCGCCGACCTGCAGCTGGCGATCATCGAGGGCGACCAGGCGATGCTCACGGCGATCCCCGGGATCGGCAAGCGGCTCGCCGAGCGGGTGATCTTCGAGCTCAAGGAGAAGGTCGCCGCCGCCGGGATCAGCGCCTCGGTCGGGGCGTTGGCGGGCACCGGCGAGAATGAGGTCGTGGCGGCGCTGCAGGCGCTGGGCTACTCGCTCGGCGAGGCGCGCGATGCCTCGCGCGCGGCGCTGGCCGGGGCGACCAGCACGGACACCCTCGAGGAGCGGGTCAAGGCCGCCCTTCGGACGCTGCTCCGGGACTGAGCCTCAGCCGCCCCGGACCAGGTCGGGGTGGAGATGGCGGGGATCGAGCAGGGGCGTGCCGCGGCGAGCCGCGGTCTGGGCCAGCGTCTCGCTGTCGAGCAGCGACAGCATCCGGTCCCGCACGTCGATCATTGCCTCGCGCAGGGCACAGGTCGCCTCGTCGGGGCACGAGCAGGCTTCGTAGAACAGGAGGCTGACGCAGCCGACCGGGGCGAGGGCGCCGTCCAGCAGGCGGATCACCTGGCTCAGGCTGGTCTGCGAGGCACCCGGGGCGAGGGCGTAGCCACCGTGCGAGCCGAGCGTGGTCCGGACGATGCCGCCGTGCTTGAGGGTCGCCATGATCTGCTCGAGGAACTTGGGCGGCAGCCGGTTGCGCTCGGCCAGGGTGGCCAGCGGCACGGGCCCGTTGGCCTCGTTCCGGACGAGGTCGATCAGGGCCCGCAGCCCGTACTCCGAACGTCGCGACAGGCGCATGGCCGGATTGTACCCATTGCCCATCGGATTGGTAGGACGTATTGCTCGCTCAGTGGCCGCCGGGCGAGGTCCATCGTGTGCCGTGCGCCATGTAGAACAAACGTGCGATATGGCCCGCAACCCATGGTAGGATTCCGCGGGATGACAGACGACGCTTCGCGGATCCTCGCGGCCGACCTGCTCGACGAGGCAGACCAGGCGGTCGAGGGCACGCTCCGGCCGCACAGCCTGGCCGAGTACATCGGCCAGCGCGAGGTCAAGGCCAACCTGTCCGTGCTCCTGGCGGCCGCCCGGGGCAGGGGAGAAGCGGCCGACCACGTCCTGCTCTACGGCCCGCCCGGCCTGGGCAAGACCACCCTGGCCACGATCATCGCCCGCGAGCTGGGCGTGAACGTCCGCTATACCAGCGGGCCGGCGATCGAGCGGGCCGGCGACCTGGCGGCGATCCTGACCGCCCTCGACGATCACGACGTGCTGTTCATCGACGAGATCCATCGGCTCAACCGGGCGGTCGAGGAGATCCTCTACCCGGCGATGGAGGACTACGCCCTCGACGTGATGATCGGCAAGGGACCATCGGCGCGCTCCCTCCGGCTGACCCTCAAGCCGTTCACCGTGGTCGGGGCAACGACCCGGGCCGGCCGGATCAGCGGCCCGCTCCGGGACCGGTTCGGGGCCACCTACCGGCTCGACTTCTACGAGGAGGACGACCTGACCGCGATCGTCCTGCGCTCGGCCGGCATCCTCGGCGTCGAGGTGACCAAGGACGCCGCCGTGGCGATCGCCCGCCGCGGACGGGGCACGCCGCGGGTCGTCAACCGGCTCCTCAAGCGGACCCGGGACCACGCCCAGGTCCACGGCGACGGCCGGATCGACCTGGCCCTGGCCGAGGAGGCCCTGAGCGCCCTCGAGATCGACGAGATGGGCCTCGACATCACCGACCGCAAGCTGATGGCCGCGATCGCCCAGAAGTTCGGCAGCGGCCCGGTCGGCGTGGCGGCGGTCGCGGCGCTGCTGGCCGAGGAGGTCGAGACGATCGAGGACGTCTACGAGCCGTACCTGCTCCGCCTCGGGTTCATGGACCGCACGCCGCAGGGCCGGATCCTGACCGATGGTGGCCGGGCCCACCTGCGCAAGCATGGCTACGACGTGCCCCCGCCGCGCCGCCCCGAGCCGGACATGCCGGCCCTGTGGGACAGCGCCACGCTCGAAGCCGAGCTGGCCGAGTCGCCCGAATTCGGCCGGGGCGCCCGACGGCGAGCCGCGCGGGTGACCGGCTCGATCGCCCCGGCCGCCTTCACGACGCTCGTCCCGCCACCGCCGGACGGGTCCACCCGGGGCCGCCTCGGGCGGCTGGCGGTGGCCCACGGCGTGATCGACACGCCCCAGTTCATGCCGGTCGGCACGAACGCCACGGTCAAGGCTCTGGATCCCGACGAGATCGCCGAGATCGGCGCCACGATCATCCTGGCCAACACCTACCACCTCTACCTGCGCCCCGGCCACGAGCGGATCGAGCGCCTCGGCGGGCTGCACCGGTTCATGGCCTGGGACAAGCCGATCCTGACCGACAGCGGCGGCTTCCAGGTCGTCTCGCTGAGCGACCTGCGGGCCGTCGACGACGACGGCGTGACGTTCCGCAGCCACCTCGACGGCTCGATCCATCGCTTCACGCCCGAGCATTCGATCGCGGTCCAGGAGGCGCTCGGCTCGGACATCGCCGTCGCCTTCGACCAGCCGGTCCCGCCCGGCGCCTCGTCGCGCGAGGTGGTCGCCGACGCGACGGCCCGTACCCATCGCTGGGCGGAGCGCTCGCTGGCCGCGCACAAGCGTCCGGACCAGGCGCTCTTCGGGATCGTCCAGGGCGGCCTCGAGCCCGACCTGCGCGCGGAGTCGACGGAGTTCATCGCCAGCCTGCCGTTCGACGGGATCTGCTTCGGTGGCCTGGCCGGCGACGAGACGCCGGAGCAGCGCGATGCGGTCCTCGACCTGGCCGTGCCGATCCTCGATGGCGATCCGCGGGTCCGCTACCTGATGGGCCTGGGCTCGCCGGCCGACCTGCTCGAGGCGGTCCATCGCGGGATCGACCTGTTCGACTCGGTCCTGCCGGCCCGGGTCGCCCGAACCGGCCAGGTGTGGATGCCCGGGCGGCCGGCTCAACCTGCGCAATACCCGCTTCCAGGACGATCCCGGGCCGATCCAGGACGGCTGTCCGTGCCTCGCCTGCCGGACCTTCTCACGGGCCTACATCGCCCATCTCTTCCGGGCCAGGGAGCTCCTCGCCTACCGCCTGGCGACTTGTCACAACCTGACCTTCACCCTAGACTTCATGAGCAGGATCCGGGCCGAGCTGGCCGCCGGCACCTTCCCATCGAGTCTCCCTGGTCTCCGTGCGCATGCGGGTCGGATGAGCGTCGATGAAGCGGAGGTGCAGTCGGCGTGAAGCCTGCCTGCGTAGCCTTCCATCTTGTCGCGGAGGTACCTCAATGGGCTCTCACGACCGACCCGGCCGCGAGGCCAAGAAAAAGCCCAAGGACAAGGGTGCCCCGAAATTGCAGCCCCTCATGGATCCGCCCCAGCAGGCGGAGCTCATCCGGAAGGACCGCAAGCCCCGGCACTCCTCAAGCGAGTCCGACGAGAGCTGATCAAACGGACGGCCGCAGCCGAGCGCCGCTCCGTCGATCGATGACGACAGGAGCGTGACTGGAATGGCGACCATCAGCGAGCGAAGCCTGGACGAGCGCAACGGAGCGGACCGGCCGGTCCTCGATCGAGCGACCGCCGAGCGGACCAAGGCCGTCGACGCGGCGATCCTGGCGATCGAGAAGCAGTTCGGGCGGGGCTCGATCATGAAGCTCGGCTCGTCTGATCGGCAGGCGGTCGACTTCATCCCGACCGGCTCGATCGCCCTCGACCTGGCCCTCGGCGTGGGCGGCATCCCGCGCGGCCGGATCAGCGAGATCTTCGGGCCCGAGTCGTCGGGCAAGACCACCGTCTGCCAGCACATCATCGCCGAGGCCCAGCGGCGGGGCGGCGTGGCCGCGTTCATCGATGTCGAGCATGCCCTCGACCCGACCTACGCCCAGGCCTGCGGGGTCAACGTCGATGAGCTGCTCGTCAGCCAGCCGGACACCGGCGAGCAGGCCCTCGAGATCACCGAGACGCTGATCCGCTCGGGCGGGATCGACGTCGTCGTCCTCGACTCGGTCGCGGCCCTCGTGCCCCGGGCCGAGATCGAAGGCGAGATGGGCGATTCGTTCGTCGGGATCCAGGCCCGCCTGATGAGCCAGGCCCTGCGCAAGCTGACCGGGGCCGTCAGCCGCTCGAACACCGCCCTCGTCTTCACCAACCAGCTGCGCGAGAAGATCGGGGTGATGTTCGGCAACCCGGAGACCACGCCCGGTGGCCGGGCCCTGAAGTTCTACGCCAGCGTCCGGCTCGACATCCGGCGAATCGAGACGATCAAGACCGGCACCGAGTCGGTCGGCAACCGGGTCCGGGTCAAGGTCGTCAAGAACAAGGTCGCCGCGCCGTTCCGGGTCGCCGAGTTCGACGTGATGTACGGCGAGGGGATCAGCAAGGAAGGCGGCCTGCTCGACGTGGGCGTGGCGATGGACGTCGTCAGCAAGACCGGCGCCTGGTTCACCTTCGGCGACACCCGCCTCGGCCAGGGCCGCGAGGCGTCGAAGGACTTCCTGCGCGCGAACGCCCCGATCGGCGAGGAGATCGAGCGCCGGATCCGGACCAAGATCAACGAGGTCCCGGTGCCGGTCGAGGGGATCGTCGAGGCCGAGTAGGCCGGCCGTGCCGCCCAACAATGGCTCGGGTCCGGGCCGGCCGAGGCGAGACCGGCCCCGTCGCGAGTCGATCGCCGATGGTCGCGCCCGGCGAGCCGCGGTGGACGATCCGGAGGTCGTCCTGGCCGCCGGCCTGCGCTTCCTCGAGGCGCGCTCACGGTCCGTCGACGAGGTCCGCCGGCGCCTCGCCGACGCCGGCTACCGTCCGGAGCTCGTGGCGGCCACGATCGAGCGCTTGGCCGGGATCGGCCTGCTCGACGATGAGCTGTTCGCCCGGGGCTGGATCGAGTCGCGTGACCGCGCCCGGCCGCGTGGCGAGGCGGCGCTCCGGCGCGAGCTGAGCCTGCGCGGGGTGGATCGCGAGGTGATCAATGGGGCGCTCGCCGAGCGACGCGATGAGGCCACGGCCCTGGCGATCGGATTTGGGCGAGGAAGCGACATCGAGGACAACGAGGGCGACCAGGACGACCGGGAGGCTCGCGGCTCGCCGGACGAAGCGGCCGCTCGCCGGCTGATCGAGCGCCGCCGGCGGGACCTCGAGCGGGTCGACGATCCGCGCAAGCGCCAGCGAGCGGGCCTACGCCCTGCTCGCCCGCAACGGCTTCGATCCGGAGGTCTGCCGCACGGTCGCCGCCTCGGTTGCGCCGCCCGCGACTCGGCCGTAGGCTAGGCGCAGACACCGAACGCGTCGCGAATCCGGGGAGGAGCGCGGCGCTGGCCCACCGCCCCGACGCGGCTTGCGCGCGCGATTTGCGTGTCGCGTCGTCACGTTGATTACAGACCTCCGGCCGGTCTCTCCGGTCGGGTGGGAGGAAGAGCAGATGGATCCCGTCCTGGTGGCGGTGGTCGCGATTGCGGCCACGGCTGTTGGCGTCTTACTTGGATTCGTCGTCCGCAGCACTGTTCGCCAGCCGGGCGATGAAGGAGGCCGACGAGAAGGCCGCCCTGATCATCGAGAAGGCCCGCAGCCAGCAGAAGGACCTGATCCTCGAGGCGAAAGAGGAGAAGATCCGGCTCCAGCGCGAGGCCGAGGACGAGGCCCGGGCCAAGCGCAACGAGCTGTCCAACCTCGAGCGCCGCGTCCTCCAGCGCGACGAGCAGCTCGACCAGCGGGCGGACATGCTCGAAGGGCGCGACCGCAAGCTGATCGACCGCGAGCGCGAGCTCGATCGCGCCCGCGAGGAGCTCACCAAGGCCCACCAGGAGCAGGTCGTCGCCCTCGAGCGGGTCAGCGGCCTGTCGGCCGAGGACGCCAAGGGGATCCTCCTCGAGGCCGTCCGCGAAGAGGCCGAGCACGACGCCGTCAAGCTGGCCAAGTCGATCGAGCGGCGCGCCCGCGAGGAGGCCCAGGAGCGCGCCCGCGAGGTCGTGGTCACGGCGATCCAGCGCGTCGCGGCCGACCACACCGCCGAGCACACCGTCACCGTCCTGCACCTGCCCAGCGACGAGATGAAGGGCCGGATCATCGGCCGCGAGGGGCGCAACATCCGGGCCCTCGAGCAGGCCACCGGGGTCGACCTGATCATCGACGACACCCCGGAGACGGTCGTCGTCTCGGGCTTCGACCCGGTCCGCCGGGAGGTCGCCCGGCTGGCGATCACGAAGCTGATCGCCGACGGCCGGATCCACCCTGGCCGGATCGAGGAAGTCGTGGCCAAGGCCCGGGCCGAGGTCGACCTGGTCATGCGCCAGGCGGGCGAGCAGGCCGCCTACGACGCCGGCGTGCCGGGCCTGCCGCCCGAGATCATCAAGCTCCTCGGGCGGCTCAAGTACCGGACCAGCTACGGCCAGAACGTCCTGAACCATGTCGTCGAGACCAGCCGCCTGGCGGCGGTGATCGCGGCCGAGGTCGGGGCCGACATCCAGATCGCCAAGATGGGCGGCCTGCTCCACGACATCGGCAAGGCGGTCGACCACGAGGTCGAGGGTCCCCATGCGGCGATCGGCGCGGCGATCGCCCAGCGCCACAACCTGCCGATGAAGGTCGTGAACGGGATCGCGGCCCATCACCAGGAGGTCGAGTACGCCTGCGTCGAGTCGCCGATCGTCCAGATCGCCGACGCGATCAGCGCCTCGCGCCCGGGCGCCCGGGGCGAGTCGATGGACACCTACGTCAAGCGCCTCGAGGACCTCCAGGCGATCGCCGAGAGCTTCGCCGGGGTCGAGCGCTCGTTCGCCGTGCAGGCCGGCCGCGAGGTCCGGATCCTCGTCCGGCCCGAGGAGATCGACGACCTGACCGCCAGCCGGCTGGCCCGCGACATCGTCAAGAAGATCGAGGACCAGCTGACCTACCCCGGCCAGATCAAGGTCACGGTGATCCGCGAGACGCGGGCCGTGGAATACGCGAAATAGTTGGGGCGGGCCAGCGGTGTCCTGCGCACGCGAGCCGCGGCGGAAGACACGATCCCGGACTCAGGGGGCAACGATCACCCAGGCGCCCTGCCAGCTGTGCAAACCGCCAGCGGCGCGGTAGGGCAGGAACACGGCCGCCAGCTGGGCGCGGCTGAGTCGCGTGTCTGGCTTGAGGTCGAAGTAGCCAAACTTGGCGATCTGCATGGGGTAGAGCGGTCCACTGACATAGACCGAGCTGACCAGGTAATTGCTCGTCACCCTTGGATCGTGGCTGGCCGCGAAGCCGGTCATCACCCAGGCATGGCTGCCCAGCCCCACGGTCAGGCCGACTGGCTTGCCGGTCAGCAGGATTCGCTTGGCTGCATACGCCAGGGCAGCGTCCATCGACGAGAACGATTGGTCCCTGTAGCTACCCGCCCCGGCATGGGTCAGGGCGTTCGCCCAGCCGCGTGGGTCGGCGCCGGGCTCGGAGGCAGGCTGGAGCTCGTGGGCCCGAGCGTAGGCCATCAGCGCGGCCTGTCCGGCATAACTCGTGTCGTTCGTGCCGTTGATCAGGTTGAGCATCATCTGTGAGCTTGCACCGACGCACCACTGGTCGGTCTTCTGGGTGACGAAGGCGCCCGACCGATAGACGTTGTACGTCCCCGTCCAGGGGACGGGGAGGGCCGCTCCCCGGCGGCCCGATGTGAGAAGACCGAGCTGCGTCCTTGTCCAAGTCAGCCCTGGGGCAGGGTTGGGACTCGCCGCAGCGGCGGTGGCGGCCCCCAACGTCATCAGAATCGCCAGACTCAAGAGGAGGGTGGCAACGAGTCGACCTGTGCGCATTTGGTTGGTTGCTCGGGTGAGGACATGGATGCCTGCCAGGTGGCAGGGATCCGGCACTCGGAGCGTCCTCTCCTGGACCGCCGGCGATGAGTGCCGAACGGCCCCTGCCGGCCATCGCTTGGTACCCGGGACGCCGCGGGATTCGTACGGGGGTGGTGATCGCTGTCAACGATCGGGCCATGACCGCGACGACCGATGCGTCGCCCCTTGAGGCTGGCCGGCCCGGCGCCGGCGGCGGTCCAGTACGCTTCTAGCGATGTCTGAAGCTTCCGGGACCGGTCATGAGCCGGCACAGGTCCGCCTCGGCAATCCGGCCAACGGTGACGCGCCCCGGCCGCAGGGCGCCTGCCGGGTGCTGATGATCGGCGACGTGATCGGCAAGCCCGGCCGCCTCGCGGTCGAGGCGCTCCTGCCCGAATTGCGCAGCTCGCGGGGGATCGACTTCGTGACCGCCAACGGCGAGAACCTGGCCGGCGGGATGGGCCTGACCGAGTCCACGGCCAACGCCCTGTTCGTGGCCGGGGTGGACGTGATCACCTCGGGCAACCACATCTGGGACAAGCGCGAGATCTACCCCGAGCTGGAGCGCAACGACCGGATCCTGCGGCCCCTGAACTACGGCACGACGAACGTGCCCGGGCGGGGCTGGGCCATCCACGAGGCGATCGACGGCAGCCACGTGGCCGTGATCAACCTCCAGGGCCGGACCTACATGCAGCCGATCGAGAACCCGTTCACCGAGGCGGACCGGCTGATCGACGAGGGCTCCGAGCCGCTGCCGCCGATCCGACTGGTGGACTTCCACTGCGAGATCACCTCGGAGAAGAACGCCCTCGGGCTGCATCTCGACGGGCGGGTCAGCGTCGTCGTCGGGACCCATACCCACGTCGTGACCGGCGACGAGCGAATCCTGCGCGGCGGGACGGCCTACCAGACCGACCTCGGGATGACCGGCCCGGTCCACAGCGTGATCGGCTTCAAGCCCGAAACGGTCCTGCCCCGGTTCATCAACGCCCTGCCCACCCGGTTCGAGGTGGGCGACGGTCCGGTCGTCTTCAACGCCTGCCAGATCGACATCGATCCGGCCAGCGGCCGGGCCCTGGCGATCGAGCGGATCCAGCGACTCGTCGAGGTCTGAGGTGAGCCGCGGGCCGGACCGCCACGACCCGCCGGCCCAGCCGATCGTGCCGAGCGGCCCGTCGCCGGTCGACCTCCACACCCACACCCTGCGCTCGGACGGCACCCTCGAGCCGCGCGATCTCGTCGAGCAGGCGGCAGCGGTCGGCGTCCGGCTCCTGGCGATCACCGACCACGACAACCTGGCGGCCTATCGCGAGCTGACCGGGCCGGCTGCGCCGCCATTGCCGGCCGGCCTCGAGCTGGTCCCGGGCGTCGAGATCAACTGCCTGACCGGCGACGGGCCGGCCGTCTTCGAGGGCGAGCTCCACATCCTGGGCTTCGGCGTGGTGGCCGACGACGAGGCATTCGAGGCGCTCCTCGCGGGCCAGCGCAACGGCCGCCTGGTCCGCTTCGACCGGACCCTGGCGGCCCTCCGCGGGCTGGGCATGTCGGTCGACGCGGCCCTCGAGGAGCTGGACATGAGCGGGATCGAGTCGCTCGGCCGGCCGACCGTCGCCCGGCTGATGATCGCCAGTGGCTACGCCCGCTCGGTCGAGGATGCCTTCGAGCACTGGCTCGCCCGCGGCCGGCCGGCCTACGTGCCGCGCCAGGGGATCGGGCCGGTCCGGGCAATCAGCGCGATCCGGGCGGCCGGCGGCCTGCCAGTCCTGGCCCACTTCCGCGAGGCGGACGAGCACGAGTCACTGATCCGCGACCTGCAGGCGATCGGCCTGGGCGGCCTCGAGGTCTACTACCGGACGTTCGAGCGGGCCCAGGTCGAGTCGGTGGGCTGGGTGGCCGACGAGCTGGGCCTGGTCAAGACCGGCGGCAGCGACTTCCACGGCGACACGGGCAGCTATGCCGAGATCCACGCGGCGACCTCGGTGCCCGCTGCCGTCGGCGAGCGGCTGCGCAACGCGCTTGCCCGCTGGCCGGTGGACGGGCAATCTGCCGGCATGCAGGCCAGCGATGACTGACTCCGTCGCGACGCGATCCGGCCGGGCCCTGCCGATGCTGGCCGACGTCCCGCCCGCGCCGGCCGGCCGGGGCGCCGCTCAATCGGCCGACGAACGGATCGCGGAGTTCCGGCCCGATCCGCCCGCGCTGCCGCGCTTCGCCCTGTGGACGCTCGGCTGCCAGATGAACCGGAGCGATTCGGAGGAGATGGCCGGCCGGTTGCTGGCCGCCGGCTGCGACGAGGCCACCGGCTTCGAGGACGCCGACCTGATCGTGATCAACACCTGTGCGATCCGCGAGGCCGCCGAGCAGAAGGTGATCGGCCGCCAGGGCCAGCTCGCCAAGCTGAAGGCGGCCAGGCCCGGCCTGCGGGTCGTGCTGACCGGCTGCTCCGTGCGCGAGCCGGATCGGGCCGGCCTCCGCCGGCGCTACCCCGCGGTCGACCTCTTCCTGCGCCCCGACGAGGAGCCCGAGCTCGTCGACCGGCTTGGCCTGGCCTCCGCCCAGGCCACGATCGGGACAGGCGCCACGACCCGCGTCGGGCGGGTCGTCGTGGGTGCTGCCGATCACCTCGCCGAGGGCCGCACGGCGGCCCTGGCCGGCGGTGCGATCCGGCGCGAGTCGGCGACCGCGGCCTGGCTGCCGATCGTGTACGGCTGCGACAAGACCTGCACCTACTGCATCGTGCCCTTCAGCCGGGGGCCGGAGCGCAGCCGGCCGTTCGACGAGATCGTCGCCGAGGCCCGGGCCCTGGCCGCGGCGGGCTATCGCGAGGTGACCTTGCTCGGCCAGAACGTCAACAGCTACGGCCACGACCTGCCCGTCGAGGAGCGCTTTGCCGGGATCGCCCCGGAGCGCCTCGTCGGTCGCCACCAGGATCGCCACGGCCGGCCGGACCTGGCCGAGCTGCTCCGGGCGATCGACGGGATCCGGACCGCTGATGGCTTGCCCGCGATCCCGCGCCTCCGCTTCGTCACCTCCCATCCCTGGGATCTCTCCGATCGGCTGATCAGCGCGATGGCCGACTGCAGCTCCGTCTGCGAGCACCTCCACCTGCCCGTCCAATCGGGCGACGACGCGGTCCTCCGGCGGATGGGCCGCCAGTACACGATCGGGCACTACCTCGAGCGGCTGGCCCGGATCCGGGCCGCGGTCCCCGGGATCGCGATCAGCACCGATGTGATCGTCGGCTTCTGTGGCGAGACCGAGGCCCAGTTCCAGGCCACTCTGGCGCTCCTCGAGACCGTCGGCTACGACCAGGTCTTCGCCGCGGCCTATTCCGTCCGACCCGGGACGCCGGCCAGCCACCTGGCCGACGACGTCCCGCCGGCCGTCAAGCGGCGCCGGCTGAATGAGCTGCTCGCCCACCAGGAGTCGATCGGCTTCGAGCGCAACCGGGGGCGGGTCGGCTCGACCGCCGAGGTCCTCGTCGAATCGATCGTCCCGCCGCGCAGCCACGAGCACGAGCACGAGCCTGACCTCGAGCCGGGCGCGCGCCGTTTGGCAGAGACCAACGCCCCGGGCAGGGTCCACCTGACCGGCCGCAGCCGGGCCCACAGCCTCGTCCACCTCGAAGGGCCGGCCGAGCTGGTTGGGCGCCTGGTCGAGGTCCGGATCGAGCATGCCGGTCCGTACTCGTTGCGCGGAGCGCTCGCCTGACCGCTTCAGCTGCCCGCCCGCCGCTGATCGTCATCGGCGGCCCGACCGCCACCGGCAAGACCGGCCTGGCGGTCCGGCTGGCGCGCGAGCTCGGCCGCCCAGGGCGGCCGGTCGAGATCCTGTCCGCCGACTCGCGCCAGGTCTACCGGGGGATGAACATCGGGACGGCCAAGCCGACCCTCGCCGAGCGCTGGCGGGTCCCACACCACCTGCTCGACCTGGTCGATCCCGACCAGGCCTTCTCGGTCGCCCAGTTCGTCCGGGCCGCGGCGCCGGTCCTCGACGACCTGGGCGCCCGGGACGGAGCGGCGATCCTCGTCGGGGGCACGGGCCTCTGGCTGCGGGCGATCGCGACCGGGCTCGACGTCGATGGCTCGCCGGCCAATCCCGCGCTGCGGGCCGACCTCGAGGCCGAACTGGCCGAGCGCGGCGTCGAAGCGCTCGCCGCCCGGCTCGTCGCGGACGCCCCGCTGACCGCGGCCCGGACCGACCTGCGCAACCCGCGCCGGTTGGTCCGCGCCCTCGAGATCGTGCGCTTGCGCGGCGACGGGCCGCCGGTCCCGGCGCTGGGCTACGGCGGGCCGATCCTGCGCCTCAACCTGGCCCTCGACGCCGAGACGAACCGGGCCTGGATCGAGCGCCGGGCGATCGGCCAGCTCGCGGCGGGCCTGCCCGACGAGGCGGCGCGCCTGCGCCTCGAGTACGGCTCGAACCTGCGGGCGTTCAGCGCGATCGGCTACCAGGAGGCGTTCGACCTGCTCGACGGCCGGATCGACCGGAGCGGCTTCCTGGCCGTCAACGTGGCCCGCAACGTCGCCTTCGCCCGCCGCCAGCGGACGTGGTTCCGGGGCGACGCCTTTGGTGACGCGCAGCTCGAGCTCGATGCGGCCGCCGAGCCGTTTGCCGCCGCGCTCGATGCCGCCCGGCGGTTCCTCGGCGACGAGCGGCTATCCTGACGGCCGGATGAAGACGAACGGCAGCTCCCCGAACGGATTGATCGAGCTCGCGGTGCCGGTTGAGCGCGCCTTCCTGCTGGCGGTTGACACCGACAGCGATGACGGCTGGACGGCCGAGGACTCGCTGGCCGAGCTGGCCAGCCTGGCCGTCACGGCCGGGGCCGAGGTCGTTGGTGCCGAGTGGCAGAACCGGCGCCACGTCGACCCCAACTGGTACGTCGGCAAGGGCCGCGCCGAGGAGCTCCTGAGCGCCAAGAGCGAGACCGGCTTCGACGTCCTGATCGCCGACGACGAGCTGTCGCCGGCCCAGCAGCGGGCTCTGGAGGAGCTGCTCAAGGTCAAGGTGATCGACCGCAGCCGGCTGATCCTCGACATCTTCGCCCTCCACGCCCAGACCCACGAGGGCCGCCTCCAGGTGGAGCTGGCCCAGCTCGAGTACCAGCTGCCCCGGCTGACCCGGATGTGGACCCACCTGAGCCGGACCGGCGGCGGGATCGGGACTCGGGGACCGGGCGAGTCGCAGCTGGAGACCGACCGGCGGATCATCCGCGAGCGGATCAAGAAGATGAAGGAGCGGGTCGACCAGGTCCGCCAGCAGCGGACGACGGCCGCCCGGGCCCGCGACCGGCGCCTCGTGCCCACGGTCGGCATCGTCGGCTACACGAACGCCGGCAAGTCAACCCTGCTCAACGCGCTCGTCGGCGAGGAGGTGGCCAGGGCCGAGGACAAGCTCTTCGCGACCCTCGACCCCACCAGCCGCCAGGTTCGCCTGGGCGACGGCCAGGCGGCGATCATCACCGACACCGTCGGCTTCATCCACAAGCTGCCCCACCAGCTCGTCGATGCCTTCCGAGCGACGCTCGAGGAGGTCAACCGGGCCGACGTCCTGCTCGAGGTGGTCGACGCCTCGGACCCCCACGCCGAGGAGCACCGGGTCACCGTCCAATCGGTCCTCGACGAGCTGGGCGCCGGCGACAAGCCGCGGGTCGTGGCCCTCAACAAGGCCGACCTGGTCGACCCGGGCTCGGCCAACCCGGCCCTGCCCGCGCCGATCACCGCCGGCGCGGTCCGGATCAGCGCCACGACCGGCTACGGCCTCGACGCCCTGCGCCTGGCCCTCGGCTCGCTGATCGGCTCGCTGGGGGTCGCGGTCGATCTCGAGATTCCGTACGCCGCGGGCGAGCTGATCGCCCGGATCCGCGAGCGGGGCTCGGTCGAGCTCGACTACGTCGGGACGGGCGTCCGCGTCCGGGGCCGGGTCGCCCCGGCGCTGGCCGGCGAGCTCGAGGCGGTCGCCGCAGCCGCCGGCCTGCTCGAGGAGCCGGCCAACGCCTGAGTCCGTCCGGCTCGCCGGCGAGCTGGCCCTGGCCGACGGGACGCAGCTGACCTGGTCGGTCGCCGATGGCAGCCGTGGGCGACGCTGGCGAGCGGTCTCGATCGGGCCCCGGGGAATCACGCACGTCCTCCTGCTCGAGGTCGATCGCGCCGGCCGGGCAAGCCGGCTCGAGCTGACGACGCCGGCCGGCCTGCTGACCCTCCATCCCTCGCCGGATCAATCCGAGATCCACGGCAACGTGGTGCCCACGGCGGGGGAGGGGGTCCGGCCGCTGGCGTTTGCCTGGGGCCCGGAGCACGAGCTCGAGGTGGTCGGCCGGCCGCTGGCAACGGCCGTCGCCATGCATCGGCGGCGGGCCGCCGTCAAGGTCGGCCAGGGCGGCGACCTCGAGGTCCTGTCGATCGATCCGGAGCTACGGATCGCGGCCGCCCGGCGTCGAATTCGACCGCCTCAGCGAGGATCGCTGGCGGGTCGGGACGATAGAGCTCGAGATCGACCCCGACGGGCTGCCGATCGGGGGCCGGCGCTGGCCCCTGGAGGCCGACTGAATCGTTTCCTGCGGGCAACAAAAGTACCGGTGCGTCCGGACAAAGTCCTGTGGATGGGGCGTGGACAACGTGCTTGGGAACCACCGCCGAGCTTTGAAACTCGTGGATAAGCGCCTTCTCGACTGCCCGCGTTCCGGGGTACAGTCGCCCTTGCCCGGAGGGGCCAACGGATCGGAGCCTTGAGGCTGCAGGTGCTTGCATCGGCGGACTCGGAGCCGGCCCAGAGGTTCCTTCGGGCGCTTCGTTGTGCCCGGCAGGCCTGGTCCGCGGAGGGGCGAGCATGGCGCTGACCGAGCACCAGGTGCTGATCGTCGGCGGCGGTCCGACCGGGCTGATGCTGGCCGGCGAGCTGGCCCTGGCCGGCGTCGACGTCGCGGTGATCGAGCGGCGTGTCAGCGAGGAGCTGGCCGGCCGGCGGGCAGGCGGCCTCCACGCGCGAACGATCGAGGTCCTCGACCAGCGCGGGATCGCCGAGCGCTTCGTGGCCGAGGGCCAGGTCCTCCAGGTCGTCGGCTTCAACATGGTCCGGCTGGACATCAGCGACCTTCCCACCCGCCACAACTATGGCCTCGCGCTCACCCAGAACCGGATCGAGCGGATCCTGGCCGAGTGGGTCCAGGAGCTGGGCGTGCCGATCGAGCGTGGCCAGGAGGTGGCTGGTTTCGCCCAGGACGACGCCGGCGTCGACGTCGCCCTCGCCGACGGTCGCTCGCTCCGGGCGGAGTACCTCGTCGGCTGCGACGGCGGCCGGAGCCTGGTCCGCAAGACGGCCGGCATCGACTTCCCCGGCTCGGATCCGACGACGAGCTGGCTGATCGCCGAAGCCCGGGTCGCCGAGGAGCCGCAATGGGGCTTCCGCCAGGATGCGACCGGCGTCCACGCGATCGCCCGTCTCGAGGAACCAGGCCAGGCCGGTATCGTGCTGGTCGAGCGGCAGGTCGGGGCCGGCGGCGAACCGTCGCTGGACGAGGTGCGCGCGGCGCTCATCGCCGTCTACGGGACCGACTACGGGATCCACGACCCCACCTTGCTCTCGCGATTCACCGACGCGACCCGGCAGGCCGCCGCCTACCGCGACCGACGCGTGCTGCTCGCCGGCGACGCCGCTCACGTGCACCCACCGATTGGCGGACAAGGCCTCAACATCGGCGTCCAGGACGCGGTCAACCTGGGCTGGAAGCTGGCCGAGGTGGTCAAGCGGACAGCCCCCGAGACCCTCCTCGATACGTACCAGGCCGAGCGCCACCCGGTCGCGGCCCGCGTCCTGCGGACCACGATGGCCCAGGTCGCCCTGCGTCGGACCGATGACCGGACCAAGGCCCTGGGCGAGATCGTGGCCGAGCTTCTCGCGATGGACGAGCCGCGCAAGCGGATTGCCGCGGAGCTGTCCGGCCTGGACATCCACTACGACCTGGGCGACGGGCATCGGCTGCTCGGGCGGCGAATGCCCGACCTCGACCTCGTTACGGCCGACGGCCCGTCGCGGGTCTTCAGCCTGCTCCACGCTGGCCGGCCGCTGCTCCTCAACCTGGGTGAGCCCGGCGGGGTCGAGATCGGTCCATGGGCTGATCGGGTTCAGCTGGTCGACGCCACGACCCCCGGTCCGTGGGAGCTCCCGGTGCTCGGGCCGGTAGCGGCGCCCACGGCCGTGCTGGTTCGTCCTGACGGCCACGTCACGTGGGTCGCTGAGCCGTCTCAGATCGGGCTGCAGGAGGCGCTGACGACCTGGTTCGGACCAAGGACCGCGGTCTAATTGCCCGCGACCGACCCGTTGTTGTGGGCGGGCCGTGGACAACTCGGCCGGAATCAGCGACCAAGATTGAATCTCGTTGATAAGTACGTATCGGGCGGGCCAGGGGCGGACGTACAGTAGGTCTTGCCCGGAGGGGCCAACCGACCGAGATTTCGTAGAAGCCGGTGCTTGCATTGGTGGACGCGAGGTAGCGGACGAGTGGTTCCTACGGGCGTTTTGCTGTGCCCGGGCTAGCTCTTCGGAAGCGCATAGGCGCGAACGTCCGGCCAGCCCGTCCCGTCGTTGCCCTCGCGGGCGAAGTAGAGCGTGTCGTCGGAGGGCGACAGGGCCAGCGACTCGCCACCCATCGTCCAGCCCCGCACGACGTGACCGTCGGGCGCCAACTCCCAGGTCCCCAGGCTCTGGCCCGGCGGGTTCGAGTCGGCGATGCACACGAAGATGTTCCCAGCCTGATCGACGGCTACGCCTTGCGGGTCACCGACCACCGGGTAGGGGAACCTGGTCATCTCCGTGCCGGCTGGGTCGTACTTGATGATCCCGCCCGGGGAACCCTGCCCACCGAACGAGACGTACAGGTTGCCCGACTTGTCGAGCGCGCCGAAGGCCGGCAGGACGTCCTGGCCGCCGATCGTATGCAGGAGCTTGCCGTTCGCGTCGAAGACCTGGACATCGTTGCGATCGCCGTCGATCGCGTAGACGACCTTGCCATCGGTGACGACGCCGCCAACCTGGGAGAACTGGCCGTCGCCGCTGCCAAACGTGCCCCACGCCCGGACGAAGTTGTGGTTGGCGTCGAACTGCTCGATCCGGTAGTTGCCGACATCGCCGACATAGAAGCCGCCGTCAGGCCGGAACGCGATCGTGCCCAGCGGATCGGGATTGGGCGCATTGTCGGTCAGCTTGATCTGGCCATTGCCACTTCCGGGCGTCCCCCACGACCCGACGTACTTCCCGGCGCTGGACAGGATCCAGAACCGGCCTTCGTAGGCGGCCGAGACCCAGATGTTGCCGGTCTTCGGATCGACCGCCGGCCACCACGTGGACGGCTTGTCGGCGGTCACCGGCCCGCCCTTCTGCCACTTCAGGGCCAGCGTGCCCAGGCTCGGGGCCGGGGCTTGACTCGGCGCCGGGCTGGGGGTCGCGGCCGGAGTGGGAGCGACGCCCGGACCGGTAGCCGCCACGGTCGGCAAGGCGGTGCCGCCGGGTGCGGACGGCGCGACCGGCGTCGGCGTCGCGCTGGCACCCGAGCAGGCTCCGAGGAGCAGGGCCAGGCCCACGGCGGCGGCGACTGGTCGACGTGGGTGAGCGTGTGGTTGCGACTGGCGATCCATGGGAAGTGGGCTCCTCCAGGGCGTGGTCATCGTGGCATCTCCGAGGGCGGCCCGATGTGGGCTATGGGGTAGATGTCGCGGGACTCGACTCGGTTGGCGGAATCTGCAGGCGCTCATGGCGCGGCCGCGCCGATCGCATCGAGCTCGCCGAGGTTCGTGGCCACCAGGACCAGCCCGTCGACGACAACCGGGGCAAAGGGCACGCCCCGGATGGCCGTCCGCCACAGCTCGGCGCCCGTCGCGGCATCGATCGCCAGGACGAAGCCGCCGTTGCTCGCGACGAAGGCGGTTTCGCCGACGACCGCGGGCAGGGCCTCGATCGGGCCGGGCGCCTTCAGGCGCCAGGACACGACACCAGTCGCCGGATCGAGCCCGACGACCGTGGCGTCCTCGCTGACCACGATCGCCCGCCCGGCGCCGAGGGTCGGCGTGTAGACCGGGGTGGCCTGCGGGCTGCTGTAGCGCCACAGCTCATGGCCGGTGGCAAGATCGAGGGCGAGGACGTGGTGGTCGGAGGCAGCGACGCCATCAAGGCCCGTGGCCAGATACACCCGGCCGGGGGCGATCGACGGGGTGCCGATCGAGCCCCGGATGCCGGTATCGGTCCGCCAGGCGATGCTGCCATCGTCGATCCGCACGGCGATCACGCTCCCGCCGTCAAGGCCGACGACCGCGACGCCGTTCGCTGCGGCCACCGAGCGGGTGACCGGGGCGCCGACCTGGCGCGACCAGCGGGTCGCTCCGGTTCGGGGATCGAGGGCGGTGACGGTCCCGATCGTCGACGCGCTAATCAGCACCGACCCGGCGACCGCGGGCGAACCTGGCACCGGCCCGAGGTCGTCCCTGGCCCAGGCCGGCGCCCCGCTCAGGGCATCGAGGGCGTGGACGCCCTTGGCCGTCCCCAGGATGACGAGGCCATCGACGATCGTCGGCGATGAGCCGACCGCCTGGCCGATGTCAACCTTCCAATGCTGGGCTCCGCCCGATCGACCCAGGGCGACCAGGGTTCCCTGGAGGGTCACGACGTAGATCAGCTGGCCGGCGACCGCGACCGACGACTCCATCGGCTCGCCGGCGTTGAACCGCCAGGCAATGACCGGCGAGCCGGATGGGCCTGGACCGGGCATCACCCCGCTCCGAGCTCCGTCGCCCCGGTAGGTCGCCACGTCGGCCGCCGGCGCCGGTGACGGCGCGAGCGTCGGATCCGGGGTGGGCGAGATTGCCGGGGACGAGGTGCCTCCGGGCGATGCCCCGCAGGCCGCGACCAGGGCCGCGATGAGCGTTCCGAGGGCGACTTGCTTGACCCGCATGACTGGACTCCGCTCGAGGCTCCAACATCGGTGAGATGTCGGCCGGACCTCGCCGGTTGGTCTCGGGTTCTAGCGAGCCGGGTCGCGGTCCTCCAGCTCCCAGGCATGGTCGATCACGTGATGGGCGGTCCGCCGGACGAGGAACTGGATCGGCCAGGACCGCGCCGGCTTGCCCTCGGCGTTGTAGGCCCGGATCGCGTCGAGGTACGCCAGGCGATGGGCCTTCAGGCCGTCCGGGGTGAGGACGACCTCGATCGGCGTGCGGACCTCGACCTTGCGCGAGAACTGCTCCGGCTCGTTGTAGTAGACGTGGCGGACGATCTGGTCGCGACTGCGACCGGCGCTGCGTGGCCCGGGCAGGAGGTCCGCCGAGGCTCGGGCCCCGACCTCGTCGAAGTACGCCCAGGCGGCCCGTAGGAGGTCGAGCCGCCGTTCGAGCGCCTCGGGCGCGAGGACCTCGCCCTCGATCTGCGACGGTACGTGGGCGATCCCCCAGAAGTCGGTCGAGCTCGAGCCGGGGACCCGTTCGATCACGTCCACTTCGCGGGCCCGCTCGAACTCGCGCCCCAGGCCGGCCCGCTCGGCGACCGCGGCGTAGCGCGGCACGTACACCGACAAGCGCTGCAGGGCGTCCTGTTCCGACGTGCCCCAGCGATCGAGGCCCGGCCAGTCCAGGGCGCCGGCGACGACCCGCCGTTTCTTGCCGATCTCGAGGACAACTCGCAGCTTCTCGGTCAATTGACTGGGCTCTGGAAGAGGAAGACGTTCGTGGTCCAGCTTGGCGACCCGCTCGCCCCACGGGAAGTCCTCGGTGACGCCCGGGTATCCGCCGGCCGCCTCGGTCAGCCTGGCCGCGATCGGGTGCCGTGGGCCACTCATTGCCGGAAAGCGTAGCAACTAGAGCTCGCCGGCGGCGATATCCACGCCCTGGTCCGGGCGGGTGTGGGCGGAGGGTGGACAAGCAGCGTCAATTCGGCCCGCGAATCTCGAAACTCGTGGATAAGCCCGTATCGGCAGTGGGGGAGGGCGGGGTACATTACGTCTTGCCCGGAGGGGCCAACCGACCGAGATTTCGTAGAAGCCGGTGCTTGCATTGGTGGACGCGAGGTAGCGGACGAGTGGTTCCTACGGGCGTTTTCTTGTGCCCGGCAGACCTCTTGACGCCCGTTCGCGAGGCGCTCAGAGTCGGAGCAGCAGCGCCGAAGAACTCCTGTCCGGGTAGCGGCGCTCGAGGGGTGGCGACGATGGCGGACGTGCCGGATCGATCGAGCCTGCATCGGCCGGGCTACGGCCGGCTGGCCATCGCGGGCTTCCTGCTGGCACTGCAGGGCCTCGGGGCTGCCGCTTCCCTCAGCCTGTTCGCGCTCGGCGCCGCGCCTGGCGCGCAGGCGATCTTCGGTTTCGCGGGCCCGGCGATCGTGATCTTCCTGGTCGAGCTGCCCCTGGCGATCCTCATCCTGGTTGGCGGCGCCAGCCTGTGGCTGGGCCGGTCGTTGCTCGTCGGGGTGGGCGCGACGGTCGCCTGGATTGCGCTCTCGATCGTGATCGGGCTCGCCGGCGGTGGCTTCTATGCGCTGATCGTGGAAGCCGGATTGCTCGTGCTGATCCTCTCGGGCGCTTGGGCTCGTCGCGGTCCGGCTGGCATGTCCGGCGAGCTGCTCCTTCACGGCCGATAGCGCGCCCGCAAACGGGGCAGGGGAGCCGGCTCAGCGGCGCGCCCGGCGGGCCAGCAGCTCAGCGGTCGTCAGGTTCTGCCACTGTGCCGCTGCTGGAGGGAGCCTACCGGGGCGACATTCCTGCGACGGCATTGGAATCAGCCCTGGAGCGCCTCGAAGCCCTCGATGTCGAGCTCGAGAACGTTGGGGCCGCTCACCGTGGGCGCGCCCTCCAGATCGCTCTATTACTCGGCTGGGCAAAATCGTACAACGCCGAATACCTGGCTCTGGCGCAGGAGCTGGACTGTCCGCTCCTGACGGTGGACGCGCGACTCAGTCGCGGTGCCGGCCATCTCGTCGAGATGATCAGCCCAATGCGCCTCATGACCCGGTAGGTCACTTCCGATAAGGTAAGTTATGTCGTCATGAGCGCGACTTCGTGCCGACCCCAAATGTGAAGTCTCATAGAAGTGTCCTGGAGCGCAGGTCCAGTCGGTCGCGGTCCGACGAGGCCGCAGAAGTCCCCGGCTGTGGGTTCGTGCGAAGGCATGGGCCGGGTTGCACGAACGGCCTATTGCGTGACCATGACACGCCTCGCACGCTTGATCTCATGAAGTGGGCGACGCGCACCCGCCGGCCTCCAGAGGGCTTCGAAGAGCGCTGGAACGGCGTCCTGGACGCGGCCGAGTGGGACGAGCTCTTCGGCGAGCGCATGTGGCTCACCAATCGCGCCTCGCAGCTCCCGGTCTGGTCGGGTGGGAGCAGTCAGCCGGGGCTCATCACGGCGGACCTTGCCTACCAGGGGCCCTCCGAACGCACGGTCGAATGGCCGCCTCGCCACGACCTCCCAACCAGAGCCACGCCTGTATTGGACCCGCCGTTCCGGCGGCCATTCGAGGAGCCGGGCCGACAGGTGATCATCCCGGCCGGCACGCCCGTCCAGATCCTCGGCTGCTGCATCTTCGAGGATGACCGGTACTACGAGGACGTTCTCTACACCTGGATGGTGGGCGACCAGCTTCTCTGCTCCGACATCGCGGCGCGTGGGACGCAAACCCTCGCCTCTGCCTTGGTGTCGGCGTTGGTCGTGCCTGCGATCTCGCCGCTTGCGACCGTCGAGGCAGGGGCACTTCTGCTCAAACGTGCATCCGATCTCGCAGGCGCGGCTTGGGTCAAGGCCAATGCGAAGTGGGCGACGCTGCCGCCGTACCGTGAATGGGACCCGCCCCTCCCCCGCCAAGCGTCAGCAGGCGGGTAGCCGGTGGCGATGCTGTGACCACTCGCGCCGATCCCGGTCACGCCCGTGGCATTTGAACGGTCAGTCGAGACCTTCGCCCTGTCTGCCGTCTGCCCCGCGACTGGGCCTGTCGTCGACACCGGGGCGCGGTGGCCGCTGACGATGGGCGGGGCGCTCGCGCACGTCCTGTGGTCGAACGGGGTCGCGCTGATCGTGGCCGCGAAGCGGCCCGAGACGCGCGCCAAGCGGATCAACGAAGCCGTTGCTCGGGCCAAGGCCGGGCAGCGCGAGGCCTGACGCTCCCCTACCCCGCCTCGAACGCGAGCGCGAAGTCCTCTGAGGGCCCGGCGTGGCCGGCCGACTCCTCCGCCGTGTGGGTGCGGGCGAAGGCGAGGTGGGCCGCCTCGTGACGGACGACCTCCCGGAGCTCCGCCCGGGGCGTCCAGTTGGCGTAGATCCAGATGATCGTCGGGTAATCGGTGGTGAACGAGCCCTTGAAGCCGTAGCGCAGGCCGTATTTCGGCGGCGGCTCGACCGTGTCGACGAAGACGATCGAGGCCTCGGGCACGTCGAGCTGTCGACAGGCTTCGGTCAGCGCCATCAGGGCCGCCTCGACGTAGGCTGGGTCCGGATGGGCGGCCCGCACCCGCTCCGACTGGATGTGCACGCCGAGGCGCGCGAACCGGTCGAACTCCGGAAAGTCCTCCCGGCCGATCGTGAGCGTGCCGTCCGCCGCTGCGTGGGGCATCTCGGCGACCGCGACGCGTGGCTCCATCGGCGGATTATCGGTCGGCAGTCGCGCCGGGAGTGCGCAGCGCGACCGAGGTGCGGGTGCCGACGACGATCAGCGCCGTGAGCAGCGGCAGGACGCCCAGGGCGACCGGCAGCGACGCCAGGGTGGCGAGCCGCCCGATCAGCGGTGGCCCGATGACGAACCCGGCCCAGCCGCAGGCAGAAGCGGTGGCCACGGCGGTGCCCGGATGCAGGCCGGGGATCCGCCCGGCGGCGCTGAAGACGGCCGGGACGAGGGAGCCCAGCCCAAGACCGAGGCAGGCGAAGCCCAGCAGGCTGACGATCGGCTCGGCCGATCAACAGCCCGGCGCCGAACCCGACGGTCGCGACCGCCGCCAGGGCCGGCAGCAGCCGGTCAGCGCGGAAGCGGGTCAGCAGCCGGTTGCCGGACAGTCGGATCGTGACCATGGCCAGGGCGAACACGGCGTAGCCCAGGCCGGGGATGATGCCGCTGGCGTGCAGCGGGCCGGACAGGTAGACCGCGGCCCAGTCGGCGGCCGCGCCCTCGCAGAGCATCCCCGCGAAGACGATCGCTCCGAGCAGGACCATGCCGCCCGACCAGCGCGAGCTGGATCCACTCCCCCGCTGCCCGTCGTCGACTGCGCCGCCATGTTCCGCGCCGACGGGCAGCATCCGCGTCGTGAGCAGACCGGCGACCAGCAGGATCAGCGTGCCCAGGACGAGCTGTTGCAGGCTAAGGCTCACGCCGGCAACCACGGCGAGGGCGCCGATCCCGGCGCCGACGAACGAGCCGACGCTCCAGCCGCCGTGGAGTCCGGACATCAGCACCTGCCGGCCGGTCCGCTCGACGGCAATGGCCTGGGTGTTCATCGCGACGTCGAGCGTGCCCTGGAACGCGCCCCAGGCGAACAGCGCCGCGAAGAGCGTCGCCAGGTTGCCGGTCAGCCCGACGAGCGGCGCGGCGAGGCATGCACCGACGAGGGTGATCTGCACGATCCGGCGGCTGCCCAGCCGGGGCAAGAGCCATGACGACGCGATTGTCGCCATGACCGAGCCGATCGGCGGCCCGGCCAGGGCGAACCCGAGCGTGCCGTCGGTCAGGCCGAGGTGAGCCTTGACCTCGGGGATGTGCGCCGTCCACGCCGCGAACAGCAGCCCATGCGCGAAGAACACCACGCTGACCGCGATCCGCGGCCAGACGCCGTCCGCCGATCCGTGGGGCAGCTCGGCAACCGCGACGCGTGGCTCCATGCAGTGGATTATCGGGTCAGGATTGAAGAAGCAATTCGCTCGGGAATGCGTACAGTCGGAAGGAGCAAGGACGATCGACGCGCCGCTGGGGCCGCGTTGCACTGAAAGGACGAATTGCGATGGCCAAGGCAACAGGCAACGTCTGGACGAAGGAAGAGCGGGCGGCGGCGCAGGAGACCGTGCGAGAGCGCAAGCGGTCGGCGAAGCTCAGTCCCGAGGAGGAGCGCGCCGAGGGCGAGGCCGATGTCCAAGCCAAGATCGCGGCGATGCCCGCGGACGATCGGGCGATGGCGGCGCGGATCCACAAGCTCGTCCTCGAGTCCGTCCCGGCGCTCGTCCCCAAGACGTACTACGGGATGCCGGCGTACGCCATGGACGGCAAGGTGATCTGCTTCTTCAAGCCGAAGTCGAAGTTCAAGGTGCGCTACTCGACCTTCGAGTTCCAGACCGACGCGGGACTCGACGACGGGGAGTTCTGGCCGGTTTCGTTCGCGGTCTTGAAGCTCTCCGCGGGAACGGAGAAGAAGATCGCCGAGCTGGTCAAGAAGGGCGCTAACCGAGCCTAGTTTTCGGAGCCTGGCCCGCGTCAGCCGCGGGCGCCACGTTGTGGTTCACGTGGAAGACGTTGTCGGGGTCCCAGGCTCGCTTCAGGGCGGCCAGGCGAGCGAGCTTCGCGTCCCCGTAGATCAGGCGCGTCTGCTCCGGACCGACGTCGGAGATCTCGTTCGCGTAGCGGCCAATCGTCGCATCGGGCTCCACCACCGCCATCGCCCGCCGGACCCAGTCGCGGTTGGCATCGTCGAGGGCATCGTCGCTCCACGCGGTGTCGGCGCTCAGGTCGAACACGGCCGCGCGCCCGGTGTACGCGGTCGCCTCCTCCGGGACCCGGCCGATCGCGCCGCCCAGGGCGGTGATCGAGAAGGTGCCCTCGCCCGGGGCATGGGCGACCAGTTCCACCAGCTCGTCGAGCGCCTCGGGGCGGACGTCGTCGGCATTGAATCCGGCGATGAACGATCGATGTCCCCACTCGAAGGCGAGGTCGTGGGCAGCCTGGACGTCGAGGTACGGCCGGCTGCCGATGGTGGCCATGGCCGGCTTCGGCCCGACGTGGAGACCCGCCGTGTCCCGCTCGACGGCGTCTGCCGCGCCGCTGTGGTTGTAGGCGATGTAGGCGATCGGCCGGCCGATCAGCTCGTCCGGATAGCCGGCGTCCGGCCCCGCCCGGTCGATGCCGAAGATCAGCGACACCGCGTCCGGCGCATGGGCCTGGTACTCGCGGAAGACGCCCCAGGCCGCCTGGATCTCGGTCGCCGGGAAGACCAGCACGCCCCGGTGGAGGTCCGGCCCGAACGGGTGGAGCCGGAACTCGAAGGCCGTCGCGATCCCGAAGTTCCAGCCGGCGCCGCGCATGCCCCAGAACAGGTCCGGCTCCTCGGCCTCGCTCGTCCGCACGAGCCGGCCGTCGGCCGTGACCAGCTCGACCGCGGCGAGGTTGTCGATCGTGAGGCCGAACTGCCGCTGCAGCCGGCCCACGCCGCCACCCAGGGTCAGCCCGGCGACGCCGGTATGGCCCACGACGCCGACCGGGCAGACGAGCCCGTACGCCTGGGCGGCGACGTCGAGCTCGCCCAGGAGCGCGCCGCCGTTCGCTCGGGCGGTTCGCCGTCCGGGGTCCACGTCGACGCCACGCATCGCGGACAGGTCCACGACCAGGCTGCCATCCGGGCCGGTGAGTCCGGCCAGGCTGTGTCCGCCGGACCTGACGGCGATCTCGAGGTCGTGGTCCCGGCCGAAGCGGATCGCCGTCGCGACCTCCGAGGCGTTCCGCGGCCGGACGATGGCCGCGGGACGGCGGTCGTGCAGCGCGTTCCACAGGCGGCGGGCGTCGTCGTAGGACCGGTCCGCGGGCGTGATGACGTCGCCCCGGAACGAGCGGCGGAGCTGATCGAGGGCCTGAGCCGGGAGCGTGGCGGACGCGTCGACCATGCACTGCCCTCCCTGTGGGTCACCTTGGAGACGGCGATGATCGCACGTCGGCCGACCGGCCAGCGTCTATGCACGAGCGTAATCTGGCGGGCATGGACGACTCGATCCGGGTGATGGTCGAACGGGGCAAGAAGAAGCGCGTCGTCGCGGTCGCGTTCGACTGGCCCGGCTGGGACCGGAGCGCGAAGACCGAGGAGGCGGCGCTCCAGGTCCTCGACGCCTACCGGCCGCGCTACGCGAAGGTCGCGGCGCTGGCTGGCCTGGCCGACGAGTTCGCCGCGGCCGGCGAGCTGGCCGTCGTCGAACGGGTCGAGGGCAATGGGATGACGGACTACTACGGCGTCTCGGGCCGGTCGGCCACGCCGGAGCAGGAGCAGATGACCGAAGCCGAGTGCGAGCGCAAGATCGTCCTGCTCCAGGCCGCCTGGACGTACTTCGACAGCGTCGCCGCCCGCGTCTCACCCCAGCTCCGCGAGGGTCCGCGCGGCGGCGGCCGCGATCGGGACCGGATCATCCGCCACGTCAACGGCACCGAGATCCAGGAGAACGGCAAGAAGGTCGGCGTCCGCTCCCCCGTTGACGCGTGGCAGGATCCGGAAACGCTCCGCGCTCACCGCGAGGCGATCGTCGCCGGAATTCGCGCGTTCAACGCGATCGGCCCGGCGGCCGGCAGCCTGGTGGACGGTCCAGTTCTTGATCCGGCGCTCGGCCTGGCACATGCTCGACCACGCCTGGGAGATGGAAGACCGCGACCTGTCCGGCACCTAGCCGTTGCGGTCAGGACGGAGCCACCGCGCTCTCCGGATCAGTGGCCGCCGTTGGCCCGCTCCCACGCCTCGCGGGCCTGCCGTTCCATCTCGCGCAGCTTCCGTCGGTAGGCCTCCGCCTTCGGCGTCGCCACGATCTCGCTGACCGGCTTCCCCAGGACGCGCTGGATCTTCTTCTGGGCCAGAGCCCAGCGTGACTTGAACGGCGCCTGGTTCGCCTCGGACAGGAACTCCCAGTGGACGCCAGCCTGGAGCGCCGCGGTCTTCATGTGCTCCTTGCGGTACGAGAATTCGACCTCCGACAGGTAGGCGTCGAACTCGTCGGGATCCGCGCCGTAGCCGAAGGTCTGCGCCTGCTGCTCGGTGCTGTTGACGCGCTCGGCCTGCTGCTCCACGTGTCGATACTCGTGGAGGATGCTCTCGTACAGCTCGTCGAGCGTCTCGGGGCGCAGTCCCTTCGAGCTGATCGTGAAGCGCGGATTGGGCAGCTTGCGGCCGGCGTTGTCGGGGTCGGCGAACCTGGACCGGAACGACGCCTCCGCTCGAAAGCCGTCGACGTCGTGGATCGCCCAGAGCTCACCTTCACCCGAAGTTCGCAGGAGCTTTGGATCCAGCTGGCCCCGGCTGGTCATCGCCTCGACCACGACACGGAGCGCGCCGGCCTGGTCCCCGGCCTCGACCAGCCGGCCGAACGCCTGCACCGTCTCTGCCGGGAGGGCCGACGTCTGGGCGGCCGTCTGCCCGTAGATGTCGAGGCGCTGCACGGTGGTGACCGTATCCGCTAGCCGCGCGGTCGTTGCCGCGTTGCCGACGAGCCGCTGGAGCAGGACGGCGTCGGCCGGCCGCAGGATCGCAGCGCCCGGAGCGAGGTGGGCGCTCGCATCGTCGTCCCGGATGCGCGCTGCCTTGCGCCCGGTTCCCGCCGACCGGGGCCGTGCCCGGCCCTGCTGCCGTCGAATCTCCACGCGATCGTCCCCGCTTCTGGGCCTCGAGGATACGCCCACGCCTCTCCGCTGGGAGTGTGCCGGGCCCGTTCGAGCGGGAGAGTGGCTAGAGTTGTTGACATGGGCGAGTCCACGACGGCGACGAAGCGCAGCATCCTGAGCGATGAAGAAAAAGCCGCGATGCTCGAGACCGTCAAGGAGCGGAAGAAGGCGGCGAAGCTCGGCCCCCAGGAGCAGCGCGCCGAGGGCGAGAAGGACGTGAGGGCCAAGATCGCCGAGATGCCCGACGACGATCGGGCAATCGCGACGCGGATCCACGAGATCGTTCTCGCGACCGCTCCAGAGCTCGTGCCCCGGACGTTCTACGGGATGCCGGCCTACTCGATGGACGGCAAGGTGATCGCATTCTTCCAGTCGAAGGCGAAGTTCAAGGTGCGCTATTCGACCCTGGGCTTCCAGCACGACGCACGGCTCGACGACGAGCAGATGTGGCCGGTCGCGTTCGCCCTGACCAAACTGACCCCGGCCAACGAGAAGAAGATCACCGAGCTGATCAAGAAGGCCGGCAGTCGTGACTAGCCTCTACGAGGCTGCCGGTGGGTTCGAGGGATTGCGCCGTCTCGCCAAGGCGTGGCACGAGCGGGTGATGGCCGACGAGGTCGTCAGTCACGGCTTCCACGGTGGTGTTCGAGTCGACCACGTCGAGCGTCTCGCCGCCTACTGGGCCGAAGCGCTCGGCGGTCCGGCCGCCTATTCCTCGACGTACGGCGACGAGAGCTCCGTCGTTCGCCTGCACAGCGGACATGGCGAGCACAGGGAGATGGATCGCCGGGCGGTCGATTGCTTCGATGCCGCCCTGAGCGACGCGGGCCTCACGGCCGAGCCGTTGCGGAGTGTCCTCCATGACTACTTCGCCTGGGCGACGACGGCCTCGATGGCCAAATACGACGTGTCCGCGGACGACGTTCCCGCCGGACTGACCATCCCGAGCTGGTCGTGGCAGGGGCTCGTCCGGACGGAATCGCGGTCCGACGACCGGCCTTAATCCCCTGGTTGTCGGTGAACGACGCGGGAATTCGCAGGCTTTAAGACAACCGATTGCGGGTCTGCCGCGCCCGATCGCGCATGCAGACCCGCACCAGGGGGGCACGTCAGGGCAGCCGGCCGCCGATTTGCGTGGCGGCAAGGGCGCTGGCGGTCTCCGAGCAGGCAGGGAAGCCGCAGTAGACCTCGAAGCCAAGATTCCCGTCGACCACGACGAGTCCGCTCACCGGGGCGCCCGCGGACGAACCATTGCCGTATCCGGCCCGGGCGTACGGGGGGATCGAGATGTCGTCGATCGTGACGCCTTCTGGAGCGTTCGACCGGGCCTCGTCGTAGAACGCGTTGGCGATGTCCGGGCTCGACGCGGGCGGGGTGATGAACACCTTGACCTCGCTCGGGCCGCCCTTGAAGGTGCAGACGCGCTCCGAAGCCAGCGTGGTGCTAACGCCGGCGCCGAGTTGCTTGCCCATCAGCGTCGATGCCTCTTCCTGCGTGAGCAGGCTGCACGGATCGATGTTGCTCGGCGTGGGCTGGGCGCTCGGGCTGCCCCCCGGGCCAGCGGACGGCTCGGTCGATGGCGTGGTGCTCACCGGCGGGACGATGGCACTGGCTGGGGGCGGCGCGACCACGATGGGTGGTGGCGTCCCGGTAGCCGGGGCATTGGCGGCATTGCAGGCGCCGAGCCCGACGGCCAGGCCAAGAATCGTCACGATGCGAAGCTTCGAGGTCATGGGGATCCCCTTCATCGACTGTGCAGGCTGAGGGTGATCGCGGTCGCGATCCGGTCGAGCGGCACATCCGCCCGCTCGTTCAGCTCGCGGGCAACGCGTTCATCGGCGGCCTCGATGAGCGAGAAGACGACCTGGTCGGCGGGCATCAGGATCGACCCGACGTGCTCGACCGGCGTCCCCTCGGAGGTCATGGACCGGGCTGCCCGCTCGAGGCTGGCAACCACGCTCCGGGCGATGGACTCGTCGACGCCCGGCCAGTAGCGTTCGACGAGGAACGTCCGGGTCCGGGCAGGTTCGGCGTGGTCGCGGTCCATCGAGCCGGACCGTAGGCTGCGGCGCCTGGCCGATGAAAGGGGCGATTACCCCGATCTGTCGCGGTCGGGACCCCGTTCCGGCCCCTCGTCCTGGCCCTGCCCCATCCGCGCCCCGAGCTCGGCTCGCGAGTGGATCCCGAGCTTCTCGTAGACCCGCCCGAGCACGTTGCCGACGGTCTTGGGGGCCAGGAAGGCCTGTTCCGCGATCTGCCGGCTCGTCAGGCCGGTCGCGGCGAGCTCGGCGACCCGCCGCTCGGTCTCGGTCAGGTTCGGCGAGGCACGCGGCCGGAGGCCGACGCGGGCCAGCTCGGCGGTCGCCCGATCCGCCCAGAGTGGAGCGCCGAGCCCTTCGAAGACCTGGAGCGCCTCGCGCAGCCGCTCGTCGGCCAGGCGCTTCTCCTTGCGTCGACGGTGGACCTGGCCCAGCGCCAGGAGGGTGCGTCCGCGCTCGAACGGCATCGGCAGTTGCTCGTGCGCGACGAGGGCCCGGTTGAGCGAGTCGAGCGCGCCATCCGCATCTCCGCGCGCGGCCTGGACAAGGCCGCGGCTACGTGCCCCGATCGCGAGGGTCCACGGCGTCGGGGCGACTTTCCCGGCGTGCTCGAGCCAATCGAGGATCGCGGCGGCCCGCTCCACATCACCGATCGCCAGCGCAGCCTCGACGCGGTCGCCGTCGAGCTTGAAGCGGCCCGGATGGAGGGTGCCGCTCGCGGTGGCGGCCCGCTCCGCCGCCGTCAGCTGAGCATCGGCCTCGTGGACGTCGCCGGTCGACAGGGCCACGAACCCGAGGATGTGGCGGTGGTAGACCTCGAGGGCGAGGTCGCCGCTCGCGAAGGCCAGATCGAGGCCCTCGGTCGCCAGGCGTTGGGCCTCGTCCGTGCGGCCCTGGTACGCGGCGACCAGCGCAAGGCCCCGCAGCCGCCACGACGGGAAGACGTCGGCGCCCTCCCGTCCATAGCCCTCGTCCGCGGCCTCGGCGCTCCGCCGCGCCGCCGGCCAGTCGCCCCGGAAGAGCTGCAGGCCGGACAGCGACACGAGGTTGAAGGGGTCGTCGCCGCCGGGACCGGATTTCACTCGGATCAGGCGCTCGGTCATCTCGATAGCCCGGTCCAGGTCGTCGAGCTGTCGAGCGAGCCCGTAGGCGATGCCGTCGGCGCCGTCGTGCTCCCACGATCGCCCGGCCTCCCTGATCAATCCGACACCGCGCTCGATCTCGTCGGTGAGCAGGCCGCGCACGAGGCCGAGCTCCGAGCTGGCGTGCAGGAGGAGCACGTTCGCGAGCAGGTCGGGTTCGACGGCTTCGATCGCCGGCGGCGCCCCCGGGCCCTCCAGGAGCCCGATCGCCTCGGCCGCGAGTCCATTCCCCCGCTCGAGGTCGACCTGCATCACGAGGAACGCGGCGCGCCCCAGCACCCTGGCTCGCAGGATCGGGTCGCTGCCTACCTCGGCCAGCGCCTCCTCCCCGAGCCGGACGGCATCGGGGGTCTGGCCGTGGTAGTAGCGGATGATCGCCCGGAGGCTGAGTGCCTCGGCGCGTGGCCGGACCGGCTGGCGCCTTCGTGATCGCCGTCTGAAGGATCGCGTCCGCCTGGACGATCTCCGAGACATCGATGTACAGGGACTCGGCCGCCAGCATCGCCCGCCGGATCGCCTGGTCGCCGAGCGACTCCGGCGTCAGCTCGCTGGCTCGCTGATAGAGCGACGCCGCGTCGAGCGTCGCGCCGCGATCCCGGCTCGCGGCCGCTGCGGCTTCCACCGCCGCAGCGACGTTCTCGTCGCGGCCCTCGGTCGCCCCAGCGAGGTGGCGTGCCCGGGCGTCGTCGGACGTCGCCGTCCGGGCAAGCGTGGCGTGGACCCGGCGCAGCTCGTCGGGACCCGCGAGGGCGATGACCGCCTGGGCCAGGAGCGGGTGGCTGAATCTGATCGCTTCCCGGTCGACGGCCGCGATGCCTGCCCCGAGGGCGGGCTCCAGCCCCGCGGGTGCCCCGGGATCCGCTCGACGAAGCGTGTCGACTGTCGGCTCGGCCGCCACGGCCGCGAGCAGCAGCGCCTCCCGAGTGGCTGGCGGCAGCGCTCCGATCCGTGCCTCGACCAGGGCCCCAAGCGTCTCCGGGATCGGCAGCCGCTCGCCGGGCGTGACAGCGGCCCCGGATCGGGCGAGGTCGCGGGCGATCTCGAGGGCGTAGAAGGGATTGCCGCCCGACGCTTCCTCGATCCGGACGAGCACCAGGCGTGGGAACGACCGTCCGGAACGGGCCAGGAACAGCTGGTGCAGCGCTGCCAGCGGCAGCGGGCCCACGTGCAGCCGCTCCCGCCGCTCGGCGGGGACGCCGGCGGTCAGCTCGAGAACCGGTGCGCCGGGCTCGCCGCGGACGGCGAGCAGGAGGCCGGCGGGGCGGTCGACGAGGCGACGAATGGCGTACGCGAGAATGGCGGCCGACGCATCGTCGAGCCACTGGGCGTCGTCGATCGCGAGGACCAGCGACTGCTGGCTGGCGAGCTCGCGCAGGAGCGTCGCCGTGGCGACCGAGAGCGTCCGCTGGTCCGGCAGCTGGCCGGACGGCTCGGCCCGCAGGATCGCGATCTCCAGAGCGTGCCGCTGCACGGCGGGAAGAACGGCGAGCTCGGCCTCGATGACCGTGGACAGCAGGTCGGTCAGGCCTCCGAGGGTGAGCGTTCGCTCGGACTCCGCCGGCGCCGCGCGCAGGACCCGGGCTTCGCGCTCGTCGGCGCGCTCGATCGCGGCCCGCCAGATCGACGTCTTGCCGATCCCCGCCTCGCCATCGATGAGCAGGCTCGCCAGGCCCGTTTGGGCCCGCTCGAGCATCCGATCGACCGCCTCGATCTCGCTAGCCCGCCCGATGAGTTCGGTGTCCATCCGGTCATCAGACTAGCGGGACTCAGGACCGGGCTCTCACCACACAAAACGGGCCGGCTCAGACGACACCGTCGCCCGAGCCGGCCCGGCCCTGCGCTGACCCCTAGAGGTCCGCGGCGCTCCACAAGTAGTAGTCATAGCGGCCGGCGTTGTGAGTCAGCTGGACTGCCCCGCTGCCGTCGGCCTTGATGATGTACAGGTCCACGACGTCGCTGGTGAGACCGCCCTGGGTCACGAGCATGGTCCCGTCGGGCGACCACTGGGAGCAGCACACGCCGACATTGAGCCCCTGCCCGATCTCCGTCAGTCCAGAGCCATCCGGATGGATGAGGTACTGGTAGTGGCGCGAGCCACCACCCTGGGGCTGGTCAAAGGCGATCCACGCGGCGTTCGGCGACCACCGGGCGCTGGTGCTGTACTGGTTCGGCGCAGTGATGGCCTTGGCGCTGCCCGAAGTCGCGCTCACGACGTAGATCGATGAGACACCGGTCCCCGTCGGGGTTGTGAAGCCGGCGAAGGCGATCTGGCTCCCGTCGGGCGACCAGCTGGCACCGGCTCCGAACGGGGCGTCCACCTCGACAGCCACGTTCCTGGGCGTGAGCCGGCGGAGCCCGCTGCCATCCTCGTTGATGACGTACAGGTCGCCCGTCTCACTATCCCCGGGGGCACGCATGAACAAGAGCCGGGACCCGTCCTGCGAGAACGCGATCGGGACGTCGTGGAGACCACCCGTCGGCGTCGTCAGGTGCCTGATGGTGCCCCACAGGAGGCCGCCGCCATTGTCGATCGACAGGTAGATCCCGTTCTTCGATGGCGTCGCACTCGACCCTGCGAAGGCCAGGTCGTTCTTCGACGACCATGCCCCGGGCGCGAAGCCCACCCCAGCTGGAGGGATCAGGTCGGGTTCGTTGTCCCCGGCACGCCCCACATAGCCAACCTTCGTGGGCCCATTCGGCCCCTCGACGCCGTAGATGAAGGCTTGCCCCTCCGGCGCCAGCGCGATACAGCACGACTGGCGGGTGACAAGGGGATGATTGTTCGTCCCATCGGCACCGATGCCGAAGATTGATCCGTTGAGCTCGTACACGATCGTGCCGCTGGCGGCCGTGGGACTCGGCGACGCAGGTGCGGCGCTGGACGGGGTTGGGGCGGCAGGCGTGGTGCTGGCGACGACGAGGCCGCTGGCATTCGGCCCTGGCGACGCGACGCTGCCGACGGGGGTGGTGGCGCGCATCGCGAAGATCACGACGGCGCCCAGGACGAGGACCGCGGCAATCGCCGCGAGGGATGCACGAGGCATGGGCAGGTTCCTCCACGGACCGAAGACGGCCCGCCGATGTGAACGATGGATCTCGCCCAGGGTGCGCTCGACGACCTGCTCCGAAAGGTGCGCCGGTCCCTCCTCAAGGAAGGCACGGATCAGGCGATCGGGATCACGCGGTGCGGTCATGCGAGTCGCTCCTGGGAGAGGGCCGGGGTCCGGGCATCGGCATCGAGGGCCGAGCGCAGGGCGGCCGTGGCGTAGTGAAGGCGGGACTTGGCGGTCCCGAGTGGGATGTCGAGTCGGTCGGCCACCTCGGGCAGCGTCAGCCCCAGGTAGTCGTGCAGGACCAGGACGGCGCGCTGGTCGGGCGGGAGCTTCCGGAAGCCCCGCTCGAGCTCGTCGCGATCGTCGACAGTCAGGATGTCGTTGGGAGCCGATGCTCCGTCGACATCGAGGACCCGGATGTTCGTCGCCCAACGCCGACCGCGCCGGGCCTCGGCGTAGCAGGCGCGGACCAGCGTCCGATGGAGCCAGGGCTCGAATCGGTCCGGGTCGCGGAGGGACGGGAGCTGCCGCCAGGCGGTAATGAACGCCGTTTGCACGGCGTCATCCGCGAGGTCGACATCGCGCAGGATCCGATACGCGATCGCCAGGCACGTGTCGCCGACGCTGCGGAGCAAGGCGCCGAAGGCCTCCTCGTCACCCCGTTTCGCTGCGTCAACGAGCGTCCTGAGCACCCGGTCCTCCCTCGATGACATGGCCCATCTGGTCACGTCAAAAGAAAGAGTCTGTGGCGGAGCCGGATCGTTCGATATCCGCCCTGTCGTAGCCCGCGGGAGCCTGAGCCCGTTCGCGAGCTCAGCGAAGCGGCCGTCAGCTCCCGCGGCGGGTCAGGCTCCACTCGAATTTGACCGAGTTCCGGATCCGCACGAGCCATCCCTCCCAGCGGGTCGAAATCGAGGCGAGTATATCCACGGGATATGCGCGACTACTCCCCCGCGGCGGCGGCGCGGCCGTTCCGCCAGGCGCCGGGGGTGACCCCGGTCGCCTTCTTGAAGGCCCGGCTGAAAGCGGCCTCCGAGTCGTAGCCGGCATCGTGGGCGGCCTCGGCGACTGTCGCCTCGGGACCGCTCAGTCGATCCGCGGCCAGGCGCATCCGCCAGGCGGCCAGGTAGCGCATCGGTGGCTGGCCGACGAGCCGGGTGAAGCGATCGGACAGCGTCGAGCGCGATGCGCCCGCCTCGTGCGCGAGCGTGGCCGTCGTCCACGGCTCGGCCGGAGCCGCGTGGATCGCGCTCAGCGCCCGGCCCACGACCGGGTCGCCGAGCCCGTCGAGCCAGCCCGGGGCGCCGAGGGCGAGATGCGAGCGGACCGTCTCGATGAACATCGACTCGCTCAGGCGCTCGCGCACGGATGCGGCGCCGGCCCCATCCACCTCGGCCAGGGCCAGGTCCACCAGGCGTTCGAGGCGGCCGCTGCCGTGGCGGACGACGAGCATCCGAGGCAGCGCCTGGAGGAGCGGATTGAACGGCGGGGCATCGCAGCCCAGGAACCCGCACACGAACCGCGTCCGCTCGGCGTCGGCCGGCCCGCGGCTGAAGCCCGCCGGGATCGACCCGTCGGCGACCCCCGCCAGCAGCCCCCGCATCGCGGCGGCATCCGCGCCCCCGGACGGCGGCGTGGCCAGGTCGGGCGTCAGGAAGTAGGCATCACCGCGTGGATAGACCACGACGTCGCCGGGCTCGAGCGCGACCGGCGCCAGCCCTCCCCCACCATCGGGCGTGTCGAGGCCCGTCCAGCAGCCGCCCTCCACGATCACGTGATACGACAGGACGGTCCGGGTGTGGGCGCCCAGGCCCGCCGCCAGCTCCACGCCCGGTGGAACCTGGATCACCGGCCATGGGCCGGCGGCATCGACCGTGTAGTAGATGGCCCGGGTGAAGTGGATCGCGCGGAGGATCTCCGACAGCGGATCGACGGCCGCGCCGGCTGGACGGTCGAGCAGGGATTCCGGACGCCCGGTCATGGACATGGCCGGCCCACCACGCCGATCCTTCCGCCATGAACACTCCAACCGCCACCCAGACGACCACTGACGCCCAAGCCCAGGTCCGCCGCCGACTCGAGGAGATCTGGCCGACCGCCGCGGCCCGGGACTTCGAACGTCTCGAGTCGTTCCACCTGTATGGCCCGGCATTCACGATGTTCAAGGACGGCCAGCCGCGCGGCGATGCCGCGATGTGCGCCGCCGGCGAGCGGGCGTTCTTCAGTCGCATCGAGAACCCGGTCACCGAGATGAATGACCTCGCGATCAACGTCGTCGGCGAGGTTGCCCTGGCGACCTTCAACGGCCACTTCACTGGCCAGATCGCGGGCAACGCGGTGGCCGTCGATCAGCAATGCACGATGGTCTTCGTCCGAACCGGCGACGACTGGAAGATCATCCACGAGCACATGTCCCTAATCGGTGGACCGGGTGCCGGCGGACCGCCCCCTGGCGCCGGTGGGCCAGCACGGAGCTGATCACCTCCGCCTCGAGATGAACCTCGGCCCGGCTACGCCTCGCCCGGCTCGAATCGTTCAACGTAGGGAGCCCGCCACGCAGGCGCATCAAAGGGCTCTGGGTACCAGGTGGTCGCCTTGGCGATCTTGCCGGCGCGGAGCTCGACGATGGCGACGACCTGCCAGGTTTCGCCGTTCGGGTAATGCACCCAGGCGACGTACGTATAGACGTCGCCCGAGCCCTCGATCCGGAGCTGGGTGAACATCGGGGTGAGTACCCAGCGGTCCTCCGCTCCAAGGAGTCGTGATCCGGTGGGGTCCACGGTCCCCACACCGCCGGGGTAGTTGCGCGATGCCGCGAGGTAGTTCGCCTTGCCGCGCGTCCGCTCCCCGGACTGGGGCATCTCCTGGACGAAGTCGTCTGTCAGCAGGGCATCCTGAGCGTCGAAATCCTTGTCCTGCAGGGCGCGAGCGAACCGCTCGACAATCTCTCGACCGTTTGGTTGGGCCATCTCATCTCCGAAGAGCGGTCGGTGCCTAGCAGCGAAGTCCAGCCATTATGGAGCGCGCGAGGCTGCATAGAGGTGGATCGGCAGGCCCACGCCCTTGAGCTCGACCGGGCCAATGTCGCGGAAGGCGACGGGCACGTCCGCCGCGGCGTCGAGGACCTCCTGGCTCACAAGCACCTCGCCCGGCCGGGCGTACTCGGCGATTCGCGCGGCGACGTTGACGGTCGCCCCGTAGTAGTCGCCTTCCTGGAAGATCACCGGGCCGACGTGGAGGCCGACGTGCGCCGGCGGCAGCCCCGCCGCGGCCACGCTCTCGACCATCTCGAGGGCGGCGACGACGCCCGGCCCCGGGTCCGGGAAGTAGAACATCACGCCGTCGCCAAGGGACTTCACCGGCCGGCCGCCGTACTTCAGCGAGGTCCGCTGCGACAGGCGGCCGAGGTGATCGGCAAGATCGGCCGCGGCCTCGTCGCCGTGCTCCTGGGTGAGGCGGGTGTAGCCGGTGATGTCCAGGAAGCACATCGCCGGCGGGTGCTCAAGGCGGCTGTGCAGGCCGGCGCCGCTGAGCGCCGTCTCCAGGGCCTCGATGATGTTGGCGGTCCACGTCTTTGCCTGCTGGAGGCGGTACAGCTCGATGACGGCCGCTTCCGCCAGGTCGTTCAACGTCGTGGCAAATTCATGGCCGAAGAGCTCGTCGGGCTGCTTGCCCGCGGCGAGTGCCGGCAGCATCACCTCGGCCCGCCACCAGGCCGAGCCCGTCTCGGCCAGACGACGCATGGCGTCCCCCGCGGCCCGCAGGAGGCGCTCCATCGAGATCGGGTTGAAGCCGGCGCCGACCTGGATCTTGAGGAAGGCGACGTAGGCCAGCTCACCCTCCCGGACGCGATCGTCGGGTGCAGCCGGGCTGGATCCGGATGCCTCGCGGATCAGCAGGAGCAGGTCGACCGGCACGCCCGTCTGCTCGGCGAGGTCCGCGAAGGTGAAGCCGCTGAGTGCCGAGAACCGCTCATAGGCGGGTTCATCGAGAAAGCCCAGTGATACCTGTCCGGCGCGGATCGCCGCACCGAGGCTGTCGAGCGGGATGCCCGCCGTTATCAGGCTATTGATGAGCCCGGCCCGACGGACGTCACCGGCTGTGAGCCGGGCCTCGTCGTCCGGAGAGACGATCCCGAGATCGATCAGCTGACGGAGCTTCTCGACGCTGATGCCCGCTCTCTCGGCTGCTTCGGCGGACTCGTACCTCTCCACGAGCCGTACTCTAGCGGGCCGGTCCTAGGTCTAGGTGGGGACTGGCCGGGCCTCCCCGGGCCCTGGCCCGCGAGCGTGACGCGCCACGAGGATGATCGCCGCGCCGGCGACTGTGATCGCGGCGATGATCTGGGCGACCGGTATTCCGAAGAACGTCCAGTTGTCGGCCTTGAGCGACTCGACGGCAAAGCGCACCGTGCCGTACCAGATGAAGAACACCAGGAGCAAATCGCCCGGTCGCAGCCGAGCCGCGAATCGGCGGGCCAGCCAGATCAGGGCCAACATCCCGAGCAGGCCCGAGATCGACTCGTACAGGAACATCGGCTGGAAGTGCTGCCCGAGCGTTGCCAGTGGATCGGACCCGGGCGGGCACGGATAGCCCTGGGTCCGGTACTGGCACTGGATCGCGATCCCCCAGGGCAGCGTGGTCGGTGAGCCGTACAGCTCCTGGTTGAAGAAGTTGCCCCAGCGGGCGATCGCCTGCATCGCGAACAGTCCAGGCGCGACGGCATCGGCCCAGGACAGGAACGACTGGCGCTTCCAGCGGACGTAGACGTACGCGGCGATCGTGCCGGCGATGATCCCGCCGTACACCCCAAGGCCTGAATAGGGCGGCAGGATGATCCTGGTGAGATCGTCCTTGTAGAGCTGCCACTGGTCGATGACGTGGTACAGCCGGCCGCCGATCAGGGCCGCGATCGCCACGACCACCATCCCGCTCGCGAGCTGCCCGGCGTCGAGGTCGCGCCAGCGGGCTTCGTGGCTGATCACGACACAGGCCGCCAGGAGCCCGGTGGCATAGGCGACGCCGTACCAGTGGACGACGAGTGGGCCGATCGAGAGAGCGATCGGATCGGGGGTGATGTCGATCACGGTCCAAGTGTGCCAGAGCCGCGCAGATCCGTTCCACATGGAACGTATCTGGCGCTACAATCGTGGCGTGGAAGGCGGGCGTGTCGGCGACCTGGAGCGGATCGTGCGAGGCGCGGTCGCGATCACTGATCGGGCGATCGCGGCGGCGGGGGCCGACCTGACCTTCGTCCAGTGGCGCGTCCTTCTCATCGTCGGCGAGCGGGACGAAGGTGTGAGCGTCAGCGAGATCGCGTCCCGGATCGGCGGCCATGCGTCGCCCGCAAGCAAGCTGATCTCGCGGCTCAAGCGTCGCGGCATCGTCGCCACCGAGAAGGGCGAGCTCGACGGGCGGGTGACCATGGTGCGACTCACGCCTACGGGAACGGCCCTCCGCGCCCGGGTCCTCGACCACCGACGACGGGAGCTTGCTGGCCTGCTCCTTGGTGTGCCGACCCTGCGTGACCAGGAGACGATCGCGTGGCTGGCGCGCGCGTTTGGATCACTCGCGTGACCGGCCTGGGCCTGTACGCCGTGCGCCGGCGGATCCGGGCCACGGCCTACCTCCGCAAGTGGGTCGTTCTTGGGGCCTTGATCGGCGTGATCAGCGGCCTCGGGGCGGCCTTGTTCTTCCTCGCGCTCGACCTCGCGACGCGGTCCTTCCTCGGCGCGATCGCCGGCTACCTGCCCGCGTCGCCTCTGGGCGAAGGCGGGCGGCCGATCACCGACGCGGCACGACCATGGGCGATCCCCCTGGTGGTCGGCCTCGGGGGGCTCATTTCCGGGATCATCGTGTTCCGGTTGGCCCCCGAGGCTGAGGGCCACGGCACCGACGCCGCGATCGCCGCCTACCACCATGGCGCTCGCCGCATTCGCGCCCGGATTCCGTTGATCAAGCTGGTCGCGTCGGCGATCACGATCGGATCGGGTGGATCAGGCGGCCGGGAGGGCCCGACCGCCCAGATCGGTGCCGGCTTCGGCTCGTTTCTCGCCCGCGTCCTCGATCTCGATGCGCGGGACGCACGGATCGCCGTCGCCTGCGGCATGGGCGCGGGCATCGGGGCGATCTTTCGGGCGCCGCTCGGCGGTGCCGTGCTGGCGGCCGAGATTCCCTATCGCGAGGACGTCGAATCCGAGGCACTGGTCCCGGCATTCATCGCCTCGATCGTCGCCTTCTCGATCTTCGGCGCGATCATCGGCTTCGCGCCGATCTTCGGGCGCGTCGCCAGCGCGGGGTTCACGGACGCCCGGCAGCTCGCCTACTACGCGCTCATCGGCCTTGCTGCCGGGGTGGTCGGCCGCCTGTACATTGGCTCGTTCTACGGTCTGACCGAGTGGTTCAAGCGCTGGCCACTGCCGCGCGAGCTTCGTCCGGCCGTTGCCGGACTGGCCGTCGGATGTCTGGGATTGGCGCTCCCGGGTGTCCTGGGTACCGGCTACGGCTGGGTACAGGCGGGCCTCGGCCGGGAGACGCTCCTTGGACTGCCGTTATGGGTCGTCCTCGCACTGCCGCTGGCCAAGATCCTCGCGACCTCGCTGTCGATCGGATCGGGTGGATCGGGCGGCATCTTCGGGCCGGGGATGGTGATCGGCGGGCTGCTCGGAGCCGGCATTTGGCGCCTGCTCGAGCCGATCGCTCCGGCAATGCCGGTCGATCCCTCCCCGTTCGTGATCGTGGCGATGATGGCCCTGTTCGGCAGCATCGCCCACGCACCGCTGGCGGTCATGTTGATGGTCGCCGAGATGACCGATAGCCTGTCGATGCTCGGCCCGGCGATGCTCGCGATCGGAATCGCGACGCTGATCGTCGGCGACCGCTCGATCTACGCCTCACAGCTGCGCAGCCGCGCCGACTCCCCCGCCCACCGATTCCGCTTCGGGCTCCCGCTCATGGCCGCCATCCCTGCCGGGGACGCAGCGCGAGTGCCCCGGGCGATCCTGCATCCTGCCGAGCGCGTCTCGACGGCTCGCGAGCGGTTGATTGCCGCCGGCGTCCCCGGAGCTCCCGTGGTTGACACCGATGGCCGGGTCCTGGGAAGTCTCGATCTCCTGGCGTTGGACGGGGCCGATCCAGACGCCACGGTTGGCACGCTCGAGGCCCTGGGACCGGTCATCTCGGCAGACGACGCGCTCGACGATGTGCTGGGCGTCCTTGCCGACGCCCACCGCTCCTGGGCCCCGGTCGTTGCCGACGAGCGGCTCGCCGGGATCCTCTCCTCGCGGGACGTGGTGGCCGCATACCGCCGGGCGCTCGCCGCCAACGTCCGCCAGGTGCGCGCCGTCGGCTCGACCGGAGCGCTGATCGAGGCGGAGATCGGACCATCGTCGGCGCTGGCTCGGACAGAGGTCGCAGCCGCGTCGTGGCCCCGCGACAGCGTCCTCGTCTCGATCACCCGCGGCGACCGGGTCATCGTGCCCCGCGGCGACGTGCGGCTCGAGGCCGGCGATCGCCTGACCGTCTTCTCGGCTCCGGCTGCCCGCGAAGCCCTGGAGGCGCTCCTCGCGAGCGAGATCAAAGTGGCTGCGGCCCACCCGTGAGCGACGGCGAGACGATCCTCGAGATCGACGGACTCGTGAAGCACTATGGCAAGGTTGAAGCGGTCCGCGGGATCGATCTCGAGGTCCGGCGCGGCGAGGTCTTCGGTTTCCTGGGGCCGAACGGTTCGGGCAAGAGCACGACCCTGCGCTGCCTGCTCGGGCTGCTCCGCCCGACAGCGGGTCGAATCCATGCCTTCGGCCTCGACGCGACGCAGGATGGCGTTGCCATCCGGGGCCGGCTCGCCTACGTCCCGGGCGAGCTGCGCCTGCCTGATCGACTCACGGGCATCGACTTCGTCGCCAGCGTCGGGCGGCTGCGGGGTGGATTCGACCCAGGCAAGCGCGATGCGCTGGCCGAGCGGTTGCGACTTGACCTGCATCGCCCACTGCGCGACCTGTCGACCGGTAACCGGCGCAAGGTCGCCCTTCTGCTCGCCTTTCTCGCGGATGCCGAGCTTCTGGTCCTCGACGAGCCCACCAATGGGCTCGATCCACTGATGCAGCACGAATTCCTGACGCTCGTCCGGGAGACCCGCACGGCGGGCACGACCGTCCTTCTGTCGTCGCACGACCTTTCGGAAGTCCAGCGGGTCGCCGACCGGGTGGCCGTTCTCCGGTCGGGCGAGGTGGTTGCGCGGGGCACCGTGCAGGAGTTGCGGGGCCGCGCCCGCCAACGCCTCGAGATCTGGTTCGACGGGGATCCGCCCGCCGCTGACCTCCTGAAGTTGCCCGGGATCTCGGACTCCCTCCTCGATGGGCAGCGGTTCACCGCGTCGCTCACTGGGTCGATCCAGCCGCTGATCGTCCTGCTCGCCCGCCAGCGGGTGAGCTCGATGCTTGTCGAGGAGCCAGATCTCGAGGAGGCATTCCTCGACTTGTACAGCGTCGGGGCGGCGTGACCGACCGGCTCGAGCTCGTCATTGGCCCGCTGCGTGCCCTGCGACGGGGCCTCTTCTGGTGGGCATTCGGCCTGGCCGGCCTGGTCGTCGCCACCCTGGCATTCTGGCCGGCGTTCAGGGGCTCGTCGGGAATCTCCCAGGCACTCGATCAGCTCCCGTCTGGTGTCGTCTCGGCGCTCGGCCTCGCGAACTTCGGAACCCCGGCCGGCTACCTCCGCGGAAACCTCTACGAATTCTTCCTGCCACTCCTCCTGGCCGGCGCAGCAATAGCCTTCGTCAACGGCCAGACGGCCGGCGAGGAATCGTCGGGACGGCTCGAGCTGTGGCTGGCCCAGCCGGTCGATCGACGGTCGCTCTTCCTCGGGCGGGCCATTGCCGCGCTCATCGGACTCATCGTCCTGCTTCTCGTCCTCGCCGTCGTCCAGCTGGGCGTCGATGCCGTCGTCGACCTCCGGATCGACGCGGGCTACCTGCTGTCGACGATCCTGCTGTGTGGGCTGCTCGCCGCATTCCATGCCTCGGTCGCCTTCGCGATCGCCGGGCTTCGCGCCCGTCCTGCGCTCGTTCTGGGGATCGGTGTGGGGCTCGCCATTGCCGGCTACCTGGTCGCCGCCTTGTTCCCATTGGCCAGCGTCCTGGAGCCCTTGCGGCACATCTCGCCGTGGGACTGGGCCTTTGGCGGCGACCCGCTCGAGCACCCGACGGACGCGTGGCGGTACGCGGCACTCGTGATTCCGACCGTCCTTCTCACGGCTGCCGGACTCGTCGCTGTGGCAAAGCGAGACGTCATCGCGGGGTGAATTCCGCAGGCACTCGCTTGGAGGTCGCGGTGCCGGTCGATTTGGATGGGATTGCAACGGGTGAGCGTGGATGGCGAGGCGATCGCGATCCGCGGTCGGCTCTAATTGGGTCGTGGCTACTCATCGTCAAGTCTCCAACCGGCACTTCGCAGCAGTACCAGACGCCCGGCGCATGGCACTCGCGGTGGCCGCCTTCTTCGTGGTCGTCGCGACGGCCTACTGGTTCCTGACCTATGACCCGGGAGGCTCACTCCTGATCGGCATGGTCGGCGCGAGCATTGGCCTTGGGGGGTACGCGCTGCTGCGCGGATCGCCGAACATTCTCTGACCGCGATTCTTGGCGTTGGCTGCCTCCGTCGGCTTCCCTGCCGAGGCACCTCGCTCGAACGCTCTGGCGCTGTGAGCCTACTGGACCGCAGCCAGGGTCAATCCGGGCGCGGATTGTCTCCAGCCCTGTCGTGCTTCGGAGCCGGAACCGGCTATAGTTGTCGTATGACAACGTTCTAACCGGAGGCGGCCAGGTGGAAAGTCGGATCAAGATCAAGATTATCGATTGGCAGGATCCCGCGTTCGTGCAGGCGTTGGATGCTGGCCTGGTCGCGGCATTCGCCGAAGGCCTCGATGCTGATCGAGCTGGGCTTGCCGAACGCGTCGAATCCGAGCTCCATCGCCAGGGCTTTCCTCTGGCCTGGATCGACGATCGGCGGTGCGTCGATGACGTGCTGGCGCGCGTCGCGCGCTGGACGGTGTGGCGAGATCGGAAACTGGTCAGCTGACCGGCGATGGGGCTCGGTGATGCTTTGGCCCGGAGGTCGCCACGGACGGCTCGGCTCGATCGTGGGCACCGGGCGACACGTCTGCCGAGATATGCCGGCGTTTCTTTCGCGACGCCCGGGTCACTGACCGACGCCGATCGTCGCTACGACATGGACGGGACTCGGCGGCCATCGTGAAGGCGTTGTCCCGAGGGCGACACGGGGACACGTACCCCTAGGCTTCGAGGACCCGCTTGAGGTTGTCGAGCGTGCGGACCTCACTGTCCATCGTCTTCTGGACCATCGAGCTCATCAGGAGCTTGCTCAGTCCGGTCAGCTGGGCATCGAGCGAGAAGGTGAGCCGCGTCCCGCCGTCGACCGGGGCGAGGTCATAGCGGCCATGTGGACGAGCCGGCCCAGTGGTCGTCTGGAACTCGAGGCGTTGGTCAGGCTGGAAGACGGTGATCTCGTAGTCCGCCGCGATCCGCCGGCCCATCGGGCCTTTGACGCCCTGGCTGTACCTGGTTCCGACGCCATCTCCCGAAACGCGCTTGAGGTCGAGGACGCCGGGCCGCCATTGCGGGCACTTCTCGCCATCGGCGACGAAAGCGAACACGTCGCCGGGCGGCCGGTTGACCGTGACCGAATAGGTCGCGCTGGGCATCAGCTTCCTCCACGTTGTGTGTGTTATGCCGGGTCGAGAGTGTGCTCTTCGCTCAGGAAGTACGTCGGCGTCGGTCCTTTGCCCTTGACCTCGATCAGGCCCCGCGATTCGAGCTCGAATCCAGCGCTCAGCCGCTCCATCACGGCCTGGCTCACCTGTACCCGGCCGGGGACGCCGAGCGACTCCATCCGGCTGGCGACATTGACCGTGTCGCCCCAGACGTCGTAGATGAACTTCTTTGAGCCGATCACGCCGGCGACGATCGGCCCGCAGTGGATCCCGATCCGGAACTGGATCCCGAGCCGGGCGGCCGCTTCGATCTCAGCGACTGCGTGAGTGAGCTCCAGGGCCATCGACGCCACCCGCCGGGTATGGTCGGAACCGGGCTCGATCATGCCCCCGACGACCATGTAGGCGTCGCCGATCGTCTTGACCTTCTCCAGGCCGTATGTATCGACGAGCCCGTCGAAGACGGTGAAGACGTCATTGAGGACCTGCACCAGCTCGATGGGCGACATCGAGGCCGACAGGCGAGTGAACTCGACGATGTCCGCGAAGAGCAAGGTTACGTCGTCGAAGCGGTCGGCGATCAGGGCTTCTCCGTCGCGAAGGCGCTGGGCGATCGGCTCGGGCAGGATGCTCAGCAGGAGCCGCTCGTTCTCCTGGGCCAGGCGGGCCTCGGCCTTCACCGCCGTGATGTCGGTCCCATAGACATTGACGAAGGCAAATTCGGGCACGTCAACCGCGAGCAGGGCGTACGTGCGGCCGCCCGCTTCGATGTCCACGGCAACCCGATCGGACCGAGTGGACATCTCGAGCAGGCGATCCCGGAGATCATCGGGCAGGGTTGCCCCAATGCTCAATTCGAGGCCGGCAACGATGCCGGCGCTGGCATCGTTGGCGTAGACCAGCAGCCCGGCCCGATCGATTCGCAGGACCGGGTTCGGGTTCTCGTCGGGGAACTTCACGATGGCCCGTTCGGCGGTGACGTCCATGCCGTACAGGTTGGTGAAGCTCAGCCCGGGGATCGGCACGGGCCATACCGCGTACGTTCGACTCTCCCAGCGGAATTCGATGAAGCCACGGGTCGGCGCGACCGCATCGAACCGGGCGAGTACCTCTGGCGGCAGCACCTCCCCCACCGCGCCGCCGATCGAGCTGAGGACGGGCGCACTGGCCGGGTTGGCGTAGATCAGGTGCCCGTCGGCGTCGACCCGCATGACCGGGTTCGGGTTGTCGTCCGGAAAACGGTTGATCTCCCCAAGCACGGATGGCGTGAGCCGGGCAGCGCCTGGATGGGCCCGATCCGCGGGACTGGGCTGAGCTCGATCCACCACGTCGCCGATCGTAGGCCAGCCGTCAACGTCTTGATCGATCCGTCGGAAAAGGGCTCCAACCGGGATGTCACCAGATCGTCATCCGAGCGTCACGACCGTGTCACGTCCGCCTGCCAGGGTGCAGTCCGCTGGGTGGCCACCGAGCCCGTTCCACTTCGAACCCCGAGACTTGGAGATTCAGGAATGCTTCGACTTGCGCGCCGGTTGGCGCTCAGCGCGAGCGTGCTCGCGATCCTGGCCGGATCGGCAACGGGGGTCCTGGCGTCGTCGCCGAACCCGATCGTGGGCCACGTCTACGTCGACAACAACTCGGCCGTCCACAACAGCGTGGCCGGCTTCAACCGCCATCTGGACGGGACCCTCACGCCGCTACCCGGCTCACCGTTCCCGACCGGCGGTGCCGGGACCGGCACCCCCATCGGCTCGGCGGGCGCGATCCAGTTCTCGTCGGACGGCCGCTACGTGCTGGCGGTCGATCCCGCATCGAACGACATCTCGGTCCTGCAAATCAAGCCCGACGGCACGCTCAGCCTGGTTGACACCGAGAGCTCGCACGGTACGACGCCGATCAGCATCGCCGTCCACGACTTCATCGTCTACGTCGCCAATGCCGGCGCGGGCGGAAGCGACTACACGGGCTTCTGGTTCCTCGACGGCCACCTCTTCCCGATCTGGGGATCCACCATCTCGCTCCCCGACAGCGCCGCCCCGGGCGAGATCCTGTTCAGCGGCGACGGCCGGACCCTGATCGCGACCCGTGTCGGTCCGATGGCTGGCCCTTCGTTCATCGACAGCTTCCGGGTCGGTCTGTTCGGCCGGCTTATCCCGGCGCCCGACTCACCAATCCCCGCCCAGCGCATCGGTCCGTTCGGGAGTGCCTTCCGACCGACCAACCCCAAGCAGCTCTTCGTCTCCAACGCCCATGACGGCACCGGCCTGGGCAGCGTTTCGGTCTACCACGTCGCTCGCGACGCATCGCTGACTGCGATCAACGGCTCGCCGTTCGCCGACAACCAGACCGCGCCGTGCTGGGTGGCGATCACGCCGAATGGCGAAGAGCTGTTCGCGATCAATACCGCCAGCTCATCGGTCTCGCGTTACTGGATCGCCCCCAACGGCGCGCTCAGCCTGCTGGGCAGCACGCCAATGAGCGATCCGACCGGCCTGCGGCCGTTCGATGCCCAGGTCGACCCATCCGGTCACTTCCTGTACGTCGTCGATGCCGGCGCGGTCGCGGTGAGCGCCTTCGCCATCAGCGCTGGCAACCTCACCGAACTGACGTCTTCACCAATCGCGATCCCAGGCGGAGCCGCTCCGTTCGGACTGGTCGTGAACTAGGTTCGCGGGCGCCCGCGGGCGCCGTCGATGCGCGAAACGGCGGGCCGATGGGCTCGCCGTTTCGCGATTCCCGACGAGAGAGCCAACACGGGCAAGCGCGCTACTCTTGACGAGAATGAAGAGCCGGGCCTGATATGACCGCCCCAGGCGCTGCACCGGCGGCGGTCGACGTTGCCGGCGTCCATCGCAGCTTCGGCCAGGTCCGCGCGGTCGATGGCATCGACTTCCACATCGAGCTGGGTGAGATCGTCGCGCTCCTCGGCCCCAACGGCGCGGGCAAGACGACGACGATCGACATGATCCTGGGCCTGGGCCAGCCTGACGAGGGCAAGGTCACCGTCCTCGGGTTGGCGCCGGACGCGGCGATCTCGCGCGGTCTGGTCTCCGCGGTCATGCAGACTGGCGGCCTGCTCAAGGACCTCACGGTCCGTGAGACGCTCCGACTCACGGCGTCCGTCTTCGCGGAGGCGCGGCCGGTCGATGAGGTCCTGGAACGTGCCGGGATCTCGGGGCTCGCCGATCGCCTTGTCGGCAAGTGCTCCGGCGGCGAGCAGCAACGGCTGCGCTTCGCGCTGGCCCTCCTGGCCGACCCGGCCCTGATGGTCCTCGACGAGCCAACGGCGGGCATGGACGTGGAGGGTCGGCGCGACTTCTGGACGGCGATTCGCCACGACGCCGAGCTGGGCCGGACGGTCCTGTTCGCGACCCACTACCTGGAGGAGGCCGACGCCTACGCGGACCGGATCATCCTGCTCCGGCAGGGCCGGATCGTGGCCGACGGCACCGCGGCCGAGGTCCGCAACCTGTCGAGCGGACGGTCGGTCCAGGCGACCCTGCCGGGCGCCGATCAGGAGGTCTTGTCTGCCCTGCCCGGTGTCCGTTCGGTCGAGATCCGCGGCGATCGCGTGCTGATCCAGACGCTCGACTCGGACGCTGTCGCCCGCTACTTGCTGAGCTCGACCCCGGCGCACGACCTGGAAGTCGTTGCCCACAACCTCGAGGAAGCCTTCCTGACCCTGACCGGCAATTCGCCCCCGAGCGAGAATCTCGGCGCCACGCTTGCGAGGGCCTCGTGAGCATTCCTGGGTCCGACCCGATTCGCTCGTTCGAGGCGCGCCGCCAGCCGGCGCTCGGCGGCTTCAACCTGACCTTCCTGGGGATCGAGATCCGCCGCCTGCTGCGCAATCGCCGGACCGTCATGGTGACCGTGGTCGTGCCGGTGGTCCTGTTCCTGTTGCTCCGGTCCACCAAGAAGATCGAGATCGGCAACATCCAGATCACCGCCGCGACCACGATGATCGGGATCGCCGTTTACGGGGCGATGCTCGCCTCCACGTCCGGCGGAGCGATGGTCTCGATCGAGCGGGCCCTGGGTTGGAGTCGCCAATTGCGGCTGACGCCACTCAAGCCGGTCGCCTACATCGGGCTCAAGGTCCTGGTGGCGATGGTCCTGGGGCTCACGTCGGTGGTCGTGGTCTACACGGTTGGCGCGATCAGCGGGATCGACATGCCTTTCGGAAGCTGGATCCTGACCGGCCTGCTGGCCTGGTCTGCGTCGTTCGTGTTCGCTGCGTTCGGGCTGTTCATGGGCTACCTGCTGCCCTCGGAGAACGTGATGCAGATCATCAGCCCCGTCCTGGGCATCCTGTCGCTCTTTGCCGGCCTGTTCGTGCCCCTGAGTCTCCTGCCGTCGGTGATGCAGGACATCGCGCCATTCATGCCCACCTATGGAGTGGCCGAGATCGCCCGGTTCCCGCTGGTCGGCGGTGCGTTCGACCTCACCTGGCTCCTGAGCGTCGTCTTCTGGACCGCCGTGTTCATCGTCGCGGCAACGCTGCTCTTCAGACGAGACACGCGCCGAACCTGAGCACCTCGAGCGAGGGGTACCAAAGTCCGCTCGAATGCATTCCTCGGTAGGTGGGACGCGATCAGCTTGGATCCCTAGCATCGCGGCGTAAGCGACTGGGAGATCGGCGCCGATGATGCGGGTCTATAGCTGGCTGAACTCGTGGTCCGATACGCTCAGCGCCCTGTGGCGCTCGAAGCGGCTGGTCATGATCCTGGCCACTGGGCAGGGATTGGTTGAATACGCCCTTGTCCTGGCGTTGGTCGCCGTTCTCGTGCTCAGCGTGGTGCTCTTCGCGGGCGGTCGGATCACGTTGAACCTCAGCGTGATCGGGACCGACCTGACTGGTCCAGCGGTGTCAGCAGGTCCGACGATGATGGCAACGCCGACCCCGAAGCCAACGAAGACGCCCAAGCCGACGCCCACCCCCAAGCCAACGAAGACGCCGAAACCGACGAAGACGCCCTAGGTTTCTTTGTTCGCGGCGGGCTGGAGTCGCCCCGGGTTTGCTTAGCCGGCCGCCCCGCACCAGGCGAGCACGCGCAGGGCGCGCAGGGTGTTCCACCGGCTGGGCTGCCCCTCCCCCGCCTCCATCTCGAAATGCGTCTCACCCTCGTGGACGTTCTGGAGCGGCCAGCGGCCGTCCTCGCCCCTGTTGCCCTCTACGATCCCGATCGCCTCGGCGACCCGCTCGTCATGCTCCACCCCGGCATCACGCAGGTAGTCGAGGGCGCGCAGAACGTCGTAGTGGTACCAGGTCGGGAACGAGAACTGCAGCCAGCCGGCGTTGATCACCTCCCCTGTCGACTTCCGGCGGAAGAGGCGGCGCTCGAGCATGTACTCCTCGCCCCGCCTGCGTGCCTCGGCCACGTCGGCTGAGCCACCGATCGCCCGTTCATGTTCGAGCAGGCCCTCGACGACGTTGATCGTCGTCCCGAACGACGACACGGTCGCGCCGTTCTCGACCTCGCAGTTCCAGCCGCCATCGGCGAGTTGCTCGCCGAGGAGCCGCTCGACAAGCGGCGCCATGTCCACCCCGAAGTAGGCGCCGGTCGCCACGGTGTTGCCGTTGATGCACGGCTCGACCTCGCCCGCAAAGAACGGGTTCTTGGCCCACGGGGCGACGAACGGGGCGCCGTCGCCCCAGGTCACGTGCTCTCGAACCAGGCTGACCGCGTGGCCTGCCTGCTCGCTCGCCGGATCCAGGCCGAACCGGCGGAGGAGCTCGAGGACGTGGAACGTGTCCGTCCAGTCGTGATCCCAGGCGTTGCCGGCCCACAGACCGCTGGCGGCCTGGAGTGCGAGGAGCCGGGCGCCCCAGCCTTCAGTGGCGATCCGGGTCCGCTCCGCGGCGATCACGTCGGGCGGCTCGTCCGTCAGGTCACGCATCACCTGCCAGCGGATCGCGGGATCGGAGTCGAGCAGCCAGTCGATCGTGGTGGTCATGTCACGCATCCTCGCAGGAAAACATGACACGGGCTGTCATGGTCGTGCAGACGGCGCGAGCTGTCGGATCGCCGTCGCCTTGGAACGAGCTCAGGCGGTCAGCTCAGCCCACTCGGACCACACCCGGTCCGCCTGCGATTGGTGGCCACCGAGCGCCGCCAGGATCGCCGCGTTCATGGCCCGCCCCATTGCAGACAGCCAGTGCGGCTCGGCCAGGTTGTACACGAAGTAGCAGCCGCGGTAGTAGTGGCCGCCGGCCCGGGGGTCCACCGCCCAACCGCGGTTCTCGGTCCAGACCATGGCCGTCGACGAGGCACGTTGGGCCGCCTCCCGGAGCGGATGGCCGACGGGGTCGGCGACGACATCGACCGGGATCCGGAATTTCGTGGGCTCGGCCGGGACGGGCAGGCCCTGGACGCGCTCCGCTGTCAAGGCCGCAACCTGCTCGAGGATGTCGACCACCTGCTCGCCGTTGGGGCCGAACGCGAGCCACGCCGGCAGCTCCTCCGCGACCACGGCCTCGTCGTAGCGCAGCTCCCAGAAGCCGCGCCCGTTGAACCGTTGCCAGCGCAGGCCGCGGATATCGCGGACGGCGTAGGTCCGCGACGGGTAGGGCATCCCGAAGCGCTCCATCTTGAGTGACCAGTCGACCGCCGGCGGTCCGTCGGGCGGCTCGGCCGAGATCGCGTCCATCAGCCGGTTCTGGGTCTGTTCCGCCATCACCCTGGTCACCAGGGCCGTCATCTGGGCCATGTCGCTCGGCGACTCGTCATGAACGATCGAGCCCGCGTGAAGGGACGCTGGTCGAGGGGTCGGACGCGGCGGCGCCGAATCATCGAGGCCGTCGCCGCTGTCGTTCGAGGGCGGTGAGGGCGGGGCATCGCCGCGGAACTCGGAGACGAACAGCGGCTCCGCCGGCAAGAGCGGCATCGGATCTCCCGCCCCGCGGCGCAAGGCGCTGGGCTCACGGCGCGAAAGGAGTGGAATCCGCATATGCGTCGACCCTCCATCGGATGGACGCCTAGCGAAGCACGACGCGGCGATCCGGTCGATGGCTCATTAGTCACGGCCATGCGGCCCGCTGGGGCCCCGGCGGTCGAGAGGCACCCCCCACCGGCGCAGCCGTCGTCGAGGATATCGAGCGGATATACCCCGACACCGCCCTTCTGGAGGGACGTCGGGCTGTGGGCCGACTCTCAGGGCACCGTCCAGGTGGCCTGGTCGGCCGTGACCTGCCCGAGCGAGAGCTCCGCTCCGCCTGTCCTGATCCCTACGGTCGCGAGGGTCTGGCCGTCGGGAACGGCAAACGCGACGCAGAAGGTATAGGTCTCGACATCCTGCGAGTCGCCCGGGGTCTGGCTGCAACCAGCGAAGCCATCTCCGATCGTTGCGCCACCTGCGCTGTCCGACGCCGGGCTGCCGGTCGAGGTGACCGCATCAAACGTGGAGCTCTCTTCCTGGTAATCGACATGGTTGTCGACGGTCACTTCGACCCCGACCCAGTGGCTACCCGAGGGCAGCGGCGCCTCGGAGGCATCGTTCGGCGTCGCCGGGTCGAAGACCTTGACCAACGCGGCGTCCACTGGATCGCCGCCAAGCTTCGCGAACGTCAGCTTGTCGCCGACGTGGCCAGTCACCGGCCCGGTGCCGCTACTTGCCGGGGCGGTCGACCCGGTCCCGTCGGACGGCAGCGAGGGACCTGCGCCGCCGGTCGGCTGGCCTCCCCCGCTCGTTGCTCCGGCCCCGCCACATGCGGCCAGGACCACGGTCAAGGTCGCGACTGAAACGAACTTCCGCACCGACATTTTCGACTCCGATCGCAGGCTTGAAGGCGGATCCACGGCCGCCGGTGGGCAGCGTGCGACGGACCGATCGCAGATCAGTCGCAAGGCGATCGCAGGTTGGTGTGTTCTGCTCGTCGGTAACAAATACGTTACCGTGGGCGTGGCGCTCAGGATGATGGCGCCGAAAGCCGGCATGGGAGTTCAACGATGGGCAGCTCGATGATCCGTTACAAGGTCCGGCCGGATCGGGCCGCCGAGAATGAGTCGCTGGTGAAGGCCGTCTACGAGCAGCTCAATCGCGAGCGGCCGGACAGCCTCCACTACGCCACCTTCAAGCTGCCCGACGGGGTCAGCTTCATGCACTTGGTTTTCGAGACCGATGAGGCCGCCCGGATCCTGAACGCGACCGCGACATTCACGGCCTTCGTGACCGACATCGCGAGCCGCTGCGACGAGCCGCCGGTCGTCACTGATCTCAGCCTGGTCGGCTCGTACGGCTATCCAGCCTGAGACGCCGATCCGCCACGGCCGACTGGGTTCCTACGTCGGAGCTACCCCTTGACGGCGAGCACGTCGACAAGGCGGATGTCGGGGTCCTTGGCGAGCAGTTGCGGGCCGGCGGACGCGAGCGCAGCGGGGATCTGGCCCACGAGATGCTCCTGGCGAGCAGCCTCGTCCTCGAACGCGTCGAAGATTCCGAACGTCGAGTCATTGACCTTGAAGCCGTACCAGACCCGCGTGCCCGGTTCCTGCTCGACGATCGCCCGACCGCCCTTCACGAACGCTTCGACGTCCGCCTCCTTGCCGGGCTTGGCCTCGACAAGCGCCAGGATTCCCAGGGTCAGTGCCATCTCGTTCTCCTCGTGCGCGGCTCGCTGGCTCGGATCAGGTTCCTCACGGTATCGCGATCGTCCGATTCGAGTCGTTGCTCGGTGGCCTGGGATGATTGTCGCTGGCAGACGCACTTACCGCGACCTTGGCTCAAAATCGTCGCGAGTCGACTCGACAAGACCCTTCCCCGTGCACGAGCGGGTCCCGCCCGGCTTGGACTCGAACCCGGAATCGGCGTGAAGTCGAGTTTCATGCGTCCCGTGGCGACATTTGTGCGAAGGTCCGCGCCCGGGCGGGGCAAGCCGCTTGACGGATCCTTGATACAACCGTATGGTTGTATCCATGACGCCAACGTCCAACCCCGATCACGTCTTTGCCGCGCTGGCCGATGCCACCCGGCGGGACATCGTCCTGCGCGCGCTGGCCGGGCAGGAGGGCGTCGCCGAGCTGGCCGGGCATTACCCGATGAGCTTCGCTGCCGTTCAGAAGCACATTGCCGTGCTCGAGCGCGCCGGCCTGGTGACCAAGGAGCGAACTGGCCGGCGCAAGGTTGTCCTGACCAACATCGAGGGCCTCAACCTGGCGCGGGGCCTGCTCGATGAGTACGAGACGCTGTGGCGCGGTCGCGTCGAGCGGATGACCAACCTGATCGCCAGCAGCGAGGAGACCGACCGATGACCGTGACCGCTGTCCACAAGGACGCCAAGGCCCTGACGATGACCCTGACCGCCGAGTTCGACGCAACGCCAACGCGCGTCTGGGATCTGTGGGCCGATCCGCGCCAGCTCGAGCGCTGGTGGGGGCCGCCAACCTACCCGGCCACGTTCACCAGGCATGACCTGGCTCCCGGCAGTCACGTGGAATACCACATGACCGGGCCAACCGGCGACCAGCCGCGCGGCTTCTGGGAGATCCTCGAGGCCGATCCACCGCGCCGGCTCGTGTTCCGCGATGGCTTCGCCAACGCCGATGGGACGCCGAATCCCGACTTCTCGCGCAACGAGGGCCGGGTGACGATCGAGCCGATCGACGCCCGGCGGACCCGGATGTCGATCGAATTCCAGTACGCGAGCAACAAGGCCATGGAGCAGTACCTGGCCATGGGTATGCAGGAGGGCCTGACCGGGGCCGTCGGCCAGATCGACGCGATCCTGGCCGAGGTGCCGGCAGCCTGACCCGGACAATTCCTACCATTCCCACGATCACGAACTCTCGGAGGAGTCAGCCATGACCACGATGACCGAGCCGACGACCCACACCCTGGAGGTGCCGGGCGCCGTCCTGACCTACGACATTCGTCCCGGCTCGAGCACGGCGCCGACGCTGATGCTGATCGGATCGCCGATGGGCGCCGGCGGCTTCGCCACGTTAGCCGGTCACTTCCCCGATCGGACCGTGGTGACCTACGACCCGCGCGGCGTCGAGCGAAGTCACAAGACCGACCCGGCCAGCCCCTCGACGCCCGAGCAGCACGCCGACGACGTGCACCGGATCATCTCCGAGCTCGAGGCCGGCCCGGTCGACCTGTTCGCCAGCAGCGGCGGCGCGGTCAACGCCCTCGCACTCGTGGCCCGGCATCCCGAGCAGGTCCGGACGCTGGTCGCCCACGAGCCGCCGCTCGCGGCGCTGCTGCCCGATCGTGAGGGCGCGTTCGCCGCCAACCGCGCGGTCCACGAGACGTACCTGCGCAGCGGCTTCGGCCCGGGCATGGCGCGCTTCATCGTCCTGGTCGGCCACACGGGGACCGATCGACGCGGACTACCTCAACCAGCCGGCGCCCGATCCGGCGATGTTCGGGCTGCCGACCGAGGACGACGGCAACCGGACCGACCCGCTCATGGCCCAGAACATGATTTCGTGCACGAGCTTCGAGCCCGACTTCGACGCGCTTGCGAGCGGCCTCGACCCGCATCGTGATCGGCGCCGGCGCCGAGTCGGAGGGCCAGATGGCGTCCCGCGGCGGATTCGCGGCGGCCGAGCGACTCGGCACGACGCCGGTGATCTTCCCCGGCGGCCACGGCGGCTTCCTCGGCGGCGAGTACGGCCAGCCCGGCGACCCCGATGCCTTCGCGGCGAAGCTCCGGGAGGTCCTCGCCGAGAGCTGAAACCCCGCGTGGCCGCTCGCGCAGGCCCCGCGATCGCCGCTTTCAGGCCGCGGGTCCGGGCCCTACGGCACCGTCATCAGGCTCCGGATCAGCTCGATGTCCTGGGTGAACTTCAGGTTGCTCTCGACGACGTACAGGATCCCGTCCCCGGCGAGTGACGTGACACCGCCGGGGACGCCGTTCTTCGAGACCGAGAACGCCGCAACGCCCAGGTCTGCGACCGCCGCGACCGTGCGGCCGCCCGTGGCAGTGCCAGCCTTGAGCGTGTCGAATGCAGCCTGGGTCCCGCCCGCGCCGATGTTGACGATCAGGACGCCCTTGCCCGCCGCCCCGTACTGGTACTCACAGCTCAGGTGCTCCGGCTTGCCCAGCGACTGGGTGGCGGTGATATTGCCGGTATAGGGCGTGATCACGGTCAGGAGCGCCTGGCACGAAGCCGGAACCGACCCTGCCCCACCTGCGCTGCTCGCGGCGGGCGCACTGCTCGCGGCCGCTGCGCTCGGGGCAGCCGAGCTAGCGATCGGTGCGAGGCTGGCGGCAGGGGCGCTGGTCGGCGGAGCCGGCGTCGTCGACGTGCCGCAGGCGGCTACGACGAGGAGAGACCCCAGCAGGACGGCGGTCAAGCGCATGAGGCGGCCCCCTTCAGTGCGTGCCGATGACGGGCGGTCGCTGCTTGGGCTGCATGCCGCTTGCCTGGCGATAGGGTAGCGCGACCCAGCTTGGTCAAGGGGCGCGCTAGCTCGAGCGCTCAGGCCAGCGAGTGTCGCTCGCCCGCGATAACCACCGCCCGCCGACGGAGCGCCGTCCATTGCTCACGCTCGACGACGACCACCAGGATGACCGCCATGACCGCCGCGATCGCGAAGAGCCATAGGCGCACCTGCATCCCGACCACCACCGCCTGGAAGAACGTTTCGTTGCCTCGCAGGATGATCACGACGAGCGGGGCGCCATACGACGCCATGAGCGCCAGCCACCAGCCCAGGACGACGAGCCGTGGACCAGAGCGTCCCTCGGTCAGGATGGCCAGGACGCCCCAGATCACGCGATATGGCGCCCGGAAGCCGCGGAGCTGAGCGAAGAACGCGCCGATCGCCGTATTGGTTGGCCACCGGGCGGTCAACGCCGGCACGTTCGCCACGACCAGGGCGATCCAGATCGACCAGATCAGCAGCCCGCCAAACATGGCGATCAGCAATGGGGCGGCAAGGGCGTCCAGCGCCTGGGACCTCACCGGCACATAGAGATACTCGCCATTCGGCCCGAGCGAGGCGACGAGGGCATTCGTCCACTCGAAGGTCAGCGCGGTCGAGGCCAGGATCCACGGGACGATGACGAGCGCGAGCGGCCAGGTCGGGCGGTAGCGGGCGCCCATCCGCGTCGCTCGAGCCTCCACAGTCTGGCGTTCCTTGGTGTGGACCGCACTGATCGCGGCCGCCTCTGCCGTCAACTCAGCGGTCGCGCGGGGCACCCGGCACCGGTAGCACCGATTCTCGCGTGCCTTGTTGACCGATCGGCAGTCGCCGCAGACCCAGATCTCGGATGACATGTTGCCCCCTATCAGGAGATCGAATGTCCGCCAGCCTAGCCCTCTGCCCGAGGCGCGATCTGACCCGAACGTCCTACCCCATCCCCGCCAATCGCACGAGAACCCCGGTCTCGCTTGGATCCGGGAATCGCTCCTTGAGCCGAGCGATCTCGCGACCGAGCTCATCGCGGATTTCGACGAGGGAACGGCCGCGCGTCTGCGCGACCAGGATCCGGGCGGCCGGTACCGGCTCATCGCCGAAGGAGGCTCGAAAGGTGGTCGGCCACTGGTGGCGGAAGGTGTCGAGCCGGTCGGCGAGACTCGGGCCTCCATCGATGGATCCCGCCCCGACCGGAGCGCCAACGACAAGGAACTCGTCGCCCCCATCACGAATTGCCATCGCGTCCGGGATCCGGGCGAGCGCCTGGGCAAACTCGCGCAGGCAGGCGTCACCGATTGCCATCCCGAGGCGATTGTTCACCTGTCCGAAGTGGGCCATGTCCAGGAAGGCGACCTCGACGTCGGCGTCCGCCAGGCCGGGCAGCTCCTGGAACAACCGGGCGAGGTCGGCGTAGTAGTCGTAGCTCGGCAGGCCGGTCCGCCGGTTGCGATTGGCAAGCGCGACCTCGGGCCAGTGGAAGCGGGCCGAGAATGGTCGAATCGCGGCGGCCAGCCAGGCACTCATCTCTCGGGTCAGCCAGACCGTCTCAGGCCCGAAGGCGCGCCACCAGCCATCAGGCCGCTGTTGTTCGAGGATGTACGCGATTGCCGCGCCTGGATCCCAGCCGGGATCGAGTCCACCGAGGAGGTCGACCGCGACAAGGGTGGTGAGCAGGTCAGATGGGCCATCGGCATCGCCAAAGCCCCCATCCGAGTGCTGGGCGTCACGGACCCACGCCGCCAACACGCCGGTCAGCTTCGGGTGGGTCCCGAGGGCGACGAGACCCGTGGCGAGCTGGGCGCTGGCCGAGACAAGCGGCATGCCATGGAACGGGAAACGCGTCCCCCGAACCGGGCCGCCATGGCCGAGCGTGGTGTCCGCGTAGCCCTCGGCGATGGCCAGGGCGAATGGATGAAGGAGGGCCAACGCCCGGGGTCGGCGTGCGACACACCACAGTGCCCAGGTGTCGCCCCAGGCGTGGGTCTCCTGGGCGAATTGGGCCATGTCGCGGCGGAGCTTCGTGCGCGACTCGGCCAGGAACCTCGAGGCGAGGACCGCCGCTTCGTCGTCGCCATCGGCGAGATCGCCCAGCCACTCGATCGTGTCGGCCAGGATGATCGGGCTCAGGAATCGGTCGATGAACGGGGCCCGATTCTCGGCCAGGGCGGCCTGGTCCCTGGGCCTCCACGCCTGCCAGCTCTCGATCGACCCGCTCCAATGGCCATACATTCGCAGCGACTTTGAGCTGAAGGGCCAGCGGTAGCGGACGGCACCCGCCGCGCTCGTCTGTCGGGTGTCCCATTCGCGCAGCAGCCGAAGCGGGTCGACCGGCAGTCCGGCCGCGGCCCGAACCCGCCGGAAGGTGGCCGGCATGAACCACTCATCGGCGACCGGCAGTGCCGCCAGGGCGTCCTTCGCCCGCGCGAGGGCGCTCGATGCGCTCGCCCGTTCGGTGGACAGTCCGGTGGCTATGTTCGTCATCGGCTCGATCCTGGCGCGGTGATGCCGACTGCGCTACAGGACCGAAGGACTAATTGCTGCCTGCGAGCACCGGCCACATCTGCTGACACGCCGCGACGCCGGCCCGCAGCTGGCGCAGAGCTCGTCACCGCGAATCGCACTATCTTCGACGTTGATGATCACCGACGATGCCTTCAACCTCGGGCAATTCGTCGAGGCCCAGGAGGGCATCTACCCGGGCATCCTCGAGGAGCTCCGGGCTGGTCGCAAGACGAGCCACTGGATCTGGTTCATCTTTCCCCAGATCGCTGGCCTGGGGAGCAGCTGGATCTCGCAGCACTTCTCGATCGTCTCGCTCGACGAGGCCCGGGCGTACCTGGCCGATCCCCTGCTCGGCGCCCGCCTGCGGGAGTGCGCCGGCGCCATCCTGGCGACCAAGACCCGCTCGGCCGACGAGATCTTCGGCTCGCTCGACGCGATGAAGGTCCGCTCGTCGATGACCCTCTTCCTTCGCGCCGCACCAGACGAGCCGCTCTTCAAGGATGTCCTCGAGCGCTTCTACGGCGGCGTCTCGGATCCGCTCACCGAGGCCCGGCTCGGGTCCGGCTAGAACCCGCGGTGCCCAGATCTTCGGACTTCGGTTCGATCCCTCCCCGACGCCTCGGTCAAGGGCAACTTGGGATGATTGTCGCTGCAGGACGCACAAACTCGAGGTCGGGCCCAAGATCTGAGCCACCCGACGGTGTCCGACGGCTCGCGCTGCACGAATCCTAGGGAATTGAGCTCCGGATTCCGCTCTCAAACGGCCCGAGTCGCACGTAGTGCGTCTTTCAGCGACATTCGTCCCACCCTTCCACAATCGCGGGCCCTCGAACGCACCGCGCGAGGTGCAGCCAGGAAGCGCGACTAGCCGACCTAGACCTCGCTCGAGTGGACGATGTGCTCGAACTGGCGCCACAGGACGACGACCAGGATGGCCGAGCCGGCGAAGGCGAACCAGAACGGCGCGGTGATCCCGAACTGCTTCGCCAGGAGGCCGCCAATCGGCGTGCCGATCACGATCCCGCCCATGATCGCGACCCGGTAGACGCCGCTGACCCGCCCAAGCAGGGCATCGGGGACCGCCCGTTGGCGCACGACCGTCGAAGTCGTGTTCCATACGAAGGCATGCCCGCCGAATACGACCAAGGTGGCCAGCGCGATGACGGGCGAGGTGGTCAGGGCCAGGATCAGGTGGGTGCAGGTCTCGATGATCAGGCCGACCCGCATGATGTCGGACAGCTTGAAGCGCCGCTCGAGCCGTCCGTAGGAGACCGTCCCGATGACGCCGCCGAGCGCGACCGCGGTCGTCAGCAGGCCGAAGCCGACCGCGTTCATCCCCAGCCGCTGGCCCGCGTACAGGACCAGCACCGACCAGGCCGCGCCGAACGTGATGTTGAACGTGAAGATCGTCAGCGCCAAGGTCCGCATCGGTGGATGGGCGAAGAGCCAGCGCAGGCCTTCGAGCATCTCGCTGCGCACGCCGGCTCGATTCGGCTGTGCCCTGCGGACGTCGGTGGCGAGCCGCGAGATCAGCACCGCGCCGAGGGCAAAGCCGATCGCGTTCGTCGCGAATGGGATCGCCGGGCCGATGGCGAACAGGAACGCGCCCACCGGCGGCAGCAGCAGCTGGTTGGTGAGCAGCTGAGCTCCCTGAATGCGGGCATTGCCGATCCCCAGGTCCTCGCGGGCGACGAGCCCGGGCAGCAGCGTGCTCGTGGCCGAATCGGCGAACGTCTCGCCCGTCCCGAGCACGAACAGGGCGATCAGGACGAGGGCGATCGTGGCGGCCCCCGTCGCGATCACCACGACGAGCGCAGCCAGCACGAACGTCCGGCCAAGGTTGACGATCACGACCATCCGCCGGCGGTCGAAGCGGTCGGCGGCGACGCCCCCGATCACCCCGAACAGGAGGACCGGCAGGTACTCGCTCAGGAGAGCCATCGAGACCAGGAATGGATCCCTGGTCAGGGAGGCGACGAGGAGCGGGCCGGCGGAAACCACCACCCCGTCGCCGATGCCGTTGGCGATCGACGCCGACAGCAGCCAGCGAAACTTCCGCCCAAGCCGGGCCGGCGCGATGGCTTCGGTGATCCGGGCGATCAGGCGCACCGGCCGGAGGATACCAGCCGTTATCCTGAGTCGGAACGTCAGGCCGCAGCCCCATGGAGAGTGCGATGGACTTCAACAGCATCCTGATCGGGTCCGAGGATGCCCCGGCCCTGGTTGCGTACTACACCAAGCTGCTCGGCGCGCCGGCCTTCTCGGATGGCACGTACACCGCCTGGCAGATCGGCTCCGGCTTCGTGACCGTCGGCCCCCACTCGGAGGTCAAGGGCAGGAATCAGGCTCCCGGCCGGTTGATCTGGAACATCGAGTCAAAGGACGTCAACGCCGACTTCGAGCGCCTCAAGGCGGCCGGCGCGACCGTGATCACCGCCCCGTACGAGTTTGCGGGCCAGCCCGGCTCGTCGATCGCGACGTTCGCCGACCCGGACGGCAACTACTTCCAGCTCCTCAGCCCGATGGAGATGTAGCCGAGGCTGCATCTCTAGGCCGATCCCCGGGCCGCCCAGGCCCGGGCGGTGATCACGAAAGGCCCCACCGGGAGCCGTTCCCGGCAGGCTTCGCGCAGCGCGGCCCTGCGTCCCGCGTCGAGACTCGCGAGGTAGGCGCCAGCCGGCCCGACCCCACCCTCGAACGGCGCCCACCAGCTCTCGAAGTCGGGATGCTCGAGGTCGGCCGAGACGACCGCTGAGGCGATGTCGCGCAGCCCGGCCGCCTCGAACAGCGTGGCCAGGTCGCCTTCGCGGACACCGGCGAGCTGGGATTCGTCCTCGACAGCCGGGTCGAGCTCGCGGGCGGCCTGCCAGAACAGGCCCAATGGGCCCTGGCCGCCAGCGTGATCCCAGACACAGGCGGCAACAACGCCACCAGATCGCGTGACCCGCTTCATCTCGGCCAGCCCGCGGATCGGGTCGGCCATGAAATGGACGACGAGCTGGGCGATCGCCGCATCGAGCTCGTGATCCGCGAACGGAAGCGCTTCGGCCGATGCCTGGAGCACGGTTATCCCCGGAAATCGCGCCCGAACCGCCGCCACGAATGATGGCGAGGGCTCGACCGCCGCGACGTTGCCCGGCCCGAGCCGGTCAACCAGGACGGCGGTCAGCGCGCCCGGCCCACAGCCAACATCGAGGACCCGCTGTCCGGGCGCGACGTCGGCGAGGTCCGCCATCTGCGGGGCGAGCAGCCGCGAGTAGCGGCCCATGAAACGGTCGTAGGCGTCAGCGGCAACATCGAAGCTCACTGCCCGACTCTACGCTCCGGGGCGACGCTCGAAATCGGCGCAGCCCCATTGACCCCGAACCGCTACTGTGGGCATCCACGGGGCGATCGCAGGGAGGCACGGAACGATGTCGGATCAACGCGCCGCTCGGACCGCCGGCCTGACCAAGGGCCTCGTCCTGGCCCTCCTCTCGATCGTCGCCCTCGCTTGCACCTCATCCGCGGCCACGACGGCCCCGGTCGCGTCACCATCGCCATCCGCCGGCCTCGGCCCGATCACCTCGCCGGAGCCAAGCGCCGCCCCCGGAGGGCAGGCCTCCCACGTGCCCGACTCGGCCCAACCGAGCTCGGCCGCGCCGAGCGGCGAGCCGCGGCTCCTGGGCAACCTGTGCGACATGCTCGACCCGTCAACGATCAACACGATTACCAGCCTGGGAGTCCCGCCCGGCGAGCCACTCAACGGGAGCGGCGGCACGGGCCTGGAGGCAACCGGCCACTGCATCTGGGGCACGCCCTCCGATGGCATGGGCGTCGAGATCAGCTCGTTCAACGAGGCTCCGATCCAGGCCTTCATGGCGGCGTCACTGCCGGGGATGCAGGCGATCAGCGGAGTGGGTGTCGCGGCGAAGGGTTCGGTGGCCACCGTCGGGGCCATCCATCACGCCAGCTTGTACGTCGATTTCGGGACATTTGGCATGCTTGTCCTGACGGCGTCGGCGAAGGCCACGCTCGACATGTCCGTCGCCCTAGCCAAGGCCCTCAAATAGCCGGCCTGCTGGCGTGACCCGCCGCGGAATCATCCTGTTCGGCCTGATGGCCGTGATCTGGGGCATCCCCTACCTGTTCATCCGGGTGGCGGTGGCCGAGATCACCCCTGCGGTGCTCGTCTTCCTGCGCACCGCGATCGGGACGGCGATCCTGCTGCCCTTCGCCATTGCCCGGGTCGACCTGCGGACGGTCCTCGCGCGCTGGCGCTGGCTCGTCGCATTCGCGGTCGTCGAGATTGCCATCCCCTGGCTGATGCTGGCGACGGCCGAGCAGCACATCTCCAGCTCGCTGACCGGGCTGCTGCTGGCCGGCGTGCCGCTCGTCGGGACGGTCCTGGCGCTGGCGACCGGTGGCGTCGACCGGACCAGCCGGACCGGCGTCGTGGGCCTGCTGATCGGGCTGATCGGCGTGGCCGCAATCGTCGGCGCTGACTTCGCTTCGTCGGACACCACGGCCTTGCTCGAGGTCGGCGTGGTGATCGTCGGCTACGCCGCCGGGCCGGCAATCCTCGCCCGCCGGTTGGGCGGCCTGCCCTCCGTGGGCGTGATGTCCCTCGCGCTCGGCTTGACCGCCCTCATCTACCTGCCGTTCGCCCTCACCCAGCTGCCCGTCGTGATGCCCTCCCCGAAGGTGCTCGCCTCGATCGCCATCCTGGCGGTCATCTGCACGGCGCTCGGCTTCATCGTCTTCGCGGCGTTGATCAAGGAGATCGGCCCGGTCCGCTCGACCGTGATCACCTATATCAATCCCGCCGTTGCCGCTGTCCTGGGCGTCCTCGTCCTCAACGAGACGTTTACCCTGGCGATGGGCGCCGGGCTCGCCCTCGTGATCCTCGGATCGACCCTCGCGACTCGCCGGCCCGGATCGGTCGCCGACCGCCGGCCAGCAGTCCCGGAGCCAATCTCCGCGACATCAGCAGGGGGCAGTAATGGATGACGTCGCGGTTCGAGAACAAGCGCAGGCCTTCTGCGATGCGCTCCTCGCCGGGGACGTGGACAAGGCGATCGAGTTCATGAGCGCCGAGCTCCATCGCAACCTGGGTGAGGTGATCGCGCTTCTGCCCCTGCCCGCGACCGAGGCCTCGATCGACTCCCTCGCGGCTGGGGGCTCGGGCTACAACGTGGTCCTGCGCCTGGTCGGCGAGACCGAGACGGCCCTCATCCAGACTCGCTGGAAGGATCGCGACGGCACCCCGACGATCATCGAGGCCAGCCACCTGAGCAAGACCCCGACGGCCGTCGGTCCGGCCGAGGATGAGCCGGAGCCGGACGCCGCTCCCTGATCAGCGCTCGGCGCGCCACGCTGAGCGGGCCATCCAGCCGGCCAGTTCGTTGTCATTGAGCAGCCGATTGCTCTCGCAGGTGGGCCGGACCGCGACCTCACGCCTCATGGCGCTGAGGAAGTGGCGGTCGAACGGGCCCCGTGGATAGTCCTTCATCACGGACGGCCGGACCGCGTCGACCAGCTCGTAGCCATCGCCCCGGACATCGAGGCCCGTCGCCCGGTCCAGGAGCACCGACTCGACCCCATCGGCCAGGGTCACTCCGGCGCGCATGTGCAGGATGATCGCGATCGCCGCCCGATCGGTCGACTCCGGGTCCAGGCCGGCTCGCTCGAGGAAGCGTCGGGCGATCTCGGAACCCTCGACCTCGAAGCACATCGTGTTCCGGGGGATCCGGGTCAGTCCATAGTCATGCATCAGCGAGGCAGTCCACAGAATCTGCCGATCGAAGGTCCAGCCCTCCCCTGCCGCAATCGCCGCACCCCAGCAATACGCCCGGACCGAATGGCCCAGGAGGTAGACGGGCAGCGCCCGCTGCGCCCAGCGCCAGGTCCGTGCCGCCACGTCGTCCTGGGGAACGGGGATCCCGGCGATCGCGCGCGGGAGTGGCGCGGCTCGACTCACCCCTTCCCCTTGGCTGACGCTGCGCCGCCCGGCGCGGGCGTCGATGTTGGCCATCCGCTCACGCACGATCAGCTCGATCAGCCGCTTTGGGATCGGGTTCTCGCTCGTGAAGTGGAGGGTGCCCTTGCTGGTCGCGAAGGCGGCGAACTCGTCCTTGTGCCGCTCGACGATCTCGGAGCCCATCGGGAAGAACGAGCAGTGATTCTTGAACCCGTCATACGAGACGAGGGCCCGGCCGTGGTAGCGGAACGCGGGCATCGCGTAGCTGATCGTCTCCTCGGCCTCGGGTGCCGCAGCCGCGATCGTCCGGCGCAACGCTTCGAGCGCGGCACGCTGCGCCTCCGGGAACCCGGCCAGGCGGACATCGATCCAGGCGGTCGCTTCGGCGGGTTCGGTCATTTGAGCAGCTCCTTGAATGGGATCGGTCGGCCATCGCCATCGACGAGATGCCAGCGAACCTCGAGGTCTGGCGCGTCTCCGGCGGCGAGCAGCCTGGCCACCACCGCGGGCGCGGCTTCGGGGCCGAGGCGCTCGATTGCCCGTGACAGGGCATAGGTCGCGACGGCGGGCTCCTCGGCGGCGATCTCGCGCTCGGCGATTGACTCCGGATCCGGGACGCCGGCCTGCGCAAGGCGCTCGATCAGCTCGTGAGCCCGGCCGCGTCCGGCAGGCCCCAGAGCCAGGATCCAGTTCGGCTCGGCAGGCTCGGGCGGCTTGGCCGGTGGCGCCGCCGGCTTGGACGGGGCCGGTGGCTTGGCCGGCGTGCCCAAGGGGGTCCTGTCCTTGACGACCTCGATTACGTGGGGCTTGAGGGCCCTGGCTGGTGTGACGGGTCGCTCCCGGTGCTCGGCGACCTTCGCCGCCAGGGGTGAGACGACCGGCTCCGAGCCGCGTGCCCCGGCGATCGCCGCCTTGGCCGCATTCAGGCTGCCGAACGGGCCTCGCACGAGGGGCAGCCCCAGGTCATCGGCCTGCTCGGCGTCGAGCACGACCCACGTCCCGGATTCGGGCTCGATCGTGAATCGCTCGTCGCGCGTCTGCCAGCGCCCGCCGCCGAGCCGCTTGAGCGAGTCGTCATCAGCGGCCTTCTTCGCCATGGCGTTGACGATACGACGATCGGCACGGCGCGCCACGCTAGAGTTGCGTCGAGCGACGCCCGCTCGCCGCGCCCGAGCGCAGGGGGGCAAGTGACCGATCCGACCGAAATGCAGCCGCCGAGCGACGACCGGCGCCCGCCGATCCTGGAACCGCAGCTGGCCGCCTGGCAGGTTCCCAGCGCTCAGCAGCCGCAATCGGCGACGCCGCTGCCCAGCTGGGTCGCTCCCGGCACGGCGCCCCAGATCACGGGCTGGGTCGTGCCGCCAGCGGTCCCGCTCGTGCCCGCCTTCGGCTATGTCTACGTGGGCTTCTGGCGCCGGTTGTGGGCCTATCTCATCGACGGGCTGATCATCGCCGTTCCGATCTGGCTGATCGTGGCGCCCCTGGTCTGGAATCCGTTCATCGAGCAGTTCTTCCAGCTGATCCTGGCCCCCGGCGCCTACACGATCAATCCCACGACCGGGGCCTATACGGCCACGCCGGCCACCCTGGCGGCGATCAACCGGCTGATCGACTCGTTCGGTCCCCAGCTCGACCTGATCTTCGTGGGCCTGTTCGCGGTCCAGGCGCTCTACTTCGGGCTGCTCTGGTCCCGGCGCGGCGCGTCATTGGGCCAGGAGCTCCTGGGGATCGAGGTTCGGCACGAGTCGGATGGCTCGCGGATCAGCTTCAAGCGCGGCGTCCTGCGCGTCTTCGGCTATTTCGTGGCGAGCCTGATCCTCGACATCGGCTTCATCTGGGCCGCCTTCGATTCGCGCAAGCAGGGCTGGCACGACAAGATCGCCTCGACCGTCGTCGTCAAGCCGAGCGGGCCAAGGACCGGGTCGACGCCGGGTTGGATCGTCGTGGTGACGATCGTCGCGCTCCTGGCTGCGGTCGTCGGCGGATCGATCTTCTTCGGCAACCTCCTGGCCCAGGTCCCGCCAGTCACGCCCCGATAATCAGCCGGCCCCGCCCGCCGGCGCGAGCGCGTAAACCCGGCCCTGCTTGAGCGCCATGTCCTCCAGGTCGGTCGTCGTGCGGACCTGGTAGGTGGCCAGCTCCTCGAGCTCGGCGATCGGCAGGTAACGCCGGCCCGGGTCGCCCACGAGGACCTCGATCCCGCGTTGACGGGCGTCGCGCAGCCAGGGCAGGACACGATCGGCCAGGCGGGCCTCGTACCAGCAGTCGCCGGCCAGGATCACCTCGGTGTCGGGTGGCTCCTCGTCCAGGACGTCCCGCCGGATCGATGTCACCCGACACTGGTTGGCCCGGGCGTTGATCGCGATTGCGGCAGTGGCGAACGGGTCGATGTCGGCGGCGACCGCTTCTGCCGCGCCGGCGCGCAGTGCGGCGATCGCGCACAGTCCGGAGCCCGACGCCAGGTCGAAGACGCGCCGTCCGGCGACGGCCTGTGGGTGCGCCTGGAGGTAGTGGCTGAGGGCCAGCCCGCCGCCCCAGGCGAAGGCCCAGTACGGCAGGGGTGTCTCGTCATCGCCGGTCTCGACCTGGACGGCGCGCCACAGCGGCAGCGCCTCGTCGGCCAGGTGCAGGCGGACGCCGTCCAGCCCGGGCACCGCCCGAAGGACGGTGTTGCGCAGGATGAACGCACGCAGCGAGGCGGCCATCCCGCGACTCTAGCGGCGCCAGGAGCCGCCCGTAGGTCCGGCCGGTGATGCGCCGGGCCGCGTGGGGTCGCGAATCGGCACGCGGGGGGCGCACCGCTCATCGCCGGATCGTCGATGATGGCTGCCCAGACGTGGCGTCGGCATTCGGAGGCGCAGCAATGAAGATCGGCGTGGTCGTGCCCCAGGGCTGGCAGGGCGAGTACGACGGCTGGCAACCGCTCAAGGCCTGGCAACGGACCGTCGAGGTCGCCCGCCAAAGTGATCGACTCGGGTTCGAATCGATCTGGCTGTACGACCACTTCCACACTCTCCCGCGGCCGACCGACGAGATCACCTTCGAATCCTTCACCTCGCTGGCCGCCCTGGCCGCGGTCACCGAGCGGGTCCGCCTCGGCCATGTCGTGATCTGCACCGCGTTCCGCAATCCGGCCCTCACGGCCAAGATGATCTCGACGATGGATTCGATCAGCGCCGGGCGAATGGACCTGGGCATCGGCGCCGGCTGGAAGGAAGAGGAGTGGCTGGCTTACGGCTACGACTTCCCGGAGACGAGCAAGCGCCTGGCCCGACTCGGCGATGACCTGCAGGTGATCGCGGCGATGCTGGCCGGTGACAAGCACCAGCACGCGACTTTCCAGGGCACCTATGCCCATGTGCGCAACGCTCGCAACATCCCCAAGCCGATCCAGCGCCCGCGGGTTCCGATCATGGTCGGCGGCAACGGCCCGAACGTGACCTGGCGGCTGGCCGCCCGCTACGCCGACGAGCTGAACCTCGACGGCCTGACACCGGCGGAGACCGCCGCCGCCATACCGGTGATCCGGAGTCGCTGCGAGGAGGTCAAGCGCGACCCGGCCACCCTGGCCGTCTCTGTCCACATCTGGGCCGAGGCAGCTGGGATCGCCGGCCCGGCCCGGGTCGATCTCCTGACCGGCTACGCCGAGCTCGGCATCAGCCGGGTCATGGGCCTGGTCAAGAACGCCGTCAACACCGACGAGGCGATCGAGTCGCTGGCCGCCGACGCCCGGGCCGCCGGTATCGACCTCGATTAGGCCATGACGTACCGGTCAACGAACGCGTTCCGGAACTTGCCGGCCGGGTCGTGGCGCTCCAGCAGGGAGATGAAGTCGGGTAGCCGCGGGTAGGCTGCTCGGACCTCGTCGGCGGGCAGGGTGAAGAGCTTGCCCCAGTGCGGGCGAGGCTCGAACGGCCGGAGGGCGGCCTCAATCGCCGGGAGCAGGTTCCGGACGTTCTCCCAATCCGGCTGCCACGTGAAGTGGATCGCGACCGACGCTCGCCCCGAGGCCGTGCTCAGCCACAGCTCGTCGGCAGCGACCGTGCGGATCTCGGAGACCTGCAGCAGCGGCTCGATCCGGGCCTGGAGACGAGCGATCGCGAGGAGTGCTGCGGCCGCGTGCCGGCGGGGCAGCAGGTATTCCGTCTGGAGCTCGGCCCCGGCGCTGGGCGTGTGGTCGAGCCGGAAGTGGGGCAGCCGTTCGTGCCATGGCCCGGGCAGCCCGAGCTGCTCGGTCAGGGCGTCGGCCGGCATGCGCCGGATCGGATGGATCTTCTCGGTTGCCCGGGTCGCGCCGAAGATGATCGTCGGCGGCTCGAACGGCGCGTCGGGGCTGACCCGGCGCTTGAGCCAGAGCTGCTCGAACTCAGGCCCGTGCCACTCGGTGAACAGGCTGACGCTGTCGGCCAGGGCGCTGATCTCGTCGAAATGCCCGACTACCTGCTCGAGCGCGAGGTGCTCAAAGAGGTCCTGCCGGACGTCGTAGGTCGGCTCCACGTCGAGGATCAGGGCGCTGACGACGCCCAGCCCACCGAGGCCGACCACGGCACCTCGAAAGGTATCTCCGTCACGCTCGCGCTCGTACCAGACGAGCTCGCCGTTCGCGGTCACGATCTCCAGCCCGGCCACCGCGCTGGACAGGTTGCCACTCCGATCGCCCGAGCCATGGGTCGCCGTGGCACACGCCCCGGCGACCGAGATGTGGGGCAGCGAGGCGAGGTTGTGGAGGGCGAAGCCGTCGGCTTGGAGGCGGACGGCCAGCTCGCCGTAGCGCACGGCACCATCGACCCGGACCCGCCGGGCCGCCCGGTCGAGCTCGTAGATCCGGGGCATCCGGGCCAGGGAGACGTGGTCGCCGGTCGTGTCGGCGACGTCGTTGAACGAATGCCGGCTGCCGAGGGCCCGGATCGAGCGACTGGCGCGAACCAGCGCCTGGAGCTCGTCGAGCGAGCCTGGCTGGTGGAGGCGGGCAGCTGCATATCTGTAGTTGCCCGCCCAGTTCCTCACCGGCGAAGGGTAGCGCCGAGTTCCCGGCTTGATTCCCGTTCGCGCGGCCGCCACAGTTCGAATCGATGCGCCGGGCAGCCAGCCCCGGACAGCTGGGTGGAGGTGGCGCTCATGGCCGGCCGAGTCACGATCGAGAATGTCAACCACCCGGGCCGGTCGTCGACCGTTGACGCGGGCATGTACGAGGCGATGCGCGCCGCGATGCTCGGAGCGCTCCCGGCCAAGGCCCCCGGCCTGACCCAGGCCGAGATGCTTGATGCCCTCAAGCCGGGCCTGCCAGAAGAGCTGTTTCCGGGCGGTGACAAGGCCGGCTGGTGGGCAAAGTCGGTCCAGCTCGACCTCGAGGCCAAGCACCTGATCGAGCGGGAGCGAACCTCGCCCCTGCGCTGGCATCGCAGCGCGAAATAGGCGCTTCGCCGGGAGGCTTAGAGCAGCGAGTCGATCAGCGCGGCGAGCTCGGCCGGCCGGCTCAGGAACGGCGAGTGGCCGCCCGGGATCTCGACCGCCTCAGTCCCTAGCCGCTCACGCGCGGCACTCAGCTGCCAGGCCGGGTTGAACGACCGGTCGGCGCTGCACACGATCGAGCTGGAGGGCACGTCCGGCCACGCCTCGAGCGGAGTCACCTCGCCGTGGACCCGGTAGCACTGGGGCATGAGCCGGTCCAGCGCCCAACGGGTGATCTCCGGCGGGACGTCGTTGAAGAAGAGCTCGGTCGCCGTGATCGGCCCGACGCCCCACACGTTGTTGCCCATGTCGATCCATTCGGCCACGCTCGGCGGCACCAGGCCGTCGATCGGCTCCGCGGCCCGCTGCTCGTTGGCCGACATCCCCGGCTTGGGCAGGAGCGCAGCCAGGAAGATCAGCCGGCTGACCTGCCGCCGCGCGGCGACGATCGGGATGACCAGGCCGGCCATCGAGTGGCCAACGATGACCGGCTCCCCCTCGGGCGGCAGGATCGCCTCGACGGCCGTCGCGTACTCGGCCGCTCCCGCCGCGGGGTCGGTGATCGGCAGGTCGACCGCGAACACGCGATGGCCGCGACGCTCCAGCTCGGGCCGGAGGAGATCCCAGCACCAGGCGCCGTGGAAGTTGCCATGGACCAGGGCGATATCCATGCCCGGCATCGTATCGTGATCGAGTGAGCGATGACAACGGCGAGATTGCCCTCCGGGCGACCGGCCTCGGGCGCCGCTTCGGCGCGACCTGGGCGGTCCGGGGCATGGATTTCGAGGTCCCCCGCGGCCGGGTCCTGGGCCTGCTCGGCCCGAACGGCGCGGGCAAGACGACGACAGTCCGGATGCTGACCGCCTTGATCGAGCCGACCGAGGGCAGTGCCACCGTCGACGGCTTCGACGTGCGCAGCGATCCCGACGCGGTCCGCGCCCGGGTCGGGATCCTGACCGAGACGCCGGGCCTCTACGACAAGCTGTCGGCCGAGGCCAACCTCGACTTCTTCGGCCGGCTGTACAGCCTCGACGCCACGACCCGGGCGGAGCGGATCGAGCACTACCTCCGCCTGTTCTCCTTGTGGGATCGCCGCCGCGACGTTGCCGGCACGTTCAGCAAGGGCATGAAGCAGAAGCTGGCGATCGCGCGGGCCCTGCTCCACGATCCGGCGGTCATCTTCCTCGACGAGCCGACCGCGGCCCTCGACCCGGAGGCCGCGTTCGTGGTCCGCGAGGCGATCGAGGGCCTGCGCGGGGCCGGGCGGACGATCGTCCTGGCGACTCACAACCTCGACGAGGCCGATCGGCTGTGCGACCAGGTCGCCTTTGTCCGGGGCGGGCTGCTGCGGATCGACTCGCCGGCCCGCCTGCGCGGCTCGCTGGCCGGCGGCCGGGTCGAGATCCGGCTGGCTGATCGCGCCGCGGACGACGCCCTCGTGGCGCTCGCGACCGGGATCGCCGGCGTCGGCGCGGCCCATTTCGACGGCGACCGGCTGGTCGTCGACGCCGCGGACCCCTCCGCGATCACGCCGCCCCTGGTCCGGGCCCTGGCCGCGGCGGGCGCGGCGATCCTCGAGGTGCGCCCGGCGGCGACCTCGCTCGAGTCGGTCTATTTCGAGGTGATGGGCGTTCAGCCCGGCGCGAACGGCGAGGCCGGCTGATGCGCCGCCGGATCATCCTCACCGTCCTGCGCCGCGAGTTTGCCGAGACGATCCGGAACCGGCTCCTGCTGGCCACGATCCTGATCCCGCCGCTGCTGTTGACCGTCGCCCCGCTCCTGCTCGGCAGCGCGATCGGCACCCGGACGCTGCCGCCGGACCTGACCAAGGCGGTCCTCGCCCAGCGCCCCGAGTGGTCGGGCTTCAGCCCTTCGGAGCTGGCCGGGGCGTTCGCCGTCCAGCAGTTCCTGGCGTTCTTCCTGCTGATGCCGGCCTACATCCCCCTCGCAATCGCCACCTACTCGATCATCGGCGAGAAGCAGGCCCGCAGCCTCGAGCCGGTCCTCGCGGCTCCGATCCGGACCTCGGAGCTGCTGGCCGGCAAGGCTCTTGCGGCGCTTGTGCCCGGCGTCGCGGCCGGCTGGCTGACCTATGTCGTGTTCATCACCCTGGCCTCGGCCGTCTACGGCCCGCACCTCTTCCTGGTCGTGTCCGACCCGAGCTGGCTGGCGGGCGTCTTCATCCTCGGTCCGGCGGTCGGCCTGATCTCGGTCGTGGCCGGGGTGATCGTCAGCGCCCGGGTCAACGACCCGCGGGTCGCCCAGCAGATCGGCGGGGTCGTGATCGTGCCGATCATCGCGGTGACGCTCCTGCAGGCGACTGGCACGCTGCTCGTGGGCGCCTCGGGCTACCTGCTCCTGGCCGCGATCCTCACGGTCGTCGGCCTGGCCGGCCTGCGCCTGGGCGTCCGCCTGTTCGAGCGCGAGGCGATCCTGACCCGCTGGAAGTAGGTCAGCTGGCACGGCCGTCGAATCAGGCTCACGCGGCGTCGCACCGAGCCAGTTACACCCGTCCTCTCCTCGACTAGGATGGCGGCGGCGCGCCGCTCGGGTCGACAGGGAGGATCCACTGTGCTGCTCCGTCGGTTGTGCGTGTTGACCGCCGCGGTTTCACTGATCTGCGTGGCATGTGGCGCGGCGTCTTCGCCGGCGCCGAGCCCGGCTCCCAGCGCCTCCGCGGCTCCGGCGACTCCTGGCGCATCGAGCTCGCCGTCCGTGTACGGCAAGCCGTCGCCGGGCCCGAGCTCCCCGCAGCCGACCCCGTCCAGCTCCCCCGTCCCACCGGCCACGCCGACCGCCTCGTTTCACCAGTCCGGACCGCTCGCGATGATCCGTGAAACGTTCATTCCCTGGCAGGACGGTGACACCGCTGATGCGAACGTGATCATCGAGGTCACGAACATCAGCTCATCAGCCATCGACCTCGTCGCCGCCGCCGACGGCGACGACTACACCCTGACCGATAGCTCGGGCAACGTCGTCGCTGCCGGGAGCCCAACCAACTTTTTCCCGTATGAGGTCGCCCCGGGTGGGACTGGTTACGTGGCCGGAGAGGTGATGGCCGGCGGGGGCGTCGATTCTGCCACGATGGCGCATGTCACCTCCGATACGACCTTCGTGAAGGCCACCCTCAAGGACATCGTCCTGACCATCACCGACGCCACCAACAAACCGGGATCGGACGGCAGAAGAGGAGCTTCAACGAGCGGAATGGTCACGAATACCTCCAAGATCGACGTCGAGGAAGTAGCCGTCGGAGCCTTCTACTACGACAGCGCGGGCTCCCTGCTCGGCTATTCGTACGGTGGCCCATCGAATCTGAAGGCGGGCCAGACGAAGGCCTTCGTCACGGACACCGGATCCCCTCCCCTGGTCTTCACCAGGATCTCGCGCACGGTGGTCATCGCCGAGTCATTCTGCCGTACGGGACCTTGCCTGCCCTGAAGTCTTCGACGGGCAGATGCCCGGCCTGGGCCGATCAGGCCGCGGCGTTCGCCAGAGGACCTGGCCCGCTCCGGTGGCTGGCATACTCGCCCAGGAGGTGGCGACGTGGTCATGGTCCGGGTCAAGATCGAGCTGCGCGGGAAAACCGCCTGCGGGATGTCGATCCCGCCGGAGGTCGTGGCTGCCCTCGGCCGGGGCAAGCGCCCGCCGGTCAGGGTGACGATCAACGGGTACACCTACCGGAGCACGGTCGCGGCATATGGGTCGGAATACCTCATCGGGGTGAGCGCCGAGAACCGGGCGGCGGCCGGCGTCGTGGCCGGCGACGTGGTCGACGTCGAGCTCGAGCTCGATACGGCGCCCCGGGTGATCGAGGTGCCGGACGACTTCTCGGCCGCGCTCGACGGCGCTCCGGCCGCCCGCAAGGCCTTCGACGCCCTGTCCTACAGCAACAAGAGCTTCTACGTGATCGGGATCCGCGACGCGAGGACGGCCGAGACCCGCCAGCGCCGGATCGACAAGGCCGTCAGCCAGCTCAGCGGCGACCAGCGCTAACCGTGGCGCCGGCCGCCTGATCCGCGCCAGTTCGCGGCTTCGCCGTCCGCTGGGCTGCGGAAATAACCACGGAGGGCTCCGCTGCGGGAACTGCGGTCTACGTGTGGTCGCCGGGCCCGCCTGATTCGACCATCGTGGTCGGGGCGTTGTGGATCGCCGGAATCTGGCCCAGGCGGCCAGCCTGGTAGTCGGCCATCGCCTGGATCACCTCTGCGCGGGTGTTCATCACGAACGGGCCCATCCAGGCGACCGGCTCGCGGATCGGCCGCCCGCCGAGGACGATCACGTCGAGGTGCGGACTGTGGCCATCCTGCTGCATCGAGGCCGCGACCGTGACCGTGTTGCCCGGTCCGAAGACCGCCAGCTGGCCGCTCTGGATCGGGCGTGCCTCGCTGCCCACGCTGCCGTAGCCGGCCAGGACGTAGACCAGCGCGTTGTAGTCGGCCCGCCAGGGCAGGGACAGCCTGGCTCCCGGGCTGAGCGTGGCGTGGACCAGGGTCATCGGCGTGTAGGTCGAGCCGGGGCCGGCGTGGCCGGCCACGTCGCCGGCGATCACCCGGACGAGCGCCCCGCCATCGCTCGACGAGACGAGCGCGACCTCCCTGGCCCGCAGGTCCTGGTAGCGCGGCGCCGACCACTTCTGGGCCGCGGGCAGGTTGACCCACAGCTGGAAGCCGTGGAACAGGCCACCACTCGCGACGAGCGCCTCGGGCGGCTTCTCGATGTGCAGGATGCCAGCGCCGGCGGTCATCCACTGGGTGTCGCCGTTGGTGATCACGCCGCCGCCGCCGTTCGAGTCGCTGTGCTCGAACGTACCGTCGATCATGTAGGTGACGGTCTCGAAGCCACGATGCGGGTGCCAGGGCGTGCCCTTGGGCTCACCCGGCGCGTACTCGACCTCGCCCATCTGGTCGAAGTGGACGAACGGGTCCAGCTCCGCCAGGTCCACCCCGGCAAACGCTCGGCGGACCGGGAAGCCCTCCCCTTCGAAGCCGCGCGGCGCGTTGGTGATCCCCCGCACGGCCCGCTGGCGGGCAACGACCGGATCGGGATCCGGGATCCGGGGCAGGATGCTGATGTCTTCGACGACGACGGCTGGCATGGCTGGGCGACTCCTTCGGTTGCTGGCGCGACCATACCACGGTGGTAGTTGCACGCGCAACTAGTGTTCCCGGCGCCCGACTCGAGGGAGCGATCCGGCTACGATGCAGGTCCCACGAATCAGCCGCCCGGGAGACCCGATGAGCGCAGATGTCGACAGCCTGTCCGCCGAGTATTACGACTTCCGGCATCGGGTCTCGCCAACCGGCGCCCACATGGACGGCGACTATCGCTTCGCGGCCAGCTTCGAGGAGTACAGCCGGGCGGCCGAGGATGTCGAGATCGCGGAGAACCGGCGCTTTGCTCGCGAGGCGCTCCTGCTCGATGCCGATGGCCTGGGGCCTGAGGACCGGATCACCCGCGAGATGATGGCCTGGGATGCGACCGCCCGTGCCGACATGGCCGAGTCGCGCTTGACCGAGTTCGGCGTCAACCCGATCTCCGGCCTCCAGGCGATGCTGCCGGTTCGCTTCCCCAAGCTGTCGTTCCCGACGGTCGAGGTCGCCGACGCCCTGCCGGCCAAGCTGCATGGGGCGGGCACAGCCTTCGTGGAGCTCGCCGATCGGCTCCGGGAAGGGCTCGCGGCGGAGCGCACGCCGGCTGTCTTTGCCGTCGACCAGACCATCGTCCAGCTCGAGGCCTGGCTGGCCACGCCGATCGAGCAGGATCCCCTCCTGAACGTCTCCCTGCCGCCCGGCATCAGCGACGGGGCCGCCTTCCGCTCCCGCTTGACGAGGCTGATCGAGTCCGACGTCCGACCCGGCATCGAGCGCTACCGCGACGTGATCCGGGACGAGGTGCGGCCGAAGGCCCGCCCCGACGATCGCGCCGGCCTGACCTACCTGGCCGACGGAGCCGAGAGCTACGACCGGGCGATCCGGCTGTACACCACCCTGATCCTGCCAGCCGAGCAGATCCACGAGATCGGCCTGGCCCAGGTCGAGTCGCTCGCTGCCGAATACCGGGCCCTCGGACCGCAGGTCACGGGCTCCTCGGACCTCGACCAGATCTTCGAGTCGCTGCGCTCCGACCCAGCGCTCCACCACACCAATGCAGACGACATCGTCGCCGCGGCGCAGGCCGCCCTGGCCAAGGCCAAGGGCGCGATGACCGGCTGGTTCGGGATCCTGCCCAAGGCGGATTGCGAGGTCGAAGCGGCGACCAGCGGGGCGGTCGCCTACTACTTCTCGCCGGCCCTCGACGGCAGCCGTGGGGGCACATTCTTCATGAACACCAGCGAGCCGACCGGCTGGGGCCGCTTCCAGATCGAGTCGACTGCCTACCACGAGGGCATCCCCGGCCACCATCTCCAGCTCGCGATCGCCGGCGAGCTGACCAACATCCCCGAGTTCCGCAAGCGGGCCTTCATCTCGGCGTTCGGCGAGGGCTGGGGCCTGTATACCGAGCGGCTGGCCGACGAGATGGGCCTGTACACGACGCCGCTCGACCGGATGGGCATGCTCTCGGCCGATTCGATGCGGGCCTGCCGGCTGGTCGTCGACACCGGCCTCCACGCGCTCGGCTGGAGCCGGCGCGAGGCGATCGAGTACATGCTCCAGAACTCGCCGATGCGCGAGAGCCATGTGACCGCCGAGATCGACCGCTACATCGTCACTCCCGGCCAGGCCCTCAGCTATATGCTCGGCCGGCTCGAGATCCAGCGGATCCGGGCCCAGGCCGAGGCGGCCCTCGGCGAGCGCTTCGAGATCAAGGCCTTCCACGACACGGTCCTGGGCTCGGGCAGCCTGCCCCTGGCCACGCTCGACCGGGTCGTCCGCGATTGGCTCGCCGCTTCGGCCTGAGCCGCCGGGCGGTCGCTACTCGGCGATGACCCGGCCCAGGGCCCGCGCCCGCAGGTCCGTCCACACGCCGGACCGGATGTAGACGTCGTCCCGGAACAGGTCCAGCGCCTCGTCCTCGCTCGACGCCTGGACGAGGAGGATCGCGCTGCTGAAGTCGAGGTAGCCACCGGCCTCGATCAGCTGGCCGGAACGAAGGAGCTCGCCGATGTGAGCGAGATGCTCGGGCCGCGCGGCCGGCCGCAGCCGCTCGGCGTCGGGGCCGTAGGTCGCCTCCACGACGTAGATCGTCTCGACCCGGACGCCGGCCGGGACGTCGCCGGCGAAGGCCTCGAACGTGCCGTCCGCCGAACGCGGGATCGGCTGGACCCGGACGACCGCCGCCGGGGCGACCATCCCGTAGATGTGCGGGTAGAGCCCGGCCTGGTCGTCGAAGCGCCAGGGCGATCCGGTCGCATCCAGGTCGAGGGTCAGGACCAGGAACGACCGGGGATCGTCGCGGTAGTGGCGGTTGGCGGTCTCGACCATGGCTGCCGCCCCGTCGGTGCAATGGATGAAGCCGTCGGCCGCGAGACTGGGCGCGGCGTACGCGCTCGATGGGTCGCGCGTTGCCCAGCTCTCCGCCGGGACGAGGTGATAGGTCGGACGCATGGGCAGGTCAGGCGGGGTCGAGGACGCCGACGGCCCGCCAACGTCGGTCCAGGGGCAGATGGACCACGGTCGTCGTCCCGGCCGCCAGGGCGGCGACCAGGGCGGGCTCGAAGTCGGCCTCGTCGTCCACCCGCACGCCACGGACGCCGAGCGCGATCGCCGTCGCGGCGAAATCGATCGGACCGAGGTCGGTTGACTCCCCTGCCCCGGTCCCGCGCCGATCCTGGTGGACGCGGATCGTGCCATAGCGCTGATTGTCGAAGACGAGGGCGACGACACTGGCGTGCTCGCGGGCGGCTGTCTCGAGCTCGCTCATCGTCATCGCAAAGCCGCCGTCACCGGTGAGGGCCACGACCGGCCGGCCGGGATGCTCGAGCGAGGCCGCGATCGCGGCAGGCAGGCCAAAGCCCATGGCCCCCGAGGTCGGCCCGATGAACGTGCCCGGCCGGCGGAAGCGCATGCCACGACCCGCCCAGCCGGCGAAGTTGCCGGCATCGGTGGTCACCACAGTCTGCGGTGGCAGGATCCGATTGAACGTCTCGATCACCCGCCCTGGATGGACTCCGGGGCCGGTCCAGGGCTGATCGGCAACCTCCCGGGCGCCCTCGTAGGCGGCCCGGTCGGCTTCGTTCGCGGCGCGCCGGGCGTCGTATGGCTCGGCCGCCAGGACCCCCAGCGAGACGCGCCGGCGGGCGACCCGCAGGAACGTTCGGGCGTCGGCCACCACGGGCTGGGTCGGGGCGGGCAGGCCGTGACCGGCCTCACGGGGCTCGAGGTCGACGTGGACCCAGGCCTGATCCCGCCGGGGTACCTCGTAGCCGAACGAGGCGATCTCATTGAGCCGCGAACCGAGGACCAGGATGAGGTCGGCGGCATCGAGTCGCGGCCGGACGGTGTCGGCGGAGCCATAGCCGGTCATCCCCAGGAAGAGCCGGTGGTCGTTCGGGAAGACGTCGGGCCGGCGCCACGAGGCGATGACCGGCACTTCGAGCAGCTCGGCCAGGCGGACCAGGTCGGCGGTGCCCCGCGAGCGGAGCACCCCGGCCCCGGCCAGGATCACCGGGCGCTGGGCCGCGGTGAGCTGCTGGAGGACCCGCCGGACGGCCAGGTCGTCGGGCTCCACCCGTTGCGGCCGGAAAGGGACGGCGTCGGCCGATGCGCCCGGCACGAGCTCGTCGAGGAGATCCTCGGGCAGGGACAGGACGACCGGGCCCGGCCGGCCGCCGAGCGCCTGGCGAGTTGCCTCCTGCATCGTCGATTCGGCACGCTCGGCGGAGTCGATCTCGGCCGACCACTTCGCCAGCCGGCCGATCGAGCCGGCCAGGTCGCTCTCCTGGAACGCTTCGCGACCCTTCATGCCGCGGGCCACCTGGCCGATCAGGGCGAACATCGGGGTGGAATCGGCTTGGGCGGTATGGATGCCGATCGCCAGGTTGGCAGCCCCGACGGCCCGGGTGGCGAGGCAGGCCGCCGGTTTGCCGGTCAGCTGGCCGTGGGCTTCGGCCATGAACGCCGCGCCGCCTTCGTGGCGGGTCGTGACGACCCGGATCCCGGCCTCGGGCAGCGCGTCGAGGAGGCCCAGGAAGCTCTCGCCGGGAACCGTGAACGCCACTTCGACGCCGGCTGCCTTGAGGGCATCGGCGATCAGCCGCCCAACGGTCCGTGGCGCCACGGGCTCCGGCTCGTGCTCAGGTGCTGGCTCGGGCTCAGGCTCTGGTTCGGACGCCGGCTCGGGCTCAGGTGCTGACTCGGGCTCGGGGGCCGCCTCGTGCTCGGGCACCGGCGCTGACTCCGGCTCGGGCTCGGGCGACTGCGGCGGCTCGGGCGCCTCGTCCCCCGGAACCTCCGGCGCTGCTGGCTCGATCGGTTCGTCGCTCGCCATGTCCGGACCTAGCGGTAATTCTGGAACTGCAGCGGGACTTCGAGGTCGAGCTCACGCAGCCGGCCGATCACCCGCTGGAGGTCGTCCTTGTTCTTGCCCGAGACCCGGATCGCATCGCCCTGGATCTGCGACTTCACCTTCGGGAACTCGTCGCGGATCATCTTGGTCAGCTTTTTGGCGACGTCGTCGGGCAGCCCGCTGCGCAGCTTGATCACCTGCTTGACCGTGCTGCCGCCGGCCGGCTCGACCTTGCCCCAGTCGAAGATCTTCAGGCTCAGGTTGCGCCGGACCGCCTTCGACTCGATCAGGTCCTTGACCACCCTGGCCCGGAACTCGTCGTCGGTGAGGAGGACCAGCTCGGTCTTCTCCTGCTCGAGCTCGACCTTGGCGCCCTTGAAGTCGAAGCGCTGCTGGACCTCGCGTCGGACCTGGTCGAGGGCGTTCCGGAGCTCCTGCTCATCGAACTCGCTGACCACATCGAACGAGACGTCACCGGCCATCCACGCGCTCCATCACTGTCGCTGGGGGGATCGGCCGCCAATGGTACCCGCTCCGCTATTCTCGGTGGATGCGCGTCACCTTCCTGGGCCAGGCGGGGCTGTTCATCGAGACCCGCTTCGGCAGCATCCTGTGCGACCCGTGGTTCAGCCCGGCCTACTTCGGCAGCTGGTTCCCGTTCCCGGCCAATGACGGGATCGATCCGGCCCAGATCGGCAACCCGACGTTCCTGTACATCTCGCACCTCCACCACGACCACTTCGACCCCGCCTGGCTGCGCGCCCACGTCTCGAAGGACGCCACCGTCCTGCTGCCCGACTACCTGATCGATGACCTCCGCCACGAGCTCCATGCCCTGGGCTTCCGGCGCTTCGTCGAGACGGCCGACGCCGAACCGATCGAGCTGGCCGGGGGCCTGCGGGTGATGATCAACGCCCTGACCGCGCCAACGGACGGGCCGATCGGCGACTCGGCCCTGCTGGTTGACGACGGCGAGACCCGGCTGTTGAACATGAACGACTCGCGGCCGCCCGATCCGGACAAGCTCCTGGCGCTCGGCCGGGTGGACCTCCTCTTCCTGCAGTTCTCGGGCGCGATCTGGTACCCGATGGTCTACGAGTTCCCCGAGCGGGCGAAGATCACCCTGGCCCACAAGAAGCGGGTAGTCCAGCTGGCCCGCGCCCAGCGCTACATCGAGATCGTCGATCCGGCCTTCGTCGTGCCCAGCGCCGGCCCGCCCTGCTTCCTGGACGACGACCTCTTCGAGTACAACGACCTGCGCCGCGACCCGGCCAACATCTTCCCCGACCAGGAAGTCTTCCTCGACCACCTGGCCGAGGCCGGGATCAGCAGCGGCCGGCTGATGCTGCCGGGCTCGGCAGGTGAGCTCACGCCGACCTCGTTCGACGTCACCCACCCGGTGCCCGACAACGAGGTCCGCCGGATCTTCGACGAGCGCGAGCCGTACCTGCGCGAGTACCAGGCCCGGATCCGGCCGCTGCTCGATGCCGAGCACGCCCGCTGGGCCCGCGGCGGGGCACCGATGCCGGAGCCGGATGAGCCCGAAGTGGAGGCGCTCGACCTCGTGGCCGAGCTGAAGGCCTGGTTCGAGCCGCTGATGGGCTTCGGCGAGCTGACCTGCAGCGGGATCGGAGCGCCGGTCCTGCTCGACCTGCGCGGACCGCAGGGCCTGGCGGTCATCCCCGCGGGCCAGCCGCCGGGGATCATTCTCGACTTCGTCGACCAGCTCGTCCGGCCCTGGGACGGCGTCGAGACGCCCCGCTACATCTTCCGGATCGACCGGCCCCTGATCGAGGTCCTGGTCCGCGAGCACGAGGTCGACTGGGTCAACTCGCTCTTCCTGTCGATGCGCTTCCGGGCGGCACGCAAGGGGCCCTACAACGAATACGTCTACACCTGGTTCAAATGCCTCGACCTCGAGCGGCTCCAGTACGCCGAGGGCTTCTACGCCGAAAAGGCCAAGGCCGAGGGCTCGTTCGTGCTCGACGGCTGGGAGATCCAGCGCCGCTGCCCGCACATGAAGGCCGACCTGACCCGCTTCGCCACGATCGAGGAGGGCGTCCTGACCTGCTCGCTCCACGGCTGGCAATACGAGCTGGCCACGGGCCGGTGCCTGACCTCCGAGGGCCACGAGATCACCGCCCGCCTGCTCAGCCCCGAAGAGCTCCTGGCCCTGGAAGCCGCCGCGGCCAGCGGCGGGGCGACCGTCGCCGCGGCGATGGCCGCCGACTAGCCCGCTCCGGACCCAGGGCTACCCCAAGGGCATGGGCTCGAGCGGCGGTTAGGTAGCTCGACCAAGCGAAAACTGGCGAATATCAGCCCCAGTAGTCTTGGGCGCGATCCGACCCGGAATCCGGGTCCGAATCAGTCTCGTCCGAGGACCTCGAGGGCTCCATCTGCTAGTTCGAAGACGATCGACATCCTGCGACTCTCCCTACCGTTCGATGACTAGCCGAGGCGTTCGCGAAGCCCAGCAACCAGCCGTTCGGCGATCACGGTCGAGCGGCCGCCGCCCATGACCAGGACGACGTCGCCGGGCTCCAGCAGGGGCAGCACGGCGTCGGCGGTCGCCTCGACCGATCCGGGGGCAATCGCCGGCGTTCCGCGCCGCTCGACGGCCCGGGCCAGGTCGGCTGCGGACACGATCGTCTGGTCGGGGTCGCGGACCGCGTAGATGTCGGCGATCGCGACCCGATCGGCCGTGGCCAGCACGTCGGCGAAGCCCTCGAGGAGGGCCGCGGTGCGGTGGAACGTGAGTGGCTCGTAGATCGCCCAGCGCCTCCGGCCCGGGTAGCGCAGGGTGACCGCCGCCAGGGTCGCCGCGATCGCGGTCGGGTGGTGGCCGTAATCGTCGAGGACGACCACGCCGTCGACGTCGCCGAGCAGCTCGAACCGGCGGCCGACCCCCTGGAATGACGCCAGCCCCTGGGCGATCTGATTGGGCTCGAGCCCGAACGCGAGCGCGGCACCGGCCGCGCCGAGCGCGTTGGCCGCGTTGTGTCGGCCGACAAGCTGCAGGTCGACCTCGGTCGAGGTACCGGGCCCGAGGCCGTGGACGATCAGGTGGGCCTCGCCCGTCGGAGCCGGGTGATAGCTGGCGGTCAGTGCCGTGGCCGGCCCGGCACCTGACCGGATCCACGCGCCCAGCTGAGCGCCCAGGTCGGCCGGATCGACGCCGTCCGGGGCCACCGCCGTCGCCAGGATCCGCCCCGGCCAGTCGACCAGCCTCGCCAGCAGGATGGCCACGCCCGGATCGCCGGCGTTCGCGACGAGCGTCGAGTCGGGCGGAAAGCGCCAGACCCAGGCTTCGAACGCGTCGATCACGGCGCCGCGGTCGGGAAAGACGTCGGGATGGTCCCAGTCCGCGTTGAGCAGGACGCCGATCGCCGGCCGATACGGATCGAAGTTGCCGGCGTACTCGTCGGCCTCGACCACGAACGAGCGCCCGAGCGGCCCGCCGTGCCCGATCCGGACGACGGCCGGGGCGTCGCCCCCGGCGAGCTCGGCGGGCAGGAGCGCCCCGACGAAGGCCGATGGGTCGTGGCCGGCCCGGCTGAGCAGGTGGACGAGCCAGCCCGTCGTCGTCGATTTGCCATGGGTCCCGGCCACCGCCAGGAGCGTGCCGCCGAACGTGGCCGCCGCGTCGGCGATCAGCTGCTGGCAGCTCGTGGCGGGGATTCCCGCCACGTGGGCCGCGAGCAGCTCGGGCTGGTCCGGGTTGACCGAGGTGAGGGCCTTGCTGACCGCGATCCGATCGACGAGCGGCCGGCCATCGGCTCCCACGACGTGGCTCGCGGCGTGCTGCCAGGTGATCGGGATGCCGGCCGCCTCGACGCCCCGGCTGTAGGCCGACGGGTCGCCGGAATCGCAACCGGACAGCCGGCCACCGGCCGCCTGGCCGAGGAGGAGCGACGCGGCCGCCGCGCTGCCGGCCGCGCCGATCACGTGGATCCGCTCGCCGGCGACGATCGGCCGCGCCAGGCGGGTCGGTTCCAGGCCCCGACCGATCTCCTCGACGGTCCGGGTCACGGCCGGTCGGCTGCGGCGCAGGCGATCAGCAGCTCGATCGCCGCCGCGGCGCTGGCCCGCTTGTTGGCCGAGCGGTCATGGGCCCAGACGTATCGGCGGACCTCGCAGCCGGCCGGTCCATCGACGGCGACATAGGTCAGGCCGACGGGCTTGGCGGCGGTCCCGCCACCAGGTCCAGCAATCCCGGTCACCGACACGGCGAGGGCTGAGCCGACGCCGTCGCCGGGCACCCTCGGCCATCGCCCGGGCGACCTGGGCGCTGACCGCGCCGTGGCGCTCGATCATTGCCCGGGGAACGTCCAGCTCGGCCTGCTTGGTCGCGTCGGCATAGGCCACCACCCCGCCCAGGAAGTAGGCGCTCGAGCCGGGAATCTCGGTCAGCGCGTGGGCGACCAGGCCGCCGGTACACGACTCGGCCGTGGCGACGGTCAGGCCGGCGGCCAGGCAGGCTGCCTGGAGGCGCTCAGCGAGGCCGACCAGGTCGAGCTCGGGGTCGCCCTCGGTCACGTACGGTTGGTCATCTTCGGTGCGGCGGGCGGCGCGAAGAGCCAGGTCTCCGGGTTGGCGGCGGCGCCCAGCGAGCCCAACGACTGGCCGTTCAGGGTGAAGAAGGTGATGCTCGATTTGCCCGTCCGGACCTCGATCGTCTGCAGGGCGGTGAAGGTCAGGACCTTGCCGTTCGATTCGGTCTTGCCGCCCCCGCCGATCGTCGGGTCGAGCACACCGTCCTCCCAGACCTTGATCCAGGCAGTGCCACCCTTGATCGAGACGACCAGGTTGACGCCCTTGTAGTTGACCGTCACCGCCCGGGTCAGCGAGGTGGCCTTGCCGTCACTGCCGGCGGCCGACACGGTCAGCGTCCATTTGCCCGCGGTCAGGTTGAACGGGACGCTGAAGGTCCCGTCGCTGGCCACCGCGCCGTTCTGGGCGGGTGGCGCGGCCGGCGTCGGGGGCGGCTTGGAGCCGGCCGGGGCGGTGACTGCGCCGCTGAACACGGCGCTGACGGTGACCTGGGTCGCGTTGGTGGCCGAGCCCTGGACGAGGATCGCGCCGTTCTCGAACTTCGCCCCGTCCGCCGGCTGGTCGATCGTCAGGCCGGGCGTGACGATCGCCGAGATCGGCACGTTGATGACCAGGGCATACGGCTGATCGGACTGCTTGCCGGTGTCCGGGTCGGTGGCCATCACGCTGAACTGGTTGCGTCCCCGGCGCAGCTCGACGTCGGAGCTCCACGTCGCCGTCGTCGCCGGCGGTCACCTGGATCGGCTGGTCGCGGCCGGGGATCGTGATCGAGACGGTCGCGCCCGGGCTGGTCGTGCCGCGCAGGGTGTAGTTGGTGGCCGAGTCGTCGACGGTCACGACCGCCGTGCTCGGATCGGTCACGCTGATCGTGGGCGGCTTCGAGAAGCGCACGAGCTGGGTGGCGACGTAGCCGACGACGACGACCACGACAAGGGCCAGGAGCAGGCCGCCGAAGACCTTGCGGCGAGATCGTGATCCCCTGGCGGGGGGCGACGACCGTGCGCGGCACGACCAGGACCGGGTCCGAGGCCGGGCCTTCGCCTCGTTCCCGCCGCCACTGGAGCAGGATCTCGTCCGGATCGAGGCCCAGGTACAGGGCGTAGTTGCGCAGGAAGCCCTTGGTGTAGACCGCGCCCGGCAGCTCGCGGTAGTCGCCCCGTTCGAGGGCGGCCAGGTAGCGTGCCCGGATCTTCGTGTCGCGCTCGGCCCGGAACAGGTCGACGCCCTTCCGCTCGCGGGCCGTCAGCAGGCGTTCGGGCAGGCTGGCCACCGGATGGCCCACAGGCACGCCACGGGAGGCGGCCTCGGAGCGCACCTCCGCCGCGCGACGGCGTGCCTGATCTCGGGTGGTCATCGGGCTTCGGGCTGTCTCGCTGCAGGGGCTGGCCCAACAGGATACCCCGTCGTGTCGATCCTCCCGCCGCTCAGTCGCCCGGGTCGTCCACGTCGGCGAGGCTGGTCAGCCAGTTGTCGGAGCCGTAGACGAGCCGGGGCGACGGCCGGGTTACGCGGATCCTGGGGCCCGATGATGCCGTAGCGCTCGAGCTCGTCCATCAGCCGGCTGGCCCGGCTGAAGCCGACCTTGAGCTTGGTCTGGAGCGACGAGGTGCTGGCCCGGCCGGTGCTGGTGACGAGCTCGGCGGCCCGCACGACCATGTCGTCCTCGGCCATCTTGGCCAGCCAGCCGAACTGGCCGTTGCCGTTCTCGTCGCCGTCGACGAAGGCGAAGATCGAGTCGTCGTAGAACGGCCCGGCCGCCTGCGAGCGCCAGTGCTCGGTGACCGCGGCGACCTCCTTGTCGCTCACGAAGACACCCTGCAGGCGGACCGGTCGGGGCAGGTCGACCGGCTGGTAGAGCATGTCGCCGCGGCCGATCAGGTCCTCGGCGCCGGGCTGGTCGAGGACCGTCCGGCTGTCGACGTTGGAGGCCATCGCGAAGGCGATCCGGCTCGGCACGTTGGCCTTGATCAGGCCGGTCACCACGTTGACGCTCGGCCGCTGGGTGGCCAGGACGAGGTGGATCCCGACGGCCCGCGCCTTCTGGGCGATCTTGACGATCGGGTCCTCGACCTTGCGGCCCTCGCGCATGATCAGGTCGGCCAGCTCGTCGATGATCAGGACGACGAACGGCATCCGCTCGTCGGCCTCGACCTTCTCGTTGTAGGCGGCGATGTTGCGGACGGTGTGCGAGGCCAGGCGCTTGTAGCGGTCCTCCATCTCGTGGACCGCCCAGTTGAGGGCCGCCTTCGCCTCGTGGGGCTCGACGATCACGTGCTGGAGGAGGTGGGGCAGGCCGTCGTACGGGGCCAGCTCGACCCGCTTGAGGTCGACCAGGATCAGCCGGACCTCATCCGGCCGGGCGTGCATCAGGAGGCTGGTGATCAGGGCGTTGACGCACACGCTCTTGCCCGAGCCGGTCGCCCCGGCCACCAGCAGGTGGGGCATCTTGGCCAGGTCGACGGCGTACGGCTGGCCGGAGACGTCGCGGCCCAGGGCGAACGTCAGGCGGCTCGTCGCCGCGAGCATGTCGGCATCCTCGATCAGCGAGCGGAAGCCGACGACCTCGCTCTTGTGGTTGGGGATCTCGATGCCCACCACGTCCTTGCCCGGGATCGGCGCCTCGATCCGGATCGAGCGGGCGGCGAGGGCCATCGCCAGGTCGTCCTGGAGGCCCTCGATCCGGGACAGCTTGACGTTCTTCTCGGGCCGGACCTCGTACTGGGTGACGACCGGTCCGGTGTTCGTGCCCACGACCCGGGCATCGATCCCGAAGCTGCGCAGCTTCTCCTCGATGTCCCGGATGTTCTCGGCGTGGTCCATCCCGCCGCCGGTCTTGCCCGGCGGCCGGATCTCGAGGATCCCCGTGTCCGGCAGGATCCAGGGCACGGTGCTGACGCGTCTCGACCGGCTCGATCGCCGTCGCCGTGCCCGCGGCCCGGGTCGGACGCGGCCCCGGGCGTCTCGGCCGAGGCCGGCGGGATCGTGCCGGCGAGCTACCCTCGCGGCCGTCGCCCCGGCCGGCCCAGATCGTCTGGCTCATCTGGGCCGGGCTGGTGGCCCGGGTCCCGCTGCGCCGCTCGAGGTGGTCGTCGTCGCGGTCGTCGACGGGCTCGGCGATCACGGCCACCGGCGGCAGGTCCCGGCGCTGGCGGCGCCCGCCCGGCCGGCAGGACCGGCGCGATCGTCCTCGGCGGCCGGGGCCGTCAGCGCGGCACCGACCGTCCGGGCGCCCCGGCCGAGCGGCTTGAGCAGGGTCGGCAGGGACATGTCGAGGGCCAGCAGCAGGCCGACGACGGTCAGGGCGACGCAGACGACGAACGAGCCGGGATGGGTGATCAGGCCGGCCAGCCCGTCGCCCACGAAACGGCCGATCCGGCCGCCGTTGGCCACGTTCGGCCCGTCGATCGCGCCCAGGAAGCCGACATAGGCCACGGCGGCGCCCGAGCAGGGCCAGGCCCCAGCGCCCGCCGTCGCCCCGGGCTCGCTGGACGAACAGGCCGGCCACGATCAGGATCGGCGGCAGGAGCCAGCGGCCGGTCCCGAACCAGGGCGCGATCAGGTTCCGCCACAGGTCGGTCAGCTGGCCCCGGCCGGGCAGCAGCAGGGCGATCAGGGTCACGATCCCGACGACCAGGATGGCGATCCCGACGAGCGAGCGGACGACCTCCGGGATTGACGTTGAGGTTGCCGCCACCGCCGCCTCGCCGGCGCGGGCTCGAGCGGGGACTCCTGCGCGGCGCGGCGCGCCGCCGGGCGGTCATCTCAGATCTCGACGACGACCGGGAAGACCATCGGCCGGCGCTTCGTCTGCTCGTACAGGTAGCGCGAGACGCCGTCCTTGATCTGGACCTTGAGCAGGGCGATCTCGCTGATGTGATTGCCCGGGTTGGCGATCGAGGACATGACCCGCTCGATCGCGCCGGGGATCAGGGGATCCTGCTCGTTGCCCTTGACGAAGCCGCGGGTGATGATCTCCGGGCCGGCCGACGATGTCGCCGGTCTGCTTGTCGACGGTGACCACGATCATGAACATGCCGTCGTTGGCCAGCGCCTTCCGGTCGCGCAGGACGATCTCGCCGACCTCGCCGACCGACAGCCCGTCGACGAAGACGTAGCCGGCCGGGACGGGCTGGCCGCGATGGGCCGTGCCGTCGTCGAAGATCTCGATCGGCATCCCGTTCTCGATGATGAACACGTTGCCCGGCTCGACTCCGGTCTCGACGGCCAGCCGGCCGTGCTGGACCTGCATCCGGAACTCGCCGTGGATCGGGATGAAGTACTTGCGGCTTGGTCAGGCCGAGCATCAGCTTGAGCTCTTCCTGGCTGGCGTGGCCCGAGACGTGGGCCCGCTTGATCGTGTGGTAGAAGACGTTCGCGCCGGCCTTGAACAGGTTGTCGATCGTCCGGCTGACGTATTCCTCGTTGCCCGGGATCGGGCTGGCGCTGACGATCACGGTGTCGCCCGGCTGGATCTCGACGAAGCGGTGATCGCGGTTCGCCATCCGGGCCAGGCCGGCCATCGGCTCGCCCTGGGCGCCGGTCGTGGCGATCACCAGCTTCGAGTTGCCGGCCTCGTTGATCCGGTCCTTGGCCACGATCATCGCCGGGTCGTACTTGAGGTAGCCCAGGTCGGTCGCGATCCGGAAGTTCTGCTCCATCGAGCGCCCGATCACGGCCGTCTTGCGTCCGAACGAGGCAGCGGCGTCGAGGACCTGCTGGACGCGGGCGATGTTGCTGGCGAAGGTCGCCACGATCACCCGGCCTTCGAGCGGCTCCATGATCTCGCGGAAGGCCTCGCCGACGGTTCGCTCGGACGGGCGTGTAGCCGGGGTTCTCGGCCCGGGTCGAGTCGGACAGCAGGCAGATCACGCCTTCCTCGCCGAGCCGGGCCAGGATGTGGAAGTCGGACAGCTTGCCGTCGACCGGGGTGTGGTCGAACTTGAAGTCGCCGGTGTGGACGACGACGCCGACCGGGGTCCGCAGGGCAATGCCCATCGCGTCGGGGATCGAGTGGCCGATCCGGAACGGGATGACCGTGAACGGCCCGATCTGGAGCTCGTCGCCCGGGTTGAGCGGACGGAGCTCGTTGTTGTGGAGGCGGTGCTCCTTGATCTTGTTGCCGAGCAGGCCGCGGGCCAGGGTCGAGGCGTACACCGGCACGCCCGGGAACTCGGGCAGGATGTAGGGCAGGCCGCCGACGTGGTCCTCGTGGGCGTGGGTGATCAGGAACGCCCGGACGTTGGCCCGGCGTTCCTTGAGGTAGGTGATGTCGGGGATGACGAGGTCGATGCCGAACATCTCCTCGTCGGGGAACATCAGGCCGCAGTCGATCACGACGATGTCGTCGCCGTATTCGAAGACGTACATGTTCTTGCCGATCTCGCCCACCCCGCCAAGCGGGATGATCCGGAGCGGCTTCGTTTCAGATGCCATGGGTTGGGTGGTTCTTTCTCTCAGAAGAGGGTGAGCTGGTCCTCGGGCGCGACCGGGTCGGTCGCTGCTCCGAAGAGTGATTCGCTGATTGACTCGAGGGTGGCTGGTGGCGTCTCGGCAGGCTCGACAGGCCCGGTGGCCTCGACGGGCCTGACCGCCTCGGCGGGCTCAGCTGCGCGACGGGCGCGCGCCTCGAGCAATGCAGCCGGGATCCGGGCGACGTCCTCGTAGCTCGTCCGCTCGATCTCGGGTGCCCGGAGGGCTGCCGCCGGGTGATACAGGGCGAAGGCCAGGGCGTTGGCCGCGCCGGTCGCCGGATCGACCGGCCGGATCGTGCCGTGGGCCTGCGAGATCCGCTCGCCGGGCATGAACCGTCCCAGCGAATGGCGGCCGAGGGTCACGACCAGGGCCGGGTCGAGGACCTCGAGCTGGCGCTGGAGGTAGGGCGCGCAGGCCGCGATCTCATCGGGCTCCGGGTCGCGGTTATCGGGCGGCCGACACTTGACGATGTTGGTGATGAACACGTCCTCGCGTCGCCAGTCGAGGCTGCCCAGGAACTTGCCCAGGAGCGCGCCGGCCCGGCCGACGAACGGCCGCCCCTGGCGATCCTCGTTGTAGCCCGGCCCTTCGCCGACGAAGACGACCTCCGTATCCGGGCTGCCCTCCCCCGGCACGGCCAGGGTCCGGGTCTGGTGCAGCCGGCAGTTGGTGCAGGCCCGGACCTCGCGGGCGATCGCCTCGAGGCTCGCCGCGCGATCGACCGCTCGTTCGACCTCGATCATGCCGGCCGGCTGGACGCGACCGGCCCGCGCTCGACCACCGGCCGGATCCAGTCGCGCTCGACGAGCAGCTCGGCGATCTCGACGGCATTCGTCGCCGCCCCCTTGCGCAGGTTGTCGCTGACCACCCAGAACGCCAGGCCGCGCCCGTCGGCGATCGAGGGATCCTGGCGGACCCGGCCGACGAAGACCTCGTCCCGGCCGGCCGCGCTCGTCGCCAGCGGATAGAGATGGCTGGTCGGGTCGTCCTGGACCACGACCCCGGGCACGGCCTCGAACAGGCGCCGGGCGCGATCGGGGCTGATCGGCCGGGTCGTCTCGACGTGGACGGCCTCGGAGTGGCCGATGAAGACCGGCACGCGGACCGCCGTGCAGCTGATCCGGAGCTCGGGCAGGTGCAGGATCTTGCGGCTCTCGGTGATCGACCTTCCACTCTTCCCGGGTGTAGCCGTTGTCGAGGAAGGTGTCGATCTCGGGCAGCACGTTGAACGCGATCGGGTGGGGATAGACCGAGGCGGTCAGTGGCTGGCCCGCGACGTGGGCCGCGACCTGGGCCTCGAGCTCGGCCTGGGCATCGGCCCCGGTTCCCGAGACGGACTGATACGTGTCGACGACGACTCGCTCGATCCCGACGCTGTCGCGCAGGGCCATCAGCACGGGCACGAGCTGCATCGTCGAGCAGTTCGGGTTGGCGATGATGCCGGCGTGGTCGGCCGCGTCGGCAGGATTCACCTGGCTGACGACGAGGGGCACGTTGGGGTCCATCCGCCAGGCGTTCGAGTTGTCGATCACGATCGCTCCCCGGCCGACGGCCGCCGGGGCGAGCTCGAGCGAGACCGAGGCCCCCGCCGAGAAGAGGGCGATATCGACACCGGCGAACGCGTCGGGGGTCGCCTCGATCACCGGATAGGACACGCCGTGGACGGTAGTCGAGCGGCCCGCCGAACGGCCGGACGCCATGAGCCGGAGCTCGGCGATCGGGAAGTCGCGCTCGCGCAGGACCTGGATCATCGTCCCGCCGACGAGCCCGGTGGCACCGACAACTGCGACGGTGAGCGGTCGGCGCGTCATGCGAGGCACGCCTCCACTGCGTGAGTCAAGGGCACGCCTCGAGTATAGCAGCGAGTCCGGCGCCTCCCGGACGGGCCTCCGGCCGGACGATCGTGACCGGCCACGCGAAGAGCCCGTCCGCCGGGGGGCGACGAACGGGCTCTCCTGGAAGGCATTCGATCCGCGGGCAGGCCCGCGGGCTGGCTGGGATCAGACGGGTTCCTTGGCAAGGTGGCGCTGCATGGCCGCCTTGCGTGACAGATTGACCCGGCCCTGGCGGTCGACCTCGGTGACGACCACCATCACCTCGTCGCCGACGGACACGACGTCCTCGACGGTCGGCACGTGGTAGTCGGCCAGCTCGCCGATCCGGACCAGGCCTTCCTTGCCCGGCAGGATCTCGACGAACGCGCCGAAGCCCATGATCCGGGTGACCTTGCCCAGGTACAGCGCGCCGATCTCGACCTCGCGGGTCAGCGACTCGATCCACTGGATCGCCTTGCGGCTGTTCTCGCCCGAGATCGCGGCGATCTCGACCGAGCCGTCATCCTCGACGTTGATCTCGGTGCCGGTCTCTTCCTGGATCTTGCGGATCATCGATCCGCCCTTGCCGATGATCTCGCGGATCTTGTCCGGGTTGATCTTGATCGTGACGATTCGGGGAGCGAACTCGCTCATCTCCTCGCGGGCGACCGGCAGGACGCCGACCATCTTGTCGAGGATCTCGAGCCGGGCGTCGAGGGCCTTGGCGAGGCCACCGCGGATGATCGCCTCGTTGATGCCCTTGACCTTGATGTCCATCTGCAGGGCGGTGATCCCGTCCCGGGTGCCGGTGACCTTGAAGTCCATGTCACCGAACGAGTCTTCCTTGCCCAGGATGTCGGTTAGCACGGCAAACCGGCCGTCCGGCTCCGAGATCAGGCCCATCGCCGCGCCGGCAACCGGCGCCTTGATCGGCACGCCCGCGTCCATCAGGGCGAGGGTCGAGCCGCAGGTCGAGGCCATCGAGGTCGAGCCGTTCGAGGTGACGCACTCGCTGACCAGCCGGATGACGTACGGGAACTCGTCCTGGCTCGGCAGGACGGGCAGCAGCGCCCGCTCGGCGAGATGGCCGTGGCCGATCTCGCGCCGGCCGGGCCCGCGCATCATCTTGTTCTCGCCGGTGCTGTACGGCGGCATGTTGTAGTGGTGGATGTAGCGCTTGGAGACCTCGGGGCCGATCGTGTCGATCCGCTGGACGTCCGAGGACGGTCCGAGGGTTGCGACCGTCAGGGCCTGGGTATCGCCCCGGGTGAACAGGCCCGAGCCGTGGGCACGCGGCAGGAGGCCGACTTCGACGGTGATCGGGCGGATCTCGTCGAGTCCTCGGCCGTCCATCCGGATCCCATCGCTGAGCACGAGCTCGCGGACGGTCTTCTTGTGGACGAGGCCGAAGAGGCTCTTCGAGACGCGCGCCTGGCGGCGGGCCAGCTCGAGGAGGCCCTTGGCGTCGCCGCCGGTCCGGGTCGATCGAACTGAGGCCTCGATCCCCTCGGCGAGGGTCTCCAGGCGGTTGGGCAGGTCGCCGGCGAAGGTCAGGACCAGCTCGGCCGTCGCCTCGGCATCGGGGCCGGCGCGGTGGGCGTCCTTGAGCTCGATCCCGAAGAAGCGGGCCAGGTCGCCGAGCTTGTAGCTCTCGGCCCAGTCCGGGTAGCCCTCGCGGGCAAGGACCAGGGTGTCGAGATACTGGCCGGCCTCAAAGCGGAAGCCATCGCCCAGGGCCTCTTCGATGAAGCCCAGGTCGAAGCCCACGTTGTGGCCGACGAGCGTGGCGTCGCCGGCGAACTTGAGGAACTGCTTGGCAGCGTCCTTGGGCGTCGGCGAGCCCTTGATCTCCTTGTCGGTGATGCCGTGCATCTGGTGGCCGACGATCGAGCGGCCCGGATCGACCAGGGTGGACCAGCGCTCGGTGATCTTGCCGGCCTTGATCCTGACCGCGCCGATCTCGAGCAGGTCGGCCATCTTGGGATCCTTGCCCGTCGTCTCGACGTCGACGACCACGAGCTCCGCCTTCGCCTTGGCCAGCTTGACGAAGTCGAGGACCGACTCGGTCAGGGGCTCGAGATAGGGCAGGCGCTTGGGCTTGCCGACGGCCTCGCGGAGCTGGTCCTGGAGGTCGACGATCGGCTGGAGGGCCCGGTGGCCGAACAGGATGGCTTCGGCCATCACGTCTTCGGGCAGCAGGTTGGCCCCGGCCTCGACCATCATGATCGCGTCGCGGGTGCCCGAGACGATCAGGTCAAGGTCGGAGTCGGCCAGCTCGGTGTGGGTCGGGTTGACCACGAACTCACCGTTGATCCGGCCAATCCGGACGGCGCCGATCGGGCCCTGGAAGGGGACCTCGCTGATCGTCAGGGCGGCCGAGGCGGCGATCGTGCCCAGGACGTCCGGGTTGTTCTCCTGGTCCGTCGAGAAGACGGTGATCACCAGCTGGACGTCGTCCTTGTAGCCCTCTGGGAAGAGCGGCCGGATCGGGCGGTCGGTCAGCCGGGCGGCCAGGATGGCGGCCTCGGACGGGCGCGACTCTCGCTTGATGAAGCCGCCCGGGATCTTGCCCGCGGCGTACATCCGCTCCTCGAAATCGACCGTCAGCGGGAAGAAGTCGAGGCCCGGTCGGGGCTCGGAGCGGTTGGCGGTCCCGAGGACCATCGTGTCGCCGTAGCGGACGGTGACCGAGCCGCCGGCGAGGCGGGCCATCCGGCCGGTCTCGATGGTCAGGGTTCGACCACCAAGCTGGGTTTCAAATGTTTGCGGGACTTGAGGCATGGAAATCAGATTCCTCCTTGACGTGTGGAGGAAGGACCTGCGGGCGCGTGACCCGGATCGACGCTTGCGTCTGACGCGAGAGGACCCCGGGATTGACCCGAGGTCCGGAGCGGCGTGCGCCTAGCGGCGGAGTCCGAGCCGTCCGATGACGGTCCGGTAGCGCGTGTTGTCCTTCTTGATCAAATAGGCAAGAAGGCGACGGCGCTGACCGACGAGCTTGAGGAGGCCGCGGCGCGAATGGTTATCCTTGGGAAAGCTTCGCAGGTGCTCCGTGAGGGTCTTGATCCGCTCGGTCAGGAGCGCGACCTGGACTTCCGGGCTGCCGGTGTCGCCGTCGACGACGGCGTACTCCCCGATCACCTGTTGCTTCATCTCCCGCGCGAGCGGCACTCGGTCCTCCGAACACGAATTCGTTGATTGTTCATCTGTTTGACCGGCGGATGGTACCACAGGGTTGCGTGAGGGCCCCGGTTCACCCAGACCCCGGACTGCGGCAGGCCCCGGGCCCCGGCCAGGGCGGTGGCCGAATCCGTGGGTTGCCGTCCCGCGTCACCGTCCCGCGTCACCGTCCCGCCGGCCGAACCTGTCGAATATCAGCCCCCGTAGTGTTACGCGGGATCCGCGGCGCCCGGAAGCTCGATCGACGGCTCGAAGCCGCTAGCTTGAGCGTCGCCCGGGATGATTCGGCGAGGCCGGAGGCACATTTCGGCCTCGAATTGCCTCGAGTCTCGGCGCAGCACTACGGGGGCTGATATTCGCCAGTTTTCAGGCCACGTTCCCGCCGTGGACGGGCCATCGGCCCGCATCAGGACCCCGGCCAAAAGCTAACGGCCGGCGGCAGGGCCCCGGATCCCTGCCGGGCAAGCGGCCGGCGGCATGCCCCCGGATCCCGGCCAAGGCCCGCCTTCTTCCGGGCCACCAGCCCGAGCGGTGCAACGTGAAGATCCGGGTCACTTCGAGTCGTTTCGAGGCTGCGCGGTTTCATCGGGGAGCTAGCGGGCTCGCGAGTGGTCGGTCAGGCCGGGGCGATGAACCGGATCCGGACACGCTCGGCATCGGGCAGCGACGCTCCGCGGCGAAGATCGAGCGACAGGCTCCCATCAGCCCCGACGACCGCGACCGCCGGAACGGGTGTCTCGGCCCGCGGACGACTCGGGGCCCAGGCCGGCTCGACCTCCACTCGATAGCGACCGACCGGCGGCAGCGCAACGGGCAGCTCAAACGAGACGCGACCGGTGGCGACCAGCCCCACCACGGCCAGGGACCGGCCGAGCAGGCGCCGGGCGCCCTGGAGGTTCCCGGATGCGATCTCGTACCGGATCTCGGTGCTGCTGACCGCCAGGCCGTCGAGCACGAACGGCTCGACCACGTCCACGGCGAAGCGGGACGACAGGCCGAGCACAGCCAGGGCAGCCGGCGTGCCGCGCCGCTCGTGGCCGATCGCCGCGTCCGGGGTCATCAGGAAGCCGGCCAGCTCGAACCGGCGGGCGATCGCGGCCACGAAGTCGGCATATGGCGTCATCCGGACCGCCGCGTCGAAATGCTGGATGACCACGACCTCGACGCCCGCCCGCCCGAACCGGACGAGGCGTTCCGCCGGATCGCACAGGACCGGCGGCGCGGCGCCAACCAGGATCTCGTCGGGATGATGGTCGAACGTGATCACGGCGGGTCGGGCGTGATGGCGCGCGGCCGCGGCGCGCAGCCGGGCAATGAGGTAGCCGTGGCCCCGATGGAGCCCATCGAACGCCCCGACGACGAAGAACAGCGGCCCCAGGTCATCGCCGGGGTCAGCCGGCGCGTCGCCCAGGACACCGGCGATGACCCGCGGCGAGTCAGGCATCGACGAGGACCTTGTCGGGCATCACCCGGGTCCCGTCCCAGCGCCCGAAGCCGACCAGCTCCCCCGTCGCCGACAGCAACCGGAGTGGAGACTCGCCGGCCGGCCCCGCCACGCCCGCCGACGGCCGGATGAACTGGCCGCGGACCATCGCCTTGAGCTCGTCGTCGGTCAGCCGGACCGAGGGCAGATCGAGGCCTGCATCGATCGGCAGCAGCAGCTTGGCGAGGGCCGCCGGACCCGCCTCGACGGCGGTCCGGACCGTGTCGAGCGGAAGCGCGTCGGCAAGCCGGAACGGCCCGCTCGCCGTGCGGCTGAGGGCCCCCAGGTACGCCCCGCTGCCGAGCGCCAGCCCGAGGTCGCGGGCGATCGCCCGGATGTAGGTCCCGGCCGAGCAGTCGACCTCGATCACCGCGATCGGCCGGTCCGGGTCGGCCGGGTCCCAGTCGAGGAGCTCGATCCGGTCGATCTCGACCGAGCGGGGCGCCAGCTCGGGCTGCTGCCCGGCCCGGGCGAGGGCATAGGCCCGCCGCCCCGCGACCTTGATCGCCGAGTAGGCCGGCGGGACCTGGACGATCGGTCCGCGGAAGGCGCCCAGCGCGGCCTCGACGGCCGCCCGATCGAGGCCCGGACCGCTGAGCGGCACCGGCGTCAGCTCACCCTCGAGATCATCGGTGGCCGAAGTGGCCCCGAAGCAGACCGTCGCCCGGTACTGCTTCCGATCGCCAAGGTGGTATTCGACCACCCGCGTGGCGCGTCCCAGGAAGATCGGCAGGACGCCCCGGGCAAAGGGATCGAGCGTGCCGCCATGGCCAACTCGCTTCATCCCGCTCAGCCGGCGGACGAGCCCGACGATGTCGTGCGAGGTCGGCCCGGCCGGCTTGTCGACGACCAGGATCCCGTCGAGCCGGATTCCGCCACCGGCGCGCGGGGCTCCTGTGGTCACCACTGAGCTGCCGAGTTCACCGGCGCGCTGCCGCGGTCAGCGCTGGACGGCGGCGGCCAGCCGCCGGGCTTCGGCCAGCACCGCGGTCCGGGCAGCATCGATCGGTTGGTGGATCGTGGCCCCGGCCGCGCGGGCATGCCCGCCGCCACCGAACGCGCCGGTCAGGACCGTCGCGTCCACACCACCAGGCCGCGTCCGTACGCTGATCCGCGTCTCGTCGCCGGCTTCCTTGAAGATGATCGCGACCTCGGCCTCCTCGACCTGGGCGACGAGGTCGATGATCCCCTCGGAGTCGGCCGGGCTGGTGCCGGTTGCGGCGAGGTCCGAATCGAGCAGGCTCGACCAGACGACCCGTCCGCCGTCGGCGGTGTCGAGCCGCTGCAGGACCCGTCCGAACAGGCGGAGCTGGCCGTCGGGCTTGGTCCGGTACAGCCGGCGCGAGATGTCGGCCAGCGGCGCCCCGACCTCGACCAGGGCTGCGGCGACCTGGAGGGTCCGCGGGGTCACGTTCGAGTGGGCAAAGGTCGAGGTGTCCATCACGATCCCGGCCATCAGGGCCGCGGCCATGCCGCCGTCGGCAACGTCGAGCGGCACGCCCAGCCGGGCGGCGAGCAGGACGACCATCTCGCAGGTCGCCGCGCTCGCCGGATCGACCCAGTCCGCGCCGGGCTTCGACGAGCCAGGGTTCGAGAGGTGGTGGTCGATGACCACATGGGGCAGCCGGCCGAACAGCTCGGCATTGCGGACTCCGATCGCGCCGACGCGCTCAAGGGTCCCGCAGTCGACGATGACCAGCAGGTCGTAGGCGATTGCTGGGTCGGGATCGAGCCGTTCGGCCGAGACGCCGGGCAGGAAGTCGTACAGCGGCGGGACGGGGTCGGTGCAGACCGTCGTCGCCTGGCCGCCGTGATACTCGACGATCCGGGCGACGCCGAGGGCGGCGCCCAGCGTGTCGGCGTCGGGGTTCTCGTGACTGACGATCAGGGCCTGCCGGGCGCCGGCGATTCGCTCGGCAACGAGGCTGGGGACGGCGTCCAGGTAGTCGCCCAGGGCGACGGTCACCGCCCCGGCCTTCGGCTCCCTGCCGTGCGGTTCGTCGGGCGGGCCGACCCGCTCCCGCGACAGCGGCCGCGGCGGGCAGCCCGGTTGACCGGGGGAACGGGCAGGATCAGGTCGGCCGCCCCGGCTTCGGCAGCCGCCGGATCGGCGACCTCGTCGGGCTCGGCATCGCCGTCCTGGTGGCGGCGGATGACCGGCGTCGGCAGGGTCTCGCCCAGCGGGGCTTCGGTCTCCGGCGTGTTGCCCCGCTCGAGCTCCTCGATCAGGTGCAGGACCCGGGTCCCGGTCTCGGCGGTCTCATCGAGGCGGATGTGGAGGTTCGGGATCCGCCGCAGCCGGAGCCGTGAGCCGAGCTCGTGGCGGACGAACGGCATCGCATGTTCGAGGGCCCGGACCGTCTCGGTCCGCTCGGCCGGAGTGCCGATCACGCTGACCCACACCCGGGCGTGGGCGAGGTCGGCCGTCGTCTCCACCCGAGTGACCGTGGCGAAGCCGATGCGGGGGTCCTTGACCTCGCGCGACAGCAGGCCGCCGATCTCCTGTCGGAGAAGCTCGTCGACCCGGTCGGTACGGGCGGTCACGGCCGGGTCCGAGGGCGGCCGCCGATGGAGGCGATCGGCATCAGCTGGCTCGCGCCCGGCTGACGGTCTTCGAGCTGAAGCACTCGATGATGTCGCCTTCCTGGAGCTCCTGGTAGTTCGCCAGCCCGATCCCGCACTCGAGATTCTGGGCGACTTCCCGGACATCGTCGCGGAACCGGCGCAGCAATTCGATCCGGTCGGTGGCCACCACCTTGCCGCCCCGGAAGACCCGGGCGCCGCCACGGATGATCCGGCCGTCGGTCACGAAGCAGCCGGCGATGACCGTCGACTTGCCGACCTTGAAGATCTGGCGGACCTCGGCCCGCCCTTCGACCACCTCGACGACCTCGGGCTCGAGCAGGCCGCCCAGGGCGGCGTCGATGTCGTCGGTCAGCTTGTAGATGATGTCGTACAGGCGGACGTCGACGCCCTCGCTCTCGGCTGCCCGCCGAGCGGTCTCGGTGATCTTGGTGTTGAAGCCGACGACGATCGCGTTCGAGGCGGCCGCCAGGAGGATGTCGTTGTCGGTGATGTCGCCGGCGGCCTCGTGGAGGACGTTCAGGCGGACATCGTCGGTCGAGAGCTGGTCGAGGGCGTGGGTGATCGCGCCGAGCGAGCCCGACACGTCAGCCTTGAGGATGATCCGGAGCTCCTTGGCCTGGCCGGCCTGGATCTGCCGGTAGAGGTCCTCGAGGGTCGCCCGGCCGCTGGCATCGCCGCTCTTGGCCGCGGCCGCCAGGTTGCGGGCCTCGACGAGGGTCCGGGCCTCCTTCTCGTCGCCGACGACGCGCAGGATGTCGCCCGGCTCGGGCACATCGGCCAGGCCCAGGATCACCGCCGCGGACGACGGGCCAGAGCTGGTGACGCGCTTGCCCAGGGAGTTCTCGAGGGCACGGACCTTGCCGTACGTGCCGCCCACGGCGATCACGTCACCGATCCGGAGCGTGCCGGTCTGGATGATCGCGGTCGCGACCGGGCCGCGACCCTTGTCGAGCTCGGCCTCGACGATCGTGCCGATCGCGGCCCGCTTGGGGTTGGCCTTGAGCTCCTGCAGATCGGCCACCAGCAGGATCATCTCGAGCAGCTCGTCGAGGCCGACCCGGGTCTTGGCCGAGACCGGCACGAGCGGCGTGTCGCCGCCGTACTCCTCGACGATCACGCCCGCCTCGGACAGCTCGTTCTTGACTCGCTCGGGATTCGCGTCCGGCTTGTCGATCTTGTTGAGGGCGATGATGATCGGGACCTTGGCCGCCCGGGCATGAGCGATCGCCTCGAGGGTCGTGGCCATCACGCCGTCGTCGGCCGCCACCACCACCACGGCGATGTCGGTGACCCGGGCACCACGCGCCCGCATCGCGGTGAACGCCTCGTGACCGGGGGTGTCCAGGAAGACGATCCGGCGGCCGTCCTTGACGACCTCGCTGGCCCCGATGTGCTGGGTGATCCCGCCCCGCTCCCCGGCGGCCACGGCCGTCGTCCGGAGGGCATCGAGGAGGCTGGTCTTGCCGTGGTCGACGTGGCCCATCACGGTCACGATCGGGGCCCGGGTCTCGAGCAGGGCGGCATCGTCCTGCTCGAACAGGACTTCCTTGGTCGCGGCCTCGGCGACCGGCTCCTCGCCGGCAACCGCTTCGCGCGGGCTGTTGGCGACGACGACCTCGGCGACCTCGAAGCCAAGCTCGCCGGCGACGAGCGAGGCGGTGTCGCGGTCGATCAGCTGGTTGATCGTGGCGAAGATGCCACTCTTGATCAGCTCGCGGATCACGTCCGCGGCGTTGACGTCAAGCAGCTCGGCGAGCTCCTTGACCGTGATCGTCGGGGGCAGCTCGATCGCACCGCGCTCGCGCGGGTCGAGGACCTGCACGCCGCCCGGACCGACGCCTGTATCGCGGCGTGGCGGCTTGCGCGGTCCGCGCCGGCCGCGGGTGCCGCTCCTGCTCCTAGCCACGTTGATCTCCTCCGGTCATCAGTTGCGCCCGATCCCCAGCTGGGATCGAGACGGACAGCGCCCGGGCCAGGGCGCCTTTCTTCAATGCTCGTTCGCGGCAGTCCCCTGTCGCGCAGACATAGGCCCCCCGCCCGGCCAGCCGGCCGGTCGGATCCTCGACCACCTGACCGGCCGGCGTCCGGACGATCCGGACGAGCTCCTGCTTTGGACGGCTCGTGCGACAGGCGACGCAGGTCCGGGCGGGCACCGGCCGCGAGCGGAGCGGCGCCACGGCGCGGCCTACGACGCCACCTCCCCGGTGGTCTTCTTGGCCCGCGTCACTGCTGCCGGCTTGGCTGCCGCCTTCGCCGGAGCTGCTGCCTTCGCCTTGGCGGCCGGCTTGGCCACGGCGGGCGTTGGAGCGGCCTTGGCCGCCGCAGGCTTCACGGCCGCCTTGGCCACGGCGGGCTTTGGGGCAGCCTTGGCCGCGGCGGGCTTTGCGGCGGCCTTCACGGCCGCCTTGGCCGCGGCGGGCTTCGCAGTCGCCTTCGGCGCGGCAGCCTTCACGGCCGTCGCCTTCGCCGTCGACGTTGCCGCTGCCTTGGCCGCCGCCGCTTCGCCGGAAACCGCCTCCCCTTCTACTGCCTTCCTGGCTCGGGGCTTGGCAACGGGCTTGGCCGCGACGGCCGGTTCGACGGCCGGTTCGACGGCCGCCGATTCCGCGGCGCGGGCGTCGACGATCGCCTGGACGGCGGCCTCCTCGGCAACCTTGGCGGCCTCGGCCACGCTCACGTCGCTGCGGATGTCGATCCGCCAGCCGGTCAGCTTGGCGGCCAGCCGGGCGTTCTGGCCCTCCCGGCCGATCGCCAGAGAGAGCATCCGCTCGGGCACGGTCACGCTGGCGATCCGGTGCTCCTCGTCGATCTGGACGTCGAGCACCTGGGCCGGGCTGAGGGCGTTGGCCACGAAGACCGCCGGGTCATCGTTCCAGGGGATCACGTCGATCTTCTCGCCGGCCAGCTCGGCCACGACAGCCTGGACCCGCGCACCCCGCTGGCCGACCGTCGCGCCGACCGGGTCGAGGCCGTCCTGGCGGCTCCAGACGGCCACCTTCGAACGGCTGCCGGCCTCGCGGGCGATCGCCTTGATCTCGACTGTGCCGTTGTGGATCTCGGGCACTTCGAGCTCGAACAGGCGCCGCAGGAAGTTCTTGTGGGAGCGGCTGATGAACAGCTGCGGCCCGCGCAGGCCGCGTCGGACCTCGAGGACGAGCGCCTTCACGTTCTGGCCGATCCGGTAGTGCTCGAGGGGTGACTGCTCGGTCGTGGCCAGGATCGCCTCGGCCCGGGCGATCCCGCCCTGCCCAACGAGCTCGAGGATGATCGCCCGCGGCTCGATCCGATTGACGGTGCCGGTGATCAGCTCGCCGTCGCGGCTGGCGAACTGGTCGAAGGCCACGTCGCGCTCGGCCTCACGCAGGCGCTGCAGGACAACCTGCTTCGCGGTCTGGGCGTGGATCCGGCCGAACGAGTTGGGATCCATCTCCTCGATCTCAACCAGGTCGCCGAGGACCGCCGCGGGATTGAACGCCTTGGCCTCGTCGAGGCCGAATTCGGTCAGCGGGTCGGTGACCTCGCCGACGGCGATCTTGGCCCGGAAGACGCGGACCTTGCCGGTCTCGCCATCGATCCGGACGCACACGTCCTCGTCGCCCGGCTGGCGCCGGTAGGCCGACTGGATCGCGTCCTCGACGGTATGGATGAGCTGGTCCCGCGGGACCTGCTTCTCGGCATTGAGCTGGAGCAGCGCAGTGACGAAGTCACGGTTCATGGTGCGCCTCCCGTCACATCTGCCGTTTGCCGGCCCGAATTCCGTCTGGTCCGACCGCCAAAAAAAACGTGGGGGTCACCCACGTTCCATCAGAGCGGCTGGTGAAGTTGAACACGAGTATACACCCGAGGGGGTGGACCGTCGATCGGGTCAGGCCTCGATCCGGACCGGCTCCGGATAGCGTCGATCGACGTAATCGTCGAGGATCCGCTTGAATTCCTCGACCAGCCCGTCACCGCGCAGGGTCCGGTCGAGCTTGCCATCGATGAACACCGGCGCGACCGGTTCCTCGAAGGTGCCCGGCAGGCTGATCCCGATATCGGCGTGCTTGCTCTCGCCCGGCCCGTTGACGACGCAGCCCATCACCGCGACGCGCATCTCCTCGACGCCCGGGTGGCGCTCCTGCCAGACCGGCATCTGGTCCTTGAGGTAGGCCTGGATCTGCTGGGCCATCACCTGGAAGAAGACCGACGTCGTCCGGCCGCAGCCCGGGCAGGCGCTGACCTGGGGCAGGAAGCTGCGCAGGCCCATCGACTGGAGGACCTGCTGGGCGACCTCGACCTCCAGCTCCCGACCGGCGCCCGGTTCCGGCGTCAGGGAGACCCGGATCGTGTCGCCGATCCCCTCGTTGAGCAGGACCGCCAGGCCGGCCGTCGACGAGACGATCCCCTTCATCGCCATGCCTGCCTCGGTCAGGCCCAGGTGGAGGGGGTAGTCGGAGAGGGCCGCCAGCTTGCGGTAGACGTCGACCAGGTCACGCACGCCGGAGACCTTGGCGCTGATGATGATCTTGTCATGGCCCAGGCCGGTCGCCTCGGCCAGCTCGGCCGAGCGCATCGCCGAGGCCAGCATCGCGTCGATCATCACGTCGCGGCTGTCGCGCGGCTCGGGCAGCCGGGCGTTGGCCTCCATCAGCTCGGTCAGCAGGGCCTGGTCGAGCGAGCCCCAGTTGACCCCGATCCGGACCGGCTTGTCGTTGTCGATCGCGATCCGGACGATCGTCTGGAAGTGCTCGTCGTGGCGCTTGGCGCCGACGTTGCCGGGGTTGATCCGGTACTTGGCCAGGCCGGCGGCCGCGGCGGGGTACTTCTCGAGCAGCACGTGGCCGTTGTAGTGGAAGTCGCCGATCACGGGCACGTCGACGCCCAGGTCGCGGACCTTGGCGCAGGATCTCGGGCACGGCCTCGGCCGCCGGCTCGTTGTTGACCGTGATCCGGACGAGCTGGCTGCCGGCATGGGCCAGCCGGGCGACCTGGATCGCCGTCGCATCGGCGTCGGCGGTGTCGGTGTTGGTCATCGATTGGACGACGATCGGGTGGGCCGAGCCGACGAGGACGCCGCCCACGTCGACGCTGACCGTCGGCCGGCGCCGGGGCCGGAGCTGGTCGGGACTGCTCATCGCGGCGCCGAGCCGAGGTTGGTCACGTCGAAGTAGGTGATCCACACGAGGAAGGCCATCAGCAGCCCGAACCCAGCCAGGTAGGTGAGCTGCTCGGCCCGCACGCTGAACCGGTTGCCCACGACCCGCCGGATCAGGAGGAACAGGACCCGGCCTCCGTCGAGCGGCGGGAAGGGCAGGATGTTGACCAGGGCCAGGTTGGCCGACAGGAGGGCCGCGATGTACAGCAGGTAGATCGGCCCGAGGTCCCAAAAGACGGTGCCGACGTCCTGGGCGATGCCGACCGGCCCGGTCACCGGCGGACGCTCGGTGGGATGGTTGATGATCGAGCTGCCCAGCTGGCCCAGGCCGTCGGCGATCAGGCCCAGCGCATTGGACGTCTCGGTCAGGCCGGTCTGGACCGAGCTGAGCGGGTCGTGCCCGGTGTAGCCGCCGGTCGGCGCGGCCTGGAGCCCGGAGATCCCCAGAGGCCCCTCGCGGGCGGGGTCGCCGCTGGCGATGTTGGCGTTGTTGACCGCGTCGATCGCCGCCTGCGAGCGGAGGGTGATCGGCAGGACCGCGCTGCTGCCGTCGGCATGGTGCACGCCGATGCTGACCGTCTGCCCGGCAAGCGCGTAGAAGTCGTCGACCGCGGTCGGCCCGCCGAACGCCTCGTAGCGGTGGCCGTTGACGGTGTCGATCCGATCGCCCGGCAGGAGCCCGGCAAGGGCCGCCGGCGAGCCCGGCTGGACGGTCGCGAAGGTGACCCCGACGAGGGGCGTGGCCAGCAGCGCGATCGCGAAGAAGATCACGAAGGCCAGGACCAGGTTCATCGCCACCCCGGCGACCAGCACGATCAGCTTGACCGGCAGCCTGGCCCGCACGAACGAGCGCGGATCGTCGGAGTCGCCGTCCTCGCCCTCGAGCCGGACGAAGCCCCCGATCGGCAGCCAGTTGAGGGTGTACAGCGTCTCGCCGCGCGAGGCCAGGACGCGGGCCCGGGGCGGGAAGCCGATCCCGAACTCGTGGACCCGGATCCGGGCCAGGCGGGCCGTGAAGAAGTGACCGGCCTCGTGGATCACCACGATCGACGGTCAGCACGGCCATGAAGATCACGATCGTGACCAGGGTCTGGCTGATCGAGCCGATGAGCTCCATCTAGGCGACGGCTCCGGTCGCGTAGGCCGCCCGGACCTCCCGGTCGAGATCGACCAGGGCGTCCAGGTCGGGGGCCTGCTCCGGCCCGCCGCCGAAGCGCTCGACGGCCGCCTCGAGCAGGCGCGGAATGCCCGGGAAATCGAGGCTGCCGGCCAGGAAGCGGGCGACTGCGACCTCGTCGGCGGCGATCAGGCTGGCCGTCGCCCGGGAGCCGATCCGGCCGGCGGCGCGGGCGATCCGGAGGGCCGGGAAGCGCAGTTCGTCGGGCGCCTCGAAGCCGAGCTGGCCGACGCTGAGCAGGTCCGGCGGATTCGCCGGCGATGGATGTCGAGTTGGGTAGGTCACGGCGTACTGGATCGGCAGGCGCATGTCGGGCGTGCCGATCTGGGCCTTCAGGGAACCGTCGACGAACAGCACAGCCGAGTGGACGACGCTCTGGGGATGGATCACCACCTCGATCGCGTCGTAGCCGACATCGTACAGCCAGTGTGCCTCGATCACCTCCAGGCCCTTGTTGGCCAGGGTCGCCGAATCGATCGTGATCTTGGCGCCCATCCGCCAGGTCGGGTGGCGGAGGGCCTGGTCGGGCGTCACCCCGGCCAGCTCGTCGAGGGTTCGATCCCGGAACGGACCGCCCGAGGCGGTCAGGATCAGCCGGGCGACGCTCGCCAGGCTCCTCGCCGGCCAGGCACTGCCAGATCGCGGAATGCTCCGAGTCGATCGGGCGCAGCCAGGCCAGCGGGCTCGCCCCAGGATCACCCGGGGCCGCCGCGCCCGGGAGGCAGCCTGGGCGCGGGCCACGGGCATCACCAGGTGGCCGCCGGCGACGAGGGTCTCCTTGTTGGCCGTGGCCACGACCTTGCCCGACCCGAGGGCGGCCAGCGTCGGCCGCAGGCTGACCACCCCGCCGGTGGCGACGAGGACGAGGTCGACGTCGTCGCGGGTGGCCAGCTCGAGCAGCTGGTCCGGCCCGCCCGACGCGTCGGTGCCGGGCGGCAGGTCGAGCCGACCGACGGCGGCGTGATCGGGCAGCGCCACGACGGCCGGGCGGCACAGCCGGCGCAGCCTGGTCCTCGAGCAGGCTCGCCTGCGAAGCCGGTCGCGAGGGCCACGATCCGGACCGCGTCACCGAGGCCCGTCAGGACCTCGAACGCCTGCCGCCCGATCGAGCCGCCCGAGCCGAGCAGCGCGACCCGGAGGGCGCCGAGGCCCGGAGGTCATCGCAGGAAGGTCAGCACGAAGAGGGTCATGACCGGCGCCGGCCAGCAGGAACGAGTCGACCCGGTCGAGGACGCCCGCCGTGACCCGGGATCAGGTCACTCGAGTTCTTCGCGCCGGCCGCCCGCTTGAGCATCGACTCGGCCAGGTCGCCGCACTGCGCCGCGAGGCCAACGATCGGACCGAGGACGAGGCCGTACGGATCACGGCTGGCCGGCCGCCCACAGACCGACCAGGATCACGACCGTCGTGGCCACCAGCCCGCCGATCAGGCCGGCATATGTCTTGGACGGCGAGATGTGCTCGAGGAATCGCTCCCGGCCGATCAGCTCGCCCAGGCGTTGGCCGTACGCCCGCCCGACCAGGTAGGCGCCCGTGTCGTAGGCCCACACCGACAGGATCAGGATGACGACCCACGTCCGTTCGCTGCCCAGGATCGCGAACGGCGCGCCGGCGGGCACCGGCGGGCCGCCGGCGCCCAAGTCGGACGACGAATGCCAGCAGGCCGACGTACAGCGCGCCGAAGACCGTCCCGACCCAGGCGTTCAGGCCGTCCCGGGGATCGGTCCGGGTGAAGGACCCGGCGGCGCCAGGACGATCCCGATCGCGGCCAGGATCGCGCCGCTGCCAGCCAGAATCGGTGGGCACCGCGGCGTCGATCACGATCGCCACGGCGATCGCCAGGCCGAGCCAGGGCAGCGCCGGGAAGCCGGCGGCCTTGAGCAGCCGGAAGACCTCGATCCCGGCCAGGACGGTCAGGGCGATCACCGCCAGGGTGATCCACCAGCCCCCCAGGATGACGATGAGCACGAGCGGCGGCACGAAGAGCAGGGCGCTCCGGCCGCGTTCCTGCACGGGCTCGCTCGCCTACCGACCGAACCGGCGCAGCCGGCTCGCGTAGTCGACGAGGGCGTCGTCGAAGGCGCCGGCGTCGAAGTCGGGCCACAGCTTCGAGCAGAAGTAGAACTCGGCGTAGGCCGCCTGCCAGACCAGGAAGTTGCTCAGCCGCTGGTCGCCGCCGGTGCGGATCACCAGGTCGGGATCGGGCAGGCCGGCGGTGTACAGGCTGTCCGAGATGGCCTGCTCGTCGATCGCCTCGGGTGGCAGCGCCGCTGGCGATGATCCGCCGGACGGCGTCGACGATCTCGGTCCGGCCGGCGTAGTTGAAGGCGATGTTGAGGAGCAGCCGCTCACCATCGGCCGTCGCCGTCAAGCCCGCCGTCGATCGAGCTGCTGGGTTGCCTGGCGGCAGCTCCTCGAGCCGACCCAGCAGGCGGATCCGGACGCCCTGCCGGCGGAGCTCGTCGGTCTCGTTGCGGATCGCCGATTCGAGCAGGTCGAAGAGGCCGCTCACCTCCTCGTCGGTCCGCGCCCAGTTCTCGCGGCTGAAGGCGTACAGCGACAGGATCGGGATGCCCCGCTTGACGGCGTGCTTGAGCAGGGTCCGGATCGTCTCGACGCCGGCGGCGTGGCCCTCGAGCTCGGCCAGGCCGTGGGCCCGGGCCCAGCGCCGGTTGCCGTCCATGATGATCGCCACGTGGCGCGGGGTTTCTTCGGCCGAGGCCAGCCGGTCGGGGGCAGCCGGCGCCGGTCAGGGCCAGCTCGCGCGAGCATCGACGGGACTGGGCGCGTGGGCGATCGGCGGTGCGTCGGTCGGGCGAGCCAGCGGTGTGCGAGCCACCAGGCGGGCCACTAGACCTCCATCACCTCGTGCTCCTTGCGGGCACCCAGGCGATCGACCTCGGCGATGAACCGGTCGGTCACCTTCTGGAGGTGGTCGATCTCGCGATGGGCGGCGTCGCTGCCCAGGCTGCCGTCCTTCTCTTCCTTCTTGAGGCTGTCGCCGGCATCGCGGCGGTGGTTGCGGATCTCGACCTTGGCCTCCTCCATCCGGCGATGGACGGACTTGACGATGTCCCGCCGGCGCTCCTCGGTCAGGGGCGGGATGTTCAGCCGGACGACCGAGCCGTCGACGTTGGGGGTCAGCCCGATGTCGCTCTTCTGGATCGCCTTCTCGATCGCGCCCAGGACGCTCCGGTCCCAGGGCTGGATCACGATCTGGTGGGCCTCCGGGACGCTGATCCCGGCGATCTGGTTGAGCGGCGTTGGCGTGCCGTAGTACTCGACGACAAGCCGCTCGACAAGGGAGGTCGAGGCCCGGCCGGTGCGCAGGCCCTGGAAGTCGCGCTCCATGATCTCGACGGCGCGGGCCATCTTGGCCTCGATCGCGCTGATCACCTCGTCGCTCATCCCTTGAGGCTCCCCGAGATCATCGTCCCGACCGGCTCGCCGCGGGCAACCCGGACGATGTTGTCGGGCTGGTTCAGGTCGAAGACGATGATCGGCAGGTCGTTCTCCATGCACAGCGAGACCGCGGCCGCATCCATGACCTTGAGCTGATCACGAAGCAGGTCGGCGTACACGAGCTCAGCGTAGCGCTGTGCCCCCGGATGTGTCAGTGGGTCGGCGTCGTAAACACCATCGACTTTCGTCGCCTTGAGCAGTACTTCCGCACCAATCTCGACGGCCCGCAGGGCGGCCGCCGAGTCGGTCGTGAAGTAGGGGTTGCCGGTGCCGGCCACGAAGATCGCGACCCGGCCCTTCTCGAGATGGCGGACCGCGCGGCGGCGGATGTAGGGCTCGGCGATCTCGTTCATCCCGATCGCGCTCATCACCCGGGTCGGCAGGCCGGTCTTCTCGAGGGCATCCTGGAGGGCGAGGCCGTTCATCACGGTGGCCAGCATGCCGATGTAGTCGCCGGTCGCCCGATCCATGCCCCGGGCCGAGGCGGCCAGGCCCCGGAAGATGTTGCCGCCGCCGACGACGATCCCGATCTGGACGCCGAGCTCCTTGACCTGGGCGATCTGGCGGGCGATCGTCAGGCAGAACTCGGGGTCGACGCCGTACTGGCGATCGCCGAGCAGGGCCTCACCCGACAGCTTGAGCAGGATCCGTCCGTAGCGGACCCGCTCGGTCCGGGCCGAGGCTCACCGTCGACGGCCGGAGCTCGCTCACCGGCCCTCACCCAGCTCGTAGCGCACGAAGCGCCGGACCTGGATGTTCTCGCCGATCGTGGCGATCGCGTCGACGATCAGCTCGCGGACCGAGCTGTCGGTGTCGCGGAACGGCTGGTCGAGGAGGCAGACGTCCTTGAGCCACTTCTTGAGCTGGCCGTCGACGATCTGCTCGCGGATCGCCTCGGGCTTCTTCTGGACCGACTCGTCGGCCAGCAGCTCGGCCTTGCGGGCGGCGAGGACGTCGGCCGGGATCGAGTCCTGGTCGATGTACTGGGGGTTCATGCCCGGCGACCTGGACGGCCAGGTCCCGGACGAGCTTCTGGAAGCGGTCGGTGCGGGCCACGAAGTCGGTCTCGCAGTTGACCTCGATCAGGACGCCGATCCGGCCACCGGTGTGGATGTAGCTGCTGATCAGGCCCTCGCGCGCCTCGCGGTCGGCCTTCTTGGCTGCCGCGGCCTGGCCGCGCTCGCGGAGCAGGGCGACGGCCTTGTCGATGTCGCCACCGGTCTCCTCGAGCGCCCGCTTGCAGTCCATGAACCCGGCCCCGGTCTTCTCCCGGAGCTCCTTGACTGCGCTCGCTGAAATCTCCGCCATGAGGTCCCGTGCTCCTGTTCCGTTGTCCGGCGTCGCCCTGCGGCGGCCGCGGCATCGTGATTGACTCGGGGTGGCTCGCGTCCGGGCGATCCGGAGTCGAGCCCGGTCAGCCGGCCGCCGGGGCGGACACGTCGTCCGTCTCGGCCTTCTCGCTCGCTTCGCGGGCAAGCTCGGCCGCGATCTCGTCGGGGTGGCCTCGGCCGGCGGCTCGGGAATCGCCGCGGCAGCCGCGGCCGCACCGCGGACCGCCGGCAGGAGGTCGTCTTCGTCGGGCGAGAAGATCAGGGCCGCGCCACCGGCGAGGGCCGCGACGAGCTCATCGGAGGCCGCTTCGGACTCCTCGGCCGAGACGTCCGGCTGCTCGATCTCGGGCTCGGGCTCGACCGCCGCCCGCGACGCCCGCTCGCGCATGCCCTCGATCGCCGCGTCGGCGACCAGCGAGCACAGCAGGCGGATCGCCCGGATCGCGTCGTCGTTGGCCGGCACGACATAGGTCAGCTCGTCGGGGTCGACGTTGGTGTCGCCGGTGCCGATCAGCGGGATCTCGAGCTTGTTGGCCTCGGTCACCGCGATCCGCTCGCGATGCGGGATCGACGATGAAGATCAGGCCCGGCAGGCGCTTCATCTTGCGGATGCCGCCGAGGGTGCCCAGGAGCTTGGTCAGCTCTTCCTGGAGCTTGGCCGCTTCCTTCTTGGGCATCCGCTCGAAGTCGCCGTTGAGCTGGCGCGCCTCGAGCTGCTCCATCAGGGCGATCCGCTTCTTGATCGTCGTGAAGTTGGTCAGCATGCCGCCCAGCCAGCGCTTGTTGATGTAGGGCTGGTTGGCCCGTGCGGACTCCTGGGCGACCGGCTCCTGGGCCTGCTTCTTGGTGCCCACGAAGAGGACCTGGTCGCCGCGCCCGACGGTCTCGCGGACCGCGGCCAGCGCGACCTCGAGGCCCTTGACGGTCTGGGCCAGGTCGATGATGTGGATGCCGTTGCGCTCCGCGAAGATGTACGGCTTCATCTTCGGGTTCCAGCGGCGGGTCTGGTGGCCGAAGTGGACACCGGCCTCGAGCAGCTGGCGCATCGAGATCGTCGGCACGGGGAAGGACCTCCTGTTCGGTTCTATCCTCCGCGGACCTGCCCTGCCGGGAACCGGATCAATCGATCCGGCACCACCCCGAGCGGAACGGTCGCGCGTGTGAGCTCCACCCTTGCGGGCGGGCATTGTTCGGCTGTTTGGGCCGCGGCGGAGTCTAGCACAAGCCCCCTGCCGGACTCGTACCTTGTGATTGGCCTTTCGTTCCGCCTGGCCTCGGGCCTGCGCTACGAGGCGAGCGCGTCGCGGTGGTGCCGGATCCGGAGGGGGCGGTCGCGCTCGCCGGGCTCGACGATGACCAGGTCGATCCGGATCGGGAGGCGGGGCAGCGCCGTGCCGTCGGCGAGCGACCGTGACTCGAGCAGGCGCCCGACCGCCGCGCGGAGGTGGCCACGCTTGCGCCAGTCGAAGGTCTCCTCGCCGACGCCGTAGGCCCGGCTGGCTCGCCAGCGGACCTCGACCACGACCAGGGCCGGCGGCGGACCCGGATCGACGGCGAGGATGTCGACCTCGTTGCGGCCAAAGCGCAGGTTGCGGCCGAGGATCGTCCAGCCGGAGGCCGCCAAGCTGTTCCGCGACCTCCGTTTCGGCCGCGTCGCCCAGGCGCTGGGCGGCTGTGCGGGCGGGGTGGGTGCCTGGGAGCGGTCTCTCGGCCATCGCTCGATCCTGGCCGCCGGGGCTTATCAGCCGGTTATCAGCCTCAGGCCGGCAGCGACAGCGACGCGATCGCCGACTCGAACTCCTCGCTGATCGACGCCGGCTCCGGATTCGAGCGCGGCTGCCGCAGCCGCCTCGGACATCACCGGCATCCCGACGCCGTCGTGGAGCTCGACCCCGTCGGGGATCTCATCGCCGAACAGGTCGAGCGTCTCCTGGTCGCCGGCCAGCGTGCGCTGGAGGGCCAGGAAGCTGCGCCGGTGGAAGGGGGTCAGGCCGAGCTCGCGGATCGCCATCCGGTGCTCGAGCGTGGCGTAGCCCTGGTTGCGCTCCCAGCCGTAGCCCGGGTAGCGCGCCGAGAGGAGGGCCATCATCCGGTCGCGAACGACCTTGGCCACGACCGACGCGGCCGCGATCGAGTAGACCTTGGCGTCGCCCTTGACGATCGCCGAGTACGGTCCGACCGCGGCCTCGAAGTCCGCGATCCGGTTGCCGTCGACCAGGACATGGTCGTGCTCCCCCACCCGGGCGATGGCCCGGCGCATCGCGAGATGGGTGGCGTGATAGATGTTGAGCCGGTCGATCTCGGCCACCGAAGCGGCACCGACGCCGATGGCCCAGGCCCGCCGGCGGATGATCGGCGCGAGCCGCTCGCGCTGGGCGGCCGACAGCGTCTTGGAGTCGCGCACGCCCTGGATGCGCCGGCAGTTCGGCCGCATGATCACCGCCGCGGCGACGACCGCGCCGCAGGTCGGCGCCACGCCGACCTCGTCCACGCCCACGATCCGCTCGAGGCCGTCGCGCCAGTACTTGCGCTCGAACCGGAGGGTCGGGACCTGGCTGACCATTCGCCCAGAGTCTAGCGAGACAATCGCGGAACCGGGTCGCCTGGACGCCGACCTCAGGCAGGGTTGCTACTTCGAGCCCGAAGCTGGCCGTGACCCACCCGGTCCGGATCTCTCATCGCCTCAGGCGATCAAAAGGCGGGAATCGCCCCGTAATCGGGGCATCGGGAGAGCGATTCGGCCGATTCGATCGCCCCACGCGATCAAAGGCTGAGAATCGCCGTTCCATCGAATGGAGGGAGGCCTCCATTTGGCCGTTTTGATCGGCTGGGGCGATCAATGCCAATTGCGAAGTGGGGCTGGGCACGACGCGAATCGAGAACCCCGCCTCGTCGACGGGGTCAGGGGGCGGCGCTGCCAGGGCTGAGGGCTACGAGCCGCGGCGCTCGCGCAGGGTCGCGGCCTTGCCCACCCGGTCGCGCAGGAAGTAGAGCTGGGCCCGGCGGACTTGCTGGTGGCGGATCACCTCGATCTTGTCGATCCGCGGGCTGTTGATCTTGAACGTCCGCTCGACGCCGACGCCGCTGGCGATCCGGCGGACCGTGATCGAACGGGTCACCCCGCCGCCGCGCAGGCGCATCACGTCGCCCTCGAAGACCTGGATCCGCTCGCGGCTGCCCTCGACCACCTTGGCGTGGACCTTGACCCGGTCCCCTGGCGCAAGGGTCGGCAAGTCGGTGCGGATCTGGTCCTGGACGATCTCGTCGAGTAGGGTCACTGGGGTTCCTTGCGTGTGCTTGGCGCAGCATCGCTGCGCGAGGATTGGCATCAGGGATGGGTCGTACCGACGACCGACGGCGCAGTCTAGCACGACCTCGCGGCCTAGTCGGCCGGCTCGCGCTCCGTCGCTCGAGCTCGTCGATCAGAGCCTGGTCGTCAGGTCCGAGCGGCCGATCGGCCAGCAGGTCCGGCCGTCGCTCGAGCGTCCGGCGCAGCGCCTCCCGTCGGCGCCAGCGGCGGACCGCGCCGTGATCGCCGCTCGACAGGATCGCCGGGACGTCGTGGCCCTCGAAGACCGCCGGCCGGGTGTACTGCGGATATTCGAGCAGCCCGTCGGCGAACGACTCCTCGGTCGTCGACTCGTCGTCGATCGCCCCGGGCAGCAGCCGGATCAGGGCGTCGATGACGACCAGGGCGCGGCAGCTCGCCGCCGGTCAGGACGTAGTCGCCGATCGACAGCTCGAGGTCGACCAGGCCCCGGATCCGCTCGTCGACGCCCTCGTAGCGCGGGCAGACCAGGATCAGGTGCGAGCGGCCGGCCAGGTCGACGGCGCGGGCGTGGCTGTAGACCTCGCCGGCCGGATCGAGCAGGATCGCCGTCGAGTCGGGTCGACGCAGGGCCGCCAGGGCAGCCGCGACGGGCTCCGGCCGGAGGACCATCCCGGGGCCTCCGCCGTACGGACTGTCGTCGACCGAGCGATGCCGGCCGAGGCCCCAATCGCGCAGGTCGTGGACTCGGATCGTGGCCAGGCCGCTGCTCCTGGATCCGGCCGGGAATGCTGTCCGAGAGCGGCCCGTCGAGCATCGCCGGGAACAGGCTCAGGACCTCGATCTCGATGGCCACTGCGGTCAGCCCACGACCGGCTGGTCGGTGGCGCCGGCGTCCGCGTTGGCCCGGGCCCCCTCGCCGGACGCCGCCTCGCCAGTGGCTGCCTCGGCGGTGGCTGCCTCGGCCGCCCGGGCCCGGGCCGCGTCGCCCTTGCGCGGTCGCGGCGCCCGGTACGGCTTCGGCGGCCGGACCGGCGGCAGGTCGAGCGCCTCGACGTCGACGGTCAGGCCGGCTCCGTGGGGATCGATCGAGACGACGAAGTCGCGGACCGCCGGGACGTCGAACTCGCCGCGGGGCCCGCGGACGACGTAGACATCGTTCTCGGCGACCCGGTAGATGTCGGTCACGCTGCCCAGCTCCTCGCCGTCCCGGCCGATCACCGGCAGGCCGACGATCTCGTGCCACAGCCAGGACTCGGCGGCCGCGGCGCGGTCCTCGGGCGGCACCAGCGCCTCGAGGTAGGCGCCCCGGAATCCTTCGGCGGCCTGCCGATCGGCAGCCTCGGCCAGCCGGATCCGCCAGCCCGGTCCGTCGGCGATCGGGACGCCGTCGATCACCCGGAGCGGCGTCTCGCTGGCCTTCACGGAAGAGGGTCGCGCCGCGCTTGAAGCGGGTTTCGGGTCGGTCGGTGAGGACCTCGACCCGGAGCGCACCGTTCAGGCCGTGGACGCCCCGCACGAGGGCGACCACGAGGCGCTGGGCTTCGACCGTCAGACGATCTCGAGTGAGATCGGCTCGCCGTCGCGGGCGGCCCGGACCTTGAGCAGGGTTCGCAGCGCCTTGGCCACGCTGCCGTTGCGGCCGATCACCTTGCCCATGTCGTCCTCGGCGACGTGCAGCTCGAGGACGACCCCGTCGCGATCGCGGACCTCCTCGACGGTGACTTCGTCGGGCTGGTCGACGAGCGACTTGGCCACGTACTCGACGAGCTCCTTGGCGGCCATCGCGCTACTTCCCCGCCGGCAGGATGCCGGCCGAGCGGAACAGGCGGGCCACGGTGTCCGACGGCTGGGCGCCCTGGGACAGCCACTTCTTGGCCCGCTCGGCGTCGATCTTGAGCTCGATCGGGTCGGTCCGTGGGTTGTAGTGCCCGATCGTCTCGAGCGACCGGCTGTCGCGGGCGCTGCGCGAGTCGGCGACGACGAGCCGATAGGTCGGCTGCTTGGTGGCGCCCACTCGGGTCAGCCTGATGCGAACGGCCATGGGCCTGCTTCCTCCTCAACGATGGGCGACGGGCGCCGCGGGGACGGCACCCGTCGTGATGGAACGCGGGTGATCTACTTCAGGACGAGCACGATGCGGGCAGTCGACAGGCTGCTGTCGCTGGACTGCGACCAGGCGATGCTCTGGAACGGCTCGAGGAACGGTTTGACGTCCGAATCATAGGCCTTCAGGTCGGACGACCCGGCGGCCATCGATTCGACGGCGGTGCGGACCGCGCGTCAGGTCGACGTAGCCCTGGCTGGCGGAGCTCGAGCCGGCCAGGTCGATCGCCCGCTGGTAGGCGGCCTGGTCGGCGAGCGAGCTGCCCGGCTTGGTGTCCAGGACGGCCTTCACGAACCCGTCGCCCGACACCCACGATCACCAGGTCCTTGGTCTGGGCGACGGCGATCGAGACCTTCTCGGCGGGCGCAGATGCCGCCCGGCGGGATCGACGTGCTGCCGTGGCCAGGTTGCCCTCGAAGATCGTGATCGACTGGTCGTCGTACGTCTCGCGTGCTGATCGTGATCCCGGCCTGGCTGCCGGCCAGGCTGGCCAGGTTCTTGAGCTCGGCGAACAGGTCGGCCGAAGCCGTCGCGTCGTTGGTCTGGGCGACGATGCCGCCACTGAAGCCGCTCGCGTCGTGGAGGACCGCGACGTCCGCGTCACCCAGCCAGCCGACCGCCTTGTCGACACCGCCGACGTACTTGGCGATCGCGTCGACCTGGGCTGCGGTCGGCCCGCCGGGCTGGCTCTCGAGCTGGGTGAGGGCGTGCTTGACCTGGCTGCCGACGTCGTGGAGGTCGTATTGGCAAGGCGGTGCTCGCGGGCAGCAGCGCCGGCGAGGGTGCTCTTCCGGCTGGCCTGGGCCGACCGCGCCGGCGACGGCCGGGCAGGCCTCGTCGAGGACGAGGTGGTCGGACTCGGCCCGCACGCGCATCGCGATCCAGCCGGGCAGGAGGGCATTGTTGAAGGTCGGCATCGGCGGCAGGCTGGAGGCCGACGCCGCCGAGCTGGCCGCCGACTTGGCGAGAGCATCTTCGCCTCGCGGTCGGTGATCAGCTTCAGGTAGCTCTTCAGGTCGACGTACAGGTTGCCCAGGTTGTCGCCGCCGAGGGCGGCCGAAGCCGCCTTGAAGCCGGCGTTGTCGGCGAGGGCGCCGCTGCGCGACCGCGAGCGATCGCGGCCTTGACTGTGGTCGATCGTGCCGGCCAGCAGGACCGAGCCGTCGATCGCCCAGGCGCTCGCGGCCTTGCCGAGCTGTCGGCCGGCCTCTTCGGTGAGGTCGATCCCGTCGACGGTCTCGTGCGCTGGCGCCCGACGGCTCGATCAGGTCGAGCCAGGTCGCCGGCCGCGACCGGGTCGCTGAGCGAGCCGACGACCAGGACGCCCGGGAGTTGGTGTCGGTCCCGTCGACCGAGACGCCGAGCTGGCCCGCCGAACCAGGGCTTGATTTCGGTCGAGAAGTCGTGCTTGTTGTCGGTCAGCCGCTTGACCAGCCGGTCCAGGCCGTCGTCGGCCTTGGCGTCGAAGTTGGTCTGGTCGGCGAAGCCCGGGAACTTCGAGAGGAAGGCGAGCAGGTTGGCGCGCTGGTCGCCGGGCATGTCGGCCCGGATCTCGGCGTAGACGATCGCGTCGGCCGGCGCCCAGGGCAGGACCGCGGACGTCGACTTGGCCGACGACAGGGCGGCGAAGCCCAGCGGCGCTGCCGGCCACGACGACGGCGGTCGCAACGGCCGCCAGCGCCCAGCGCAGACGGCGCCGGCCGGGCGATCGCGACGGGCGCGTTCGCGTCGGGCCGGCGGCAGGACCTCGACCGCGGCCGTCGGGCACGGTCTCGGTGGTTGGCTCGAGCTGGCTGGTCGGCTCGATCGGTTCGGTCATCGTGGACCCCCTTTCCTAGCGGCGGCCAAGCAGGCTCGCCGCGGCTGATCGTCGTCCGGCGCCGCCGGAGAACTGCTTCATCATCTTCTGCATCTCGGCGAACTGCTTGACGAGACGATTGACATCGGGCAGCGAGGTGCCCGAGCCGGCCGCGATCCGCCGCCGGCGTGAGGCATTGAGGACGTTCGTGTCGCGCCGCTCGCGCGGGGTCATCGCCCGGATGATCGCCTCGGTCCGGCGGATCTCGCCGCGGTTGACGGCGTCCTCGGCCTGCTTGGCCATCCCGTTCATCCCCGGCAGCATGCCCACGATCTGGCTCAGGCCGCCCATCTTCTGGACCTGCTGGAGCTGGTCGAGGAAGTCGTCGAGGGTGAAGGTCGACTTGCGCAGCTTCTCCTCGAGCTTGGCCGCCTGGCCCGCGTCGAAGGTCTCCTGGGCCCGCTCGACCAGGGTCAGCACGTCGCCCATGCCCAGGATCCGGCCGGCGAGCCGGTCGGGATGGAAGACCTCGAGGGCGTCGGTCTTCTCGCCGGTACCCAGGAACTTGACCGGCAGGCCGGTCACCGCGCTGATCGAGAGCGCCGCGCCGCCGCGGGCATCGCCGTCGATCTTGGTCAGGACCAGGCCGCTGACCGGGCACCGCGGCCGCGAACGCCTGGGCGACGGCGACGGCTTCCTGGCCGGTCATCGCGTCGACGACGAGGAGGGTCTCGACCGGCTTGAGCGCGGCGTTCAGGGCGGCGATCTCGGCCATCAGGGCTTCGTCGACCGTCAGCCGGCCGGCGGTGTCGATGATCACCACGTCGCGGGCCGTGCGGCGGGCCGTCTCGAGGCCGCCCCGGGCGATGTCGACGACCGACGTCCCGACCGCCGCCCGGTGGACCGGGATGTCGAGCGCCTTGCCGAGGGTCGCCAGCTGGTCGGCGGCGGCCGGCCGGTACGGGTCGGCGGCGACGAGGAGCGGCCGCCGGCCGAGCTTGACGCAGTGCCGGGCGAGCTTGGCCGCCGACGTCGTCTTGCCCGAGCCCTGCAGGCCGACGAGCATCACGACCGCCGGGTTGCCCTGCAGGTGGAAGGTCCGGTCGCCGGCCGAGAGGAGGCCGGTCAGCTCTTCGTTGACGATCGCTACGACCTGCTGGCCGGCGGTCAGGCTGGCCAGGATGTCGGCCCCGATCGCCCGCTCGCGGACCCGGGCGATGAAGTCGCGGACCACCTTGAAGTTGACGTCGGCCTCGAGGAGGGCGAGGCGGACTTCGCGCATGGCGGCGTCGACGTCGGCTTCGCTCACCCGGCCCCGGCCGGTCAGCGATCCGAGGGTCTTGCGCAGGCGCTCGCTCAGCGCGTCAAACATCGACGTGGCGACTCCGCTGGTCAGGGTCCGGCGAGGGCAATTCGCTCGGGTTGGTGCGCGGGTTCTGACGCACCGAGGCCGCTCGATTGTAGCGCACGCCCACGCTCGTTCCGGTATGACCCGAATCGGCGTGGAGCCCGATTCGTGGTGTCGCCGCGCACCATGGCCTAGTCGCGCGACGGCTTCCGAGCCGCGCGACCTACGGAGCGGCTTCCGCGGGCCCGGCATGCACGCCGCGCCTCGGACCTGGTTCCGCCCGTCCGGCTCGAGGCGACCTGGCTTCTTGGCGCGGCAAGCCAGACGTCGCCACTCGATCGACAAACAGCGCCATTTTTCCCGGGATCGGCCCGCCGTCAGCAGGTCCAGGCATTTGGCGAACACGGAATGGCCGAAACCGTGCGCAAGTCAGGGCGTCTCGCCCTCGTGCACCCCGTGCGCGACGGCCATCAGAGCGAAAACGCGAGCTTCGTCGATCTGGGTGCTACAACCGCAAGCGCATCTGGGCTGGCGCCCGGCCGACCAGATCGATCAGCGACCAATCCAGAGCAGCCCATCACCGGGCCATGGCCGCGACGCGTCCGCCAGTGCGCGACTGAGCTTGATGGACGGAACTGGAAACGCGGCCTGGATGAGATCGACATGGCCCCGAACGATTGAGCGGTGGCGGCGCGTCGACGGGAGCACGAGAACGATGTGAATCGGGCCCTTGGTCTGGCTCGTTGCGCCCTCCCGGAACGCCTGGCGCTTGGCGTGCAGCTCCCGAATGATCTCCTCCAGGCTGCTGAGGTGCGTCTCGACTTCAATCAGAACGGTCTCAGCGGGACCATCGAGGCGTAGGTCAACGGAGCGCCGTCCGGGTCCTGGGACGGCGGCCTCGACCGTCGGATGCCAGGCGGGATCACGACGACGAAGCAGCCCGTTGATGATTCCGGCTTGACGTGCGTCTCGGATCAGCGTGCCGGATCCTTCGAACGCCGTCAGACGTAAATCCGCCCCGAGGACAGCGGCGACGCGAAATCGTGTTCGCAGAGCAATACCCGGATTCCCTTGCTCGAGCTTGCTGATCAGCGAGCGGCTGACCCCAACCGAATCGGCTATGGCAGCCTGAGAGACGCCGGCTCGAAGTCGCAGCACGCGGAGCTCTTCGGCAACTCGGGTCGACTGGCGCCGGAGCGCTCGCTCGCCCTCGCGAATCGCCGTTCGGTTCTCCGGTCGGTTCATGCCCGCCAGTAGAGCAGGCTGCGATCGACAGGCTCTTACTCGGAGTCCAATTGTTTGGGGACCAGTTGTCTCCACCTAATCGACAAACGGTCCCAATTCTGCCGCTGGGCCGACGAGAGGGACCTCCATGCGACCGATTTCACACCGGCGCGAGCGTGACGTTCCAGTTGACGCTGGATCGCAACCAGCGTTGGCCGGTTGAACGGGACGTTTGTCGATCCAGGTGCTACAACGCTCGCGCCAGACAGCCGCAGGCACCAGGGCGCTGGAGCCTTACGCCAGGATCCGAGCCTCAGCCACCCGGGCGGGCCTAGAGCTGAGCGAGAGCTACTCGGCGAAGAGAGCGGCCACGAAGGCGGCGGGATCGAAGGGCAACAGGTCGCCGACCTGCTCCCCCACTCCGACGAAGCGGACCGGGACGCCGAGGGCGGCCTCGATCGCGAAAACGATCCCGCCCTTGGCAGTCGAGTCGAGCTTGGTCAGGACGATCCCGGTCAGGCCGGTCGCCTCATTGAAGGCGCGTGCCTGGGCCAGGCCGTTCTGGCCGGTCGTGGCATCGAGCACGAAGAGGACCTCCGGCCGGGCACCGGGCAGGCGCTTGTCGATGATCCGGCGGACCTTGGCCAGCTCGTCCATCAGGTTGACCTTCGTATGCAGGCGGCCGGCGGTGTCGGCGATGACGAGGTCCACGCCCCTCGCGACGGCTGCGTCGAGGGCGTCGTAGACCACGGCGCCGGGGTCGGCTCCGGGAGCATGGGCGATCATCGTGCTGCCCGAGCGAGCTGCCCAGATCGCGAGCTGCTCGATCGCCGCGGCCCGGAACGTGTCGGCGGCGGCCAGGATCACGCTGGCGCCTTCGGCCCGATAGCGGCTGGCGAGCTTGCCGATCGTGGTCGTCTTGCCTGTGCCGTTGACGCCCACGATCAGGACCACGGCCGGCTGGCCGGCGGCGGCGGCTCGCGGCCGCCAGTCCGGATCGCGGGGCACCAGAAGCGCCGCGAGCTCGGCCCGGACGGCGGCCAGGTTGCCGGCCGGATCGTGCCGGGCGCGGGCCCGCTCGACGATCTCGATCGCCAGCCCGCCGCCGACATCGCCCCCGAGCAGGGTCTCCTCGACCTCGTCCCAGGAAGGGCCATCGGCGGGACCGCCACCGAGCAGGCCGCGCAGCCGGGCGACGAAGCCACCCCGGCTGCGGGCCACGCCCGCGTCAAGGCTGCCGAGCTCGGCGGGGGGTTCGAGCTCGGACACGGGCCCGGGCACCCCCAGGGCTCGCGGCTCGGGCGCCCCGACCGGTTCGGGTGCCACCCGGGGCTCGGGCGCCGACACGACGACCTCCGCCGGGGCGGCCTCCACGACCTCCGGTCCGGCCGGCAGCGGGTCGTCGAAATCGGCCGGGTCAGGCTCCCAGTCCGGGGCCAGCTCGGCTGTCAGCTCCACCTCGGCCGGGCGCGCCTCTGCGGCCGAACGGTCCTCTTCGGACCGGCCCTCCCCCGCGTCGGGCGGCGGCTCGTCGTCGCGCGGCTTGCGTCGCCAGAACACCGCTACGACGCCCGGGCGCCGGCGGGCTCGCCCTGCTCGGCCAGGGCAGTCGCCTCGTCGAGGCGGAGGCTGATCACCCGGCTGACCGAGTCGTCGCCGACGGTCACCCCATAGAGCGCGTCGGCGGCCTCGATCGTGCCCCGGTTATGGGTGATCACGATGAACTGGATCTGGCCGGCGAGGTCGCGCAGGGCATCGGCGAAGCGCCCGATGTTGGCCTCGTCGAGGGCCGCGTCCACCTCGTCCAGGACGCAGAACGGGACCGGCCGGACGGCGAGCATGGCGAAGAGCAGGGCGACAGCGGTCAAGGCCCGCTCGCCGCCGGAGAGCATCGCCAGGGCCTGCGCCTTCTTGCCCGGCGGGCGGGCCACGATCTCGACGCCAGTCGCCGACAGGTCGTCCGGGTCGGTCAGCTCGAGTCGGGCGTAGCCGCCCCCGAACAGCTGCTTGAAGCGCTGGTCGAAGGCCAGCTCGAGGTTGCTGAACGTCGTCTTGAACTGCTCGGCGACCATCGTCCCGAGCTCCTCGATCAGGTCCCGGGTGGTCGTGATCGCCGCCCGCAGGTCGCGCTCCTGCCCGTCGAGGGTCTCCAGCCGGCTGCGGACCTGGTCGTACTCTTCGATCGCCAGCGGATTGGCCGCGCCGAGCTCGTGGTAGCGCCGGCGAAGGGTCGCCAGCCGGCCGGGGCTGGGCGGCTCGGCGGTTGGCGCCTCGGCGGCCCAGGCTGCCAGGATCGCAGCCGGCACCTCGTCCAGGGACCCGTCGTCGGCCGATTCGCATCCCCAGGGCGCGCAGCCCGAGCGACCCCAGGCCGAGCAGCTCGACGACGACCTGCTCGCGGATCAGGTCGAGCGCCAGTCGGGCCTCGAGCTCGGCCACCTCGAGCCCGCGGAGGCGCTCCTCCGTCGCTCGCAGCCGCTCGCGAGCCTCGGTCAGCACGGCGTCGACCGCGATGAGGCGGTCGCGATCGCCGGCGTCGGTCGCCCGGGCGTCGGCCAGCGCGGCGCGCAGGCTCTGCTCGCGGCCGCTCGCCGCGGCCAGGTCGAGGGCGATCCGCTCACGCTCCCGGACGACCTCCGCCTCGCGCCGGCCGAGGGCCGCCATCTCCTGGTCGGCGCGCTCGATCCGGTCCTGGCTCATCGCCGCTCCGGCCGCGTCGCGGGCCCGACCGCGCCTCGCCCTCCGCCCGGAGCCGGTCGCGCTCGGCCAGCTCGCCGGCCAGCTCGTCGCGCCGGGTGCGCAGCTCGGCGACCCGCGACTCCCAGGCCTCGATCGCGCTCGCCTCGGGCCGGCGCCACGGCCGGACGAGTCGGCGCCGCCCGACGTCGCGCCCGGCGTCGCCGACGCGCCGCGTCGGCCGCTTCGAGCGCCGCCAGGGCGGCCTGCTGGCCGGGCCAGCTCCGACTCCGCCCGCTGGGCGCCCGCTTCGAGCCAGGCCACCTCCCGGGCGAGACGCTCGACGCCCGCGCCGCGACGCGTTCGGCTTCCTCCGCCGCCCGCCGTCCGGCACCGATCCGAGCCTCGTCGGCGCGGGCGGCGGCATGGTCGGCGCGCGTCGCCTCGGCTCGCTCCGGCCGCCTCGCCCCGGGCCGACTCGGCCCGGCCAGCCTCGGCTTCGAGCCGGCCGACCTTCGGCCTCGAGCCGCTCGATCTCGGCCCGCCGCTCGAGCGTCCCGTCGGTCCGGCCCAGGGCCACCTGGTCGCACCGATCAGGGCGCTGCCATCGCGGACGACGATCTGCCAGCCGGCCGGGAGGTGCGCCTGGACACTCGAGCGCCGAGGCCAGGTCGGGCACCCAGGCCGTCCGGGCGAGGATCGCCCGGGCGGCGCCGACGTCGTCGCGCCGGACGGCCTCGACGAGCTGGCCGCCACCGGCGCGAGCCAGGACCTCGAGGAAGGCCAGCGGAGCCGGCGTCGCCGGCCTGGCGCTCCTCGACGACGAGCCAGCCTCGTTCGCCGGCCAGGCCGCCGATGGCCGACGCCGGAGACGACGTAGCCCCCGGGAAGCTCGCCGAGGGCTGGTCTCCGACGGCGGCCCGAAGGCGGGCTCGACCTGGAGCTGGGCGTCGACCCGCCGGCCGCCGCCGCGCCGCGCGGCGCGGGCGATCCCGCGCTCCTCGTCCTCCGCGCTGCGGGCGGTCGCCGCGGCCAGCCGGGCCCGGACCGCGGCGAGCGCCTCGGCGACCGCGGCGGCTACTTCGTCGGCGGCCCGCCGGGCACCCTCAGCGCCTTCCGCCGCGGCCCGGGTCCGGTCGACGGCGCTCGCGGCCCCGAGCTCGGCCTCGATCGCCGCCCGATGCTCGTCGCGGGCGACGCCGAGGGCCGCCTCGAGGGCCGCCCGTTCGCCGGCGCCGGCCGTCGCCCGGGCTCGCTCGTCGCGCGACCCGCCGCTCGGCCTCGGCGACCGACCGGCGGGCCGTCTCGAGCTCGTCGGCGCGGGCCGCCAGGGCGCGCTGGAGCGCTGACCGCTCCTGTCCGGCGGCCTGCTCGGCGGTCTGGAACGTGTGCAGCTCGTGGCGCGCCTCGGCCAGCGCGTTCTCGGCGGCGTCGACCGCGGCCAGCAGGGCCGCATCGCGCTCGACGACCGGGGCGGCCAGTGCCCGCCGGCGGTTGGCCAGCTCCGCCTCGGCCGCTGCCCGCTCGGCCTCCAGCCGCTCGCGATCGCGCTTGATCGCATCGAGCTCGGCGGCCTGCCGGATCGCCTCGTGCTCGAGCGCCAGCAACGCGGTCCGGGCGCTCTCATGAGCGTCCCGTCGCTCGACCTCGAACGCAGCCTGCCGAGCCAGGCGGCCATTGATCGCCAGGCTGGCCGCCTCGGCCTCGAACAGGGCCGCTCGCCGCCTGGTCGGCCTCGAGGCCGAACCCGTCCAAGCCGCTCCTGGTGCCGGCGGCAGCGGCGGCGGCCGCGTGCCAGCGAGCATGGGCGTTAAGCAGCAGCCCAGCCGCCAGCTCGTCGCCGGCCGTGGCCCGGCTGGTCTGCTGCTCGGCCTGGGCGGCCAGTCGACGGGCCTGCGGCCGGAGCTCACCCAGGATGTCCTCGACCCGGGCCAGATTGGCCTCGGCCTCGACCAGCTGCTCCTCGGCCCGCCGCCGGCGGCGCTCGTGGCGCCGGACACCGGCGACCTCCTCGAAGAGCGGCCGGCGCTCCTCGGGCCGGAGCGAGAGGGCCTGGTCGACCATTCCCTGGCCGATGAACAGGAAGGCGTTGTCGGCCAGGTGGGCCGCGTCGAGGAGGTCGACCAGGTCCTTGAGCCGGACCCGCCCCCGGTTGAGGAGGTAGTCGTTCTCGCCCGAGCGGTACAGCCGGCGACCGAGCTCGAGGACCTGGAAGTCCACCGGCAGGAGGCCGTCCGAGTTGTCCAGGACCAGGCTGACGTCGGCCATGCCCAGCGCCGGCCGGCGGTCCGAGCCGGCAAAGATCACGTCCTCGGACTTCCGGCTGCGGAGCGCCCGGCCCTGCTCGCCGAGCGCCCAGCGCAGCCCGTCGGCGAGGTTGCTCTTGCCCGAGCCATTCGGTCCGACGACCGCGCTGATCCCGGCCCCGAACTCGATCGTCGTCCGTTCGGCAAACGACTTGAAGCCGTGCAGCCGGAGAGCCAGCAGGCGGGCCGCGCTCACGCGCCGGTCTCGTCCGCGGGATCGTGGTCCAGGGCGTCGATCGCGCTGCTCGCAGCGATCGTCTCGGCCACCCGCCGGGAGGGCCCCTCGCCCCGCCCGACGACCCGACCGCCGACGCTCACCTCGATCCGGAAGACCCGCTCGTGATCGGGTCCCGAGACGTCGACCAGGCGATAGGCGGGCCGTTCGCCGGCCAGCCGCTGGGTGTGCTCCTGGAGCCGGCTCTTGGGGCTCTTCAGGCTGCCCAGGGCGGCGTCCGAGTCGAGCTCGGGTTCGGCCACGCTGGAGATCCACTGGCGAGCCGCGTCGAAGCCGAGGTCGAGGTAGACGGCCCCAGCGACGGCCTCGAAGGCCGACGCCAGGAGCGACGGCCGGAGCCGGCCACCACGCTGTGACTCGCCTTCGCCAAGGAGCAGCCAGGACCCCAGCTCGAGGCGGGTTGCCAGGCGGGCCAGGCCGGTCGTGCTGACAATCGCCGCCCGGCGGGCCGACAGGGCGCCTTCGTCGTCAGCCGGCCGGCGTTCGAAGAGGGCCGCCGAGATGACCAGCGAGACGACGGCGTCGCCGAGGTACTCGAGCCGTTCGTTGTGGCTGCGGGTCTCGGTCCGGTGCTCGTGCAGGTAGCTGCTGTGGACGAGCGCCTCGGCCAGCAGCCCGGGGTCGTTGAAGGGGATCCCAAGCCGGGCCGCGAACGCTTCGACCGAGGGCATCCCGACGGTTGGCCGGCTGGCTGGGCTGGAGGCCCGCCGCTCAGGCCCTAGGAGGTGCGCTCGTCGATGTACTCGACCGCGTCGCCGACTGTCCGGATCCGCTCCGCGTCCTCGTCGGAGATCTCGGTCCCGAACTCCTCTTCGAGGCTCATGATCAGCTCGACGAGGTCGAGCGAGTCGGCGTTCAGGTCGTCGACGAAGGACGCCTCGGGCTTGACATCAGCCTCGTCGACGCCGAGCTGCTCGACAACGATCTTCTTCAGGCGATCGTAGGTAGTGGCCACAGAATCCCTCCTGGAAGCTTGGTCATCATCCGGCGGGAAGGCCGGCCTCTTCATTTGCGGATCCGTCGACCGTCTCCCGGGTCGAGGCTGCCGCGTCCCTCGCGAGTCGCCCGAGGACGCCGTTCATCAGGCGCCGTGCCGGGTCTCCACTGTAGATCCGTGCCAGCTCGACCCATTCGGCGATCGCTACTCGGGCCGGCGTCGCCGCGGAGTGTAGCACCTCGCCGAGGGCGGTTCGCAGCAGGGCGCGATCGATTCGGGCCAGCTGGACGACTGGATATTGGGCCGCCAGCTCCTCGATTCGGGCGTCGATCGAGTCCCGATTGGCGACCGTCGCCGAGACCAGCAGGCGGGCGAAGCGGGCCGCCTCGGGATCCCGTCCAGCCTTCGGCCAGGTGGCGCTCGAGGACGACCGCCGCGGTGCGCTGGCCGAAGTCGGCCTCGAACAGGGAGGCCAGCGCCAGGCGCCGGGCTCGCTGGCGCGAGCGGATCTGCTCCCGCCCGGGCGTGGCCCGGCCGCTCGCCACGCCGATCAGGCGCCCACGCCGTCGATGCTCACCGTTACCTCGCCGGGGGCGAGGCCGAGCTGGCGCTCGATCGCCGCCACGACGGCGGCCCGGACGTGAGCGGCAATCGGGCGCACGGACTGGCCGGCCTCGGCCACGATCGCGACCCGGACATCGACCCGCGTCCCGTTGAGCCTGACCAGGATCGGCGGACCGGCCAGCCGGCGGCGGAGGGCACCACCTGAGCGGCCGACCCGCAGGACCCCGGGCACCTCGCGGGCCGCCAGTCGGATCGTCTCCCGGATGACCTGCGGGCCGACGCTCAGCAGGGGCCCGCTCACGACAGCGCTTCGATCGACTGGGCGGCGTCCGGGGCACCGTCCGGCGCGGCGACGGGCGGGGTCCGCTGGAAGGTCCGGGCGATTGCCTCGGGAATACCGGCCCGGGCGGCCGCGGCGCCGACAGCGACCGCATACGAGATCATCCGGCGTTTGGCCCGGCCGTGGGTGATGATCACCGTGCCGTTGACCCCCAGCAGAGGCGAGCCACCGGAGACCTCGTAGTCGAAGATCTTGCGGATCCGGCGGATCCCCGGGCGCATCAGGAGGTAGGCGGGCGGGCCGAACGGCTTGCGCTCGAACTCCTTGCGCAGCAGCCCGAAGATGAACTGCGACAGCCCCTCGAAGAACTTGATCACGACGTTGCCGACCACGGCGTCGCAGACCACCACGTCGGCCATGTGGACGACCAGGTCCTTGCCCTCGACGTTGCCGATGAAGTTGAGGCTGGAGGCCTGCAGCAGCTCGGTCGCCAGCTGGATCCGGGCATCGCCCTTGCCGGTCTCCTCGCCGATCGACAGGAGGGCCACCCGGGGCCGGTCGACGCCCAGGACCTGCTCGGCGAACAGGGCGCCCATCTCGGCGAACTGGTAGAGCTGCTCGCCGGTCGAGTTGGTGGTGGCCCCGATGTCGAGGAGCACGAACGGGCCCGATTCGGTGACCATCTGGACGGCCAGGGCCGGTCGATCGACGCCCGGCGCGCGGTGGAGGTGGAGGATCGCGGCGGCGACGCCGGCCCCGGTGTGGCCGGCCGTGACCACGGCGTCCGCCTGTCCGCCATGGACCAGCTTCATCGCCACGTTGATCGACGCGTCGCGCTTCGAGCGGACGTTCGCCGCGGCGTGCTCATCCATCGCCACCAGCTCGCTGGCGTGGACGAACTGGATGTTGTCGGGCAGGTCGAGGCCGGCGATCGCGCGCACCCGGATCTCGTCGCCGACGAGCAGGATGTCGTCCTCGGGATGGGCCCGGGCATGGATCAAGGCGCCGTGGACCGGTTCCTCGGGCGCGTGGTCCCCGCCCATCACGTCAACGGCGACCCGGACGCGGCGGTCGGAGGTCGCGCCCCGAACGGCGCTGAGGTCCACCTGGTTAGGAGGCGGCCTCGTCCGTCGTCTGCTTCAGGTCGATCGCCTGGCGGCCGCCGTAGTAGCCGCAGTTCGGGCAGGCATGGTGGGGCTGCTTGAGCTCGTGACAGTGCGGGCACTCCTCGAGCCGGGGCAGGGCCAGCGCCGCGTGGCTGCGGCGATCGCCCTGCCGGGCGTGCGAGACCCGACGCTTGGGGACTCCCATTGCTTCTCGTCTCTCCTCTGGCGCGACCGGCCCGGGGCGGGGGCTCGCCGCTCGGCGGTTCGTTCAAGTCGTGGATGGCACCCGCCGCCCGGCGACGCGGCGACGCGATGGGGGCCCGACGGGCGAGTCTAGCCCGTCTCGGCGTCGGCGTCGACCCGGAACGCCCGGAGCGCCTCGAGGCGGGGGTCGAGCGGGCTGTCGTCATGGTCATGGACGCCGGCCTCGAGGCTCTCCCCGCACACCGGGCAGAGGCCCGGGCAGTCCGGCCGGCACACGGGCGCGATCGGCTCGGCCAGCTGGATCGCCTCGCGGACGATCGGCTCGAGCTGGAGCTCGTGATGGTCGGTCAGCCGGGCGATCTCCGGCTCGAGCGCCGGGTCGAGGGGCTTGCCGCTGACGATGTCGAGCGCCGGCAGGACCTCCTCGCTCAGGGCGACGCTGATCGGCAGCTCGATCGCCCGGAGGCAGCGGCTGCACTCGAGGGCGAGGGCCGTGTCGACCGAGCCCCGCACGAAGACGCCCCGGTTGGTCCGGCTGACCCGGACTCGTCCGGCAACCGGCCGGGCGAGCTTGAGGTCGTCGCCCAGGTCGAGCGGGATCTCCTGGAAGGCGTAGTCGCGCCGCGAGCCGGCCGGTTCGGCCAGCAGGGCGGCGAGCGGGAAGGTGAGCTCGCTGCTCGCGGCGACGCCGGTCACCCGCGGGTCGAGCGGCTCGGTGCTGGCTCGAAGTCCCGCTCGTCGGCGTAGCCGTCGGCGGGCAGCACCGGGCCCTCGTCCTCGAGCTCGAGCGGCGTCCGCGAGTCGATCAGCGCGATGCCCTTGCGAATGCTGTGCAGCGTCCGGTCGACCTCGGCCTCGAGCCGGGTCAGGACCGACGCGGCATACTCGTCGGCGCCCTGCCGGATGCCCTGGGCCTCGAGATTCGTCCGCTCGAGGATCCGGCGACCCTCGTCCTCGGCCGCCTGGGTCAGGCCGCGCTCTTCGATCAGGAAGGCCGCCTGCTCCTGCGCCCTGGCCACGATCGTTTCGGCCTCCTCCTGCGCCTTCTCGATGATTCGCTCGCCCTCGGAGTTGATTCGCTTGGCTGCCCGGATCTCTTCCGGGATCGCGACCCGGAGCTCATCGATCAGCCCCAGGGCGGCGCTCTGGTCGAGGACGACGTTGCTGGTCAGGGGCAGCTTCTTGCCGCTGGCGATCAGGTTCTCGAGGCGGGTGACGAGGAAGATGATGTCGATCGGACCGGCCCTCCCTGGACTGGTGACGGCGAGCGGCGGAGCCGTGTCGTCGGCCGGATTATCGCACCCGCTCAACCGCCACGCGCAGGGCGACCTCGGCCGGCCCGGGCACCATCGCCCGCACGTCGCCGCCGAACCCGGCGATCTCGCGGACCAGGGTCGAGCTGACATAGCCGTGCTCGACCGAGGTCATGAAGAAGACCGTATCGATCTCGGGCGCCAGGACCCGGTTGTTGTGGGCCAGCTGCATCTCCGTCTCGAAATCCGATACGGCGCGCAGGCCGCGAACGATGAAGCTCGCCCCGGCCCGCCGGCAGACGTCGACCGTCAGGCCGTCGAAGGACTGCGCCTCGATCCGGTCGGCCAGCGTCGGGTCGATCGCCGCGACCGAGGCCCGGATGGCGTCGAGACGCTCGGCCACGGTCAGCAGCGATTGCTTGCGCGGGTTGGTCAGGACGGCGAAGACGAGCCGGTCGAAGACCGCCGCGGCGCGCCGGGCCACATCCAGGTGACCGAAGGTGACCGGGTCGAACGACCCGGGATAGACCGCGACCCTCATCCGTCCTCCAGCCCGGCCCGGCGATAGAAGGTGAGCGTCGTCTCGCCGAAGCGCCGTTCCCGCGTCGATCGTAGCAGGCCGATCCGGGCCGGCGGGGCGGCTCGCCAGAAGTGCTTGGCGACGATGATCGGATCGGGCGCCAGGAGCCGCTCGGCGGCCGGCCCGCCGAGGGTCGCCAGGAGCGACTCGAGGAGCTCGGGCTGGTCATAGGGCGGATCGACCAGGACCAGGTCGAATGGTCCGCCGCTGCCCCCGCTCGCCGGACGCCGGCCGGCCGGCGCACCGCCACCGACCAGCCAGGCGCCAGCCTCGGCTCGGATGACGATCGCCGCCGGCCCGTCAAGGCCGGTATGAGCCAGGTTCTCGGCGATCGTCCGGCAGGTCCGGCCATCCTGCTCGACCATGACCGCCAGGCCGGCGCCCCGCGACAGGGCCTCGATCCCGCCCGCGCCGCTGCCCGCGCACAGGTCGAGGAAGCGCGAACCGACCAGGCGCGGCTCGAGGATCGCGAAGAGGGTCTGCTTCACCCGGTCGCTCAATGGCCGGGTGCCGGGTCCGGGTGCGGCCAGCCGGCGGCCGGCGGCTGAGCCCGCGATCACCCGCCCGGCGTCACCGGCCATCGCCAGCGGCCTCCATCAGGCGCTGCCGGCCGGCTCACCGGACCAGATCGGCTCGAGCCAGCCCGCATTGAGCTCATGGCGGAGCGGCCCGAGCTCGGTGCCTGCCAGCACGCCTTCGGCATCGAGGAGCAGCTCGGCATGGCCGCGGGCGCGCCGGGCCAGCTCGCGGTGATCGAGGCGCTGGAGCGAGGCAACGCGCAGCTGGGGCAGGCCGGACTGGGCCAGGCCCAGGACGTCGCCCTCCCGGCGCAGCTCGAAATCCTTCTCGGCCAGCTCGAAGCCGTCGTTAAGCGACTCGATCGCCTGGAGCCGGGCCCAGGCCACCGGATCCGAGTCGGCCGTGACGTCGGAGACAAGCACGCAGTAGCTCTGCTCGGTCCCCCGCCCCACCCGGCCCCGGAGCTGATGGAGCTGGGCCAGCCCGAAACGCTCGGCGCCCTCGATCACCATCACGGTCGCTTCGGGCACGTCGACGCCGACCTCGATCACCGTGGTCCCGACCAGGACCCGCGTCTCGCCGTCCCGGAAGCGGCGCATCTCGGCGTCCCGGTCGGCCGCCTTGAGCCGGCCATGGACCAGGCCGACCGGCAATCCGAGCAGCTCCCGCAGGCGCACCGCCTCTTCCTCGGCGGCTGTCGCCGCGTCGTCCTCGGCGGCCTCGATCAGGGGCACGACCACGAACGTGCGCCGGTCGTGGGCGGCCTCCTCGGCCACGAAGCGCCACAGCCGGTCGAGCTCGGAGGTCGCCCGCGCCGCGGTCCGGATCGCCAGCCGGCCGGTCGGCGCCATGCGCAGGTCGGAGACGTCCAGGTCGGCATACAGGACCTGGCCCAGGGTCCGCGGGATCGGCGTGGCGGTCATCAGCAGGACGTGCGGCGCCGCGCCTGCCGATCGTGCCGCGGCCGGATCAGCGCTCAGGCCGCTGGTCCTTCCGCCGGCTTTGGCCTCGAGCTGGTTGCGCTGCTCGACCCCGAAGCGGTGCTGCTCGTCGATCACGGCCAGGCCCAGGTCGGCGAACTGGACCGATTCCTGGAAGAGGGCATGGGTGCCCACCACGACCAGGGCCTGGCCGGATCCGATCGCCTCGAGGGCCTTGCGCCGGCCATCTGCGCTGAGCGAGCCGGTCAGCAGGGTGACCCCCAGCCCGAGCGGCTCGAGGAGCTCGCTGACCGTCGCCGCGTGCTGCCGGGCGAGGAGGTCGGTTGGGGCGAGCAGCGCCCCTTGCCGGCCCAGGCCGGCGACCAGGGCCAGGGCATGGGCGGCCACCGCCGTCTTGCCCGAGCCGACGTCACCCTGCAGCAGGCGGAGCATCGGCTGGGGCCGGGCCAGGTCGGCTCGGATCGCGCTCATCGCCGCGGACTGGTCGGCGGTCAGCTCGATCGGTCGGCCAACCTTGGCCGCGATCGCTCCGACGATCGCCCGGCGGACGGCCGCATCGCGGGCGTCGTCGACAAGGACCGGCTCGGAGGTCGACCGGCCACGTTGCCGGCGCCGGCCGACCATCCCCAGCTGGAGGGCCAGGAGCTCATCGAAGGCCAGCCGGCGGAGCGCCGCATCTCGGTCCTCCAGGCTCGCCGGGTAGTGGACCTGGTCGATCGCCCGGCCGATCCCTTCCAGCCCTTCCTGGCCGAGGAGCTCCGGCGGCAGGTATTCGGGATACAGCAATCCGGCCCGATCGAGGGCCGCCCGGATCGCCTCGCGGATCCGGGCCGAGGTGAGCCCGGCCGTCAGCCGGTAGACCGGCACGATTCGACCCGCGTGGAGGGGATCGCTGCCGTCCTCCGGCGAGAACTCCGGGTCATCGAAGACCGGGCTGAAGCCGCGCTGCTTGAGCCGCCCGCTGACGACCAGGTGCTGGCCGGCGTGGACCCGCTTCTCGATGAACCGCCGCCCGAACCAGGTCGCCTCGGCCTCGCCGGTCTCGTCGGCGAGGACCGCCTTGGTGACCTGGACCCGCCGCCGCCAGGTCTGCTCGACATGAATCGAGCGGACCACGACCCGGACGCTGGCGGTCGCCCCATCGGGCAGGTCGCGCAGCTCGGCGATCGTGTGCATCGCCCGCCGATCCTCGTAGCGGCGGGGCAGGTGGAAGAGCAGGTCGCGGACGGTGCGCAGGTCGAGTCGCCGCCCCGCGCGGCGGAGGGTCGCCTCAGCCGGCAGGCCACTCTCGCCGAGGGGCGCCGCCAGGAGCTCGACCGGATCGGTTGGCGGCGCAGCCCGCCGGGCGGCCCGTGGCCGGGCGGCGGAGCCTGGCCGGCGCGCTGGCTGCCCGCTGGCCACCCTATTCGGCCGACAGCAGGTACCGGTAGTGGGGCTGGCCGCCGTGGCGGACCTCCACCTCGACCCCGGCCCGAGTGGCGCCGATCAGGCGGGCCGTTCCCTCCGCCTCAGCCAGGTCGGCACCTTCACCGTAGAACAGGGTGACCAGCTCGATCCCCGGGCGCAGGCCACGGACCGCGGCCTCGATCGCCCGCCCGCGATCGCCATCGACCGCCACGAGGCCGTCATCGGGATCGAGCACGATCGTCTGGCCCCGGCGGACCTTCCGCCCGGAGACCTTCGCGTCGCGGACCGCGGTCGTCACCGAGAGCGACTCGATCGCCCGTCCGGCACTGGTCATCGCGTCCACGTTGGCCGCGGCTCCGAGGGTTGGGTCGAGGGCCAGCAGCGCCGCGATCCCTTCGGCCGCGTTGCGGGTCGGGACGACGTAGACCGCGCGCGACGTGAGCGCGGCCACCTGCCGGGCGGCGAGGACCACATTCGGATTGTTGGGCAGCAGGAGCGTCTCCAGGGCGTTGACCGCCTCGATCGCCTGGAGCAGCTCGCCAGTGCTCGGATTGGCGGACTGGCCGCCCTGGACCACGGCGGCGACCCCGAAGTCGCGGAAGATCGCGGCCAGGCCGTCACCGGCCGCCACGGCGACCACGGCCAGGGGCACGACCTGGCGGTCGGTGGGCGCGACGGGCGCCGGCCCCGTGGCCCCCGGCCCCGCCGGCCGGACGGCGGCGGTGAACTCACTGGCCCGCTGCTCCCGGACGTCGCGGGCCTGCTGGTCGAGGTTCTCGACGCTGATCCGGCTGAGGCTGCCATGGGCCAGGGCCCGGTCCAGGATCACGTCCGGGCGTTCGCTGTGGACGTGGACCTTGACCGCCTTGCCGTCGCCGACGACGACCACCGACTCGCCGATCGATTCGAGCTCGCGCCGGATCGCGTCGGGATCGAGGGTCCTGCCCGGCCGGGGCTGCAGGAGGAGCATCGTCTCGTAGCCGAAGCCTTCGTCGGCGTGGGCCACGAGGGTCGACGGCTTGGCGCCCGATCGCCGCCGGGCCCCGACCGCGCCCGCTCCGGATTGCCCGACGAGGTGGAGCAGGGCCCCCTGGAACAGGCGGTAGAGGCCCTCGCCACCGGAGTCGACGACACCCGCCTCGCGCAAGATCGGCAGCAGGGACGGCGTCCGGGCGACGGCGGCCTCGGCGGCATTGACCGTGGCTCCCAGGACCGCCTCGAGATCGGGGTCGTGCTCGGCGGCGCTCCTGGCCGCCGCGGCCGCTTCACGGATCACGGTCAGGATCGTGCCCTCGACCGGCTTGCCGACAGCGGCGTAGGCGAGCTCCGCCCCGCGGCCCAGGGCATGGGCCAGGTCGAGGCCGTTGAAGCGGCGCTTGCCATCGAGGCCCTCGGCAATCCCCCGGCAGATCTGCGAGGTGATCACGCCCGAGTTGCCGCGCGCGCCCATCAGCGCCCCGAAGCTGAGGGCCGCCGCGATCCGGCCGGCCGTCGGGTCATCGACCGATTCGGCCTCTTCCAGGGCGACCCGGACCGTGGCCAGCATGTTCGAGCCGGTATCGCCGTCAGGCACCGGGAAGACATTCAGGGCGTTGACCTCGTCGACGTGGGCCTCGAGGTTGGCCACCGCGGCTCGAAAGGCCGCCACGAGGCCTGCTCCGTCGCACGATCGCTGGGTCACGCGGCGTCCGATCCCGGCGCCGGCCGATGGGTCGTCCGATCGGCTGGCGGTTGGGCCAGGGAGTCGGCCGGCGCCGACTCCGCCGGCCCCGAATCGGCCGGCGCCGCCTCGGCTTGCACCGGGGTCGGACCGTCCGGCGACGAGGGCAGCGGGCCGGCCTGGAAGCGCAGCCCGCCGACGTGGATCGTCAGCGCGTCGATCTCGCGCCCGAGCGCCTGGCGGACCGAGTAGCGCACTGCCGAATCGACCTGGCGGGCGACCTCGGCAACGGGCACCCGGGCCGCGACCAGGACCCGCAGGTCCACCTGGATCCCGGAGTCGAGCCGGACCAGGATCGCCGGCGGCCGGAGGCCGAGCCGGACGAGGAGCTGGCCGGCCAGCCGATCGTCGCTCAGGCCGGTCACCCCGTAGCTGCCGGCGACGGCGGCACGCACGATCTGGCCGATCGCCCGGCGGCTGACCAGCGACTGGCTCGGTCCGTGCTCAGGCGGGCGGGATTCGTGCTCGGTCGGGCTCGCCAGCGTAGCCTCCAGGGGTGGTTGGGCGGCACCCGGAGCGGGCACGGCGGGTGCGGCGGATCGATGTGCTATCGTACCGTCTGCTCGAGCCGGTGTCGGCTCGTTCTTCATGACCGAACCCAACTGCTCCCGAGGATCCTCGATGTCCCGAGCGTGCGCCGTCTGCGGCAAGGTTTCAATGGGCGGCTTCAACCCCCAGTCGTCCGGGATGAACCGCGTCCGGGCCCACCGCCGCTATCAGCCCAACCTCCAGCCGCTGGTCGTGATGACCGCTTCGGGAGCGCCCAGGAAGCAGGCCGTGTGCACGCGCTGCCGGCGGACGATGGTGAAGTCCGCGCGCTGAATTGGGCGACCGGCGCTGCTGCCGGTCAGGGTCGAGGTCAGGGCGAGAAGACGCCCAGGGCCACCCGCCACAGGCCGGCCAGGGCCACGATCGACGGGACCAGGTAGAACGGCGCCGAGTAGCCGCCCAGGATGTTGCCGTTGAGCATGATCGCGGCCAGCCCTGAGCCGACCACGGCCAGGCCGATGCCCTGCCCCACGATCGTCCATCGAATCCGCCGGTTCAGCCGGCCCAGGACCGCCCCGTTGCCGACCCCCAGCTCCGGCGCGTCCACGGTGGCCTCGATCTCCTGGTCCGCCGCCCGATCGACGACCCGCCTGAACCAGCCCGGCGCGCGGGTGATCGCCAGGTAGGCCAGCACGGCATAGCCGATCCCGGCCAGGACGTCGATCAGGTAATGGTCGCCAAGGTAGATGACCGCGAACCAGACGCACGCGGCGTAGCCGATCATCAGGTAGCCGACCCGCCCGAATGCCCGCCGGGTGAACAGGAAGGCCAGGGTCGGATAGGCGGCGTGGAGCGAGGGGAACGCCGCGACGTCATTGGGGTTGATGTCGTAGATCGCGTAGCTGTACAGGTAGTTGCCCTGGAATCCGAAGAACTGGGCGATCTGGTCGAAGGCGGTCGACTTCAGGTACAGGATCGTCGGCTGGCCGTTGGGGCCGTTGAGCAGGCCATGGTCGGCGGCGTACCACGGCGGGGCGACCGGCAGGATCAGGTAGGTCACGAAGGCGGCCATGCTCAGCAGGATGATCGCGGCCACGAAGTCGTAGTAGACCCGCCGCTGGCGGAGCCACAGGAAGAAGCCGACGGCCAGCGGCAGCGGGAAGTGCAGGAAGTAGAAGACCGTGGCCACGATCGCCAGCCAGTCGGTCCCGGTCGCCGGGTGGAAGAGGTCCTGGAGGATCTGGGTCGGCAGGGTGCCCAGGCCCAGGAAGCGGTCGATCGCCACGAAGTCGGCCACGTGGATGCTGGCCCCGAAGTCGTCGGCGTAGCCGCGCATCAGCTCGTAGGCCAGGAACAGCCCGATGAACGGGATCCAGTCGCGCAGGAAGAGGCGTCCGCGGCCGATCACGACCGCCGCCAGGGCCAGGCCGACGAGCAGGACATCGGGCGTGATCGAGACGCCCTTGACGATCATCAGGCCCGACAGCAGGACGATGTAGCCGCCGATCGACCAGAGCAGGATCCGGTCGTTCCGCCGGCCGAGGCGGGCCGGGCTGGCGTCGGCGGCCGGCCGTGACTCGGCCTTGGCCGGCTCGGCCGTGCCGCCCGTCATCCGCGCCGCCCGGCGTTCGCGGCCTGGCGCAGGGCCGCCATCTCGGCGGCCATCGTCCGGCGCGTCCGGAAGAGGGCCGAACCGGCGACCATCACGTCAACGCCGAGCGCCCCGACCTCCGCCGCGGTCAGCTCGTTGATCCCGCCGTCGACCTGGACCTCGAGCCGGCCGGCCGCCAGGCGCCGGTCGTCGCGGACGGCGGCGATCTTGGTCGCGGCCTCGGACATGAACGCCTGGCCGCCGAAGCCGGGCTCGACGGTCATCACCAGGACGATCTCAAACAGGCCCCGATAGGGCTCGAGGGCAGCCAGCGGCGTTGCCGGCTTGAGCGCCAGGCCGGGCCGCCGCCCGGCGGCCCGGATCGCCCGCAGGGTGGGCTCGATCGGCTCGTCGATCTCGACGTGGATCGTGATCGAGTCGCAGCCCACGGCGATGAACTCGGCGATGAACGCCGCCGGGTTGGCGGTCATCAGGTGGGCATCGAACGACAGCCGGGTCCGGGGCCGGAGCGCCTTGATCGTCTTCGGGCCAAAGGTCATGTTGGGCACGAAGTGGCCGTCCATCACGTCGAGATGGACCCGGTCCGCGCCGGCCGCCTCGACCCGCCGGACGGCGTTGGCCAGGTTGCCGAGATCGGCATCGAGGATGCTTGCGGCGATCTCGACCTCGGACCCGGTCGGGCGACGCACGGTCAGGCGAGCCCCGTGGCGCCGCTGCCGGCCAGGGCCGCGGCCAGGCCGGAGTCGGCCGGTCCACTGGCCCGCTCGCCGCGCAGGGCGGCCGCGCTGCGCACGACGAGCAGCTCCCGTCGCCGGGCGACGGCCGGAGCCGCCGGCTCGCCGGCCCGCTCGGCGGCCAGCTGGCCGCAGGCGGCCCCGACCTCCTGGCCCCGGTTGCGGCGGATCGTCACGGCAATCCCGTCCCGGCGCAGGCGAGCCGCGATCCGCTCGATCCGGTCCATCGGGCTGGCGACCCACGGCGTGTGGGCGACCGGATTCATCGGGATCAGGTTGACGTGGCACAGGTCGCCACGGAGCAGCACGGCCAGCGCATCAGCGTCGAGGTCGGTGTCGTTGACGCCGTCGATCAGGGTCACCTCGTAGGAGATCCGCCGCCCGGTCTGGCGGGCGTGATCGCGGGCCGCGGCGACGACCTCGGCCACCGGCCAGCGCCGGTTGAGCGGGACGAGCACATCGCGCAACGGGTCGCGCGCGGCGTGCAGGCTGACCGCCAGGGTGAACTGCGGGCCGAGGGCGGTCAGTCGGCGGATGCCGGGCACGACGCCCGACGTGGACACCGTGATATGGCGCGCACCCAGGCCAAAGCGCTCCGGGTCGGACAGGGCCGACACGGCCTCCAGGACCCGGTCGAGGTTGAGCAACGGCTCGCCCATGCCCATGAACACGACATTCGTCAGGCGCCGGCCGCGGCTGGCCAGGCGGCGGGCCGCCGCCCGGACCTGGTCGACGATCTCGGCCGTCGACAGGTCCCGGGTGAAGCCCAGCTCGCCCGTGGCACAGAACGGGCAGCCCACCGCGCACCCGGCCTGGCTCGAGATGCACACCGTGTTCCGCTCGCGCTGGCTGCTGTCGGCCGAGCGCCGGGCGGGATAGTGCATCAGGACCGACTCGACCAGGGCGCCGTCCGCCAGCCGATGGAGCGCCTTCTCGGTCAGGCCGCCGTCGGCGACCCGGATCTCGGTGTCGGCCAGGGTGTCGAGGGTGAAGGCGGCGTCGAGATCGGCGCGCAGGTCCGACGGCAGGGTCTGGATCGCGGCGGCCTGGACCGCACCGCCGGCCCACAGTCCGTCGCGCAGCTGGCGCAGCCGGAACGAGGGCTGGCCATGGGCGGCCAGCCAGGCCGCCAGCGCGTCGGGGGCGACGCCGGACAGGCCGGGCCGGAGATCGGGAGGCATCGCCCGATTATCGCTCGACAGGCGGCCCAACGGTCGTGCCGGCCAACCCCGGCCGCCCGCGGACGAGCTCGGTCCCGCTCATCGGGCGGCCGCCGGCCGGCTGGACGCGCTCGAGGCGGAGGGCACCGACCGCGGTGGCCAGGACCAGGCTCGAGCTGTCGGCCCGCAGGACTCCCGGCTGGTCGTCGATCCCGGGTGCGACCGACGCCGCCAGGACGACGATCCGCCCGGCGTCCGTCTCGATGAAGCTTCCGGGCCAGCCCAGGTAGGCCCGGACCTGTCGCTCCAGCTCGGCTGCCGGACGGTTCGGGTCGAGCCGGCCGTCCGCTCGCCGGAGGGGACGGGTGAGGCTGACCCCCTGCTCCACCTGGGCCCGGACCGGCAGGTTGCCGGCCAGCCACGGACCGATCGAGCGGGCCAGCAGGCCGGCCGCCTCAATCGCCAGCCGGGCCTCGAGCCCGGGCGCCGTTTCGGTGCCCTGGAGCGCGATCTCGGCGACCGCGACGATCGGTCCACTGTCGATCCCGGCGTCCATCCGGATCAGGCTGACGCCGGTCCGCTCGTCGCCGGCCAGGATCGCCGCCTGGATCGGCGTCGCGCCGCGGTGCCGGGGCAGGAGCGAGGGGTGGAGGTTGAGCATGCCGTGGGGAATCGCCTCGAGCAGGCTGGCCGGCACGATCTGGCCGTAATCGGCCAGGACGCCCAGCTCGGGCCGCAACGCGAGCAGCGCGGCGATCGCTTCCGGGGCCCGCAGGCGCCCGGGCTGGAGGAGCTCCAGGCCCTGCGCCCGGGCAGCTTCGGCGACCGGCGCGGCCTGGACTGCGCCGCCGCGGCCGGCCGGCCGATCAGGAGCACTGGCCACGCCGACGACCGCGACCTGGGGGTCGGCGACCAATGCGTCAAGGATCGGGACGGCAAAGCCGCCACTGCCGAGGAAGATGACCCGTGCGCGCCCGTCAGGCGAGGGCGTGCTGTGCCTCGCGAATCGCGCCTTCGGTCGGGCCGTCGTCGCCGGCCTCCGACTCCTCGTCGTCGTCGCTGCCGTCGCCGACCGCGATCAGGTCGTCCATCGACTCGAGGTAGTCGATGTACAGCTTGCCGTCGAGGTGGTCGAGCTCGTGCTGGAGGGCCCGGCCGAGGAGCCCGCTGCCGGCCACCTTGTACGAGCGCCCGCGGCGATCCTGGGCCACGACCCAGACTTTCTCCCGGCGGGTGACGTAGGCCACGTAGCCGGGAATCGAGAGGCAGCCCTCCAGGTCCGTGTCGTCACCGGTCGAGCGCACGATCGCCGGGTTGACCAGCTCGTAGAGGTGATCCTGGACCTCGATCACGCAGGCCTGCAGCGCCTCACCGAGCTGGGGCGCGGCGAGCCCGACGCCCGGCGCATGACGCATCGTGTCGGCCAGGTCGTCGAGCAGGCCCGCGAGGTACTTGCCGAAGCTGTCGACCGGCTGGCCCTTCAGGCGCAGGCGCGGGTCGCCCAGCATGGCGATCGGTTTGACGCTCATCGTCGGCCGAGTATATCGAAGGTCAGAGGAGCGTCTCGGGGTCGACGTCCACCGACCACGGCGCGTCCGGGCCGCCGTCGAGCAGGCCGGCCGGCTGGCTCCCCCGGAGGACCAGGTTCCAGCGCCACTTGCCCGCCCGGCGGCGGAGGAAGGCCGGGGCCGGCCCGATCACCGCGGTATCGCTGCCCCGCTCGGCGGCCCGCGCCCGGAGCGTCTCGGCCAGCCCGTGCGCCCCGCGCTCCGCGGCGTCGGGATCCTCCAGCCCGATCGTCAGCTTGACCAGCTTGCCGAACGGCGGCGACCCGAACCGGCGGCGGGCATCGAGCTCGGCGTCGTAGAAGGCGGCCGGGTCGGCGGTCGCCACAGCCACGATCGCGGGGTGCTCGGGCTGGTAGCTCTGGATGATCGCCAGGCCGGGCCGGTCGCCGCGGCCGGCCCGGCCGACGGCCTGGGCCAGGAGCTGGTAGGTCCGCTCGGCTGCCCGCTCGTCGGGCAGGTTGAGGGCGATATCCGCGCTGACCACCCCGACCAGGGTCACCTCCGGGATGTCGAGGCCCTTGGTGACCAGGCTGGTGCCCACCAGGACGTCGAGGCGCCCTTCCGTGAATGCATCGATCAGGCGCTCGGCGGCGCCCTTCCGTTCGACGACATCGCGATCGAGGCGGCCGACGCGCAGGCCGCGAAACCGATCGCGGACCTCGCGCTCGAGCCGCTCCGTGCCGCCGCCGAGGTAGCGGATCCGGGGCGAGGCACAGACCGGGCAGCGGGTGGCGAGTGGGGCTGCGGTCCCGCAATGGTGGCAGCGCAGGCTCATCCCGGCCTGGTGGAAGACGAGCGGCCGCTCACATTCGGGACAGGCCTGGACGCTGCCACAGTCGCGGCACATCACGACCGAGGCGCTGCCCCGCCGGTTGATGACCAGGATCGCCCGCTCGCCGGCGGCTGGATCGAGGGCCGCCAGCTCCTCGGCGAGGCGGGTCGAGATCAGGCCCCGGTTGCCGGCCGCCAGCTCGGCCCGCAGGTCCACGACCTCGACCACTGGCGGCGCGCCGCTCGGCCGGCTGGGCAGGACCACCCGGCGCCAGCTCCCGGCCTTGACCCGGCCGACGGTGTCGACGGCCGGTGTCGCGCTGCCCAGGACGACCGCCGCGCCGGCCAGCTCGGCCAGCCGGATCGCGCTGTCGCGAGCCTGCAGGCGGGGCGTCCGGTCGCTCTTGTAGGTCGCCTCGTGCTCCTCATCGACGATCACCAGGCCGACATCAGCCAAGGGGGCCAGGACCGCCAGGCGGGTGCCCACGACGAGGTCGACCGTGCCCGCCCGGACGCGCCGCCACTCATCGGACCGTTCGCCGGCACCCAGCCCCGAATGGAGGAGGGCGATCCGGGCGTCAAGGTCCGCTCGGAGGCGGTCGACGATCGGCAGCGCGAGGGCGATCTCGGGCACGAGGAGGAGGACCGGGCGGCCCAGCTCCAGGCTGGCCGCGATTGCCTCGACGTAGACCGCGGTCTTGCCGCCGCCGGTGACACCGTCGAGCAGGAGTGGGGTCGGGTCACGCTCGGCGATCGACTGGCGGATCCGGGCGACGGCGACCGCCTGGGGCTCGGTCAGCGCCGCCGCCGCCGGCCGGGAGCCACGCCGGCCGGCCGGCCGGTGGGCGAGCGGGCGGCGCGGCCGCTCACGGACCTCGGCTGCAACCAGGCCCCGCCGGACGAGACCGGCCAGGGTCGACGTGCCATGTCGCCCGCCCAGCTCGGCCCCGGCGATTCCGGCGGGGGCCTCGGCCAGTTCGGCGACGAGGGCCGCCTGGCGCGGTCCCAGCGGCCGGCCCTCGGTGCGCTGCCCGGCGAGGAGCCGGACGGCGGCGGCCCGGCCGGCGGCGGTCGCCTGGGCCCAGCGCTCGTAGCGCGGACCGCCGGCAGCGCCGAGCAGCGTCCAATCCAGGTCGATCGCGCCGCTCGCGGCCAGGGCACGCAACCGGCGGACGAGGCCGGCCCGGCCCTCCGGCGCGGCGATGTCGCGCACCGCCCGAGGGCCGTCGCGGAGCTGGTCGAGCAGCTCGCGATCGGCCGAGCCCCGCTCCGCCGCGGGGTCCGCATCGGGCCGAACCTCGGCGACCAGCTCGAGTCGCTCGAGCATCCCGGGCGGGAGCATCGCCCGCAGGACGAAGGCAGCCGGCGCCAGGTAGTGCTCAGCGATCCAGCCGGCGAGCTCGAGCGACAGCGAGGGCAGGAGCGGCCCGTCCGCCCGGACCCGCTCGATGACCGGCTTGACCTTGACCCCGGCCGCCGGCCGGATGGCATTGGCCAGGATCACCCCGAGGGCTTGCCGCCGCCCGTATTCGACCAGGACGGCCTCACCGGCCTCGAGGTCGGCCAGCCGGGCGGGAACGGCGTACGTGTAGGTCCGGGCGCCGCTCGCCCCGGCCGCATCGATGGCCACCTCGACGAGGCGCTCCGCGGGTGACTCGCCGAGCATCAGAGCCGGACCCGGCGCTCCGCGTGGCGCGCCCCTTCGAGCGCGATGATCTCGCCGATCTCCTCGGCCGTCCGGGCCACCTGGCCCGTCTCATTGACCACCACGTAGTCATATTCCGTCCGGCGAGCCATCTCGGCCTCGCCGTTCCTCTGGCGCAGGGCCAGCTCGTCGGCCGTCTCGGTCGCCCGCCCCGTGAGCCGCTCGAGCAGGGCGTCGATCGTCGGCGGGGCGATGAAGATCAGGAGCGCGTCGGGCACCCGCGCGCGGACGACGTCGGCGCCCTGGACGTCGATCTTGAGGATCGCGTGGCGGCCGGCGGCCAGCGCCTCGGCCACCTGCCGGCGGGGAGTCCCGTACCAGTTGCCGTGGACCTCGTTGGCCTCGAGCAGGCCGCCGGCCGCCCGGAGCGCCTGGAACTCCTCGGGGGACATGAAGTGGTAGCTCTGGCCGTCGACCTCGCCGGGCCGCCGGGCCCGGGTCGTGCAGGTCACGACGTAATGGTGACCGGTGTGGCCCGGCAGCCCCTGGAGGACCTCGAGGATGGCGTCCTTGCCCACCCCCGACGGGCCGGAGATGACCACCAGCATCGCCCCCGGCGCGCCCTCCACCGGCGTCACCTGATCCCCGCCGCGCCGTGGGTTGCTGCCGCGCGCAGGCTCTCGAGGGGCGCCTCGAGCTCGGCCGGCAGCTCGGCCGTCACCCGGATCAGCTGGCCGCCGCTGGGCGAGGTGAACTCCAGCCGCCAGGCGTGCAGGAAGAGACGTTCGAGGCCGTCCGGCCCGCGCCGCGAGGTGCCGCTGCCATAGACCGGATCGCCGGCGATCGGGTGGCCGATCGCCTCGAGGTGCACCCGGATCTGGTGGGTCCGGCCGGTGATCAGGTCGACCTCGAGCAGGGTCCAGCCGGCAAAGCGCTCGCGGACGCGATAGCCGGTCGTCGACGCCCGGCCGTCGTTGACCACCGCCATCCGCGTGCGCAGCTTGGGGTCGCGCCCGATCGGGGCCTCGATCCGGCCGACCGCCGCGGCGACCGAGCCCTGGACCAGGGCCAGGTAGGTCTTCTTCACCCGGCGCGCCTTGAGCTGGGCCATCAGGCTGGCCTGGGCGACGTCGGTCTTGGCCACGATCAGCAGGCCGCTCGTGTCCCGGTCGAGGCGATGGACGATCCCCGGCCGGCGGACGCCGGCGATGCCGCCGTACTCGGCTCCCTCGGCTCGCCCCAGGAGGGCGTTGACGAGGGTCCCCGAATCGTGCCCGGGCGAGGGGTGGACGACGAGGCCGTGGGGCTTGTTGACGACCAGCAGGTCGGCATCCTCGTAGGCGATCACCAGCGGGATCGCCTCGCCGGCAACGTCCAGGCGGACGGCCGGCGGGACCTCCAGGTCGAGGACATCCCCCGCCCCGACGAGGCTGTTGGCCTTGAGCGGGACCCCGTCATGGGTCAGGTGCCCGGCGCTGATCAGGCGCTGGACGTAGCTCCGGGACAGGCCGGCGCTGTCGGCCACGAACCGGTCGACGCGCTGCTGGCCGGCGCCCTCGGGCACGACGAAGGTGCGCTGCTCGACGGCCGGCAGCTCAGGCATCGACGCCGACCGGCTTGGGCGCTGGCCGGACCGCGAGGAAGAGCAGGAGCAGGATGGCCGTGCTGATCGCCGAGTCGCCGACGTTGAACGTGAAGAAGCGCAGGGTGCCGAGGCCGATGTCCACGAAGTCGACGACGTAGCCCAGCCGGAGGCGATCGATCAGGTTGCCCAGGGCGCCGCCGAGGAGCAGGCCCAGGGCGATCGACAGGAGCAGGCTCCGCGGCGCCCGGGCGTGGTACCAGACGATCAGGCCGAGGACGGCCAGGCTGCCGATCGCGAAGAGGGTCGCCGAGCTGCCGAACAAGCCGAACAGCGCCCCGTTGTTGCGCGAGAAGATCAGGCGGACGAGGTCGCCCACGACGTCGACCACCTGGCCCGGAGCGATGTTGGCCACGATCCAGGCCTTGGCCAGCTGGTCGGCCAGCAGGACGACCGTGGCCAGCCCGGCGAACAGCAGCCAGGCCGGGCGCGGGCGGGCGATCTGACCGCCGGCCATCGGTGCCTGCTCCTCGGCCACCTGGGCTAGCGACCCCCGGTCGTGGGTCGCAGGGCGAGCTCGACGCTGCCGGTCGCCAGCTCGACCCGTGCCCTCGGCGGCCCGTCCGGAGCCGGGCCGGCCACGATCTGGTCGGCAAGCGTGTCGGACCGGATCGCCTCCAGGAAGGGCGCCAGGTCGTCCGGCAGCGGATCCACCCAGACCTCGATCCGGGCATCGAGATCGAGCTCCGCCCCGCGACGCAGGTCCTGGATCGCCCGCTGCAGCTCGCGGGCATCACCTTCGGCCAGCAGCGCCGGGCTGAGCTGGGTGTCGATCACCACGACCAGGCCCTCGTCATGGGCGACGGCGGTGCCCGGCCGGGGCGTGGCCAGGATCTCGACCTCGTCGGGCGCCAGGTGGAGGCCGGCCAGGTCCACCCCGCCGTCGGCCCCGATCTCGAACTGGCCGGCCCGGGCGGCCGCCATGATCGCCGGGATCCGGTCACCGTACTTGCGCCCGATCCGGGGCAGGAGCGGCTTGACCCGTCGCTCGACGAGCGTCGATTCATCGCCGATCAGCTCGACCTCCTTGACATTGACCTCGTCGGCCAGCAGCTCGAGGAGCGCGGCGCGATGGGCCAGCGCGCCGCCGGGCAGGGCCAGCCAGAGCCGGGCCAGCGGCTGGCGGACCTTGATCCCGGCTGTCGAGCGCAGGGTCCGGACCAGGTCCACGGCCCGCCGGACGGTGGCCATCGCAGCTTCGAGCTCCTCGTCGCGCTGTCCGGCCAGCTCGACCGATGGCCAGCTGGTCAGATGGACGCTGTCGGGCGCGGCCGGGTCCCCGCTGGCCACCAGGTTGTCGTAGATCGAGTCGGTCAGGAAGGGCAGGATCGGGGCCATCACCCGGACCACGGCGACGAGCGCGGCGTGGAGCGTGGCGAAGGCCGCCTCGCGGTCGGCGCTGGCCCCGGCTCGCGAAAAGCGTCGGCGTGAGCGGCGCAGGTACCACGTCGACAGGTCGTCGATGGTCGCCTCGACCAGCTCGGTCGCGCCATGGGCGTCGTAGTCGGCCAGGCGCTCCTCAACCCCGGCGGCCAGGCCGGCGACCCGCGACAGGATCCAGCGATCGAGCACCGGACGCTCGCCCGCCCGGCCGCCGGCCGTGGGTCCCGGCGACCAGCCGGCCAGGCGGGCATAGGTCACGAAGAAGGCATACACGTTCCACAGGATCAGCAGCCGCCGGCGCGCCTCGTCGGCGGCCTGCCAGCCGAACAGGATGTTGTCGTCGGGCCGGGCGCTGGCATACATCCAGCGCATCACGTCGACGCCCATCCGCTCGGCGGCCTCGTCGAACTCGATCGCGTTGCCGGCACTCTTGTGCATCGGGTTGCCGTCCTCGGCCAACAGGGTCGCATAGCCGAAGATCGTCCGGAAGGGCGCCTCGCGGCGCAGGACGGTCGACATCGCCAGCATCGCGTAGAACCAGTTTCGGAACTGCCCCGGGAAGCTCTCGGTCACGAAGTCGACCGGGAACCAGTCGGCCCAGTAGGCCGGATCCTCGCGGAAGTGGAGGGTCGAGAACGGGACGATCCCGGCGTCAAGCCAGACGTTGCCCACGTCGGGCACCCGGCTGACCTGCGCGCCGCAGCCCGGACAGGCGATCTTGACCGCGTCGACATACGGCCGATGGGGGGTGTGGCCCTCGAAGGCCGGCCAGCCCTCGACGGCCCGCTCATGGAGCTCGTCGCGGCCCCCGATCACCTCGACCCGGCCGCACGCCGGGCAGTCGTAGATCGGCAGGGCCAGGCCCCAGTAGCGCTTCTTCGAGATCATCCAGTCGTGCATGTTGAGGAGCCAGTCGAGCTCGCGCTCGTAGCCGAAGCCGGGGATCCAGCGGATATCCCTGACCACGGCCATGATCTGGTAGCGCAGGCTCCGATCGACTTCCTCGGGGGTCAGCTCGTCGAGCGGCCGGTCGTAGACCTCACCCATCGAGATGTACCACTCGTCGACCAGCCGGAAGACGAGCGGCGTGCCACACCGCCAGCAATGCGGATAGCGATGGGTGATCGTCTCCAGCCGGTAGAACCGGTGGTGGGTGCGGAGATGGTCGACGATCGGCTCGGTCACGTCCCGGACGTCCCGGCCGGTGTACGAGCCGAAGCCCTCGAGGTACAGGCCGGCCTCGTCGAGTGGGGCGATCACCGGCAGCCCGAGGCTCTTGCCCAGGGCGAAGTCCTCGGCGCCGCAGCCCGGGGCAATGTGGACGATCCCTGTCCCCTCGGCCTCGCCGACCTCGCTCCAGGGCACCACTCGGTGCTCGTACGCGGGTCGCCCGTCGGCCGCGGCGAACGCCCGGCGGACCGCCGGCAGGTCGTCGAAGGGGCCCTCGTAGCGCCAGCCCACGAGCTCGGCGCCGGTCAGCTCGCCGAGGACCTCGATGGCACCGTGGCCGGCCACGTCCAGGGCTGACTTGAGGGTGCCCCGGGCCAGCCAGTAGACCGCCTCGCCCTGGCGGACCTGGACGTAGCGCAGGTTCGGCCCGACCGCCGCTGCGACGTTCGAGGTCAGGGTCCAGGGCGTGGTGGTCCAGACCAGGAGCGATTCGCCGGGCCGGTCGACGAGGGGCAGCTTGATCGTCAGGCCGGGGTCGTCCCGGTCGCGGTAGCCCTCGGTCATCTCGTGCTGGCTCATGCCCGTCCCGCAGCGCGTGCACCAGGGCATCGTGTCGTGGCCTTTGTACAACCAGCCGCGCCGGTGGCATTCGGCCAGGAAGCCCCAGATCAGGTCGTTGTTCTCGTTGCTGAACGTGAAGTACGAGCCGCCCAGGTCGGGCATCCCCAGCCGGCCGACGAGCATCTCGACCGAGTCGGTCACCGGGCCCGCCGGGCCGTCGACGGTGACCGGGGTCGACGGGTCGCTGGCCAGGATGTCGCGCAGCCGGCGCAGCTCGTCGGGATCGTTCCAGTCCATCCACATCCCGAGGCGGATCGACTGCTCGGTCTGGCGGGCGGCGAAGGTCAGCACCCGCTGCTTGCACAGGCTGACGAACTCGGCGATCCCGTAGGCCTCGATGTCGTGCTTGTTGGCCAGGCCCAGGTCGCGCTCGACGTTGACCTCTACCCACAGGCCCTGGCAGTCGAACCCGTTCTGGTAGCGCTGATCGTGGCCGAGCATGGCTCGAAAGCGCTGGAAGAGGTCCTTGTACGTCCGGCCCCAGGCGTGGTGGACGCCCATCGGGTTGTTGGCCGTGATCGGCCCGTCGAGGAAGCTCCAGCGCGGTCCCCCGGCGTTCTGGGCCCGCAGCCGCGCGAACGTCCGCCGATCACGCCAGCGGGCGAGCATCTCGTGCTCGGCGCCGATCAGATCGGGCTTGGCGTTGACGGGTCGAAACATCGGACCTCGGTTGCTCGTCTGGAACCTCGCCCTCGCCAAACGCCGGCGGGCGATCCCCTGACGGCGGACAAGTGGAGGTCCGAGTATCCTACCCGCGATGCAGCCCCCGGAGGAAGCGCGAGCGCGCCCGCGCCAGCAGTCGGCCTTCGTGGCGGCCTTCCTGTCGCTCCTCTTTCCGGGCCTCGGACATGCCTACGCCCGGACCTGGACGCGGGCGATCGGCTTCGCCGCGCCACCCCTCCTGGTGCTCGCCCTGCTGTTCGGCGTCTTCGTGAAGATGGGCGCGATCAGCACCGCGATCATGATCGTGGCCAACCTCAGCCTGATCCTCGTCCTGAACGTCGTGGCCCTCGTCTACCGGGCGGTGGCCGCGATCGACGCCTACCGGGTGGTCACCTTCCTGAACGCCCAGGCCGAGGGCGACGGCCGGCTCGGCCGGCGTGCCGTCCGGCTCAACCCGCTGTCGCTGGCCGGCCTGGCCGCGGTCTGCCTGGTGATCGCCGGGACCCACGTCGTGGTCGCCCGCTACGGCGGCGCGGCCGAGGACGTCGTGGCCTGCATCCAGGATCCCAACTGCGACACGCTGGCCGGCCAATCGCCCAACCCGAGCGACGTGCCGCTGAGCACCGACTCCCCCACCCCGACCCTGTCCCTGCCGCCCGTCGGCACGCCCCTCGCCTCGACCGCGACGGTCGCCCCCTGGAACCACACCGACCGGCTCAACATCCTGCTCCTGGGGGTCGACCAGCGGCAGGGCGACGCGACGTTCAACACCGACACGATGATCGTCGTGTCGATCGACCCGGTAACCAAGAACGTGGCCCTCTTCAGCCTGCCCCGGGACACGGTCGACGTGCCCCTGCCGGCGTCCGCCCACTCCGTCTTCGGCTCGGTCTACGCGGGCAAGATCAACAGCCTCTGGACGAACGCCCGGAACCGGCCCGACGCCTTCCCCGGGACGGGCAACGCGCGCGGCTATAACGCGATGAAGGAAGCCCTGGGGACGCTCTACGAGCTCAACATCCAGTACTACGTGATGGTCAACTTCCAGGGCTTCCAGCAGGTCGTCGACACCCTCGGCGGGGTGACGATCGACGTCCAGAACCCGGTCGTCGACGACCGCTACCCGGCCGACAACGGGACCGACCTGCGGGTCTACATCCCGGCCGGCGTCCAGCACATGACCGGCGCCCAGGCGCTCGTCTACGCCCGCTCGCGCCACGGCTCGTCCGACTTCGACCGGGCCTCCCGCCAGCAGCGGGTGATCCTCTCGATCCGCCAGCAGACGAGCCCCCAGACGGTCCTCGACAACCTCCAGCCGCTGCTCGACGCCCTGAAGTCGTCGTTCAAGACCGACATCCCGCTCGACCAGCTGCCGGCCCTGATCCAGCTCTCCAGCCAGATCAACACGGCCAACATCCGGTCCTACGTCTTCTCGCCGCCGCGCTTCGAGACCCAGAACTACCCGATCAGCACGAACCTCTTCCCGAACGTGGCGCTGATCCGGAGCACGGTCGCCAACGCGTTCAAGATCGACCCGGCCCTCGAAGCGCTGCGCGACGCCGTCTCGGCCGAGGACGGCACGATCTGGGTGGTCAACGGCTCGGGCAAGAGCGGCCAGGCCAACACCCTGGTGGCCTTCCTGGAGTACGAGGGCCTGACCGCCGTGGCCCAGACCCAGCGCCCGCCGACGATCCCGGCCAACACCGTGATCAAGGTCTACAACGGCCGGGAGGACGCCCTGCCCTCAACGGTGGCCCTGCTCGAGAAAGTCTTCGGGGTGAAAGCCCAGCTGGTCAACGACCCGAGCGTGACCGTCGACATCATCGTCACGACCGGCAAGGCGACCAAGACCCTGACCCCGCCGCCGGGGCCCTGATCGAGGCCGGGCCGGCCTAGCCGATCGGGGTCAGCCAGTGGCGGTACTCGGGCAGCCGGCCGCGAACGGCGTCGAAGTAGCGCTCGGAGATCGCCCGGCCGATCGGGCCCACGGCGCCCGAGCCGACCGCCCGGTGGTCGACCTCGATGACCGGCGAGACCTGGACGCCCGTGCCGCACAGGAAGATCTCGTCGGCGATGTACAGCTCGGAGCGGTCGATCGAGCGGACCTCGACCGGCAGGCCCTCGGCCTGGCACAGCTCGATCATCGCCTGGCGGGTGATCCCCTCCAGGATGTCGTCGTAGACCGGCGGAGTGAGGACCACCCCGTCGCGGACCACGAACAGGTTGGCCGCCGACGCCTCCGAGGCATGGCCGCTGGCGGTCAGCACGATCGCCTCGTCGAAGCCGTTGAGCTCGGCCTCCGACTTCTGGAAGGCCATGTTCACGTAGCCTCCGGTGATCTTGCTCCGGGCCGGCAGGGCCTCGTCGGCGTTGCGCCGCCAGGACGAGCTCATCACCCGGACGCCCTTCTCGGTGTCGATGTAGTTGCCGAAGGGCAGGGCGACGACGACCAGGTCATGGTCGAGGTGGTGGAGGCGGACGCCGATCGCCCGGGTCGACTTGTAGAACGACGGCCGGATGTAGGCGTCCTCGCGGAAGCCGTTCCGGCGAACGACCTCGGTGATGATCCCGACCAGCTCGTCGACCGCCGGCGCGGGCTCCATCATCATGATCCGGCACGAGTTCCGGATGCGCTCGACGTGCTCGCGCAGGAAGAGTCCGTAGAGCTGGCCCTGGTCCGCATTCCAGTACGCCCGGATCCCCTCGAAGACCGCGGTCCCGTACATGAAGGCATGGGTCATGACGCTGACCTTCGCGTCGCGCATCGGGACGTAGCCACCCTCGAAGTAGCAGATCAGGGCATCGAGGTCGACCGCTTCGCGGCCTGCCGGGGCGGTCCGCACCGCGGCCGCTCCGGCGGGCCGGCGGGTCTGGCTGGGCTTGTCGGTCAGCATCGGAACGGCTCCTGTCCTTGGCAGCGCGAGCGCGGAACGCGAAGGCTTCGAGGCCGCATCATACCAGCGGCCCGGGGCCTCCTCGGTCAGGCGCCGATCGCCCCCGACAGGCTGGCCACGACCAGGCCGAGCTGGGCGAGGTACAGGACGCCGCCCAGGAGCAGCCGCCGGCCGGGCAGCCGGCCGGTCCTGACCAGGGGCAGGAAGATCAGGGCCGTCGAGGCGAGGGCAACGCCGGCCGAGGCAAAGGCGACCCACGAGCCGCCGCCGATCGACCACTCGCCCGACGCGAAGACGAGCGCGATCGAGGTCGGGATCGCGGCCTGGAAGACCATCGCCCCGGTGATGTTGCCGAGGGCCAGGGTGTCCTTCCCGCGCCGGATCCAAATCACACTGTTGAGCTTCTCGGGCAGCTCGGTGGCGATCGGCGCGATCACCAGGCTGAGCAGGGTCTCATCCAGGCCGACCGAGCGGGCCAGGCTCTCGACCGCGCCGACGAAGACGACCGCCCCGCCGACGATCGCGACCAGGGCGACGAGCAGCTGCACGACCACGATCCGGAGCCGGGGCCGGCCACTTCTGGCGCCCGGGTCGAGGCGACCCAGCCGGAGCGGCGCCAGGTCGGCGGCTGGCTCGCCCGCGTCGGCCTGCAGGTGGCCTCGGACGTACCAGCCGTAGGCCCCGATCAGGATCAGCGCCGCCAGCCAGCGCGGCGGAGCCAGGTCGGCGGGCAGGAACGCGATCACGATCGCGAAGCCGTAGGTCAGCCCGAAGACGCGCAGGTCGTGGCCCAGGACGGCTGGATTGAGCGAGAGCTCGGCGGCCCCTCGGTCGCCCCGGGCGCGGACCACGACGGCCAGCCCGGTCACGAACATGGCCAGGGTCGCCAGCATGAACGGCGCCCCCAGGATCGCCCCGATGCCGACCGCGTCGGACTGCGAGCCGGCGCCGAAGACGATCGCGACGAGCGGGATCATCGTCTCCGGGCAGCGCCGTCCCGACGGCCGCCAGGACCGAGCCGACCGCGCCTTCGGCCAGTCCCAGGAGATGGCCGAACCACTCGACGGCGTTGGTGAACAGCTCGGCGCCGAGCAGGATGACGACGAACGCGCCGAACAGCAGGACCAGGGTCATCGGCCGGTCACCGAGCGCTCAGGCCCGGTTCCGCCGGGTCAGGGTCGGAGGTGCTGCGGGGCGTACGGCAGGAGGGCCACGTGGCGGGCCCGCTTGAGGGCGACCGACAGCTCACGCTGATGGCCGGCACAGGTGCCGGTCTTGCGCCGCGGCTCGATCTTGGCCCGCTCGGACAGGTAGCGCCGGAGGCGGTTGACCTCCTTGTAGTCGATCAGGACCGTCTTGTCGGCGCAGAACGCGCACACCTTGCGCCGGCGGCGGTCCCGGTAGTAGTCGTCACGCTTCTTCGATTTGCTCTGGATCGGGGGCATCGGTGGTCAGCTCTCCCTAGAACGGCAGGTCGTCGAAATTGCTCTCATCGAGCTTGTCGCCGGCCGGCTCGTCGGTTCGGGCCGGTCGGGTCGGCCGGTTGGCGCCGGCCGGCGCCGACCCCGTCACCGGGCCCGGATCGCCGTCCTCGTCGCGGCTCCGCCGCTCGAGGTTGGTGACCTGGTTGGCGACCAGCTCGGTGGTGTAGCGCTTCTGGCCTTCCTTGTCTTCCCACTGGCGGGTCTGCAGGCGGCCTTCGATATAGACCTTGTTGCCCTTGCGCAGGTACTCGGCGGCCCGCTCGGCCTGCTGGCCCCAGACGACCACCCGGAACCACTCCGTCTCTTCCTGCCACTCGCCGTTCTGGCCCTTGTAGTTGCGGTTGACGGCCACGGTGAACTGGGTGACGGCCTGGCCGCCGGGGGTATAGCGCATCTCGGGATCGCGCCCGAGATTGCCGATGATCATGGCCTTGTTGAGCGACACGACGTGGTCCTCCGACTGCTCAGTCGATCGCGGCGGGAGCGGCTTCGCTCTCGGATTCGTCGATCAGCTCGCCCCGCGGCTCGTCGTACTCCTCGTCCTCGCCGGGCGGCAGGCGATCCTCGTCGTCGCCCAGGGCGTCGGCCGAATCCGACTGGCGGGAGGCCTTGATCGGCCGCTCGACCCGGGTCACCAGGTGGCGCAGGAGCTCCTCGGTGATCAACAGGCTGCGCTCGAGCTCGACGATCGAATCGGCGGGCGCCTCGAAATGGATGATGTGATACGAGCCCTCCCGGTGGCGATCGATCGGGTAGGCCAGCCGCCGGCGGCCCCATGGCGCGACCTTGACGATCTGGCCGCCGGCCGTGGTCAGCTGGCGGGTGATCCGGTCGATCAGGGCCTGGCTCTTGTCGTCGGCCAGATCCGGCCGGAGGACGAGCATCAGTTCGTATCGGCGCACGCGCGCATGACTCCTTCCTGTGGGGATGCCCGCGCTGGGCCGGCCGTGCCGGGGCGGAGCCGAAAGGACAAGGACGCCAGTCTAGCATGGGGTCTGCTCGGGGTCCCCCGGGCTGATCGGCCAGGCGCCCGTTGTATCCTGATCGCCGAGTCTGTGCCGCCCACGCCGGGAGAACCTGTGCCCGCCAACTCCATCCTGCTCCTCGATCGCGACCCCGCCAGCAGCGAGCTGATCCAGCGTGTCCTGTCGGTCGGCGGGACGACCGTCACGGTACTCGACGATGCCGCGGCGGTGATCGCCGCCGCGCCGGACCACACCATGGTGATCATCGACGTCACCGGGCCGGCCACGAACGCGGCCGACGTCTGTCGTGAGCTGCGCTCGCGAATCGCCCTGGCTGCGATCCCGGTCCTGTGCATCTGCCAGTCAGACGACGTCGAGGAGCGGATTCGCTTCCTGGAGGCCGGCGCGGACGACGTGATCGCCAAGCCATTCGACGGGCGCGAGCTCGAGGCCCGGGTCGAGGCGCTCGGCGTGCGCTTCACGACCTCGCGCGATCTTGCCCCGCTCGTGTCGACCGAGACGACGGTCAGCCGGCCGCGGACGCTCGTGGCGGTCTACAGCCCCAAGGGCGGCACCGGCACGACGACGATCGCCACGAACGTGGCCACGGTGATGGCCGAGCGCCGGCCGGGCCGGGTCGCGATCATCGACCTCGACCTCCAGTTCGGGCAGGTCGCCACCCACCTCAACGTCCGGCCCCGGCAGACAGTGGCCGACCTGGCCCGCGACGACCAGTCGCGGCGGGACACCGAGCTCGTTCGGGCGTATGCCTCGCAGACCGGCTACGGCCTGGCCGTCTTTGCCGCGCCGAGCTCACCAGAGCTGGCCGAGACCGTCTCGGTCAGCCACATCGAGGAGCTCCTGACCAGCGTCTGCGCCGCCTACGAGTACGTCGTCGTCGATGCCGGCTCGTACCTCGACGAGCGGAGCATGACCGTCCTCGACCGGGCCGAAGGCGTGGTCATCCCGATCTACCCCGAGATCGCGGCGCTCAAGGCCGCGCACCTGTTGATCGACTACTTCAACGAGACCGGCTCGATCGTGGCCAAGACCTCGTTCATCCTGAACAACATGTTCGTCCGCGAGATCCTCAAGCTGCGCGATGTCGAGAACGGCCTGGGGGCGCGGATCGCGCTCGACCTGCCCTACGACCCCTTCCTCTACCAGAAGGCCGTCAACGAGGGCATCCCGCTCGTCCGGGGAGCCGCCCGGACGCTGATTGCCGAGCGCTTTGCCCAGATCGCCTCGCTGGCGTTCGCCAGCCACGGCGGGCCGACCCTGGTCGCCCAGGGGGGCACCGATGGCCGCCAGAGCGGGCGCTTCGGCCGCCGACGCTGAACCGCGGCCCGATCAGGCGGTTGGCGCCGGTCCCGTCCGAATCGGCCGGCGACCCGCGAACCAGGCCCGTAGCTCCGGCGCCACGAGCCGGCGGACGATGTCGACCAGGATGATCTCGGGCGGCAGGCGCAGGATCGGGACCGCCAGGAAGAAGGCCAGCAGCGGCGACATGACCGGCAGGGCCATCGTCGAGTAGTGGAGCTGGCTGGCCGGCCAGGCGGCCGGCACGGCCAGCCAGCCCGCCGCCGCTCGATCGCGCAGGGCCAGCAGGATCAAGGCGACGACCGTGACCGCCAGCAGCTCCGGGAAATAGAACGCCGAGAAGCCCTGGATCGACTCGTACTCCAGCCGATCCGAGATCGAGCCGAACTGGGCGATGTAGTTGAGCCACAGCGCCGGCGCGACCAGGATCGTCAGCCCGTTGAGGCCGACCGCCAGGGCGATCGTCCGCCAGCGACCCTGGCCGAAGAGGGGGATGAAGGCGTAGACCTTGAGGGCCGTGGCGATCGCCGCCAACCAGCCCCGATCGGCGAGCAGCAGGGCCAGCACGATCAGCTGGGGATTGGCCGAGAAGAGCGCCTCGCTGATCGGCGGAAAGAGCAGCCACCAGATCGGCAGGCTGAGGCGGCGCAGGGTCCAGGCGGCCGCGGCCCAGGTCAGGCCCAGCCAGGCGGCCGTGAAGACGTCCTCGCTGAGCAGGCCCGCCGGGGCCAGGATGACGGTCGTGACCGGCGACCCGGCGTAGTGATAGGCGCTCCCAGCGACGGTCACCGCGGCGTCCCAGGGATTGCCGCCGTGGAGCCAGGCGAGCACTCCGCGGTAGTAGATCCGGGCGTCGATCCCGAACGGGAAATCGTGCCCGACGAAGTACGAGATCCGCTGATAGCTCTGCCAGGCGAACCAGGCCAGCAGGATCGGCGGCCAGGCCCAGCGCAGCCCGACGGCCAGCTGGGCCCGGGCCGGATGGTCCAGGATCCGGGCCGCGAGCGAGCGCTGCTCCTCGCCCCGGGTCACGGGCGCCGGCCGGAGGTCAACCGCCCAGCGCGGCCACCTCGTCCGGCAGGAGCGGCTTCACGACGATGGTCCACTGCGTGCCTCCGGACAGGAACGGCGTGATCTGAGTCGCCGCGGCCAGGATCGGGCCAAGCGTCGCGGCGTCGGTCCCGATGACGACGCCGACCCGGGCACCGTCCGAGCCGAGGGTATCGACCTTACCGAAGGACGCAAGGGGCGTGCTCAGTGGCCAGCTCTCGGGCGGCCGGGCGAGCTGTGGATCGGAGACGTCCGGCGCTCCGGGCGTGACGAACAGCTGGAAGCCGAGGGGCGTGTAGGCGCCTTCCGGGCCGGCCGTGCCGCCGAACGTGTCGTTCGTCATCAGCCGGTCGAGGAGCTGGGCCGCCGCGGTCAGGATCCGCTCGTCGCTCACGCCCGAGAGCGGCTGGATCTGCAACGACGGGAGCGAGTTGAAGGTCGAAACGGTCTGCCGGCCATCGTGGACCACGGTGATCACCGTCAATGGGACGTCAGGCTGGGGCCCGGAGCCGTACGAGCCATCGGCCCCGGCCAGGCCGGCATCGGTCGCCGCCTTGAGGACCCCGGCTGCTCCGGCCGGTCCGATTGAGCGGACGACGATCGAGGGCACGAGGGGGCCCGGATAGATCGCCGGCGTGACTCCCTGGGACAGGATCCGGCCGTCGGCATAGACCGACACGATCGGCAGCCGGGTGCGGTCCGCGCGCGGCGCGATGAATCCGCCTTCGAGCGTCTCGCGCAGGATCAGGCCGGCCCCCGCCGGCGGCTGGCTGGCTGGTGTGGAGGGGCCGGGCGAGGCTGGCGGTGCGGACGGGCTGGCGCTGGGCGGGAGGGTCGCGGCGGCGGAGCAGGCGCCGACGGCCAGGGCCGTCGCGGCCAGGAAGGCAAGGATGCGGGCTGGAGCCATCCGGTTCGGGACCTCCGGTTGTCGTGCCCGCCGTCGAATCAGCGGGCGATGGACCAAGGACGGCGCCGGAGCCGCCCCGGTTCCCTCGGCATCGCCCCAAGGCCCGTCATTCGCCCGGCCGGAGGTCGGACACGCCGTGCATCCGGGCCACGAACGTGGGCAGGTTGGGATTGATCGCCCAGGTCACCCGGTTCGTGACGTCATCGTACGGTCCGATGCGCACGACGTGGAGCTCGTAGCGCCCGGCGGCCGTCTGCACGATCCCCCGTCGAATCGTGCGCGCGGTGGTGTAGCCCGCCTGCTCGGCAAGTGCCTCGAGGGTCGGGCTGAAGCCACCGCCGACGTAGGCCATCGAATCGGGCAGGATGCCGATATGGCTGCCGATCGCCTGGCGGGCGCCGTTGACCTCGGCCCAGATCGTCGCCGGCGAGGCATCCGGCCGGCCCTTCCCGAGCTCGGCCAGCTGGACGTGGTGGACATCGTGGGCGCCGATCCCGTCGCCGGCGTCCGACAGGGCCTGGACCTCCGGCCAGCTGATGTTGCCGTCGGCGATCGCGGTCAGGGTCAGGTAGAACTCGGCCACCATGCCGTGCGCCTGGAGGAGCGGCAGGACCGTGCTCCGCCAGTCGTGCCAGCCATCGTCGAAGGTCAGGATCACGGGCTTGGCGGGCAGTGGGACATCGTTGTCCCAATGGGCCGCCAGGTCGCGCGGCAGGATCGTGGTGTAACCGTTGGCCGCCAGCCAGTCGAGCTGGGCGGCAAAGGCATTGGGCAGCACGTCGTAGTCGATGAACGCCGCCTGGCGGGCCTTGGTCCAAGTCGGCCAGGCAGCCGGCACGGCCTCGACCCGATGGTAGTAGAGGATCGGGACCGCGCCGGGCGGGATCGGGGGCAGGTTCGAGGGCTGGGCCGCGACCGGGCTGGAAGGCCGGGGCGACGAGCCGCCCAGGCCTGTCCCTCCCGAGGGCGCCGGCGGTGCGATCGAGGGATTGAGCTGGGCGAGCTGTTCAGGGCCGGCCCGGGCGCTGCCGAGCGCGGCCAGCCCGGCGCCGAGGAGCAATGCGCCGGCCGACAGCCCGATGACCAGCAGAGCGACGGCGAGGACCCGGGCGGCGCCCCGGACGGAGCCTGACACCTGGACGTTGACCTCAAGACGGGCAGCCGATCGCGACTCGATCGACGGTAAGACTCCCCGAGCGCCGGGTCTGTGACCCGATCGTCCCCGTCCGGCGTCGATCCGGCGCGGGTTCAGCGGCCCAGTCCGGCCGCCGGCAGCGCAGCTCGGCCAGCCAGGCTTGCCCCTCTGTGACCACACTGATACCGTAGCCACACGGTTACGGATAGGCCAGCCAGGAGGAGCGCGACGATGGCGACCGGCAGCGGCACGAAGGAGGACCCCTGGGTCCTCAAGACACCTCCGGGAACGAGCGAGTACACGATGTATCGGGACCCGGCGTCGAGCCCGCCGACGATCGTCTGCCAGGTCGGCGGCACGAAGCTGCTGTACGACGCCCGAGCGATCGACGACCTCCGAGGTTGGTTGAAGGCCCAGGGCGGCTGGGTGCCCCTGGGCGGCGCCGATGAGGGGAAGCCCGCTCCGGATGGCAGCGTCGAGGCCTGGGGTCGCTCGGACGGCAACCCGCTCGGCGGCTGGTACGGCCTGAAGAAAGGCCTCCGGGGCCGGTTCGGGGTGTACATGCCGCCGCTCCTCGAGGCGCTCGGGCTGGCCGAGGTCAGTCACGACCCAAAGAACAACAAGATGCGGGCGATCGGCTGAGCCGGCCCGCGATGAGCGCCGCCCAGCCGGCGGGCGATCCATTCGACGCCCTCGGCGACCCCAACCGGCGGGCGATCGTCGAGCTGCTCGGCGACGGCGAGCGGTCGGTCCAGGAGCTGGCCGACCTGCTCCCGATCAGCCGCCCCGCGGTCTCGCGCCACCTGCGGGTCCTCAAGCGAGCCGGCCTGGTGGTCGAGCGGCCACTTGGTACCCGCCGGATCTACCAGCTCCACGACGAGGGCGTTGAGGCCGTCCGAGCCTACATGGAGCGCGTGTGGGGCGATGCGGCGGCCCGCTTCCGGCTGGTCGCCTCGAACACGGTCAAGAGCCGCCCGGCGGGCCGGTGATCGAGCCGATCCGGCTGGCCTTCGAGGTCGACTGCCCGGTCGAGCACGCCTTCGAGACGTGGACCGGGCGGATCGGGCAGTGGTGGCCGCTCGACCACACCGTATCGGCCGAGCCCGGCCTGACCGTCGTGCTCGAAGGCCGGGCCGGTGGCCGGATCTTCGAGCGGGAGGTTGACGGTCGCGAGCACGATTGGGGCGAAGTCACGATCTGGGAGCCGCCGACCCGCCTGGCCTATACCTGGCACCTGCTCCGCGACCGGTCCGATGCGACCCAGGTCGAGATCCATTTCGTGGCTCACGGCGAGGACGTCACCCGGGTCGAGATCGAGCATCGCGACTGGCAGCGACTGGGGGCCGAGGCCGAATCGTGGCGGGAGCGGAACTTCCACGGCTGGTCAACGCTCCTCCCCCACTATCGCGCGGCCGTACTATCGCGGGCATGACTGCCCGACGGCCCGCGCCGGTCGCCATTCGAGTCGACCATCTCGACCAGCTCGATGCCCCGGCCCGGATCGCGGAGGGGATTGGCGCGGTCGGCGGCCGGCTGCGAACGTGGTCGACCGTCCGGCATGTCCCGGGCGACCCGCCGATCGTCGAGGTCGAGATCGAGACCGAAGGTGCCGGCGAGGCCGACATCGTGGCCGCCCTCGAGGGCGTCCCGGTCGTCCGCGCGGTGCGGGTGACCCGGGCCCTCGACCGGGTCTTCGGCAAGCGGGTGATCGTGATCGGCGGTGGCGCCCAGGTGGCCCAGGTCGCCCTCGGCGCCGTCAGCGAGGCGGACCGCCACAACCTGCGCGGCGAGCGGATCAGCGTCGACACGATCCCGCTCGTCGGCGAGCAGCAGATCGCCGAGGCCGTTCGGGCGGTGGCCGACCTGCCCCGCGCCCGGCTGCTGGTCCTGGCCGGCTCGCTGATGGGCGGCGAGATCTCGGTCGCCGTCGATGAGCTGCGGGCGGTCGGCATCCCGGTCATCGCCCTGAACATGGCCGGCTCGATCGGCGAGCACGTCGACCTGGTCGTCTCGGATCCGGTCCAGGCCGGCACGATGGCGGTCATGGCGATCGCCGACACGGCCTCGTTCGACCTGGCCCGCCAGCGCGGCCGCCGCTACTGAGCCTGGTGCCGAAGCCGAGATTCGAACTCGGACGCCCTTGCGGGCCGCGGAGTTTAAGTCCGCTGCGTCTGCCATTCCGCCACTTCGGCCCGCCTGAAGGGTAGCGCCTCGACGGCGCGCCTCGGCCCGGGTCAGGGCAGGAGGCCGAGCACCGAGGCCGCCAGGCCGGGGTCGCCGGTCGACACGTCGAAGACGGTCGAGCCCTTGACGTAGACGTAGTCGAGCGGGCCGCCGTCGCCATAGTCGACCGCGATCACCGCCCGGCCCCCGATCGTCTGGGGCGCCGTGGTCACGCCCGAGGCGGCCGCCGCCAGCCAGCTGGCGATGATCGCCTGGCGCAGCTTCGTCGCGTCGACCCCGGTCAGCCGGAAGCCGATCACGGTGACCGCGATCGTGCTGCTGTCGTCGTACGCCTCGGCGACCTGGAAGTCGGCCGGGGTCTTGCCGAAGCTCTTGATCGAGGCCGCCAGCGAGGTGCTCGCCGCGTCGGTCCCGATGGCGTCCACGCCGGTCAGGCTCTGGGTCGTGAACGGGGTGCCGTTGATCGAATGGGGCAGGGCCGCCTCGAGATCGGGCACGGCGTGCGACGGCGTGCTGGTCGGGGACGGCCCGGGAGCGCCGCTGCCGGGCGCGCCCGAGGCGCCCGGCGAGCCGAGCACGATCACCCCGCCCGGCGCTGTCGTGCCGACGGCCGCCGTACCGCCCTTGCCCGTTGACGCCGCGGCGCTCGAGATCGCCAGGTCGACGGCGGTTGCCGCCTGCTGGAGCTGGGTCGGGCTGACCGACGAGACCGCCACCAGGTAGGCCACGATCCCGTCCTCCCGGAAGTAGACCGTCGTCCCGCCGGTCGCGTCCTGGAGGGCGAACGACTGGTCACCCAGCTTGGCAAAGGGCACGTCGCTCGAGCCCGCGGCGACGCCGGCGTCATGCGACCGGGTCAGGGCCAGCTGGTCGTCGGAGCCGACGCAGTTGAGCCGGACATAGATCGAGGGTTGGACCGTCGAGCTATCGGCCGGCGCGGGCCCCACGAAGGAGGTGCTGTAGCCGTCCGAGTAGAAACCGCTGCCGGCCAGCGTCCAGCCCGAGGGCAAGGTCGAGACGTCGGGCAGCGCGGCCCAGGCCAGGGCCCGGCAGGAATCCTCGGCGGCGGCCGAGGTGCCGCGCACCAGGAGCAGCACGAGGGCTGCCCCGGCCAGCAGGATCGCGACGATGCTCAGGATGCCGACCCCGAACACGAGCCGACGGCTGGGGACGTCCTCGTACTCGATGTCGTCGGGTGCTTCGCTGGTCATGAGCCTGGACTGGCCAGGGGCAGGCGGCGGGGATCCAAGAACGGCTCCGGGCACGGGGTTGGCGCGGCCGGCGAGGACGGAGCCGCGCCGCAGGCCAGAGTATCCGCCCGAATGGCTGACGGCGTCCTGAACAGCTCCCGCTCAGCCCTCGAGGATTGCTGCGGCGCGGGCGTAGCGGGGGTCCGTCCGCCGGATCGGGTCGGGGTTCGTCCCGACCAGCCGGGCGAGGCGCTCGACGATCAGCTGGAGCGGGGTGGCCGTCGACAGGAGCGCCGCGACGGGGGCCGGCAGGCCAGGCGCCTCGGGCACGACCATTCGGCCGAGCGGGGTCAGGCCGGCATCGAGGGCGGCAGCGACGTCGGTCGAGAAGATCCCGGCGACCCGGATTCCGATCACCCCGGCGGCGGCCAGGACCTGGCGGGCGCGATCGACCCGCTCGGCTCGGGCCCGTCGTTCGGTCAGCAGCAGGACCAGGCCGGTCGATCCATCGGTCGACGGCAGGTGGCCGTGGGCCAAGGTCTCGAGGTTCCGGCTGGCGGCCGGGATCCAGGTACCCTCCTCGAGCTTGAGGACCAGCTCTCGGGCCGGACCGCGGTCGGCGCCCGACCCAACGGTCAGGATCGGCCGGGTCCCGGCCAGGCCGGCCGCGATCGCCTCGGCCGATGCCGTTGCCGCAGGCCCGCTGCCGGCGGCCATGAGCGTCCTGATGGCCTCGGGATCGACCGCTCGTCCGGTGAGCTCGGCGCCGACCGCGCTGGCCGCCAGGAGCGGCGAGACGTAGCCGATCGTGTGGCAATAGCTCTGGTCGCGCTCGTGGGTCTCGATCACGACATCCACACCGACGGCCCCCGGCGCCCGGCCGCTGACGGTGATCAGCGCCGTCCGGGCGCCCGCGGCGCGGGCCGCCGCCAGGGCGCGGGTCGTCGCCCAGGTACCGCCATCGTGGCTGACGGCGATGCACAGGCCGGCCTGCGGCTCGAGGCTGGCCTCGAAGGCCTGGGCAACGGCCGGTCCCGGGCCGGGCAGGCCCACCGCGTGCCAGGCCTCGGCCAGGATCGCGACCGCTCCGATCGCCCCATGCTCGCTCGTGCCGCAGCCGAAAATGACGACTGGGGCACCGGCCGCGGCGGCCTGGCGCAGCTCCGCTGCCAGCCGGGCCGCCGAGCCATCGTCGGCGAGGCGGCGGACCAGGCGGGCGCCGAAGGCCGGCTCGGCGGCAATCATCTCGGTCATGAACCAGGGCGGCCCGCCCCGGTCGATCGGCTGATCGGCGCCGGCCCACGGGTCGGGCGGACCGGGTAGCGGGCGGGTTGGGTCGCTCATCGACCCATCATGGACCGCCGCCGGACGCGAGCCTAGGCAGTCCCGTCCGCTGCGACCGGGGCCGCCCCGGCCGCCGGCTTCGGATACCAGACCGGCAGCTCCATGACCACCTGGTTGCGGCCATTCGTCTTGGCCGCATACATCGCCCGGTCGGCCCGATCGAAGAGAGCGCCATCCGTCGCGTCGATATCCTCCGGGCCGATCACCGTCGCCCCGATGCTCACGGTCACGCGGCCGAGCCGGGGGTCCGGATGGACAATTGCCAGGGCTTCGACCGCTGCTCGCAGACGCTCAGCAGCAGCCCTCGTCGCCTGGGCGTCCGCCCCGGCGATGAACACGATGAACTCCTCGCCGCCATAGCGATAGACGTGATCGCCGAGGCGCAAAGCAGACTGGAGGCTCTGGGCAACGGCGCGCAGGACGGCATCCCCGGCGAGGTGGCCGAGCTCGTCGTTGACCGCCTTGAATCGATCCAGATCGGCCTCGAGCAGCCCACAGGTCTCGCGGGTCCGGTTGATCCGGGCCCGGACCTCCTCGAAGTCCTCATCGAGGCGGAGGCGGTTGGCGATCCTGGTCAGGGGATCGACGCGTGAGGTCCGTTCGAGCTCGGCCAGGGCCTGGGTCAGGGCGGCAGCCTGGCGCTCAATGCTCCGATGAAGTCCCTGGATCGTGCCCAGCTGCCGATAGCTCCGGAGCCGGGCGCGAATCCCCAGGACGTGGCCGCAGAAGCTGACAACGATCGAGATCATCGCCAGCACGGCGATGTCGATCTTCTCGGGCTGGGCCAGGCCGCCGACCTGGGCCAGGACGAGGAAGCCCATCACGGCCACGACGTACAGGACCAGCCACAGGGTGTGAGTCATCGTGCGCCATGTCACAACCTGCGAGACGACGACCGGGATCAGGAGCAGGTAGCCCGCGGCCAGGACGGCCAGCTCGGAGACCAGGAGGCCCAGGGTGACACAGGCGAAGACGACCACCGAGGCAACCGCGAAGACGACCGGCTCGGGGTAGTGTCGGAGCTGATGGCCGAGCAGCCAGTAGGCCCCGGCGGCGAAGAGGGCGAGGACGCTGTCGAGCCCGATGATCAGGCCCGGCGCAACCGGGTGGACGACGCTCAGGATCGAGCCGCCGAAGACGGCCACCAGGATGATGATGAGCATGCCGGCGCGAGCCGTCATCCGCAGGCGGCGACGCTCCAGTGCCTGGAAGCGACGATCCGCGGCCGTCTCGTAGTAGTCGACGGCCTGCAGCCCGGCGACGATCGTCGCGATGCGCGACTGAATGTCCATGTGCCCGGACGGTAGCCACCTCGCTCGGCCTCCGCTATGGCCCATCTGGCGATCCTCAGGGCTCGCCACCTCGGCCGGCAGCCCGGGCCGCTTGCCCAGAGCACTGGGCGGCCGGCCGGACATGAAGAGGCGGCGGTCCGCAGTGGACCGCCGCCAGTTCGCGATGTACCCGGGTCAGTCGGGCGTTGGCCCGACCGGCCGATTACCCGAGCACGTAGCGCAGGCTCGGCGTGTGGCTGAACCAGCTGGTCTTCTCGATCAGCGCGTCGAGTCCGTAGTATTCGCCGGCTCCGACGAGGCCCAGGACCAGGGCGACCGCTCCGTACATGAACTGCTCATTGAACGGGCCGGTGGCGAAGCTCCAGTTGGCGACGTAGAAGAGGACCATCATCAGGACCCCGGCGATGCTCGCGAAGCGGGTCGCGAAGCCCAGGATCAAGGCGATCCCGATGCCGATCTCGCCGGCCTGGACGAGGACGTTGATCGCGCTGACTGCGCCCGCGTTCTGGCCGAGGCTGACCCAGAAGTCGTGGGTCGGGTTGACGATCGCGGTCGCGGCCGAGCCGGGGACGGCGCCACCGGTGGCGTGGGTCAGGAAGCCGGCCGCGTTGAACGCGCCGGTCCCGGCGAACTGGAAGACCTTCTCGAGGCCGGCCCACAGGAACCCGGCGCCCAGGGTGATTCGCAACGCTGCGATCGAGATTGCCTTGGTCTTGGTCATGAGATCGTGCCTGCCCTTTCGGCTTGGCTTGCCCCGAATGGCCCGGGGCTTTTATCAGCACGCTCACCGTAGGTTCCGGCCCTCGAGCCGGGATGGGCCGAGCGGCTCGACCTGTGGGGGCCGGGCGGCCCCTTCGAGCCGGGACCCTCGGCCCGGGTCCGACGGGTCGGCAGAAACCCCAGGCAAAACGAGCCGCCAGGCACTCTCGATTCACGACGAACGGCCCGCGTGCGGCGAACGGTTCCGGATCAGACTCCGGGGACAACTTGAAAGGAGTGCGTTCATGGCACCGGAGCTGGTCCTGGGCGTCGTGCTCATCGTGATCCTGGTGGTCCGAGCGATCTTCGAGGTGTGGCTCTCCGGACCGGGTCCTTTGAGTCGGTAGCGCTGCTCCTGGGCAATGGCTTCGAGTCTGGAGGCTCGTGCGGTCTCGGCACAACTCGCGCGGTCTCGGCACAAGCTGCTCACAAATCGATCCTGGGCCCCAGCAACCACTCGGCTGAGATCTAGGGCAGGTCCGATGTACTGTTCGAGGCCTGATGCCGCCTGACGTTGTTGCACGTCATGGCGCGGCTACCGAAGTGGCTTCGGCGGACGCGGTCGGATTGACGACGGCCCAAGCCATGGAGCAGCTCGCGGCGGATGGCCCGAATGCGATCGGCGGCAGCGCTGGGCGTACGCGTCTGGCGATCCTGGGCTCGCAGCTCGCCAGCCCGCTCGTCCTCATCCTCGTCGCTGCAAGCCTCGTCAGCCTGGTCGTTGGCGATCGGGTCAACGCAACGATCATCCTGAGCATCGTGGTCATGAGCGCCTCGCTTGGATACGTCCAGGAGGAGCGTTCGGAGGTCGCCATCGCAGCGCTCAGGGCCCGACTCACCCTGCGAGCAACTGTCGTCCGGGGCGGTGAGCACCAGGAGGTCCCGATTCGTGAGGTCGTCCGGGGCGACCTCACGATCCTCGCCGCCGGCGACATCGTGCCGGCCGATGCCCAGCTCGTCGCGGCTAACAACCTGTACGTCGACGAGGCGTCACTGACCGGAGAGTCAGCTCCGGCCGCCAAGATGGTGCTTCCCGGAGTCCTCGAGCCGACTCGTAGTGCCGATCGTAACGGCCTGCTGTTCTTCGGGACAAGCGTCGTGAGCGGGACCGGTGAGGCCGTCATCACGGCAACCGGGGCGCGGACGGCGTATGGCGAAATTGCCCGGAGGCTGGCCGAGCGTGCACCCGAAAATGACTTCCAACGCGGTGTTCGCCATTTCGGTTACCTGATCTTCCGGGTGACCGGGATTCTCGTCATCGCCGTCCTGGCGATTAACATCGGGCTGCACCGGCCCGTCCTCGAGTCGCTCCTTTTCGCGATTGCCCTGGCCGTCGGCCTGACCCCCGAGCTCCTGCCTGCGATCGTGACCCTGAACCTGACCCAGGGTGCGCACGTGCTGGCCGCCCACGGAGTCCTGGTGAAGCGCCTGCCGGCGATCCAGAACCTCGGCAGCGTTACCGTCCTGGCCACAGACAAGACGGGCACCCTGACCGAAGGGCGCCTCGAGTTCGTCCGGGCGGGCTGCATCGACCGGGACGATGCGGCTGAGATCGCCGAGACGCTCCACTACGCCTACTTGAACAGCCACTTCCAGACCGGCTTCAGCAACCCACTGGACGCGGCGATCCTGAGCGGCGTCACGCCGCCCGCGGATCTCGCCACGTACCGCAAACTGGCCGAGCTGCCCTATGACTTCTCTCGACGCCTGCTTAGCGTGGTGGTCCAGCGGGCGGATGATCCACCGCTCCTGGTGACGAAGGGCGCACCGGAAGCGGTGATCCGGCTTTGCAGCCGGGTCCGAACGGATCGCGACACCCGAGACATCGCGGCCGGTGAACATCGACGGCTGGCTCGCCTGGTTGATAGCGCTTCGACGGAGGGCTACCGGCTCGTTGCCGTCGGCTCGCGGCCCTTGACGGAGGCCGAATCTCGGGAATCCACGACGACGGGAGCGGTGCCGATCCTCCAAGACCCCACAACGCTCGAGCATGACCTCGTTTTCGATGGCGTGATCCTGTTCAGTGACCCACCCAAGGCTGGGGTCGACAGGACAATCGCCGAGCTCGCGGCGCAGGGGGTCGCCCTGAAGGTGGTCACCGGGGACAACGAGCTTGTGGCCCGCCATGTCGCAATGCAGGTCGGCCTGACGGTCGAGGGAATCCTGACGGGCGACGAGATGCGCTCGCTCAGCCACCCGGCGCTCGTCGCCCGGGCGAAGAGAACGTCGATCTTCGCCAGGGTCGATCCGGGCCAAAAGCTGCAGGTGATCAACGCCCTTCACGAGGGCGGCGCGGTGGTCGGCTACCTGGGTGATGGGATCAACGACGCCCCTGCCCTCCACGCCGCGGACGTCGGGATCAGCGTGGATAACGCCACCGACGTCGCGCGCTCCGCAGCTGACATCATCCTGCTCGAGCCAAGCCTCGAAGCCATCAGCCGGGGTGTCGTCGAAGGTCGGCGGACCTTCGCCAACACGCTCAAATACATCCGTATGGGCACAAGCTCGAACTTCGGCAACATGCTGAGCATGACCGGCGCCGCACTCCTGCTGCCGTTCCTGCCGATGACTCCGGGCCAAATTCTCTTGAACAACCTGATCTACGATGCTTCGCAGACGGCGATTCCCACCGATCGGATCGATCGCGACAGCGGCGCCGCTCCGACCCGCTGGGACGTCCATGCGATCCAGCGATTCATGCTGATCTTCGGTCCGATCTCGTCGCTCTTCGACTTCGTAACCTTCGGCCTCCTGCTCCTCGTCCTCGGGTTGAACGAGCGGGCCTTCCAGACGGGCTGGTTCATCGAGTCCCTATTCACCCAGGTCCTCGTCATCCTGGTCATCCGTACCCGCCGCAGTCCGTTCTGGCGGAGCAGCCCGAGTCCGCAGCTGCTCGCCGCAATCGTCGCGGCACTGGCAGCGGCCGTTCTTGTTCCACTCAGTCCAGTCGGCGACCTGCTTGGCTTCACGCCCTTGCCTCTTGGCTTCTGGCCGCTCCTGGGGGTCATCGTCGCCGGCTACCTGGCCCTGGTGGAGCTGACCAAGCGTCGCTTCGAACCGCCCCCGTGAAGTCCGGTACGCTCTAATCCTCGTGTGTTGGAGGACCGGTGACTAGCGGGTCGGATGCCTATCTGAGCGCCGAGGATGTATTGCCGCCATGGCCGCGGCGATGGACGGCCTCGATGTTCTGGTCTTTACCGGCGGCGTCGGCGAACATGCGCCCGTCGTTCGGGCTGCGGCGTGCGCCGGGCTCGGGTTCCTCGGAGTTCGGATCGACACGCAGGCCAACGACCGGACGGTGACGCCCGGTGAGCCTGACCGAGAGATCAGCTCGGGCGAGTCAGTGGTCCGAACATTGGTCGTCGAGGCCCGCGAGGATCTCGAGATTGCCCACGAGGTCCGGCAGACCCTCGACCTGTGGGGGCCGAGCGGCCCATTCGAGCCGGGACCCTCGGCCGGACTAGCTTGACCGGGCGCGAACGACGAGCACCGAGCAGTGCGCCCGCTCGAGGACCTTGCGGGCGACGCTGCCAAGCAGCAGCCGCTCGAAGCCGGTCTGGCCACGGGTGCCCATGACGATCAGGTCGGCACTGAATGCCTCGGCGGATCGGACGACCTCCTGGGCGGGGTCCCCGACAGGAGCGATTCCTTCGGCTACGAGGCCGGCAGCGGACAGATCATCGGCTGAGGCGGCTGCGACCGACTGGTGTTCCTTCAGGTCGGCCTGAATCGCTTCCTCGAGGGCCTGGATCTCGGCGGGTGCCTCGGGCTGAAGCCAACCGAACCATCCCGGTTGGCGCTCGGAGACGCTGACAACGCGGACCGGCAGGCCGCGAAAGCCTGGCATCCGCCCGAGCAATCCGCGGGCCGCCCGGGCGGCCGTGGACCCGTCGTCGGCCAGGACAAGCCGGCCCACCGAGGAGGTTCGGACGACCAGGACCGGCGTGGCGGCATATTCGACCACCTCGGCCGCAACTGAGCCGAGCACCGCTGACCCGAGTGCGCCCCGGCCGTGGCTACCAAGCACGATCAAGTCGGCTTGGGCCTCTTGGGCCGCCTGGACGATGGCGCTGGCCGGTCGCCCGCCGACAATCTCGGTCGCGACCGTCCGATCGGGAGCCTGGAGCCGCGCGGCCGTCGCATCGAGGAATTGCTGTCGGCGCTCACGGTCGGCTGCCATGTCGGCCTCGACTGCCTCGGTCGAGACAACGACCCCGGGCATCCCGGCGTAGATCCCGAGCAGCGCGTCGGCAACATTGATGAGCTGGACATGGCTGCCGGCGGGCCAGGCCGTGCTTGCAACGAGCTCGATCGCACGATCAGAGGCCGTCGAGCCATCGATCGCCAACAGGATCTTCATCTCACTCCTTCAGGCTGGGACGTCAACCAGTCGATCGGGCCGTTGACAGATCTCGACGTACTCGCGCTCGAAGGCGAGCCGGGCGTAACCCGGGCCAAGCACGATCAGGCAATCGTCGTCCGCCGTCGCGGCGACAACCCGGGCAAAGAAGGCCTGCCGGGAATCGAGCCCACGCTCAACGGAGGCCCGACGGACAACGCCATCCTGGCCGATCCGGGCGATCAGCGCTGCTGACGGGTCAAGCCTCACAACCGCGGTTTCTGTGTTCATGGTCGGGCCTCCATCTTGTGATCCTCATGGCCGCCAGCTGAGCGGGCGTCGAACCAGCGCAATCCCGTGACGAGGATTGCCAGGGCCAGGGCGAGGTAGAGCGGCTGCAGCGGTGGATCGATGCTGAAACCCACGATCGCGATCTCGACGAGCAGCCAGATGAGCAAGCCAATCCCGGTTACGACCGCGGCCAACGGCGCAACCGGTCGACCTGTCCAGGCAAGGCCGGCGGCCAGGAGCGGGCCGATCCCCAGCACGGAGAACAGGATCAACCCGGGCACGAAGTAGGTATCAAAGGGCGAACCGGCCAGGGACGAGACCGGCAACGGGAGGATCTCGCCCCGCGGACCGAGCACGAGGGCGAGGCCGCCGCCCAGAGCCCCCAGGCTCAGCAAGACCTCCAAGCCGATCGCTGCCCTGACAATCGGCCGCTGTGGTGCTCGCGGTACGCTGCGATTCATGTTCAGGACCTCCGCTACGGCTGTGGCGCCAACACCGAGCGCGGGAAGAACAGCACGATATTCACGAACGCGAGCCCGCCCACGGCCAGCAGCCGGATGGCGATCGGCCACGTCGTCTCCCAGGCCCACAAGCCCGCGGTGACCGGCAGCAGGAGCAACCACAGGATGGCCTGGAGGATCAGCGGCAGGCTGCGCAGCCAGGTCCAGGTCTGGTCCAAGCTGCCCTGGCTCCAGATGAGGGCCCCTGCGAATGCGAGCCAGAGTGCGCCAAACAGGATGAAAACGCCGACATCGAACAGGGCTTCCATGGGACCTGGCCTCCGGGCTGCAGAACCACTTGCGCCGCGCGCCGGCGCCGCATCGCTGTCCATGGCAGTGCTCATGTCGGACTCCCTTCCGCGGTCATCTGCCTGGATCGAGGATCCGTCTCCGGGGCGCCTTGGGCCAGTGCCGAAAGTCGGCCCGTGCGGGGGCCGCAGGTCACCACCCGGCCGGCCGAGGCACGCCGGCTCCCTCGGCTGGTGACGAATGGCCCTGTTGCCGGCGGCGACCGCCAGCCACGCTGGCGACGAACCGTGGCAGGGCGCATGCTGGCCCCGGCTTCAACCGTTGACCGCCACGGCCGCCCGGACGCGACGGTGTCAGTGGACCCATGGGAGACCGGACGTGGACCAGACGTACGCCTGCCTGGACGGCAACGAGGCGGCGGCCCGAATCGCCTATGCGCTCAGCGAGGTGATCTCGATCTATCCGATCACCCCGGCCTCGCCGATGGCCGAGCACTGCGACGACTGGGCGGCCGCACGCCGGCCAAACCTGTGGGGCAAGGTGCCCGACGTGGTCGAGATGCAGTCCGAGGCCGGGGCGGCCGGGGCCATGCACGGCGCACTGCAGAAGGGCGCCCTCGCCACGACCTTCACTGCGTCGCAGGGCCTGCTCCTGATGGTCCCGAACATGTTCAAGATCTGCGGCGAGCTGACGCCCGCAGTGATCCACGTGGCGGCTCGGACCGTCGCCACGCACGCCCTGTCGATCTTCGGCGACCACAGCGATGTGATGCATGCGCGGACGACGGGTTGGGCGATCCTCGCCGCCGGTTCGGTCCAGGAGGCCCACGATTTCGCCCTCGTCGCCCATGCCGCGACGCTGCGCGCCCGGGTCCCGTTCATCCACTTCTTCGACGGCTTCCGGACCTCCCATGAGATCAACCGGATCGCCCTGCTCGGCGACGCGGACATCGGGGCCCTCGTCCGTGATGCCGACGTGCTCGCGTTTCGCGGGCGAGGGATGACGCCCGACGCGCCCGTCGTCCGGGGCACGGCCCAGAACCCCGACGTCTTCTTCCAGGCTCGTGAAGCCGCCAATCCCTTCCACCAGGCCGTTCCGGGGATTGTCCAGGAGGTGATGGACGAGCTGGCGGCGCGGACCGGTCGGACGTATGGACTGGTTGACTACCACGGCGCGCCCGATGCCGATCGGGTGATCATTGCCATGGGTTCGGCGACCGGGGCGATCGAAGAGACGGTCGACGAGCTCGTGGCCGCAGGCGAGCACGTCGGCCTGCTGCGGGTCCGCCTGTTCCAGCCCTTCCCGGCCGACCAGATCGTGGCCGCCTTGCCGGCCGGCGTTCGGGCGATCGCCGTCCTGGACCGGACGAAGGAACCCGGCGCGATCGGCGAGCCCCTGTACCTCGAGGTGGTCGCCGGCCTGGCCGAGGCGATGGATCGCGACGATCCGCCGTTTGCGGCGATGCCCCGGGTGATCGGCGGCCGCTACGGCCTGTCTTCGAAGGAGATGACTCCGGCGATGATCAAGCCGATCTTCGCCGAGCTGGCCGCCAATCGGCCCAAGCGCCACTTCACCGTCGGGATCTATGACGATGTGACCCACCTGAGCCTGCCCATCGACACCAGCTTCCGGGTGGCCCGGCCTGTTGGCGAGGTCCAGGCCGTTTTCCTCGGGCTCGGGTCAGATGGCACCGTCGGCGCCAACAAGGCATCGGTCAAGATCATCGGCGAGAGCACCGGCCTGTACGCCCAGGGCTATTTCGTCTACGACTCCAAGAAGTCGGGCTCGATCACCGTCTCGCACCTGCGCTTCGGGCCCGAGCCGATCCGCTCGACCTACCTGATCGACGGCGCCGACTTCGTGGCTTGCCATCAATTCGGTCTGCTGGGCAAGACCAAGGTCCTCGAATACGCCCGCCCCGGTGCGACGTTCCTGCTCAATGCTCCCTACCCGGCCGACGAGGTCTGGGATCACCTGCCGGTCGAGGTCCAGCGCGAGATCCTCGACAAGGGGATCGACCTGTGGGTGATCGACGCCCTGGCCGTCGCCGGAGAAGCGGGCATGGGTGGCCGGATCAATACGGTCATGCAGCCCTGCTTCTTCCAGCTCGCCGGGATCCTGCCCCCCGAGGAGGCGATCGGGGAGATCAAGCGCTTTGTCGAGACGACGTACGCGAAGCGCGGCGACGCGATCGTCCAGCGCAACTTTGCGGCGATCGACCGGTCGCTCGAGGCACTGGCCCACGTCTCGCTCGCCGGCCGGACGGCCCGCGAGTCGGCGTTCGACGTGTCGCTCGCGCCCGATCCCGACTTCGTCGCCCGGTTCACCCGCCGGCTGCTGTCGGGCGATGGCGACCAGCTGCCGGTGAGTGCCCTTCCCGTCGACGGGACCTTTCCCAGCGGGACGGCCCGCTACGAGAAGCGAGCCATCGCCCAGATGCTCCCGATCTGGGATCCCACGATCTGCATCGATTGCGGCAAATGCGCCATGGTCTGCCCCCACGCGACGATCCGGATGAAGGTCTTTCCGGCGTCGGCCGTCGATGACGCGCCGGCCGGGTTCCTGCACAAGGAGTTCCGCTCGCACGATCTCGCCGACCACCGGCTGACGATCCAGGTGGCGCCGGACGACTGCACTGGCTGCGGCGTGTGCGTCGACGTCTGCCCCGCCAAGAGCAAGACCGACTCGAGCCACAAGGCCATCAACATGGAGCCCGTCGCCGAGCACCGCGACATCGAGCGGCCGCGCTGGGACTTCTTCCAGTCGATCCCGATGCTCGATCGCAGCCTTGTCAACCACGCCACGGTCAAGGGCAGCCAGATGCTCGAGCCCCTGTTCGAGTTCTCGGGCGCCTGCGCCGGCTGTGGCGAGACGCCCTACCTGCGCCTGGTCAGCCAGCTCTTCGGCGACCGGATGATCATTGCCAACGCGACCGGCTGCTCGTCGATCTACGGCGGCAACCTCCCGACGACCCCGTGGACGGTGAATGCTGCCGGTCGCGGCCCGGCGTGGAGCAACTCACTGTTCGAGGACAATGCCGAGTTCGGACTCGGGATGCGCCTCGCCCTCGACGCTCAGACCGACCATGCCCGACAGCTGCTGCGCCGGCTGGCACCCGAGCTCGGCGCGGATCTCGTGGCTGAATTGCTGGGCGCGAGCCAGGACACGGAGCCGGACATCGAGCTGCAGCGCGGCCGCGTCGCCCAGCTGCGCGACGCACTGGGCCGGATCACGGGCCCGTCGGCTGCGGACGCGGGTCGGCTGCTGGTCCTGGCGGGGGACCTCGTCCGGAAGGGCGTCTGGATCATCGGCGGCGACGGCTGGGCCTACGACATCGGCTTCGGTGGTGTCGACCAGGTCCTCTCGTCGGGCCGTAACGTCAACATCCTGGTCCTCGATACAGAGGTCTACTCGAACACCGGCGGCCAGGCCTCCAAGGCAACCCCACGGGGTGCCGTGGCCAAATTCGCCGCGGCCGGCAAGGCCACCGCGAAGAAGGACCTCGGCGCAATCGCCCGATCGTATGGCAACGTCTATGTCGCCCAGATCTCGATGGGCGCCAACGATCAGCAGACCACGACGGCGCTCCTCGAGGCCGACGCCTGGCCGGGCCCTTCGCTGATCATTGCCTACAGCACCTGCATTGCCCATGGGATCGACATGACCAAGTCGATGTCCCACCAGAAGGACGCTGTCCGCAGCGGCTACTGGCCGCTGTACCGCTTCCATCCTTCCGAGGTCGAGACCGGCAAGCCGTTCAAGCTCGACTCGGCCACGCCGTCGATCCCGATCGCGGCCTTCGTGGCCAACGAGACCCGCTTCGCGGTCCTCCAGCGGACGCATCCCGAGCGCGCCGCCGAGCTGGCCCTCCTCGCCCAGGCCGACGCCGACGAGCGCTGGCGCTACTACGAGCAGCTGTCGGGGATCGAACGGACGGTACCCCACGTCCACGAGCCGGATCCGGCGATCCTGCCCGAAGTCGAGAGCGACGCCGGCTACCGCTATGACGACGCGGGCGATCCGGCATGAGCGTCGACCTGCGGACCCGCTACCTGGGGCTGGACCTGCGCTCGCCGATCGTCGCCTCGGCGGCACCGCACAACGACGATTCGGTCGTTGCCGCGCGGCTCCAGCAGGCCGGTGCCGGCGCGATCGTCCTGCCGTCGCTGTTCGAGGAGGAGATCGTCGCCGAGGAGACCGAGCTGAACCGATCACTCGAGCAAGGGACCGAGCACTTCGCCGAGGCGCTCGACTACTTCCCCGCGATCGGGCAGTTCATGGGCGCCGCCGATCGGTATCTCGGCGCCGTCGAACAGGTCAGGGCACGGGCGACCGTGCCGATCATTGGCAGCTTGAATGCCACGAGCCGAGGCGCTTGGGTCCGCTACGCCCGGCGGATCCAGGATGCCGGCGCCGACGCCCTCGAGCTCAACCTGTACCGGGTGGCGGCCGACCCGGCCCGCTCGAGCGCCGACCTGGAGGTCGCCGATCTCGAGCTGATCGCCGACGTCCGTGCCGCCATCACGATCCCATTGGCGATCAAGCTGAGCCCGTTCTACTCGTCCCTGGCCCATTTCGTGCCAGAGGCGCGGATCGCCGGGGCGGACGGATTCGTCCTGTTCAACCGGTTCTACCAGCCCGACCTCGACATCGAGGCCCTCGAAGTCGTGCCCCGGATCGAGCTCAGCCAGCCCTGGGAGATGCGCCTGCCGGTGCGCTGGATCGCGATCCTGCGACCACAGCTCGGTCCGGAGGTCTCCTTCGCGGCCAGCTCCGGGGCCCACTCGGCCGCCGATGTGATCAAGGGCCTGCTGGTCGGCGCCGATGTCGTGATGATGACCTCGGCCCTGCTCCGGTCAGGGCCGGACCACGTTGCGATCGTCGAGGCTGATCTGCGCAGCTGGCTCGAAGCCCACGACTATGCCTCGGTCGCCCAGCTGCGCGGCAGCGTCAGTCAGACGACTGCCGCGGACCCAGCAGGGTTCGAGCGAGCGAACTATTTCCGGACGCTGCGATCGTGGCCTCAGGGCTGAGCCGGCGGCCGGCCGACCAGTCGTCTGGGCTCGTCGACCGGAGCCAGCGCCGCTCGGCCACGAGCCATGCCCAGACCTCGCCTGAGCCGTCGCGCAGCCCCGCGCTCGACTCGTAGCGAGCCGTCTCGTCGGCCACGAAGGCCGCATAGCGGGCGAGCGGCGTGGCCAGCGCCAGTCGCCGTTCGAAGCCAGGCGCGATGTCGACGGCCAGCAGCAGGCGGCCAAAGAACGCGCCCACACTCGCGGCGCCGACATCCCAGTCCTGTGAGTGTCCGCCACTCTTGAGCACCGGTGCCGTCGAGGTGAACACGGCCACGACCAACCCGTCGACCTCGTTGGCCGCGAGTGCTCCGCCAAACGCCAGGTACTCGTTGGCAACGCCGAGCCGATCAACGATCCGGATCGGGCCCCAGGAGAATTCTCCGTGGTACGGGAGCCGACTGGCCCGGGTCAACCGCCGCAGCTGGCCACGCCCGTCGACCGTCGCCCAGTAGTCGACCAGCTCCGGATCGTAGTGGTGCAGCGATGGGGTCGCCCGGAGGGCCATCAACAGGTAGGCACCGTCCGGGCCATGGGGCACGCCCGAGTTCGCCAGGAACCCCAGGTTGGCCAGCCGGGCGGCTCCGGCTGCAGGATCGATGCCGGTCACAATACCGGTCGCGGGCTCGGCTCGACCCGGGCTGAGGCCGTCTCGGCGAGGATCGGAATCAGGAAGCGTTCCTCGCGTTCGAGATGCGCCCGCAGTAGTGCCTCAAGGCTGAACAGGTGGCAGCGCGCCTCCGCCTGGCCCCTGTCGGCCTGGTGGGATCCGAGACGAATCTCATCCTCGTTGAGGTGCTCGGCCATCTGCCGGATCTGCTGATGGTCGAAGCGCGCCGCCCGGGTGGCCCATGGCGAGCCGATCCGGGCCTCGATCTCGGGATACAGCCAGCCGTCCTCCCAGGCGATGTGCGGCTCGAGCGTGTCGTGGATCCAGCTCAGTACCGAGATCACGTCGACCGACAGCTCCGGCGTCGGCCGCAGGCCGACTTCGCAGGCGACGTCGTGGATCCGATTGATGCCCCGCCTGAGGTCCTGGTGCTCATGTTCGGCGAATGCCCAGATCGCTTGTGTTGCGTCCGTCCTGGTAACCATCGTTCGATCCTCATGCAGGCTTGGCACCGACGAGTACCTGGCCCAACGATCGTCTCCGGCGTGGCTGGCGAGCAGGGCCGTCGGTCACCAACCTTGGGTCACGATGGCCCGAAGCTCAGATCGACAGATTGGCGACGGTCACCTGACGCTGCGTCCAGTGGACGAGGCCGGCCAGCTGATCCGCGCCGAGGCGGTCACACGCCCACGACCAGTGGACGGCAATCACGTCACCGGGTTCGACACCGGAAACGAACGACGCACCATCCTGCCAGGCTTGGACGCGCTCCGGCCGGGGGATCCCGAGCTCGAGCTTCCCGGCGGCCATGACCAGGGGGACGACGTTGACCACGAGCCAATCACCATCCCGCTCCAGGACGCGCCCCCATCGGATCCGGCAGGCGTCCATCGTCTCGAGGGCACGATCGACTGAGCCTGACCGCAGCAGGCCAACCCGCGGGAAGACGTCGAGCACATGGAAGGCATGGACCGGGACCCCGCCGTTGGCGGGGCCGCCGGCGAGCCAGCGCCAGCCGTCCGGTCGCAAGCGCGGCCGAAAGCGCGTCGCCAGCGAGTCCCGGAAGGCTGCGGGCGGCACGTGCTCCAGGAGTCGATTGCCGAGCCAATACGCCTCGACCACGTCTCGGTCGAGCGGGTCAACCCGGTCGTTTGCGCGCGCGATCAGCTCGAGGTAAGGCCAGGCCCCGTCGAACGCGCGGGCGAGATGCCGGAGCGCTGGTTCATCCCCGCTCCCAGTGCCTTCGCCAAAAAGCTCGGCCACCGCATCAGGACCACAGTAGCCAAGCCGGTTTGGCCCGAACGCATAGCGTGCGAAGAGGACCGGGCCACTCACGGGCGCCCTCGCTGGGAGGACAGGTTCAGCCCGGGGCAACACCGCTGCCTCGCCCTTCCAGCGCCGGACCGGAAACGCGCCGGGCGAGATGGATCGACCAGGCGGCGATCGCGGCCGATGCCGCGACGATCAGGACATAGCCAACGACCACGGTCGGGCTCGGCACCGCACCCTTCGATGCCGCGGTCAGGGCGCCGGTCACGACGGCCCCGAGCACGAGAACGCTGGCCACCACCGATGCCGGGGCCCGGCACAGGGCGGCGAACCAGGTCGCGACGTAGCCCGCCAGGACCAGGCCGGTGAGGAGCGCCCAGGCCCACTGGCTCGCGCTCAGCCCGATGACGATCGGCAGCTTGTTCGTGGCCGCCAGATAGCCGACGAGGACGACCAAGCCGATGCCCATCCGCAGGGCGGCCATGAGCTGGGCGGGAACCGAGTTCAGCAGGCGCTTGACGAGGATGGTCTCGGCACTCCACATCAGCGTGGCAATCAGGATCAGGCTCTCACCCACTCCCCAGCGCAGACCGGTGGGTGGAAGGATCACGGCCTGCCCGACGAGCAGGACGGCCAGGGCACCGATCGAAACGAGGCCAAGTCGCTCGCCCAGGAACGGGACGGCGAACAGCGCGACCCAGACGAAAAGGGTCTTCTGGATGAAGGCCGCGCTCGGTGCGCTGGCCTCGGACAGGCCAACGAAGAAGAGGATGAACGGTACGCCGCCGCCGATCACCCCGACCGCCACGATCGTCGGCCAGCTGCCGCGCGCCACGAGTCGAATGTCGCGCGTGGCTCCGAGGGCCAGCGCGAGGACGACCAGGATGCTTGCGGCTACCGCGTTCTTGAGCGTGGTGTAGACCGCGGCATCGGGCAGCTGCCTGACCGCAAAGGCGTTCAGGTAAATGGCCAGGCCGCTGATCAGGGCAGCGCCAATCGCCAGGACGACACCGGAGCGGACACCCTGGGGAATGGCCCCCGGGACGGTGGGCCGGACACGCTTCGGAGGCAACATCAGACGATCCCTTCTGCATCAGTTCGAATAGCTGGGACGGGGTCGGCGATTGGCGCCGAGGCGGTTCGGACCATGGCCCGAATGGCTTCTGCCTCGCCCGGCTCCAGCCGGGCCAGGACCGTGCCGGCCGCGACAGTGACCCAGTCGCCGATCACGAGGTCGCTGACTACGATGGTGGACGCCCGGCGGAGACGACCCTCGGTCTCGACCACAGCACCGGCCTCGTCGATCACGACGACCCTGCCCGGGAAGGCGATGCACATCGGACTAGCCCTCGACCGGACTCGGGCGGGCGGTCCAGGCCTGCTCGACCGACGTGCGCACCAGCGCGACGAGGGCAGGAATGGCAGCCGCGACGCACCGGCTCAACGGGCCACCAAGCGTGAAATCCCCTCCCCCGATGACCACCAGCCGGCCCTGGACCGGCCGCCCCCGGATCAACCCAGCCAGGCCCAGGACTTCTGGGAAGGCCAGGGTATGCGATGAACGCGGACGCAGTTCCGCGTGATCACCAGCCACCTGATCGAGCGACACGCTCAGGACCCTGCCCGGCCGGATTCCGGTTGCCGCGTCCACGATGACGACGCTGGCGCCCAGCGGGAGCCCGAGGAGATCGTCGATGTCGAGCTGACCGACAACTCGCAGCTGGACATCGGCGGGCAGCCCGTCGGCAAGCAACGACGCGGCAACCAGCGCCGCGCCATCGTCGCCCCGGTCTGCAGCCCCGCAGGCAAGAACCTCAACGTGGGTCATGGCAGGTGCTCCACCGACAGGTCGAGGAAATGGGTTGCACAGCTGATGCACGGGTCGTAGCTCCGGATCAGCTGCTCGATCTGGTGTGTCGCCTCGTGCCGCGGCAGGTGCAGGACGCTCGGCGCAAAGGCCGCCAGGTCCGCTTCGATCGCTGCCTGGTTCTGGCTCGTCGGCGGCACGATCTGCGCATGGGCGATCAAGCCCCGTTCGTCGAGCTCGTAGGCGTGGAAGATCAGGCCGCGGGGCGCCTCGGTTGCCCAGGCAGCCGTGCCCGGGCCGGGCGTCCACGGTCGGCCGGGATCGGCCGGCGGCTCGTAGGCTTCGATCAGGTCGAGCGCCACGGCCGTGGCGTGAACCAGCTCGATCGCCCTGGCGACGATGCTCCGGTACGGGTTGACTGCAATCTCGGCCGCCAGGCCGGTGCGGGTCAGGGCCGCCGCCGCGGTCGGGTGGAGCCGATCGCCTGACAGCGTGATCCGGGCCATCGGCCCGAGCAGGTAGGGCCGACCCGCGTGATCACGAGCCTGAAGCGCGTTGGACCAGCCGACCTGCTGCTCGCTGAACTCCGTCCGCCAATCAGTCGCCGCCAGGTCGAGGCCGTCGCTCGAGACGATCCGCCCTTCGTTCATCGGGTACTCGGTGGGATGGCGGAGGGCGACGAGCCGGCCGCCGCGTTCGAAGCTCGGCGTGTCCAGGCGCGCAACGAGGTCAACGGTCTCCAGGGCGATCGCAAGAGCGGCGGTCAGCGGCTCGCGCAGGACGGCGATCTCGGACCGCCGGAACGAGCGCGAGAAGCCGCCGACGCGGACCGAGACCGGATGGATCGCCCGGCCACCGATCAGCTCGACGATCCGGTTGCCAGCCTTCTTCAGGCGCAGGCCGGCTTCGACCGTCGCCCGGTGGTCCTGGGCCAGCTCCAGCGCGCTGGCGTAGCCCAGGAAGTCGGGCAGGTGGAGCAGGTAGACATGGAGCGCGTGGCTCTCGATCCATTCGCCGCAGTAGAGCAGCCGGCGTAACGCCCGGACGGCCGGATCGATCGTGATCCCGAGACCATGTTCGAAGGCATGGACGGCGGTCATCTGGTAGGCGACGGGGCAGATGCCGCAGATCCGGGCGACGATATCGATCACCTCGTCCGGCGTGCGCCCGACGACCAATCGCTCGAAGTAGCGCGGTGCTTCGAAGATCTCGAGGTGGGCCTGCTCGACGACCCCGGCCCGGACCTTCAGCCGGAGCGACCCTTCGCCTTCAACCCGGGTCAGGCCGGCGATGTCGACGGCCATGTCGCCACCCGAGTCGGTGAGCGTGCCGGTGTCATGCATCGTTGGACTCCCCAGGCTTGGCAACCTGGCCGGGAGGCCCGCCGTGGGCGTCAATCGTTGCCCGGAACGGCTCCGACCAGGCGGTGAAGCCGGAGAAGAGTCGGGCCACCTCGGGTCCCGAACGGCGATCCGAGAACCACCTCGCAAGCGAGGCCGTGTTCGCGGACTCGCGGGGGCCGAAGCAGCCGTAGCAGCCCCGGCCGTAGGCCGGACAGATCGCCCCGCAGCCCGTCCGGGTCACCGGCCCAAGGCACGGGATCCCCTCGGCGACGGCGACGCATACCACGTTGCGTCGTTTGCATTCGAGGCACACGGACTCGTCAGGGAGCTGGGCGCGCCGGCCGGTTACCATCGCCGTCAGGAACTCGCGAAGCTGAACCGGGGAGATCGGACAACCGCGCAGCTCGCCATCGACCGCCACGAAGTCGCTGACCGGACGGGCCTGGTCGAGCGATTCAACGTACGTCGGGTCGGGATAGACCGTGTCGTGGACCTCGCCGAGCTCGAACCAGTTCCGAATCGCCTGGATGCCGCCAGCCGTGGCACACGCTCCGATGGTCACCAGGCGGTGCGATACCGCGCGCAGGCGGGCGATCTCCTCGACCTGCTCCGCGGTGCTGATCGAGCCCTCGACGAACAGGACGTCGAATGGCCCTGACGATCGGTGCGAGGTCGCTTCGGCAAACTCCACGAGGTCCACCCGCTCGGCGATCGCCAGCAGCTCGTCCTCGAGGTCGAGGAGAGTCAGCTGGCAACCGTCGCACGAGGCGAACTTCACGATTCCGATCCGGGGGCGCTTGACGGTATCCGCCCGGGCCCCACGGCGATCAAGCGTGATCAGCTGCAGGGGCTCCATCACAGCCCCTCCCTCCCGAACGCCGTGCCGAGCTCATCGATCGAGAAGACCGGACCGTCGCGGCAGACGAAGAACGGCCCCAGCTGGCAATGCCCGCAGGTCCCGACGCCGCAGGCCATGTTGCGTTCGAGGGTCACCCAGATCGCCGCCGGATCGACGCCCCGGCCGCGCAGGGCCGTCGCCGTAGCCGCCATCATTCGCTCCGGCCCGCACACGAAGGCCGTCACCCGGCTGCCGTCCCAGGTTGCCTGGTCGAACAGGTGGGTCACGATCCCGACCTGACCGAGCCAGTCGGGCCCGGCGCGGTCGACGATCTCGGCGACCTCGAGGTCGGCTCGGCCGGCAAGCGCATTCATCTCTGCCGTGAACAGCCGATCGGCCGGGGTCCGAGCGCCAAGGTAGAGACGCACCGCGCCGAAACGGGCTCGTTCCGCGAGCACGGCCTCGATCACCGGCCGGAGGGGCGCGAGCCCGACGCCGCCCGCGACGATCACCACGTCGCCGCCCATGGCCGACTCAACTGGCCAGCCCCGACCCAGCGGGCCCCGCAGCGCGACCTGCGCGCCCGCTCCCAGGGCCACGATGGCCGCAGTCGCCGGTCCAGCCGAGCGGATGGTGAGGTCGAATCCGTTGGAACGGATCCGGGAGATCGAGATCGGGGGCGCGGCGAATGCCGGCAGCTCGACCATCACGAACTGGCCCGGACGGGCGGCAAGCAGTGCCGGGTCCGAAGTTGCCATCATGAGCGTGACGGTATCTGCAGTTTCGCGGGTGACCGATGCAACCGTTGCCGTCACGTGCCGGGCGGCCTCGACGACCGCCAGCGCGGCCGGTGCCCGCCCCTCGACCGGCGCCGGTGGCCACGGGATCGGCCCTCGCGGAGCATTCGGTGGGGCGATCGCAGCGAGCTCCTCGCGGACATCGATCCCGACCGGACACCAGGCAACGCACCGGCCGCAACCGACGCAGCCACTCGAACCGAACTGGTCGAACCAGGTCGAGAACTTGTGGGTCAGCCACTGGCGGTAGCGATCCTTGACCTTTGGCCGGAAGTTGGCGTCCCCGGCGACCCGACCAAAGCCGAGACTGAAGCAGCTGTCCCAGTGCCGGTCGGTCGTCGCCTCAAGGCCATCGAGATCGGAGGCAACCCCGACGCTGGTGCAGAAGCAGGTTGGGCACACCAGGGTGCAGTTGGCACAGGCGAGGCACCGTTCCCCGACCTGCTCCCAGCGCGGCGAGTCCAAGGCGGCCCGAAGGCGCTCGGGCAGCCCTGCGGCGGCCACCGGCTCACCGATCTTGGTTCGGACAGCGGCAACCTGCTCGGTCGCTCGGTCCATCTCGGCCGGCTCGGCCGGGCGCAGATGGAGACTGGACAGGACCTCCGCGCCGGCCGGACTCCCGCTCCGCACGATGAAGCCTTCGTCGAGCTCAGCCAGGATCAGGTCGGCGCCACCATTGACTTCCGGGCCCGTGCCCATCGAGGTGCAGAAGCAGGTGCTGGTTGCCGCGGCACACTCGACGGCGACGACCATGGCCGCCTCGCGCCGTCCGATATGGTCGGCGTCACCAAGGGGTCCGGCCCGCATCACCCGTTCCTGGATGCCGAGGGCCGCGATCTCGCAGGCTCGCACCCCGACGAAGGCCAACCGGCCCGGCTCGCCGGCAGCGGGCTCGACTTCGACCTGCACCCCGTCCCGGCGCGAGCGTGTCAGCGGGACGAAGGACGGGTGGGTGTAGCGCTTCCACGAGGTCACCGGCAGGACGTAGTCGAAAGATCGGTCGGCACCGGTCTCGCGCAGACGGTAGCTGCCCGGAGCGGTGTCCGTCTCCCAACCCGTCGGCAGCTCGGCAGGACTGCGCAGCTCGTCATAGACGACCGCCCCGTCCGCCACGGTGGGCCCCACGATGCGGCGCCCATCAGCGCTCAGTGCCGCGAACAGCCGGACGAGCTCGGCCCGGGGCAAGAACGCCGCGGGTTCGCTCACCACGGCGCGGCTCCGGCACGATAGAGATCGAGGAGCTGCGTCCGGGTGGCGACAAGCCGGCGCGAGACGCTGACCAGAAGGCGCTCCAACAGCGCCGCGGCGAGCTCGCAATCCGCGGCCAGGCCTTCGCGGAGGGCCTCGCCGTCGAAGACGATGGCCGTGCTATCGACGACCGCGACGCCGGTCGACGTGGCGATTGGCTGGGGCAGGACGGCCGACCAGCCATAAACGTCGCCGCCATGGACCGTGAGGATCGTCCGGTCCTGGCCACCCGGGACAGCGAGCCGGAGGGCTATCCGGCCACTGATCACCACGCCGAGGGTGTCGCACGGCTGGCCCTCCTGGACCACGGCGGTGCCGGCGGGGATTTCGACATACCGGCCCAGCCGCGCCAGGTGATCGAGGGCGCCCGGGCCCAGGCCCGCGGTAAACCACGTCTCCCTGAGCGCTGCCTGCACCGCATGGGTTGTCATGCCGGTATCGTGCCAATCGCCCGAGGTGGTCCACGAGGGCCATTGGACCTGCTTCGAGGTGACCCTCGGCCGTCGTATGGTCCCGACGCCTAGCGCATCCTCGGTATCGCGGCCCGGCCCAATCGCGGGCTCGCCTGCCGCGGCGAAAGGAGCAGCGTGATGAAGAAGATCCTGATTGCCTATGACGGTGGCGATGCGGCGCGGCGCGCGCTCGACCTGGCCGCCGAAATGGCCCACAAGTTCGGCGCCGCGGTTGGCGTTGTCAGCGTCGTGCCCGTCCACGCCGGCCGCGTGCCGGTCGATCCCTGGGATGATCGGGACGTCCACACGACCGAGCTCGCCGAGGCGCTCCGCCTGCTGCGCGCGCAGGGCATCGAGCCGGTGATGTATGAGCCTGCCGGAGACCCGGCCGCGACGATCGAAAAGATTGCCGAGGAAGGCGAATTCGACATGGTGGTGGTCGGCTCGCGTGGCCTGGGCCTCCTCTCCCGCGCCCTCCAGGGCAGCGTCTCGGAGCACGTCGCAACCCACTCCCGGACGACCGTGGTCGTGGCCCGCTGAAGTCACGATTGAGGAGCTGCGAGATGGCACTCGGATCTGGATCGATCGCCGCCGAGGCCGCTCGACGGGGAATGACCGCCGACGAGATTGCCGCGGCGGGTCATGAAGACCTCCGACTGGAACAGGCGCGGCTCGACGAGGCCGATCTCCAAGACCTCGAACGCGCCGACTACTACGGTGCAGCCCCTCGGAGTCCGAAGCCACGCGGGGCCTTGGCCCGACTGGTCGATCTCCTTCGGCCAGCGGCCTGACGGCACTGACCCTGGCTTAGTCGGGGATCAACACCGCCGCTCCAGCCACTTCGCCGGCGTCAAGCCGGCGAAGTGCTTCGTTGCCCGCCGACAGCGGATGGATCTCGATCTCGGAAGTGAAGCCCTTCTGGGCCGCGAGGGTCATGAACTCGGCGGCGTCGCGACGCGTGACGTTCGCGACCGAGCGGATCGACCGCTCCCACCACAAATCGTCAAAGCTGAAGGCGGGGATACCGTCGAGGTGAATGGCGTTGATCACCACGATCCCGCCGCGCTGAACCGCGCGGAGCGCATCGATCACCACCGCGCCGGCGGGCGTGAAGGTAACGGCGGCATCGAGGAGCTCGGGCGGTGGGTCGCCGTAACCTCCGACCGACGAGGCGCCAAGCGCCAGCGCAGCCTCGAGATCACGACCTGATCGCGACGCGACATGGACCTCGCAGCCCCAGGCCCGGGCGACCTGGATCGCCTGGCGTGCTGATGCCCCGAAGCCGTACAGGCCCAGGCGCCCACCCGGCTGGATCCCACTGAGGCGGAGCGCCCGGTAGCCAATCACCCCGCCGCACAGGAGCGGCGCGGCCGCGATGTCTTCGAGCTCGTCCGGGATACGGGCCGCGACATCGGCCCGGACGGTCAGGAACTGGGCAAATCCGCCGTCGTGGTCCCAGCCTGTGAAGACGGCCGCTTGGCACAGGTTCTCCTGACCTCCCAGGCAGAACCGGCAGGTCCCGTCGAATCCTGCGAGCCAGGTCGTCCCGGCTCGTTCGCCGATGGCCCAGCCGGTCACCCCGGCCCCGATGGCGGTAACGATGCCGACGGCCTGGTGACCCGGGATGAGCGACGACTTGTGCGGAGGCAGGTCGCCAATTGCGATCTGGAGATCGGTCCGGCACACGGCGCACGCCCGCACCGACAGCAGGATCTCGCCCGGGCCGGGTGATGGCACTGCGATGTCGACCAGCTCGAGGGGTCCGTCCCGGACCGGCCGCGGCCGGCGGACCACGAGGGCCTGCATGCGGCCGGGCTCCGACGCCGACGACCGGACGGTGTCAGCCGAGGCCAAGCCGGCGAGCCTCCGACCTCAGGCGATCGCGGTGGTCCGGGTGGGCAATCGCGATGAGGGCGGCTGCCCGTTCGCGCAAGCTCCGGCCGAACAGCTCGGCGATGCCCCACTCCGTCACGATCGTTCGCACGTGGGCTCGGGTCGTGACCACGCCGGCCCCGGGCGTCAGGATGCGGACTGATCCGCGAGATGGTCCCGCCGGCCGCGGTCGATGGCAGGGCGATGATCGCCCGGCCCTCGCTGGGCCAGGGCAGCGCCCTCGGACGAAGTCCATCTGGCCGCCGACTCCGCTGTAGATCCGGGAGCCGATCGAGTCGGCGGCGACCTGGCCGCTCGAGATCGACCTCGATGGCCGAGTTGATCGCGGTCATCGCCCGGAACGAGCGGATCACGTGAGTGTCGTTGGTGAAGTCGACCGAGCGCATCTCGACCATCGGGTTGTCGTCCACGAAGTCGTACAGTCGCCGGGCTGCCCATCACGAACGCGGCCACGATCTTGCCCCGGTTGCGCTCCTTGCGAGCGCCGGTCACGACGCCCCGCTCGACCAGGTCGACGACGGCGTCGGTGAACATCTCGGTGTGGATGCCCAGGTCGTGATGATCGACAAGGGCGAGGGCGGTGGCCGCCGGGATTGACCCGATCCCGAGCTGGATCGTCGCGCCGTCCGGGACGAGTTCGGCCACGTAGCGCCCGATCTGCCGCTCGACCTCGCCGATCGAGCCGATCGGCTGTTCGTAAGGCGAGACCTCCACCTCGACGGCCAGATCGATGCTGTCCACGTGGATGAAGCTCTCGCCGAGGGTTCGAGGCATCGCCCGGTTGAACTGGACGATGACCGTCTTCGCCGCCCGGATCGCGGCATGCATCGCCTCGACGGAGACGCCCAGCGAGCAGAAGCCGTGGGCGTCCGGCGGGGTCGCGTTGACGAGTACGGCGTCGAGGGCCAGGGCGCCCTGGTCGAAGAGCTGGGGCACCTCGGACAGGAAGACCGGCACGTAGTCGGCTCGGCCGTCGTTGACCGCGGCCCGGGCATTCGGGCCCGACGAACAGCGCCCGATGGCGGAAGTGGCCGGCCATCTCCGGCGCGAGGTGCGGTCCGGGACCCTCGATGTGGAGGTGGATCATGCCCACGTCCCGGAGCTCGGGCGCGCGAGCGACGAGGGCGTCGAGCAGGACCGACGGCGCAGCGGCCGCGCAGTGGACGTAAACCTGCTGGCCGCTCGTGATGCCGGCGACGGCCTCTTCGGCTCGAACGATCCGCATCGGCCCAGCGTACGTGATCCTCAGCGGCCCGGGCAGTGGCGATCGGCCCGGCCGGAATGGGTCCTTCAGCCCTGCCAACCGATGCGGCCGCGGGGGAGGATGGCCGTGGTGACGTGGTGCGGTCGTTGAGGAGGCCAGCGATGATGAAGACGTGGGAGCAGGGTCGCTGCGCGGCGATTGCCGATGGAGTGGTGACCGCCTATGCCCGCGATCAGGTCCGGAAGGCGCTCTATGAGGCGATCATGGTCGGCCTGGACTGCGGCCCCTGCGCACTACCCGCGGGCGAGGATCGTGAATGGATCCGAGCGGCGATCGCGCGGCCGCTCGATGAGACGACGGGAGTCGCCCTGGCGACGCTCAGGTCAGCTGTCCGACGGGCGCTGGAGCAGGCCCCGCCGGTCTTCTCGATCGGCTGGAACGCGATCACCGACTGGTCGCCCTTGGGATCGAGTAGGCGGCTCAGCTGCCTCGCCCGGGACCACGCACCTTGGCCATGTAGGCCGCCGCCTGGGCGCGACGCTCGAGGTTGAGCTTGCCCAGGATCGAGCTGACGTAGTTCTTGACCGTCTTGTCCGACAGGAAGACCTCGGCCGGCGATCTCCTTGTTCGTCTTGCCCTCGGCGACGAGGAGCAGGATCTTCTGCTCCTGCGCCGTCAGCTGCGCCAGCTCGTCCGGTTGGTCCGCGGTAGCAATCCGGCGAACGCGTTCAAGGACCCGGCCGGTGACGGCGGGGTCGAGCAGCGATTCACCGCGGCCCACCGCCTCGAGCGCGGCAACCAGGTCACGGGCCCGGGTCTGCTTGAGCAGGTAACCGCTGGCGCCCGCAATGATCGCGGACAGGACGGCATCCTCGTCGGGGTAGCTCGTGAGCATGACCACCCGCGTTTCTGGCATCTCGCCGCGGATCTCGCGGCATGCCTCGACGCCTGAGCCGTCGGGCAGCCGGACGTCCATCACGACGAGGTCCGGCCTGAACCGGCGGGCAGCCTCGACTGCTTCGGCAACGGTCCCTGCTTCGGCCACGACGCTGAACTCGGGCCGTCGCCCGAGGACGGCCACGAGGCCCTGGCGGACGACCTCGTGATCGTCAACGATCAGCAGGGTCCATGGCCTCCCCGTCGACGCTTCAGCTTCGGGCATCGGGACTCCTCTGTGCAGACATCTGCTCGACGGCGATCGTCACCTGGGTCCCCTGCCCCGGCGCGCTTTCGATCGTAACAGCCGCCCGGATCCGGGCGGCCCGTTCGCGCGTGTTGGCCAGGCCCTGGTGGCCGAGCTTGCCAACTCGGGAGGGGTCGAAGCCGATCCCGTTGTCGGCGATCCGCAGCTCGTAACCGCGACCGTTGTGGACGGTCAGCTCGATCGCGGCGCGGCTGGCCTTCGAGTGGCGGACGATGTTGCTGAGCGACTCGCTCACGATTGCCAGCAGGTTGCCGGTAACCTCCGCCGAAGGCTCCGGCACTGGAACCGGCAGGTGCAACTCCAGGTCGATCATCGTGTTGTGGCGGTATTCGTCGACGAGCGACGCAAGCCCAGTGCCGAGCGAGGCGCCTTCGAGCAGCTCGGGCCGCAGCCCGAAGATGAAGTTGCGGATGTCCTGGATCGCCAGGTGGATCGAATCGATCGCCCGCTCGACCCGCTCCCCGGCATCGGCCGGGTCTTCCTGCATCAGGTCGGGGACGTCCTCGAGGGACAACCCGACCGCGTACAGGTTCTGGATGATCCCGTCGTGGAGGTCCTTCGAGATCCGCTCCCGTTCGTCGACCACGGCCAGGCGCTGGAGCTGCTCATGCAGCCGGGCGTTCTCCATCGCGATTCCGGCGTGCAGGGCGAACGTCTCGACGAGCGCCTGATCGTCGTCGCCGAACTCGGCCGCCCCGATCTTGTTCGTGAGGTAAAGCCGGCCGACCGAGGTCGAGTTGACCGTGATCGGGACGCCCAGGAAGCTGGCCATGGGCGGGTGGTTGGGCGGGAAGCCGTAGCGATGGACGTCGACGTTGAGGTCGGGGATCCGGACGGATCGGTTCTCCCGGATGATCAGTCCGAGCAGGCCGTGGCCCTCGGGCAGCGGACCGATCGCCCGGCGCGTGGCGTCGTCCATGCCGCTCGTGATGAATCGCTCGATATGGCCGGCCGCGTCGTTGATCCCCAGCGCGGCGTATTGGGCGCCGACGAGCGGGCGTAGCTGATCGACGATCACCTGCAGCGCCTCGTCGACCGACTTCAGGGCAGCGATGCTGCGCACCGCCGCGTCGAGGCCGGCCTGGACCTGGCGTGCGTCGTGCATGGCAGCCGTTGTTCGTCTCGTGGCCATGCCCGCCATCATATGGTCCGCCTGATCGCCCGACCGCCTGCTGCTCGGCCCGCCCGATCGGGCCATTGGTCACTGGTCCGGCAGACCCGGGACGGCAATGATCCTGACATGGACACGACCGCCGCGGCCGCTCTACCCCGAGCCATGACCGGCGGCCCGGATCCGATCCGGCGCATCCTGCTGGGTACGGACCTGTCGGCCGTCTCCGACCGGGCCGCCGACCAGGCGATCGAGCTGGCGACCGAGCATGGGGCCGAGCTGATCGTCCTGAGCGTTGTCGACCCGCGCGGCCTGCGCCTGCCCGGCGGTCGCTTCACCAAGCGGGTGGACCAGGAGCGAACCCGGGTCGAAGCTGCCGCCCAGGCGATCGTCGCCCGAGCGCGGGCTGCCGGGGCCAATGCCACCTTCCTCGTGTGGGAAGGCGACCCGGTCGAGACGATCGTGTCCGCCTCGACCGCGGAGCATGCCGACGTGGTGGTCCTCGGATCGCACGGCCGCGGCCGGCTGGCCCGCCTGGTGCTCGGCAGCATCTCGGCCCAGGTCGCCGGACAGGCCGACTGCCAGGTGGTCGTCGTCCCCGCCGGCCCCGGTTCGCCCGAAGGCGACTAGCCCCGGTCCAGGCGCGGGGCTGACCCGAACTGGTCTGCGAGGCGGTCGGCCAGCCCGCGGCTTGGCATCCCCGAAGGAGAAGCGGGTGGAGGCGACGAGCGGATTCGAACCGCTGCATAGAGGTTTTGCAGACCTCCCCCTTAACCACTTGGGTACGTCGCCTCGAGAGGTTGCCGGAAGGGGGCCGGCACCGGGTCGCGGCCCGGGATGGCTGCCCCTCGAGGATTCGAACCTCGGTTAACGGATCCAAAGTCCGCTGTCCTACCACTGGACGAAGGGGCACCGGTCGCGCCGCCGGCGGGATGCCGTCCGGCCCGACCGGGCGCTGTTCAGGAGAGTTGTTGGAGCGGAAGACGGGGTTCGAACCCGCGACCTCAACCTTGGCAAGGTTGCGCTCTACCAGCTGAGCCACTTCCGCCCGTGTGCCCCGCAACAGGACCGTCCGATCCCGCAGGGTCGGCTTGATGCTAGCAGAACTCTCCAGCAGGGGGTCTGGTGCCGAGAGCCAGAATCGAACTGGCGACACCGCGATTTTCAGTCGCGTGCTCTACCAACTGAGCTATCTCGGCCCGGTCGCTGACCGGGCGAATCGCCCGGCGGCCGCCGGAGAATACCACGCACTCCTGGCCCCACGGCTCACGGAGCGGGCCCGGTTGGCCGAATCACCGCGGGTGGCGAACCCGCCCCGACCGGTTGGGATGATTGTCGCTCAGGGACGCACTACGTTGACCAAATGCCTCGGGCGACGGCGCGGTGGCCACGTCGGGCCGAACGTCGTGCGTGGATCTCAGGGCCAAATCGACGCACGGGCCGGATCTTCGCCGATTCCTGGCGATAGCGCCTCTGCCAGCGACATCTGTCCCAACCCGGGCGCAGGCGCGAAAGCACTCCAGGCCCGGCGGCTCGTCCGAGGCTAGCTGGCGGCGCCGATCGAGCTGGCCTCGCTGGGCGGCAAGGGAGCCTCGCCGGTCAGCTGACGGAGGCGGTTGATCCGGGCTACGAGCGGCGGATGGGTGGAGAACAGCGAGCTGCTGTTGTCCCCGAGCTTCATCAGCGGGTTGTGGAAGTAGAGGTGCTGGGTGGCCGGGTTGGCCTCCTTCATCACGGTCGTGTCGCCGGCCAGCTTGGCCAGGGCGCTCTCCAGGCCGTGGGGGTTGCGGGTCAGCTCGACCGACGACGCGTCGGCCAGGTACTCGCGCTGGCGGCTGACCGCCAGCTGCACCAGCCGGGTGAAGATCGGGGCCAGGATGGCCAGGATGATCGCGATCACGAAGACGATCAGCTGGAGGGCGCCGCCCCCGCCGCTGTCGTTGTTGTTCGAGCGCCGCCCGCCGCCGAACCAGAACGTGTAGCGCAGGAAGAAGCTCGACAGGAGCGCCACCCCGCCGACCAGGACGCCGACCAGCAGCGAGAACCGGATGTCGAAGTTGCGGACATGGGACAGCTCATGGCCCAGGACACCCTGGAGCTCCTCGCGGTTCATGACGTTGAGCAGGCCGGTGGTGATCGCGATCGAGGAGTGCCCCGGATCGCGGCCCGTCGCGAAGGCGTTCATCGCGTTGTCCTGGATGATGTAGACCGCGGGCATCGGGATGCCGGCCGCGATCGTCAGCTCGCGGATCACGTTGTACAGCTGGGGCGCCTGCTCTTCGCTGACCGGCTTGGCCGAAGAGGCGGCCAGGACGAGCTTGTCGCCGACCAGGTATGACCCGATCGCGCTCAGGCCGCCGATCAGGACCGCGATCACGATCGCGCCGATGGCCCCGGCCCGGCTGCCGGTCAGGGCATAGCCGATCGCGCCGCCCAGGACTCCCAGGAAGAGGCAGACCAGGAGGACCAGCAGGACGCTATTCCGGCGGTTGGCGGACTGCTCGCTGTAGAAGGTGGTGCTGGCGGTCATGACGATCCAATCCCGGGCCAGAGCCCCTGGCTGGGACTAGCCCAGGTTGACCTGCGGGACGGCCTGCGCCTCGGGCTCGGCCTCGAAGAATTCGCGCTTGGTGAAGCCCAGCGGGCCCGCCAGGAGGACGGCCGGGAAGGTCGCGATGCCGGTATTGAAGTCGAGGACGGTCGCGTTGTAGTGCTGCCGGGCGAAGCCGATCTGGTTCTCCGTGGTGGTCAGCTGCTCCTGCAGGCTGAGGACATTCTCGTTGGCCTTCAGGGTCGGATAGTTCTCGACGACCGCGAACAGAGAGCGCAGGGTCCCGGTCAGGACGTTCTCGGCCTGGGCCTGGGCGGCCGGGCCCTGGGCGCCCGCGGCGACGGCACTGGCCCGGGCGTCGGTGACCTTGGTCAGGACGTCCTTCTCGAAGTCCATGTAGCCCTTGACCGCGTTGACCAGGTTCGGGATGAGATCCCAGCGGCGCTTCAGCTGGACGGAGATCTGGGCGAACGCCTCGTCCACGCGCAGCCGGCGCTGGACCAGTCCGTTGTAGGTCAGGACGACGAATCCGACCACCGCCACGATGACGACGATCAGGATGATCAGGGGTGCGCTCATGGTGCTCCTCAATCGTGCGAGCCGGGGACGGCGACGCATTCCCCCTGAGTCTAGCAGCGCGTGCAGGCCGTGCAGGTCGGGCCGCCCTGCCCGGGTCCTGGCGGCCGGCCGCCTAGTTCGTGACGGCGGCTCCGAACCAGGTGCCGTCGGCGCCGCTGATCAGGATGCCGTCGCGCAGCTGGAAGACCTCGTAGGCGCCCGGCAGGCCGGTTGGCCCTGCCCCGGTCAGCCGCAGCTTGGTCCAGTGGGTTCCGTCGGCCGAGGCGAGATACTCGGTCGGCAATGTCTCGCTGTCGCCCTGCGAGCCCCATGCCAGGAAGCGGGTGCCGTCGCCAGCCAGCGATCCGGCCGGATCGCCGGTGCCTTCCCCGGAGAGGCGCGTGCCGAGTGGGTCGACCTTGTCATTGATCGCCCAGGCCCGACCGTCGGCGGAGGTCCACAAGGCCTCAGCGCCTGGGACACCGCCGCTGTGGCTGGCGGCCACGAGCCCGCCTGAGCCGGCCCAGGCGATCGTGAAATCGGCGCCCGGCGCCGCCTGGACCGTTGCCCCGGACCAGCTCGAACCGTCGCTCGACCACCAGGCCCGGGGCTGCTCGCCGGGGGCGGGGCTCGAATCGTCGAGGGCCACGTAGCCTGCGTCGAAGGCAGCGACCGCCGTGACCGTGACGCTGGCTGGGCCGGACAGGGCGACCCGCCGCCAGGATGAGCAGTCGGTCGTTACGTCGACCGCCGGGCCGCTCTCGTTGGCGACCACGGCACCGGCCGCGGAGCCGGCGATGAACGAGCCTCGAACCTGGCTGATCGTCCCGCCCGGCAGCGCTTCCGGGTGCCAGGCCTGGCCGTCGGTCGATGACCACAGCGTGCCGTTGCCCGAGGCGTCCTCGGCCACGATCAGCACACCGCTGCCGCAGGCCGCGCCGCCGATCACGAACGTGTTATGGGTCGAGTCGTCGAGCCCGAATGTTGTGGCCGGCAGCTTGGCCCAGGTCCGACCGTCGCGCGAGAGCCACGCGCCGACCTGGCCGCTCGAGCTCGAGCCTTCGATCGCGACATAGCCACCTGACCAGGGCACGAGCGTGTCGATCTGCGGAGCGCCGCCCAGCTGCTGGAGGTCCAGACCCGTCCAGGCCACGGTCGAGATCGGGGGCACGCCGGGGGTGGACTCGGCGGGGCTGGCCGGCGGCGAAACCGGCGGCGAAACCGGCGCCGAGCCCGACGGCGACGCCGGGGCGGCCGGCGAGGCACTCGGGCTGGCCGACGGCAGGGGCGCTCCGACGGAGCCCTCCCGTCCGAAGATCGCGATCGCGGCGATCGCCACGATCGCGATCACGGCCGCCGCCGCAAGCATCTGCCGGGAGCCGGCGAAGAGCGTGCCGGGGGTCAGGCGCGGCCGCCCGCCGGCTGGCCGGCCGGCCAGCGAGGCCGTGACCGACGTGCGCAGCCCGGCCGGCGCCCGGCCGCCGTCGAAGCGTTCGTGGAGCCTGCGGCGCAGCCGGGCCTCGAGCTCAGACTCGTCCATCGGTGGCCTCCAGGTCCATTCGAAGCGTGCGCAATGCGTAGTGGAGCCGTGACTTGACCGTGCCCAGGGGCAGGCCCAGCCGGTCGGCGATCTCGTCGAGGCCAAGGTCCTGCCAGAAGCGCAGCAGGACGACGATCCGGTGGTCGGCGTCGAGCCGGTCAAAGGCCGCATCGAGATCCCGGTTCGAGCCGGCCATCCAGGCGGCCGGGTCCGGCCCGCCCGCCTCGCCCGCCCATTCGGCCTGGAGCGCGATCGCCCGGACCTGCTGGCGTTGCCGCCGGCGCAGCCGGTCGCGGCAGCCGTTGACCAGGATCCGCCCGAACCAGGCCCCGAACCGATCGGGGTCGCGCAGCGACGTCGCTCGCTGCCATGCCGCCAGGCAGGCGTCCTGGACCGCGTCCTCCGCCTCGCCCTCGTCGCCCAGGATGGCCCGCGCCAGGCTGAACGACTGATCGAGCTCGAGCTCGATCCTCCGCGCGATCGCACCGTGCGAGTCGACCAAGGCCACCGATTCCAACCCAGCCCCTTCCCCGCGCATCGTTCGGCGCGCCCAGGGCTCGCCGTCACCCTATCCGACGAACGACCGGGCCAAAAGGTTCATGACCCTTCACGCGCCGCCGGAGGCGCGCTGCGGGACAGGACAATCGGGGCGGTCGGCCCCATGACGTTCGAGGCGCGGCCAAACGGGCAACCGCGAGCCACGCTAGATTCAGGACGGTGGGAATCCGGAGGAAGGCTCGAGCCTGGCCTCGACCTGCAAGTGGAGGATCTGGCGTGACTTCAACCAAGCGACTCATCTCGGGCGGCCTGCTGGCTGCCGCGCTCCTGGTCGTGGCCGCCTGTGGCAGCTCGGCCACGCCGGCTCCGTCGAGCGGCTCGGGCGCGGGGGCGGGCGCCAGCGGCGGCGGTGGTGGCGGCGGCGGCGGGGCAGCGTCGTCGTTCGCCTTCCCGTCGGGCCTCTTCGGCGGCGGCGGCGGGACGGCGGCCGTCAACGCCAGCACGATCCTCACCGCGGATATCGCGGCCCAGATCATCGGCGGCACGCCGACGCTCCAGCCGGGCAGCATGAACCTCGGCCCGATCAGCGTCGCATCGTACGGGACCGACAGCGGCGACGACGTGACGGTCTACGTCGAGACGGTCGGCTCGGGCGTCGAGGCCCAGGCCATCCAGGCGGCGATCGCGGCCGAGGGAACCAATGGCGACATGACCCCGATCAGCGGCCTCGGTGACGCGGCCGGCAAGGTCGTCGACGATCACTCGGCGACGGTCGCCTTCGGCAAGAACGGGACCATCGTGGTCGTCGAGGCGCAGGTCGCCGCACAGGCCGGCTCCGACCTCGAGCCCAAGGTCGAGGCAGTCGCCCAGCAGGTCGCCGGGCAGCTCTAGTCCCGCTCCGGTTGGTGGGCGGTACTGGACTCGAACCAGTGACTTCCTCGGTGTAAACGAGGCGCTCTGACCAACTGAGCTAACCGCCCCCGGGGGCAGGATACTCGGCCCGCGAATCAGGAACGGCGGTCCTTCCCGGGACCGCCGTTTCCGTTTGTCAGCTGAGTGGTGCCCAGGCCGGGACTTGAACCCGGATGAGTTGCCTCATACGCCCCTCAAACGTACGCGTATACCAATTCCGCCACCTGGGCAGGTGTACCGCGCCTTGAGGGATCCCGCTGACGAGGGCTGGTACCGAGGAAGGGATTTGAACCCATACGCCCTTGCGGACACTAGCTCCTGAAGCTAGCGCGTCTACCGATTCCGCCACCTCGGCGAGATCCCCAACGCACGGCGAGACGCCTCACCGCCCGTCGGCGAGGCGCCATGTTAGCACATCCCAATAGCGGTCACTGAGATCAGCCAGGCCCTGAATCGAGGGTCCAACGAGCCTCGAATCGGCGACCACCAGGTCGTCCTGGAAGAACAGCGGGAGCATCACCGGATTGGCCACGAGGGCTGCCTGGAGCCGGCTGTAGGCCGCCGTCCGGGCGGCCTGGGTACCCGGCGCACGGGCGGCGACGAGCAGCCCGTTGAGGGTCGAATCCTGGATGCCGGTGATGTTCGCGCCAGCAGTGATCGCCTGGCTCGAGGCGAACAGCGGGTAGAGGTCGGGATCGAGCCCGATGTTCACCTCGACCAGCGCGGCCACGAAGTTGCCGGCCCCCAGTCGAGCGACGAGATCGGCCGGGGCCAGGCTGACATGGGTCACCTTCAGGCCGAACGCCCGCCACTGGCTGGCGACCAGCTCGGCCGCGCCCCAGGCGATCGGGTTGGAGGCCTGGTCGGGGCTGAGCAGGTCGAAGGCGAAGGGGACCTTGGCCTTGGGCGCCTGCCAGCCGGCGGTTGCCTTGGTCCAGCCGGCCGCCTTGAGCGCCGCGGCCGCGGCGGTCGGGTTCGAGGCGACCGGCGCGCTCGCCTTGGGGTCGAATGCCCAGGAGCTGGGCGGGACCGGCGAGTCGGCCTGGGTCCCCGCCCCGGCCAGCACGCTGGTCAGCATCGCCGGGCGGTTGAGGGCCTCCAGGAGCGCCTTCCGGACGGCCGCCGGGGCCAGCTCGGGATGGCCCGCCCGAACGTTGATCGCGACCGAGGCGAAGGTCGTTGTCGGGTAGCTCAGCAGCCTCGAGCCGGCCGCCTTCGAGAAGGCGATCGCGGTGGCCGGCGCGAGGCCGACCGCGGCGTCGAGGCTGCCGCTCTGGTAGGCATCGGCGAGCGTCCCGGGGTCGGAGAAGAAGCGCAGCTCGATCCCCGGCAGCTCTGCCCTCTGGACGGCGGTCGAGGCCGGAATCAGCTCAGCCGATGTGGCATCCCAGTGGACCAGGCGGAAGGGCCCCGAGCCGATCGGCTCATTGGCGAAGGCCGAGTCGGCCAGGTCGGTCACTGACGTTGCCGCCAGCAGGTGCTGGGGCAGGATCCCCACCAAGGCGTCCTCGAGGAAGCCGGCGATCGGGGTGGCCAGGCTGAACTGGACGGTGTGGGCGTCGATCCGGGTCACGCTGACCTCGCGCCACGAGTTGGCCAGCGGGCCGCGATAGGCCGGGTCCTTGAGCAGGCCGACCGTGAACACGACATCGTCGGCGGTCAGCGGCTGGCCGTCCTGCCATTCGGCCGTCGGACGCAGGTTGAACGTCCAGGTCTTGCCGGCCGGATCGACCGTCCACGATGTGGCCAGGTCGGGGACGTAGGTGGCAGCGCTGCCCCGCGCGACGAGGCCCGAGAAGACCAGCCGGCTGAGGTCCCGGTCGGCCTGGGTCCGGGCCGTCAAGGGGGTGATCGAGCTCGGGCTGCTGACCACGCCCTCGCGATAGATCGGTGGCGGCCCCGAGCTCGCATCCGCGCTCTCGTCGGGGCTTCGGCTGGAGCCGGCCAGGGCACCAGCCGGGGCGACGCCGGGAATCGTCAGGGCCAGGGCCAGGACGACGAACAGCGCCGACAGGGCCGCCACGATCGCGCGGTCACGCTGGGTCAATGGTCAGCCTCGTGTGCCGGCGCTGGCGCCTCACCGCCGAACCGGCCGGCTCAGGCGGCTGGGGTGTAGATGTAGGCAGCCAGCGAGAAGAGCACGAACAGAACGATCAGGATGATCGTGAACTGCCACAGCCGGCGCTCCACCCCGCGCCGGCTGCGATAAACGGCCGAGTCACCACCGAATGTCCCGGACAGGCCGGTCCCCCGGGCCTGCAGGAGGATGGCGGCCATCAGGGCGAGGCCGACGACGATCTGGCCGATGCTCAGGAACGGATTCACCCGGAATGCGACCTCAGGAGCTGGGGTTCGAAGCCGGGGGATGGTAGCACGTCAGCCTCCGGCCGGCCGGCCGGAGGCCTGCCCCGCGACGGCCGCCACGGCGGCCTGGATCCGGGCTGGATCGCCGAGATAGCGATGGCTGATCGGGCGGAGCTCATCGTCGAGCTCGTACACCAGGGGCACCCCGGTGGGGATGTTGAGGCCCGGGATGTCCTCGTCGGAGATGCCGTCAAGGTACTTGACCAGCGCCCGGAGGCTGTTGCCGTGGGCGGCGATCAGGACCCGCCGGCCGGCCCGCACCTCAGGCACGATCAGCTCGTGCCAGGCCGGCAGGAACCGGGCGACGGTGTCCTTGAGCGACTCCGAGCGGGGTAGCTCGCCCGGGCCCAGGCCGGCATAGCGCGGGTCGTTGGCGGGCTCGCGCTCGTCGCCCGGCGGCAAGGCCGGCGGCGGAACGTCGTAGCTCCGGCGCCAGAGGTGGACCTGCTCGTCGCCGTACTCGGCGGCGGTCTCGGCCTTGTTGAGCCCCTGCAGCGCACCGTAGTGGCGCTCGTTCAGGCGCCAGCTGTGGACCACCGGAATCCACATCCGGTCCAGCTCGTCGAGGCAGATCCAGAGCGTCCGGATGGCCCGCCGGAGGACGGACGTGAAGGCCAGGTCGAAGTCGAAGCCGGCGTCGCGCAGGAGCCGGCCCGCTTCATGCGCCTCGGCGATCCCGGCCGCGGACAAGTCGACGTCGGTCCAGCCCGTGAACCGGTTCTCGCGGTTCCAGTCGCTCTCGCCGTGGCGGAGCAGGACCAGGCTGGGCATCAGGCGACACCGGCCGCGCGCCGGCCGGCGGCGGTCAGCCCGGCGCGGGCGACGATACCGGCCATCTCCTCGACCTTGAGCGACGCCCCGCCGACCAGTGCGCCATCGATCGCCGGCTCGGCCAGGAACTCGCCGGCGGAGGCGGCCGTGACGCTCCCGCCGTAGAGGACCGGCAGCTGCCCGGCCAGGGCGGCATAGCCCCGACCCAGCTCGCCGGTCGCGGCCCGGATCGCCTCGGCCATCGCGGCGGCATCGACGCCGCGCGCCGTGCGCCCGGTCCCGATCGCCCAGACCGGCTCGTAGGCGATCACCAGGCCCGCTTCGGCCAGGGCATCGGGTTCGGCGTCAACGCCGGCCAGGCTGCCCCGGAGCTGGCCGGCCACGACCGCCTCGGCTCGGCCGGCCTCGCGCTCGGCCAGCTGCTCGCCGACGCACAGGATCGGCCGGAGGCCGGCCTCGAGCGCCCGGCCGAGCTTGCGCCCGATCAGCTCGTCGGTCTCGCCGGCGTCGCGCCGGCGCTCCGAGTGGCCGATGATCACCCAGGTCGCCAGCCCGACCAGCATCAGCGCCCCGATCTCGCCGGTGTAGGCGCCAGTCAGCTCGTGATGGACGTTCTGGGCGCCGACGCCGACGCCGGCCCCGGCTGGCGTGGCCGCGAGCGCGTCGCGGACCGCGGCCAGGCAGACGAAGGGCGGGCAGATCACCCGCTCCACGCCCTCGACCGCGGTCCGGGCGGCGAGCGTCGCGGCGAGCTCGGCGGCCTCGGACGGCGTGGTGTGCATCTTCCAGTTGGCGGCGATGATGACCGGTCGCATCAGCGGATCATGCCAGAGCCGTCGGGTCCGGGTCGGCGGCCAGCTCCTCGATCCGCTCGAGGGCACGCTGGACCGTCGAGCGGTGCAGCTCGAGGTGCTGGCTCAGCTCGGCCAGGGTCGCCTCGGGCGTCGCTCGACGGGCGGCAGCCGCCAGCCGGACGACCCGGGGCAGGTCGGCCAGCCGCCCGTCGGCCTCGAGCTGGCCGATCGCGGCGAGCTGCCGCCCAGCGGCCACGACCGCCCGCTGGAGGTTGGCCGACTCGGCGTTGATCACCCGGTTCAGCTCGCCCCGCAGCGCCCGTGAGACCTGCCGCGCCTCGAGCTCGAGGATCGCCGAGGCTGCCCCGATCCGGCGCAGGAACGTGCCGATCGTCTCGGCATTCTTCCAGGTGACGACGCCCCGGCCGCGGCGGATCCGCCAGGCGGCCGGCAGCTCCACCTCGGCCAGCCGGTCGGCCAGGACCGGGGCCTCGGCGGCGGGCACGACGAACTCGAGGTGGGCCCGGCCGGCCGACAGGCTGAGCGAGCCGCGGGCCAGGAACCGGCCGCGCAACCAGGCCCAGCGGCAATGGTCGGCGGCGCGCTCCCAGTCGAAGCCGGTCGGCGCCGGGCGGGCGCCGCCGGCCGGGTCGGACAACGGGTTGGAACCGTCGCTGATCCGGACGTGCTTCGCCCGTCGCCGGCTGCCCGGCAGACCGGCCGGCTCGGTCTCCCGGCCGAGGCGGACGGCGAGGCGGGCGATCGATGCCTCGCGGGTGATCAGTCCGGGCCCCAACCCGGCCGATTCGGCGGCCCGGTCGCAGGCTCGTTGCGGGTCGATCGCCGCGAGCTCGGCCCGCAGGGCGGCGACGAGATCGCGATCGGCGGCGCTCACGCGCTCCGGGCGACGCCGTTCCGGCGCCTGGCCGCACCCTCCCGTTCGGCGATCCGGACGATCGCGGCGGCGAGCCGCTCGGGATCGTGATGGAACGGGCTGGCCGGGTCGACCACGTCGTCGAGGACCAGCCGGGCCGGCCGCGACCCGACCGGCGGCCAGCGCAGGCGGACCGACTCGCGGGTCCCCGACCGGGACGCTCGCGGCGGCCGTCCGGTTGTTGGCCAGGACGATGTCGATCAGCCCGTCGGCGGTGTGACGTTCGAGTGCCTCGACATGGTCGGCCAGGTCGAAGCCGTCGGTCTCGCCGGTCTGGGTGGCCACGTTGCAGACGTAGATCCGGAGGGCCGGCGAGTCGGCCAGGGCCTGCCGGATGTCCGGCAGGAGGAGGCTGGGCAGCAGGCTCGTGAACAGGCTGCCGGGCCCGATCACGATCACGTCCGCTTCGGCGATCGCGGCCAGCGCATCGTCGCAGGCGCGAACGTCCTCGGGGCTCAGCCAGACCCGGTCGATCCCGCTCATCCGGGCGATCCGGGACTGGCCCTCGACCAGCGAGCCGTCGCGCAGGGCGGCGTGCAGGACGACCGGCGTGGCCGTGGCCGGCACGACCTGGCCGCGGACCGCCAGGACCCGGTTCATCCGCCGGACGCCCTCCTCGAAGTCGCCGTCCTCGACGGCGGTCATCGCTGCGATCAGCAGGTTGCCGATCGCATGGCCGGCCAGGCTCGTCGGCCCGTCCTCGCCCGGAAAGCGGTACTGGAAGAGGGCGCTCATCTGGGGCTCGGCATCGGCCAGCGCGACCAGGCAGTTGCGGATGTCGCCGACGGCCGGCAAGCCGAGCTGGTCGCGCAGCTTGCCCGACGATCCACCGTCGTCGGCCACGGTCACGATCGCGGTCAGGTTGCTGGTGTGCTCCTTCAGCCCGCGCAGGAGCGTCGACAGGCCGTGCCCGCCGCCGAGCGCCGCGATCTTCGGGCCGCGGGCCAGGAACCGCTTCTGGTAGATCACCTCGACCAGCGGCTGGTCATCGCCGTCCGAGCGGTACGGGCCCATCAGCACCTGCAGGACGCGGATACGAGGCGAAGGCGAAGATGCCCACGCCCAGGCCGGCCAGGATCAGCGCCCGGATGAGGTACGGCAGGAACTGCAGGGTCAGGACGTAGACGACCGACTGGAGGGGACCGCTGATCACGACATCGCGGTACAGCGGCGGAGGGCGAACGCGCCGCCGAGGGCCAGGCCCAGCTCGCCGATGAAGACGACGGCCAGCCAGCGCTTGATCCCGATGCCGGCTCCCAGCCAGCGCCGCCAGCCGGCAATGGCCGTCAGGCGGCGGCGGACCGTCATGCCCGGTCCAGCTCGCGATGGAAGACGGACACGACGCCCAGGTCCTCGTCGCGCAGCCAGCCGGCCAGCGCCTCGGCGATCGCGATCGAGCGGTGGTAGCCACCGGTGCAGCCGATCGCGATCGTCAGCCGGGTCTTGCCCTCGCCGACGTAGGCCGGGATCGTAAACGCCAGGAACTCGTGCAGGAACTCGAGGAAGCGCTTGGTCACCGGCTGGCCCAGGACGTAGTTCCGGACGGCCTCGGTCAGGCCGGACATCTGGCGGAGCTCCTCGATGTAGTACGGGTTCTGCATGAAGCGCACGTCGAAGACCAGGTCGGCCTCCAGCGGGATTCCGTACTTGAAGCCGAAGCTGATCAGCTGGATGACGAGCCGGTCGGTGCTCTCCTGCTCGCCAAGGTGGGCGAAGAGCCGCTCGCGCAGCTCGCGCAGCGAGAGGTCGGAGGTGTCGACGACGACGTCGGCCTCGTCCCGGACCGGGTCGAGGACCTTGCGCTCCTCGGCGATCGAGCTGGCGATGCCGCGCTGGTCGGCGAGCGGATGGCGATGACGGGTCTCGGAGAAGCGCCGGATCAGGACCTCGTCGCGAGCCTCGAGGAAGATGACCTGGGGCTTGATCCCCCGTCCTTCGAGCGCTCCGCGGACCGCCGCCAGGGCCAGCGACGCGTCTCCGGCCCGGACGTCGAGGACGATCGCCACCCGTTCGAAGCGCTGGCGGTCCTCGGAGACGAGCTCGGCCAGGTCGGGCAGGAGCTCACCCGGCAGGTTGTCGACGCAGGTGTAGCCGAGGTCCTCGAACAGCTTCGTGGCCGCCGTCTTGCCCGCCCCTGACAGGCCACTCAGGATCACGATGTGCTGGTCGACCGCCGGCGTGCCGGTCTCGACACCATCCGATGAACCCGGCGCGGGCCGCACTGGAGAAGCCTGGTCTGAACGGCGAACGGAGGCCACGGTCGCAGTCTACGCCGGGCCGCCGGCCCGCCGCGATGGGACGATCAGCGGCCGCTCCGCTTGATCGCGATCCGGGTCAGCTCGGTCAGGACGTACATCGTGATCGCCAGGACTGTCGGACTGACCAGGTCGCCACCGGGCGTGATGATCGCCGAGAAGGCGGCGATGCCCAGGATGATCATCCGTCGGTTCTTCGAGAGCCACTGCGAGCTGATGATCCCGACCAGCGACAGTCCGTACAGGACGATCGGGAACTCCATGATCAGGCCGAAGGCGAGAAAGAGCGTCGTCACGAAGTCGAAGTACGGTGTGGCGGCGATCCCGTTGACCAGCTGCTCGTCGGTAAACCCGAGCAGGAAGGCGATCGCGAAGGGCAGGACCAGGTAGGCGATCCCGACGCCGATCGCGAACAGCAGGAGGGCCAGCGGGATCCACGGCCGGATCGTCCGGCGTTCAGCGGCCGTCAGGCCCGGGGCGATGAACGCCCACAGCTGGTAGAGCAGGATCGGCATGGCCAGGATCAGGCCGATCGTCAGCGAGATCTTGACCTGGATGAAGAACGCGTCGCCCGGTCCCAGGACCTGGGCCTTGTGGCCGGGCAGCTGGTCGAGCAGGTAGTTGCGGACGCGGGTCGCCAGGAACCAGCCGATCCCGCTGGCGACGAGGACTGCCAGGACCGACTTGAACAGCCGGCTGCGGAGCTCGCTGAGGTGGTCGAGCAGGGGCATCACGCCCGCGGGCGGGGGCGGCGTGGCGGCGGCTCCGGCAGCCTCAACCGGCGCCGGCAGGGTCTCCTCGGTCATCGGACGGCGTCCGTCGTCCCGCGTCCGATGCCCGGGCTAGGACGCGGACTCGGGGCTCGGCGACTCGCTGCCGGACGGCTGGGCGGCCATGTCGGGATTGGCCGGCGGGGCGGCCACGATCGGCGCCGGTGGGGCGGCCACGTCGCCGGCACCATAGGCCGGCGCGGTCTGGGCGTAGGCTGGCGGGGCGGCAACCGGCGCTGGGGCAGCCGGGGCCGGGGCAACAGCCGCGGCGGTGGCCGCGGCGATCGGTGCGGCCTCGGTGTGGGCCGAGTCGGTGATGTCGCTGGCCGCCTTGCGGAATTCCTTGATGCTCTTGCCCAGGGCGGCGCCGACCTCGGGCAGCTTGCCCGGTCCGATGACGATCAGGGCGATGATCAGGACGATCACCAGGTGGATCGGTGAGATGTTGGGCATCTTCAGGTGACCTCGCTGCGACGACCGAAATCGACGATCGATTGACGTTGGCTGGTACGGCTCGGAGGCTCCTCCGGATCAGCTCCGATTTCCTACGATAGCACGGGCACCGCCAAAGTGGTCGACCAATTCCGGGCTGCCGCGGCGAGCCGTTCGCCGAGGTCGGCGGGGTCATCGGGACCGGCTTCCAGGCCGGCCCGGGCGATCCCCCGCGAGACGTTGGCGAGCAGCCCGGCACCGGGCCGGCCGGCGGCCGGAGGGGCGCTCGCCGGACCGTCGGCCAGGATCGGGGCCACGTCGCCACCCTGGGCCCCGACGCCCGGGACCAGGAAGCCCAGGCCCGGCGCGATCCGCCGGATCCGGCGGAGCTCGATCCGGCGCCGTCGCCCCGACGACCAGGCCGACGGTGCCACCCGGTCCCCAGCCGGCCACGTGGCGGGCGATCCGCTCGTGGACCTCTTCCGCGGGCTGGCCATCGGCCGCGCCGACCGGCAGGGCCTGGAACTCGTCGGAGCCCGGGTTCGAGGTCCGGCACAGGACGTAGGTGTAGCGGTCGCCGCGCTCCAGGAACGGACGCAGGCCCTCGGCCCCGACATATGGGTTGGCGGTGATCGCGTCGGCGCCCAGGACATCGAAGAGGGCCACCGCCTGGAAGGCCGCGGTCGACCCGATGTCGCCGCGCTTGGCATCAGCGACAACCGGGATCGAGGCCGGGATCGAGGCCCGGATTCGCTCCAGGGCGGCGACCCCCGGAGACCCGAAGGCCTCGAAGAAGGCGAGGTTGGGCTTGACCGCGGCGGCATACGGCAGGCCGACCTCGAGGAGCAGCTGGCAGAACCGCTCGACGCCGGCCAGGGTCGGCGGGAAGCCCGCCGGGAGCGCGGCGGGGTCCGGGTCGAGGCCCAGGCAGAGGACGCTGCCGACCGCCGCCGTCCGGGCGGCCAGGCGCTCGAGGTAGGCAGCCATCAGGACGGCGAGGCGGTCGGCTGGCTGGGGCCCGAGCTGGGCGACGCTGGCAGGCTGGGCGTTGGCGTTGCCGGGAGCTGGTCGGGTGGGATGTACCAGCTCGCCCCGGAGCTCGCATCGAGGCCGCTGTACTCGGTCACGTCGGGCAGCTGGCTCACCGTCCAGCTCGGCCCGCTGCCGGTCAGGCCGATCATTCGCAGGTCGACGATCTGGCCGACGATGTGGAGGTAGGCGATCGCGTCGCCGCGCGGCGACCAGACCGGCGCCCAGGAGCTGCCATCACTGGTCAGGCGCAGGACCTCGGCCCCCGTCCGGCCGTCCAGGATCGCCACGTCGGTTCCCTCGGGAGTCTGCCGGGTGACCGCGATCCAGCGCCCATCGGGCGACCAGGAGGGCTTCATGTAGCCGGGCGCGCCGAACGGCGAGGCCTTCTTGGTGGCTGGGTTGTAGGCGTAGATCTGGGGCATCCCGCGCTGCCCGTCGGTGCCGTTGTGGACGTACAGCACGAGCTTGCCGTCGGGTCGCCAGGCGGCATCCTGGTGGCCATAGGGCGGGCTTTCCGACAGGTTCGGCTTGGTCAGCTTCTTGGTCGCGATGTTGTAGAACTGGAGGACCACGTCACTGCGGGTGGGGTCGGGCCCATCGGAGAAGAGGGCGATCGTCTTGCCATCGGGCGAGATCGCCGGATCGAGCAGCCAGTAGAACCAGGTGTACGAGCCGCTCTTGTAGCGCCCGCTGAGCAGCGACTGGTTGGTCTGGCCGTCGGGCGTGATCCGGCTCAGGGTGGGCACGGTCAGGGTGTAGCGCGTCGGCCCCAGGTTGCCCTCCGGGAAGACGCCCAGCTGCTGGATGGTCCGGATGTAGTAGATCCACTTGCCGTCGGGCGACCAGACCGGCGCCGAGGCGCCACCGGTCTTGGTCACCTGGGTTGCCTGGCCGGCGGTCTGGATCCAGATGTTGCCGGCCTTGACGTAGACCAGGCTGCCCGGGATGTTGGCCCGCGGGTCGGTTACCACGACGTTCGAGGGCGCCGGGGTCGGGTTGACCAGGTTGCCCGGCTGGCCCGAAGCCGTGGGGCCTGTGCCGCCGTGCAGAATCGGGTTCCAGCCGGCGACGAGCGCGGCCGTCAGGCTGCCGATCAGGACGAGGGCGATGGCGGCGATCGTCGGGGCAACGAGCCCGGTCCGGGGCAGCAGCCCGTACGGATCGCCTGGTCCGCGGCGCGATCGGCTGCTCGGCCGGCTGGGTGCCATCAGCCGGCCCGCGGGCCGGCCTGGGCCAGGGCGACGCCCGGCGCCAGGCTGGTCGAGGAGGCCTCCGAGCCGGCGGCCAGGCGGGCAACCACGCCGGCATTGGTGCCCGCCGGGGCCGCATCCCGGATCTCGAGCTGGAGCGACTCGTAGCCGCCGAACGAGCGGATCAGCGGCCGGGCGACCACGTCGATCCGATCCCCTTCCCCGACGAGGCCGGCCAGGTCCGTCCAGCCGAAGGCAATTCCGTCGACCACGTCCAAGCGGCGCTTGAGGGTCAGCTGGGTGTGGCCGCCGGCCGCGGCCCGGACCCGGGTGACCGTCAGCCCGGCCACCACGATCAGCGGGTCGGGATTGCCGGGACCGGTCGGTGCAAGGCAGGCGAGGTCGGCGATCAGGGCGTAGTCGAGGCCGAGGGCCGGCAGGACCAGCTCGACGTTCAGGCTCGGGCGGCCGGGCTCGGCCGTGCCGAGGCTGGCCCCGGCGAGAGCCAGGAAGCGTTCCTGGAATGCCGCCCAGCGATCACTGGGAAGCTCGAGGCCGGCGGCACCGGGATGGCCCCCGTGCCGGGTCAGGAGGTCGTCGCAGCCGACCAGGATCGCCGCCAGGTCGACCCCGCCGGCACTCCGGCACGAAGCCCGGACCACGCCATCGAGCTCCGTCCCGACGACCGCCGGCCGGCCGCGCTCCTCCGCCAGGCGGGCGGCGACGAGGCCGATCACCCCGATCGGCCAGGTGCCCACGACCAGCGTCGCGGCGGCGTCACCGGGCTGCGAGGCGACCGCAGCGTTTGCTTCGAAGACCGCCTTGCGGGTCATCGTCCGGCGGTCGACGTTGTTGGCCTCGAGTCGTTCGGCGAGGGCGTCGGCCTCGGCCCGGTCGTCGGTCAGCAGCAGGGCCGCGGCGTCGGCCGCGCTGCCCACCCGGCCGGCTGCGTTCAGGCGCGGGGCGATCACGAACGAGACGGTCTCGAGGTCGACCGCCGCCGGCGCCTGGCCGGCGCGACCGAGGAGGGCGGCGAGCCCGACCAGGGGCGCCGTCCGGATCCGCTCCAGGCCGATCCGGGCGATTGCCCGGTTCTCGCCCAGGATCGGGGCCACGTCGGCGACGGTCCCGATCGCCGCCAGCTCGGCCAGGGCCAGGGCGGCCTCGGCTCCGCCGGGCAGGCCGGCCAGCAACAGCTGGGCCATCTTGAACGCCACGCCACTGCCCGCCAGGCGGTCGTCGGGGTAGATCGACCCGGGCCGATGGGCGTTGACCAGGGCGTATGCCGCTGGACGAAGGTCGGGGACCCGGTGGTGATCGGTGATCAGGACGTCGATCCCCCGCCGGTTGGCCTCGTCGACCGGGGCCACGCTCGACGAGCCGGTGTCGACGGTGATGATCACGGCATGGCCGGCGGCCGCCGCGGCTTCGACAGCCCGCCGGGACAGCCCGTGGCCCTCCTCGAGCCGGCTGGGGACGTAGGGCTCGGCAACCAGGCCGAAACGGCGCACGGCGCGGACCATGATCGCGAGGCCGGTCAGGCCATCCGCGTCGAAGTCGCCGAAGACGAGGACGCTGCCCCGCTCGGCCCGGAGGCGGGTCAGGCGCTCGAGCAGCCGCTCGGCGTCGGGCAGCAGGCCCGGGTCGTGCAGCCCGGCCTCCGGCGGCCCGAGGTAGTCCTCCAGGAGCGCCGGGCTGTCGATGCCCCGGCCGGCCAGGATCTCGATCAGGCGACCCGAGACGCCCCGTTCGAGCCCCGCGGCAAGGAGCGCCGGGTCGGGCTGGACCTGGGCCGGGAGCTGCCAGTCGAAACGGGGTTCCAGCACGGCCCTAGATTGCGCCGGCCGGCTTCATCGGGGCTCTACCACTGCTGCACTGGACGACCGGCCGGCGCCGGCAGTGACGCGGGCAATCGATCGGCCGGTGGCCACGCTCAGGACGCGGAGCGACGGGCGGGCCGGCCGGCCGGCTGGCGACCGCGCCGGCGGTCCTCCCAGTTCTGCCAGACGACCAGGAGCGGGCTGGCGTTGAAGATCGAGGAGTAGGTCCCGGAGACGATTCCGATCAGGAGGGCCAGGACGAAGTAGCGGATCGAGGCGCCGCCGAACAGGAGCAGCGCGGTCAGGGTCAGCACGACCGTCAGGCTGGTATTGATCGAGCGGCCGAAGGTCTGCAGGACGGAGTGGTTGACGATCTGCTCGAAGGGCTCGCCGGCGTGGCGCGACTTGTTCTCCCGGATCCGGTCGTAGACCACGATCGTGTCATGGACGCTGAAGCCGATCACGGTCAGCATCGCGGTCACGAACAGGGCGTCGATCTCGACCCGGAAGAAGGTGCCCAGGATCGCGAAGGTGCCCACGACCACGACCACGTCGTGGAGCAGGGCAACGAGCGCGGTCGCCCCGAACTTCACGTCCCGGAACCGGAAGGTCATCCAGGCCAGGATCCCGATCGAGCCCAGGATCACCAGCAGGATGGCCTGCTGGGTGAGCTCCTGGCTGATCACCGGCCCGACGGTCGTCAGGGTTCGCTGCGAGTCGATCGGGCCGAGCGTGTCCTGGAGTGCCCCGGCGATCTCGCCGAACTTGCCCGAGGTGGGCAGGACCGAGTTGCCCTGGCCGGGCGACGGGCTGGGAGTCAGCCCGCCGGCGCCGGTGCCGGGCGAGCCGGACGGCGCCGGGCTGGGGCTCGGGCTGGCCGACGGGGCGGGAGTCGGGCTCGGACTGGGGCTGGAGCTCGGCGCTGCACTGGCGGCCGCCGAACCACTGGCGCTCGGGCCAGCGCTTGCGCCGCTGGATGACGCGGGGCTGGCCGATGGCGGCGGGGTGGGCGGCGGAGTGCCCAGCGCCGCGGTCTTGGTCTGGATCTCGTAAAAGCCGTCGCTCGTGGCCAGGACCTCGGCGTCGTCGATCCCGTGGGCCGCGAAGACGGCCTTGATCTGGTCGGCGCTCACGGTTCGATCCTTGAACCGGATCTCCCAGGTCGTGCCGCCAGTGTAGTCGATCGAGAACTGCAGGCCGACCGCGCCGTTGCTGACCGGGGTCAGGAGGATGAAGATCAGGCCGGGGATCGTCAGCAGGGCGGAGAAGGCGAAGAACCAGCGCCGCTTGCCGATGACATCAAACACGCGCGCGGGCCTCGCGCCGGGGGCGCCCGGCGAAGCGGCCCAGGAACTCGTCCTCGCGCATCCCGAAGAAGCTGGCTCGCTGGAAGGCCGGCGTCCGGACGATCACTCGCAGGATCGTCCGGGTGACGACGATCGCGGTGAACATCGAGACGAGGATCCCCAGGATCAGGACCAGGGCGAAGCCCTTGATCGTCGGCGAGCCGAAGGTATACAGGATCGAGGCCGTGATCAGGCTCGAGACGTTCGAGTCGAGGATCGAGTTCCAGGCCCGGCTGAAGCCGGCCTCGATCGCCGAGATGAGCGACTTGCCCGAGCGCAGCTCCTCCTTGGTCCGCTCGAAGATCAGGATGTTCGCGTCGACGGCCATCCCGATCGACAGGACGAAGCCGGCGATCCCGGCCAGGGTCAGGGTGACCGGGATGAACCGGAACAGGGCGTATACGACCAGGGCGTAGTAGACGAGCGCGAAATCGGCCAGCAGGCCCGGCAGCCGGTAGTAGAGGAGCATGAACAGGAAGACGAGGGCGATCCCGATCCCGCCGCCGAGCAGGCTCTGGCTCAGGAACGAGGCGCCCAGGGTGGCGCTGATCGTGGTCCCCTGGACCTCCTTGATCGGGAACGGCAGCGAGCCGTACTTCAGGACCGTGACCAGGTTGTTGACCTGGGCCTGGGCGCCGCTGCCGGTGCCGACGGTGATCTCGCCGTGACCGCCCGGGATCGCCGAGTTGATGCTCGGGGCGGAGATGACCGTCCCGTCGAGGACGATCGCGAAGAAGTTTCCGACGTTCTGGGTGGTGTAGGTCCCGAACAGCGAGGCCGCGTCGCTGGACAGCTCAAAGTCGACCACCGGCGTGCCGTTCTGGTCCGTCGCCGCGACCGCCGAGGTGACCGCCGTGCCGCCGAAGAGCGGCTTGAGGGTCGGGTCGTTGGGCAGGGGCTGACCCTCGGTGACGCCGGTCGGGCCGCTCGGGTTCGTGCTGGCCGTGCCGTACTTGGCGGGCGGCAGGGGGATGAACTGGAGCAGCCCGGTCGAGCCGACGAGCTTGGTGATCGCGTCCTCGTCGGTCTCGCCGGGCAGCTCGACGACGACCCGGTCGGTGCCCTGGGTGACGACCTGCGGCTCGGACACGCCGATCCCGTTGACCCGCCGCTCGATGATGTCCTTGATCGTGTTCATCGCGTCGCCGTCGGGCGCGACGCCGTTGACCGGCAGGGCCTGGTATTCGACCCGGACGCCGCCCTCCAGGTCCAGCCCCAGCTTGGTCTCGACGATCGGGTTGGTCGCGGTCGAGCCGCTCATGCTGGGCAGCCGCAGGCCCGGCCAGAAATCGAGGACAAGGGCGGCGATCCCGATGACCAGGATCAGCAAGGGACCGGCTCTGCGCATCGCGCCGGACAATAGCAGGAATGCCGGGGCTAGGCCTCCAGGGTCGCCTTGATCCGGCCGGCCAGGGCGGGGCCGATCCCGGGCACCGCGGCGATCTGCTCGACCGGCGCGTCGCGGATCCGTTTGGTCGACCCGAAGACCCGCAGGAGGGCCTGCTTGCGCTTGGGGCCCACGCCCGGCAGATCGTCGAAGGCCGAGCGGATCGAGGCCTTGGCCCGCAGGTCACGGTGATACGTGATCGCGAAGCGGTGGGCCTCGTCGCGCAGGCGCTGGACCAGGTACAGGGCTCCCGAGGTCGGTGGCAGGAGGATCGGCTCGGAGCGGCCGGGCAGGAAGAGCTCCTCACGCTCCTTGGCCAGCCCGGCGAGGGGCACGTCCTCCATGCCCAGCTCGGCGAAGACCTCGGCGGCAGCGCTGACCTGGCCCTTGCCGCCGTCCACGATCACCAGGTCGGGCAGCCGCCAGCGGAGCTCCTCGGCACTGCCCTCCTCGGCCACGGCCGCCCGCCGGAAGCGCCGGCGGAGCACCTCCTGGTGGCTGGCGAAGTCGTTGGGACCCTCGACCGACTTGATCCGGAAGCGGCGATAGTCGCCGGTCCGCGGTTTGCCGTCCTCGAAGACGACCATGCTCGCCACGGATTGCGCCCCCTGGAAGTTGCTGATGTCGTAGCACTCGATCCGCATCGGCGGGTTCGCCAGCCCGAGGGCCTCGCCGAGCTCGGTCAGGGCACCCAGGGTCTTGCCCTGGTCGGCCAGCCAGCGGACCTGCTCGCGCTCAAGCATTTCGCCCGCGTTGCGCCGGGCGAGCTCGAGGAGCTGGCGCTTCTCGCCGCGCAGGGGCACCCGCAGATGGACCGGGCCGCCCCGCCGGTCGGCCAGGAACGCCTCCAGGTCTGCCGACTCGCGGGGCAGGGCCGGGACCAGGACCTCGGGCGGGACCGACGCCGCGCGGGCGTAGAACTGGAGCAGGAAGCCGGCCAGGACCTCCTCGTCGGGCACCTCGCGCGGGGCTTCCAGCAGGAAGACGTCGCGCCCGACCAGGGCCCCATCGCGGACCGCGAAGAGCTGCACGGCGGCCTGGTTGTCACGCCGGGCCAGGCCGATCAGATCGAGGGTGGTCCGGGCGAAGGCCGCCATCTTCTGGCTCTCCATCGTCCGGCCGATCGCCCGGACCTTGTCCCGGAGGCTGGCCGCCCGCTCATAGTCCGTCCGCTCGGAGGCGGCCTCCATCTCGCTCGTCAGACCGGCCAGGAGGGTCTCCTGGCGACCCTCGAGGAAGAGCTCGATCTGGGCGATGTCGCGCCGGTAGGCCTCCTTCGAGATCGTCTCGATGCACGGACCCTGGCAGCGCTTGATGTGGTACAGCAGGCACGGCCGGGCCAGGGCCCGCTTGCCTGCGCTGATCTCGATCGTGCACGTCCGGAAGGGGAACAGGCGCCGGATCAGGTTCATCGATTCGTCGACCGATGAGGCCGAGGCGTACGGCCCGAAGTAGCGGCTGCCGTCGTTGACCAGCTTGCGCGTCCGCTCGACCCGCGGGAAGTCGTCGGCCAGGGTGATCTTGATGTAGGGGTAGCTCTTGTCGTCCTTGAGCCGGACGTTGAAGCGGGGCTGGAAGCGCTTGATCAGGTTCGCTTCGAGGAGGAGCGCCTCGGAGACCGAGTCGGTCAGAGTCGTCTCGACGTCGGCCACCCGGTCGATCACGCTCCGGATCAGGTGGACCTCGCCGGCCGGGCTCTGCTTCTGCCAGTAGCTCCGGACCCGATTGCGCAGGCTCTGGGCCTTGCCCACGTACAGGACGTCGCCCCGGCTGTCCTTCATCAGGTAGACGCCGGGCCGGTCGGGCAGCTTGCGCAGGGTGGCTTCGAGTTGGGGGGTCACCCTCCGATGCTACCCGAGGACGCCGCGCCGGGCGGATGAGCGCCCGGCAAGAGGCCTTTGCCAGACTCCGAGCCATGGCCCAGCAGCCCCTGGTGACGGAGCCCCTGGCTCGCCTCGCGCCGGACCAGCGCGCCGCGGCGACGGCTCGCCCTGGGCCGGTCCTGTGCCTGGCCCCGGCCGGCAGCGGCAAGACCACGACCCTGGTTGCCCGCGTCGCCTGGCTGATCGACGGCGGGGTGGACCCGGCCACGATCGCGGCGATCACCTTCAATCGGCGGGCGGCCGCGGAGCTGGCCGAGCGGTTGGACGAGGCCCTGGCGCCGGTGCGCCTGGCGCCCGAGGCTGTCCAGGTTCGGACGTTCCATGCCCTCGGGCTCGAGATCCTGCGCGACGCGGGCGGGAGATCGCCGGTCGTCGCGGATCGGAGCGGGCTCCTGGGGCACCTGTTTCCCGACCTGGACGACGCACAGCTGGCCGACCTCGACACAGCGATCTCGCGGCTCAAGGTCGAGCTCGGCGTGTCCGCGCCCGAGGTCGAGGCCGATCCGGATGCGGGTCCCATCGCCCGGCGTTTCGTGACCTACCAGCACGCCCTCGAGGATCGCGGCGCGCTCGACTTCGATGACCTGGTTCAGGATGCGCTGCGCGCCCTCGAGTCGAATCCCGAGCTGCTCGGCCGCTGGCGCCGGCGCTGCGGCCACCTCCTGGTCGACGAGATCCAGGACGCTGACCGGGCCCAGCTCGAGCTCGCCCTGGCCCTCGCCGCGCCGGCCAACAAGGTCTTCCTGGTCGGCGACGATGACCAGTCGATCTATGGCTGGCGGCTGGCCGATGTCCGGCGGATCTTCGGCCTGGCCGCCCGGCTGCCCGGCCTCGAGCGACACGTCCTGATCACGAACTACCGCTGCCCGCGGCCGGTCGTCGAGCGCTCGACCCGGCTGATCGCCGTGAATCGGGAGCGGTTCGCCAAGGCGGTGCGGCCCGGGCCCGACGGCGCCGGCCGGCTGGTCCTGGCCCCGGACGCCGACGCGGATGATGAACGGATTGGCCGGGTCCTCGACTCGTGGCCGGCCGACGAGGGCCGCCTGGCGGTGATTGCCCGAACGAACGTCGAGCTCATCCCCGCCGCAACAGCCGCGCTCGAGCGCGGGATCACGTTCAGCGCCGGCGGCCTCGACCTGCCGCTTGAAGCGCCGGGCCTCGACGCGGCGATGGCCGCTCTCGGGTCTGCCGAGCGGGCCGACGCCGGCGTCCCACTCCTCGTCCTGATCGGCCGGATGCGCGTCGAGGCGACAGGACCGTTGGCGACCGCCTGCGATCTGCTCCTGGGCTGGGCTCCACGCTACTCGAGCGCCGCGGGCCTGCACCAAGCGATCGAGGCGGCGCGGCGCAGGCTGGCCCAGCTCGAGGCCGGGCCGGCGCGTCTCACGCTGGCCAGCGCCCATGCGGTCAAAGGCCTTGAGTTCGACCACGTCCTCGTCCTGATGGACGCCGATCGGTTCCCGAGCCAACGGGCGCTGGGCGAGGCCCTGGAACCGGAGCGGGCGCTCGAGGAGGAGCGTCGCCTGGCCTATGTCGCCTGGACCCGCGCCCGCCGCTCGCTGACCCTGCTCTATGACCCGGGCGGACCATCGCGCTTCCTCCTCGACGCGTTCTCCCCGGGCGAGCTCGGTTGACGAGCGGCCGGGCCGGCCGCTAGCGTCGGGCGATGGACGAGGTGCCGCTCACAAGCCTCCTCTCGCAGGCATTCGTCGCCTTCACGATCGAGTGCGACAACGAGTTCGAGCGGCAGATGCCCCATCGGACGGCGGCTCGACGCTCGAGCGCGAACCGGCGCGAGGTGCCCTGGCTGACCTCGATGGTCATGTGGTTCAGCTGCCTCCGCTTCGTGCCCGACGAGGGCCGCTCGGTCGAGGCGGTGGAACGCCTCGCTCGAACGAGCACGAATTGGAACGGCATGGAGCGCTGGGGCTATGTCGATGTCGGCTCGGATCCGGCCGATCCCCGACCACGACCGCCGCGCAAGGACTGGATCGTCCGGCTCACGCCGGCCGGCCGGCGCGCCCAGGCGATCTGGCGCCCGTTGGGCGAAGAGATCGAGGATCGCTGGCGAGATCGCTTCGGTAGCGCCGAGGTCGGTCGCCTGCGCGAGCGGCTGTCGACGATCGCGGCCCGGCTCGATCCAACGCTGCCGGACTGCCTGCCGATCCTGCGCTACGGCCTGTTCAGCCGATTGCCAGAGCGCCGACCTTCGCTCGTCCCCGACGAGGCGGCGATCGAGACGGGCCCACTGGCGCTGTCGAGCCTGATGGCCAAGGTCCTCCTCTCGGCGGCGCTCGAATTCGAGGACCGCTGGCCGATTTCCCTGGCCGTCAGCTCGGACGTCCTGGCCAGCCTCGATGGGGACGGCCAGCGCCTGCGCGACGTGGCCCTCCGCTCAGGTGTCTCCCGGGAGGCGATCGCGATGGCCCTGGGGGTGCTCGCGAAGGCCGGCCTGGTCACGCTCGAGCCGATGCCAGGCGGCCGGCCCGGCAAGGTCGTCCGTCTCACGGGGAAGGGCGAGGCCGCGCAGCGCGCGAATGAGGCGCGCCTCGCCGCCGTCGAGGCCGCCTGGCGAGACCGCTTCGGAAGCGACGCCACCGACAGCCTGCGGGCGTCCGTCGAGGCGATCGTCCAGCCGGGCGCAGGGCGGTCGCCGCTGTTCCGCGGCCTGGCGCCAGACCCGGATGGCTGGCGCGCGACGGTGCCGATCCCCGAGACGTTGCCCCACTTCCCGATGGTCCTCCATCGGGGCGGCTACCCCGACGGCAGCTAGGCCGGCCTAGCGCGGAGTCCGGTCGTAGCGGTTCAGCTCCCGGAGCAGGCGGTCGACGGCATCGAGGAGGGGCTCGGTCACCTCGGCCGGCAGGACGTCGCGGATCGAGTCCTTCGGCCCGAAGGCCGCCCGGCCGCGCATCGCCGCCGAGCGCAGGTCGCGCAGGTCGCCGTCGCGGAAGCGATCGGGCAGGGGCCGCAGGAAGGCGGCCCAGCGCTCCTGGCCGCGTCCCTCGGCCGTGGCCAGAGCGACGTCCGCGGCCCGCGCCGCGACCAGGCCGCGCTCGTCGATCAGGGGCAGCTCGTGGCGGGCGGGTCCGGCCCAGCGGGCGGCCGGCGGACCCGTTCGATCTGGCGAGCTCATCGCCTCATGAGCGGCTGCTGACGGCCCGCTTGCGGGGCGGCTCGATCGGCAACGCGATGGCCTCCCGCGCTCCCTGCCCATCCCCGACGCTGCGCCGCGAACCGACTGCCCGCCCGGCATCATCGGCGAAGGTCAGGCCGCTGAGCGGGATCAGTGGCTCCCCGCGGAGGACCCGATCGAGGTACTCGCCGGTGGCCGAGCCCTCCACCCGGGCGACCTGCTCCGGGGTTCCCTCGGCCACGACCCGCCCGCCACGGAAGCCGCCGGCCGGCCCCAGCTCGATCAGCCAGTCGGCCGTCTTGATCACGTCGAGATTGTGCTCGATGACCAGGACCGTGTTGCCGGTGTCGACCAGCCGATGGAGCACCTGCAGGAGCTTCTCGACGTCGGCGAAATGGAGCCCGGTGGTCGGCTCGTCGAGGACGTACAAGGTTCGGCCGGTCGCCCGGCGTGACAGCTCGGTGGCCAGCTTGACCCGCTGAGCCTCGCCGCCCGACAAGGTGGTCGCCGGCTGGCCGAGGTGGACGTAGCCGAGGCCGACGTCGAACAGTGTCTGGAGCTTTGTGCGGATGGCCGGCACCGGGCTGAAGAAGTCGAGCGCCTCCTCGATCGTCATCTCCAGGACGTCGGAGATCGAGCGGCCCTTGTACAGGATCTCGAGCGCCTCCCGGTTGTAGCGCTTGCCGTGGCAGACCTCGCACTGGACGTAGACGTCGGGCAGGAACTGCATCTCGATCTTCAGGATCCCGTCGCCCTTGCAGTTCTCGCAGCGGCCGCCCTTCACGTTGAAGCTGAAGCGGCCCGGCTGGTAGCCCCGGACCCGGGCCTCGGGCACGCCCGCGAACAGCTCCCGGATCGGGCCGAAGAGCCCGACATACGTCGCCGGGTTCGAGCGCGGCGTCCGGCCGATCGCGCTCTGGTCGATCTCGATGATCTTGTCGATCTCCTCGAGGCCGGTCAGCGAATCGTGGGGGCCCGGCTCATCGCGAGCGCCGTTCAGCCGGCGGGCGATCTCGCGGTACAGGATCTCGGTCACCAGGGTGCTCTTGCCCGAGCCCGACACCCCGCACACCACGATGAACGTGCCCAGCGGAAAGGCGACGCTGACGTTCTTGAGGTTGTGGGCCCGGGCGCCTTTGACGACCAGCTTCTTGCCGCTCCCCCGGCGGCGCTTGGCCGGGATCGGCACCGACCGGTCACCGCGCAGGAACGCCCCGGTGATCGAGCGCGGCGCGGCCAGGACGACATCGAGCGGGCCGTTGGCGATCACCTCGCCACCGTGCTCGCCAGCGCCGGGGCCGATGTCGAGGACCCAGTCGGCTGTCCGGATCGTCTCCTCGTCGTGCTCGACCACGAGGACCGTGTTGCCCAGGTCGCGCAGGCGGGTCAGGGTGGCGATCAGCTTGGCGTTGTCGCGCTGGTGGAGCCCGATCGACGGCTCGTCGAGGATGTACAGGACGCCCATCAGCCCGGCCCCGATCTGGGTCGCCAGGCGGATTCGCTGGGCCTCGCCGCCGGACAGGGTGGCGCTCGTCCGGTCGATCGTGAGGTAGTCGAGGCCGACGTCGACCAGGAAGCCGAGCCGGGCGGCGATCTCCTTGAGGAGCTGCCGGGCGATCGTCCGCTCGCGCTCGCTCAGGTGGCCGGACAGGTCCTCGGCCCAGGTCAGGGCGTCCGAGACGGATAGGTTCGAGACCATCCAGATGTCCCGGCCGTCAACGGTCACGGCGAGCGCTTCGGGCCGGAGCCGCTTGCCGCCGCAGGTCGGGCAGGGGCGGGAGACCATGAACCGTTCGAGCTCGGCCTTGACGAACTCGGAGTCGGTCTCTTTGTAGCGCCGCTCGAGGTTCGGGATGACGCCCTCGAAGCTGGCGGTGTAGGTGTTCTCGCCGCGCTGGTGGCGGTAGCCGATCACGACCTGCTCACCCTTCTTGGCGTTGAGCAGGTAGTCGAGCGCTTCGGGCGGCAGGGTCCCGATCGGCGCATCCGGATCCCAGCCGTGGGCCCGGGTGACTGCCTCGGCGACCTTGCCGAACCACGAGTCGGCCATCGGCATTCGCGCCCAGGGGCGGAGCAGGGCACCCTTTGAGACCGACAGCGTCTTGTCGGGCACGACCAGGTCCGGGTCGATCTCCAGCCGGGTGCCGAGGCCGGTGCAGGCCGGGCAGGCACCGTGCGGGGAGTTGAACGAGAAGCTGCGCGGCTCGAGCTCGTCGATCGTGGTCCCGTCGTAGGGACAGGTGTAGCGCTCGGAGTAGCGGCGCTCCTCGAACTCGGGCGGCTTGCCCTCGCTGGGGGCCGAAGCGATGCCGACCACGCCTTCACCGAGCCGCAGTGCGGTCTCGATCGAATCGGCCAGCCGGCCGGCATCCGGATCGGCCAGGGCCAAACCCGTGTCCGGGTCGAGCGGATGGCCGTCTTCGTCGCGCCGCCAGTCCTCGGGCGCCTCGGCCCGCCGAACGACGAAGCGGTCGACGATCACCTCGATCGTGTGCCGCTTGTATTTGTCGAGACTGGGCGCATCGGCCAAGTCGTACGCCTCGCCGTTCACCCGGACCCGGACGAAGCCCTGCTTGCGGGCGGCCTCGAAGACCCGGTCGCCCTCGGTCTTGCGGTCCTTGATCAGCGGGCCCAGGACGAGCAGGCGGGTGCCCTCCGGCAGGCGCAGGACCTGGTCGACGATCTGCTGGACGGTCTGCCGCTCGATCTCGCGGCCGCACACTGGACAGTGTGGATGGCCGACCCGGGCGAAGAGCAGCCGGAGGTGGTCGTAGATCTCGGTCACCGTGCCGACGGTCGAGCGAGGGTTCCGGCTGGAGCCCTTCTGGTCGATCGAGATGGCCGGGCTCAGGCCGTCGATCTGGTCGACGTCCGGCTTCTCCATCTGGCCCAGGAACTGGCGGGCATAGGCCGACAGGCTCTCGACGTAACGGCGCTGGCCCTCGGCGTAGATCGTGTCGAACGCCAGGCTGCTCTTGCCCGAGCCGGACAGCCCGGTGATCACCACCAGGCGGTCGCGCGGGAACGCGACGGTGATGTCCTTCAGGTTGTGTTCGCGAGCGCCACGGACGACGAGCTGATCAGAGGGCACGCCCGTATTGTATCGGGTTCCGCGTGTTTGGAACAGGCGTTCTGTCCGGACTGGAGCGTCCGGCGGGGAGGGCGGCTTCGGCGCGGACGGCCTCAGCGCCGCCGGCGGCCGGGCCGCTGCCCCGGTCGCTGGCCGGTGCGCTTGACCACGTTGGGGGTCACCGTGTGATCCCAGGTCGGCCGGTCGAGCCAGCGGGCCTGCCAGCCGCCGTCGTCCTCGTGCTCATCGCGGATCCCGGGCAGCCAGTCGGCCGCGGTCGCGGCGGCGGTCGTCTCCTCGAGCGTCTCGCCGGGATCCTCGCTGGTCGAGGGCAAGACCTCGACCGAGGTCACCTCGAGGGCCGGGGCGCTGGCCTGCGGCTCGCGCTGGCCGGGCCGGCGGGTCGACGTCGAGCGCGAGCCGGACGAACCGGCAGGCGCGCTCCGGCCGTTGCCGGCGGCCGCTTCGGCGGCCCGGGCGACGGTCGTCGAGGCATCCTGCTCGAGGACCCGCAGCCGGATCTGCTGGATCTCGTCGCGCAGGGTGGCCGCCCGTTCGAACTCGAGGTTCTTGGCCGCGTTGCGCATGTCAGCTTCCATGCGGACCACGATCTTCTCGATCTGCTCGCGCGATTCCGAGCGCAGGTCGTGGGGCCCGTAGCGGCCGGCCGGGCCATCGGCCGTGTAGACGTCGGTCGACTCGGCCACCGCCCGAAGACGCTGGTTGATGTCGTGGATCTCCTTGATGATCGTGGCCGGCTCGATCCCGTGCTCGGTGTTGTAGCGGGCCTGGACCGCCCGCCGGCGATCGGTCTCGTCGATCGCCGCGCGCATCGACTGGGTGATCGTGTCGGCGTACATCACGACCTTGCCGTTCGTGTTGCGGGCGGCCCGGCCGATCATCTGGATCAGTGACCAGGCGCTGCGCAGGAAGCCTTCCTTGTCGGCGTCGATGATCGCCACGAGGGTCACCTCGGGCAGGTCGATCCCCTCCCGGAGCAGGTTGATCCCGACCAGCACGTCGAAGACGCCCAGGCGCAGGTCCCGCAGGATCTGGACGCGCTCGAGGGTGTCGACCTCGCTGTGGAGGTACTGGACCTTGACCCCCAGCTCGCGCAGGTAGTCGGTCAGGTCCTCGGCCATCTTCTTGGTCAAGGTCGTGACCAGGGCCCGCTCGCCGCGCTCGACCCGGCCCCGGATCTCGTCGAGCAGGTCGTCGATCTGGCCTTCGGTCGGGCGGACGTCGATCGTCGGGTCGACGATGCCCGTCGGCCGGATCAGCTGCTCGACGATCCGCTCGCTGCGCTCGAGCTCGTACGGTCCCGGCGTGGCCGACATGTAGACGGCCTGGCGGACGGTGGCCTGGAACTCTTCGAAGGTGAGCGGCCGGTTGTCGAGGGCCGACGGCAGGCGGAAGCCGAAATCGACCAGGATCTCCTTGCGAGTCCGGTCGTTCTTGTACATCCCGACGACCTGGGGGATCGTCATGTGGCTCTCGTCGACGACCAGCAGCCAGTCCGGCGGGAAGTAGTCGAGCAAGGTCCAGGGCCGGCTGCCCGCTTCGCGCCGGGCGAGGTGGCGGGAGTAGTTCTCGACGCCCGAGCAATAGCCCAGCTCGCGCATCATCTCCAGGTCGAAGACGGTCCGCTGGCGGAGCCGGGCCGCCTCGAGGACCCGGCCCTGGGCCTCCATCTCGCTGGTCCGGGCCTCCATCTCGGCCTCGATGTCGACGAGCGCGTCCTTGAGCTTGTCGCCGGGCGTCACGAAGTGGGTAGCCGGGTACACGTTCAGGTCGTTGCGCTCGGCGATCAGCTCGCCGGTCAGCGGATCGACTTCGGTGATCCGCTCGACCTCGTCGCCGAAGAACTCGACCCGGACGACACGGTCGTCGGAGGCCGGCACGAGCTCGAGGGTGTCGCCCCGGACCCGGAAGCGCGCGCGCTGGAGGGCCTGGTCGTTGCGCTGGTACTGGAGGTCGACCAGGTGGCGCAAGACGGCATCGCGCCGGTACTGGCCGCCCTTGCGCAGGCGAAGGACGGTCGCCCCGTAGTCGACCGGGGCGCCCAGGCCGTAGATGCAGCTCACGCTGGCCACGATGATCACGTCGCGCCGTTCGAAGAGAGCGTGGGTCGCCGCGTGGCGGAGCTTGTCGATCTCGTCGTTCCGGCTCGAGTCCTTCTCGATGTACGTGTCGGAACGGGGTAGGTAGGCCTCGGGCTGGTAGTAGTCGAAGTAGCTCACGAAGTACTCGACGGCGTTGTCCGGGAAGAACTCCCGGAACTCGGCGTAGAGCTGGGCGGCCAGCGTCTTGTTGTGGGCCAGCACAAGGGTCGGCTTCTGGTACTGGGCGATCGCGTTGGCGATCGTCCAGGTCTTGCCCGAGCCGGTCACTCCGAGCAGCGTCTGGTGCTGCATGCCCGACTGCAGGCCGTTGACCAGGCGCTCGATGGCGGCCGGCTGGTCGCCCGTTGGTTCGAAGTCGGCGACGAGTCGGAAATCAGGCATGACGGGCGATCAATTGCTCCTGGCTGGAACGCTCAGGATACCACTCCAAGCACGAACCGAACGGGTGTTCTGTTGCGTCTGTTCGGTGTTCCGTGGCGGCGGCCGCCGCGCAACCGAGGTTCGTCCGAACGTCGCCACCAAGCACGTTACGAGGCAGCTGGCCTCGCCGCTCCCCGACGTCCCTCCAGACCCACGCACGAATCGCCCTCCGTGGGCCATTCCGCGCCCCGAGAACGGCCCGTTCCCGAGGTTAGTGCGTCCTCCGACGACATTCGTCCCAACTTCGCCGCCCGCAGTCGGGTCAGGCGTCGACCACGCAGACGGCCCTGGAAACAACTCTCCGCACGATAGGCGGATCCCGATGGAGGAAACCGCGAGCCAGAGCGCTGTTCCCGAGGACTAACGCAATCAGGCCCATGCCCAGCACCTTGTTCTTTCAGAATGCGGCGAACCAGGCGGTTCGCATCACCTTACGTGTCTGAGCGCGTCACGGAGCGCTGCGTCAACCGCGGCCTCCGTGTCGGCCATCGAGCCACTCGTGTCGATGACCCGGGTCGCGATCGGCCGGACGCGCTCGGCCAGCGTCGATTGGGCTGCGATCCGCGCCGTCGCATCGTCGGCAGCCAGACCTCGCGCCTCCAGCCGCTCGCGCTGCGCCAACGGGTCGCAGGTGACGAGCCAGACCTCGTCGAGAAGCGCAGGGTAGCCGGCCTCGACCAGGCGGATCGCCTCCAGGGCGACAATCGGGACTCCGGCCGCCTGCGCATCTCGGATCGTGGCCAGGATCCGGGCGCGAACGACGGGATGGGTGATCGCTTCGAGGCGGCGGAGCGCCTGTGGGTCATTGAAGACGATGGCCGCCAGGGCGCTACGGTCCAGGGCCCCGCCAGCGCCGGCCACGCTAGGCCCGAAGGCGGAGACGATCGCGGCCACGACCGGCGATCCCGGCGATGTGGCCTCACGGACGACCTGGTCGGCGTCGATCACGAGGGCGCCACTCGCTGCCAGCAGGCCGAGGATCGCCGACTTGCCACAGCCGATCGGGCCCGTGATCCCGATCTTGAGCGTTCGCGTGGCAGTTCCCGGCGCGCCGCCCGCAACACTCACGGCGCCCGGTCCTCGAGCTCGAGCCAAGCCTCCTCGGCCGCCTCGAGCCCGGCGGTCACGTCGGCCAGCTCGCTCGTGATCCGGCGGAGCTCCACGAAGTTCGCGCCAACGGCCGGATCGCCAAGGGCCAGCTCAAGGTGGTTCTTGCGCAGGCCCAGGCGGGTCAGCTCGCCATCCACGAGGGCGCGCTGCTTGCGATAGGCGTCCTTGGACAGCTTGGGCTGCTTCGCCCGCGCGGCAGTCTTCGTCGCTGCCTTGGCCGCGACCTCGGGCAGGGTTCCGGTGCCATTGCCCCCGCGGCGGGATGGGCCACCGCCAGCGACCGGCTGGGCGCCGGCGGCGACGCCGACCTTCTTCGTCGCCGCACCGCCCGGGCCACTCCCGCGCAACCGGCGGGCGTCGGCTTCGATCGCCGACGCGACCGTCCAACCGCCGGCGACGGCGGCGCGCCAGGCCCGATAACCGCCATCAAAGGGCGCCGCGAGATGATCGTCCACGACCCACAGCCGGTCGCACACCGTCTCCAGCAGGCGCCGATCGTGGGAGACCACGAGGAGCGTGGCCGGGCTGGCGGCCATGAACGCCTCGATCGCCTCGCGGGCCGGAATGTCGAGGTGGTTGGTCGGCTCGTCAAGGAGCAGGAGGTTGGACGGCATGATCCCGAGCAGGGCAAGCTCCAGGCGCGAGCGCTCACCGCCCGACAGGGCGCGCACCTCTTTCAGGGTGTCGTCGCCGCGGAACAGGAACCGGGCCAGGTAGCTGCGCGCCTCGCCCTCGGTGATCGAGATCGCCGAGGTCATCGCGCCGAGGACCGTCTCGCCCGCGATCGCCGCGCCGCGGAGCTGGGCGAGATAGCCGATCGAGACGCCCATCCCGATCGTCAGCACGCCATCGAGCGGCGGCAAGTCACCGGCGATCGTGCGCAGGAGCGTTGTCTTGCCGGCGCCATTCGGGCCGACGATCCCGATCCGGTCGCCACGCTGGGCGGCCAGGAACGGAACCCGGGCAATCGCCAGCGGCCCGGGTAGCCCGGTCCCGGGCGGCTCGGCTGCCGATGGGTCGGTCCCGGACGCTCTGGCCTGGGGGCCGGACGAGCCGGCGGCCGCGTCGGCCGGGGCCTCGACCGGTGGCCAGGCGAGATCTGGATTCGCAAGCCGGTCGTCGGCTGCACGGACGAACTTCGGGAGGTAGCCGACGACCAGGTTCTCCGCCCGGACGACGATCTCGCCCGAGCGCGACGGGCCGCCGCCGCCGACCAGCGCCGCGCTCGGCAGGCGGAGCTTGCGAGCCGCCCTGGGCGCCTCGATCTTCGCCTCCTGAAGGCGGGCGAGGCGGGCCTCGTGCTCATGCATCTTGGCGAACTTGCGGTGGCTCCGGTAGCGCTGGACGAGCTCGATCTCCCGGGTGATCTGCTCGGCCTGGGTCGAAACGTCCTTGTCCAGCCGTGCGTCACGCTCGATCCGCTGGCGGTGATAGGCGGCGTAGTCGCCCCGGAACGTGGTCAGCTTCCGGTCGCGCAGCTCCCAGATTCGCTCGACCGCGCCGTCGAGGAAGGCCCGGTCATGCGAGGCAACCAGGAGCGAGCCATTCCGCCGGCGGAGATGCTCCTCGAGCCATTCGAGGGCGCCCAGGTCGAGGTGGTTCGTCGGCTCGTCGAGGAGCATCAGGTCGGGATCGGCGATCACCAGCCGGGCCAGAGCCGCGCGGGTCTGCTCGCCGCCGGACAGGGCGCTGGGTGGCTTGGCCCATTCGTCGGGGCTGAAGCCCAGGCCGGACAGGGTCTCGTCGATCCGCTGGTCGAGGCTGTAGCCGCCCAGGATCTCGAAGCGGTGCTGGAGCTCGGCGTAGAGCGGCTCGACGACCCGATGGGCCTGCTCGAGCTCACGCAGGCGCGCGCCGAGATCGATCAGGTCGGCCGCGGCCGAGCGAACCGCCGTGCGCAGGTCGGGCGAGGCCATGAACGCGACGTCGAAATGCGATTCCTGGGCGAGCAGCCCGAGGCTGAGCCCGCGCTTGCGGCTGACCGAACCGAGGTCTGGCTCGTCGATCCCGGCGGCAATCCGGAGGAGGGTCGTCTTGCCCGCCCCGTTCGGCCCGACCAGCCCGATTCGGTCGCCCACGGCAATCGCCGCCTCGATCTCGTCGAGGATCACGAACGTTCCGATCTCCCGGGTCACCTTCTCGAGGCGCAGGATCGACATCAGGCCGCCCCGGCCGTCGCGCTCGAACGCGCCGCGGCTCGCCGGGTGGCGGCGGCGGACTTCGTGCGCTGCCTCGCGGACGAAGCGGGCCCAGCCTCGCCGCCTCCGGGCCCGCCAGCACCGCCGGTCATCGCCCTGAGGATCCTGATCCCACCGCTCTTCTCGAGCGCGGCCCGGTCGGCCGCCGGCAGGCGCTGGCACCACGAGCAGAAGTGGGTCGCCCGGGCCCCGATCACGATCCGCCTGATCGGCCGGCCGCAGCGCGGACAGGGCTCGCCGGTGCGCTGGTAGACCTGGAGCTGCTCCTGCATCTCGCCGTCGCCGTCGGGCGCGGTGTAGTCGTCGATCGAGCTGCCCCGCCGTTCGATCGCCTCGGCCAGGATCGAGCGGATCGCCAGGTACAAGCGGCGCTCGTCGGCCGGCCGGAGCGAAGCGGCGGAGCGGAGCGGGTGGAGGCGCGCCGCCCAGAGCGCCTCGTCGGCGTAGATGTTGCCGATCCCGGCGATGAACGCCTGGTCGAGGAGGAGCGGCTTGAGGCGGCCCTTGCGGGCCCGCAACCGGCGCCGGAAGGCGGCCAGGCTGAAGGCCGGATCGAGCGGCTCCGGGCCATGGCCGGCGAAGACGGCGGTTCCGCCGGGCTCGTTGACGAGCTCGCCGGTCGCGGCATCCCGGCCGTAGAGGCCGACCCGGCCGAACTTGCGGATGTCCCGAAAGCGCAGCTCGCGGCCGTCGCTGAAGGCCAGCACCAGGCGGATGTAGGGATCCTCGGGCGCCCCGGCCGGCACGACGAAGAGCTGGCCGGTCATCTTGAGGTGGATCGTCAGGGCAACCCCGCCCGACAGCTCAATGACGAGCAGCTTGGCCCGCCGCCCGACGGACTCGATCCGGCGGCCCCGGACGGCCGCCGAGAACGCCTCTGAATCATGGGTCCGCAGCGTTCGCGCCCAGGACGAGCGGGCCCCGCTGATCTGCGCGTCCACGATCCGCGGCCGGAGATCGCGGACCACGGTCTCGACCTCGGGCAGCTCAGGCATGCGCGGGCTGGGCGTCCTCGCGCGGCCGGACCGCCATCGCCTCCCAGTCATCGCCGACCTTGACGTCGACGGTCAAGGGCACGTCGAGGGCCAGGGCCGATTCCATCGTCGAACGAAGGACCGGGACCAGCCGGTCGACCTCGTCGCGGGGCACCTCGAGGAGCAGCTCGTCGTGGACCTGGAGGAGCGGCCGGGCCCGGAAGCCGCCCTCGCGCAGGCGTTCGTCGAGGCGGATCATCGCGATCTTGATGATGTCGGCGGCCGTGCCCTGGATCGGCATGTTGATCGCCATCCGTTCGCCCGCGGCGCGCAAGGTCGGGTTGCGGGCATCCAGCTCGGAGATCGCGCGCTTGCGTCCGAGCAGGGTGGTCACGAAGCCCTGCCGCCGGGCCACCTCCTTGATGTGGAGCATGTAGTAGCTGATCCCCGAGTACGTCGCGAAATACGTGTTGATGAACTCCTGGGCGTCAGCCCGGGGAATGTTCGCGCGGCTGGACAGGCCGAAGTCGCTCATCCCGTAGGCGATCCCGAAGTTGACCATCTTGGCCATCGAGCGCTCGTCGGAGGTGACCTCCTCGGCCGCCTTGTGGAGGACCCGGGCGGCCGTCTCGCGATGGATGTCGGCCCCCCGGGCAAAGGCGTCGCGGAGGTGCTCGTCGCCCGATACGTGGGCCAGGATCCGGAGCTCGATCTGGGAGTAGTCGGCCGCCACCAGGGTCACGTCGGGGGCGCCGGCCACGAAGGCCCGCCGGATCCGCCGGCCGAGGGGCGTCCGGATCGGGATGTTCTGGAGGTTCGGGTCGGACGAGCTCAGCCGGCCGGTCGCGGCCACGGCCTGGTGGAACGTCGTGTGCAGCCGGCCGTCGGCGGCGATCAGGGTCGGCAGCGCCTCGACGTAGGTCGAGCGGAGCTTGGTGTACGTCCGCCAGTCGAGCAGGCTGGCGACCATCGGATGGACGCCGCGCAGGTCCTCGAGGACCGAGGCGTCGGTCGAGTAGCCGGTCTTGGTCTTCTTGCCCTTGGGCAGGTTCAGCTCGAAGAACAGGACTTGCTCGAGCTGCTTGGGGCTGCCCAGGTTGAACTCGTGGCCGACGCTGGCGTAGACCTCGGCCTCCAGCCGGGCGATCTCGAGGCCGAACTCGTCGGCCAGGCTCTTGAGCGCATCGCGATCGAGGGCGACGCCGGTCGCCTCCATCCGAGCCAGGACCGGGATGAGCGGCAGCTCGATCTCCCGGAACAGGCGATCAAGCTTCTCGCGTTCGAGAGCCGTCTCGAGCGGCACCCGGGCTGCGACCGCCGAGAGCGCCTCGAGGCCGGCCCGCACGAACGGCGGCAGGTCCTTGGCCGGGGGCAGGATCAGGTCGAGCTGCTCGGCGACGACGTCGGCGATCGACTGGCTGCGGAGTGAGGCGTTCAGGATGTAGGCCGCGACCTGGGTGTCGAAAGCGATCGGCGTCGCCGGCCCGTCGGGATCCTCGGCAAAGCGGGCCACGAGCAGGGGCTTGACCTCGTGGCCGATCACAGGGACCTCGAGGCGCTCGACGAGGGCCCGCAGCCGGTCCACGTCGGCCTCGCCCTCGGCGGCGATCGTCCGGCCATCGAGGCCGGCGACGGCCAAGGCCAGGGGGGTGCCCTTGCGTGGCCGGGGATCGTCAGCCAGGAGCGAGACCCCGACCGCGGATTGGGCTGCGAGCCACGGCTCGACGCCCTCGATCCGCTCGCCCGAGACGACCTCGATCCGGCTTGCCGGATCATCGATCGCCGCGGCGAGGATCGCCGCCAGGTCGGCACCCGGCCCGACGGCGACGGGCGCCGAGACGCCCGGTCCATCCTCTCCGACGGGCATGGCGACCGGCGGGCTGGCGGCGACCGACCCGTCCATCGACGAGAAGTCGAGCGCAAGCTGGAGGCCCGAGGCCTCCCCAGCCGCAGCCATGCGGCCGCGCCGGGCGCCGTCACCCGAGCCCCAGCCGGCAGCACCGCGGGTCGGCGAGCCCGGGACCTGGGCCGCGCGCATCGGCTCGTCGCCGGCCAGCGTGCCCCGGATCGCCGCGGCGGTCTCGTCGGCCCGTTCCCCGCGCAGTGGCGGCAGGCGCTCGATCAGGGTCCGGAACTCGAATTCGCGGAAGAGGCGGACCACCGTCTCCCGGTCGTAGTCACCGAGGCGGGCCGCATCGAGGTCGAGCTTGACCGGCAGATCGCGCACGATCCGCATCAGCTCGCGACCCAGGAGGACCTGGTCCTTGGCCTCCAGGAGAGGCTCGCGCAGGCGGGCCGGGGTCACCTCGTCGATGTGCTCGTACAGGCCGTCGAGGGTGCCGTAGTCGGAGATCAGCTTGGCCGCTGTCTTCTCGCCGACCCCGGGCACGCCCGGAATGTTGTCCGACGAGTCACCCTTGAGGGCCTTGAAGTCAATCATCTGGGCCGGCTCCAGGCCGTAGCGCTCGAGGATCCGGGCGGGGTCGTAGATCACCGTGTTCTGGACGCCCATCCTGGTCGTCATCAGGCGGGTCTTGTCGGTCACGAGCTGGAGCATGTCCAGGTCGCCGGTCACGATCGTCGTATCAAGCCCGCGCGCCTCGGCCTCGACGGTCAGCGTCCCGATCACGTCGTCGGCTTCGAAGCCCGCCAGCTCGAGGACCGGGATCCGGAGCGCCTTGACCACCTCGCGGACCTTCGGGAACTGGTCGCGCAGGTCGTCGGGCATTCGCTGGCGGGTGGCCTTGTAGGCGGCGAACTGCTCGTGCCGGAAGGTTGGCCCGGACAGGTCGAAGGCGATCACCGCGTAGTCGGGCTGGATGTCCTGGAAGCCGCGCAGGACGATGTTGCAGAAGCCGAAGACGGCGTTGACCAGCTCGCCCTTCGACGTGGTCAGGGGCGTGTTGATCAGCGCGAAATATCCGCGGTAGATGAGCCCGTTGCCGTCGAGCAGCATCAGGCGTTCCATCGGCAGGCCTCGGCTGGGCGGTCGGACAGGGACGGTCCCGTCAGTGTACCCGCCAGGCGCGCCTGGATCGGTGCTCAGGCAGTCCGGCGGGCGGCCCAGCGGAGCAGCAGGAGGCCAACGCCGACGACGAGCAGGGCGAGCGAGACGAGCAGGAGGGCCGACGGCCCTTCGGCCTGCGCGGACTCGGGCTGGATCGACTTGCCGACGCCCGGATTGCCGGCGATGACCGGCGCCGGCGGTGACCCGCCAGCGGTCCCGCCACCAGCGCCGAGGTCGGCCGGCGGGGGCGCAATCGACGGGCCGGCCGACGCGGCCGGAGGCGCCGACGCGGCGGAGGGGCCGAGCGGCCGGCTCCGAGCTCGCGGCCGGGGACGCCGAAGCGGGCTCCGCGCTCGCGGCCGGGGACGCCGAAGCGGGCTCCGCGCTCGCGGCGGGCAGCGGCGGCGGCCCGGACTCGACGGCCCGGCTGGAGGGCTCCACGGCGCCGGCTCCGGGCGCCTTGCCACCCGAGTCGAAGCCCAACCCGGCGGGTCCTGCTGTCGCCTGCGTCGTCACGCCCTCGAGCGGAGCCTGGGCGGGCGCGGCTCCGGAGGCGCCGATGGACGGGATCAGTGACGGGGCGGCGGTCAGGACCAGGCCGGCAATCCCGAGGGCGACCAGGCCGCCGGCGAGCGGCCTGGTGAAGGCCAGCCGCGGCTCACCGAACCGGCCGAGAAGGCGACGCCAGCCGGTTCGCCGTAGGCGGGCTGCGTCGGCATCGGTCAACCGGAAGTCGCGCGTCCGGCGGGGTGCCGGGAGCCCGGCCGTGGCGGCCATGATCAAGTGCAGGTCGGCGTGGAGCTGGGCGCAGGCCGGACAGGCGGCGACGAGCGCCTTGGCGTCGCCCGCTTCGCGCGGCTCGAGGTCAGCGGCTGCCAGCCGGGCGATCAGGGTCTCATCGTGGTCAGGCTGGGTGTGACGGAGCTGGGGCATGGCTATTGGACGCCTTCAGCCACGGAACAGTTCCATGCGATCCTCGAGGCTGCGCCGGAGGGCCAGCCGGCCGCGATGGATGCGCGACTTCACCGTGCCCAGGCTGACCCCGGTCATCTCGGCGATCTCGCCGTAGTCGAAGCCCTCGATGTCGAACATGACGATCGCGGCGCGCTGATCGTCGCCGATGGCCGCCAGGGCGGTCGTCAGCACCCGGACTCGCTCTGCGGTCAGCGACCTGCCGCTCCGGGTCGGCGTCTTCGCCGGCCGGCGGCTGCCACGAGTCGTCCTCGAGCTCGGGGTAGGGCTGGACGGGCCGCCGCTTGCGGGCCCGCTGGATGTCCATCGCGGCGTTGATCGCGATCCGGCTGAGCCAGCTCTTGACGCTGCCACCGCGGAACGCGTCGAGGTTGCGATACGCGCTGAAGAACGCCTCCTGGACCACGTCGGCCGCCTGGTCGGGGTCGGGCACCATCCGGGCAACGAGGCCGAAGAGCTGGTCCTGGTAGCACAGCACGAGGTCATTGAACGCGGTCAGGTCGCCTGCCTGGGCTCGCTCGACGAGGATGAGGTCGCGCCGCTGTGGTCCGTCATCGGCAGTCGCAGTCGTTCGAAGGTCCCCCACGATCGAAGGGCTCCTCCGGAGCGCGATGGGAAGGCTGGCCGAGTCTAGCATCGTCGTTCACCCGGACGGCACCCGCCCCCCGCCGGTTCCCGGCCCAAGGCCAAACGGGGTGATAGCGCATTGGTCCCATTGCGGCGGGCGTTCCGGTCGGCGATCATTCAGTCACTGACGGCCTAGCTGACCTTGAGCCCACTTTGCCAGCTGATGAGTCTCAATGACGATCCCATCGTGGCGCCTGTTCCGGCCCGGAACCGAGCGCCAGCCGCGACGCCCCGCCGCCGGACCTCGTCCGGGCGGCCGAGGCTGCCCGTGAGCGGCCCGCACCTGACGGCTCCTGAGCGGGTATCCCGCCCCAAGGTCGCCCGAGACTGGTTCCCGGCCACGGTCGACGGCCAGGAGCGTGATCGCGCCCTGGGCGACCTGGTCCTCGAACGGCTGCCGTACGACCCGGATCGCTGGGAGGCCATCCTCATGCGCTATCCCGATGCCGAGGTCTTCCACGGATCGGCCTGGCTGGCCTTCCTCGCCGCGTCTCAGCAGGCTGAGCCGGTCATCGCGGTCCTGCGCGCCGAGGGCCGGCCGGTCGGGCATTTCGTGGGTGCGATCGTGCGCCGCTTCGGCATTCGAATCCTGGGCAGCCCGCTGCGGGGCTGGGGAACCGAGCGGATGGGCTTCCTGCTCGAGCCGGGCGTCGACCGCGTGGCCGCCGCCAGGGCCCTCCTCCCATTCGCCTACGGCCCGTTGCGCTGCTTCCATGTCGAGATCGCCGACCGGCAGCTGACGGCCGAGCAGATGGCGGGGACCGGCTACGCGATGGATCCCTATGTCACCCACGTGGTCGACCTCGGGGCGAGCGAGGACGAGATCCTGGCGCGAATGCACCCGAAGACGCGCCAGCACATCCGGCAGGCGCTCCGGGCCGGGTTGCAGGCCGAGGTCGTAAGCGATCTCCAGTTTGTCGACGAGTACTACGAGCAGCTGCGCTACGTGTTCACCCGCCAGGGCCTGGTCCCAACCTACGGCCCGGATCGGGTGCGCCAGCTGGCCGCCGCCTTGCAGCCGGCCGGCCAGGTCCTCCTGCTGCGCGTGCGCGGGGTCGACGGTGAGAGCCTGTCCACAGGGGTCGTCGTTGCCCGCCACCAGACTGCGGTGATCTGGGGTACCGCCTCATTCCACAACCGCTCCCGATCGCATCCCACCCAGCTCCTGTGGTGGGAGGCGATGCGCTACTGGAGAGCGCGGGGCGTGCTCCGCTTCGAGCTCGGCGGAGGCGGCGAGCACATGGCCCAGTACGGCGGCGTCGTGGCCCCGGGCATTCGCTTCTATCGCTCCCGCTTCGCGGCGATGGGCTATGGCCGCGCCCTGGTTCGTCGGGTCGTGCTGGTCCGCCAGGTGCTGTCCGGGATCCTGGCGGCGCGCAGGGAGCGCTAGCCGCCGACGCGGGTCGACACGTCGATCGGTCCCCAGCCCGGGCAGGATTGCAGTCTCCCTCGCCTACACTGGCGCTCGACCCGGAGTGGCGGAATGGCATACGCAGCCGACTCAAAATCGGCCGCCCGCAAGGGCATGAGGGTTCGACTCCCTCCTCCGGGACCAGCCGGTCGCCGCAGGGATCGATCGTCGCCGCGACCGGCCGGTGACGCTCGGGCGACGATCCGGCAGGACCGACCGGCCTTGGCCCTAGCGGCGCTGCAGGGTGACCCGCCAGTTGATCCGCAGGTCGTCCGCCTCCGACGGCGGACTGGCCATGTAGCCATTGTCCCGACCCCAGCGCTCGAGCAGGTCGACCATGGCCACCGGATCGGCCTCGCTGGCCCCCAGGAAGTCTTCGAAGACCGCGGCCATGTAGCGCGAATCGTCCGGGCGCGGGATGACCTGGACGGTCACGCTCCAGAGCTGGCTCGCCGGCACGAGCTTGTGCTTCCAGACGGCGGATGACGTCATGGGTGTCGCCCCCCGATTCAAGAGCAGCCCGGCTGCGGGGTCGCAGCAGGACGGCTGGGCTAGAGGGTACGCCTGGCTCGCCGGCCCCGCGGCCGACTTGGCTTATCCTGCGCGGCGATGGTCACCCTCGAGCCGCTCGGCGCTGAGGCCTTTGAAGCCTGGCGACGGACCACGATCCTGGGCTACGCCCGCGACAACGTCCGGATCGGGGCCTGGCCGGCCGACGGGTCCGAGGCCCGTGCGAGCGTCGATCTCGCCCGGATCCTGCCCGCCGGCCGGGCGACGCCCGGCCATGACTTCCGCTCGATCGTGAACGAGGACCGGCTCGTGGTGGGCGTCCTGTGGTTCGCCCCGAACGAGGCACCCCACCGCCGGGCAATCTTCATCTGGGACCTCTTCATCTCGGCCGGGTTCCGGGGCCGGGGCTACGGCCGGGCCGCGTTGGCGGCCCTCGAACTGATTGCCCGGGCGCTCGGCTACGACGAGATCGAGCTCCACGTCTTCGGTGACAACGAGGTCGCGCGGAACCTCTATCGCTCGGCCGGCTTCGTCGAGACCAACGTGTCGATGGTCAAGCGCCTCGGCTGAGCCGGCTGCTCAACCCTCGGCCGTCATCGGCACGGTGAGCCCGGCTCGCCACCCGGGCGCCTCGAAGGGCTCGGCGAAGTAGGCCGTCCCGTGCAGGATCCGGCCATCGCTCAGGCGCACGATGTGGACGAAGTAGTACAGCGCGCCGCTGCCGTACGTGTTGGTGCCCTCGATGATCCACACGTCGCCGCTGCCCCGGATCCGCTGGATGGTCATCCCCGGGGTGACGACCCAGTGATCCTCGGCACCCTCCACCTGCTGAACGTCGACCCGGGGCATGCCGCCCGGAAAGTCCTCATGGATCGCCCGGTAGACGTCGTGGCTGGGCACCCGCTCGCGGGACTGCGGCCAGTCCTCGTGCCAGTCCGGGTGGCGCAGGCTGGCGAGCGCCTCGAAGTCGTTGTCGGCCATCGCCCGGGCATAGCGTCGGACCAGTGCCTCGGAGTCCATCAGAGCGTCCCTCCGTCGTGATCTGCCGGCCGGCGGCGCGCGAAATCAGAATGATCGAAATGACACTTCGCTATGTTGCACTGGGCGACTCCTACACGATCGGGATTTCCGTCGAGCAGCACGAGGCCTGGCCGAGCCGGCTGGTCGCAACCAGCGGGCCCGGGCCGGATGGCCGCCCGCTGCTGGCCCTGGTGGCCAACCTGGCCTCGAACGGGCGGACCTCGGGCGACCTCCGGCGCGACCAGCTGCCGCGCCTGGGGCGCTACGAACCGGGGTTCGCCTCAATCCTGATCGGGGTGAACGACGTGGTCCAGGGCGTCGCTCCCGACCGCTACGCGGACAACGTGGCGGCCATCCTGGACGAGCTCCTGGCTCGCCTGCCGGCCGGCCGGCTGTTGGCGGTAACGACCCCGGACTACACCCGGACCCCGGCCGGCGGGCGCTTCGGCGACCCCGTCCTGCGACGGATCGCGATCGTCGAGGTCAACGCGATCATGACCGAGCTCGCCGGCGAGCGGGCCATCGCAGTCGTCGACGTCTTCGACCTGTCCGAACGGGTCACGACCGATCCCTCGCTCGTCGCCCGCGATGGATTGCACCCATCCGGCCGCCAGTACGATCTGTGGCTCGAACGAATCCGTCCGGTTGTCATCCGGGCGCTCAGCGGAGGTTGAGGTGGAGCTGACCTCATTGGCCTTCCTGGCGGCGGTGCTGACCGTCAAGGAAGCCGGCCTGCCGATCCCGATCCCGGGCGACCTGCTGGTGATCGGGGCCGGCGCGGCCGCAGCCCACGGTGGATTGCCCTGGCCGTCGATCGTCGCCGTGCTGATCGGCGCGACGGTCCTCGGTGGGGCGATCCAGTTCGCCCTGATCCGGGGACGGGCGCGGACCGCCGTCCTGCGCCTGCTCGGCCGGGTGGGGCTGCCGGCCGCGACGATCGAACGTGGGGCGGGACGCTTCCGAAGCGGCGGGGCGACCACGGTGGCCGTGGCCCGGATGACCCCCGGGGTGCGGATCCTCGCGATCGCCTCAAGCGCGATCGCCGAGGTCAACCTGCGCTCGTTCCTGGTCGGGCTGCTGATCGGCAACGGCGTCTTCCTGACCGGCCATTTCGTCCTTGGGCTGATCCTCGGCGAGCCGGCCGTCCGCTTCGTCGCCAGCGCGGGGACCGGCCTGATCGTGGCCGGAGTTGCCTTCGCCTTGATCGGGGCCGCGGGCTGGCTGCTGATCGGCCGCCGGCGGCGCCGGGCGACGGCGGAGGCACGTGACGGGGGTGAGATGGCGCTCGACTGGAGCGATGCCTGCTGCCCGGCCTGCCTTGTCCTGGCCGTCATCGCTGCGAGGGCCGCCGACGCCGGCTAGGCGCCGATGACCGGTTCAGGACCACGTCAGCGGCGGCTGGCAGGATCGAAGGCGTTAGTTCGACGGCCAAACGCAACGGGCCGTCCCAGCCTGGAGGATCCAGATGAAGCGAGCAATCGCCACCGTCACCCTGTCGCTCTCGATGTTGACCGCCTTCGCCGCCTGCACCTCGTCGCCGACTCCGGCACCGTCGATCGCCCCATCGGTCGCGCCGTCCGTCGCGCCGTCCGTGGCGCCCAGCGCGCCGGCATCGTCGGCGGAGCCGAGCTCGGCCCCGACGGCTGCGCCATCCGGAGCACCGTCGGCGGCCCCGTCCGCCGCGCCATCGGTCGCACCGTCGGCTTCGTAGCCGGTCCGGTCGCCGGCCCGGTCGAGCGGATTCGACCGGGCCGGCGCATCTCCGGCTAGACTCGGGCCCACTGCCAACGCGACCCGTGGGCCCGAGCCGTTCGACCGGAGGACCGATGAGCTTCCTGCGCCGCTTCTTCCCCAGCGCGGGCACGCCAGCGCCGTTCCAGTTCCAGTCCGGTGCCGGCTCGGTCGCCGAGGTCGAGATGGTCCGCGGGATCATCGCCCGGATCGACAACCTGCCACCGGAGCGCGCCCGGTTCATCGCCTGCGCGGCGTACGTGATCGCGCGTGCGGCGAGTGCCGATGCCCAGGTCAGCGACGACGCGTCGAAGTACATGGAGCAGGTCCTCGTCGACCAGACCGGCCTCGACGCCGCCGAGGCGGCCCTGGTCGTCGAGACGGCCAAGCTCCAGGCGCTGTCGACCGGCGGCACCGATGACTACCTCGTGACCCGCGAGTTCCGCGACGTGTCGACCACCGAGCAGCGCCTCGACATCCTGCGGGCCTGTTTCGCGGTGGCGGCGATCGACGGCACGATTGACGCCGCCGAAAGCTTCACGATCGACGAGATCGCCCTCGAGCTCGACCTCGAGCCGCCGGCCCTGGCCAAGCTGCGGGGCGAGTTCGCCGACCGCTTCTCGGCCGTCCAGGCGCTGAAGGCTCAGCCCAGCTGAAGCTCGACCCCTGATCCCAACCGCCGGCTGACCTCGGCCAGCAGCTCGGCGTCGTAGGCAACCCCGCTCCTGAGCTCCATCGGCAGCTCACCACCCCGGCCGCCCGGGACGTGCAGGACGACCCTGGTTCCGCCCGGCCGGGAGCGGATCAGTCCGCGCAGCTCCTCCATCGTCCGCTCGGCCGCTGCCCCACCGGAGAACCGGACGTGGAGGACCTGGCTGGGATTCGCCTCGGTCGGCGCGGTCGGCGCGTTGGCCGCCGCCTGCGCCCGGTTGCGGGCCTCGTCGGGCAGCGCCGGCTCGTCGATCTCCGGCCCGATCGACTCGAGCTCGACGAATTCACCCGACAACGGCTCGCCCGGCTCGATCGGCGGCAGGGCGACCGGGCGGCTCCCGCCACGCAGCGGGCTGACCCGGACCGGGTCGCCGACCCGGACCGGCTGGCCCGGGCCGACCGCGATCGGCTGGCCGACCACAGGGGTGGCCATCGGCGGCCGATCGGCAGCTCCCGGCGGGTCTCGGCGCCAGCCGCTCCGGTCGCCGTTCGGGCCGCGCTCGGCATTCGAGCTCCGGCCCCGCCCCCGGTCGACGGTCGCCACGTTCGCGGCGAAAGCCGCCGGCCCGTGGGTCGTCGCCTCGTCCCAGTCCATGGCCAGGTCGGCCAGCAGGGAGACCTCTTCGGCCTTGTGGTCCACCCGGCCCGAGACGAGGAGAATCCGGCCTTCGATCCAGGTCGCCCGGGTCGTCTCGTAGAGGCGCGGGAAGACGACCACCTCGATCGAGCCCTGGAGGTCCTCGACGGTGGCGATCGCCATCGTCGCCCGGGCCTTGGTGATCACCGTCCGGACGCCGGTCACGATCCCGCCCACGACCACCCGCTGCTGGTCGAGCGACTCGTCGCGCAGGTCGCCCGAGTAGGCGGTCACGTACGGCCCGATCGCCTCGGCGATCTCTTTGAGCGGGTGATCGGACAGGTACAGCCCGAGCAGCTCCTTCTCCCAGCGCAGTCGCTCGCGGGTCGGCGCCTCGGTCACCTGGGGCAGCGGCGCATCGAGCAGGGTCGGGTCGCCGGCGGCCAGCTCGAACAGCGAGACCTGGCCGCTGATCCGGTCACGCTGGGTGGCGCTCGCGGCGTTCACCGCGTCGTCGAGCCCGGCCAGGATCTGGGCCGGGTGGCCGAAGGCCGCCAGGGCGCCGACCCGGGCCAGCGACTCGAGGACCCGCTTGTTGGCCAGGCGCAGGTCGATCCGCTCGCAGAAATCGACGAGCGAGCGGAACTCGCCATCGGCCCGTGCCGCGATGATCGACTCGATCGCGCCCTGGCCGACGTTTCGGACGGCGATCAGGCCGAAGCGGATCGACCCTCCCTCGACCGAGAACTCGACGCTCGAGCTGGCGATGTCGGGCGGCAGGACCTCGATCCCCATGCGCCGGCATTCGGCGATCGCTGCGGCAATCTTCTCGGCACTGTCGCGCGAGGCGGTCAGGACGCTGGTCATGTACTCGACGGTGTAGTTGGCCTTGAGGTAGGCCGTCTGGTAGGCCACCAGGCCGTAGCAGGTCGCGTGGGCCTTGTTGAAGCCGTAGCGCTCGAACGGCTGGAAGGCCGTGAACACGGCGTCGATCGTCGCGGCGGGCACGCCCCGCTCGGCGGCCTGGCTGACGAACTGGTCCTTCATCGAGCGCAGGACGCTCGACTTCTTCTTGCGGATCGCGTAGCCGAGCGTGTCGGCCTCGGGGCCGGTGAAGCCACCCAGGGCGATCGCCGAGGCCATGATGTCTTCCTGGTAGACGAAGATCCCGTAGGTCTTGTTGAGATAGGGCTCGAGCAGCGGGTGGAGGTAGGTCACCGGTTCCTGGCCGTGCTTGCGCCGGATATAGGCGGGAATGTTGTCCATCGGGCCGGGCCGGTACAGGGCGACCATCGCAGCCAGGTCGTAGACCGAGGTCGGGCGCAGCTCCCGGACGTACCTACGCATGCCCGCCGACTCGAGCTGGAAGATGCCCGTCGTCTCGCCCGACGCCAGCAGCTCGAAGGTCGTGGCGTCGTCGAGCGGGATCTGGTCGAGGTCGATCGAGATGCCCCGGTTGGCCTGGATCAGCTCGACCGCCTGGCGCAAGATCGTCAGGTTGGACAGGCCCAGGAAGTCGAACTTGAGGAGGCCCAGGGCCTCCACGGCATGCATCTCGAACTGGGTCATCAGGCCGTCCGAGTTGGTCGCCTTCTGGAGGGGCATCAGCTCGGTCAGCGGCTCCCGGCTGATCACCACCCCGGCGGCGTGGGTCGAGGCATTGCGGGCCACGCCCTCGAGGTGCTCGGCCAGGTCGAGCAGCCGGCCGACCTGCGGATCGACGGCCATCTCACGCAGGGCCGGCGTCGACTGGAGCGCCTCGTCGAGGCGGATCCCGAGCTGGTTGGGGATCGCCTTGGCAATCCGGTCGACCTCGCCGTAGCTCATCCCCAGGACCCGGCCCACGTCGCGCACGGCGGCCCGGGCGAGCATCGTCCCGAAGGTGATGATCTGGGCGACGTGGTCCTGGCCGTATTTCCGCCCGACATAGGCGATCACTTCCTCGCGTCGGCCATCCTCGAAGTCGACGTCGATATCGGGCATCGTCACCCGGTCGGGGTTGAGGAAACGCTCGAAGGGCAGCTCGTAGAGGATCGGGTCGACCGGCGTGATGCCCAGGGTGTAGGTCACGATCGAGCCCGGGGCGCTGCCCCGGCAGGTGGTCTGGATGCCCTGCTCGCGGGCAAAGCGGACGAAGTCGGCCACGATCAGGAAGTAGCCGGCATAGCCCATCGAGGTGATCACGCCCAGCTCGTAGTCGAGGCGGGCCTGGAGGGCCGGGGTCGCGCCGCCGTAGCGCCGGGCGAGGCCCAGCTCGCACTCGCGCCGGAGCCAGCTCTCGACGGTCTCGCCGTCGGGCACCGGGAAATGCGGGATCCGGGTCTGGCCCAGGGGCAGCTCGATCCCGCCGGCCATCTCGGCGATCCGCCGGGTGTTCAGGATGGCCCCCTGCTGGTCCGGGAAGAGGGCCGCCATCTGGGCGGCCGACTTGAGCCAGAAGTCGTTCGTGTCGAACTTCATCCGGCCGGGCGTGTCGAGGTTGTTGCCGGTGCCCACGCACAGCAGCACGTCGTGCGCCTCGGACTGGTCCTGGCGGACGTAGTGGAGGTCGTTGGTCACGACGAGCGGCAGGCCGGCTTCCGGAGCGAGGCGCAGGAGCTGCTCATTGAGCCGGCGCTGGTCGGGCAGGCCATGGTCCTGGAGCTCGAGGTAGAACCGTTCCGGCCCGAAGATGTCGCCGTACTCGCCGGCCAGGGTCCGGGCAAGCTCCCAATCGCCCGTCTCGAGGGCGCGCGGGATCTCACCGCTCAGGCACGACGACAGGCCGATCAGGCCTTCGCTGTGGCGGGCCAGGTGCTCGCGGTCGATCCGGGGCTTGTAGTAGTAGCCGTCGATGTGGGCATCGGTGATCAGCCGGCACAGGTTGCGATAGCCGACCAGGTTCTCGGCCAGCAGGATCAGGTGGTAGGGCTGGGCATCGGCTTTGCCCTCCTTGTCGGCCATCGACCGCCGGGCGACGTAGGTCTCGACGCCGATGATCGGCCGGATCCCCTTGGCCGTGGCCGCCTGGTAGAAGGCGACGGCGCCGTACAGCGCCCCGTGGTCGGTCAGCGCGAGCGAGTCGAAGCCAAGCTGGGCGGCGCCGTCGACGAGCTCGTTGATCCGGCCCAGGCCGTCGAGCAGGCTGAACTCGCTGTGGACATGGAGGTGGGTGAAATCGTTCGGAGCGAGGGTCGTCACGGAGCGTCAATGGTAACGGCGCGGGCGGCGGATCTTCCCGGCTGAACGTTTCGGGCGCGGCCTACCCTCATCCTCGATAGACCGCGGTCACCTTGACCTCGGCCAATCGTCGGAGACCCATGGACCGAGACCTCGTCGAGCGGGCACGCTCGGGGGACCAGGCGGCATTCGCGGATCTGGTGCACCAGGTCAGCGACACGCTGTTCGGGATCGCCCGGCGCATCCTGCGCGATCCGGGGCTCGCCGAGGACGTTCTGCAGGATGCCCTCGTGACCATCTGGCGGAAGCTGCCCCACCTTCGGGAAGCGGAACGCTTCGACGCATGGGCCTACCGGATCCTGGTCAACGCCTGCTATGCAGCCGCGCCGCAGAACCGGCGCTGGGCCTCGACCGTGCGCATCCTCCCGATCGATCGGGCGGACGCCACGGACGACTACCAATCGATCTCCGACCGCGACGAGCTGGAGCAGGCGTTCCGCCGGCTGCCGCTCGATCAGCGTGCTGTCTTCGTGCTCCATCACCACGCGGGCCTGCCCCTCGTGGCCGTCGCCGAGGCGCTCGGGATTCCACAAGGCACCGCGCGCTCTCGGCTCCACTACGCAACGCGCGCGCTGCGGGCCGCCTTCGTGGCGGGCCGGGCGCGAGACGATCTCCGCGAGGGACGGCCGGCATGAACGACGATCAAGCCTTCGAACGCGCCACCCGTGAATTCATGGAGGCGGGGTCCGACAGGACCTCGGCCGCCACGATCGATGCCGTCCTCCTCGCGGTCCGAACCACGCCACAAGAGCGGGATCTTCGGATCCCGTGGAGGACCGCCCACATGTCCACTCCCATGCGCTTTGTCGTAGCGACCGCAGTGGTCGTCATCGTCGGCGCCGCCTTGCTCATCGGGCTCAACCTCGGAACTGGGTCGTCCAGTGTCGGCGGGCCAGGCGGCTCGAGCCCGACACCCACGCCGACGCCGTCCGTTCCGCCGCCCAGTCCGAGCCCCCAGCCATCCGTCGCCACGGGTACCGCAAGCTGGACGACCTACACCTCGAATCGCTATGGCTTCAGCATTGGCCACCCAGCCGATTGGACGGAGCGCCCAGCCGTCAGCACATGGGTTCTTCCAGCCGGGACTGGTTCGGCCGGGGCGGGTGGACCTGACGACCCGATGGGCACGTCAACCGAGGGCTTCATCGCGCCTGGACAGGCAATCCTCGCGTCGGCCTGGTCCGTCGCCGTCGCTCCGGGCACCTCGGCCGCGGCCTGGATCCAGACATACTGCCCGAAGGCCACGTCGCCGTGCACGGGGATCCCGGCCCGAACGGTCGCGGTGACGATGGATGGCCACGCTGGTTCGCTCGTGACCTTTACCGACGACGTCGAGGCCTTCTTCCTGGTCAACAACCGGATGTACATCGTCGCCGAATGGCTGACCCCCACCGATCCGGCCGTCTTGTCGTACGGAGGCGGCACCAAGCTCGTCGACGACTACGTCTCAACGATGCATCTCCTGCCCGGCGGGCCGGCACCGTCCATCTCCCCTCGACCGTCCTGACCGCCCTCGACCCACCGTCAGGACCGGAATCCAGGATTGACCACCACGCCCGAACGCCTCCGGCTCCCCGCGAGCCGGGAGGCGCTCCGGCGCCGGCTGGCCTTTTCCGGGGCCTGCGGACGGTCCTAGTACGAGACAGTGCAATTTCCCCGAATCGGGTTGAAGGCCCGCTGACCGTGGGACCTCCCCTGACCTTCGGGTGGGGACGTTTCTGAGCGTGGAGTGGGATAACAAACCCCAACCATTCCGCTGCGTGGGAGTCCACGATCCAAGCGTCGTCGTTGCCCAGCGGGCTCGAGGCAGATCAGCAGATCGGGGCCGGCTCGATCCGGCTTGTTCGACTGCGTCTCACCCTGGCCCTGCTGGCGATGGCAATCCTGCCCCTGGCCGTCGGCGCGCCGCTCCTGGCGACCGCCCTCGACGGCCAGCGATCGGCCGAGCAGCTCCGGGTCCAGCGCGACGCGGCGACCGCCGCCGGGGCAATCTCCTCGGCGCTCGATGCGCTCGAAACCTCGCTGACCCGGGCCGCCTCGGCCAGTGTCGTGGCCGGGGTCGCCCGGGGCGACAAGAACGCGATCACCAAGGCCCGTCCGATCCTCGATCCGGTCGCCGCCGACAGCAGCCACGGCGTGGTCGGGGTCGAGGTCGTGTCCGCCAACGGTTCGATCATCTTCCGGGAGACGGGCGGCAAGGTCACCACCAACTCGGGCCAGGACGGCACCGATCCCCTCCTCCAGGCCACCGGCTCGGCCGGCCAGGGCGACGTCGTCCTGGGCGACCCGTCGACCATCGCCGACGGGACGACGATCGTGGGCATCGCCGCGCCGCTGTCGGCCACCACCAGCGATGCCGCACCGATCGGGATGCTCCGCCTGGACGTCTCGCTGTCGGCCCTGGTCAAGGCGGCCGGCGGCCAGTTCGAGGCGGGCACGTCGCTGGCCCTCACGGACGCCGGCGGCGCGTCGATCACCACGACCCAGGTGCCCAGCAGCTCGACCGGGTCCAATACCTACGCCGCGACGGCAGCGATCCCCAGCCACCCCGACTGGCACGTCCGGCTGGCCACTCCGGTTGCCTTCGGCTCGCCATCGATCGGGCTGTTCGCCCTGCTCGGCCTGGCAATCGCCGTGCTCCTGTCGCTCGTCGTGTGGATGGCCAAGCAGGTCCTCCGGCCGGCCGAGCAGCTCGAGTCGTCGCGGGTCCGCCTCCATGACCTGTACCAGCTGGCCCGGGTCGACTCCCTCCGGGACATGCTCACCGGCCTGGGCAACCATCGCGCCTTCCAGGAGGAGGCCGATCGCCAGATCGACGCCTCCCGTCGCTACGGTGCCCCGCTGGCCGTGGTCACGATCAACCTCGACGACTTCAAGGAGGTCAATGACCGCCTCGGCCACGAAGGCGGCGACGCCGTCCTGGCCCGCTTTGCCGAGCTGATCCAGGGCACGATCCGCTCACCCGACCGGGCGTTCCGAACGGGTGCCGACGGCTTCGCGATCCTGCTCCCCCACACCGACGCCGACGGCGGCGAGATCTTTGCCCGGCGTCTCCTGGCGGTGGCCCTCGAGCCGGCCAGGAGCGCCGTCGGCCGGGACGGCATCTCGTTCTCGGCCGGCGTTTCGGCCTGTCCGGCGCTGGCCACTGACCGGCGCCACCTGATCGCCCAGGCCGAGGCCGCGATGGCCTCCGCCAAGCGCCATGGACGAACCGCGGTCGAGACCTTCGACCCAGCCCGGCACCGGGCGCCGGGTGTCCTGACCTCGGCCGCCGAAGCCTCCGCGGCCGTCGCCGAGACGGTCACCAACAAGCTGATCCGGCCGGTCTTCCAGCCGATCGTCGACCTGCGCAACGGCAAGGTGATCGGCTACGAGGGCCTCGTCCGGCCGTTGCCGGCTTCCGGCTTCCCCGACCCGAGCGCGATGTTCATCGCCGCCGAGCGAGCCGGCCGGACGGTCGAGCTCGACTATGCCTGCATCGAAGCCGTGGCAGTCGGCGCTGCCGACCTGCCCCGCGAGGCCATGATCACGATCAACGTCTCGCCTCGGACCCTGGAGCTGCCCGACTTCAGCCCGCCCCTCCTGGTCCGAACGCTGCATCGCGCCGGACTCGAGCCGGATCGGGTCGTAATCGAGATCACCGAGCGCGAGTCGATCGAGGAGATGGAGCGCCTCAAGCGCAACGTCGCCGCCTGCCGGGCGGCCGGCTTCCGGGTCGCGGCCGACGACGTCGGGGCCGGCAACGCCGGCCTTCGCCTGCTCAGCCAGATCCAGTTCGACATCGTCAAGATCGACCTGTCGCTGGTCCAGGACGGCGCCCTGTTCGAAACGTCGCTGGCGGTGGTCGGCTCGCTCCAGGAGCTCGCCCGGCGCTGGGGGGCGTGGGTGATCGCCGAAGGGATCGAGACGCCCGAGCAGCTCCGAGTCGTCCGTCAGCTGGAGATCACGGCCGGCCAGGGCTACCTCCTGGGCCGCCCCAACTCGACCGAGGAGCTGAACAAGGTGGATGCCTCGGCGGTCGACCTGTCGGCGCTCCTCGGGCGCGACAACTGGCTCCAGGACCTGGCCCGCTCGGCCCCCGGGCTGGGCGCCGCGCAGTCGAGCTGATCGTCCCCCGGCCGGGGTTTGCCCTCCCGCTCGATCGGCGTCAGGATTCGGCCGTGCGCTCCCACGTCATCCGGGCCCTGGCCGTGGCCGCTGTCGTCAGCCTGCTCAGCGCCTGCTCGCCCGCCGTCCCGACCGATTCGGGGGCCAGCGCCGAGCCCTCGCCGGCGCTCATCGGAGGCAGCAGCCTGCCCTCGATCGGTCCCGTTGCCAGCGGCCCGCCCTCGCCGATCGCCTGTGGCCGGGAGCTGCGGGTCGGCCTCGTGGCCCAGCCGGGCAGCCTGACCGACAACGGCTACAACCAGTCGGCGGTGGCCGGCCTGGCGGCCGCCGCGGCGGCCGCACCAACGTGCTTCCAGACCGACGGAGTGGCCACCAAGACCGTCGACGACGCCGCCTCGGACATCAAGGGCTACGCGGACGGCGGCTACGACGTCGTGATCGGCGTCGGCGAGTCGCTCGGGGATTCGCTGGGAGACGTCGCGCTCAGCCATCCGGGGGTGAGGTTCATCGGCATTGACGCCGCCCCCGGGGCGACCCACGACGGATCGTGGGCGGTCAACGGCGAGAGCCTCTTCTTCGCCGAGGATGAGCAGGGCTACCTGGCCGGCGCCCTGGCTGCGCTGCTCAGCCGGAGCCACACCGTCGGCGTGGTCGGCGGCCTGCTGCTGGTGCCCCAGGTCGAGAGCTCGGTCGAGGGCTTCCTCCACGGCGCCGCCGACACGCTGCCGGGGACGACGGTCGAGTTCGCCTACACCGACTCGTTCAGCGACCCCGCCCAGGGTGGCACGGCCGCCACGGCCATGATCGCCAAGGGCGCCGACGTGATCTTCTCGACCGGCAGCGCGACCGGCGACGGCGCGCTCCTGGCCGCCTGCAAGGCCGGGGTGCTGGCGATCGGCTCCGACAGCGACGAGGCGCTCAGCCTGCCCAAGGCCTCCGCCTGCCTCGTCTCGAGCGCCCTGAAGGACATCGGCGCGGCCCTGACGGCCGCTCTCCTGCGCCTCGCCGGGGGCTCGTTCACGGCCGGCTTCCACACCGACGACGTGGCCTCCGGCGGGGTCTCCCTGGCGCCCGGCCACCAGCTCGCGGGCGACATCACGCCGGCGATCCAGGCCCGCCTCGACGCGATCGTCCGGGACCTGGCCGATGGCTCGATCAAGCCGGACGTCGTGATCGACGGCAAGACGCCCTAGGGAAACTGAGCGACGGCCTCGACCAGCAGGTCGACGAACCGGGCCCGGTCGATCGCCAGCCCGATCTCGGCGTTGACCGGCCGGCCCGTCTGGCCGGCCCGGTCGGCGACGGTCCGACCCCGGCTCAGCTCGCTGGCTGTCTCGACGTCGACCCGGCAGGCCTCGGTCTCGACCAGGCCCGGGAGCGCCACGTGGGCGACCGCGACCGCGTCATGGATCGGCGAGCCGTCCCAGCCGTAGCGCTCGCGGTGGAAGCGCCCGAAGAATTCGAGCAGGTCGGCGAAGACCCGTCCCGTCCGGGTCCCGAGGGCCGCCATCCGGGCGGCGTCGGCCGCGTTGACGATCGCCTGGTGGGTCACGTCCAGGCCGATCATCGTGATCGGCCGGCCGGCCTCGAAGACGATCGCGGCGGCCTCGGGATCGGCCCAGATGTTGAACTCGGCGGACGCCGTCACGTTGCCCTCGCCGATCGCGCCGCCCATCAGGCAGATCCGCTCGATCCGCTCGAGCAGGCGGGGATAGGTCCGGATCAGCAGGGCGATGTTCGTCAACGGGCCGGTCGGCACCAGGGTGACCGGCTTGCGCGGCCTCCTCGATCACCTGCCGGATGAGCTCGATCGCGTGCTCCGGCCGGGCCGCGACGGCCGGCTCGGGCAGGTCGGCCCCGTCCAGGCCGCTGGTCCCGTGGACGTTGACCGCGGCGTGGGCCGGCCGGAGGAGCGGTGCCGGGGCGCCGGCCGCGACCGGGATCCCGGTCCGTCCGAGCAGGGTCAGGACCCGCAGGGCGTTGCGGGTCGTTGCGGCGAGTGGGGCATTGCCGGCCACGGTCGTGATCGCCAGGACCTCCAGCTCGGGCCGGGCCAGGGCGAGGGTGATCGCCAGGGCGTCGTCATGGCCCGGGTCGCAGTCGAGGACGATCGGGGTCCGGGTGGGCATCGTAGCGATGATACGAGAGGCCCTCCGGGCGGGTCAGGTGGCCGTTAACCAGGACCCGCTTGCCGCTGCCCAACGCGGTCGCTAGGATGCGACCAGCGGCCGCGCCTTCGGATGCGGCTGGACCGGCGGTGCTGGCGATCCATGGGCAGACGCCCGATCGGACGCGGACCGCCCCGCGCGTTTTGAGGAGGAACAATGCGCATTCGCACGAGGGGCTTCGGCGCGCTTGCCGGGATCGCCCTGATCGTCTCAGCCTGTACGGGCAGCGCGACGCCCGTGCCTCCGACGGCGGCCCCGTCCGTGGCCGCGACGCCCGCTCCGTCGACCGCGCCAGCCTCGGCCGGGCCGACGGCGACGCCGGCAGCCAGCTTCGCCCAGAAGCCTGACCTGAAGATCGGCGTCGTGACCGACATCGGGACGCTCGACGACAAGGGCTACAACGAGTTCAGCTTCAAGGGCGCCCAGGACGGCGCCATCGCGATCGGGGTCACCGATCCGGTCCCGTCGATCGTCCCCAAGGACGCCTCCGAATACGCGGCGGACATCCAGCAGTTCGTCAGCCAGAAGTTCGACGTGATCGTCACCGTCGGCTTCAACATGACCACCCCGACCGTCGCGGCGGCCCACGCCAACCCGAACATCAAGTTCGTCGGCGTCGACCAGTCCCCGGTGTGCGTCGATCCCAAGGGCAATCCTGACGCGACGTTCGCCTGCAAGGGCGACGCCAAGACAGTCCTCCCGAACTACACCTCGCTGTACTTCGCCGAGGATCAGGCCGGCTACCTGGCGGGCATCGTGGCCGCCTATGCCGACAAGGGTGCGACCACGCCGACCGGCGTGATCGGCGCGATCGGTGGAACGACGCTCTGTGCGCCGTGCGTCCGCTACATCCAGGGCTACGCCCTCGGCGCAGCCTCGGTCAATCCGTCGATCTCGGTCAAGACGGCCTACGTCACCCACGACTTCTCGAACGCGGCGTTCAACGACCCCGCGGGCGGCAAGGCCTTCGCCCAGACGTTCATCCAGGCCAACAAGCCGGACGTCCTGTTCCAGGTCGCCGGCAAGACCGGCAACGGCGTCCTCGAGGCCGCCTGTGCCGCGAACATCTACGGCATCGGCGTCGACGTCGACCAGTGGTCGTCGCTCGGCGCTCCGGCCAACGCCTGCATCATCACCAGCGCCGAGAAGAACGTCGAGTCGGCGGTGGCCCAGGCGATCGAGTCGATCGCGGCGGGCACCTTGTCCGCCGGTGACCTGCTGTACAACGCCAAGAACGATGGAATCGGTGCGGCCGACTTCCACGACAAGGCGAGCCTGTTCGGGCCCGAGGTGACCACCGCGCTGCAGACGGCCCTGGCCGGGATGCAGGCCGGCACGCTCATGACCTGCCCGCCTGCCCCCGCCTGCGGCACGTACACGCCGTAGTCCCCTCCTCGCGTCATTGATCCAGACGGGCCGGTCGCTTGCGGCCGGCCCGTCTGGCATCCCTCCCCGGCCTGCGCCGGCATCCTGGACCGAATGACTGACGAGACAGGTCCTGGCCTCGCGCCCGCGCTCGAGATGCGCGGGATCACCAAGCGCTATCCGGGTGTCGTCGCCAACGACGGGATCAACCTCCAGGTCCGGCCGGGCGAGATCCACGCCCTGCTCGGCGAGAACGGCGCCGGCAAGACCACCCTGATGAACGTCCTCTATGGGCTGGCCCGCCCGGACGAGGGCGAGATCCTGCTGGACGGCACGCCGGTCACGATCAGCGGACCGGCCGACGCGATCGCCCGCGGGATCAACATGGTCCATCAGCACTTCATGCTGGTGCCCGTCCTGACCGTCGCCGAGAACATCCTGCTGGGCGACGAGACGATGGCCAACCGGGTCTTCCTGGACCGGCGCGAGGCGCGCCGCCGGATCATCGAGCTGGGCCGCCGGTTCGGCTTCGAGATCGATCCCGACGCCAAGGTCGGCTCACTGTCCGTCGGCTGGCAGCAGCGCGTCGAGATCCTCAAGGCCCTCTACCGCAACGCCCGGATCCTGGTCCTCGACGAGCCGACGGCCGTCCTGACGCCCCAGGAGACCGACGAGATCTTCGGCGTCCTGCGCCGCCTCGCCGGTGAAGGCCACAGCATCGTGTTCATCAGCCACAAGCTGTACGAGGTCCTCGAGATCGCCGACCGGATCACCGTGATCCGCCGCGGCCGGGTGGTCGGCGAGCGGCTGCCGAGCGCGACCGACGAGGACGACCTGGCCGCCCTGATGGTCGGCCGCGAGGTCCAGCTGACCGTCGATCGGGGCGACTCGCACCCCGCCGGCGCCGTCCTCGAGATCAAGAGTCTCGAGGTCCGCGACGACCGCGGTCAGGCCGCTGTCCGAGGCGTCGATCTGGAGGTCCGGGCGGGCGAGATCTTCGGGATTGCCGGTGTCGCCGGCAATGGCCAGGACGAGCTCGTCGAGGCGATCGTCGGGTTGCGCAAGCCGAGCGCGGGCACGGTCCGTCTCGGGGGCCAGAGCGTCACCGGCCATTCGCCCCGCCAGATGAACGAGGCCGGCGTCGCCTACGTGCCGGCCGACCGGCATCGCTTCGGGCTGATCCTGTCGTTCCCGCTGGCCGACAACCTGGTCCTGACCAGCTACTACCGCAGGCCCTACGCGCGGGGCATCGTCCGCGATCCGGGCGCGATCCTGCGCGATGCGGCGAAGTCGATCCAGCGCTACGACATCCGGACTCCCTCGGCCGGCGTCCGGGTGAGCACCCTGTCGGGCGGCAACCAGCAGAAGGCGGTCGTGGCCCGCGAGTTCGATCGCGACCTCAAGCTGCTGGTCCTCGACCAGCCAACCCGCGGGCTGGATGTCGGCAGCATCGAGTTCATCCACCGCCAGGTGATCGCCAAGCGCGATGCCGGGGCCGCCGTCCTGCTCGTGTCGGCCGAGCTCGATGAGGTCCTCGAGATGTCCGACCGGATTGGCGTGATGTACGCGGGGCGGATCGTGGCCATCCTCGACGGCCGGACCGCCGACAAGAACGAGGTCGGGCTGCTGATGGCGACCGGCGGAGCCGAGCGGGCCACGGCAACCGTGGAGGCTTCGGCGTGACCAGCTCGGCGCCCGCCGGCCAGCGGCGTTCGGTGACCAGCCGGGCCTGGTCGATCCTGGCCGTGCCAGTCCTGGTCGTCGTCCTGTCGCTCCTCCTCGGGGCGATCGTGATCCTGGGCTCGGAGCTGATCGTCACCGGCCGCAAGTTCGACCCGTGGCTGTGGTTCACGGCCTACGCCGCGCTGGTCCAGGGTGCCTACGGCAGCGGCGACTCGATCGTCCAGACCCTGGTCTACACCACGCCCCTCGTGCTCGGCGGGCTGGCCGTCGCCTTCGGCTTCAAGGCCGGCCTGTTCAACATCGGGGCCCAGGGCCAGTTCCTCGTCGGCGCCCTGGGGGCAGTGATCGTGGGCGTCGCCCTGGCCGATGCGCCGGCGCCGATCGCGATCCTCGCGGCGACCGTCGCGGGAGTGCTCGCGGGTGGCCTGTGGGGCTTCATCCCGGGCTTCCTCAAGGCGGTCTCGGGCGCCCACGAGGTGGTCAGCACGATCATGCTCAACTACGTCGCGGTGCAGCTCCTGGCGGCACTGGTCAGCGGCCCGCTCAAGGTCCCCCGGTCGCCCTCGCCGGTGACCTTCGACGTCGGCAACGCCGCCTTCCCGGTCATCATCGGCGACACCGGCCACATCGGGATCATCCTGGCGGTCGTCGCCGCCGGCCTTGTCTGGTGGCTCCTGTTCCGGACGACGTGGGGCTTCGAGATCCGCTCGGTCGGGGCGAATCCCGATGCGGCCCGCTACGCCGGGATGCGGCCCAAGCTGTTGATCGTGGCCACGATGACCTTCAGTGGAGGCCTGGCGGGGCTGGCTGGCACGTCCGTCCTGCTCGGGGTGACCCACTCGATGACCTCGAGCTTCGGGACGACAGTCGGCTTCGACTCGATCGCTGTCGCCCTGCTGGCCCGCTCGAACCCGCTGGCGGTGCTGCCCGCGGCGCTCCTCTTCGGGAGCATGCGCGCCGGGGCCGGCTTGATGCAGATCAACGCCGGGATCCCGGTCGAGCTGGTCGACGTCCTGCAGGCCACGATCCTGCTCTTCCTCGTCGCCAGCCCGGTCCTCCGGCGGCTCCTCCGCCTGCACAACGTCCAGGCCGGGATCGCGACCGCGGCCCCGAGCCAGAACCTGGGCGCCGGGACGGCACCCTGATGGACCTCACCCCGATCATCAACGGGCTGTACGGGATCCCGATCGTGGGGCTCATCTTCCAGCTCGCCGGCTATCTCGTCGCGGTTATCCCGCCCAATGCCCCGAACATCATGCAACAGGCCACCCCGCTGGCCCTCGCCGCGATCTGCGGGGTCCTGTGCGAACGCTCCGGGGTGGTCAACATCGGGATCGAGGGCACGATGCTGGCGGCCGCCTTCACGGCCTGGGTGGTCGGCGTCGCGATCCAGCCGGTCTTCGGCACGCCCAACCCGAGCGACATCTTCGGGATCACCCTGCCCCTCCTGATCGCGCTGGCCGCCGGGGTCCTGGTGGCGATGGCCATCTCGGCCCTCCACGCCTGGCTGTCGATCTCGCTGCGGGCCGACCAGATCATCAGCGGCACGATCATCAACATCGCGGCCGCCGGCCTGACCGGCTACCTCAACCAGCTGATCTCCCAGAACTCGCCGGCCGGAGCCGGAGAGTTCGCCCGCTTCGTGCCACCCACGACCCTGACCAACCTGCCGGTGATCGGCTGGCTGCTGGCGATGCTCCTGAACCAGGGCCCGATCTCGATCTCGGTGATCATCCTGGTCATCGGCACCCAGGTCTGGCTGTTCCGGTCGCGCTGGGGCCTCCGGACGCGGGCCGTCGGCGAGCATCCCCGGGCGGCCGAGACGGTTGGCATCGACGTGATCCGGGTGCGCTACCGGAACGTGATCCTGGGCGGCGTCTTCGCCGGCCTGGCCGGCTCGTTCCTGAGCATCGAGGCGACCAACTCGTTCCAGCAGAACATGACCGCCGGGCGGGGCTTCATCGCCCTGGCGGCGATGATCATGGGCCGCTGGACGCCGATCGGCTCATTTGGGGCGGCCCTCCTCTTCGCCACCTTCCTGCAGCTCGGCCAGCTGATCAACATCGCCCCGCCGAGCGGCGAGCTGGGCTCGATCATGGCCGCCGTCCCGCCGCAGCTGTTCGACGCCCTGCCCTACATCCTGACGATCGTGATCCTGGCTGGTGTCGTCGGCCGGAGCACGCCGCCCGCCGCGGACGGCCAGCCGTACGAGCGCGAAGCCGCGACCTAGGCCGATGATCGAGCCCTCGCCGACGAGCTCGTCCGCCGTCGAGCTCGGCTATGACCCGTGGGACCCTTCCTTCGTAGCCGACCCCTACCCGGCCCTGGCCCGCCTGCGCGACGGGCCGGCGGCGCTCTACGACGAGCGGACCGAGCAGTGGCTGGTCAGCCGCCACGCCCTCGTCAACGCCCTCCTGCGCGACCGGCGGCTGGGCCGGAGCTATCACCACGTCGCGACCAATGCCGAGTGGGGCCGGCCCGACCCGCCCGCCGCCGAGGCCGCCTTCTGGCACCTCCTCGACATCCAGATGATCGACCAGGAGCCGCCCGACCACACCCGCCTGCGCCGGCTGGTAAGTGCCGCCTTCACGCCCCGCACGGTCGAACGCCTGCGGCCCCGGATCGACGAGATCGCGACCCGCCTCGTCGACGACGCCCGGGCGCTGGGCGAGTTCGACCTGATCGCCGACCTGCTCGAGCTGCTGCCGGTCGCGGTGATCAGCGAGCTGCTCGGGATCCCCGCGGCGGACCGCGCCCGGCTGCGGCCGTGGTCGGGCGACATGACCCTCGTCTTCGAGCTGAATCCGAGCGCCGCGGACCGGGCTCGGGCGGTCACCGCGGGCGGCGAGTTCGAGGCCTACCTGCGCGACCTGGCCCGGGAGCGCCGGCGGCGGCCGACCGGCGACCTGCTGAGCGAGCTGGCGCTCGTTGCCGAGGCCGGCGACCGGTTGACCGAGGATGAGCTGGTGGGCACGGCGATCCTGCTCCTGAATGCCGGCCACGAGGCCTCGGTCAATGGCGCGGCGAACTCCTGGTATGCCCTCTTCCGCGAGCCGGCCGCGCTGGCTGCCCTGCGTGCCGATCACGACCTCGTGCCGAGCGCGATCGAGGAGCTCCTGCGCTTCGACACGCCGGCCCCGATGTTCGAGCGCTGGGTGCTCCAGGACATCGAGATCGAGGGGATCGCGATCCCCCGCGGACAGGAGCTGGCCCTCCAGTTCGCCGCGGCCAACCGGGATCCGCAGGCCTTCGCCCGGGCCGACGAGCTGGTCCTCGATCGTGACCCGAATCCGTACCTGTCGTTCGGCGCCGGGATCCACTACTGCCTCGGCGCCCCGCTGGCCAAGGCCGAGTTCGACATCGTCTTCCGGCGGATTCTCGAACGCCTGCCCCGGCTGGAGCTGGTCGAGGAGCCGGCCTGGAAGCCGCGCTTCATCCTGCGCGGGCTGGCCGGCCTGCGGGTCCGGGCATGAAGCCGGCCGGTCGCCGCCGATGACCAGCGAGGAGCGCGCCCGGGCGCGGGCGATGCTCGACCTTGAGGAGGGCCGCGGCCTGGTCCGGGTGCTGGACGAGGCGGGGATCGGGGTGGTCCTGCTCCAGGCCCGCCGGATCGCCGTCGTCGGTGCGTCGTCCAACCCGGCCCGGCCGTCGTTCGCCGTCTTCCGCTACCTCGTCCTGCAGGGCTACGACTGCGTCCCGATCAATCCCAACGAGCGCGACGTCCTCGGCCAGCCGGCGTTCCGGACGCTGACCGAGGCGAGCGAGGCGAGCGGACCGTTCGACATCGTCGACGTCTTCCGGCGATCGGAGCTATGCCTGCCCCACGCCGAGGAAGCGGTCGCGACCGGGGCCGGCTGCCTGTGGCTCCAGCTCGGGGTGGTCAACTGGGAGGCCGCCGCGACTGCCACTGCCGGGGGCCTGTCGGTCGTGATGGACCGCTGCACGGCGATCGAGCATCGCGCCCTCCGCCAGCGCGGCTGAGGTCATGCCGGTCTAGCGCAGGAGGAGGCCGACGAAGATCGCGGCGACGCCGGCCAGGCCGATTGCTGCCCCGACCCGGACCTGGCGCTGGAGGATTGCCATGGCGACCGACGCGCCCGTCTTCGAGTCGTCGCGGACGCCACCCCGCCAGGCCTCGTAGCGAGCCACGTTCGCGTCCTGGGCCTGGAGCGCCCGGAGCCGGGCGAACGGACCCCGGGTCCGGCTGAAGCCGTACACGATCAGGCCCAGCCCGATCACGACCAGGACGGCCCCGGCGGGGCTCACGAGGCGCCTGGGCGGCCGGGATCGAGGCGCTCCCGCAAGAGCTTGCCGGCCAGCTCGGCGTTGGCCTGGCCCCGGGTCGTCTTCATCACCTGGCCGACGAGGAAGCCCAGGGCGGGCTTGCCCGCGTGGTGATCGGCGACCGCGGTCGGGTTGGCGGCCAGGACGGCGTCGACCGCGGCGCCCAGGGCGGCGTCGTCGCTGATCTGGCGGAAGCCCGCCTCGGCCACGATCGACGCCACGGACTGGCCGCCTGCGGCGTGGATCGCGAAGACCTCGCGCGCATTCGTCCGTGACAGCTCGCCCGCCTCGACGCGGCCGAGCAGGTCGGCCAGCTCGGCCGCACTCGACCGGCCGGCCAGGCCTTCGGCGGTCCGCTGGCCGGACTCGTTGACCAGCCGGCCATAGTCGCCGGTCACGAAGTTCGCAACTTCCTTGGCCGCCAGCCCGGGACCGGCGGCCCGGATCGCCTCGAAGGCGAGGGCCAGGTCGGGCTGGGCGACGATCACCCCGGCGTCATATGCGGACAGGCCCAGGTCCTCGACGTAGCGGGCACGCCGGGCGGCCGGCAGCTCGGGCAGGGCGACCCGGACCGCCTCGATCCAGGCCGGCGCGACCCGCAACGGGGGCAGGTCCGGCTCGGGGAAGTAGCGGTAGTCGTGGGAGTCCTCCTTGGAGCGCATCACGTAGGTCACGCCTCGGTTGTCGTCCCAGCCGCGGGTGTCCTGGGTCAGGACCTCACCGGCGTCGAGGGCCACGGCCTGGCGCTCGATCTCGAAGGCGATCGCCCGCTCGACGGAGCGGAACGAGTTCATGTTCTTGACCTCGACCCGGGTCCCGAACGGCTCCGTGCCGCGCGGCCGGAGTGAGACGTTGGCCTCGACCCGCATCTGGCCACGCTCCATGTCGGCGTCGGACACTCCGATCGTGCGCAACAGGAGCTGCAGCTCCTCGGCATAGCGGCGAGCCTGCTCGGCCGTCCGGATCGAGGGCTCGGTGACGATCTCCATCAGCGGCGCGCCCGAGCGATTGAAGTCGATCAGGCTGATCCGCCGCCCGTCGAGGTCGGTGGCGTGGATCAGCTTGGCGGTGTCCTCCTCGAGGTGGGCCCGCTGGATGCCGACCTCGAACGGCCCCGCAGAGGTCTCGATCCGGAGCCGGCCATGGGCCGCCAGGGGCAGGTCGTACTGGCTGATCTGGTAGCCCTTGGGCAGGTCCGGGTAGAAGTAGTTCTTGCGATCCCAGCGAGTCGCCGCCGGCGTCGTCGCACCGATCGCGATGCCGGTCGCGATCACGCCCTCGACGGCGGCCCGGTTGATCGTCGGCAGCGCCCCGGGCAGGCCCAGGCAGACCGGGCAGCAGTGGCTGTTGGGCGGCGCGCTGTCGTAGGCGGTCGAACAGGCGCAGAACATCTTGCTCGCCGTCCGGAGCTGGCAGTGGACCTCGATCCCGATCACCGCCTCGTAGCGCTCCAGGGCCGGGCCGGCACTCGCTCCGGGGGCGCTCACGACAGGGCCTGGCTCTCGACGATCAGGAACAGGCCGTACATCGCCACGGCCAGCCAGCCGAGGGCCACGCCGAGCCGCCGCGCGAACAGCCGGACCCGGGGCCGGTCGGTGATCCGGCGGGTCGCCTCGAGCGCGGTCCGGGTGGGATCGCCATCGTGGACCAGCGGCCCGACGGCCTCCCGGGTGGCGGCGTAGCTGCGGGCAGCGGCGATCACGACCGCAATCAGCCCGCACAGCTGGAGGACGAAGTGGGCCATCAGCCGCGCTGGCGATCCACGAACCGACCGATCCGGCCGAGCGCGTCCCGAATCTGGTCCTCGGAGGTCGCGTAGCAGGCCCGCACGTGGTCCTCGCCCGACGGACCGAAGGCGCCACCCGGGACGACCGCGACGTGCTCTTCGTGGAGCAGGCGCTCGGCGAACGTCTCGGCGTCGAGGCCGGTCGAGGTCACCTTGGGGAAGGCGTAGAACGCCCCACGCGGCTCGAACGTGGGCAGGCCGATCGCGTTGAGGCCGTCCACGATGAGCCGCCGACGGCGGTCGTAGGCGGCCAGCATCCGCTCGACGTCGGCCTCGCCGTTGACCAGCGCCTCGACCGCCGCATCCTGGGCCGTCGTCGGGGCGGACATGATCCCGTACTGGTGGATCTTGACGATCCCCTCCAGGATCCCGGCCGGGGCGCACAGCCAGCCGACCCGCCAGCCGGTCATCGCGTAGGCCTTGCTGAAGCCGCCCATCAGGATCGTCCGCTCGCGCATCCCGGGCAGCGAGCTGAGCGCCCGGTGGCGGTACGAGCCGTAGGCCAGCCGGTCGTAGATCTCGTCGGAGTAGACGAGCAGGTCGTGGCGGACGGCGATCTCGGCGAGCTGGTCCTGGATCGCGTCGGACAGGACCGCGCCGGTCGGGTTGCAGGGATAGCCCAGGAAGAGCGCCTTGGTCCGCGGGGTGATCGCCCGCTCGACGGCGGCCGGATCGAGGGCGAAGTCGTCGGCCAGGAGGGTCGCGACATGGACCGCCGTCCCGCCGGCGAAGCGGATCGCCGGGACATAGGCCACGTATGAGGGTTCGTGCAGGATCACCTCGTCGCCCGGGTCGCAGGTCGCCCGCAGGGCGAGGTCGACCGCCTCCGACGCGCCGACGGTGATCAGGATCTCGCCCTGCGGGTCGTAGACCACGTCGTAGCGCCGCTCGAGGTGGGCGGCCAGGGCACGGCGCAGCTCGAGCGTGCCGTAGTTGCTGGTGTAGTGGGTCCGGCCCCGGCGCAGGCTGGCGACGCCGGCCTCGACGATTCCCACCGGCGTGTCGAAGTCGGGCTCGCCCACGCCCAGGCTGATCACGTCGTCCATCGTCGCCAGGATGTCGAAGAAGCGCCGGATCCCCGACGGCGGGACCGACCGGACCCGTTCGGCCAGGGCGCGCTCGGCCAGCGGCGGGCGGGCAGCGGCCAGCGGCGTCGTCTCGGTTGCCATGCCGGCGAGTATACGGAACCGGGGAAAGCGGCCGATCCGGGCCGATCGCCGCGGCGTAGGATCAGCTGACAACCCGCCCTGAGGATGCCCATGCTCGGCCGAGTGCTCGAACAAATCGTGGCCGCCCAGGGTCGCTGGGCCAAGCCGCTCGGCGACTGGCTCCAGGGGGTGAGCGCGGCGATCTTCGGCCGGATCCTGCCCGTCCGCGACTTCCTGGCCGGATCCTGGCTCGGCCATCCCCTCCATCCCCTGCTGACCGACGTGCCGATCGGGGCCCTGACGGTGACGATCGTGCTCGACCTGCTCGGTCAGCCGGTGGCCGCCGACGTGGCCCTCGTGATCGGCGTCCTGACGATGATCGCCTCCGCGCTGGCCGGTTACGCCGACTACTCGACGACCGACGGCCGGGCCCGCGTCCGGGCGACGGTCCACAGCATGCTGATGCTCGTGGCGCTCGCGATCTACCTCGTCTCGCTGGCGATCCGGTCCACGGGGCCCCCGAGCCGGGCGCTGCCGATCGCCCTGTCGATCGTCGCCTACGTGATCCTGGCCGGCGGCGCGTTCGTCGGCGGCGACGTCGTCTTCGTCCTGGGCAACATGGTCGATCGCCATGCCTGGCGCTCATCCGGCACGAAATGGCAGCCGCTCGAGGTGGGCGAGATCGCCGAGGGAAGCCTGGTCAAGGCCCGGCTCGGGATCCAGGACCTCGTCCTGGTCCGGACCGGCGAGAAGATCCTGGCCCTCCACAACCAGTGCGCCCACGCCGGCGGGCCGCTCAACGAGGGGTCCCTGCTCGACGGCCGTGTCGAATGCCCGTGGCACGGCTCGCGCTTCGAGCTCGCCACGGGCCGCCGGCGACGCGGCCCCACGGTCTACGACCAGCCGGCCTACGAGGTCCGGCCGCTGGCGGCCGGCGGCTACGAGGCGCGCCGGGTCTCCTGATCCAGCCCGCGACCTTGGCTATGCCGCCCCGGCCAGAGCCGCGGCGCGATCCATCGGGGTCGGGCCGGCCGGATCCCCCGCCCTTTCGAGGTCCGTCGGGGGCACCGTCCGCCAGGCCGCGTCGGCGGTCACCGCCTCGTAGCCCCGGGCGAGCTCGAACAGCTCGGCCTCGGTCCACGGCGCGCCGATCAGCTGCAGCCCGACCGGCATCCCCTCGGACAGGCCACACGGGATCGAGACGCCCGGCAGGCCGGCCATGTTGACCGGCAGGGTGCAGGCGTCCGAGAGGTACATCGAGACCGGGTCGGCCAGCCGCGCGCCGAAGCGGAAGGCGACGGTCGGGCTGGTCGGGGCCACGAGCGCGTCGAAGCCCTCGGCCCACAGCCGGTCGAAGTCGGCCTTGATCAGCGTCCGAACCTTCTGGGCCTTGAGGTAGAAGGCGTCGTAATAGCCGGCCGAGAGGGCATACGTGCCGAGCATGATCCGGCGCTTGACCTCCGCCCCGAAGCCGCGCCCCCGGGTGGCCAGGACATTGGCCAGGGTGTCGCCGTCGCGGATCCCCGGGCCATAGCGGATCCCGTCGTAGCGGGCCAGGTTGGCCGATGCCTCGGCGGGGGCCACGATGTAGTAGGTGGCCAGGCCGTACTCGGTATGGGGCAGGCTGACCTCCTCGACGACCGCCCCGGCGGCCTGCAGGGCAGCCACCGCCTCGCGGACCCGGGCCTCGACGCCCGGCTCCATCCCGGCCACGAAGTACTCCCTGGGCAGGCCCAGGCGCTTGCCGCGGAGCCCGCCCGCCGCGGCGTCATCCGACGCGGCCAGGTCGAGCAGCCGATCCGGCACCGGCACCGGGGCCGACGTCGAGTCACGCTCGTCGCGCCCGGCGACGGCGTGGAGGAGGGTCGCGGCGTCGCGGCTGTCGCGGGCGAACGGGCCGATCTGGTCGAGCGAGCTGGCGAAGGCGACGATCCCGTAGCGGCTGACCCGGCCGTAGGTCGGCTTCATGCCCACGATCCCGCACAGGGCGGCCGGCTGGCGGATCGAGCCGCCGGTGTCGGTGCCGATGCCGAACGGGGCGTGGAAGGCGGCCACCGCCGCCGCCGAGCCGCCGCTCGAGCCGCCGGGGACCCGGTCGAGGTCCCACGGATTCGAGGTCGGGCCGTAGGCCGAGTGCTCGGTCGAGCTGCCCATCGCGAACTCGTCCATGTTGGTCTTGCCCAGGAGCACCGCGCCGGCCGCCCGCAGGCGCTCGGTGATGTGAGCGTCGTATGGCGAGCGGTAACCCTCCAGGATCCGCGAGCCGGCGGTGCACTGGCCACCCTCGACCGAGACGAGGTCCTTGAGCGCGACCGGCAGGCCATGGAGCGGTGGCAGGGCAGCAAGGGCGGCAGGCCCGTCGCGCCGGGCGGCGACAAGCGCGGTGTCGGCAGCCACGGCCTGCGCCCGGGCGCCCTCGGAATCGATCGCCAGCCAGGCGTGGAGCCCGCGGTTGTCGCGCTCGGCGGCGGCCAGGTGGACCTCGGTCAGCTCGAGCGAGCTGAAGTCGCCCGCCCGGAGGCCGGCCGCCAGCTCGTGGCCCGGCCGCCGATTCAGCCCGGCCGGATCGACTGCGGCCATCGTCAGTCGCCGCCGGTCAGGATCGCGCTGACGACGATGAAGCCGTCCTTCGTGGCGGCCGCGTTGGCGAGGGCCGCCGCCTGTGACAGGCAGGGCCGGACGACGTCGTCGCGGAGGATGTTCTCGAGCTCGATCGTCTGGGCCGTCGGCGCGATCGCGTCGGTGTCCAGCTCGGTCAGCCGGCCGTACTGGTCGAGGATGTGGTTGAGCTCGCCCTCCAGGCGGCCGAGCTCGTCCCCGGTCAGGCCGAGGCGGGCCAGGTGGGCAACGTGGGCGACGTCGTCGCGGGACAGGCTGGCCATTGCCCGATCATACCGGCGATTCACCGCCGAGGAGGCGCCCGAATGCCTCCTCGTCAAGGACCGCCACGCCGAGCTCCTGGGCCTTGGCCAGCTTCGAGCCGGCGCTCTCGCCGGCGACGAGGTAATCGGTCTTCTTCGAGACCGAGCCCGAGACCCGGCCGCCGGCTGCCCGGATCGCGTTCTCGGCCGCCTGCCGGTCGTAGCCGGCCAGCGACCCGGTCACGACCAGCGTCTTGCCGGCCAGCGGCCCGGCGCCGGCCGAGTCAGCGGAGCCCGGCGGACGGACGGCCGGCCGCTCAGCCTCCACCCCGGCGCCGACGAGCTCGGCCAGCACGTCGCGGGTGGCTGGCTCGCTGAAGTAGCGGACCAGGCCGCCGGCCACCGTGGCGCCGACGCCGGGCACGGCCTCGAACGCGGCCGGCTCCTCTTCGGCGACCCGCCGCAGCTCGGCGGCCGCCCGTGCCGTCCAGCCCTGGGGCCCGCCCATCGGCTCGTCGTCCGCCGGCGGGATCCGCGCCGCCAGCCAGTTGGCCAGGTCGATCGCGGTCTGCTCCCCCACCTGGGGAATGCCCAGGGCGTTCAGGATTCGGGCGAGCGGCCGCCGCCGGGCACGGTCGATCGCGGCGACGAGATTCTCGGCGCTCTTGCGGGCGTAGCGATCGAGGGTCATCAGGGTCTCGACATCGAGCCGGAAGAAGTCCGCCCGGGCGCCGAGCAGCCCGCGCTGGAGGAGCTGCTCGACGACCGCCCAGCCAGCCCCCTCGATGTCCATCCCGCCCCGGCCGGCGAAGTGGCCGTACTCCTGGCCGACACGCGCCGGGCAGGCCAGGTTCGGGCAGTAATGGCGGACGGCGCCGTCATCGCGGACGATCGGCGTGGCGCAGACCGGACAGACCGCGGGCATGTCGAACTCGACCTCGGCCCCAGTGCGGGCCTCGAGGACCGGCCCGACCACCTCGGGGATCACGTCGCCGGCCTTCTGGAGGATCACCGTGTCGCCGATCCGGATGTCCTTGCGGCGGACCTCGTCGACGTTATGGAGGGTGGCCCGGGCAACCGTCGAGCCGGCGACCTTGACCGGCCGAAGGTGGGCCACGGGCGTGAGGGTGCCGGTCCGCCCGACGTAGGGCACGATCGCCTCGACCACGGTCTGGACCTGCTCGGGCGGGAACTTGTAGGCGATCGCCCAGCGCGGCGCGCGGGCCACGAGTCCGAGCCGTGCCTGCTGGTCCAGGCGGTCGACCTTGACCACCACCCCATCGGTCTCGTAGGGCAGTCCGTGGCGCCGCTCGCGCCAGGTCTCGATGAACGCGATCACGCCCTCGATCTCGAGCCCGGTCGCGCTTTCCGGGTTGACCGGCAGGCCGAGCGACGCCAGCCTGGCCAGGGCGGCCGACTGGGTCGCGACCGGCCGCTCCGGTCCGTCCTCGACGAGCTGGTAGAACCAGGCCGACAGGCGCCGCCCGGCGGTCACCGCCGGGTCGAGCTGGCGCAGCGAGCCGGCCCCGCTGTTGCGCGGGTTGGCATACAGGGCCAGGCCCGCCTCCTCGCGCTCGGCGTTGATCCGGGCGAACTCGGCCTTGGGCATGTAGACCTCGCCCCGGGCCTCGATCGAGACCGGCTCGGCCAGCCGGGCCGGGATCGCGGCGATCGTGCGCAGGTTGGCCGTGACGTCCTCGCCGGTGGTGCCGTCGCCACGGGTCGCGCCGAGCACGAACCGGCCGCCCTCGAAGCGCAGGCTGATCGCCAGGCCGTCGATCTTCAGCTCGGCGCCGTAGCGCAGCTCGGGGACCGGCTCGGGCGCGGCGGGCAGGCCCAGGCCCTTGCGGACCCGGGCGTCGAACGCCCGCAGCTCGTCGGCCGAGAAGGCGTTGCCGAGCGAGAGCATCGGCCGGGCATGGTGGACCTCGGCGAAGGTCGACGACGTCTGGGCCCCGACCTTGACCGTCGGCGAGTCGTTCGTGCGCAGGTCGGGAAACGCCGTCTCGATCGCGACCAGCTCCCGGAAGCGGGCGTCGTACTCGGCGTCGGACAGCTCCGGGGCGTCCTCGAGGTAGTACAGCCGGTTCGCCCGCAGCAGCTCCTCGGCCAGGATGGCATGCCGGTCGGCGGCGACCTCCGGGCCGCCGGCGGCGGCCGTCTCGACGAGAGCCGGGTCGACCGGCAGGTTGCTCATCGGCTCAGCCGATCAGCTCGAGGTTGGCCAGGCTGGCCAGCATCGTCTTGTGGCCGACGGCGCTGTCCCGGAAGGCGACGGTCACCTCCTCGTCATCCCGGGTCAGCCGGGCCGAGACAACGATCCCGTCTCCGAACCGGGCGTGATGGACACGGTCGCCGTCGCGGTAGCGGCGCTCGCCGGGCACGATCGGACGGGCCGGGATCCGGGCCGGCGCCTCCTCGATTCGGCGGACCGGCAGGTCGTCGGGCGCCTCGTGGTCGACGTCCGCCGGGTCGTCCCAGGCCCGGATCCCCCGGCCCGGCGTGGTCAGCTCGCCGGACCGCGCCCCGGCGGCGTACGACGAGCGCTTCGCGGCGAGGTCACGGGTCGGGGCGAAGGGCGTGCCGGCCGGCGGGGCGCCGGGGCGGCCGCTGCCCTGGCGGTAGGCGCCGCCGCCGGCCCGGATCGGGGTCCCGAAGCGGCTCGAGCGGCGCGCCCCGAAGACCAGCTCGAGATCGAGCGGCCCGTCGGCGTGGTCCTCGTCGGCGCGCAGGTTCGGGCCTTCCATCAGCTCGGCCGGGATCTCGAGCAGGAAGCGCGATGGAACCGTCGCTCCGCTGGCGCCCCAGGTCGCCCGGTGCCAGGCGTGGGACAGGAACAGGCGGCGCTTGGCCCGGGTGATCCCGACGTAGGCCAGCCGGCGCTCCTCTTCCAGCTGGCGCTCGTCGTCGAGCGCCCGGCTGTGAGGGAAGGTGCCTTCCTCGAGGCCGGCGATGAAGACGACCGGGAACTCGAGGCCCTTGGCCGCATGGAGGGTGATCATCGTCACCGCGTCGGCGTCGCCGGCATACGAATCCTGGTCGGCGACGAGGGCCGTCTCCTCGAGCAGCCGGTCGAGGGCGTCCTCGGGCGACAGGTCGTCATAGCGGGTCGTCACCGAGCGCAGCTCGAGCAGGTTGTTCCAGCGGTCCTCGCCCTCCTCGGAGCCGTCGGCCAGCATCGCCCGGTAGCCCGACCGCTCAAGGACGGCGTCGAGCAGCTCGGGCAGGGCCAGCAGCCCGATCCGCGTCCGGAGCGAGGCGATGATTGCCGCGAAATCGGCCAGCGCGGCCCGGGCCCGGGGCACGATCCCCTCGACCTGGCCGGCGACGGCGGCCTGGATGGCGGCCCAGAAGGTGCCGATCAATTCGCGCCCGGCGGCGGCCCGGAGGACTTCGACCGTCTTGTCGCCGATCGCCCGGGCCGGCACGTTGATGATCCGCTCGAAGGCGATCGCGTCGGTGTCGCTGCGCAGGACGCGCAGGTAGGCCAGGGCGTCCTTCACCTCGCGGCGCTGGTAGAAGCGGGTGCCGCCGATCAGCTGGTAGCGGATCCCGTAGCGCAGGAACGCCTCCTCGATCGCCCGGCTCTGGGCGTTCGTGCGATACATCACGGCGACGTCGCGCGGGCTGGAGCGACCCTCCTCGTCATCCGCCTTGCGGGTCAGCAGCGCCCCGCCGCCGATCAGGCCCTCCACCTGGCGGGCGATCCACTCGGCCTCCTCCTCCTGGTTGTAGGCCTCGAAGCGCTGGATCGGGCGGCCACCGGCCTGCTCGGTCCACAGCTTCTTGTCGGTTCGGGCCGTGTTCTTGCTGACGACGGCGTGGGCCGCATCGAGGATCAGCTGGGTGGAGCGGTAGTTCTGTTCGAGCTTGACCACCGTGGCGTTCGGCTCGTCCCGCTCGAAGTCGAGGATGTTGCGCAGGTCGGCGCCGCGCCACGAGTAGATCGACTGGTCGTCGTCGCCGACGACGCACAGGTTGTGGTGGCGTGCAGCGAGCGCCCGGACCCACAGGTACTGGGCCCGGTTGGTGTCCTGGTATTCGTCGACGTGGAGGTAGCGCCAGCGGTCCTGATAGCGGCTCAGGACGGCCGGCGCCTCCTCGAAGAGGCGCACCGCCTCGAGCAGGATGTCGTCGAAGTCGAGCGCGCCGAGGGCGCGCAAGCGGGCCCGGTAGATCCGGGCCAGGTGGGCGATCTGGCGCTCGTGATGGTTCAGCGCAGCGTCGGCCAGGGCGTCGGCGTCGAGCATCTCGTTCTTGGCCCGGCTGATCGAGCCGAGCACCGCCGCGGGCCGGAACTCCCCGGTCGCCGGGAGGTCCTCTTCCTTGAGGATCTGCTTCATCAGGGTCTGCTGGTCGTCGCTGTCGTAGATCACGAAGCGGCGGTCCAGGCCGATCGCTGCCCCGTCGCGCCGGAGGGCCCGGGCGCAGACGGCATGGAACGTGCCGCTCTCGACCTCCCGGCCGGCCTCGCCGACGAGGGCCACGATCCGCTCCCGGAGCTCACCCGCCGCCCGGTTGGTGAAGGTCACGGCCAGGATCTGCCAGGGCCGGACCCCGAGGACCCCGACGAGGTAGGCGACCCGGTGGGCGAGGACCCGGGTCTTGCCGCTGCCGGCGCCGGCCAGGATCAGGAGCGGGCCCTCGGTGGTCGTGACGGCCCGGGCCTGCTCGGGATTCAGGCGGGCGACGATTCGCTCGGCGAGCGCGGCCCGGGCGGCCGGGTCCGGCGCGGCGGCCGGCTGCGGTCGCGGGTTGCCATCCGGATCGTCGGGTGGCGGGGGCTCGTCCCCGAACGGATCGCCGGCCGGCTCGCCGGGCGTCCGGGGAGCCCCGGGGCGGGCCTTCGCCCGGCGCTTGCGGACCGTCCGGGGATCCTGCTCGAGGGCCTGGTCGGAGGTGTCGAGGCCCTCTGCCTCGACGGATTCGGACGGCGCTGCGTCGGGGAACGGGACGTCCTCGTCGGGCGGCTCGGGGAAGAGCCGATCGGTCACAAATGGCACGTGGCCATTGTAGGGCGGGCTCCTGCACCACTCCTGACCGGGGATGGCTGGCTATCCTCGTCGGGTGCACGACGAGGAGGTCGATACCGGCAGCAGGCAACGGGTCAAGGCCATGATCACGGCGGCCTGGGATCGGGGCGCCGCCGGGTACGACCGGATCCCGCGCCACGGGATCCTCCACGACGACGAACGGCGGGCCTGGCGCCGGCTGGTCGCCGCGATCCTCGGTGATGCGACCCACTCGGAAGTGCCCCGCCGGGCGGTCCTCGACGTCGGCACGGGGACCGGGACGCTGGCCCTGCTCGCCGCGGAACTCGGCCACGACGTGGTAGCGATCGACCTGTCCGAGGCGATGATCCTGGCGGCCCGGCGCAAGAGCATCGAGAGCGGGATCGCGGTCGACTGGCGGATCGGCGACGCCGAGGAGCCGCCCGTGCCCGGGGCGAGCTTCGACGCCGTGGTCAGCCGCCACCTGGTCTGGACCCTGCCCGATCCGGGCCTGGCGGCGCGCGCCTGGCGCACCCGGCTCAGGCCGGGCGGCCTGGTCGCGGTGATCGACGGCACGTATCCGCGCCAGCCGCTGCCCATCCGCCTGCTGGCCGCCGCGGCGACCAGGCTGGTCGGCAACGAGGACGCTGGCGAGCACCAATACCCGGCCGAGATCGACACCCGGCTGCCGCTCCTCGAGCAGCGCAGCCCGGAGGCGATGATGGCCGTCCTGCGCCAGGCCGGCTTCGAGCGGGTGCGCGCCCGGAGCCTGGGCGAGATCGACCGGGTGGAGCGGGCCCACCTCGGCCTCGTCGAGCGAGCCGCGGACGGCTGGCGGCGCTACCTGGTCGTGGGCCGGGCGCCGCGCGCCTGACCCAGTCCGGGGCCGGGCTTACGGGCCGGCGCTGGCCTCGACGACCTGCTCGGGCGGTGGCGCGCTGATCGTCACCGGCGCGTTGAACTTCGAGAGGCTGAGGGTCAGGTTGAAGGTGCCGTTCGCGCCTCCGTCGATCAGGGCGACGGCCTGGACCGGCAGCAGCGTGTCCTGCTCGATCGACAGGGTGACGCTGACCGAGGCGCTGGCCCCGCTCGGCAGCGGCAAGCCGAGGCCCGTGTCGTCGCCGGATTTGAGCGGGACGACGAGGACGATCGTGTAGCAGGTCTTCTGGCCGCAGCTCGCGTCAGGGCCCTTGGTTGGCGGATTGGGCAGGCTGTCCAGGCCGGCCGTGATCTGGCCGACGAGGTCCAGGCTTGCCTCCGGGGTCGGCGCCGCGGCGGGCGACGGACTGGCGCCGCCGATCCGGCGCGGCGTGGGGACGGCACTGGGTGGGATGGTGGCGTCCGCGGCCTCCGACGTGTGAGTCCAGCTGGAGCCCGACAGGCTGTTCCGGCTGTAGGTGTCCGGCCCGATCTGGAGGTAATCCACCTTCAGGGCGAACAGCGCCGGGACCGAGATCGACAGCGAGGCCCGCTCGTTGGGCACGTCCGCGTCGGCCGTCAGGGAGGTCCCCTTCAGGTCGATCGCCGAATCCGTGCCGCTATTGGTCAGGTCCGCCTCGAGCGTGCCGGTCAGCGATCCGTCGAGGTGAAACGTCCGGGCATCGTTGAGCGCGGTGAGGCTCCGGGCCAGGATCTCCTTGGGGTCCGTCAGGCCGGGCCCGCCGGCCGCGGCCGGGCTGCTGCTGCCATTCCCGCAGGCGGCCAGCAGGACCCCGAGGACGAGGACGGCGATCGCGTGACCGAGGCGGCCGCGGGCCGGGCGGTTCATCGCCAGATCGTAGCCCGGGTGACTGATCAATGGCTGAATCTAGGACGGCGGTCGTCGTCGCTGTCGTGGCCCGCCATGGTGGGCCGCTGTCGCGGGCCGGAGGCCGGGTCAGCCGCCTTCGCCGGGGTCCTCGTCGTGCACCGCGCTGGTCAGGTCGAGCGCGCCGGCGGCCCTCACCGGCGGTGCGCCGGGTCCTTCCCAAGGCAGATACGGTGCGGCCTCCTCTTCGGCGGCCCGGATCGAGCTGGCCATCGCCCGGTTGATCAGCAGCGTCTCGACCTGGTCGTGGATCGTCCGGACGCCGCGCAGGTAGCTGATCACCGCGTCGGTCAGGGGCACCCACGGTGCGCGACGGAGCACGCCGGCCAACGGGTTCGACGCCGCCGTGCCGTGGATCGCGCCCTTGATCTGATAGGGGCCCATCTCGACGACCACGTTGCGGGTGTGCGTATGGAGCCGGCGAGCCGCGGAGCCGCGGGGCCCGACCGCAACCACGGCGAACAGCTCGTCGCGATCGACAACGAGCTCGGCGATCTCGGACAGGTGGCCGTCGGCCAGGCTCTCGAGGCGGGCGCCGATGATTCGCAGCTCCGGTTGCTCGTTGAGCAGGTCGGTCAGCCGGCCGTCGCCCAGCTCCACCGAGCCGAAGAGCCGGCAGTCTGCCGCGTAGGCTTCGAGGTCGATCACCCCGTCATGCTAGCCGACGATCCGCCGGAATCTGGAGTTCGGGCCGATTGCCGGGCGTATTCCGGTGCGTCCGGGCCTACGCCCCGGACGACGAAGGCAGCAGATAGAGGACGATTAGGGCAATGATCACGGCCATCCCCCAGGCCGGATTGATCAGGGCCGCGACGAAGGCGATCAGGAAGCCGGGCGGGCCAAGGCGATAGCTTCGGGTGATCGAGTCGATCGAGCGCCGCTGGACGTCGGCACGCAGGACGCCCCGCCCTCGGCGCACCTGGTCCCACAGGATGTTGAAGGCGAGGGCGATCGCCACGAACGTGCCGGCGTAGACCAGGACGCCGATCTGCCCGGTCGAGGTTCCCAGCGTGGCGGCCAGGAGGGCCGTCGGGAACGGGACGAAGCCCACGATCAGGAGCAGGAGCAGGTTCGACAGGATCAGCCCGTGGCTGACGACCGCCACCAGCCGGATCAGGTTGTGGTGGTTGGCCCACATGATCCCGATCGTCGCGAAGCTGACGAGGTAGCCGAGGTAGCTCGGCCACAGGGCGCCCAGCGCGGCGAGGAGATGGGCGCTCGTATCGAGGTCGGCTGCCGGGGGCACCCGGATCTCGAGCACGAGCAGGGTGATCGCGATCGCGAAGACGCCGTCGCTGAATGCCTCGAGCCGCTCCGGCCCGCGCCGGTTGTCGGCTCGCTCCGCGGCCTCGTCGAACGCCGTGGGTTCTGCCATCGCGCGATTATCGACGCGATCGTGCCTGCGCGGCGGTCCGGCGGCGCCGGGCAAAGCCTCTGGCGGCTCCCGAATCTGGCGAATATTCGCCCACGTAGTACTAATCCGGGAGTGGAGGCTGTTTGCGGCAGAATCGGCAGATTCCTGAGCTGGGTCGTGCAAGAGTCGAGCGTGCATTCGTTGAATCAGACCCGAAACTGCCCCAAGTCCCGGCCGAACACTTCCGGGGCTGATATTCGCCAGGTTTGGAACGAGCGCCGTGCTCCGTGGCCTGAACAGCGCTCAGGCGAGTTCTGGGCTCAGGCGTGGGATTTTGGGAGGCTGGGGCCGCGCTCCGTGGCCTGGACCGGCACTCCGAGCTGTTCTGGCGGCCGGCATGGGAGTGGATCGCACGCAACTGGCCGGCGGCTTCCTCGGGACACCCAAGTTCGACCCTGCCACGGCCCAGACGACGACCGTGGTCCCGATCTCGGTTGAATGGCTCAGCTGTGCACCGAAGAATGCCTCCTGATTGGCGCCGCCGAGCGTCACCTACACCCAGCATCATCATTCAGCTGGGCACGAACTCGGCCTCACTCTCGACACGCCGGTCCCGACCAGTGCGCCGGCTGGGCCGGTCCTTGCGCCGGCTCATCTCCTCGTCCGCCACTTTCATGAAGCCGTCCAGCTCGTCCTTGCCGGCTTCCTCCTTTGACCAGAGCCGGCCGACGTCATCCTTCGCTGGCCTGAGCTCCTTGAGGGTCGGCAGGAGGCAAGCGCCCGCCGTCGCGGAGACGCGCAGTGGGCCGCGCACAGGGTGCTCGATCGTCGGCTCGATGAGCCGGCGGAGTCGATCGATGACCTCCTCGGCGGCGGCTTCGTCGCTGACGCCGGTCGCGAGCGCGAGGAACTCATCGCCATGTAGGTGCGCGATGAAGAGGTCCCGGCCGATGGCCATCTGCAGGCGACGTCCGACCTCGAAGAGGACGTCGTCGCCGACCTTGTGGCCATTGTCGTCATTGACGCGTTTGAAACCGTCGAGGTCGAGGTAGATGAGGCATCGCCTTGGCTGGGTCGCATCGCCGCGCGGCAGGTCGCGCCAGAGCTGATCGAACATCTGGCGCGTCGGGAGGCCCGTCTTCTCGCTGTACCGCAGCCGCCAGCTCGACTGGTGGTGGGCCATAGACCGGCTGGCAGCCAGGTCCGCGACGACGATCAGGACCGGGGCCCACCAGAGACCTTGGACGTACACGAGGGCTGCCAACCACGCGATGCACGCCTCGGCGCCCCCCGCGACAGCCCAGTCGACCCTGCTGACGATGGCAAAGGCTCCGTTCAGATGGCGGCCCCGCCGGGCGTACCACAGAGCGAAGCCGAGGCCTTGTTCGATCGTAACCGCCACCGCGGTGCCGATGAGGATCGCGCCGAGATCGCGCACCTGGATCGGATCGATGGGAGCGAGGCGGACGCCGAGCATCACCACGGCCCCCACGGTCGCCGCGAGGCAGCGTACGGCGTGGCCCCCGAGCAGGTCGAACCGTGGGGTTCCTTCGCGAAAAGCCCGGATCGGAACGGTGCCGAGGAGCGCGACCCAGGCCGCGGCGGCGGGACCACCGAGTAGTCCGGCCGCCATGACCGGGGCGATCGAGTAGACGAATGGGACCTGCCCGGTCCCTCGGGTGCCCTGGGTGGCGGTCGCGAGACAGATCGCGACCCACAAGGTGCACCCGGTCAGGGCCGGATCGAGGCCGAACGGCGCATACGGGAGCTGTATCGCCCCGAAGAACGGGTAGAACACCAGGGTCGCGGCAATGACGGCCGCGAAGCCGACGGCGCAGTACGTGGCCACCAAGGCAGTCAACAGACGAGGATTCGCATCAGCCGTGGATGTTGCGTGCAGGACACGCCCATCCCGCCGGAGCAGCGCGATCATCCGAGGCACGACGGGCGACGTCTGTCGTCCCGCCGACCGGAATGTCGACGACAACCCGGACGCCGAGTCCATGCTCGGACCCGACCTGACGATATACAAGCGTCCATCACCCGCAGGTAACCCGGCTGACTACCGGGCGGACACGAAACAGCGAGCCCCCCAGAGCACGACGATGACGAGCCGATGAAGAGCCCGATGGGCGTCACTTGAGCCCACCGGTTGGTGGCGGCACGAGGCCGCAGTCGGGTGTCGTGCACAGGACGAGGCCCAACTCGCTGAGGCCCTCAGCCAGCGGTGTGAAGCCGAGCGAGCCACCGAAGGAGCGGCTCGTCACCCCGGCCGGAATGCCGCGGACGAGAACGACGCTGCCGGAGTCGCCACCGCCCACCTGGACGGGCGAGTGCACCATGCAGGGGAAGTAGGAGCCGTCGTAGGTCGGCGAGACGAGGTTGTCGCCCTTCCACTCGACGCTCCCGGTTCGGTAGTCGTTGCGACCGTCCATCTCGACCGGGTCGCCGATGGCGATGTCGGCGCAGGTTAGGGCCTTCGCGTCTGGGCCGAGGATCCGATAGCCGCCCACACCGAGATCGATGACGTTGAGGTGGCCCCACGGGATCCGGTCAGGGTTGACGATCACGTAGTTCATGTCTGACGCATGGCAGGTGTGGCCGGCATACGCGCAGGTCGAGTCCTGGGCCTCGGGGCCGACGACGCCCTGCCCCGCGATCACCACTCCCTCGCCGCCGCAGTGCGGCGACGATGTCAGGACGATCGTGTCGCCGAGCCGGGCATACACGCCGCCCGAGCAGTAGCCCGGGATCTGCTGACCGGCGAGGACCGGCGGGTCGTACAGCGGGGTGGTGCGGTGCGCCGTCGTGATCGTGGTCACGCCCCAAACCACGCCTATGCCGAGCAACAGGCCGGCGAGCGCGACGATGAGGAGCCGACGAGCGCGGACCAGCGGGCTGGTCCTGGTGTCCTGAGACCGATGCCCAACAGAACCGCGATACCAACTCAGCCTTCCTGGCTCCGAGTTTCTCAACGCTGAGGAACGGATTGAGCGGCCGGGGGAGACACGGAGCCGTCGTACAGGGTACGGCCACCAAGCGGCTCGCTCAGATGGATCGGCACGGGCGAACCCCAGTCGTCGTACATGCCCAGGCAGGGCGACTGCAGGTACAGCGCGCTCTCGTGGAGCGTGATAATCACCGCCTTGGGCGTGTAGGTGATGACCGGGGTCAGCCATGAACTATCGCCGAGGCTCCATGGAGCGCACCCCGGCCACAAGTTGAACTTGACGAAGATGGTTGTCGTGCCCTGCGCGGTCACGATGTCGTCTGGGAGCACGTTTGTGCGGCCGTACAACCCCCACTCGACCGTCCGTCCCAACGCAGGCGGCGTGACCAGCCAGACCGAGAGTCCGAGGAGCATTGCGACACCGAGGGCGATGAGCCCCACTGGCCCGAAGCGACGGAGCCGCGACGGGGCGGTGGCGGGGATGCTCGATGCGATGGCAGAACTGAGCGTCATTGGGCGAGGTTTGACCTGAACTGGGTTGTTAGACCCACTCAATCCGGCCTCAGCTACGAGCGCTACCACCCGGAGGTACCTCCGACGGCCCGGGATCGAGGCGATGAGCGCGTCCAGGTGCGGGTTTCGACGACTGCCGCCCGACCTGTCACGCCCCGGGCGCATCATTGATCCCATGGGACGACGAGCGGACCCAGCCAAGCTCTACATCGCCCACCGTGCAAGCCTGCTTGGTCGGCTCCAGACCGAAGGCCGGATGAACAAGCATCGAGCCGAGGAGTTCGTCTCTGCATGGGAGGCCGAGGCGGAGCGCCGGCACCTCGATCGACGGCTCGGCGATTTCTGGGCGCCGGCCTGGGGCTGGATCGCCGAGCGTAGGCAGTCCGATAAGCCGTAGGTAGGCGCCCGCGGCTACCGTGTCGAATTCGCTCCGGCTCCGCGTCCGGCCGTCGATCCCTCTACAGGCGGCCAGCCGAGCCGGAGCGACCGGGGGTAACGGTACATCTGGGCCATCCCAGCGCACCTCGTACCGGGCCTAACTCCCCAGGAATCGCGCAATCGGTCATGGGGCAGGATGTTCAAGAGCTGGACAGTGATCGCGACGGCAATCGTTGCGGCGATTGTCAGTCGCTGCACAGCCGCGGCGCCGATCGCGGTTGTTCAACCTACTCCGCAGATCGTCTATGTGACAGCGGCGCCTGCCTTGGCGACGCCGATGTCGGTGGAGGTCACGCCCGCGCCGAAGCTCCCGGCCTCGTTGGTGCCGACCGCCGCACCCACCCTAAAGGGCCACCCTAGACGTTGAACTGGGTGACGGCCTTGCCGCTGGCCAAGGCTGCGCAGCTCGGGATCCCGGGTCAGCCGCCGACGCGACGGCGGTGCCCATCTACCCCCTGCGGCGTGTAGCGATCCATGTAGCATGAGAGCCGGTTATCCGCGGACGGACGACCGGCTCTCGTGCTGTTCTGAGCGTGATGCCCGCCTGAGCGGACGCTAGCGAACGCTAACGGACGCTTTAGAAGTCCATGTCTCCGCCGCCGCCACCGGGATGGCCGTGGCCACCGCCGTTGCCGTCCTTCTTCTCGGGCAGGTCGGTGACCAGCGTCTCCGTGGTCAGGACCATGGCCGCGATCGAGGCCGCGTTCTGGAGGGCGGACCGGGTGACCTTGGCTGCGTCGACGATGCCTCGGGCGAACATGTCGCCGTACTCACCCTTCAGCGCATCAAAGCCGTGGCCCTTCTTGGCGTTGCGGACCGCCTCGACGACGACCTCGCCCCGGGCGCCCGCGTTGATGGCGATCTGACGAGCGGGGGCCTCGAGCGCCTTGCGCACGATGTCCACGCCGATCTTCTCGTCACCTTCGAGCTTGACCTTGTCGAGGGCCGGGATCGCCTGCAGGAGGGTTGTCCCACCGCCGGCGACGAGGCCTTCCTCAACGGCCGCGCGGGTCGTCGAGAGGGCATCCTCGATGCGGTGCTTCTTCTCCTTGAGCTCGACCTCGGTGGCCGCGCCGACCTTGATCACGGCCACTCCGCCGGACAGCTTGGCAAGGCGCTCCTGGAGCTTCTCCTTGTCGTAGTCCGAGGTGGTGTCCTCGATCTGGGCCTTGATCTGGCTCATCCGGGCCTTGATCTGGTCCGGGGTTCCAGCACCATCCACGATCGTCGTGTCGTCCTTGGTGGCCACGATCCGGCGGGCGGAGCCGAGGTCCTCGAGGGTGACAGAGTCGAGCTTGCGCCCGATCTCTTCGCTGATCACGGTGCCGCCGGTCAGGATGGCGATGTCGCGGAGCATCTCCTTGCGGCGATCCCCGAAGCCCGGGGCCTTGACGGCCAGGACCGAGACGGTCCCCCGGAGCTTGTTGACGACCAGGGTGGCGAGCGCCTCACCGTCGATGTCCTCGGCGATGATCAGGATCGGCCGCCCGATCTGGACCGCCTTCTCGAGGGCCGGCAGCATGTCCGGGACGCTCGAGATCTTGCGATCGGTGATCAGGATCCGGGCGTCGTCCAGGACGGTCTCCATCCGATCAGGATTGGTCACGAAGTACGCCGACAGGTAGCCCCGGTCGAACTGCATGCCCTCGGTGTATTCCTTCTCGAGGCCGAGCGACTGCCCTTCCTCGACGGTGATGACACCGTCCTTGCCGACCTTGTCCATCACTTCGGCGATGATCTCGCCGACTTCCGGATCGGCGGCGCTGATCCCGGCCACGGCCGCGATCTGCTCGCGGTTGGCAACCGGTCGGGACTGCTTCTTGATCTCCTCGACGATCGCCGCGACCGCCGCCTCGATGCCGCGCTTGACAACCATCGGGTTGGCCCCGGCGCTCACGACGCGCAGGCCCTCGGAGACCATCGCCTGGCCGAGGACGACCGCGGTGGTCGTGCCGTCGCCGGCAACGTCGTCGGTCTTGGTGGCGACCTCCTTGAGGAGCTGGGCGCCCATGTTCTCGAACGGGTCCTCGAGCTCGATGTCCCGGGCGATCGTCACGCCGTCGTTGGTGATCGTCGGGGAGCCGAACTTCTTGTCGAGCACGACGTTCCGGCCCTTGGGGCCGATGGTGACCTTGACCGCATCGGCGAGGTGGTCGATGCCCCGCTTCAGCGAGCGACGAGCTGTCTCGTCGAAAATGATCTGCTTAGCCAACTTGATTCTTCCTCCGGGTTTCGTTGGGGATCCGTGCGTGACGGATCGGTCAGCCCTCGACGATCGCGAGGATGTCCTTCTGGCTGACGATCAGCAGGTCGTCGCCTTCGATCTTGAACTCGGTGCCGGCGTACTTGGCGTACAGGACCTTGTCGCCGACCTTGACGTCCATCGGCTCACGCTTGCCGTTCTCGTCGATCTTGCCCGGGCCGGCGGACAGGATGATGCCCTCCTGGGGCTTCTCCTTCGCGGTGTCCGGCAGGACGATGCCGCTCTTGGTCATGTCCTCACGGGCGATTGGCTTGATCACGACGCGATCGCCGAGCGGGCGAAGCTTCTTCTCCGCTGCCTTGTTCTCAGTGGCCTTGGCCAAGGTGCTAGCCCTCCTGTGTCGGCGGCGTCCGCCGGCGTGGCTGATTAGAGGGCACGTCGGCGGTGGCCGGCGGGCCCGGATGTCCCAGGTTGAGTGCCTGCGGGGCCTCGATGCGGGTGACTTCCTCGGACCTCGCCCCCTCAGGGCGTCCGGCTCAACCGTTCGATTCCACTCGCTTTAGCACTCTCGATGTGAGAGTGCCAATACAGTATCGCGGCAGCCTGCCGCGTGTCAACTGGGGCTCCTCAGACCAGCAGGTAGCTGATCGTCGTTTCGAGGTCGGCGGGGTCGTCGGTCGAGTCGCCGTAGAGCTCCCAGGACGCAGAACCGATCCCACGACCATGGGCGACGGACCATGCCTGGATCGCCGCGTGGGCCGCGCCCATCTCAACGTACGGACCCCGATGGACGACCCGGGCGACCTCGCCGCCGGGCGTCTCGACGCAACGCACATTGCCGGCCGGCTCGAACGGCTCGAACACCTGGACGCCGAATTCGGCGGCCAGCGGGTCGCCTCGCCGTTCCGGGTGGTGGTACAGGAAGAGGTTGTGGCCCCGGCGCATGCCGGGACTCGCGCGCAGGAAGGCCCAGACCTGGTCGAGTGCCGGCCTCCAGGCCTGGCCAACTCCGCCCACTGGCACGATCACCCGAACGGCCGCGATCAGCTCGGGCCGGGCAGCCTCGATCACGACGTCGTACGTCATCCACGGACCTCGCTCCGCGCTGGGTCCCAGCGCAACGCCAGCTCGCGCGTCGCTTCGGCAAGGTCCACGTCGGCCACCGCCACGCCGACAGCACCGTACGGGAGGCTCGCCAGAAGCCGCCCGTCCGGGGCAATGATCCCGGTGACCGAGCCCTGGTCCGGGCCGGCGAAGTTCGAGGCAGCGACGAAGACGGTGTTCTCGAGTGCTCGGAGCATCACTGCCTTCTCGTTGTACGGGTTCGCGGGCTGGCCCCAGGCCGTGGGCAGCGAGCCGTCGTTGGTCGTCACGAAGTGGGGCACGAAGACCACCTGGGCGCCGGCCAGGGCGAGCGACCGGGCGATCTCCGGGTAGCGGAACGCCTCGTGGCAGATCGCGATCCCGAAGGTCAATCCACCGGCCGAGAAAACCCGCCGGCCGGCGCCCGGGACGTAGTCGACCTCCTCGGTCGGGTCGACCTGGGTCTTGACCTGCTCGCCAATCGGCGTGCCATCGACACCGATCACGACCGACACGATCTGGCGACCGGCGTCCGTCAGGCGTTCGGTCCCGACGATCGCCACGACTCCGGCGCGCGAGGCCGAGGAACCGATCTGCACGAGTGCGGCGTCGAGCTCGTCCTGCGAGACCTCGGGCACCGCCCGGGCCTGGACCCGATGGCCGGGGACGCCGGTCTCGGGCAGGCACACGATCGCCGCCCCGAGCCGGCCGGCCTCCTCGATCGCGGCGAGCGCGGCCGGCACGGCCTCGGCCAGCGTCGCGGTCAGGGGCGTCGAGGCGACCGCGATCCGGATCGTCATCTCAGGCCCGTCCGAGGACGAAGTCGTAGGCGGCCACGAGGCCGTCACCGAGCAGCTCCAGGGACTCGCCGCGCTGCTCGGCCAGCCAGGCCGCCGTCACCCGGACCCACTCCGGTTCATTGCGCTTGCGCGGCGCGCCCGGCGGGGACAGGAACGGGGCATCGGTCTCGACCAGCAGGCGATCCCGGGGAACCAGCCGGGCGACGGCCGCGCTGCTCTCCTCCCCCGCTCGGAAGACGAGGCCCGAGAAGCTGACCGCAAGACCCATGTCAATGACCCTCTGGCCGTAGTCGAGCGGCCCGGAATACGAGTGGATGATCGCCGCGGGCCGAGCCCCGAACGCCGTCCGCCCGGGCAGACCATCGAAGCCCAGCGCCCGCAGCTCGACCACGAGGGCATCCTGGGCGTCGCGCTCGCCCGGCTTCGAGCGGCAATGGAGGATGACCGGCTTGCCTGTCGCGAGCGCCAGGGCCAGGTTCCGGCGGAGGTTGGCGAGCTGGTCGGGAACGGGCGAGAAGCCACGGTCGGTGTCGAGGCCCGTCTCGCCGACCGCCCGCACGCGCGGATCCGAGGCCAGGGCCACGATCGAGGCCCAGCCCAGGTCATCGACCGTCGCCGCATCGTGGGGATGGACGCCGACCGCCGCGTCGAGCCAGGGGTAGCGGCCCACGAGCTCGAGGGCGGCCTCGCTGGAATCGGGATCCCAGCCCGGCACCAGAATCCGCTCGACGCCGGCCAGCCGAGCGCCGCCAAGGACCAGCTCGACGTCGCCGGCGAAGCGGTCGGCCTGGAGATGGCCGTGGGAATCGATCAGGCGCATGAGCCGGAGCCTAGGCGGGCGAGGGGTCCGGCTCGACATCGAGGCGCGGGAAGAGCGGCTCGGGCTGCTCCATCTGTCCGGCCTCGCCGCTATGCGCACCCCAGGCCAGCTCGCCGATCAGCGGCGGCCCGCCATTGCCGTCGTTGGCGTACGGCCACGGGTAGCCGAGCTGGGCCAGGATCCGCGGCGCGGTCGCCGGCAGGAACGGCGCACCGGCGAGGGCGATCAGGCGGCAGGCCTCGACCAGGTCGCCGAGCACGGCCGACAGGCGCAAGCCGGCCGACTCGCCGTCCGGGCCTCCGAGCTTGGCCGCCTTGGCCAGCTCCCACGGCTTCTCGGCGTCGACGAGCCGATTCGCGGCGCCGACGAACTCCCACAGGGTGCCCAGCGCCACGTGCAGGAGGCAGCCCTCGAGCTGCGACCGATAGGCCGGCAGGGTGGACTCCCAGGCGGTCCGCAGGCCGCCACCATCCGACGCGCCCGGGCGGGCTCCCGACAGGTAGCGGTTGGCCATCGAGACGGTCCGATTGACGAGATTGCCGAAGTCGTTGGCCAGGTCGGCGTTGTAGCGCCGGACGAAGGACTCCCAGGAGACCTCGGCGTCCCGGTCGAAGGCGACCTCGGCCAGGGTCACGTAGCGGGCGCCGTCCGAGCCGAGCGCAGCGACGACGTCGTTCGGGTCGAAGAAGTTGCCCCGGCTCTTGCTCATCCGCTCGCCGCCCTTGACCAGCAGCCAGCCGTGGACCCAGACGTGGCGGGGTGCCTCGAGGCCGGCGCTCCAGAGCATCGCCGGCCAGGCGATCGTGTGGAAGCGGGCGATGTCCTTGCCGATCACGTGCAGGTCGGCCGGCCACCAGTGGGCAAAGGCGGCCGGATCGTCGGGGAAGCCGGCCCCGGTGATGTAGTTGATCAGGGCGTCGTACCAGACGTAGATCGTGCCCGCCTCGGGATCCCAGCGGCCGTCCTCCAGCAGTGACGACTCGCCGTTCTCGGCAATCGGGAACGGGATCCCCCAGCCGCCGCCGGCCCGGCTGATCGAGAAGTCCTCGAGGCCCGAGCGGATGAAGCCGAGCATCTCGTTGCGCCGGTAGTCGGGCTGGACGAAGTCCGGATGCTCGGCAAAGTAGCGCTCGATGCGCTCCTGGTAGGCCGACAGCCGGAAGAACCAGTTGCGCTCGGTCAGCCACTGGAGCGGGACGTCGGGGTGGTTCGGGCAGATCGTCCCGCGCTCGGTCTCGACCACCTCGGATGCGCTCCGGAAGCCCTCGTTCGGGCAATACCAGCCTTCGTAGGTCCCGAGGTAGATGTCGCCGTTGGCGTGGGCCCGGCGGACCATCTCCTGGGCTGAACGATAGTGATCGGGGTCGGTCGTCCGGATGAACCGGTCGGGCGCGATCGCCAGCAGGCTCTCCGACGATCGGAACAGCTCGACTTTCTCGTCGACGAAGGCCCGCGGGGTCAGCCCCTCCTCGGCCGCCCGCTGGGCGATGTTGACCGAGTGCTCGTCCGTGCCGGTCAGGAAGCGGGTGTCGTCGCCCAGCATTCGATGCCAGCGGGCGATCACGTCGGCGCCGATCACCTCGTACAGGGTGTGCAACCCCGGCTGATTGTTGGCGTAGGCGATCGCCGTCGTGATGTAGAAGCGATCTCGGTTGTCGACCATCGCCCGAGAGTACCGCATGGCAGGCTGGTCGAAGTCGGGAGGCAGTGCGCTGGACGAGTGGCGTCGTGGCTCTCTGCTATCGTCTCCTTCCGCTTCGCTGGGGGCTCGATGTTTCGAATCGGACTGGCAATCGTGCTGGCGGGAGGGGCCCTCGTGCCGCTCGCCGGCACGGCTTCGGCGGCCGACTACTCGTTCATGGTCTCGCCCGACAACGTGAACTTTGCGGCGGTACCCGACCAGACGGCCGTCTTCGACGGGTCCCTGGCCAAAGACACCGGCGGCTATCTGAACGTCCCCTTCCACGTCTCGTTCTCGACCAGCGGCGCGGTCCGGACCGCCACCTTCCAGGCGCCGGAGAGCTGGATCTGCGACCCGAAGTGCGGCGATCCCGAAGAGCACTACCTCTTCGTGAAGTGGGGAGCCCTGACCTCGGGCCCGGTCGTGAACGGCGGCGACTGCCACATGGCCCCGCTGATCGCGTTCAGCGCGCCGGATAGCGATTCCCTCGGCGTCGTGGCCAGCGGCTGCGGCACGTATGGGCCGTTCCCCGAGCCGCCCGGCGTCCTGCCCCCGCCCAACCTGGGCTCCTACAAGTGGACGATCACCCTGAACGCCACCCCGGCGCCGACGCCCAGCCCGACCGCCAAGCCGACCGCCAAGCCCACGCCCCGGCCGACGCCCACGGCAACCCCCCGGCCCAGCTCCAAGGCGACGCCGCTGATCACAGCCGGCCCGGCGACGCCCGGAGCGACTCCGTCGGGGCAGGTCCTCGGCGCGATCGGCTCACCGGGCGGCGAACCGCGCGCCTCAACCGCTCCTGGCGCCCTGATCCCGTCAGGGTCGCCCGTCGTCGCACCACTGCCAACAGCCAGTGCGACGAGCGACCCGACCGGTTGGATCGTGATCGCCGGCCTGGTCCTGATCGGCCTTCTGCTCGCCGGCCCGGAGATCAGGCGAACGATCCGCCGGCGGCGTACCCGGTAAACGACTGCCCCTGAAGGCCAAACGCGCCGCGCAGGTTCAGCCCGTCAACCGCCGGCTGGCTGGTCGGACGCCGGCGTCTCACCGGCAGTGGCTGGCGCGGCTCCATCCGTCTCAGCTGAGGCAGTCGGAGCCGGCACTGGTTCGTCCGCGGCGGGGCCGGGCTGAGCCGGAGCGGCGCCCTCGGACGGCGCCGAATCGGCGGGTTGGTTCGAGCGGCGCAGGTCGGCGGCGATGTCGCGACCCTTGGCGGCGACCTTCTCACCGAGCTCGGCGGTCGCCTCGGCGGCGCGATGGGCAGCCGGTCCGGCGGCCTCGCCGGCCTTGGCCACCAGCTCTGATGCCCGGGCGGCCGCGTCGCGGACCACGGGCGTGGCCTTGTCGACGAGGACCGTCACCCGCTCGCTGATGTCCTCGGCGATCGACGAGATCGTGGCGCTGATGTCACGGCCGGCCGGCTCTTCGGGCGGCGGCTGGCTGCCTGGGGCGGAATTTGGATCGGGATGGACTGGCTCGGTCATGGCTGGCACCTCCACCTCGAATCATGCACCGGATTGAACTCAACGGTGATGCCACACGACAGCGAAGCTGGCGCCGTCCCTGGCCACGGGTCCGGGCTTCGCCTTGACCACGCCGCTGTGCGATTCGAGGTCGAGCCGGACCCGTGTCCAGCGACCGTCGCCGATCGGCCCGGTCACCCCGGCCAGGATCACCCGGGCCGAGGTGAAGGAGACCGTTCCGAACGAGGCCAGGAGGGCCACCTGGCAATCGCCCGGGCAGCCGACGGTCGGCGCCTCGACGACCCACTCGGCGGTCAAGCGCTTGGCGCCGGGTGAGTGCTGGAACGTGTCGACCACGTCGCCCGTGGTCAGGTTCTCGATGACCATCTTGTACGACCGGCCGACAACGGCGATCGAGGCCGCGATCTTGTCGCCGGCATCGACCGGCAGGGTCATCTCCTGTTCGAAGCGGTCGGCCGGCAGGACCTCGAACCAGGCAAACGAGCGGGCGTGGCCGGCGACACAGTCCGTGTTCGTGCCGATCTGCTCGAGGGTCGCCCGGCTGGGGCCCGACTCGCCGTCCAGGCCGATCCACATCGCCAGCGAGGCGCTGCCGTTGGCCGGGCAGCTGACCTGGGGCTGGGTCCACGAGCCCTCGACGCAGCTGAAGGAGCGGGTCGAGCGGGCGACGTAGCCCGACCAGTTGGTCGTGGCGGCGTGGAGCGAGCGTTGCCGACTCGACGGGTGGTTGGTGGCCGGGGTCGGCGGGCAGCCGGCATGAAGCGGGGCCGGGGTGGGGGCAGGCGTGACGATCGGGGCCGCCGACAGCGCCGCGGCCCCGCCCGACGCTTCGACCGAGGGCAGCGCCGCGTCGGACGGGCCACTCGTCGGGCCGCTGGGGACCGGCGCCGGCGAACAGGCGCCAACGACGCCGGCAACCAGCAGCAGGCCGACCCAGGCAGCGGCGAACGAGCGACGGACGCGGGGTCCGTCGCGATCAGTGTCGGAAATGGCGCACCCCCGTGAGCAGCATTGTGGCACCCGCGCCGTCGGCCACGGCGATCACCTCCGGGTCCCGGATCGAGCCACCGGGCTGGACGAAGGCCGTGACCCCTGCCGCCAGGCAGGCCTCGACGCCGTCGGCGAACGGGAAATAGGCATCCGAGGCGCAGGCGGCCCCGATCGTCGATTCAGGACCCGAGATCGCCTGCGCCTTGGCCACCGCCTGCTTGGCGGCATCGACCCGGCTCGTCTGGCCCGAGCCGAGGCCGATCAGGCGGCGATCCTTGACCAGGACGATGGCGTTGCTCGCCGCACCCCGGACCAGCCGCCAGGCAAGGTCCAGGTCGGCCGCCTCGGCCGCCGTCGGCGCCCGCCCGGTGACCGCGGTCCAGGTCGCCGGGTCGTCGACGGCGTCGTCCCGGCCGGTCACCAGCAGCGCCCCGCCGACCATCCGGAGCGAGCCGAGCGGATCGGGTGGCGGGCCGGGCTGCCCGCTCCGGCCGAGGCCCGGGTCCACGACCAGGCGCAGGTTCGGCCGGCGGGCGAGGACCGCCAGGGCGGCCGGCTCGAAGGCCGGGGCGACGACGAGCTCCAGGAAGATCGAGGCAAGCGCCTCGGCCAGCGGACCATCGACCGGCCCGGTGACGGCCACCACCCCGCCGAACGCGGAGACGGGATCACCGGCCAGGGCGGCCTGCCAGGCGTCGAGGAGCGTCTCGCGCTGGGCCGCGCCACACGGGTTGGTGTGCTTGACGATCACGCAGGCCGGCCCGGCCAGGCTGCGGGCCAGCGCCGCGGCCGCCGAGCCGTCGAGGACGTTGTTGTAGCTGAGGGCCTTGCCCTGGAGCGGCGTCGCTTCGCCGGCGAACGGACCGCTGGCCGGGTCGGCGCCGGGCAGGCGATAGCGGGCGGCCGGCTGGTGGGGATTCTCTCCGTAGCGCAGCGTCTCGACCTTCTCGAGGCCGATCGTCAGGGAGGCCGGGTAGGGGTCGCCCGCCCCGGGTAGGCCGGGCTCGTCGGGCAGCTCGATCCCGGCCGCCGCCATCCGGCCGGGCAGGGTCGCCGCAATCCGGGCGTCGTAGGCCGCCGTGTGGCGGAAGGCCTCGACGGCCAGCGCCGCTCGCAGGCCGGCCGGCACCCCGCCCGCCGCGGCGAGGGCGGCGAGGATCGCCTCGTAGCGGTCGGGCGAGGTGACGACCGCGACCGAGGCCTGGTTCTTGGCCGCCGCCCGGATCAGGCTCGGCCCGCCGATATCGATCTCCTCGACCAGCTCGTCGAAGGTGATCCCCGGGCGATCCGCGGCGGCCGCAAAGGGATACAGGTTGATCACCACCAGCTCGAACGGGGCAATCCCGGCAGCGACCAGCTGGCGACGGTGGTCCGCTCGCCGTCGGTCGGCAAGGATGCCGGCGTGGACCCGGGGATGGAGGGTCTTGACCCGCCCATCGAGCATTTCCGGAAATCCGGTGAGGGCGGCCACCTCGGAGACCGGCAGGCCGGCCGAACGCAGGGCGGCCACCGTGCCGCCGGTCGAGACGAGCTCGAAGCCGAGCGCGACGAGGCCCCGCCCGAGGGCTTCGAGGCCGGTCTTGTCGGAGACCGACAGGAGCGCGCGACGTGGAACCGGCACGTTGGCCTCGGCCCGTTCGGTGTCGATCGCGACGAGGCCGTCGGCCACCTGCACGGCGCCGGCCAGGAGCAGCCCGACGGCTCGCGGCAGGAGCCGGTGCTCGACCGCCCGGATCCGGTCGTGGAGCGCCGCAACGTCGTCGCCGGGCAGGACCGGGACCGCCTCCTGGAGGATGATCGGGCCGCCGTCCAGGGTCGCGTCGACGAGATGGACGGTCACCCCGCTGAGGGCCGCCCCGTGGTGCAGGGCGTCGGCCACCGGATGGGCGCCTGGGAACGCCGGGGCGAGCGCCGGGTGGGTGTTGACGATCCGGTTCGGGAAGGCGGCCAGGACGAACGGCCCGAGGACCCGCATGAAGCCGGCCAGGACGATCACGTCGGGCGCCACGGCGCCCAGGGTCTCGGCCAGGGCCAGGTCCCAGGCGTGGCGTCCCGCGGCGTCGGACAGGATCGGCGCGGGCACGATCGCGGTCTCCAGCCCGTGCTCGATCGCCCAGTCGACCGCCGGGCAGGCTCGGTCGGCGAAGACGAGGACGATCGAGCCGCCCAGCTCGCCCCGCTCCGCAGCGCCGGCGACCGCCCGCAGGTTCGACCCGGCGCCCGATACGCCGATCGCGATCCGGCCGGTCATCGGCCGGCTCGCAGGCGGGCCAGCGATCCTTCCGCGTAGCGCCGTCCGCCGAGCTCGGCCGCCTCGACGACCTCGCCGGCGAGCAGGCTGGCGACGCCCGATCCGGCGAGCGCCGTGATCGCCGTCTCGGCGGCGGCCGGCTCGACGACGGCGAGCATGCCCAGGCCGCCGTTGAAGGTGGCCCGCAGCTCATCGTCCTCGAGCCCGCCGAGGGCCCCGAACAGGCGCATCACCGAGGGCATCGGCCAGCGCGCCGGATCGAGCCGGACCCCGAGCGAGACGGGCAGCATCCGGGCGGCGTTGCCCGGCAGGCCGCCGCCGGTGATGTGGGCGACGGCCCGCAGCTCGAAGCCGGCCGCGTCGAGGGCCGTGCGCAGGTCAAGCACGGCCGCCGCGTAGATCCGGGTCGGCCTGAGCAGGATGTCGCCCAGGGTCATCAACGCCTCGTCCGGGGCAGCGGCCAGGGCGATGCTCGTGGCCGGCTCGCCCAGGGTCCGGATCAGCCGCTCCTGGTACGGCTCGGCCAGGTCGAGGTCGTGCTCCGCCAGCAGCGACCGGACGAGCGAGTAGCCGTTGGCATGGAGGCCGCTGGCAAGCAGGCCGATCACGGTGTCGCCGGCCCGAACGCGGCTGCCGTCGATCAGTCGGTCCCGCTCGACGATGCCGGTGCATGACCCGGCCAGGTCGAACTCGTCGGGATCCAACAGGCCGGGATGCTCGGCGGTCTCGCCCCCGATTAGGGCGCAGCGGGCTTCGCGGCAGCCTTCGGCGACTGAGCCGACGAGCGCGGCAACGCTGGCCGGGTCGAGCCGGCCAACGGCCACGTAATCGAGGAAGAAGAGCGGCGCCGCACCGCTGCAGACCACGTCGTCGGCGCACATCGCAACGAGGTCCCGGCCGATCGTGTCGTAGCGGCCGAGGGCCGCCGCGATCGCCGTCTTGGTGCCCACCCCGTCGGTCGAGCTGACCAGGACCGGCTGGCGGTAGCCCGCCGGCAGGGCGACGGCGCCGGCGAAGCCGCCCAGGCCGCCGATCACCGCGGGCCCGTAGGTCGACTCGACCGCGCCGCGCATCAGGGCCACCGCCCGCTCGCCGGCCTCGACGTCGACCCCGGCCCGGACGTAGGCCGCTCGGGGACCGGCTTCCTTGGCCATCGGTCCCCTGCCGCTCAGCCCCGGATGACCGGCAGGACGAGCCCGGCCGACGCCTCGAGGGGGTCTTCCTCGAGCATGAACTTGCGGCTGGCGGCGTCGTATGGGACCGGCTCCGGGTAGCGCCCGTCGAAGCAGGCGAAGCAGAACTGGTCGTACGGCAGCTCGAGGGCCGCCAGCACCCCCGGGATCGACAGGTAGCCGAGCGAATCGGCGCCGATGAACGTCCGGATCTCCTCGAGCGAATGGGTCGCCGCGATCAGCTCCGTCTCGATCTGGGTGTCGATCCCGTAGAAGCATGGGTGGAAGATGGGCGGCGCGCTGATCCGAACGTGGATCTCGGTCGCCCCGGCCTTGCGCAGCAGGCTGACGATCTGCTTGGTCGTGGTGCCCCGCACGATCGAATCGTCGACCACCGTCAGGCGCTTGCCGCGAACGACCTCGCGGAGCGGGTTGAGCTTGATCGTCACGCCCCGCTGGCGCATCGTCTGGGAGGGCTGGATGAAGGTCCGGCCCGAGTAGCGGTTGCGGACCAGGCCCTCGCGGTAGGGGATCCCCGAGATCTCGGCGTAGCCGGCGGCCGCCGGCGCGCCGGTGTCCGGCACGGGCATCACCAGGTCGGTCTCGACCGGATGCTCGAGGGCCAGCTGCTCGCCCATCTTGCGCCGGACCTCGTACAGGTTGCGGCCCTCCATGTACGAGTCGGGCCGGGCGAAGTAGATCAGCTCGAAGACGCACAGCGCCGGCTGGGCAGGCGCGTAGCGGACGGAGCGCGGGGCCTGGCCCTGCTCCAGGATCACGATCTCGCCGGGCTCGACGTCACGGACGAACTCGGCGCCGACGATGTCCAGGGCAGCCGTTTCCGAGGCGAGCACCCAGCCGACCCGCTCGTCGTCGCCCCACAGGCCGGGCAGTGGGTCGTCGGCCGCGTCGACGAGCGGCAGGCGCCCGATCACCAGCGGCCGGAAGCCATGCGGATCGCGGACACCGATCACGTGCCCCTCATCGAGGATCACCAGGCTGAAGGCGCCGCGCACGCGGGGCAGGACCCGGAGCAGGGCTTCGACCGTGTCGGCCGCCGGCTCGTCGGCGATCAGCGCGGTCAGCAGCTCGGTGTCGGTCGACGCCGAGAGCCGGGCCCGGCCGCCGCGGAGCTGATCGAGCAGCTCGCGGGTGTTGACCAGGTTGCCGTTGTGGCCGAGCGAGATCGCCCGGCGGGGCCCGAGCCGGAGGGTCGGCTGGGAGTTCTCCCAGACTGTCGAGCCCGTCGTCGAGTAGCGGCAGTGAGCGATCGCCAGGCGGCCGCGCAGGCTGGGCAGGCGGCGCTCGTCGAGGACCGAGCTGATCAGCCCGAGATCCTTGTAGACCATCAGCTGCTCGCCGTCGCTGACGGCCACTCCGGCCGATTCCTGGCCGCGATGCTGGAGGGCGAAGAGGCCGAGGGCGGCCACCGCCGCCGCCTCGGTATCCGAGCCGGCCGGGACCACCGCCCCGAAGACGCCGCACATCAGGCCACTCCTCCGAGTGACTCGAGCTCGAGGAGCTCGCCCGACTGGTCCGTCCCGGCCTCGCCGAGGGCTCGTTGCAGGCCGTGGTCCCAGGCGTGGCGGAGGTCGGCCAGGCTGACCTCGAGGGCGTCCGAGACCGCTGACCCGCGCCCCTCGTGGTCGCCGATCGCACCCCGGCCGCCGAGCTCGATCAGGAGCCGCTCGCCGCCGACCGTCCCGATCTCGTCGAGCGGCACGGCCCGGATCAGCGCCAGCTCGAGCAATCTCGCGACGTGCGCCGGGCGGGCCGTCAGGATGACCCGTGACGGGCTCTCCCCGAACAGGTCGGTCGCCGGGGTGCCGTTGATCAGCAGCCGGATCCGCGCCCCGAGCCCGCCCCAGATCGCGCCCTCGGCCAGCGCCAGCGCCAGGCCGCCGGCCGACACGTCCTGGGCCGAGGCGACCAGGCCCGCCCCGATCGCCTCGCGGACGAAGCGCTGGATCGCCGCTTCGCGGGCCAGGTCGATGCCCGGCGGGCCGTCCTCGGGGGCGACCCCGGCCAGCTCGGCATAGGCGCTGCCGGCCAGGCCCGGGGTGGTCTCGCCGACGAGCAGGATCGCGTCGCCCTCGGTCACGAACTCGGGCCCGACCAGGCGGCCGAGGTCGTCAAGCAGGCCGACCACGCCGATCTCGGGCGTCGGGGCGATCGCGCCGCCGGGCGACTCGTTGAACAGGGAGACGTTGCCGCCGGTGACCGGCAGGTCGAGTGCCCGACAGGCGTCGGCCAGGCCGCGAACGCCCTCGCTCAGCTGCCAGAAGGCCTCCGGCCGGGTCGGGTCGCCGTAGTTCAGGCAGTTCGTCACGCCGAGTGGCCGGGCGCCGGTGATCGAGACGTTGCGGGTCGCCTCGGCCACGCTCAGGACGGCGCCCAGCCAGGGGTCGATCGCGCCGACCGCCTGGTTGCCATCGGTGGTCGCCACGAGGGCCTTGGTCGTGCCCTTGACCCGCAGGACCGCGGCGCCATGGCCCGGGCCGACGACCGTGTTGACCTGGACGGTCGAGTCGTACTGCTCGAAGACGAACCGCCGGCTGGCGAGGTTGGCGCTGCCGATCAGGCTGAGCAGGATCGCCCCGGGGTCCATCCCCCGCTCCGGCAGCAGGTCGTTCGGCTCGAGTGGCACCCCCGGCGCAGGCGCCGCCCGGCGGCGGGCCGGTGGCGTGGCGACCCGGTCGTGGACGATCGCATCCGAGGTCAGGGCGGCGGCCGGGATCCGGGCCAGCTCGACCGCCCCGGGGTTGGGCCGCCCGGCAGGATCGAGCCCGCCGGTCACGATCGTGATGTCGCCGTCGGCGGTCACCCGGCCGATCGTCGCCGCGGCCAGGTTCCAGCGGGCGCAGACCGCCCGGACCGCGGCCTCATCCTCGGGACGGACGATCGCCAGCATCCGCTCCTGCGACTCGCTGATCATCACCTCGAAGGGGGCCATGCCCGGCTCGCGGCAGGGAATCGCGTCGAGGTCGACCAGGATCCCGGTCCCCGCCCGGTCGGCCGTCTCGGATGTTGCGCAGCTGATCCCGCCGGCGCCCAGGTCCTGGAGCCCCTCGACCAGCTCGCGCTCGATCAGCTCGAGCGAGGCCTCGATCAGGAGCTTCTCGGCGAACGGATCGCCGACCTGGACCGTCGGCCGCTTCGACGGATCATCGTCGGCAAAGGTCGCGCTGGCCAGGACCGACGCCCCGCCGATTCCGTCGCGGCCGGTCGCGGAGCCGAACAGGATGGCCAGGTTGCCCGGGCCCGGGGCATGGGCCAGGGTCAGCCGGCCGGCCGGCAGCAGGCCGATCGCCATCACGTTGACCAGCGGATTGCCCGCGTACGAAGGGTCGAAGACGAGCTCGCCGCCGACCGTCGGGACGCCCACGCAGTTGCCATAGCCGCCGACGCCGGCGACGACGCCGCGCAGCAGGTGGCGGGTGTGCGGGTCGGCCGGATCACCGAAGCGCAGGGCGTCGAGGACGGCGATCGGCCGGGCGCCCATCGTGAAGATGTCCCGGAGGATCCCGCCCACCCCGGTCGCCGCGCCCTGGTACGGCTCGACCGCCGAGGGGTGGTTGTGCGACTCGATCTTGAAGGCGACCGCCAGGCCGTCGCCGATCGAGACCACTCCGGCGTTCTCGCCCGGGCCGGCGACGACGTCGGCGCCCGCGGTCGGCAGCGTCCGGAGGAGGGGCTTCGAGCTCTTGTACGAGCAGTGCTCGCTCCACATCACGCTGAAGATCGCCAGCTCGAGGTCGTTCGGCGGCCGGTGCAGGCGGTCCTCGATCGCGGCCAGCTCGAGGTCGCTGACGCCCAGCCGGCGATGGCGGGGCAGCGCCTCGGCGGCCGGCAGCGACGCCGGCGCGATCGCCGTCACCCGGCCCTCCCGACCAGGACCGGCCCGCCGGCCGCGGCTCGCTCGCCGGCCGCCTCGACCAGCGAGCGGACGATCGCCAGCCCGTCAACGTTGCCCAGGACGGCCTCGGCCGCGCGCTCGGGGTGGGGCATCAGCCCGGCGACGTTGCCGGCGGCATTGAGCACGCCGGCGATCGCCCGCAGCGAGCCATTCGGATTCGCTCGTTCGTCAGCGGCGGCACCATCGGGCGCGACGTAGCGGAAGAGGACCTGGCCGTCGCGCTCGAGCTGATCGAGGGTCGCCGCATCGGCGTAGTAACAGCCCTCGCCGTGGGCGATCGGCAGCCGCAGCGGTCCCCGGCTCGCCAGGGCCCGGGTGAACGGGGTGTCGAGCCGCTCGGGACGGACCGTCACGTCCCGGCCCAGGAAGCGCAGGCCGCGGTTGCGGAGCAGCGCCCCGGGCACCAGCCCGGCCTCGGCCAGGACCTGGAAGCCGTTGCAGATCCCCAGGACCAGGCCGCCCTCGGCGGCGAACGCGGCCACCGCCCGCATGACCGGGCTGAACCGGGCGATCACGCCCGCTCGGAGGTAGTCGCCGTAGGCGAAGCCGCCGGGCAGGATCACGGCCGCCACCCGGTCGAGCCCGGCCGATTCGTGCCACAGGGCGACCGGCTCGGCCCCGGCCAGGTCGAGCGCATGGAGCGCATCGTCGTCGCCGTTCGAACCGGGGAAGACCACCACGCCGATCCGGGTCATTGGGCCGGCTCCCCGACCAGGCTCGAGGCCCCGCCGAGCTGCTCGATCCCGAAGGCCTCGATCAGCGGGTTGCTGAGCAGCTCGGCGGCCAGCCGCTCGACGGTCGAGCGGGCCGCCGCGGCGTCGCTCGCCTCGACGGTCAGCTCCACCCGCCGGCCGACGCGGATCGCGGAGACGCCACTGACCCCGAGGTGGGGCAGGCTCTGCTCCACGGCCCGACCCTGGGGATCGAGGATGCCGGCCTTGGGCGTGACGTTGACGGCGAAGCGGAAGGTCGAGCTCATCGGGCGATCACGTCCTGCTGCAGGTAGCGGGTGAAGCTCGCGCCAGTGATTCGCTCGAACGCCTCCACGTAGCGCTCCCGGGTACCGGCCACGATCTCAGGCGGCAGGTCGGGCCCGGGCGCCGTCTTGTTCCAGGCCTGGGTCTCGAGCCAGTCGCGGACGAACTGCTTGTCGTAGCTGGCCTGGGCCCGGCCGGGCTCATAGCCGGCGGCATTCCAGAAGCGTGACGAGTCGGGCGTCAGGACCTCGTCGATCAGGAGCAGCTCGCCACTGCCCGACAGCCCGAACTCGAACTTCGTGTCGGCCAGCAGGATCCCCGCCCGGGCGACGATCGCGGCGCCGTAGCCGTAGAGGGCCAGGGCGATCGAGCGGACCCGCTCGGCCAGGGCGCCGGCCATCTCCAGGTCATCGGCGATCGGCACCAGCCGGTCGATCATCTCATCGAACGAGATGTTCTGGTCGTGGGTCCCGAGCTCGGCCTTGGTCGACGGCGTGAAGACCGGCGCCGGCAGGCGATCGCTGTGGCGCAGGCCCGCCGGCAGGCTGACCCCCGAGATGGCGCCGGTCCGGTGGTAGTCCTGCCAGCCCGAACCGGCCAGGTAGCCGCGCACGATCACCTCGACCGGCAGGACCTTCGCCCGCCGGCAGATCATGATCCGGCCGGCGAGGTCGGCCGCGGCCATCGCCTGCGCGTCGCGGGTCAGCAGGCCAGAGACCGGGTCGAGCGACTCGGTCACGATGGCGCCCGGCGGCAGGTCGGCCGGCGAGGTCGAGCGAAGGTGGTTGGCCACGATCCCGGTCGTCTCGGCGAACCAGAAGCGGGACAGGCCGGTCAGCACCCGGCCCTTGTCCGGGATCGCCGTGGGCAGGACCACGTCGAATGCCGACAGCCGGTCGGAGGCGACCAGGAGCAGCGTATCGGCGTCGATGTCGTACAGGTCGCGGACCTTGCCCGAGCGCAGGAACGACTCAGCGAGCGGCATCGACGACCTCCGGCTCCGGCGGCAGGGCCGGCTCCAGCGCGTCGCCCTCGGGATCCGCGGCGCGCCGCGCGGCGGATCGGGCGAGGAGCTCCGATTCGAGCCGGTCGAGGCGGGCGATCCCGACCATGGCGTGGCGCAGGAAGCTGGCGTCGTCGAAGCAGGCATCCAGCCGGCTGAGGCTCAGCCGGGCGGCCACGGTCGGCTCGGTGGCCAGCAGGTCGCGCAGTGGCCGGCGCTCGTCGGCGGCGCGCAGGGCGGCGGTCTGGACGATCGCGTAGGCATCCTCGCGCGACAGCCCGGCATCCTCGACCAGGGCGACCAGCACCCGGCTGCTGGCATGCAGCCCGAAGCCGCGCTCGATGTTCTCGCGCATCCGCTCGGGCCGGACGACCAGCCCGCCGACCAGGCCGGTCATCTTGACCATCATGTAGTCGAGCAGGATCGTCGCGTCGGGCAGCAGCACCCGCTCGGCGCTCGAGTGGCTGATGTCGCGCTCGTGCCACAGGGGCTGGTTCTCGAGCGCGGCGCCGGCGTAGCCGCGCAGCAGGCGGGCCAGGCCGGCCATCCGCTCGGCCAGGATCGGGTTGCGCTTGTGGGGCATCGCCGAGCTGCCCTTCTGGCCGGCCCGGAACGGCTCCTGGACCTCGCCGATCTCGGTGTGCTGGAGGTTCCGGATCTCGGTCGCGAAGCGCTCGATCGAGCCGCCCAGGATCGCGATCGCCCCGAGCAGGGCCGCGTGCCGGTCGCGCTGGACGATCTGGGTGCTGACCGGGTCGGCGTGCAGGCCCAGGCCGGCCAGGACCTCGGCCTCGAGATCCGGGTCGAGGTGGCTGTAGGTGCCGACCGGGCCCGAGATCTTGCCGGTCCCGATCTCGTCGACGGCGCTGGCCAGGCGGACCCTGCCGCGGGCCAGTTCGAAGGCCCAGCCGGCGATCTTCAGGCCGAGCGTGGTCGGCTCGGCGTGGACCGAATGGGTCCGGCCCATCATCACCGTGTCCGCCTCGGCCCGGGCCCGGGCGATCAGGGCCTCGAGCAGCCGGTCGGCATCGACCAGCAGGCGCTCGCCGGCCGCCTGGAGCTGGAGGGCGAGGGCGGTATCGACGACATCGCTGCTGGTCAGGCCCAGGTGCAGGTAGCGGCCCTCGGGACCGACGCTCTCGGCGACCTGGCTGACGAAGGCGATCACGTCGTGATCGGTCGACTGCTCGATCTCGGCGATCCGGCCGACGTCGACCCGGGCCCGGGCCTCGATCGTGGCCAGGGCCGCGGCGGGCACCAGGCCGCGCGCCGCCTGGACCCGGGCGACCGCCAGCTCGACCCGGAGCATCTCCTCGAAGCGGGCCTGCTCCGACCAGATCGCGCCCATCTCGGCCAGGGTGTAGCGCCGGATCATGCCCGGGTCCCGGCGGGCAGCGCGCCGGCCGCGGCCAGCGGCAGGCGGAGGGCGATGTCATGACGGCGCTGGAGGCCGTCGAAGTCGATCCCGGTCGCCAGGTCCTCGGCAGCTGCCCGGGCCGCGGCGAGGTCCGGGCCCAGCCCCACGACGGTCAGGACCCGGCCGGCGCTGGTCAGGACCGCTCCATCCGGGCCAACCTGGGTGCCGGATTGGAAGACGAGCCCGGCGCCCTGCCCACCCGCGGCGCGGGCGGCGTCCCGGCCGGCCTCGAGCCCGCGGACGAGGTCGCCGCGCCGCGGCCGGTCCGGGTAGCCGCTGCTGGCCAGCACGATCGCGACCGCCGCGCCCGGCAGGACCGGCAGGAGCGTGCCGGCCGGATAGGCGGCCGCCAGCTCGCGCCGGGCGGCGGCGCGCAGGAGCGGACCGAGGGGGATGGCCAGGCGGGGCAGGATCACCTGGGTCTCCGGATCACCGAACCGGGCATTGCACTCGAGCAGGACTGGCCCGTCGTCGGTCAGGATCAGGCCGGCATACAGGGCGCCCCGGAACGGGCTGCCGCGCCGGGCAAGCTCGGCCAGGATCGGCCGGTGGACGCCGGCCACGATCGCCTCGACCGCCTCGTCGGGCAGGTCGGGCAGCGGGCTGTAGGCGCCCATCCCGCCGGTGTTCGGTCCCAGGTCATCGTCGGCCAGCCGTTTGTGGTCACGAGCCGCCGGCAGGGCGCGCGCGTCACGCCCGTCGCACAGCGCGATCACGCTCGCTTCCAGGCCGTACAGGCGCTCCTCCACGACCACGTGATCAGCGGCGCCGGCCGGCTCGCCGGGCTCGAGATCCGGATCGGGCGCGGCGAAGATCGATTCGAGGGCGGCCTGCGCCTCGACCAGCGACCCGCAGATCGTCACGCCCTTGCCGCCGGCCAGGCCGTCGGCCTTGACCACGATCCCCCGGCCGGCCGCCGCCAGCTCCGAGGCGAAGGCGAGCGCTGGCGCGAGCCGATCGAACGATCCGGCGCGGGCCATCCGGACGCCAGCGGCCGCCGCGACCTCGTGGCAGAACGCCTTGCTCGTCTCGATCCGGGCGGCCGCGCGGGTTGGACCGAAGACGGCGATGCCCGCGGCGGCGCAGGCGTCGGCCAGCCCGGCCGCGAGGGGTGCCTCGGGACCGATCACGACCAGCTCCACCGCCACGGCCCGCGCCGCGGCGACCACCGCGCCGGGGTCGAGCGGATCGACGCCGGGCAGGCAGGTCACCCGCGGCTCGCTGCCGATCGCCGCCGACCCCGGCGCCACGAAGACCTCGTTGACGCCCGGCTCGGCGGCCAGCTTCCAGGCCAGGGCGTGCTCGCGACCGCCACCCCCGACGATCAGGATCCGGGTCGGCATGAGGGCCGCGCTCATGACAGGTCGCCCGGTCCACGACTCGCGCCGACGCCCAGGTTCGGCGCCGGGGCCAGCGAGGGCCGGCGACGCATCGGCCGGAAGGCCCGCTCGATCGTCTGGCTACGCTCGGGGCCGACCGACACGAGGACGATCGGGACGCCGGCGGCGGTCTCCAGGGCGCTCACGTACCGCCGCGCGTTCTCGGGCAGCTCGGCCAGCGTGCGCGCCGCGTGGATCGGCTCGCTCCAGCCTGGGAAGCGCTCGTAGATCGGGGTGGCCCCGGCCAGCTGCTCGGCGCTCGACGGCCAGGCCTCGACCCGCCGGCCGTCGATCTCGTAGGCCACGCACAGGCAGATCTCGTCGATCCCCGACAGGATGTCGAGCTTGTTGAGCATGATCGAGCTGGCGCTGTTGACCGCCACGGCGTAGCGCAGCGGGACGGCGTCGAACCAGCCCACCCGGCGCGGCCGGCCGGTCGTGGTCCCGACCTCGTTGCCGCGCGAGGCGATCCCAGCCCCGATCGCGTCGGTCAGCTCGGTCGGATAGGGCCCCGAGCCGACCCGCGTCGAGTAGGCCTTCATCACCCCGATCACTTCGTCGACCTGGAGCGGCCCGATCCCGCCGCCGGTGCACGCCCCGCCGGCGATCGGGTTCGAGCTGGTCACGAACGGGTAGCTCCCGTGATCGAGGTCCAGGAGCGTGCCCTGGGCGCCTTCGAGCAGGACATGGTCACCCTGGGCCAGGGCGTCCTGGACCAGCCAGACCGTGTCGGCCAGGTGGGGGCGGAGGCGTTGGCCCCAGGCCATCGCCAGGGCGACGAGCGGCTCGAGCTCGAACTGGGCATCACCGGGCAGTCGCGCGAGGAGGGCGTTCTTGTCGGGCAGGACCCGGGCCAGGCGGGCCCGGAACGAGCGCTCGTCGACGAGGTCCTCGACCCGCAGGCCGATCCGCAGGGCCCGGTCGGCATACGCCGGTCCAATCCCGCGATGGGTGGTGCCGACGGCGTGGCCGCCGAGGCGGGCCTCCAGCGCCCCGTCCAGGGCCACGTGGTAGGGCAGGATCAGGTGGGCGTTCCGGCTGACCCGGACCTTGGACGTGTCGATCCCCCGCTCGGCGAGCATGTCCAGCTCGGCGATCAGGGTCGCCGGATTGACCACCACGCCGGGCCCGATCACGCAGCTGATGTGGGGGTAGAGGACACCCGACGGCACGAGATGGAGCTTGAACACCTCGTCGCCCAGGACCACCGTGTGGCCGGCGTTGTCCCCGCCCTGGTAGCGGACGGCCATGCTCACCTGCTCGGCCAGGAAGTCCGTCGTCTTGCCCTTGCCCTCGTCGCCCCACTGCAGGCCGACGATCACGGTTGCGGGCATCAGGCCAGGGCTCGAGCTGCCGGCCGGGCATGAAAAAGCCCCGCGACCGAGTGGTCCGGGACCTGGATAGACTGCGCCCCTCGTCGAGTCGCCGGGCTTCCGGCAACCCCCTGGGTGAAGGTGCGCGCTCGACTCACGGGACGAACGTTGCGCCTTCCTCGATCAATGGGCGTTCTCCGTGGCTGGGGCCTGCACCCGTGGTTTCGAGGACTCGCCGAGTATACCCGGCCCGCCCGCCCGCGGTCGGGTCGGCCGGCGGCTCCGGGCGCGTCCCGGGGGCGACCTGGCGTCGCCCGATCGGGCAGTTCCGCCTGCCCCCTTGGGCAGTCAACGCTGCCCGGTCGTCGGCCCGAGCCCCTCTGCCGGGCGCCCGGGCGAAAGACGGACGATCCCCCGGTGGGAGCTGGAGTGAGTCGACCGATTGACCATGCCTGAGCTGGTCCACTCCGCGCGCCGCCGGACGGACACGGCGCCGGGGCCGGCGCCCGACCGGCCCCGGACGGTGACCGAGCTCCCGGCACGACTGCCCGATGGCCTCGAGTCGCTGACCCGCGGCTCGGCCCGGGCGCGCGGCACCTCGGCGGCTCACCTCCTCTCCCTCCAACGCGCCGCCGGCAACCGGGTCGTGGCCGCCTCGTTCGAGGGCGGCGCACCCGATGAGGCAGGGCCGCGGGCCACGCCGACGCTCGCCCAGTCGCCCGCGCCGGCTGCCGCCACGACTGCCCCGGGTGCTCCGACGCACCGGCGACCCGCGGGGCCCAAGCTCCGCTCGATCCAGCGGGCTCCCGTCGCCACGCCCAAGCATCCGCTGACCCAGCCGAATGCCCGCAACGATGTGCTTGACCTGCTGAACGGGTTCGAGGACCTGGCCGGGGCAGCCGTCAACGACGGCGGCCGGCACCTTGATTCGATCCATTTCGGGAGCGACCTCGGCCCGACTCACCGCCAGCTCCTCGAGCGGATCAGGACGGCCCTGATCGAGGCCCAGGAGAAGTCCCCTTCGGCGCGCAAGGCCGCGATCGCCCAATGGCCGGCGCTTGAGGCGCAGCTCAGCACGGCGATCGAGGAGGCCAGGAAGCTGGGTGTGCCGGCCGACTTCCTGGCCACGGTCGGCAACAACCTCGCGGCGGTCGGCGAGCTGTACATCCATGCGCCCCATCGCGGCGGATCAAGGATCGAGACCGCGGCCGACTACCTCGACGTCCTGAACGGGCTCAACGACCTGGTCGGGGTGCTCCGCAAGCAGGGCCTGGACAAGACCGACGCATTCGTGGCCAGCAACATCGGCGAGACGAACAAGACGCAGCGCAAGGAGCTCGGCGACGTCCAGTTCGGGGGCAACCTCACGCCCCAGCACCGGCAGCTGCTCGAGACGGTCCGGTCCGCCTTCATCCTCGCCCGGACCGAAGCGCCGGGGTCCTCCGGCGCAGCGCTGTCAGCCTGGCGGGCCGCCCAGGGGGACCTGCGCCTGGCGATGAGGCGGATGCCCAAGTTCCTGGTCGACCCGACCGATCGCTCCACGATCCACCTGGGCAACGCTGCCGCCGAGCTGGCGGCAACCTTGAGCGGCCTTGGGACGTCGCTGTTCGTCGGTGGCGCCTATACCGAGGGCCATGCCAGGGCCGTCAAGGAGACGAATCTCCAGGCGCCCGACGAGGTCTACCAGGAGGCGCGCCTGCAGGAGGCCGCTGAGGGCTTCAAGGAAGTCAATGCCCTGATGCAGAAGGCGCTCGAGCTGACCGGCGAGAACGTCCTGGGGCATGTCGTCGGCGACGGCAAGTTCGACGCGGAGCTGGCCCATACGATCTTCGAGCTGGTCAAGAACCCGGGCGAGATCGTCGAGAAGTTCAAGGAGTTCCGCAAGAAGGGCCTGATCGGCAAGGGCGTGCTCCTGGCCGACATCGCCGACAAGACGCTGGCCCTGCGCAACGCCGCGATCAAGGTCTCCTGCGAGGTGATCAAGCGGTTCGCCGAGACGGCCGAGCGATCGGCCGTGAAGGCCGGCCTGGATGAGGTCGCCGCGAACTGGAAGAAGATCGCCAAGTGGGCCGAGGGCAAGCTCGAGATGCTCGAGAAGGTCGCCAAGGTTGCCGTCGTGATTGCCCTCGTCGTGAGCGCGATCAAGATCGTCGACTTCATCCGCCAGGGCAAGTGGGCCGAGGCGCTCAAGGAAGCCGGCACGACCGTCCTGGGCCTGGCCGCGGCGGCGGCCGGCGGTGTCACCGGCACGGCCGTCGTTGGCGGGATCACCGTGATCATCGCCGCCGAGATCGAGGGCATCAGTGGTGCCGCGGCGATGATCCGCTGGTGCAAGGACCAGAACGTCCACAGCGCGGCGCTGTCGTTCATCGACATCTGCAAGGCCGCGGCCGACATCGAGGCCCGTGACCTTGTGGCCGACGCCAGCCTGTTGCCGCAAACCACGGATCGTGCGGAACGAGCCGTCATCGAGGCCAGGCTGGCGGGCTACCTGCCCTGGTGGATGCGCCACATCGAAGCGCTCAGCAACCTGATCAGCAACGACCGGCCATCCCAGCTCGGCGGCCAGCCCGAGGTCCGTGACGCGCTCGGCACGGACGCGCTGCGGATCCTCAACAACCCCGGCACCTGGGGCGGCACCTGGGAGGCGATGGCCGAGCAGATCCGGATCCTGTTCGCGGGCGCGAACGCGATGACCCGCTACGTCGTCGACCACTACGAGAAGAAGGAGAAAAAGGAAGAGCCGGCCGAGGAGTAGGCGGGCTCGGACGGCGAGCCGGCGATGATCGCCCGCCAACGGTCAGATAAGCGCGTCTCGCTACGGTGGCTGGACACCGCCGCAGATCGGGGTCGACGCCGGCGACGCCGGTCCGACCCGGAAGGAGACGCGATCGTGAACAAGGTGTTCCTCACCGGGCGACTGACCCGGGATCCCGAGCTGCGCAGCCTGGCCAGCGGCAAGGCCGTCACGACCTTCAGCTTGGCCACCAATGAATATCCCGGCGGCAGGGAGCGGACCGAGTACCACAACGTGGTCACCTGGGATCGCCTCGCGGAGATCTGTGGCCAGTTCCTGGGCAAGGGCCAGCAGGTCGCGATCGAGGGCCGGATCCAGACCCGCAGCTGGGACGACGAGAAGTCGATTCGGCACTGGAAGACCGAGATCGTCGCCTCCAACGTCGAGATGCTCTCGGGCCGCAAGAAGAAGGACTACGAGGCGCAGTCGGCCGCCGAGGCGCTCGAGGCCGGCGCGAGCGCCGGGCCGGGCGACGAGGACGACGACCCGGCCTTCGCCCGATCCCGGGCCGATTCCGCGGCCGATCCCCTGCCCGTCGAAGCCGCCGCCTGACGGCGGTCCCCGGTTCTCGCAGGACGGGCGTCCGCCCCCCGGCGCCCGTCCTGCTTCTCTGCCTCCAGGCGCGGCCCTAGACTGAGTGACCCCGGCGAGGGCGATTCCGCTGGTTGGAGGCGTGATGAGGTTCACTCTCAAGTTCGAATTGGCCGCAGCGGACCTGGCCCGGGCCCGGGCCTGGTACTCGGAGGTGCTCGGCCTCGACCCAGTCGACCCCGATGGCGACCAGCTCGTCTATCGGGTCGAAGGGACGGTCTTCGGCATCTACCCATCAGACAACGCCGGGACCAACAAGGGCACGTCGGTGCGGCTGGTCGTCGACGACTTCGACGCAGCGCGGGCCGACCTGCTGTCCAAGGGCGTCGCCTTCGAGGACTACGACCTCGGCCCGGACTTCCGCACCGTCGACGGGGTGCTGACCTCGCCCGACGGTGAACGGACCTCCTGGTTCAAGGACTCGGAAGGCAACATCCTGGCCCTCGGCTCGTCCCTCTAGCCAGCCCGGGCTCGATCGGCCGAGCCGGCCCGGCCACCGTACAGCTTGCGCCGGCTGATCCCGGTCGCGGCCGCCACTCGACGGGCCGCATCACCACGGGCGACGCCGGCAATAACCAGCCGCTCGACCTCCGCCCGGGCGCTGCCCTCCGCGTCCACCCCGGCGCCCGTATCCGCCGGCGTGCCCAGCCCGGCTCCGACGACGATCGCGAACTCGCCCTTGGCGGGGATCTTGCCGCTCCGGGCCAGATCGGCCAGCTGGGCCAGGCTGCCCCGCACGATCGTCTCGTGGAGCTTGGTCAGCTCGCGGCAGACGGCCCCGAGCCGATCGCCGCCGCAGGCCGCCGCCAGGTCGAGCATCGTCGCCGCCACCCGGCCCGGGGCCTCGTACAGGACGGTGCCCCGTTCGTCGGCGGCAATGCGAGCCAGCCGCTGGCGGCGCTCGCGGCCGGATCGAGGCAGGAAGCCCTCGAAGGCCCAGCGCGGGCCGGCGACCCCGCTGGCGACGACGGCGGCCAGCACGGCTGACGCTCCGGGCACCGGGACGATCGTGCCGCCCTCCGCGGCCCACGCCCGGACGAGCTCGTCGCCGGGATCGCTGACCCCGGGCGTGCCGGCGTCGGTGATCAGGGCCAGGTCCGCGCCGCTACGCAGGTGGACGAGCAGCTCGGGCAGCCGAGCCGCGGCGTTGCGGGCGTGGAAGCTGACCAGGTGGGTCGTGATCCCGTTGGGCGCCAGGAGCCGGCGCGAGTGACGGGTGTCCTCGGCGGCGACAAGCGGCACGCTGCGCAGGACCTCGAGCGCCCGGAAGGTGACGTCGGCCAGGTTGCCGATCGGGGTGGCCACGATGTACAGCCGGCCGCCGGCGGCTGACGGCCCGGCTGATCCGTCGGTCGGGGTGGCGGCGCGGGCCACGCCCGTTCGGGCCAAGCCTGGTGGGCCTAGGTCCGGGCCGAGCCAGGCCGCCGGCGCGGATAGAGGTAGTCGACGCCGGACGTGCGCGGACCGAGCTTGGCGATCGGCGCGACCTGGCGCTTGAACTCGGAGCCCGCGACCGCCTTCAAGACCCACGCGACTCGCTCCGGGCTGAAGCCCTTCGCCTCGAGCTCCTCGGGCGAACGGCGGCGGTCGACGAGCCAGTACAGCAGGCGGTCGAGCTCGGGGTAGCTGAAGCCGGCCTCGGTCTCGTCGGTCTGGCCCGGCCACAGGTCAGCCGAGGGCGCCTTGCGGATGATCGCCTCGGGCACCCCGACCGCTGCCGCAACCTGGCGGACCTGGCTCTTGTACAGATCGCCAATCGGGTTCAGGGCGCTGGCCGAGTCGCCGAACAAGGTCGTGTAGCCGATCAGCGACTCCGTCTTGTTGCTCGTCCCGACGACCAGGCCCGACCAGGTCACGGAGCGGTCGTACAGGACGGTCATCCGGACCCGGGCCATCATGTTCCCGCGGCGCAGGGCACTCGCGGTCAGGCCGTCCGTGCCGGCGGCCCCGACGACGCCGGCTTCGGGCCGCCCGAAGTAGGCGTCGACCATCGGGCTGATGTCGACCAGGTCGCCCGCACAGCCGAGCTGCTTGATCACCGTCTCGGCGTCTGCCTGCGAAGCGGCCGCCGACGTGCGATAGGGCAGCATCAGGCACAGCAGCCGCTCCGGGCCGATTGCTTCGGCCACCAGGCACGCGACGAGGGCCGAGTCGATCCCGCCCGACAGCCCGACCACGGCGCGCTCGAAACCGGCCTGCCTGAGCTGGCCGCGGATGAACTCGAGGATGACCCGCCGGGCGACGTCGGTATCGATCGCCAGCTCGGGCGGCAGATCGAACAGCCCGGCGCCGTCGGGCACGGCCCGCGGCCCGCCGCTGGCGCTCATCGGGCAGCCACGTCGAGACCCGGCTCGGCGCCCTCCTCGGCGGTCGAATCCTGGGCCTGGCCAGCCCGCTCGCCGACGATCCGCTCGAGCTCCCGGACGGCCAGCTCGAGCCGCTCGTCCCGGAGCAGGGGCAGGGCGATCCGCTCGCGTCGGACGTCGCCCAGGTCGACATCCACGAAGTACAGCCCCTCGTCGTACAGGGGCGCGCTGAAGATCGCGTCGCCGTTCGGCCCGATCACCTCCGAGCCGCCCCAGAACGAGATCGATTCGTCGACCCCGACCCGGTTGACGAAGACGACGAAGCTCGTGGTCAGCTGGGCGTAGGTCCGCAGGAGCGTCCGCCACGACGTGGCGGTTCCCAGGCCGACCTCGTTCAGGGCGGCCAGGTCACGGCCCGGCGACGACGACACGTTGACCAGCAGCTGGGCGCCGTCAAGGGCCAGCAGCTGGGGCACGGCCAGGTGCCAGAAGTCCTCGCACACGCTCAGCCCGACGCCCAGTCCCAGCCGCGACGGGGTCGCCCGGAGGAGGTCGCCGGCGGCGAAGAAGCGGCGCTCGTCGAAGAGCCCGTAGGTGGGCAGGAACAGCTTGCGCTGGACGTGCCGGACCAGGCCGTCCTCGAGCAGGGCGACCGAGATGAACAGGCGATGGTCGGCGGACTCCTCGACGAACGAGACGATCGCCGAGATGGCCGCCGTGGCCGGCGTCGCCCCGTTCGAGCCGCTGCTCGCCGCCGGCGCCGTTGCCGCCGCGAGGGCGAGCAGGCGCGGGTCGTCGAGGCGCATCGCGACCTCGGCCGCCAGGTCCTGGAGCAGGTAGCCGGTCAGGCCCAGCTCCGGGAAGACCACCAGGCCGGCGCCACCGGTCCGCGCCTCGGCGATCAGGGCCTGGTGATGAGCGAGGTTCTCGTCGAGGAGCCCGAGCCGCGGCGCGATCTGGGCGAGGGCGATCCGGAGGGGCTGCATGGCCCGAGTCTAGCCCGTCACTCGGCCCCGATGGCCAGCAGCGGATCGCCATCGTTCATGGCCAGCGAGGTGACCAGGAACAGGACGACCCCGCCGATCGGGGCGCTGATCGCCCGGCGGACCGCTCCGAAGGCATCCTGGACCTCGCCCAGCGCCTGGCCGGCGGTCACGACCTCGCCGACTTCGACCGCGGGGTGCCAGTAGCCACTGACCTCGGAGCGCAGCCAGGCCTCCTGGGTCAGGAGCCTCGAGGCCCGGCCGGCCGGCCCGCTCGCCGCGCTGGCGGGCAGGACCTCGGCCGCGACCAGGGCCCGGCGCAGGCCGGCGGCGTGGACGGCCACGTCCGATTCGGGCCACTGGCCCCGCCCGCCGACCTCGCCCAGGACCGCGGCGATGCCCCGGGTCGCCGCGGCCGTCGTGGTCGAGCCCGGCAGCGGGCCGATCACCAGATAGTCCAGGCCGTAGGCCTCGGCCACCCGCCGGCTCAAGCTGTCGACGGCCGGCTTGCCGGTCAGCTCGAGGCCGGTGAACGGGACGAGCGCCTCGTTCATGTCGCCGCAGTGCATGTCGATGAACAGGTCGGAGCCGGCGATCACGTTGGCGTCAAGCCAGGCCGCCAGGCGCTCGCTCGGCGGGCCGGCCGGATCGCCGGGGAAGACCCGGTTCAGGTTGCGCCGGTCGAGCGGATTGAGGTAGATCGAGCGGGCCGCGAAGGCCGCCGGGTTGGCCGTCAGGACGGCCACGATCGAGCCGCGGACCTCGGCCGGGTCGAGATCCATGAGCACCTGCCGGGCGGCAGCGATCGAGACGTACTCGGCACCGTGGATCCCGGCCGTGAGGCCCACTCGGCGCCCAGGCCGGGCGCCCCGGATCAGGACGACGGGAACCTCGACGCTGGTCTCGCCAAGGTCGAGCGGGACCAGCCCGGTCACCCGCTCGCCCGGTGCCGGCCGACAGGCCGACCACGATGAGCCGCTCGGAGCCGTCCGCTGAGGCCGACATCGTTCGCTGGCCCCGATCAGGCCTGGGGAGCTTCGGGCGGTGCGGCGGGGGCGGTCAGGCCGCCGACCGCGACCGGGATCGGCACCCCGATCGCCTGGCGCTGCTCGATCGAGCCGTCGACCGTCTCGGCGAAGTGGCAGGCAACCTCGTGGCCCGTCGCCAGCGTCCGCAGGGCCGGATCCTCGGTCGTGCAGCGCTCCGGGTTGCCGAGCCGCTCGCGCAGCCAGCAGCGGGTGTGGAAGCGGCAGCCCGACGGCGGGTTGACCGGGCTCGGGACGTCGCCTTTAAGGATGATCCGCCGGCGGCGCGATTCGATCGACCGGATCGGGGATCGGGACGGCCGACAGGAGGGCGACCGAGTAGGGGTGGAGCGGGTGGGCATACAGGTCGTCGGACGAGGCCGAGCTCGACGATCCGGCCGAGGTACATCACTGCGATCCGGTCGCTGACGTGGCGGACGACCGACAGGTCGTGGGCGATGAACAGGTAGGTCAGCTAGAACTCGTCCTGGAGGCGCTCGAGCAGGTTGATGATCTGGGCCTGGATCGACACGTCGAGGGCGCTGATCGGCTCGTCGGCGACGATCAGCTCGGGATTGACCGCGATCGCCCGGGCGACGCCGATCCGCTGGCGCTGGCCGCCGCTGAACTCGTGCGGGATAGCGGTTCAGGAAGTTGGGGTTCAGGCCGACGACGTCGAGCAGCTCGGCGACCCGCTCGCGGCGCTCGGCGGGCGTGCCGATCTCGTGGACGGTCAGCGGCTCGCCGACGATCCCGCCGACGGTCATCCGCGGGTTGAGGCTGGCGTACGGGTCCTGGAAGATCATCTGCATCCGGCGCCGGGTCTTGCGCAGCGCCTCGCCGCTCAGCCGGGTGATGTCCACCCCATCGAAGATGATCCTGCCCGGCGGTCGGCTTGTACAGGCGCAGGATCGTCCGGCCGGTCGTCGACTTGCCGCAGCCCGACTCGCCGACCAGGCCCAGGGTCTCGCCCCGGGGCAGGTCGAACGAGACGTCGTCGACCGCGTGGACATCGCCGATGTGGCGCTCGAAGATCAGGCCCTCGGTGACCGGGAAGTACATCCGCAGGTCGCTGACCGAGAGCAACGTCCGATCCGGGGCCGGACCACCGGCTCGCTGCGCCGGCCCGGCCGGCGTCGTCGTCAATGGTCATCGTCACTGGCCGTCGGCCAAGGCCGCCGCGGCGGCGGCGGCCCGGGCCTCGGTCGAGGCGGTGATCGCCGAGACGTGGCCCGAGGCCGGCGCGCCCGGCGGCCGCCTCCTCGTCGGTGGCCGGGTTCCAGCAGGCGACCCGGTGGGTCGCGTCGGGCCCCGACGAGATCGTGCGCTGGCCGGGCCGTCACCGGGGCGAGCTCGGGGTCCTCGTCCAGGCACTGGTCCGTCGCCCAGGCGCAGCGCGGGGCGAACGGGCAGCCGCGCCGCTCGCGGGTCATGTCCGGGGGCAGCCCGTCGATCGGGATCAGGGCCCGGTTGTCGCCGAGGTCGAGGCGCGGGATCGAGCGCAGCAGGCCGACCGTGTACGGATGGCGGGGATGGGCGAACAGCTCGCGCGGTGGTCGCCGTCTCGACGATCCGGCCGGCATACATCACCTGGATCCGCTGGGTCATCCCGGCCACCACGCCCAGGTCGTGGGTGATCAGCATGACCGCCGCCCCGGTCTCGTTGGCGACCCGCTGGATCAGCTCCAGGATCTGGGCCTGGATCGTCACGTCGAGGGCGGTCGTCGGCTCGTCGGCGATGATCAGCTTGGGGTGCAGGGCGAGGGCGATCGCGATCATCACCCGCTGGCGCATCCCGCCGCTCAGCTGGTGGGCATAGCCGCGCAGGCGCTCCTTGGCGTTGGGGATCCCGACCAGCTCGAGCAGCTCGATCGCCCGCTCGTGGGCGGCGGCCTCGGTGACCTTCGAGTCGTGCGCCCGGATCACCTCGACGAGCTGCTCCTCGATCGTGATCACCGGGTTGAGCGACGTCATCGGATCCTGGAAGACCATCGCCAGGTCCCGTCCGCGCAGCTCGCGCATCTCGTCGGCCTTGAGCGTGATCAGGTCGGTCCCATCGAAGATCACCTGGCCACCGGCGATATGGCCGGCCGGCTTGGGCAGCAGGCCCATGATCGCCAGCGAGGTGACGCTCTTGCCGCAGCCCGATTCGCCGACGATCCCGAGCGTCTCATGGGAGGCCAGCTCGAAGGTGATCCCGTTGACCGCGTGGACCCGCCCGGACGACGAGGAGAACTCGACCCGTAGGTCCTCGACCGACAGGAGCCGGTCCGCCGCGGGCTCCTCCAACGCGATCATCGCTTCAGCCGCGGGTCGAGCGCCTCGCGCAGGCCGTCGCCGAGCAGGTTGAAGCCGAGGACCGACAGGACGATCGCGATGCCCGGGAAGAGAGCGGTGAAGCCGGCCCCGCTCGTCAGGTAGCGATACGTGTCGGTGAGCATCGTGCCCCACTCGGGCGTCGATGGGTCCTGCGGCCCGAAGCCCAGGAAGCCCAGGCCCGCCGCGTCGACGATCGCCGTGGCCAGGGCCAGGGTGGCCGCCACGATCATCGGCGTGAGGGCGTTGGGCATGATGTGATTGACCAGGATTCGGCGCTCTTTCGCTCCGATCGAGCGAGCCGCCGTCGTGAAGTCCGATTCCTTGAGGCCCAGGATGCTCGAGCGCAGGATCCGGGCGAAGATCGGCACGTTCTCGATCGCGATCGCGAAGGCGATCGTGTTCAGGCCGGGGCCCAGGAAGACGACGATCGTGATCGTCAGGAGCAGGCCCGGCAGGGACAGCATGATGTCCACGACGCGCATGATCCAGAAGTCGATCCAGCCGCCGAAGAAGCCCGAGATCGCCCCGGCAACGAGGCCGATCAGCAGGCCGACCGTGACCGACAGGATCGACACCCAGAGCGAGGCCCGGGCGCCCCAGAAGATCCGGGACAGGATGTCCCGGCCCTGAGCAGGTCGGTCCCCAGCAGGTGGTTGACCGACGGTGGCTGGAAGCGCGACGCATCGGTGATCGAGCCCGTCGAGCGGGTTATAGGGCGAGATCAACGGCGCGAAGATCGCCACGAACACGAACAGGCCAATCAGGAACAGCCCGACCATCGCCGATGGATTGCGAACAAGGCGGCGGCCCGCGTCGCGCCACAGGCTGGAGCCCTTGATCGGCTCCTCGAGGACCTGCTTCAGGGCGAAGTTGCCGGCGGTCATCAGGAGTACCGAATCCGCGGGTTCAGGTAGGCATAGCTGACATCGACGGTCAGGTTCACCAGGACGAACATGGTCGCCAGGATCAGGGTCCCGCTCTGGATCACGACGAAATCCTTGTCGACGGCGGCCTGGAACAGCCAGCTGCCGACCCCGCCCCACGAGAAGATCGTCTCGGTCAGGACCGCTCCGCCCAGGAGCAGGCCGGTCTGCAGGCCGATGATCGTCGCGATCGGCAGCATCGCGTTGCGGAGCACGTGGCGCCGGTCGATCCGGCGGGTCGTCAGGCCCTTTGCCCGGGCCGTCCGGACGTAGTCCTCGTTAAGCACCTCGAGCACGGCCGAGCGGGTGATCCGGGCGACGACCGCCAGCGGGATCGTACCCAGCGCGATCGCCGGCAGGATCAGGTGGCGGACCACGTCGAGGAATTCGGGGATGTTGCGGTTGATGACCAGCGACTCCCACAGCAGGAAGTTCGTCCCGCGTGGCTGAAGTCGTACTGGCGCAGGTTGAACCGGCCGAGCGTCGGCAGCCAGTGCAGCCAGACCCCGAAGACGTAGGCCAGCAGCAGGCCCAGGAAGAAGATCGGGATCGAGATCCCGATCAGCGAGGCGACCGTGGCCAGGTTGTCGAACACCGAGCCCTGGCGCTTGGCGGCCGCGATGCCGAGCGGCACGCCGACGCCGATGGCGACGACCATCGCCGCGAGCGACAGCTCGATCGTGGCCGGGAAGCGGGAGACGAAGTTCGGTCAGGACCGACGACCCGGTTCGGTGGCCGAGGTGCCCAGGTCGCCATGGAAGACGCCGGCCATGTAGTCGAAGTACTGCTGGTAGAGGGGCTTGTCGAGGCCCAGGCCGTGACGGCAGGCGAGCCAGCCGGTCGGGCGAGGTGTGCTCGCCCAGGATCGAGCTGCACGGATCGCCGGGCAGGGCGTGGACGAAGCACGATGATGAAGATCGACAGCCCGAACAGGATCGGGATCAGGAGGATGAGCCGGCGGACGATGTACTTGAGCACGGTCTCACGCTTCCGGGAATGAACGGTCCCCGGAAGAGGCGAGCTCCTCCGGGGACCGGCTCAACGACGAGCTAGGCCGGGGTCAGGACCCGGCGTCCTTCCAGACCAGGTTGAAGTACTCGGACTGGGTCGGACTGGGGATGTAGCCATGGACCTTGGTCGTCGATGCGAGCGACGAGCCGGCCCACACCAGCGGGACGTCGGGGACGTCCGCGTTGATGAGCTTCATGGCGTCCTTCCAGTCCTGGGTGCGAGTCGCTTCGTCCGGTTCTGCGATCGCCTTGGCCATCGCCGCGGCAACGGCTGGATTGTCCTCACCGAACTCGCAGTTGTGCGGGCTGCGTTTCCTTGACACCGTTGCAGTCGGCGGTCGAGGTCGCGTAGAAGATCCCCGGGCCGTCGGCCGGATCGGCATAGTCGTAGATCCAGCCGATGAAGAACATCGGATAGACGCCGTTCGCCTCGTCGGTCAGGTAGCCACCGTGCCACGGCTTGTGGTTCGGGGTGACCGACGAAGCCGGCCGCCTCGAGCATCGGCTTGATCGCCTCGTACTCGCTCTTCGGGTCGAGCATGTACGGCCGTGAGACGCTGTCCGGGTACCAGAACGTGACCGCGCAGGGCGGCGGGCAGCTCGACGATTGGAGCATCGTCTTGGCCGCTGCCGCGTCGAACGTGCCGACGCCGGTGTTCGGCTCATAGGCCGGCATGTTGTTGATCAGGTCGGAGTCGGCAACGGTGCCGGCTCCGTTCGGGAAGAAGGCGTTGACCAGGGCCTTCTTGTCGATCGCCAGGGCAACGGCCTCGCGGACCTTGATGTCGTTGAACGGCTTCTGGGTCTGGTTGAAGGCGAGCTTGCCGATGTCGAGCGGCGGCCGGGTGATCAGCTGCAGGCTGCGTGTCGGCCGAGATCTGCTTGAGCTGCGTCGCGTCGACGAAGTCGATCGTGTCGACCGTGCCCGACTTGAGCGCCGTCAGCCGGTTGGCCGAGTCGGCGATCGGCTGGAAGATGATCTTGTCGAGGTGGGCCGCGTTGGCGGTATCCCAGTAGTTCGGGTTCTTGACGATCGTGTAGTGGTCACCAGGCACGAAGTCGCTCGAACATGAACGGACCGGTGCCCGTCGGGGCCTTCTGCCAGTAGTCGTTCGTCGGGTCCTTCGAGCCGAGGTCGGCGTGATGGGCCTGGAGCGCCGTCGGGCTCTGCATGGCGAACGGGATGAGCGTCATCGCCGTGAGGAAGTCGGCCTTCGGCTTGGTCAGGGTCATCGAGAAGGTCGCGTCGTCGACCTTGGTGACGGTCTTGATCAGCGAGTTGTCGCCGTAGCCGCCGAAGACGGTGACGTCGTAGTAGTCGTCGCCCTGGAGGGCGGCCGGCAGGTTCTTCCAGCGGTTCACGTTGTAGACCGCGGCATCGGCGTTGAACGGCGGTGCCGTCCGAGAAGTTGACGCCGGTCTGCAGGTGGAACGTGTAGGTCAGGCCGTCAGCGCTGGTGTCCCAGCTCTTGGCCAGGTCCGGCTGGAGGTCGGACGCTGAGCCCGGCTTGAGCTTGATCAGGGTCTCGTAGATCTGCTGGGCGATCCGGAACGACTCGCCGTCCTGGATCAGGATCGCGTCGAGCGTCGACGGATCAGATGCGGACCCGAAGATCCAGGTGCCGCCGTTGACTGGAGTCGGGCCCGACGGGACCGGCGAGGTCGACGCCGGGGCGCCGCTCGTGACCGGCGCCGTGCTGGCGTGGCGCGGCCGACGGCGCGGGCGTTGTCGAGCCACTGCACGCAGCAAAGGCAATCGCCCCTGCTGCGACCAGGGCGCCGATTCGTAGACGCAACATCAGACTGTCTCTCCTCCTCTATCGACGTCAGGTCCTCCTCGCTCGGTGGCCCTGTCACGGCCCTCGGGCGGTGGCCCAATCGACCCGCGAATGATACTCAGACGGCTGCCGGCGCGTCGGTCTCCGGATTGGGGCGCGACCGGCGGTGGGCTGGGCGGCCGCGGCAGGCACCAGGTCGGCCAGGCTCGCTGCGCGTCCCGACCGACGGTCAGGGCGGCCGGTGGGATGAGCTCGGCGACCATCGCGTCGTCGATCTGCTCGGCGTGGTGGCAGGCGACCTGGTGGCCCGGTCCGAACTCGCGGAACGACGGGCTCCTCGGTCACGCAGTTCTCCGGGTTGTCGAGGCGCTTGCGCAGCCAGCAGCGGGTGTGGAAACGGCAGCCGCTCGGTGGGTTGGCCGGGGAGGGCACGTCGCCTTCGAGGAAGATCCGCTTCTTGCGGACCCGGGGATCGGGGCTGGGCACGGCCGACAGGAGGGCGATCGTGTACGGGTGGCGGGGATGGGCGTAGATCTCGTCGACGCCGGCCAGCTCGGCCATCTGGCCCAGGTACATCACCCCGACCCGGTCGCTGACGTACTGGACGACGGACAGGTTGTGGGCGACGAACAGGTAGGTCAGGCCCATCTCCCGGCGCAGGTCGAGGAGCAGGTTGAGGATCTGGCTCTGGATCGACACGTCGAGGGCCGAGACGGCCTCGTCGCAGACGATGAACTCGGGATTGAGGACCAGGGCCCGGGCAATCCCGATCCGCTGGCGCTGGCCACCGCTGAACTCGTGGGGATAGCGGCGGGTGTAGTCGCGGCGCAGGCCAACCGTCTCGAGGGCGTCCTCGACCCGCTTGATCCGCTCCTTCTTGTTGCTCACGCCCTGGGCCAGCAGGCCTTCGCCGATGATGTCGCTGACCGGCATCCGCGGGTTCAGTGAGCCGTACGGGTCCTGGAAGATGATCTGCATCTTGGTCCGCGTCTTGCGCAAGGCGCTGCTGCTCAGCTTGGTCAGGTCCTGGCCGTCGAGGAAGATCCGGCCGGCCGTCGGCTTCTCGAGCAGGAGGACCGTCCGGCCGAGGGTGGTCTTGCCGCAGCCCGACTCGCCGACCAGCCCCAGGACCTCGCCCTTCTGGATGTCGAAGGTCACTCCATCGACGGCCCGCACATCGCCGACCTTGTGGCGCAGGATCCCGCCGAAGATCGGGAAATACTTCTGGACCCCTTCGATCCGGACGAGGGGCCTGGCCCCGGCCCCCGGGTCGACCGTGGCCGGCTGATCGGCCACCGAGCTTCGAGGGTCATGAGCCGCTGCCGGCTGCGTTGGCCGCCGGCACGGGCGCGCCGGCCGGCCGGTTCGACAGCCCGTGCAGGAAGCAGCGGACGCGGCGATCGGGGCCGATCGCTCGAGCGGCAGGCTCGCTGCCCTTGCACGGCTCGAAGCTGTACGGGCAGCGCGGCTCGAACCGGCAGCCCTTCGGCAGCCGGAACGGGTTGGGAACCGTGCCCTTGATCACGTTCAGGCGCTGGCCGCGGGCGACGCGCGACGGGATCGAGGTCAGCAGTCCCTCGGTGTACGGGTGCTGTGGGTTGGAGGAGGGTGTCCTCGACGGCGCCCGATTCGACGATCTTGCCGGCGTACATCACCGCCACCCGTTCGACCGTCTCGGCAATCACGGCCAGGTCGTGGGTGATCAGCAGCATCGCCGCCCCGCTCTCGGCCTGGATCCGCTTCATCAGCTCGAGGATCTGGGCCTGGATCGTCACGTCCAGGGCGGTCGTCGGCTCGTCGGCGATGATCAGCTTGGGGTCGCAGGCGAGGGCCATCGCGATGACCACCCGCTGGCGCATGCCGCCCGACATCTCGTGGGGGTACTGCTTGACCCGCCGCTCGGGCGATGGGATGCCGACCAGCTTGAGCATCTCGATGGCCCGATCCCAGGCGTCCTTCTTCGACGCGTGGCGATGGAGGCGGACCGATTCCGCGATCTGCTCGCCGACGGTGAAGACCGGATTGAGCGAGGTCATCGGCTCCTGGAAGATCATCGTGATCTCGTTGCCGCGGATGTCCTCCATGTCGCCGTTCGACAGCTTGAGCAGGTCGCGGCCCTCGAACCAGACCTCGCCGCCGACGATCTCGCCGGGGCGCTCGATCAGGCGCATGATCGACAGCGAGGTCACGCTCTTGCCGCTGCCCGATTCGCCGACCAGCCCGAGGGTCTCGCCGCGGCGCAGGCTGAAGTCGACCCCGTCGACCGCCGGCACGGTCCCGTCCATCACCTTGAAGTAGGTCTTCAGGCCTCGGACTTCGAGCAGGACGTCGTCAGGCGGCGGGACTCCGGCCGCGGTCACAGCCGCGACCGAGGATCGAGCGCGTCGCGCAGGCCGTCGCCGATGAAGTTGATCGCCAGCACGGTCAGGGCGATCGCCATGCCCGGGAAGAATGCCCACCACCAGTTGCCCTGGCTGAGCACGGTCTGGGCGTTCGACAGGGCGTTGCCCCAGCTGGTCTGGTCCTCGGACAGGCCGAAGCCGAGGTAGCTCACGAACGCCTCGAGGACGATGTTCGAGGCCATGATCAGGGTCATCGCCACGATCACCGGGCCCAGGGCACTGGGCAGGATGTGGCGGAACGTGATCCGGATGTCGCTCACCCCGACGGCCCGGGCGGCCTCGACGAAATCGGCTTCACGCAGGCTCAGGAACATCGCCCGGACGAGCCGCGAGATGAGCGGCCAGGACAGGAGGCCAAAGATCAGGATCAGGGGGATCAGCTGGCCCTGGCCGAAGAAGCGCGAGGCGACCAGGATCACGAACAGGAACGGGATGGCGAAGAAGACGTCGACGATGCGCATCAGCACGTTGTCGACCAACCCGCCGACATAGCCCGCGACCGCCCCGACGAGCACCCCGACGATTCCGGCGATCAGCATCGAGCTGAGACCGATCGTGACCGAGATCCGGGCCCCGTTGACGACCATCGACAGGACATCCCGGCCGACGTTGTCGGTGCCCATCAAGTGGGCCAGCGACGGCGCATCGCCGCCCGGGTGCTTGGCATTCGGGATGAGCAGCGGATTGTAGGGATCGAGGATCGGGCCCAGGATCGAGATCGCGATCATGAACCCGAAGATGATCAAGCCGACCATCGCCAGCCGATGGAGCTTGAACCGGCGCCAGGCGAGCTGCCACTGGCTCAGCGACTCGAGGGCGACCTCGACATCCTCGGCGTCGGGGCGCGCGCCGCCGCCGGGTCCCCCGAGCTCGAGGGCCGTGGGCGACTGCATGTCCGGTAAGGCCATCGGGCTGCTCAGTCGTACTTGATGCGCGGATCGACCAGGACGTACAGCACGTCGGCCACCAGGTTCATGAACACGATGAACAGCGAGCCGATCAGCAGGATGCCCATCAGCAGGAAGTAGTCCCGGGTATTGACCCCGTCATAGAACAGGAGGCCCATGCCCGGCCAGCTGAACACCGTCTCGGTCGCAATCGCGCCGCCGAACAGGAAAGCGATCTCCAGGGCGATGTTGGTCACGATCGGCAGGAGGGCGTTCCGGAAGGCATGCCGGAAGATCACGGTCCGGCCCGGGAGGCCCTTGGCCCGCGCCGTCCGGACGTAGTCCTGGCTGAGCGACTCGAGCATCGCCGAGCGCACGAACCGGCTGTCGCCGGCCACGCTCACCGCGATCAAGGTCGCAACTGGCAGGATCAGGTGGGTGCCGATGTCGTAGAGCTGGGGCCACGGGTTGGCGAAGAAGGCGTGCCAGTAGGCGCCCGTTGCGAACGGGGCCGGCGACGTCCGCACGTTGATGATCCCCTGGGCCGGGAACCAGCGCAGCTCCACCCCAAAGGTGAAGATCAGGATCAGGCCGAGCCAGAACGTGGGCAGCGAATAGAAGACGTAGCTCAGGACCGTGATCACCTGGTCGATCAGGCTGTAGCGCTTGACCGCGGCCAGGACGCCGGCGAGGGTCGCGATCACGACCCACAGGATCCAGGCGGTGCCCATCAGGACCGCCGTGGCCGGGATCCGCTGGGTGATCATGTCGAGGACCGACTGGCCGGACGTGATCGAGAAGCCGAAGTCGCCGTGGATCACGCCGTTGGTCCCGCCGCCGAGGAATGCCGGCAGGAAGTTGGGCAGGCCCTGGGACGACAGGAAGCCGCCGCCCGTGCAGTTGTAGAAGCCCAGCCAGCCCAGGTACTCCTGGACGGTCTGGATGATGTCGGGGTTGCGGACCAGGCACCAGCGGGCCAGCCAGGCGTCGACCTGTTCGGGCGTGATGTGGGGGTTCTGCTGGAACTGGGCCTGAGGTCCGCCGGGAGCCTGCTGCATCAGCAGGAAGCTGACAACCGTGATCAGCCAGATGACCGGCAGCGCCTGGATGACCCGTCGAATGATGAACTTGGTCATGTAGCTATTCTGCCGAACCTACGCCGGGCCGAGCGCCCCGCCGCGTGTACACGATCGTGAGTCACCTCGATCGGAACTCGCTGGGGACTGGCGGCGGGCCGGCCTGCCGGCCCGGGCCAATCCGGAAAGGGATGAAAGAAAAGGAGCGCCGCCGTTGCGGGCGGCGCTCCTCGTCAAACCCTATGGCTTGGCGAACCAGTCCTCAACGTTCCAGAGGGGTCCGGTTGCGCTCGGGTTGTACATCGGCCAACCACCAAGGTGGGCACCGATCCCGGTCGTCTCTGCTCGGTAGTAGATCGGGATCTCGAAGTGTCCATTGACGTCGGCATCCTGGACGGCTGCCGCGTCGGCTGCCTGGGCTGCCGGGTCGACGTCGGTCTTCAGCTTGGCCAGCGCGGCGTCCATCGCCGGGTCGGCGAAGTTCGTCGTGTTCTGGCCCGAGTGGTCACCAAGCTGGGGCCACTGGCTGGAGTCATCGCCGTAGAAGTAGTCGTTGTACGGGCTGCCCGTCAACAGGAAGGCGAAGTCGGCGATGTCGTACGTGCCGCGATAGATGTTGCAGTTCGTCGTCGGCGTCGAGGACGTCCAGTCCTTGAACAGGTCGGCCGTCTCGGTGTCATGCGACTTGATGTGGATCGCGGTCAGCTGGCCTTCCAGCTTCTGCAGCTCGGTGAGGCGGGTTGGGTTGCCTGCTGTGGTGCACAGCGACAGGTTGACGTCCTTGCCGTTGAGCTGGCGATTGCCATCCGAGCCGACCGGCATGATCGGATCGAGCAGGGCGTTGGCCGCGGTCACGTCGAAGGCCGGGCAGGTCTCGGCCTTGTTGTACCAGAGGTTTGGCGGGGTCGGCGAGCAGGCCGGCAGGACGTTCGCGCCGGGGAAGATCGCCGCGATGATGTCCGGCTTGTTGACCGCCATGGCGATCGCCTTGCGGACATCCGGCATCCACAGCCCGTTGCCGCGGGTCTTGTTCGGGTCGTTGTACATGTCGAAATGCTCGTACTGCCACGCCGGCTGGAGCTCAGCAGCCCCGACCGACGGGTCGACGCCCTGGAGCGTCGCGTAATCGGCCTGGGTCAGGTCGAGGGCAAGGTCGAGGGCGCCGCTCTTGAAGGCGGCGATCATCCCGTCCTTGTCGGTGAACAGCTGGAACTTGAGGTTCGCGAGGTACGGCGCGTGAGCCGTGCCGCCGACTGCCAGGTCGACGCCGCCGTGCCAGTTCGGATTCGGCGCGTAGTCGATCTCGGTCGGCGAGGCATTGGTGATCATGAACGGGCCGTTGGACGGCACGCTGGCCACGGCCGAGGAGAGCGGCATCGACTTGGCCGCGTCGACGACCTTGATCGTGCTCAGCCACTTGCCCTGGTCGAACACGCTGGTGAGCAGGTTCAGCCAGCCCGGGAAGAGCTCCTTGAAGTGGAGCGTAGCCGACAGGCCATCGGACGAGACGTCGATGCTGCTGACTTCCTGGAACGGCGAGCACTGGATGCAGCCCGACTGGGCCGGGTCGTTGGCGAACTGCCAGGTGGCCTTCCAGTCATTCATCGTCAGCGGGGTGCCATCCGACCACTGGAGGCCGGCGCGCAGCTTGACCGCGACCGTGAAGGTCTTGTCGGTGATCACGACGCCGCCGTTCTCGATGGTCGGGATCGACTCGGCGAGATCGGGGATGTACTTGCCGTCCGAGGTGATCGTCAGGAGCCCGCGGAAGGCCGGCGAATACGCTTCGACCGAGACGACCGAGCTCGTGTAGAAGTAGTTGAGATTGTCGAGGTTGGGGCCTTCCCAGTCACCGAAGACGATGGTCCCACCTGGGGTGGCACCCGCCGGGGGCTGGTAGTTCGTGCCGAAGAGGGCCTGGTCGATTGCCGACGGCGCCGAGGCGCTGGGGCCGGTACTGGCCGGGGCCGTGCTCGCCGGCGGGGTGGACGCCGCGGGCACCGATGGGGCCGTGGTTGCAGTGGTTCCACCACATGCGGCAAACACGATCGCCGAGACGGCGAGCAGGCTGCCTAGACGTTTCCGCATCTATTCTCCTCCAGCTGGCACAAGGCCAAGGGTCATCCGGACTCGGCGGGTGGCGTTCTCAGGTGAGCCACGGCCCCGGACAGCTACGTGCTTGCCCGCAACTCGTGGACAACACCATGCAAACGCGTCGCCAACAACGACGCCGCCGGTAATATGGGCGGGCTGGCGGCGACTGTCAAATCAATCCGGACAGGGGGTCTCCAGTCCGGTCATCGCCCGCCAGCGCAGGTTTGGCTGGCGCGCGGCGGTCGCCTCGTCCAGGCGCCGGACGGGCGCCGAGTGGGGCGCCTCGTGGACCAGCTCGGGCGTCTCGGCCGCCTCGCCGGCGATCCTGATCAGGGCATCGGCAAAGGCGTCGAGGGTTTCGACCGATTCGGTCTCGGTCGGCTCGATCAGCATCCCCTCCTCCACGATCAACGGGAAATAGATCGTCGGGGGGTGGAAGCCGTAGTCGATCAGGCGCTTGGCGATGTCCAGGGTCCGGATCCCCGTGTGCCGCTTGATCGTCGCTGCCGAGGCGACGAACTCGTGCTTGCAGTAGCGCGCGTAGGGAATGTCATAGGTGCCCGTCAGGCGCTGCTTGAGGTAGTTGGCGGCCAGGACGGCATCCTGGCTGACCTCGGCCAGGCCCTCGGCCCCGTGAGCGCGGAGGTAGGCGTAGGCCCGCAGCAGGACGCCAGTGTTGCCGACGAAGCTGCGCAGCCGGCCGATGCTGGTTGGTCGCTCACCCGGCCGCTCGAGCCGGTAGCTCCCGTCGTCGGCGCGCAGGACCCGCGGCGCCGGCAGGTAGGGCACCAGCCGGGGCCCAACGCCGACCGGGCCGGCGCCCGGTCCCCCGCCGCCGTGGGGCGTGCTGAACGTCTTGTGGGTGTTGATGTGCATCACGTCGAAGCCGGCCTCGCCCGGCTTGAAGCGGCCCAGGATCGCGTTCAGGTTGGCGCCGTCCATGTAGGCCAGGGCGCCGGCCTCGTGGACGGCGTCGAGCAGCTCCCCGATCCGGCTCTCGAACAGGCCCAGGGTCGAGGGGTTGGTGATCATCACCGCCGCGGTCCGCGGCCCGAGGGCCGCCCGAAAGGCGTCGAGGTCGACGCCACCATCGGCCGCCGACGGGATGGTGATCGTGCGGAAGCCGGCCATCGAGGCCGTCGCCGGATTGGTCCCGTGCGACGAGTCCGGCACGAGGACCTCCAGCCGGTCGTGATCGCCGCGACTGCGGTGGTAGGCCCGGATCATCAGGATCCCGGTCAGCTCGCCCTGCGCGCCGGCGGCGGGCTGGAGCGAGACGGCGGTCATCCCGCTGACCTCGGCCAGGATCTCCTCGAGCTCGAACAGGATCTGGAGCGTGCCCTGTGCGGTGGAGTCCGGGGCAAGCGGATGGAGGCTGGCGAAGCCGGGCAGCCGGGCGGCCCACTCGTTGACCTTGGGATTGAACTTCATCGTGCACGAGCCAAGGGGGTAAAAGCCCGTGTCGATGGCGAAGTTGAGCTGGCTCAGGTTGACGTAATGACGGGCGACCTCGAGCTCATTGAGCTCGGGCAGGCCGGGCGGCCGGGCCCGGCGGGCTTCGGCGGGCAGCCGGTCCAGGACGCCCTTGGGCGGATGGGGGATCTTGCCGCCGCCCCGGCCGGGCCGGGACTTCTCGAAGACCGTCGACTGCAGGCGCGGGCCGGTCACGCCCATCGGGCACCGCCCAGCTCGGCCTTCAGGGCGATCGCGAAACGCTCGATGTCGGCGCTCGTGGTCATCTCCGTGGCGCACACCAGCAGGCCATCGAGGAGGGCCTGGTCGTCGGGCTCGATGCCGGCCATGACCAGGCCGGCCAGGACGCCATCCGCGAGCAGCCGCTCGTGGACCGAGCGCGCGTCGGGCACCCGGATCACGAACTCGTTGAGGTATGGGCCGGGGTGAAGCCGGCCGGCCCCCGCCTCGATCAGGGCCACCTCCAGCTCGGCGGCGCGGGCCGCGCCGAGGGTGGCCACGTCGCGCAGCCCGTGGGGGCCAAGGGTCACCAGGTAGATGCTGGCGGCCAGGGCCAGCAGCGCCTGGTTCGTGCAGATGTTGCTGGCTGCCCGCTCCCGCCGGATGTCCTGCTCGCGGGCGCGCAGCGTCATCACGAACGCCCGCTGGCCGTCGAGGTCGCTCGTCAGCCCCACCAGCCGCCCCGGGATCTGGCGGACGAGGGCGTCGGTCGCGGCCAGGATCCCGAGGTATGGCCCGCCGTACTGGGCCGGGATCCCGAGCGACTGCCCCTCCCCTGCGGCGATGTCCGCGCCGTAGTCGCCGGGCGGTGCCAGGACCGCCAGCGAGACGGGCTCGATGACGGCCACGAAGAGGGCCCCGGCGAGGTGGGCCAGCCGCCCGATCTCGGCCATCGGCTCGAGCAGCCCGTAGAAGTTCGGCTGGCCGGCGAGGACCCCGGCCACCGGCCGGTCGGCCTGGGCCAGGAGCTTCTCGAGGGCGGCCAGGTCGGTCGTCCCGGCGGCCGGCCCGGCGCCGACGACGGGGATCTCGTCGAGCTCCAGGTCGCCACCGACGAGGTACGTCGCGAGCGTCTCGCGGTAGTGGCGATGGACGGCGTGGCTGACCAGGATCCGCTTGCGGCCGGTTGCCCGGCAGGCCATCAGGGCGGCCTCGGCGGTCGCCGCCGCCCCGTCGTAATGGGAGGCCGAGACGACATCCAGGTTGAGCAGCTCGGCCAGCAGCGACTGGTACTCGTAGATGCTCTGGAGGGTGCCCTGGCTGACCTCCGGCTGGTAGGGCGTGTAGGCCGTGTACCACTCGCCCCGGAGCAGGAGCTGGTCGACGACCGGCGGCTGGTAATGGCGGTAGACGCCGGCCCCCAGGAAGCTGGCCAGGCCGGTCTGGTTGCGCCCGGCCAGCGCCTGCAGGTGGGTCATCAGCTCAAGCTCGGGCAGGCCCGCCGGCAGGTTCAGCCGGCTCGCCCGGAGGGTTGCCGGGATGTCCTCGAAGAGCTCGTCGACCGAGGCGATCCCGATCGCGTCGAGCATTCGATCGCGATCGGCCGGGGTATGGGGCCCGTAGGGCATCGCTCGGTCAGGCCTCGGCGATCAGCTGGTCGTAGGCCGCCGGATCGAGCAGCTCGGCCAGCTCGGCCAGGTCCGAGACCTTGAGCTTGAGCATCCAACCCGCCCCGAACGGGTCGCTGTTGACCAGCTCAGGCTGGCCGGCGAGGGCCGGGTTGACCTCGGTCACCTCGCCGCTGAGCGGCGAGAACAGGTCGCTGACGGCCTTGACCGACTCGACCACGCCGAACGTCGCCGCCGCGGCGAGGGCCTTGCCGACCGGCGGCAGCTCGACGAAGACGATGTCGCCGAGCTGCTCGGCGGCAAACTGGGTGATCCCCACCGTGGCCTCATCGCCGGCCAGCCGGACCCACTCGTGATCCTTCGTATAGCGCAGGTCTTGGGGGACCATCGCGAGCGAACCTCCTCGGTCGAGCAGCGCAGCCCGCGATCCGCCTGGTTGGGGGGGTCAGCGCGGGCGGCGGTAGAACGGCAGCGGTACGACCTCGGCGGCGACCCGCGCAGCGCGGATCTCGACCTCCACGATCGTACCCGGTTCGGCGTCGCCCGGCGCGACATAGGCCATCGCGATCGCCTTGCCCAGGGTTGGCGACAGGGTGCCGCTGGTGATGACGCCGGTCGTCCGTTCGCCGACGTGGACGGGGTAGCCGTGCCGGGCAATCCCCCGGCCGGTCATCGTCAACCCGACGAGGAGCCGGCTGGGGCCCGCTTCGGCGATCCGGCGCAGCGCGTCGCGGCCGACGAAGTCGTCCGGCTTGTCGAGACGGACGACGCGACCCAGGTTGGCCTCGTACGGATTGACGCTCGGGTCCAGGTCGTTGCCGTACAGCGGCATCCCGGCCTCGAGGCGCAGCGTGTCCCGGGCGCCCAGGCCGACGGCGGCCATCCCGGCCGGCTGGCCGGCGGTCCACAGCGCGTCCCACAGCTCGCCGGCGCGGGCGGTCTCGACGAAGATCTCGAAGCCGTCCTCGCCGGTGTACCCGGTCCGGGCAACCAGCGCCGGGATTCCGGCAACCGTCCCCTCGGCGATCCCGTAATAGCGGATCGCGGCCAGGTCGAGGCCGGTCAGGGGCGTCACGATCTCGAGCGAGCGAGGCCCCTGGACGGCGCACAGGGCGGTGGCCAGCGAGCCATCGTCGAGGATCGCCCGGAAGGGCTCGATCCGCTGGGCCAGCAGGTCGCTGACCAGCGGCGCGTTGCCGGCATTGGCCACCACGAGGAAGCGCTCGTCGGCCAGGCGGTAGACGATCAGGTCGTCGAGGATCCCGCCGTTGGCGGCACAGATCATCGAGTACTGGGCGCGGCCGACGCTCAGCTTCGAGGGGTCCGAGACGAGCGCCGCGGACAGGGCCGTGGCGGCCTCCGGGCCTTCCACGAAGAGCTCGCCCATGTGCGACAGGTCGAACAGCCCGGCCCGTTCCCGGACGGCGCGGTGCTCTTCGATGATCCCGGCGTACTGGAGCGGCATCTCCCAGCCGCCGAAGGTCGTCATCTTCGCGCCGAGGGCCTGGTGGCGGTCGGCCAGCGGGCTGGTGTGGACGGTCGCCTCAGCGGCGGGCTCGGTCACCGGGACGAGCCTTCGGCCACGACCGCCGCCGCGCGCTCGACCAGGGCCCGCTCGGTCTCGAAGGTCAGCAGGCCACCGGCATCGGCCAGGTCGACCCAGCGCACGTCGTCGAACTCGCGGTCATGGCGGGCCAGGTCGCCGCCGGTCGGTTCCATCAGGAAGTAGTGGACCGTCTTGTGGATCCGGGTCCCCTTCTGGACGAAGGTGTACGAGATCGAGTCGAGCGGGCCGGTGATCCGCACGTCGAGGCCGGTCTCCTCGGTCACCTCGCGCAGGGCCGTCTGCTCGGTGGTCTCGCCGGGATTGGGCGTGCCCTTGGGCAGCGACCAGGTGTAGTGATCGCCCTCGCGTCGCCGCCGCCCGGCCACGAACTGGGGGATGCCCGCTTCGCGCCGGATCACGATCCCGCCGGCGGAAGTTGCGCTACCGCTCCTCAGGCGAGCCACGGCGCCGACGCGGCACTCGGCCGGTCACGCCTGATGGGCTGACCGAGGCGCATCCAGCGGAAGGTGACCACCGGCCGGATGCGGCCGGTCCGGGTTCCTGCGGACTGACGTGCCGGCTGGATCGAGCGCCAGCTCGCACGCAGCTGGACATATGGCCCGAGGTCCGTCCGGCGCAATGCCGTCTGATGGCTCGACGCGGCCTGGAACGCCTGGGTCCGGAGCCCGAGCCGGCGCTCGCGGGCGCGCGGCGACGAGCGGACGAAGCGCGCTGCGGGGCGCGCCGCGTACTTCGCGGCAATGCTGTGCTGCATCCAGCAATCCTACCCGCTCAGGACTGCAATGCAAGAGCGGCGCGGAGTCCGCGTACAGCGTCCGGTGTCAGCGTGCCACGGTCGGCGGCCAGCCTGATTTCACGCTCGGCCGCGGCGCGGTAGAGGTCGACGACGCCCGGGGCGTGGGCGGCGAGCGTGGCCATGTGGGCGCGCAGCGTGCCCACGTCGCCCCGGGTGATCGGTCCGGTCAGCGCGGCCCGGATCCCGAGCGCCCGGGCATTGCCCAGGGTCTGCTCGATCAGCGGCCCGTAGATGGCCAGCGAGCTGGCCTCGTCGAGGCCGGCCACCCGACCGAGCTCGGCGATGGCATCAAGCAGGGCGTCGAAGCCACCGGCGGCCAGCACCGCCGCCGCGTGGTACGCGGATTTCGAGCCCGGCGCGAGGCGGACGGCCGTGGCCCCGATCGCCTCGGCCATCTCGGCCAGCAGGGCGACCAGCTGGTCGTCGCCCTCGACCGCGATCGTGGCTCCGTGGAGGGCGGCCACCGCCCGTTCGGTGTCGGCGAAGGCGACGAGGGGGTGGAACGAGCCGATCTGGGTCCCGGCAGCCATGGCCGGCTGGAGGACCTCGGCGCCCAGGGCGCCGCTGGTATGGATCAGGGCCTGGCCCGAGTAGAGCCGGAGGCTGGCCGCCAACCCGGCCAGGGCATCGTCGGGGACAGCCAGCACGACCAGCTCCACTTCGTCGAGGATCGCCGTCGCCTCGGCGAACGCCCGGGTGCCGCCGACCAGCCGGCTGAATCGCTCGCGCCGGCCGGCGTCCCGACTGGCGACCGCCGTGATCGGCCAGCCCGCCCGGCTGAGGGCGACGCCGAGGGCAGTGCCCACCGCACCGGCGCCGACGATCCCGATGTACGGCGGCTGGCCCGGAGCGGCGTGCTCGTGCGGGTGGCGGTGGTCGTGGGGCCGGCCGTCGCCGTGGTCATGGCCACGAGGCAGGCCCGGGGCGAGGTCCAGGCCGGCTTCCGCGGCGACCGCCGCCAGGCGGGCATCGCTCGCGGCGGCGGCCTGCGACTGGCCGTCATCCGGATCGCGGCGTGGTTCGCTCCAGACCTTCATCGGCGGCAGTACAATTCCATGCCACGAGTCTAGCGACGCCACAGAAGGGTCAGCGGTGCCAGTTCACGATCCCTTTGCCGCCCGGTCGAGCCTCGGGCCGGGGTTGCCCGACTACTACCGCCTGGCGGCGCTCGAGGCGCTCGACGGTGGGTCCGGCTCCGCGGGCGGGGGCTTGGCCACGCCCCTCGAGCGGGCACCGATGACCCTCAAGATCCTCCTGGAGAACGTGCTCCGGCACGCCGGCCGGGGGGTAGTCGGCGAGGCTGACGTCCGGACGCTGGCGGCCTGGCAGCCGGGCAGCGCAGCCGAGGTCGAGGTCCCGTTCATGCCCGCCCGGGTCCTGCTCCAGGACTTCACCGGGGTCCCGGCGATCGTCGACCTGGCGATGATGCGCGACGCGATGGCGGGCCTCGGCGGCGATCCCGGCCGGATCAACCCGCTGGTGCCGGCCGACCTGGTCATCGACCATTCGGTCCAGGTCGACCAGTTCGGGACGCCGCGCGCATTCGCCTTCAACGTCGAGCGCGAGTACGAGCGCAACGGCGAGCGCTACCAGCTCCTGCGCTGGTCGCAGGAGGCGTTCGAAGGCCTGCGGGTCGTGCCCCCGGGGACCGGCATCGTCCACCAGGTCAACCTCGAGTACCTGGCCAGCGTGGTCGCCAGCCGGGCCGATGAAGACGGCTTGGTTGCGTTCCCGGACACCCTCGTCGGGACCGACTCCCACACGACGATGATCAACGGGCTGGGCGTCCTGGGCTACGGCGTGGGCGGGATCGAGGCCGAGGCGGTCCTCCTCGGCCAGCCCCTCTACCAGCCGATGCCCCGGATCGTCGGGGTCCGGCTGCACGGCACGCTGCCCAGCGGCTCGACCGCCACCGACCTGGTCCTGGTGGTGACCGAGATGCTGCGCCGGTTCGGGGTGGTCGGCGCCTACGTCGAGTTCACCGGTGATGGCCTGGCCTCGCTGGCCTTGCCCGACCGGGCCACGATCAGCAACATGAGCCCCGAGTTCGGGGCCACCTCGACCCTCTTCCCGATCGACGACGAGACGCTCAGCTACCTCCGCCTGACTGGCCGCAGCAAGGAGCAGGTCGAGCTCGTCGAGGGCTATGCCCGGGCCCAGGGACTGTGGCGCGAGCCGGGCGCCGCGCCCGCCTTCGACGACCTGCTCGAGCTCGACCTGGCCAGCGTCGACCCGGCCGTGGCCGGCCCGCGGCGGCCCCAGGATCGGGTCCCGCTGGGCCAGCTGCCGGCCAACTTCCGAGCCTCCTTCCCCTCGGCGACACCGTCGGCCGCGGCGGCCCGAATGGAGGGTGAAGGCGGTCCTCCCGACGGCGCCGACGGCGCGGTGGTCGTCGAGCTCGACGGCGAACGGGCCGTGATCCGGAGCGGCTCGGTCGCGATCGCCGCGATCACCTCGTGCACGAACACCTCCAACCCGACCGTGATGGTCGGGGCCGGCCTGCTGGCCCGCAACGCGGTCGCCCGCGGCCTGCGCGTCTCACCCCTGGTCAAGACCTCGCTCGCGCCGGGCTCCAAGGCGGTCACCGGCTACCTCGAGGCGGCCGGCCTGATGGCGCCCCTGGCGACCCTCGGCTTCGCCCTGGCCGGCTACGGCTGCACCACCTGCATCGGCAATTCCGGCCCGCTCGACGCGCCGATCGCGGCGGCGATCGAGGCCCACGACCTGGTCGTCGCCGCCGTGCTCTCGGGCAACCGCAACTTCGAGGGCCGGATCCATCCCCTGGCCCGGGCCAGCTACCTCGCCTCGCCGCCGCTCGTGGTCGCCTTCGCCCTGGCCGGCCGGGTCGACATCGACCTGACCAGCGAGCCGCTCGGGATCGGGTCGGACGGCCAGCCGGTCTTCCTGTCCGAGATCTGGCCGGCGCCGGAGGAGATCCGGACCGTGATCGGGACCTCGATCTCGCCCGAGCTCTTCCGGCGGACCTACGCCAGCGTCTTTGCCGGCGACGACCAATGGCGGGCGCTGCCGATCCCGGAGGGCAATCGCTTCGCCTGGGACCCCGACTCGACCTACGTCGCCCGGCCGCCGTTCCTCGACGGAGTGGGGCTCGAGCCGGCGCCGCTGGCCGACCTGGCCGGGGCCCGGGCCCTGGCGGTGCTGGGCGACTCGGTCACGACCGACCATATCTCGCCGGCCGGCTCGATCTCGCCGTCGTCACCGGCCGGCAGCTGGCTGCAGGCCCACGGCGTCGGGCCGCTCGACTTCAACTCGTACGGTGCCCGGCGGGGCCAGCACGAGGTGATGATCCGGGGCACGTTCGCCAACATCCGCCTGCGCAACGCGCTGGTCGAGGGCCAGGAGGGGCCGTACACCGTCCACCTGCCCGACGGCGAGCGGTCATTCATCTTCGATGCCGCCCAGCGCTATGCGGCCGAGGGCGTGCCGCTGGTGATCCTGGCCGGCAAGGAGTACGGCTCCGGCTCGTCCCGCGACTGGGCGGCCAAAGGCCCGGCCCTGCTCGGTGTGCGGGTCGTGATCGCCGAGAGCTTCGAGCGGATCCACCGCTCCAACCTGGTCGGCATGGGCATCCTGCCGCTCCAGTTCCAACCCGGCGAGAGTGCCGCCTCGCTGGGCCTGACCGGGCGCGAGACGTACTCGATCGAGGCCATCGCCCAGGGTCTCCAGGCACGGGGCGAGCTGACGGTGGTGGCCAGGGCGGATCCTGCCGACGGCGGTCGCGAGCGGCGGTTCAGCGTCCGCTGCCGGCTGGACGGCCAGATCGAGCTCGACTACTACCGCAATGGGGGGATCCTGCCGACGGTCCTTCGGCGCCTCGCCCAGGCTTAGTCGCTCGGTTCGTCCCGGGGCCAGCCCGGGAAAAGCCCGGGATCGTGAACGAGGCGTTGGGTCCAAGGCCGAGGCGCAGTCGGCCAGCCACCGGGGCGTTTGTCGCACCCAGATCGACAACCGTCTGATTTCCGCGGCGGAGACGGGGCCTGCGCCGAAATCATGGAAACGCCTTTCGGCAGGCCACGCTCGGAACGATCGCCTGGGCCCTTGAGACTCCCGATCTGGACGCTAGATCGTGTAGTTTGTCGATCCACGGGCGACATTTGCCGTCAGCCGCGCTTGCCGATGCGCTCGATCAGAGGCCGAGCTCCAGAAAGACCTGGTCACGAAGCGGGATGCCGCCGATGAGCACGGCGTCGGGATAGCCCGCCCAGGGTCCGAAGGCATCCTGGACGATCCGGTACATCCGGAAGCCCTGGCGCTGGTAGAAGCGCAGGGTGCCCACCGCGGCGGCGGCGGTCGAGACGATCAACCGGCGGCCGCCGCGTTCCCGGCAACCCGCGACGGCGGACGCGACCAGGTCGCGACCGATCCCCTGACCCTGGCGCACCGTGATGACAGCCATGCTCTTGAGCTCGAACTCGCCCGGCGCCTCCGATTCGATGACCTGGACGTGGCCGACGATCGCCTCGCCGTCCCGGGCGACCAGGATCTCGCCGAGTGGCAGGTACGATGCGATCTGGGTCGGCGAATCATCGGCAAGGGCGAAGAGCGGCAGGAGCGCGCCGCGATCGGCGTCGTATAGCTCGATCCGCATCACCGGCGTCAGTCGCCCCCGAGGATCTCGGGCGCGGCGTCGGGGTTGCGCTTGCGGGCGCCGGGCGGCTCGTCGACCCGGTCGCTCTCCTCCCAGGCCGGCTCGCCGGTCTCGTGATTGCGCTCGCGCCCGGCCTCGCGGCGCTCGTGGCGCGGGGCGGGGCCCGGCTCGGAGGCGGCGGCCGCTCCCAACACTGCCCGTTTGATCCTGGCCAGCAGCGACATCGAGTCTTCCTTCCTGTGCGCCGCGGCGGCGGAGCTCAGTCCCACTGGTGGACCTGGGCAGGCCGGCGACCCGAGTGCCTCGTTCAGCTCGGCGCAGTGGTAGACATCATGGCTGAAGACCCGCTGGAGCACCGCGCGGCGGGTACGTTCGGGCCGCCCGGGCTCGCTAGACTTCGGAACCCACGTCCAGCCTGCGGAGGTCCCATGCGCCCGTTCGAGATCGGCCTCGTCCTCCCGCTGTGGGACTCGTTCGTCGATGGGTCGACGTCGCGCTGGGTCGACATCCGTCGCCTTGCGCTGCGAGCCGAGGAGCTCGGCTTCGACACCATCTGGATTCCCGATGAGCTGCTGTGGCGGACGTCCGACGGCGAGCGCCAGGGGTGGTGGGAGTCCGTGGCCATGGCCGGCGCGGTCGCGGCGGCGACGTCGCGAGTGAAGGTCGGCACCTGGATCCTGTCCGCCCTGCACCGCAACCCCGGCCTCACGGCCAAGGTCGTCGAGACCCTCGACGAGATCAGTGGCGGCCGGTTCGTGCTGGGCCTCGGCTCCGGCCATGCCGGCGCCCAGGCGCACGCCTTCGGGCTGCCCGAGGACCACGTCCACAGCCGCTTCGAGGAGGCACTCGAGATCGTCATTCCCCTCTTGCGTGAAGGCCGAGCGACGTTCGAGGGCACCTTCCATGCCGCACGCGACCTGGAGCAGCGGCCGCTCGGACCGCGACCGGGCCGGATCCCGATCATGATCGGCGCCAAGGGCCCCAAGATGCTGCACCTGGCCGCCCGCCATGCCGATATCTGGAGCTGGTTTGCCGAGGAGCGCAGTGATCTCCTCGAGCTCGGGCCCCGGCTGGCGGCCTTCGAAGCTGCCTGCGTCGATGTCGGCCGCGATCCGGCGACTGTCGGGAAGTCGGCTGGCATCGTGGTCGAGCCGACCTCGGTCGGCGGAGGGGAAGCGCTCGGAACGCCGATCAAGGGCTCGTCCCAGGAGATCGCCGACGCGCTCCGGGCGTTCGGCGTCGCCGGCTTCACGAACCTCGAGATCATCGTTTCGCCGCCGACCCTGGCGGCAGTCGACGCGATGGCAGCGGTCCTCGAGCTGCTCGACGCGACATGAGCTGCTGGAGGCGTCGAGTCGAGCAGGCCCGCAGGCCAGCACAGTTGACGTCGAAATGGTGGGCGATACTGGATTCGAACCAGTGACCTCGCGGATGTGAACCGCGCGCTCTAACCGACTGAGCCAATCGCCCCGGGATGCCCCGGGCGTCGCGCCCGAGCCGGCCGATCATAGCCCGGGCTCGGCCCGGCGGGCAAGGATCAGGGGCTGGTGGCCTCGACCGCCTGGCGTTCGCCGAACAGGGCCCGGCCGATGCGCACGATCGTCGCCCCCTCCTCGATCGCCACCTCGAAGTCCGCGCTCATGCCCATCGACAGCGCCGGGCCCAGGCGCTCCTCGCCGGCTCGCAATCGGCCGGCCAGCTCCCGCAGCCGCCGGAACGTGGGCCGGGCCGCCTCGGCCTCATCGACGAACCGGCCGACCGTCATCAGGCCGTCGACCCGGAGCCGGGCCAGCCCCAGGATCGTGGTCAGGCCGGCCTCCAGCTCGGCCGGCCCGAAGCCCGCCTTCGCCGGGTCGTCGTCGACGTTGACCTGGAGGAGGACCGGCAGGCGAACCCGGGATCCGCCCGACTCCGCCACGATCCGGTCGAGCCGGACGGCGAGCTCCAGCGAGTCAACGGACTGGATCACGTCGTAGGTCTCGATCGCCCGGCGGACCTTGTTCGACTGGAGCGGCCCGATCAGCTCCCAGGTCGCGCCGGGCACCAGCGGCCGCTTGGCCTCGCCCTCCTGGACCCGGTTCTCACCGAGGACCGCCAGGCCGGCCGCCACCGCGGCGCGCAGGCGCTCGGCCGGCACGGTCTTGGAGACCGCCACCAGGCGGACCTCGCCGGGCTCGCGCCCGGCCCGCCGCGCGGCGCCCGCGATCTGCTCGAGAACGACTCGATGGCGCGCCCGGAAGCCGGCCACCTCAGCCGGATCGAGCCGCTCCTGGTCGGCGCCGGTGGCCACCGGCGCGGGCTACTTCTGGCGGCGCAGGAAGCTCGGGATGTCGAGGTCGTCGGGGTCGATCGCCGCCCGGCGAACGGGCTGGACGACCGGCTCGCCGACGCTCCGGCTCTCGACCTTGACCGCGGCGGCCTCCCGGCCCGGGTCGTCGGGGCGATCGTCGGCCACGGCCCGGCGCTGCTCCTCGAGCTCGGCGTAGTAGTCGCGGCGGATGCCGCCCTGGTTCTCGAACGAGGTCGTCGCGCCGGCCGGCCGGACCGCCTCGCGCTTGCGGTTGGCGTCGAAGCCGGTGGCGATCACGGTGATCATCACCTCGTCGCCGAGGCGCTCGTTGAAGCTCGTGCCGAAGATGATGTTGGCCTCCGGGTCGGCGGCGGCGCGGATCTCCTCGGCGGCCTCGGTCACCTCGTGGAGGCTCAGGTTGGAGCTGCCGGTGATGTTGAACAGGATCCCCTGGGCGCCGTTGATGTTGACCTCGAGGAGCGGGCTGGCGATCGCCTGGCGGGCCGCCTCGATCGCCCGGTTCTCACCCGACGCGCGGCCGATGCCCATCAACGCCGAACCGGCGTCCTTCATGATCGTGCGCACGTCGGCGAAGTCGAGGTTGATCAGGCCGGGCACGGTGATGATGTCGCTGATCCCCTGGACGCCCTGGCGCAGGACGTCGTCGACGACCCGGAAGGCATCGACGATCGAGGTGTTCTTCTGGACGACGTCCTTGAGCCGGTCGTTGGGGATCGTGATCAGGGTGTCGACCTTGGCCCGCAGCTCGTCGGCGGCCTTCTCGGCGACCAGCTTGCGCCGGTTGCCCTCGAACGAGAACGGCTTGGTCACGACCCCGATCGTCAGGGCGCCCAGCTCCTTGGCGATCTCGGCCACGACCGGGGCGGCGCCGGAGCCGGTCCCGCCACCCAGGCCGGCGGTGATGAAGACCATGTCCGAGTCGCGCAGCGCCTCGGCGATCTTCTCGGTGTCCTCTTCGGCCGCCCGCTGGCCGATCGACGAGTCGCCGCCGGCGCCCAGGCCGCGGGTCATCTTGTCGCCGATCCGGATCTTGTGCGGCGCGTCGCTCTGGAGGAGCGCCTGGGCGTCGGTGTTGCAGGCGATGAACTCGACGCCCATCATCTCGGCCCGGATCATCCGGTTGACCGCATTGCTCCCCCCGCCACCGACGCCGACGACGCGAATGAGCGCGAAGTTCTCGGAATCGGAACGGAGCGGCATGTCGGTACCTCCGGCGGCCCGCCCGGGGGCCGTTTCGATCAGCTGATAGGCCGTCGAGCCAAGGGGCCCGGACGGTCGGTTAGGTTCTCGCGGGAAACGTCCGGCGAGTATACCGTCGCGTCAATACGCCGGCGCATCGATCTCAGGCCGAATCGGAAGGCCCGGCGCGGCCGGCCCGGACCGCCTACGGGAAGAGGTTGCGCAGGGCGTCCCGGATCCGGCCGATGATCCCACCCGCCGGGGCGGAGTCGTAGCGGACCGGCTCGCCGGCCATCGTCACCGCGGCGCCCCAACGGAGGAGGCCGATCGCCGTGCTGTAGGCCGGGGTCAGGAGGTTGTCGACAAGGCCCCCGACACCGGTCGGGCCGGCGACCCGGACGGGCATCTCGAGAACCTCCCGGCCGAGCTCCGACAGGCCGGCCAGCTGGGCGGCCCCGCCGGTCAGGACGATCCCCGCCGGAAGCATCCCGTGGCCGGTCGCGCGCATCTCGTTGCGGACCAGCTCGAGCGTCTCGCGGCAGCGGGCCTCGATGATCTGGCACAGCTCCATCCGGCTGACCGAGCGGCCGGCCTCCTCGCCCAGGACGCTGACGCTGATCATCTCGTCGGCGTCGACCGAGCGCAGGTCGCAGGTCCCGTGGCGGACCTTGAGCTCCTCGGCAACCTGCAGGCTGGTCTTGAGAACCGCCGCGATGTCCATCGTCACATTGTTGCCGCCGACGGGCAGGACGCTGGTGTGGAACGGCGAGCCGTCCGAGAAGAGCGCGATGTCGATCGTGCCCGCACCGATGTCGGCCACGCCCACCCCCAGGTCCTTCTCGGTCTCGGTCAGGACCGCCTCGGCCGAGGCGAGCGAGCTGGCGACCAGCTCGTCGATCTTGACGTCGGCGGCCATCACGCACTTCTGCAGGTTCTGGACCGCGGTCGCGGCGGCGGTCACGATGTGGGTCTCGACCTCCAGCCGGATGGCGCTCATCCCGAGGGGGTCCTTGACCCCTTCCTGGCCGTCGACGATGAAGCCCCGGGGCAGGACGTGGAGGACCTCGCGGTTCGACGGGATCGAGACCGCGCGGGCCACCTCGGTCGCCCGGTTGACGTCCTCCCGGCTCACCTCGCGGTCGTGGCCGCTGACCGCTACCGCCCCGCGCGAGTTCTGCGATTCGACGTTCTGGCCGCCGACGCCGACGAAGGCCCGGTCGATCTTCCAGCCCGACAGGCGCTCGGCCTGCTCGACCGCCTGGGCGATCGAGTTGATGGTCTGCTCGATGTTGACGACGACGCCCTTCTTGAGGCCGGTCGCCGGAACGGTGCCCTTGCCGATGATCGTCAACGCGCCGTCGGCGCTGACCTCGCCGATCAGCGCACAGACCTTCGTCGTGCCGACGTCGATCCCGACCAGGACTGCCTCTCGTTCCACGCTTACGTCGTCCCCTTTACAGGAAGTGCCTTCGAATCAGGGCCAGGTTCTGGAAGATCCGCGGGCCGAAGGTCACGAGTGCCACGAGGTAGAGGTCCAGGCCCAGCCGATCGCCGAGGAAGGTGAGCAACACGGCGACCACCGCGTTGGTGATGAAGCCGCTGACGAAGATCCGATTGTCGTAGACACCGTCCAGCTCCGCTCGGACTGCGCCGAGCACGGAGTCGAGGGCCGCCACGATCGCGACGCCCGAGTAGCGGGCGACCTCGAAGCTGACGTTGACCTTGAGGAGGAGCCCCAGCAGGACGCCGAGGCCAAGGCCCGCCAGGGGTAGGAGCACGCGCGAGGGCCCTCCAGCCGGTGCGTTTCGGCAAGGCTACCAGACCGTCGCCGCAGTCGAGGCTGCCCCCGGCTCATGGCTTGGCCTTGAGGGTATAGGTCCCGTTCAACGTGTCGGCCAGGATCACCGACTCGACCTGCGCCTCGCGGCCGGCGAGCAGGCTGCGCAGGAGCTGGACCTGGCCGGGGATCATCGTCGTCGGCCGGAGGCTGGTGGTGTAGAAGCCGAAGGTCGCCTTCCACAGGTTGGGCACGGCGGTCAGGGTGAAGCCCTGGTCGTCGGTCACGGTCACGATCAGGCCGTTGGCTGCGGAGTCGAGGTCGGCCGGCTTGAGCGAGCCGAGCCGGGTCGCGGCGTCGAAGGCGACCGGATCGATCGACCCGCCGACAGCCAGCGGGCTGCTCGCCCGGTTGTCGCTGATCGTCGGCAGGCCGTTCGGGATGGGCGCCCCGTCGGCCAGCCGGATGAACGCCAGGCCGGTCCGATCAACAAGGAAGCGGCCGGTCGAGGTCTGCCAGATGAGGATCGGCTGGCGCTCGACCAGGTTGACCCGGATCGTGTTGGGCAGGACGACCCGGACCTCGGCCGAGCTGACCGCCGGCAGGGCCGCCAGCCGGGCGTCGAGGTCGTCGGTCCGGAGGGTCACCAGGTTCGTCCCGTCAGTGATCGCCAGCAGGGCGGCGACGTCGGCCGGTTGGGTCCAGCGGGCGCCTTGAAGGTCGATCGGCGAGCGGAACGAGAAGACCGGCGATTCGCCGACGCCGTAGATCGCCAGGCCGGCCAGGACTACGACCAGGGCGGCCAGCGCCCGGGTCCGCGACAGGCCCGCCGAGGAACGGCGGATCGGCCGGCCGGCCCGGGGCTGGCCCACCCGGCGGGTCGGCAGGCGGGTCATCGGGGCAGGTCCTCCGGGACGAGCCGGCGCCGGACGCGGCTCGACCAGCGTTCGAGGCCGAGCTCGACGATCTGGCCGGCCAGGGCGGCGAAGTCGTAGCCACCGGCCGCGGCCATGGCCGGGAAGAGGCTGATCGGGGTGAAGCCCGGAATCGTGTTGATCTCCGACAGGAAGGGCGTCCCGCCCTCGACCAGGAAGTCGAGCCGGGCGAAGCCCTCGGCGCCGATTGCCCGATAGGCGTCCCGGGCGACCTTCAGGATCGCCGCCCGCAGGTGGGCGTCGACCTCGGCGCTCGGCGAGGTCTCGGACAGGCCGGGGGTGTACTTCGCGGCGTAGTCGTAGAACTCGTGGCCGGACAGGATCTCGCCCGGACCGTACAGCTCGAGCCGACCTGGATCGTTGCCCAGGACGGCCACCTCGAGCTCCCGGGCGCCGGCCACGTAGCGTTCGGCGAGGACCAGGCTGTCGTGCTCGAACGCCGCGGCCAGGGCGCCGGGGCGCTCGTCCGGCCCGTGGGCCAGGGTCATCCCGACCGAGCTGCCCAGGCGCGCCGGCTTGAAGATCAGGCGGGGGTCGCCGGTCCCCGCCGCGAACGCCTCGAGCTCAGCCAGGACGCCGGCCGGATCGGCGCTCCAGCGCCGGGCCGGGATCTCGCGCCAGTCGACGACCGGCAGCCCGATCCCCCTGGCGAGGCGCTTGAACAGGGCCTTGTCCATGCCCAGCGCCGAGGCCGCGACGCCCGAGCCGGTGTAGGGCAGGTCGGCCGCCTCGAGCAGGGCCTGGACGATGCCGTCCTCGCCGAACGGGCCGTGGAGGGCGATGAAGACGACCGGCCGGGGCGTGCGCAGGGCGAGCCGCTCGAGGACCGCCCCGCCCGGTTCGGGGCCGCTCGCGCCGAGGGCGCCGGGATCGTCGAAGTCGGCCGGCAGCAGGGCCGCGCGGCCGGCCGCCGGCTGGCTCTCGGCCCCGGGCAGCGGCCACCAGCGGCCGGCCAGGTCGATCACGATTCGCTCGACCGAGTAGCCCGAGCCGGCCAGGGCGGCCGCTACCGCCGAGCCCGAGACGATCGACACGTCGTGCTCCGCCGACGGCCCGCCGAGGAGGACGACGACCGCCGGTCGCTCGCTCATCGAAGCCCCTCCGGCTGCCAGTCGCCCCATTGCCCCAGGTAGACGATCTCCTCGACGAGCTCGACTCCGGTCGCCTCGCGGACGGTCGCCCGGACCCGGTCGGCCAGCCGCCGCAGGTCGGTCGCGCTGCCCTTCCGGTCGTTGACCAGGAAGTTGGCATGCTTCTCGCTGACCGAGGCCCCGCCGATCCGGAGGCCCTTCAGGCCGGCCCGGTCGATCAGCCCGCCGGCCGATTCGGGCAACGGGTTGCGGAACCACGATCCGGCGCTGGGCGTGCCCAGCGGCTGGTGCTCCTGGCGCCAGTGCTTGATCTCCTCGAGGCGGGCCTTGATCTCGTCGGCCGACGCCGGCTGGAGCTCGAAGGTCGCCCCCAGGACGATCTCGGCCGCCTCGCCCGGAGCGGGTCGCTTCAGGCGGCTGTCGCGGTAGCCCAGCTCGAGCTCGGCCGGGCCGAGCTGGCCTTCACTGCCGTCGGCGGCCAGCACCCGAGCCTCGCGCAGGACGGCATCGGTCGTCGAGTCGTGCGCCCCGGCATTGGCCCACACGGCCCCGCCGACCGTGCCCGGGATGGCCAGCCCGAACTCGAGCCCGGACAGGCCAGCCAGCTGGCTGGCGGTCGCGGCCCGGGCCATCGGCAGGCCCGCCTCGGCGACCAGGGTCGAGCCGCTGATCTCGAGCCCCTCGGCCCGGTCCTGGATCACCAGTCCGCGGATCCCGGCGTCGGCGATCACGACGTTGCTGCCCCGTCCGAGGACCGTATGCTCGAGGCCGCGGGCCCGCGCGAACTGGACCAGCTTGCGCAGCTCGAACGCGTTGTGGGCAACCGCGAACAGGTCGGCCGGCCCGCCCAGGCGGAGGGTCGTGAATCGGGCGAGGGGCTCGTCGCGCGAGGTCTTGACCCCGATCCGGCGCTGGATGTCCGTGCCGATCGACAGGGCGTCGAAGGCGGCCGGGCGGCCGTCGACCGGGCTCATCCGGCCAGCTCCCCGCGGGCCTGGCGGACGATCGCGGCGGCCTCGGGGAAGGCTCGCCGCTCGGCTGCGGCGAAGACGAGCTCGGCCACCGCGGCGGCGGCCGCGGGGCGGCCCAGGGCCCGGGAGGCCGCGGCCATCGCGTTGTGGGCGGCCGAGTCGTCCAGGATCGCGGCGGCGGCCAGGAGCGCCTCGGCGTCGAAGTCGGCGTCGTCGATTAGACGGGCCGCTCCGGCCTCGACCAGGGGCAGGGCGTTCGCCCGCTGGTGGCCGGCCGCGTGGGGATAGGGCACGATCACCATCGGCCGCCCGAGGGCGGTCGCCTCGGCCAGGGTCGAGCTGCCCGCCCGGCCGACGATCAGGTCGGCGGCCACGAGGGCCTGGGTCATCTCGGCCCGCAGGAAGGGATAGGGCCGGTAGCGGTCGCGAACGGCGGCCGCCAGCGCCTCCCGGCCGGCCAGGGCGGCCGCGTAGCCGTCATCGCCGGTGACGTGGACGACGTGGACCCGCTCGACCAGCCGGCCGAGCGCGCCGGCCACCGCGGCATTGAAGCGGCGGACGGCCTGCGACCCGCCGAAGACGAGCAGCAGCCGGCCGCCGGGCGGCACCCCGAAGCGCTCCCGGGCGGCCAGCGGGTCGATCCCCTCGAGGTCCCGGATCGGGGTCCCGGTCTCGAAGCAGCGCCCGGCCGGCAGGCCCAGCGCGGTGCAGGTTGCCGGGCTCGAGACGGCCACGGCGGCCACCAGCCGGGCGGTGGCCCGCACGCTCCGACCGGGGATCACGTTGCCGTCCCACATCACGACCGGGATGCGCAGGCCACTGGCCGCCAGCACGACCGGGATCGCCATGTAGCCCCCGGTGGTGAAGATCGCATCCGGGCGGCGGCGGGCCAGGATCGCCGTGGCCTGGGGCAGCGACAGGGCCAGCCGGGCCGGATCGAGGACGAGGTGGACCGAGCGGTCCGTGCTACGCAGGGAGCGCACGGCCAGCCGGCGCAGGGGAATCCCGGCGGCCGGGACGAGCCCCGCCTCGAGGCCGCGATGGCCGCCGAGCCAGCTGACCTCCGGGTCGACGGGGCTAGCGCGAAGCGACTGGGCGACGGCCAGCGCGGGGTAGATGTGCCCGCCCGTTCCGCCGCCCGCGATCATCAGACGCATGCTCGAAGGTGCCTCGTTCCACGGTTTCTCGCGAGATGGACAGCAGAATGCCGACGGCCGCCAGGCTGATCGACAGCGATGAGCCGCCGGCGCTGATGAACGGCAAGGTAATCCCGGTGATCGGGATGAGGGCCACGACGACGGCGATGTTGATGAACGCCTGGACGCACAGCCAGGCTGTGATCCCGGCGGCCAGCAGGGCCCCGAAGGTGTCCGGCGCAGCCAGCGAGATCCGCACCCCCTGGTAGGCCAGGATCACGAACAGGGCGATCACGATGCTCGCCCCGACCAGCCCGAACTCCTCGCCGATCACGGCGAAGATGAAGTCGTTGCTGGCGTTGGGCAGGGCGATCCCGCCGGCGATTTGGCTCTGGCCCAGGCCCGCCCCGAAGATCCCGCCAAGGCCCAGCGCCAGGAGCCCCTGGATTGCGTGGTAGCCGGCGCCGCTCGTGTCCTGCCACGGATTCAGCCAGATCCGGATCCGCTCGAGCTGGTAACCGTGGAGCATGAATGCCGCCACCCCGGTCACGCCCAGCGCCGACAGCCCGGCCAGGTGGCCCAGTCGGGCGCCGGCGATGAACACCATCAGCAAACCGGTAAAGGCCAGGACCGAGGCCGTTCCCAGGTCGGGCTCGGCGATCACCAGCAGGACCAGGGGCACATAGATCAGGAGGAAGGGCACGAAGCCCCGCCAGAACGACTTGACCTCGCTCCCCCGCCGGGTGAGCCAGTGGGCCAGGTAGACCACCAGGGCCAGCTTGCCGACCTCGGCGGGGTGGATCGCGGGCAATGGGCCGATCTGGAGGAACCGGGCCGAGCCACCGACGACGCGGTTGAAGGAGGGCACGAAGACGAGGACCAGCAGGACGATCGCCAGGATGTAGAGGGGCACCGACAGCAGCCGCAGCCGGCGGTAGTCGACCCGGGTCATGACCATCAGCGCAATCAGCCCCAGGGCGCCCCACACGACCTGCGGCCCGACAACCGCGAACGAGTTCGCCGAGCCGGCGTAGGCCTGCATCGCCGAGGAGGAGTAGACCACCAGGACGCCGATCGCGGTCAGGGCCACGACCGCGACCAGGACTACGAAGTCGGGCGCGTGCGTCTCGCGCCGGACCACGTTGGTCGTGCTGCTGCGCGCGCTCGACCGGCTCCGGACCGTTGGCTTGAGCAGGCTGGTGACGACGCTCATCGCTCCTCCGTCGGGCTGGCTGGCTGATCCTGTCCGGCGGCCAGGCCGGTGACCGCCGCCTTGAATGCCCGGCCGCGGGCCTCGTAGTCGGCGAACATGTCGAAGCTGGTGGCGGCCGGCGAAAGGAGGACCGTTGCCCTCGGGATCCCGTCGGGATCCTCGGGCCGGCGGGCGGCCAGGCCGGCCCGGATCTCGCGGGCGATCGCGTCGGCCCGCGCCACCGCGGCCTCGAGGCTGGGCGCGCGCTCGGTGCGGGCCAGGCCGGCGGCCCTGAACAGGCGCTCGAGGTCCGGCCCGCTCTCGCCGATCAGGACCGCGGCCGCGGCTCGCTCGGCGACGACCGCCGCCAGGGCGCTCAGGTCGATGCCCTTGTCCCGGCCGCCGGCGATCAGCACGACCGGCGCCGGATAGGCCCGCAGGGCCGCGATCACGGCATCCGGCTGGGTGCCCTGCGAATCGTTGACGTAGCGGACGCCGGCCAGCTCGCCGACCGGCTCGAGACGATGCTCGACGCCGCGGAACGAGGCGATCGCGCTCCGGATCGCATCCGGGGCCAGGCCCATGAGCAGGCCGACCGAGATCGCGGCCATCGCGTTCGAGACGTTGTGGCGGCCGGGCAGGGGCAGCTCGGCCACGGGCAGGATCCGGCCGCCCGGCCCAGTGGCGGCCGTCCCGCCACCGGCCAGGGCCAGGCGCTCGACGCCGTCGGCGACGATCCAGTCGGCGACGATCCCGACGCCGCCGATCATCGGTCGCTCGACCCGGTACATGACGGCCGGGGCCGTGCCCAGGCCGGCATAGGCCGCCACGGTCGGATCGTCGGCATTGAGGACCAGCGCCCCGTCGCGCTCGACCAGCTCGGCCAGGCGCCGTTTCACCGCGCGGTAGGCAGCCAGGCTGCCGTGCCGGTCGAGGTGGTCGGAGGTCACGTTGGTGTATGCGGCGACGTGGGTGCCACGCGATAGCGTCGGGAGCTGCAGCTCGGACAGCTCGACGACGACCCGGTCGTCGGGCCGCACGTCGGCCAGGCGCTCGACAAGCGGCCGGCCGATGTTCCCGCCGAGGATCACCCGGTGGCTGGGATCGGCGCCCAGGAGGTGGGCGATCAGGGCCGATGTCGTCGTCTTGCCCTTCGTCCCGGTGACCCCGATCGTGGGCGCCGGGCAGAGGCGCAGGAAGAGGTCGATCTCGGAGACGATCGGCGCTGCCCCGGGATCGCCTGCCGCCCGCGCCCGGACGAGCCCCTGGAGGGCGCCCCGCAGGCGGCCCTCCGTGGTCGGGAAGTCGGGCGAGATCGCGGGCGAGGTCGTCACCAGGGCCATCCCCCGGAGGGCCTCCATCGGGTCGATCGCGGGACCCAGCAGCAGCCGGACGGGCCGCCCTTCGAGCTGGGCGATCGCGGTCTCGAGCTCGCCGGCCGGCCGGCCGTCGTAGACCGTGACGAGCGCCCCGGCATCGGCCAGGAAGCGGGCCAGGGCCAGCCCGCTGCGGGCCAGGCCCAGGACGGCCACCGGGCTGCCGCCGAGCGCCCCGGCGCGGACGCCGGCCAGGGTCAGGCCATCGAGGTCGATCGTCATCCTGATCATGCCAGCGCGTGGATCGAGGCCAGGAAGAGGGTCACCCCGATCAGCCCGGCCAGGACCCCGACGATCCAGAAGCGGACGGTGATCTTCTCCTCGTCCCAGCCGGACAGCTCGAAATGGTGATGGATCGGGCTCATCCGGAAGATCCGCTTGCCGCCGGTCGCCTTGAAGTAGGCCACCTGGACGATCACCGAGCCGGTCTCCACGACAAAGACCAGCCCGATCAGGGGCAGCACGACAATCTGACCGGTGATCAGGGCAATGACCGCCAGGCAGGCTCCCAGGGACAGCGAGCCCGAGTCGCCCATCAGGACCTGGGCGGGGTGGACGTTGAACCACAGGTAGCCGACCGTCGCTCCGATGATGATCGCGCAGAGCAGGGCCAGGTTCGGCTGGTGGGGCACGTTGAGCAGGGCGATGATCATGTAGGCCACGAAGGCGAAGGCGGTCGTCCCGCCGGCGAGGCCGTCCAGCCCGTCGGTGATGTTCACGCCGTTGCTGGTGGCCACGATCGCGAACGCCGCGAAGATGATCCAGAGGGGTGCGCCGATCACCACGTCGCCCTCGAACGGCACCCGGATCGCGTCGATGTTGAAGTGGCGCTGGATGTACAGCGCGGCCAGGACGGCCACCACGATCTGCCAGATCAGCTTGTGCCGGGCCCGGATCCCGTCGCCGGTGCGCACGTTGAGGTAGTCGTCGAAGGCGCCCAGGGCCGCCACCCCGAGGAGGGCCGCCAGGGGTGAGTAGGTATCCGGCGTGTTGGTCCCCACGGCGCCCAGCAGGACGGCCACGGCGGCAACGACCAGGACGATCAGGATCCCGGCCCCGGTCGGCGTGCCCTCCTTGAGGTAGTGGCTCTCGGGACCCTCCTCGCGAATGTGCTTGCCGAAGCGGATCGAGCGGGCGAACCGGATGTAAGGCGGCATCAGGACGACGACCAGCAGGAAGGCGATCAGGAGGCCCTGGATCAGCTCGATCGTGCCGATCGTCACGGCTCGAGCTCCAGGCGCAGGTCGTCGACGAGCTGGTCCAGGGCGATCCCGCGCGAGGCCTTGACCAGGACGATGTCGTTGTCGGCCAGGCGGGGCAGCAGGGCTTCGAGGGCAGCCTGCCGATCGGCGACCTCGATCACCCGGCTGGGATTGAGGCCGGCGGCCCGGGCGGCCCGGGCGATCGGCTCGGCCGCGGGTCCGACGACGATCAGCAGGTCGGCGACGTCGCCGGCCGCGGACCCGACCTGGAGGTGGCCGGCTTCGTGGCCGGGCCCCAGCTCGAGCATCTCGCCGAGGACCGCGACCCGCCGCCCGGGCAGGCTGGCCAGGACCGCCAGGGCAGCCAGCATCGAGGCCGGCGCCGCGTTGTAGCTGTCGTCGATGATCGTCACGTCGCCCAGACGGACCAGCTCGCCCCGATGCGTCGCCGGCGGCCGGATCGCCAGGCCCTTGGCGATCTCGTCGAGGTCGAGGCCGGCCGCGCCGCCGACGGCCGCCGCGGCCAGGGCGTTGTGGACGGCATGCCGGCCGAGGCCGGGCAGCTCGACGGCCCGCTCACCGGCGGGGGTCCGGAGGACGAAGCGCATGCCCTCGGCGCCGGCCGAATCGACCGAGCCGGCGGTCACCGTGGCGGTCGGCCCGAAGCCATAGGTCAGCACCTGGGCCGAGGTCCGGGCGGCCATTCGGGCGACCCGCTCATCGTCCGCGTTGAGGACCGCCGTGCCGTTGGCCGGCAGCGCCTCGACCAGCTCGGCCTTGGCCGCCTCGATCGCCTCGAGCGTGCCGATTCGGGCGAGATGGACCGGCTGGACCGCGGTCACGACCCCGATCCGGGGCTGGCCGATCCGGGCCAGCTCGGCGATCTCGCCTCCGACGTACATGCCCATCTCGAGGACCAGCGCCCCGACCCCGCGGTCGAGGCGCAGGACGGTCAGCGGCAGGCCGATCTCGTTGTTCTCGTTGCCCTCGCTGCGGAGCGTCCGGTAGTGGACCCCCAGGACGGCCGCCACGGCCTCCTTGGTCGAGGTCTTGGCGATGCTCCCGGTGATCCCCACGGTCAGCGGCTCGAACCGACGCCGCCAGGCCGCCGCGATGGCGCCAAGGGCCTCGATCGGGTGGCCGACCCGGACGACGCTGACCGAGCCGGTCACGTCCGGGGGCAGGCCCGGCCGGCTGACGAGGAGGGCCGCCGCGCCGTTGGCGACCGCCTCGGCGAGGTGCTCATGGCCGTCGGTCCGCTCGCCGGGCAGGGCCACGAAGAGGTTGCCGGGCTGCACCCGGCGCGAATCCACGGCCGCGCCCCGGATCGGCCGGCCGGCGTCGCGGACGAGGTGTCCGCCGCTCAGCCGGGCGATCTCGCCGGCGTCGAACGAGTCGCTCCCCGGGGGCTGCGGCGGGCCGGACGGCTCGGTCACGGCGGCCAGTTTGGCATGGTCGGCGATCACGGATGCGGACCGGCGAGGGTCGCCGCGCCGGTCGGGTTGAGGTCGAGCATCTTCATCGAGTCAGTGGCGATCCGCCGGAAGAGCTCGTAGGACTCGACCGCCAGGGGCAGGTCGCCCTGTCGGATCACGAGCGGCTTGCCCTCGTGGATCTCGATCGCGATCACCAGGTCGGGGGCGTTCCGGCCGATGTAGCCGACGAACGTATTGTTGTAGCGATTCGTGATCCAGGCGCCCCGGCCATGGTTGAGGTGCGGGTCCCAGATCTGGGCGGTGCCGGTCTTGCCTCCGATCGTGTAGCCCTTGACCAGCGTGCCGGCGGCATACCAGGGCACCGTGTGGACGACGTACGACATCAGGTTGGTCAGGGTCGCCGAGATGGTCGGCGAGATGACCTGCGCCCCGGGCGTCGGGGCGACGGGCTGGTTGCCGATGGCCGCGACCACGTGGGGCGTCACCAGGGTCCCGCCGTTGACCATCGCCGAGTAGGCAGTCGCCAGCTGGACGAGGGTCACCGCGACGCCCTGGCCGAAGGCGGCGTTGGCCAGGTCGACCTGGTGCCAGGGCTGGATGGCCGGGTCGTGGACCGTCCCCCGGGCCTCGTTGGCGACGTCGATCCCGGTCGGCCGGCCGAAGCCGAGCCGGTCCCAGGTGGCCTTGAGGATCGAGGCGGCGCCGTTCGTCGTCGAGGCCAGCCCGAGGGCGACCCGGGCGGCGCCGACGTTGCGCGAGTAGGCCAGCACCTTCTCGAAGGTGATCCTGCCCATCGGCCGCTTGTCCGAGTCATAGATCCGGGCCGTGCCGTGATCGAGCGAGAGCGAGCCGGAGTCGTTGACGATGCTGGTCGGGGTGATCGTGCCCTGCTGGAGGGCGGCCAGCGCGGTCAGCATCTTGAACACCGAGCCGGGCTCGTAGGGCACGCTGACGACCGGATCGACGAACACGCCCGACGGTGTCTGGGCGTAATTGTTGGCGTCATACGAGGGGTAGCTGGCCTCGGCGTAGACCTGCCCGGTGTGGGGGTCGATGACGATCGCCGAGACGGACAGGGCCTGGTCGGCGACCGAGGCGGCCATCACCTCCTGTTCGACGGCCAGCTGCAGGTTCTCGTCGATGGTCAGGCTGATGTCCTGGCCGGGCGTGCCCGGATCCACGACCTGGGCGGTGTCGATCAGCGGCCGGCCGTTGATCGAGCGGGCAGCCAGGACCACCTTGGGGTGGCCGGCCAGGATGTCCTGGTAGTACTGCTCGACGCCGTACTGGCCGACGCCGTCGTGGTTCACGAAGCCCAGCAGCTGGGCGGCCAGGGATGTCTTGGGGGCGCCCCCGACCTGCGGGTCGACCCGGGCCGCCTCGGTCGCCAGGTCGACCCCGCCGGCGGCACCGTCGGCCGTGATCGCGGCCTGCAGCCGATCGGCGGTGGCCTGGTCCAGGCCATGGGCCAGGATCACGTAGGGCCGGTTGGAGTTGATCTTCTGGCTGAAGGCGGCCGCATCGGTCGGGTCGAGGCCGACGATCGAGATCAGGTCATTGGCGAGCTGCGACCGGGCCGCCGCGTTCGAGCTGAGCAGGTTGGGATTGGCCTCGAGCATGTACTGGTCGACGGTCGTCGCCAGGACCACCGTCCCGCTCCGGTCGTAGATCGTCCCGCGCCGGCTGGGGATCGAGACCTCGGTCAGAGTCTGGGACTGGGCCCGGGCCGCGAGCATCTGCTGCTGGGCCACCTGCCACCACGCCAGGCGCGCCGTGAGGCCGGCGCCGGTCACGATGAAGACGAGCAGGACCAGGAGCAGGCGCCGGCGTGAGTCGGTCCGACCAAGCATCGATCGATCCGGTCTACCGGGCCGGGACGAGCAGCGGATTGCCGAGCTGGTTGAGGCCCAGGTCGATCCCTTCCTTGCGGATCGCCGAGGCCCCGCCGAGCCGGTTCAGGTCGCTGATCACCTGCTGGCGCTGGCCCTCCAGGGCAGCCTGCTCGTTCGTCAGGCGGTCGATGTCGACCGCCGTGGTCGAGACCTGGACGGTCTGCGACAGGGAGAAGAAGCCGAGCACGAAGATGATCGCGATGCCGCCCAGCAGGATGCCCACCCGGTTGGCCCGCCGGCCGGCTCGAACCGCGGTTCGCGCCCGGCGCCGGGCGATCGCCGGGGCCGTCTCGGTCCGGGGCCGGGGCTGGACGGCCGGCCCGCTGCGGGGCAGGGCCACGGCGCCGGAGGCACTGCGCAGCCCGGAGCGGCCCGCCAGGCGGCCGGCCTGGACCGCCATCAGTCGCCCACCGACAGGCTCATCCGGCGCGGGGCCGGCCCGAGGTCGAAGCGCAGCCCGGCCTGCTCGCGGTCGTCGCGGCCTACGCCGTCCAGGTCGGCCGGGTTCGGACTGTTGGGCTCGACCTGGCGTTCGTGGAGCTCGTGCTGGCGCCGCCCATAGGACCGGCGGCGATGCGACTGGTGGTGCTTGCTCATGGCCCCTTCCTCCGGCTGACGGTCAGGCTGCGAGACGCTCGGCGGCCCGCAGGCGGGCGCTCCGGGCTCGTGGATTGGCGGCGATCTCGGCCGCGCTCGGGGTGAGCGACGGCCGGGTGACGAGGCGCAGCCGGGGGGCCCGACCGCAGACGCAGACGGGCAGGCTTGGCGGGCAGACACAGCCCCGCCGCTCGGCCTGCAGGAAGCGCTTGACGATCCGGTCCTCGAGCGAGTGGTAGCTGAGGACGACCAGCCGGCCGCCCGGCCGGAGGAGGTCGACCGCGGCGGCAAGCCCCGCCTCGAGGGCGTCGAGCTCGGCGTTGACCGCGATCCGGAGGGCCTGGAAGACGCGCGTCGCGGGGTGGATCCGGCGCCGGCCGGGGGGCCCACCGGGCGCCACCCTGACGATCAGCTCGGCCAGCTCCTCGGCGGTCTCGATCGGGGCACCGGCCCGGCCGGCGACGATCGCCCGGGCGATCCGGGCCGCCTGGGGCTCCTCGCCGTAGCGCCGGAAGAGGGCCGTCAGCTCGAGCGCGTCGAGCGTCGCCAGGAGCTCCGCGGCGGGCACCCCGACGCTCGGGTCAAAGCGCATGTCGAGCGGCCCACCGGTCCGGATGCCGAAGCCGCGGTCATGGTCGGCGAGCTGGTCGCTCGACAGGCCGAGGTCGAAGAGGAGCCCGTCAACGAGTCCGAAGCCGGCCGCCGGGGCGACCGTCGGCAGCTCGCCTGAAGTTCGCCTGGCGCAGCACCAGGCGGTCGCCGAAGCGGGTCCGGAGGCGAGCCTCGACCCGGGCGATCGCCCGCGGGTCGGCGTCCAGGCCGAGCAGCCGGCCATCGGGGGTGGACGCCGCCAGGATCCGCTCGGCATGGCCACCGCCGCCCAGCGTGGCATCGACCTGCAGGCTGCCCGGGGCCGGGGCGAGCAGCGTCAGGACCTCGTCGAGGAGGACCGGCAGATGGCCGGTCGGGGACGGTCCCGGGTCGCGCGAGGAGCCGCCGCCGGTGCTCAGATCCCGAGCCCACTGAGGTGTTCAGCCATCGCCTCGGGGGCGTCCATCGCCTGGCGGTAGAGGTCCCAGCGCTCGGCAGCCCAGATCTCGGCATGGTCGCGCGCCCCGACCACGACGGCGTCGGCCGCCAGCCCGGCGGCCTCACGGAGGCTGGCCGGCAGGACGATCCGGCCCTGCCGGTCGGGCTCGACCTCGTAGGCGCTGGCGAACAGGGTCCGGCTGAACGTCCGGGCGTTCGAATCGCCGATCGGCAGGCCACCGACCTTGCCGGCCAGCTCGTCCCATGCCGCGCGAGGGAAGATCGCCAGGCAGGCGTCGAGCCAGCGGGCGACATAGGCGCCGCCGTCGAGCTGGACGCGGAACTTCGCGGGGACCGCGACTCGTCCCTTGTCGTCCACCGAGTGCCGGTACTCGCCGGTGAACACCGTTCGGGTTTCCCTGTCGTCTGGGCTGCGGGGGCGAGGCCTCTGGCCTTGCCTGGTCGTCTGCGGGGAGCGTTCCCGATTCTATGGGATTGTTCCCCACTTGACACCACTTTGTGCCACTTCGGCGTACTATAGCGCCTGACGGGGATCCGTCAATGCGGGATTCGACAGGGCGGGGCCGGGGCCGGGGTGCAGTACTTTCCGCTTGTTGAACGGGGGGCCCGGGCGATGCTAGGGTCCACTCCTGGCGGGCCGAATGGCCGGCGAGGGCACAGGCAGATGAGGGATGACGAGCTCAGATGGCGATCCAGCTGCCCATGGCGCCGCTTCCTGCCGCGGCCGACGCCGAGCTGTCGCACCTGGCCAAGGCCCGGATCCGGCGCTGCACGTATCGCCGGCTGATCGCGGTGACCGCCGGTGACGAGCGGATCTACGAGGTCGAGTGCCTCTTCCCCGAGCGCAAGGTGCCGATCCCCCTGGGCGACCTCGAATCGGCGCTGCCGATCTGCAACGCCTGCACGGCGCCCCATATCTTCCGGCCCGACGAAGACTGACGCCGGGGGCTGAGGGCGAGCGCCAGCGAGGCACCCTGTAAGCCGAGTTCTGTCCCGCGATCACTCGCGGGGACGGTCATCCATCTCGACCGGCGGTTGCCCGCCGGCTCATGCGGCCGACCCGAGGGCTGGGCAGCGCACCTCTCCCCCGTCCGCGGTTGCCCGCCGGCGGGTTGCGCCCTCCTATTTGGCCTTGCTCCGGGTAGAGTTTGCCCCGTTTCACCCCGGCGGCCGAAGCCGCCGGACTCGTCTCTGTGGCACTGGTCCTCGCCTCGCGGCGGACGGGCGTTACCCGCTACCCTGCGCTGGGGAGCTCGGACTTTCCTCGAGGTGGGTCCCGGAGGACCCACCGCGCGACCATCCGGACGCCTCGCTGGCCCGGGTATCCTACGCCGCCACCCGCGCGGCGAGCGGCCGCCGCCGGTCTACGGCCGATCGGGCCGGCGGACGACGACCGGCGGCCCCCCGGCCCGGACCCGGTCGATCGCTTCATTGGCCAGGGCGTCGGCGGCCGAGTTCTGGGCTCGCGGCACATGGCGCGCCGACCAGCGCCGGAAGCGCGCCAGCGACGCCCGGACCTCGGCGTACAGCGGCGCGATCTTGAGGTCCTTGACCCGCCAGCGCCCGTTGACCTGCTCGACGATCAGCTTCGAGTCGAGGAGCAGGTCAACCTCGGTGGCCCCCAGCTCGAGGGCCAGGGCCAATGCCCGGACCACGCCCACGTACTCGGCCACGTTGTTGGTCCGGATCCCGAGGTACTCGCTGATCGTGGCCAGCGGGCGGGCCAGGGGCGCGCCCGAGCCGGGCTGGGCGGCATCGATCAGGACGGCACCCGACGAGGCCGGACCCGGATTGCCCCTCGCGGCGCCATCGGTCCGGATGATCAGGCGCAGGCCGGCGCCGGGTGGCTCGTCGGGCAGGTCGAAGAACCCGTTCAGGCCTGACGCTCGACGATCGCGGCTGAGACTTCGAGGATCGCCCGGGTGACCTCGATCCCGCGCGGGCAGGCATCGGTGCAGTTGAAGATCGTCCGGCAGCGCCATACCCCGTCCTCGTCGGCCAGGATCTCGAGTCGCTCCTCGGCGCCCTCGTCGCGCGAATCGAAGATGAACCGGTGAGCCTGGACGATCGCCGCCGGTCCGACGTACTCGGGCTGGGCCCAGAACGAGGGGCACGACGAGGTGCAGGCGGCGCACAGGATGCACTTGGTCGTGTCGTCGTAGCGGGCCCGCTCCTCGGGCGACTGGCGCCGCTCGCGGGTCGGCGGCGGGCCAGCCGTGATCAGGAAGGGCTGGACGCTGCGGTACTTGGCGAAGAAGCCGTCCATGTCCACGACCAGGTCCTTGATCAGCGGCAGGCCGGGCAGCGGAGCCACGCTGATCCGCCGCCGGCCGAGCTGCTCGACCCGGATCTTGCAGGCCAGCCGGTTGCGGCCGTTGATCAGCATCGCGTCCGAGCCACACACTCCGTGGGCGCACGAGCGGCGGAAGGTGAGCGAGCCGTCGACCTCGTACTTGACCCGATGGAGGAGGTCCAGGACGCGGTCCATGGGCTGGGCCTCGACCGAGTAGGCGACCCAGTGGGGGCCCGCGTCGCGCTCGGGGTCATAGCGGAGGATGCGGAGGTCAACCTGCATGGCTGCCTCGAACCGTAGCGTGTCCGGCCGGCTTGCTCATCAGTACGTTCGGGGCTTGGGCTCGAAGCGGGTGATCGTGACCGGCTTGTAGGCGAGGCGCGGGCCGCCCGCGGCCCGGTAGGCCAGGGTGTGCTGCAGGAAGTTCACGTCGTCGCGCTCGGGGAAGTCCTCCCGGGCATGGGCACCCCGGCTCTCCTTGCGGGCCAGCGCCGAGACGACCGTCGTCTCCGCACAGTCGAGCAGGTAGCCGACCTCGCGCGCCTCGAGCAGGTCGGTGTTGAAGACCGCGCCCTTGTCATCGACGTGGACCCGGCCGTAGCGCTCCTTGAGCTCCCGGACCCGGGGCAGGGCCGCGGCCAGGAGCTCCTCGGTCCGATAGACGCCCACGTTGTCCATCATCACGTCGGCCAGGTCGGCCCGGATCCGGGCGGCGTTCTCGCCGGTCGGCCGCTCGGAGATCGCCCGCAGCTCGGCCCGGACCGGCTCGATCGCGTCCGGGGCCAGCTCGGCCAGCTCCACCCCGCGCACGTCGCGGGCCATCTGGCGACCCGCCCGGCGGCCGAAGACGAGCAGGTCGACGAGCGAGTTGGTGCCCAGCCGGTTGGCCCCGTGGACGCTCACGCAGGCGCACTCCCCGGCCGCGTACAGCCCGGGCACGATCGTGCGCTGGGCGTCCTCGATCACCCGGGCGTGGAGGTCGGTCGGGATGCCGCCCATGGCGTAGTGGGCGGTGGGCTGGACCGGGACCGGCTCGTTGATCGGCTCGACGCCCTGGTAGATCCGGGCGAAGTCGGTGATGTCGGGCAGCTTCTCCTCGATCACCTTGCGCCCCAGGTGGGTCACGTCGAGGTGGACGTAGTCCTTGCCGCCGATCCCCCGCCCTTCGCGAACCTCCATGTAGATCGCCCGGCTGACCATGTCCCGCGGGGCGAGCTCCATCAGGGTCGGGGCATAGCGGGCCATGAACCGCTCGCCCGAATCGTTGCGCAGGTAGCCGCCCTCGCCGCGAGCGGCTTCGGACAGGAGGATCCCGATGCCCACGATCCCCGTCGGGTGGAACTGGTAGAACTCCATGTCCTGGAGGGGCACGCCGTGGCGGTAGGCCAGGGCCGCTCCATCGCCGGTCAGCGACCAGGCATTCGAGGTGATCCGGAACATCCGGCCGAAGCCGCCGGTCGCCAGCAGGACGGCCTTGGCCCGCAGGGCGACCAGCTCGCCGTCGGCGATCCGGTAGGCGATCACGCCCGCCGCCCGGCCGCCGGCCCCGGCGTCGCCGCCGTCAAAGAGCAGGTCCACGACGTGGTACTCGTCGAAGAACTGGACGCCGGCCTTGATGCACTGCTGGTAGAGGGTCTGCAGGATCATGTGCCCGGTCCGGTCCGCGGCGAAGCACGACCGGCGGACGGGACCCTCGCCGAAGTTGCGGGTGTGGCCGCCGAACCGGCGCTGGTCGATCTTGCCGTCCGGGGTCCGGTTGAAGGGCAGGCCCATGTGCTCGAGCTCGATCACGGTCTCGATCGCCTCCCGGGCGAGGACCTCGGCGGCGTCCTGATCGCTCAGGTAGTCACCACCCTTGACCGTGTCGAACATGTGCCATTCCCAGTGGTCCTCCTCGTGATTGCCGAGGGCGGCACAGACCCCGCCCTGGGCGGCGCCGGTATGGGAGCGGGTCGGGTAGAGCTTGGACAGGACGGCCGTCGGCACCCCGGCCTGGGCCAGCTCGAGGGCCGCCCACAGGCCGGCGCCGCCGGCCCCCACGATCAGCGCGTCGAACTCCTGGTCCATCAGGCGGACCTCACCCGGTCGGCTTTGGCAGGGTCACGATCACGATCGTGCCGAAGGCGAAGAGGACCAGGCCGAGCAGGTAGAAGAAGCTCATCACGGCCGTCCCGACCGGCCCCTTGAGGTAGTCGCCGACGACGATCCGGATGCCCAGGACGGCGTGGACCAGGACGACCACGATGAACAGGAAGTCGTTCGCCCGCCAGAACAGGCTGCTCCAGCGGACGTTGGCGATGAACGCCGCGGTCTGGTCCTTGGGGTCGTACAGGACGTGCAGGATCAGGAAATGGCTGAGCGACAGGACGAAGAGGGCCAGCCCGGTCAGGCGCATCAGGTACCAGATCGTGCGCTCCGAGCCTTTGCGCGTCGGGCGGACGCTGCCGGAGCGGGAGTAGCGCTGGGTCATCTCGCTCCTACCCTCCGAAGATCGGCTTGAGGATGATGAACGCGACCGGCAGGCCGACGATCGTGAACAGGGCCCAGTTGAGGTACCACAGCTGGCGGTGATAGCGGGTGAAGACCGGCCAGAAGTCCATCACGATGATCCGCAGGCCGTTGAGGGCGTGGTACAGGAGGGCTGCCCCGAGGAGCGTCTCGCCGATCCGCCCGATCGGGCTGGCGTAGATCTGGAGGACCGTGTCGTAGGCCGCGGGATTGGCCCCCGACAGGAAGATGTCGATCACGTGAAAGATCACGAACACCCAGATCGCGACGCCCGAGATCCGGTGGAATGCCCAGGCCAGCATCCCTTCCCGGCCGCGGTAGCGGATCAGCACTGGACCTCCCTGGCGAGCACAGAACCCGGGCAGCCGGTCGACCCGGCGGCAGGTCCTCGGGCGGCAATTCTAGCCCGAACGCGGGCCCGGCCCGGGAGGCTCGGCCGGTCGGCGCGCCCGATGGCGCGGTACCATCCCCTTCCCGGCAGCCGATCCCGACCGCCGCGGCCGTCCCAGGAGCGCCAGCCCGCGTGAAGATCCAGGAAGCCGACGCCAAGTCCCTCCTGCTCGAGCAGGGCCTGCCGGTCCCCGGCTGGGAGGTCGTCCACTCGGCCCCGGAGGCGCGCCAGGCCGCCGAGCGGGCATTCGCCGCCGGGGCCGCCCTGGTCGTGATCAAGGCCCAGGTCCTGGTCGGCGGGCGGGGCAAGGCCGGCGGGGTAAAGGTGGCGCCCGACGCCGACGCGGCCGAAGCCGCCGCCCGGGCGATCCTGGCCCTCGAGATCAAGGGCATCCCGGTCCGCAAGCTGCTGGTCGGACCGGCCGCGGACATCGTCCGCGAGTACTACCTGGGGGCGATCGTCGACCGGGTCAGCCGCCGGATCGTGGTCATGGCCTCGGCCGAGGGCGGGGTCGAGATCGAGGAGGTCGCCCGGGTCAACCCGGGCGCGATCCACCGGCTCGAGGCGCATCCCCATCTCGGCCTGCTCGACTGGCAGGCCCGCCAGCTGGCCTTCGCCGTCGGCCTGGGCGGCGCTCAGCTCAAGGACTTCGTGCTGATCGCCAAGGGCCTGGTGGCCACGATGCTGGCCAACGACGCCGACCTGGTCGAGGTCAACCCCCTGGCGATCGTCCGCGAGACCGCGCCCGACGGGACGATCGTCGAGCGGCTGGCCTGCCTCGACGCGAAGGTCACCCTCGACGACTCGGCCCTCTTCCGCCATCCCCGGCTGGAGGCCCTCCGCGACCTCGATGAGGAGGACCCGGCCGACCGCCAGGCGCGCCAAGACGGCATCAACTTCATCAAGCTCGACGGCTCGATCGGCTGCATGGTCAACGGCGCCGGCCTGGCGATGACCACGATGGACCTCGTCAAACGGGCCGGCGGCGAACCGGCCAACTTCCTGGATATCGGCGGCGGCGCCCGGGCCGACAAGGTCGCTGCGGCGATGCGCCTGATCCTGGCCGATCCCCAGGTGACCGCGATCCTGGTCAACATCTTCGGCGGGATCACCCGGGGCGACGAGGTTGCCCGGGGGCTGATCGAGGCGCGCGCGGTCCAGGCCCGGGATGTGCCGATGGTCGTCCGGATCGTGGGCACCAACGCCGCCGAGGCCGCCTCGCTGCTCGAGGCCAACCACTTCGCGACGGCGTCCAGCCTCGACGACGCCGCCGCCAAGGCCGTCGCCGCGGCCAAGGCAGCGGCCAGCCCAGCGGCCGCGGCCGGCGTGCCCGGGGCCCGCCGGTGAGCATCCTCGTCGGGCGGGAGACCCGCCTCGTCGTCCAGGGGATCACCGGTCGCGAAGGCGAGTTCCACTCCCGGGCGATGCTTGACTACGGGACCCGGATCGTGGCCGGGGTGACCCCCAACAAGGGTGGCCAGCGGGTGCTCGACGGCCGGGTGCCGGTCTTCGACACGGTCGCCCAGGCCGTCCGCGAGACGGGCGCCGACACCAGCTGCATCTACGTTCCGGCAGCCGGCGCGCCCGATGCGATCGAGGAGGCGGCCGGGGCCGGGATCGCCACGATCTTCTGCATCACCGAGGGCATCCCCGCCCTCGACATGCTCAAGGCCGTCGAGGTGGTCCGGGCCGCCGGTGCTCGCCTGATCGGGCCCAACTGCCCCGGCGCCACGTCGCCCGGCCGGGCCAAGGTCGGGATCATCCCGGGCTCGGTCCATCGCGAGGGCGGCGCCGGCGTCGTATCGCGCTCGGGGACCCTGACCTACGAAGCCGTCCAGGCGATGACCGATGCCGGGATCGGCCAGTCGACCTGCGTCGGGATCGGCGGTGACCCGATCATCGGGACCACCTTCCTGGACATCCTGAAGCTGTTCGCGGCCGACCCCGAGACGAACGCGATCGTTCTGATCGGCGAGATCGGCGGCTCGGCCGAGGAAGAGGCCGCGGCCTGGGCCGCGGAGCACCTGCGCGACGTGCCGATGGCGGCCTTCATCGCCGGCCGGACGGCGCCCGAAGGCCGCCGGATGGGCCACGCCGGGGCGATCATCTCGGGTGGCTCGGGCACCGCAGCCGACAAGATCGCTGCCCTCGAGGCTGCCGGGATCCGGGTCGCCGGCTCGCCGACCGAGATCCCGGCGATCCTGCGGGCAGCGGGTTACCGGGACTGAGCGGCCGAGGATGCGACCATCCGAGATCCTCTTCCTGTACGACTACGACCGCTGGGCGACCGGCCAGGTCCTCGATGCCAGCCTGGGCCTGGGCGCCGACGAGTGGGCGGCCGACTCGGTGATCGGCGAACGGGGCATTGGCGGGATCCTGGTCCACGCCCTGGGCGCCCACGAGCGCTGGCGGACCGGCTTCGAGGGCGGCCGCCGGCCGGCGATGCGCGAGGACGATGCGCTGCCCTCGCCGGACGAGCTGCGCGAGGCCTGGGAGGTCGAGTGGCTGGCCGTCCGCCGGTTCATCGCCGGGCTCGATGAGGCCGCCCTGGACGCGGTCCAGGGCGAAGCCCCGCTGTGGCAGGGACTGGTCCAGCTGGTCAACCACGGCACCCAGCACCGGAGCGAAGCGGCCGTCATCCTGACCGCGGGCGGGGCTTCGCCGGGCGACCTGGACATCGTCCGCTTCAACTTCGAGCTGGCTCACGGGGTGGCGGGATGAACGCGGCCGACCTGCGCTTCCTGTTCGGCTACGACCAGTGGGCCACGGCCCGCATCCTGGCTGCCTGCGTGGGGGTCGACGAGGCGACCTGGACGGCAGCCAACGCGATCGGCGAGCGGGGCCTGGCCGGCATCCTGGTCCATACCCTGGGCGCCCACCAGCGCTGGCGCCACGGCCTCAGCGGCAGCCCCGAAGCACCTCGGCCCGAACGGGAGCCGCTGCCCACCGTCGCCGGCCTGACGGCCGCCTGGGTCGCGGAGTGGGCGGCGATGGACGCCTGGCTGGCCGGCCTCGACGATGCCGGGGCCGCCCACGAAGAGGACGGCCGGCCGCTCTGGAAGTACCTCAGCCACCTGGCCAACCATGACACCCAGCACCGCAGCGAAGCCGCCGTCCTGCTGACCGCCGCCGGCCATTCGCCGGGCGACCTGGACATGGTCGACTACATCGAGCTGCCGGACGGGACTCCGGGCTGATGGCCCGGCCGCAGGCGATGATGGACCTGGTTGCGGGCGACCAGCAGGAGATCCTGGTCGCGATCGGCACGGACGACCTGGCCGGGCTCGGCGACCGGCGTCGCTTCGCCGCCCATCTGGGTCTCGGCGCCGGCCTCGATCCGACCTGGCTCGACCTGTTCAGCGAGGCCGCCCGGTCGGTGACCGGGACCGACGACCCGCAGGATTTCCTCGACGCCCGGCGCGAGCTCGACGCGGTCGGCGCCGGCGGTCCGGGGGGCCGGGCCGGAGAGGGCCCCGACCGGACGATCGAGCGCGTCGATCCGCGCTGGGTCGAGGCAATCGCCCGGCTCGACGACAGCCAGATCGACCGGGTTGCCGGGCGCTGGATCGACCTCCTGGACGAGGAGCTGGGGGACCTGCCGCGCGAGGAGAAGCCCTGGATCCGGCAGCTGGCCGGCGAGCTCGTCGGCTTCTGCCGGGCCGCCCAGCGCGCCCCGGACATCCTCTTCGCCTGGTCCCTCTGAGCAGCTCGCCGATCCTCCGCCTGGCCGGCGTCGGGGTGCGCCGCGCAGGCCACTGGATCCTCGACCAGGTGGACTGGACGATCGAGCCCGGCCAGCGCTGGGCGATCGTGGGGGCCAACGGCTCGGGCAAGACCACCCTGCTCCGGATCGCCAGCACCTACCTCTGGCCGACCCGCGGGCAGGTCGCCGTCCTGGGCGCGACGATCGGGCGGACCGACGCCCGCGAGCTCCGCCGCCGGATCGGCTATGTCAGCTCGGCCCTCGCCGGCGAGATCGAGCCGGCCCTGCCGGCGGTCGACGTGGTCATGACCGCCCGCCATGCCGCCCTCGGCCCGTGGTGGTCCCATTTCGATGCCGATGATCGCGCCCGGGCGGCCGCGGGCCTCGAACGACTTGGCCTGGCCGGCTTCGAGTTCCGGGCGTTCGGCAGCCTGTCATCGGGCGAGGTCAGCCGGGTCCTGATCGCCCGGACGCTGATGACGGAGCCCGACCTGCTCCTGCTCGACGAGCCGGCGGCCGGCCTGGACCTCGGCGCCCGGGAGGAGCTCCTGGCCCGGCTGACCAGCCTGGCGGCGGGGCCCACGCCGGCGATCGCCCTCGTCACCCACCATCTCGAGGAGATCCCGCCGGGCTTCGACCAGGCCCTGATCCTGGCCGCCGGGCGGGTCCTCGCCAACGGACCGATCGAGTCGGTCGTGACCGGAGCAAACCTCTCGGCGGCCTTCGGGCTGGGCCTCCAGGTCGAGGCCCGTGATGGCCGATATCGCGCCTGGGCAGGGCCGCCGGCCGGCGCTCAGTAGCCGAGGGCGGCCCACGAGGGCCCGCCGGGCGCCTCGATCAGCTCGACCAGCACGCCGCCGCACGAGCGCGGGTGGAGGAATGCCACCGGTCCCTCGGCCACCCTTGCGCGGCGCCGAGTCGATCAGCTCGATCCCGTCGATCGCCAGCCGAGTCAGGCTCTCGGCCAGGTTGGCGACCTCGAGGCAGACGTGGTGGAAGCCCTCGCCCTTGGTGGCCAGGAAGCGGGCGACGCCGGTGGTCGCGTCGCTCGGCTCGACCAGCTCGATCTTCGACTCGCCGATCGGCAGGAAGGCAATCCGGACCCGGTCCTGGGCCATCTCCTGGACGACCTCGAGCTCGAGGCCGAGGATCTCGCGATAGAAGGCCAGGGAGGCCGACAGGTCGCGCACGACGACCGCGACATGGTGGATCCGGCCGATCCGGTGGAGGTGCTCGGGCAGCATCCGGGGCGCGGTCATCGGGTCCTCCTGCAAGCTCCTGGACGGCTCAGATCGTGATCAGCTCACGGTGCTCGCCCCACACAGCGCGCAGCCGATCGCTGATCTCGCCGACGGTGGCGTAGGCCTTGACCGCCTCGATCATCGGCGGCAAGAGGTTGTCCGTGCCGCGGGCGGCCGCCTCGAGGCGCTCCAGGGCGGCGGCCCAGGCCAGCGGGTCGCGCTCGGCCCGGACCCGCCGCAGGCCCTCGACCTGGCGGCGCTCGCCGGCCGGGTCGATCTTCTGGGTCGGCGGGGTCTGGCCGCGCTCGTCGCGGAACATGTTGACGCCCACGACGACCTGCTCGCCCCGTTCGATCGCCGACTGGACCTGGTAGGCGGCCTCCTGGATCTGGTGCTGCTGGAAGCCGGTCTCGAGGGCCGCCAGGGTCCCGCCCAGCGCCTCGATCTCGGCCAGGTAGTCGAGGGCCGCCCGTTCCAGGTCGTCGGTCAGCGATTCGACGTAGTAGCTCCCGCCGAGGGGATCGGGGGTCTCGGTCACGCCCGCCTCGTGGGCCAGGATCTGCTGGGTCCGCAAGGCCAGCCGGGCCGCCTCGGCGGTCGGCAGGGCGAGGGCCTCGTCGCGGGCGTTGGTGTGCAGGCTCTGGGCACCGCCCAGGATCGCGGCGAGGGCCTGGACCGTGGTTCGCACGACGTTGTTGTCGATCGACTGGGCGGTCAGGCTGCTGCCCGCCGTCTGGACATGGAAGCGGCACATCTGGGACCGCGGGTTGTGGCTGCCGAACCGGTCCCGGACGATCCGGGCCCACATCCGGCGGGCCGCCCGGAACTTGGCGACCTCCTCGAACAGCTCGCTCCACGAGGCGAAGAAGAAGCTCAGCCGGCCGGCGAAGTCGTCGACGTCCAGGCCTCGGACGATCGCCGCCTCGACGTAGGCGATCGCGTCGGCCAGGGTGAAGGCCAGCTCCTGGGCGGCGGTCGCGCCGGCCTCGCGCATGTGGTAGCCCGAGATGCTGATCGTGTTCCAGCGGGGCAGCTCCGTCGAGCTGAACTCGAAGATGTCGGTCACCAGGCGCATCGACGGCCGGGGCGGGTAGATCCAGGTGCCCCGGGCGATGTACTCCTTGAGGATGTCGTTCTGGGTCGTCCCGCTCAGCGCGGAACGCGGGGCACCCTGGCGCTCGGCGGCGGCGACGTACAGGGCGAGCAGGATCGCCGCCGTGGCGTTGATCGTCATCGAGGTGCTGACCCGCTCGAGCGGGATCCCCTCGAAGAGGGTCTCCATGTCGGCCAGACTGCTGATCGGGACCCCGACCCGGCCGACCTCGCCGATCGCCTCCGGGGCGTCCGAGTCGTAGCCCATCTGGGTCGGCAGGTCGAAGGCGACCGACAGCCCGGTCTGGCCCTGCTCGAGGAGGTAGCGGAAGCGCTCGTTCGTCTCGGCGGCCGTGGCGAAGCCGGCGTACTGGCGCATCGTCCAGAACCGGCCCCGGTACATCGTGGGCTGGACGCCGCGGGTGAACGGGAACTCGCCCGGCCGGCCCAGGTCACGATCCTCGTCGAGGCCGGCCAGGTCGGCCGGCGTGTACAGGTCGCGGACCTCGGTCCCGGAGCTGGTCAGGAACGCCTCACGGCGCTCCGGGGTGCCCTTGCTGGCCGCCATCCGGGTCGTCGCCCGCCAGCGATCCCGGCCGGGATCGGGACGCTCGGGCGCGCTCACCGCAGGACCACCAGCAGGTCGCCCAGCTCGACCGCCTGGTTGACCTCCACGGCGGTGCGCTGGACGTGGCCATCGCGCGGGGCTCGGAGCTCGTTGAGCATCTTCATCGCCTCGATCACCACCACGGGCTGGCCGGCGGCCACCGCGTCGCCGGCGGCCACGAGCAGGCGGGCGACCCGGCCGGGCAGGTCCGCCCGGATCTCGAGCGTGCCACCCGGGCCGCCCCCGGCTTCGCTCCGCCGGGCACGGTCGCGGAGAGCCGCCCGGTCCTCGGCCTCGATCTCGACCTCCACCCGCCAGCCATCGACGACAACCTCCCGGACCAGGATCCCATCAGCCGGCCGGCGACGGGCGGGGCCGATCAGCAGGCGGGTCCGGATCGCTGCCGATCCCCCGTCCGCTGGCTCCTGCGCAAGGATCGCATGGTCACGGTCCAGCCATTCGAGCTGGGCAGCCACCTGGCCAGGCTCAACCACCAGTCCGGCGTCGACCGGGTCCGGCCCGACCTGCACCGGCCGGACCCTGGCGGCGACGCGGCCGGTCATCGGGGCCACCGGTCGATGGCCGCCGCGCGGCCCTCGGACCGCCAGGTCGACGGACGCTCAGTGGTCTGAGGGGCGATCGTGTGGAGCCCCGATCCAGCCCGCTCGCCGCCCTGGCCAAGCTCGGGATCAGCGCCGGGCCCAGGCCCGAACGCGGCCAGGCCGGCTGCGAGGAGGGCCCGCCGGACGGCCGCCGCGTGGCTTGCCGGGCCGTCCCAATGATCGGCAACGAAGTCGGTCGACAGCTCCCCGGCCCGGAACGCCTCGCTGCCGACGACGAAACGATGGAACGGCAGGGTCGTCTGGACGCCGCCGATCTCGGTCTCCTCGAGCGCCCGGGCAAGGCGCTCGATCGCGGCAACCCGGTCCGGGGCGTGGACCAGGAGCTTGGCGATCAATGGATCGTAGTCCGGCGGGATCAGCTCGCCGGCCTCGATCGCGCTATCGATCCGGACGCCCGGACCGGCGGCTGGGGCAAAACGTCCGATCCGGCCGGAGAGCGGCCGGAACTCCCGGGCCGGGTCCTCGAGCGAGATCCGGACTTCGATCGCATGGCCGGTGGGCCGGCCGGCCTGCTCGGCGGCGGCCAGGGCGGCGGCCGACAGCGGTGCGCCGGCGGCCAGCCAGAGCTGCTCCTGGACGATGTCGACGCCGCTCACCAGCTCGGTCACGCCGTGTTCGACCTGCAAGCGGGCGTTGACCTCGAGGAACCAGAACGCCCCGTCCTGGTCGAACAGGAACTCGGCGGTGGCCGCGTTGCGCAGGCCGGCCGCGACGCCGAGCCTGGCCGCCAGCTCATGGATCTCGTCTCGCTTCTGCCCGGACAAGCCCGGCGCGGGGGCCTCTTCGACGAGCTTCTGGTGGCGGCGCTGGATCGAGCAGTCGCGCTCGCCGATCGCCACCACCCGGCCCGCCGCATCGCCCAGCAGCTGGACCTCGATGTGGCGCGCCGGGCGGATCTCCCGTTCGAGATAGACCGCGCCGTCGCCGAAGGCAGCTTCGGCCTCGGTCGCGGCGTCGGCCAGCGCGGCCTGGAGCTCGCCGCGTCCGGCAACCCGGCGCATCCCCCGGCCACCGCCGCCGGCCGTCGCCTTGACCAGCAAGGGATAGCCCGTCTGGTCCGCCGCGGCCACGACCGAGGCCCGCTGCGCGGCGTCGTCGAGCCGCGCGGGTTCCAGCGTGCCCGGGACGACGGGGACGCCGACCGAGCGGGCCAGCCGGCGCGCCGCCAGCTTGTCGCCGACGGCAGCGATCGTCCGGCTGTCGGGACCGACAAAGACCAGGCCGGCCCGCTCCACGGCCGCGGCGAACGCGGCCCGCTCGGCGAGGAAGCCGTAGCCGGGATGGACGGCATCCGCGCCGGACTCGACGGCGGCAGCCACGATCGCGTCGATCGCCAGGTAGCTGTCGGCCGCGGCGGCGGGACCGATCCGGACCGCCCGGTCGGCTGCCCGGACATGACCGGCATGCCGGTCGGCGTCGCTGAAGACGGCTACCGTCTCGACCCCAAGCTCGCGACAGGCCCGGATGATCCGGACGGCGATCTCGCCCCGGTTGGCGACCAGGACCCGCCCGAACGGTCGTCGATCGAGGGTCACCTGGGGAGCCTGTCCTTACGCAAAGACGGGGGCGTCAAAGCGGAATGTTGCCGTGCTTCTTGCGCGGGCTCTCGGCGCGTTTGTCGGCCAACATATCCAGGGCGCTGATCAGGCGCGGACGCGTCTCCGATGGCATGATCACCGCGTCGATGTAGCCGCGCCCAGCGGCGACGTACGGATTCGAAAACTCCGTCTCGTATTCCGACACCAGCCGGGCCCGGTCGTCGTCCGGCTGCGTCGAGGAGTGAAGGCGCTCATGGTGGAGCACCTCAACGGCGCCCGCGGCGCCCATCACCGCGATCTCCGCGGTTGGCCAGGCCAGGTTGATGTCGCCACCGATGTGCTTGCTGCTCATCACGTCGTAGGCGCCGCCATAGGCCTTGCGGGTGATTACGGTCAGCTTCGGGACGCTGGCCTCGCAATAGGCATACAGCAGCTTCGCGCCATGGCGAATGATCCCGCCGTCCTCCTGAGCCGTCCCCGGCAGGAAGCCGGGAACATCGACGAAGGTCACCAGGGGCACGTTGAATGCGTCGCAGGTGCGCACGAAGCGGGCCGCCTTGATCGACGAGTTGATGTCCAGCACGCCCGCCAGGACGGCCGGCTGTTGGGCGATGATTCCAACGCTCCGACCGGCGAGTCGCGCGAAGCCCACCAGGATGTTGGCGGCCCATGCCGGCTGGATCTCGAGGAAGTCGGCATCGTCCACGACTCGACGAATCACGTCGCCCATGTCATAAGGCGACGCGGGATCATCGGGCACGATCGAATTCGAGCTCGGGGTCCTTGCGGTCCGACGGGTCCGTGGCCGTCGCCCGCGGCGCGTCGGCCAGGTTGTTCTGGGGCAGGAAACCCAGGAGCCGCCGGGCGAAGTCGAACGCCTCGGCCTCGTCCCGGGCTGCGAAATGGGCCACGCCACTGCGCGTCGTGTGGGTGATCGCCCCACCGAGCCGCTCGGCATCAATCGCTTCGTGGGTCACGGCTTTGACCACCGCCGGACCGGTCACGAACATGTGGCTGGTCCCCTCGACCATCACGGTGAAGTCGGTGATGGCCGGCGAATAGACCGCGCCGCCGGCGCACGGCCCAAGGACGAGCGACAGCTGAGGGACGACGCCCGACGCCCGGACGTTGCGCACGAAGATATCAGCGTAGCCGCCCAACGCGGCCACACCGTCCTGGATCCGCGCTCCGCCCGAATCGTTGAGGCCGACGATCGGCGCGCCGACTTCCATGGCGAGGTCCATCACCTTGCAGATCTTGCCGGCGTACGCCTCCGACAGCGAGCCACCCAAGACCGTGAAGTCTTGCGAGAAGACGAACACCGTCCGGCCCGCCAGCTGGCCATAGCCGGTCACGACTCCGTCACCCAGGATCGCCTCATCATCGGTCGCCGTGGCGGAGCGGCTGGAGACGAACGCATCCAGCTCGACAAATGAGCCTGGATCCAGCAACAAATCGAGTCGCTCTCGAGCCGTGAGCTTGCCCGCGGCATGCTGGCGCTCGATTCGCTCGGCTCCCCCACCAAGTCTTGCTCGCGCCCGCATTTCTTCGAGACGGCGATAGCGATCTGAGTTGGTTGACACGAAGCACACCATTCTTGCTGTCTTTGCGTACGGACAGAGGGCCGGGATCGGTCCCGGTCCATGATATCGGCGCCGGATCGCTGGGCATGACGGTACCCTCTCTGTCCACAGAATCGGTGAACAACTGTCGCGAACTGTGGATAAGTGGTTGACCCACTGGGCCTGATCGTGGAGTACCATCTCGGGACGGATTCCGCATTGCGCGACGTTCCGACCATCTACACCGAGGTGATGTGCCCGTGGCGAATGTGATCGCGATTGCGAATCAGAAGGGCGGTGTCGGCAAGACGACGACCGCCATCAACCTTGGCGGCGCCCTCGCGGAGCAGGGCTATCGTGTCCTGTGCATCGACATGGACCCCCAGGCCAATCTGACCGTCGGGCTCGGCATCAACCTCGGAACGGTCGAGCGGTCCGTTGCCGATGTCCTGGCCGATTCGCGCGCGACCATGGCGGAGATCGTCATCCCGACCCAGACGACCGGGATCGACGTCGCGCCGGCGACACTCGAGCTGGCCTCGACCGAAGTCGAGCTGTTCAGCGCGATCGGCCGCGAGCATGCCCTGCGCGAGGCGCTCGACAACTGGGTGGACCAGCACTACGACTTCGCGCTGATCGATTGCCCGCCAACGCTCGGGCTGCTGACGATCAACGCCCTTGTCGCGGCGCGCAGCGTGATCATTCCGGTCCAGACGCAGTACTACGCGCTCAAGGGCCTGACCGCACTGGTCAAGGTGATCAACACGATCCGGGCCAAGCTGAACCGTGACCTGCGGGTGCTCGGCCTGCTGCCCACGTTCTACGATGGCCGAACGATCCTCGGCCGCGAGATGCTGGACGAGCTCCGCGAGCTGGGCGACCATCACGTCTTCAATACGATCGTTCGAAATACGGTCAAGCTGGGCGAAGCCCCGCTCACGGGTCGTCCGATCACGTCGTACGCGTCGAGCTCCGACGCGGCCCGGACATACCGCGAGCTGGCACGGGAGGTAATCGAACTTGGCTAGGACGGATTTCCGGGCAACGGCCGCGCGCCGGCTGTCCGAGGAGCGCGAGCTCGGTCCCGCCGTGATCAGCCTCCTGTCACCCGAAGGCGCGACCCGCAACCTGGGCGTTCGTCATGTCCCGGTCAGCCGGATCGAAGCCAATCCGGACCAGCCCCGGATGACGTTCGAGCAATCGGCCCTCGATGAGCTGACGGCCTCGATCAAGGAGCACGGGATCCTCCAGCCGGTGCTGCTTCGGCCATTTGGCCCGGCCGGTCGCTACCAGCTGATCGCCGGCGAGCGACGCTGGCGGGCGGCCAAGGCCGCCGGGCTCGATTCGATCCCGGCGATGATCGAGGAGATCGACGACGACACGGCGCTCGAGATCGCGATCATCGAGAACCTCCAGCGCGAGGACCTCTCGCCCCTCGAAGAAGCGACGATGTACGACCGGATGGTCAAGGACCACGGCTACAGCATTCGCCGCCTGGCGCAGAAGCTGGGCAAGGACAAGGGCTATCTCGAGAATCGGCTGCGCCTGGCCGACGCCCCGGAAGAGATCCGCCAGCTCGTGTCTTTGCGCAAGGACACCCTGTCCCATGCTTACGAGCTGATGAAGGTCGAGGATCCCAAGAAGCGCCGCCGGCTTGCGGCCCAGGTGGCGAGCGGCGAGCTCTCCCTGGTCAAGCTCAAGCTGAAGATCGAAGGCCGCCGGCCGCGGTCGGGCGAAGACGACGAGGGTGACGCGGCCAGCGGCGTCGCCGAAGATCGGCCGGCCGGCCGGGGCCGCAACGCGGACCAGGGCACCGACCTGGCCGACGCCGCCGGGTCAGCCTGGTCCGGGGCGCGATCGGTTTCGCCGCTGCGCGAGGATTCGCTGCTCGAGGCCAAGCAGGGCCTGGCCGACTCGCTCGAGGAGTTCTTTGGCGTCCTGCGCCAGAAGGACGTCCTGGATTCGATTGGCGACGTGGACCGGGCGAACCTGGCCAAGTACCTGATGATCGCCAAGCTTCGCCTCGAGAATGCGATCGCGATGGTCCGCAGCGGAGAGGTCAGCTAGGTCGGCCTGGCCGGCCACACGGGCCCGGGTCAGGCCGGCTAGAGCAGGCCCCGGCCGGCCAGCCCGCCCAGCCAGGCGACGCCGAGGGCCGCCAGCCCGACGGCCTGGAGCTCCCAGCCTCGTTCCCGGGTCCCGGCCAGCGGGCTCCGGCCCAGGGCCAGCCCGATCATCATCAGGGCGACCGACCCGTCGGCCGTGCCGATCGCCAGGATCGAGGCCCCAAGGGCCAGGAGCGACCCCACCGCGACCAGCGCCACCACGGCCTCGAGCAGGGCGCCGGCCCGCCAGGCCAGCTCGCGGCCCAGCGACCCGACGGCGGTCCGCAGGCCTGCCTCGCGGTCGCGCTCGTCGTCGGCCAGCTCATTGGCCAGGGCCAGCGCCGCTCCGCCGAGGACGGCCAGGGGCAGCAGGACCAGGAAGGCCGGCGGGATGCTGCCCGTCGCCCCGACCCAGGCGTAGACGGGCAGGATCGGCAGGCCGACGGCGAAGGCCAGCCATGACCAGCGGCTCGCCTTGAGGCGCAGGTCGTAGAGGTAGCCGACGGCCACGCCGACCAGCGCTACGGCCAGGGTCGCGGCTCCCCCGCCGAGGGACAGCCCGAGGCCGGCCACGAGGCCGGCGCCGCCGATCAGCCGGGCGATCCCGAACGAGACCTGCCCGCGGGGCAGCGGCTTGCCCGGCTTGAGATCGCGGTCCCGGGTGACGTCGGCCAGGTCATTGAGCGACCCGATCGAGGCCTGCAGGCAGAACATCGCCAGGCCCAGGAGGCCTGCCCGCTCGAGCCCGGCGCCGGCCAGCCCGGCGATGGCAGCGGTGGCCAGGGCATCCAGCAGTGACGGGAATGGATGGATCAGCCGGAGCGCCCCGGCAGCCTGCTGACCGGCCTGGGCCAGGGCCCCCGGCCGGTCAGACGTAGACGAGATCCTCGAAGTTCTCGACGAGGTAGTCCACGATCCGGGCGCGGCCATCGGCGGCTTCCCGCCTGATCCCGGAGACCAGCGCCCAAAGCATGATTGCCGGGACCATCGACTCCCCATTCGCGTCACGCCCGAAGGTCGCCGGCGCTCCGCCCCCAGCCGCGTAGATCCGTTCGAGCGCCCGATCGTCGACCCGAGCGGCCTTCTTGAAGTCGGCCAGTACCCGGCGCACGCCTCGCCGGCGAGCGATGTCGCGCATCAGCTCCGACGCCCAGGCGTCGAGCTGGGCATCGTCCTGTTCCGCCAGCCGCTCCCGGTATTCCTTCGGGTTGGCGGCGAGTCCCGTTGCTCCCACCGGATCTCCTCGTGACGCGTGTGCCCTCGAGTATCGCAGGAAGTGCTAGGCGGCGGGCAGCTCCACGAGCGCATCGAGCTCGGCGAGGCTGTCCACGACGACGCTGGCGGCCTCCCGGGCACCGGGTGCGGGCGGGACGGAGGCGTTCGGGATCAGGGCCACGGTCATCCCCGCCGCCCGCCCGGCCAGGACCCCGTTGAGCGAGTCCTCGACGACCAGGCAGCCGGCCGGGTCGACGCCCATCCGTTCGGCGGCCAGGAGGTAGACGTCGGGGGCCGGCTTGCCGTGGGCGACATCGTCGGACGAGACGACGGCCTTGAGCAGGTCGCCGATCCCCAGCGCTGCCAGCGCCGCGTCGATCACGGCCCGGTGCGCCGATGAGGCAAGCCCGAGGGGCACGCCGGCCGCGGCCAGACGCCGGACGGCCCCGACTGCGCCCTCGATCAGGGGCGCTCCCAGGCGCTGGTAACGCTCGACCATCGCCCCGACGATCTCGTCAACGATCTGCTGGTCGGGCAGGTCGAGGTCAAGCCGCTCGCGCATGATCCGGGCCCAGGCCAGGGAGTTGGCGCCCATGACCGCCGCGAGGTCGTCGGGCGTCCAGCCTCGACCGCGCTGGGCGGCCCACTCGCGGCGCACCTCGTCCCACCAGATCTCAGCGTCGACCAGGACACCGTCGAGGTCGAAGATGACTGCCGATGGCCGCCGCCCGGGCGCTCCGGTCACGCCGCTCAGCGTGAGGGCGGGCGGACGCTGAGTGCCTTGACCGCCGAGCCGGCGGCCGGCCCGACCGCGCCCTTTGTCGCGCCCTTGGTCGCGCTCTTGCCCCCGGCCCCGCCCACCGCCTTGGCCGCAGACTGCCGGCGCCCGGCGGGCGGGCTTGTCCAGGTTGGGCAGCGGCCGGCCCTCGAGCCCGGCCAGGGTCAGACCGGCGAAGGCGGCGACGTCCTCGGCGTTGTCGTCGGTGCCCCGGATCGGCTGGCCCTCGACCTGGAACATGACCAGCCGATGGCCACGCTCGCTCTCGGCCGCCAGCTCGCCAACCTGGACCTTGCTCCAACGGATCAGCCGGCCGCTCACCCGCGATCCCTCGCCGACACCACCCGCCCGGACATTGACCGCCGCCAGCCCGGCCGAACAGGGCGCCATCAACGTCCAGCGGCTGCCGGTCTCGTCGCCCCAGCTGATCCAGCAGTGCGGGTCGGCCTCAGCTCCGAGCGAAGCCAGGATCGAGCCGACCGAATCGAGGACCTTCTGGTTGAGCCCGTCCTTGCCCGGCGCCTTGGAGCGCCAGCCGCTCAGTCGCATCCGTGGACCTCCGCTTGATCGCCGGACCATCGCGATCCTGCCCGCGAGGCTACCACGCATGGCCACGCTTGACGGCGCAGAATCAGGCCTGACAAGCCCCTCGTCGGGCTCTCGATCCGCCGGACTCCCGGCCGAGGCGCCCCCTGACCTTCGGCGCCTCCCGCAGCCCGAATCGGCCCGGCTAGGATGGGCCGGTGAGCGGACCCATCGCCCTGGCGGTCATCGGGATCATCGGCGGCCTGATCCTCCTCGGCCGGGGCCTGGGCGGCTACCGCCGGGCGAACCTGATCTCGGACCTGGCCGGCGCGACGATCTCGGGGATCGCCGCCGGCGAGAACCGGGTGAGCGGCACGATCGAGGCGGCCGAGCTGACCCTGGTCTCGCCCCTCCAGTCGGAGCCCTGTGTCTACTACCGGGCCAGCGTGACCGTGGAAGGCGAGCGGTCCGAGTCGCGCGTCTTCCGCGACGAGCGGGCGGTGGGCTTCCGGGTCCGCGATCCGAGTGGCTCGATCCGGGTCTTCCCGCGAGGCGCCGCCTTCGACGTCCCCGACCAGTACAACAGCCGGAGCGGCATCCTGGGCGACGATCCGGTTGGCCTGCGCCTGCGCAGCGGTCCGGCGACGGCGATGGCCGAGGAGGACCGGGCGGCCCAGATCGCCGACCTGCTGACCGTCCACGTCCCGGGGGCGGCGCTCGACGGGAGCGATGGCTCGCCGGCCCTCCGGCCGGCCGGCGGGCTGTTCGGATCGGCGGCCCTGGGCGGCGGCCGGCGCCACTATCTCGAGGGCCGCCTGGCCGTCGGCGACCCGGTCACGATCGTGGGCATGGCCCTGCCGTTCGACCAGCTGGCCGAGCCGGGCGCCTCCGACGCCATGGACGGCGGCCTGGACGCGGGCGGCGACGACCCGGAGGTTGCCGCCGACCTGGCCGCGGCGCAGGCCGGCGGAACCCTCGCGGCGAGCCCCGAGGAAGCCTGGGGCAACGCCGCGATCCCCGGGTTCGGGATCGGCCGGCCGACCCGCGCGCCAAGCCTCGACCCGGCCGCAACTGCGCCGGCCCTGGCGACCGGCGACGCGGCGGCCCGGGCCGAGCGCACGTTCGACATCCCGGCGGGCAGCCTGGTCCTGGCCGGCCAGGCCGGCCTGCGCCTGCTGGTCACGGCCGGCACGCCGGCGGTCGCCGCCCGGCGGGCCGACGACCGGTTCATCGTCGGCCTGCTGGGTGCCGGGCTGTCGATCGCCTGCGCCCTGGCCCTGGCCTGGCTGATCAGCTCGGGGCTGGGCGCCTGATGCCGTACGCCGCCGCCGGGGCCTTCGTCCTGATCCTGGTCCTCGTCCTGGCCGGCTTCTTCGCGTTCGTGACCTATAACGCGGTGGTCGCCCTCGGCCAGCGGATCAACAAGGCCTGGGCCAACATCGATGTCGCCCTCAAGCAGCGCTTCGACGAGCTGCCCAACCTGGTCAGTGCCGTGCGCGGCGTGATGGGCTTCGAGCAGGACGTCCTGACCCGGGTGACCGAGCTGCGCAACGCCTACTCCGGCACGGCCCCGGTGACCGAGCAGGCGACGACATCGGAGGCCACCAGCCGGGCGGTCCGCCAGCTGTTCGCCACGGTCGAGAAGTATCCCGAGCTCAAGTCGGCGGCCAACGTCCTCAGCCTGCAGGCCGAGATCGAGCGGCTCGAGGGCGTGATCGCCGACCGGCGCGAGCTCTACAACGACTCCGTCGCCCGCTACAACATCCGGATCAGGCAGCTCCCGGCGATCCTGCTGGCCGGGCTGTGCGGCTGGCGCCCACGCGACTTCTTCGCCGTCGACGACGGCCAGCGCGCGGTCGCGCCGGTGGACCTGACGGGCAGCGCCCCGAGCTGAGGGCGGGGCCGGCGGCGCCGCTAGCCCTTGGTCGAGCCCAGGGTCAGGCCCCGGATGAAGTGCCGCTGGAGGGCGATGTACACGATGATCGTGGGCACGGCCACCATCAGGGCGACCGCGGCCAGGACGTTCTGGTCGGTGAAGAACTGGCCCTGGAGGTTGTTGAGGGCCGACGTGATCGGCCGTTTCGAGCCCGTCTTCATCAGCAGCAGGGCCCAGAAGAAGTCGTTGTAGATGAACGTGAACTCGAGCGTCCCGAGGGCGGCCAGGGCCGGGGCACAAAGGGGCAGGATGATGCTCCGGAAGGTCCGGAAGAGCGACGCACCGTCGACCAGGGCCGCTTCCTTGAGCTCCTTGGGCAACGTCCGCATGTAGTTGCTCAGGACGAAGATGCAGAAGCCCATCTGGAAGACGACGTGGATCAGGATGATCCCGATGTACTGGTCGTAGAGGCGGCCGTTGTCGGCGATCGACTTGGGCAGCGGCAGCCAGTTGAAGATGTAGTAGACGGGCACGATGATCACCTGCGGCGGCAGGAGGTTGCCGGCCGTGAACATCAGGAGCAGGAACAGGTTGATCCTCGACCTCACCCGGGTGAGCGCAAAGGCAACCAACGACGCGATCATCAGCGTGATCAGGACCGCCGGGACGACGACGATCAGCGTGTTCAGGTAGTAGTAGCCGAGGTTGGCCTGCTGGAAGCCATTGATGAAGTTGTTGAAGTTCAGGTGCTCCGGCCAGGACCAGCTGCCGTTCTTGATCGTGTCGGCCAGCGGGCGGAGGGCCTGCAGCAACGCCCAGGCCAGCGGCCACAGCCAGACCACCGACATCGTGATCAGGAAGGCATGGAGCGCCACCCGGCCCTTGCGAATCGGCCGGCGGTTGGGTCGCCCGGCCGCTGCCGTCGCGGTCATTCGCCGGTGCTCCGCATCACCCGGGTCAGGTACAGCGTGATCGGCACGAGCGAGATGACCAGCAGGATCACGGCGATCGCCGATCCCCGGCCGACCAGGCTCGCCTCGCTGATGCTGTTGTTGGTGATCAGGATCGACAGCAGCTCGAGGCCGTTCGTGCCCTGGTTGATGATGTAGGCCAGGTCGAAGGCGCGCAGCGACTCGATCACGGTCACGACCACGATCACGACGTTGATCGGGGCCATCACCGGGAAGATCACCCGGAAGAACGTCTGGACGTCCGACGCGCCGTCGATCGCGGCCGCTTCACGGAGGGTCGGGTCGACGCTCTTCAGGCCGGCCAGGTAGAGGACCATGATGTAGCCCACGTGGCGCCAGCTCGCGGCCACCAGCACCGCCCAGATGTTCAGGTTGGGATTGCCCAGCCAGTCGATCGCATTGGTCTGCTTGGTCAGGCCCAGGGCACTGTCGATGAACCCGTCGGGAGCGTACTGGAGCTCCCAGATGATGCCCACGACGGCCAGCGACAGGACGACCGGGAAGTAGAAGATGTTCTGGTAGATGCGGCTGCCCCGGATCTCGCGGTCGAGCAGGACGGCGAAGAAGATGCCGATCGGCGAGGCGATCAGGACGAAGAACGCCAGCCACATCAGGTTGTGGATCAGGGCCGGCCAGAAGAGCGTGTACTGGGTGAACAGGAAGGTGTAGTTCTGGAGGCCGACGATGTTCTGGGCGGTGATCCCGCCGATAGCCCTGCCAGTTCGTGAACGAGAACAGGATCGAGGCCAGGGTCGGGCCCCAGATGAAGACGACGTCGAGGAACACCGGGATCCCGACCATGACCAGCAGGACGACCTTGTCCCGCCGGGTCAGGATGCTGTAGCGCCGCCTTCGGGGCCCGGACGCGACAACCCCCGCTCCGGTTGGTGCCGGAGCGGGGGCAAGGCTGAGTACCTGCGGATCAGGCACGGGCCAGGGTCGTGGAGGAGGGGCTACACGGTGGCCGGCGGAAGCGCGTCCCAGAAGTCCTGGATCTGCTTCTGCAGGGCAGTGGTGTCCTGGGTCGGGTTGGACAGGAACTTCTGGAGGAAGCCCTGCATGCCGTCGGCGCCGGCAAAGTCCGGGCGCGAGTCGCGGTCAAGGAACTGGGTGATCTTCTGGGCCGCGCCGACGATCGAGGCGGCCTTCTTCTGGAGGGCGCTGTAGGTGCTGGTGTCCGCGTCGCTGGCCGCCGGGATGAGGCCCGGCTGGTTCTGGAACATGATCAGCTGGGTCGAGCCCTTGGCCCAGAACTCCATGTACGCCTTGGCGGTGTCGAGGTCGGCCTGGAGGGTGGCCGACTTGGAGGTGACCATCCAGATGTCGATCGGGGCGTCGAGGGCCGCTTCGGAGTCGTACTGCGTCCCGAGCGTTGGCCACGGGAAAAAGTCTACGTCGGCGATATCGGCCGGATTCTCGGTGGCCGCGAACTCACTGGTCAGGAACAGGCCGAGGAAGTACATCCCCGATTTCTGCTGGACGAGCGTGTCGGCCGCCTTCTGCCAGGTCAGCCCGGCGTAGGTGGTGTCGTGGAAGGGCATGATCTCGGCCCACTTCTGGAAGACCGTGGTGACCTTGGAGTCCGTCCACTTCTGCTTGCCGGTCATCAGGTCCACGTGGAACTGGTAGCCGTTCAGGCGCAGGTTGAGGATGTCGAAGGTGCCCATCGCCGGCCAGCCGTCCTTGTCGCCGAAGGCGATCGGGATCAGGCCGTCGCCCTGCATCTTCGTGCACAGGGCCTTGAGGTCATCCCAGGTCTTGGGCACCGTGTAGCCCTTGGCCGCAAAGAGGCTCTTGCGATAGAAGACGCACCACGGGTAGTAGTCGACCGGGATGCCGTAGACCTTGCCATCGTCACCGGTGACCGAGGTCGCGAAGCCGGCGGTGAAGTTGCTCTTCACCTTGGCCCACACGTCGTCGATCGGCGTGGCCAGGCCCTTGGACGCGAAGAAGCGCATCCGGTAGCCGGAGAACCAGGTGAAGTCGTCCTCCGGCGTGCCCTGCAGGTAGGCGCTGATCTGGTTCTGGAAGGTGCCGTGGTCAACCGTGTTCATGGTGACCTTGGCGCCCGGGTTGGCGGCCATGAAGGCGGTGTTGATCGCCTGCATGCCCTTGAGCTCGCCCGGGTCCGAGTGGTTGCTGCCGACGGTCACGGTGCCGGTGACCGGGCCACCGCCGCCACCACCGCCGGCCGGCGCGGTCGTCGGGGTGGAGCTGCAGGCGACGAGGATCGTAGGAAGGGCGGCCGCGCCGGCCACGACGGCCATCCCCTTGAGGATGTCGCGTCGACTGACGCTGCGCGGACCCGTCGTGGACGGTGCCTCCGGCCGCGACGTGTCTTGAATCGCCATGGTCCTCCTCCTTCGGCTCTGTCCGCCGCTCTGTTGCGTTGTTAAACAGAAACCGACAAACCCAAACGGATTGTCGGCCGGTGACCGGGCCGTTGTCAAGGGATTCCAACCTGTATCCACATTTCCATGTGACACTTCGTTGACTTATGGCGGTATTCTGTGGTGACCGGGCTCGAGCCTGCCCGGGCCATTGGAGGATCCAGTGACAGGAGCTGGTCGAGCCTGCACCGGCGGACGGGCCGCCGCGGGCCGCCCGTGCTAGCCCGCCAGCGCCAGGCCTATATCCTCGATCGCGTCCGTGAGGATGGCGGCGTGCGGGTGGCCGACCTCGTCCGGGACCTGGGGGTCTCGGACATGACCATCCGCCGGGACATGGAGCTGCTCCACGAGCGGGGCCTGATCGAGAAGGTCCATGGCGGCGCGACCGCCCTGCCGGGCAGCGCCCTGTTCGAACCCGGCTTCGCCGCGAAGTCGGCCCTCCAGGAGGCCGAGAAGGAGGCGATCGTCGATGCGGCGGTGGCCCTCGTCGAGCCGGGCACGGCGATCGGGATCTCGGCCGGGACGACGACCTACGCCCTGGCCCGGCGGCTGGCCGACGTGGTCGGACTGACCGTGGTGACCAACTCGGTCCGGGTTGCCGACGCGCTCCACGACGCCGGCCGGCCGGACCAGACGATCATCCTGACCGGCGGCGTCCGGACCCCATCCGACGCCCTCGTCGGTCCGTTCGCGGTGGCGGCCCTGCGCAGCGTCCATGTCGACCTGGTGTTCATGGGCGTCCACGGCATGGACGCCCACTCGGGCTACACCTCGCCCAACCTGATGGAGGCCGAGACGAACCGGGCCCTGATCGAGGCCGGTGGCCGGCTGGTCGTCGTGGCCGACCACACGAAGTGGGGCCAGGTGGCCCTCAGCTCGATCGCTCCGCCTCGACCAGGCCGACATCGTGATCAGCGACACCGGCCTCGATGCCGAGGCCCAGGAGCTGCTCCGGGGCCGGGTCCGGGAGCTGGTCCTGGTCGATCCGCTGGCGGGCACCTGGCTGGAGCCGGTCCAGATCAATCGCGCGCCCGGTGGGCCGAGCGGGGACGTCAACGAGTCGCAGGCTCGAGCCGCCGGTCCAGCGCGTGCAGACTGAGCGGGTGCCAGGCAGCCGGACCAAGGTCGCCGAGAATGGCCAGGCCGCGGAGGTCCTGGCCAACCCCCACCGGCGCTGGAACCCGCTCGTCGACGAGTGGGTCCTGGTCTCGACCGAACGGACCCGCCGGCCGTGGCTCGGCCGCCAGGATCCGTCCGGGCGCCCGCCGGACGTGGCCTACGACCCGACCTGCTACCTGTGCCCGACCAACACCCGGGCCAACGGCCTGATCAACCCGGCGTACGAGCGGACCTTCGTGTTCACCAACGACTATGCGGCCCTCCGCCCCGAGGTCGACGCCGCCCGGATCGACGACGGCTTGCTGCAGGCCGAGGGCGAGGCCGGGACCTGCCGCGTCCTGTGCTTCTCGCCTCGTCACGACGTGACCCTGGCCCTCATGTCGCGGCCCGACGTCCGAACCGTGATCGATGTCTGGGCCGACCAGACCGCCGAGCTCGGGGCGACCTACCAGTGGGTCCAGGTCTTCGAGAACCGGGGCGAGACGATGGGCGCCTCCAACCCCCATCCCCACGGCCAGATCTGGGCCGGCACGGCCCTCCCCCACCAGGCGGCCCGCGAGGATGCCAGCCAGCGGGCCTACTTCGAGGCGCACGGCAGCCGGCTGCTCCTCGACTACGCGGCCAGGGAGCGCCACGGACCGCGAGTGGTCGTCGAGGACGACGAGTGGCTGGTCGTGGTCCCCTTCTGGGCCGTCTGGCCGTTCGAGACGCTGGTCATCCCCAAGCGCCCGGTCGAGCGCCTGCCGGACCTGGGCGGCCCGGCCCGCGACGCGCTGGCGGGCACCCTGATCGAGCTGCTGGGGCGCTACGACAACCTCTTCCGGCTGCCATTCCCCTATTCGATGGGCTGGCACCAGGCCCCCTTCGATGGCCGGTCCCACGAGCACTGGCAGCTCCACGGCCACCTCTACCCGCCGCTCCAGCGGGCGGCCGTCCGGAAGTTCATCGCCGGCTACGAGATGTTCGCCGAGACCCAGCGCGACCTGAGCGCCGAGGAAGCCGCCGAACGGCTGCGGACGGTCTCGGGCGTCCATTACCTGAGCAACCCGGGCCCCGGCGCTGACTGAGGCGATCGACCCGCCGGCCCTGACCGACCGCCTCCGAGCGCTCGAGCCGGAGGCCGCCCGGGGTCGTGCCCCGGTGCACGTCGTGCGCGCCCCGGGACGGGTGAACCTGATCGGCGAGTACACCGACTTCAACCTGGGCTATGTCCTGCCGGCGGCGATCGATCGCGAGATCAGGATCGCCTTCGTGCCGAGCGACGATCGGCGAGTCGTCCTCCATCGCATCGATACCGGCCAGCGCGGCGAGTTCGATCTCGATGACCTGCCCAACAGATCGGGTGGCTGGCTCGACTACGCAGTCGGCACCGCCTGGGCGCTGGCCGCCGACGGGCAGCCCCTGCGCGGGTTGCGCGGCGTCATCGGCTCAAACCTGCCGACCGGTGCCGGCCTCTCGTCGTCGGCGGCGATCGAGCTGGCGGTTGCCCACGCCCTCCTCGCCGACCCCGATCAGTCGCCCGAGCCGATGGCCCTGGCCCGGCTCGCCCAGCGGGCGGAGAACGGCTTCGTCGGCGTCCAGTCGGGACTGATGGACCAGTTCGCGGTCGCCTGCGGCCGGGCCGGCGCGGCCCTCCTGCTCGACTGCCGCTCGCTCGACTGGCAGCCGGTCAAGCTGCCCCTCGAGGAGGTCACCCTGGTCGTGTGCGACAGTGGCCAGGCCCGCAGCCTGGCCGGCTCCGAGTACAACGTCCGCCGCCAGCAGTGCGACACGGCCGTGGTCATGCTCGCCGGTCACGACCCGGCGGTCCGCTCCCTGCGCGACGTCTCGAGCGAGCTCCTGGCCGAGGCGGCCGGCCAGGGCTGGCTCGACGACCTGGTCCTCAAGCGGGCGACCCACGTCGTCCGCGAGAATCAGCGGGTGATCGAGACGATGGCCGCGCTCGAGGCCGGCGACCTGGCAGCTCTCGGCGAGCTCTTTGCCGCCAGCCATGCCTCGCTCCGGGACCTCTTCGAGGTGAGCTCGGCGGCGCTCGACGCCCTGGTCGAGATCGCCGTCGCGACACCCGGCGTCGTCGCCGCCCGGATGACCGGCGCCGGCTTCGGCGGCTGCACGATCAACCTGGTCCGGCCCGACGCGGTCGATGCCCTGCGGGCCGCCGTCGAGTCGACGTATGCCGCCCGGACCGGCTTCCGGCCGATCGTCTTCGCGGTCCTGCCGGCGGCCGGCGCAGGCCCGCTGGCGGCGTGATCCTCGAGCTCGTCGCCGGGCCCGATCGAGCCCTCGTCGACTCGACGGCCGGCGGCCGGCTGGCGGGGCTCGTCGCCGGTGGCCGCCAGCGGCTCATCGACCGGCCCCAGCCCGGATCGCCAGTCCCGGCGATCAGCTGGGGCAGCTTCCTGATGGCGCCCTGGGTCGGGCGGATCCGGACGGGCCGCCTGGAATGGGGCGGCGCCTCGTTCGACCTCCCGGCCAACCTGGCCGGGCACGCGATCCATGGTGCCTGCTTCGACCGGCCCTGGCAGGTCGGCCGGCAGACGGACCGGTCGGTCGAGCTGAGCCTGGCCATCGATCCGGCCCGCTGGCCGTTCGGCGGCATCGTCCGGCAGTGGCTGGCGCTCGCACCCGGCGCGCTGAGCTGCACGGCGTCGATCACCGCCGGAGCGGCGACACCGGCAGCGCTCGGCTGGCATCCCTGGTTCGTGCGTGAACCCGGGACGGATCTCGAGGTGATGGTCTCCGCCGACCGCCGACTGGAGCTCGACTCGACGCTCATCCCGTCGGGCCGCAGCCTGCCCGTCGAGGGCCCGTTCGACCTGCGTGACGGGCCGCTCCTGGGCGACCGCCGGCTCGACGACGTCTACATCGACGCCCGCGGCCCGGCGATCGTCCGCTGGCCGGACCTCGAGCTGCGGCTCGAGTTCGAGCCGCCGATCGTGAGCGTGGTCGTCTTCTCGCCGCCCGGCTCGGTCTGTGTCGAGCCGGCGACGGCCTGGCCGGACGCGGTCCGGCTGGCTGCCGGCGGCGCAGGCGGCACCGGGCTGGCCAGCCTGGCGGCCGGCCAGGAGCTGGCGGCCACGATGACCTGGCGCTGGTGACTGGGCGCACCGCCAAAACCGGCGCTCTCAGGACAGCGTCAGGATCGCCGTCGCAGAGTGGTGGCCGGCGCGCCACGAGGCGCCTGTTTCGTGCACGGTGGAGACCAGGTCCATGACCCAGTCGAGCGGCCCATCCTTTTCGTCGCGGGTGACGGGCGCCAACCAGATCCGAGTGGCCATCGTGGCCGGCGTGGCGATCGTCCTGGTCCTGTCCGCGGCGATCACCCTGGCGGCCTCACCGAACCCGGCCAGCGGTGGCTCCACGCCCAGCACGCCGAGCGGCTCGCCCGCGCCCGGGCATAAGGGCCCGGCAGCAGGCTTCGGGCGCTTCGGGCCCGGCTTCGGGCCGAGCATCGCCGGGGGCGGCATCGGCGGTTTCGGCTTCGGCGGCGGGATCGCCGGCCCGGGCGGGGCCGGCGGGGTGACCGTGGCCGCGATCGACGGCTCGAACCTGTCGCTCAAGACGGCCGACGGCTGGACCCGGATGATCACGGTGACCAGCGCGACGAAGATCACCCGGGCCGGCGCGACGATCGGCGTGACCGACCTCAAGATCGGCGACGCGATCTCGTTCCGGGAGACGAAGGCCAGCGACGGGTCCTACACGATCACGGCGATCAGCCTGATCCTGCCCCGGGTCTTCGGCCAGGTCACGGCCACCACCGCCGACACGATCACGATCAAGCAGCTGGGCGGCACGACGACCACCATCCACGTCAGCAGCGCGACGACCTTCCAGGTCTTCGGCGTGACCAAGCCGACGATCGCCAACCTGAAGGCAGGCATGACCGTCACGGCCGAGGGGAACCAGGCCAGCGATGGATCCTTTGACGCCCTGAGCGTGTCCGGCTTCCAGTTCCGGGTCCCCCAGCCGGGCAACCACCGGACGCCCGGTGGCGCCAAGCCGAACAGCTCGCCGGCGACCAGCGTGCCGGGCGCCTAGCCCCGGAGGGTCGTAGGTCATCCTGCCCATAGACCGCGGGGCGCCCGGGTCCTAGCCTCGGTCACGGGCGCGGACGCGCCGGACCCGGGTCGGAACGGGTGCTCCGGCGATCCTCGACGCCCAGGACGGAGGGAGCGCCTTGCCTGCGATCGAGCCCCGGGTCGAGCTCAGCGGCAGCGAACGCGCGCCGATCCCCGGTGCCCAGCCGATCGGCCCGGTGCCGCCCGACGAACGGATCGAGCTGACGATCCGGGTTCGGGCCGCGGCCGGCACGACGGCGACCGCGGCTCCGGACGGCGCGGCCCCCGCGATGGGCGCCTGGCCCCTGAGCCGGGCCGAGCTGCGGGTGGCCCGCGGGGCGGATCCAGCCGACGTCAACGCGGTCGAGGCCTTCGTCCGCGAGCACGGCCTCGAGGTCGTCGACGCGAAAGCCGCCGAGCGCCGGATCCTGGTCGCCGGCCCGGCCGCCCGGCTGGCCGCCGCCTTCGGGGTCTCCCTCCTGCGCTACCAGGTCGAGGGCGGCACCTGCCGCGGGCGGACCGGGCCGATCCTGCTCCCGGCTCGCCTGGCGGCGATCATCGAAGGCGTATTCGGGCTCGACGACCGGCCCCAGGCCCGGCCTCACTTCCGGATCTTCGAGCCCGGCCCGGCCGCTGACCCCGGCGCCGCGGCGACCGCTGGTGCCGGGACGACCGCCGGTACTGGGGCGATCGCCGGTACTGGGGCGGCCGCCGGTGCCGGGGCGACCCGCGCGACGGGCGCCTTTCGACCGGCGACCAGCGTCGAACGGAGCTTCAGCCCCGTCCAGGTTGCCCGCCTGTACGACTTCGTCAGCGATGCCGACGGGCACGGCCAGGCGATCGCCCTGATCGAGCTCGGCGGCGGTCTCCGGGCGGCCGACCTGGCGGTCTACTTCGCGGGCCTAGGCATCAGCCTGCCCCCGGTCACGACAGTGTCGGTCGACGGTGGGCGCAATGAGCCGACCACCGCCGACAGTGCCGACGGCGAAGTGATGCTCGACATCGAGGTCGCCGGGTCGGTCGCGCCCGGGGCAAGCATCGTGGTCTACTTCGCGCCGAACACGGACCGCGGCTTCCTTGACGCGATCACCACCGCGATCCACGATTCCGACCACCGGCCGTCGGTCATCTCGATCAGCTGGGGCGGACCCGAGTCGGCCTGGACGGCGCAGGCCATGCGGGTCATGGATGGGGCCTTCGCCGAGGCGGCCCTGGTCGGCGTCACGGTGACCTGTGCGTCGGGCGACAACGGCTCCGACGACCGGGTCGGCGACGGCCGGGCCCATGCCGACTTCCCGGCATCGAGTCCCAATGTCCTGGCCTGCGGCGGGACCCGGATCAGCGGCTCGATCACCTCGATCGCCGACGAGCGAACCTGGAACGACGGGCCCCAGGGCGGCGCCTCGGGCGGCGGGATCAGCGACGTCTTCGACCGGCCCGCCTACCAGGCCGACGCCGGCCTGCCCCCGTCGGCCAATCCCCCGGGGCGCATCGGGCGCGGCCTGCCCGATGTGGCCGGCGACGCCAGTCCGGCCAGCGGCTACGCCGTCCGGGTCGACGGCCGGGACATGGTGATCGGCGGGACGAGTGCGGTGGCGCCCCTCTACGCGGGCCTTGTCGCCCTGCTCAACCAGAAGCTCGGACAGCCGGTCGGCTTCCTGAATCCATTCCTGTACGGACCCGGCCGGGAGGCAATCCGGGACATCACCGAGGGGGACAACGGCGAATACCCGGCCGGGCCAGGCTGGGACGCCTGCACGGGCCTCGGCCGGATCGACGGGGCGGCCCTGCTCGCGGCGCTCGAACGGCGGGCCTAGCCCCGACCGACCGGGCGGCCGCCCGGGATCAGCCGAGGCCGGTGTCGTGACCTCGATCGTCGCCGGCCGGGCCGGCCGCGCGAGCACGATCGGCATCCTGGGCCTGGGCGACATCCCGGGCAATCTGCTCGAATGGGATCGGCGGCCAGGGCGTGCCCCGCTTGGCCAGGTACGCGTTCGCCTTGCGGCGGCCCAGCCGGTAGAACTGGAACATGTGGAGCGGGGCGCTGGCGTGGGGCATTCGATCCGTGTTCGGCCGGCCGTTGGCCGTGACGAACTCGATCACCCTGAACTCCGTCGTCCCGTCCGCCGCCGGGCCGAGCTCGCCCTTGAGGACCACCTGGCGCAGCCCCTCGAGCCGCTCGTCGTGCATGTGGAAGAGGAGACAGGCCTTGCCCTGCCACGCGGCGGCGATCGGGGCGAGGTCCTCGAACGTGATCGTGTGCGTCGCGGCATCGAGCCGGACGCGACAGCGGATGCTGATCGGCGCCCCCGACGGCTCGACCCAGCTGAGCACCGCCGAGCGGTAGTCGGGGATGCCCGCGGCCAGCGGCTCAGACCACATGGCCGACCTGGATCTCGGTTGGCTGGCGGCTGAAATCGCCCTGCGGCCAGGCCAGGATCCGGCGTGGGCTGACCGTCAGCGACAGGCGCTGGAAGAGATACCAGATGAACAGCCGGCGGACGATCGGGTTGTTCGTGAACCGGCGGCTGTCGGGCTGGCGCGCGGCGACGGTCTTGAACAGGCCGATGATGTCCGGGCCGTAGTCGAGGACCTCCTCGACCTGCGCCTCGCCCTGGACCAGGACGGCCGGTGGCTGGCTGAGCTCCGAGCCGGTCGGGTCGGAATAGAGGAGCGAGACCTGCGGGTGGCGCCGGGCGTTGTAGGCCTTGGCCGCGAAGGCGATCGAGACGGCGCAGGTGATCGTGCCGGTCTCGGGGTTGTAGTAGGGCACCGACGGCCAGGTCATCGGCTGGCCGTCACGGGCCACGGTCGTGAACTCGCAGGTGTAGAACCGGCGCAGGACCGCTTCGACGTCGGCCGGCAGGGCGGGTCCACTCATCCGCGCATTGTGCCTTGGAGCACGGGGCAAGGTTGGCTCCGGCGGTAGGACTCGAACCTACGACCAAGCGGTTAACAGCCGCCCGCTCTACCACTGAGCTACGCCGGAGCGAGGACCGCCGGGGCGGTCAAGGCCGGGCCGAAACCCGGGCTGCGCGGGCGAAGGATAGCACGGGCCACTCGCCCCTCGACTCGATCGGGGCGAGGGCCCGACCCACCCGAGGGCTCCACGGGGAGGGCTGCCATACTGCCTCCATGAGCCTGATCAGCCCCGAGGAGCTGGCGGTCCGGATCGACGACCCGGACGTGCGGATCGTCGACGTGCGCTGGTACCTGGGCAAGCCCGGTGCCGGGCGGGCGGCATACGACGCCGGGCACCTGCCCGAGGCGATCCACCTCGACCTGGACAGCGACCTGGTCGCGCCCGAGGGTCCCGGACGCCACCCGCTGCCGGAGCCGGGCTGGTTCGCGGCCCGCCTCGGCCAAGCCGGGATCGGCGATGGCGACCTGGTCGTGGCCTACGACGATGTCGGCGGCTGGATCGCCGCCCGCCTGTGGTGGATGCTCGACAACCTGGGCCACGCCCGGGCCGTGGTCCTCGATGGCGGCCTGGCCGCCTGGACCGCGCTGGGCCTGCCGACCACGACCGACGAGCCCGAGTTCGAGCCAGCCGAGCTGCACCTCGCCGGCCATTGGTCGCGGATCGTGGACCGCGGCGACCTGCTCGGCCGGCTGCGCAGCACCCACCGGCCGGTGCTCCTGGACGCACGGGCCGGACCGCGCTACCGGGGCGAGGTCGAGCCGATCGACCCGGCCGCCGGCCACATCCCGACCGCCCTCAGCGCGCCGACCGACGGCAACCTCGGGCCCGAGGGTCGCTTCCTCGCGCCCGATGCCCTGCGAGAGCGCTTCGTCGCGCTGGGCGCCGGCGGCGACGACGTCATCACCTCGTGCGGCAGCGGCGTGTCGGCCTGCCACCATGCCCTCGCCCTGCGGATCGCCGGCCTGCCCGACCCGATCCTGTACCCCGGATCATGGAGCGACTGGAGCACCGCCGGATATCCCGTCGCGACCGGCCCGGAGCCCGGCCCGCCCCCCGAGTGACTGCCGCGTAACGCGCCGGTAAGAGGCAGCGCCCAGGATCGGCGGATGTCCTCACGGGAACGGATCGTGGATCGCGGCACTCGACGCGGGACCGCGCTGGTCAGGGATCTGGGACGGGAGCTTCGGCAGGCCCGAGCCGAGCATGGCTTGAGCCAGGCGTTCGTTGGACGCGCCGTGGGCCTGTCTCGGTCAGCGGTGAGCCGGATTGAGACGGGCCAGGTACCCGCAGTATCTGTGCTCAATCTCGCTCGGCTCATGAGCGTCGTCGGGCTCGAGCTATCGGCACGAGCCTATCCCAGCAGCGCACCCCTACGCGATCAGGCTCAGATCGACCTGCTCGGACGGCTCAGGAGGCAGCTCTCGCCGCAACTTAGCTGGCGGCTTGAGGCTCCGATCGGAGGAACGGGCGACCTGCGCGCCTGGGACCTCGTGATTGAAAACGGGTCCGATCGCGTCGCGGTCGAGGCCGAAACACGCCTGGCAGACCTGCAGGCCGTTCAACGGCGGATTGCCCTCAAATCTCGCGATAGCGGCATCGCCGTCGTCATCCTTTTGCTCGCGGCGAGCCGGACCAATCGGGGCACCGTCCGGCTATTCGAGGATTCATTTCGGGAGTCGTTTCCACTTCCTGGATCCGAGGCGCTCCGCGACCTCCGGATCGGCCGACTGCCGACACGGAGCGCGGTGATCCTTCTCTGAACCCACCGCGCCGCCCAAAGGCGTCCCCGATTGCGTCAGACGGGCACAACTCACACGACGGCCCGCGAAACTGCGGCTTCCGTGCGTTGCGCGAACGGAAGGATCCGATCGACTCGAGAATCGGTCGGTCCGTTGAGTCGGGCGCACGGGGACGACCGAAGACCCTGTTGGACGGTCAGTTACGCCCGTCCGGCGCACGCACCTTGTGGTGGGCCGGGCGCAGAGCCGGGAAGTCCACGCCCGAGAGCGCCAAGGCCCGGGACCCCGCCGCGGGGCGCCGCCCCGGAACCCCGGCCCGGGCCCCAGCCCACAGCTCCCCGACTACGGGGCCCGAACCCTGGATTACTCCAGGTAGTCCTTGAGCTTGCGGCTGCGGGATGGGTGGCGCAGCTTGCGCAGGGCCTTGGCCTCGATCTGGCGGATCCGCTCGCGGGTGACGTTGAACTCCTTGCCCACCTCCTCGAGGGTCCGGGCGCGGCCGTCCTCGAGGCCGAAGCGGAGCTGGAGGACGCGCCGCTCGCGGCCGGTCAGCGAGTCGAGGACTGCCTCGACCTGCTCTTTCAGGAGCTGGTGCGAAGCTGCCTCGGCCGGGGCCAGGGCGCCCCGATCCTCGATGAAGTCGCCCAGGTGGGAATCCTCTTCCTCGCCGATCGGCGTCTCGAGGGAGACCGGCTCCTGGCTGACCTTGATGATCTCGCGGACCTTGTCGGGGGTGACGACCACCTCCTGGCCCTTGGACATCGCCTCGGCAATCTCCTCCACCGTCGGCTCGCGGCCGAGCTCCTGGAGCAGGTTGCGCGAGACCCGGATCAGGCGGTTGATCGTCTCAACCATGTGGACCGGGATCCGGATCGTGCGGGCCTGGTCGGCAATCGCCCGGGTGATCGCCTGGCGGATCCACCAGGTGGCGTAGGTCGAGAACTTGTAGCCCTTCTCGTAGTCGAACTTCTCGACTGCCCGGATCAGGCCGATGTTGCCCTCCTGGATCAGGTCCAGGAAGCTCATTCCCCGGCCGATGTACTTCTTGGCGATCGACACGACCAGGCGCAGGTTGGCGCTGGTCAGCTGCTCGCGGGCGTCGCGCCCGATCTTGACCAGCTCGCCCTTCCGGTCGCGGAGCTTGGTGTTGAGCGGGATCTCGGGGTCGAAGCCCATCCGCTTGAGCAGCTCGGCGTCGTTGCCGGCGGTGATCCAGCGCTCGAGGGCCGGGAACGCGACGGCGTCCCGCGACCAGTCATAGATCGCCCGCAGGCCGACGTTGTCGCGCGAGTCTAGGTCGCCGTTGTGAACCGCGAAGTAGGCCCAGTCGAGGAGCTTGATGAACGAATCCGGGTCGAGCGCCTCGTTGTAAGCGTGGAGCAGCGTCTTGGCCTCGCGCAGGAGGGTCTTGGTGCCATCCGACTGGACATCCTTGCCCGCCTTGACCAGGTGGAAGTCAGGGGTGGCGACGAGCAGGTCGGCAGCCGACTCGGCGCTGATCGCCTTGCGCACGAGCATGTGGGCCTCGTCGCCGAGGGGCAGCCGGTGCTGGGGCTTGGCGGTCCTGGTCTTGCGCTCGGTGTCGTGGGTGGTCCACTCGTGGAGCGAGACGACGCCCTTCCAGGGCGCCTCGACCAGCCATTCGCCGAGCTCGATGGCCTTGGCCAGGACGACCTCCTCCTCGGCAGTCAGCAGGGCGACCTTGCCGATCTCCTTGAGGTACATCCGGACCGGGTCGTCGATCCCGATCATGTCGGCCGAGAGCGCCTCGAGCTCCTCGGGCGTCGGCTCCTCGAGCTCCTTGGCGTCGAGCTTGGCCGGGGCATCCGCGGGCAGCTTCTCGGCGACGATCTCGCCGTTGTCGCCGACGACCTCGACGCCGATCTCGACCGCCTCGGCCGGGTCGGCGACGACGCCGAGGTCGAGGTCCAGATCGTCGTCATCGTCGTCGTCATCGTCGAGCTCGACCGGTGAGAGGACCGCCACGCCGGCCCGGGCGGGGCGCTTGGAGGCAAGCTTCGCCTCTTCCTGCTCGACCTTCGTCCGGCGGGGACGACCGGCGAGAACCGCCTCGACGAGCTGCTTGTCCATTGGATCCTGTGCCACGTGTGCCTCCAGCTATGCGTGGCCGGCGACGGCCGGCCGGGTGAGCAGGTGCGTCTGCTCGATCCTGCGATCGAGTGATCGACGCGCCTCGTTGATCTGTCGTTCCTCGTCGAGCAGGCGCCGGATCTCGTCCGCGTCGCCGCGTCGCTCCGCGTCGGCCTGCTCGGCCTGGTTCCAGGTGCCGCGTTCCTCGAGGCGGTCGGCCTCGAGAGTCAGCAGGCACTTGTCGATTGCGTAGGTAAGCCGAGCCGTAGAGAGACGGCTGGGATCCGGGCCGCGATGCGCGTACAGGGCGATCGCCAGGGCCCGCGTCTCGGGATCGAGGGCATCGAGCATCCGGCCGCGTTCGAACGAGCCGGTCTGGAACTCGGCCACGATCGCGCGGTACAGCTCGCGGGCGACCGTGCTCGGCAGGTCGGCCGGCTTGAGCAGCTCGATCACCCGTTCCTGCTGCTCGGGCACGAGCAGGAGCAGGCGGAGGAGCTCGACCTCGACTGGGGTGATCGACTTGACGACCTCCTCGGGACTCACGCTCTCGGCGGCTGCTCGCACCGCGTCGAGGGTGATCCGGGCGCCGGCGTGGTCGTCGACCGCCCCTCCCCCGCCCAGCGCGCCCGGCCGGCTCGGCTCCGGCCGGCGATGGAGCGACTCGAGCAGGATCCGCTCCTCGACCCCCGAACGCCGGGCGAGCAGCTGGAGGTAGGCGTCGCGGACCACCGGGTCGGAGACCTTGCGCAGGGTGGGCATCACGGCATCGACCAGGCGGCGCTTGCCGTCGGCCGTGCGGGTGTCGATCCGGCCGGCGTGGTAGTCGATCAGGTAGGCCAGGATCGGATCCGGGGTGCGGACTGCCTCGCGCCACAGGTCGGGCGACTCGCGGATCACCTCGTCGGGATCCTTGCCGTCAGGCAGCCGCACGACCCCGACATCGGTCAGGCCCACGCCGCCGTCCTGCTGGACCTCGCTGATCAGGTTGTTGAGCTCAGTCACCCCGAAGCTGCCGGCCGACTGGCCGGCCGGGTCGACGTCGTAGGCCAGGGCGACCTTCTTGGCGTAGCGGGTCAGGACGGCGACCTGGCCGGGAGTCAGGGCCGTCCCCAGGCTGGCGACGACGTTGGTGAAGCCGGCCTGGTGGGCCATCAGGGCGTCGGTGTAGCCCTCGACGATCACGGCCTGGCCCGACTTGCGGATTGCCGACTTGGCCCGATCGACGAGGTACAGCGTCCGGCTCTTGTCGAAGAGCGGGGTCGCCGGCGAGTTGAGGTACTTCGGCCCGTGGTCGCCCGTGTCGTCCGCGGCGACCAGGTAGCGGCCGCCAAGGCCGACGGCGTGGCCGTTCGCGTCGCGGATCGGGAAGATGATCCGTTCACGGAAGCGGTCGTAGGCGCCCCGGCCCGAGGAGCGGGCCTGGGTCAGGCCCACCTCGGCCAAGGCCGCCGGCTCCACGCCGCGCTTGGCGATCAGCTGGCGCGACATCGCGTCCCAGCCGGCCGGCGCCCAGCCCAGCTGGTGGGTGGAGATCGTCTCGTCGCTGAACCCGCGGCCGTGGAGGTAGGCCAGCGCAGGGGCGCCCGAGACGTGGCTGGTCAGGACGCTGTGATACCAGGCGATCGCGCTGTCGAGGACCTCGCGCAGGCGGGCCCGCCGGGCATCCTCCCTGGTCGAGCGCTCGTCGAGCTCGACCCCGGCCTTGGCCGCCAGCGTCTTGAGCGCCTCGGGAAAGGTCACCGAGTCGCGCTGCATCACGAAGCTGAAGACGTCGCCCCCGAGGCCGCAGCCGAAGCACTTCCAGCTCTCGCGGTTGGGCGTGACGTAGAACGACGCCGTCTTCTCGCCGTGGAACGGGCACAGGCCCTTGTACGAGGCGCCTGATTTCTTCAGCTGGACGGTCTCGCTGATCACGTCAACGACCGACAGCTTGTTCTTTACTTCCGCGGCGATCCCGACAGCCACGGACCCTCCTCGAGGTCTCCCACACCCGCCAGCCGCCACGCGCCGGGCATGAGTACGGGCGTGTCAAGACTTGACACGCCACTCCGGCCGTAAATATACCACCTTGTCAAGGCCTTGACAAGGGATTCGTGTCAAGGACCGGCCCCGAGCCCGAGGCGCTACAGCAGGCGCGCCAGTCGGTCAGCCAGGTCGGCCAGCGCGCTCACCGTCGCCGGATCTGCCTCGAGGCCGGCCAGGCTTGCCTCGATCAGCTGGCGCCGCTGGCGGATCACCTGGGCGCGGACCGTCTCGCCCTTGTCGGTCAGCTCGATCCGCCGGCCCCGGCCGTCGAGCGGGTCGGCACTGGCGCTGACCAGGCCGCGCCGCTCCATGCGCTGGACCAGCCGGCTGGTCGAGGGCATCGAGGCATTGACCCGCCAGGCGATCTCATTCAGCCGGAGCGGCCCCGCCGCCCCGCCCAGGATGATCAGCAGACGCCACTGCTGGATCGACAGCTCGCCCTCCTCGATCACGTCCGCCAGGGCGCTGTTCGTCGCGGCGACCATCGCGGTCGCGATCCGCTCGAGCTCATCGAGTACCAGGACCATCGAAGGCTTTGCCGTCACTCCACCCCTCGTTAGAATCGTGATTATTGTCAGAGGACAAGTATTTGTCCTCGCGGGAAGGGAGACCTGAGATGAACCTGCTCAATCGGATCATGGCGTATCTGCCTCGCAGCGTGCCGGTGGCCCGGGGCCAGGGCCTGGCCGAGTACGCCCTGATCCTTGCCCTCATCGCGATCGTCGCGATCATTGCCCTGATCTTCCTCGGCGGGCAGGTCTCCAAGATCCTGAGCAACGTGGGCCACAGCGTCTGACGATGCACCGGCCGGCGGCCGTCAGCCTCGGGCGCGCCGGCGACGGGGCGCGGCGGACGGCCGGCCTGACTCGGCCGAGAGGGTGGCCGCCAGTCGATGGGCAGCGAGCGGATCGAGGATCTCAGCCGGTCCGGCGGGCACTCCATCGGGGATGAGCCGTCCGTGGCTCAGCGTCCAATCCCGGTCGGCCCGCTCCGTGGGGGCAAGGGGCTGGCGGATCGCACGTCGAGTCGCCTCCGCCGCCGCAAGGAGGTTGGCCGAGCCGGGGCGTCCCGTGGCGACGAGCAGCCGGGCCACGGCTTCGAGGGCGTCGGCCAGGACCCAGCGATCGGCGGCCGGATCGATCAGCTCCAGGGCCCGGACGAGGTGCCCTGAAGCGAGGGCCGAGTCGCCGGCATCGAGGTCCAGGCGAGCGAGGTTGATGTGGCCCAGGGCGATCGTCGTCCGGGTGCTCGATTGCTCGCCCGCGGCGACCGCCAGCTCGGCGTAGCGCCGGGCGGCCCGTGGACGGCCGAGGCCCCGGGCCACCGCGGCCAGGCGATAGGCGACCGTGCCTTCGGTCGGCCGGTGGCCGAGCTCGCGAAAGATCAGGAGGGCCTCGTTGCCGGCCCGCATTGCGCCGTCCAGGTCGCCGGCCTTCCAATAGGCCAGGTTGAGCGCCGCCAGGGCATGGCCGTTGGCCAATGGATCCCCGGTGGCGACGGCGATGGCGCGGGCACGCTCGAGGGCCGGCCGGGCTTCGTCGACGACCCCCTCATCGGCGAGCAGCGACCCGAGGTGGAGGAGGGTGGTCCCGATCTCCTTGTCGACGCCGGCTGCCTCCAGCCGCTCGAGCGAGGCTTCGAGGTGGCGGCGGGCCGCCGGGACGTCATCGGTGGCGGCGGCGATGGCGCCCCGCCGGCGCAACGCCCGGCCCTCGCCCAGGGGATCGCCCAGGGCCGCGAACAGGGCCTCCGCCTGGACCACCGCCTCGGCCCCCCGGGCAAAGTCCGTGACCCAATAGGCGAGGTGGGCCTGGGCCAGCAGGGCGCTGGCCCGCAGGCCGGGGTCCAGCTCCTCGTTCGCCACGGCCGCCAGCAGGCCGCCGATCCAGGCCAGGCCCTCGGCCGCATGGCGACCGAGCCAGTAGTCGGTCAGGCCCACGGCGGTCTCCAGGGCCAGGCCCAGCCGCGACCGCTCGAGCGGGCCGTCGGCCGGTCCGTCGGTGAGCCGGCCGAGCACGTCCCGGATGTGGGGCATCTCCCGGTCGAGCCGGCGCAGGGTCTCGCTCCGACCGGCCGACGCGAGCTGGCCGGCCAGGCCGACCGCCCGTTCGAGGACCGCCCCGATGTAGCGTCCCCGCGCGGCTTCGACCTCCTCGGCGGGCGTGGACTGGAGGGTGTGGCCGGCGACCGTGCGGAACAGCTCGTAGCGGGTCGGTCCGGGGGCGCTCCGGACCTGGACGAGGCTGGCGTCGACGAGCCGGGCCACCGTCTCGAAGCCCTCGAGTGGATCGTCGCCCAGGCCGGCCACCGGACCGATCAGGTCGAGGTCCGCGTCGGCGACCATCACCGCCAGGCCCAGGAGGGCCTGCCGCTCGATCGGCCGGAGCCGGTCCACGCTCGCGTCGAGGGCCGCCCACAGCCCGGCCCGGCCGCCGATCGGGCCGCCGGCCCAGCGTCCGAGGTCGGACTCGACCCGGACGACGACCTCGTCGAGCCGGAGCAGCTGCAGGTGGCGGGCAACCAGCTCGATCCCGAGCGGCAGGCGATCGACCAGGCCGCACAGTCGATCGGCGAGGGCCAGGTCGTCGGGGCCCAACCGGAAGCGTGGATCGACCAGCCGGGCACGATCGACGAGGAGCTCCAGGGCCTCCTCCGGCGCCAGCGATCCGACCGGCACGATCGCCTCGTCGATCAGCCCGATCCGTTCCCGGCTGGTGGCCAGGATCCGGACCTGGGGACAGTCGGCCAGGACTGATCTGACGAGGGCATTCACCTCGGCCAGCCGGGCCTCGACCCCGTCCAGGACCACCAGGCCGGCCCGCTCGCGCAGGGTGCCGATCACGCCGTCGATCGCCTCGAGCGCCCGCGACGTGGGCGCCACCGCGTCGAGGATCGCGCCGGCCACGGATTGGGCGTCCGGGATCTGGTCGATCGGGACATACCAGATGGGCGGTGGCGAGCTCCGGGCCAGCTCGAGGGCGAGCCGGGTCTTGCCCGCGCCGGGCGGCCCGAGCAGGGTCACGAGCCGGGCCCTGCTCCAGACCTCGGCCAGGTCGTGCTGCTCGCTCACCCGGCCGATCAGCCGGGTCGAGGTGCCCGGGATCCGGGCGACCGCCGGCTCTGACTCGACCGCCGGCTGGCCGGGCGGCAGGGCCGTTCCCGCCGCCAGGGCCGAGGTCGCCGCGGGCGAGTCAAGGATCGGATCCTGGCTGAGGACCGCCTGCTGCATCCGGCGCAACGCGCCGCCCGGATCGAGCCCCAGGTCGTCGAGCAGCCGGCGGCGGCACTCGGCGTAGGCGTCGAGCGCTTCAGCCTGGCGCCCGGCGCGATACAGGATCAGCATCAGCAACGCCCAGCGCCGTTCCCGGTAGGGCTGCTCGGCCGCCATCTGGCGGGCCTGGGCGACGAGCTCCGGCGGCCGGCCGAGATCGAGCTCGACCATCAGCAGCTCCTCGCGCAGGCCCTCGACCAGCTCCTCGAGGCGGGAGGCCACGATCCGGGCCTCGGGCAGGTCCTCCAGGTCGGCCAAGGGCCGTCCGCGGCCGAGGGCCAGGGCCGTGCGGAGCGCCGCCGCGGCGGCCCGGCGATCGCCCCGGCCGACGGCCTGCCGGCCATCCGCGGCCAGCTGTTCGAGGAGATCGACGTCGGTCGGCGTCCTGAGGATGTAGCGGTCGTCGGCTGTGTCGATCGCCAGCCCGAGACGGCGGAGGCGGAAGACATGCGAAGCGATCGTGTGCCGGGCGGCCAGCGGTGGCTCGTCACCCCAGGCGGCCGCCTCGAGCTCCGACGGGTCCACCGGCCGGCCACCGTCCATCGCCAGCCGGGCCAGGACCCGGCGCTGGAGCGGCCCGCCTGCCGCGACCTCGGCCGCGCCATCCCGGACGATCAGCGGACCGAGGACGCAGACCTGCATCGGCAGACTCTAGCCGAGGGACCGGGAGGACCCCGGGCTCACCAGTCGGGGTGGAGCTCGGGTCCCTGCCAGCGCGAGAGCTCCTCGGTCGCGAAGCGCCCGAAGTGGTTCTGGAAATGGGCGCCATGGGCAGCCAGCAGGTCGCGCGCCTCCAGCAGACGGCGGCGCGGGCCACCATGGACCGCCACGATCGCCCGTCCGTCGTCGAGGGCCGCTTCATACAGGCGGAGATCAGGCGTCTGGTCCATCGACATGAACTGGATCAGCCGGATCAGCTCGCCCATGGCGCCCCGGCTGGTCGGCAGGTCGGACAGCGAGCCGTCGGCGGTCGCGCCTTCGAGCACCTTGACGTTGGCAGCGTCGAAGCCGGCCGCGACGAGCGCCGCGGCCGCCGTGCGGGCCCGGGCGGGATCGTCAATCACGGCCAGCAACCAGTCGAGCGGATAGCGGATCCTCTGGCGGTCCTCGGCCGGCTGGCCCTCGGTTGGTCGTGCCATCGTGATCACCCTTCGGCGCGGGCGCGGTCGAAACCGACCGGCCGGCCAACAGCGTAGTCGGTCCTGTCCGGGCCCCGCGCTCGCCTGGCCCTCGGGCCGGGCATGGAGGATCACGTGGCTCTTCGAATTCGGCTGGTCGTTGGCGTGCTGGCGCTGGCGATCGGTCTGGCGGCCTGCTCGACGGGCAGCGCACCGGCGACCGGCTCGACGATCGTGGCCCAGACGGTCGGCACGAATGGCACCCTGCTGGTCGCCGCGAACGGGATGACCGTCTATGCCTTCGACAAGGACGTCGCCAACAGCGGCACGAGCGCCTGCACCGCCACCGACGACTGCATCGCGACCTGGCCCGCGCTGACCGTCCCGGCGGGCACCACGCCGACGGCCGGGGCCGGCGTGTCCGGGACGATCGGCACGATCACCCGGGCCGATTCAGGGGCACTCCAGGTCACCTACAACGGCAGGCCCCTGTACTTCTATTCGGGCGATCACGCCGTGGGCGACTCGAATGGGATCTACACCGACTGGAACGCCGTCAAGCCGTAGACGGCGGGCAAGCGCGGGCGGGGACGCCCGCCGCGGATCAGCCGTTGCGCCGGGGCCGGGCCGGTTCCGGCTTCTCCTTGGGCTCGTGGCCGGGGCGCGGGGGCCGGGGCATCGTGCCCGGGGCCATGTCCGGGGCCGGGACGTGCGGGCCGCGGGCGCGGGCTGCCTCGACGCCGGCCGCAAAGGCCTTGGCCACGGCCGGCGGGACGCTGCCGATCCAGGCCGCCTGGATCTGGTTCACGCGCTCCGTCTCCTGGGCACGCCGCTCGCGCTCTCGCTTGGAGTGCTTGGTCATCGATCCCTCAGTCGTCGGGCAGCACCATCGGCGGTGCGCCGCTCGGGCCCGAGTATGCACGGGTTTCGGCGACGCCGCCGATCCGGCTGGCGGCCGGACCGGGGCGTCCATGGACCGGTCGTCCCGTCCCGGCGGATTCGCGCGATGGGCGAATGGTCTATCGTGTCAGGCGGCCGGGCCGCCCTCAGGCAGCCTGGGATCGAACCTGCACGTGAGGTACTCGAACCATCGCCACGAAGCCCCGCCGCAACGTCTACCGCCGTCCACCGGCTCCGGTCAAGCCGCCCCTCCCCGGCACCGAGCCGCCACCCATCGTTCGAACCACCGTCGCGTCGATCAACCTTTCCGCGACGAAGGGCCGTGAGGGTCTCACGGTCGGCGATCACGTCCGGATCGTCGGGAGTGGCCTGTACAACGGCGAGGCCGCCGTGATCGAGAAGCTCCCCGGGGGCGTGATCCCCACCGCGCTCGTGCGCACCGAGGCCGGCCGGACTCGCCAGGTCCGGACGATCGACCTCGAGCCGATCCCCTGAGCGGCTCCCCCGCCCCGTCGACCGACGGGCTGGCCCTCGCGACGAGGGGCCTCCAGAAGCGCTACGGCCCGCGGATGGCCCTGGCCGGCCTGGACCTGTCCGTCCCGTCCGGGGTGGTCTATGGCTTCCTCGGGCCGAATGGCGCCGGCAAGACCACGACGATGCGCCTGCTGACCGGGCTGATCCACCCCGACGGCGGCACGATCGAGCTCCTCGGCCGGCCGTTCGGGCGGGGCGACCGGCGGCGCCTGTTCGACGTCGGGGCCCTGGTCGAATCGCCGGCCTTCTACCCATACCTGTCGGGACGAGCCAACCTGCGGACCCTGGCAGCCAGCGGCGCCCCGACGCCGAAGCAGCGGGTCGAGGAGGTTCTCGAGCTGGTCGGCCTGAAGGAGCGCGGCAACGACAAGGTCTCGACCTACTCGCTGGGCATGAAGCAGCGCCTGGGAATCGCCGGCGCCCTGCTCAACGACCCGAAGCTGCTCCTCCTCGACGAGCCGGCCAACGGCCTCGACCCGGCCGGCATCGTGGCCATGCGCGACACGCTCCGCCACCTCGCCTCGACCGGCAAGACCGTGTTCATCTCGAGCCACCTGCTCGGCGAGGTGAGCCAGCTGGCGGACGTGATCGGGATCATCGCCGCGGGCAAGCTGGTTCGCGAGGGGCCGATCGAGACCCTCCTGAGCGCCGAGGGCCAGGTCCGGGTCCGGGTGGCCGCGGCCGAGGTCGGCCCAGGCGGTGGCCGCCCTCGCCCCGCTCGGCGTCGCGGCCCGGGTCGATGGCTCGGATGACGGCCGGCCGGCCGGGCCGGCCACCGAGACCGGCTGGCTGGTCGTCCCGATCGAGCCCAGCCGGGCGGCCGAGGTCAACCGGGCGCTGGCCACGGCGGGTATCTTCGCCTCAGGCCTGGAGAGCGGCAGCGACCTCGAATCGCTGTTCCTCGAGCTGACCTCGGCGGCGCCACCGGTACCGACGGACGCCGGCCCGCTGGCGGTCGTCGGGGGAACTGGCAATGAGGCTGTTCGTCTCCACCCTGGGCAAGCTTCGCAGCCGGCTGGCCACCTGGCTGACGATCGGCCTGCTGATCCTGCTGATGGCCCTGATCTACCTCGCCGTGGGCGCCACGGCCAGGGACACGATTGCCCGGCCGAACGGCAAGGCCGTCCTGCTGCTGATCACCTTTCCCGGGGCGTACGGTTTGATCCTGGGCTTCGTCCTGGGCCTGGGTGGCCTGTTCGTGATGGCCTACGCTGCCGCGATCGCCGGCTCGGAGTGGACCTGGGGCACGCTCAAGACGGCGGTCGCCCGGGGCGAGAGCCGCAGCCGCTACATGCTGACCACCTACCTCGGGATCGCCCTGGTGGCCGGGATCGGGATGATCGTGGCCTTCGTCGTGGGCGTCCTGGTCACCTTCCTGGCCGCCAAGCTGGCCGGGGTGTCCACCGACGGGATCACCGACACCTCGATCTTCGGCAACCTGCCCGAGCAGTTCCTGCGCGGCTGGTACGGCCTCGTCGAGGTCGGGGCCGTCGGCTTCACGGTCGCCACCCTGGCCCGCAGCCAGCTGGCCGGAGTCGGGGCCGGGATCGGGATCTACTTCGCGGGCTCGTTCGCCGGCCTGTTCCTGCCCGACGTCGTCAAGTACCTGCCGTTCGCCGCGGCCAACTCGCTGATCGCGATCGACTCGGCGACGGCCGGCGCCGCCGGCGGCCAGGCGCTGGCCCGGCTTGATCCGAACACCGCCCTGATCGTTGTCGGACTGTGGCTGGCCGGCAGCCTGGCCGTGACCGCCCTGTTCACCGAGCGAGCCGAGATCTCCGGCTAGGCCGATGCCAATCGAAGGGCTGGTCGTGCAGGCCGTGCGGGCCGGCAAGCCGGTCAAGGTCGACGACCCGGCGCAGATCGCCGAGCTGATCGCCGATGGCAGCACCCGGCTGTGGCTCGACCTGACCGATCCGAGCCCGGCGGTCGTCGAGGAGGTCGCCCGGGCCGTCGGGCTGCATCCCCTCGTCGCCGAGGACATCGTCGAGCGCAACGAGCGGGCCAAGGTCGTCCTGATCGACGGGATCATCCACCTCGTCATGTACGCCCTGATCCGGACCGACCAGACCGAGCGGCACGAGATCGACTTCGCGCTCGGCCGCCAGTTCCTGCTGTCGGTCCATCCGGCCGCCTGGGACCCGACCAAGGCCCACCAGCTCAAGCTGGGCGTCGGGGCCATCCTCGAGCGCGGTCCCGACTTCCTGCTGTGGGCCCTGGTCGATTCGATCGTCGACGGCTACTTCCCGGTCTTCGACGGCCTGGCCGACGAGATCGACGCTCTCCAGGACGAGGTCGTCAACAACGCCGTGCCGGCGACCCTCGAGCACGTCTTCCGGCTCAAGACCGAGCTCGTCTCGCTGCGCCACGTGATCGGTCCCAGCCGGGAGGTCTTCAGCCAGCTGACCAGCCGCGAGTTCGACCTGATCGGCGAAGCCCAGGTCTTCTACTTCCGTGACGTGTACGACCACCTGATCCGGCTGACCGACGAGTTCGACAGCTTCCGGGAGCTCGCCGCCGGGACTCTCGAGGTCTACCTCTCGACGATCAACAACAACCTGTCGGTGATCATGAAGCGGCTGACCGGGGTGACCGTCGTCCTGGCCGGCATCGCGGCGATCGGCGGCCTGTTCGGGATGAGCGAGGCCGGGCCCGCCTTCGACGGCCAGGAGGGGGCCGGCTTCTGGATCGTCGTGGTCGCCTCGGTCGCGCTCGGCGCCGTCGCCGTCGCGTTGCTGCGCAAGATCGACTGGCTGTAGCCCGCCGGCCGGGGCCAGCCGGCGCGCCCGGCGCCGGAAGAAGTCCCAGAAGACGACCGCGATCAGGCCGTAGACCACGACCGTGATCGCCATCGTGATCAGGCCGCCGTCGGACGGGTGGGGCTCGTACGAGCTGACCGGGTAGAGCACGACGCCGATGAACAGGCCCAGTCCCACGCCCCATAGCAGGAGCCAGCGAGCCCGGCTCCAGGCGCGCAACGCGGCTCCGGTCAGGAAGCGCAGCGGCACCATCCCGAAGACGAGGCCCTGGATCGAGCCGACGAACAGGCCCTCGAGGACCTTGTTGGCCAGCTGCTGGCCGACGTCCTGGGGCTGGCCGACGACCGGCTCGAAGGGCACCCGCAGGAACCACGCGGCGACGCCGACGGCCAGCACGGCCAGGCCGCCCCGGAACGCCATCCGGCCCCGGTCGGCGACCGTCAGAACGGTCGTGAAGGCGAAGCCGCCGATGATCCCGTAGATGTAGCCCGGCTCGGCATCGGTCAGCCGGGTGACCACCACGCACACGACCGCCAGGCCCAGGGTCCACAGGGCCGCCCGGGGCACGCCGTGCTCGTGGTAGCGGCCGGCGACGTAGCGATCGCCGGGCAGGATCGAGGCCGACGTCGCGATCAGCAGGGTGAGCAGCGGCCGAGCCGATCGCGACGAGCTGATCGTCGAACGGGAACTTGCGGTCGAGGAACGCGTACAGGAGGGCCGCCACGAGCAGGTACAGCCCGACGCCCGCCCAGCGGTTGCGCAGGCGGTCCAGCCTGGCGGCCCCGGCCGCGAGATGGAACCTGCGCCGCAGCCAGCGCCGGATCTCATCCTCATTGGCGTCGAGGGTGCTGTTGAAGAGCGGCGTCGGGGCACCGACGAGCAGAACGACCAGCAGGGTCAGCCCGAGGTTCCGGGCGAGATCGGCCGGGGTCAGTGACAGGTCGAATGGGCCGGGCAGGACGAACGCCAGGTCGAGTGGCGTCGGCGTCTCGAGATCGAGGATCGAGACCCGGCTCGCCTCCCGCTCGGTCACCAGGACCCGGCCGCTGACCGGATCGAGGGCGAGGGCGGTGGAATGGTCGATCCCCTGGATCGTGCGGGCAATCGTCAGGGCGCCGGCTGGTCCGAGGGTGAAGACCGTCAGATGGGCCGTCGGCGGTGTCTCGGTCGAGTAGCTCGTGGCGACCAGCTCGCGCTTGAGGGGCAGGAGCAGCAGGCCGACCGGGTTGACGTTCTCGCGGGCGTCGATCACGGCAGCGGCGGGCACGCTGGCGATCGGCTGGAGGGTCTTGCCGTCCGGGCCGAATCGAAGCGTGCTGATCGTGTCGAACAGGTTGTCGGCGGCATACAGCAGTCCGCTCGACGGATCGAAGGCCATGCCCAGCCAGATGCCGCTCAGCGGTGTCGCGCCAACGAAGACCGGCAGCGAGCCCGAGAGGTCGACGGTCTCGAGCTCATTGTCGCCGCCGACGACGGCTCGCTTGCCGCCCGGATCGATCGCCAGCGATTTCCGGCTGGCCGGCAGGCCGGCCGTGACCGGCGCCGACACCTGGAAGTCAGCCGGTCCGGCGCTCGCCCCGGCCGCACGGTCATCGGGCGTGATGACCACGATTCCGTCGGGATCGGAGCCCAGGACGTAGATCCGGCCATCGGGTCCGACCGCGACCGCCGTCGGGGTGACGCCGACGGTGAGCGAGGCGACGAGGTGCGGCCCGGCGGCAGCCCGGCCCGCGATCACCCCGACCGTGCAGGTCCCGTCGTTGCCGACATAGACCAGGCCGTCCCGCTCGTCGACCGCGATCAGGGCCGGGATCCGGCCGCCGCTCGGGATCGTGGCCACCACGCTGATCGACGAGTCGAGGGCAGCCCTGGTCGAGATGACCGAGACGCTGTCGTCACCGCTGTTGGCGACGTAGGCATAGCCGCGCACATCCGCCCCGTCGACGACCAGCTGCTGGGGCAGCGCACCGACCTTGATTGCCGCGCCTACTTCGGATGAGACCGGGGCATCCGTGGGGAAGGCGTTCGCTGACCGGCGGGTGGGCCACGCAGCTCGCCCCGCGGACGGCTGCGGGAGCAACGAGGACGAGCCAGCCGGCAAGACCGATGGCCGCCGCGCCGGTGGCCAATCGCGAGCCTGCCCCAAAGAGCCTGATCACCCGCCCGGACCCTCCTCCGCGCATCTCGTGGGCAGGGTACTTCGCCGCCCGCATCCCGCAAGCGTCGGAGGGCCCGCCCAGACCCGCTGCGGGCGGGCATGCTAGGCTTGCCTTCTCGTACTCGATGGGCGCTCCGGTCGGCGCCCCGGTTTCTTGCCGTGAGATCAGCGAACCACCCACCAGCGCCCTGACCGGGCCCCGCGGAATTGCGGGCGGGCCCTCAGGAGCAACACGACCGTGTCCTTCGATCACCTTGGGCTTGTGCCCGAACTCGTCCGCGTCGTCGCGGACCAGGGCTACACCGAGCCCACTCCCGTCCAGGCCGAGGCCATCCCGCTCGTCCTCGCCGGCCGGGACGTCCTGGCCGGCGCCCAGACCGGCACCGGCAAGACCGCCGCCTTCGTCCTGCCGATCCTGCAGCTGCTCCATGCCGGCCGGCTGGAACCGGCCCCGGCCCAGGCCCCGGGCAACGGCCTGCCGACCTACATCCCGACCAGCCGCGACCGGCGCAACGCCACTCCGATCCGGATCCGGACCCTGGTCCTGGCCCCGACCCGCGAGCTCGCCCTGCAGGTGGAGGAGAGCGTCAGGACCTATGGCGCGCGCCAGCCGATCCGGTCGACGACGATCTACGGCGGGGTGGGCTTCGATCCCCAGGTCCGGGCGCTCCGCTCCGGTCCCGAGATCGTGGTCGCCACGCCCGGCCGACTGCTCGATCACATCGGCCAGGGCACGATCGACCTGGGCCACGTCGAGATCCTGGTCCTCGACGAAGCCGATCGGCTGCTCGACATGGGCTTCATCCGCGACATTCGCAAGATCATCGGGCTCCTCCCCCGCGACCGCCAGACGCTCCTCTTCTCGGCGACGTTCTCGGACGACGTGCGCCGCCTGGCCGCCGACATCCTGCGTGATCCGGCCATGGTCCAGGTCGCCCGCCGGAACACGGCGGCCGAGCTCGTCCGGCAGCTCGTCCTGCCGGTCGACCGGGAGCGCAAGCGCGAGCTCCTCGCCCACCTGGTCAAGTCGGGACGGATCGACCAGGCCCTCGTCTTCGCCCGGACCAAGCACGGCGCCAACCGGCTGGCCGAGCAGCTCGAGCGGGACGGGATCAACGCCACGGCGATCCACGGCAACAAGAGCCAGCCGCAGCGGACCCGGGCACTCAACGACTTCAAGGCCGGCCGGGTGGCGATCCTGGTGGCCACCGACCTGGCCGCCCGGGGGATCGACATCGACGCCCTGCCCCATGTCGTCAACTTCGAGCTGCCGATGGTCGCCGAGGACTACGTCCACCGCATCGGCCGGACCGGCCGGGCCGGGATCGAGGGCGACGCGATCTCCCTGGTGTGCGTCGATGAGAACCGGCTCCTGCGCGACATCGAGCAGGTCCTCGGCCACCGGATCCCGACCGAGGTGATCGCCGGCTTCGAGCCCGACCGGAACGTCCGGCCTGAGCCGATCCGGCTGCGAACCCAGGGCGGCCAGCCCGGCCCCCGCCAGGGACGCGGCTTCGCGCCGGCCCGGCGGGGCGGCCCGCTCCCGGCCGGCCGACCGAGCCAGCCCGGCTTCGTTGCCGGCCGCGCGCCGGGCGGGATGGGCCGGCCGCTGCCCGGCGGCCATGCGCCCGGACGGCCGAACCAGGCCGGCTTCGTGCCGGCCGGACGAACGGCGAGCTGGAATGGCGGCTCCCAGGTCCACCGGCCGAGCCGGGACGGGATGGTCCGGCCCGCTGCGCCGGCGGGCGGCCGACAGACCGGACGGCCAAACGGCCGACCGAATGGTGCGCCGCTCGGCCAGCACCAACCCAGCCAGGGCCGACCGCAGGGTGCTGGTCGGCAGTCCGGCGGCTTCAAGGTCCTGCCCGGCGAACGGCTCCAGCGCAACCTGCCCGCTCGCTGAGCGCGGCGCGGCCGGCCACGAGACCTCCGCAGCGCCGACACAATCGCTTCACAACCTGACCCCAGGATGAGCTCGAACGGCAGGCGACCCGGATGGATCGCCGCCGACACGATCACCTCGGGAGCTCAATCGACATGCGCATCTTTGGCCGGATCCTCGCGGTCCTCGGCATCCTGGCCCTGATCGGGCTGGTGACGGGCGCGGCCTACTCGGCCGGCCTGGCGGCGTCGGGCGTGGCCCAGCCCGCCGCCTACTCCTACGGCTTCGCCTTCTTCGGCTTCGGCCTGTTCCACTTCGTGGGCTTCATCCTGGTCGTCTTCCTGTTCTTCGCCCTGCTCCGGTTCGCCTTCGGCGGCCGGCGCGGCTGGGGCGGTCCGGGCGGGATGGGCGGCTGGGGCCACGGCTACGGACCAGGTCCCGGAACCTCGGGCCAGGGCGGCTGGGGCCAGGCTGGCGGGGATCCGCGCGAAGCCTGGATCCGGGGCCGGCTGGAGGAATGGCATGCCAGCGCCCATGCCGCCGCGCCAGCGCCGGGTCCAACGCCGGGCGGAGCGCCCCCTGCGGGCGATGGCCCTGTCTCGAATTCACCGGCCTGACCGCCAGCAACGGGGTCCCGAGCGATCGGGGCCCCGTTGATCCTGTCCGGCCCGTTCGATCGGCCCTACGATGGCCCTCGATGAAGACCATTCTCGTCGTCGATGACGAGCCCAAGATCGTCGACCTCGCCCGTGATTACCTCGAGCATGCCGGCTTCACCGTCCTGACGGCCGCCGATGGGCGGGCCGCGCTGGCCGCGGCCCGGACCAGGGCCCCGGACCTGGTCGTCCTCGACCTGGGCATTCCCGAGCCCGATGGCCTGGACGTGATCCGGGCGATCCGGCGGGACTCGAACCTGCCGATCGTGGTCCTGACGGCCCGCGATGACGAGCTCGACAAGCTGATCGGACTGGAGCTCGGCGCGGACGACTACATCACCAAGCCGTTCAGCCCGCGGGAGCTGGTCGCCCGGGTCAAGGCAGTCCTTCGCCGAGCCGAGCCGGGCGAGACGCCCAGCGACCTGATCCGGGCCGGCGCGGTCACCCTCGACGTGCCCCGGATGCGGGTCGAGGTCGAGGGCCGGCCGGTCGACCTGACGCCGACCGAGTTCGAGCTGCTGGCGACCCTCGCCCGGCGCCCGGGCCGGATCTTCACCCGCGGCCAGCTCCTCGACGCGCTGCGCGGGACCTCCTTCGAGTCCTACGAGCGGGCGATCGACACCCACGTCAAGAACCTGCGCCGCAAGCTCGAGCCCGAGCCCCGGTCGCCGCGCTACGTCCTGACCGTGTACGGCGTGGGCTATCGCTTCGCCGAGGATCGCCCGGGATGACCGACCCGGGTGAGGACCGGAACAGGCCGAACGCCCGGATGCGACGCCGGGCCGATGGCGGGCGGGCCTGGTGGGAGCCCGGCCGCGAGCGGCCCCCGGGCGCCCCGCCATGGGTGGCCGACGGACCGCCGTGGGCCCAGCCGGGCTGGGCCGGGCCGCCGCGCCGCTGGTTCGTCCAGCGCTTCGCCGCGGTCCTGATCGTGCTCCTGATCTTCGTCGTCATCCTGGCCTCGATTGGCGGATTCATCTTCGCCTCGATCTTCGGGCTGCTCGGGCCCGATCGGCCCGGCCAGGACGGCGTGGTGGTGACCCTCCGCTTCGGCGGCCTGGCCCTCCTGCTCCTGGGAATCCTGTTCGTCGGGCGCCGAGTCCGGACGATCACCAAGCCGATCGACGAGATGGTCGACGCGACGCGCCGGGTGACCCATGGCGATTACTCCGTGCGGGTCTCGCGGCCCCGGGGCCGTCCCCGCGAGCTCGTCGAGCTGGCGGCCGGCTTCAACACGATGACCGAGCGCCTGGAGACGAACGAACGCCAGCGGCGGTCGCTGCTGGCCGACGTGAGCCATGAGCTGCGCACGCCGCTGGCGGTCGTCCGGGGCAACGTCGAGGCGATCGTCGACGGCGTCCACCCGGCCGACGCCGAGCACCTCGGGGCGATCCTCGACGAGACGCTCGTCCTGAGCCGGCTGGTCGAGGACCTGCGCACGGTCGCTCTGTCGGAGGCCGGCACGCTGCCCCTCCACCGCGAGCCGACCGACCTCGGCCTGCTGATCGAGGAGGCCGCCCGCTCGTTCGAGACGATGGCCGCCGGCGGCGGAGTCGCGATCGTGGTGTCCGGCCCGGCGGCCCGACCTGCCCCTCCTCGACATCGATCCGGTCCGGATCCGGGAGGTCCTCGACAACCTGCTGGCCAATGCCCTGCGCTACACGCCGGCCGGCGGCAGCGTGACGATCTCGACCGAGCTGGTCGCCGCCCGGCGGCTGGTCGCGGTCTCCGTGGCGGACACGGGCTCGGGCATCGCCCCGGAGCTGGTCGAGCAACTCTTCGACCGGTTCGCGAAGTCGGCCGACTCGCGTGGATCCGGCCTCGGCCTGGCGATCGCCCGTCACCTGGTCGAGGCCCACGGCGGCACGATCAGCGCCGCGAGCCGGCCCGGCGCCGGGACCCTGATCCGGTTCAGCCTGCCGATCGAGGGCTGAGCGGCCCGCGATCCGCTCTCCGGACGGACCCTGCGACGAGAGTGCCGGTGCCCGCCTGCACCAACGGAGCGTGGACCACCTCCCCATGTAGTACTTTCGTACCGTAGGGTCACCCCACTAAAGGTGCTCTACTCACGGTCCAGACGAGCCCTGATCGCGGCCAGTGCCAGGCGCGAAGAGCTCGTCGCCCAGACGGGAGCTCCTGTTCGTGACGCCCCGCTCAGAGCCGGCCAAGGTCGGGCGACAGGCCCTGTACCGGTTGCTGGCGACCGACCCGCGTCAGGAGCCCCTCTTCCCCACGACCTTGCTCGACCTGCAGGCGTCGAACGGCGAGGTCGTCGACGCGGACTGGCTGCTGTCCACCTGGGCGGCCCGGACGTCCGGCTCGCTGTTGCCCGGAACGACCGGCCGGCCGGCACGCCGGCTGGTGGACTATCCCTGGCCGCTGTCACTCGATCCGGGCGGCTCGCGACCCGCCTATGTCGGGGCCAATGATCGCTGGCGGGCCTGGCGCCCCGCCGAGGAACCGGTCCGGAGCGCAGATCCGGAACGGTTCCTCGCCCGCTTGATCGAGCCGCTGGTGATCACCGAGTCGGCCGAGTTCCTCGAATCCCAGGTCAGTGCCGGCGGGCCGGGCCGGCTGGCGGCCCAGGCCCTGCTCGTCCAGGCGCTGCCCGCGATCCGCCGCTCGCTGGCCGCCGGGGCCGCCCATCGCCACGCCTGGGCCGACACCTTCGCACTGTGGGCCCTGACCCGCCGGCCGCGGATCCTGCGCCGGGTCCACCCGTTCGCGCTGGCGATCGCCGACGGCTATGCGGCCACGGCCCTGATCGACGAGGGGATCGGGCGCGGCTCGGAGCCGCCCTTCCAGGATCGGCCGCTGGCTTCGATCAGCGCCCAGCTCGCCAGCGGCCTGATCGCCCTTGGCCTTCGCCCCAAGCTGGTGGCCGCCCTGATCGGGTTCGTCAAGCGCTCCGAGGACGCGCTCGGCGGCTGGGGCGACGGCGGCGGACCGGTCGATGTCCTGACCAGCCTCGTCGCGGCCGAGCTCCTCGGCCAGACCGACCCGGAGTTCGATCCCCGCCTGACGATGGTCGCCCTGTGCGCCCTCCAGGATCCCGACGGCTGGTGGCGGGCGACCGGACCCGACGCGGTGTGGACCACGCGGGCGGTCGCCGAGCTGCTCGTGGCCCTGGAGCTGCCCTTCGCTGTGCGCTGGCGCTGGCCGCAGCTCGCGATCGAGCACCGCGACCGGCGGACGGGCCTGGCCTGGGGAACCTGGCTGGCCGACCTCGGCCGGCTGATGAGCGAGGTGCCCGGCCTGTCGCGCTCCCGGATCGAGATCGCGTTCATCGACCTGGCCGGCTTCGGGGCCTGGAACACGCGCTTCGGCCAGCCCCTCGGCGATCGCGTCCTGCGCTCCTTCGCCCAGACCCTGGCCGAGATCCCGGGGACGGTCGCCACCCGCGATGGCGGCGACGAGTTCGTCGTCCTCGGCGCGCCGACCGCCGACGACCTGGAGGCCCGGATGCGCGAGGCATGCGTCGCGTGGCAGCAGCGCTTCCGGACCGAGTACGGCGCCGAGCTTGCCCCGGTCCGGCCGCGGGTCCTGATCACGACCACGACCGGCGGCCGGCTGCTGGCCGCTCGGGATGCCCTCGGCTTCGCGATCGGCACGCTCAAGGCCCGCTGGCCCGACCCGCCCGACGCCGGGGTGATCGAACGGGTGAGCCTCCGGCCGAGCGCCTGACAGGGGGCAACGCGGCCCGGCACCCGGCCGGCCGATCGGCGAGACAGGATGGCTCGCGCTACGCTGCGGTCATGTTCAACCCGCGGGGCTCGATCACGGTCATCACCGGGCCCATGTTCAGCGGCAAGACGGCCGAGCTGATCCGCCTCTGCGAGCGGGCCCGGATCGCCCGCCGGAAGGTGGTCCTGATCCGGCCCGCGCTCGACAACCGGACCGAGCCGGAGACCGTCCGCAGCCGCTTCGGGGTCGCCTTTCCGGCCCGGCCGGTCCCCGATTCGAGCTCGATCGAAGCGGTCGTGACCGAGACCCGGGCCGACGTCGTGGCCATCGAGGAGGCCCAGTTCTTCGATGCCGGGCTGGTCGCCGTCGCCGAGCGGCTGGCCGATCGGGACCGGGCGGTGATCGTCAATGGGCTGAACCGGGACTTCCTGGGGCGGCCGTTCGGACCGGTGCCCGACCTGCTGGCCATCGCCGACGAGATCCTGATGCTGAGCGCGATCTGCATGATCTGCGGCGAGGCCGCCTCGCGGACCCAGCGCCTGGTTGACGGCCGGCCTGCCTCGGGCAGTGACCCCCTGGTGGTGATCGGGGGAATGGGCGACGAGCGCTACGAGGCCCGCTGCCGGAAGCACCACGAGATCGGCTAGCGGGTCGCCAAGGAACGCCTCCGTGGACCCAGCGGCAAATTGGTCGGGGCCCAGGGTCGGAACGTTTGGCCGTCGTGAAGGGGACCCCCGGCCCATGGCGACGACGGTGACCCGGGTCAACACTCGGGGTCATGACCAAGACGGCGCACCTCGCGGGAACGTCCAGGACCCGACGGCGGGAGCACGTGGCCAGCCTCTGGCTGCGCCGCCGCCTGCGCACGGATCCGCACGTCCTGCTGGCCCTTGCCCTGGCGATCCCGACCATCCTCGTGGACGTCCTTGACCAGGGCCCGAACGAGCTGGCGGTCGGTGTCTTCGCCGTGGCCTACCTGGCCGCCCAGGTCGGCTTGAGCGGGGCCGGCCTGGCCCTCGGAATCGCGCCCACCAGCTATTCGACCCGGAGGCTTTCGCTGCGGGGAATCCCGGGCGTCGATCGCTGGTCGCTGATGCGCCTGATCCTGGCCGTCGGCTTCGTGGCCATCGGCGCCTACGCGACCGCCGATGACCACAGCGTGCCCCTCGCGCCGCTGTATATCCCGGTGATCGGCGTCGCGGCGGCCATCGGCGCGAGCGAAGGCCTGGTGGTCCTGGTCGTAGTCGCCTTCGCCCGCCTGGCGCTCCTGATCAGCGGCCCGGCACAGCCCGCGGCGGCGACCGAGCAGGGCCTCGTCCTGGGCGTGGTCGGAGTGATCCTGGCCGTCGGTACCCGCCGGACGGTCTCATCCCTGGGCCTGGCCCTCGAGCGGCTGCGGACGATGAACGCCACCGAACGTGAGCGCAACCGGCAGATTGCCGGCCTGGACGCCGTCGGGCGGACCCTCGCCGCGAACGGACCGGAGCCGGCCGCCCTCCAGGCGGTCATGGACCTGCTGACCGGCCCATTCGGCTACAGCCACGGCTCGATCTACCTGGGCGAGGCCCTCGGCGGCTCACCCACCGAGCTGCGGATGGGCGCCGCCCACGGCTATGCCGAGCCGATCGCCACCTTTGACGGCAGCCGGGGGGTGATCGGCCGGGTGATCCGGACCGGCCAGCCGAGCCTGGTCCCGGACGTGACCCTCGACCCCGACTACGTCGGTGCGGCGAGCAACATGCGCAGCGAGATCTGCGTGCCGCTGGTTGCCGGCGACGAGCTGCTGGGGATCGTGAACATCGAGTCCGACCGCGGCAGCTTGGACGAGCACGACCTCGAGATCGTCCGGCTGGTCGCCGACCGACTGGGCGCCGCCCTTGCCCTCGCCCGCGAGCGACGGGGGCTGGCGGCGCGGGCCCAGCTCCTGCAGCGCGTCGTGAACTTCGGGCAAGTGGTCAACTCGACCCTCGACGGGGCGATCCTGTACGACCGGATCGTGGCCGGGGTGACCGAGGTCGTCCATGCCGACAGCGCGATCCTGACCCTCCTTGACCGGTCCGACGGCTCGTACCGGCTGCGCGCCTTCGGTGGTGACAACCGGGAGTACCTCGGGGCGGCCATCCGCCCCGGCGAAGGCGTGGGCGGCCGGGCGATCCGTGATCGGGCGCCGGTCCTCGACCACGCCTACGAGCGGCGCAGCCTGCCGGCTGCGACGGCCGGCGCCCAGACCCCTGACGTGATGGCCAGCCTGGCCGTGCCCCTGATCCGCGACCAGGTGGTCGTCGGCGCCCTGACCCTGGTCCGCTTCGATGCCACGGACCGGTTCAACGAGCTCGAGCTCGAGGTCGTCCAGATCCTGGGCGCCCAGGTTGCCCTGGCGGTGACCAACGCGGACCTCCACGCCGAGGTGATGGAGGCATCGATCCGGGACTCGCTCACGGGCACCTTCAACCGGCGCCACTTCGAGCCAAGCCTGGAACGGATGATCGCCGCCCGGCGGCGGCTGGCGGTCCGGGACCGGCAACCCCTCTCGGGGATCCTGTTCGACCTCGACGAGTTCGGGGCGTTCAACAAGCTCCACGGCCACCAGACCGGCGACGCGGTCCTGCGCACCTTCGGCAAGCTCCTCCTGGAGCGCTTTCGGGCGAGCGACCTGGTCGCCCGCTACGGCGGCGAGGAGTTCGTGGCGATCCTCGAGGGGACCGGCCGCGACGACGCGTTCCGGATCGCCGAGGACGTCCGCGAGGCATTTGCCCTGCAGACGGTCCGCGGAGCCTCGGGCCAGCACCTCTCGGCGACCGTCTCGGCAGGCTGCGCCGAGCTCGGTCCAGATGATGGCCTGACCGAGCTGCTGGGCGCCTGCGACGTGGGCCTGGCGATGGCCAAGGGCGCCGGCCGCAACCAGGTTGTCGCTGCCTGACCCGGCGAAACGGGCTCCATCAATTATCGAGTTTGGTCTGGTGGACGGGGGCCAGAATGCGTATGCTCTGGAACGGCGGACGGGGAGGGTCCACGTTCGCGTCACCACCTCATCAGGGAGGCACGATGGATCAGAGTGGATCGACCGGCGGCCAGGGCGCGCCGACGGGACCGACTTCCGGCTGGAGCGCCCCCCCGCCCCCACCGGTGCAGCCGGGACCGAGCGGCTTCGTGTACGCGGACGTCCCGAACCGCGCCATCGCCTACATCATCGACGCGATCATTCTGGGCATCGTCAACATCGTGATCTTCGCGATCCTTGCCGGCGTTGGGCTGAGGGTCTCGACGTTTGATCTGGTCAACGGCTACCAGTACAACTACCTCTTCTCGATCGTCTACGCGGTGATCGGGCTGGCGATCAGTGGCGGCTACTTCATCTACACCTGGACGAAGCGGCGGTCCACGATCGGCATGCAGGTCCTCGGGATGCAGATCGGCGACGCCGGCAGCGGTGCCACCCTGACCCAGGACCAGGCGATCAAGCGCTGGATCGCCCTCGGCGCCCCATTCGGGGTCGTCCAGGCGCTGAACCCCCTGCCGCTTCTGGGCCTCCTCGTCGGCCTGGCAGCGTTGGGCTGGTTCATCTACCTCGTGTACACGACGTATTCGAGCCCGACCAAGCAGGGCTGGCACGACATCTTCGCCCACACGATGGTGGTCAAGGCGACCAACACCGTCCGCTAGGATCGCGTTCGCCTGACGAACGAGGCCCGGCGCCGGTGCGGCTCCGGGCCTCGTCATGTCCGGCACACTAGGCCGATGCGCGCCGCCGTCCTCCAGCACGCCGGCCAGCCGGTCACGATCGAAGAGGTCCAGCTCGACCCGCCCCGGGCCGGTGAGATCCGGGTCCGGATGCTGGCCAGCGGCGTCTGCCACTCGGACCTCCACCTGCGCGACGGCGAATGGCCCCGGCAGGGCCCCTTCGTGATCGGCCACGAAGGATCCGGGATCGTCGAGGAGCTGGGGCCGGGGGTGGACCCGGCGACGAGCGGGCTGAGCGTCGGCCGGCTGGTTGCCCTGAGCTGGTACGCCCCGTGCGGCGCTTGTCCGGCCTGCCGGGCCGGCCGCGAATGGCTGTGCTCGAGCTCCGGTTCCAGCCGCCATCGCCTGGCCGACGGCTCGACCCGGCTGCACCGGCTCGACGGGTCGGAGGTCTATCCCTACTGCGGCCTTGGGACCATGGCCGAGGCGACCGTCGTGCCAGCCGGCGCCGCGATCCCGATGCCGGCCGGCACCCCGCCGGAGGTTGCCGCGCTGATCGGCTGCTGCGTCTCGACCGGGGTCGGGGCGGTGCTCAAGACCGCCCGCGTGCCGGCCGGCTCGAGGGTTGTCGTGATCGGCCTCGGCGGGGTCGGCCTGTCGATCGCGATGGGTGCCGTCGTGGCCGGCGCCGCGACGATCGTGGCCGTCGATCGGGTGCCGGCCAAGCTCGAGCGAGCCGTCGAGCTCGGGGCGACGGCGACCGTCCTGGCCGGCGACGATCCGGCGACGACCGAGGTCCAGGTCCGGGAGCTGACCGATGGCGGGCCGGACTACGCCTTCGAGGCGATCGGCCTGGCCATGACGATCGAGCTGGCCATTCGCCTCCTGCCGCCGGGCGGCACGGCCGTCCTGGTCGGGATGACCCCGTTCGGGGTCCATGCCCGCTTCGAGGTCTTCCCCTTCGTCGACGGCAGCCGCTCGATCCTGGGCAGCAACTACGGCTTCGCGGTGGCCTCGGTTGATTTCCCGCGTTACGCCCAGCTCTTCCTGGCCGGACGCCTGCCGATCGACCGGCTCGTCGAGCGGCGGATCGACCTGGACGGCGTGGAGGCCGCCTTCGACCGGCTGCGGGCCGGCGCCGGGCTGCGCAGCGTGGTGGGCTTCTAGCCCCGGGCCGGCATCACGTTGCGCCACAGCTCGGGAAAGAGCCGGGCGACGGCCGCCACGCCGACCAGGCACAGCAGGCCGCCCGAGACGACCGAGATCTGGGCCCCGAACAGGGCCGCCACGCCGGTCGCCTCGAGGTCGCCCATCCGCGGGCCGCTGGTCACGACCAGCATGTGGATCGACATCACCCGGCCGCGAAGCTCGTCCGGCGCCTCGAGCTGGATGATCGTCGAGCGGAATACGGCCGACAGGACGTCGGCCGCGCCGGCGATCGCCAGGAAGCCCAGGGCCAGCGGGAACGAGAAGGTGGCCAGCCCGAAGGCGGCGATCGCCAGGCCCCATACGATCACCGCCAGGGCGACGGCCCGGCCCGTCCGCCGCACGTGCGAGACCCAGCCCGACAAGAGGGCCCCGAAGAACGCCCCAACGCCTGGGGCGGCGGCCATCAGCCCGACCCCGATCGGGCCCACCCGGAAGACGTCCAGGGCGAGGACCGGGAAGAGGGCCGTGGGCATCCCGAAGATCATCGCCACGAGGTCGATCGCGAACGTCGACAGGATGATCCGCCGCTCGGCCGCGTAGCGCAGACCCTCGCGGATCGCGGCGATCCCCGGCCGGGTGACCTGGCCGACCGGAGGCAAGCGGCCCGATCACGAGCAGCGCCCCGAGCGAGGCCGCGAACGTGACGACGTCGGCTGCATACGCGCCGGGCAGGCCGACCGTGGCCAGGAGCAGGCCGCCGATCGCCGGTCCGACGACCGACGCCGCCTGGAAGTTGAGCTGGTTCAGGGCGATCGCGGCCGGCAGGTGGGCGGGGCTGACCAGCCGGGGGATCGCCGCCGAGCGAGTCGGGCCGTCGACCGAGCTCAGGCCGGCGGCGATGAAGGCCACCCCGAAGATCGCGGCCAGGGGCGGCCCCGGGATGAGCGCCAGGACGACCAGGCTGAGGCTGGTCAGGGCCATCCCGACCTGGGTCACGATCAGCACCTTGCGCCGGTCCACGGCGTCCGCCAGCGAGCCGGCACCCAGCGAGAAGACCAGGATCGGGACCAGCTGGGCGAGCACGAGCGCCCCGATCGCGAGCGTCGAACCGGTCAGGACATAGACCTGGAAGGGCAGCGCGATCCGGGTGACCTGGGTGCCCATCCCCGACACGACCTGGCCGAACCACAGCAGCCGGAATTCGGGGTGCTCGCGCAGCGGCGTGGTATCCAGGAAGATCCGGCGGATTCGCCCGGGCCGGCTGCCCCGTGGAGGCGGCTGCGGGCCGGATATCGATCCCGGGCTGGCCGGCGGACCGTCCTCAGCCACGGATCAGCCAGGTGACCGACACCTGGCCGGGCGAGGGCGACGGCGTCGATCCCCCACGGGTCGCGGTCAGGCGGCTGAGCAGGAGCGCCCCGACGAGGATGATCGCGATCAGCAGGATGATCGACACCAGCCGGTAGGGACTGCCTCCGGTTCGACCGCGATGGGCCATCGGCGCCCGGGGTCGGATGGTGCCGGCCAATGAGCCTCCCTGGCGGCGAAGGGACACCGCCGCGCACTGAAGACAAGCTCGCTTGCAACCGTAGAGTAGCCCCCGGCAGGGGGGCCTGTTGAGCACCACCGTCCGGTCGGGCGGCGCCCCGGGGATGGGCCGGTCGAGTCCGTTAGGTCCGCGTTGATCGCCCGAAAACCCGGGCCTGCCATCGTGGCCTTGTGGCCGGGCCGTGGGTGCCAGCCGCACTGCCGGACGATCTGAGTGGAGGTGATTTGATTGGCCGTCATGCTCGTCGCCAGCGCCGGAACCCGGCGGATCCCGGTCGCGGTCACCACCGCCGACCCGCTATCGCGGGCCGGGATCGCCAGCCAGCTGCGCGGCAGCCAGCTGATCGAGGTCGTCGAAGAATCCCGGCTTGACCTCGACAGCCGCCCGGAGGCCGTCGCGGTTGTCGTCGCCGATCAGTGGGAGGAGGACACCGCCCGGACGATCCGGGGGCTCCGCCAGCGCGGCATCGAGCGGGTCGTGCTGCTCGTCAGCCGCCTCGATGACAAGGGCCTGCTGGGCGCCGTCGAGGCGGGCGCCTGCGGGATCCTCCGCCGGCAGCAGGCCACCTCGGCCAACCTGGTGTCGGCGATCCGCTCGGCAGCCGCCGGCGAGGGCACCTTGCCGCCCGATCTGCTGGGCCGCCTGCTCGACCAGGTCGGCCGCCTGCAGCGCCAGGTCCTCAAGCCCCGCGGGCTGACGATTGGCGGCCTGACCGAGCGCGAGATCGAAGTCCTCAAGCTGCTGGCTGAGGGCCTCGACACGGCCGAGGTCGGCGAGCGCCTGTTCCTCTCAGATCGGACGGTCAAGACGATCGTCCACGACGTGACCAGCCGGCTCGAGCTGCGCAACCGGACGCACGCGGTCGCCCATGCGATTCGGCTGGGCCTGATCTAACCGCCCTCGGCGATCTCCTCGTCGTCCTCCTCGCCCTCGCGCTGGACGGCCAGGGCCTGGACGGCCTCCTCCTCGTCGTCCTCCTCGCCCTCGCGCTGGACGGCCAGGGCCTGGATGGCCTCCTCCTCGTCCTCCTCCTCGCCCTCGCGCTGGACGGCCAGAGCCTGGACGGCCTCCTCCTCGTCGTCCTCCTCGCCCTCGCGCTGGACGGCCAGAGCCTGGACGGCCTCCTCTTCCTCGTCCTCCGCGTCGTTGGCGGCGCTCATGACCTGGTCGGCGTTGCGCTCGGCGGCCTGCTCGAAGCGGTCGGCCGGGTTGCTCAGCTGGATTCCGCCGGCGGCCGGCGTGCCCTCGACCGGACCGGAACGCTGCTGGACGACGTGAGTCAGCTCATGGGCGATCGTTCGCTGGCCGGTCGGACTGGCCGGGTCGTAGCGCCCGCCGCCGAAGACGATGTCATTGCCGACGGTGTAGGCCTGGGCGCTCACGGCTCCGGCCGACGCCGCGGCCTGCCCGTCGGTATGGACCCGGACCGCGCCGAAATCCGTCCCGAAGCGGCCTTCCATGTCGGTCCGCAGCTCGTCGTCGAGAGGCCGGCCGCCACCCCGCCCGACGAGGTCCTTGACGGCCGATCCGTCGGCTGCCTCCTGCTCGTCGGACAGGAGCTGGACGACTCCGCCGTTGCCGGCGCTGCGCTGGAGGTGGAGCAGGGCATCCGGGCCGAGGTGACCGGATTCGCCGGCTGCCAGGGCGCGACCGACCTCGCCGGCCTGGTCGTGCTCGGTGGTCGCGCTGGCGGCCCTCGCCTTGGCCGCGTCAACCGTCTCGACGTCGTAGCTCTGCATGTGAACCTCTACGTTTCGCCTGGGGTGGATCCGTTGACGCTACTGAATGCCGGCATCCGCGGCGGGCTGCCGGCCAGCGCCCCGAAATGGGCGCCAAACTCGCTCTCGACCACCAGCCGGCCGAGCTTGCGATACTCGCGCTCGGTCTCGCGGACCAGGTCGAGCATCGTCACCGGCCGTCCCCCGTCGGCCGCGCGGTAGGCGGCGCCCACCGCCACGTTGCGGATGTTGCCGCCCGACAGCTTGAAGGCCCGGGCCAGGAAGTCGAGGTCGAGGTCGTCGCCGATCGGCAGGTCGGGGGGCAGGTTCGTCCGCCAGATCCGGAGCCGGTCATCGACCTCGGGCATCGGGAAGTCGATGATCGAGTCGAGGCGGCGGACGAAGGCTTCGTCCACGTTGGCCCGCAGGTTCGTGGTCAGGATCGCCATCCCGTCGAACTGCTCCATGCGCTGGAGGAGGTAGGCCACCTCGACGTTGGCATACCGGTCGCGGGCATCCTTGACCTCGGACCGCTTGCCGAAGATCGAGTCGGCCTCGTCGAAGAGGAGGATGCCGTTCACCCGGTCGGCTTCGGAGAAGACCCGGTCGAGGTTCTTCTCGGTCTCGCCGATGTACTTGTCGACGACGGTCGACAGGTCGATGACGTACAGGTCCAGGCCCAGCTCACCGGCGATCACCTCGGCCGACATCGTCTTGCCGGTGCCCGAATCGCCGGCGAAGAGGGCCGTGATCCCGCGCCCCTTCGACGACCGGCGGCCCATCCCCCACTCGTCGAGGACCCGGTCACGGTGGCGGGCCCGGGCGGTGAGCTCCCGGAGCTGGTCCACGACCGGTGGGGGCAGGACCAGGTCGGACCAGCCAACCAGCGGTTCGATCCGGCGGGCCAGGCGCTCCAGCCCGGCCGCGTTCTGGGCCCGGGCGCCGGTGTACAGGTCGGGCGCCGCGAGCTCCCGGCCAAGCGCCGCGGCGTGGAGGCTGGCCGAGCGGGCGGCCCGGATCACCTGCTCGGGCGCCAGCCGGAACGGCAGCCGCTCGATCTCCAGCGCCAGCCCGTCCTGACGCTCGATTCCGGGCAACGCCGAGCGCCAGATCGCGCCACGTTCGGCGGGACTGACGGCAGCCGCGTCAAGCAACAGCGGGACCTGCTGCGACCAGCCCGGATCCCAGCCCCGGACGCCGAGCAGGATCGTGGGACAGGCGGCTTCGGCAAAGGCGCGCACGGCGCCAGGGCCGCGCTCGGCCAGCCCGTCGATCGGCCCGACCACAAGGCCGCCGGCACGCAGGCGGGCCTCGCGAATTGCCGCATCGGCGATGACCGCCGGATCATCGCCCGGGCCCAGCCGGCCGAGGTCGATCAGGACCGGCGGGGCCCCGAGCGCCGCGAAGGCCCCGGCAGCGAGCGACAGCCCGGCCGAGCCGACCCGTTCGCGGACGTAGACCAGGTCGGCTCCCGCCTTGAGCGCCCGTTCCAGCTCGACCGCCGCGCCGGCGGCCGCCGGGACGGCCGTGGCCAGGATCGCGGCGATCGCCGGGTCGGGCGCATCGACCCCGATCAGGTGGCCGGTGACCCGGTCGGGGACCCGCAGGGATCGGGTCAGGAACGGCCGATCTGGATCCTCGACCATGACCAGGCCCCCGGCGATCAGTGGGGCGCCGGGGTCGAAGCGTGCCCGGGTGGAGCCCGGCGAGCCCGCCCGGCCACCGTCCAGACTCGTTGCGCACAGCTCGAGGGCCAGCCCCGTGCTCGCTCGGCGACGGGAGACATCGTCGTGGAGGTAGCCGTACAACCGCTCGAAGCGCGGCTCAAGATCGGGAGCGAGCGCCACCAGCAGGAGCTCGACATCGAGCTCCGTCAACTCGAATGCCCGGGCAAGGCGGCGCAGGCGGACCTCGGCCCCATCGCGCTCGGCGGCGTCGGCCCAGGCCTCGAGCTCGGCGGCCGGGCCGGCGGTCACGGCCGCAGCCGTCGGCTCGAGCAGGGCCCCGGGCCGGCCACGGAGCAGGCTGTCGACCTGCGCCTCGGAGATGTACAGGCCCCGGAAGCGGTCGCTCGGATCGGGGTCGTCGGCACGCCGCCGGGCGACCGCTTCGGCGACACGGGCGGCAAGCAGGGCCAGCCGGTCGTGGAGGTAGCGATCGGCGGTCTCGGCCGGCGCGCTGGGAGCCACTGCCGGCCTCAGCCGGTGCCCGGCCGGCGGCTCACCGGTCCAGGCTCCGGACGCGCACCGTGCGGCCCGGCTGCCGGTCGGCCCCCGAGCGGCGGGTCTCGTCGGCCCCGGCCGGCTCGGGTGCCGGCGGCGTGCCCCGGGCGGCCCGGCGGCTGCCGCCGGCGGCTTCGTTGCCGCTCGGGGTCACGATCGCCAGGCGGGGCTCTTCGAGCACGGGCGGCCCGGCGGCCTGGGCCAGGTCGACGACGAACGGCGCCGTGACGATCACGTCGATCGACGGCTTGAGCTCGCCGCCCAGCGCCGACCAGACGTCGGCGATCGAGCGGTCGCTGCCGAGAGGCAGGGCCGTGGTCACGATCAACGGCAGCGCCTGCTCAGCCAGGGCGCCGGCGCACTCGTCAGGGGCCAGCCGCTCGTGGCGGATGAAGCAGCCCAGCAGGCTCGACAGGAGGCGGTGCTCGTCCTCCGGGCGCTGGGTCCAGGCGGTGACCATGTACGACAGCTTGAATCGGCGGGGTGGCGGCCGGCGTTCGGTGACCCGGCCCGCCCCATCGGTCACCCGCTCCCACTGGACCTCGCGCCGGGCCATGTCCTCGCGGATGTCGTAGAGGTACAGGTCGACCGTCGGGCCGTTGCGCCGGGCAACCCATTCCCGGGTGGGCGCGTCGAAAGCGACCTCGACCGCCGATCCGCCGAGGGCCTCGCTGCGGACCAGGGCAAGCAGGGTTTCGTCGACGTCCTGGATCATCCGGAGCATGGTCCGCCCTCGGCCGCCGTGCCGCGCGACCGGCGATCGGGCAGCCGTTCGGGCGGACCGGCCCGTCCAGGCGGCCGTTCGGGCGGCCGAGGAGCTGCCCGATCGGGCAGCAGGTGCGGCCCGCACAGCCGCACCTGGGGGCCTTGATCGGGTCCCGGCCGGGTCCGACGCTCCAACCAGTCGTATGACCAGCGCAGCCTGATCAGCACAGCCTTGGAGGGCGTCTGAATGCCTAGCTACCTGTCGCCCGGCGTCTACGTCGAGGAGGTTGAAGCCGGATCACGCCCGATCGAGGGCGTCGGGACCGCCGTCGCGGCCTTCGTCGGCCTGGCCGCCCAGGGCCCGGCCAACACCCCTACCCTGGTCACGAACTGGAGCCAGTTCGTGCAGTCCTTCGGCGACTTCATGGACGGCTCGTACCTCGCCCACGCGGTGTACGGCTACTTCCTCAACGGTGGCGGGGCGGCCTACATCGTCCGGATCGGCGCCGACGGCAACCAGCCGGCCGCCCACCTGGACCTGGCCGCGGCCGACGACAAGGGCGCCACGGCCCTGCGCCTGACGGCCCTCGACAGCGGGCCGGTCGGCAACGACATCAGCGTCGAGGTGAGCGAGCCGTCGCAGCCCGGCGAGGGCATCTTCAAGCTCGTCGTCAGCCGCTCGGGTGCCGAGACCGAGACGTACGACAACGTCACTCTCAAGAAGGGCAAGCAGAACGTCGCCGCGGCGGTCAAGGCCGCGTCGAAGCTGGTCCGGGTCGAGGAGACGTCGACCACCGCCCTGGCCCCGGTCAGCGGCAAGTCGAGCCTCGTCGGCGGCGGCGCGGCGATGGCCGTCCAGGTCGCGCCCGACGACTACGCCGGCAATGCGGCCGATCGGACCGGCTTTGCCGGCCTCGAGGCGATCGACGAGGTGACGATGCTCGCCGCGCCCGACGTGATGGCCCTGTACCAGCAGGGCGTGATCGACCTGGAGGGCCTCCAGGCGATCCAGCTGGCCATGCTCGCCCACTGCGAGCTGATGGGCGACCGGCTGGCGATCCTCGATGCACCTCCGGGCTATAACGCCCAGCAGGTCAAGGAATGGCGGATGGAGAAGGCCGGCTACGACTCGAAGTACGGCGCCCTGTACTGGCCCTGGATCAAGGTCTTCGACCCGGTCGCCGGCCAGGCCCGGTTCGTGCCGCCGAGCGGCCACATCGCCGGGATCTGGGCGCGCAACGACGACACCCGGGGTGTCTGGAAGGCACCGGCCAACGAGGTGATCCGGGGCGCGATCTCGCTCGAGCTGCAGCTCACCAAGTCGGAGCAGGACCAGCTCAACCCGGTCGGCATCGACTGCATCCGGGCCTTCCCCGGTCGGGGCATCCGGGTGTGGGGGGCACGCACGCTGTCGAGCGACCCGGCCTGGCGCTATGTCAACGTCCGGCGCCTGTTCAACTACATCGAGGAGTCGGTGATCGGGGGCACCCAGTGGGTCGTCTTCGAACCCAACGACATGGCCCTCTGGCAGCGCGTCCGGCGCACGATCAACGCCTTCCTGGTCCGGACCTGGCGCGACGGGGCCCTCTTCGGGGCAACCCCCCAGGAGGCGTTCTACGTCAAGTGCGACTCGGAGACCAACCCGTCCGAGGTGATCGACGCCGGCCAGCTGGTCGTCGAGATCGGGATCGCCCCGGTCAAGCCGGCCGAGTTCGTGATCTTCCGGATCGCCCAGTTCTCGGGCGGGACCTCCCTGGCCGAGTAGCCATCCGCCGACCACCTAGCACGAAGGAGAAATCGCAATGGCCGCTGGCCTGCCAAGTCTGCCCAACGACGCGATTGCGTCCTATCACTTCGCGGTCGAGATCGACGGCGTGGAGATCGCCCAGTTCTCGGAGCTCAGCGGGATCACCTCGGAGATCGACGTGATCGAGCTCAAGGAGAACATGAAGGACGGCAAGCCGATGATCAAGAAGCTGCCCGGCGCGCGCAAGCCGCCGACGATCACCCTGAAACGAGCCAAGAACTCCTCCAAGGCGCTCTGGGACTGGCACTACTCGATGTACCAGGGCAAGGTCGCCACCGCTCGCAAGAACGGCTCGATCATCCTGAACGACTACGAGGGCGGCGAGATCACCCGCTACAACTTCACCAACGGCTGGGTGTCCAAGGTCACCATGGGCACGCTCAAGGCGGGCTCCAACGAGGTGCTGATGGAAGAGATCAGCATCGTCTGCGAAGAGCTCGAGCGGGTCTAGCGATGAGCCCGGTCGACAGCCCTCCGCGGCCGGTCGACGAGATCCCGGGGCGGGCCGCGCTGCGAACCGAGTTCGCGTTCGTCCTGCCCCGCGGCTTCGTCGACGACTCGGGCACGGTCCACCGCGACGGCGTGATGCGCCTGGCCACGGCCCGCGACGAGATCCTGCCCCAGCGCGACCCCCGGGTGCGCGAGAACGAGGCCTACCTGACCGTCCTGCTCCTGTCCCGGGTGGTCACCCGCCTGGGAACCTTGTCGGCGATCAACGCGGGCACGATCGAGGGGCTGTTCGCCTCGGACCTGGCCTTCCTCCAGGACCTCTATCGGCGGGTCAACCAGGAAGGCACGACCCAGGTCGCGGTCACCTGCCCGGCCTGTGCCCACCACTTCGCGGTCGACCTGGGGGGTGGCCGCCTGGGGGAACCGTGACGTACGCGAGCGACCGCCTGTTCAACGAGATCGCGTACGTGGCGTACCACTTCCACTGGCCGCTGGATTCGATCCTCGACCTCGAACACCCGCTCCGGCAGCGGTTCGTCGAGGAGATCGCCCAGCTCAATCAACGACGGACTGAGGAGTAGGCGTTGCGCTGGCCCTTCGGCCGCAAATCCTCCCGGGGCGCTGGCCCACCGGCGGCGATCGATGCCGCGCCGGCTGCCGTGGCACGCCCGGATGCCGCCTGGCGCTCGCTGCCGGCGATCCAGCGGGCGATCGGCGACCCGCCTGTCGTGGCCCCGGCCGCGCCGTTCGCGGCCGCCCTGGCGACGCGTCAACCGCCCGGGCTGGCCCTCGAGGCCCTCGGCCACGAGGTCTCGCCGCTGGCCGCGCCAGGCGTCCTGATCGGCCTGGCCGGGCCGCCAACCGCCCTCAATTCGGGTCGCCTCGAGCTGCCCGTCCAGCGAGCCACCCAGGGCGTGCCCGCGGCCCACGCCGAGGCGCCCGGCTGGAGCTCATTCGACGAGCCCTGGGCCGAGCCGCTGGCAGGCAGCCCGGCGACTCCCGAGGCCAGGGGGCGGCCGACCGCGGAGCTGGTCGACTCGCGCCCGGCGGGCGCACCGGCGGTCCAGCGCAGCACCGCCCGGGCGACCTTGACCAGCTCGTCGGCGACGAGCGTCGACGTGGCGCCGGCCGGCCGTCTCGACCTGCGGCCCGCGAGCGCGGCTCCGCTCTTCCGCGATGCCGGGCCGGCGTCGCCGGCCGTCCAAGCCCCGGTCGGGGCCCCGGTCCAGCGCGCGCAGGTCGCTGCGCCGCCGGAGCCGCCGATTCGGCGGCCGACCCTGGGCGAGGCGCGCCGGCTGGGCCTTGGCGCACCCCTCCGGACTTCCGATCAGCCGAGGATCCAGCGGATCGCGGCCACCGAAGGGCCTGACGGGTCGGCAACCTGGGTCGAGCTCGGCGCGCCAGGCCTGCCGGTCGTCCGCTCGGCGGCCCTCGGCAGCCCGTCGGCGGGCGCCGCGCCCGGCGCCGGGGACGGCGGCGAAGCGGACGCGCCGGCCGGGCTCGAGCCTGACACCCGGCTCGACGCCGCTTCAGCCAGCCCGGGCGAGCTGCCCGTTGTCCGCCCGATCAGCATCCAGCGCCTCGCGCCGCTCCTCCCGGGAGCCGACCTGAGCCGGGTGGAGGAGCTCTCTTTGGGTGGTCCTGCGCGGGTCGGCGAGCTGCCATCGGAGCGTGCCGCCACGCTTCGGCGTGACGACGACAACCCCGGACCGGGCTCCTCGGCAACCGACTCGGCAGGCCTGTCGGCCGGGCTTGGGGCTCCGGTCCAGCGGGACGCCGCCATCTCCGCGATTGCGCCGCTTCGCCCGGCCCCGATCCGGAACGTCGCGGCCGGCTCGCACGCCGGGCCGGCGTCCGACTTCCGGGCGCCGGCCGGTCCCGAGCGCCCCGCTGGCCGCCCGCAGATCCCGGTCGCGCCGGTCGTTGCTCGCTCGATCGCCGGCCCCGTCGGGCCATCGGCAGCGCCGAGCCCGGGCCCGGCCGGTCGCCTCGAGCGAGGTGGCCTGCGCTCGGAGCCGGTTGGTCCCCTGGCCCAGCCCGGCCCGATCCCCGCCCTGCCGACCTCCCCGGACCCCTCCGGCGCCCAGCCTGGCCGGCCGGCCCCCGATGTCCCCGTCCAGCGCGCGGTCGAGGTTCGCGAGCTCGCGATCGGCGGCCAGGGCGGGGATCGCCCCGCCGCAGGGGCCCAGCCGAACGGGACGGGCGAGCCGGCCGCGGGCGCGGCGCCGATCTCGGCCGCCGACCGCGACCGCGAGCTGGATGAGCTTGCCCGGCGGCTGTACGGCCGGATCCGGTCCAGGCTGACCGCCGAGCTGCTGGCCGATCGCGAGCGGGCCGGCCTGCTGGTTGACCTGCGATGAGCGAGACCGCGCTCGGGCTGCGCTTCACGGTCACGATCGACGGCCTGTCCCTGGGCGACTGGACGAAGTGCGACGGGCTGAGCATCGAGTACGAGACCAAGGACTACCAGGAGGGCGGCGAAAACGGCTTCACCCACCGTCTCGCCGGGCGGGTCAAGTACCAGAACATCAAGCTGACCCGCCCGATCGACAGCCATTCGTCGGACATCGCCACCTGGGTCTCGAGCGTGGCAACCAAGCTGGTCCGGCAGACCGCCCAGATCAAGGTGATGGACGCCAGTGGGGCAACCGTCGTGGCCTGGAACCTGACCGGCGTGTACCCGACGAAATGGACCGGGCCGACCCTCGACGTGGGCGGCAACCAGGTCGCCTTCGAGACGCTCGAGCTGGCCCACACCGGCCTGACCGGACTGCCGACGTGAGCCTCGCCGGTCTGAACCTCAAGAAGGCCGGCCTGAAGGTCGTCTCGAACGACGCCAAGACCAGCCACCTGACCTTTGCCTACAACCCGAGCGAGCTCTCGACCGAGAAGTCGGCCAAGTGGAACCGGCCGACCACGACCTCGGCCAAGTCGGCGACCAAGCCCCAGTTCGGCGGCTCGGAGCCCCAGTCGGTGAGCATGGAGATCTTCTTCGACGCCTACGAGGACCTCTTCGGCGATGTCTCGGGCGATGTCAAGACGCTCTTCGAGTGGCTCAAGCCGACCGCTTCGTCGCTGTCCAAGGGCCTGCCCTGCCCGCCGATCCTCGCCTTCGAATGGGGCAGCAGCAAGATCCTGGCCGACTTCCGGGGCTACCTCAAGCACGTATCGGCCAAGTACACGATGTTCCGGGCCAACGGCACCCCGATCCGGGCGACGGCCTCGATCAGCCTCGAGGAGGTACCCGACGAGCCGTCCGGCCAGAACCCCACTTCGGGCAGCCTGAACAGCCGGCGCAGCCACGTCCTGCGCGACGGTGACAGCCTCCAGTCGGTTGCCTACCGGGAGTACGGCAGCGCGGCGATGTGGCGCAGCCTGGCCCTCTTCAACGGGATCGACGATCCACTCCGGCTCGAGGCCGGCAGCTCGATCCTGATCCCCAGCTCGGGCGAGGCCACCCGCCTGCTCGAAGGCGGCGGCAATGCCTGACGCGCTGCAGGCCCTGCGGGCCGAGATCCATGTTGACGGCAGCCCCCTGGACCAGGCCATCGAGCCGCTCGTCGAGCAGGTCGTCGTCGACAACGATGTCCGCTTCCCGGATGCCTTCCTGATCGTGTTCAACGACCGCGACCACGACGTCCTCGACCAGGCCCGGATCTCGATCGGCTCGAAGATCGAGATCAAGGGCACCTCCCTGCGCAGCCAGCAGACCGAGCTGCTGATCTCCGGCGAGGTGACCTCGCTGGGCGCCGAATACCTCTCCGGCGAGAGCCGGATCCTCGTCCGCGGCTACGACCGCTCCCATCGGCTCCAGCGCGGGACGCGGACCCAGACCTACCTGGGCCAGAAGGATTCGGATATCGCCCAGGCCGTCGCCAGCCAGGCGGGCCTGGAGATCGGCACGATCGACGATTCCGGCCGGGTCCATCCCTGGGTCGCCCAGCTCAACCAGTCCGACTGGGAGTTCCTCGGCGGCCGGGCCCGGGAGATCGGCTTCGAGCTGACCGTCATCGACGGCAAGCTCAACTTCCGCAAGCCGACCGCGGCCTCGAACGCCCCGAGCAGCGGCGAATACGGTTCGACCAACCCGTTCCAGCTTGTGTACGGCGAGGACCTCCTCCAATTCCGCCCGCGCCTGACCGCATCCGAGCAGGTCGGCTCGATCAAGGTGTACGGCTGGAACCGGGAGACCAAGGAGGAGCTCGTCGGCTCGGCGCCGGCGGCCACCACCAGCGCGGCCGTGCCCACCACCTCGGCCGACCTGGCCGCCGACTTCGACACCGCAACCTACTACGGCGCCAGCCAGCCGTACGACACGCAGGCGGCCGTCGACGCGCAGGCCGGGGTCCTGTCCGACCGGATCAGCAGCGCCTTTGCCGAGGCGGACGGGATCGCCCGCGGTGAGCCGATGCTGCGGGCCGGGGCCGCCGTCAACGTCGCCGCCGTGTCGACGCCGTTCGCCGGCCAGTACACCCTCAGCCGGACCCGGCATGTCTTCGACCAGGACGGCTACGGGACCGAGTTCCACGTCAACGGGCGGTCGGATCGCTCGCTCCTCGGACTCGCCCGGGGCGCCCTCGAATCGCCCGGGGCGGACCACCTGGCGCGGATCCCGGGCCTGGTTCCGGCGATCGTGACCGACAACAACGATCCCAACAAGGAGGGCCGGGTCAAGCTCCGCTTCCCGTGGCTGGGGCCCAAGGACGAGACGGCGGCCGTCTCGCCGTGGGCGCCCGTCGTCCAGTTCGGGGCGGGCCAGGGCCGCGGCGCGATGTTCATCCCCGAGATCGACGACGAGGTCCTGGTCGGCTTCGACCGGGGCGCCCTCGACCATCCCTACGTCCTGGGCGGGCTGTACAACGGCGTCGACCAGCCGCCCCTCCAGGACGACCTGTTGGACACGTCCGCCGGCAAGGTCAACCAGCGCGGCTTCGTCTCGCGCCTGGGCCACCAGATCGTCTTCCTCGACTCGGATAGCAAGTCGGGGATCACCCTGAGCACCAACCAGGGCAAGGTCACGATCGAGCTCGACCACGCCAACGGCAAGCTCCACCTGAGCTGCCAGGGCGACGTCGTCGTCGAGTCGACCGGCGACCTGAAGCTGACCGCCCAGGGCTCGCTCGAGCTGAACGGCCAGGCCGGGGTCAAGATCGAGAGCAGCGCGACCGTCGAGGTCTCCGGCTCGCTCATCAAGCTGAACTAGGGAGGCTGACGTGGGCGCCCCTGCCATCGTGGCCAACGACCAGATCACCGGCGTGTGCTCGAACCACCTGATCATCGGGCCGCTCGGAGTGCCGACTCCGGCGCCGGCCCTGCCGTTCGCGGCGCCGCTCACGATGAGCCTCTCGCCCACCGTCCAGATCGGCGGCAAGCCGGCCGCCGTCGTGGGCTCGTTCGGCTACAACACCCCGCCGCATGTGGGTCTCCATGCGTCTGACCCCTTCTTCGTGCCCACCATCCAGATGGGCCAGGTGACGCAGGGCAGCCCGACCGTCCAGATCGGTGGCCAGCCGGCGGCCACTGCCCAGTCGATGGTCACTTGCTGCGTCGTGCCCGGCAGCCTCGTTCCGTCGGTCACGACGGTCCTGATCGGCTAGGGAGGACGGCATGAGCGGCGACTTCATCGGGGCCGGCTGGGCCTTCCCCCTGCGCACCGACGCCACCGGCGGGATCGCCCTGGTCAGCCGCGAGCGGGAGATCGAGGAGAGCATCCGGCTGATCCTGGGCACCGCCATCGGCGAGCGGCCGATGCGGCCCGAGTTCGGCTGCGGCATCCACGACTACATCTTTGCCCCGACCGACGCCTCGACCGCCGGCCGGATCGCCTACGAGGTACGCGCCTCGCTCCGGCGCTGGGAGCCCCGGATCGAGGTCACCGACGTCCTGGTCGACACGGCCGAGGACGACCCGGCCCTGCTGTACATCGACATCCGGTACGCGTTCACCAGCACCAACGACCCGCGCAACCTCGTCTTCCCGTTCTACGTGATCCCGGCGGAGCCGTGATGCCCGCCTGCCAGCCCAGCCAGCCCGGAGCGCACTGACCATGGCCCTGCCCGTCCCGAACCTCGACGACCGCCGCTTCCAGGACCTGGTCGACGACGCCAAACGGCTCGTCCAGCAGCGCTGCCCGGAGTGGACCGACCACAACGTCTCCGACCCGGGGGTCACCCTGATCGAGCTGTTCGCGTGGATGTCCGACCAGCTCCTGTACCGGCTGAACCGAGTCCCCGACCGCCACTACGTCAAGTTCCTGGAGCTCCTCGGGGTGCGCCTCTTCCCGCCGATCGCGGCCCGGGCCGGGGTGACCTTCTGGCTGAGCGCGCCCCAGTCGGACGTCGTCCGGATCGCCGCGGCGACCCAGGTCGCCACCGTCCGGACCCAGGCCGACGAGGCGATCGTGTTCGCCACCCTGGAGGACCTGGCGATCGTGCCCTGCGCCCTTGCCCGGCCGGGCTCGATCATCGACGGCAAGCAGTTCCGCGACGGCAGCACCGCGATCGACAAGAGCAGCGGCTTCCTGTGCTTCGACACCCCGCCCAAGCCGGGCGACGCGCTGATGGTCGGCCTGACCGACGCCGTGCCGTCCTGCGCGATCACCCTCCGGATCAAGGCCACGATCGAGGGCGTCGGCGTCGACCCCGACCGTCCGCCGCTCGTCTGGGAGGCCTGGGACGGCGCCGGCTGGGCGGAATGCGAGGTGGACCGGGACGGGACCGGCGGCCTCAACCGTGACGGCGACATCGTCCTGCACGTGCCTGCCAGCCACACCGCCTCGGTGATCGACAAGCAGCGCGCCGGCTGGATCCGGGCCCGGATCATCGAGCCCGAGGACGACCAGCCCGCCTACAGCGCCTCGCCCAGCATCCGCGCCTTGAGCGCGTTCACGATCGGCGGCACCACCGCGGCGGTCAACGCCGAGGTCGTCCACGACGAGCTGGTCGGCGTGTCGGGCGGGATCCCCGGCCAGCGCTTCCTGCTCAAGCGCCGGCCGATCGTGCCCGGCAGCGGCCCGGCGATCCTGCAGGTCAGCGACGACGACGGCTGGCTCGACTGGCAGCAGGTGGCGACCTTCGCCGACAGCGCCCCGGGCGACCACCACTTCGTGCTCGACGCCGCGGCCGGCGAGCTGCTCCTGGGCCCCGGCGTCCGGCTCGAGGACGGCTCGTTCCGCCAGTACGGCGCCGTGCCGCCGAAGGGCGCCCGGCTGGCCGTCCAGACCTACTACACCGGCGGCGGCCGGCAGGGCAACGTGGCCGCCCGGGCAATCAGCACCCTGAAGTCGTCGATCCCCTACGTGGCCCGGATCGAGAACCGCCGGCCGGCGAGCGAGGGCGTCGATGGCGAGGACATCGAGAACGCCAAGGTCCGCGGCCCGATCGTCCTGCGGACCCGTGGCCGGGCGGTCACGACCGAGGACTACGAGCAGCTCGCCCTGGAGGCCGCCCCCGAGGTCGCCCGGGTCCGGGCGGTGGCGGCCGGCGAGGGCGTCGACGCCGGCTCGGTCCGGGTCCTGATCGTGCCCGCCGCGACCGGCCAGGGTGGCCGGCTCTCGTTCGAGCAGCTGGTGCCGTCCGACGACACCCTGGAGAAGATCTCCCGGCGCCTGGACGAATGCCGGGTGATCGGCGTCCGGGTCCTGACCGAACCGCCGGCCTACCGCGGGATCACCGTCGTCGCCCGCCTCCGCGCCCGGGCCCGGGCGAACCCCGCCCGGCTCCAGGAGGCCGCCCTCGAGGCGCTGTATGCCTACTTCCACCCGATCAGCGGCGGTCCCGACGGCGGCGGCTGGCCGTTCGGCCGGCCCGTCCAGGTGGGCGAGGTCTACGCCGTCCTGCAGTCCGTCCGCGGGCTCGAGCTGGTCGAGGACGTCCGATTGTTCGGCGCCGACCCGATCACCGGCCAGCGCGGCCAGGCGGTCCCCCGCCTGGACCTCGACCCGAACGCGCTGGTCTTCTCGTACGAGCACCAGCTCCTCGTGGAGGGCGTCTGAGGTGCGGGGCATGGTCGTCGGCCTGGCCAGCCCCCATCCGCTCGGTGCGGGCCTCCCGGCGCTGTACCAGGAGGACAGCTTTGCGCAGCGCCTGACGGGCGCCCTGGACGAGGTCCTGGCACCGATCTTCGCCAGCCTCGACGCGCTCCACGCCTACCTCGACCCGGCCCTCGCGCCCGACGACTTCCTCGACTGGCTGGCGGGCTGGGTGGGGGTCACCCTCGATGAGACCTGGCCGATCGAACGGCGCCGCCAGCTCGTCGCCGACGCCGCCCAGCTGTATCGCTCGCGCGGGACGGTGGCCGGCCTGGCCGACCAGATCACGATCTACACCGGCGGCGAGGTCGTGGTCGAGGACAACGGCTCGGCGGCCTGGAGCTCGACGTCGGGCGGCAAGATCCCGGGCACAGCCACTCCCAGCCTGCGGGTGAAGGTGACGGTCGACGATCCCAACGCGGTCAGCCTGGCCCGCCTCGAGGCGGTCGTCGCCACGGCCAAGCCCGCCCACGTCCCCCATGCGATCACGGTCGTCGGCCGGAGCGGCCGGGGCGCCCGGGCGGCCAAGCCCGACGCCGACGCCACCCCCGAAGCCGGACCGGCCGGGGACGACGCCGCCTCGAGCGAGCCGCCCAGCGCCTGACCCGGGCGAGCCCGGCGGCTCAGGCCCCGCCGGCCACGACCGCCGTGCTGTAGGCCCCGGCGGCCGGCACCAGGAGCGCCTCGGCGACCGGCTCGATCCCGAGGTCGCTGAGCATCTGTTCGTAGCCCCGCCGGGTCCGGTGGGCCGCGCTCAGGTCGCCCGCCCGGTCGTGGGCCTCGACCTGCAGCCGCCACAGCGCGTCGTCGTAGCGATCGACCGACAGGCCTCGCTGGCAGGCCTGGATCGCGGCTGCATGGTCGCCGTCCTGGAGGCGCAGCTCGGCCAGCGCCCGGGCGGCGCCGACCGCGGCCATCCTCGCTCGGTCCCGCGCTTCGACCAGCCACTCCGCCGGTCCATCCTCGGGCAGCAGGTCGCCCCGGTAGCGCTCGAGGGCCTGGCGGAGGGCGTCGGCGGCCGCGTCCATGTCGCCGGCCTGCTGGCTCGCGCCGGCCGAGGCCAGCAGCGCGCCGAACACGACGAGGTCGATCTCCGAGCCGGCAGACAGGCCCAGCCGGTAGGCATCGCCCTCGCGCCGGATCAGCCCGGCTCCGCCCCGCGGCGTGCCCGGTTCGAGGGCCGTGCGCAGGCTGGAGATCGCGACGTGCAGCAGGCGCGCCGCGGTTTCGGGCTCCGTGTCGGGCCACAACGCGGCGAGGAGCACCTCGCGATGGACCGGGGCGCCACCGGCCAGGCTGAGCAGGTGGAGGACGAGCCGGGCCCGGGGCTTGATCCCGGCCAGGTCGACCTCGAGGCCATCGACGCGCAGCGCAAACCCTCCGAACAGCTCGACCGAGACCGAGCCGGCAGCAGCTGGGCCGGCCGTCCGGGCCGGAGGCGGCGCATCCAGGCGGGGCCCACCTCGTCGCGCCTCGACGGCGGCCGGCCCGGGCGGCTCGGGCGCCGCCACGTTCTCGATCGGGTCCGATGGACTGGCCAGGCCGGTCCGCCGGCCGATCTCGACCGAGCGGGCGAGATGGAAGTCGGCCCGTTGGGCGTCGGTGACGGCCAGCGCCTGCTCGATCAGGTAGCGCGCCTCGATCACCAAGCCGCGCCGGGCGGCCGCCTCGGCGAGCACGATCGCGGAGCCGGTCTCCGCCCGGCCGGCGCGGCCGGCCACGAACGCGCGCAGGGCGAGGGCCCAACCCTCGAGGACGGGCGAGCCGAGGCCGGCAAACCGGCTGGCCACGCCGGCCAGGGCATCCCAGGCGGCCGGCTCGTCGGGCCGCAGCCAGGCTCGAAGGAGAGTCCCCAGGCCGCCGGCCCAGGCATCCGCGTCGTCGTCGGCGCGGGACGCCGGAGGGAGATCCGATGTGGCCGAGGCGAGGAGCGAGCGTCCGAGGCGGGCGAGCCAACCCCAACCGGCCGCTTCCGCCTCGGCGATGCCGGCCTCCAGGTCGGTGGTCCCGGCCGCGTCGCCGGCGACGAGCCGGGCGGCTCCCCGGCCGAGGCTGAGCGCGGCGGCCAGGGTTGGCTCGCCCGATCCGCGTGCGCCGGCGGGATCGAGCAGCTCGGCGGCGACGATCGGCCGGCCGCCGGCCAGGGCCGCCAGGCCGCGCACGAGCCGGCCTCGGCCCATGCCCGCCGGGTCGTCCGGGGAGCGCTGCTCGGGAATGCCCGGCGGTGCCTCATTCAGGTCGCGCATCGCCGCCAGCGGGTCGCGGCCGACCACGCTCCGCAGGCGGCCCGACCAGTCGGCAGACGGCCCCGGTGAGGGTTCGAGCCAGGGCACGATCGCCAGGCGCTCGCGCCGGCAGGCCTGGGCCGTGGCGGTGGTGCCGAAGCCCAGCTCGGCCCGCTGGTAGGCCTCGACGGCCTCCGCCCAGCGGCCCTCGGCCCGATGCCGGCGAGCGGCCGCCAGGACCAGCCAGGGATCATGGCGGAGGGTCGCCGCCGGCAGGACGTCGAGCCAGGGCGCCGAGCCGGCCGCCAGCTGGCGGCCCTCGCGGGCCACCAGGCGCTCGGCCGCATCCCAGGCCTCCGCCCGGCAGTAGGCGACGAGCGCCTCGGGCAGCGCGTCGGTCGCCTCGAGCAGCTCTGCGGCGCGGAGGTTGGCGGCCCGCACGGCGGCCTCGCCCTGCTCCTCGAGCAGGACCCCTTCGAGATGGCCGCGGAGGACCTCGTGGTAGCGATACGTGCCGTAATCGAGGGCGACCGTGAAAACCCGCCGGCGTTCGAGCTCGGCCAGCGTCCGGGCGCCGTCGTTCCGCCCGAGCAGCCGATCGCAGAGCGGCCCGCTCAGGAGGCCCAGGACGGAGGTGTTGACCAGGAACGAGCGCAGCTCGGCCGGCAGCTCGGCCAGGACGTTCCGGCTGAGGTACTCGCGGACCATCCGCGAGCTCGAACCCAGGCCGGCCAGGATCCGGTGCCGTTCCTCGGCCGACTTGCCCAGGGTGGCCAGGTGGAAGAGCTGCAGCCCGGCCGCCCAACCCTCCGTCCGGCGGGCGAGGCGGGCGAGCTCCTCCGGGCCGATGGCGACCTCGTAGAAGTCGCGGAAGAGGCGCTCGACCTCCCACGAACGGAAGCGCAGGTCGTCCGGGCCAACCTCGAGCAGGCCGCCCGAGACCCTGCGGCGGGAGAGGTTGAAGGCCGGTTCCGTGCGCGAGCCGATCAGCACCGCGAGGGTCGCCGGCAGGTAGTCGACGAAGCGTTCGAGGGCCTGCTCGGCGGGCGTCGACTCAAGGACGTGAAGGTCGTCGATCACCAGCAGCACCCGGCCGGCCGCAACCTGCTCGAGGGCGGTGCTGGCTGCCTCGATCGAGGTCCAGCTCCGGCTGACGCCGGGCAGGATCACGCTAAAGGCGGCTTCGAGATGGACGAGCAGCGCCGCCTCGGACTCGTCCCGGCTCTCGGCCCGGTACCAGGCCACGGGATCCGGCGACGCGGCAGCGAACCGGGCGAGGAGGGTGGTCTTGCCCGAACCGGCCGGTGCCACGACAAGGCCGAGGCCGTGATTCCAGACCGTCCCGAGCCGATCGTGGACCCGCTGCCGGTTCAGCCCCGGGATGATCGGCACCCGGACCTTGGCCGGCGCGACCGGTGGCTGGGATCCGGGCTGGGGACCGGGCAGGGCTCCTCCGACGGCGCGAAGACGCGAGGCTGGAACCGTCGTTCGGGCCACGGGAATCGACCTGTCTCCTCGACTAGTCGTCGCGCGCATCAGGGGGTGAGGAGGCGATTGTCGGCCTTCCGGGACCATCCCGTCCAGCCGGACCAACATCGGTCGGCGGCCGGAAATGGTCGCGGCCTCACGCGCTTCGGGATTCGTCGCGGCCCGGCCATCGTGGATAATGGCCCGGCCCCGGCAGGCTGGATGAGGGATCAGCGTGATCGTCTGTACAAACTGCGGACACGAGAACCCCGACGACGCGACCTTCTGCGCCTCGTGCAACGCGTTCCTCGAATGGAGCGGCGCCCGGGCAACCGACCCGGCCAAAGCCGCCGAGGCGCTGGGAACGTCCGCCGAGGCACTGGGCACCTCGCCGGCGGACGGCGCCCCGTCGGCCGCCGACGCCCAGGCGGAGCCGGGACTCTCGGCCCCCGAGCCCGGGCCACCGGCACCAGCCGCGCCGGCGCCCGCTGCTCCTCCTCCTCCGGCCGCGCCGCCGGTTGAGCCTGTCCGTCCTGCAACACCGCCGCCTCCCCCGCCGCTCGCCGCCCGACCGCCGGCACCGGTCGTCCCGCCACCGCCACCGCCACCGGCGGCGATCGAGCCCCCTGCTCGCGCGCCGGTCGCACCCCGCAAGGGCGATGCCGGCCGGGCCGCCAGCCCACCCGAAGTCGCGCCCGGGCCGGCCAGGCCGGCCGTCCGGCTCGCGGCCGCCCCGAGCGGGCCACCCGCCGCCGCCCCGATCCCGGGCGGGATCACCTGCGCCAACTGCGGCACGGCGAATGATCCGGGACGGGTCTATTGCGTGTACTGCGGCGAAGAGCTCCGGGCCACGGCCGTGGCCGCGCCGCCTCCGCCACCGGCCGCCGGCCGGCGAATCCCGGTCGCGGCGCTGGTCGCGGGAGCCGCCGTCCTGGTCGTCGCCGTCGCCGCCTTCGTCGTCCTCAAGGGCGGCTCGGCAGCCCCGTCGCCGTCGCCGACTACGGCGCCCAGCGTCGCGATCGTCGGGCCCACCGCCAGCCCGGGCCCGAGCACGTCGGCCGCTCCTTCGGCCTCGGCGACGCCGGTCCCCTTGCCGATCCCCAACCGCTCGATCGCCTTTGCCCAGACCACCAGCGGCACGAACATCTGGGTGATCCCGGGGGCGGGCGGCAAGGCCACCCAGCTGACCAAGGCCGGCACGAACAGCGGCCCGGCCTGGTCGCGCGACGCGACGAAGATCGCCTGGATGCGGCGCCTGGCACCGTCGACCACCGAGGAGATGTGGGTGATGAACGCCAACGGCAGCGGGGCGAAGGCGCTGACCACGAGCGCCCACACCCTCAAGGCGCCGTCCTGGTCGCCGACCGGCGATCGGATCGCGTTCATGGCCTCGTTCACCGATTCCTCGACCCAGATCTGGATCATCCCGGTTGCCGGCGGATCTGCCGTGCGGCTCACCAACGTGGCCGGCGGGGCAAGCGAGCCGAGCTGGTCGCCCGACGGCCGTGCGATCGCCTACGTGGCCACCGTCAATGGCCACCAGAACCTGTGGCAGGCCAATCCGGACGACCCATCGGCCGCACCCATCCAGCTGACCGACTCGACGACCGGACTGGACGAGTCGCCGAACTGGTCGCCCGACGGCAAGCGGCTCGCCTTCGACAGCACCCGCGATGGGACCGACCGGATCTACGTGGCCAACGCCGACGGCTCCAGTCCCCAGGCCGTCACCGGGACCTCGCTGGCCGCCTCGTGGCCGGCCTGGTCACCGGACGGCAGCCAGATCGCCTTCCAGGGAAAGAAGGGCACGGACTCGGACCTGTACGTCATGGCGGCCGACGGCTCCAAAGCCCCGGTCGACATCAGCCCGGACCTCAAGCACAACGCCTTCGACGCCGCCTGGTGGTGACCCGCTGATGCCGGCCACGGTCGAGCTCGTCAACACGGCGCTCAGCGTCGGGCCAGGCAGCACGGTCAGCGCCACGATCCGGCTGCGCAATACCGGCCGGATCGTCGACGAGTTCACGCTCGTCCCGGTCGGCGAGTTCGCCCCCTGGATGACGGTCGAGCCGGCCAGCCTGCCGCTCTTCCCGGACGCGGTCGGGGAGGTCCGGGTCACCTTCCAGCCGCCCCGTGCCAGCACGCCGGCGGCCGGCTCGTACCCGTTTGCCGTTCGAGTCCGCTCACGCGAGGACGCCGCCTTCTCGTACGTCGCCGAAGGCCGGATCCAGGTCCAGCCACTCCTCGCGGTCAGCGCCCGGATGACGCCTCGGACCTCGAGCGGCGGCCGCCTGTCTCACTCCGGGACGCACCGGGTCGAGATCGACAATGCCGGCAACCTGCCGGCCACGGTCGACGTGACCGGCGGGGATCCTGACGAGCGGCTGACGGTCCAACCAGACCAACCCCGGGTGGTGGTGCCCGCCGGGGGCAGCGCCCTGGTCCGGGTCAAGGTCAAGGCCCGCAAAGGCATGCTCCAGGGCAGCCCTGTGACGATCCCCTTCCAGGTCGTCGTCTCGCCGGCCGGAGCGGCCCCGGTCATGCTCGACGGATCGCTCAGCCAACGGGCCGTCCTGCCCTCGGGCATGGGCCAGGTCCTGATCGCGATCGTGCCCCTCCTCGTCGTTGCCTTCATCGCCAAGACCGTCATCGACAACGTGACCAAGGCGAATGCCAGCCCCAGCCCGTCGGGGATCGCACTGGCCACGCCCAGCCCGACGCCAACGCCCAGCCCCAGCCCGACTCCCGCCCCCAGCGCGTCCGCCGCCCCGAGTCCCAGCCCGACGCCGGTCATCCCGCTGGCCGACGCGACGTTCCGGGGCCTGGGCCTGTTCGACCCGGCCGGCGATGGCAACCCCTCAGCGACGTTCGGCTTCCACGTCGATGGCGGCGGGACGATCAACGCCAGGGCCCTGATCGCCAGTGGCCCGCTCAAGATCTGCATCGGGCAGCAGGGCCATACGCCGACCTGTGGAACGGGCGCGACCGGACTGCTGGTGAAGAAGGCGACGACCGCGGCCGGGACCTGGACGGTCAGCCTGGTCGGGGCCAGCAACGGCAACTCGTCGACGGTCGATTTCGAGCTGACCTATCCGGCGGCATCGCCCTCGCTCGAGATCAGCGGTATCCCGTTCGCCGGCTCGATGGCAAAGACGGGCCTCGACCTGACGATGGTCGCCACGGGCTCGGGAGCCCTGACCCTCAATGCCAGCTGGGGCGTGACCCGGCCCGATCCGAACGTGGTCCTGTCGCCGTTCAGCTCGTACGACCTGCGCTTCCTGAACGTGGCCCAGCCGGGGACCCCGATCACCTCATCGGGCGACAACGCGACGAGCGCCACGGCGCCGGCCAACTTCATGCTCCCCCCGAACGCCTACGACCTGACCCTGACCAGTCGCAATTCGACCAACGACCTGGTCCTCGACGGGACGGTGGCCTGGCCCTAGCGGTCAAGCCTTAGCGGTCGCGCCTTAGCGGTCGCGCTCGGCGGCTGAGGCCAGGGCGGCCTGCGCGGCGGCCAGCCGGGCGACCGGCACCCGGAACGGCGAACAGGAGACATAGTCGAGGCCGATCCGCTCGCACTTGGCGATCGACTCCGGGTCGCCGCCGTGCTCGCCGCAGATCCCCAGCTCCAGGTCGGGCCGGGTCGCCCGGCCCTTGTCGACGGCGATCTTCATCAGGCCTACCACGGCATCGTCGAGGGTCTGGAACGGGTTGGCCGGAAGGATGTGGTCCTCGACGTACTTGAGCAGGAAGCCGCCCTCGGCGTCGTCGCGGCTGTAGCCGAAGGTCATCTGGGTCAGGTCGTTGGTGCCGAAGCTGAAGAACGCCGCGTCCGCCGCGATCAGGTCGGCGGTCAGGGCTCCGCGCGGGACCTCGATCATCGTCCCGAACTTGTAGTCGAGGGCCACCCCGGCGGCGCCGGCCACGGCCTGCGCCTCGCGCTCCAGGATCCGCTTGGTGGCCGACAGCTCGTTCACGTGGCCAACGAGCGGGATCATGATCTTGGCGATCGGATGGCCGCCGGCCCGGGTCACGGCGATCTGGGCGTTGAGGATCGCCCGGGTCTGGATCTTCACGAAGTCGGGGATCATCAGGCCCAGCCGGCAGCCGCGCAGGCCGAGCATCGGGTTCTGCTCGCGCATCGACTCGACCACCGCCAGGACCTCGCGGGCCCGGGCGTACTCGGGGTCGCTCTCGGAGGTGCCCCGCTCGCGCAGCTCGGTCACCTCGACGAGCAGGTCGTCGTGGTTGGGCAGGAACTCGTGCAGCGGCGGGTCGATCAGGCGGACGACGACGGGCAGGCCGTCCATCGCCTTGAAGATGCCCTCGAAGTCGCCCTGCTGGAGGACCTCCAGCTGGCCCATCGCGGCATCGAAGCGGGCGACGATCGCCAGCTCCTCGGCGTTCAGCTCCTCGCCCGCGTCGCGGCGGGCCTTGGCCCGGGTCGCGGCATTGGCCACCAGGATCGCGCCGCGCACGATCTCCAGCCGCTCGCCCTCACGGAACATGTGCTCGGTCCGGCACAGGCCGATGCCCTGGGCGCCGTAGGTCCGGGCGAGGGCCGCCTCCTCGGGCTTGTCGGCGTTGGTCCATACGCCCATCCGCCGGATGCCGTCGGCCCAGTCGAGGATCGTGCGCAGGTTGGGTTGGTCCTCGAAGCGCGCCGAGACGGTCGGCATCGAGCCCAGGAAGACTTCGCCGGTCGAGCCATCGACGCTGATCCAGTCGCCTTCCTTGAACGTGACGCCCGATTCAATGCTGTGGGCGGTGCCGGCGGCATAGTCAACGACCAGCTCGGCACAGCCGGCCACGCACGGCTTGCCGATCTGGCGGGCGACGACGGCGGCATGCGAGGTCGCGCCGCCCCGGGCGGTGAGGATGCCCTGGGCGACGGCCATCCCATGGAAGTCGTCGGGTGACGTCTCGATCCGGACCAGGACGACCCTCTCGCCGCGGGCCACCCAGGCCACCGCGTCGTCGGCCGAGAAGACCGCCCGGCCGACTGCGGCGCCGGGCGAAGCGTTCAGGCCCCGGGCGATCCGCGTGGCGCTGGCCCGGGCGGCGGGATCGTACTGGTCGCGCAGGAGCTGGTCGACGTGGGCCGGCTCGATCCGGCCAATCGCCTCCTCCTTCGTGATCACGCCCTCGCCGACCATGTCGACCGCGATCTTCACGGCCGCCGCGGCCGTCCGCTTGGCGCTCCGGGTCTGGAGCATATAGAGCCGCCCGCGCTCGATCGTGAACTCCAGGTCCTGGACGTCGCGGTAATGGCGCTCGAGGCGCTCGGCGATCTGCTGGAACTCGGCATACGCCTGGGGCAGGTCGCGGGCCAGGTTGCTGATCTTCTGGGGCGTCCGGATGCCGGCCACGACATCCTCGCCCTGGGCGTTGGTCAGGTACTCGCCGTAGAGGACCTTCTCGCCGGTATTCGGGTCGCGGGTGAAGGCGACGCCGGTGCCCGAGTCGTCGCCCATGTTGCCGAAGACCATCGTCACGATGTTCACGGCCGTGCCCAGGTCGTGGCGGATCTTCTGGTTCTCGCGATAGTCGTGGGCGCGCTTGCCGAACCACGAGGCGAAGACGGCCTTGATCGCCAGGTCGAGCTGGTCGAGCGGGTCGCTCGGGAAGTCGCGGCCGGTGTCGGCCTTGACGATCTTCCTGAACTCCTCGCTCACCTGCTCGAGGGCCTTCGCGTCGAGGTCGGTGTCCTGCTTCGCGCCGTGGCTCGACTTGGCGTGGTCCAGGGCCTCGTCGAACTTCTCGGCATCGACGCCCATCACGATCCGGCCGAACATCTGGATGAAGCGCCGGTAGGCGTCCCAGCCGAAGCGCTCGTTGCCGGTCAGGGCGATCAGGCCGTGCAGGGTGTGCTCGTTGAGACCCAGGTTGAGGACGGTGTCCATCATTCCCGGCATCGAGAATTTCGCCCCCGAGCGGACCGACACGAGGAGCGGGTTGGCCGGATCGCCGAAGCCCTTGCCGCTCAGGCGCTCGACCTCCTTGACGGCGTCGAGGACGTCCTGCCAGAGGCCGTCGGGCAGCTTCTCGCCGGCCGCGAAGTAGTCGTTGCAGGCCTCGGTCGTGATCGTGAAGCCGGGCGGCACCGGCAGCCCGGCGATCGTCATCTCGGCCAGGCCGGCGCCTTTGCCCCCGAGCAGGTCGCGCATCGCCGCGCTGCCCTCGGCCCGTCCGCCGCCCCAGGCGTAGATGTAGCGCTTCGCGGCGACGTGGGCCCGGTCGGTCGTGGCAGTCTCGGTCATCGGGGCTGGAGCTCCTTCAGGCGACGCTCAGGTCGTGCGGGGCGTTCGTGCGGCGCCGGTGCGGCGCCGTGTCGTGCGGCCGCGTCGTGCGACGGCTAGGCCCGATTGTACCCGTGGACCCTGCGAGCCTCCGGTTGTGGATCGGTTGCGGGGGTGTGGTGCGGCGCGAGGCGTCGGAGCCGCACTCGCGTCAGGTCGCTGAAGCCCGCAAGGCGCCCAAACATGACCCCCATGCGTAGCTGGCAGCTTGAACGCGCCGAATCGGGCTGGTACGTCCAGAGGGGCCCGGCCGCGGGCCGCCGTTGAGCACGAAATCCGCCCGCACCGGTCGATCGAGGCTCCGACTGGGCGCCGTCGCATGCCGCTTCGAGCCGTTTCGCCGTCAGCTAAGCATGGTGGTCATATTCGCGCGCTCAGCCCCCGGCGCGCAGCAGCACGTCGATCGACGCGGTCCTGGCGGCATGTTCGCCAAGGCTCCGGATATCAGCCACACGATTAGCATCGGCCCTTGAGGCTCCTCAGCGCACCGACTTCGGCCTCGGCAGGTGGCGTCGGCCACGAGTCCGTGCGTGATCCGTCCGACATGCCTCCGCCAGTCGGCGGCGAACACACTCCTTGGCGCGCCCGCTAATCGTGGCACTGATCCGACGTACGTCAGACGCCTCTCACCGCCGCAGCTCGTCGATCGACGCCGTCGCTACAACGCCTGCGACGCTCCTGGAGAGCTTGGCGTCGAGCGTGATCAGCGCGTCGCCCTGGAGCTGAGTGAGGGCGACGTACTCGGCGTTGTAGGTCGAGGCCCAGCCGAGCCGGTCCGCGATCTCCCAGGCCCGCCGTCGGAGCACGCCGTCGCCAAGGAGCCGGATCGGGAGCTTGTTGATCCAGGCCAGCCGGTTGCGCGCGACGTCAGCGCTGAGCTCGCCCCGCTGGACCGCTTCGTGAAGCGCGGACAGCACCTGCGAGCGAAGGAGCGTCGGCGCCAGGAGCTGGTGTTCGGCCGGGATCGCCACCCCCGCCTTCGCCAGCTCGAGGACGGCGCTCGCGTCGACCACGAACCTGGTCACGCTACTCGTCGTCGTTGACGGCGGGGTCCACGCCCTCGGCGGCGGCCATCTTGGGCTCCTTGCCTTTCGGCCAGTAGAGCTCCTTGCGGATCGACTCCTCAGGGAAGCCCAGGGCCTGGAACGTGGCATCGGCGTTCAGGATCATGTCGGGGTTGCCGCAGATGTAGGCGATCGCGTTGTCGGGGGTCAGGCCGAACTCGCGGACGACCGGCTCGACGATCGACTCGACCCGGCCCAGCCTGCCCGTCCAGCCGGCATTCCGCGGATCGGCGGCCCTCGAGACCGAAGGCAGGTACGTGACCGGGAACGCCCCGTCGCGCTGCCAGCCCTCGACCAGGTCGCGATAGCCGAGCTCGTCCTGGTATGAGACGCCGTTCAGGAAGAGGGCCGGCCGCGGCGAGCCGTCGATGATCAGGGTCCGGATCATCGACACGAAGGGGGCGTTGCCGGTGCCTGACGAGATGAACAGGTGGGTCCGGGCATCGTCGGGCTGGAGCATGAACTTGCCCTTGGGGCCGATCATCCGCATCCGGTGGCCGAGGGGCAACTCCCAGAGCAGGGGCGTGAACAGGCCGCCCTCGACGAGCCGGATATACAGCTCGTAGCCGTCGGCGGCGGTTCGCGGCGACGACGCCACGGAGTACGGTCGCTGGACCATCCGGCCGCCGGCCAGGACGCCGATCGTCATGTACTGGCCGGGCTCGAAGGGCACCGGCTCGGCGTCGAAGCGGATGGTGAAATAGGCCAGGCTGGACGTCTCGTCGGAACGCGCGACAAGGGTCGCGTTGTATTGCGGCGCGTCGGCCTCCACCTGGCCCGGATCGATCACGTCGAGCACCTCAGCCTCTGGCCGCAGCGGCATAGACCCAGGCCCCGGCCGCGATCCCGACGAATGCCGCGATCGCCAGCCAGGGCGGCGCGGAGCGGTTCGGCGTGGTGATCATCGGGCGCTCAGGGCCGGACCGCGGCCAGGCGCTCGAGGATCACCCGCTTGACCTGGTCGACGCCGACTCGCTCCTGGGTCATCGAATCACGGTCGCGGATCGTAACCGCGCCGTCCTCCAGCGAGTCGACATCGACCGTCACGCAGAACGGCGTGCCGATCTCGTCCTGGCGCCGGTAGAGCTTGCCGATCGCGGCCGTGTCGTCGTAGACGGCCATCACGTCGCGCTTCAGGTCGTCCTTGATCCGGTGGCACAGCTCGACGATCTCGGGCCGCTTCTTGAGCAGGGGCAGGACGGCCACCTTGTAGGGCGCCAGGTCCGGGTGGAGGGCCAGCGAGACGCGGGTCTCGCCCTTGACCTCCTCCTCGCGATAGGCATCGATCAGGAAGGTGAATGCCGCCCGGTCGGCGCCGGCCGCCGTCTCGACGATCCAGGGGATGTAGTGCTCCTCGGTCGCTGGGTCGAAGTACTCCAGGTTCTGGCCCGAGGCGGCGGCGTGACGCGACAGGTCGAAGTCGCCCCGGTTGTGGACGCCCTCGAGCTCCTTCCAGCCGAACGGGAAGCGGTACTCGATGTCGATCGCCTTCTTGGCGTAGTGGGCGAGCTCGTCCGGGGCATGCTCCCGGAAGCGGAGCCGGGCCGGGGTCACGCCGTAGGCCTCGTACCACGCCCGGCGACGGGGCAGCCAGTCCTCGAATGCGGCGGCCGCGGGCGGGCCGCCGGGGGCCACGAAGTACTGCATCTCCATCTGCTCGAACTCGCGCATCCGGAACACGAAGTTGCCCGGGCTGATCTCGTTCCGGAAGCTCTTGCCGATCTGGGCGATCCCGAAGGGGATCTTCTTGCGGCTCGATTCGCGGACGTTCTTGAAGTTGACGTACGAGCCCTGGGCCGTCTCGGGCCGGAAGTAGACGATCGAGCCCTCGTCCTGGACGGGGCCCATGTAGCTCTGGAACATCAGGTTGAACTGGCGCGGCGGCGAGAGCGGGCCGCCATCGTTGGGGCAGACGAGGTGGAAGCGGGCGATCACGCCCGGGTCGGCCAGGTCGCTGACCGTCAGCGCCTCGGCCCCGGGAAGCTCGTCGAGGCGGTAGCGCCGGTGGCAGCTGGCGCATTCGACGAGCGGGTCGGAGAACGAGCCGACGTGGCCCGAGGTGACCCACACCTGGGGATGCATCAGGATCCCGGCATCCAGGCCGACGATGTCGTCGCGCTCCTGGACCATCGCCCGCCACCAGGCCCGCTTGACGTTGTTCTTGAGCTCGACGCCGAGCGGCCCGTAGTCCCACACGGCGTTGATCCCGCCGTAGATCTCCGAGCTGGGGAAGACGAAGCCGCGCCGCTTGCTGAGCGATACGATCGTCTCGAGGCTGGCGATCGACGGGGCGACCCCATCCGGGTCGGCGGCGTTCGATTTGGACGCCTGCACGTCCGCGGTCTCGGTCACCCCCCGAGTCTAGCCGAGCCGCAGGCGGGTGGGCCGGATCCGGATCGGGTCGGGATAGTCGCGCGAGAATGATTCGGGCGTCCAGCCGTAGCCCTTGATCATCCCGCCGTACTTGGCCAGGTAGGCCGGAATGGCCGACGCCGGCGGAGCCCCGGGATCGATCCGGGCCACGGCCTCGAAGGTGACGATCTCGTCGCCCTGCGCGTCGCTGTTGAGGTGGATCGAGACGTTGCCGTTGGCGGCCACGTTCCGGCCCCGCGGTGCCCCGGCCCGGCTGAAGACCAGGAACTCACCGTCGGTCCACAGGAACCAGACGGCCGAGCTCTGCGGGCGGCCATCGGCGCTGACGGTCGTCAGCCAGGCGATCAGCTCGGTCTCGAGCCGCCCGATCACGGCCCGGCCGGCATCGGTCGAGGGATCGGGCAGGGGCCCGGGCGAGGTCATGGGTGGGTCTCCACGGGCTGGCGGGCGGCGAGGGGCGGCGTGGCCGGTCGCCCGGCGGGACCAGCTCGAACCAGGTCGAGGAAGGGCAGCGAGCGGGCGTCGCGCTCGAGGCTGACCCGGACAAAGTCGCGCATCGCCGCCTCGACCTCGCGCTCGACCAGGACGGGGACCCGGAGGGCCGCCAGGGCGGCGATGTCCAGGCGCTGGTAGGCCTTCAGCAGCTTCAGGCCGTCGAGGCTGAGGCCGGCCCGCTCGGACGGCGGGCCCTGCTCGCGCTGGCACAGGACCCCGCCCAGCGGCGGCACCCAGCGGAACGTGTCGCCCGGCTCGAGCATCCGGTCGCATTCGACGCAGCGGTCGACCTCGGGCCGCATCCCCAGCTCGTCGGTCAGGTGCATCTCGAACCAGCGCGCCACCCGGCCCGGTTGCATCCCCGCGTCGAGCAGCTCGTAGGCCCGCTTGAGGAGGGTGTAGATCGGCTCGGCCGGATGGCGCTCCTCGAGCGAGCGGTCGGCCAGCTCGGCCAGGTACCAGGCGGTTGCGGTCGATTCGAGAGAGTCCCGCAGGGCCAGCCAGGCATGCCCGACGCTGACCTGGGTGACCACGTCGAACGTCCGGCCATGGGCCAGCTGCAGGCGCAGCTCGGCAAACGGCTCGACGCTGCCGCCCAGCCGGCTGGTCGGCCGGCGGACGCCCTTGGCGATCACCTTGACCTTGCCCTCGCCAGGCGTGATCAGGGTCAGGACCCGGTCGGCCTCGCCCAGGTCGAAGCGCGACAGGACGATCGCGTCGGTCGACCAGAGGCGCTTGATGGGCATGCCGTCACGGTAGCATCGGCGGGCCTCGAGCGGCGGCCGGAGCCAACCCGCTACCGGGAGCGTGCAGGTTTGCGTGTACACTCGTCGGGCGATGAGAGCGACCAGCCCAGGGCTCGATCCAGCCATCCTGATCGCCGCCACCGAGGACGAGATCCTGCGCCTGGTCGGCGACCAGGACGCGTCCACCCGAGGGCTGTACGAGATGGTCCGCTACCACCTCGGCCTGGACGGCAGCGGCTCGGCCGGCAAGCGGATGCGGCCCCTCCTGGGATTGCTCGCCTACGCCTCGATCACCGGCGAGTACGAGCCGGCCCTGCCCGGCGCGGCGGCCGTCGAGCTGGGCCACAACTTCAGCCTGATCCATGACGATATCGAGGATGCCGACGTGGAGCGCCGCCACCGGCCGACGCTCTGGTCGCTGCACGGGATCCCCCAGGCGATCAACACCGGCGACGCGGTCTTCGTCCTCAGCCGGATCGCCCTCCACCGGTTGACCGAGCTGGGCTTCAGCGACACGAAGGTCCTCCGGCTGATGCGCCTGTACGACGAGACCTGCCTGGCCCTGTGCGAGGGCCAATACATCGACATCTGGACCTCGGCCCACGACGACCCGATGACGGTCGAGCTGTACTTCGACATGATCGGGCGCAAGACCGCCGCCCTGATCTCGGCCGCAATCGAGGCCGGGGCGCTGCTGGCCACCGACGACGAGGCCGTGATCGCCCGCTACCGGGCCTTCGGCTGGGCCCTCGGCCTGGCCTTCCAGCTCAACGACGACCTGCTCGGGATCTGGGGCGCCCAGCAGGCGACCGGCAAGGAGCCCTCGGACCTGGCCCGCCACAAGAAAACGCTGCCCGTGCTCTACGCCCTGCAGAACGGCTCGGCCGACGAGCGCAAGCGGCTGACGACGCTGTACGCCACGTCGATACCCAGCCCGGCCGAGGTCGGCGAGGCGGTCGCGATCCTCGAGCGGACCGGCGCCCGCGACTACACCCGCGACCAGGCTCGGCGCTACCGCGACGAGGCGCTGGCCGAGCTCGACGCGGCAGGCACGGTCGAGCCCGTCGCCCGTGAGCGCCTGGAGGGGATCATCCGCTCGGTGATCAGCGCCTAGGCCGACCGATCCTCAGCGATCGTCCTCGTCACGGCCGGGGTCATCGTCCGGGTCGCGCTGCCGGACGGCCAGGACCTTGCCCACCCGCCGCCCGTCGGTCGTCTCCACGGTCAGCTTGAGCCCGTCGAGGCGGACCTCGTCGCCCGGCCGGGGCACGTGGCCAAGGCGGTGGAAGATCAGGCCACCGACCGTGTCGTACTCGTCCTCGTCCTCGAGCGGGATCGAGATGTCAAACGTCTCGCCCAGCTCGTCGACGTCGACCCGGCCATCGATCCGGGCCTCGTCGGGCGACAGCCGGACGATCATCGGCTCCTCGACGTCGTACTCATCCTGGATCTCGCCGACGATCTCCTCGAGGAGGTCCTCGATCGTCAGCAGGCCGGCCGTCCCGCCGTATTCGTCGAGGACGATCGCGATGTGGACCTTGCGCCGCTGGAACTCGTGGAGGAGGTCGTCGATCGACATCGATTCCGGCACGAAGAGGGGGGTCCGGAGGAGCGAGCGGACCGTCGGCCGGGCGTCCGGCTCGACCTTCAGGACGGGCAGCAGGTCCTTGGCGTAGACGATCCCGATCACGCCGTCGATCGACTCCTCGTAGACCGGCACCCGGCTGTGGCCCTCCTCGACGATCAGGTCGATCGCCTCGTCCAGGGTGGCCGACACGGGCAGGGCGACGATCGCGATCCGGGGGACCATCACCTCGTGCAGGCGGCGATCGCCGAGCTCGATCACGGCGTTGATCATCTGCTCCTCTTCGGCCTCGAGGATGCCCTGCTCGCCGCCGCGCTCGACGATCAGCTTGAGCTCCTCGGCGGTCATCTGGGCATCGCTCGACATGCTCACCCCGAGGACCTTGGTGACGGCGCTCGTGACCCGGGTCAGGAACCACACGATCGGGCCCAGGACCCGGGCGATCCATTCGACCGGCCCGGCGACGAGCATCGACAGGCGCTCGGCATAGGCCAGCCCGATCGACTTCGGGACGAGCTCGCCGAAGACGATCGTGAACAGGGCCAGCAGGACGGTCACGATCAGCAGGGCAATCCCGGCCGAGTTGGTGCCGAGCACGGGGCTCATGGCGTTGGCCAGCTCGCCGCTCAGGTTGACCGCCGCGTAGGCCGAGGCGAAGAAGCCCAGGACGGTCAGCCCGAGCTGGACGACGGCCAGGAACCGGCCCGGGTCGTCCTTCAGCCGGCGCACCCGGCGGGCCTGGCGATTGCCGTCCTCCGAGAGCTGGTCGAGGCGGCTCCGGCGGATCGAGATGATCGAGATCTCGGCCGACACGAAGAAGCCCTCGAGGAGCGTCAGGACCAGGATCACGAGGAGCTGCAGGAGGATGGTCATCCCGGCGGCGGGTCCTCGGGCTCCGGCCGCGGGTCACGCAGCCGGGCGGGCACGCCAACCGCCAGCTTGCCCGCCGGCACGTCACGGTTGACCACCGCGCCGGCGCCGGTCCGGGCGCCGGGGCCGATCTCGACCGGCGCGATCAGCATGGTGTCGACGCCGATGAACGCGTCGGCTCCGATCGTCGTCCGCTTCTTGCGCTTGCCGTCGTAGTTGGCGGTGATCGTGCCCGCCCCGATGTTCGTCCGGGCGCCGACGTGGGCGTCGCCCAGGTAGCTCATGTGGTGCTGTTGGACACCCGGGTCGAGCCGGCTGTTCTTGACTTCGGCGTAGTTGCCCAGCTTGGAGCCGGTGCCGATCGAGCTGCCCGGCCGGAGGTGGGCGAACGGGCCGATCTGGACGGCATCCTCGACCTCCGATGATTCGAGGACGCTGGCCACGATCCGGCAGTCCCGGCCGACGACGGTATCGACCAGCTGGCTGCCCATCCCGATCACGGTCCCGGCCCCGACCCGGGTCGAGCCGCGCAGGCGGACATTGGGCTCGAGGGTGACATCGGCCTCGAGGACGACCGAGGCGTCGACATAGGCCGTCGTCGGATCGTGCATCGTGACCCCGGCCAGGAGGTGGCCTTCGTTGATCCGGGCCTGCAGCGCGAAGGTCGCCTCGGCCAGCTCGGCCCGGTCATTGATCCCGTCCAGGGTTCCGTCGTCGGCGACCTGGATCGAGCCGACGGCCCGGCCATCGGCCCGGGCCAGGGCGACCAGGTCGGTGATGTAGATCTCGCCGGTCACCGCCGACGGCCGCAGGTCGGCCAGCCGGGCCCCGACCCAGGCGGCGTCGAAGGCGTACAGCCCGCTGTTGACCTCCTCGATCTCGAGCTCGTCTGCCGAGGCGTCCTTGGCCTCGACGATCCGCTCGATCTCGCCGTCGTCGTCGCGGACCACCCGTCCCAGCCGCCCCGGGTCGGCCGTGATCACGCTGATCAGTGACACCGCGGCAGCCGAGGCGCGGTGGGCAGCGAGGAGGGCATCGAGCAGGTCGGCCTCGACCAGGGGCACGTCGCCGGACAGGACCAGGAGCTCAGCGGCGGGCGAGCCGTCGAGCGCGGCCAGGCCGGCGGCGAGGGCGTCGCCGGTGCCCCGCGGCTCGGCCTGGCGGGCGGTGTCCGCCCGGCCGGCGACGGCGTCGCGGACCGACTCGACCGCCGGCGACCAGACCACCAGCGGCCGGCCGCCGGTGGCCGCTTCGGCCGTGTCGAGGACGTACTCGATCAGGGGCCGGCCGCAGATCGGATGGAGGACCTTGGGCAGGCGGGACTTCATACGCGTGCCGAGCCCCGCGGCCAGGACGATCGCCCGTGTGCGCGCGAGCTTCGGTTGGGGTGTCATGCGTTGGGCGGAGCGTAGGGGCCGCCGCGCGGGGGTGTCAACGTCGCTCAGCCGGCCCGGCTGGCGATCAGCTCGATCTCGACCCGGGCGCCCTTGGGCAGGGCTGCGACGCCGATGGTCGAGCGCGCCGGCGGCGGATCGGGCATGTACCGGCCGTAGACCGCGTTCATCGCCCCAAAATCGTTGATGTCGACCAGGAAGACGGTCGTCTTGACCACGTCGGCCATCGTCCGGCCGGCGCTGGCCAGGACCGCGGTCAGGTTGTCCAGGACGCGCGCCGTCTGGGTCGCGATGTCGCCCTCGACCAGGACCCCGGTCGATGGCTCGAGGTGGACCTGGCCCGAGCAGAACAGGAAGTCGCCCGCGGCAATGGCCTGGCTGTACGGCCCAACTGCGGCCGGCGCGTCGGTGGTGGCGAATGCCTGGCGGTCCATGGCTGACTCCTCGTCGTGGGCTACGGCTGGCTGGGGACCTGGTCGGATGGCGGGCTGCTGATCGTGGTCGCCGTGCTGAACGGCGGACCGGCCCCCGGCGCGACGAGCGTGCCTGCCTCGATCGCGGCCCGCACGCCCAGCTCGGCGGCCTGCGCTGCCTCGAGCGAAGGATAGAGGACCCACAGGCACGGGCCCGAGCCGGACAGCCCGACCGGTCGTCCGGTCAGCCGGGCCACGGCCCGCCGGAAGGGCACCAGGGCCGGCTCGATCGCGGCCGCCGCCGGAAGCAGGTCGTTGGCCGAGGCGAGGATCCCCGCCCGATCGTGGAGCGTCCGGGCGGTCAGCCCGCGCTGGAGCTCGCCGGCCAGGTGCTCGGAGGTCTGCCGGGTGGCGCCATTGATCGGCAGGCCGCTCGCCGCGTAGGCCGCGAAGACGGCGCCCGTCGACAGCCCCAGCCGGGGCACGACGAGGAGAATCCCCGGCGGCTCGCCGCGGATCGCGTCGGGCAGCGCCGAGACGCGCTCGCCGCGGCCCTCGACGAGGGCCAGGCCGGCGGCCAGGAAGAAGGCCACGTCCGAGCCGAGCCGGCTGGCGACCCGCCGGCGCTCGTCGCTCGAGAGGACCGCGTCGCCGGCGGCACCCCATGCCTCGAGGGCGCCATCGAGGGCGGCGGCCGCATCGCTGCTCCCGCCGGCCAGGCCGGCCGCGACCGGAATCCGCTTGTCCAGCCGAGCAGCCAGGGCCGGCGTGGGGCGGGCGCCGCCGATCGCCGCGCGGGCCGCCGCGATCGCGCGCAGGACGAGGTTGTCGGCGGGCGGCCCGAGGGCGCCCTGGTCGAAGCCCTCGCCGACGACGTGGAGGGTGTCGGCGGACCCGGCGGCCGGCGCCAGCGACAGCCGGTCGGCCAGGCCGAGGGGGGCCATGATCGAGTGCAGGGCATGGAAGCCGTCGGGCCGCCGGCCGAGGATCGCCAGGGTCAGGTTGAGCTTGGCCGGGGCGATCCGCACCACCGGCCCCAGGTGCCGCCCGGGCTCAGTCACTCGTCGAGTCCGCCCGGCGGGCCAGGCTGGCGCGTCCGCCGGCCGCGCTCGTCGGGGCCGATCGGGCCGAGCACCTCGAGGAGGCGCAGCCACTCCCCCACGGCCAGGGTCTGGGGCCGCCGGTCGGGGTCGATCCCGGCCTCGGCCAGGGCCGCCGTGATCCGTTCTCCGGCGACCGGCAGCTGCCGGCTGAGGACGTTGTGGATCATCTTGCGCCGCTCGCGAAAGGCCGCCTGGACGAGCCGCCACAGGGCATCCTCGGCGGCCGGCTCGAGGCGATCGTCCTCCTCGTAGGGCGACAGCACGATCACCGCCGAATCGACCGCCGGGGCAGGCTCGAAGGCGGCCGGCGGGACACGCCGGACGATCCGGACCGCGGCATGGTACTGGACGAAGACCGACAGGTAGCTCAGGCCGCCCGGGCGGGCCGCGATCCGCTCGGCCACCTCGCGCTGGACCATCAGCACCAGCCGCCGCGGTCGGGGCGGCTGGCCGAGGAGCCGGTGGAGGATCGGGCTGGTGATGTGGTAGGGCAGGTTAGCCACCACGTCGTAGGGCGGCGGCAGCAGGTTGGTCAGCGGCTGGTCGAGGGCGTCGCCTTCGATCAGCCGGAGCGAGCCCGCGCCCGCCCGGCCGAGCTCGGCGGCAAAGCGCTCGCGCAGGACGGCGGCGAGGCCCGGGTCGAGCTCGATCGCGCTGACCGTCGCTCCGGCCTCGAGCAGGGCGCCGGTCAGGAAGCCGAGGCCCGGCCCGATCTCGAGGACGTTGCCGCCCGGCTCGGGCGCCGCCTCGGCCAGGATCGCCTCGAGGACGTCAACGTCGACCAGGAAGTTCTGGCTGAGCGCGTGACGGGCATGCAGGCCGGACTGGCGGAGCGTGCGCCGGATCGCGCCGGGATCGACCCGGGCCGGGCCGGCCGGGCTCATCGGGCGGCCAGCGGCAGGTTGGGCCGGGCGTCGAGGTCCAGGCCGGCCCGCGCCCCGGCCAGGAAGCGGCGGCCGCCGGCGGCCCCGATCATCGCCCCGTTATCGGTGCACAGCCCCGGCCGCGGGACGTGGAGGGGCAGGCCGAGCAGGGCTGCCTCGGCCGCCAGCCGCTCGGCCAGGACCCGGTTGGCCGCGACCCCGCCGCCGACCACGATCGAGCGAGCCCCGATCGCCCGGGCTGCCCGGGCCGTCTTCCGGGCGAGGACGTCGATGACGGCGTCCTGGAAGCCCCAGGCCAGCTCGGCGACGACGGCCGCCGGGAGGGCCGCCGGCGGGTCGTCGGGGGCCAATCCGGCGTCGCCCCGGGCGGCGTCGATGATCCGCCGGGCGGCCGTCTTCAGGCCGCTGAAGCTGAAGTCGTAGCTGTCGCCCAGCCAGGCCCGCGGAAAGACCACGTTACGCTGGGTCGCCCCGGCGGCGGCGGCCATGATCGCCGGCCCGCCCGGGTAGGGCAGGCCGAGCAGCCGGCCGACCTTGTCGAAGGCCTCGCCGGCCGCGTCGTCGACCGTTTCGCCCAACAGGCGATAGCTGCCGTGCTCGCGCATCTCGGCCAGGAACGTATGGCCGCCGGACACGACCAGGGCCACTAGCGGGAACTCCGGCTCGGCACGCTCGACCTCGCCCGGATCGAGCAGCCAGGCAGCCTCGACGTGGCCGTCGAGGTGATTCACCCCGATCAGCGGCTTGTCCTCGACATAGGCCAGCGCCTTGGCGAAGTTCAAGCCGACCAGGAGCGAGCCGGCCAGGCCTGGCCCGTAGGTCACGGCCACCGCCTCGACATCCGGCCAGGCCACGCCGGCGTCCGCCCAGGCGACCTCGAGGACGGGCACGATCCAGCGCAGGTGGGCCCGGGCGGCGACCTCGGGCACGATCCCGCCGGTCGCGGCATGCAGGGCGACCTGGCTGGCGACGACGTTGGCCAGGATCCGCCGGCCGCCTTCGACCAGGGCGATGCCCGTCTCGTCGCAGCTCGATTCGATCGCCAGGACCAGCGGACCGCTCACTCGCCGCGATCCGTGCCGCTGCCCGGCGCGGCCAGCCGAACCGGGTTCGGAGCGCCGTCGAGCGCGGCCCGCCGTTCGGCCAGCCGGGCGACCATCTCCGGCGAGCGGAGGGGCTCGGTGGTCATGATCAGGGCGTCTTCGTTGTTGTCGGTGTAGTAGCGCGGCCGGAGGCCGACCGGCCGGAAGCCGAATTTCTCGTACAACCGCCGGGCGGGCAGGTTCGACAGGCGGACCTCGAGGGTCGCCTCGGTCGCTCGCCGGTCAACCGCGACGTCGAGCAGGGCGACCAGCAGCCGTTCGGCGAGATGGTTGCGGCGCCAGGCCGGGGCGATCGCGAAGGTCGTGACATGGGCCTCGTCGACCATCAGCCACAGGCCGGCGAAGCCGGCGATCTCGTCGCCGACGCGGACCACGAGGTAGTGGGCCAGCTTGTTCGTCTCGAGCTCGGTCCGGTAGGCGTTGGCCGGCCAGGGCGCGGAGAAGGCCGCCCGTTCGATGGCCTGGATCGCCGGCAGGTCGTCGAGGGCCATCGGCCCGACGGCCACCCTCAGCGGGGGTCGCGCGACCACTCGATCGTTCCGCTGAGGGCCGTCACGCCGCGCGGCAGGCTGACGTATTCGGGCACCAGCCGGGCCAGGTCGTCGGAGTCGCCGGCGGCCAGCCGGGCGGCGGCCAGGCGGAGCAGGCTGGCTCCGAGCCGTGTCTGGGCGGCCAGACCGCGGGCCAGGGCGTCGGCCGGAGCGCGGCCCTCGAGGTCGACCGCCAGGAGCTCGGTTCCGGGCGCGAGGATGGGCTCGGTCCCGGCCGGCAGCAGGCGGCTGCCGCCCGCGTCGACCAGGACCCGGTCGCGCGGCCCGGCGGGCAGGAGGAGCGCCCGGCCGGCCAGCGCCAGGTCGTCGGCGGAGGCCGTCAGCAGGGCGATCGCCGTCGGGACGCCGACGATCGGGATCGCCAGGGCATGAGCCAGGCCCTTGGCCGTCGCCAGTCCGACGCGCAGGCCGGTGAAGGCGCCGGGCCCGGTGCCGACCACGATCCCGCCCAGGCTCGCCGGCTCGAGGCCGGCGCCGCGCAGCAGCCGGTCGATCGCCGCCAGGAGCTCCTCGCCGTGACGCTGGCCGGCCGGCCAGCCGGCGACCAGCGGCGCGCTCGCGGGCCGCTCGAGGGCGATCACGGCCTGGCTGGTGGCTGTGTCGATCGCCAGCAGCGGGCCGCGCCCGGCGCCGATCACGGGATCGCCGCCAGGTAGCGCTCCAGGCTCGGATCGGTGGCCGTCAGGCGGATCGTCCGCGGCTCGTCGCCCGAGCCGCTGAACTCGACCTCGAGGCGATCGGCAGGCAAGGCCGGGCCGAGCCGTTCGGCCCATTCGACGAGGGTCACCCCGCCCTCCTGGCGCTCGTCGATCAGGCCGCCGGCGAGCGCGTCGGCGGCGTCCTCGAGGCGGTACAGGTCGAGGTGGAAGAGGGGCAGCCGGCCGACGTATTCGGCCATCAGGACGTAGCTCGGCGAGTTGATCGTGGCGGTCACCCCCAGGCCCTGGCCCGAAGCCCTTGGCGAACTGGGTCTTGCCGGCCCCCAGCTCGCCGTGCAGGGCGACCAGGTCGCCCGGCCGGGCGGCGCTGGCGAGGGCCGCGGCGATGGCCCGGGTGGCCTCCGGTGAATCCGAGCGAATCAGGCGGACGAGCAGGCGCGGCTGGATGGCGGACATGGCCCGAGGGTACCCGAACCGTCGCGGGCCGGTCCGCTCAGCTGAAGCGTTCGAGATCGGCCAGCGGGACGATCGCCAGCGAGCCGTCGTCGAGCTCGATCGTGGCCGCATCGAGCTGGACGCCGGCGGCGAAGCGCCGCCGGCCGGCCGATGCCTGCCAGCGGCCCTCCCGCCCGGCCAGCTCGCCGTGGCGGATCCGGACCCAGCCGTCGGCCAGCTCCGGTGCGCTCGAGGGGCGGATCCACGACGAGCAGCGGCGGATCGGAGACGATCCCGACCTCGCGACCCTCGAGCGATTCGAAGAGGCGCACGAGCGGGCTGGCAATCGGCCGCCGGAAGGTGCCGTCGAGGACCAGGACGGCGAACGGGGCGATCGCCTGCAGGCTGGCCCGCTGGCGGGCCTCCGAGGCGACCAGGTCGCGCAGGTCCTTGCCGGCCAGGCCGGGCACCACGATCCCCCGGACGCCCATCGCCCGGGCCCGGCTGATCGTCTCCGAGTCGAGCCGGCCGCCGACGACCAGGATCGAGCCGGCCCGGCCGACGTCGAGGCTGCCGCGCAGGCCGGCCTCGCCGGTCACCAGCTCCAGCCGGCCGCGGCTCGGCCCGCCGGCGGCGAACGCGCCGGGCACGCCGTAGCCCGCCAGGGAGATCGCCGATCCCCCGCCCGGCGACCACTTCGCGGACGATCCCGGCGGCCGGCGCCTCGAGGATCTCGATGTGCTCGCCGCTGATGACCTGCCAGCGGCCGGCCTCGGCCAGCAGGACCTCGCCGGCCGACGTCCGCGGCCGGCGCCGGCGGAGCATCACCCCCGATTCGTGGCCGTCGCCCGCCCACCAGTCGCCCGGGGCCAGGCCGGCGGCCGCTATCGCCCTCGTCGGGCACCGTCGGCGGCCCGGCCTCGAGGCGCGGATCGCGCCGCCGCTCGGCCAGGCCCAGGCCGGCCGTCACCGGATCGCCGGCGCCGACCAGGATCCGGTCGCCCGGGATTCAGCTCGAACCAGGTCGTCGGGGCCGAGGACGACGAGGGGCCGGCTGGGGATCGGCGCGGTGGCCGGCGGCCGGCTCAGACATCGAGGCCCGGCCAGAGGGCCGCCTGCCAGGCACGCGAGCAGCGCCCGCCGACGCTCGAGCCGATCAGGCAGGTGGAGGGGCACGTCGCGCAGGTCGATCAGCAGGCCGCCCAGTCCGCCGCCGACCTCGATCCGGGCATGCTTCGCCCGCCGGCCCAGGTCGACCTGGTCACGGAAGCGGAACTCGGCGATCCCCAGCTGGCCCGGCGGCAGGTCGATCAGCTGGAGGCCGCCGGGCAGCAGGTCGACCTCGCTGGTGCCGGTCTCGCCATGGATCACCAGCCGGCCGGCGCTCTTGCCCGCCCGCAGGCCGGCCGGCGTGACGACCGTGCCCAGCGGCACGAGGAGGTCCTCGGCCAGCTCGGCCAGAAGGGTCTGGCGCTCGAAGCGGTCGGCGAGGGTGCCCGAGCGGAGCCAGCAGCCGGGCGTGGTCCCAGGCCAGCTGGCTGGCGCCCGGCCGGCGGACCAGGTCGGCCAGGGCCAGGGCGATCGCCGGGCCAGGCGCCACCGCCCAGGCCCCGCCGGCGACGACGATCAGGTCCGGCGCCGGCAGGTCGCCGATCTCGGGCGTCGCCTCGACCAGCCGGCTCAGGGCGGCCCGGGCGGCGGCGTAGCGGACGACCGCACCCGCCCCGTATGCCTCGCCCCACGGCGTCAGGCGCAGCTCGCGCAGGCGGTCGCGCATCCGGTGCCGGTCGAGCGGGATCGAAGACCAGGCCAGGACGCCGTCGACGAGGGCATCGTCGGGCTCGCCGGCCGGGGCGAGGGCGGCCGCGCCGACGTAGGCCGGCGGGCACCTCCAGGCCGTCCGGGCCGGCCAGCGCCCGGGTCCCGCCGGCGCAAGCCCGATCTCGACCAGCTCGATCCGCCGGTCGAGGATCGCGGCCAGGTCGACGACCGAGCGAACGATCGCGTGGCGGCCGTCGGCCGAATCCGGGCTGGATCGCGTCGAGCAGCCGGCGCAGGCCGGATCCGGGCGGGTCGCCGGCCGTGGCCGCCGGGCCATACGGTGGCGGGGCGCCGTCGCGATCCGTGGCGAAGCGCCCGGCTTCGGTCCGCAGCAGCCCGGCCAGGACGACCGGACGGGCCGGCTCCCGGCCGGCCAGGGCGGCGCCCAGGGTCGCCAGGCTGCTGATCGCCGGGCGGGGATCGAGGGCCGCCGATTCGCCGGCGGCCAGCAGGACGGCGGCGACGTCGCGCTCCAGGGCCAGGCGGGTCATCGCCACCGGCTCGGAGAGCTCGAGGCTGAGCCCGGTTGCCCGCCAGCCCGCGGTCGCCGCGAGCCGCTCGGCGGCGGCCCGCTCGCGCTCGCTCGTGGCCAGGACTACCAGGCGGGGCAGGTCGGCCGTCCGGGCAACCAGGCGGGGCACGTCGGCGGGATCCGTCGATCCGAGGCCGAGCTCGGCGTACAGGGCGGGATCGCCCGCGGCCAGGCGGCCCGCGATCCGGGCAAGGAGGGCTTCGAGGTCCTGGCCGCTCGGCGCGGATTCGGCGGCCAGCAGGCGCTGCCGGCCATTGACCCGCCCGAAGAGGGCCGCGGAGGAGGTGGCCGTCCCGAGGTCGAGCGCGAAGGTGGCGCGCTGGTCGGTCGTCACCCGCCCATGCTACCCGGCCGAGCCGCCAGCGGTGTCCGGATGCACCGCGGCCGATCGGCCCGGGCCGGCCCGGGCGGGCTCAGGCGTCGAGGGAGTCGTCCTCGTCCCACTCCTCGAGGCGTTCGATCAGCTGCTCGATCCCGATGTCGTCGGCCAGCAGCTCGGTGGCCGAGCTGACCTCGCCGCCGAACAGCCCGTGAAGGGTGGGATCGAAGAACAGCATCGCGTTGCTGCCCAGCGGGCGATACGGCCGGCTGGCGTTCAGGAAGTAGACCGCCGGCGCCGCCAGGCCACGCAGGTGGATCTCGCGGGCGACCCGGTCGACCAGCTCGTCGCGCTGCTCCTCGGTCCGCTCCGGCGGGAGCATCATCGGACGCCGCCCCTCTCGAGGGCCCCCTGCTGGCGCGTCTCCTCGCCGTGGAGGGCGGCCTGGAAGGCAGCGTAGGCCGCTGCGCCCCGCAGAGCGAAGGTCACCACCTCGACCGAGGGCGAGCGGGGCAGCTCGGCGCGGACGGTGGCCAGGGTGATCTGGGCGGCCTCGTCGATCGGGTAGCCACCGACGCCCGTGCCCAGGGCCGGGAAGGCGATCGTCGCGGACGTCGTTCTCGCGGGCCCGGGCCATGGCGTTCTCGACGGCGCTCCGGATGGCGAAGGCGCTGGTCCGTCGATCGCGGTCGAGGGAGACGGCATGGATCACCAGCCGGGCCGCCAGCCGGCCGGCCGGGGTGACCACGGCCTCGCCCAGGCCGATCGGTCCCTGGCGCACGGCCGCGAACTCGATGGCGTCACCGCCGGCCCGCTTGATCGCGCCGCCGACGCCGGTCGCCATCCACAGGCTGGGGTTCGCCGGGTTCACGATGGCGTCCACTTCCAGGTCGCAGATGTCCCCGTTCCAGAGCTGAATCCGAGCCACGATTCCTCCACCCCGCGAGCGTTCGAACACCCAGCGGTACCAGCCCGGCATGGTACACCCGGGGCAATCGGCGGGACATCGCCGTAACCACTTCCCACGAGATCGTGGTGCGGGCCCGCGCCACCTCGAGGGCCGAGATCTGCTCGTCGCCCTGTTCCCCGATCAGCACGAACTCGTCGTCCACCGTGACCGCGGGCCCGGGCAGGTCGGTCACGTCGGCCATCACCGCGTCCATCGCGACCGTGCCCACCAGGGGCACTCGCCGGCCGCGGACGAGGGCCTCGGCCCGGTTCGAGCTGGCCCGCGCCCAGCCGTCGCCGTAGCCCAGGGGCAGGGTCGCGATCCGGCTGGGGCGGCTGGTGGTGAACGACGGGCCGTAGCTGATCCCGCTGCCCGCCGGCAGGTCGAGGACCCGGATCGGCCGGGCGTGGAGCGACAGCACCGGCCGCAGCGCCGCCGCGACGGAGCCCCGCTCGGCATCCGCGGGGAGGTCGTCCGGCGGCAGGCCGTACAAGGCCAGCCCGATCCGGACGCCATCGAGGAGGGGGCTGCTGCCGGCCAGCAGGCCGCCGCTCGCCGCCAGGTGACGGCGCGGGACCCGGACCAGGTCCGTCCCGAGCAGCTCGATCGCCGAGCCCAACCGGAGGGCCTGTCCGGCGGACCGGCCGCGATCCGCGGGCGCCTGCAGATGCGACCACAGGCCGGCCAGGCGGACTCCCGGCGAACGCTCGATCCGGGCGCTGACCGTGGCCAGCGCCTCGGCCGGGATGCCGCCCCGCCCGAGGCCGGTCTCCAGCTCGAGATGGAGCTCCAGCTGGTGCGGAGCGCGGCGCCGGCCGCCGGCCCGGGCAGCGCTGCGGGCCGTCTCGATCGCGGCCAGGGTCCGCTCGAGGAGGACCTCGTCGCCGACGGTCACCGCGATCCGGCGCCGGCCGGCCTCGGCGGCGTGCTCGGCAGGCACCGCGAAGACGACCAGGATCGGCAGCTTGAGGCCGGCCTCGCGCAGCTCGACCGCCTCGTCGAAGGTCGCCACGGCGATTCCGTCGGGCGGCCGGGGGGCCGCCTCGAGGGCCCGCCCGATCGGCACGGCTCCATGGCCGTAGGCGTCGGCCTTGAGGACCACGTCCAGGCGGGTGGCCGCCGGCAGGGCCGCCCGGAGGACGGCCAGGTTGGCCGCCAGGCGGCCGAGGTCGATCTCGAGCCAGGCCGTGCGCGGCAGGCCGGCGATCGTGGCCGGCGGCAGGCGGCCGGCGGCGGGCTCCCCTGGGCTCAGCTCGAGCTCCCCGCCGGGCGGACGCCGAAGCCGAGCTTGCGCTCGGCCGTCCGGCGCGCCCGGGTGGCGGCCAGCCGCTTGCGGGCCAGGGCGATCTCGACGGGCAGGTCGGAGGCGAGCAGGCCGGCGTCGCCCAGCCGGTCACGGATCGACTCGCCGGCCGTGCCGTGCAGGAAGACCCCCAGCCGGGCGGCGGCATACGGCTCCAGGTGCTGGGCCAGGAGGGCCCCGATCGTGCCGCTCAGGACATCGCCCGTGCCGCCGCTGGCCATGGCCGGGTTCTCGAACGTCGCCCGGGCCAGCCGGCCGTCGGGCGCGGCGATGACGGTCCGGGCGCCTTTCAGGACCACGACCTGGCCCCAGCGCCGGGCGGCATCGGTCGCGGCGACGGCCCGCGCGTCGTCGTCGCCGAGGAGGTCGCCGTCGGCATCGGCGGCGACGCCGCTGGCCGCCCGGAGGCGGGCGAACTCGCCGGTGTGGGGGGTCAGGACGCAGCTCCGCCGGACGGCCAGCCACCACTCGTCGACGGCCGCCAGCGAGCGCAGCGCCTCGGCGTCGACGACGGCCGGCGGGGTGCCCGGCTCATCGACGGCCAGCAGGCCGCGAATCAGCTCGACCGTCGTCAGGCCGGGACGAAGGCCCGGCCCGACAACGAGCGCGTCGTGCTCATGGTCCAGGATCCGGGCCAGGGCATCGTCGGGCTCGACCTCCTCGACATCGTCCTCGGGCAGGGCCATCGTGGTCGCCTCGACGACCTTGGTCGCGAACAGGGGCTGGAGCGACTCGGGCACGGCCAGGGCGACCAGGCCGGCGCCCGACCGGCCGGCGGCCAGGCACACGAGGAGGGCCGAGCCGGCGTAGTCGAGGGAGCCGGCGATCACCAGCAGGCGGCCGAAGCTGCCCTTGTGGCCGCGGACCGGACGGTCGGGCAGGAGCGCCCCGGCAGTGGCGTCGTTGAGCTCCTCGATCGGGCCGACCTCAGCCATCGCGCTGGTCCGCTGCCTGGATCGCCCGGAGGCGATCCATCCGGGCCAGGATCCGCCGCTCGCGGTCGTCCAGGCGGGCCTCGATGTCGGGCGGGAAGACGTACCGGCCCGCGACGGTTCGCAGCCCGAAGGCGATCGCCACGGCGTAGTCGGACTCATGGCTGATCGAGACCGCGATCCGGCCCATCCCGAGCTGCTCGGCGCGCTGGGCGGCCCGGCCGTGAAGGCGGACGGCGGGCTGGCCGGTGGGCAGCCGCTCGATCTCGATCTCACGCCAGCCGATGCCCCGCACGCCGAGCCCGAGGACCTTGCTGACCGCCTCCTTGGCCGCCCAGCGGCCGGCCATCGTCTCGGGCCGGCCCCGGACGTAGGCCTGCTCGGCCGGGGTCAGGACCCGGTTCGTGAAGCGCTCGCCAAAGCGGGCCAGCGAGGCCCGGATCCGCTCGATCCGGATGATGTCGATCCCGAGCTCGGTCGTCCCGTCGGGGACCGCCGGGATCGTGGCCATCGCTACTCGACCGTGACCGACTTCGCCAGGTTGCGCGGCTGGTCGACGTCGGTGCCCCGGGCCACGGCCGTGTGATAGGCGAAGAGCTGGAGCGGGATGACGGCCAGGATCGGGCTGAGGACCTCATCCGTGTCAGGCACCCAGCAGACCTCGTCGGCGAAGCGCTCGATCTGGGGATCGCCCTCGGTCGCCACGGCGATCACCCGGGCGTCCCGGGCCCGGCCCTCCATCACGTTGCTGATCACCTTGTCGTAGACGGCCGAGCGCGTCGCCACGGCGACCAGCGGGCATTCGGCGTCGAGGAGCGAGATCGGGCCGTGCTTCAGCTCGCCGGCGGCATAGCCCTCGGCGTGGACGTAGCTGACCTCCTTGAGCTTGAGCGCCCCCTCGAGAGCGGCCGGGTAGCCGTAGCCCCGGCCGATGAACATGAACCCGCGCGAGTTGACGTAGCGCCGGGCAAGGGCCGCGATCCCGCTGTTCAGGTCCAGCGTCCGCTGGGCGGCCTCGGGCAGCGCCCGAAGGGCGCGGGCGAGGGTCGCCTCGCGATCGGCGACCAGGCTGCCCCGGGCCTTGGCGATCGCCGCCGCCAGGATGACCAGGGTCGTGACCTGGGTGACGAACGTCTTCGAGGCGGCGACCGCGACCTCGGGCCCCGCCTGCAGGAAGAGGACCGCGTCCGATTCGCGGGTGATCGCCGAGCCGACCGTGTTGGTCACCGCGATCACCGGACAGCCCTTGTCCCGGGCGAAGCGGGTCGGGGCGATCGTGTCGGCCGTCTCGCCCGACTGGGTGACCGCGATCACCAGGGTCTCGGGATCCAGGGGCGGGGGGCTGTAGCGGAACTCGGAGCCGACGGTCGCCCGGGCCGGCAGGCCGGTCCACTCCTGGAGGGCGGCGGCCCCGATCAGGGCGGCATAGTAGGCCGTCCCGCAGGCGACCAGCTCGATCCGCCGGATCTTGGCCAGCCGGTCACCCAGGCCGGCCAGCTCGTCGACGCTGATCTCGTCGGTCCGGCTCAGGCGGCCGGCGATCGACTGGCGGAGGGCCGTCGGCTGCTCGTGGATCTCCTTGAGCATGAAGTGGTCGAAGCCGCCCTTCTCGGCGGCGGCGGCGGTCCAGGTGATCGTGGTGACCGCCCGCTCGATCGGCGTGCCGGCGACATCGGTGATCGTCACGCCCCACGGCCGCAGGTCGGCCACGTCGCCTTCCTCGAGGAAGATGACCTGGTCGGTGTGGGCCAGGATCGCGGCCACATCGCTGGCCAGGAACGTCTCGCCATCGGCCAGGCCGACGACCAGGGGCACGTTCTGGCGGGCGCCGACCAGCCGGTCGGCCTCGCCGCGGTGCATCACGGCCAGGGCGTAGGCACCCTCGATCAGGCGGAGGGCGGCCCGGGTGGCATCGGCGATGTCGCCCTGGTAGGCCTCCTCGATCAGGTGGGCGATCGCCTCGGTGTCGGTCTCCGAGGTCAAGGTGTGGCCACGTTCCTCGAGGCCGTCGCGCAGCTCCCGGAAGTTCTCGATGATCCCGTTGTGGATCACCGTGATCTCGCCGGTGCAGTCCTGGTGGGGATGGGCGTTCAGGTCGTTCGGCCGGCCGTGGGTCGCCCAGCGGGTGTGGGCCAGGCCGATCGCCGCGTGCGGCGTCCGGTCGGCGATCGCGGTCTGCAGGTTGGCCAGCTTGCCGGCCCGCTTCTCGACGAACATCCGGCCGCTGTCGTCCACGAGGGCGATCCCGGCGGAGTCGTAGCCGCGGTATTCGAGCCGCTTGAGTCCTTCGATCAGGATTGGGCCGGCCTCTCGGGGACCCGTGTAGCCGACAATTCCGCACATGCTGGTTGAGTTCTCCGTCGCGTTGCTGGCCCGGTCCGACCGGTGCCGGAGGCGGGTTAGTTTAGGCGCTCCCCGGCGAGGGTCGAGATCTCGTCGGCCAGCTCGGCCACGAGTCCCGCGTCGGGACCTTCGATCATCACGCGCAGGGCGGGCTCGGTGCCTGACGGCCGGACGAGGATCCGGCCTCCGGCCCCGAGCCGGTCCGACGCCGATGCTATCGCCCGGCGAAGGATGGGATCACCCTCCCATTGGTCCTTGTGACGAACGCGGACCGCTCGCTGCTCCTGTGGGAAGAGGGGAATTTCGGCGGCCAGCTCGTCGACGCTGCGGGCGGCCCGGCTGAGCACGCTGAGGAGCTCCAGGCCGGTGGCCAGCCCGTCGCCCGACGAGCCGTGGTCGAGGACGATCACGTGGCCGCTCTTCTCGCCGCCCAGGCTGGCGTCGTTGACCAGCATTCCCTCGAGGATGTACTTGTCGCCGACGGGCGTCCGGACCACCTGGCCGCCGGCGGCCCCGACCGCCGCCTCCAGCCCGCCGTTGGACAGGACCGTGACCACCACGATCCCGTTGCGCAGGGCGCCCCGGCGCTGGCGGTCAAGGGCGATCAGGCCGATCAGCTGGTCGCCGTCCACGACGCGCCCGTGGCGGTCGACCACGACCAGCCGGTCGGCGTCGCCGTCGAGGGCGAAGCCCAGGTCGGCGCCCCGTTCGGCGACCGCTCGGCCGAGCGCCGCGGGCGCCGTCGCCCCGCAGTTGACGTTGATGTTGACCCCGTCCGGGGCGTTGTAGATCACCTCGACCTGGGCCCCGGTGGCGGCCAGGATCTCGGGCGCGAAGACGCCGCCCGAGCCGTTGGCGCAGTCGAGGACGATCCGCAGGTCGGTCTGGATCGTGCGGGCCAGGGCCAACCGGTGGGTCCGATAGCGTTCGAGCAGGCCCGGCGCGGCCTCCACCCGGCCGATCCCCTCGTTGCGCGGGCCGACCAGCTCCTCCGCCCGCCAGATCAGGGCTTCGAGGGCATCCTCGCGGTCATCGTCGAGCTTCATCCCCCGGGCGTCGAGGACCTTCAGGCCGTTGTCCTCGGCCGGGTTGTGGGAGGCCGAGACCATGATCCCGGCCCCGAAGTCGCCGCTCCCGGCCAGGAACGCCAGAGCGGGCGTGGGCAGGGTTCCCGCCAGCTTGACGTCGGCGCCCAGGCTGGCCGCGCCGGCCGCGATCGCGGCCACGAACATCCCGCCCGAGCGACGGGTGTCCTGGCCGATCACCAGGGCTCCCCCGTCGGCCAGCAGCTCGTGGGCGGTGGCCCGGCCCAGGCCGTAGGCCAAGGTCGGCTTGAGGTCGACGTTGGCGATCCCCCGGATGCCGTCGGTGCCGAACAGGCGGGCCATGGCTAGGGCCCCGCCGAGGCCGACGGCGCCGGCGCCGAGGGCGTCGGGGCGATCGAGACGGTGACCGAGATCGTCTGGGGCGCCAGGCCGATCAGGGTCAGGCTGGCCGGCAGGTTGACCGTCGGGGTCAGGACATGGACGCCCGGGGCCAGGCCATCGACGTCGACCGTGACCGAGAAGCTCTGGCCCTGGATCCCGGCCAGGGCCGCGGGTGAGCCGCCGAGGGTCACCAGGAGCTGGTCCACTGACAGGCTGTAGAGCCGGTCGTCGCGGGCGCCGGAGAGCAGGATCCCGGCCGAGAAGGTCTGCGAGGCGCTGACCGGGCTGAGATGGACCGTGACCGAGACGGTGCTCGAGCCGACGGTCGTCATCCCCGCCGGCAGGACCAGGCTGACGACCCGGGTGAGGTCGGCGGTCGCCCCGCTCAGGTCGACCGGGGCGGTGTCCACGGCGGTCAGCGAGCTGAGCGCGTCGGCGTCGCCCTGGACGGTGACCGCGAGCGGGTTGACGGTCACCCCGCCGACCTGGAAGCCGCTGTTCGGGACGCCGCCGAGCTTGGGGTTGACCGGCAGGGTGCGGGTCTGCTGGACGCCGACCCGGATCTGGACCCGGACGGTCTGGGGCTCGATGCCGACCGGGCTGAGCACGTTGTTGAGGGCGTCGACGGCGACCAGCGGAACCTCCTGGTCCACGTCCAGGCCCGACGGCTGGATCACGACCCGGGCGATCGCCGCGGTCGCCAGGCTGACCACCGAGGCCGGCCCCGAGACGGTCACCGAGTTCGTCGACAGGATCGGGTTCTGGGGCTGCAGGCCGATCCCCGGGCTGCCTTCATCGACCTTGACCGGGACGCTCTTGGAGATGAGCGGATCGAGCTGGACCTGGACCACCTGCGGGTCGAAATCGAGGACCTGGACCCGTGGGTCGGCCGCCTGGACGTGGACCTGGACGGTCGAGAAGGGTGTTCCGGCGAGGGGCGTCGCCGTCGACAGGTCGACCGTGGCCGTGAAGCTCGAGCCGTTCAGCCGGTCGGCCACCTCGGTCGGGGCGAAGTAGCGGATGTTGGTCACGTTGCCCAGGTTGCTGAGGAGCACCGCGCTCGTCGGCTGGTTGGTCTTGACGATCGGGATCGTGCCCGGCCAGACCTGCGCGTTCTGGGACAGGACGAGGCCGGCATACAGGAACGTGGCCAGCACAATCGAGCCGACCTTGAGCGGCCAGTTGCGGATGATCCGGGCGACCAGCCGGCGGATGGTCCGGCTCACGTGGGCGCCGGTCCGCTGGGCGGGCTGGGCGGGCTGGGCGGGTCGTCGGCCACCCGGCGCAGGCGGGCCAGCCGGGCGCTCGACGGGCGCAGGCTGCCCGAGGGCATATGGCCCAGGATCGAGCGCCGGCTACCGGACGAGTCGAGCAGGCCGCGCAGGGCCCGCTCGAGCTGGGCGGGGTTCAGGTTGCGCACGATCCGGGCCCGTTCGACAAGGCTGGTCTGGCCGGTCTCCTCGGACACGACCACGACGATCGCGTCGGTCTGCTCGGCGATCCCGACCGCGGCCCGGTGGCGGGTGCCGAAGCGCTCGGCCGGCAGGATCGTCGTCTCGGCCAGGGGCAGGACGGCGCCGGCGGCGACGACTGAATCGCCGCGAATGATCACGGCCCCGTCGTGGAGCGGCGAACGGGGCATGAAGATCGTGCGCAGGAGGTCGGCGGTCAGGTCGGCGTGGAGCATCACCCCCGTCTCGGCGATCTCGCCCAGGGCCGTCTCGCGCTCGATCACGATCAGCGCCCCGTAGTGCTCGGCGGCCAGCAGGCCACAGGCCCGGGCGACCTCGGCCGCGACATGGCCGACGATCCGCTGGTCGGCGCCGGTCAGCAGCCAGGCGAACGAGCCGACCCGGCCGATTCGGTCGAGGGCCCGGCGCAGCTCGGGCTGGAAGACGACGACCAGGGCGAAGACGCCGACCAGCGCGCCGGTCTCAAGGACCTGGCGCAGGAGGCGCAGGTCGAAGAAGCGGGCCGCGGCGTAGACCAGGAGCATGACCGTCACGCCGATCACCAGGCTCACCGCCCGGGTCCCCCGGATCAGGCTGAACAGGCCGTAGATCAGGAGGGCGGTGATCCCGACATCGACAACCGTGTTGAGCTGGACCTGGCCCAGGATCGATTGGACAAGCTGCATCAGGCCCAGTCTAGGTCGTCAGGCACACAATCCGGCGAGTCGGCTGTCATCCGGCAGGAGTCGCGTTGCGGCGGCGCACAGCCGATCGCGGATCTCGGCGTCGCCCGAGAGCTCGACGAGGCGGCCCAGGAGCAGGAGCTTGTCGCCGGCCAGCGTCCGCCAGCCCCGGGCGACGTACAGCTCGACCAGGACCAGGTGCAGGTCGGGGTCGTCGGGAGCCATGCCCAGGGCCGAGTCGGCCGCGTCGAGGGCCGCCTCGTCGAGGCCTGCCGCGGCAAGCTCCCGGCTGGCGGCCACGATCGCCTCGACCCGGCCGGCCGGGTCGCCGGTGGCCATGGCAGCCTCCAGGCGGGCACTGATCGCCAGCACGTCGACGACGACCGGCGCGCTGGCCGGCAGCGCCTCGACCTCCTGGCTGCCGTCGACCGAGCCGGCGGGCACGGGCGCAGGCCGCGCTGGATCGGCGTCGGGACTCGTGACGGCCGGCTGGAGGACCTGGACCGGTTCCTCGAGGAGGCGCAGGGCCCGGGCAAGCGCCTCTCCGGCGGCCCCGCCGGGATCGTCGCGGACGAGCTCGGTCAGGTCGGCCAGGTGGCGCCGCCGGGCGCGCGACTCGGCCAGCTCGAGCGCCCGCCGGGCGGTGTCGCAGGCTTCGGGCAGGCGGCCGCTGACGGCCTGGATCTCGGCCAGCAGGTCGAGCGCGCCGGCAGCCTCGGCCGGCCGGCCGGCCCGGACCAGGGCGTCGGCCCGCCCGCCGAGGGCGGCCTCGTCGCGGGGGGCCAGGCTGAGGGCCGCGCCATATGCCTCGAGGGCCTCGTCGAGCCGGTTGAGGCGGACCAGGACCGTGGCCCGGCTGGTCAGCGGCAGGGCCCGGTCCGGGGCGACCTGGGCCGCCTGGGCGTAGGCGGCCAGGGCATCGTCGAGGCGGCCGTGGAGGGCGGCGACGTGGCCGACCCGGAGGGCATCCTTGTAGCGCTCGTAGGGCGCGTCGGTCATGACTGGCTCGTGGCTGGCGGGCCCGCCTGGTCCGGCACTCCGATCAGCTCGACGAGGAGCGCCTTCTGGACGTGGAGGCGGTTTTCCGACTGGTCGAAGATTACGCTCTGCGGTCCATCCATCACCTCGGTCGTGATCTCCTCGCCCCGGTGGGCGGGCAGGCAGTGCATCACGATCGCCTGGGACCCGGCCGCGGCCAGCAGGTCGGCGTTGACCTGGTAGGCGCCAAAGGCGTCACGGCGCTCCTCGGCCTCGGCCTCCTGGCCCATCGAGGTCCAGGCATCGGTGTAGACCACCGAGGCGCCCCGGACGATCTCGGCCGGCTCGCGCCCGAAGACGATCCGGCCGCCATGCTCGGCGGCCAGGGCCTGGGCCCGCTCGACGATCCGGGGATTGGGGGCATAGCCGGCCGGGTGGGCGAGGCGGACCTCGATGCCCAGCAGCGCGCCCAGGAGGGCCAGCGAGTGATAGACGTTGTTGCCGTCGCCGACGAAGGCCAGCACCACGCCCTCGAAGCTCCCGAAGCGCTCCCGGATCGTGAACAGGTCGGCCAGCGCCTGGCAGGGATGCTCGCGCAGGGTCAGGCCGTTGATGACCGGGATGGCGGCCTGCGCCGCCAGCTCCACGGCGACTTCGTGGGGGCCCGTCCGGACGACGATCGCGTCGACGAAGCGCTCCAGGTTGCGGGCCACGTCCCGGACGCTCTCCCGGGCGCCCAGGACTACGTCGTTGGTCAGGTAGATCGCGTGGCCGCCGAGCTGGGCCGCCCCGGCCTCGAAGGTCACCCGGGTGCGCAGGCTCGGCTTCTGGAAGAGCATCGCCAGGGTCCGCCCGGCGAGCGCCGGATGGGCGTGGCCGTGACGGCTGCGGAACTCGGCCTTGAGCCCGGCCGCGAGCTCGAACAAGCCGTCGACCTCGGGCCGCGACAGGTCACCGATGCTCAGCAGGTCGCGTCCGCGCAGGGTGCCCCCGGTCGACATCAGGCCGCGTCCCTGCCGCGCCGGCGGGCGGCGGTTAGCGCTTGGTGTACTGGGGCGCCTTGCGCGCCCGCTTGAGGCCGTACTTCTTGCGTTCCTTCATCCGCGGATCGCGGGTCAGCAGCCCGGCCTGGCGGAGGGGCAGGCGGTTGGCCTCGTCGATCTGGAGGAGGGCCCGGGCGATCCCGTGGCGGATCGCGCCGGCCTGGCCGGTCACCCCGCCGCCCTCGACCTTGACCATCGTGTTGAACCGGCCGTCGGTGCCGGTCACCCGGAAGGGCATCCGGACATCGGTCTCGTTGACGGCGTTGCCGAAGTGCTGGTCCATCGTCCGGCCGTTGACGACGATCTCGCCCTCACCGGGCAGCAGGCGGACGCGGGCGACGGCCGTCTTGCGGCGGCCGGTCCCGTGATAGAACGCGGGGGTCGACATCAGGGGCGGTCCTCCGTCAGGCCAGCGGCTCAGGCCGCTGGGCCTGATGCGGGTGATCCGAGCCGGCGTAGACCTTCAGCTTGCGGAGCTGCTGGGCGCCGAGCCGGTTGTGCGGCAGCATGCCCTTGACCGCCCGGCGGATGACCTCCTCGGGGCGACGATCAAGGAGGTGGCCGAGGGTCTCCTCCTTGTAGCCCTGGGGATGTCCGCTGTGGCGGATGTAGAGCTTCGATTCGAGCTTGTCGCGGCTCACCGAGATGCGGGCGGCGTTGAGGATGATCACGTGATCGCCGGAGTCGAGATGGGGGGCGTAGGTGGGCTTGTGCTTGCCGACCAGGACATGGGCAACCCGCGACGCGAGGCGGCCGAGCGTCTCGTCGGCGGCATCGACGACGAACCAGCGCCGGTCGATCTCGCTCTCACGCGGTGAGTAGGTCTTCGCGGTCATGTCTGTTCGAGCTCTCCATCCCAATCCCGTGCCGGGGGCCTTCGGGCTGCTCGCCCGAGGGCCACTCGACGCAGGCACAATCCCTGCGCCGGAGCGGCTGCTCCGGAGAGGGCGGGCCGTCCGGCGTCAAGCGCCGCGGCAACCCCTGCCACGTCCATCCTGCCGTGGCCGACCTTCAACAGGACGGCCACGATCCTCCGGACCATCCCCCGCAGGAAGGCGTCGGCCCTGACGTCGATCGTCACGACCTGGCCCCGGCGGCGAACCCGGACCGCGTAGACGGTCCGGACCGGTTGGCGGTCCGGCGCCCCGAAGGCGGAGAAGTCGTGCCGGCCAACGAGGACCAGCCCGGCTTGCGCCATCGCGGCGTCATCGAGCGGCGTCCGCACTCCGAGCGCGTAGCGCTCGACGAGCGGGCGATGCGGCCCGTTCCAGACGGTGTAGCGATACTCCCGGTATCGCGCCGCGTAGCGTGGGTGAAACCGATCGGCCACCCGGCGCACGCCGCTGATCGCGATGTCCGCCGGGAGCAAGGCCTCGATCGAACGCTGGAGCTGTGGTCCGCTGAGCCCACCGGGATAGGTGAATGCGATCACCTGCCCGCTGGCGTGAACCCCGGCATCCGTTCGACCGGCCCCGTCGACCCGGCTCGAGCCTGGCGGCGCGAGCCGCGCCAGCGCGGCCTCGAGTTCTCCCTGGACCGTCCGTTTTCCCGGTTGCACCTGGAACCCGGCAAAGTCCGTGCCGTCATATTCAACCCGGGCGCAGAAGCGCCGGGGTGCGCCCTCTCGAGCGCTCATGGCCGAGCCCGTGCCTAGACGAGCTCGATCTGGACGATCTCGGCAGAATCGCCGAGTCGCCGGCCAATCCGCACGATCCGGGTGTAGCCGGACGTGCGGTCCGCGTACTTCGGGGCAATCTCGTGGAACAGCTTGTCGACCACGAGGGGCTCATTCGGGAACTCGGCGATCACCTGCCGTCGGGCGGCGAGATCGCCGCGCTTGGCCAGGGTGATCACCCGCTCGACGCGCGGCCGGATCTCCTTGGCCTTGGCTTCGGTCGTCTGGATCTTCTCGTAGCGCAGGACCGATACGATCATGTTCTTGAACAGGGCCAGGCGGGGACCCTGCTTGCGCGAGAGCTTGCGGCCGTCGATCCGATGGGCCACGGCTCAGACTTCCTCGCCTTCGTCGTCGAACGGCTCGTCGGACGGCTCGGTCTCGGGGATCACGAAGCCGCGCATCCGGAGGCGCTCCTTCATCTCGTCGAGCGACTTGCGCCCGAAGTTGCGCATCCGGAGGAGGTCGTCGTCGGACAGCTGCAGGAGCTGGCCGACCTTGACGATGTTGTTGCGCTTGAGCGAGTTGTAGGCCCGCATCGGGAGGTCGAGCTCCTCGATCGGCATGTCGAGCATGTTCGGAGGCAGCTGCGGCGCCCCGCCGACGACGCCCCCCGGGGTGGCCACGATGCCGATGTTGGCGAACAGCGAGAACTGCCGGACGAGGATGTCGGCCGAGCGCGAGAGCGCCTCCTCGGGGGTGATCGAGCCGTCAGTCTCGATCTCCATCGTCAGCTTGTCGTAGTTGGTGATCTGGCCGACGCGGGTCGGCTCGACCCAGTAGTTGACCTTGCGCACGGGGGTGAAGATCGCGTCGACTGCGATCACCCCGATGGGCAGCGACTCGGAGCGCTCGGCCGCGAGATAGCCGACTCCGCGCTCGACGGTCAGGTCGAGCTCGATCGTCACGTCGTCGGTGTCGAGGGTCATCAGGATCTGCTCGGGGTTGACGATCTCGACGTCGGCCGACTCGACGATGTCGGCAGCGGTGACCGCGCCGGCCCCGCTCTTGACCAGCTTGAGCTGGACCGGGTGGGCGGCGAAGCTCTTGAGCCGGAGCTTCTTGACGTTCAGGACGATCTGGGTGACGTCCTCCTTGACCCCCGGGATCGTGGAGAACTCCTGGTACACGTCGCGGATCTGGATCGAGGTTACCGCGGCGCCTTCGAGCGACGACAGGAGGACCCGCCGGAGGGCGTTGCCGAGGGTCACGCCGTAGCCGGCCGGCAGCGGCCCGGCCTCGTACTTGGCGAACGTGCCGAGCTCCTCGACGGGCTCGATCTGGGGGCTCTCGAGTTCAATCATGGCTGGGGCTTACCTCGAGTAATACTCGACCACGAGCTGCTCGTTCAGGTCGAGCGGCATCTGGTCGCGCCGGGGCTGGTCGATGATTGTGCCGGCCAGCTTGGCCGGATCCACGCTCAGCCACTCGGGCGGCTGGTGTGAGCGGAGGGTTTCCTTGGCCACCTTGAACGGCTCGCGGCCGGTGCGCGAGGCACGGACCTCGATCCGGTCACCGGGCCGGAGCTGATGGGAGGCGATGTTCGTCGGCCGTCCATTGACCGCGAAATGGCCGTGGTTGACGAGCTGGCGGGAAGCCGCCCGGGAGGTGGCGAAGCCCATCCGGAAGACGATGTTGTCGAGGCGCAGCTCGAGCAGCCGGAGGAGGTTCTCGCCGGTCACCCCGGGCCGCGACTCGGCGGCGTCGAAGTAGTTCTTGAACTGGCGCTCGAGGACGGCGTAGACGCGCCGGACCTTCTGCTTCTCGCGCAGCTGCATGCCGTACTCGCCGACCTTCCGGCGCCGGACGCCGTGCTGGCCGGGGGGCGTTGGCCGGCGCTCGAAGGCGCATTTCTTGGAGTAGCAGCGCGAGCCCTTCAGGAAGAGCTTCATGCCCTCCCGACGGCAGAGGCGGCAGACGGAACCGGTGTAACGGGCCATGGTGGTGTCCTGACCTAGACCCGGCGCCGCTTGGGGGCGCGGCAGCCGTTATGCGGGATGGGCGTGACATCGGTGATCGCAGTCACTTCGAGGCCGGCCGCCTGGAGCGAGCGGATGGCCTGCTCGCGACCTGCCCCGGGGCCCTTGACGTAGACCTCGACCTGGCGCATCCCGTGCTCCATCGCCCGCCGGGCGGCGCCTTCGGCCGACAGTGCCGCGGCGTATGGCGTGCTCTTCCGGGAGCCCTTGAAGCCGGCGATGCCGGCGGAGCCCCAGCTGATCACGGCACCACCGAGGTCGGTGATCGTGATGATCGTGTTGTTGAACGTCGCCTGGATGTGGACGTGCCCCTGGGGGACGTTCTTCTTCTCCTTGCGGCGCTGCTTAACGGCACGCTTGCGGTCGGCCATGGTTGGGCTGGGTTCCCCTTACTTCTTGCGGCGGACGCCGACGGTCTTCTTCGGACCGCGTCGCTGGCGGGCATTGGTCTTGGTCCGCTGGCCACGGGCCGGCAGGTTGCGCCGGTGGCGGCTGCCGCGGTACGAGCCGATCTCGATCAGGCGCTTGATGTTGAGGGCCACTTCGCGGCGCAGGTCACCCTCGACCTTGTAGCGCCGGTCGATGATCTCGCGCAGCCGGTTGACCTGCTCCTCGGTGAGGTCGCGGACCCGGGTGTCCGGGTTGATGTTGGCCTGGGCCAGGATCTTCTGGCTGGTCGGCAGGCCGAGCCCGAAGATGTAGGTCAGGGCGATCTCGACCCGCTTCTCGCGGGGGATGTCAACGCCGGCAATGCGCGCCATGGTTACCCCTGCCGCTGCTTGTGCTTGGGATTGGTGCAGATGACCATCACGGTGCCGTGGCGGCGAATCACCTTGCAGTTGTCGCAACGCGCCTTGACGGAGGCTCGAACTTTCACGGTTCCTCGATCGAACTCAGAAACAGACTTACTTCAGGCGGTAGGTGATCCGCCCGCGGGTGAGATCGTAGGGAGAGAGCTCCACCCTGACTCGATCACCGGGCAGGATCCGGATGAAATTCATCCGCAGCTTGCCGCTGATGTGGGCCAGGACCCGATGGCCATTCTCCAATTCGACAGCGAACATCGTGTTGGGCAGCGGTTCGATGACCGTTCCCTCGACTTCGATCGCGTCCTTCTTGGCCACAGGCTTTCGGTCTTCCCTTTCTCGCACGGAATGTCGGCCCGAGTGGGCCGACACACGAACGGTGAGGATATCAAATGTTCGCCGATCCGGCAAACGCCGGACCGGGATCAGACGGTGGTCAGGATCTCGGGGCCGTGCTCGGTGATCGTGATGCTGTGCTCGAAGTGGGCGGCCAGCGAGCCGTCGCGGGTGACGATGGTCCAGTCGTCCGGGAGCATCATCGCCTCGTAGCTGCCGAGAGTGAACATCGGCTCGATCGCCAGGCACAGACCGGGCTCGATCCGCCGGCCGGCCTGGCCGGTCCGGTAGTTGGGGACCTGGGGGTCTTCGTGCATCGCCCGGCCGATGCCGTGGCCGACGAACTGGCGGATCACGCCGTAGCCCTTCGGCCGGGCGACGTCCTCGACGGCCGCCCCGATGTCGCCGATGTGGTTGCCCGGCTGGGCCGCGGCAATCCCGGCCATCATCGCCAGGCGGGTGGTCTCGATCAGGCTCCGGACCGGCTCCGGCGGCTCACCGACGTAAAAGGTCCGGGCGCCGTCGCCGTGCCAGCCGTCGACGATCGCGCCGGCGTCGATCGATACGATCTGGCCGGTGCGGATCGTCCGCTCGCCGGGGATGCCGTGGACGATCTCGGCGTCGATCGAGATGCAGATGCTGGCCGGGAACGGGCGGCGGGGGTTGGCCCCGGGGTAGCCCTTGAACGACGGGACGGCCCCACTGCGCCGGATGTGGGCCTCGGCCAGGGCGTCCAGGTGGGCCGTGCTGACCCCCGGCCGGAGCTCGCCCTCGACCAGCGCCAGGACCTCGGCCACGACCCGCCCGGCGCGGCGCATGGCCTCGACCTCGGCCGGCGACTTGAGGCTGACCGCCATCAGGTGGCCGCCCCGGGCGACGGGGGCCCGGCCGCATCCGCGGCGGCCGCGGCCTGGGCGGCCGCAACCAGCGCCTCGGTCACCTCGGCCACCGGCCGGCGGCCGTCGATCGTGCGCAGCAGGCCGCGCTCCCGGTAGTAGCCGACCACCTCGCGCAGCGCGGTCAGCTGGGCCGCCAGCCGGGCGGCGACCGTCTCGCTCCGATCGTCCTCGCGCTGGATCAGCGGTGAATCGTCGAGGTCGCAGCGACCCGGGACGCGGGGCGGGTGGCTGGTCTCGTTGTAGACGTGGCCGTTGGCCTGGCAGATCCAGCGCCCCGACAGGCGCCGGACGAGCTCGCTCTCGGGCACCTCGATCTCGAGCGCGACGTTGACCCGGCTGCTCCGGTCGGCCAGCGCACCGTCGAGGATGCCGGCCTGGGCCAGGTTGCGCGGGAAGCCGTCGAGGATCGCCCCCGCGGCGGCGTCCGGCTGGGCCAGCCGGTCGAGGAGCATCTTGACCGTGATCGAGTCGGGCACCAGCTGGCCGCGCTCCATGTAGCGGCGCGCCTCGAGACCGACCGCCGAGCCTTCGTGGACGGCGGCCCGGAACAGGTCTCCGGTGGCAACGTGGGGGAGGCCGAGTCGGGTCGCGAGGATCGGCGCCTGGGTACCCTTGCCGGCGCCGGGGGCGCCGAGCAGGACCAGGAAGGTCACCGGATGAAGCCCTCGTAGTTGCGCATCAGCAGCTGGGCTTCGATCTGCTTCATCGTCTCGACCACGACGCTGACCACGATCAGCAGGCTGGTGCCGCCCAGGGTCAGCCCGCCCAGGCTCCGGAAGACGACGGCCAGGATCGTCGGCGAGACGGCCACCACGGCCAGGAAGAAGGCGCCCGCGATCGTGATCCGGTTGACCACCCGGCGGAGGTAGTCCTCGGTCGGCCGGCCGGGCCGGATCCCGGGGATGAACCCGCCGTTCTTGCGGAGCTGCTCGGCGGTCTCATCGGGCTTGAACGTGAACGCCGTATAGAAGTACGTGAATCCGAAGGTCAGCACGAAGTAGAGCAGGACGTACAGGATCTTCTGGGGGTCCATCACGAACACGATGCCCTGCGAGATCTGCGAGATGAAGGCCACCTTGGAGGTCGTGAAGTAGGACGCGATCTGGGTCGGGAAGAGCAGGATGCTGACCGCGAAGATGATCGGGATCACGCCGGCCTGGTTGACCCGCAGGGGCAGGAACGTGGCGCTGCCCTGGTACATCCGCCGCCCGCGCACCCGGCTGGCGTACTGGACCGGGATCCGGCGCTGGCCCTCCTGGATGTACACGATCACGGCGACCGCGATCAGGCCGACGACCACGAAGGCGATGAACGCGGCGATGTCCGGGTTGGCCAGGAAGGCCTGCAGGGCGGTCGGGGCGCGGCCGACGATTCCGGCAAAGATGATGAAGCTGATGCCGTTGCCGATGCCCTTCTCGGTGATCAGCTCGCCCAGCCACATCAGCAGGATCGAGCCGGTCGTCAGGGCGACCATCTGGGTCAGAGTGCCGACATCGTCGAGGCCGAAGCCACCGGTCAGGACCGGCGGCTGCGAGCCGTGCAGGACGGCCAGGAAGCCATACGACTGGAGGAGGGCCAGGGGCACGGCCAGGTAGCGGGTGTACTGGTTGATCTTGTTGCGGCCGTACTCACCCTCGCGGCTGAGCTGCTGGAGGCGGGGGATCACCCCGGTCATCAGCTGGATGATGATCGAGGCGTTGATGTACGGGTTGACCCCCAGGCCGACGATCGAGAAACGCGACAGGCCGCCGCCCGAGAACAGGTCGAGCAGGCCCAGCAGCTGGTTGCCGCTGAACAGCGATTGGAGCGAGGCCGCGTTCGCGCCCGGCACGGGCACGTGGGACAGGAAGCGGAAGATGATCAGGATCCCGGCGACGAACAGGATCCGCCGCCGGATGTCGGGCGCGCGGAATGCGTTGAGCAGGGATTCGATCATCGTCAGGCGTCTTTGGCAGGCTTCGCGGCGGGCTTGCGGGCCTTGGGCGCCTTGGCTGCGGGCTTGGCCTTGGAGGCGTCGGCCTTTGGCGCCGGATTTGCGGACTTCGCGGCGGGCTTGGCGGACTTGGCGGCGGGCTTGGCGGACTTGGCCGCCGGCTTGGCCGCCTTGGCCGTTGCCGGGCTCGCGGGCTTGGCGTCGGACTTGCCGCCGGACTTGGCTGCCGGCGTGGCCTTGGCCGGCCTGGCCTCAGGCTTGGCCTCGACTCCGGTCGGCGCCCCTGACGCCTCGGCGGCCTCGGGAGCTTCGGCCAGCGGATGCTCGTGGGGCTGGCTCTCGTCGTGATCGACGGGCGTCGTCGCAGGCTGGCCAAGGTCGAGCCCCAGCGCGGCCAGTGGCTCGCTCGGCAGCACGAGGACCTGGACCGAGCCGCCGGCCGCCTCGATCTTGGTCACCGCGCTGCGGCTGAACGAGTCGGCAACCACGAACAGGGCGGCCGACAGGTCGCCGTTGCCCAGGATCTTGAGCGGCTTCTTGAGGGTCGAGACGAGGCCCGCGGCACGCAGGATCTCCTGGTTGATCGTGATCGGGGCGGCTTTGCCCGAGCCGGCCTTCGTGGCGCCCGGGGCATCGCCCGGCTCGAAGATGCCGGCCTCCACGAGGGCCGCGATCCGGCCCAGGTTGACGACCTCGTACTCGACCCGGAACCGGTTCTTGAAGCCGTGGAGCTTGGGGATCCGCATCTGGAGCGGCGTCTGGCCACCCTCGAACCAGGCCGGGATCGCCGCCCCGGCGCGTGCCTTCTGGCCCTTCGTGCCCCGGCCGGCCGTCTTGCCGCCGCCGGCGGCGATCCCCCGGCCGACCCGCTTGCGGGCGTGGTGGGCGCCCTTCGCCGGACGCAGGTCGTGGAGCTTCATGCCTTCTCCTCGGGGCCGGTCTCGGGGAGCTCCTCGACCTCGACGAGGAAGCGCACCTGGCGAACCATGCCGCGGATGGCCGGGTTGTCGACGACCTCGACGACGTCACCGATCCGGTGCAGGCCCGAGGGCGCGGACCGTGGCCCGGTTCCGCTGGATGTGACTGATCGTGCTCTTGACCTGGGTGACGCGCAGCCTAGCGGGCATCGGCGGCCTCCATCACCGGCTGGCCGGGGATCGCCAGGCGGACGGTCACCCCACGGCGGGCCGAGATCTCGGCAGCCGAATGGAGCGAGGCCAGGGCGTTGATCGTGGCCCGGGTCACGTTGACCGGGTTGGTCGAGCCGTGGACCTTGGCCAGGATGTCCCGGATGCCGGCCGCCTCGACGACGGCGCGCACCGCGCCGCCGGCGATGACCCCGGTGCCCTGGGAGGCCGGCTTGAGCATCACCCGGGCGGCGGAGTACTCGACCCGCACCTCGTGGGGGATCGTGGTCCCGACCATCGGGATCTTGATCAGGTTCTTCTTGGCGTCCTCGACGCCCTTGCGGATCGACTCGGGGACCTCGCCGGCCTTGCCCAGGCCGACGCCGACATGGCCGGCGCCGTCGCCGACGACGACGATCGCGCTGAAGCTGAAGCGACGGCCGCCCTTGACCACCTTCGCGACGCGGTTGATCTGGACGACACGCTCCTCGAGGGTGAGCTTGTTGGGGTCGATGCGGGCCATTGGTTCGCTCCTTCCGATCAGAAGTCGAGGCCGGCTTCGCGGGCGGAGTCGGCCAGCGACTTGATCCGTCCGTGATACCGGAACCCGGCCCGATCGAAGACGACGTGCTCCACGCCGGCGGAACGGGCACGCTCGGCGACCAGGCGGCCGACCTTCTGGGCTTCCTCGGTCTTGGTCGCCTTGGAGCCCTTGAACTCCTTCTCGACCGTCGAGGCAGTGGCCAGCGTCCGTCCGGACGCGTCGTCGATCACCTGGGCATAGATGTGGTTGAGGCTGCGGAAGACGGCCAGGCGCGGCCGCGCCTCCGACCCCGCGATGCGGAGACGGATCCGGTCGTGGCGCTTCTGGCGCGCCCCGGTGCGGCCGGCGACCTGGGTCATCGGGCTGCGTTCCTTCATCGGATTACTTCTTTCCACCGATCTTGCCGGCCTTGCCGGCCTTGCGCCGGATCACCTCGCCGGCGTAGCGGACGCCCTTGCCCTTGTACGGCTCGGGCTTGCGCATCGAGCGGACCTTGGCGGCGATCTGGCCGACGAGCTCCTTGTCGATGCCGACGACCGCCAGGCGGGTCGGGTTGTCGAGCTCGAAGCTGATCCCGCTCGGGGGATCGATCTCGATCGGGTGGCTGTAGCCGAGGTTGAGCTGGAGCTTGCGGCCGTTGAGCGTCGCCCGGTAGCCGACGCCGGTGATCTCGAGGCCCTTGCGGTAGCCGGTGGTGACCCCTTCGACCATGTTCGAGACGAGCGTCCGGGTCAGGCCGTGGAGCTCCTTGTGGGTCTTCGACTCGTCGGGCCGCTCGACCAGCAGCCGGCCGTCGGCTCTGGTTGACGGCCATGTCCGGATGGAGCTCGCGGCTGAGGGTGCCCTTGGGGCCGACGACGGTGATCGCCCGGCCGTCAACGGTGACGGTCACGCCGGGCGGGACGGTGATGGGCAGGCGGCCAATTCGAGACATGCGTTCCCTCCCCTACCAGACGTAGGCGAGGACTTCGCCGCCGAGCTCGGCCTTGCGGGCCTGCGCGCCGGTCATGATCCCCTGGCTGGTGCTGACGATGACGATGCCCAGGCCGCCGAGCACCCGCGGGATGTCGGTCTTGCGGGCGTAGACCCGCAGGCCGGGCTTGCTGATCCGCTTGAGGCCCGACACGACCGGCACCTTGCCGTCGACGTACTTGAGCTGGAGGCGGAGGACGCTGAGCGTGCCGTCGCGGTCCTCGGCGACCTCGGCGATGAAGCCCTCGGCCTTGAGGATCCGGGCGATCTCGCGCTTGGTCCGGGAGGCCGGCACGACGACCTCGGTATGGCGCGCCCGGGACGCGTTGCGAATCCGGGTGAGCATGTCGGCGATTGGATCGGAGATGTTCATCGGTCTACCAGCTCGACTTCGTCACGCCGGGCAGCTGGCCCAGGAGGGCACGCTCCCGGAAGCAGATCCGGCACAGGGCGAAGCGGCGCATGTAGGCTCGCGGCCGGCCGCACACGGTGCAGCGGTGATAGCCCGAGACCTTGTGCTTCGGCGGCCGGGCGGCCTTGGCGATGAGTGACTTCTTGGCCATCTTGTTCCTCCCCGCGCCTAGCCGGCGAAAGGCATGCCGAGGAGCTCGAGCAAACGCTTCGACTCCTCGTCGGTCTTCGCCGTCGTCACGATGCTGATCTCGAGCCCGCGGAGACGGTCCACCTTGTCGTAGTCGATCTCCGGGAAGGCAAGCTGCTCCCGGAGGCCGAGCGAGTAGTTGCCCCGCCCGTCGAACGACTTGGCCGGGATCCCCCGGAAGTCGCGGATGCGGGGCAGCGAGAGGGTCACCAGCCGGTCGAGGAAGTCCCACATCCGGTCGCCGCGCAGGGTCACCTTGGCCCCGATCGGGTTGCCCGTCCGCAGCCGGAACTGGGCAATCGAGCGCTTGGCCCGGGTCACGATCGGCTTCTGGCCGGTGATCGCGGCCAGGTCGCCGGTCGCGGCGTCGATCGCCTTGGCATTGGTCAGGGCCTCGCCCAGGCCGATGTTGACGACGATCTTGGCCAGCCGCGGGACCTGGTTCGGGTTGCCGTATTCGAACTGCTTGGTCAGGGCCGGGATCACCTCGGCCTTGTAGCGATCGTGGAGGCGGCCGGCCATCAGGCCTTCACCTCCAGCCGGTGGCCGCGCTTGCAGGTCCGGACCCGCTCGCCGCTGGCCAGCTTCTCGTGGCCGATCCGGGTCGGCTCCTTGCATTCGGGGCAGACGATCATCACCTTGCTCAGGGCCAGCGGCTGGGCGATCTCGAGGATCCCGCCGGCCTGGACCGTGGGCGATCCGATCGGTGTTGCTCGACGGGCGCGGCTTCGTGTGGCGCTTGCTGATGTTCAGCCCGGTGACCACCACGGCGACCTCGGACAGCGGCGTGGCGTGCTGCCACGATCCGCCGCCGCGGCTCTTCGTCTTGGCCCAGCCCTGCTGGTTGCGGATGACCCGCTCGACCACGCCGGACTTGCCGGCGTCCTTGCCGACGATCGCCACGACGGTGTCGCCCTTGCGGATGTCGGGCACTTTGGTCGCGTTGGGGCGGGTGACGACGGCCATCACAGCACCTCCGGGGCGAGGGACACGATCTTCATGTAGTTCCGGTCACGCAGCTCGCGAGCCACCGGTCCGAAGATCCGGGTGCCGCGCGGGTTGCCCTGGTTGTTGATCAGCACGGCGGCGTTCTCGTCGAAGCGGATGTAGCTGCCGTCCGGCCGGCCGTACTCCTTGCTCGTGCGCACGATCACGGCCCGGACCACGTCGCCCTTCTTGACGGCGGCGTTGGGGATCGCCTGCTTGACGGCGGCCACGATCACGTCGCCGATCCCGGCCGTCCGCTTGCGCGAGCGGCCCATGATCCGGATGCACTCGATCGTGCGCGCGCCGGTGTTGTCGGCGACCTTGAGCCGGGTGGACTCCTGGATCACGCCTCGGCCTCCACCGGCTCGGCCGGCTCGGCTGCCTCGGCGTCATGGTGGCGGCCCGGATGGGCAGCCCCGTGGATCGCCTCGGTGGTCGCCTCTTCCTCGAGGAGCAGGCCCTCGCCGCCGTGCTCGGCCGCGGTGGCCACGATCTCGACCAGGCGCCAGCGCTTGGTGGCCGACAGCGGCCGCGATTCCTCGATCAGGACCGTGTCGCCGACATGGGCCGTGTTGCCCTCGTCGTGGGCCTTGAACTTGGTGCTCAAGCGGATCACCCGCTTGTAGAGGGGATGGCGCGCCAGGCGCTCGACGGACACGACGATCGTCTTGTCCATCTTGTCGCTGACGACGCGGCCGACCTTCGTCTTCCGCTTGGCGTTCACCGGTGCTCCTGTCATCGCGTGATCTCCCGTCAGGCCGTCTGGCCGAGCTTGCGCTCGTGCTGGACGGTCAGGATCCGCGCGATCGTGTGGCGGGTCTGAGGAATGGTGGAGTAGTCCTTGAGCTGGCGGGTCGACAGCGCGAAGCGCGCCTGCCAGAGGTCCTGCTTGGCCTGCCGCAGGGCGAGCTCGAGCTCGCCGTCGGACATCTCGCGAACCTTATCGATGTCCATCGGTGACCTCCAGCTCGGCGCCCTCGCGCACGACGACCCGGGTCGCGACGGGCAGCTTGTGGCTGGCCAGGCGCATCGCCTCGAGCGCCTCGACCTGGGGAATGCCGCCCATCTCGAACAGGATCCGGCCGGGCTTGACCACGGCCACCCAGTGGTCCGGGGCGCCCTTGCCCGAGCCCATCCGGGTCTCGGCCGGCTTCTTGGTGGCGGGCTTGTCGGGGAAGACCCGGATCCAGATCTTGCCGCCGCGCTTGACCGAGCGGGTCATCGCCCGGCGGGCTGCCTCGATCTGGCGGCTGGTGATCCAGGCCGGCTCGGTGGTCGCCAGGCCGTAGTCGCCGAAGGCGACCGAGTGGCCACCCTTGGCCAGCCCGGACATCCGGCCGCGCATCACCTTGCGGTGCTTGACCCGCTTGGGCATCAACATCTCAGACGCCCCCGGCCACGCTGGTCACGGCGGCGCCGACGACCTGCGGCGGCGTCCGCTCGGGGATGATGTCGCCGCGGTAGATCCAGACCTTGACCCCGATCCGGCCATACGTCGTATGGGCGTGGACCTGGCCGTAGCTGATGTCGGCGCGGAGGGTGCCGAGCGGGATCCGGCCTTCCTTGTCCCACTCGCGGCGGGCCATCTCGGAGCCGCCCAGGCGGCCGGCGACCATGATCTTGACGCCCTTGGCGCCGGCCTTCATGGTCCGCTGGATGCCCTGCTTCATCGCCTTGCGGAAGGCGATCCGGCGGGTCAGCTGCTGGGCGATGTTCATCGCCACGAGGTAGGCGTCGAGCTCCGGCTGGCGGATCTCCTTGATCTCGAGCTTGACCTTGCGGTTGGTCAGGGCGCCGATCTGCTGGCGCAGGATCTCGACGTTCTGGCCGCCCTTGCCGATCACGATCCCGGGCTTGGCCGTGTGGACGGTGACCGTCACGTGGTTGATCCCGCGCTCGATCTCGACCTGGCTGACGCTGGCGTTGGCCAGCCGCTTGTCGACGAGCTTGCGGATCGCGATGTCCTCCTTGAGGAGGGTGGTGTAGTCCTTGTCGGCGTACCACTTCGCGGTCCAGGTGCGCGATACACCGAGGCGGAAGCCGTACGGGTGGACCTTGTGTCCCATCGATCAGGCCTCCCGGTCTTCGACGACGACCGTGATGTGGGTCATCGGCTTGTGGATCGGGAACGCCCGACCCTGGGCCCGCGGGCGCCAGCGCTTCATCGTCGGACCCTCGTTGGCGTGGGCCTCGACGATGACCAGGTCCTCGGCGGACAGGTTGTGGTTGTTCTCGGCGTTGGCCGTGGCGCTCTTGAGGACCATGGCCACGTCGCGGGCGGCGTGCTGGGGCATGAACCGGAGCAGGGCGGCCGCTTCCTCGACCCGCTTGCCGCGGATCGCCAGGGTGACGAGGCGGGCCTTGCGGGTCGAGCCGCGGAGGTACTTGGCAGTGGCGGAAACGCGCATGATCCGCCTCCTACTTCAGCGAGGTCGAGCGTTCGGTGTGCTTCCCGTGGCCGCGATAGGTGCGGGTCGGGGAGAACTCACCAAGACGATGACCAACCATGTTTTCGGTCACGTACACCGGCACGTGCTTCTTGCCGTTGTAGACCGCGACCGTGTGCCCGATGAAGTCCGGGAAGATGACCGAGGCGCGCGACCAGGTCTTGACGACCCGCTTCTCGTTGCGCTTGTTCATGTCCTGGACGCGGCCGAGCAGGCGGGCCTCGACGAACGGTCCCTTCTTGACGGAGCGCGACATCTGGTTCCCTCCTTTCGGCTACTTGCGGTGACGGGAGCGGACGATCAATCGGCCGCTGGTCTTGTTGGTCCGGGTGCGCAGGCCCATGGCCGGCTTGCCCCAGGGCGTCTTGGGCGGCATGCCCGTCGGCGACTTGCCCTCGCCGCCGCCGTGCGGATGGTCGCGCGGGTTCATCACCACGCCGCGGACCTCGGGCCGCTGGCCCAGGTGGCGGGCCCGGCCGGCCTTGCCCAGGTTCTGGTTCTCGTGGTCGAGGTTGCTGACCTGGCCGATCGTGGCCATGCACTTGATGCTCACCCGGCGGACCTCGCCCGACGGCAGCCGGACCTGGGCGTAGTCGCCCTCCTTGGCCAGCAGCTGGGCGGCGACGCCGGCCGAGCGGACGATCTGGCCGCCCTTGCCGGGAACCAGCTCGATGTTGTGGATCGTGGTCCCCAGCGGGATGTTGGCGATCGGCAGGGCGTTGCCCACCCGGGCCTCGGCCTCGGGCCCGGAGACGATCACGTCACCGACCTTCAGGCCGTGGGGCAGGAGCATGTAGCGCTTCTCGCCGTCGCGGTAGTGGAGCAGGCCGATCCGGGCCGACCGGTTGGGGTCGTACTCGATCGTCGCCAGGCGGGCCGGCACGCCGACCTTGTCGCGCTTGAAGTCGATCCGGCGGTAGTGCTGCTTCTCGCCGCCGCCGCGGTGGCGGACGGTGAGCCGGCCCTGGTTGTTGCGGCCCGAGCCGCGGGTCTGGGCCTCGAGCAGCGGCTTGTGCGGCTCGCGGGTGGTGATCTCCTCGAAGGTCGAGCGGGTCATCCCGCGCAGGCCCGGGCGAGGTCGGCTTGTAGGTACGCAGGGCCATCGTCAGACCCCCTCGAAGAATTCGATCTTCTGGCCCGCGGCCAGGGTGACGATGGCCTTCCGCCAGGGGGTCGTGAAGCCGCTGATCCGGCCGCGCTTGGTGCCCGCGGCGCTTCTCCTTGGCCTTCGTGGTCAGGACGTTGACCCCGGTCACGTTGACCTTGAACAGCTCCTCGACGGCGCCCTTGATCATGATCTTGTTGGCATCGCCGTGGACGGCAAAGGTGTACTTGCCGTGGCCGGCCTCGTCCATCGACTTCTCGCTGATGACCGGCCGGAGGATCACCTCGTGAGCGGTGAGACTCATCCGTAGACCTCCTGCATCCGGGCCAGGGCCGGCTGTTCGATCACGACCACGTCGGCGTTGAGCAGGTCGACCACGTTGAGCGAGTCGGCCCGGATCACGGTCACGGTGGGCAGGTTGCGCGAGGAGAGGTGGAGCCGCTCGTCGCTGCCCGGGGCGACGACGAGGATCCGGCCGGCGGCCCCGACCGCGGTCAGGATCCCGGCGAAGTCGCGGGTCTTGATCGCCTCGAGGCCGAACGCGTCGATCACCCGGACGGCCTCGTCGCCGAGCTTGGAGGTCAGCGCGCCGCGCAGGGCGAGCTGCTTCATCTTGCGCGGCAGGCGCTGGACGTAGGAGCGCGGATGCGGCCCGAAGACCACCCCGCCGCCGCGGAAGTGGGGCGCGGTCCGGTGGCCCTGGCGGGCGCGGCCGGTGCCCTTCTGGCGGTACGGCTTGCGGCCGCCGCCGCGGACCTCGCCGCGGGTCTTGGTGTCGTGGGTGCCCAGGTGGCGGCCGGCCAGCTGGGCCAGGACGACCTGGTGGAGGACGGCGACGTTGATCGGGGCGCCGAAGAGCTCGTCGCTCAGCTCGACGCTGCCGATCGAGGCCCCGGTCCGGTCGTACAGGGTGGTCTGCGGCATCGTCAGGCCTTCTTCACGAGGATGACCGAGTTGCGCGGACCGGGCACCGAGCCCTTGACCAGGATCAGGTTGCGCTCGGCGTCCATCCGGACGACCTTGACCTTCTTGACGGTGACCCGCTCGTCGCCCATGTGGCCGGCCATCTTCATGCCCTTGTAGACCCGGCCGGGGGTGGTCCCCGGTCCGATCGAGCCGGGCGCCCGGTGATGGTCCGAGCCGTGGGTCTTCGGACCGCGGTGGAAGTGGTGGCGCTTGATGTGGCCGGCGAAGCCCTTGCCCTTCGAGACGCCGGTGATGTCGACGAGGTCGCCCTCGGCGAACAGGTCGCCCAGGCCGATCTGCTGGCCGACGCTGTAGTCGGCCACGGCGTCGACCCGGAACTCGCGGATCCGGGCGACCTGGGGCAGGTCCTTGAGCTGGCCGGCCTCGGGCTTGGTCAGGCGCTTGCTCGGCTCGGCGCCGAGCTGGACGGCGGTGTAGCCGTCGCGCTCGGTGGTCCGCAGCCGGGTGACCGTGTTCGGCTCGACCGCGACGACGCTCACCGCGACCATCGTCCCGTCGGCCTGGAACACCTGCGTGACACCGATCTTGCGACCGATCAGTCCAATGCTCATCGGATCGTCCATCACATCTTGATTTCGATGTCGACGCCCGCCGCAAGCGAGAGCCGCATGAGGGCATCGACGGTCTTGGCGCTCGGGTCGAGGATGTCGACGAGGCGCTTGTGGGTCCGGATCTCGAACTGCTCGCGCGAGTCCTTGTCGATGAACGGCGAGCGGATGACGGTGAACTTCTCGATCCGGGTCGGCAGCGGCACCGGTCCGACGACGTCGGCGCCGGTGCGCTGGGCCGTCTCGACGATCTGGGCCGCCGACTGGTCGAGCAGCCGGTGATCGTAGGCCTTGAGGCGGATCCGGATCCGCTGCTTTGCCATCGTCCTACTCGGCGATCGAGGTGATCGCGCCGGCGCCGACGGTCCGGCCACCCTCGCGGATGGCGAAGCGCAGGCCGACCTCGAGGGCGATCGGGGTGATCAGCTCGACGGTCATCGCGACGTTGTCGCCGGGCATGATCATCTCGGCGCCCTCGGGCAGCCCGATCGCGCCGGTGACGTCGGTCGTGCGCAGGTAGAACTGGGGCCGGTAGCCGTTGTAGAACGGGGTATGGCGGCCGCCCTCTTCCTTGGTCAGGACGTAGACCTGGGCGGTGAACTTGGTGTGGGGCTTGATCGAGCCGGCCTTGGCCATCACCTGGCCGCGCTCGATCTCGTCGCGCTCGATGCCCCGCAGCAGGCAGCCCACGTTGTCCCCGGCGCGGCCCTCGTCGAGCAGCTTCTTGAACATCTCGACGCCGGTCACCACGACCTTGCGGGTGGCCTTGACCCCGATGATCTCGACCTCGTCGCCGACGTGGACCACGCCGCGCTCGATCCGCCCGGTGGCGACCGTGCCCCGGCCCTTGATCCCGAAGACATCCTCGACCGGCATCAGGAACGGCTTGTCGACCGCCCGCTCCGGCGTCGGGATGTAGGTGTCGACCGCGTCCATCAGCTCCTGGATCGGGGCATAGGCCGGGTCGTCGGGGTTGGCCGGGGCCTCGAGGGCCTTGAGCGCGGAGCCGCGGATCACCGGGATGTCGTCGCCCGGGAAGTTGTACTTGGAGAGCAGCTCGCGGACCTCGAGCTCGACCAGGTCGAGCAGCTCGGGGTCATCGACCGCGTCGACCTTGTTGAGGAAGACGACGATGAACGGGACCTCGACCTGGCGGGCCAGCAGGATGTGCTCGCGGGTCTGGGGCATCGGGCCATCGGTCGCGGCCACGACCAGGATCGCGCCGTCCATCTGGGCGGCGCCGGTGATCATGTTCTTGATGTAGTCGGCGTGGCCGGGGCAGTCGACGTGGGCGTAGTGGCGGTTGGCCGTCTCGTACTCGACGTGGGCGATCGCGATCGTGATCCCCCGCTCGCGCTCCTCGGGGGCGTTGTCGATCGTGTCGAAGGCGCGATACTCCGCCCCGCCCTTGAGGGCGAGGTACTTGGTGATCGCCGCGGTCAGGCTGGTCTTGCCGTGGTCGATGTGACCGATCGTGCCGATATTGACGTGCGGCTTGGTCCGCTCGAACTTCTTCTTCGCCATCGTCTCGCTCCTCTTCCCGACCGCAGCTAGTTCTTCGACTTTGCGACGAGCTCCGCCGCGAGACTCGCGGGGACCTCTGCGTAGTGGCTGAATTCCATCGAGCTCGACGCCCGGCCCTGGGTCATCGACCGCAGGTCGGTCACGTAGCCGAACATCGACGACAGCGGCACGAACGCCCGGATGACCTCGGTGCGCGCCCTGCGAGTCGACCGCCTCGACCTGGCCACGCCGGCTGTTCAGGTCGCCGATCACGTCGCCCATGAACTCGGCCGAGGTCCGCGCCTCGACCCGCATGATCGGCTCGAGGATCGCCGGGCTGGCCTTGTGGAAGGCGTCCTTGACGGCCATCGAGCCGGCGATCTTGAAGGCCATCTCCGACGAGTCGACCTCGTGGTACGAGCCGTCGAACAGGGTGGCCTTGACATCGACGACCGGGAAGCCGGCGTAGATGCCCGTCTCGAGCGCCTCGCGGATGCCCGCGTCGACCGACTTGATGTACTCGCGCGGGATCGTGCCGCCGACGATCTTGTCGACGAACTCGTAGCCGGCGCCCTTCTCCTGGGGCTCGATCTTGATCACGGCGTGGCCGTACTGGCCCTTGCCGCCGGTCTGCCGGACGAAGCGGCCATTGCCCTCGGCCGCCTTGCGGATCGTCTCGCGGTAGGAGACCTGGGGCTTGCCGATGTTGGCCGCGACGTGGAACTCGCGGACCATCCGGTCGACGAGCACGTCGAGGTGGAGCTCGCCCATCCCGGCGATCAGGGTCTCGGCCGTCTCCGGGTCGGTCTTGACCCGGAAGGTCGGATCCTCCTCGGCCAGGCGCTGCAGGGCGATCGTCAGCTTGTCCTGGTCGGCCTTGGTCTTGGGCTCGATCTTGACCTCGATGACCGGCTCGGGGAAGGTCATCGACTCGAGGATCACCTGGTGGTCGGGATCGGCCAGGGTGTCGCCGGTGAAGGTGTCCTTGAGGCCGACCGCGGCGGCGATGTCGCCGGCGTAGACCTCCTCGATCTCCTCGCGGTGGTTGGCGTGCATCTGGAGCAGGCGGCCGATCCGCTCGCGCCGGACGCCCTTCTTGGCATTGATCGTGGTCACGTACGAGCCGGCCTTGAGCGTGCCCGAGTAGACCCGGAAGAAGGCCAGCTTGCCGACGAACGGGTCGACGGCGATCTTGAAGGCCAGGGCGCTGAACGGCTCGGAGTCGTCCGGGCCGGCGGATCAGCTCGGCGCCGGTCTTCGGGTCGAGGGCGATCATCGGCGGCACGTCGAGCGGCGAGGGCAGGTAGTCGATCACCGCGTCGAGCATCGGCTGGACGCCCTTGTTGCGCAGGGCCGAGCCGCCCAGGACCGGGATCAGGCGGGTGCTCAGGGTGCCCAGGCGCAGGCCGCGCTTGATCTCGTCGACGGTGAAGTCGATGCCCTCGAGGTACTTGTGGGTCAGCTCGTCGTCCATGTCGGCGACGGCCTCGATCATGACGTGGTGGTGCTTGTCGGCCTCGGCCCGCAGCTCGGCCGGGATCTCCTCGACGTCGATCTGGTTGCCCAGCTCGTCGCGGTAGTAGACGGCCTTCATCTCGACCAGGTCGATCATCCCCAGGAAGCCTGTCCTCGCGGCCGATCGGGATCTGGATCGGCACCGCGTTGGCGCCCAGCCGGTCGCGGATCGACTGGACGCCGAACCAGAAGTCGGCGCCGGTCCGGTCGAGCTTGTTGATGAAGCAGAAGCGGGGCACGCCGTAGCGGTCGGCCTGGCGCCAGACCGTCTCGGACTGGGGCTCGACGCCGGCCACGCCGTCGAAGACGACGACCGCGCCGTCGAGGACGCGCAGGCTCCGCTCGACTTCCACGGTAAAGTCCACGTGCCCGGGCGTATCGATGATGTTGATGCGATGGTCGCCCCAGAACGCGGTCGTCGCCGCCGCGGTGATCGTGATCCCCCGCTCCTGCTCCTGGGGCATCCAGTCCATGGTGGCCGCGCCCTCATGGACCTCGCCGAGCTTGTGGATCTTCTTGGTATAGAAAAGGATCCGCTCGGAGACGGTCGTCTTGCCGGCGTCGATATGGGCGATGATTCCGATGTTCCGCGTCTTTGCGAGCGGAACGAGGCGTGGCACGGTGGTCTTGTTCTCCCGGGTGCTGGTGCTGACTACCACTTGAAGTGGGTGAAGGCCTTGTTGGCCTCGGCCATCTTGTGGGTGTCCTCGCGCCGCTTGACGGCGGCGCCGAGGCCGTTCATGGCATCGACGAATTCGGCGGCGAGCTTCTCGCCCATGCTCTTGCCGGTCCGCTTGCGGGCCGCCTGGACCAGCCAGCGCACGCCGAGCGACATGCGCCGGTCGCCGCGGATCTCGACCGGGACCTGGTAGGTGGCGCCGCCGACCCGGCGGGGCTTGACCTCGATGATCGGGGTGGCGTTGCGCAGGGCCGCCTCGAGGACCTCGATCCCCGGCCGGTGGGCCTGGGCCTCGGCCCGGGCGAGCGCCTGGCGGATGATCCGGTCGGCCAGGATCCGCTTGCCGTCATGCATCAGCTTGGCGCTGAAGCGGGCGGTGGTCCGGTTGAGCGGAATCGTCTCGTACTTGGTCTTGCGGGCGATGCTCGCGCGGCGGGGCATCTACTTCTTGCCCTTCGCGGCGCCGGCGGCCTTGGCCCCGTACTTGCTCCGGCCCTGCTTGCGGTCGCGCACGCCGGCCGCGTCGAGGGTGCCCCGGATGATGTGGTACTTGACCGACGGGCAGGTCCTTCACCCGGCCCCCCCGGACGAGGACCATCGAGTGCTCCTGGAGGTTGTGGCCGATGCCCGGGATGTAGGCCGTGACCTCCATCTGGTTGCTGAGCCGGACACGGGCAATCTTCCGAAGGGCCGAGTTCGGCTTCTTCGGGGTCATCGTCCGAACCTGGAGGCAGACGCCGCGCTTCTGCGGCGCGCCGGGAATCGACTCCTGGCGCTGCTTCAGGCTGTTCCAGTTCTTGCGCATGGCAGGCGCCTTGACCTTCGAGATCTTGCGCTTGCGCCCATGACGCACGAGCTGGCTGATCGTCGGCACGAAGACGAGACTCCCTTCACGTCGGTTGTTTGGCAGGGCTCCGATCGACCGGCGCCCGGGTCGGGCCCGAGCGGGGACCGGAATGACTTGATTCGTGAGGCTGCGAGGGTCCGGAACGCGCACGCAACGGCGCTCGACCCACGAGGGCCACGAAGGCGGAGGATATCAGCGGCCTCGATCGAGTGTCAAACGTCGATCGAGGCCGCCGGGCTGCTGGGTCAGGCTGGGTCGGGCTCCTCGGCTTTGTCGTCCTCGGCCAGGAACGGGTTGTTCGGCGAGCTCGTCGGCGGCGGCCTGCCGGTCGGCGTGGTCGCCGGCCAGGAAGACCTTGGCCAGCTCGGCGTCGTCGTCGGCGTCGTCGTCGGCCGGTCGGGCGGCCAGGAACGAGGCGATCTCGGCCGTCTCGTCGTCGGCCGGCCGGGTCGCCCCGTCCTCGAGGAACGGGTTGTGCTCGAACTCCGCGCCGAGCCCTTCGAGCGCTTCGCCGGCGAGGGCCTCGATGGCCGCCCGGCGGGCACGCTCGCGGGCCGCCGCGACGTTCTGCGGCGCGCCCGTCCCGGCCGGGATGAGCTTGCCGATGATCACGTTCTCCTTGAGCCCGATCAGGTGGTCCTTGGCCCCGTTGATCGCGGCCTCGGTCAGCACCCGGGTCGTCTCCTGGAAGGAGGCGGCCGCCAGGAAGCTCGAGGTGTTGAGCGAGGCCTTGGTCACGCCCAGCAGGACGGTCTGGGCCGTGGCCGGCTCGCCGCCCTCGGACAGGACCCGGTTGTTGGCCTCCTCGAACTCGAGCCGATCGATCAGCTCGGTCGGCAGCAGGTCGACGTCACCGGGCTGGTCGATGCGGACCTTGCGGAGCATCTGCCGGACGATGATCTCGATGTGCTTGTCGTTGATCGTGACGCCCTGGCTGCGGTAGACCTTCTGGACTTCCTTGACCAGGTAGCGCTGGACGGCGTCCTTGCCCCGGGTGTCGAGGTACTCCTGCGGGTTGATCGGCCCGTCGGTGATCGCATCGCCGGCCCGGATCTCCTGGCCGTTCTCGACCTTGAGCTTGGCGTGGTGGGGAATGATGTATTCCCGCTCGACGACGTCCTCGGCCCGGACGACGAGCTCGCCGCCCTCGTGGGCCAGGAAGCCCTTGACCGGTGACAGGACATCGGGCTGGCCATCGAGGCGAGCGATCACCTGGTTGGCCTCGACCCGATCGCCGGCGGCGGCCAGCAGCTCGGCCCCGGCCGGGATGGCGACCGACGTGTCGTACGCCTCCCGGCTGGTGACCTTCACCTTGGTCTGGGCGTCGCGGATGATCTCGACGATCCCGTCGATATGGCTGATCTCGGCCTTGCCCTTGGGCACCCGGGCCTCGAACAGCTCCTCGACCCGGGGCAGGCCGGCGGTGATGTCCAGGCCGGCGACGCCGCCGGTATGGAACGTGCGCATCGTCAGCTGGGTGCCCGGCTCGCCGATCGACTGGGCCGCGATGATCCCGACCGCCTCGCCCACGCCGACCAGGTCGCCGGTGGCCAGGTTGCGGCCGTAGCACGCCCGGCAGACGCCGTAGCGGGCTTCGCAGGTGAGCGGCGAGCGGACGACGACTTCGTCGACGCCGGCCTCGTCGATCAGGTGGGCGAGGGCCTCGGTGATCTGCTCGTTGCGGGCGACGAGGACCGTCTCCGTCGGGGCGATCACCTTCTTGGATCGGACTTGGGCTTGGCCCCGGCTCCGCCTCGTCGGCCTCGGCCGGCGCGGCGGCGCTGGCTGGAGCGATGACGTCGGCGGCCGCCAGCCGGCCGACGAGCCGGCGGGCGAAGGCGCCCTTCTCGTTGCTGGCGATCTCGGCCGACTCGAGCCGGGTGATCCAGCTGCCTTCCTCGGTGCCGCAGTCGTCCTCGCGGGTGATCACGTCCTGGGCCACGTCGACCAGGCGCCGGGTGAGGTAGCCCGAGTCGGCGGTCCGCAGGGCGGTGTCGGCGAGGCCCTTGCGGGCGCCGTGGGTGGAGATGAAGTACTCGAGGACCGACATCCCCTCCCGGAAGTTGCTCCGGACCGGGACGTCGATGATCCGGCCCGACGGGTCGGCCATCAGGCCGCGCATCGCGCCGAGCTGGCCGATGTTGCCCTTGTTCCCGCGGGCGCCCGAGGCGGTCATCATCGTGACCGCGCCGGTCGGGTCGAGGCTGGCCATCATCGCGTCGGACATCTTCTGGGTGGTCTGCTGCCAGACCGAGACGACCTGCTCGTAGCGCTCGTCGTCGGTGATCAGGCCACGCTGGAACTGCTTGTCGATCTCGTCGACCTCGGCGTCGGCCGCCACGAGGCGGACCGCCTTGTCCTTGGGGACCTCGATGTCGAACAGGCCGATCGTCATCCCACCCCGGGTGGCGAACTCGAAGCCGACCGCCTTGACCCCGTCGACGAGGTGGGCGGTGTCGTCCGGGCCGAGCAGCCGGTAGCACTCGTCGACGAGCTCCCGCAGGGTCGCCCGGACCATCGGGTCGTTCTTGAAGCGGAGCCGGTCGGGCAGGACCTGGTTGAAGATGATCCGGCCGGTGGTGGTCGTGATCGTCCGGGTGACGAGGGCATCGGCCTCGGCATCCCAGACCTGGACCGGGGCCATGATCGGCTCGTGGAGGGTGAGCTTGGTCTCCTCCCGGAGCTGGTAGGCCAGGATCGCCTCGTCCTCGCCGGCGAACAGGCGGGGATGGTCCTTGGACGGCAGCGGGTTGTCCATCGTCAGGTAGAAGCAGCCCAGGACCATGTCCTGGGTCGGCGAGACGATCGGCTCGCCGTTGGCCGGCGAGAGCAGGTTGGCGGTCGACAGCATCATCGTCCGCGCCTCTTCCTGGGCGGCCGTCGAGAGCGGCACGTGGACCGCCATCTGGTCGCCGTCGAAGTCGGCGTTGAAGGCCGTGCACACGAGCGGGTGGATCTGGATCGCCGAGCCCTCGACGAGGACCGGCATGAACGCCTGGATCCCCAGGCGGTGGAGCGTCGGGGCGCGGTTGAGCAGGACCGGGTGATCCTTGATCACCTCTTCGAGGACGTCCCAGACCTCGGGCCGGACGCGCTCGACGATCCGCTTGGCGCTCTTGATGTTGTGGGCGAAGCCCTTCTCGACGAGCTGGCGCATGACGAACGGCTTGAACAGCTCGAGGGCCATCTTCTTGGGCAGGCCGCACTGGTAGAGCTTGAGCTCCGGCCCGACGACGATGACCGAGCGGCCCGAGTAGTCGACCCGCTTGCCGAGCAGGTTCTGGCGGAAGCGGCCCTGCTTGCCCTTGAGCATGTCGGACAGGCTCTTGAGGCGATGGTTGCCGGTGCCCGCGATCGCCCGGCCGCGGCGGCCGTTGTCGATCAGGGCGTCGCACGCCTCCTGGAGCATCCGCTTCTCGTTGCGGATGATGATCTCGGGCGCGCCGAGCTCGAGCAGCCGCTTCAGCCGGTTGTTGCGGTTGATCACCCGGCGGTAGAGGTCGTTCAGGTCGGAGGTCGCGAAGCGGCCGCCGTCGAGCTGGACCATCGGCCGCAGGTCGGGCGGGATGACCGGCAGGACCGACAGGATCATCCAGTCGGGCCGGGTGCCGGAGCGCCGGAAGGCCTCGATCAGGCGGAGCCGCTTGATCGCCTTCTTGCGGCGCTGGCCGGACGAGGTCCGGACCTCGACGTGGAGCGAGCGGGCCAGCTCGTCGAGGTCCATCCGCTGGATGATGTCGCGGACCGCCTCGGCGCCCATCCCGGCGTGGAGGATCCGGCCGCCGCGGGCGCCGCTGCCGTACTTGGCATCGAGGTCGCGGAAGTTCCAGCCGTCGAGCGAGGTCTCGGGCAGGGTGATCATCGGGGCCAGGCGCTCGATCTCGTCGCGCGTCTTGCGGATCTCGTCCTTGAGGCCCTCGGCCTCGGTGCGCAGGCGCTCGCGCTCGGCCTCGAGCTCGGCGTCGATCGTCAGCTCGAGGTCGGCGATCCGGGCAGCGGTTGCCCGCTCCTCGTCGGCGTCGCGGGTCTTGAGCTCCTCGCTGATCCGCTCGATCTCGGCGGCCGCGATCTTGCGCAGCCGGGCGGTGGCCTCCTTGCCACCCTTGTCGCCCGAGGCGACGACGACCTCGCCGGTCGGCTCGAAGGCGATCGTGGCCTCGGCGGCGCCGCCGGCCAGGCCGGCCAGGGCCGCCTCGACGGCCTGGGCCGCGGCAGCGACCTGCTCGGTCCGCTCGGTGCGCTGGACCTCGAGGTCGAGGCGGATCGCGGCGAGGGCCTGGTTCAGCTCGTCCTTCTGGCGGTTGAAGCCGGCGCGCAGCTCGTCCTCGCGCTCGGCGAGGGCCTTGCCGCCCCGGCCGCCGCGACCCTCGGCCTCCTCGTCGAGCTGGCGCAGCGCCCGCTGGCGGGCGTCCTCGTCGACGTGGGTGACGATGTACAGGGCGAAGTACAGGATCCGCTCGAGGTTGCGCGGGCTGATGTCGAGCAGGATCCCCAGCCGGCTCGGGCGTGCCCTTGAAGTACCAGATGTGGCTGACCGGCGAGGCCAGCTGGATGTGGCCCATCCGCTCGCGGCGGACCTTGCTGCGGGTGACCTCCACGCCGCACTTGTCGCAGATGATGCCCTTGTAGCGGATCCGCTTGTACTTGCCGCAGTAGCACTCCCAGTCCTTGGTGGGACCGAAGATGCGCTCGTCGAAGAGGCCGTCCTTCTCCGGCTTGAGCGTGCGGTAGTTGATCGTCTCGGGCTTGGTGACCTCGCCCTTCGACCACTCACGGATCTGGTCCGGGCTCGCGAGCGAGATCCGGATCGCGCTGAAATTATTGACCTCGAGCATGGTTCTCCTCCGCGCCGCCGCCTGGCTCGGCGACGCGATGTGGACCGTGGGCGGCGAGCGAGATCGGGCTGGCCGGGCGCCGACCCCGCGATGTGGTTCGTTGAAGTGCGCGTGCTGATGACTAGTCTTCGAAGCCGGCGAGGTTGATCCCGCCGAGGTCGGGCAGGGCGTAGGCCGCCGTGTCGTCCTCGCCGAGCTCGATCTCCTGGTCGTTCGGGTCGAGGATCTCGGCGTTCAGCCCCAGGCTGCGCAGCTCCTTGATCAGGACCTTGAACGATTCCGGCACCCGTGGCGGCTGGATCTCCTCCCCCTTCACGATCGCCTCGTAGGTCTGGACCCGGCCGAGGACATCGTCCGACTTGACGGTGAGCAGCTCCTGGAGGATGTTCGCGGCGCCGTACGCCTCGAGCGCCCAGACCTCCATCTCGCCGAAGCGCTGGCCGCCGAACTGGGCCTTGCCACCGAGCGGCTGCTGGGTGATCAGGCTGTACGGGCCGGTCGACCGGGCGTGGATCTTGTCCTCGACAAGGTGGTGGAGCTTGAGCATGTAGATGTAGCCGACGGTGATCCGGCGGTCGAAGGCGACCCCGGTCCGGCCGTCGCGCAGCTCGATCTTGCCGTCGTCGGGCAGGCCGGCCGAGACGAGCTCGGCCTGGATCTGCTGCTCGGTGGCCCCGTCGAAGACCGCCGTGGCGGCCTTCTCGCCCTTGGCGTGGAGGGCCCAGCCGAGGTGCGTCTCGAGGATCTGGCCGATGTTCATCCGGCTCGGCACGCCGAGCGGGTTGAGGATGATGTCGACCGGCGTGCCGTCGGGCAGGTAGGGCATGTCCTCCTGGGGCAGGACCTTGGCGATCACGCCCTTGTTGCCGTGGCGGCCGGCCATCTTGTCGCCGACGCTGATCTTGCGCTTCTGGGCGACCGACACCCGGACCAGCCGGTTGACGCCCGGCATCAGGGCCGAGTCGTCGTCGTCGCCGCGCTGGATCTCGCGGATCTCGATCACCTTGCCCCGCTCGCCGTGGGGCAGGCGGAGCGAGCTGTCCTTCACCTCGCGGGCCTTCTCCCCGAAGATCGCCCGCAGGAGGCGCTCCTCGGCGGTCAGCTCGGTCTCGCCCTTGGGCGTGATCTTGCCGACCAGGATGTCGCCCGGGGCGACCTCGGCGCCGACGTAGACGATGCCCTGCTCGTCGAGGTCCTTGAGCGACTCCTCGCCGACGTTCGGGATGTCGCGGGTGATCTCCTCGGGGCCGAGCTTGGTGTCGCGGGCCTCGATCTCGTGCTTCTCGATGTGGATGCTGGTGAACAGGTCGTCACGGACGAGGCGGTCGCTGATCACGATCGCGTCCTCGTAGTTGCCGCCCTCCCAGCTCATGAACGCGACGAGCACGTTCCGGCCGAGGGCCAGCTCGCCCAGGTCGGTCGAGCTGGAGTCGGCGATCGGGTCACCGGCGCGCCACCCGGGCGCCGACGTCGACGATCGGGCGCTGGTTGATGCAGGTGCCCTGGTTGCTGCGCACGAACTTGCTCAGGACGTACTCGTCGAGCTCGCCGGCGTCGGTCTCGACCTGGATCCGCTCGGCGGTCACGCTGGTGACGACGCCGTCGTGGCGGGCGATCAGGACCTGGCCGGAGTCCTGCGCGGCGCGGACCTCCATGCCGGTGCCCACGATCGGCGCCTCGGGCTCGAGCAGGGGCACGGCCTGGCGCTGCATGTTCGAGCCCATCAGCGCCCGGTTGGCGTCGTCGTGCTCGAGGAACGGGATGAGCGCCGTGGCCACCGACACGACCTGCTTGGGCGAGACGTCCATGTATTCGATCTGGTTGGGCCGGGCCTCGGGGAACTGGTCGCGGTAGCGCGACGGGATCCGCTCGGCCAGGAAGTGGCCGGCGGCGTCGAGCGGCGCGTTGGCCTGGGCCACGACGTGCTGCTCCTCCTCGTCGGCGGCGAGGTACTCGATCTCGGCGGTCACGATCGGCCGGATCGGGAAGGCCTGGGCCTTCTGCTTCTTGAGCTCGGCGGCGGCCGCGGCATCGAGCTTCTTGCCGGCCTTGACCACGACGCTGCCGTCCTTGGCCAGCAGGTCGATGCCCGCCTCGAACTCGGTCAGCCGCGGGTCGTCGAAGGCGACGGTCCGCTTGACCTTGCGATAGGGGGTCTCGATGAAGCCGTAGCTGTTGATCCGGCCGTAGGTGGCCAGCGAGCCGATCAGGCCGATGTTCGGGCCTTCAGGCGTCTCGATCGGGCAGATCCGGCCGTAGTGGCTGTGGTGGACGTCGCGGACGTCGAAGCCGGCCCGCTCGCGGGACAGGCCGCCCGGGCCGAGGGCCGACAGGCGGCGCTTGCTGGTCAGCTCGGCCAGCGGGTTGGTCTGGTCCATGAACTGGGAGAGCTGGCTGCCGCCGAAGAACTCCTTCATGGCGGCCACCACCGGCCGGATGTTGATCAGGGCGTTGGGCGTGGCCTTGTCGATCTCCTGGATCGTCATCCGCTCGCGGACGACCCGCTCCATCCGGAGCAGGCCGATCCGGAACGCGTTCTGGATCAGCTCGCCGTTGGCCCGGATCCGGCGGTTGCCGAGGTGGTCGATGTCGTCGGCCCCCCAGCGCTGCTCGGAGGGCGCCTTGGCGGCCTCGATGTTGAGCTCGATCAGGTGGCCGACGATCGCGGCGATGTCCTCGCGGGTGATCGTCCGCTCCTCGCGCTGGAGCTCGATCCCCATCCGATGGGTGACCGCGTCGAGCTTCTTGTTGAACTTGTAGCGGCCGACCCGACCGAGGTCGTAGCGCCGGAAGTTGAAGAACAGGCTCTCGACCAGCTGGCGGGCGTTGTCGCCGGTCGGCGGATCGCCCGGCCGGAGCTTCTTGTAGACCTCGATCAGCGCCTCGTGCTGGTTCTTGGTCAGGTCCTTGTCGAGGGTCGAGCTGACATACGGGTGATCGGGGTCGGTGTCCACGTTGGTGAACAGCCCGGCGATCTCCTCGTTCGTCTCGAAGCCGACCGCCCGGAGCAGGGTGGTCGCCGCGATCTTGCGCTTGCGATCGACCTTGACCGACAGGAGGTCCTTGTTGCTGGTCTCGAACTCGAGCCAGGCGCCGCGGTTCGGGATGACCTTGGCGCTGAACAGGGTCCGGCCGCTGGTGGGATCCTCGGTCGCGCTGTAGTAGACGCCCGGCGAGCGGACCAGCTGGCTGACGACGACCCGCTCGGCGCCGTTGATGATGAACGTGCCCTGGTCGGTCATGACCGGGAAGTCGCCCATGTACACGCGCTGGCGCTGGATCTCGCCGGTCTCCTTGATCAGGAGCTCGACGTTGACGTACAGCGGCTGGCTGTAGGTCAGGTCCTTGGCCCGGCACTCGAGCTCGGTGTACTTGGGGATCCCGAACTCGTAGTCCAGGAACTGGAGCTCCATCACCTTGCCGGTGAAGTCCTTGATCGGGCTGATCTCGTCGAACAGCTCCCGGAGCCCATTGGCGATGAACCAGCGGAACGAATCGAGCTGCAGCTCGATCAGGTTCGGGATGGGCAGGACCTCGGGGATCCGCGCGTACGAGGTGCGCGCCGAGGCCTTCGTCGCCCGGGGCGACGAATCAGCAGACAGCATGAATCGCTCCTATCGGAGGAGGATGGGGAAAAGGGGGAAAGCGAGGATCACAGAAAGAGTAGGATACCGCGATTCGGCGCCATGTCAAACAGGGCGGCGGCGACGTTCGCCACCACCCGATCGTTCCGGGCGGATGATCCGGTCGGTCGGGGTCCCTGGTCCCGCCGGCCGACCGGATCGTCGCCTGGGCTCGGGCTACTTGATCTCGACCTTGGCCCCGACCTCTTCGAGGGCGGCCTTGATCTTGTCGGCCTCTTCGCGGGTGACGCCTTCCTTGACGGCCTTGGGCGAGGCGTCGACCAGGTCCTTGGCCTCCTTGAGGCCGAGGGCGGTCAGCTCGCGGACGACCTTGATGACCGGGATCTTGTTGGGGCCGACCTCGGTCAGCACGGCGCTGAACTCGGTCTGCTCCTCGACGACGGCTTCGGCAGCCGCGGCCGGGGCGCTGGCGACGGCCGCCGCGGCCGGGGCCGCGGCGGTCACGCCGAACTTGTCCTCGAAGGCCTTCTTGAGGTCGGACAGCTCGAGGACGGTCATGCTCCCGATCGCGTCGAGGATCTGGTCTGCGGTGATCGTGGCCATTGGGATGTTCTCCTTGGTGGGTCGGCTCGGCTCGCCGGCCGAGGTCTGGGACGGGACGGGTGAGCTAGGCGGCCCCGCCGCGCTGCTCGATCAGGGCGGCCAGGCCGCCGGCAATGTCGCGGAGGGGCGCGGCCAGCAGGCCGGCCATGTTGGCCATCGGCGCGGCGAATGCCCCGGCCAGCTGGGCCAGGAGGACGTCGCGCGAGGGCAGGGCGGCGAGGCGGGTCAGCCCGCTGGCGTCGATCGCCCGGTTGCCCAGGACGGCGCCCTTGAGCTTGATCACCTTGTACGGCTTGGTCGCGTCGATGACCGCCTTGGCCACCGCACTCTCGTCGCCCGAGCCGAACGCGATCGCGCTCGGGTCCGTTGAGCAGCGGCGAGAGGGCCTCGAGGCCGGCGTCGTTGGCGGCGATCCGCATCAGCCGGTTCTTGACGACCCGGTAGCTGACGTTGCACTTGCGCAGGGCACGCCGGATCTCGGCGAGCTCGCTCACGCTGAGGCCGCGGTACTCGGAGATGATGAGGGTCGGGTTGCGCGAGAGCTCCTCACGCAGCTCGGCCACGGTCTCCCGTTTGGCCTCGGTCGGCATGGATACCTCCGATGTGCTGGCGCGCAGCCGGCGCGCGGCGGGTGGTGCGGACCCAGCCCGTGGGCGGGTCTGCCCCTGCGACGGTCCAATCGCGTCCGCAGGGGCGACGCACTCCCCGCGAAGGGAGGCTCGTCCTGCCTCGGCGTGCTCGCCGGCGTCCCCGGGCCGGTCGTTCCGGCACCGATCCGTTCGGCGGTTCAAGCCCCGACCGTCTCCCGCCGCTGGGCGATGGGCACGGTCCGCGGGCGCAGGCTGTCTTGGGCGTCCGTCGTTGTTCAGTTGTCAGGCGACGCGCCCGATCTCGCGATCGGGACCGCCACCGCGTGTGGTGGGTGGGGCCGGCGGTCAGGCCGCGGCGGCCGCCGCCAGGAGGGCCGGCACGTCGACCCGGATTCCGGGGCCCATCGTACTGGCAATCGTCAGGCCCTGGAGATAGTGGCCCTTGGCCCCGGCCGGCTTGGCCCGGTTGACCGCGTCGATCAGGGTCGCCAGGTTCTCCCCGAGCTGCTCGGCGCTGAAGCCGGCCTTGCCGAACGGGACGTGGATGATCCCGCCCTTGTCGACCTTGAACTCGACCCGGCCGGCCTTGACCTCGCGCAGGGCGCGCTCGATGTCGAAGGTGATCGTGCCCGACTTGGGGTTCGGCATCAGGCCCCGCCGGCCGAGGATCTTGCCCAGCCGGCCGACCATGCCCATCGTGTCGGGAGTGGCCAGGGCCACGTCGAACTCGAGCCAGCCGGCCTCGATCTTCTTGACCAGGTCCTCGGCCCCGACCTCGTCGGCACCGCCCCGGAGCGCCTCCTGGGCCTTCTCGCCCTGGGCGAAGACGGCCACCCGGACGGTCTTGCCGGTGCCGTGCGGCAGGACGACCGTGCCCCGGACCATCTGGTCGGCGTGGCGGGGGTCGACGCCCAGCTTGATGTGGGCCTCGACCGTCGGGTCGAAGTTGACCATGCTCGTCTGCTTGACCAGGTCGACGGCCTCAGCCGGGGCGTAGACCTGGTCGTGGTCGACCAGCTTGGCGACCTCGTTGTACTTCTTGCCGTGAGCCATGGATTGCGGTTCCTTTCGCGGCGGCGGGCGTTCCCGCCTTCCCCTGGCGCGGGGTGGACGGCCGGCGGCGCGCCGCCGGCAGGCGTGTGCTGTTGGACGGGGCCGGCGGCTAGCCGACGACCTCGATGCCCATGCTCCGGGCGGTGCCCTCGATCTGGCGGGCGGCCGCGTCGACGTCGTTGGCGTTGAGGTCGGACATCTTGATCGCGGCGATCTCGCGGAGCTGGTCGCGGGTCACCTTGCCGACGGTCTCGCGCTTGGGCGTGGCGCCGCCCTTCTCGAGGCCGGCGGCCTTGCGCAGGAGGTCAGCGGCCGGCGGCGTCTTGAGGATGAACGAGAACGAGCGGTCCTCGAAGACGGTGATCTGGGCCGGGATGATCTGGCCGGCCTTGTCGGCGGTCTTCTCGTTGTACGACTTGGTGAACTCCACGATGTTGATGCCGTGGGGCCCCAGGGCGGTGCCGACCGGCGGCGCCGGGGTGGCCTTGCCGGCCGGCAGCTGCAGGGTCAGGATGATTCGGACTTTCTTGGCCACGATTGCGCCTCTCGGTCAGGGCCGCCCAGCGGCGGGGATGGTCAGAGCTTCTCGACCTGCAGGAAGTCGAGCTCGACCGGGGTCTCCCGGCCGAAGATGCTGACGAGGACCTTCACCTTGTTCCGCTCGGGGTTGACCTCGTCGACCGTGCCGATGAACTCGGCGAACGGACCGTCGGTGACCCGGACGCTCTGGCCCTTGGTGAATGCCACCCGGTACTTGGGCGTCTCGACGCCCATCGTCCGGAGGATCTGCTTGACTTCGTGCTCGGCCAGCGGGATCGGCTCGTTGCGCTGGCCGGGGATGTTGCCGCCGCCGACGAAGCTGGTCACGCCCGGCGTGTTGCGGACGACGAACCACGAGTCGGGGTCGAGGACCATCTCGACCAGGACGTAGCCCGGGTAGACCTTCTTCTGGACGGTGTGCCGCTGGCCCTGGCGGATCTCGATCTCGTCCTCCATCGGGACGAGCACCTGGAAGATCCGGTCCTCCATGCCCATCGACTCGATCCGGTGCTCGAGGTTGGCCTTGACCTTGTTCTCGTAGCCCGAGTAGGTATGGATCACGTACCAGTGCTTCTCGGGCGCCGGGATCCGGGTCTCGGTGGTCATGTCGGTCATCTCAGCCCAGCCCGCTCAGCAGGGTCAGGCCCTGGGTGAAGATGAAGTCGAAGATCGAGATGAAGACGCCCACGGCGACGCTGACGACGAACACGAGCACCGTCAGGTTGATCGTCTGCTGGCGGGTGGGCCAGGAGACCTTCTTCAGCTCGGACCACGATTCGTCGAGATATCGACGGAAACGCTGGATCACGTGAGTGATGCCTTCTTCATGGGTACGGATGATGGGCGGGGATGGCAGGCGCGGCCGGACTCGAACCGACAACCACTGGTTTTGGAGACCAGAGCTCTGCCAAATTGAGCTACGCGCCTCCGCTGGATCGCTACTTCGCCTCCCGGTGGAGGGTATGACGACGGTCACGCGGACAATACTTCCGAAGCTCGAGCCGGCTCGGATCGTTCTTCTTGTTCTTGCGCGTGGTGTAGGTCCGCTCCTTGCACTCGGTGCAGGCCAGGAGGATCACCGGCCGGTTCTCTGGCTCGTGCCATGTCGTCCTACTCGGCGATCGAGGTGATCGCGCCGGCGCCGACGGTCCGGCCACCCTCGCGAATGGCGAAGCGCAGGCCGACCTCGAGGGCGATCGGGGTGATCAGCTCGACGGTCATCGCGACGTTGTCGCCGGGCATGATCATCTCGGCGCCCTCGGGCAGCCCGATCGCGCCGGTGACATCGGTCGTGCGCAGGTAGAACTGGGGCCGGTAGCCGTTGTAGAACGGGGTATGGCGGCCGCCCTCTTCCTTGGTCAGGACGTAGACCTGGGCGGTGAACTTGGTGTGGGGCTTGATCGAGCCGGCCTTGGCCATCACCTGGCCGCGTTCGATCTCGTCGCGCTCGATGCCCCGCAGCAGGCAGCCCACGTTGTCCCCGGCGCGGCCCTCGTCGAGCAGCTTCTTGAACATCTCGACGCCGGTGACCACGACCTTGCGGGTGGCCTTGACCCCGATGATCTCGACCTCGTCGCCGACGTGGACCACGCCGCGCTCGATCCGCCCGGTGGCGACCGTGCCCCGGCCCTTGATCCCGAAGACATCCTCGACCGGCATCAGGAACGGCTTGTCGACCGCCCGCTCCGGGGTCGGGATGTACGAATCGACCGCGTCCATCAGCTCCTGGATCGGGGCATAGGCCGGGTCATCGGGGTTGGCCGGCGCCTCGAGGGCCTTGAGCGCGGAGCCGCGGATCACCGGGATGTCGTCGCCCGGGAAGTTGTACTTGGTGAGCAGCTCGCGGACCTCGAGCTCGACGAGGTCGAGCAGCTCGGGGTCATCGACCGCGTCGACCTTGTTGAGGAAGACGACGATGAACGGGACCTCGACCTGGCGGGCGAGCAGGATGTGCTCGCGGGTCTGGGGCATCGGGCCATCGGTCGCGGCCACGACCAGGATCGCGCCGTCCATCTGGGCGGCGCCGGTGATCATGTTCTTGATGTAGTCGGCGTGGCCGGGGCAGTCGACGTGGGCGTAGTGGCGGTTGGCCGTCTCGTACTCGACGTGGGCGATCGCGATCGTGATCCCCCGCTCGCGCTCTTCGGGCGCGTTGTCGATCGTGTCGAAGGCGCGATACTCCGCCCCGCCCTTGAGGGCGAGGTACTTGGTGATCGCCGCGGTCAGGCTGGTCTTGCCGTGGTCGATGTGACCGATCGTGCCGATATTGACGTGCGGCTTGGTCCGCTCGAACTTCTTCTTCGCCACGTGAGCGCTTTCACTCCATCTCGGGGTTCAGACCCGATCTTCTGGGGACAATTCCTGCGGCCGTGCCGCGGTAGTGGAGCCCACAATCGGACTCGAACCGATGACCTCTTCCTTACCAAGGAAGTGCTCTGCCAACTGAGCTATGTGGGCCAGGGATCCTTCCGACATCGCGGACTCAGAAATTGGTGGGCAGGAAGGGAATCGAACCCCCACAGTCGAAGACGGCTGATCTACAGTCAGCGGAGCTCACCACCTGCTCAACCTACCCATGGAAACGTCCCCGATCGGGCTGCGGCCCGCGGTGGATCGGGAACGAGCGTTATTCGCGTTGGAGCCGACGACGGGACTCGAACCCGGAACCGGCGGTTTACAAAACCGCTGCTCTACCAATTGAGCTACGTCGGCGCGCAGAACCATACCGCAGGAAGGTCCCGTGGCGCCCGAGGATGATAGGGCTCAGCGCCCGAACGGGTCAAGCGGCCCGTGCCCGCGGCGGTCTGCGGCGTGCCCGGGTAGCGACCGAGCCTGACGAGGTGGCAGCTCGGCCGAGGCCTGGCGGCACCTTCGGTGCGGCTCGGCGACGAGGCCTGGCGCTGGCCGAGCTTCGTACGGATGCCGCCCGTGGACGCACCACGCTCAAGCCTGGCCGGCGTGCCCGAGGATTCGTGCCGAGAGGGCCGGCTCGTGCACGAACGACCTGCCGCGACCTGGATCACTCCGATTTCGCCCTGGACTCAGGCGTAGTGCGTCTGCTGCCGACATACGTCCCAGGTCGACCGCGCGGAAGAGGTCACGCCCGTCGGCAGGGCCTGCGGACGGTTGCGCCGCTGGTCGAGCCGGGCTGCCTAACCATGGGATGACAAGCTCGAGCCAGGCGCCGCCCAGCTCAGGGCAGCAGCTCGTCCGACGGATCGATGACGGCGCGGCGATGGCCTCGGTCGCGCGTGACGTCTTGGCTCACCTTCGGCGGCCTTGGCCTCGGCGGCGGCCTTCGCCGCGGCCTTGCCGGCTTCGCCGTCCGCCTTGGCGGCCTTGGCGTCGCCTTCACGGCTGTCGGCCGCTTGTCGCGGGCTTGGCGGCCCGGCCTTCGGGCTTCGCCTCGGCCTTGATCGCCCGGGCGGCGCTTCGCCGGAGCTCGGCGCTCGACCGGCCGCCCTTCGAGCTCGGGCGTCGCCGCGACCTCGGGCGTCGGACCGGAACTTCGGACTCCGCCACAGGCTCGCGGGCCCGGGGCTCGGCCGGGCGCAGCCGCCGGCCGCGGCCGGAGCCTTGGCCTTGGGCGGCGCCTCCGAGCGGGGCGGCCGCGCTGGGTCGTCGCCTCGAAGAGCAGGATCGAGCCGGCGACCGAGGCGTTGAGCGAGCCGATCGCGCCGCGCATCGGGATCCGGACCATCAGGTCGCAGCGGCGCGCGGACCGCCGGGCCCGAGGCCCTGGCCCTCGCTGCCGACGACCAGGGCGATCGGACCGCGCAGGTCGGCCTCGCGGACCGTCGAGCGGCGCCTCGGCTTCGGCGCCGACGACCCGCAGGCCCGGCGACGTGGAGATCGGCCAGGGCGCCGGCCAGGTCGTCGACCGGGGCCAGGAGGAGATGCTCGACCGCGCCCGCCGACGCCTTGACCGCAGCCGGGCTGAGCGGCGCCTGGCGCCGGGTCGGGAAGATCACGCCGTGGGCGCCGGCCGCCTCGGCGCTGCGCAGGAGGGTGCCCACGTTCTGGGGATCCTCGAGCGAGTCGAGGACCAGGACGAACGGCGGCTCGCCGCGCTCGATCGCCCGGGCCAGGATGTCGGCCACGCTGGCGTAGCGCCGGGGCGCGACGACGAGGGCGATGCCCTGGTGGCCGTCGAAGCCGGTCAGTGCGGTCATCGAGCCGCCCTCGACCTCGACGATCGGGATGCGCAGGCTGGTGGCGTGCAGGACGAGCTTCTCGAGGGCGCCCCGGCGCTGGGGCACGACGAGCAGCCGGCGGGCCTCGCGCCGGGCGACGAAGGCCTCCTCGACCGGGCGCCGGCCGGCGACGATCTCATCGCCGGCTTCGACCAGGCCCGCTTCAGCGGGCTCGAGGCCGGGCCGGCTGAAGGCGGCCGGCCGGGCGAGAGTCAGGCCGACCCCGCTCGAACGACGGACGATCGGGCCGATTTCCGAACGGTCGCGGCGGCCGGCGGGCGGTCCGGTCCGGGCGACCGCGCTCGGCGCCGAAGGGTCGCCCGCCGGACGGCCGGAACGTCCGCTCGAACGGCGGTCGATCGGGACGGCCGCGCTCGACCGGCGGCTCGCCCGCTCGAAGCGGGGCCGATCGGGGAATCCCGGGCCGTTCGAAACGGGGACGCGGAGCCGTGATCGCGGACTTCGGGGCGATCCTGGCCTTCGGGCCGGCCCCGGAAGCCGAACCCGGGCCGGGCCGGGCGCGGCCCGTCGAACCTGGGGCCGTCGAAGCGCGGTCGTCGCCTGCGGCGCGCCCGGGCCGTGAGCCGGGTCGATCGCCCTGGCGGCCGCCCGGGCCAGCGGCGCGCCGGGCGATCGTCGCGGGGCCGATCGTCGCGGGGCCGGCCGAAGCTGGGGCCGTCGTCGCGACGGACGGCCGCGGGTCGATTGAACGCCGGCCGGTCGAACGACGGACGCTCGAACGAGCGGCGATCGCCGGCGGTCGCGATCCGGGCCGCGCGGAATGCCGCTGGTCCGGCCGGAAGCCGGACGGACGCGGGCCGCCTGCCGCCCGGTCCGTGGCCGCCGCCAGGGCGCGGAGCGCCGGGCCGCGAGCCGCCCGAGCGCGGTGATCCGCCACCGGTCGGCCGGAAGGAGCTCGTCGTCGGTCGCGGCCGATCCGGCTTGACCCGTTTCGGGCGGGCCTTGGAGCTCTCGCCGTCAGCCATGGGGATCCTCCAGTCGACGCCAGCGCTGGCCGTCGCGCGTGTCCTCGACGACGATCCCGGTCCGGGCAAGCTCATCGCGGAGGCGGTCCGATTCCGCCCAGTCCCGCGCAGTGCGGGCGGCGGAGCGTGCCTCGAGGAGCGCCTCCTGCTCGGGCGTGAGGGCCTCGTCGACGAGGTCCGGCCCGATCCCGAGGACGCGATCGAGATCGTGCAGGAAGGATGTCACGATTCCGGCGTCGGCGGTCGCCAGGGCCCGGGCGTCGATCCGGCGGTTGATCTCGCGCACGAAATCGAACAGGGCCGCCAGGGCCGGGGCGACGTTCAGGTCGTCGTCCAGCGCCCGTTCGAAGCCGGCCCGGGTCGTCGCCAGCAGCTCGGCCAGGGTCGGATCCGCCGGCCGCTCCTCGCGGTAGCCGGCCAGCGCCGCCAGGAGCGCGTCGAGGCGATCGAGGGCCGAGCCGGCGGCGACCAGCGAGGCCTCGGTGTAGTTCAGCGCCGCCCGGTAGTGGACCGCGATCAGGACGTAGCGCAAGGCCCGGGCCGAGACGCCCCGCTCGAGGAGGTCGCCGACCCGCTCGATGTTGCCGGTCGACTTGGCCATCTTCGCGCCGGCCATCTGGAGGTGGGCGCAGTGGAGCCAGGTCTGGACGAAGGGCTGGCCGGTCGCCGCCTCGCTCTGGGCCAGCTCGTCCTCGTGGTGGGGGAAGATCAGGTCGACCGCCCCGGTGTGGATGTCGAACGACGGCCCGAGGTGCTTCATGCTCATCGCCGAGCACTCGATGTGCCAGCCCGGCCGGCCCTCGCCGATCGACGTGGCGAAGCTCGGCTCGCCCGGCTTGGGGCCCTTCCACAGGGCAAAGTCGCGGATGTCGTCCTTGGCGTACTCGTCGGCCTCGACCCGCTCGCCCACCCGGAGCTGGTCCGGGGTCGAGGCGGGCCAGCCGGCCGTAAGCCGGCCAGGAGGCGATTCGGAAGAAGATCGAGCCGTCGTCGGTCCGGTAGGCGTGGCCGCCGGCGATCAGCTTCTCGATCAGCCCGGTGATCTCGGGAATGTGCTCGGTGGCCCGGGGCAGGACATCGGGCGGCGACATCCGGAGCGCGGCCGCATCGAGCAGGAATCGGTCGGTCCAGCGCTCGGCTCAGCTCGCCGATCGAGATCCCCTGGGCGGCCGCGCCGCGGATGATCTTGTCGTCGATGTCGGTGATGTTCATCACCCAGGTCACCCGCAGGCCACGGTAGCGCAGGTAGCGGACGAGCAGGTCGGCGAACAGGAACGAGCGGAAGTTGCCGATGTGGGCCGGGCCGTAGACGGTCGGCCCGCAGGAGTACATCCGGACATGGCCGGGCTCGAGCGGGACGAGCTCGCGCTTCTGGCCGGTCAGCGTGTCGAGCAGGCCGGTGATCGTCATCGGGCCGGCCGGGACGAGGGCCGGCGACCACGGCCACGGCCGACGCGCTGATCCCCCGGCCGCGCCCTGCCAGCCCTCGAGGTTGCCGGTCGAGGCCTTGACGTTGACCCGTCCGGCGCCAGGCCGACCAGGGCCGGCGATCGCGCCCGCATCTCGTCCAGGCGGCGGCCGAGGTGCGGCCGGGCGGCCACGATCGTCAGGTCGAGCGACGCGGGGCGGTAGCCGCGCGGCCGCGACCCGCGTCGAGGACCGCGTCCCGAGCAGCTCGGCGCTGGCGATACCGGCGGGCGTCTTCCGGGCCGGCCGGGAAGAGCCGCCCGAGGTCGCCCAGGCCGCACGCGCCGAGCAGCGCGTCGGCGATCGCGTGGAGGGCGACGTCGCCGTCGGAGTGGCCGTGGAGTCGCGGGGCGCCGGCGATCGCGATCCCGGCCAGGGCGAGCGGCGACCGGGCCCGAACGGATGGCCGTCGGTCCCGAAGCCGACCCGGATCCCGGCGGCCGGCGGCTGGCTCGCGCCGACGAGGGCGGCCGCGGCGCGTTCGAGATCCCCGGGCAGGGTCACCTTGAGGTTCATCGGATCGCCCGGGACGGCATCGACCGGATCAAGCCTCCAGGAGGGCCGCCTCATCGGTGAAGGTCGGCGGGCCGGCCGGTGGGAACGCCGCGTATGCCCGCTCGAGGAGCCCGCGCTGGATCCCCTGGGGCGTCTGGGCGGTGCCGAGCACGCTCCGGTCGAGGGTCTCGACGACTCGGCCGCCGGCGATCCGCTTGACGGTCTCGGCCACGCCCAGGACCGGGATGGCGGCGCCATGGGCCAGGGTCCCCGCCGGACCGGCCGCGACGAGGGCCGGGCTCACCATCGGCCGGGCGCCGTCCTGGACCAGGATGAGCCGCTGGGGTGTCGTCGCCGCCGACCTCGCGGGCCAGCCGGGCCACCCCGTTCGCGACCAATTCCTGGCGGCGGGGTCCGCCGGCGACCACGTCCACGACCGACGCCGGCAGCCAGTCGGCTGCCCGGATCGATGCCCGCCGGTCGGCCGTGCTGACCACCACGATCCGGGCGACCTCCGGGGCCGCGGCCAGCCGTTCGAGGGTCCAGGCCAGCAGCGGCCGCCCACCGATCGGCTCGGCCAGCTTGTCCCGCCCGGCCATCCGCCGGCTGGCTCCGGCCGCGACGACCGCGTCGACCGAGCCGACTGGCGCGGCGGCGGTCGCTGCAGTTCCAGGGGCTGGGCGAAGATCATCCGCCCGGCCACGGTCTGCAGGACCCGGTAGCCGGAACCTCGAGCTCGCGATCGATGAACCGCGAGCCACCCTCGACGACGATCATCGTGCCGTCATCCAGGAAGCCGACGCCCTGGCCGGCCTCCTTGCCGTCCTGGATCACCTTGACCCGGAGCTCCTCGCCGGGCAGCACGGCCGGCTTGACCGCGTTGGCCAGCGAGTTGATGTTGGACCCGCAGGCCCTGCAGCTCGGCAACCCGGTTCAGGTTGAAGTCGTTGGTCAGGATCGCCCCGCTGTAGCGCTTGGCCAG
>CAVTKZ010000003.1:0-445206 GCA_963735455.1 uncultured Chloroflexia bacterium
GGTCGGCCGATCGCCGAAGCCGGCGAAGTGGGCCTCGATCGGGATCCCGGCCCGGCGGATCGCGTCACGGCCCTTGCGCCCGACGGTGACCATCGTCACGCCCCCGGCGCCCTGGTCGACGACCTCGCGCAGGGTGAAGCGGACGGCGTTGCTGGTCAGCGGGCCGGCCAGCGGCCGGTCGGTGGTGATCAGCACGATCAGGCGCTTGCCGGCCGGATCGGCCATCGCCAGGAGGGGGTGCTCATCGCCGCTCAGCACCGCGGCCACATCGGCCAGCACCTCGTCGAGCTTCTCGCTGTAGGGCCGGGCCGCCAGGGTGGCGTCCTGGGCGCGCTTGAGCTTGCTCGCGGCGACGAACTGCATCGCCCGGGTGATCTGGCGGATGTTCCGGACGGCGCCGATCCGCCGCCGGATGTCGCGCTGGCTGGCCACGCTGGTTGCCTGCTGCCCCTGCCGGCCTAGGCCAGGAAGCTCTCGCGATAGACCTTGATCGCCTCATCGAGGGCGGTGGCAAGGTCATCGCTGAGGGCGCCGCCGGTGGCCAGCTCGGTCAGGATCTTGGGCCGCTCGGTCTCCAGGAAGCGGTAGTAGCCGGTCTCCCAGTCCTTGACCCGGTTCGACGGGATGTCGTCCAGGGCGCCCTTGGTGGCCGCGTACAGGATCGCGACCTGCTTCTCGACGCCGAGGGGCTGGTACTGGGGCTGCTTGACCACCTCGGACAGCTTCTCGCCCCGGGTCAGCTGGTCCCGGGTGGCCTTGTCCAGGTCGGACGCGAACTGGGCGAAGGCGGCCAGGGCGCGGTACTGGGCGAGATCCAGCTTGAGCGGGCCGGCAACCTTCTTCATCGCCTTGGTCTGGGCGGCCGAACCGACCCGCGAGACCGAGATGCCGATGTTGAGGGCCGGCCGCTGGCCGGAGTTGAAGAGATCCGTGTCCAGGAAGATCTGGCCGTCGGTGATCGAGATCACGTTGGTCGGGATGTAGGCGCTCACGTCGCCGGCCTGGGTCTCGATGATCGGCAGGGCCGTGATCGAGCCCCCGCCGTTGTCCGTGTTCAGCCGGGCGGCTCGCTCGAGGAGCCGGCTGTGGAGGTAGAAGACGTCGCCCGGGTAGGCCTCGCGACCAGGCGGGCGGCGCAGCAGGAGGGACATCTCGCGGTACGCCCAGGCGTGCTTGGACAGGTCGTCGTAGACGCACAGGGCGTCCTTGACCAGGCCTTCGCCGGGCACCTGGACGCCGACCTCCATCACCTCTTCGGCCATCGCCACCCCGGCGTACGGAGCCAGGTACTGGAGCGGGGCGGGATCCTCGGCACCGGCCACGACCACGATCGTGTGGGCCAGGGCGTCGTGGGCCTCGAGGATGGCCACGATGTTGGCCACCGTCGAGAGCTTCTGGCCGATCGCCACGTAGATGCAGACCAGGCCCTTGCCCTTCTGGTTGATGATCGTGTCGATCGCGATCGCGGTCTTGCCGGTCTGTCGGTCGCCGATGATCAGCTCGCGCTGGCCGCGGCCGATCGGGATCAGCGCATCGATCGCCTTGATCCCGGTCTGGACCGGGGTGTCGACCGACTGGCGGACGATGACGCCTGGGGCGATCCGCTCGACCGGGCGGGTCTTCTTCGAGTCGATCGGGCCCTTGTCGTCGAGCGGCCGCCCGAGCGGGTCGACGACCCGGCCCAGGAGCGCCTGGCCGACCGGCACCTCGACGACCCGGCCGGTGGTCTTGACCGTGTCGCCTTCCTTGATCTCCGAGGCGTTGCCCAGGATGACCGCGCCGACCGTCTCCTCCTCGAGGTTCAGGGCGATGCCCATTACCCCGCCCGGGAACTCGAGCATCTCGCTCGAAACGGCGTCCTCCAGGCCGTAGATCTGGGCGATCCCGTCGCCCACCTCGACGACGGTGCCGACGCTGCGCGTCTCGGCCCCGCGATCGAAGTTGTCGATCGCCGATTTGATGATGCTGATGATCTCGTCGGACTTGATGGCCATCTGCTGATCTCCTACAGGGCGCCCGAGACGAGCTGGTTCCGCAGTCGCTCGAGGCGACCCCGGACGCTCCCGTCGATCAGGCGATCGCCGACCCGGACGACGAGGCCGCCGAGCAGGCTCGGATCGACCTCCTGTTCGAGCTCGATTCGACCGCCGGTCATCTGTTCGAGCCTGGCGATAAGGGCTTTGACTTCGGCCGGCTCGAGCGGAGCGGCGCTCACGGCCCGGGCCGGGGTGATTCCTAGGCGCAGGTTGTCGAGCCGCCGGAACTCGGCGGCGATCCGCGGCAGGTCCTCGATCCGGCCGCGCTGGACCAGCAGCCGGAGGAGGTTGAGGACCGGCCCGCTGACCTTCTTCCCGAAGCCCGCGCTGACCGCCTGCTCGCGCAGCTCGGCGGGCACTGTCGGATCGCTCAGGCCGCGGGCGACCCCGGGATCCCCGAGGACCGCGGCGGCGCCATCGAGGTCGGTTCGCCAGGCATCGATCGTCTTGTCCCGGGTCGCGATCTCGAACGCGGATTCGGCGTAGCGGCGGGCTGCCGTGGAGGGACGGGCCATCAGCTGCGGGCCGTCACTTGGCCGGCCCGCTCGAGCCGGCCTTGGCCAGGAACTCGTCGACGAGCCGGCGCTGGCGGGCGTCGCTCATCGTCTCGCCGACCACCTGGCCGGCGGCCGACAGGGCCAGGTCGGCGACCTCGCCGCGCAGGTCGAGCATCGCCTTCTGCTTCTCGGCCTCGATCTCGGCGGCCGCCCGGACGCGCAGCCGCTCGAGCTCTTCGCGGGTCGCGGCGATGTCCGCATCGCGCGTCTCCTGGGCCACCTTCTGGGCGCGGTCGATGATCTCCTTCGCCTCGCGGCGGGCTTCGACCAGGGTCGCCTGGCGCTCGGCGACGCTCGCCTCGCGGTCCTGGCGGGCCTGCTCGGCGTCGGCCAGGCCCTGGGCGATTCGCTCGCGCCGGTCATTGAGCATCTTGGTCAGCGGCCCGGAGCCGAAGGCCCGGAACAAGGCAAAGAAGACGACGAAGTTGAGCGCGCTGACGATGATCCAGAACAGGTTGATCGTCAGGCCGCCGGTCGGTGTGGCGTCCGCCGTCAGGCGGACAGCCGCATGGGCAGCCGCGCCGGCGACGGAAAGGAGGGGCATGGGTGTCTCTCCGCCGGACTAGCTGATGAAGATCGACAGGATGCCGACGACGATCGCCAGGACGCCAAGCCCTTCGGCGAAAGCCGCCAGGATGATCGCCAGGCCGCGGATCTGGCCGGCTGCCTCGGGATTGCGCCCGATCGCGGTGGAGGCCAGGCCGCCCAGGATGCCGATGCCGATGCCGGGGCCGAAGACCCCCAGGGCTGCCAGCCCTGCGCCGATGTGTTCCATTCGGTTGCTCCTCCTATGTCCGGCCAGGTGGCCGGCCTACTCGGTTGTTGCTGGGTGGATCGAGTTCTCGGTCGCTACGCCGCGAGCGGCTCGGGCCGGGCGGGGTGCTCGATGGCCTCGGCCGCCTCGCGGCCCATCTCGCCCTCCTCGTCGCCATGGCTCTCGACGGCCAGCACGACGAAGAGCAGGCTGAGGATGCTGAAGATCAGGGCCTGGATGAAGTTCAGCATGAATTCGAGGCCGAGGAGCAGGATCGGCGCGACGACCAGGGTCAGCGAGGTGATCACGGCCAGGGCCACCTCGCCGCCGTAGATATTGCCGAACAGCCGCATCGACAGGGTGACCGGTTTGACGAACTCGAGCATCAGCTCGATCAGGCCGACGAACATCGCGATCAGCCCCGCCCCGATCCCGTTGCGGAACTCGTAGACCGGGAAGAAGCGGCCGAGGTAGCCCCCCACGCCGTGCTTGCGGAAGCCCTCGAACTCGAAGTAGCCGAAGCTCACCAGGGCCAGGCCGAGGGTGATGTTGACGTCCGATGTCGGCGCCCGGAGCTCCTCGATCCTGCCGACCGGCGGGATCAGGCCGCTCCAGTTGCAGAACAGGATCAGCAGGAAGAATCCGGCAAAGAGCGGGATGTACGGCCTCGCCGGCGGGCCGCCCATGCTGAGCCCGAAGTTCTCGAGGCTCTCATAGGCGAATTCGACGACGTTCTGGATCCGGTTGGGGACCAGCTTCATGCCCCGCGTGGCCGAGAACGCCAGCGCCAGCAGGACGGCCATCACGATCCACATCGTGAGGATCGTGTTGGTGATGCTCGGGTGGAAGCCGACCACGACCGAGCCGCTGGCCAGGGGATGGGCGGGATCGAGGTCGATCACGGTGTGCGGCGGCGGGAACTCGAGGGTCGAGGTGATGAAGCAGGTCGGGTAGCCGCAGGCCTGGCCCTGCGAGCCGCCCGATGGGAAGGGCGGCACGAACAGGACCGCCAGGATGTCGAGGACGATCACGGCCACGACGAGCAGGCCGACCCGGCGCAAGGGGCTGCGCGGCGCCGCTGGCGCGGGGGTCGTGATCTCGCTCGACACGCTTGCTCCACACACTTTGAGCACGGCCAGCGGGCCGTGCTCTCAATTGTCGCTCGGGCTTCCGACCCCTGTCAGTCGTACCTGGCCAGGAACCGGGAGATCAACCGGTAGATCCCGTACGTTCCGATCCCGGCACCGCCGAGGAAGCCGACGAGCAGGAAGACCGGCGAGGAACCGATTTGCAGATCGAGCCAGTGCCCCGCCAGCGCCCCGAACAGGGTGGTCACCAGCAGGAGGACCCCTATCTCGGAAAAGAGGGCGAAATAGGCTCCGGTTTGGCCCGTCAAAGCGCCCGGAGTGTAGCAGCTGCCAACTGACAGCGGCAAACTCCGGGCGCCCTGGCCGGCAGCGCTCCGAGGGTCAGTGGAAGATCACGAAGCCCGCCACGTCGATCCGGCCGACGTAGTCCGAAACGATGATCGTATGGACCCCGACCGTGGCCCACGTCCGGGCAAAGATCTCTCGGGCAGCGGCCGTCGTCCGGCTGTTCTCCGAAAAGACCCCGGCGGCCACGCCGTCGACCGAGATCCGGGCCGTTCCGCGCGCGGGGCTGATCGGCCCGACCCACGACACGGATGAGCAGGTGCAGGTGAACGTGGCTGAGGCGTAGCGCGTCGTTGCGACCTCGACGTGGCCCGTGGGCGTACCGGCCAGCGGGTGACTCGACCACGCGCCGGCGTAGGTCGCAGCGGTCTGCGGGAAGACGGTCGCTGTGAACGCCGGGCTGTACGTCCAGGCACCGACGTTACCGATCAGGTCGACACCCCGGGTCCGGTAGACATACGAGCTGCCGACGAGGATTCCGCGATAGACGGACCGGGCGCCGACAGGTACGGACAACCACACAAACGGTGCGCCGTTGCGGCTCTCCATGACCTGGTAGTACTTGACTCCGAAGCCCTGGTCGCTGCCGCTCCAGGTCAGCTGGATCGTCATCGACGAGGTGAGCGCGTAGCCGGGAGCGATGTTCGGGATCGCGGCCGTCGTGACAGGACCGAAGGTGTCCGCGACCACGTTGAGGCTGACCGTCGCGTAAGCGATCCCGCCGCGCCCATCTCCGATCGAGTAGAGGAATGAGTCGGGGCCGATGTACGAGCCGGTCGGATCGTAGGTCACGTGCTTCTTGTCGGCGGTCAGGTGAACGGCTCCGTGGGAACCCTGGTGGAATCCCAGGATGGTCAGGTTGTCGCCGTCGGGGTCGAAGTCGTTCACGAGCGGGTTGATCGTGACCGGACCGCTGCCCTGGGCGATGTCCGGCATGTCGTTGTTCGGGGCTGGCTCCGGTGTCGGTGACCGGAAAGTCATTGATCGCCGCCGGAGGATGCTCGACGCCGGTAGCGGTGATCGTGAACGTCTGGATCGCGCTCGTGTCAACGCCGCCATTTGCCGTGGCACCGTTGTCCTGGACGTCAATCGTGATCGTCGCTGTCCCGTTGGTGTTGACCCCGAGCTCGTAGGTCAGGGTGCCGGCGGCATCGACAGCCGGCTCCTGGTTGAACATGTTCGGCCGGTCGTTACTGACGATGTGGTAGGCGAGGATCGCTTGACCCGATTCGTCGGGCGGCCCGGCGACGAATCCGGTCGCCCAACCGGCAACGGTGTGCACGACTGGGCTCGATTCGGCCGAGATCGTGATGTTGGCGCCCTTGACGAACGTCGGGGCGTCGTTGACCGGAGTGACCGTGATCGTGAACGTCTGGACCGGGCTCGTGTCGCTACCGCCATTGGCCAGGCCGCCGTTGTCGTGGAGGCTGACCGAGACGGTCGCGCTGCCGTTGGCGTTGGGTGCCAGGGTGTAGGTCAGGACGCCGGTCGATGACACGTCCGGCTGGACGCTGAACAGCGAGTTCGTGTCATTGGTCACGATGAAGTTGAGGGTCTGGGTCGGGTCGTTGGGGCCTGAGCTGATGGCGCTGGCCCAGGACGTGACGCTCTGGGCGACGGCATCCTCCAGGACGACCTGGTTCGCCCCGACGGTGAACGTCGGGGCCTGGTTCACGAAGTTGATCGTGATCGTGAACGTCTGGATCGCGCTTGTGTCGGAGCCGCCTCCGGCGGTCCCACCGTCGTCATGAATCTGGACCGAAACCGTGGCACTGCCGAATTGATTGGCGGCCGGGGTGAAGGTCAGGGTCCCATCCGGGGCGACGGCCGGCTGGGTGCTGAACAGCGGATTGTTGTTGTCCGTGACGATGAAGCTGAGGTTCTGGCCGGACTCACTCGGGTCGTCGCCGGGGCTCAGCGCGGTGGCCCAGCCGGAGACCGTCTGCAGTCCGCCGTTCTCGAAGGCCGATTGGTTGGCACCCTTGGTGAACGCCGGAACCTGGTTCACGTGGGTAACGTGGATCACGAACGTCTGGACGCTGCTCGTGTCGTGGCCGCTGTTGAGGACCCCACCGTTGTCGTGCAGGTCGATCGAGATGGTCGCGTTGCCGTTGACGTTGGCCGCCGGGGTAAATGTCAGCGTGCCGGCCGGGGAAACCGCCGGAGCGACGGAGAAGAGGCTGGGATTGGTGTCGTTGGTGATGATGAAGTTCAAGGTCTGGCCGGTCTCATTGGGACCGTCAGTGATCCCCGTGGCCCAGCCCACGACCGTCTTCAGGCCGGTGTTCTCGAGGACGGTCTGGTCCGCGCCGACGGTGAACGTCGGAGCGTCGTTGACGGCCGTGACGGTGACCAGCATCGTGTCGGTCGTGCTGGTGTCGTGGCCGCCATTCAGGGTGCCGCCGTTGTCGTGGAGGGTGACCGACAGGGTGGCCGACCCATTCGCGTTCGGGGCCGTCATGTAGGTCAGGTCACCGGTGCTCGAGTTAACGGCAGGCAGGACGCTGAACAAGGCGTCGTTGTTGGTCGTGACCGTGAACGTCAGGGTCTGGCCGGTGTCACCGGCACCCTCGCTGATCGACGTCGCCCAGCCGGAATCGGTCCGGGCGCCGGAATCCTCGAGGATCGTGTCGTCGAGGCCGCCGGTGAAGCTCGGCGCCTGGTTGACGCCCGTGACATTGATCGCGAAGGTCTTGACCGTGCTCGTGTCAAGGCCGCTGTTCGCCGTCCCACCATTGTCCTGGAGGTCGATCGAGATCGTGGCCGAGCCGGCGGTGTTGGCGGCCGGCGTGTAGGTCAGCGTTCCGGTCGTCGAGAGTGCCGGCAGGACGCTGAACAGGCTTGGGTTCGTGTCGCCGGTGATGTTGAAATGGGTCGTCTGGCCGACATCGCCATTGCCCGGGCCGGGGCTGATTGACGTCGCCCAGCCGCTCACGGTCTTCGCGCCGACATTCTCGAGGACGTTCTGGTCAGCGCCCTTGGCAAAGGTCGGTGCCTGATTCACCCAGCTGACCGTGACGTTGACCGTGCCCGTGGCGGTGTCCGTGCCGTCACTGAGGGTGTAGGTGAACGAATCGGGGCCGCTGTAGTTCGCGTCGGGCAAGTAGTGCACACCAAGGTGGTCGCCGTCGAGCGTCGTCGAGCCATGGGGCGGGTTCGAGACGGCGGTCACGGTCAGCGAATTGGAGTCGGCGTCGGTGTCGTTGGCCAGGACGTCGACCGGCGTGCTGGCCGCGTTCTCGAAGACGGTTGCGGTGTCGGTGTTGGCGACGGGCGGATTGTTGCCGACGGTCAGGGTCGCCGTGTCGTGGAGGGTCATGTACGTCGTGGTGACCGTGTGATCGCCGGCGACGCTGGCCGTGCAATCAGGCGCGGTGCAGCTGCCGTTGGGAGTGATCGCGAGGGTCGCCGTCCCGGACTTGTCGCCGAGCGAGTTGCCCGCCGCGTCAAACGCGGTGGTCGTATACGTCTGCGACCCGCCGGGGCTGATCGTCGAGGTGGGCGGGCTGAGGACGACGTGGTCGAGCGATCCCGGGACCACGTTGAACAGGACGGTGCCGTTGTGCCCGTTGGCCGACCCACGAACCGTGACAGTTCCTGCTGCATCGCCGGTGACGTCGTCGGTCGCGACTCCCGAGCTGTTGGTGGAGTGCGAGACCGGGACGCCCGTCACCGTGCCGCTGCCGCCGTTCTGGTCGAACGCCACGGATTGGTTGTCGACTGGGTTGCCGAACGCATCGGTGACGATGGCCACCACGCTGCGAACGTCGCCCGATGCGAGAGGGCTGTTGACCGTGGTCGACAAGTCGACGTTCGCCGCGGCGGCGGCGGCCACCGTCGTGTCGGCGCTGCCGATGATCGCATTGTCGTCGGTGTCGGTCGCGGTCAGGGTCTGGGGGCCGGCCGACTTGAACGTGACGTTGAAGGTCTGCGTGCCGCCCTCGCCGCCGGTGAACGGGATGTCAGCGGGGAGCACGGCGGCGCCGTCGGTGCTCGTGAAATGGACGTTGTCGGCGAAGGTCGTATCGATCGTCGAGTCATCGGACAGGAGCGCCGTCAGGGTGACGTTGAGATCGGCGACTCCGGCGGTCTCCGTCGCGCTCAAGCCGGTGATCGACAGGATGTCACCGGTCGTGGCCTGGGCCACGCCCGCCGGCAGGTAGAGGGAGATCAACAGGAGGCTGGCAAGAATCCGGGCACCGAGTCGCATGGGTCTCACTCCGCGTTCGCGTTGACGACGATCGTCTGCTTGGTGGTATTCAGGTTGTTGAGGGTGAGGGTGGCCAGATACTGGCCAACGATCGTGTACTGGTGCATATGACCCGAGAACGAGTTCCCGCATGCGGTCGAACATGCATCGGGCGTGGTCCCGTCGCCAAAGTTGAGTAGCCACGACTTCGCGTTGATGAAGGTGGCGCCGAACGTGACCGTGAAGGGAGTTGCCCCACCTGGCACCGTGCAGGTTGGGCTGCACGTGAACGTCAGGATGAGTGGGGCCGGAGTTGGCGTTGGAGTCGGATGGGGCGTCGGCGTCGGGGTCGGATGGGGCGTTGGCGTCGGCGTCGGCACAGGAGTCGGCACTGGGGTCGGACGCGGAGTCGGGGCTGGCGTAGGGCTCGGACTCGTGGACGGACTGAATGACGGGCTCGGGCTTGGGCTCGCCGTGGGCGTCGGGCTCGGTGTCGGCGTGGGGCTCGGCGTCAGGCTGGGCGTCGACGAGACGATGGCGATCGCGGGTGCCGTGGCGGTGGCTGGTGAGACCGCCCCGGTCAGGATCGAGAAATGCGGATCGAAGACCGCCACGGCCAGGACGGCGATACCGCCGAGGACGAGCAGAGCGCTGGCTCCATCGCGGATGTAGCGCCGTCGCCGGCCACCACCTGAGCCCCGCCCTCGGCGGCCCGCCTGAGCGTCGGTCGCCGGGCTGGCTGGCGGGATCGCGGCCGGCTCGGTTACCGACGTCGGCAAGCTGCCCATCCCGACGGTTGCACTGGGAACCGGCAGGAGCGGCAGCGCAGCGGCCGCGGCGATCTCGCCATCTTCGCGCTGATCCGGGGCGAACAGCTGATAGCTACCCGGGCTCGGCGGCCCCTGCACCGGCGCCAGTGGCGGGAACGCGGTCGGGGACGCGGAGGAGGCTTCGGCGGCTGGTTTCTGCATCGCGGCCATCACCGCCGCGACGGCCGCGACGGCCGCCTGGGCAGGCGTGTTGATCGCCGGCTGGCCCATGGTCAGGGGCGTCCCACCCTGCGCGATCGCGCCGGGCCTGGCGAGGGTTGCCGGAGCGACCGCCGGGCTGCGACCCGCCGATCCGAGGGTTTCGCCGGCCGGACCGAGGGCCATCGGCGGCCGTTCCGCGGCCGCCATCGAGACCTGGGGCAGCGCGACCTGGGGCACGGAGACCTGCGGCGGCCGGCTTACCTGGACCGGCGCGGGATCCTCGTCGGCCAGGATCCCGAAGACCCGCCGGAGGGCCTCCCGTCCGATCTCGGCGTCGATCGGGTCGTCCGATTCGAACATCCTCCGGACGTCGGCCGCGCGGCGCCGGCGCAGCACGGAATACGCGACGACCCAGACGAGGATCGCCACCGTAAGCACGATCGCGAGGATGATGGGCAGGCTCATGGACGGGTGCGCGCGGACTCCGGTTCGTGAACGGAGGCCGATGCTAGCACCGGATGGCCAAATTGAGGATTAGGAATAGTGCCGATTGGGTGGAACGACAGGGTGGTTCGGAATGGGTCATTGTGCGGGAGTTCGCTGTGGTTCGACCCCGCCCTGGACCCTTTGGCCGCAGCGTCCAACCGCGATCGTCCGCACAATGACCAGGTGAGCTCGCACCCCAGCGGCCCGTCGGCTGCCCGCCGTCCGGCCGCCGTGGCGGCCGTCTTCGCCCTGTTGCTCGGAGCCTGCGGCAGCCCCGTCGTGGTCACCCCACCGCCGACGGCGGCACCCTCGCCGACGGTCCTCGCCAGCCTGCCCTCCAGCGAAGCTCCGAGCCTGATCCCCAGCGTCGAGCCCTCCTCGGCCGGCACGCCGCCGACCCCGCTGCCGAGTCCCAGCGCCCAGGCCTCCTGCGCGGCCCACGTCCTGGGCCGGATGACCGAAGCCCAGCGAATCGGCCAGCTCTTCTCGCTCGGCCTGGCCAACAACCAGCTCGGGACCGCCGAGCTCAGCGCGATCCGCAACCAGCACGTCGGCGCGCTCTGGTTCACGGCCACGACCACCGTCGGCTCCGCAGCGATCCTGGCGGTCACCTCGGCGATCCAGGCCCAGGCGACCCTCGCCGCAACGGCCGGCGTCGGTGAGCTGATCGCCGCCAACCAGGAAGGTGGCCAGATCCAGGCCCTGCAGGGCAGCGGCTTCGACAAGTTCCCGTCGGCCGTGGTCCAGGGCGGCCGGTCGATCGCGACCCTGACCGCCGACGCGAAGATCTGGGGCGAGCAGCTCAAGGCCGCCGGGGTGAACATGGACTTCGCGCCGGTCGCCGACGTGGTGCCGCCCGGGACAGACGCCACCAACCAGCCGATCGGCGCCCTCCACCGCGAGTACGGCCACGATCCGGCCACGGCCGGCAGCCACGCGGGCGCGTTCATCGCCGGGATGACCGCCGCGGGCGTGGCCACGACGGCCAAGCACTTCCCGGGCCTCGGCCGGGTGCTCAACAACACCGACTTCTCGGCGAACGTGGTCGACAACGTCACCACGGCCAACGATCCCTACCTGGCTTCGTTCAAGGCCACGATCGATGCCGGCGTGCCCTTCGTCATGGTGGCCCTGGCCACCTACACCAAGATCGACGCCTCGAAGCTGGCCGCCTTCTCGCCGACCGTGATCGGCCTGCTGCGCGAGCCGCTCGGCTTCAACGGCGTGATCGCCTCCGACTCGCTGACGGCCGAGGCCGTCGCCTCGATTCCGGCTGGGACCCGGGCGATCGACTTCCTGCTGGCAGGCGGTGACCTGGTCGTCGTCCGGAGCGCGTCGGTGATGGTGACCATGGTCGCCGCCGTCCAGGCCCGGGCGGCCAGCGATCCGAGCTTCGCCCAGCTGGTCGATCAGGCCGCCTTGCTCGTCCTCGAGGCGAAGGGCGCCGAAGGGCTCCTGCCCGCGGGCTGCTGACCCCTCAGGCCCGCCGGTCGGTCGCGGTCGGGACGGGCTGGGGGACGGGATCGGGAGCGGGCCGGGGAGCGGCCGAGGCCGGGCTGCCCCCCGAGTTCCGGCCCGGCTGGGCGATCGGGATCCCGACGCCGACGGGCGCCTCGATCGGGACCGCGGCAGGCTTGGGCGGCGGAGGCTGCGCCGGTTGGACGGAATCGTCGTCATAGGAGCTCGCCTGGAATTCCGCGATCACGAGCGAACGGCGGGTCAGGATCAGGAGCAGGAAGCCCGAGGCGACCACCACGCCCAGGAAGCCGTACAGCTGGCCCGCGCCCGAGAGGACGAAGGAGAGCACCGCGAGCACGAACGACAGGGCGTAGATCACCAGGACGGCCTTGGTCTGGGTCAGCCCCAGGTCCATCAGCCGGTGATGGACGTGGCCCCGGTCGGGCGTGAACGGCGACGATCCGGTGGCCAACCGCCGGACGATGCTCCAGAACGTGTCGATGATCGGCACGCCCAGGACGAGCAGGGCCACCGCCACCTTGGCCGAGCCGAGGATCGACAGGATCGCCAGGGAGTAGCCGACGAGCATCACTCCGCTCGTCCCGGCGAAGATCGTGGCCGGGTGGAAGTTCCAGCGCAGGAAGCCGAGCAGGGCACCGGCCAGGGCGAAGCACAGCAAAGCGACGTACGGCTGGCCCGACAGGCCGGCCCCGAAGGTCAGGCTGATCAGACCCAGGGTGAACGCGGCAATCAGCCCGATCCCGCTCGACAGGCCGTCGAGGCCGTCGATCCAGTTGATGCTGTTGATCATGCCCACGATCCAGAAGATCGTGAATGCCACGCCCCATGCGCCGTCCAGGTTGATCTGGCCGGGCCCGAACGGGTTGGCGATCGAGTCGATGTTGACACCCAGCAGGACCGCGCCGACCGCCAGCAGGAGCTGGCTGACGAGCTGCCAGCGGGCCCGCAGGTTGAGGACGTCGTCGAGCAGGCCGATCACGACCGCGAACGCGGCGCCGGCCAGGAGCGCGGCCATCTCGCCCTGGCTGATGGCCAGGAACGAGAAGCCGGGGCCCAGCGAGCCGCTGGCGACCAGCAGGGTCAGGACGAGGGCCACGCCCAGGAAGCCGATCCCCACCGCAACCCCGCCGCCGCGGGCGATCGGCTCGGTGTTCACCCGGCGGTGATTCGGCTCGTCGACAATCGCAAAGTGATGGGCGATCGCGCGCACGACCGGAGTCAGGACAAGCGTGACCAGGGCCGCTCCGACGAACGCGGCGATCAACGCGGGCAGGAGCTGGGGCAGGCCGGCGATCAGCCGCATCGCGAAGGAACCATTACGCCTCGGGCAGTCCCGGGACCGGGAAGCGAGCGGCGATCTCGCCGGCCGCTGCGCCCAGGCGGGCGAGCGTCGCCGGCTCGTCGCGCGCCGCGATCGCCTCGACGATCAGGTTGGCGATCGCGCGCATCTCGTCGGGCCCGAAGCCGCGGGTGGTGGTGGCCGGCGTCCCGATCCGGATCCCCGAGGCGATGTTCGGGGGGTTAGTGTCGAACGGGATCGCGTTCTTGTTGACGGTGATCCCGATCTCGTCGAGCAGGCGCTCGGCCTCCCGGCCGGTTACCCCCAGGGGCGTCACGTCGACCAGGACCAGGTGGTTGTCGGTGCCGCCGGTCATCAATCGAGCGCCGAGCGACTGGAGGGTCTCGCCCATGACCCGGGCATTGAGCACGACCCGGGCCTGGTAGTCGCGGAACTCGGGGGTCAGGGCCAGCTTGAGGGCGATCGCCTTGCCCGCGATCACGTGCAGCAGCGGGCCACCCTGGACCCCGGGGAAGACACTCCGGTCGATCGTCGCCGCGAGGGTCGGCTTGACCATCGGGTAGTCGGCGGGATCGACACTGGCCGGCAGCTCGTCGCGGCTGAAGATCATCCCGCCGCGGGCGCCGCGGAGCGTCTTGTGGTTGGTGGTCGTGACGATGTCGGCATGCGGGAACGGGCTGGGATGGAGGCCCGCCGCGACGAGGCCGGCGACGTGGGCCATGTCCACCCACAGCAAGGCCCCCACGGAATGGGCGATGTCGGCCATCCGCTCGAACTCGATGATCCGGGGATAGGCCGAGGCGCCGGCCACGATCAGCTTGGGCCGGACCTCGCGGGCCTGGACCTCGAGCGCGTCGTAGTCGATCCGCTGGTCCGACTCACGCACGCCATAGGCGTGGATCTCGAAGTAGCGGCCGCTGAAGTTGAGGGCCATGCCGTGGGTCAGGTGGCCGCCGTGGGCGAGGTTCATGCCCAGGACCCGGTCACCCGGGTTGACCGAGCTCATGTAGGCGGCCATGTTGGCCTGGGCGCCGGAATGAGGCTGGACGTTGACGTGCTCGGCGCCTGGGAACAGCTCGAGGGCCCGTTCCTGGGCGAGCCGCTCGACGATGTCGACGTACTCGCAGCCGCCGTAGTAGCGCTTGCCGGGCAGGCCCTCGGCGTACTTATTGGTCAGCCACGAGCCCTGCGCCTCGAGGACTGCCTTGAAGACGTAGTTCTCGCTGGCGATCAGCTCGATCTTGTCGTGCTGGCGATGCCGTTCGCTCTCCATCGCCGCCCACACGTCAGGATCGATCTCGGCAATGGATGCCCAGGGCAGGGCGGCTGTCTGGCTGACGGTCATCGAGGACTCCTCGGCCTCTCCACGGCAAGCGACGGCGCGCCGCCCATCTTCCCACGACCGGCAGCGACTGATCGCGGCGAACCGTTTCAGTGTTTGGCCGGGCGGTGGCGGGTGCGAGTCCGCGCCGCCACCGGTTGCCCGGCTCCTGAGGCGACGAGGCCAACGAGGACACGGTCCTCGGATGGGCAGTCACATGATCGCGGGCTCGTGGCTCAACGACGTGAATGGACCATCGGTTCGCCGGCGCCAATTCGGGTGGGGCTCAGAGGCGGCTGCACGCTAGGGTGATGAGCTGCTTGGCGGCGGGCAGTAGGTCGACGGTGCCGAGCACTCGGGCGTCGACCTCCGTGCCGTTCTTCCAGGCCCAGACGTTGGAACCGACCGTATACGCGTCCTGGCACACCCCGGCCAGTGGCGATGGGTCAGGCCCTGGCTTCGGAAGCTGGGCGACCGCTGCTTCGAATCCGGCGCGGTCGATCGTGCGCGTCGTAATGATCAGATTCTGCCCGTCCGCAGTCGCATAGGAACATGACTGGTAGATCCCGGTGAATGAGCTCGTGGCGGGATCTACCGCCCCGCCGAGGGCGGCCGCGGCATCGGCCGCGGTAATCAGGACGCAGGGGTCCCCGGGACTGGCCGCGGCGAGGCTGCCGGCCACGGTGCTGCCGGCGGCCGCTGACGCCGCACCCGGGGCCGACGGCACCTTTGGAGCCTCGGTGGGCGCCGTGTTCGATGGACTTGAACAGGCGGCCGCTCCCAGGGTCACGAGCACCAGCGCCGCGATCACTCGTGCGGCGGCGACAGATCGGATCACGCGGGGCTCCTTCTTGAAGGTCCTTCACCAGGTCGGCCACAACCTACTGGGGCCCGATCGCAATCGGATCGCAGTCGGGTTGCGCGACCAGCGTGGGTCCTGCTATCGCCGCTCACGTGCCGGGGCGCGTCCCAGAACCAAGGCGCGTGAACCGCCTCCTGTCTGAGCGGCACCACCCAGAGCTCATCCCAGGCAGGATTCCGACTAGCCGCCGTCCCATTCGTCGGGCGGCTGCGGGCGGCGCGGGCGCCTCGATCGGGTGGCCCTTGCGGGCGGCCTTGACGATCTCCTTGATCCGCTCGGGCGGGATCGCGCCGACGCGCAGGACCTCGGTATCCCAGTCGTCGCAGCGGACGACGGTCGAGGGCGTGCCGCCGGGGGCCGGCCCGCCGTCAAGGATGATCTCGAGCTCTTCGCCGAACTCGATCTCCAGGCCCGGGGCGTTGGTGAGGTCGGGCTCGCCGGAGCGATTCGCCGACGTGACGGGCAGCGGGCCGAGGGCCCGGGCGAGGGCCCGCGGGGTGCCGTGGCCGGGCAGCCGCAGCCCGATCGTGGCGCCGCCGGCGGTCAGCACGTCGGGCAGGCGGACCTCCGGCGCGACGCGGGACGACCAGGGTCAGGGCGCCGGGCCAGGCGGCCGAGGCGAGGGCCCGGGCGGCCGGCCCGAAGACGCCCGTCCGCTCGGCCTGGCCGATATCCGAGACGAGGAGCACGATCGCCTTGTCCGGCGGCCGGCCCTTGGCGGCGAAGAGCCGCTCGATCGAATCCGGCGCGTCGAGTGCGACGGCCAGCCCGTAGACCGTGTCGGTCGGCAGCCCGACGAGCAGGCCCTGGCGGAGGGCGTGGATCGCCTCGGCCCGGCCGGCCGAATCGTCGCGGAGCACCCGGGCTGTCATTCCCGCAACCGTACGCTCATCGCGGCTGGCCGATGCGAATCAGCGCGCGGCCGCGGCGCGTCAGCGCGCCGCATACCGCCCGGCGTTGCGAGCGCCCTCGCGGCCGGGCAGGACGAGCGCCTCGACAACCTGGGCGGCGCCCTCTTCGGCCACCGGCGGGGCGATGTAGCGGGCGGCGGCCTTGACCTCGGGCGGCGCGCTGGGCATCGCCACCCCGTGGCCGACGCCCTCGATCATCTCGAGGTCGTTGAACTGGTCGCCGATCGCCATCGTCTGCTCGAGCGGGATCCCCAGCCGGCGAGCCAGCCAGCGGACGGCCTCGCCCTTGGAGACCCGGGGGGCGAGGAACTCCAGGAACTCGGGGTGGCTGACCGTGACCTCGGCCCGCCCGGCGAAATGAGCCCGGGCACCGGCCAGCAGCTCGGTCGGCCGGGGCGCGTCGCCGACGGCCAGGATCTTGGTCACCGGCCGCTGGATCCAGGCGACCAGGTCGGGCACGATCTCGGCGCGCGCCCCGAGGAACGCCGAATAGTCGTCGGCCCGTGGGTCACTGGCCGGCAGGACGAAGCGCTCGAGGTGGTTGACGTGGGCGGCCAGGCCATGCTCGGCCGACCAGGCCAGCGTCTCCCGGGCGACCGCGGCCGGCAGGGGATGGTGGAAGAGGAGCTTGCCCAGCGGTGCCCCGGACGCCCACATCTCCCGGATCAGGGCGCCCTGGTAGGCGATGATCGGCGCGGTCTGGCCGAGTGTCTCGGCAAACGGCCTGGCGCTCCTGGCCATCCGGCCGGTCGCGATCGTGATCTGGACCCCGTCGGCGACCGTCGCCCGGAAGGCCGCCACGGTTCGCGGCCGGAGGACGAGGTCCGAGTCGACCAGGGTCCCGTCGAGGTCCATCGCGATCAGCCTGATCGGGAAGCTGGGCTCCATCAGGCGCCGCTGCCGGGCGCCGGCCCGTCGTCGGCCGGCACGATCCGCTCGACCCGGGCGACCCGGTCCAGGTCGGCGAGGTCGGGGATGATCGTGGCCGCCCAGCCGGGCAGGAGCTCGGCGGTCGCCGCCCGGACGGCCGGGCCCTGGTCCGCGCCGATCTCGAGGAAGGCGACCCCGCCGGGCCGGATCACCCGAGCCAGCTGTTCGAGCAGACGCCGGACCAGCTCGAGCCCGTCCGGCCCGCCGTCGAGGGCCATCGCCGGCTCGAACGAGGCGGCGATCGGCAGGTCGGCGATCGCTGCCGTCGGGATGTAGGGCAGGTTCGCAGCGACGATCTCGAACAGGGTCGCGTCCCAGGGCACCAGGTCGCCGAGCTCGAACTGGATCCGGTCGGCGACCCCGTGGCCGACGGCATTCTCGCGGGCCAGCTGCAGGGCGTCGGGCGAGGTGTCGGTCGCGATCAGGCTCACGTCGCCCTCGATCCGCCGCTTGCGCAGCCCGACTGCCAGGGCGATCGCGATCGTGCCCGGCCCCGGTGCCGACGTCGATCACCCGGAGCGCCTGGGTGCCCGGCGGCCGCGGCGCCGAGATCAGCCGATCGACGATCGCGGCGATCACCAGGTCGACCAGCAGCTCGGTCTCCGGCCGAGGGATCAATGCCCGGGGATCGGTCGACAGGGCCAGCCCATGGAACTCCTTGAAGCCGCGGATGTAGGCGACCGGCTCACCCGCGATCCGGCGGACCAGGCTGGCCTCGTAGGCCGCCGCCGCGTCGGCGCCGACCGGCGCGTCGGAATGGGCGATCAGCGCTGTCCGATCGACCCGCAGGGCGTTGCCCAGGAGGAGCTCGGCGTCGAGCCGGGGACTGTCCGAGCCGGCCATCCGCAGGCGCTCGATCCCGGCGTGGAGCAGGAAGGCGACGGTGACCGAGGTCACGCCTCGTCGGGCTCGACGACCGACTGGAGCCGCTCGGCCTGGTCGGTCGTGATCAGGACGTCGATCAGGGGATCCAGGTCGCCGTCCAGGATCCCGGGCAGGTTCGACCAGTTCTGGTTGACCCGGTGGTCGGAGACCCGGTCCTGGGGATAGTTGTAGGTCCGGATCTTGTCCGATCGATCGCCGCCGCCGACCATCGAGCGGCGGGCCGACGAGTTGGCCGCCAGCTGCTTCTGCTTCTCGTCGTCCTGGAGCCGGGCGCGCAGGACGGCCAGGGCCTTGGCCTTGTTCTTGTGCTGGCTCTTCTCGTCCTGGATCTCGACCACCCGGCCCGACGGGATGTGGGTGATCCGGACGGCCGAGTCGGTCGTGTTGACCGACTGCCCGCCGGGCCCCGACGAGCGCTTGACCTCGATCCGCAGGTCGCGGTCCTCGTCGATCTCGATCTCGGTCGGCTCCACCTTGGGCAGGACGACCACGGTCGCCGTCGAGGTGTGGATCCGGCCCGAGGACTCGGTCGCCGGGATGCGCTGGACGCGGTGGGTGCCGCCCTCGAACTTCAGCCGGCTGTAGGCGCCGTCGCCCGAGATGTCGACGACGGCTTCCTTGATCCCGCCGATCCCGTTCTCGTTCTGGACCAGCATCTCGGCGGCGAAGCGATGGCGCTCGGCGTAGCGCAGGTACATCCGGAGCAGCTCCCGGGCGAAGAGCGCCGCCTCGTCGCCGCCGGCGCCCTGGCGGATCTCGACGATGACGTCCTTCTCGTCGGACGGATCGCGGGGCAGGAGGAGGACCTTGAGCACGGCCAGCAGCTGCGCCTCGCGCTCTTCGAGCTTGGCCACCTCGTCGCGGGCCATCGCCCGGATCTCCTCGTCGGTCTCCGAGTCGCGCATCTCCCGGGCGCCGGCCAGCTCGTCGGTCGTCTCGGTCAGCTCGCGATAGGCGGTCACGACCGGCTCGAGCCGGCTGAGCTCCTTGCCCAGCCGCCGGATCGCCGCCACGTCGGTCGAGGTCTCGGGCAGGGCCGCCTCGGCCTGCAGCTCATCGTATTGACGGGCGACGGCCTCGACCTTGGCCAGCAGGCTGGCGTCGCTCATCCGGCGGACGCCTCGGCGGCGGTGATCGGGAGGGGCTTGCGCTCGAAGTCGGCGCTGCCGACCGGCACCGTCTGGCCGTCGGCCAGGATCGCCTGCTCCATCGACACGATCGCGACCTCGATCATGTCGTCGGTGGGCTGCTTGGTGGTGATCATCTGGATCAGGATCCCGGGGTACATCACGACCTTGATGATCGGGTTCGAGCGATGCCGGCCGCCGAACCGGAGGAGCTCATAGCCGACCGCGGCGATTACCGGGATGAGCACGATCCGGGTCGCGACCGACACCAGGATCGACTGCCGGCCGACCAGGCTGAAGGCGATGATCGAGAGGGCCAGGACGATCACCAGGAACTCCGTGCCGCAGCGCGGATGGGCCGTGGGGTACTTGCGCACGGCGTCGGTCGTCAGCGGGTCGCCGGCCTCCAGGGCGTGGATCGTCTTGTGCTCGGCGCCGTGGTACTGGAAGACGCGCCGGACGTCGGGCGCCCGGCCCACGACCAGCAGGTAGCCGACGAAGATCAGGGCCCGGACCAGGCCCTCCACGAGATGCTGGGCGAAGCCGTTGTCGGTGTTGCTCGTGGTCAGCGCGGCGATCAGCAGGGGCAGCAGGAAGAAGACGCCGATCCCGGCGACGAGAGTCACGCCGAGCATCACGGCCACGGCCCCACGGCCCAGCTCGACGCCTGTCTCGGATGCGGCGAGCGACGCGCTGCGAACGAGCCAGCGGGTGCCGGTGACCAGGGTCTCGTACAGGACAACCAGGCCGCGAACCCCCGGCAGGCGTGAGATCCGGCTGCCATGGAAGCCGGTGTCGAGGCGCTCCTCGGCCCACACGATGTCGCCGTCCGGGGCCCGGAAGGCCACCGCAATCGCGTCGCGGCCACGCATCAGGACGCCCTCGATCAGGGCTTGACCACCGTAGGTGAACCTGGGCATGGCCTAAGTCTAGGCGCGGACTTGGCGCTCCATCCGCTTCTGGAAGCGCTCAACCTGGCCGGCGGTGTCGATGATCGTCTGCTTGCCGGTGTAGAACGGATGGCAGTTGGCGCAGACATCGACGCGCAGCTCCGGCTTGGTCGAGCCGATCGTGTACTCGGTGGCACACGAGCCGCACACGACGTGGGCCTGGTAGTACCTGGGATGAATGTCGGGCTTCACGGGATCGATTCTCCTCCGTCGCCTTCCGAACGGGACCGCGCCCGCCGGTGGTCGCCGGCTATCTGACTGGAACTATGCCTCGGCCGCGACCGGCGAGGCTGCCTCGGCCGTCACCGGCTCGACGCGAATGCGCTTCTTGTGCTTGGTCTGGTGCTCGAAATGGACCTTGCCGGTGACTGTGGCAAAGACCGTGTAGTCCTTGCCCAGGCCGGTCCCGCTGCCGGACAGGAAGGTCATTCCGCGCTGGCGAACGATGATCGAGCCGGCCGGCACGAGCTGGCCGTCGCCGACCTTGACGCCGAGCCGCTGGCCGACGCTGTCGCGACCGTTCTTCGAGCTCGAGCCTGCCTTCTTGTGGGCCATGGGCTACTTGTCCTTCTTCGGGGCCGGCTTCGACGCCGGCTTGGCGGCGGGCTTCGCCGCGGTCTTGCCGTCGGCCTTGGGGGCCGGCCGTGCGGCGGCCTTGACGTCGGTCTTGGCGGCCGGCTTCGCGGTGCTCTTCGACTTCGGTTCGGCCTTGGCAGGAGCCTTGGCCTCGGTCTTTGCCTCGGTCTTGGGCGGGTTCTTGGCGGCCAGCTTGGCAGCCAGGGCAGCGTCCTCGGCCGCCTGCCGGCGGGCACCCTCTTCGAGGCGCTCGCGCTCGGTCTTCGCATCGGCCTGGGCCTTGGCCAGGATGGCCGCCGCGCTCTTGCCGTTCAGGACGACATCGGTGATCCGGAGCAGGTGGAAGTCCTGGCGGTGGCCCTTCTTGACCCGCCGGCGGGCCTTGGGCCGGTACTTGAACGAGATCACCTTGCCGGCGCGGTCCTGGCGGACCACCTCGGCGCTCACCGTGGCGCCCGAGACGAGGGGTCGGCCGATCGCCGCCTGGTCGCCGTCGGCGACGAGGAGGACCCGATCGAGCGTGATCGCGTCCCCGGCGGAGGCGTCGAGCAGCTCGACTTCGAGCTCCGTGCCGACTTCGACGCGGTACTGCTTCCCGCCGGTCTCGATGACTGCGTACATGGATCCTCAGGTGTGCGCGCCGGTCGCGTGCGGCGACGAGCGTTGTTTGGACATGGGACGACGCCCAGACCGGTCCGGGCGCGAACCGAGATTGTACGGTCGAGCCGCGTGGAGCGTCAACCGAGGTCGAGTAACCCCGGTCGCCCCTGGCCGGCCCGGCTTCTTGCCAAAACGCGACATCTTGCGGCCTTATGGTCGGTCGAGGCGCCCAAACCCGCATCGGGGGAACGACGTCGGCATGGGGAGGAGCACGATTCTCGTCGCGCCCAGGGCCGGTGGGGCTTCCTCGACCCGAATCTCGGCCGTAAGGCCTGGAAACATCGAGTTTTGGCAGGGACACCAGGGCGGCGCGAGGCAACGCCGCGGGCACGGGGCCACTCCAGGGTCAACCGCTCGCGAGACCTTCGCCCTCGAAGGCAGCCACCGCCTGGCGGTAGTCGTCGGGCACGGTGATCGGCTTTCTCGTGTCCGCGTCGATGAGGACGACGGTGAGCCGTGCCGTGCACATCAGCATGTCGTCTCCAACCCGATACGCCGCGCATTCGTTCGTGAGACTCGAGCGGCCGATCCGCGAGGTGCGCACAAAGATCTCGAGCAGGTCGTCGAAGACGGCCGGCGCCTCGTACTGGACCTCGAGCGCACGCATGACGAACTGCTCTGCGCCATGCCATTGCGCCGCGAGGCCCAGATGACGGAGATATTCCCGCCGAGCGTGATCGAAATAGGGCAGGTAGCGGCCGTAGTAGACGACCCCCTGGGCGTCGGTATCGCTGAACCAGACGCGAGCCAGGGCGGAGTAGTGGAATGGCGGCCGGCGATCCGAAGGCCTGCCCGTCTCGAGCTCCATCGGCCGAGCCTAGACGATCGCCCGGTGCCGTGCGCCGATCTGATCCCGATAGCGGTTGCTGATGAGCTTGAGCACGATGAAGATGGCGATCCAGGTGTACTCGCCCACGGCCAGGTTGACGGCGGCGATCGGGATGCCGCGAGATACCCGGCGATGACGACCTCGTACGGAACGCCCATGGTCGAGACGGCCCCCCGCGCTAATCAACTCGCTCCGGGAACGGGTCCCTGGCGCAGGCCGATCACGTTGCCGGACGGGTCCTTGAACCAGGCTCCACGCGCCGGGCCAATCGTGGCGATGAAGTTGACCGTCTTGGGCGTCTCGTACTCCTCGAAGGTCACCCCGCGCGAGGTCAGGTCGGCCACGACGGCATCGATGTCGTCGATCTCGAAATGAGTCACGGTCTGGCCCACGTTTGGCTGGCCCTTGCGAATGCCGAGCTGGGATCCATGCCCGGCCCCGACGCGAATCGTGAAGGGCGTCTCTTCAAGGATCTTCAGACCCAGCTTCGTCCCATAGAACTCCCGGGCGGCCTCGAGGTCCGTCACCGCGATCGTCGTTACAGCTAACGAGTCGACAAGCACGCCCAGTCCTCCGGAGATCCATGCCCGCCGATCGCTTCGATCAAGGTCGGTCGGCAAATCCTAGTCGCGCGACCGACGGCCGACTAGCCGGAACCTAGCGGGCGATGTCGCGCCGCTTGATGCCCCAGCTGCCGAGCAGGACGCCACCGACCGCCACCACGACGCAGGCGACGATTCCGACCACGTCCCAATGGCCGATCATCGGCTGGCCGAGGTGCGCGGTCAGCGCGAGCTGGTGCACCCAGTCGGGCAGCTTGAGAGCCGGCGCCAGGAGGTCGATGAGGTAGGTCGCGACCACGACGAGAGCGGCAACCTCGGCGGCCACGGATGTCCGCCACAGGCCGCCGACGGCCACGCCGACCCCGACGATCGCGATCGCGTAGAGCCCGAGTGATGCCGAGCCGAGGAGCGCGTCGCCCGCGGCCGAACCGCCCGCTGCCGCGCCGAGCCCGATCGCGACAGCCACGATCGCCGTCATCAGGACGACTGCGGCAATCGCCGCGATGCCCCCCGAGGTCACCCAGCGGGCCGGCGACAGCGGGCTGGCAAGGATCTCCTCGAGGCGCCCGTCGGTCTCGTCCGACGCCCACTTCGAAACGAACGTCGCAGCGGCGAGGCCGGCGGCGATGTAGAAGAGCGCGACGTAGAGCTGGAGCCAGCCGCCGGCAGTGCCGAAGTCGTAGCCAGGGAAGATCGTCGCGAATGTCCCGGTGAGGCTCGTATCCCCGCCGATCTGCTTGGCGAACGAGCTCACGAGGGTCGCCATGAGGGCACCCATCAGCCCGAGGCCCAGGCCCCAGGCGAGCGCCCGCGGGAGCTGCTCGCCGAACGCTCGGGCAATCGGCCCCCGGACGCCGAGGACCTGGTCCGGCAGCGAGGGCAGCGAGACATTCGCCGTCACGCCCAGGTCTCGGCGACTGAAGGCTTCCACGCCAACAGCGAGGAGGACGATGCCGACGACGAGCACGGCGAAGAGTGCCGGCCAGTCGTAGAAGCCGGCCAGCGGGATATGGTCCTCTGTCCAGAAGAACGGGCTGACGTTGACGAGCGGACCGCCGATGTCCAGGCCGCTCATGACCCACAAGACCACCATGACGAGCCCGGAAACGGCGGCCGAGCCGCCGCGCCCGAGCAGCGGCGCGAGGGCGAATGCCAGCCCACCGAAGCACATCGCGATGAATCCGCACAACAGGGCGAACCCGATCGTGCCGACGAGCGGGATCTGGTCGCCCAGGGCGGCGTCGCCGAAGGCGTTCGAGCTGACGAAGATCAGGATCGCGACGACGGCCATCGCCAGCCACAGCATCGTCAGGTGGGCGGCAACCTTCTCGAGGGCGATCCGGCGCTTGCCGAAGGGTCCCGAGGCGACGAAATCGAGGCTGCCCCGACGCGTCTCGCCGGCGAGCGTGCCGGACAGCGCGAGGATCGACCAGAGCGCCGTTCCGAGCATGAAGATCGAGCCGTACTTCCAGCTCATGTAGCCGCCGAGCGTGCCCAGCTTTGACCCAAGCAACGTGGCGTCCCCGAAGAGGTTGACCATCGAGGCCGGCAGGCTGCCGATGAGCTTGTTGACCTCGAGGCGGGACTCGGGGGTCGGGAAGACCGTCCCGATCGCGGCACCAAGGACCAGTGACAGCCCACCGAGGATCCCCGCGGCGACGATGAATGCGAGGCGCGAGTCGCGAACCGTCTTCCCATAGATGCTGCCGAAGCCGTAGAGGCGCCGGCGGAGCGGGATCGGCTGGAGCTGGCGGAGGGTCGTGCTTCCGGCGTCAGCTGACATGGCTGGCCTCGCGGCTGTCCTCGCCGGCCGGTGCCGCGTCGTGGCCGTACTCGGCCAGGAACGTCTCCTCGAGGCTCGGCTCGCGGCTCACGAAATCGAGCAGCTCGTAACGGGCCGCAACCTGGACCACGGGTGAGATCGGCCCGGTGACCTGGAGACGGAGCACGTGGTCCTCGGCGCTGACATCGCTGACGCCCTCGATGTGCTCGAAGGCCTCGGCCGGAACCGGACCGGCGAACCGCAGCTCGACCTGGTGATGGGCCAGGTCACGCAGTGCGTCGACTCGATCCACCTTCACCAGCCGACCGTCGCGAATGATCGCCACCCGGTCGCAGGTCTTCTCGACCTCGGAGAGGACGTGGCTCGAGAGGAAGACGGTTCGGCCGTCGGCGACCGTTTCGCGGATGACCGCCGAGAAGGTCTGCTGCACGAGCGGGTCGAGGCCCGCGGTCGGCTCGTCCAGGAGCAGCAGCTCGGGCTTGTGCTGCAATGCGGCGACGAGCCCGACCTTCTGCTTGTTGCCCTTGGACAGCTCCTTGAAGCGCCGGCTCGGATCGAGGTCGAAGCGCTCGATGAGCGAAGCCTGGTAGGCCGCGTCGACGCCGCCGCGGAGGTTGGCGAAGTACGTCAGCGTCTGGCTGCCCGTGAGCCGGTCGTAGAGGCTGAACTCACCGGGCAGGTAGCCGATCCGGCGATGGATCGCCACGGGGTCGACCGTGCTCTCCACCCCGAACACGAAGGCCTTGCCGCTCGTCGGCCTGATCAGGTCAAGGATCGTCCGGATGGCCGTCGTCTTGCCGGCCCCGTTCGGGCCCAGGAATCCGAAGACCTCGCCCTGCTCTACGGACAGGTCGACGTCGATGATCCCGCGGTGCTCGCCGTAGGCCTTGGTCAGCTGCTCGGTCCGGATGATCGCGGTCATGGCTGCTCCTCGTGCCGGCGCACTGTCAATCGAACCACAGGTGGAGGGTGGCGTCATCGAGCATCACCCACGAGCCCGCGGGCAGGCCCAGGACCCGTTCGTAGGCTTCGGTAAAGGCGCCGAGCCTGACCACGACCTCTTCGAACGAGACCGTGCCATCCCGGCGGGCCAGGAAGAGCTGGGTCGCGACTTCGTTGGCCCCGAGGAGGAGCGCGACGAGGACCGCTGCCGCGCCGTCCGAGGAGGTCGCCGTGAAGTCGCCCTCGACCATGCCCTGGTGGATGATCGCCGTCAGCAGCGGCGTGATCCGGGTGGCCGCCTCGCGCCGGAAGTGCTCGCGCACGACGCTGTTGGGGGCCGACATCCAGACCTGGAGCAGCTCGACGAAGAACTCCTTGCGCTCACCCTTCCAGGTGGCCAGGGTGGAGAACACGAGCTGGAGCTTGTCGATCGCGGCATGCGCCGGATCCTCCACGATCGGCACCATCATCGCGATCGCCGCGTCGGCCATCCGCTCGATGACGGCTTCGAGGAGCGTCTCCTTCGACGAGAAGTAGTGGTAGAAGGCGCCCTTCGAAGCCCCGACGTCGTCGATCACGTCCTGCAGGCTGAACTGCTCATAGCCCTGGGTCTGGATCAGGCGCTGGGCAGCGTCGGTGAACGCGTCACGTCGGAGCGAGTGCGCTTCGGGATCGAGGGTTCGGGCCATCTCGCCGGTAATAATAAACCGCCCGTCGGATTATTGAAAGAAGCATGGGCCAGGGAACATGGCAGCGACGCGCTTCGTGACATCTGGCACTGGCGAGCCTCGACTCGTCGGTCGACGATCAGCCTGACGTTTCGGGACGACCGCCCGCCGGCTGACGGACGCAACGGCTGAATGCTCCCCAGCGCTGCAACGCCCGCATGTGCGGGCCCGGCTCTCCTGGGTGCCGCCCACGGAACACAGGAGGCAAGGCAGCATGACCATCGCATCCAGGGAATTCACGTATGCAGCGCCGGGCGCCTCGGGCAGCCCAGTCCCGCTCAAGGAGCGCTACGACAACTTCATCGGCGGGCGCTGGGTCGCCCCCGTGAAAGGCCACTACGCCGTCAATCTGACCCCTGTCACCGGGCGGTCATTCACTGAGGTTCCGGTTTCGACGCCGGAGGATGTCGAACTGGCCTTGGACGCGGCCCACGCCGCCAAGAGCGCCTGGGGCGAGACCTCCGTCACCGAGCGATCCCGGGTCCTGAACGCCATCGCCGATGTGATCGACGCCAACAAGGAGATGCTCGCAGTCGCCGAGAGCTGGGACAACGGCAAGCCCGTGCGCGAGACCTTGGCCGCCGACATCCCTCTGGCTGCCGACCACTTCCGCTACTTCGCCGGCGTCATCCGGGCCGAGGAAGGCTCGATCGGCGAGATCGATCACGACACCGTCGCGTATCACTTCCGCGAGCCGCTCGGTGTCGTCGGCCAGATCGTGCCGTTCAACTTCCCGATCCTGATGGCCGCCTGGAAGATTGCGCCGGCGCTCGCCGGTGGCAACTGCACCGTGATCAAGCCGGCCAGCCCAACCCCCTGGTCAATCCTCAAGCTGGCCGAACTGATCCAGGACATCGTCCCGGCCGGCGTGATCAACATCGTCATCGGCCCCGGTGCCGAGGTCGGCCATGCCCTCGCGTCGAGCAAGCGGATCGCCAAGATCGCCTTCACCGGTGAGACCGAGACCGGCCGCCTGATCATGCAGGATGCGGCCAGCAACATCATTCCCTCGACCGTCGAGCTCGGCGGGAAGTCGCCCAACATCTTCTTCGACGACGTGATGTCAGCCGACGACGACTTCCTCGACAAGGCCATCGAAGGGCTCGTCCTGTACGCGTTCAACAAGGGTGAGGTCTGCACCTGCCCGTCACGGGCCCTGATCCAGGAGTCGATCTACGACCGGTTCATGGGCCGCGCCCTCGAGCGAATCGCCGCGATCAAGCAGGGCAATCCCCTCGACATCAACACCCAGATCGGGGCCCAGGTCTCCGCGGCGCAGCTCGCGAAGATCACCCGGTACGCCGAGATCGGCAAGGCCGAAGGGGCCGAGCTATTGATCGGCGGGGCGCGCAACGTCCTGCCCGGCGACCTGGCCGATGGCTACTACTTCCAGCCAACGGTCTTCAAGGGCAACAACAAGATGCGGATCTTCCAGGAGGAGATCTTCGGCCCAGTGCTCTCCGTGACGACCTTCAAGACTGAGGCCGAAGCACTCGAGATCGCCAACGACACTCCGTACGGCCTGGGCGCCGGCGTGTGGGCCAGGGATGGCTCGCTTGCCTATCGCATGGGCCGCGGGATCAAGGCCGGGCGAGTCTGGACCAACTGCTACCACCTCTACCCGGCCGGCGCCGCCTTCGGCGGCTACAAGGCCTCGGGAGTCGGTCGCGAGACGCACAAGATGATGCTCGACCACTACACCCAGACCAAGAACCTGCTGGTCAGCTACAGCCCCAAGCCACTGGGCTTCTTCTGAGACCAGGCCCTGACCCAGCCGAGCCCGTCGCTGCTCCCATGAGCGGCGGCGGGCTCGTCGATTGTCCTGATCTGCCTCAGCTGCGCTCGATCACGCCGTCGCTGGGTGGGTCCTCGTAGAGCTTCTTCATCTCGCCGATCCGCCGGCCGAGTCGCTCGCGCACCGCGGCGAGCTCACGCCCGGCGCCGTGGGATACGGTGATCCGCGGCCGAACCGGGTTGGGCTCCGTCCCGAAGGCAGCCACGAACTCGGCCAGCCAGGCGGTCCGGAAGGCTTCCAGCCGATCGAACAGATTCGAATCGCCCGGCGCTCCGATCAGGATGAACTCGTCGCCGCCGTCGCGGATCGCCCGGCAGGCCGGGATCCGGGCCAGCGCCCGGCCGAAGGCGCCGATCACCTCGTCGCCCTTGGCCTGGCCGTTGTCGGTGTTGAACTTGCCGAAGCCGGCCAGGTCGACGAAGGCGATCTCCCACTCGGCCCGGGCCAGCCCGGGGACCTCCTGGACCGAGCGGGCCAGGTCCGCGAACCAGGCGTAGCTCGGCAGCTGGGTGCGCCGGTCGAGGTCCAGCTTGAGCGCCCCCGGCCAGCGGAAGCGCTCGACGAACGGGCGCCGGGCCCGCTCGAGCCAGTCAACCACGGCGGCGGTCAGCCAGGGCACCTCGGGATCGAGTGCCCGCCACCAGCCTTCCGGCTCCTGGGCGTGGGCGAACCAGGCCACGGTTCGGCGCGGATCGAAGTCGGGGTCGAGGCCGATCAGCAGGTCGGCGGCGGCCAGGGTGGTCAGGATGTCGGTCGGCTGGCCGGGATCACCCCAGCCGCCGTCGGTCCGGATCCGGTCGGCGACGTGATCGACGAGCTCGGGCACCAGCGACGGGTAGATCCGGAGCTGCCACAGTACCGTGCCCAGGGCGGCGCTGGCCGAGACCAGCTGCTCGCCATCGAACGGGCCGGTGCCGATCACCGGCCCGGCCACCCGGCGCGCCATCGTCGCGTAGCGATAGGCGATCGCGGTCGCCAGGAACCACAGGTCGTTGAGGGTGTGCGGAGCGTCGGTCAGCTGCCACAGGGCAAACAGGTCGCGCCACGGATCGTCGGCCGCGACGTGCAGGGCGAAGGCCGCCTCGACCTGGGGTAGCAGGTCACGGCGGATCGGTGCCGCGGCCTCGCCCTTGGGGCTGGCCGTTGCCTCCAGCTCGGCCAGCAGCTCGAGCGTCTGGACCTGGGCGATCGGCTCGACCAGCCAGCGGGCGTAGCTGCCCGGATCGGCGGCCATCCGATCCGCGTCGCGCGGCCGCCAGTTGACCGCGTCGCCCGATCGCCGGGCGTAGATCGGCGAACCCGGCCCGCCGTCCGGGGCAAACAGCCAGGGCAGGCCGCGATCAAGGCCGCTGGAGGCCGCCGAGCGCCGGTCGTAGGCCGCCAGCAGCTGGCTCGCCCGGACCCGCTCGCCGCGGGCGACGGCGAAGCGCAGGGCGGCCGAGATGATCGGGTCGGCCAGCTCCTTCGACCCGATCTGGGCGTTCAGGTCGAGGAGCGCCGCGGTGCCCAGGGCGATCGCGTCGAGGCCGGGGTCACCGGTCAGGACCACCCGCGGCGTGGGGGCCGGCTCCGGCGCGTCGGGCTGGATGGGGCTGGTTCGATCGACGACCGCGACGGCCGTGGCCGTCGTCTCGCCGGCCGGTTCGACGTCCGCCTCGAAAGGACCCGGGTCAACCGGGCTGCGGGCGCTCGGCCAGGCAGGATCAAGCGGCGGCCGGATCGGTCGGTCGTGCCGGCGCGATCGCCGCGGCTGGGGCGGTTCCCCCCAAACCTTCATGTCGAGGAACCGCCACGGACGCGCGCAGTGGACGGGATTGGACGTGCCTCCGGATCGAGCCCCCAGGTCCCCCGACGGGTCCCTCCAGAGTGTCCGGTTTGCGGCTATCGCCGGAACATGGGTCGAAAGTACCCAACCAGGCGCCCGGATCGCCGTCGATCGTGCAACCGGACCCCGGACGGACGAAGATGGCGCCATGGTCCACCAGCACGCTCCCCTGCCGACCGATATCGCCGGGCTGCCGTCCGAGCATCCCTACCTGGCCGAGCTCGACGCCGAGCGGCACGGCTGGTACGAGCTGGCCCAGCTGGTCCGGACCCTCATGCCGGACGAGTGCCTGGTGCCGGGCTACTACCGCGACCCCGACTGGACCGTCCGTGACGTGGTCGCCCATCTGGGCACCTGGCTGGCCGAGGCCGAGCGCCAGTTCCAGCGCATCGGGGCGGGCACCTACGAGGGTCACGACATCGACATCGACGCGCTCAACGTGGTCTTCGCGGCCGCCATGCGCGACCAGCCCTGGGAGGTCGCCTGGACCCAGGCCAATGCCGCCCGCTCGATGATGGTCCGCGTCTGGCACGGGCTCCAGCGGCCGGACGAGGAGGCCGCCTGGTGGATGCGCAAGTCAGGCGTCGACCACTACGCCGAGCATCTCCCCCGCCTCCACGAGTGGGCGGCCGAGCTGATCAGCCGGCGGCCGGCGCGACGCGGCTGAGGGCCTAGCTCCAGGAGCGCTGGTCGCGCCGCCGATTGCCGACGGCCCCGCCGCCATACGTGCCGGCGTCGAGCAGGACTGCGATCACGACCACGATCGGGGCCAGGCCGCCGAAGCCGGTCGGCGCGAAGAGGACGTAGGCGAGGGTCGTCCAGGGCAGGAAGAGGAAGCCCAGGACGGGCACGATCAGGTTGTCGAAGAGGCTCGTCCAGCGGGCCGGGTCGAACAGCCACCACAGGATCAGGACGAGCCGTGGGCTGATCAGGCCGGCCAGGGCAACCAGGCAGCACATGACCGGTCAGCTCGCTCTGGCCAGGCTGCGCAGCGCGACGGCGACATAGGTCGCCATGCCGACGGCCATGGCCGGCTCGTCGAAGATCACCTTGTTCGAGTGGTTGGCCGGCGCGGTAGCCGGATCCTCGCCGGCGGGCCGGCCGCCGAGGAAGGCCATCGCCCCCGGGACCTGCTGGAGGACATACGAGAAGTCCTCGGCGCCCATCACCGGCTCGATCGCGGCGTCGACCGCAGCGCTGCCAAGGAGCTCGGTCGCGGTCGCCCTGACCAGCTCGGTGTAGGTCGGATCGTTGACCGTGACCGGATACAGCGACAGGAGCTCGACGTCGGCGGTCGCGCCGTAGGCCGCGGCGATCCCGTTCGCCAGCCGGACGATCCCTTCGTGGACCTGGCTGCGGGTCTTCTCCGAGAAGGTCCGGATCGTGCCTTCCAGGCGGGCCGTCTCGGGAATGATGTTGTTGGTCGTGCCCGACGACAGGTGGGCGATCGTGATGACCGCCGGGTCGAAGACCTCCACCCGGCGGGTGACGAAGGTCTGCAGGCCGATCACGATCTCGGCGGCGATCGTGATCGGGTCGAGGGCGGCCGACGGCTGCGAGGCGTGCCCGCCGCGGCCCTTGACGTCGATGTTGACGAAGTCGGCGCAGGCCATCATCGGGCCGGGCCGGATATTGATCGTCCCGGTCGGGTACTCGGTCGAGATGTGCAGGGCGAAGGCGGCGGTCGGCCGGGTCGGGCCGCTGGCATCGAGGAGGCCCTCCTCGAGCATCACCCGGGCCCCGTGGAAGCCCTCCTCGCCGGGCTGGAACATCAGCAGCACGCGGCCGCCGAACGCGGCCCGACGCTCGACCAGCAGGCGGGCGGCCCCGAGGAGCATCGCGACGTGGGTGTCATGCCCGCAGGCATGCATCATCCCGTCCGTCTCCGAGCTGAAGTCAAGGCCCGTCTCCTCGGTCAGCGGCAGGGCGTCCATGTCGCCGCGCAGGAGGACCGTCGGCCCGGGGCCGCTGCCCTCGATCACGGCCGCGACAGAGGTGGTCTCGCGGCCGAGCTGCGGCGTCAAGCCCAGCCTGGTCAGCTCCTCGACGACGAGGGCCTGGGTCGCCGGCAGGGTCAGGCCCCGCTCGGGCCGGCGGTGGAGACGGCGTCGAAGCGCGACGATCTCGGGCAGGACGGCCTCGGCGGCCGGCAGCAGGTCGCTGATCTGGGACGGTGTCATCCGCCAAGGATCGCACGATCGGCAGAGGCCGGACGGCGCCGAGCGGGACGGGGCCGGGCTGGGCGCGTCAGCGGGTGAGGGTCACCTTGTGCAGCCCGGCCGGCGCGTCGGGGCTGAGGCCCAGGCGGACGGCCACCGCTTCGGCCAGGAGCTGGCCGGGCAGGATCAGGGCCAGCGGGGTCAGGCACTCGGGCAGGCCGGCCAGGGCGCCGATCGTCAACGTGTCCGGCCGGCCGGCGGTTTCGGTCCCGCCGATCGTCCACGTCCGGGCTCCCAGCGAGCGGGATCGATCGGTGGCCGGGTCGATCGCCGCGCCCATCGGTCCGTCGGGTCGGAAGGCGAGGGTCGGGAAGCCGGCGCTGGCCAGGGCGATCGGGCCGTGCTCGAGGTCCGCGGCGGAGTAGCCCTCGGCGAAGATCCGGCCCGTCTCCTTGAACTTGAGCGCCGTCTCGAGGGCCGTGGCCAGGTTGTAGCCGCGCGACACGACCAGCGCCCGGCCCGCGCTGGCGACTGCCTCGACCAGCTCCCGGCCCGCCTTCGACAGCCACGCCTCGGCCGCCCCGAGCGTGGTATCGAGGACCTCCGGCACCCGCCCCAGGGCGGCCGCGACCTCCGATCCGGGAGCGAGCGCGGCGACGATGCCGGCAACGGCGGCCAGCTCGGCGACGTAGCTCTTCGTCGCGGCGACGGCCCGTTCCTCACCGGCGGTGCAGCGCACGCTGAGGGCCGCCGCCTGCTCGAGCGGCGAGTCGGGCACGTTGGTCACCGCCACGGTCAGCGCGCCACCTTGGCGAGCCGCCTCGACGACCGCCACGAGGTCCGGGCTGCGACCCGATTGGGAGATCGCCAGGACCAGCCCGTTCGACCAGTCGGTCGGGGCGTGGTAGACGGTGGTGACCGATGGCGAGGCGAGCCCGACCGGCCAGCCGAGTTGGGTCTCGATCAGGTAGCGGGCGTAGATCGCGGCGTGATCGGACGTGCCCCGGGCGACGATCGAGACCCATTCCGGCGGCGCCCTGCGCACGGCGTCGGCGACGGCGGCAGATGCCGGGCCGGCCGCAGCGAGCTGGGCCCGGACCACTTCCGGGACCTGCCGGATCTCGTCGGCCATGATCGTCATCGGGCGCCACCGACGGGCACGATCGCCGTCTCCACCAGGCTTCTTCGCAGCCGGGCGACGGCGACCTTGGTCGCGACGCCCAGCTCGTCGAGGCCCAGGAGGGCCGCGCCGAGGACCGGCGGCACCGACAGCCGGTGGATCTGGGCCAGCGGGGCGATCGCGGCGAGACCGGCCCGGATCCGGTCGTGGAAGGCCGCGTCCGTCGTCCGGAACACGCCGCCGGCGAGGATCACCGGGATCGGCCGGCGGACGGCCCGGATCCGGCGCAGGACTGCGGCGGCCATCGCCACGATCTCGTCCGCCTGCTGATCGACGATGAAGCGGGCAACCGCGTCGCCGCTGCCGGCCGCAGCGAAGACGACCGGGACGAGGTCGTAGATCGCGGCGCGAGCCAGCCGCCCGCGATAGAGCGCGTCGGTCACGTCCAGCGGCCGGCGATAGCCGAGGTGCTGGGGCACGAGCCGCTCGAGGCTGGTCCGCGGTCCCCGGCCGTCCCGGCCCCGGATGGCCGCCGACAGGGCGGCCGGTCCGATCGAGCTCCCACCGCCCCAGTCGCCGGCGATCTCGCCCAGGGCCGGGTAGGCGGCGACCCGGCCGTTCGGGCCGATCCCCAGCATGTTGCTGCCGGCCCCGCACAGGACCACCACCCCAACGCCGTCGTCGGTCCCCGCCCGCAGCGGGCCGTAGGCATCGCCGCGCACGACCAGGCGCTCGGCCAGGCCGGTCCGGGTGAAGGCCCGCCGCAGCCGGCGGATGTCGTGGGGCGTGTCGGCGCCGGCAACCGAGAAGACCGCGATCCGGGCAATCGGCCGGGCGAGCGGCCAGTCCGGGCCGAGCTCGATGCCGGCCCCGGCACAGGCCGCGGCCAGGGCCGAGCGGAGGGCCGCCACGCTGCCGACCGTGCCGCCGTGGGCCTGGTGCGAGATCGTCGGCCCGCGGACGGCGGCCAGCAGGCCACCGTCCTCGCCGACGAGAGCGAGGTCGACCTTCGAGTTGCCGCCGTCGACCGCGATCACCCCGATCACGAGGGCGTGGCGAGCGGCAGCCGGGCCAGGCCGGCCGCGGTCGGTCCGTCGGGATGTTCGGCGTCGAAGGTCAGGGCCACCCGGAAGGTCATCCCTCGAAGCCTACTTCTCCACGCCGGTGATGACGACCCCGCGCACGAAGACCCGCTGGAAGATCACGAACAGGACGACCGGGATGATCAGGGTCAGGATCGTGCCGGCCTGGATCAGGCCCGGATCCTGCGAGACCCGGGCGCCGCTGAAGCGAGCCAGGCCGACGGCCAGGGTCTGCAGGTCGGGGCTCGAGCTGAGGTAGATCAGTGGCCCGAAGAAGTCGTTCCAGGAATACACGACGTGGAAGATCGCGACGGCGATCAGGACCGGCACGGCCTGCGGCAGGAGGACCGACCAGAGGGTCCGGAAGGGGCCCGCGCCGTCGATCGCGGCCGCCTCGTCCATCTCCCGCGGGATCGTCAGGAAGTACTGGCGGAGCAGGAAGACGTCATAGGCGTTGGCGAAGAAGGCCGGCACCAGGAGCGGCAGCCAGGTCCCCACCCAGCCCAGCTTGACGAAGATCGTGTAGGTGGGGATCAGGGTCACCGCGCCCGGCAGGAAGATCGTGGCGATCACCAGGATGAACAGCTTGTCCCGGCCCGGGAACCGGAAGCGGGCGAAGCCGTAGGCGACCAGGACGCACGAGACGAGCGTCCCGATCATCCCGATCAACGCGATCGCGATCGTGTTGAACAGGAGCTTGGGGTACTCGAGCTCGGTCCACACGTTGACGTAGTTCTGCCACTGGGGATCGAAGGTGTAGGCCGGGGTCAGCGTCCGCCACGAGCCCTGCCAGGTGATCGTGCCCGCGTCGGGATTGGCCGGGATCGACGAAGTCGCTCGAGTCGCGACCCTTCTTGACGATCGCCAGGTCCCGCGTCTGGCCGTTGATCGGGACCTCCAGGACCGGGTACGTCCTTGCCCTCGTAGTTGAAGGTCACCGGGCTGGCCGGATAGACCGGCCCGTTCAGCTCATTGACCTGGTCGGGGTTCTTGAGCGAGAGCGAGAACGAGCGCAGGAGCGGCGACAGGAACGCCGCCACGACGACCACGGCGATGAAGGTCATCGTGAACGACTGGCTGGCCCGCCGGGCGACACCCGGTCGCGGCCGGCGGAAGCGCCCCGCAATCCGCCCCGCCGGGCCGGCGGGGGCTCGTCGTCGGGGAAGCGCAACCCGCGCTGGGCGACGGCCATCGCCTAGCGCTCCCCGGCGTAGTAGACCCAGCGCCGGGAGGACCAGAACAGGACGATCGTGATCAGCAGCGTGATCGCGAACAGGAGCCAGGCCAGGGTGGCCCCGTAGGACATGTTCTGGTAGGTGAAGAAGTTCTTGTAGATGTACAGGTTCAGGAAGTTCGTCGCGCCGCCCGGCTCGCCGGTGCCCTGGTTGAGGACCAGGGGCACGAGGAAGTACTGGAGGACGTCGACGATGCCCAGGATCAGGGTGTAGAAGATGACCGGCGAGATCATCGGGACGGTCACGTTGCGCAGCGTCTGCCAGGGCCCGGCGCCGTCGATCCGGGCCGCGTCGTAGTACTCGCTGGGGATGCCCCGCAGGCCGGCCAGGTACACGATCACCCCGCCGCCGATCCCCCAGATCCCGATCAGGACCAGGCCCGGGTAGACCCACGTCGTGTCCTGCAGCCAGTTGGGCGGATCGGCCACCCCCAGCCAGCGCAGGAACTCGTTGATCCAGCCGCTGTCGGTGTTGAGCATCGACTGCCAGATCAGGACGCCGGCCACGAACGGCACGACGTAGGGCAGGAAGAACAGGATCCGGAAGACGCCCGCCGCCTTGAGGTGCCGGCTGCTCAGCAGGAGGGCCACCGCGAACGGGGCGAGGACCCCGACCGGCAGGGCCAGCAGGGCGAACTTGAAGGTGACCCCGAGCGAGGCCCAGGTCGGTCGGGTCGCTGACCAGGTTGGCGTAGTTGTCGAGGCCGACGAAGCGCAGCGGGGTGTCCTGGGTCAGGGTCACGTTGGTGAACGTGAAGACCAGGGTCGCGATCATCGGGATCAAGGTGAACGCCAGGAAGCCGATGATCCAGGGCGTCAGGAAGAAGAAGCCCCACTTCGCCTCGCGCCGGGCAAGGGGCGCCAGGCGGCGCCGGCGGCCGGGCTGGATCGCGGTCATCTCACTCCCAACGGGCGGCGGCGATGGGCCCGGCGCGATGCCGGGCCCACCTGGACGAACGGGCTACGGAGACTTGTCCCAGGCGGCCTGGAGCTGGGATTGGAGGCTGGCGATCTCGGTGTCCATGTTGAGCCCGGGCGTCGAGGTCCAGCGGGTCAGGAACTTGGTCAGCAGGTCGACCGACTGGTTGTAGGCGGGCATGTACGCCTCGAAGTTCGGGTTGTCGGCGTACTGGATGCCGTCGGTGGCGACCTGCCAGTTGACGTTGGGTGGGTAGATCGGCTTGCCCTTGGCGTCCTTCTGCTGGCTGAGCTGCTGGTAGAAGCCGGCCTGGGCCGCGGTCCGGGCCGGGAAGCCGCTGTACGAATTGAGCAGGCTGGTCGAGGCGTCGCCCAGGAGGTAGGTCAGGACGGTGAACGCCTCGTCGGGATGCTTGGTGGTCTTCAGGATCCGGAAGGTGTCGGCGTTGAAGGCCGCGCTGACCGTGCCGTTGTTGGACGGGATCGCGGCCAGGTTCCAGTTCTTGCCGGCCTCGGTCACGCAGCACACGTTCCACAGGAAGTTCTCCTGCATCGCGACCTTGCCCGAGTTGAAGGTGTAGCCGCCGGCATTGAAGGCGGTGCTGTTCCAGACCGCGTTGGTCTCGATGAAGTGGTCGGTCCAGATTCCGTTGTAGACCCACTTCCAGGCGGTCGCCCAGGCGGCCGGGATCTGGACGGTCTTGCCGTCATCGGCGAGGAGCTTGCCGGCACCCCAGTAGGCGCCCAGCCCGCGCAAGTCGTCGCGCTGGGGCTCGAAGCCGTACTGGACGATGTGATTCGGGTCGAAGCCGGCCTGGGTCGCATCCTTGCCGTTCTTGTCGAAGGTCAGCTCCATCGCGATCTGGCGGATCGTGTCGTAGTTCCAGTCGACCGTGCTGCCGTCGGGCATCGTGTACTTGTCGCCGTATTTCTGGGGCGGGTACTTGAGCCCGATCTCGTCGAACATGTCGGGCTGGTAGTAGAGCTCCGACGGGTAGATCGCGAACGGGATCCCGACCTGGCCCTCGTCGCCGATCTTGAAGAAGTCGACTGCGCCCTGGCTGTACTGGCTCATGTCGTAGTTGGTCTTGGCGATGTACGGCGCGAGGTCCAGCCACTGGCCATGGAAGGCCTCGGCGCCGCCGACGCCCACCGGGCCGACGATGTCCGGGCCGTTGCCCGAGCCGAGCTCGGTCGACAGGGCGTCGCGGGCGCCGAGGTAGGCGGCGTGGTCGAAGACCAGGTGGATGTTCGGGTGGCTGGCATTGAAGTCCGAGACCACCTTGGCCTCGACCGGCAGCTGGCTGGGATCGTCGCCGGTGCCCAGGCAGCAGAACCACTTGATCGTGACCGGGCCGCCGGGCGGAACCGTTGCCGGCCCACTGGACGTCGCGGCCGAGGGTGCCGTGCTGGCCTGGGCGGCCGGGCTGGATCCGTCGCCCGACGAGCTGGGTGGCGCCGTGACCGTCGTCCCGCCGCAGGCCGCGGCCAGGATGGCCAGCGTCGCGCCGAGCGCGGTCAACCGTTTGAGGCTCCTCACGAGTTGCTCCCTTCCTCCACCGCGACGGCCTCACGGCCGCGCTCATTTCCCGTGCCCGACCCGCTGGCCAGGACGAGGCCGTCGATCGCCGCGGCGCCCTGCTCGGAGCCGCGCATGGACCTGAGCCCCCGGACCCAGCGTCCGGTGGACTCGATGAGGAACTTGGATCGATCGCCGGGCACGTACGTCCGGCTGAACTCCACCGGCCGGTCGGCCGCGTCGAAGGCGGTCCCTTCGAGAAGGAGCGCCGGCGTCCGCCGCGATTGGCCCAGCAGGCCGGCCTCGCGGGCCGGCGGGATGACCGGCTCGATCGTCTCGCGCAGGCGCTCGATCCGGCAGTCGTAGCGAGCGGCCAGGAAGTCGTACAGCGAGCCGTGCTCGAGATCCGCCGTCAGCAGGTCGGCAAAGCGCTCGGCCGGCAGGTGGGCCTGCTCCAGGAGCAACGGCCGGTCGGCCGCGCTGCGCAGGCGTTCGAGGTAGAACGTGGGCGCCCCCGGCGCGAGGATGAGCGCCGCGGCGACGCCTTCGGCGGCGGGCTGCAGGCGGGCCGTCAGCAGGGCGGTTCGGGGCTCGAGGCCGCGCAGCTCCATCTCCTGGGCGAAGCTCAGGGTGGACGACAGCTCACGCACGATTCGCGGAGCGGTGACGAAGGTGCCCCGGCCCCGGGTCCGCTCGAGGCGCTCCTCGCGGGCAAGGTCGGCCAGGGCCCGCCGGACGGTGATCAGGCTGCAGCCGTAGCGACCGGCCAGGTCGCGCTCGGGCGGCAGGCGGTCGCCGGTCCGCCACTCCCCTGCGTCAAGCGCTGCACGCAGGTCGAGATAGACCTGATGATGGAGCGGGATCGGGCCGGGTGCGAGCTGGAAGCGTGCCAACCGTGGTCCTCAGCGCTTGCATCTTGCTGATAAGGTTATAAGCATTACCGCGCCGTGATGCCCATGTCAATACCACGCGCGGGGCTTGGGAGCGCAGCTTGAAGGTCGTCGTCGTCGGCGGTGGCAGCACGTACACGCCGGAGCTGATCGAGGGATTCGCCAATCGCAGCCACGGCTTCGTGGTTGACGACCTGGTCCTCCTCGACGTGGACCCCGAGCGGCTGGCAATCGTCGGCGGGCTGGCCGGCCGGATGCTCGAGCGGGCCGGCTGGCCGGGGCGCCTGGTCCTCAGCTCGGTCCGGGACGCCGCGCTCGAGGGGGCCGACTTCGTCCTGCTCCAGATCCGGGTGGGCGGCCAGGGGACGCGCCTGATCGACGAGACGCTGCCCCTCCGATTCGGGGCGATCGGCCAGGAGACGACCGGCCCGGGCGGCTTCGCCAAGGCACTCCGGACGGTGCCGGTGGTCCTCGAGATTGCCGAAGCCGCGGACCGCTTGGCGGCAGCCGGGGCCTGGATCGTCGACTTCACCAATCCGGTCGGGATCGTCACCCAGGCCCTCCTCGACGGTGGCCACCGGGCGATCGGCTTGTGCAACGTGGCGATCGGGCTGCAGCGCTGGCTGGCCGCCCGGCTGGGCGTCTCGAGCGACCGGGTTGAGCTCGAGCACAGCGGCCTGAACCACCTGTCCTGGGAACGCGGCGTGTGCCTGGACGGCAGCGACGTCCTGCCCGCACTGATCGAATCGGATGCGGCCGGGCTGGCCGAGATGGTCAACTCGACGGAGGAGCGCGTCCGTGCCCTGGGGGCGATCCCCTCGTATTACCTGCGCTACTACGACGACACGGCCGGGGCGCTCCTCGCCCAGCGAACGGGCACCGCGCGGGCGGAGGACGTGATGGCGATCGAGCACGACCTGCTCGAGCGCTACAAGGATCCCAACCTGGCCGAGAAGCCGAAGCAGCTCGAGGAGCGCGGCGGCGCGTTCTACAGCGAAGCCGCGGTCCAGCTGATCGCCTCGCTCCACGCCGGGACCGGTGATGTCCAGGTGGTCGACGTGCGCAATGCCGGAGCGCTGCCCGGGATCGCCGACGACGAGGTCGTCGAGGTGCCCGCCCGGATCACCTCGGACGGGGCGATCCCGCTCCGCCAGGCCGCCCTCCATCCCGAGATGCTCGACCTGATCCTGCGGGTCAAGGCGTATGAACGGCTCACGATCCGGGCCGCCCTGTCCGGCTCACGCGAGCTTGCCCTTGAGGCGCTCAGCGCCAATCCGCTCGTGCCGGCGGGCGTGGCCGCGCCGCTCCTCGATGCGTTGCTCGCGGCGAATCGGGCCTTGCTGCCCAGGTTCTTCCCGGGGAGCTAGCGAACGGCCCCTTCCATGGCCGGCTCGAAGACATCGAAGCGGCTCTTGCCGCGGCCCTTGGCAACGTACATCGCGACATCCGCCCTGCGCACGAGCTCGGAGGCCGAATCGTCCGATTTCTGGGCCATCGCGATCCCCACGCTGGCGGTCACTTCCAGGACGAGTCCTTCGATCTCGAACGGCTCGGCAATCATCTTGAGGACCCGCCGGGCGACCTGGATCGGCACCAGCTGATCGGCGCAGCCGGGCAACGCGATCACGAACTCGTCGCCCCCGAGTCGGGCGACCGTATCCCCGTCGCGGACGGCCCGTTGGAGGCGCTCGCCGACGGCCACGAGGAGCGCATCTCCGACCTCATGGCCATGCGTGTCATTGACGACCTTGAAGTCGTCGAGATCGATCATCAGCGTGGCCAGGTGCCCGCCCTGAGCCCGGGCTCCGACCGAGGTGGCCAGGCGCTCGGAGAACAGACTCCGATTGGGCAGGCCCGTCAGGGCGTCGTGGAAGGCCATGTGACGGAGCTGGCCCAGGAGCGATTCGCGCTCGCGCAGGCCATCGCCGAGCGTGCGCAGGGCTTCTCCAAGCCGGGCGATCACGAGCAGGCCGATGAGGATCCCGCCGACCGCATATGGCGCGATGTCGACTGGGCGCCCAGACGAGGCCTCGACCGCGAGCGTTGCGGGATTGACCAGGAGGGCGACGGCAAGGGCAACGAACCGTCCCCGGCCGATCCGTTCCGCCAGCGCTTCTCGATGCTCGACGATGGCGTCCATCGCGGGATGAAGGGCGGCCGCGCCGGTAAAGGCGAGTTGCAGGAAGCGTAGGAACAGGTCGAGCCCGGTGTAGGCATTTGCGCCCAGGGTCGCGCGCACGATCTCGAGCAGGATGATCCCATTGGCGGTCAGGACGTTGAGCGCAATGAGCCGCGTCACCGGTCGGTGGGCGCCGGCCATGAACCACATCCGGGCAACCAGGGCGAGGGCCACGAGCGACGGGAAGAACACGACGGCCGCGACGATCGACGTGCTGCCGGTGTCCAGGACATTGGGTCCGAGGCCGAAGGCCCAGATCAGGATGCCGGCGCCGGTCGCCACGATCGCCGCGTCGAGGAGGGCGGCTCGGTCGCCGCTCGGGATCCGGCCACGCGCCAGGAGGCCGAAGCCAACGAAGCCGAGCGCGGAGCCGATTCCGGTCAGGCCTTGGCCGGCGGCCACCAGTCCACCGGAAGATGCGGCCAACGCGACGCCGATCGTTGTCAGGAAGTCGCACGCCGCCAAGAGCTGCCATTGGACACGATGGATCGGCTGGTTGAGGTGAACCCCGATCAGGATCGCCGCCGTTGTCCCGAAGCCGAAGGCCGTGAGCCATGGCTGCGCGGCGGTCGTGTCGCCGACGATCGCGGCGACGATCGCCAGGGTCAGTCCCCCGGCCAGGAAGATGAGCCACGCAACCGGGCTCAGCCGGGCGAGCCCCTCGGGTAGCGGCGTCGCCCGGGGATCAGCCACGGTGTCGACGGCATGATCTCCCATTGCGCTTCCTACTCTCGCCGCGAGGCCCGGAATGCGCCATCGACCATCCGTTATCTGGACCGGAACTTCTGCCTTCGTCGCCGGGGCCTCATTGGCACGCAGCCAACGCTCGCCTGGCCGATGGCCTACGGCAACGCCGGAACCGGCCATGGGTCGATCCGGGTGAGGATCTCCCAGTGGTAGTCAGCGGACGTGACGAGGCACGCGCCGCAGCCGCCGGTGAAGACCGTCCTGACCAGGAATGTGGCCTGCTCGGGGACCGGGTCAGACGCGTCGAAGCTCGGTGCGAATGCCGCATAGGCGCCGTTCTGGACTTGCACACCAGTGAGCGGGGACGTCAGCGAGGTCACGGCTCCCAACGGCACTTCGGTGTCCGAGAGAAACGTTGGCGCGCCGCAGCCGTACTCGGAACCGTCGGCCGACCTGGAGATCGATAGCAGTGGACAGGCTGGCGCCACAAGACTGCCAACGAGCCAGGCCTGGACGAGCCAGTCGCCTGATGTGGCCGTCTCGAGTGTCGGATTCGGGAGCTGGCTGGGGAACCGATCAGAACCATCTGGCGCGAGAGAGACCGGGGCCTGATAGTCGAGCACGAGGTTGTCGGTCAGGACGGCGGCGAACGCGCCCGTGACCGGAGTGCCGCCTTTCCATGGCGGCGATCCGCGTGCCTGGCCGGGTTCCACCCACAGCCTTGGATTGGAGTCTGCCAGGTACCAACCCGTGCACGGCTGGACGCAGAAGTCGGCAGTCATGTCGAGCAGGATCGTGCCGCTGACCACGAGCTGCCGTCCCGCCGGCGACTGCGAGTTCATGGCCATGTACGCATTGAGCTGGTTGACGGTGAGCGGCGAGACTGCCGGCGGAGCCGCGTTCGAAGGTGCCGACGGCTCGGGGCTCGGCGACGCGGCCGCGACGAGAGGCGGGCCTGACCAGGGATCGACGCGGGCCTGGATCGCCCACAGGGTGATGAGCGGACAGGGGCTGGCCGCCGGGCAGAGAGCCGACTCGGACGGCGCGACTCGGACCAGGAATGTCGCCTGCTCGGGTTGCGTCAGTCCGGGACCGCCGTTCCTCAACCGTTCGATGATCGGCTGGGGCGCGAAATCCTGGTAGGCATCGTTCTGGACCAGGATCCCGGTCGGCGGCATCACGAACGAGTTGGCGGTGACCGGCTGGTAGGGACCGTCACTCAGGATCGCCTGGCGACCGCAGCCGTACTGCGGACCAGGCGGCGGCGAGAAACGGAGCAAGGGGCATGGTGACGGGTCGGCGATCCCGGCAATCCAGCCGCGCACAAGGTGGAACTCCGTGCTCACGCCCTGATCCGACGGATCCGGGAGCTGGCTCGGGAGCAGCGCTCCGCCGTCAGTCCCGACGACGACCGGGCCCTCGTAGTCGAGTGTCCGGCCATCGACCAGGTGGGCGGCGAATGGACCGCTGAGGTCATTCGCGTGTGCGGCCAGGACCCGAGCATCCGAGGCGGGCGTGCCGGCCGGCTTGACCGTGAGCACCGGTTGTGATCCTCGGAGGACGACGGTCTCGTCGCACGCCGCTGGCGGGCAGCTCTGGACCGGAAGCGGCCGGCCGATGATGCCGGTAATGACGAGCTGCCGCCCGGAGAGTGACTGCGGATCCGCGCGTAGCAGGGCGTTGAGCAGGTCGACCGTGAGCGGCGTGACTGGTTCGGTAGCACCCGCTGCGATCGGCGTGGCAGGTGGACCGCCGGATGGCTCGAACGACCTCGGGCCAGATGCGCCGGGTCCGGTTCCCGTGGCCGGCAGCCGCCAGCCGGCTGCGAGCGCCACGAGGACGATCAGGACCCCGGCCGAGGCGAGACCTGCCGCTCCGGCGACAGGAACACGGGCGAAGCCGAACCGAAGCCGTCCTGACCGACCTTGTGGCGTGGCTGCCGCCGCCGATCGGATCGCCGCGAGGCGCCCGTCGATCTCGCTCCGTCCGGCTCGCTGCTCCAGCAGCTCCCGAATCGCGTCGTCGGAGAGGACCGGACCGTCGTTCTTCATCGCCACTCTCGGTCCAAGGCGTTCTGGAGCGCCCGGCGCGCGGCGAACAGGCGCGACTTCACGGTCCCGGCAGGGATCCCGAGGATCGCGGCGATCTCGGTCACCGGACGCTCCTCGAGGTGGTGCATCACGAGCAGGGCGCGCTGCTCGGTATTCAGGCGCTCGAATGCCCGATTGAGGGCGTCGTCATTGCCCAGCGACTCGGCCCGGCCGCTGACAAGCGCGACTCCAGCCGTGGCCAGGCCGGCAGCGCCGCCTGCTCGATCATCAAAGCCGGGGCCGTCGGCCGGTTCCGGACTCAGCCGGATCTCGCGGACGCGGGATCGGACCCGGCGCTTGAGGGCTTGCCGGCAGGCATTGACCAGGATCCGCCCCGCCCAGGCATCGAAACGACCAGGTTCGCGCAGGGATGGCAGCTCGCGCCAGATCGAGATCATTGCCTCCTGCACCGCGTCATGCGCCTCCGTCTCGTCGCCCAGGATCGCCGTTGCCGTGCGGGTCATCGCCGCCAGGCGCGCGCCGGCCAATGCCGTGAAGGCGTCGAGGTCGCCGTGTCGGGCGCGACCGACGAGATCAAGCTCCGTCACCCTGCGCTCGGCGCCTCCCTACCCCAGATGAGTCCGCCGGCGGGCTCGCGGTTCACCTGAAATGGATCGCGAGCAGGTACCAGGTCTGTTCGGCCTGCAGCCCGACGATCGTCGGGCCGAAACCATGCGATGCGTCATCGACCCCATTCCAGGCCATCAACCATGGTCGGATCTGACCGTTGACGCTCGAAAGTGCGGCCGTCCCGTCGACGATGCTCGCGAACGCCGTGATCATGGGCGCCCGGGCCGTCCCGGCCGGGATCGTCAGGACGATATCGGTCACGCCGCTCGCGTTGCCATCGAGCGTGCCGGTCACAAAGGCTCCGGCGATCCGACCCTGGCAGCTCCATTGGAGGAATTCGCTGGGCTGGTTGTCGGTGGTCGTCGGCCCGGAGCAGGCCAGGCCCAGGTCACGCCACGAATCGAGCGACGGAGCCACGGCCGCCGGGGTCGTCGGCCCGAATAGGCCGCAACCGGCAACCAGCGCCGCTCCGACAAGCGCAGCAAGCCCGTGGATCCGCCTGCCTCCAGCCATCTCCCCTCCGACGCCGAATTGGATCCAGATGTGCCGTGAGAGCTAGGTGGCCAGGGAAGGCGTCTCGTCGTTCGTCCACAGCCTATCGCGGACCAGGTCGACGAGCTCGAGCTCCCGGCCGATCACCTCGCCCAGGGCCAGGACCACCTCGTCCGGGCGCCCCGACGGCCCGTCCGAGCTGGCTCGCAAGAGCATCCGCACGACCATGGAGCCCGAGCGGGTCTCCAGCTCGAGGATCAGCGGCCGCAGGTCGTAGGTCGTCTGGCGCTCGGCGCTCTTGGCCCGGGTTCGCTCCAAGGTCGGGCGCTCGAGCAGCGCGCCTGTGGCATGTGCCAGCTGTGCGGGCGATGCGCCGTCGACCGTCACCCGGTGGGTCGTGGCCGAGAGCGCCGCACTGACCGACGGCGCCCCGAGCCAGACGTCGTAGAGGTCGACGATCCCGAGCCCCTCCGGCAGCGCCGCTGCCAGGGCGGTCCGCAAGCGGGCCAGCGGCCAGCGCTCGGCCAGGACCACGTCGAGGAGTTCGTGCTCGGCGACCCGCCCCGGCGGCAGGCCGGCGGCGAACGTCAGGCGGGGCCGCGGCTTGGCCGCCGCGCTCAGCACGACCGGGACCCCGGCCTCGGCCAGGGCAGCCTCCCAGGCCCGGGCGATCTCGGGCGGGCCGAGCTCGAGCGCCGGCGCCGCGCGCCGGAACGCGATCCGCCAGCGCTGGATGCCTTCGATCATCCTGTTAGTCTGGCGGTCAGTGACAGCCACCGTTCACGCCTGCCCAGACCGCCGATGACCGACCAGCCGGACCTGTACAAGCTGCTGCAGGTCGATTCGGAAGCGGACCCAGACGTGATCCAGGCCGCGTATCGGCGCCTGGCCCAGAAGTTCCACCCCGACCTGGCGACTGGCGTCGGCGCCGCCGAGCGGATGGTCGCGATCAACGGCGCCTGGGAGGTGCTCGGCGACCCCGGGCGTCGGGCCGCCTACGACCGGCAGCTGGCCGAGGCTCGCACCATCCCGGAGGCGCCTGGCCCTGCTGCCCAGGCCCCGGCCCCGCCGGCCGCTGCCCGACCGGCCGCCCATCGCACGGCGGCCGGGGCGGGAGCTCCGGCCCCGGACCAGGTCAGCAGCAACTGGACCTCGGGTCGCTCGAACGTCGGCGGCGGCTATGACGAGCGCTCGATGCGCCGCCCGGATGGCGAAGGCGCGGCCGGGCCGCCACCCGGCCGGCCGTCGGGCAGCCTGATCAACTTCGGCCGCTACTCGGGCTGGTCGCTCGGCGAGATCGCCGGCCGGGACCTGGAATACCTCGAGTGGCTTGACCGGATGACGATCGGCCGGCCATATCGCGACGAGATCGACGTGATCCTGCGCAAGGCCGGCCGGCGGCGGTCGGCAACCAGGGATGACAAGCCGGGGCTCTTCCGCCGGCGCTGACGGTGATGGCGCAGCGAGCGCGGCGCAGCGAGCGCGGCGCAGCGAGCGCGGCGCGTCAGCGCGTGACCAGCACCCCGGCGAAGACGAGATAGCCGCCGACGACGATCGTGCCCGAGCGCCGGTCCACGCCCTTGCCCTGCAGCGCGAGTGCGATCGCCAGCGCGGTCAGGCCGACGTAGAACAGGGCGACGAACGTCGCGTCATCCGACGAGCCGCCCAGGCCCAGGATCAGGGCCGGGATCAGCAACCCGACGATCACGTTGATCGCGTTGCTGTTGAACGCCGTGCTCAGGACGGCGGCGCCGCGGCCGCGCGAGGCGAGGTAGATCGCGGCGACGGCATTGGGCAGGCTGGTGACGGCGGCCAGGATCAGCCCGCCGATCACGATCGGCACCAGGCCCAGCCCTGGGCCGAAATCCGTGGCGGACTGCTCCATCACCACGCTGGCGATGATCACCGCGACCAGCGAGCCGCCGGCCACGAGCGCATCCCGGACATCGCCCCGTCGGGGATGGATCGCGACCTCGAGCTCCTGCTCCTCCTCGGCAAGGGCGTGGGCCAGCCAGGCCGACCAGCCGCCCGGCAAGCTGAGGCGCGGCCGGCTCGCGGCCGGCACGGCGCTATAGGCCACGTAGGGCACGAACGCCGCCAGGGCCAGGACGAGGCCAACCAGCGGACCGAGCAGGCCCACGACCACGGCCAGGCCGACGAGGGCGATCCACAGGCCGACGCTGCCCTCGAGCAGGATCGAGCGGCGGTGGAGGCCGATCCGGCCGGCGATCAGGGCGCTGACGCCGAGCAGCGCCGCGAGGTTGAACACGTTCGAGCCGAGGGTGACGCCGACACCGATCGTGCCGTGGCCGTTCGAGATCGCCGTGACCGCCGAGGTGATCTCCGGACCGTCAGCCGCCAGCGCCGCGATCAGGCCGAGGAGCGCCTCGGACACTCCGAAGCGCTCACCGACCCGCTCCAGGCGGGAGACGAGAAGGGCGCTGGCGGTCAGGCTGATGACCGCGCTGATGGCAAAGATGGCGAGCTGCACGCGTCATTCTCGCGCGCGGCGGCGTGGATCAGCCCGCAATCGGGCGCCGAATCACCAATCCGCCTTCGATTGCCGGATGTTGATGCTCTGCAGGATCCCCAGGCCGATCGCCAGGCTGATCAGCGAGGCCCCGCCCCGGGTGATGAACGGCAGCGGGATCCCCGTGATCGGCAGCAGCCCGATCACCATCCCGACGTTGACCACCAGCTGGAACAGGAGCATCGAGCCGATCCCGGCGGCGAAGATCGTGCCGAAGCGATCCTGGGAGCGGTAGCCGGCCATCAGCACCCGCCAGATCAGGACCGCGAACAGCACGAAGACGAGGACCGCGCCGATGAAGCCGAGCTCCTCGGCCAGCCGGGCGAAGGCGAAGTCGGTGTCACCGACGGGCAGGAAGGCCAGGGTGTCCTGGGTGCCGTTGGTCAGGCCCTTGCCGAAGACGCCACCCGAGCCGACGGCGATCTGCGACTGGAGCAGCTGGTAGCCCGAGCCCTGCGGATCGCTGGCCGGGTTGAGGAAGCTGGTCAGGCGCTGCTTCTGGTAGTCGCGCAGGATGTAGGTCCAGGCGATCGGGATCATCGCGATCACGAAGCCGGCCATGATCGTCAGCCATTTCATGCTCGCCCCGGACATGAACAGCATCCCGGCCAGGATCCCGGCCAGGACCAGCGAGGTCCCCAGGTCCGGCTGGAGCATGACCAGGACCCAGGTTGGGACCATCAGCACGCAGGCGCCCAGGATCACCCGGATCGAGCCGAGCCGGTCGTGGCGGGCGGCCAGGTAGTTGGCCAGGACCACGATCATCAGGATCTTGGCCAGCTCGCTGAACTGGAACTGGAGCGGGCCGATCGCGATCCAGCGGGCCGAGCCACCGACGCCGGTCCCGATCACCAGGCTGAGCGCCAGCAGGCCGAGGTTCACGAAGTAGATCGGCCACACGAACGTCTTGAGCCACTTGTAGTCGAAGAAGGTGGCCAGCACGAAGACCACGACCGCGATCAGCGACCAGACCAGGCCGCGCAGGAAGTTCGAGCTCGGGTCGAGCGGGCTGACCCCCGTCACGACCGTGCTGCTGTACGACATCGCCAGGCCCAGCCCGGCCAGGAGCAGGGCATAGATCGCGAGCTGGACGTCATAGGCGCGCCAGTAGGCGCCGACCGATCGGGTCGCCCAGTCCTGGACCTTGGCCGGCTCGGCCTTGAGGACGCCCATCAGCGATACCCAGCCCTCATCGAGCGGTCCCGGCCATCAGTCGCCGCCATAGAAGTTGCCCTTCTTCATCAGGTCGTAGCGGCGCAGGTCCTTCTTCGTGCCGAGGTCCAGCTGCAGGAAGTACTTGACCATCTCGGTCGCCGAGTTGCCGACCGTGTTGGCGTCCTCGTTGAAGCCCACCACGGCCAGCTGCGAGTCGGGCTTGGAGACATCGCCGTGGAGCGGCACGAAGCCCACGAACCAGTTGTGGAACGGCAGCCGGCCCTGGGCGTCGCGGACCCCGAACTCGGCGGTGCCGGTCTTGCCCGCGATCACGAACGGCTCATCGGTCAGGTTGTAGGTGTGCCGGCTGGTGACCACCTTGCGGGCGGCGATCCGCATCGTGGTGAAGACGCTGGCCGGCGCGGCGATCTTGTGGATCACGATCGGCTTGAAGGCGCGCACGATCGAGCCGTCGGGGCCGGTGACCTGGCGGACCACCTGGGGCTGGTACAGGGTTCCGCCGTTGGCCAGGGCGGCGTAGGCATTGAGGATCTGGAGCGGAGTCGACGTATCGAAGCCCTGGCCGATCCCGGCCTGGACGAGCTCGCCGGGCAGGATCGCCTGGCCGAAGACATTCTGCTTCCACTGCTCGTCGGGCACGATCCCGGGCGCCTCGCCGGGCAGGTCGATGCCGGTCGGGTTGCCGAAGCCGTACTGGTGGGCCCAGTAGGCGAGGCGCTGGATCCCGAGCATCTGGGCGACCTGGTAGAAGAACGTGTCGCTCGAGTCGGCGAAGCCGCCCAGGATGTTGAGCGGCCCGAAGCCACGCTTGTTCCAGTCCCAGAACTTGTCCGCGCCGATCTTGATGTAGGCATGGGTCTGGACGAGGGTGGTGGTTGTCAGCTTCTTATCGGCCAGGGCGCCCGTGCCGGTCACCAGCTTGTAGGTGGAGCCCTCCGGGAACTGCATCCCGATCGCGTGGTTGATGAGCGGCTTGGAGGGGTTCTTGAGGAGGGCCTGGAACTGGGCGTTGGTGATCCCCTTGGCGAAGTCGTTGTCGTCGTAGGTGGGCGAGCTGACCATCGCCAGGATCTCGCCGGTCTGGGGGTTCATCACGATCAGCACGGCCGACTTGAGCTTGGCCGTGCGCATCGCCCAATCGACCGCGGTCTGGGCCAGCTTCTGGGTCTTGGTGTCGATCGTGAGGGTCAGTGAATCACCGGCGACCGGCTGGCTGTCGGTCGACAGGACCTGGATCTGGCGGCCGGTCGCATCGCGCTGGATCGTCTCCATCCCGTAGGTGCCCCGGAGCTGGCTCTCGTACTGCTCTTCGACTCCGGCCCGGCCGATCAGGTCGTCGGGCAGGTAGCCGATCGACTTGAGCTGCTTGAGGGTGGTAGCGTCGATCGGGCCGGTGTAGCCCAGGACGTCGCTCAGGAGCGGACCCTGGGTGTAGTAGCGGAGCGCCTCGACGGAGACCTCCACCCCGGGCAGGTCGAGGTGCTCCTCGGCGATCAGGTTGGCGGTCCCGACCGGCACGCCCTGGGCGATCCGGACCAGGTCGAAGGTCGAGCCGGGATTGCCGTCGATCGCGGCATTGATATCCGCGGGATCCATCTTCAGCAGCGAAGCGAGCTGGGCCACGACCACGGGACGCTGGCCGAAGGGCAGGTCGGAGGGCCGGATCTCGACCGTGTAGCTGGGCAGGTTCTCCACGAGCGGCAGGCCGTTGCGGTCATAGATCAGGCCCCGGGTGGAGGGGATCGCCTGCTGGAACGTGCTGTTCGAGGTGGCCTGCTGCTGGTAGGTCTGGCCGTTGACCAGCTGGAGGTAGACCAGCCGGGCGGTCAGCCCGACGACGGCGACGAGGGCGATGATCCCGAACGCCAGGAACCGGACGAGCTGGCGCTCGCGCTCGGGCCGCTCGTCGACGATCCCGGGAGCTACCACGCGACCCGCTCGCGCTCGGTGAAGCGCCGGTTCAGGGCGGTCGCCAGGGGCGACACGACGACCGCGATCGCCGCCGAGTAGATCGCCCCGGGCAGGATCAGCTGGACCGGGTCAGCCACCTCGAGCTTGCCCCGCAGCGCCGCGAAGAGGGCCAGGAAGGTCAGGTCGGTCACGAAGCTCAAGCCGAAGATGAGGACGATCGGGGTCAGGACTCGCCCGCGCTGGATCACCCGGCCGAAGACGGCCGCGATCCCGGTCGACAGCAGCAGCGTGAAGGCCGTCAGGCCGATTGGTCGCGGGGCGAGGAGATCGATCATCAGACCGCCGACGAATGCGAGCGTCATCCCCGCTTCGGTGCTCCACGCGAATGTGGCGATAACGGCGAGGATGAGGAGGAGATCGGGATAGGCCCCGGCGATGCCGAGGTACGGGACGATGGTCAGCTGCAGGACCGCAGCCACCACGGCGCCCACCGCGGCGAGTGTCAGACTCATCTGGCGCGATCCTCGGCGAGGTGCCTTGGCCACTGCCGGTTGATCGGAACGAGGCGACGACCGAGGTGGCGGCTCCGGCGCGTGCAGTATACCGACCGACCTCAAATCGGGGCAATCGTGCTCAGCTCCTGGTCACCCCGCTCGAGCGCGACGCGTCGGGCGATGTCCCGACGAGGTTCCGGCTCAGCGGCGCTGGTTGATCCGGATCAGGTTGCCCGCGGGATCGCGGATCGCGAAGTCGCGGATGCCGTAGGGCTGCTCGATCGGCTCCTGGACGACATCGGCGCCGCTCGCGACCAGCTCGGCGAACGTGCCGTCCAGGTCCGCCGTGGAAAGGATCAGGATCCCGAAGGTGCCCTTGGCCATCATCTCCGCGATCGTGCGCTTCTCGTCGTCGGTGATCCCCGGCGCGGCGAAGGGCGGAGACAGGACGATCGAGGTATCGGGCTGGCCCGGCGGGCCAACCGTGATCCAGCGCAGCCCGCCGTAGCCGACGTCGTTGCGGACTTCGAACCCGAGCATGTCGCGGTAGAAGGCCAGGGCCGCGTCCGGGTCGTCGTGGGCCAGGAAGCTGGCGGAGATGCTGATGTCCATGGCCGCCACTCTAGGTGGCCTCCGGGACCCGCGCTTCTTGATTCCTGATCGGCCTGGTCACCTGCTTGGCGACGCACGACGGCAGCCCCTCGGTCGCGAACCCCTCATTGCGCCGGTAGGTGCTGGGCGGCACTCCGACCAGCTCGGTGAAGCGCGTGCTGAAGGTGCCCAGGGACGAGCAGCCGACCGCGAAACAGACATCGGTGACGCTCAAGTCGCCGCGCCGCAGGAGGGCCATGGCCCGCTCGATCCGGCGGGTCATCAGGTAGCCGTAGGGCGACTCGCCGAAGGCCACCTTGAACTCCCGGCTGAGGTGGCCGGCCGACATGTGGGCGCCCCGGGCGAGCGCCTCGACGTCGAGCGGCTCGGCGTACTCCCGGTCGATCCGGTCGCGGACGCGGCGCAGCCAGGTCAGGTCCGTCAGGCGCTGCTCGCGGAAGTTTGCTGGTCACGCTGCAAGATCGTGCCATAGACGCACATCCGACGGGGCCCGAGCGGCTTCCGGCTCAGCTTCCGACGTAGGCCGCGAGGTGCTCGCCGGTGAGGGTGGAGCGAGCGGCGACGAGGTCGGCCGGGGTGCCCTCGAAGACGATCCGGCCACCGTCATGGCCGGCACCCGGGCCGAGGTCGATGATCCAGTCGGCGTGGGCCATGACCGCCTGGTGGTGCTCGATGACGATGACCGACTTGCCCGAGTCGACGAGCCGGTCGAGCAGCGCCAGCAGGTGCTCGACATCGGCGAGATGGAGGCCCGAGGTCGGCTCGTCCAGCACGTAGATCCCGCCCTCGGTCCCCATCTGGATCGCCAGCTTGAGCCGCTGCCGCTCACCACCGGACAGCGTGTTGAGCGGCTGGCCGAGTCGCAGGTAGCCGAGCCCGGCGTCGGCCATCCGGGCCAGGATCGCGTTGGCGGCCGGGGTCTTCGCGCGGCCGCCGCCGAAGAATGCGAGCGCCTCGTCGACCGACATCGCGAGCACCTCGCTGATATCGCGGCCGTCGAGCTTGTACTCGAGGACGCTCGCCTGGAACCGCTTGCCCTGGCATTCCTCGCAGACCGACTCCACAGTCTCCATGAAGCCAAGCTCGGTGTAGATGACGCCGTTGCCGTTGCACACGGGGCAGGCGCCCTCCGAGTTCGCCGAGAAGAGGGCCGCCTTGACCCCGTTTGCCTTGGCGAACGTGGTCCGGATCGGATCGAGCAACCCGGTGTAGGTCGCCGGATTGCTCCGTCGCGAGCCCTTGATCGGAGTCTGGTCGATCGCGACGACCCCCGCGCCCCTGGGCATCGAGCCATGGATCAGCGAGCTCTTGCCCGAACCAGCCACGCCGGTCACCACGCACAGGACGCCGACGGGCACGTCCACGCTCACGTCCTGCAGGTTGTGCTGGGTAGCGTGGCGGATCTCGATCTTCCCGGACGACTTCCGGGTCGTCGGCTTGAGCTCGGCCCGGTAGCCCAGGTGGCGGCCGGTCAACGTGTTGCTGGCGCGGAGTCCATCGACCGTGCCCTCGAAGCAGACGGATCCGCCGGCGGCGCCCGCGCCCGGCCCGAGGTCGACGATGTGGTCGGCTGTCACGATCACCTCCGGCTCGTGCTCGACCACCAGCACCGTGTTGCCCTTGTCCCGCAGCTGGCGCAGGAGCCGGTTCATCCGCTCGACGTCATGAGGGTGGAGGCCCGTGGTGGGCTCGTCGAAGACATAGGTGACGTCGGTCAGCGACGACCCGATGTGGCGGATCATCTTGACTCGCTGCGCCTCGCCGCCCGAGAGCGTCCCCGACGATCGATCGAGGCTCAGGTAGCCGAGGCCGATCTCGACGAACGAGTCGAGGAGGTGGCGCAGGGAGCCGAGCAAGGGGGCCACCGCCGGGTCGTCAAAGACGCGCATCCAGGCGGCCAGGTCGCTGATCTGCATCGCGCAGGCGTCGGCAATGCTGATGCCCTTGATTCGCGATGAACGGGCGCCCTCGGCCAGGCGGGTTCCAGCGCAGTCAGGACAGGCGCTGAAGGTGACTGCCCGTTCGACGAACGACCGGATGTGCGGCTGGAGGGTCTCCTTGTCCCTGGACAGGAAGGAGCCCCGGATCCGCGGCACCAGCCCCTCGTAGGTCATGTTGATGCCTTCGATCTTCATCCGGGTCGCCTCCCGGTACAGGAAGTCGTGGCGCTCTTTCGCCGTGTAGTCACGGATCGGCTTGTTCGGGTCGAAGAAGCCTGATGACGCGTAGAGGCGGTAGTTCCAACCGCCGGCGGTGTAGCCCGGCACGGTGATCGCGCCCTCGGCGAGGGACTTCGTCTCGTCGACGAGCTGGCTCAGGTCGATGTCGGAGGCCGTGCCCGTCCCCTCGCAGGTCGGGCACATCCCGCCGGTCACCGAAAATGTCCTCTTCTCGGCCTTCGCCCCAGCCTTCTCGACCGTGATTGATCCGGCCCCGTGGACCGACGGGGTGTTGAACGAGTAGGCCTGCGGCGAGCCGATATGCGGCTGTCCGAGCCGGCTGAACAGGATCCGGAGCATCGCATTGGCGTCGGTGGCGGTCCCGACCGTGGACCGGATGTTGGCACCCATCCGCTGCTGGTCCACGATGATCGCGGTCGTCAGCCCTTCGAGCACGTCGACATCCGGGCGGTCCAGCGTCGGCATGAAGCCCTGGACGAACGCGCTGTACGTCTCGTTGATCAGGCGTTGCGACTCCGCCGCGATCGTGCCGAAGACGAGCGAGCTCTTGCCGGATCCGGAGACCCCGGTGAAGACCGTCAGCCGGCGCTTCGGGATCTCGATGCTGATGTCCTTGAGATTGTTGACCCGGGCGCCCTTGACCCGGATCAGCTCGTGGCTGTCCGCTTGCTGCGCGGCAGGCGACAGGGTGTCGGCGGTCATCGATCCTGGATGAGCCCGAGGACGTTGCCGTCGGGGTCCTTGAAGGTCGCAACGAGCCGGCCGCCGCCCACATCGCGGGGCGAGTCCTTGACGGTCGCTCCGGCTGCGGTCACCTCGGCCAGCTTTGCGGCGATGTCCGCGACGTGCCAGTAGGCGACCGGCGAGGTCTGGCCGCCACCGCCGGGCACCAGCCCGATCTGCTGGCCCGCGGCCTCATAGCCGACGTAGTACGGCGCATCCGATTGCGGCTCCATCCCGAGCAGGGCGGTGTAGACGGCCTTGGCCCTGGCCAGGTCGGTGACGGGATGCAGGACGGTCTTGATTCCGAGCGTCGCAGAGGTGGTCATCGGTCGCTCCTGAGGTCTCGTTGTTCGTTGTTCGCTGTCCCTTGGGCCAGTCTAGTTGCGGCTCCGGAAGCGACGCTTCTCGATTCCTGATTGGTTGCGGGGGTGCCAGGTAGGGCGCCTGGCTTGGGCGTCACGCTCACTTGGTACGTCCACCTGAAGGCGTTCAGCGGTCGTATCGTCGTACCGCCAGATAGGAGGGCTCTGATGCGCAGCGTGACCTTTTCGATGGGCGCGTCGCTCGATGGCTACATCGTCGGGCCGGACGGTTCGTTCGACTGGGCGCCGCCCGACGCGGAGGTCTTTCGCTTCTGGATCGACGAGATCCGAAGGGTCGGCGTCCATCTGATGGGTCGGCGGCTGTACGAGACGATGCTGTACTGGGAGACCGCCGACCAGGACCCATCGCTCGACGACGCAGAGCTCGAGTGGGCCGCCCTCTGGAAGCCGCTCCCAAAGGTGGTGTTCTCCACCACCCTGTCCGAGGTGCAGGGCAATGCCCGCCTGGCCGCCGGCGGCCTGGCAGCGGAGATCGAACGGCTGCGTGCCGAGCCGGGGGAGAGCGAGATCGCCATCGGCGGCGCGACGCTCGCCGCCCAGGCGGCCACCCTGGGTCTGATCGACGAATACCGGCCGATGCTCTACCCGGTGCTCGTTGGCGGTGGCATCCCGTTCTTTCCCCGGCAGGAACGCCGGGTCGATCTCGAGCTCGTCGAAACCCGCCAGTTCCCCTCGAGGGTCGTCTACCTCCGCTACCGCGTGGCGCGTTAGCCGGTTCGACCGCCGGCGTCAGGAGGAGCCACGCATCCGGGCAGTTCAAGCGGCAATCCGGGCCGCAGTCCACGCGGCAATCCGGACGGCCCTCCACACGGCCTCGAATCAAGCGTTTCGTGCCGAACCAGGCCCCGTTTCACGTGAAACATCGGCAACACGCTCGCAACAACCAGATAAGGGCTGAGCCGGAGACTTGCCACACCAGCGGTGGGCGATCGGGACGGCCACGAGCCCACGTTCCGCTCGGAGGCTCGAAGGGTGCCGTTTTGGTAGAATGAGCGTGCGTGAATGACATCGGACCAGGGTTCTAGGTGGGCCAGACAATCGCCTGCGCCAACCAGAAAGGCGGCGTCGGGAAGACGACGACGGTGGTGAATCTCGCCACCGATCTCGCCCTCGGCGGGGACCGAGTCCTCGTCATCGATCTGGACCCCCAGGGCAATGCGACGAGCGGGCTTGGCGTCGATCGGCGGACCGTTTCGCGCTCGGTCTACGACGTCCTGGTGAATGGCGCCGCCATCGAATCCACCACGATCCAAATCGCCAACACGGGCGCCTCGGGCGTCACGCTCGTCCCGTCTGCGCCGGCCCTGGCCGGTGCCGAAGTCGAGCTCGCCACGATGAGCGGTCGCGAACGGCGCCTCGCTCGCGCGCTCACCCCGATCATCGAGGACTACGACCTGATCCTGATCGACTGTGCCCCATCACTCGGCCTGCTGACCGTCAACGCCCTGACCGCGGCCGACTCCGTCCTGATCCCACTCCAGTGCGAGTACTACGCGCTCGAGGGCCTCGGCCAGCTGATCGGCACGATCCACCTCGTCCGCGACCACCTGAACCCGCGCCTCGCGATCCAGGGCGTCCTCCTGACGATGTTCGACGCCCGGACGAACTTGTCGGCCGAGGTCCGCGCCGAGGTTCGCCGCCACATGGGTCCGGCGGTCTACGACACCCAGATCCCGCGCAGCGTCCGGTTGTCCGAGGCGCCCAGCCACGGGCTGCCGATCGCCTTGTACGAGGCCGAGTCGAAGGGTGCTCGCGCCTACAACGCCTTCGCCCGCGAGTTCCGCGCCCGGCTGCCGGCCGTCGAGAGCAAGCCCGACCGGACGACCCGACCGGTCCGCGAGCCGGTTCCGGTCATGGCCACCGGTCGCGGCGCGCATCCGGCAGGCGTCCATTGAACGCCCGTGCCGCGGGTCCCGCCCTCGGACGCGGCCTCTCGGCCCTGATCCCGTCGCGCGACGCTGCCGAGACCGGCGGCCACGAGATCCCACTGAGCGAGATCCGGGTCAATCCCAACCAGCCCCGGCGCGATGTCGAGCACGCCAACCTCGAGGCGCTGGCGGCGAGCATCGCCGATCACGGCGTCCTCCAGCCGATCCTCGTCACCGAGACGCTCGACGGCTACCGGATCGTCGCTGGGGAGCGCCGCGTCCAGGCCGCCCGCCTCGCCGGCCTGGAGCGGATCCCGGCGATCATCCGCCAGCTCGCCGATCGGGAGCAGCTCGAGCTGGCGCTGGTCGAGAACGTCCAGCGCGAGGACCTGAATCCGATCGAGGAGGCCAACGCCTTCCACCAGCTCCAGCAGGAGTTCGGGCTGACCCAGGATGAGATCGCCCGCCAGGTCGGCCGGGCCCGGTCCACGATCACCAATACCCTGCGTTTGCTGGAGCTGGACGAGGGCGTCCAGGCCGCAGTCGCCGACGGTCGCTTGAGCGAGGGCCACGGCCGGGCCCTGATCGGCTTGCCTGCCGGCCAGCAGCTGCACCTGGTCGGCGCGATTGCCGAACACGGCTTGTCGGTCCGCCAGGCCGAGGAGCTCGCCCGGCGCCTGAGGGAGCCGCGGCCGATCGTCGAAAAGGCGGAGCCGCACGCCGACCCCGACCTCGAGCGGGTGGAAGAAGACCTGCGCAACGCGTTGGGAACGAAGGTTTCCGTGGCCAGGGGCAGGAAAGGCGGCCGAATCGTGATCGAGTACTACAACGATGAAGACCTGGGGCGGCTCTACGACCGCCTGACCGGAGGACCCGCGTGACCGACGACTCCAGCCGCAAGTTGAGCGCCGCCGGCTCGTCGTCGAGCGCCGCCTCGAGCGCTGCGAGTGCCCCCGGCGGAGCGGCCACGGCCGTGCGCCGGCCCCGCGGAAAGGCCGCCGGCAAGGGCGGATCCGACTACAACGCCGAGAGCATCCAGATCCTCGAGGGGCTGGAGGCCGTCCGCAAGCGCCCCGGCATGTACATCGGCTCGACCGACGCCCGCGGCCTGCATCACCTCGTCTGGGAGGTCGTCGACAACTCGATCGACGAGGCGATGGCCGGCTTCGCGACCCGGATCACGGTCCAGATCGCGGCCGACGGACTGGTCACCGTTCAGGATGACGGCCGGGGCGTGCCGGTCGGCCGGCACAAGAGCGGGATCGACGCGCTCGAGGTCGTCCACACGATCCTCCACGCCGGGGCCAAGTTCGAGCAGGGCGGCTACAAGGTCTCGGGCGGCCTCCATGGGGTCGGGGTGAGCGTGGTCAACGCCCTGTCCGAGTGGATGCGCGTCGAATCGTCGCGCGACGGCTTCGTCTGGGCCCAGGAATACGTCCGGGGCAAGCCGACGACCAAGGTCGTCAAGATCGGCCCGGCAGGCAACCGCAAGGGGACCCGGACGAGCTTCCGGGCGGACGCCGAGATGTTCGAGGAGACCGACTACTCGTTCGAGACGATCTCCCAGCGCCTGCGCGAGTCGGCCTACCTGAACAAGCGCGTCTGGATCACCTTCATCGACGAACGCAACGACCGCGAGCGGTCGTTCTACTTCGAAGGCGGCCTGATGTCCTTCGTCCGGCACATGAACCGGAACAAGGAGGTGCTCACCCAGCGCCCGATCTACGTCGAGCGCAAGGAGGGCAACACCGTCGTCGAGGTCGCTCTCCAGTACAACGACACGTACACCGAGAACGTGCTGGCCTTCGCCAACAACATCAACACGGTCGATGGCGGGACCCACGTCACGGGCTTCCGGGCGGCGCTGACCAGCTCGCTCAACGATTGGGCGCGCAAGGCGGCCATCCTCAAGGACTCCGACGCGAACCTGAGCGGGGACGACACCCGCGAGGGCCTGACCGCGGTGATCAGCGTCAAGCTGCCCGAGCCCCAGTTCGAGGGGCAGACCAAGGCCAAGCTGGGCAGCGCCGAGGTCAAGGGCCAGGTCCAGGCCGTGCTCGGCGACGGCCTGACCCAGTACCTCGAGGAGAATCCCGGCGACGGCCGGCGGATCATCGAGAAGTGCCTGACGGCGTCGCGCGCCCGGGAGGCGGCCCGCAAGGCCCGCGACCTGGTGATCCGGAAGGGCGCCCTCGACGGCCTGTCATTGCCTGGCAAGCTGGCCGACTGCCAGGAGCGCGATCCCGAGCGCAGCGAGATCTTTATCGTCGAGGGCGACTCGGCGGGCGGCTCGGCCAAGCAGGGCCGCGACCGGCGCTTCCAGGCGATCCTGCCCCTGCGCGGCAAGGTCCTCAACGTCGAGAAGGCCCGTCTCGACCGGATCGTGGCCAGCGAGAACGTCCGGCCCCTGATCATCGCCCTGGGCGCCGGGATCGAGGGGATCGGCGACAGCTTCGACCTGACCAAGCTGCGCTACCACCGGGTGATCATCATGACCGACGCCGATGTCGACGGCGCCCACATCCGAACCCTGCTCCTGACCCTCTTCTACCGGCACATGCCCCAGGTCATCGAGTCGGGCTACCTGTACATCGCCCAGCCGCCGCTCTACCGGATCAGCACCGGCAAGGTCACCAAGTACGCCCAGTCCGAGAAGGAGCGCGAGGCCATCGTCAAGCAGATGAACGTCAAGAACGTCTCGGTCCAGCGGTTCAAGGGCCTCGGCGAGATGAACGCCGAGCAGCTCTGGGAGACAACGATGAACCCGGAGACACGGACGTTGCTGCGGGTCGACAGCGAGAACGCCGCCGCAGCCGACGAGATCTTCACGATGCTGATGGGCGAGAAGGTGGCGCCGCGCAAGGACTTCATCAAGTCCGAAGCCCGCAAGGTCCAGAACCTTGACATCTGAGGTCCGGGCCCCGATTGGCCGTCCGACCTTCGAGTTCGAGCCCCACAACTGCTTTGCCTGCGGCGAGCTCAACGAGCACGGCCTCAAGCTCAAGCTCCACCTCGAGGAGCGCCGATCGTGGGCGGAGTTCGTGCTCGAGGACCGCTTCGAGGGCTGGGCCGGGGTGACCCACGGCGGGATCATCGCGACGATCCTCGACGAGGTCATGGCCTGGGCCCTGGTGGCCGAGGACAACTGGGGCGTCACCGCCCGGATGAGCCTCGAGTTCAAGCGGCCGGTCGCCGTCGGGACCAGGGTTCGGGCGGAGGGTTGGATCGTTCGCAGCCGGCGTCGCCTTGTCGATACGGCCGGGCAGGTGGTCGACGCCGAGGGTGAGGTCCTGGCGACGGCCGAGGCGGTCTACGTCGCGGCCGGCGAGGAACGCAAGCGCGAGCTGATGGAGCGCTACGGCGTCCGGATCCGGACGGCCCGCGAGACCGGCGAGGGGATCAGCAAATGAGCCTGATGAACAAGGAATTGACCGCCCGATGAGCACGGACTCGGCGATCACCGCCCGGGCGGTCGCCTTCGTCGCGGCCAACAGGCCCGAGGCCGAGCGGATCGGCGCGGGCCTGGCCGAGCACACCGCGAATCCCGTCGCGTTCAGCCGGGCCTTGTCGGCCGGCTTCGCCCGGCTGGCCGATCCGGACTACCTCGACGGAGAGCACCGGATCGCGCCCGGCCTGGGACCGACCTTCGGCGTCCGCTGGCCACTGAGCGCCGCTGTCGACCGGGGCTTCCGCCAGGCGACACGCGGCGAGCGCCCGTCGGGCTACCTCGAGCTGGCCGACCGGCTCTTCGCCGAGCGCGAGCTCGAGCTGCGCTGGTTCGCGTTCGGCCTCCTCGACCGGCTCCTGCCGGCCGACCCGGAGCGGGCCTGGCAGCTCCTGCGCCGAGCGGCCCGCGAGGCGGCCGACTGGATCACCGTGGACTCGCTCGCCCACCCCTACGGCCGGGGGATCATCCTGGAGCCCTATCGCTGGGCCGAGCTCGAGCAGCTCGTCTACTCGCCGTCCGAGTGGGAGCGACGGCTGGTCGGCTCGACCGTCGCGACCCTGCCGTTCGTCGACCGGACCCGGGGCCGGGAGCGCCAGGTCGCCGTCCACGGACTGGGGCTGATCGGCGACCTGATCGGTGACCAGGAGCCGAACGTCCAGAAGGCGCTGGCCTGGGCCCTGCGCTCGCTCGTCCTCGTCGATCCCGACGCCGTCCTGGCCTTTGTCGAGCGCGAGTCCGCCCGCGCCGCCCGGACCGACGATGGCCACCGGGCCTGGGTCCTGCGCGACGTCCTGGTCAAGCTGCCACCGGCCAGGGCGTCGGCGATCAAGGCCGAGCTGGGCATGATCCGCCGCCGCGCGGGCGCCCCATCCACGTCCGAAGCCCGCATCGCGCTGCCCGTTTGAACCACCCAGGAGAGCCTGACCTGTGACCGACGACATCGGCGATATCCGCTCGATCCGGATCGAGGACGAGATGCGGGTGAGCTACCTCGACTACGCGATGAGCGTGATCGTGTCGCGCGCCCTGCCCGACGTCCGCGACGGGCTCAAGCCGGTCCATCGCCGGATCCTCTACGCGATGGGCGAGATGGGCCTGTCGGCCGGCTCGTCCTATCGCAAGTGCGCCGCGATCGTCGGCGACGTGATGGGCAAGTACCACCCCCACGGCGACGCGGCGATCTACGACGCCCTTGTCCGGATGGCCCAGGACTTCTCGATGCGCTATCCGCTCGTCGACGGTCAGGGCAACTTCGGATCGGTCGATGGCGACGGCGCCGCGGCAATGCGCTACACGGAGGCCCGCCTGACGGCGATCGCCGCCGAGCTGCTGGCCGACATCGACAAGGAGACCGTCGACTTCGAGCCGAACTACGACGGCACCCAGCAGCAGCCCTCGGTCCTTCCGGCGAAGCTGCCCAACCTGCTGATCAACGGCTCGTCGGGCATCGCGGTGGGCATGGCCACCAATATCCCGCCCCATCACCTGGGCGAGGTGGTCGACGCCACGATCGCCCTGATCGACGACCCGGACAAGACGATCGACGAGCTGTGCGCGCTGGTCCTGGGCCCCGACTTCCCGACCGGCGGCACGCTCTTCCGCTTCGAGACGCGGCGCAACCCGATCACCGGCGAGATGGAGACGATCGACGCGGTCCGCGAGATGTACGCCCACGGCCGGGGGCGGGTGGTGGTCCGGGCCCAGGTCGCCTTCGAGGAGAACAACAAGGGGCGCACGGCGATCATCGTCACCGAGCTGCCCTACCAGGTGAACAAGGCGACCTTGATGGAGAAGATCGCCGAGCTGGTCAAGACCAAGCGGATCGACGGGATCAGCGACCTGCGCGACGAGTCCGACCGCGACGGGATGCGGATGTACATCGAGCTGTCGCGTGACGTGAACCCGCACAAGGTCCTCAACAACCTGTTCAAGCACACCCCGATGTCGTCGGCCTTCAACCTGAACATGCTGGCCCTGGTCGACGGCCAGCCCCAGACACTCAGCCTGAAGTCGGTCCTCCAGCACTACATCGAGCATCGCCGCGAGGTGATCCGGCGGCGGACCGAGTTCGACCTGGGCAAGGCCCGCGCCCGGGCCCACATCCTGGAAGGGCTCAAGATCGCCCTCGACCACCTCGACGAGGTGATCAGGACGATCCGCGAGTCGGCCGACGTGGACACGGCCCGGACCAACCTGATGACCCGCTTCGCCCTGTCCGAGATTCAGGCCCAGGCGATCCTCGACATGCGCCTGGCCCGGCTGGCGGCCCTCGAGCGCCAGAAGATCGAGGACGAGTACCTCAGCGTGATCCAGCTGATTGCCGAGCTGGAGGACATCCTGGCCAACCCGGGCCGGGTCCTGGCGATCATCAAGGACGAGCTGACCGAGCTGAAGCGCAAGTACGCCGGCGAGCGCCGGACCCGGATCGTCGACGACTCGAGCCGGGAGATGACCGACGAGGACCTGATCGCCGACGAGGACGTCGTGATCACGGTCAGCGGCCGGGGCTACGTCAAGCGCCAGCCGATCGCCACCTACCGCCGCCAGCATCGCGGCGGCAAGGGGATCATCGGCCACGTGACCCGCGAGGAGGACGCCGTCGAGCACCTGCTCGTCGCCACCACCCACGACTGGGCCCTGTTCTTCACCAACCGCGGCCGGGTCTTCAGCAGCAAGGTCCATACGATCCCCGACGCCAGCCGGCAGGCCAAGGGCATCCCGATCATCAACCTGCCCGGCGTACAGGTCGAGTCGGGCGAGATGCCGATGGCCACGATCACGCTCAAGGACTTCCGCGACGCGAAGTACCTGGTCCTGGCCACCAAGCACGGGATCATCAAGAAGACGCCGCTCGAGCAGTTCGAGAAGGTCCGCTCGTCGGGGATCATTGCGATCACCCTCGACGAGGACGACGAGCTGGCCTGGGTCGACGTCGCCTCGGGCACCGACGACATCATCATCGCCACCGCCCTGGGCAAGATCGCCCGCTTCCACGAGGCCGAGGTCCGGCCGATGGGCCGGCCGGCCGGCGGGGTGATCGGGATCCGCCTGGCTCGCAAGGGTGACGAGGTGATCTCGATGAGCGTCGTCCAGCCCGATGCCGACCTGCTCGTCCTGACCGAGACCGGCTACGGCAAGCGCGTGCCGCTGACCGAGTTCCGGGTCAAGCACCGCGGCGGCCAGGGCGTCGGCCTGATCTCGCTCGAGGGCCGCAAGACGGGCAATGTCGCCGCGGTCCAACAGGTCACCGAGCAGGACGAGGAGCTGTTCCTGATCAGCTCCGGCGGCCAGGTGATCCGGACCGAGACGAACACGATCAACCGCTACAGCAGCGGCGCCCGCGGGGTGATCGTGATGCGCCTGGCCGAGGGCGACCGGGTCGTCGCGATCGCCGCCTTCCGGGAAGGGCTGGCAGAGCGCGACGGCGTGGATGACAATGACGGCCCGACCGGTGCGCCACCGACTGGCACACCGGCGTCCTGAACCCAGGCCCGGTGACGATCCTGGGCGGAGGAGAGCCTCCCGTGTACTCGGATCACTTCGACATCTACACGGGTAACGCGAACCCGGACCTCGCCCGCAAGATCTGCCGCTATCTCGACGTCGAGCTGGGCAAGGCCGAGGTCTTCCAGTTCGCCAACGAGAACATCTTCGTCAAGATCCTGGACAACGTCCGCGAGAAGGACGTCTTCCTGATCCAGCCCACCTCGCACCCGGTCAACCAGTCGATCATGGAGCTGCTGATCCTGATCGACGCCTTCAAGCGGGCGAGCGCCGGCCGGATCACCGCGGTCGTCCCGTTCTACGCCTACGGCCGGTCGGACAAGAAGGACCAGCCCCGGGTGCCGATCACGGCCCGCCTGATCGCCGACATGATCACCGTCGCCGGCGCCGACCGGGTCCTGACCCTGGACCTCCACCAGGGCCAGATCCAGGGCTTCTTCAACATCCCGGTCGACGAGCTGACCGCGGTCCACATCCTGAGCAACTACTTCCGGACCAAGCACCTCGACGACCTGGTCGTGGTGACCGACCTGGGCTTCGCCAAGCGGGCCCGGACGTTCGCCGAGCTGATCGATGCGCCCCTGGCGATCATCGAGAAGCGCCGGGTGGGCAACCTCGACCGGGCCGAGCTGATGAACGTGATCGGCGAGGTGCGCGGCAAGCGGGCGATCATCGTCGATGACGAGATCGACACCGGCGGGACGCTGATCGAGATCGTCCGGGCCCTCGAGCGGGAGGGCGTCCACGAGATCTACGCCGCGGCGACCCACGGGGTGCTGTCCGATCCGGCCGTCGACCGGATCCGGACCTCGAGCATCAAGGAGATCATCCTGACCGACTCGATCCCGCTGCCCCCGGCCAAGCGGCTCGCCCAGATCAAGACGTTCTCGATCGCGCCCCTGATCGGCGAGGCGATCCGCCGGATCCACCGCGGCGAATCGGTCGGGGCCCTGTTCAGCAGTGACGTGGCCTTGACCCAGCAGATGCTGATGTGGGACGACGGCACGGAGCGCACCCTCGACCTGAGCGATGATGAGCCCGACGACGACGATCCCGGCGGGGACGCAGCGATGGGAGATCAATGAGCCTGCAGCTCCACCGGCCCGACGGCAAGGGCGGCCTCGAGCAACGCAGCGCCCAGCCCGAGGACTGGCGGACCCAGCTCCAGTCACCGCGCTGGGGCTCGAACCTGCGCGGCGGCAAGCTGCCCAAGCTGGCCAACTCGGAGATGAACCCGACCTCGACCCGGATGTCGGTCCTGTTCTGGCTGGCCCTCGCCGGGCTGACCTTCGTGCTCCTGATCGCCGGCTACGGGACGGGCTTCTGGAAGTAGGCGGCGGGGGCCGCTGACGGCCTCGCCTATACTCTCTGCTCATGGTTCTCGGCTTCCTGAACCGGTTCGTTGACTCCAACGACCGGGAGCTCCGGCGGATTCAACCCCTGATCGACGAGGCCAACGCCCTCGAACCTGAGTTCGAGGCGTTGTCCGACGCGGAAATCCGGGCCCGCTTCGACGCGCTCCGCGAGGAGATCCGGGCGATCGCCGAGCCCGACGAGCCCAGCGAGGACGAGCTCGAGCATCCCGACCGGGAGCGCCGGGCGGACCTGGCCAAGGCCCGTCGCAAGGCCGAGAACGCGCGGATCGGAGCGGCCCTCGACGACGCCGTCCCGGAGGTCTTCGCGATGATCCGCGAGGCGATGAAGCGGACCCTCGAGATGCGCCACTTCGACGTCCAGCTGATCGGCGGCTTCGTCCTCCACCAGGGCAAGATCAGCGAGATGCGCACCGGCGAGGGCAAGACCCTCGTCGCCCCGCTCGCCGCGATCCTCAACTCGCTCGCCGGGCGGGGGGTCCACGTGGTCACCCCCAACGACTACCTGGCCCGGCGCGACCCGCAGTGGATGGGCCCGATCTTCCACTTCCTGGGGGTCAGCCTGGGGATGATCACCCACGACGCGAGCTTCGTCTTCGAGCCCGGCTATCCGACCAGCGACGAGCGCCTGATCAACCTCCGGCCGGTCGAGCGGCGCGAGGCCTATGCCGCCGACGTGACCTACGGCACGAACAACGAGTTCGGCTTCGACTACCTCCGCGACAACATGGTCGTCGAGCTCGCCCAGCGGGTCCAGCGCGGCCACGCCTTCGCGATCGTCGACGAGGTCGACAACATCCTGATCGACGAGGCGCGGACGCCGCTGATCATCAGCGGCCAGGCCGAAGAGTCGGCCGACAAGTACTACACCTTCGCCCGCCTGGTGCCCCGCCTGACCGAGCGGCCCGAGGGCGCAGAGGACGGCGGCGACTTCTTCATCGACCTGAAGGACCGGGCCGTCTCGCCGACCGAGTCGGGGATCACCAAGATGGAGGGCTGGCTGGGCGTCGCCAACATGTACGACGCGGATCCGGCCCTGGCCCGCCACTTCGAGCAGGCCCTCCGCGCCCATGCCCTGTACAAGCGCGACCGGGACTACATCGTCAAGGACGGCGAGATCATCATCGTCGACGAGTTCACCGGGCGGCAGATGCCCGGCCGGCGCTGGAGCGAGGGCCTCCACCAGGCCGTCGAGGCGAAGGAGGGCCTACGCGTCCAGCGCGAGAGCGTGACGATGGCCACGGTCACGTTCCAGAACTACTTCCGGCTGTACGACAAGCTGGCCGGGATGACCGGTACGGCGATGACCGAAGCCGAGGAGTTCCACAAGATCTACAGCCTCGAGGTCGTGGCCATCCCGACCCACCGGCCGATGATCCGCGATGACGAGTCGGACCTGGTCTTCCGCAACGAGCTGGGCAAGTTCAACTCGCTGATCGACGAGATCGTCGAGATGTCCGAGGCCGGCCGGCCGGTCCTCGTCGGCACGGTCTCGGTGGCCAAGTCCGAGATCCTGAGCGAGATGCTCAAGCGCCGGGGGATCAAGCACGAGACCCTCAACGCCAAGTTCCACGAGAAGGAATCGGGGATCGTCGCCCAGGCCGGCAAGAGCGGCGCGGTCACGATCGCCACGAACATGGCCGGCCGGGGCACGGACATCCTGCTCGGCGGCAATCCCAGTGGCCTGGCCTCGGACCTGCTCCACCAGCGCGGCCTGAACCCGGCCGAGGTCGACAAGGGGACCTACGCAGCGGTCCTCGCCGAGGCCAAGGCGATCTGCGACGCCGACCACGAGGTGGTGGTCGCCGCCGGCGGGCTGCACATCATCGGCACCGAGCGCCATGACAGCCGCCGGATCGACAACCAGCTCCGCGGCCGTGCCGGCCGCCAGGGCGACCCGGGCTCGTCCCGCTTCTACCTCTCCCTCGACGACGATCTGATGAAGCGCTTCGCCTCGGAGCGGGTCGCCGGGCTGATGGAGCGGATGGGCCTCGAGGACGACGTGGCGATCGAATCGCGCCTCGTCAGCAAGACGATCGAGAGCGCCCAGACCCGGGTCGAGGGCTTCAACTTCGACATCCGCAAGCGAGTCGTCGAGTTCGACGACGTGATCAACAAGCAGCGCGAGACGATCTACGCCGAGCGCGACAAGGTCCTCCGCAACGAGGACCTCGGCGAAACGGTCCGCAGCTTCCTCGACGAAGAGGTCGACGCGCTGATCGACCAGTACTGCTCGAATGAGCTGCCCGAGGACTGGAACATCGAGGGGCTGGCGGTCGCGATCCACGCGATGGGCCTCGAGGGTCCCGGCACCAGCGAGGACGACCTGTGGGCGGTCGGGACCCGCGAGGGGATCCGCGATCACCTGCGCGAGCTGGTCGACGCCAAGCTCGAGGCCAAGTCGGCCGAGATCGGCGAGGCCGACTGGCCGTCGGTCGAGCGGGTGATCCTGCTGCGCACGATCGACAGCCTGTGGGTCGAGCACCTGACCGAGCTCGACGACATGCGCCGCGGGATCGGGCTGCGCGGCTACGCCCAGCAGGACCCCCTGGTCGAGTTCCGGCGCGAGGCCTACAACCTGTACGCCGAGCTGCGCGGCTTCATCCGCCATCAGCTCGCCTCGTCGATCCTGCGGGTCGTGATCAATCGCCAGGACCCCGTCGCCCCACAGCCCCTGCCCGGACCGGGCCAGCCCGCGCCAGCCGAGCCCGCCACGCCCCGCCAGGTCGCCTCGACCGGCCAGGCTGGGCGGGAGGCCGCCGCGGGCAACGCGATCCTGGGCTCGATCGCCCGGGGCCTGCCGCCGGCGCCGGCCGTGCGGGCCGTCAAGGAGCAGCTCGGCGACCAGGTCGTGGGCGCGCCGAGCGGCACCAATGGCTCGGGTGCGCTGCGGCCCGGGTTCGCCCCCGACGGCCGGCGGATGGGCCGCAACGACGTGTGCTTCTGCGGATCGGGCCTGAAATACAAGAAATGCCACGGCCGGTGACCAGTCCGGCATGCGCCCGGCACTGATCCGGCTTGCGGCGGCGACCGCCGTCGGATTGCTGTGCGTGGCGGTTTACGGCGCCTTCCGGATCTGGCAGCAAGGGCTCCAGGACGAGACCCGGCCCGCCGGGGCGGTGGTCGTCCTGGGAGCGGCCCAGTACGACGGCCGGCCCTCACCGATCTTCGAGTCGCGCCTGAAGCACGCCGTCGAGCTGTTCGAGACCGGCAACTACCGCTTCCTGATGGTCACCGGCGGCAAGCAGCCGGGTGACCGGACGACCGAGGCCGCTGTCGCCCGCCAGTACGCGATCGACCACGGTGTGCCGGCCGACCGGATCCTGAGCGAGGACCAGGGCCGGAACACGCTCGAATCGCTGAACGCGGTCAAGGTGACCCTGGCTGCCCAGTCGATCAGCGATGCGGTCTTCGTCTCGGATCGGAGCCACATGCTCCGGGTCCTGCGGATCGCCGACGACCTGGGGATCACAGCCTACGGCTCGCCGGCCACCGATAGCCCGGGCGACACCGACCCGATCCACGTCGTCGAGATCACCTTCCACGAGCTCGGCGGCCTGGCGGTCTACTTCCTGACTGGAGACAGCCCGCCCGACTGATCCGGGTCCGCGGGCGCGCTGTGGGTCCGCGGCGCGCTGTGGGTCCGCGGCGCGCTTTGGGTTCGTGGTGCGCCGTGGGTCCGCGGCGCGCTCTGGGTTCGTGGTGCGCCGAGGCTCCTCGAGGCTGGGCCCGGCCAAGGCCCGGGCCCGATGTGCGTCGGACGCGCGTAACTGAGCAGTTTTCGGCTCGGCCGGTCGCTTCCGTGCACCGGACGCACGAAATCGACGACAGTTGGTCGCAAGGCGTCGGATTCGTGCACGTCGCTCACAGACTCGACCGCCACGGTCGTCAATTCGTCAGTTATGCCCGTGTGACGCAACCTCGGCCGTGCGGGCCATCGAAAAGTCGCCATGACGCTTGACGTTCGGGCGACCCGCCCGTATCGTGATACCTATAAGTAACATGTTCTTATGGGATGGGGGTAGTCGATGAAGGTCGTGATCGCGGGCGGATCCGGGCTGATCGGGACGGCGCTCTTGAAAGGCCTGATCGAGGCCGGGCACGAACCAGTGATCCTGTCGCGGGGCGGGCCATCAGGCGGAGCCGCATCGGCCGCGGCCAGCTCGACCGACGCGGCCAGCTCGACCGACGCGGCCAGCTCGACCGACGCCGGCTCAGCTGCCGCGGGCTCGGCCGCTGCCGGCTCGGCTGGCGCGCGCCGGGTAGCGTGGGACGCGGCCAACCAGGGCGATTGGGTGAGCGAACTCGTCGGTGCCGGGGCGGTGATCAACCTCGCCGGGGCGAGCATCGGCCATTGGCCATGGACGAAGGGCCGCAAGGCGGAGCTGCTGGACAGCCGGGTCAGGGCGACCCGGGCGCTGGTCGACGCGATCGGCAGCCTGCCCCAGGCGGACCGGCCGAAGGTCTTCCTCAGTGCTTCGGGCAGCGACATCTATGAAGGCCGCGACGCGACCCCGGCCGACGAGACGACCGAGCCGGCGGACACGTTCCTGGCCAGGCTGTGCGTGGCCTGGGAGGCTGAGGCGGTCCGTGCCCGGGATCTCGGCCTCCGCGTCGTGCTCGTCCGGACGAGCCCGGTGATCGCCCCGGGCGCGGCCAGCCTGCGAATCCAGGCCCTGCCCTTCCGCCTGTTCGTCGGCGGCCGGCTGGGTTCCGGGCGGCAGTGGCTGAGCTGGGTGGACGTCGCCGACATCGTCGGGATCTACCTGTGGGCGCTCGCCAACGAGAACGTCGAGGGCCCGCTCAACGCCTCCGCCCCCGATCCGCGCCAGCAGCGGGACTTCGCCCGGGCCCTCGGCGCGGCCCTCCATCGGCCGAGCTGGTTCCCGGCGCCGGCCTTCGCGATCCACCTGGTCCTCGGCGATCAGGCCACCCTGGCAATCGGCAGCCGGCGAGTGTGGCCCGCGGCGGCACTGGCGGCCGGCTACGTCTTCCGCCGCCCGCGTCTCGAGGATTCGCTCGCCAACGCGCTGGGCCCGGCCCAGACGGCCTAGCGCAACGTTCCAGGCGCGCCTGCGTCCGACGGGCTCACCGAGTCAATCGGGACGGGCCGCCGGGCCGCCCCTGCGACCTCGCCAGTAACCCGTCGAAAAACGCCCCCAGAATCGGCATTTTGGGCACGAATCTCGCACTTTCCCTCTTGGCGAAATCGGCTTGTGCCGGTACACTGGGCCAAGCCCACGGGGTATGGGGCTGGAGATCCGGAGGAAGCCCGAAACCGCGTTCGCCTGCAACCTTCCGGTCGCCGTGCCAAACCCCTTCCCAGCCCACGAGAGAGGGAGCCCGTGAAGCAGGCCGAGGAAGAGTCGTTCATTGATCTGATCGCCTGCGAGCGAGACTGCCGGACCTGCAGCTACGCCGCGGCGCTGGATTGCGACGGCAACTGCGGCATCTGCCCTCACAACGGCTACTGCCCCTGCGTGAACCCCGTTGTCGCCCGGAGCAAGACCGCCCTGCGGATCATCGAGCTCCGTCCGATCCTCCTCCAGGACGTCCAGGGCCGCGGCTAGTGGAAGCTGCCGCGCTGCGGGACTTGACGGAGCGGATCCGGTCGACGTCGGGGCGTCTTTGACCTCGGCGCCAAGGAAGCACGCCTCGCCGAACTCGATCAGCTGACCCTCGCTCCCGGCTTCTGGGACGACGGAGGCACGGCCAAGAAGGTCCTCCGCGAAGCGGATGGGCTGCGCACCGAGATCGACACGTGGCGCCAGCTCGAGGCCCGGGCTACTTCCCTGTACGAGCTTGTTGACCTGCTCCAGGACTCACCCGACCCGGAGCTCGAAGCGGAGCTGGCGCGCGACGCCGAAGCGCTCCAGGTTGACTTCGAGCGGGAGCGGACCGCCCTCCTGTTCAGCGGTGAGTACGACGAGCGAGGGGCCCTGCTGATGATCAGCGCCGGGGCCGGCGGCACCGAGGCGACCGACTGGGCCGAGATGCTCCTCCGGATGTACCTGCGCTGGGCCGAGCGCCATCGCTTCCACACCGAGATCGTCGACCAGCAGGAAGGCGAGTCGGCCGGCCTCAAGAGCGTAACCCTGGCCGTCGAGGCGCGTCGGGCGTATGGCTGGCTGCGGGCCGAGCGCGGCGTCCACCGCCTGGTCCGGATCAGCCCCTTCGACTCCCAGAACCGGCGCCAGACGACCTTTGCCCTGGTCGAGGTCCTGCCCGAGGTGGAGGAGGACGATCCCGACATCGAGCTCAACTGGGACGAGATCCGGGTCGACACGTATCGCTCCCAGGGCGCCGGCGGCCAGCACGTCAACAAGACCGACTCGGCGGTCCGCCTGACCCACCTGCCGACCAACATCGTGGCCCAGAGCCAGAACGAGCGGTCGCAGACCCAGAACAAGGAGACCGCGATCAAGGTCCTCAAGGCCCGCCTCCTCGAGCGGCGCCTGGAGGAGAAGGAAGCCGAGCTGCGCGAGCTCAAGGGCGAGCACGTCACCGCCGGCTGGGGCAACCAGATCCGGAGCTACGTCCTGCATCCCTACCAAATGGTCAAGGACCTCCGGACGGAGGTCGAGACGAGCAACACGGGAGCGGTCCTCGACGGCGACCTCGACACGTTCATGCAGGCCGAGCTCGAGCGCCTGGCGACCGGCGGAACGCCCGAGGCAGCGTCCGAGCCGACCTCGTGATCGAGGTAACGATCAGGGCCGCCGCTGCGGACGATATCCAGACCTGCGCCGAGATCTGGCGCGAGAGCATTAACGACTACACCGGCCGGCTCAACCAGCATCCGATCCCGGACGACCTGGGCCGGATCATCCGGCTCCATCGGCACCTGTTCGCCACCGATCCCGGACTCTTCGTCGTCGCCGAGCGGGCGGGCCGGATCATCGGCTTCGCCGCGGCAGTCCGGCGCGAGCGGCTGTGGTACCTGTCGATGTGCTTCGTCCGCCCCCCTGAGCAGGGGCTCGGTCTCGGACGGCGGATGCTCGAGGCGATCCTGCCGCCGGCCGAGGACGGAGCATTCCTGGCCACCGCCACCGACAGCGCCCAGCCGATCTCGAACGCCCTGTACAGCCGCTACGGGATCGTCCCCCGCCTGCCGCTCCTGTCGGTCAGCGGCTACCTGACCGTGCCGGAGGTCCTGCCCGACCTGCCCCTGGGCGTGGTCGCCGTGCCCTTCGAGACGCTTGCTGCCGGACCACCCGGCGGTCCGGGCCATGCCCAGCTGGCGAGCGTGGTGGATGCGCTGGACCAAGAGCTGCTGGGTGTCGCCCACCCCCAGGACCATCGCTTCCTGCGCCTCGAGGGCCGGCACGGCTTCCTGTACCGCGACGCGATCGGGGCCACGCTGGGCTACGGCTACGCCTGGGAGACCGGCCGGGTGGGTCCGGTCGCGGTTCGCGATGAGGCCCTCGCCGGGCCCGTGGTCAGCCACCTGCTGCGAGCGGTCGAGCCGCGCGGGGCCCAGGCGATCTGGCTGCCGGGAGCGGCGGCTGGGCGTCATCGAGCTGCTCCTGCGGGCGGGGCTGCGCTTCGAGGACTTCCCGATCCTGCTCGGCTGGAATCGGCCGTTCGCCGACTTCAGCCGCTACCTGCCGATCTCGCCAGGCCTCCTCTAGGACCGTCGTCGGACGGACAGGTCCGGGCGGGGGTGGTAGCCTCCGGGCGTGGCTTCCCCGAACGCGGCCCCCGCCCGAGCCGCCGCGCGTTCGCTCCGAGACCAGCCGGCCGCCCACCTCGTCGGGGAGGGCCGCGACGACCAGGCCATCCTGGTCCTCCACGACGTCACCAAGACGTACCCCAACGGCAAGACCGCCCTGCGCGATGTCGACCTGGTCATCCCCGAGGGCGACTTCGTGTTCCTGGTGGGCGCCTCGGGCGCCGGCAAGTCGACCCTGATCAAGCTCCTGATCCGGGACGAGATCGCGACCCGCGGCGCCGTCATCCTCGACGGCCAGGACCTCGCCCGCCTCAACCGGCGGGAGGTGCCCCGGATCCGGCGCAAGATCGGGATCATCTTCCAGGACTTCAAGCTGCTGCCGACCAAGACGGTCCGCGAGAACGTCGGCTTCGCCCTCGAGGTCACCGGCACGTCCCGGCGCCTGATCGGGCCGGCCGTGGAACGGGTCCTGTCGCTCGTCGGCCTGACCGCCCAGGCGGCGCCAGCTACCGTCGCAGCTGTCGGGCGGCGAGCAGCAGCGCACGGCGATCGCCCGGGCCCTGGTCCACGACCCGCGCCTGATCATCGCCGACGAGCCGACCGGCAACCTGGACCCGCTGATCAGCTGGGAGATCATCCAGCTCCTGTCCCGGATCAACGAGCTCGGCGTGACGGTGCTGATGGCGACCCACAACGCCGAGATCGTGACCGCCCTCCGCCGTCGGGTGGTGGCCCTCGAGGACGGCCGGATCACCCGCGACGAGCTCGGCGCCGCCTACCACCGCGAGGACTGACCGAGCGTGCTGTCCTTCGTTGCGTTCAGCCTTCGGCGCGCCTGGCAGGGGTTCTGGCGGAATGCCGTGATGAGCATCGCGGCGACGGCCACGATGGTCCTGATGCTGGTCCTGCTGAGCGCCTTCTTCATCGTCCTGTCGGGCCTCGACGCCGGCCTCCAGTTCGTCGAGCAGAAGGTCGAGGTGGTGGCCGAGCTGCGCGACGACGCGCCCGACCTGAAGGTCGCCCAGCTCCGCCAGGACGTCGCCGCCCTGCCCGAGGTCGCCTCGGTCGAGTACATCGACAAGGCCCAGGCCCTGGCCGACTTCAAGCAGCGGATGGCCGAGCAGGGCCGCGAGGACCTGACCCAGTACCTCGACTCGAACCCGCTCCCGGCCACCCTCAACATCAAGCTCAAGGACCCCCACCAGTTCGGGACCGTGGTCCAGGTCCTGCGCGCGCGGACCGACGTGGTGGGCACGGTCGAGGAGGTCCAGAGCCTGGTCGACCGGGTCCTGACCGTCACCAACCTGCTCCGGACCGGCGGCCTGGTCCTGCTCGGCCTGGTCGGCCTGACCGTCCTGTTCATCATCGTCAACACGATCCGGCTGGCGGTGGTGGCCCGGGCCGAGGAGATCGAGATCATGCGCCTGGTGGGCGCCTCGGACGCGTTCATCCGCTGGCCGTTCATCTTCGAGGGCGCCCTCGTCGGCCTGCTCGGGGCGCTGATCACCCTGGTCCTGCTGGCCCTCGGGGCGTCGCCCCTGAGCAACGTGATGACCCGCTTCTTCGAGATCCTGCCCCTCGAGCTCGGCTCGCTGTCGCGCAACCTGACGATCATCGTCCTGGCCACGGGCATCGGCCTGGGCACGATCGGCTCGTGGGTCTCGGTCCGGAGCTACCTCCTCAAGTAGCGCCGGCGTTCCGGGCCGGGCCGCGGTAGGCTGCCGATGCCCAAGCCCCACCGCTTCGGGGTCCGCGCGAACGCCAGCCAGGACCGCTCTGATGATTCCGTCCCAGTCAACCCGGATCCGGCACCTGCCCTGGTACATCGCCCTGGTGGCGATCCTGGGCGGCGCGGGCCTCTTCCTGTCGGGCTTTGCCCTGGGCGCCCAGCGGGCGTCCACGCCGGGCACCCCGGCCAGCGCCCAGGAGGCGTTCCAGCCATTCTGGGACACGTTCAACTCGATCGAGAGCGACTACGCCCTCGACCCGGTCAGCCGCCAGGCCCTGGTCGAAGGGGCGATCAAGGGGATGATCGACGCCCTGGGCGACCCGTTCAGCCAGTACCTCAGCCCGAACGACTTCCAGAACACCCTGGAGAGCCTGGCCGGCACGTTCAGCGGGATCGGGGCGGTGATTCCCGCGACCTCGACCACGGACAACTCCGCCTGCACCACGCTGAGTGCGACCTGCACCCTGGCCGTGTCGAGCGTGATCCAGGGCGCTCCGGCCGATAAGGCCGGGATCCTGCCCGGCGACCGGATCGTGTCGATCGACGGCACGTCCCTGGCCGGCAGCGTCGATGACGCGGTGGCCAGGATCCGCGGGCCGAAGGGCACGACGGTCGTGCTGGGCATCGACCGGGGCGGCTCTACGACGCCGATCTCGATCTCGATCGTCCGCGACATCGTGGTCCAGAAGGAGGTTGAGACCCGCTCGCTGGCCAACGGCAGCGTGGGCTACATCCGGCTGGTTGGCTTCAGCGACAACTCGGCCCGTGACTTTGCGGCGGCGGTCAAGGCCGACGTCGCCGCCGGCCAGACCCGGCTGGTGGTCGACCTGCGCGGCAACGGCGGCGGCTACATCACCGCCGCCCAGTCCGTCGCCAGCCAGTTCCTGGGCGATGGGGTGATCTTCTACGAGCAGGGCGCCGACGGCGTCGAGACGGCCACCACCGCGACGGCCGGCGGGGCGGCGACCGATCCCGCGATCAAGGTCGTGGTCCTGATGGACGGCAATACCGCTTCGGCCAGCGAGATCGTGGCCGGCGCCCTGCAGGCCCGGGGTCGGGCCCAGCTGATCGGCAGCCAGTCGTACGGCAAGGGCACGATCCAGGCCTTCCAGCAGCTGTCCGGGAACAGCGGCGGCTTCCGGCTCACGATCGCCAAGTGGCTGACCCCCGCCAAGGTCTGGATCCACCACGTCGGCCTGACCCCCGATATCCCCGTCACCGTCCCCGCCAATACGCCGGCCGGCACGGACCCGGTCCTGGACCGGGCCCTCCAGGTGCTCGCCGCTGCACCGAGCGCGGCGACGCCGGCCCGACCCGGGCCCGCCTTCGGCCGCGCCGCCTGAGCCGGCCCGACCTGGGCTGCCGCCTGAGCCGGCCCGACCCGGGCTGCCGCCACGTTGCGCGTCCGGCTCGGAGGCTGGTACCACCGGGTATTGCGCTCGTCGCAACCTTCGGGTACGGTTTCTTCGAGCGAAAGGAGGTGATGTGCAGTGTCTGAACGTCGTCGCTGCACCACCTCGCAGGAGATGACCGTCTAAGCGGACACCCTGCGGGTGGTGAAGCGTTTCGGGCGCCGGTCCGCAAGGACCGGCGTTCGTGTGCCCGGCCGGGAGCGAGGCCGGCCGAACGCCAACCAACCACCCCACCCGTTGCGAGATCGGCCCGACGGCCGCAGCGGGGTACGATCCGCCGACCGTCATCACCGAAGGAGTCCGCCATGGGCGAGGAGACCATCGCCCTCAACCGCCGAGCACGGCACCAGTTCACGATCGACGATTCGTTCGAGGCCGGGATCGCCCTGACCGGGACCGAGATCAAGTCGGTCCGGGGCCACAAGGTGAACCTGTCCGACGCCTACGCCCGGATCGACCGGGGCGAAATGTGGCTCTATGCCGCGCATATCGCCCCGTACGAGGGCGGCAACCGGATGAACCACGAGGCGAAGCGGACCCGCAAGCTGCTCGTCCATCGGGCCGAGCTGACCCAGCTGCTCTCGAAGACGAAGCAGAAGGGCCAGACCATGGTCCCCCTCCGGCTGTACATCAACGAGCGCGGCCGGGCCAAGGTCGAGATCGGCCTGGCCCGCGGCAAGCAGCTCTATGACCGCCGACGGGACATCGCCGAGCGCGATTCGCGGCGCGACGTGGCCCGCCAGCTGGCCGACGTCACCCGCGGCCGCTGAGGCCGGGCGCCGCGACAGCGGCGCTCCGCTGGGCCGGCTCTTGGCAGCGGGCCGTCGCGGGCCGCGTGCCCTCAAGGTTGGGACGAATGTCGTTGGCAGACGCGCTAACCCGACTTCCCGGCGATTCCGGGGTCGCGACCCGCGTCCCGAGCCTCAGTCTGAGCACGAATTCGGCCTTCAACACCATCGAAATGGGCTCCAGGAGCCCCAACAACCTGCGTAGTGCGTCCCATTGCGACATTCGTCCCAAAGTCGGGGGGACGGACGAGCATCGAGGGGCCCAAGGGCGGCAGGGCTCTTGGCAGCGGGCCGGGCTTGTGGCATGATCCGCGTCCGTCGGACGCAGGTCCGGTGGCCGTGGGGATGCGTGGATTCGACAGGGTCCAGCTACCAGGGAACGCGAGCCGAGGATGTCGCTCTGGCCTCGTTAAAAGGCGACAAAACGAAGTAACTGGCAACCGCCAGCCTGCTCTCGCCCTCGCTGCTTAGGCAGTAAGGTGAGCGTGGAAGCAGCCTCCTCCTCGCGGGCTGTGGAAGCGTCATTCAGCGAGGATGCGAACGGTGCAATTGCCGCGTAGCGTCGTTCAAAGCCCGATCTAGGGACACGTGACTGGACCGGCCGGGAGCCTGCCGATGGGCGCCTGGTCGGTTGACGACAAATCATCGGACACGCTCGTAGTGGTCCCTGGCGAAGGGTCTTGGACGGGGAGTTCGACTCTCCCCCATCTCCACCAATTCAGCGTCAGCGGTGCGCGGCTGGCTGGGATGGCGCCGCTCCGCGGCCGGGTCAAGCTCCCGGAACGGTGCTGACAGCAGCAACTTGCGGAGCAACCCGGCGAGCTGTTCGCGCTCTCCCGCATTCAGCACCCCGAGGAGCCGCTGCTCGTTTTCGAGGTGGTCCACGACCGCGGCGTCGACCAGCTCCCGGCCTTGCTGGGTCAGCCCCACCAGGCGTCCGCGTCGGTCAGCGGGATCGGGCAGGCGCTCGACCATGCCCATTGCCTCGAGACGATCCAGGCGGTTGGTCATGGCCCCCGACGAGAGGATGACCGAGCTGAACAGGCTTGTCGGGTTCATCCGGAAGGGTGGTCCCGCTCGGCGCAGGTCGGCGAGCACGAGGTATTCGCCGAACGAGATCCCGTAGCGCGCAAAGACCCGGGCGAAGCTGATGCCCTGCAGCAATGACAGCCGGGTTACGCGTTGGAGGGTCTCGGTCGGCGAAACATCGAGCTCGGGGCGCTCGCGACTCCACTGTTCGACGATCCGGTCGATCTCATCCATGCCCCGAGTATATCTCGATATCAAAACTCTTGACATCGTGCCTTCGTCTGAAGTATCTTCACATCGAGACACACATCAGGCACCGAAGGAGGCTGGAAGATGAAGCACGCACAGCTCGGGGCACGCGGTCCACGGGTGTCACGGATCGCTTTCGGCAACTGGTCGGCCGGCGGCGACTGGGGCCGCGTAGACCGCGATGCGGCGGTCGCCGCCGCGAGAAAGGCCCTCGATCTCGGGATCAACCTCTTCGACACGGCGCATGCCTACGGCTTCGGGGCCGCGGAGCAGCTCCTCGGGGAGGCGCTCCAGCCGGAGATCCGATCAGCCCGCGAATCGGTCGTCATCGCCACGAAGGGCGGCCTGCGCAATGCCGACGGCCTGACGGTCCGGGACAGCAGTCCCGCCGCGCTGCGCCGCGACCTCGAGGCCAGCCTACGCGCACTTGGCACGGACTACGTCGACATCTACCAGGTCCACTGGCCTGATCCGGCCACGCCTATTGAGACCACGGCCGAGACGCTCGACCAGTTTGTGCAGGAGGGCCTGATCCGCTTCGTGGGCGTGTCGAACTACGACGCCCGGCAGATGACCAGCTTCCAGTCGGTCCGTCCGATCGACACGCTCCAGCCGCCGTACCACCTGTTTCGCCGGGGCATCGAGGCAACGGTCCTCCCGTTCGCCAGGGAGCACGGGATTGGCGTCCTGGTCTATGGACCGTTGGCCCACGGACTCCTCAGTGGCCGGATGAGCGAGGAGTCGACGTTCGCCGCCGACGATTGGCGCTCGAAGAGCGACCTGTTTGCGGGCGACTCCTTCCGGCGGAATCTTTCAGTCGTTCGCGATCTCGGCCGGTTCGCCGCCAAGCGCAACGCGACGGTCGCCCAGCTGGCGATCGCCTGGGCTCTGGCCAATCGTGCTGTCGACGTCGCGATCGTCGGAGCCCGCAGCCCGGAGCAGATCATTCAAACGAGCCCGGCTGCCGATCTCAACCTATCGCCGGAAGACATCCTCGCGATCGAGTCGATGCTGCGCGGAGAGGCTGCCGTCGGCGGTCCGGCCCCCGAAGCCATGCCAAGGAGCTAGTTCGATGGATCACGATCACTTCCCGAACGGCCGAGGTGCGGCACGGAGTCATGTTCACCTTCCATCCCGAGGTCACCGAGCGCCCAGTGCGTGCCTGGTCGCGATCCTGGGCACCGGGAAGATGGGCTCCGCCATCGCCGCCCGGCTGTCCGCGGCCGGCTTCCAGGTCGTCCTGTGGAACAGGACTCGGGCACGCGCGGAGGCACTGGGTATCGGCACCGTGGCCGATACGCCGGCGGGCGCCGCACGCGCCGCCGATATCGTCCTCAGCAGCCTCACCGGTGCCGCCGCTGTGCTGACTGCCTACCTTGGGCCTGGGGGTGCGTTGAAGGCCGGCAAGGGCAAGCCCTTCGTGGAGATGAGCACGGCCGGCCCCGACCTCGTCGCGAGCCTGGCGGCGCAGGTCGCGACGGCCGGCGGCACGCTCGTCGACGCCCCCATTCTCGGTGCTCCGCCGGCTGTCCGCGGCGGGCGGGCCACGATCCTCGCCGGAGGAATTCGATGAGGACGTCGCCGTAGCCAGCCGGGTTCTGAGCGCGCTTGGAACCGTCCGCCACGTCGGGTCCCTAGGCAGCGCCGCACGGCTCAAGCTCGTTGCCAACAGCATGCTCGCCGATGTCGTCCTGGCGGCAGCGGAGCTCCAGGTGGCCGGCGAGGGCTCGGGACTGGACCGAGACGATGTCTTCTGGGTCCTGGAGCGGCTGGTGCCCTCACTCGAGGCCCGGCGAGCCGGCCTCCTCGAGAGTCGCCATTCACCGCTGTTCGCCTTGCGCGACCTTCGCAAGGACGTCGACCTTGCGCTGGCGATGTTCGCTCGGTCGAATGCCCCGACGCCGCTCACCCGATCGGCCAGTGCCCTGGTCAACACCGCTGCAGCCCTTGCCCCCGACCTCGACATCAGTGCCGTGGCGCTACCGTATCGCCAGATCGACTCGTCGTCCGCCGAGACTGGGCTGGCGACCACCTTGCCGGCCACCGTCGCAGGTCGGTAGGGGAGCGTTCTTCGCCCGACAGGCGATCAATTCGAGTGAGGGAGCGGACGCAGATGGATTTCAAGCTCGAAGTCGTGATCGTGCCGGTGGCTGACGTCGATCGGGCCAAGGCCTTCTACATGGACCAGCTCGGGTTCAACCTCGACGTGGATTTCGCGCGGGACGACTTCCGGGTGGTCCAGCTCACCCCGCCCGGCTCGGCCTGCTCGATCACCCTGCTGAACTCGAGCCCGATGGCGCCGGGCAGCCTGAAGGGCCTCCACCTGTGCGTCGAGGACATCGTGGCGGCGCGGGCCGAGCTCATCGCGCGGGGCCTGGAGGTCGGCGAGCCGTACCACTTCGAGGCCGGGGTCGAGACGCCCGGGGTCGATCCGAAGCGCGGCAAATACGAGACGTACCTCTCGTTCAGCGATCCCGACGGCAACGACTGGCTCGTGCAGGAGATCGGACCGAGCTAGGCTGGTCCGACGCCGGGCAGTGAGAGCTGGAGGGAGAGCGTCATGGAGACCAACGAATTCGCCGCCGGGGCCGGCCAGACGATCGTCGTCTACGTCTCGAACGACACGAGCAACGAGATCGACCCCGGGTCGCTCTACGGCGAGATTGCCGCCGATGCGGCCGCCCGCCTGCTTGAAGGGCCAGCGGATCGTATCGCTGGCTGCCACGCCACTCCGTCACGCGCAGGCGTTCATCGGCCGCCAGGGCAGCGGCTACGAGACGAAGATCTCCGTCGCCGTCGTCTACGCCAGCCAGGCCTGATGGACCCGCCCAAGCGCGATCCGCCCCCTTCCGGCGGACGGCCGAGCTGGCGATCAACTACCTGGCGGCGCTGCCCGAAAGCCCGGTCGTCGCCAACCAGGACGTGGCGGCCCTTCAGTCGTCATGCCGGGAGCCGACCAGGCGGCCGGCGACCGGTTGACCCGGGCGGTGGTCGAGGAGATCCAGGCGGAGGGCACGATCTGGCTGTCCGGGACGACCTGGCACGGCACGGCGGCGATCCGGGTCTCGGTCTCGAATTGGGCGACCGGGCCGGACGAGGCCGAGATCGCGGTGGCGGCGATCGTGCGTGCGGCCGATCGGGCCCGGGCTCGCAGCGGGAGCTCCTAGCCGCCCGCCGGTCGGCTCCAGGGAGGGGGCTAGGCGATGCCTCGCAGGATCACGCCGATCATCCGGGCGTAGTGCGAGTAGTAGGTCTTCGTGCTGATCACGTGACCGGCCTTGTCCTTGACCGTCACGGTCACCCACACGTCCTGGCCGTCGGCCTGGTATTCGCTCTGCAGGCTATGGCCCTTCTTGAGCGACGTGGTGTCCTTGACGACCGTGTAGCCCCTGATGAAGTTCTTGACGATCGGCTTGGAGATCGACACCGTCCGGCCGGTCGGGACGCTGTACAGCGTGAACCGGACGATGCCCGGCTTGGCGAAGGTCCGGATCAGGATCGGGTAGGGAGTGTCATTCGTGAAGGTCATGTTCTGGACGGCGCTGCCATCCTCCCAGACCGTCGCGTCGAGGCCCTTCGGGTAGCGCGCGATGTAGTAGTAGTGATTGGCCCGGGCGCCCGTCTGGAGGCCGGCCCGCAGCGCCGCGTTGAACAGGGTGGTGGACGTCGAGCAGATCCCGCCGCCGATCGTCTTGCCCTCAACCGAGTGGCCGTTGATGATCGCGCCGCCCAGCTTGTAGCCCTTGGCCAGGCTGACCTCGCCAACCGTCTTCCAGAAGTTGAACTCGGCGCCGGGGGCCACGATCGTGCCGTCGATCGCCATCGCCGGGATCGTGATGTTGGCGCTGTTGCCGTTGTGGGCGCCGACCGCGTAGTAGGTGGTCCAGCTGGAGATCGCCCGCATCTGGGGAGCTGCGCTCGTCGCGGCGGCCGTCGACAGGTTCGGTGAGGTGACCGCGATCGCGGGCGAGAGCGGCAAGGTCGAGGCCACGCCGGCGGCGCGCTGGGTCAGAAGCGACTGGATCAGGACCACCGAGCCGGCCACGTCGATCGCACGGCCGTCCTTGCCGGCGATCACGCCGACGACCTTGTTCGCCTTGCTGACCAGGAATGATGCATCGACGGCCTTGCGGTTGATCTGCTTGGCCAGCGCGTTGAGCGACGCGGTCACCTTGAGCGGATCGGCCTGGACGCCGTACGAGCCGTCCGGCGCAATGCCGATCGTCAGCCACGAGGCGACGGTCGCCGCCGGGATCGTCCACTTGTCGGCTTCGTGGGCGAGGACGATCGGGCCGACCTCGGCGTTGCCGGCCGCCGCGGCCTGGCTGGCCTGGGCCGAGCTGATCGCCGGGGCGACGGCGGTCACGTCAGCCGAGATGTCGATCGTGGCCTGGGCCGAGCCCGTCGGCGAACCGAGGGCGACCATCACCTGCCGGGCGAGGGCGTCAACCGACAGGCTCCGGCCGTCGGCCGAGTCACTGGCCACGTAGCCGGCCGTCGAGCTGTGGATCGAGGCGCTGATTGGGCTGGTGGCGACCGAGGCGGCCACCTTGGTCAGGCTGGCCTTGAGGGCGGTCTGGTCGAAGGTGACCACCGGGGCCACCGTCGTGCCGTGGATCGCCGTCCGGATCTCATCGGCGACGCGGGCCAGCGGGTTGCCGGAGCGGCCAACCGCCAGGGCCGCATCGAGCATCGCGTTGACATCGAGCTGGCGGCCGAGGTCGGCATAGCTGACGGTCCGGGTACCGTCGGGCAGGCTGAGGGCGAGCTGGCCCACGCCGAGCGAGGCATAGGCGGCGGTCAGCTTGGCAGAAGCCTGCTCGCGGGTCAGGCCCGACAGGTCGACCGAACCGGCGTGGACTCCCTGGCCGATCTTGCCCGCATGCGCCTGCTCGTAAGCAAAGACCCCGCCGACGGCCAGCAGGAGGGCCAGGCCGAGGCCCAGGACGAAGGCCAGGAGGATCTTCGGCCAGCGCGCCGGACGCGTCGATTCGAGGGTCGCGGGCAGCTCGGTTTCAGTCGTGGTGGTCATGTGCGGAGGACATCCTACCAGCCGTTTCAATCCCCGCCCGTCGAGCAGAGGTCCGGTGGGCAGGGGTACGTCTAGACGAACGGATCGGTTCGCCCGTGACGATCAGCCGCGGGGCAGGACGATGACCCTCCGATTCGGCTCCTCGCCGATCGACTGGGTGGCCACATCGGGGTTGTCGCGCAGGGCGATATGGATCCAGCGCCGCTCGAGGGCCGACATCGGCTCGAGCTGGAGCATCTTGCCCGTCTCGCCAACCCGCTCGGCCGCCCGGCGGGCGATCTCGACCAGCTGCCGCTCGCGCCGGCCGCGGTAGTCCTCGACGTCGACCAGGACCCGGGTCCAGTCGCCCATCCGCCGGGAGAGCATCAGGTTGACGAGGTGCTGGAGCGCCGACAGGCGCTCGCCCTTGCGGCCGATCAGGGCGCCCAGGGCCTCCTTCTCGTCACCTTCGCCGATCACGTTCAGCCGGCTCGTGTCGCCGGCCCGGATCTCGACGGTGACCTCGAAGTCCATCAGGCGCATCAGGTTCTCAAGGATGTCCTTGCCCGCGGCAAGCGCCTCGGGCGAGGCGTCGGCGGCCTCCAGGTCGGCCCGCTCGGCGGCCACCGACCCGCGGGCGGCGGCGACCTCGGCGGCCTCCCGCTCGGTCAGGTCGGACGACGGCCGGCGTGGAGCTCGATCGCCGCCCGACCGGTCGCGATCGCCGTCGCGGCGTGGCGGGCGGTCCGTGCGCGGGCGGTCACCGCGCGGCGGGCGATCATCCCGGCGGGGGCGGTCGTCGCGGACCGGCTGATCGCTGCGCGGGGCGTCGGCTGGGCGGGCGACCTCCGCGCGGGGGGCCTCGGCCTGGGCTGCCTCGTCGCGGCGCGGCGGCCGGTCGTCACGCGGGCGATCGTCACGGGGCCGGTCGTCCCGGCGGGGACCCCGATCACGGTCGCCGTCGCGGCGCGGCGGCCGATCGTCGCGACGGCGCGGTCGTCGCGGGGGCGGTCGTCGCGGGGCGGCGCGGCGGGCAGCGGCGTGGACGCCGCCGCTTCGCGCTTGGGCGCACTGCCGCCCAGCGCCTGGCGCGGCGCGGCCACGATCCGGGCGGGCTCGGCGCCCATCCCCAGGACGCCCCGGCTGCCCGGCGTGAGGATCTCGAAATCAAGGTCGTTGAGCTCGACCTTGAAGGCTTCCCGAGCGGCCTTCAGGGCCTCTTCCACGGATTTGCCGGTGAATTCCTGGTATGCACTCATGGTCAGCGTCGTCTCCCTCGTCGGCCCTGTCGGCCGCCCCGTTCACGGGGACGGATCGTCGTCGCGGCTTTTGCCGCACGTTCGTCGGTTTGGGTGAGCACCGAATTGGTCGGTCGTTTTGAGGGGTCCGCGGTCGGGATCGCGACCGGGAAGCGGGGCGTGTGGCCCCGGGCGAAGGCCGGGTCCCAGCCAAGCAGCGGGAACATCCCGCCCCAGCCAATGATCAGGTACTGCTGGACCAGTGAGAAGAGCGTCGACACGATCCAGTAGATGAACAGGCCGGCCGGCAGGAACCCGCCGTAGAAGATCGAGATGAACGGCAGGAAGAGCATCGACTGGCGCTGGATCTTGGTGTTCTGGTCGTCGACAGCGCCGGGCTCGCGGCGCGGCAGGGTCATCCGAGACTGGAACAGCTGGAGCACCGACGAGATGATCGCCAGCAGGCTGATCCCGATCCCGATCGTGAACAGGACCTGGGGCTGGCTCAGGTCGAGCCCGAAGACGGTCGAGTTGATGCACGGCTGGATATGCCCGGGCGAGAGGTAGCTGGGGGTCGCCGGGCAGTTGAGCTTGATCAGCTGGACGCCAAGGACCCGGAGCATCCCGTTCGGGTCGAAGTTCTGAAGGCCCGAGCTGAAGACCGAGTACATCGGGATCAGGAGCATGAACTGCAGGATTAGCGGCAGGCATCCGGAGGCGGGATTGACCCCGCGCTCCTTGTAGAACGCCTGGGTCGCCTCCTGGACCTTGACCCGGTCGCCCTTGTAGCGCTTCTGGATCTCCTTCAGCTCCGGCGACAGGAGCTGCATCCGGCGCTGGCTGACGATCTGCTTGCGGTACAGCGGGATCAGGATGACCCGGACCAGGAGGGTGACCACGACGATCGCCACGACCATGCTCCCGGTGGCCTGCTCGACCGCCACCAGGCTGATGAACAGGGCTTGGAAGATCGGGGTGAACAGGAAGGCCAGCAGCGAGAACGGGTCGCTGGGGTTGGCCGGGTGGAGGGCGATGCCCGCCGGCGGCAGGGTGGCGACCGGCGTCGGGGTGGCGGTCTGCCCGGGGGCCAGGGTCGCGCCCGGGCCGGCGATCCCGGCACAGGCGGCCAGGACGAAGACGGCCAGGACGACCAGGATGCCGATCCCCAGCCAGGGCCGGAGCCGGCCGAGCTGATCGCGAATGGTCTTGGTCATCGAGGTCAGCGCACCGGGTCGTAGCCGCCGGGATGCCAAGGGTGACAGCGGGCGATCCGCTTGGCGCCCATCAGGCTGCCCTTGAGCAGACCGTAGCGCTGAATCGCCTGCTCCGTGTAGTGCGAACAGGTGGGCTCGAAGCGGCAGCTCGACGGCAGCCACGCGAAGACGACCCGGTAGACCTTGATCAGTCCGATTCCGATCCGTTTCACGCGGTGCCAGGTCCTTCCAGGACGCCTCCCCGACGGAGGAGCCTCCCAACCGCCTCGGACAGTTCCTCGTGCGTTGCGGTCACGAGCGCCGGGCGGGCGATGATCAGGACGTCCCAGCCGGGCTGGAACGAGGGCGCCAGAGCCCTGAGTGCCTCACGGAGGCGGCGGCGGAGCCGGGTGCGGATGACGGCCCCACCGATCTTTCGACCGGTCGCCAGTCCGAACCGGGTCGTGTCGAGGTCCGTCCGCAGAACTCGTACGACGAGGAGGGGGTGGGACCGAACCGTCCCGTGTTCCTGGAGCGTCGCGAAGTCCCGGGGACGGGAGAGCATCACAAGACGCGGCGGGCGAGTGCCTCGCTCGATCAGGCCGTCAGCCGCTTCCGGCCTCGGGCGCGGCGGGCGGCCAGGATCCGTCGACCGCCGGTCGTTCGCATCCGGGCTCGAAAGCCGTGTTCCTTGGCGCGGTGGCGCTTCTTTGGCTGGTAGGTCTGCTTCATCGAGACTGCGCGCGATCCTCTCCATGAGGCCCCGTGGCCCGCCTCCGGTTGCCGGTTGGTTTCCGACCCCTAGAGGCACGAGAACGCGCCGTGCGCACGAAAGCGCCTGGCGCGTCGACGTCCGGGAGAGTATATGGACGGCTCCGATCGAGTGTCAATCGAGCCCCGTCGGGCGCCGGGCCGGCCGCCGGATCAGGCCCCGGCGGGCCTCGTGCAGGGATACTCCCGGGGAGTATCCGGATTCTTCTGCGGCGGCGCCTTGCTAGGGCGGTTGGGCCGGTGCTATCCTTCCCGAGCCCCCGACGCCGGGACGCTCGCGGGCACCTTCGGAGGCTCTCCGGAGGAGCAGGTGGAGCGGTCAAATCCGGCCCCGCACAGCGGCGTCCGTGGCCCTCGCACCCTCGCTCCGTCGTGGTCCGCCTACCGCCTACCCCCGGGCCGCCGCGTCGGCGTTTTCGTCTTCCGTTTTGAGTTGCAGGGTCACGATCGAACATATGGACGCGAAGCACGTATGGCGAGCCGCTCTCGGTGAGCTCCAGGTCTCACTGTCCCCGGCGAACTACGAGACGTGGCTGCGCGAGACCAACCTCATCGAGGTCGACGACAACCTCTTCCGGATCGCCGTCCCGAACGGCTTCGCCAAGGACTGGCTCGAGACGCGCTACCGCTCCCTGATCTCCCAGACGCTGGCCCGGATCGTGGGCTACAGCGTCCAGGTCGAGTTCATCGTCCGGGCGCCGGCCGAGGCGTCGGCCGGGGATCCCTCGACTGCCACGCCGGCCGCCGCGCCGGCCGGCCAGCAGGTCCGGCTCGAGCCCGGCCGGGTCGGCGGCGAGGGCGGATCGTCCAGCCTCAACCCGCGCTACACCTTCGCCAACTTCATCGTCGGCTCGGCCAACCGGCTGGCCCACGCCGCGAGCCTGTCGGTGGCCGAACGCCCCGGCCATGCCTACAACCCGCTCTTCCTGTACGGCGGGGTGGGCCTCGGCAAGACCCACCTGATGCATGCCATCGGCAGCCAGGTGATCGCCAAGTTCCCGCGCAAGAAGGTCGTCTACGCCACCTCCGAGAAGTTCACCAACGAGTTCATCACCTCGATCCAGCAGGGCAAGATCGACGAGTTCCGGGCGCGCTATCGGCGGATCGACCTGCTCCTGATCGACGACATCCAGTTCATCGCCGACAAGGAACGGACCCAGGAAGAGTTCTTCCATACGTTCAACACGATCCACGAGGACGGCAAGCAGATCGTCCTCAGCTCGGACCGGCCGCCCAAGCAGATCACGACCCTCGAGGAGCGCCTGCGCAGCCGCTTCGAGTGGGGCCTGATCGCCGACCTGACGGCGCCCGACCTCGAAACCCGGATCGCGATCCTGCGGGCCAAGGCCGAGGAGATGGCCGTCCCGATCACCTCGGACGTGATCGAGTTCATCGCCCGCAAGGTGGTCAGCAACATCCGCGAGCTCGAAGGCGCCCTCAACCGGATCGTGGCCTACGCCAGCATGAGCTCGACCTCGATCAGCATCGAGCTGGCCCAGGCGGTCCTGGCCAACGTCATCTACAACCCCAAGAAGCGCCAGGTCACCCCGGAGCGGATCGCCCGGGTCGTGTCCGACTACTACGGGGTGCCGATGGACGCCCTCCAGGGCCAGAAGCGTGACCGGGCGATCGTCGTGCCCCGCCAGATCGCGATGTACCTGATGCGCGAGGAGACCGACGTATCGCTCCTCCGGATCGGCGCCGAGCTGGGCGGCCGGGACCATTCGACCGTCCTCCATGCCTGCGACAAGATCAACCGCGAGTCGGCCGCCAACGATGAGCTGCGCCGCGAGATCGCCGCCGTGCGCGAGCTGATCTACGCCGACTGACCGACCGGTCCCCCGGACCGGGGCCGGCAGCCAGGCGCCGACGAGCCGCCGGCCGCCAGGGGCTCAATCCTCGCCGGTTGCTGTGGACAAGGCCGCGATTCACGTGGACAACCGACCCTCGCTGTGGACAACGGCGGCGCCCGCTGCGGCTACCGGCTGGGTGATTCGCCCCGACCCCCAGCCGGCGCCGTTCGTCGTCCACATCGGCGGCCCGGACCCGTCCCCGAATTGGCCGTCGTGGTCCACGATCGGGGGCCGCTCGTCCACCCTCGATTCGCGCCCGGCCAAGCGTGGCCGTCCACACCGTCAACAGGATGATGGTGATGATGACGGACTAAGATAGGTTTGATTGAATCCCACAACGAAGCACGCCACTGGGCATGGGCGCAATTCCCGCGCCGGTTGCCCCTGGTGGGGCCTGGCCCTCGAGTTCCTGGAGTGAATCCCACGTGAACGTATCGGTCATGCAGGAGAACCTCGCGCGCGGCCTGTCCGTCGTCAGCCGCGCCGTGTCGACCCGCAGCACTCTGCCGGTCCTGGGCAATGTCCTGATCCGGACCGAGGACGCCGGCCTCAAGCTGACCGCCACGAATCTCGAGATCGGGATCACCTACTGGGTGCCCGGCAAGATCGACAAGGATGGCGCGATCACCGTCCCGGCCCGCCTCCTGACCGACATCGTGGCCGGCCTGCCGACGAGCGAGCGCGTCGAGCTCGAGCTGCAGGCCGGCGATACCCTCCACATCCGCTGCGGCAAGTTCGAATCACACGTCAAGGGCATCGACGCCGAGGAGTTCCCGGCGATCCCCTCGGCCGGCGAACGGCCGACGACCCGGATCTCCCAGAAGCTCCTCAAGCGCGCCCTCCTGGAGACGACCTTTGCCGCGGCCAGCGATGAGGCCCGGCCGATCCTGACCGGCGTCCTGTGGCGGTTCGAGGGCGACCAGCTGACCCTCGCCGCCGCCGACAACTACCGGATCGCGGTCAAGACCCTGGCCACCCTGGACCCGGTCGAGGACACCAGCCTGGTCATCCCCGCGCGCTCGCTGAACGAGCTGGCCCGGGTCCTCAACGACACGGACGATCCGGTCGAGGTGATGCTCGCCCCTGCCCGCAACCAGGTCCTCTTCCATCTCGAGGGGATCGACCTGGTGAGCCGGCTGATCGACGGCCAGTTCCCCAACTACCAGCAGGTCCTGCCCAAGGGCCACACCACTCGGACCGTCGTCGACCGGGACGAGCTGTTCAAGGCGGTCAAGCTGGCGGCTCTGATCGCCAACGCCGCGGCCAACATCGTCAAGCTGCAGGTCAGCGCCGATGGCGGCGGGGTGGTCGTGACGGCGGCGGCCGAGGTCGGCGACAACGAGGGCCTCGTCGAGGCGAGCGTGGAGGGCGACGGGACGACGATCGCCTTCAACTCGCGCTACCTGTCCGACGTCCTCCAGAACGTGACGGCCGAGCAGTTCGCACTCGAGCTCAACGGCCCGCTCTCGCCGGGCGTCTTCCGGCCGATCGGCGACGACACGTACACCCACGTGGTCATGCCCGTCCGCACCACGTCCTAGAGGGAGGCTCCCGGACCGCCGGCCGATCGTCGGCGTCCCGGGTCGCACCACCCTGCTCGAGCGCCTGCTGCTGACCGACCTGCGGGGCTACCACGTCCTCGAGCTTGAGCTGGGCCCGGGTCCGCACCTGCTGCACGGGCCGAACGCCGCGGGCAAGACGAGCCTGCTCGAGGCGATCGTCCTGCTCTCAGCGGGCCGCTCGCACCGGACGACGACCGACGCCGAGATGATCCGCTGGGGTGCCGAGCTGGCCCGGGTCGAGGGGGTCGTCGACGGGGGCTCGGCCGGCGGCGGAGCGACCCTCGAGGTCGCCCTCCTGCGCGATGGCAACGGCGGCCAGCGCAAGCGGATCCGGGTGAACGGCGTGCCTCGCCGGTCGACCAGCCTGGGCGGGACCCTGCGGGTGGTCCTGTTTGCCCCCGAGGAGATGCTCCTGATCGCCGGCTCGCCCGGCCTCCGCCGGACCGCCCTCGACTCTTTGGCCGCCGGCCGCTCGCCGGCCTACCCCGCCGACCTGGCCACCTACGGCCGGGCCCTCCAGCAGCGCAACAGCCTGCTCCGGGCGATCCGCGAGGAGCAGGCCAGCCGCGAGCAGCTCCGCTTCTGGGACGCTGCCCTGCTGGACTCCGGCGCGGCGGTGGTCGCTGCCCGGTTGGCCGTCCTCGAGGCGATCGCCGGACCGCTGGAGGCCGCCCACCGGGAGATCGCCCCGGACGAAGGCGGGCTGACCCTGCGCTACGAGACGAATGCCCCAGCGGGGGCGGGCGAGACGATCCGGGCGGCCCTTGCCCGGCGACTGGCCGAGACGGCCGAGAAGGAGGTCTGGAACGGCTCGACCCTGGTCGGTCCCCATCGCGACGACCTCGTCTTCGAGCTCGACCAGGACGGCACTGTCCGCGACCTGGCCGGCTTCGCCTCGCGAGGCCAGCAGCGGACCGCGATCCTGGCCCTCAAGCTGGCCGAGCTGGACCTGCTCACCGCCCTCGACGGGCGGCCACCGCTGCTCCTGCTCGACGACGTGTTCAGCGAGCTTGATCCCGATCGCCGGGCCCACCTCGTCCGGCGGATCGCCGCCCTGCCCCAGGCCCTGATCACCACGACGACCCTCGACGATCTCGATCCCGAGCTGCGGGCCCAGGCCACCAGCTGGGCGGTCGAGGGCGGGCCCGACGGCGCCAGCCTCGGGCCGCCCTCGGAACCGGGTGCCCGACGATGACCGATGGGGGTGGCTCGGGCCGCAGCCGGCGGCGGCCGATGGAGCGGATCGGCGAGCTGATCCCCGAGGCGGCTCGCCGGCTGGGCCTCGAGGACGAGCTCCGCCTGGCCCGGGCCGGCGCGACCTGGGATGCGCTCGTCGCCGAGCGAGTGCCGCCGGCCGCCGGGTCCTGCCGGCTGGTCAAGGCCGAGGGCGGCGTCCTCCTCGTCGAGGCCGACGCCCCGATCGTCGGCCAGGAGCTGCGCCTTCGCTCGCCCGAGCTGTTGGCCGCGTTTCGGGCGGCGCCGGGCGGCTTTCCGGCACGCGAGCTGAGGGTGGTTGTTCGCCGCGTATAATCCGGCCCACCTGCCAGCCGCCACGGGGGGTTGAGCCCAGACGGGCCGATCACCCGGACGCCCTGTGACTGACTCGCCTGACCACTGAGGCCCACATGGCCGTTCGGCTCCAGATGAAGCTCGGCTACGCCGTCGATGCGGCCCGCCTGCCCGGCTCGCCCGACGCGATCCTGTCCGAGGAGCCCACGATCGGCAGCGTCGTCCGCTCGAAGGGCAGCCTGTACCTCGTGGTCACCGCCCGCACCGGCGGGGCGAAGGTGAGCGAGGCGACCCGGATGGTGGCCGAGGCGATCCGCGACGCCTACTACTACGACGAGTCGGCCGGGATCGTGGTCTGCCTCGAGAAGGCGATCCGGGCGGCCAACAAGAAGATCCTCCACCAGCGCGACCGGCTCGGCGGCGACAAGGGCGACGAGGCCAACGGCCCGCTGGGCGTCGGCCTGGCCGTGGTCCGGGGCAATGAGCTGTACGTCGTGACCGTCGGCCCGGCGGAGGCCTACCTGGTCCGCCAGGCGCGGCTGTCGACCCTGCCCGACCCGAACCGGGCCCGGGGCCTGCCCTCGAACGTTCTTGAGCCGAGCGTCTGGCGGGGCGAGATCAACGTCGGCGATTCGCTCGTGATCGCGTCCGAGAACCTGGTCGCCAGGCTCGGGCCGGACGACCTCAAGGACGCCCTGCTGACCCTCCATCCGCAGTCGGCCATGGAGCAGGTCCACGCCCGCTTCGTGGCGGCCGGGGGGACCGGCAGCGACGCGGCGATCGCGATCGAGGCGACCGAGGTCTCGGTCACCAGCCGCCAGCGGCGTCTCGTTCCCGTCCGGGCGCCCGAGCCGCTGGCCGGCACGCCCGATCGCTCGCCGATCCCCCTGGCCGACAGCGTCTCGGACGCTGCCAGCTCGATCCAGGAGACCGCCGGCCGGGCCACGGCCGCGGCGGGCGGAGCGGTCGGCCGCGGCTTCGGCTCGATCCTCGACCGGCTGCCCCGCCGCCGGCAGGCCCAGCGGACGGTGACCCCGGCCTCCAGCCGGGTGGAGACCCAACGGCGGGCCGCGATCGCGGTGCTGGCCTTCGTCGCGCTCGCCCTCGTCCTGGTCTTCGCCACCTCGGTCGTCAGCTTCTTCAAGGGGCCGCCCGGCACGCTCACTTCGATCACCGCCGCCCAGCGCGCGTTCGATGCCGCCCAGAGCGACCTGGACCAGGTCAACGGCAACGGCGTCGACTTGGTCCAGAACGACCGGAACCGGGCCCAGCAGCTGCTCAACGACGCCTGGACCCAGCTGGCCGCGGCTGAGGCGGCCGGGATCTCGCCGTCGGTCACCGCGCCGCTCCGGGCCCAGGCCCGGACGGCGATCAACGAGCTGTACCGGATGCTGGCGGTCAACCAGAGCCAGGACTTCTCGTTCGCCAACGTCAAGCCGGCGGTCGACCTGCAGTCGCTGGTCCTGGGACCCGACGGCGCGCCATACGTCCTCGACGGCGCGTCCAAGTCGATCTACCGGATCGATCTCAAAGGCGGCCACGCCGTCGTGATCGCCAAGCAGGGCGAGGTGATCCGGGGGGTGAAGATGGACGTGCCCCTGTTCATCGCCGATGGCGGCCCGGACCTCCTGATCCTCGACGCCAAGGACGTCCTGTGGCGCTGGCGGCCGGCGGACACGACCGGCCGGGGGACCCTGGTCCGGGTGATCGTGCGCAACTCGGCCAGCTGGGGCACCGACGTCCGGGGGATCGGCACATTCCTGCGCAACGCCAACCAGGGCCTCTACAACCTGTACGTGATCGACCCCTCGTCGCGCAACATCCTGGTCTACACGCCGGCGCTCGACGGCAGCTTCCCGGCGTCAAGCACGGGCCGGCTGGCCAACCCCCAGGACCTCTCGAGCGTCAGCGCGATGCTGATCGACGGCGACATCTACGTCACCCAGGGCGGGCTGCTGAGCCGCTTCATCAACGGCGCCTCGCAGGGCTGGAAGCCGGCCGATCCGGGCGACGAGATCCTGCGCACGGCGCCCCAGTACACCCTGCTGACCACGTTCAGCGCCCGCGACACGGGCACGATCTACGGCTACGACCAGGCCAACCAGCGAGTCGTGGCGATCGACAAGGACACCGGCAACATTATCGAGCAGTACATGCTCGCGGGCAACGACAGCGCGTGGTCCGACCTGCGCGGAATCGCGGTCGTGCCGGGCACGGACGGCGGCCCGGCGAGCATGTACTGGATCGACAAGGACCGGCTGATGAGCTCGATCCTGGTTGCCGTCCCGACCGCCGGCGCGTCGCCCTCACCGTCGGCTTCGCCGTCGCCCAGCGCCAGCCCCAAGCCCAAGCCGACGCCGACGAGGCGGCCGACCCCCAAGCCGACCAAGAAGCCCTAGCCCGCCCGCGGCCGGAGCTGGCCCTGACTGGTCGTGGCCGGCCGCGCCTATTCGGGCTTGGGGCCCTCCCGGCTCTCCGGATCGGTATCCAGCGAGTTGATGAAGTCGCGGAAGACCGCCAGGCGCGGGTCCGTCGACTCCTCGCCCTCCTCGAGGTCGCCCAGCGAGGCCACGACCGCGGCATCGGGGCTGACCCCGGCCCGCTCGAGGACCGCCTCGGAGGCAAAGATCGGGACGTTGGCCCGGACCGCCAGGGCCAGCGCGTCCGACGGCCGGGAATCGACCTCGTGGGTCGTGCCGTTGGCCCGCACGAAGAGCCGGGCGTGGAACGTCTCCTCGGAGAGGGTCGCGATCACGACCCGCTCGATCGTCGCCCCCAGGTCCTCGAGGATCGTGCTGAACAGGTCGTGGCTGAGCGGCCGTTCGGGCGAGACGCCCTGCAGGCGCATCGCGATCGCGTTGGCCTCCCAGGGCCCGATCCAGATCGGCAGGTAGCGCTCGCGGTCGACCTCCTTGAGGATCACCACGTGGTTGCTCGAGGGCATGTGGACCCGGACGCTCTCGACCACGACTTCGATCAGCTCGCCGGCCATGGCCCGATTATCCCACGCTGGATCGGGCCGCCCCCCGGCCGCTCCGGCCTGGGCTCAGTCGTCGCCCAGGATCGGCTCGCCCCGGCCGAGCGCCGTGCGCGGGTTGACCCACAAGCGCAGGCGCAGGTTCCAGAAGTCACGGACCGCCCGCAGGATCACCGCCGGCCGGGCGCCGGTCGGCGAGCCGACGGTGCGCGGATAGTGGGGAATGCCGACCTGGACCACCGACCGGCCGGCCGCGCTGAGCTTGATCAGCAGCTCGGCCGAGAAGAAGGCGCCGCCCGATTCGACGCGCAGGCCGCGCAGCGAATCGCGCCGGAAGAGCTTGCAGGCGCAGTCGACGTCGGTCACCCGCAGGCCGAACAGGATCCGGTTGGCCAGCCGGTACGACCTGGCGTAGAGGGTCCGGATCAGCGGATCGGCGCGCTGGATCCGGAAGCCAACCACCACGTCGGGCTGGTCGGCCTCGGCGATCCGGGCGGTCAGCCGGCCGAGATCGGCGACGGCGAACTGGCGATCGCCGTCGGTGAACGCGACCAATCCGAAGCGGGCCACCCGGAAGCCCGACCGGAGCGCCGCCCCGTAGCCCAGGTTCGTCGCGTGGTGGATCACCCGGACGATCCCCGGGTTGGCGCTCGCCAGCGCGTCGGCCAGGGCCCCGGTCCGGTCCCGCGAGCCGTCGTTGACGATGATGATCTCGAACCGGCTGGCGAGGCGGGGCAGGGCGACTAACGCGTCGGCGACCAGCGCCTCGACGTTGCCCTCCTCGTTGTGGGCCGGGAAGAAATACGACAGCTCGGCCACGGGTGCCGGGCCGGGGGTGGTGCCGATCGCCGGGGCGGCAGCGGTCGCGGTCATGGCCGGCCGACCCGGCCGGTGACCTGGTAGACGGGCTGAGTTGGCTCGGTGCTGTCGATCAGGGTCAAGGTGTAGCGCGCCTCCAGCACAGCCAGGTCGGCCGGCAGCTTGATGATGTACACGGGCCGCTTGCCCAGGTTCGCGTCGATCACGTCCGGGATGCCGCCCAGGCCTTCATCGAGCCGGGTCCGATCGTCGACGATCCACACGTCGGGAATCTTGCCTTCGATGTCCTGTGCGTACCATAGCGGCGTCGAGTAGCTCCACCAGCTGATCACCACCCCATTCGGGGCGAGCTTGGGCAGCAGGCCGGCCAGCCAGTGCGCTGCAGTCAGGTCGGCGCTCCGATCCACGGCTGCCGCCCGGGCCGGGATCGCCCCGATGCTGGGCACCAGCAGGATCGCCACGAGGAGCACCTCAAGGACGATCCTCGACCGGCCAAGGCCGCCCTCGCCGACCCGTGCTCCGAGCGCCCGCGGGGCCGATCCCTCCAGGGCTCGTTCGGCCGCTCCCAGGACCAGCCCGACGACCTCCGCGGCCAGGATCGCCAGCCAGCAGATCACGATCAGGGCCGGCCCCAGGAAGTAGCGCCAGATCTCGGCGTTGCCGTACGACTCGGCGAACCAGCAGATCAGGACCAGGCTGGGCACGGTCAACAGGGCGAAGCGCGGCCGTCGGACGATCGTGGCCAGGAGGGCGACCGGGATCAACCAGGCGAACGGCCCGAACTGGGCGCCGGCCAGCGCGGACAGGTCGGCCAGCTTGAGGTCGAGGTTGGCGAACGGCGCGCTGATCGTGCCCGCGAACTGGGCGCCGAGGACGACGTACAGGAAGCCCGGCAAGGTCTCGGGGTGGCCGTACACGAGCGGCGCCCGGAAGATCCCGGCCCGCAGGGGCAGCTCGAGGTAGAGCAGGCCGGCGGTCAGCAGGGCCGTCCCGAGGCAGCCCAGGAACAGGCGTCGGCGCTGGACGATTCCTGGCTCCACGGCGAGCACGAAGAGGGCGATCCCGGGAACCAGCAGCAAGGCCAGGTCGTGGTTGGCCAGGGCGACTCCGAAGACGGCGGCGGCCAGGACCAGGCTGCGATCCGCACGGTGGTCGAGACCGTCGCGGTCGGTCGCTGCCCGGCGGCGCTCCCAGTCCACGAGCAGCCCGAGCAGGATCGCCAGCAGGGCCAGCTGGAGGGCGTGCACGTCGGCGGTCGTGGCGATCTGCCAGGCGATCGGGGTCGTGGCCAGGATCAGGCCGGCCGCGAGGCCCACCAAGCGCCGGTCGGTCAGCCGGCCGACGAGCAGGACCGTGGCCCCGGCCGCGACCCCGCCCAGGATCGCCGACAGGAGGTTCATCCGGTAGGCCGGGTCGCCGAATGGCTGGAGCACGATCGAGGCGAGCCAGCCCAGGATCACCCAGGCCGGGAAGCCGCTGGGGTGGCCGGTGCCCAGGAGCGGGCCGATCGTCTGGAGCTCGCCGGTGTCCCACAGGTCGACGCCGGGCAGTAGCGTCCGCCAGGCGAGCACGAACGCGAACGCCCCGGCCAGGATCGCCGGGCCCAGGGTCAGCAGCCAGCGCCTCGCGTCGGCCGGGCGCCCCGGGTCGGCTGCGCTCGCCGCGGTCCAAGCGCTCCTCGCGCGGCTCAGCACCGGGGACGGCCCGGGCTCACCAGCCGAACAGGTGACCCCAGATCACCCCCCACAGGTTGACCGCCATCGACACGCCGATCAGGGCATAGGCGATCCAGTGCCGCCGGATGGCCTGGATCGCGAGGGCGACGAGGATCAGGGCGAACGGCGCGAAGTCGTTGCTGAAGCGGTAGCCGAACTGGACCCAGCCCTGGCTGAAATGCATCAGGTTGACCGTGGCGATCGCTGCCACGGCGAGCACCGCGCCGGTCACCAGCCGATCGACGCCCCACCAGCGAAGCGACAGGAACCCGAGGAGCCAGGCGGGGCTGGTCAGGAACAGGCTCATCCCGACGTCGCGTGGGGCGATGATCGGGCAGGTGGCGTCGAACAGGCCGTGGACGGCGTTCGGATCCTTGCACGGCGGAAGGATATCCGGCAGGCCGCCGACCATCAGGGGCAGGTTCTGGATCAGGTAGCGCGGGTCCTCGATGGCCCAGCCGGGGTGGTAGTTGAGCTGCGGGTAGAAGCCGGTCTCCTGGACGTACAGGACGTCGTAGACGGGCGTCATCAGGTGACCGGTCGTGACCTGGTTGTAGGCCAGGAAGATCGCCACCGGGATCGCCGTGCCGAGGCCCGCCGAGATCGCCCGCCGGGGCCAGGATCCGCCGCCGCCCACGAGCACGAAGAACGGCGCGCCGAAGATCACGGTCAGCCGGGCGGTGCAAGCCAGTCCGAAGAGCAGCCCGGCCAGGAACTGGCGGCGATCGAGGCCGGGGAACCCGCGGGCGGCCGGCGACGTCGGAGTGGTCGTGTCCTCATCGTCGCCGTTCGCCGCCCGGGGATCCGCGTTGAGGGCAACGGCGATCGCCGCGAGGGTCAGCCCGACCGCCACGACGTGGGCCAGGAACCAGGTCGAGCCCAGCTCCGCCGCGTACCACAGCACGGTGCCCAGGCCCAGGAAGATCGTGGTCGCGGCCCGGACGGTCCGGTCGAGGGGCAGCCGGCCGAGCATCCAGAAGGCCAGGGCAACGTCGATCGCGCCGATGAACGTGGCGATCAGCTGGGCGTTCGTCGCCAGCCCGAAGACGGCCACGAATGGCAGCAGGACCAGCGCCGGCAGGGGCGGGAACGGGATCAAGGCGCGGCCGGTCGCGTTGCCCGCCGTGTCCAGGATCGGCAGGACATCCTGGAAGTAGTCGTTGCCGGGCGACGTCGCAGTCCCCGCGACCGGGAAGCGGATCCCGGCCTGGCCCTCGAGCCAGGCCGATGCCTGCCACACGAAGTGGTTGTAGAAGTTTACCCGGTCGAGGTTGCTGACCAGGTAGATGGCCAGGATCCCGGCGAAGATCAGGAGCCCCGTCCAGACCGTCGCGGTGCCCGATGGGCCATCTGTCTCGGCGAAGTCTGGAGCAGCGGTCGTCACGGGACCTTGTGCTATCCTCCGCTCCACCTCAGCGCTCGTGCAGGAGGCCAACGACGTTGGCAGGCCCCGTGATGGGTGCGTCCGACCGGGGCCCGAGTGTGACGTGGCGGTCGTTGGGTGCGGCCCGCGGACTGCTCGCGATCCTGGCAATCGGGCTCGCCTTCCGCCTCATCATCGCATACGTCCTCCTCCCGGGCTCCGGCTTCGGGGTGGATCGCGCCTCGTTCATCGCCTGGGCGAGCGACCTGGCGGCGCATGGTCCGAGCGGCTTCTACGGCCGGGTCTCGTTCATCGACTACACCCCCGGCTACCTCTATGTCCTGTGGCTGGTGGGCACGGTCGGCGGCTGGCTGGGCGGCATCGGCGACCTGATCAAGCTGCCGGCGATCCTGGCCGACGTGGCGGTCGCCTACCTGGTCCACCAGCTGGTCGTCGAGCTGGGTGGCTCGCGCCGGGCCGCGCTCCTCGGAGCCCTCCTGTTCGTGGTCAACCCGGTCACCTGGTTCGACAGCGCGGTGTGGGCCCAGGTGGACTCGTTCGGCCTGGTCTTCCTGCTCCTCGGCCTGCGCGAGCTGTGGCGCGACCAGCCCGAGCGGGCGGCGATCCTGGCCACGGTTGCCGCGGTGATCAAGCCCCAGCTCGGGATCCTGGTCCCGATCCTGGTCGGCGTCCTGGTCAAGCGCCACCTGATCGACCCGTGGCGAGGGCGGAGCGCGGCCGGCCAGCCCGTCGACACCGAAGCGGCGGCCGGCCGCTTCAGCCTGGCCGCCATCCTGGGTCGCGGCCCGGTCCGGCTGCTGACCAGCGGGCTGCTGGCCGTAGCCACCGCCGCGGCGCTTTCGGCACCGTTCGGGCTGTCCGTCATCGACCTCCTGGTCCAGGTCGGCAAGACCGCCGGGGGCTATCCCTACATCACCGTCAACGCCTACAACCCGTGGGCCTTGATCTCGCAGGACGGCAGCGGCCTGGCGGCCTCCGGGACGTGGCTGCCGGACATCGCCAACTCGACCACGACCGGGGCACCGGTGACGATCCTCGGCGTCCCGGCCCTGCTCGTGGGCACCGCCCTGCTCCTGGCCGTGATCCTGCTGGTCACCGTCGTCGTCGCCCGGCGCGACGACCGGCGGACCGTGCTGGTGGGCCTGACGATCCTGGCGATCGCCTTCTTCGTCGTCCCGACCCGGGTCCACGAGCGCTACCTGTTCCCGTTCTTCGCCCTGGGGGCCATCCTCGCCGCGACCTCGTTCCGCTGGCGGCTGGCCTACTTCGTGCTGGCCGTGGCCAACTTCGCCAACCTGTACGCGGTCCTGACCAACGCCTTCTATAACAACCCAGGGATCAGCGACTGGCTTGGGATCGGCGACGCGCTCCGCTCGCCGACGGGGGTCACGATCGCCGTCCTGGCCCACCTGGCCGTCGGCGGGTGGGCCCTGACCGAGCTCCGGCGGGGCGCCCAGGTCCGGCTCGATGCCGAGGCGGAGGCCGACGAGCTCGAAGGCGAGCCAGCCGAGGCCGGTTCGGCGCCGGACGATGACGACGAGCTCGAAGGCTCGCTTGGAGGCCTGCCCGCCGACGGTGCGATCGGCCCCGCCTCCGCCCTGGGCCCGGCGTCCGCCTTGGGCCCGGAGTCGTCCCCGGCCGCCACGGCCGGCCCGATCGCCGGTGCCTGGACGCCGCCGGGATCGAGCGTCGCGGCGGCCTCGGCCCTGCCCGGATCCGGCCCGTCGACGTCCGAGTCCGAGCATCCGGCGTGGCTCGATCCGGGGTTGCCGGCCGAGCCGGCCGAGGAGGGCGATGAGGTCGAGCCGACGGGCTTCCTGGCCCGCCTCCTGGGCCGCCGGCCACGGCTGCCCGACCGTTCGCGCGGCCTGCACGGCGAGAGTGGCGGACGCTTCGACAAGCTCGACGTGCTGATCATGGCCACCCTCCTGATCGGCGTCCTGACCCTCCGCCTGTTCCGGTTGTCCGATCCCTACGAGTTCCACTTCGACGAGGTCTATCACGCCCGCACGGCGATGGAGTTCCTGCAGGGCTGGCGCTACGGGATGCCCCACGAGATCTACGAGTTCACCCACCCTCACCTGGCCAAGTACGCGATGGCCGAGGGGATCACCTACCTCGGTGACAACAAGGTGACCTCGACGGCCCAGCTGGGCGGATCGATCAGCGCCGTCCTGGTCGAGCCCCGCTGGGATGACCCGGGCCTGCCCGGCGATCGGGCCGGCGACCGGTTCTACGTCGCCGGCGGCGGGCAGGTCCGGGTGTACGACCTGCAGACCCGCAACCTGATCGCCACCTACAGCCTGGCCGGTGCCCAGTCGCTGGCCCTCGACAACACCAACCACCGGGTCATCGTGGGCACGGCCAACGGGGTGATCGCCACGATCGACACGGCCGAGGACCTCGACCCCCTGCGCGCCGCGAATCCACCACCGGCGCCGGCCGGGGCGGCGCCGCCCACCCTGGCCAACCTGGGGGTCGCGATCAACGAGGTGTGGGTCAGCGCGGACGGCACGGCGATGGTCGCCGGGACGAGCGGCTCGGACGTGGTCGCCGTGGACCCCGCCTCGGGCACGGTCAACGGCCAGCTCCACGTCGACGGGCTGGCCGACTTTGCCGATGGGGGCAGCCTCGATGGGCTCCTCGTGCCGCCGGCGTCGGTGACCGATCCGGCCGGCGAGGCCAGGACGATCGCGGGGCTGACCGGGCTCGACGAGGCGACGATCGAGGCCCGCCTGCGGACGATCGCCGGGCAGGCCGGCGACGCGAAGCTGATCGTCCTGGGCGCCATCCCGGACAGCGCCAGCCAGTCGATCCCGGCCGCGATCACGAGTGGCAGCCTGGCCGGCTTCGCCGTCGAGCCCCTGCCCGACGTGGCGGTCGCCGGGCAGGCGGGGGTCACCTTCGTCCAGCCGACGGTGGCCCAGAAGGCGGCCCTGATTGCGACCAGCGCCGCGGTCACCGGGCTGGCCGACGTCGTCGGGATCGACACACCCAAGATCTACGCCGTCGAGACGGACCAGATGGTGGCCCAGATCTCGATCGACGATCCGGGCTCGGGGACGCTCGCCGTCCCCAGCCTGCTGACCTCCTTCGCGATGCCCGGCGAGGTGACCAAGGTCGCCTTCGACGCCTCGACCAAGATGGTCCACGTCCTGGGCCGGACACCGGATGGCTCGGCCGAGACGGTCTACGTCGTCGAGCCCCATGCCAACGCGACGTACGCCGACGCCCAGCTGCCGTTCGCCAGCGTGGCCTGGGCGATGGACGCCACCCACGACTATCCGAGCACCGACCGGGAGGCCCTCCTGGTGGCCTCGGCCGACGGGACGATCGCCTCGATCGACATCGGCGGCGACCCGTTCGCATGGCGCTTCCCGGGGGTGATCGCCGGGGCCCTGACCGCGCTGTTCATGTACCTGCTGGCCCGGATCCTGTTCAAGCGCCGGGGGATCGCGGTCCTGGCTGGGCTCCTGGTCGCGGTCGACGGGATGTTCTTCGTCCAGTCGCGCATCGCGATGAACGACGTCTACGTGGGCTTCTTCATCGTCGCCGCGTACACCCTCTTCGCCGCGATCTGGACGGGCTGGTGGCGCTGGCGCTGGGCCTGGCTGGTGGGCCTGCCGATCGTCGGGATCCTGCTCGGGCTGGCCCTGGCCAGCAAGTGGGTCGGGCTGTACGCAATCGCCGGGGTCGGGATCCTGATCCTGGGCCGCTCCGCGCTGGGCCGGATCATCCTGATCCTGAGCATGATCGCGGGCACGGTCTACATGGGCAACGAGGCCCTGACCGCGCTGCCGGCAAGCCATCCGACCAGCGGCCCGAACTACATCTTCGCCGTGGTGATGGTCGGCCTGACCCTGGCCAGCGTCCTGTACACCGTCCTCCGGCCGGTGGCCTGGAGCGACGACGAAACCCGCCTGGCAATCGCCGGGCCGGCGCTCCTGGGTATCGTCGTGTTCCTGGCCGCGGTCGCCCTCAACGTCGCAACCACTTCGTTCGCCCTGGGCTCGATCAGGGTCAAGCCGATCGAGGTTGCGGCGGCCCTGATCATCGGTTCGGGCATCGTCTATCTCCTCTTCCGGCTGGCCGGCTCCTTCGGCCTGGGGCCGCTCAGCCTGCCGCCGGACGCGAGCGACCCCTTGAGCCTGGTCGCCCCGGCTGCCGCCCCGCCGGCCGGCTGGCTGCGCCTCGGCTGGGGCTTCGGGATCCCGATCGCCTGGATGATCGGCTCGCTGCTGGTCCTGCCGATCGTGGTCTACGTCGTCAGCTACATCCCCTGGGCGGTGTCGACCGCCGGCGACCCGCAGCTCTTCCCGGGCTGGCCGCCGGGCCACACCGGCCAGACGCTGGTGGACCTGACCAACGCGATGTACACCTACCACAACAACCTGCGTGCCACCCACCCGGCGTCCTCGCCGTTCTGGGCCTGGCCGCTCGACCTGAAGCCGGTCTGGTTCTACGCGTCGAGCTTCGCCGGCAACACCTCGGCGGCGATCTACGACAACGGCAACCTGGTCAGCTGGTGGCTGGAGATCCCGGCGGTCGCCTTCGTCGCCTGGCAGGCGTTCAAGCGCAGCAGCCTGGGCCTGGGCCTGATCACGGTCGGCTTCATCCTCCAATGGGTGCCCTGGATGCCGATCGACCGGGCCACCTTCCAGTACCACTACTACACGAGCCTGCCGTTCCTGGTGATCGCCCTGGCCTACTTCCTGGCCGAGCTGTGGCACGGCGCCTCGCGCCGGACCTGGCTCCTGGCCCGGGTCTCGGCCGCCGCCGTGGTCATCGGTCCGGGCCTGCTGTGGGCGTTCAAGGGGACGCTGTGCGACTACGTCCGGGTCAACGCGGCGAACCCCGGCTCGGGCGCCTGCGTCGACTCCACGCCGGGCGACCTGCTGGTCACGGTCCAGGCCGCGGGCCTCGGTTTGGTGATGATCGTGGCCGCCGTCCTCCTGATCGCCCAGCTGCTCCGGCTCCGGCGGGGCGGCAGCGACCGCCAGCTGGCGGGCATCGTGGGCACCGCGATCGGGGCCGTCGTCGCGGTCCTGGCCGTCCGGATCCTGCTGCCGGCCACGCCGCTGATCGACCAGTCGGGCTTCTCGACCGCTCCGATTGCGATCATCATCCTGGCCATCCTGGTCCCGATCTCGTGGGTCGTCCTGACCGCCCGCGACGCCCGCCGCTTCGTCGCCGGGGTGGTCTCGGCCGCGGCCGTCTTCTTCGTGATCCTCTACCCGAACATCGCCGCCCTGCCCCTGCCGTCGAGCGTGTTCAATGCCTACCAGGGCATCCTGCCGACCTGGCTCTACCCGTTCCAGTTCCCGGACAACACCGACGCGGTGGCCGCCCCGTTGCCGCTCCTGTCGGCCATCCCGCTGGCGACCGCGGCGATGCTCACGATCCTGTGCCTGGTCGTCGGCTACAGCGCCTGGTCGGCCCGGATCCCGCAGCGCCGCGGCGGGGACGGCTGAGCTCCGGCTGAGCTTGGGCCGTCAGTCGGCCGGGACCGCTTCGCCGCTCTCGAGCGCCTCGGCGATCTCGGCCACCTGGGGCACGGGACCCGGGATCCCGGAGTGGAAGTCGGGCGGCAGGCTGCCGCTGGCGGCCAGCCGGCGGATCACGAAGCCGTAGTACGCCTCGACCTTGGCCGACACCCGTTCCCAGCTGAACTCGGCGGCCCGCAGCGGGCCGGCCCGGCGCATCGATTCGCGCAGGGCCGGGTCGGCCAGCAGCCGGGCGATCGCGCCGGCCAGCTCCTTGGGCTCGTGCGGCTCGACCAGCAGGGCGTTGGCCCCCCGCCGGACGACGCCCTTGTAGCCGTGGATGTCGGAGCACACGATCGGCGCCCCGGCGGCCATCGCCTCGAGCAGGACGATCCCGAACGACTCCCGGCCGGTCGCCGGTGACACGAAGACATCGGCGGTCTTGTACAGCTGGGCCTTCTCGGCGTCGCTGACCCGGCCCAGGAACTCGACGTCGAGCAGCCGCCGGGTGAGGACGTAGCGGCGCGCCTCGCGCTCCTGGGGCCCCGAGCCGACGATCAGCAGCCGGCAGGCGATCCCCTCGCGGCGCAGCAGGCGGTAGGCCTTGAGCAGCTCGAGCAGCCCCTTGCGCGGCTCGTGGCGGCCGACGAACAGCAGGTTCGGGGTGCCGTCCTGCCAGCGGGCGAGGGGCACGGCCCGTTCGAAGCGGGCCAGGTCCACCCCGTTGGGGATCACCTTGTAGTCGCCCGGGAAGTAGCGGTCGATGAAGTGTCGAGCGGCCGCGCTGACCGCGATCCGGCCGTGCAGCCGCGAGGCGTGGCCCTGCATGAAGCGCCGCCCGAACTCGTACGACGGCGAGAAGCCGGCATAGGCGTGGAACGTGGCGATGTTCACGCTGCGCGACTGGTGGAGCAGGATCAGCGACAGGAAGGGCACGAACGGCTCGTGGAAATGGAGCAGGTCGAACTGCTCGCGCTCGAGCATCCGGTCGATCTGGCTGACGTAGCGGGGCGAGACGGTAATCGTGCCGACCGAGCCGTTGGTGGGCATGCTGAAGCCCTTGCCCAGGCGGATCACGTCGCCTTCCGAGGCGCGCTGCAGGCCGTGGCTGCTGCTGATGATCCGGACATCGTGGCCGCGCTGGCGGAGGTCCTCGTACAGGTAGCGGACGTGCTCGTTGACGCCGCCCGGGACCGGATAGACGTAGGGCGTGACCAGGCCGATCTTCACCGCCGCTCCTCGTCTGCCTCGAGGTCGAGCTGGGGCGGCCGGCGGCGTCCGCCGGGGTAGCCATGATCGCGCCCGGTGCCGTCCTTGAGGACCCGGCCGCGAGCCTCGTCGCGGATGTCCCGGCTGTACTTGCGGAGCTGCTTGCCGAACGTGCCCAGCTGGCCGGCCGTCGCATGGAAGGTGCCCTGCCAGCCACTCTCGCGGGCCAGGATCGCCGCCCGCAGCTCGGCGGCCGAACGTCCCGGGAAGGTCGTCCAGCCGCAGCCGATCGCCTCGGCGGCGTGGGCATCGCTGCTGCCGATGGCGCCCAGGCCGTGGACCTCGGCGAAGCGGACCACCTTGCGATGGACCGGCCGGCCGAAGGTGGTTGGGTTGAAGACCTCGATCGCGTCGGGCCGGTAGCGCGGATCCGGGTCGGCCAACAGCCGCCGGAGCAGGATCCCCTGGGCGCACAACGGGTACGGGAAGAGGGGATGGGCGGGGATCGCCAGGCCGCCCTGTTCGTGGACCTCGGCGATCGAGTGACGCAACGATCGCCAGGGCTTGATCGGCCCCGACAGCCACAGCCCCAGGAGGTGGCCGCCGCGGGTCGAGATCTCCTCGCCGATCACCACCTCGATGGGCAGGCCGCGGCGGATGGCCAGTGCCCGGCCGGCCAGGGCCGCGTCGATCCGGTCGTGGTCGGTGATCGCGATCACCTGCAGGTCCGCCCGCTCTGCCGAGGCGAGGATCTCGTCGATCCCGGCCGTGCCGTCGGAGGCCAGGCTGTGGAGGTGGAGGTCGGCCCGGCCGGTCGCGCCGGCGTCCGCGGTCATGCGGCCGCCTCGTCGCGCCAGATCGGGAAGAAGACCGCCCACCACTGGTCGGGCGCCTTGGCGATCAAGCGCTCGAAGGCCGCCACCTCGGCGGCCAGGAACGCGGTGATCTGCTCGCGCCGCGTGCCGCCGGCCGGCACGTCGATTCGCTCGAGGCTGCCCCGGTACCGGCCGGGCGTGGTCCGCCAGGCGCCGGCGACGAAGGCCGGCACGTGCGATTGCTGGGCCAGCAGGCCCGGCCCGATCGGGATCGGCGCCTCGGCCCCGAAGAACGACACCTTGACCCCGCCGCCGGTGATGTCGCGGTCGGCGACCAGGCCGGCAATCTCGCCCCGCTCGAGTGCCCCGGCCAGCTCACTTCGGGCCAGCTTGAGGTCGACCAAGCGGATCCCCACGACGTTGCGGGTGCGTACGAACCAGTCCTGGATCGCCGGCTCGTCGATCACCTCCATCGGGGTGGTGACCGGCCGGCCCGAGCGCTCGACGAGGTAGAAGCCGGGCAGCTCGAGCGACCCGAAGTGGAGGCCGACGAAGATGACCGGGCCCTGCTCGGCAAAGGCCGCGTCGACGACCGAGGGATCCTCGATCGTGGTCCGCTCGCTGACGTAGGCGCCGCCCATCGTCGGGGCGCGCATCGTCTCGAGGTAATTCCGGGCATAGTGCCGGAAGGCCGAGTGGACGAGCCGGTCGAGCTCGGCCGGATCGCTGGCCGCCGGCCAGGCCGCCGGGTCGCCGGCCTGCTGGGCCGCCATCCAGGTCACCACCCGGCGCAGGTTGTGGCGGGCCAGGCGACGCTTGGCCGGCGCGAAGCGATACCAGGCGTCGCCGGCCAGCTCGGCCAGTGAGATGGCCAGCCGCTCCGGCAGGTGGCAGGCAACCCACGATGCCCCGGCCAGGAAGCGGGCCGCAAGGCGGCCGCGCCAGGTCCCCCTCGGTTGGTCGCCGCTCGTCACTTCAGGTTGCTCGCCATTCGCTCGGCACGGGCGGCCAGCGCGTCGGCCTCGCCGGCCGTCGCCGGCCACATCGGCTTGAAGCTGTACCACTGGTCGGGCGCGGCGCCGATGATCCGCTCGAGCGCCGTGGCGAGCGACTGCGATGCGGCCTGGATGCCGGCCGGAGTATTGGACGGGACGGTGATCGGCTCGTCGAGCTCGACCAGGAAGTGGTCGTTGGGCTGGCGCCGGATCGCGATCGGCAGGATCGTCGCCCCGGTCTTGGCGGCCAGGGCCGCCGGTCCGGCCGGCAGCGTGGTCCAGGCCCCGAACAGCTTCACCGGGATGCCGTCGTCGCGGTAGCCCCAGTCCACGAGGAGGGCCAGCAGCTCGTGCCGGCGGAGCACGCCGTAGACCTCGCGCAGGTTGCGCCAGGGGATCACGTGGGCGCCCCAGGACTCGCGCTGGCGGCGGAGGATCTCGAACAGCTCGGGAAACGACGAGTCGTCGGCCACGACCGAGATCGGCCAGCCCCGATGAGCGACGCCGGCGGCAACCACCTCGTTGTTGCCGACATGGCAGATCGCCAGGACAACGCCGTTGGACGCGTGCCAGTAGCGCTCGACGCCGTCGAGGCCGTCGCCGTCGACCAGGGCCGCGGCCTGGGCCTGGCCGAGGCGGGGCAGGCGCATCAGCTCGACCAGGTAGCGGGCATAGGTTCCGTACGCTCGCAGCGCCAGGCGGCGGACCGCGGCGCTGTCCGGCGACTTGCCGATCACGTGCCCGAAGTTCGTGTTCGACCAGCGTCGCTTCGTCGGCCAGAGCAGGTACGAGGCGCGGGTGAACCAGCCGATCACGGTCCAGGCCGGCCGGGCCGGCAGTCGGGCGAGCAGCCACGAACCGCCGCGAAAGAGCAGGACGCTCGTTCGCTCGACGACCCGCGGGCCTTCGCTCGCCCGGCGGTGGGGAGCCTCCAGGCGGTCGGTTGCCGGCCCAGTGCCGGCTCGCGACCGCCCCTCGTCGGTCATCGCCTGCCTAGCTGGCGGAGGCGGCGACCTTGGCCTTCGACCCCGCCATCCGCCGATACGTCTTCTTGACCGGCGCCTCGGTGCCGACCAGGGTCTCGTTGTCGTCGCCCCGGATGAACGCCTCGACCCGGTTGAAGGCGATGTCGTCGTGGATCTGGATCGGCGGGCTCTTCATGAAGTAGCTGGAGGGCGCCACGAGCGTGCCCTTCAGGCCGCGGTCGAGGCCCAGCTTCAGGCAGCGGATCGCGTCGGTGATCACGCCGGCGCTGTTGGGGCTGTCCCAGACCTCGAGCTTGAGCTCGGCGTTGAGGGGCACGTCGCCGTAGGTCGTGCCCTCCATCCGGATGTAGCACCACTTCCGGTCGAGGAGCCACGGCACGTGATCGCTGGGGCCGACGTGGATGTCGTCCGGGTCGAGCTCGTAGTCGAGCATCGAGGTGACGGCGTTCGTCTTGCTGATCTTCTTGGACTCGAGACGCTCCCGCTCGAGCATGTTCAGGAAGTCGGTGTTGCCGCCGAAGTTGAGCTGGTAGGTCCGGTCGAGGCGGACGCCGCGATCCATGAACAGGCGGGTGAGCACCCGGTGGGTGATCGTCGCCCCGACCTGGCTCTTGATGTCGTCACCGATCACCGGCAGGCCTTCCTCGGCGAAGCGGCGCTGCCAGTACGGCTCGCGGCCGATGAACACCGGGATCGCGTTGACGAAGCCGACGCCGGCCTTGAGGGCCTGCTCGACGTACCACTTGGTCGCCTCTTCGGAGCCGACCGGCAGGTACGAGACGACGACGTCGACCTGGCGCTCCTTGAGGATGCCGACCACGTCGGCGGTCGGCCCGGGCGCCTTCTCGATGATCTGGCTGAGGTACTTGCCCAGGCCGTCGTGGGTCATCCCGCGCTCGACCTTGACCCCGATGTGGGGCACCTGCTTGAAGACGTAGGTGTTGTTGGGCTTGGTGTAGATCGCCTCGGACAGGTCCTTGCCGACCTTGTTCTTGTCGATGTCGAAGGCGGCCACGAACTCGATGTCGCGGATGTGATAGCCGCCCAGGTCGACGTGCATCAGGCCCGGGACGAAGTCGTCCTTCTTGGCGTCCTCGTAGTAATAGCGGCCCTGGACCAGGCTGCTGGCGCAGTTGCCCACGCCCACGATCGCCACCCGGATCTTGCCGTCGTTGCGGCCGTAGCCGGCCCGGGTCTTGGTCTGGGTGACGGCGGTCGCCGCCGACTTGCCGTTGGTCCCGGTATGTCCGTTGCTGTCGTTCTTTGGCACGGTGTGCTCTCTCCTAGTTGCCGTCGCTGGTGGCGGCCTGCTTCGTGACATGGATGATGCGCTGGATGACGGTGATCGTGGCGAGGACGGCGATCAGCCCGAGGGCTGCCGCCAGGGCGATGGCGCCGTTGCTGTCCGCCGGCAGCCACCAGGCGCCAAAGGCGGCGCCCGGCGTGCTGATCGTGATCGAAGCTGCCTGGACGCCCCCGAGGAGCCCGGCGATGACCAGGCCCAGGCTGAGGATGACCAGCCGGACCTCGCGCGGTGCGAGGCCGACGGCGGCCATGCCGCTGCCCGTGCTCAGCCCCAGGCTCTCGGCCCGGGCCCGGGCGTAGCTGACCAGGAAGGCCTCGGACATCGCGAGGGCGGCGAGGGCCGCGCCCAGCTGGAAGCCGGCGTTGAGGCAGCCGATCACGATCCCGATGTAGACGACCGACTCGCCCCAGCGGTCGAAGACCGAGTCGAGGAACGCCCCGACCTTGCTGGCCCGGCCGGTAGCCCGGGCGAGGGCGCCGTCGAACAGGTCGAAGGCGCCGCCCAGGAAGACGACGACCCCGGCGGCCAGCCACAGCCCGGCCGCGGCGAGGAGCGCGCCGGCAACCGTGATCAGGAACCCGAGGATCGTCAGGGCGTTGGGCGTCAGGCCGAGGCGGCCGAAGAACAAGGCGACCGGCTCGCCAAGGTGACGGACGCGGGTCCTCAGGCCCTGGCTGGATGCCGTGCCGGGCAGCGGGCTGGTCATCGGCCGACCATGCCCAGGAGCTCGCGCTCGTGCGCGGCGGCCTCGCTGAACGCCTCCGGTCGCAGGCTGCAGATCGTCTCCCGGCCAAGGCGCTGGGTCGTGACGATGCCCGCCGCGCGGAGCTTGCCGAGGTGCCAGCTGACGAGCGGCTGGCTCAATCCGACGTGATCGATCAGCTCGGTGACCGTCGCCGAGCCGTCGCCCAGGCGCTGGACGATCCGCAACCGATTGACGTCGGCCAGCGCCTTGTGGAAGAGACGGATCTGGCGAAGCTCATCGGGCTGGTCGACCACCGAGGCGATCGTCGAGCGGATTCGAGCGGGTGACGGGCTCAGCTGGTTGCTCCTGGATCTGCATCGTCGGTTTCAACGAGCATTTATATAAACCGTTGTTGATCCTAGGCGCGTCGCGGCGTCCTTGTCAAGGGCCCGGCAGCCTGGCCCTTGCCAGAACGGCAGTCCGCTCGCCCCCGCGGCTTCGCTACCGTCCGCATCGAGGATCGGAGCTTTCTGCCAAATCCGGCGTTGAGTCGAGCTTATGGTCGGTCGCGGGGCTCGGATGCGTCGCGGGCGTCGGCCAGGGCTCCGAATCGTGCACGGGACCTGTTCGGGGAGAGGCCGTTGAGCCGGTGGGGCGCCCGGATCTGACCATAAGGCCGCAAGAAGTCGAGATTTGTCACGGCCGCGGCAAGGGCAGAGCGCGCGAGGCCCGAACCGACGGCCCGGACCCCTTGTCCCCTGCCGGTGCCGCGGCGCAACGAAGCGATGGCTGATGGCGATCTGAGCGAACCTTCTGGCGATCTCGTTCGTCTGTACGGGGGATGAAAGCAATCAGCGAGGGCGCAGTGGGATCCAGTCCAAGGCCGACGCGACCGCTCCCGTCGGCGCGCGGCGCCGAGACCGCCGAGGCCCGCTTCCGGGCGCTGGCGATCGGCGAGCTCGATCGCGCCTATCGGCTGGCCGGCCTGCTCCTGGGCGACGCCACTGACGCCGAGGACGCGACCCAGGAGGCGCTCCTGCGAGCCTGGTCCGCATTGAGCTCGCTGCGCGACCCGGCCGGCTTTCAGGGCTGGTTCGACCGGATCCTGGTCAACGTCTGCCGCGACCGGATGCGCCGGCGCGGGCGAATCCGGTTCATCGACATCGAGGGCTCGCCCGAGCCGAGCGCCGCTGGCGATCCGTTCGGTGCGTTCATCGAACGCGACACGATCCTGGGCGCGATGAAGGGGATGCGCGACGTATGCCGCCAGGTGGTGGTCCTCCATTACTGGGCGGACCTGCCCCTGAACGAGATCGGCGCCCGCCTGGGACTGCCCCTCGGGACCGTGAAATCCCGCCTCCACGAAGGTCGGGAGCACATGCGCGCGTCGGCCGCCCGGTCGGCCGACGGGAAGCGAGGCTGACATGGACGACTTCGACCGCGACATCCGGAACTCGTTCCACGCCCGGCCGCTGCCCGGCGCACCGGCCAACCTGCTGCGGACGCTCGACGCCCTGCCACCTCGGCGTGCACGCCCGGTGCTGGGCTCCTTCCGCCTGGTCCTCGGCCTGGCCGCCGTGCTGGTCGTCCTGCTGGTCGCCGTGGTGGCCGTCGGTGGGTCGCCGAAGGTCCCGCCGGTGTCTTCGCCCGCGCCATCGCTGCCCGCAATCAACGGCCCATCGGAGGAGCCCTCGGCATCAACCGCCCCGAGCTCGTCGGTCGAGCCCACGCCGGCGACGGCCAGTCCTAGCCCAAGCCCGACGACAGCGCTCGCCACGCCGACCCCGGCCGCCAATTCAGGCCCGGCGGCACTGATCGATCCCGACCATGGCTGGGCGGTCGGGGACGGGCGCCTGCTGCTGACCTCGGACGGCGGGGCAACCTGGCGCGACGTCAACCCGCCGGCGCCCGTGGAGCCCGGCCAGGTCGCCCATTTGCTGGCGGTCCAGTTCATTGACGTCGCGCACGGCTGGGTGGCGTTTGCCGAGCCGTTCAAGCTCGGGACGGACCCCGGTTTCGGCCGGATCGATGTCTGGCGCACGACGAACGGTGGCCAGACCTGGGCCAAGTCCGAGCTGCCGCCGGCGAAGATCAACAACGACGGCGATACGATCGGGCCGTTCAGCTTCGATTTCCTCGACGCCGACCACGGCTTCGCGCTCATCTCGGGCAACTTCGCCCATTCGCTCGGAGACGGCGACCTGTACACGACCGCCGATGGCGGCCGGACCTGGTCGGCGGACCGGCCCACGGGCCCGGGCGGCTCCGGCGTCGAGGGCTCGTCGCTCACGTTCGCCACGACCGAGGATGGCGTGATTGTCGGGAGCCCCGAGGGCTCGGGGGTTTCGGTCACCCACAACGCCGGCACGACCTGGCAGAGTGCCGTCCTGGCCGCCCCGGCCGGCATGTCGGGGGCCGTCCGATCCTTCGGACGGGCGGTCTTCCTCGACGCCCATGTCGGCCTGTTGGCCGTCCAGTTCGAAGGCGATACGAGCAGCGTGACCCGGATCTACCGGACGACCGACGCAGGCGCAACCTGGACATTCCTGTCGCACATTCCGGGTACGGACACGCTCCATGTCTCGATCCTCGGATCGCAGACCTGGATTGCGACCGACGGCTCGGACGTCGTCCACACGACGAACGGAGGGACCGGCTGGACCCACGTGACGGCCCAGGCGCCGGTTGCGGACTTCAAGGACGGGCTCCAGGACGCCCCGTTCGTCGACCTCGAGCACGGCTGGGCGCAATGGACCGACCCGCAGGGCGACTCGCATATCCTGGCGACCTCGGACGGCGGCGGCACCTGGCGCGCCCTGGCGCCCTGACTCGAGGAATGGGGACCGGAAGGCTGCCCGTGGCCTGAGCGGCCGAGCGGGCCGTCTACACTCGGGCGATGAACGGGCGCGCCCGGCTGGTCCTGCTGCTGGTCCTGGGGATCGGCGTCTTCCTGACCGGCCTGGAGCTGATGATCACGGCGGTTGCCCTGCCGACGATCGTGACCGGCCTGGCCGATTGGACGCAGCTCCGGACGGCCTCGTGGGTCGTCAACGGCTACCTCCTCGTCTATGTCGCGACGATGCCCCTGGCCGGCCGACTGGCCGACCTGTGGGGCGCCCGGCGCCTGCTCCTCCTGGGCCTGGCCGCGTTCACCGTCGGCTCGGCCCTGGCCGGAGCCAGCCAGAGCCTGGCTGAGCTGATCGGCGCCCGGCTGGTCCAGGCCTTCGGCGGCGGGATCATCGTGCCGGTGGCGACCGCCGCCGCCGCCCACCTGTACAGCCAGGCGAGCCGGCCCCGGGCGCTGGGCGTGGTCGGCGCGCTCACCTTCCTGGGGATGGCGGCCGGCCCGTTCGCCGGAGCGGCGATCCTGGCCACGCTCCATCCGGCCACGGCCCTCGCCGACCGGGGCATCGACAGCGGGCCGCTCCTTGCCCTCTTCGCTCCGGCCTGGCGCTACGTCTTCTACGCCAACGTCCCGATCGGCCTGGTCGCCCTGGTCCTGGCCTGGGCCGCGACCGGGGACTGGGACACGCCGCGCCGTTCGACGGGGATCGACCTGCCCGGTGGCGTCGCCTTCTGCGTCGGGCTCGGCGCGCTGCTGGTCGGCGTGACCCTGGTCGGCAGCGGGCTGGACGTCGCCCCGGTCGCCCTCGTCGCGGTGGGCCTGGTCGGCCTCCTGCTGGCGATCGTGCTCGGCCTGCGCCGCCCGGAGCCGTTCCTCGACGTGCGCCTGTTCCGCGACCGGATCTTCGCCTCGGCGGCGATCGTCTCGCTGCTGACCGGCTATGCCTTCGCGACGGCGATCATCGGCGGCGCCGTCTTCGTGGACCGGGTCCTGTACGGCGGGCCGGCCGACCAGCAGGTGGCCCTCGGTTCGCTCGCCGGCGCCACCGCGATCGGCGCCCTGGCGTCGGGCTTCATCGTCCGGGTCTTCTCGCTTCGCCTGGTGACCGTCTTCGGACTGGTCCTAGGCGGCGTGGCCCTGGTCGCGATGTCTGCCTGGACGCCATCGACGTCGCTGACGATGGTCGGCCTGGCGATGGCCGTCTTCGGGCTGGGCTTCGGCCTGACCGTGACGGCCCGCTCAACCGCGGCGGTCGAGCGGGCCGGCGAGGCAGCCTTCGGAGTGGCCTCGTCAACGGTCACCGTGGCCCGGATGATCGGGATGGCGATCGGCCTGGCCGTCCTGACGGCCTACGGCTCGACCACGATCGATCGCCTCCACGACCAGATCTACAACACGCCGGGCGGCTACCTCCAGTACATCCCGATCGCCCTCCAGGGTCGCGACCTGCACGACCCGCTCGTCGTCGGGGCGCTCGAGACATGGGCATCGGGCGAAGCGGCCCGGATCATGGTCGGCCTGTTCCTCGTCGCAGCTGCCCTCGTCCTGATCTCGATCCTGCCCGGCCTGGCGCTCGGCCCGAGCCCTAGGAGCAGTTCACGGGATGTGCTGCCGGATGCGCCGCCGCGGGGTCTGCCGGACCCGAGCTGAGCGGCTTGGCGATCACCTGGACCTTCTGGACGGTGCCCACCGGGCCTTCCGAGGTCTGCAGCCAGAGCGTCTCGTCGGTCGTGGCAAAGGCCGAATCGAGGTTCGTGATGTGACGTCGGACCGCGACGGCCTCGTACAGGAACTCCATGTTGTCGCTGGTATAGACCTGGACCAGCATCCCGATCATCGCCTGGCCGTTGTTCTTCTGGGAGGCGGTCAGGATCGGCAGGAACATCCCCGTCCGGGCGTGGGCATAGAGGTAGGTCGCTCCGGGCTGGCCCGGCTGATGGAGCTGGGTGATGTACATCGCCACGTTGCACGGCGGAAATGAGTCGGCGCTGCCGGGCTGCCTGATCACCGGCAGGTCGATGCCCAGGGCGGGGACGACGACCCGGGTCGCCACCCGGGCGGCCGCCGAGGCGCCCGGCGAGGGGGTGACCAGGGGTTCGAGGGTCGGCAGGGCGCCCGTCCCCGACGAGGGCAGCGGCCCGGCCGAGCTGACTGGCGCGGCGGCGACCGGCTGGGTGTAGGTCAGCAGTCCGGCGGCGATGAGGACGACGCCGAGGGCGGTGAGGAGCGCCGAGGTGATCCGCCGCGCGAGGATTCCGAAGTTCTCCATCGACGGCCGATCCTAGCGTGGAACGGGACGTCCCGCTGCCGCTCGTCGGTACTGGTACGCTCCGGGCAATGTCGACCCGGATCCTTGTCACGATCGCCCTCGTGGCCGGCCTCGTGACGGGGCTGGTCGCACTGAGCCTGGTCGTCGTCCTGGCGCCCGCCCAAAACCATGCGGCCGCGACGCCCGTTCTGCCCAGCCTGACGCCATCGCCCTCGCCCAGCCCGTCGCCGTCGCCCTCGCCGACGCCCAGCCCGAGTCCGTCCGCCACGCCATCGGTGGCACCGTCGGTGGTGCCGACCGCCACGCCGGTGCCGACGAAGACGCCGGTCCCCACCAGGACACCGACCCCGACGCCCAGGCCGACGCCTTCGCCGACGCCGACCGTCGTCTCCACGCCGACCCCCAGCCCCAGTCCGGCGGGCCCTTCGCCGTCGCCGTGACGGCGGTTCGTTCCCTGGCCGCCCGGGTGGCAGCGCCGGCGGGCCGGATCCTGGTGGTCACCGACTTCGACGGCACGATCTCCGAGATCGACCCCGACCCGATGGGCGCCCGGATCGAGCCACTCGCCCGGCGCGCCCTGCGCCGGCTCGGCCGGATCTCCGAAATCCACCCGGATCGGCTGGCCGTGGCGATCCTGACCGGGCGAGCCGTCTCCGACGCCGCCGGCCGTACCCGCGTCGGTGGCCTGCACTATCTCGGCAATCACGGCCTTGATTCGGGCTGGCTGGCACGGCGGGCGAACGTTGGAGCCTTCGTCGAGCAGATGACCGAGGACGATCCCGCGAGCCCGGCCTCCGTTATTGGACGGAGGGTAGCCGCGGCCCTGGGTGATCCCGGCTGGCTCTTCGTCGAGGTCAAGGGCGGCTCCATTGCCCTCCATTACCGCCGGGCGCCCGACCGGGCGGCCGCCGGTCGCACGATCGGCCGCGTCGTCGACGAGCTCCTGGCGGCGGGCGACCTGGGCCTCGAGCGCTTCGACGGCCGCTTGATCGTCGAGCTTCGCCCGATCGGCGCAGGCGGCAAGGGCGAGGCCGTCGGCCGCCTGCTCGCCGAGCTCGCGCCCGCGTCCGTGCTGGCGATGGGCGACGACCGCAGCGACGCCGAGGGCTTCCGGCTCCTGGCCGAGTGGCGTGCCGCCGGCCGCCTGGCCGCGCTGAACGTCGGGATCCACGACCGGAGCGCGACACCCCCCGAGCTCGTTGCCGCCTCGGACGTGATGCTCGCTGCCCCGCGCGACGCCGCCCGCCTCCTCAGCGCGCTGGCCACCAGGCTCGAGCAGGACCCGCGACCGCCGCCGCTAGTCGGGCAGGCCGCCCAGCAGCGCTCCAAGGGCCAGGAATATGACCGCGCAGATCCCGAAGAAGAACAGCACGACTGCCACGATCGGGATCAACCACGATAGCCGCGACGGTCGTCGGATCATTCCGAACCTCCCAACGCCGGCATTGTCGTCGAAGATTCCGCGTGCATGGTCGCCAGGCGAATATGGCCCTTCGACAAGGCTGGTTAGCGCGGGCTTGGGTCGGGCGTGGCTACGGTTTGGCCCCGGCTCACGCTCATTAGAAGCGAAAGAGCCACTACCACCGAGCCGAGCCGAGCTTCACGTTGGCCTTGCGGGCGGGCGTTGTGGTCAGAGCGACCATGCACGCGGAATCGTCCGCCTCAAGGCCGGAAACGGGAGAGGGGCCGGGCTACTCCCCAGAGCCGCGCTACGCCCCCGCGGCCGCCGCGCCGAACCCCTAGAGCGTGAGCGCCCTGGCGGCATTGCCGACCAATGTGAGGAGCAGCCCGGGCACCAACCCCAGCACGACCGTCAGCACGGCCGTCACGAGCAGCCCGGTCCGCATCAGCCGGCCGATCACGATCGGGGCCGGCTCGCCACGCGGGTCGCGCATGAACATGTAGACCACCACCCGCAGGTAGTAGAACGCGGCGGCCGCGGCGTTGAGGACCGCGACGACGGCCAGGATCCCGGCCGGTCCACCGGCCTGCACCGCGGCCAGGATGATGTACGCCTTGGCGAAGAAGCCGACGGTTGGCGGGATGCCGGTCAGGGATAGCAGGAAGAGGGTCATCAGGATGGCCAGGAACGGCTCCCGGCGACCCAATCCGGCGAACGACTCAAGCTGGCTGGAGATGCCCGTCCGGCGCTGGAGGGCGGCGATCACCCCGAAGGCGCCAAGGTTCATCGCGGCATAGGCCGCGCCGTAGAAGAGCAGCCCCTCGAGGCCCTCGATCCGCGAGTTGGGGCTCGACCAGGCAGCCAGCCCGATCAGCATGTAGCCGGTGTGGGCGATCGAGGAGTAGGCCAGCATCCGCTTGACGCTGTCCTGGGTCAGGGCGACCAGGTTGCCCAGGGTCATCGTCGCCGCGGCGAGGAGCACGATCACGATGTCCCAGTCGGCGCTGATCGGGCCCAGCGCGCCCACGAACAGGCGCAGGATCAGGGCGAAGGCACCGACCTTGGGCACGACCGACAGGTAGCCGGTGACCGGTGTCGGCGAGCCCTGGTAGGCATCGGGTGTCCAGTAGTGGAACGGGACCGCCGCGATCTTGAACGCGACGCCGGTGGTCAGAAAGGCCAGGCCCATGGCCAGGCCCGGGCTGAGCGGATCGCGTGCCGCTGGCGATCGCCTTGAGCGCGCTGGCCACGCCGTCGATCCGGGTCGTGCCGGTCAGGCCCCAGATGAAGGCGAGGCCGAACAGGAAGATCGCCGAGCTGAACGAGCCGAGCAGGAAGTACTTGATCGCGCCCTCGGTGGACAGCGCGTCGTGCTTGGCGAAGCCGGCCAGCAGGTAGCCCGGCAGGACCATCAGCTCGAGGCCCAGGAAGAGGACCAGCAGGTCGGCCGAGGCCGAGATCAGCATCGCCCCGCTGAGGGCGAAGATCAGGACCGCGGCGAACTCGGGCAGGGGCAGGTCGCGCGCCTCGAGGTAGTCGGGGGCGAACATCAGGACCAGGGCGATGATCGCCACGAAGAGCAGGTCGAGGTAGGTGGTCAGGTCGTCGACCGTGTACGCGCCGCCGAAGGCGGTCGCCGGCTTGGCCCCCACGACGATCGCCAGGACGGCCACGACCGCCAGCCCGACGAAGGCGACGATCAACGCCGGCACCCGCCTGCCGGGCAGCGCGATGTCGGTCACCACCACCAGGCCGGCGACGAGGATCGCCGCGGCCAGTGGCGCGATCGTGGAGAGGTCGGCCCAGCTCATCGGTTCGGTCGGCGCTCCGCTACTGCCAGAAGAAGACGTGGATGGCCGGGACGTTGCCGAGCTCGCCGATCACCGTGCTCACGGTGCCCTGGATCGTGTGCAGGATCAGGCCCGGGAAGAGCCCGAAGAGGACGATCAGGGTGGCCAGCGGCACGACGGTCAGCATCTCGATCGGGCTGATGTCGGTCAGGTGGCTGCCCAGGCCACGCAGGAAGTCCGACAGCTCGCCGGTGAAGATTCGCTGGAACATGAACAGCAGGTAGCCGGCGGCCAGGATCATGCACGAGGCGGCGATGGCCGCGACCACTGGGTTGTAGGCGAACGAGCCGAGCAGGACCAGGAACTCGCCGACGAAGCCGGACAGGCCGGGCAGGCCGACGCTGGCGAAGACGAAGAAGCCGAAGGTGGCCGTGTACACCGGCACCCGCCCGGCCAGGCCGCCGAACTTGGCGATCGTCCGGTCGTGGGTCCGCTCGTACATCACCCCAACCAGCAGGAACAGGCCGCCGGTGATCAGGCCGTGGTTGACCATCTGCAGGATGGCGCCCTGCAGGCCCTGCTCCTGGAAGATGAAGATGCCCAGGGTCACGAAGCCCATGTGGGTGACCGAGGAGTAGGCGATCAGCTTCTTCCAGTCGGGCTGGACCAGGGCCACGATCGCGCCGTAGATGATTGCGATCAGGCTGAGCACGATGATCGGCGGCCCGAAGGCCTTCGCCGCGGCCGGAAAGATCGGCAGGGCGAAGCGGATGAAGCCGTAGGCGCCCAGCTTCAGCAGGATCGCCGCCAGCATCACCGAGCCGGCGGTCGGCGCCTCGACGTGGGCGTCGGGCAGCCAGGTGTGGAACGGGAACATCGGGACCTTGATCGCGAAGGCCAGGAAGAAGGCCAGGAAGGCGAAGATCTGGAGGCCGTTGGCGAAGCCGGCGGTGGCCGCGAAGTGCTGCAGGGTGATGAAGTCGAAGGCGCCCGTCCACGACCCGGTCGCGCCCTGGTAGCTGAAGGCGGTGGCCAGGATCGCCACCAGCATCAGCAGCGAGCCGACCAGGGTGTACAGGACGAACTTGATCGTCGCATAGATCCGGTTCGAGCCACCCCAGATCCCGATGATCAGGTACATCGGCACCAGCACGACTTCCCAGAAGATGTAGAACAGGAACAGGTCGAGGGCCACGAACACGCCGATCAGGCCGACCTCGAGGATCAGGAACGAGATCATGTATTCCTTGAGCCGTTCCTTGATCGGCCGGAACGAGGCCAGGATGCTGATCCAGCTGAGGGACGTGGTCAGGACCACGAGCAGGACCGACAGGCCGTCGATGCCGACCTTGTACTGGATCCCGAAGACGGGGATCCAGTCGTGGACCTCCTGGTACTGGAAGCTCGGGTCGGTCGGATTGAAGCCGATCAGCAGGAGCAGCGACAGGCCGAACGAGATGAACGCGAAGACCAGGGCGCTGATCTTGATCGCCCCCGGCTGGCTGCGCGGCAGGAACGCCACGACCAGCGCCCCGACCAGGGGCGTGAAGGTGATCAGGCTGATCAAGGGCACGTCGCCGATGCTCACTTGCCGCCCGCGATGGCCAGGTAGGCGGCCGCCATCACGATCAGCCCCAGGGCGATGCCCAGGGCATAGTTCTGGACCCGGCCGGTCTGGATCCGGCGCAGGCCGCCGCCGGCCGAGCTGACCACCCGGCCGGTCCCGTTGACCGCGCCGTCGACGATGTTCCGGTCGAACCACCACAGGCCGTAGGCGATCCGGCCGCCGATCTGGATGAACAGCAGGTCGTTCAGGTCGTCGAACCACCACTTGTTGAGCGAGGCGCGGTACAGGAAGCGGCTGGCGCCGTTGGCCGAGGCGATCGCGTTGACCTCGTCCGGCCGGGACCTGGCCTGGAGCGGGCCGAGGTCGACCCCGAAGAAGCGCCAGGCCAGGACGATCCCGAGGGTGGCCACGGCCACGCTGGCCAGGATCAGGCCGCCGTCGATCCCGAACAGGGCGAAGGCCTGCTCGGGCCTGCCCAGGGCCACGGCCGGGGCGAAGACCGGCTCGAGCCAGCCCTGCAGCCGGCTGGCCCCGAAGGGCAGGCCCAGGAAGAGGCCGACGAAGATCGTGGGGACGGCCAGGATCAGCAGCGGGACCGTCATCCAGCGACCCGATTCGTGGATCTCGGGCTCGACCGCCGGGTCGACCCGGCTCGTGCCCCAGAAGGTCAGGCCGATCAGCCGGAACATGTAGAAGGCGGTCATCCCGGCGACCAGGAAGCCGATCGCCCAGACCCACAGGAAGCCGTTCTTGAACGCGTCGCCCAGGATCTCGTCCTTGCTGAAGAAGCCGGCCAGGGGCGGGATCCCCGAGATCGCCACCGAGCCGATCAGCATCGTCCAGTACGTGATCGGGATCTTCTTGGCCAGGCCGCCCATCTTGCGCATGTCCTGCTCGTCGTGGACGGCGTGGATCACCGAGCCCGAATCGAGGAACAGGAGCCCCTTGAAGAAGCCGTGGGCCATCAGGTGGAAGATCGCCGCGGTCCACGCCCCGACGCCCAGGGCGGCGAACATGTAGCCCAGCTGGGACAGGGTGGAATAGGCCAGGACTCGCTTGATGTCGGTCTGGGTGAAAGCGATCGAGGCGGCCAGGATCGCGGTGAACGTGCCCAGGCCGGCGACCACAACCATGATCTCCGGCGTTCGGGCGAAGATCGGGCTGGTCCGGGCCACCAGGTAGACCCCGGCATTGACCATCGTCGCGGCATGGATCAGGGCGGACACCGGGGTCGGGCCCTCCATCGCGTCGGGCAGCCAGACGTGGAGCGGGAACTGGGCGCTCTTGCCCACCGCGCCGCACAGGATCAGCAGGGCGATCCAGCTGATCGTGCCGTGGTCGAGCTTGCCGATCTGGGCCAGCACCTCCTGGATGTTCAAGGTGTGGAGCTGGGTCCAGATCAGCATGATCCCGAGGATGAAGCCGACATCGCCGACCCGGTTGACGATGAACGCCTTCTTGCTGGCCAGGGCCGCGGCGCGGCGTGGGAACCAGAACCCGATCAGCAGGTAGCTGCACAGCCCGACCAGCTCCCAGGCCACGAAGACGACCAGGAAGCTGTCGGCCAGGATCAGCACGAGCATCGAGAACATGAACAGGTTGAGGTAGGCGAAGAAGCGCCAGTAGCCGCCGTCGTGGCTCATGTAGCCGACCGAGTAGATGTGGACGAGCAGGCCGATCGTGGTCACCACGATCAGCAGGCAGGCGGTCAGGGCGTCGACGAAGAAGCCGGCCGAGACGGTGAACTGGCCGGCCGGGATCCACTGCCAGAAGGTGACCCCGTGGCCGTGCTCCCCGAACGGGGCGGCGCCGCTGATCGCCCCGACCGCCACGATCATCGCCGCCAGCCAGGACAGGCTGACCATCGCCAGGGGCACGGCGCTGGCCGCAGGCTTGCCCCACTGGGCCTGGATCCGCCGGCCGAAGAGGGCCGTGAATGCGAAGCCGGTGATCGGCAGGACCGCGATCAGCGGGATGAGCGTGTCGTAGGGCATCGCCGGCGCCTAGTCGCGCATCGTGTCGTACTCGTCCACCAGCGGCGTCTTCTTGTTCCGGAAGATCGCGATCACGATCGATAGGCCGACGGTCGCTTCGGCAGCGGCCACGGCCAGCACGATCAGGGCGATCACCGAGCCCTGGATCTTGAGCGAGGCGATGAACGCGCCGAAGGCGATGATCGTCAGGTTCACCGCGTTGAGCATCAGCTCGATCGACATCAGCATGCTGATCGCGTTGCGCCGGGCCAGGAAGCCGAACGTGCCGATCGCGAAGAGGATGCCGGCCAGGACCAGGTAGGCGTCGAGCGAGTGGCTCATATCGAGCTGTCCTTCTCGCGCTTGGCCAGGAAGATCCCGCCGATCACGGCCGCCAGGAGCAGGACACTGACGATCTCGAAGGGCAGCACGTACTGGTCGAACAGGACCTGGGCGAGGATGGCCGTGCCGACCCGGATCGGCGCGGCGACCGCGTTCCAGTCCGTGGCCCCGACGGTCAGGGCGATCAGCACGGCCAGCACGACGGCGGCGATCGCGGCGGGCACGGCCTGGGTCTGGAAGACCAGCCGGGCCGGGGCGGCCTTGGTCTGGGTGAGCATGATCGCGAACAGGACCAGGACGCTGATCGCCCCGATGTAGACCAGGACCTGGGCCGCGGCCACCAGCGGCGCCCCGATCAGCACGTACAGGCCGGCCAGGGCCGCGAAGCTGACCATCATGGCCAGACCGCAGCGGATGATGTCGCGCAGGGTCACGACGAGCAGCGCCGAGCCGATCATGACCACGCTCAGGATGATGAACAGGACGTCATCCCAGCCGAGGTTGATGAACGGCACCGCGTCCGGTATCGCCACGCGACTCCTCTCTCCTAGTGGCTCCGGGCGACCGGATCGGCAGCCCTCCGATCCGCCCGACCCAGGATCAGCTACTTCGTGTGAGCGTGACCCGATCCCGCGCCGGCTCCACCGCCGGCGTGACCATTTCCGTGCCCGTTGGCCAGGCCGCTGCCGTGGCCGTTGCCGGCCAGCCCGGCTGAGCCCGCCCCGATCTCGGCCACGATCGCCGCGGGCAGGACCGGCAGGAGCCGGCCCGGATCGACGATCCGGCCATCGGCCCGGGCCCGATCGAGCCAATCGCGCTCGCGCCGGATGTAGGTCATCTCCGTCTCGCGGTCGACCATCGCCAGGGCCATCAGGTCGATCGTCGGCTCGACCCGGCTGGCGTGGGCCAGCTCGAAGTCCGCACCGTCGCGCAGGGCGTCGTAGGGGCAGGCATCGACGCAGATCCCGCACAGGATGCAGCGGCTCTCGTCCACCTCGTACTTCTGGAGGACCCGCGGCTTGGGCATCAGGGCCCCGGTCGGGCAGGTCTCGGCGCAGCGCCCGCAGGAGACACAGGGCGTGTCGTTCAGGCTCATGTCGAGCGGCGTCGTGACCAGGGTGTCGAAGCCGATCCGCATGAAGTCGTAGCAGGCCGCCCCGACCACCTCGCTGCAGACCTGGGCGCAGCGGCCGCAGTCGATGCAGCGCGACGGCTCGCGCAGGATGAAGGCGTGGCTGTCGTCCCGGATGTAGTCGTGGTTGATCCCGGTGAAGCGATTCTCCGACACGCTTCGATAGCCGGCGCCCTGGCGATAGGCGGGCTCCAGGGTGGGCAGGGTCGTGCCGTACTCGATCCCCAGGCGGCGCAGGTCGCAGAAGCCGATCGCCTCGCAGGTGCACTGCAGGCAGCGGGTGCTCTCGGCCACCGCCTCGGCCCGGCTGTAGGGGATCTCGTACTCGACGTAGCTCTTGTTGCGCAGCTCGGGGTCCATCGCCTTGAGCCGGTAGCGGGGCTCCTTGACCTCGCTGGTGAAGGGCACGATCGACAGGAACTCGGGTTGCGGCTCGGCCAGCGTCTGGCGGGTCTTGAGGGCGCCCAGGTCGAGGCCCTTGACGAAGGCGTCCACGGCGTAGGCGCTGCGCCGGCCCTCGGCGATCGCGGCGACCACGGTCGCTGCGCCGATCCGCACGTCGCCCGTCCCGAAGACGCCCGGCCGGCCGGTCTCGAAGGTCACCGCGTCGGCCTTCAGCCGGCGCTGCTTGGTCGCCTCGAGGCCGTCCGAGCCCGACCCGAACCAGCTCAGGTCGGGGCCCTGGCCGATCGCCAGCAGGACCCGGTCGCAGTCGATCGTGAACTCGGTGCCCGGGGCCGGCTCGGGCCGCCTGCGCCCGGAGGCATCCGGCTCGCCGAGCTTGTTGCGGATGAACTCGACCCCGCTAACCTTGCCCTTCTTGTCGACCAGGACCCGGGTCGGGGCGGCCTGGAAGATGGCCGTCGCACCCTCCTCGATCGCCTCGTGGACCTCATCCGAGGCGGGCATGTCCTTCATGTCCCGGCGGTAGACCAGGGTCACCTCGGCGGCGCCCTGGCGGACCGAGGTCCGGGTGCAGTCCATCGAGGTGAAGCCGCCGCCGATCACCACGATCCGCTTGCCGGCGTGGCCGGGATAGGCCAGGCCCAGGGTGGCGGTCTGGAGGTACTCGAGGCCGTCGAGCACCCCATCGGCGTCCTCGTTGGGGATTCCCAGCTTGTTCGTGTCGTAGCAGCCGATCGCGATCAGGACCGCGTCGTAGCCCTGGCCCTGGAGGTCGTCCAGGTTGAAATCCCGGCCCAGGCCCTGGTTGCATTCGATCCGGCCGCCCAGCCGGGTGACGCTCTCGTATTCGGCCTCGAGGACCTCGACCTTGGGCAGCCGGTACTGGGGGATGCCGTAGCGGAGCATCCCGCCCGGCGCCGGGTCGCGCTCGAAGACGGTCACGTCGTGGCCGGCGATCAGCAGGTAGTAGGCCGCCGACATGCCCGCCGGCCCGGAACCGATCACCGCGATCCGGCGGCCGGTCTTGGGCTGGACCTCGAACGGGACGGGCGGGTCGATGCCCTCGTTGAGCATCGCCTTGAGGACCTGGTCGCCGGCATAGCGGTGGCTGTCCCGGATCGCGATCGCCTCGTCGACCTCGTCCCGCCGGCAATGCTCCTCGCAGGGCGCCGGACAGACCCGGCCGAGGACGGACGGGAACGGGATCGTGCGCTTGAAGATCCGGCTCGATTCGCGCCAGTTGCCCTCGGCGTTCTGCTTGAGGAAGCCCGGGATGTCGATGTGGCTGGGGCACTTGTTCTGGCAGGGCGGCAGGCAGTAGGCGTTGTGATCGCTGAAGATCAGCTCCAGGTTGGTCGCCCGCAGGCGGCGGACGGCCTCGGTCTGGGTGGCCACCTTCATCCCCGGCTCGGCGGCCCGCGAGCAGGAGATCGGGGGATGCTCCTCGCCCTCGACCTCGACCACGCACATCCGGCAGGCGCCGAAGCCGGGCAGCTTGGGCTCGTAGCACAGGGTCGGGATCTCGATCCCGTTGTCGCGGCAGACCTCCAGGATCGTCTGGCCGACGCGGCCCTCGACCAGCCGGCCGTCGACCTCGACCCGGATGACCGGCGTCGACTGCGGCCGCTGGGGCGCCTGGGTCGTGAGCAGCCGCTCGGACAGGGTCTGCTCGGGCGGCGGGGCGGGGCGCGCGATCAGGTCGGTCATCGGTGCGAGGGCCTCAGTGCGCCGCGGCTGGCTCCGCCACGGGCTGGAGCTTCGCATCCAGCTCGGGTCGGAAGTATCGCATCACGCTGGTTAGCGGAAGTGTCGCCAGCCGTTCGTGGTCGCACAGGCCGCTGGCCACGATGTCGGCCGACAGGTCGGTCAGCAGGTCGGCGTCGGTCGGCCGGGGCGTGCCGGCGTTGATTCGGACGGCGATCTCCTCCAGCCGCCGGGTGCCGATCCGGCAGGGGATCGTCTTGCCGCAGGCCTCCGCCGCGCAGAACCGGGTGAGCAGCTCGGCCAGCTCGACGACATCCGCCTGGGGCGCGGTGGCCACGATCGAGCCCGACCCGACGTGGGCGCCGGCCGCCCGCAGCTCGTCGAACGAGTAGGGCGTATCGAGCAGGTCGCCGGGCAGGATCCCGCCCGATGGCCCGCCGACGAGGAGCGCTTTCGGTCCCGGGCCGGCGGCGGCCTTCGCGCCGACCAGGCCGAGGATCGCCCGGATCGAGGTCCCGAGGGGCACTTCGGCGACGCCCGCCCCGCCCGCGCCCCGGACGTGGACCAGGATCGTGCCCGGGGCATCCGGGCTGCCGATCGCCCGGAACGCGGCGGCACCTTCGCGCAGGATCCAGGCGGCCAGGGCCAGCGTCTGGACGTTCTGGACGACGGTCGGCCGGCCGAACAGGCCGCGCTCGGCGGGATGCGGTGGTCGCTGCTCGGGCTGGCCCCGCTTGCCTTCGAGGGCCTTCAGCAGCACCGTCTCCTCGCCGAGCATGTAGGCGCCCTGGATGGGCCGCAGCTCGACCTCCAACTGGCGTCCGGTGTCGAGCAGGTCCGAGCCGATGAAGCCGGCCTCCTCGGCCGCTCCGAGGGCCGCTTCGAGGCGCCGCATCGCCTCGGTCTCGGTCGCCCGGACGGCGATGATCGCGGTGTCGGCGCCGATCGCCCAGGCGGCGATCGCCAGGCCTTCGATCACGCTGTACGGGTCGAGCTCGAGGAGCAGCGCGTCGGTGCGCGCCGCCGGATCGGCGCCGTAGCCGTTGGCCACCACGTAGCGCCGATCGGCCGGCGTGCCCGCAGCGAGCTGCCACTTGTCGGCGGCCAGGAAGCCCGCTCCGCCCCGGCCGCGCAGGCCGGCCGCCCGGATCTCGGCCACGGCGCCGGCCGGGGCCAGCTTCACGGCCTTCCTGAGGCCCTCGAAGGCGCCGGCCTTGACCGCCGCATCGAGATCGGTCGGATCCTTGGCCGTGGCTCGGCCCAGGAGCGCCCGAGGCCAGGCGGCGGGCGTCTTCAGGATGTCGGTCATCGGCTAGTTGGCCCGCCGGGAACGCGGCTTCGCCGCCCGCCCGATCGCCCCGTCGAGGCCGGCCAGGTAATCGGCTTCGATCCGCTCCCGGCCCGTGGCCGCCGCTGGCCCCGGGGTGGGGCTGGCGGTCGTGGGCGTCGCCCGGCTCGGTGGCTGGAAGCGGAGGTGGTCGTAGTAGGTCGCCGTGCCGTAGACCATTGCGTACCAGGCCCCGGTCCCGAAGCTGATCCGCTTGAGCGCCGCGACCGGCAGGTAGCCGTAGGCGTCCTGGGTCGCGCCCAGGATCTCGAGCAGGCGCTTGGGATCGTGATCGGCCTCGTGGAGGATCGTGTCGACCGGGCCCAGGTCGATCGGGCTCCAGTGCTCGTAGGCCACGTCGGGCACGGTTCGCCCGGCTCGGCGCAGGGCCGACTCTTCGCGCCGCTCGCCGTACGTCTCCGAGGCGCCCCAGTGGACGGCGTAGCGCCCCTTGGTGTCGACGCCGCCCATGTCGATGCACTCGATCGGACAGGCCTGCGCGCACTGGAAGCAGGTCTCGCATTTGAGCGTGCCGTGCTCGTCGTACAGGAGCTGGAGGCGGCCCCGGAACTTGGGCGAGATCTCGGCCGGCACCTCCGGCCAGAGGTGGGTCACCTTGGGCTGGAAGAAGCGGCGCAGGGTGAGAGCCATGCCCTTGACGAGGCCCAGCCCTGGAATCAGGCTCATCGCGTCGGCCTCATCGGTTGAGGACCAGGATCGCGCCGGCCGTCACGAACAGGTTGAGCAGCGACGCCGGCAGCAGCCACTTCCAGGCGAAGCCCATCAGCTGGTCGATCCGGACCCGGGGCAGGGTGCCCCGCATCCAGACGAAGGTGAACACGAAGACGTAGGTCTTGCCCATGAACCACAGCAGGCCGACGACCCAGTCGAAGCTCAGGAAGGCCAGCCCGAGGACCGCCCCGACCGCCAGCAGGTTGAACAGGACGAAGCCGATGATCAGCGCCTGCCAGAGCTTGACCCGGCTGTTGAGCAGGTAGAAGGGCAGGCCCAGGACGACGATCGCAACGGGTGGCCCGAGGGCGATCAAGAGCAGCAGGCCGATCCCCAGGCCGCCCGGATCGAGGCCGACGTTGACCGGCCAGGGCCAGTTGAACGGCGCGTTCCAGCCGCCCAGGAAGAGGGCCACGGTCAGGCCCGAGGCGATGAACACGTTGACGTACTCGGCGAAGAAGAAGAAGCCGAAGCGCATTCCCGAGTACTCGGTGGCGAAGCCGGCCACGATCTCCGAGTCGGCCTCGGTCAGGTCGAACGGCGTCCGGTTCGCCTCGGCCGTCACGGCGATGAAGAAGATCACGAAGGCCAGCGGCTGGCGCCAGATGTACCAGTCGAACAGGCTGCCGGCCTGGCCCAGGACGATCTTGTTGATGCTCAGGGTGCCGGCCAGCAGGATCACCCCGACCACCGACAGGGTCAGCGGGATCTCGTAGCTGACGACCTGGGCAGCCGAGCGCAGGCCGCCCAGCAGGGAGTACTTGTTGAAGCTCGACCAGCCGGCCATCAGCAGGCCGACGACGGTCAGCCCGCCCATCGCGAAGAAGTACAGCAGGGCGATGTTGAAGTCCTGGCCGAAGATCCCCGGCGCGAAGGGCAGCACCAGGAGCGACATCACGCTGGACATGTAGACCACGACCGGGGCCAGGGTGAAGACCGGCACGTCGGCGCTGGTCGGGGTGAAGTCCTCCTTCATCAGGACCTTCAGGCCGTGGACCACCGACAGGGCCGAGCCGAACGGCCCGACCCGGTCGGGGCCGTAGCGCAGGTTCATCAGGGCGATGACCTTCATCTCCATGTAGATGATCAGGAACGCGCTGGGCACGGTCATCAGGAGCACGATCGTGGCCGCCACGACGAACCGGACGAGGGGCAGGTTGTCGACCAGGAACTGGACCACGGCGCCGCCGATCAGGGCGATCAGCAGGGCCAGGCCGGCGGTCAGGACCGCGCCGAGGGGGATGACGACCGCCAGGATCTTGCCCGGGATCGTCAGCCGCTCCCAGGTCCGTCCGACCATCGCCATCTACTTGTCCACCCCGCCCATGACCGGATCGAGGGAGGCCATGATCGCCATCGTGTCGGCGATCAGGTTGCCGGGCGTCAGCAGGCCAACGGCCTGAAGGTGGACGAAGCTCGGATCGTGGATTCGCATCCGGAAGGGCTGGTCCGTCCCGTCGCTGATCGCGTAGGTCGCGTACTGGCCGCGAGGACCCTCGATCGCAGCGTAGGCCCGCCCGGGTCGGGGCCGGATCAGGCGGGGCAGCTTGGCCATGACCGGGCCGTCGGGCATCTCGTGGAGGCACTGGTCGATGATCCGCAGGCTCTGCTTGATCTCGTCCATCCGGAGCAGGTAGCGGGCCAGGCAGTCGCCCTCGGTCCGCGACGGGATGTCGAAGTCGAGCTCGGGATAGACGCTGTAGGGATGGGCCCGGCGGATGTCGAAGGGCACCCCGGTCGCCCGCAGGTTCGGCCCGGTCATGCACATGTTGAGCGCGGTGGCGGTGTCGATCACGCCCAGGCCGCGGGCCCGCCGGACGAAGATCTCGTTCTCGTTGAGGAGCGCCTGGTTCGAGTCGATCTGGCTCGGTCGCCTTGCTCATCCAGGTCCCCAGGCGGCTCATGAACTCGTGGTTCAGGTCGCCGTTGACGCCGCCGATCCGGAAGTAGTTGAAGAGCATCCGCTGGCCGGTCAGGGCGGCCAGCATCTCGACGATCTCGTCGCGCTCGATGAAGCTCCACAGGATCGGGGTCAGGCCGCCCAGGTCGAGGGCGAACCAGCCCATGAACAGGGCGTGGCTGGCGATCCGGTTCAGCTCGCCGGACAGGACCCGGATGTACTCGGCCCGACGCGGGACCTGGACGTCGAGGAGCTTCTCGAAGGCCATCACCGGCGACCACTCGCAGAACAGCGAGCTGATGTACTCGAGCGGGTCGGTGTAGCAGATCGCCTGGTGGTAGTCGGCGTTCTCGCACAGCTTCTCGACGCCCCGGTGGAGGTAGCCCAGGACCGGGTCGAGGTCGACGACCTTCTCGCCGTCGATCTTGAGCACCACCCGCAGGACGCCGTGGGTCGATGGGTGCTGGGGCCCCATGTTCACGAACATCTCGCCGTCGCGGAGGGTGTAGAACTCGGCCTCGCGCTCGGTCCGGGGCGGGTAGGGCGGGATCGGCTCGAACGTGCCGAGCTGCTCGTCGAGGGTGACGCGCGGGTCGTCCGAGCGAGGCGTGGGCGGGGATGTCGAACGGCGTCCGGGTGGTCATCGTCGGCTCGCTGGCCTAGCTCGCCGGGGCCTGCCGGACGTGGGCGCCGGTCTCGGCGTTCGTCGGGGCGTGGGTCTGCTCCATGGGCCGGACGCCGCCACCGGGCGAGCGCGCGGCGTCGTCGGGCAGGAAGAAGTCCTTGCGCAGCGGGAAGCTGGTGTAGTCGGCCGGCATGTAGATCCGGCGCAGGTCACGATTGCCCTCGAACGTGATCCCGAACATGTCGTAGGCCTCGCGCTCCATCCACTCCGCGCCCTTCCACAGGAAGGTGACCGAGGGGATCCGGGGGTCGTCGCGGGACAGCCCGTCGGCGATCACCCGGAGCCAGTCGCCGGTCGTATCGCTCCACAGGTGGTAGACGACCTGCATCGCGCTGCCGGTGTCCACCCCGGCCAGGTCGGACAGCATCCGGAAGCGGAAGATCGGGCTCGTCGTGCAGGGCGAGCAGGACCTCGGGCACGTCGCCGGGGGCGATCCGGATCTCGGTCTCGTCGTGGCGCTGGCGGACGGGGCCGGTCAGGCGCTCGGCGAAGCGCGCCTCGAGGCGTCGGCGGAGGGCACGATCCATCTACAGGTCCTCGGGCACGCTCGGCCCGATCGCCCGCTCGGGCCAGTGGCCGCGCCGATCCTTGATCAGCTGCTGGAGCTTCATCATCCCGTAGATCAGGCCCTCCGGCCGGGGCGGGCAGCCGGGCACGTAGACGTCGACGGGCATGATCCGGTCGATCCCCTGGATCGTGCTGTAGCTCCGCTTGTAGCGACCGCCGGAGCAGGTGCAGTCGCCCATCGCCACGCACCATTTCGGCTCGGGCATCTGCTCCCACAGGCGGACCAGCGGCCCGGCCATCTTGGTGGTGCAGGTGCCGGCCACGATCAGCACGTCGGCCTGGCGGGGCGAGGCCCGGAACGGGAACATCCCCCAGCGGTCCATGTCGTTCTTGCTGGTCGCCGCCGACATCATCTCGATCGCGCAGCAGGCCAGCCCCGACAGGAGCGGCCAGAGGCTGTTGGCCCGGATCAGGTCGAGGACGATGTCGGCCTTGGTCGGGATGATCTCCAGCGGGCCCGGCCCAGCGGGCGTTGTCGCGGCGGCCCTCGCCCGATGCCTCGAACTCGCGGAGGTGGGTGATGTCGGACGCCTGGCCGCCGTTGTAGGCGATCGGGTTGCTCGACTGCCAGAGCGTGTTGGCGACGACGATCGGCTCGACCAGCGTCGCGCGGCTCGCTGATCACGGCGGGCAGGTTGGCGCCCGTGCCCAGCTCGGGCTTCAGCGCCACGTCAGGACTCCCTTGCGCCAGGCGTAGGCCAGGCCGAGGAGCAGGATCCCGACGAACAGGAGCATGCTCACGAAGCCGCCCAGCAGCACGCTCCGGAAGACGATCGCCCAGAGGTAGATGAAGACCACCTCGATGTCGAAGGCGACGAAGAGCAGGGCGTAGATGTAGAACGACAGGCCGAACCGGCCGTGGGTGTCGCCGAACGTGTCGATCCCCGACTCGTAGGGCAGGCCCTTGTGGACGTCGCCCCGGTTGCGGTGGGAGATCAGCCAGGCCGCGCCGATCGTCAGGAACACGAACGAGACACCGGCGACGCCGAACCCGACGATGTACCAGATCCCGGTCAAGTGTTCCTCGCTGTGGCAGGTCGGGGGCTCAGAGACACGCGCGGGAGGAGCGCGGCCCCGCACGGCCATTCTACCGCGGAGCGCAGCGGCGAGGTGCTCGGGGGGCCTCCCGCGGATCAGGCAGCGGCCGTCGGCCGGAGCGGGCAGGCCGCGGCGCGGGATCGGATCAAGGGGAGGGAGATCGAGGGATCAGCCGCGTCGAGCGCGCGTGCAGTTCGCGGCCGATCCCTCGTCGGTGGCGCCGTGCCCAGCGCCGATGCGATAGCCTGCCCGGCGGGCGAATTGCCGGAGCAATAGGGTGAATGCCCTAGTCAGCGCCGCCGGTCGCCGGCGGGTCAGGCCGCGCAGCGGCGGCTCGGCGGTCCAGGCCGCGCCCGAGGAGGACCGCCCGGAACCCGCCCAGGGCGGCCGGATCGAGCAGCCGGGCGACGGCGGAGCGAGCCGCCAGCCAGTCCTCCATCGTCGTCGCCGGATCGGAACGGATCCGGTCGACGAGCTCCTCGAGGCCGCAGCCGACCAGGAACTCGGCCTGGCTGATATCGCCCAGGAGGTCCGAATCCGAGCCCCGCGCGGCGGCCTCGAGGGCCGTCAGGTCGACGTGGGCGGTCAGGTCCTGGCGGCCGATCGCGACGAACGGGTCGGCGTGGGCGCGCTGGCCGGCGTAGGCCCGCAGCGTGCCGCCGGTGCGGGCCGGGTCGTACAGCGCGGCGGCCTGATGGCCGTAGTCGATGACCAGGACGAGCCCGCGGTCCAGCCCGCGCCGCGACCTCGGCCAGCCACGGCTCGACGGCCAGGCAGACCTCGACCACCTGGCCCTCGGCCAGGGCGCACTCCATCGTCCTCGAGCCGTGCCGGCAAGGGCCGGCGGTCGACGGATCGCCGGGCTGCTCGGCCGGGCGCCCGCCGCGGATCCCAGGCGACGAAGCAGCTCCTGCAGCCGGCCACCCTCCTGGACGAGGCGATGGACCGGCAGGGCGTCGAGGAACTCGTTGGCCAGGACCACCCCCTGGAACGGCATTCGCGCGCCGGGCGCGCCGGGCCGGACGAGGGCTCGGCCGAGGCGATCCGTCGATCTCGGCTCGCCGGTGGCGTTGATCTCGACCGGCTCGTAGGCCAGCGCCACGAGCAGGTCAGATGCGTCGGCTCGCAGGCCAGCCAGGATCGTCGCCGCGAGCGTGCCCGAGCCGGCCCCGTACTCGCGCAGGACGAACGGGTCTGGTCGCCCGAGGCGCTCGCCAGACCTCGTCGACCTGGCGGGCGATCGCCGCGCCGAAGATCGGGTGGAGCTCGGGCGCGGTCAGGAAGTCGCCCGACCGGCCCGGGGCGCGCGGTCGGCATCTGGTAGTAGCCGTGCCCGGGGTCGTACAGCGCGATCTCCATGAACCGGGCGAAGGTCATCGGGCCGGACCGGGCGATCTCGGCCCGGATCTGCTCGAGCAGGGCCGGCTCGCTCGCGGTCGGCAATGGTCCGGAGCGGCGCGTCGCGCCGGAGGCCGGCCTCGATTGGTCGCTCCGTCGTCATCCGGCCGCCACGAGGCGGATCCCGGGTCCGACGAGCGAGTGGCCACCGAGCAGGATCGGGATCGGCGCCGGCCAGCGCCGAGCTGGTCAGCTCGGCCAGCCACGGATCGCTGAGGTCGTCCGGCTGGAGCAGGTCCGACGCGAAGCGATCCTCGGCCGCCGGCCAGCGCGCCTCGTCGGCACCGAGCCGGTGGGCGAGCAGGACCCGGCTGTCGACGAGCGCTCCGTCACCCAGCTCCGCCAGCCGGGCGCCGAGCGCCGCCGGGCCATCGCGATCGAGGATCGAGCCGAGGAGCGACCGCGGCGGTCGCTGGAGTCGCGGCGGGGGTCGGCGGCTACCGGCAGCGAGGCCCGCAGGCCGCGCTCCTCGACCAGGGCCCGGACCCGGCAGCGGGCGAAGCCTTCGAGCCAGGCCAGGGCCGCGGCCGACGTCCGGCCGGCGACCAAGAGCTCGGCGGCCGGGTCGGCCAGGACCCGCGCGGATCGCCACGAGCCGATCGGCTACCGCGGCCATCCTCGGGATGCGGCCCGGGATCGATCGCCTCGCCTGCGCGGCCCGAGCAGGATCAGGTCGAGCGGCGAATCGAGGTCGACGCCCAGCCGCGAGCGGCTGCGCAGGTCGGCGACCGGCACGCCGGCCTGCTCGGACAGCCAGCGGGGCAGGGCGTTGTCCGCCGCGAAGTCGAGCGGCACGGTCCAGCCAGTGGAACATCGGCGACGGCCAGGACATCCGAAGAGAAGCGGTTGTTGGTGATCGCCATCGGACCGCTGCCGGCCGGCGCAGGCCGACGAAGGTGCGCCGGTCGGCCAGGCTGGCCAGCGGGATCGCGCCGGAGCCGAGCAGGATGAGGCCGCCATCCGGGACGTCCCTGAGCGCCCTGGCCAGGCGGGTGCCGAACGGCTGCCCATCGGGCGGCCCTGAGATCAGCCGGACGCTGGTCGCACCTGCCCGGATGAAGCCAAGCTCCTGGACCCGGGCCAGCCGCCCGCGCGCATCGGCCAGGCGACGTTCGAGGGACCCGGCACCGGGGCCGGCCTGCGGGTGGAAGATGAGGACCGTGACCGGACGCATGGTCCGAGTGTAGGTGGGCGCTGGAGGTGGGCTTGGCGCAGCGGCGGGTCCGGGCCTACATCGGCCTGGGGGCCAACCTGGGCGACGCCGCCGGCACGCTGCGGGCCGCGATCCACGGCCTGGCGGCCTTGCCCGATGCCCGCCTCGCCGGCGTCTCGCGGCTGTATGCCACCGATCCCGTCGGGGTCACCGACCAGCCCGAGTTCCGGAACGCGGTGGCCGGCCTCGACGTGCCGGCGGGGCCGGACCCGGCGACCGGGGCGACGTTCCTGCTGGTGGCCCTCAAGGCGATCGAGGTCGCCTTCGGCCGGCAGGCCCGCCGGCGCTGGGGACCGCGCGAGCTCGACCTGGACCTGCTGGTCTTCGGGCGGGCCCGCCTGGCAATCGACCGGCCTGCAGCCGGCCGCTCGGTCGACGCCGAGGGCGACCCGGAGAAGGCGTCCCGGCTGCTGGTCGTGCCTCATCCCGAGATGGCCGAGCGGCTGTTCGTCCTGGCCCCCCTGGCCGACCTCGCCGAGGGCCTCGTGCCACCGGGCTGGGGCGAGACGGTCGGCACGGCCCGCCGTCGGCGCGAGGTCGCCGAAGGGCCGGCGTCGGTCCGGCCGATCGCGACCTGGGACCCGGGGCCGGGAGCCTGGCGGCAGCTGCCGGAGCCGGGCTCGGGCTAGAGGCGGACGCTCGGCGGACGCGAGCGGTCGAACATCTGGACGGTGTCCACGAAGCGGACGTGAGCCTCGCGGAACGACATCACCAGCGAATGGGTCCGGGCGCCGCCGCCGAAGAAGCGGACCCCGCCCAGGAGGTCGCCGCTGGTCACCCCGGTCGCCGCGAAGACCAGGTTGTCGCCCGAGGCCAGGTCGGCGGTGAAGTAGACCCGGCCCTCGTCGTCGTCGTTGCCCATCCGCTTCGCCCGGACCCGTTCCTCGTCGTTGCGGAACCGGAAGCGGGCCTGGATCTCGCCGCCCAGGCAGCGCAGCGCGGCAGCCGTGATCACGCCCTCCGGCGCGCCGCCGATGCCCATCACGGCATGGACCCCGGTGCCCGACACGGCGGTGCTGATCGCGGCCGAGAGGTCGCCGTCGGAGATCAGCTTGATCCGGGCCCCGGCGGCCCGGACCTCGGCGATCAGGTCGTCATGGCGAGGCCGCTCGAGGATCACGATCGTGATGTCGGCCACCCGCCGGCCGAGCGCCTCGGCGATCAGGTGGCAGTTCTCGGTCGGGCTCTTGCGGATGTCGACCTTGCCGGCCACGACCGGCCCGACGCACAGCTTCTGGAGATAGGTGTCCGGGGCGTGGAGCAGGCCGCCTCGCTCGGCGGCGGCCAGGACCGTGATCGCGTTGGCCTGGCCGTGGGCCACCAGGTTGGTGCCTTCCAAGGGGTCGACGGCGATGTCGATCGCGGTCGCCGCCTCGCGCGCCTCGGCGCCCTTGCGGCCGACCTCCTCGCCGATGTACAGCATCGGGGCCTGGTCGCGCTCGCCTTCGCCGATCACGATCGTGCCGGCCATGTCGATCTCGTCCATCGTCCGGCGCATGGCCTCGACGGCGGCTCGATCGGCGCCGTCCTTCTCGCCCCGGCCCATGAACCGGGCTGCCGCGATCGCGGCCGCCTCGGTGACCCGGACCATCTCGAGCGCGAGCAGCGGCTCCATTGGCTGGTCCTCCGGTCGGTCCGCGGATTCCGCCGCGGGCTAGTGGCGAAAGTGGCGGCGGCCGGTGAAGACCATCGCCAGGTGGTGGCGGTCGGCGATCTCGATCGACATCTCGTCGCGAATCGAGCCGCCCGGCTGAATGATCGCACTCACCCCGGCATTGGCCGCCAGGGCGATCCCATCGGGGAACGGGAAGTAGGCATCGCTGGCCATGACCGACATCCGGGCCCGGTCGCCGGCTCGGCGGAGGGCCACCTCGACCGACACCTGGCGGCTGGCCTGGGCCGCCCCGATGCCGACGGTGGCCGCGTTGCGGGCCAGGACGATCGCATTCGAGCGGACGTGGCGGACGGTCCGCCAGGCGAAGAGCAGGTCGGTCAGCTCCTCGAGCGTCGGCCGCCGCCGGGTGACCACCTGGAGCTGGCGCTTGTCGAGCTCGAGCGAGTCCTGGCTCTCGACGAGCAGGCCGCCGCCGACCCGCTTGAAGTCGAGGTTGGCGATGCCATAGTCGCGCAGGCCCTCCGACGGGTCGGGCGGCACCTCGAGCAGCTCGAGGCCGGTCTTCTGGCGCAGGATCCCGAGCGCCGCCTCGGAGAAGCCCGGCGCGATCACCGCCTCGTACGAGTTCGCCGCGATCTCCCGGGCGGTCGCCCCATCGAGCTCGCGGTTGACGCCGACGATCCCGCCGAAGGCCGCCACCGAGTCGGTCTCGAGGGCGTGCCGGTAGGCCTCGACCAGCTCGTCGTGGGAGGCCATCCCGACCGGGATCGGTGTGCTTGACGATGGCCACGGTCGGCGCCGTGAAGTCCTTGGCAATCCGGTAGGCGGCGTCCAGGTCGAGCAGGTTGTTGAAGCTCGGCTGGCCGCCCTGCAGCTGGCGGGCGTCGGCAAGCGAGCCGGTGCGGTGGGTGGTCTCGCGATAGAAGGCGGCCCGCTGGTGGGGATTCTCGCCGTAGCGCAGGTCCTCGACCTTCTCGAGGACCATCGCCAGGCGGGTCGGGAACTGGGTGCCCGAGACCTGGTCGATGTAGGCGGCGATCTCGGCGTGGTAGGCGGCCACGATCCCGAACGCCTCGGCGGCGAGCTGCTGGCGGAGCTCGCCCGACAGCGAGCCGAGCTCGCGCAGCTCGCGCGCGACCCGGCCGTAGTGGGTGGGATTGGCGATCGCGGCCACGGCGGCGTAGTTGCGGGCGGCCGCACCGAGGAGGGCCACTCCGCCGACGTCGATCATCTCGATCACCTCGGCCAGGGCCACCTGCCGGGCGCCGACCTGGGGCGCGAAGGGCTTGATGTTGACGACCACGATGTCGATCGCGCCGATCCCCTGGGCGGCCAGCTCCTCGAGCTGGGCTGGGTCGTCGCGGCGGGCCAGGATCCCGGCGTAGACGGCGGGATGGAATGTCTTGACCTGGCCGCCGACGAGGGGCGGGACGTTGGTCAGGTCCGAGACCGAGTGAACCTCGATGCCGTCCTCGGCGAGGTGGTCGCGGGTGCCGTCGGTGGCGTAGATCTCGACCCCGAGGGTCTGCAGCTCTCGCGCGAACGTGCTGATGCCGTCACGGCTCGCCACCGAGAGCAGGGCTCGCACCCGGGCTTCCTCCCTCCAGCGTTCGCGGCCATGCGGATTGCCCCGAATCGCGACCGTCCAGGCGCTTCCGGGCGCGGCGCATCGTGAGGCGGCCGGCGATGCCGCACCTGGAGCCGAGTATAGCGTCCCGGCGTGGCATACTCGGAACCCTCGCCCGGCACTTGGCCGCCGTTCGACACGGAGAATCCACCCGGTGACGCTGCTGCCCTGGGAATACCTGTTCCAGTCCTTCAGCGCCTCGCATTTCCACGACCTGTTCTACCCGGTCGCCCTCGGGTCGCTGGTCCTGCTGATCGCGCTGTGCGTGCTGTACGCCGTGCGCACCCGCCAGCTCCGCCACCACGCGCCGTACCTCGACCTGTACGAGTGGCTGCTGTGGACCGGGATCATCACCTTCGGCCTGCTGCTGATCTTCAGCATCTTCGTGTGGGACTTCATCTTCGTCCTGGCCACGATCGTCGCGGGGCTCGTGATCTTCGTCTGGATCCGCTTCTTCCGGTTCCCGCCGGTGCTCGCGATGTACGAGCAGAAGCTCGCCCGCCAGCGCTACCTGAGCCGCCAGAAATATGCCCACCCCGAGGCGACGATCCGGTCCAAGACCACCCGTCCGGCCCGGGTCGCGCGCCCGGCGCCCGACCAAGCGGACCCGCAAGCGGCGCTGACCATGGTCCGGCGGCCCGCTCACCCGGGGTCCTGAACGTGGAGATTCGCCGGTTCGGGATCGGCCAGCGACGGCCCGACGGCCCGCCCGGCACTCACAACGTCCAGGGCGCCCTGATCGATTCCGGGCCGCACGGCGTGGTTGCCGAGCTGGCCCTCGCCCGCCACGCGACGATCGAGGCCCACTCCAACCCGAACATGGCCTGGTTCGTGGTGATCGAGGGCGGCGGCTTCGTGACGGTCGGCTCGGACCGGGCCCGGGTCTTTGCCGGTGAGGCCGTCCTGTGGCCTGCCGGGGTGCCCCACGGCGCGTCGACCGAGCTGTCCGAGATGCGCGCGATCGTCGTCGAGTTCCCGGTCGCGGACCTGGCCCTGGGTCCCGGCGCGGCAATCATCGACGCGCCCATTGTCACTGGCTCTTCCGTGCCGGCTTCGGGTGCCGTGGCCCCTGGCGAGGGGCACCTCGTGGACGAGCGGCCCGCGCCATACGACCCACGCCATGGGGAGCCCCGCTAGGTCCGGCGTCGGCGACGACAACCAGGCGCTCGCGACCTGTCGACGCCCGATGCGCCGAGCTCGGGCCCAAGCTCCGCGACGACGGCGCCGAGCTGGCCGAGGATGCGGGCGGTGGCGCCCCACACGTGGAGGCCGTCGATCCGGTAGCCGCCGTAGCGCAGCGGCCAGTCGCGGACCTGGCGCTCGACGATCTCGATCGGGGCGTCGGGCAGGAACGTCGCGAGGGGCACGAGGATGATCCGGGCGACCTCTGATGGGGAGCCGCGCAGCATGGGCGTCCGCCGGGCGATCGCGACGACGGGCGTGATCGCGAAGCTGCTCACCGGGATCCGGAGCGGATCGAGCCGCCCGAGGAGCACCACCTCGGCAGCGACCGGATCCAGCCCGACCTCCTCGGCGGATTCCCGCAGGGCGGTCGTCTCGAGGTCGGCATCGCCCGGTTCGACCTTGCCACCGGGGAACGAGACCTCGCCGCTGTGCATCCCCTCGTAGGTCGCCCGTTCGGTCAGGATCACCACGGCCGTTCCGTCGGAGGCAGGCGCGACGAGCACGAGCACGGCCGCCGGCCGATCGCCGGCGACCTCGCCCAGGCGCAGCTCGGTTCTTGGCCGGCCGTCGGTGAAGACGGGCATCAGCGAGGCCGGCCCCGGCGGCAGAGGCCCGCCGCGCCACCTGCCCGCGCCACCTGCCACGGCCGCGCCACCGGCCCGCGACTCACCCGCGACCGCGATTCGATCGGGCAGCCGGGCAAGTCGCGCGGCCGCTTCCTCGAAGCGCATCAGTTGGGCAAGCTTCCGCCGGGGGTCCCATTCGGGGTCTTCGGCCCGTCGATGTCGGGCACGTCGAAGATCGCCGGCGTCCCGCGACCATTCCGGCCACGGCCACCGGCGCCCGCCGTCGATCCGGCGCGGGCGTCCCGATGCTCGCCCGCCTCGACGGCCACCGACGCGTCGCCCGCGGTGAAGACGATCGCGCCGCTGGCGAGGTCGGCGTCGGCCACGATCCGGTCGCCCGGCTTGAAGCGGCCCTGCAGAAGCGCCCGCGCGAGCGGGTTTTCGACCAGGCGCTGGATCGTCCGCTTCAGCGGCCGGGCCCCGAAGGCGGGGTCGTGCCCTTCGCGGGCGATCAGGGCCTGTGCTGCCGGGGTCAGCTCGAGGACCAGGTCCTGGCCGGCCAGCCGGCGGGCCAGGTCGGCCAGCAGCAGGCCCACGATCGCCTCGAGCTCGGCGTCGGTCAGCGAGTGGAAGACGATCACCTCGTCGATCCGGTTCAGGAACTCGGGCCGGAACTGGCGGTGGAGGGCCTCGTTCAGGCTTGACTTCATCGCCTCGTAGTTGGCCTGCTCATGGCCACCGGCGGCAGCGATCAGGTCGCTGCCGACGTTGCTGGTCATGATCACCACCGCGTTCCGGAAGTCGACGGTGCGGCCCTGGCCGTCGGTCAGCCGGCCGTCGTCGAGGACCTGGAGGAGGATGTTGAAGACGTCCGGATGGGCCTTCTCGATCTCGTCGAGGAGGACCACCTGGTAGGGCCGCCGGCGGACCGCCTCGGTCAGCTGGCCCCCCTCCTCGTAGCCGACGTAGCCCGGGGGGGCCCCGACCAGCCGGCTGACCGAGAACTTCTCCATGTACTCGCTCATGTCGATCCGGACCATCGCGCTGTCGTCGTCGAACAGGAAGCCGGCCAGGGCCCGGGCCAGCTCGGTCTTGCCCACCCCGGTCGGACCGAGGAACAGGAACGAGCCGATCGGCCGATGCGGGTCGCGCAGGCCGGCCCGGGCGCGGCGGACGGCGTCGGCGACCGCTTCGATCGCCTCGTCCTGGCCGACCACCCGCTCGTGGAGGCGCTCCTCCATGTGGACGAGCTTGGCCATCTCGCCTTCCAGCAGCTTGGTGACCGGGATGCCGGTCCACGACGCCACGATCTCGGCGATGTCGTCGGCGTCGACCTCCTCCTTGAGCAGGCGGCCCGGGCCGTCGAGGGCGGCAAGCGCGGCTTCCTGCTGGCGGAGCCGCTCCTGGAGCTCGATCAGCGTCCCGTACTTCAACTCGGCCGCCCGGCCGTAGTCGGCCTCGCGCTCGACCTGCTCGATCCGGGTCTGGAGTGCCTCGAGCTCGGACTTGGTGGCCCGGATGGCGCTGATCGCGTCCTTCTCGGCCTGCCAGCGCTGCTTCATGCCCCCGGCGGCTTCTTCGATCTCGCTCAGCTCTCGCTGGAGGACCTCGAGGCGGGCCTTCGACGCGTCGTCCTTCTCCTTGCGCAGCGCCTCGCGCTCGATCTCCAGCTGGATCCGCCGGCGCTCGAGCTCATCGAGCTCGACCGGCATCGAGTCGATCTCCATCCGCAGCCGGCTGGCCGCCTCGTCGACCAGGTCGATCGCCTTGTCGGGCAGGAAGCGCTCGGTGATGTAGCGGTTCGAGAGCGTCGCCGCGGCGACCAGGGCCGAGTCGGTGATCCGGACGCCGTGATGGACTTCGTAGCGCTCGCGCAGCCCGCGCAGGATCGAGATTGTCTCCTCGACGCTGGGCTGGTCGACGACGACCGGCTGGAAGCGCCGCTCGAGGGCGGCGTCCTTCTCGATGTGCTTGCGGTATTCGTCGAGGGTCGTCGCCCCGATCGTGTGCAGCTCGCCCCGGGCAAGCATCGGCTTGAGCAGGTTGCTGGCATCCATGGCGCCCTCGGCCGCGCCGGCGCCGACGACGGTATGCAGCTCGTCGATGAACAGGATCACCTGGCCCTCGGAATCCTTGATCTCCTTGAGCACGGCCTTCAGGCGCTCCTCGAACTCGCCCCGGAACTTGGCTCCCGCGATCAGGGCGCCCAGGTCGAGCGAGATGACCCGCTTGTCGCGGAGCGTCTCGGGCACGTCGCCCCGGATGATCCGCTGGGCGAGGCCCTCGACGATCGCGGTCTTGCCGACGCCCGGCTCGCCGATCAGGACCGGGTTGTTCTTGGTCCGCCGGGACAAGACCTGGATCACCCGCCGGATCTCGTCGTCGCGGCCGATGACCGGGTCGAGCTTGCCCGCCCGCGCTTCGGCAGTCAGGTCGCGGCCGTACTTCTCGAGCGCCTGGTACGTCGATTCAGGGTTGGCCGAGGTGACCCGCTGGCCGCCGCGGACGCTCTGGAGGGCCTGGAAGATCGCCTCGCGTCCCGCACCGTGGCGCTCGAGCAGGGCCTGGGCCTCGCCGCCCGACTCCGCCACGCCGAGCAGGAGATGCTCGGTCGAGACGTACTCGTCGGTCAGCCGCCGGGCTTCCTGCTCGGCCCGCTCGATCACCTGCTTGGCGCGCGGGTCGAGCGTGATCTGGCCGCCCTGGACGCGGGCGCGCCGGGCGAGCAGGCCGGCCAGCTCGTCGCGGAACGCGGGCAGATCCACCCCGAGGCGGCGGAGCGTCTCGGCCGGCACGCCGTCGTCGGGTTCGACGAGGGCGGCCAGGATGTGCTCCGAGTCGAGGATCGGGCTGTCGAGGTTCTGGGCGTTCTGCTGAGCGGCGACGATCGCCGCCTGGGCCTTTTCGGTGAAACGGTCAAGTTGCATGGCGGTACTCGCTATGAGGTCGGAGCCCGGGGATCGGGCTGGTGGACGAGATCAAGGAAGGCGACGGCGGCGGCTCTGGCCTCGTCGCTGAGGTTGGTGGGCAGGACGACCCGAACGGTGACGAGCAGGTCGCCCGCCGGCTTGACGCCCTCTTTGGGCTTCAGGCGGGGCATGCCCTGGCCGGTCAGCCGAAAGGTGCGCCCGGCCTGGGTCCCGGCGGGGATCTTCAGGAGGACCTTGCCCTTGAGGGTCTGGACCGGAACCTCCGCGCCGAGGAGCGCCTCGCGCAGGGTGATCGGCAGGTCGCGGGTCAGGTCGGCGCCCTTGCGACCGAACGTGGCATGCGGTCGGACCCGGGTCACGAGGTCGAGGTCGCCGCCTTCGGCGCCCTTGCCCCGGAGGCGGATCCGGCTGCCCGTCTCCACCCCGCGGGGGACGGCCACCTCGAGGCGCTTGCCGTCGACCTCGAGCAGCCGGCTGGTGCCGTGGAAGGCCTCCTCGAGGCCCAGCTCGACGTCCGCCTCGCTGGTCACCTGGCCGTGGGCCGGGTTCGGCCGACTGGCTGGCGCTCCGCCGGCACCTTCGAGATTGAGGCCGGCCAGGATGTCCTCGAAGCTGGCTCCGCCGACGGGGCGCGAGCCACGCCCGCCGCTGGCCGGCGATGTCTCGGCGCCGCCGGCCGCTCCGAAGAAGGTCCGGAAGAAATCGCTGAATCCTCCGGCGTCCCCGGCCGTCCGGAACTCGTAGCGGACGTTGCCGCCGCCACCGCCGCCGGCCTGGCTGAAGCCGGCAAACGCTCCGCCCGGGCCGAACGGATCGCCGGCCGCGCCACGGCCGCCGGGCGCACCGCGCCGGCCTGCGCCGGCCTGCGAGAGGGCTTCCCAGTTCGCCCCGAGCATGTCGTACTTCGAGCGCTTGTCGGGGTCCGAGAGGACCTCGTTGGCTTCGTTGATCTCCTTGAACTTCGCCTCGGCCGCCTTGTCACCCGGCTTGAGGTCCGGGTGATGCTGGCGGGCGAGCTTGCGGAAGGCGCGCTTGATCTCCGCCGGGGAAGCGTCGCGCTTGACCCCCAGCGTCGCGTAGTAGTCGCGGTAGTCCATCAGCAGGTCCTCCGGGCCTGATGACCCGCCACCCGGCGCCGGCCGCGGGCCGGCCGCTTGGTCAGCGGACGGTGCGACCCTGGGCCGTTCGGCCGGCGGGTCCGCGGTCCAGTGTGGCGCGCCGGTTGACCGCTCGCTGGCCCTTGCCCGCGCTCGTGTCAGCCTTCGAGCCCTGGACCGAGACAGGCGGCTGGCCGGTGGGCGGGAAGGTGGGCCGGACGGCCGGCCCGGACGAGGGTTCTCGCTCGGGCAGCTGGACCGGTCGCGGGGCCAGGGCGCGTGGCTTGCGCCGGAGCGCAGCGTCGAGCACCTGGGTCATCTCGTCGACGAGGACGAGCTTGATCTGCTTGCGGATCTCCTCGGGAATATCCCGCAGGTCACGCTCGTTCTTGCGGGGCAGGATGACCATCCCGGCGCCCGACAGGTGGGCGGCCAGGATCTTGCTCTTCAGGCCGCCGATCGGCAGGACCCGCCCGCGCAGGGTGATCTCGCCGGTCATCGCCACGTCCTTGCGGACGGGGATCCCGGTCAGCGCGCTGACCATGGCCGTGGCCATCGTCACGCCCGCCGATGGGCCGTCCTTGGGGATGCCGCCGGCCGGCACGTGGATGTGCAGGGTGTTGCGCTCGAAGACCTCGCGCTCGATGCCCAGCGACGCGGCATTGGCCCGGATCCAGGACAGGGCGGCCCGGGCGGACTCGCGCATCACTTCACCGAGCTGTCCGGTGAGGATGAAGTCCTCCTTGCCCTCCATCTTGGTGACCTCGACGGCGACGATGTCGCCGCCGGCCTCGGTGACGACCAGGCCGGTAGCCGACCCGGTCTGATCCTCGGCCTCGAGCTCGCCGTACTCCCATCGCGGCGGTCCGAGGTACTCCTCGAGGCGTTTGACGTCGACGATGGTCTTGCGCTTGCGACCCTCAGCCACGCTGCGGGCCACCTTGCGCATGACGTTGGCGATCTCCCGCTCGAGATTCCGGACGCCGGCTTCCTTGGTGTAGGCCTGGACCAGGCGGACCATCGCCTCGGGGGTGATCTCGATCCGCTTGTCGTTCAGGCCGTGGTTCTCCATCTGCTTGGGAACCAGGAAGCGGCGGCCGATCTCGATCTTCTCCTGCTGGGTGTAGCCCGGCAGCTGGATGATCTCCATCCGGTCGCGCAGGGCGGCCGGGATCGGGTCGATCAGGTTGCCGGTGGCGATGAACAGGACCTTGCTCAGGTCGAAGGGCACCTCGAGGTAGTTGTCCTGGAAGGTGTTGTTCTGCTCGGGGTCGAGGACCTCGAGGAGGGCCGAGCTGGGGTCGCCCCGGAAGTCCATCCCGATCTTGTCGATCTCGTCGAGCATGAACACCGGGTTGTTGGTGCCGGCGGTCTTGACGTTCTGGATCACCCGGCCGGGCAGGGCGCCGATGTACGTCCGGCGATGGCCGCGGATCTCGGCCTCATCGTGGATGCCACCCAGGCTCATCCGGACGAACTTGCGGCCCATGGCCCGGGCGACGCTCTTGCCCAGCGAGGTCTTGCCCACGCCGGGCGGTCCGACCAGGGCCAGGATGGGCGAGCGGATCGTGTCGGCCAGGACGCGCACGGACAGGTACTCGAGGATTCGCTCCTTGACCTTGTCCAGGCCGTAGTGGTCCTCATCCAGGATCCGGGCGGCTTCGCGGATGTCGAGCTGGTCCGTCGTGGAGACGTTCCAGGGCAGCCCGACCAGCCAGTCGACGTAGGTCCGGATCACGCCGACCTCGGGTGAGGCGGACGGAATCCGGCTCATCCGGTCGACTTCCTTGATCGCCCGGGCCTTGATCTCTTCGGGCATCCCGGCGGATTCGACCTTGTCGCGCAGCTCGTTGATCTCGGCCTGCTGGGGATCGTCCTCGCCCAGCTCGCGCTGGATCGCCTTGAGCTGCTCGCGCAGGATGTACTCGCGCTGGGTCTTGTCCATCTCGGACTTGACCTCGGATTGGATCCGACCCTTGAGCTCGAGGATCTCGACCTGCCGGGCGAGGAAATTGCTGACCAGCTTGAGGCGCTCGGTGACGTCGATCGTCTCGAGCAGCTCCTGGCGCTGTTCGGTGGTCATGTCCGGGCTGTAGGCGATCATGTCGGCCAGCAGGCCCGGCTCGGTGATGTTCCGGGCAGCGACCGCCGCCTCGGGCGGGACCGGCGCGCCATTGGCGACGTAGGCCTCGATCTGGGTCTGGACCGAGCGCATCAGCGCCTGGATCTCGACGCCGGCCGGGGCCGCGTCGGCGAGGTGCTCGACGGTCGCGACGAGGTACGGCCCCGACGCATCGAAGCCGGTCACCCGGAGGCGGCTCTGGCCCTGGACGATGGCCCGCACGGTGCCGTCCTGGAGCTGGACGACCTGGGCGATCTTGGCCAGGGTGCCGATCTCGTAGAGCTGCGACGCGTCAGTGATGTCTTCCATCTCCGGCGAGCGCTGGGTCACCAGGGCGATCGGGCCGCCGCTGGCGACGGCGGCATTGAGCGCCGCGACGCTCTTGTCCCGGCCAACCTGGAGGGGCACGATCATCTCGGGGAAGATCACGGTCTCGCGCAGGGCGACGAGGGGCAGCTCGCGAATCGCCGGCTCGCCCTTGGTCGACTTGGGGCCGGCCTTGGTCGGGCTCTTGCCCGCGGCCTTGGATGCGGCCTTGGTCGTGGCCTTCGAGGCGGCCGGGGCGCCCTCGTCGGTGGCGGTCTTGCCTTCGTCGGCAGCCGAGACGGCCTCGGGATCGGTTGCCCGGGTGGTCCGTCGCCTGGTCTCGGGATTCGACGGTTTGCTAGCCATTGCCTGGTTCTCCTTGTCGACGGCTCGCGGCCGCCGCTCGTTGGTCACGGTATCGGGTTCTCGATCGTCCGCCAGCGGACGAATCTCCTACGCGCTTGTCAATGCTGGTCGACGCCGACGGTCTGCCGGGTCGGATGGTCGGGTGGGGTTGCTGGTCGCGGGTCGCTGGCCTCGGCTGCCTTGGCGGTTGGGGCCGACGGGGGTGACGCGGCGGCCGATGGCTCGCGCTTGGCGGCCGCGGCCTCGTCATCGAAGGCGTTGGCCTCATCGAAGAGCGTCTCGAGAATCCGGGTGCCGAGCCGCTCTTCGAGCTCGAACAGGATCCGGATCCCGGCCAGGTTGACGCCCCGGTTCTGGGTCAGGTGACGGATCCACAGGATCCGGCGGACGTCCTCCTCGCTGTACAGGCGGATGTTCGTCGCGGTCCGGGCCGGACAGAGGAGGCCCTCGTCTTCGTAGATCCGCAACGTGCGCGGGTGGACGCTGACGATGCTCGCGGCGACGCTGATCACGTACACCGGACGGGTGGGATCTCGATCGAGACGGCCCATCTCAGTGGCTCCGACCAGGCCGCTGCGCGGCACTCGTAGTGGACATGCCGAGAGTCTAGAACCCTGTCAATACCATTGTCAAGAGTTTGACGCCGGTTCGTTCCATCAAGTTTGGCCGATGGGCTGGCTGGGTCGGGAAGGCGTGCTCGGCGGGCGGGCGGCCTGCACGATGCCCTGCCCCTCGGACGCGCGGAAGCCTCGGTCAGCTGCCCGACCCGAGGCCTCCGCCGCGGCGCATTCCCCTGGCGAGCGCCGCCAGGGAGCTACCTTCCGGCGATCACCCGGAGCTGACCAACTCCCCCCTGGACATCCACGTCGGCCCGATTGGCAGACGTGTCGTAGCCCGGCGACTCGTAGCCGTCAGCGGTCCGCAAGAAGAGGCCCGGATCGACGTGGGTGCTGCCAAGGGCCATCCGGCTGTGGATCCGGGCGGCTACGCCGGCCGGGACCTCGATCGTCAGCGAGGCCGCTCCGGCCTCGGCCTTGACCGAGGTGGAGCCGGCCGCCCTGGGCAGGCGGATCGTCGTCTCGCTGGCACCGGTGTGCAGCTCGAGCCGCGTGACCTGGAGATCACTCAGGTCGATCGTCTCGCGACAGGCGCCGGTATCGAGGCGCAGGTCGAGCGGCAGGCCAGTCGGCAGGCCAACGTCCCAGCGCGTCTTGGGATCGAACCATGGCCAGCCGCCGTCGAGGTCCTGGACGAGCTCGACCTGGCCGGGGCCGTCTACCCGATGCTTGACGCCGCCGTCGAAGCTGCCATCGACGAGGCTGCCCGGCCCGGCGACATGGGTGACCAGCTCACCTGCCCCAAACTTGATCCGAACCGTCGCTTGCTGTGCGCCGTTGAGCGGCACGACCAACGCGTTCATCTGCTGACCTCCTGCCAGGAATGCACCAGTCAAGAACCACACGCCGAGGATCACGAGCGCCCAGGGCCATCCGTCGGCGACGAGGGTGCCCGGCTGGACGGCCAGCGCCCCGGTGGTGCTGGCGAGGAGCAGGACACCGACGACGATCCAGGCCACCGGCCAGGTGACCGCCCACAGGACGCTCGGTCCGTGGCTCGCGCCAAGGAGGGCCGAGACGCCGGATGCGACGCCGACCAGGATGACGAACAGTGGCCAGGCCTCGGCCCAGCTCCAGCCGGCGCCCTGCTGGACGAGGAACACCCCGCCCAGCCCGATCAGCCACGACCCGCCGACGAGGAGGCCTGGCCGTGCCGCAGTCATGCGCCACCGTCCTTGGGCCCAGCCGGCCAACCGCTGGCCGGCCCGGCCGGAATGTCGTGGCTGCCGAAGGCCCGCACGAGAAGCAGCCCGCCGAGCGCGATCAGGACCACCGGGCCGAGCCAGTCGAAGTAGACCTGGGGCACCCACTGACGCAGGAGGACGAGGCTGCCGACCGCGACCAGCAGGCCGCCGATCACCAGTGGCAGGCTGCTTGGGTCGCGACGCGCCCGTCGCTCTGCTCGCCAGGCGGCTCGCGCCAGCCGGCGCTCGGTCCGGCGATCCGTCGGTGGCGTCCAAGCCGCCGCCATGGCGGGCGAGGCCGTCCCCGGATCAGGGCTGCCCGGCTGGGCCGCCTGCCCCGCCATCGGGGCGGCCAGTGGCTGCGTCGGCTGGCCCGGCCAGCTGAACGCGCCTTCCTCGGGGACCACGATCGCCATCACGATGTAGACGAGCAGGGCGAGCCCGCCGCTGAAGATGGCGAGGAGGACCCATGCGAGGCGAACCATCGTCGGATCGGCATCCCAGTAGTCGGCCATCCCGCCCGCAACGCCGGCGAGCATTCGCTCGTCGCGCGATCGATAGAGGCGTTCGTTCATCTCAGCATCCTCCTGCAGGGTCGAGCGAGAAGCTGCCAACCGACCCCTCGATTGACAGCTCGATCAGCGTGCCGGCCGTTCCGGCCCGGCTCCATGTGTCACCCTCGTGGACCAGTCCGCGCTGGCCAAGGTTGTTCGAGAAGGTCAGCAGCTCGGGCATGTGCAGCACGAGGCTCGCCGCCGCCGGCACGCACAGCTCGATCGAGCCGGCGTTCGTGGACAGCGATCCGGTCGTGCTCCCCTGGCCCAGGGTCACCCGGGCGCGGCCGGCATTCATCGAGATCGCCAGCCGGTCGAGCGAGGCCTGACTGCCGTTCAGGCGCAGGTCGCCGGCATTGATCGTGGCGGCGAAGCTGGTCAGGGCCGAGCCACTCGCGTCGATCGTTGCCGAGGCCGCGTTCGCCGTGATCGTGAGGTCGCGGACCTGGCTCGCCGGCAGGCTCAGCTGCCAGACTTGGCGATGGGCAGCGGCCTCGTCGGGCGATGCGATTCGGAGGCTCGAGGCCGAGCTCGTGATCGCGGGCGCCGCTCCCAGGTAGTGGGCATTCAGCGACCAGGACGAGCCCGGCAACATGGTCACGTCAGCCTCGCCGCAGTTCAGCTCGAGATCGACCGTCGCCGAGGTCACCAGCAGGCCTTCGTTGGTCACCTGGCTCGGCGACGTCGGAGTTGCGACGCAGCCGGTGACTGACCCCAGCCAGCCGTTGGACGACGCCAGCGCTCCGCCGCCGAGGAGGCCCATCGTCAGGGCCACGACGACCGTCGCGACCAGGCCGGCTCGGCCGCGGCCCGCGATGACCACTAGCCCGAGGCCGATCAGGACCAGCGGCCACAGGCGCCAGCCTTCGTCGAACGAAGCGCTGTCGACCATCCCGGCCCGAACCAGCAGCGGCAGGGCACCGAGCGGAATGAGCAAGACGCCCCAGAACAGGAAGCCTCGTCGGATGTGCATGTCGACCCCTCCCAAGGCCGTGCGCCGGTCGGGTCCGAAGATCCCACGCCCCGGGGCGAGACCTGGCCGCGCCAGCCGAATCAGCGTGATCGCCCACCGCAGGTTCGGGGAGTGCCGTCCGTCACGAACGGCCAGGGACAACCGGCCTGCAATCGGGAGCCAGCGCCGGTTCAGCCGTCGCCGCGGAACCCAGCCGCCGCCGCGGAACCTCGCCGCGAACCGCAGCCGCGGACCCTAGCCCCGAGGCGTCGTGGCGACCTCGATCGCGTCCGTCGCGTCACCGATCAGCTGCTCGTGGAGGGCCGTCTGGCATTCCGTCTTGCCGATCGCGATGACCTTGTCGCCCTCGGCCAGGACCGTGTCGGCCCGGACCGAGATGGCGACGTCGTCGCGGATCACGGCGAAGATCGCGCAGCCCTCGGGCAGCGGGATGTCCCGGGCATTCCGGCCGACGGCCGGCGATGAGGGTTGCAGGAGGGCCTCGATCAGCTCCAGCTCGCCGCCGCCCAGGGCCGCCAGGTGGAGCAGCTCGTGGACCGGGATGTCCTGCTCGATCGAGCCCAGGATCATCCGGGTGGGGCTGATCAGCTCATCCACGCCGAGATGCCGGAAGAGCTCCTCGTTCTTGGGATTGTTGACCCGGGCAATCGTCCGGGGCACATCGAAGTGATGCTTGGCCATCTGGCAGATCACGAGGTTGTCCTCGTCGTCGCCGGTGACCGCGGCCACGACGTCGGCCCGGTTGCAGCCGGCCTCGGCCAGGTACTTGCCCTCGCAGCCGTCATGGGCCACGACGATCGAGCCGATCTCGTCGGCAATCTGCTGGGCGCGCCGGGCGTCCTTCTCCATCAGGACCACCTCGTGCCCGGAACCGAGCAGCTCCTTGGCCAGGTAGTAGCCCACCTTGCCGCCGCCAATCACCAGCACGAACACGGCTCAGCCCTCCTGCTTGATCGAGCCGCTGGCGACCGAGTCGGCCGGCGGGTTGGCGGGATCGAGCGTCCGGATCGGGATGCCGGCCCCGGCCAGGCCGGCGATCAGGTCGGCGGCGGTCTCGCTGCCTCCGGCGCCGCTGCCCGTGGCGGCGCTCGGGCCGATCGGTCCCTCGCCGGCGTCATGGCGATGGTGGCCGCTGCTGGAGCGCACCCCGGGCACGACCGCGACCGGCAGCTTGAGATAGGACAGGATCGCGTTGGCCATCAGGTCGGTCCGGCAGATCGTGGCGATGCCCAGCTCGGCGTAGGCCAGGGCCCGCAGCGGGTCGTTGATCTTGGCGATCACCTGGCCGACCCGGAACGCCTCGGCCGCCAGCTGGGCGGCCATGATGTTCCGGTTGTCGCCCTCGGTCATGGCCAGGAACAGGTCGACGTCCTCGGCCCCGGCCCGCAGGAGGGTGTCCTCATCGGTCCCGTCGCCGCGCAGGGCGTTGCCCTTGAAGGTGCTTGGCAGGCGGTCGAAGGCAGCGGTCGAGATGTCCAGGATGGTGACCTGGTGGCCGCCTTCGTCGAGCATCGCGGCGAGCATCGCGCCCACCCGGCCGCAGCCGACGATCACTGTTCGCATAGGTCAGGAACCTCGTGAGGTCTCGCCGATCGGTTCGCGAACCACCCACACGGCACAGGGGGCGTTCGAGAACACGTACGGTATGGTGCGCCCGATCGCGAAGTCGCCGCCGAAGCGCTTGCGGTAGGGCAGGCCCAGGATCAACAGGTCGGCCGCTCGTTCGCTCGCCTCATCGACGAGCGCGGCACCCACGTCGCGTGCCTGGAGCAGGACCGTCTCGACGTCCTGGTGTTCCGATTCGGCAATTCCTTCGACTGCATCAAGGACGCGTTGGGCATCCTCGGACCGGCTGGCGACGTCGGCCTCGAGGGGCAGGCTCCAGTCGATCTCGACCACGTGCACGGCGACCAGCTGGGCCTTGCTCAGCTTCGCCGCCTGGCAGGCCAGGCGGACGATGCGGGCATCACTCGAACCGCCATTGACCGCCAGGACCGCGCGTTTGAACGGCGGTTGATGAACGTCGGGCACGGCCGTCACGATACCACCGCCACCCGGCCGCAAAGCGTGGCGAGGCCCCCGGATCAGGATTGGCCGTTGGCATCAGGCACCGACGGCGGGTCGAAGCGGCTCTCCTCCTCGCGTCGATAGGGGGCGCTCACGACCACGGTGTGGGGCCGGCCGACGAGCACGGTCCGCAGGCGCTTGGCCGATTGGTTGTAGAGGATCCGCTCCCACCAGTGGCGGGCGACGTACTCGGGCACCACGACGAAGGTGATCGGCTCGGGCTTGTCCGGCGGCCAGGCTCGATCGAGCACATCGAGGTAGGCCAGCAACGGCCCGACGAGGGCCCGGTAAGGCGACTCGACGACGACCAGCGGCACCCCGGGGACCTGCCGCTCCCAGCTTGCCCGGACCGCGAGGGCCGCGTCAGGGTCCTCCGAGATGTACACGGCCCGGACGTCGTCGCTGATCGAGCGGCCGACGTTGACGGCCTGGATCACCGCCCGGGTCAGGCCCGGGATCGGGACCACCACCCGCTCCTCGCGATGGGGCGGCTTGGCCACGTAGTCGGGCCGGATCGAGAGCTGCCGCTGCGAGGCGCTGTACTGGCGCTGGATGAACAGCATCATCGCGACCAGGACGGGAATCAGGATGATCACCAGGTACGCGCCGTTCTGGAACTTCACCGAGGTGACGATGATCAGGACCACGAAGGTCAGGACGCCGCCGAAGGCATTGACGATCGCCCGCCACCACCAGCCTGGCTCGCGGGTCGTGAACCAGTGCTTGACCATCCCCGACTGGGACAGGGTGAAGCACACGAAGACGCCGACCGAGTAGAGCGGGATCAGGGCGTGGGTGTCGCCGTTGAACAGGACCAGCAGGCCGAAGGCGATCCCGGCCAGCAGGACGATCCCCCAGGAGTAGGCCAGCCGGTCCCCTCGGAAGCTGAACTGGCGGGGCATGTAGCCATCCTCGGCCAGGATGGCCGCCAGCCGCGGGAAGGCGTTGAAGCTGGTGTTGGCCGCCAGGAACAGGATCAGGGCCGTGGCGATCTGGAACAGGTAGAACAGCGGGCTCGCGCCGAAGACGGTCCCCGCGACCAGGGCCACGACGGTCGGACCGCCGCTGTTGTCGACCGAGGGCACGATCGCGAAGGCGTGGGCCACGATCGTGATCCCGATGAAGATCACGCCCAGCAGGAAGGCCATCGTGATCATCGTGTTGGCCGCGTTCTTCGCCTCCGGCTTCTTGAACGCGGGCACGCCGTTGGCGATCGCCTCGACCCCGGTCAGGGCTACCGAGCCGCCGGCGAAGGCCTTCAGGAGCAGGAAGATGCTGAGCTGCTCGGTCGCGCCCAGGGGTACCGCGTCAGGCTGGGGCGGCAGTGCGTGGGCGGTCCCGCTGACGATCCGGAAGACGCCACCGACAACGATCAGCAGGGCCAGGCCCACGAACAGGTAGGTCGGGACGGCGAAGATGTTGCCCGACTCGCGCAGGCCCCGGAGGTTGCCGATCGTGATCAGCGAGATCGAGACGAAGGCAATCTCGATCCGGTAGTCGAACGCCGCCGGCAGGATCGACTGAATCTGCTGGATCGCCGAGGCGGTCGACACGGCGACGGTCATGACGTAGTCGATCAGCAGCGCCGCGGCGGCGACCAGGCCGAAGATCGGGGCCAGGTTCTGGCGGGCGACGATATACGCCCCGCCGCCGTTGGGGTAGGCCCGGCAGACCTGGCGGTACGAGAAGGACACGATCGTCAGCAGGAGGGCGATCGCGATCGACACGCCGATCGAGTAGGCCAGCGCGCCAGCCGCTCCGGCCACGATCAGGACCCGCAGGATCTCCTCGGTCGCGTAGGCCGACGAGCTGATCGCGTCGGAGCTGAAGATCGCCAGGGCCTTCTTCTTGGCCAGGCGCTCGCCGATCTCCTCCTCGCTCGCCAGCGGTCGTCCGAAGATCAGGCTGCGACCCTTGAAGATGAGCCGTCCGGCGCGGGTCAGGGGCAGGCTGGCGGCCTGCTTGGCCACCATCTGGCCGGGACCGGTGTAACGGAAGTAGGGCGAATGCGGGCGCTCGACCCGGACGCGCCGGTCGGCGAGCTTGCGCCCGGGCAGGGGCCGACGGCCGCCGATCATCCTGCGGGCGCTGCGCCGACGATTTCCACCGGACCTCCGTCTCCCATCCCACCAACGGCCAAGGCTATCACTCGGCTTTGATCGCGCTCAGGCGCCAAAGGTCAGCCGGCTGACTCCCCGGGCGGGCAGCCGGGCGGCGCGCATCGCCGCCTGGGTCGCCGCGATGTCGTAGTCGGCCCGGAACCAGGTGGCGTACGGGCCGGCCAGGTCGAGGACCAGGGCGCTCGCCCGCGGGTCGCCGTCGCGGGGCTGGCCGACGCTGCCCGGGTTGAGCAGGGCGCGCCGGCCGGCGAGGGCCAGGCTCGAGCCGGCCTGGGGCGTCAACGCTTCGAGCCGCGGGCCGCTCGAGCCGGGCCCCGTGGCGTAGGCAATCGGCAGGTGGGTATGCCCGAAGAGGCCGTACGGGGAGGGCAGCAGGGCGAGGTTCTCGGCCGCGGCTCGCTCGGTCAGGATGTATTCCCAGGTCGGATCGCGCTGGCTGCCGTGGACCAGGCTCCAGCCGTCGACCGTGAGCCGGAGCGGCAACCCGGCCAGCCAGTCGCGGGTGGCGGGGCTGATCGTCCGGCGGGTCCACTCCATCGCGGCCCGGGCGTCGACGTTGAAATCGCGGATCACGTCGTCACCGGTCGCGGCCAGGTCGTGGTTGCCCTGCACGCCGACCGCACCGAGCTGGCGCAACCGGTCGACGACCGCGTCGGGATCCGGCCCATAGCCGACGACGTCACCGAGCTGCCAGATGCCGTCGACGGTCCCGATCCGGGCCAGGATCGCGTCGAGGGCCCGCAGGTTGGCGTGGATGTCGGACAGGATGGCGACGCGCATCAGGGCGAGGGTAGCCGCTGCCGGCCGGGCTGGGGCTGGCGCCGGCGCTGGGCCGGATCGCGCGGGTAGCCGGCGGGCGTTGGGCCGACCTTCTCGACGACGACCAGGACATGGTCCTCGAGGCCGGCCAGGCTGACCGGCAGGATGACCGGCGGGCTGCCGCCGAGCAGCTCGATGGCCGGTCCGGCGGCCAGCAGCTCGGCGTCGAGCGGCCGCCGCTTCCAGGCGACGAGCACCCCGCCCGGGGCCAGCAGGGGCAGGGCGATCTCGGCCAGCTCGGGCAACGCCGCGATCGCCCGGGCGACCACGGCCGGCCAGCGCTCGCGGTGGCGGCGGTCGCCGGCCAGGACCTCGGCTCTGCCGTTGAAGACCTCGATCTCGCCGGTCGCCGGCGGAGCTTCGGTGGCGAGCACGCCGGCCGCCGCGGACAGGAAGGCCGCCTTCTTGGCCACGCTCTCGACCAGCAGCGTCCGCCGGGCGGGCAGCGCCAGGGCCAGGGGCAGGCCGGGGTAGCCGCCGCCGCTGCCCAGGTCGAGGACAGCCTCGAGGCCGCGCTCGCGCAGGATCGGGACCGCCGTCAGGCTGTCGAGGATGTGCTCGCGGACCGCCGCGTCGGCCGTCCGGATCGCGCTCAGGTTGATCGACTGGTTCCAGGCCAGGAGGAGGCGGAGGTGGTCGACCAGCCCGCTCACGACCGGCTGCGGTAGGTCGAGGCGGAGCAGGGTCAGCCCCTTGGCCAGGGCCGCCAGGGCGTCCGGCGGGAGCGGGGGCAGGTCCTCAACGCGCGACGGGAGCGGTTCGCGATCCTGGCTCACGCATCCTCCGGATTTCGGGGAGGTGAACCGGCCGCTAGCGCTCCCGGCGTCGACGTATGTACGCACCAGGAGGTCGATCGGTCTTCCGTGCCGCGTTCGGTTCCGGCCCGGGTCTCCCCGGGCCCCTCACGCGCCACGTTACCCTGCGGCCCCGTTTGGGTGCGGTCGTTGGACGCTACGTGACCGTTTCCGGCCAGTCAACCGGGTTATCCACGAAGTCAACAGCGGATTGCCGGAGATGGTGGAAAACCGCCGGGAGGGTTGGCCTCAGCGCGCCTCGGAGCCAGACTCGGAGCCGGCCTGCGGACCTGCCGAAGAGTCCGCCTGGGAGTCGTCGCCGGCCCGCTGGGCCGCCCGCATCGCCCGGATGACGGCAGCTTCCTCGAGGCGCATCTCCTCGGCGTTGAGGGCTGCATCGAGGGACGCCCGCAGGCTGTCCAGGTCCACATCGGCCGGGCCGGGCAGGGCCAGCACGAAGCTCGAGCCCGAGTCCTTGACCGAGGCCACGTCCAGGTCGCCGGACATCGCCCGGGCCAGCTCGCGGGCGATCGGCAGGCCCAGGCCGGTGCCGGTGATCCGGGCGTGGCCGGGCAGGCGATAGAAGCGCTCGAAGATCCGAGGCCGGTCATCGGCGTCGATTCCGGACCCGTCATCGCGGACCGCGATGAGGGCCACCCGGCCGTCAAACCAGCCGGCGATCTCGATCGTGCCTCCGGCCGGGGTGAACTTGAGGGCATTGCCGGCCAGGTTGGTCAGGATCTGCTCGACCCGCCGGCGATCGCCGACCGCCGCCCGAATCCGGGGCGGCAGATCGGCCTGCAGGTCGACGCCGCGCTTGAGGCCGATCGGCCGGAGGGCGCCCAGCACCCGCCGGGCCACGTCGGCAATCGAGAACGGAGCCAGCTCCAGGGCCAGGTTGCCGGCCTCGATCCGGCTCATCTCGAGCAGGTCGGCGACCAGCTCGGCCATCGTGTCGACGATCTCCCGGCTGCGGTCCATGAAGTCGGCCCGGATCGCCGGGTCCTCGACCTTGCCGTCGGCGATCAGCTCGAGGTAGCCGGCCAGCCCGGTCAGCGGCGTGCGCAGATCGTGGGCCACGGTCGAGACGTAGCGCTCGCGCTCCCGATCGCGGGCCCCGAGGTTGATCGAGGCATCCTCGGCGGCCATCTGGTCGGTGACCAGGGCCAGGGCAACGGCGGCATGGCGGGCCATCTGCCTCGGCAGCCGGTCGCCGATGTCCTCGACGGCCCCTGCACTGGCCAGCTCGAAGCCGAGGACCACCCGGCCGCTGCTGGGGATCTCGATCCAGGCGTAGTGCTGGGCAGCGTCGGCGGCGCGGGCCGCCGGCCGATGGCCGGGTCCGGTCGCCCGGACGATCGAGACGGCCGCCGGCGCCGTCGCCGCCCGCTCGGCTCGGGAGCCCGGGCCGCGGGCGTCCAGCCAGGCCGCCAGGGCGAGCGGGTCGTCGGGATCCTCGTCTGCGCCGGCCGCGACCGCGATCCGGCGCTCGGGAGCCACCGACAGGACCGCGGCCCGGCGGGCCCCGACGGTCTCGGCCAGCAGCCCCAGCAGGGCGGCCAGGCGCGCCTCGGCGGCAAGGTCGGCGACGAGGATGTCGAGCGACCGGGCGAGGAGCGCCGTCTCCCGCCGGTTCTGCTGGTCGTCCGCCCGGCGGGCCTTGACCCGCCGCTCGGAGAAAGGCGGCGGTGCACCGATCGAAGGAGCGGGCAGCGGACGGCGCGCCGGCTGATCAGTCATCGACGCGGATCGTCGCAGTTGGGCGGGCGGCCGGAGATCACCCGAACGTCCTGATCCGGCGCGGATCGCGGCCGACCGCCCATCTCAGGCGGGACGGCCTGCTCCGCGCACCGGCCGGCCGAGCGTCCGACGGACGACATCGACGACTTCGTCGACGTAGGCATCCGATTCGCCGCGCTCGGCCGCCGTCCGGACGCAGCCCCGGACGTGGTCCTCGAGGATCAGGATCCCGACCGAGTCGAGGGCGGCCCGCAGGGCGGCTGTCTGCTGGAGGATGTCGACGCAGTACTCCTCGCGCTCGATCATCCGGGCGATGCCCCGCACCTGGCCCTCGATCCGGCTCAGCCGGCGGACGAGGTTGGCCTTGTCCTTGGAGTAGCTGTGCCGGAAATGGTCGGGCCCTTCGACGCCGGCCCGAGCATGGGCGGCCGTGGTCGGGGAGGCCGGACTGGTCCGGGTGGTGGTCGCCATCGTCGCTTGATGATACCCCCCAGGGGTATCGGCTGCCAAGCGCGGGACGCTCATTCGCCGAGGGCCCGGAGTGGGCTAGACTGACCGCCGATGGATCAGCGCGACGATGGACCGGACGCCCAGCGGCTGACCGACGCCGGGCCGGCCTTCGCCCACGTCAGCGAGGCAGAGTTCGCCCGGATCCTCGACTACTACCAGGTTCGCTGGGAGTACGAGCCGCATACCTTCCCGATCCTGTGGAACCTGGACGGGGATCTGCTCGAGAGCTTCTCGCCCGACTTCTTCCTGCCCGAGCTGGAGCTGTACGTCGAGCTGACGACCCTCCGCCAGAAGCTGGTCCGCAAGAAGAACCGCAAGCTGCGCCGCCTGCGCGAGCTGTACCCCGACCTGCGGATCAAGCTCTTCTACGCCCGCGACTTCCGGGCGCTGATGCTCAAGTACGGCCGGCTCGAGCTGGCCGAGGAGCTGAGCGGCACGGCCGGCCACGTCACCCCGCTGCGCTCGGCGGCCTCGATGCTGGCCGGGCCGTTCGGGCCGGATCGGCCGGCTGCGCCAGAGCCGCCGGCCCTGCCCCTGGGGCCGGCGCCGCTGCCCGTGGCCGCCACGGGGCGCCACCGCCGCCGGCGCCGGTCGGGCAGCAGGTCGGCCAGCTCTGACCCGGCCCGGGCCAGCGCGTGAAGGCGCCGGTCGATCTCCAGAACGACCTGGCCGAGGTGCTCGTCTCCGAGGACCAGATCCAGGCCAAGGTTCGCGAGCTCGGAGCCCGGATCTCCGTCGACTACGCGGGGCGGCAGCTGACCCTGGTCAGCGTCCTGAAGGGCTCGCTGCCGTTCATGGCCGACCTGATGCGCTCGATCACCGTACCCGTCCGGATCGACCTGATGGAGGTCTCGTCCTACGGCGGCACCTCGACCGAGTCGTCGGGCCTGGTGCGGATCCTCAAGGACCTCTCGGCGAGCATCGCCGATGAGCACGTCCTGCTGGTCGAGGACATCATCGACACCGGCCTGACCCTGAACTACCTGGTCCGCTACCTGCGCGGCAAAAGCCCGGCCTCGCTCCGGATCTGCACCCTCCTCGACAAGCCGGCCCGGCGGCTGGTCGAGATCCCGGTCGACTACACCGGGTTCACGATCGACGATCGGTTCGTCGTCGGCTACGGCCTCGACTTCGGCGAGTTCTACCGCAACCTGCGCTATGTCGGCGTCCTCCGGCCCGAGGTCTATGCCACGCCGCAGCCCGGGGAGCCCGTCCCGGCCGAATCAGAGACCTGACCCAATGGCCGCCCGATGACGATGCATCGTCGCCCGCTCGGCCAGGGCCGCCTGCTGGCAGCCCTCGGCGCCCTGCTCATCCTGGTCGCCTCGTTCCTGGCCTGGTACACCGCGGGCGGTGAGGCCGGCGGCCTGACGCCGATCTCGTGCAACGCGTTCGACGGCCGCTGCGGGACCGCCGGCGGGATGATCGACTTCATCATCGCCCTGCTGGTCCTGGGCCTGGTGGCCCTGCCCTACGCGATCGGCGACCGGCCGGTGGCGGTCGATCGCGGGCTGAGCTTCCTGGTCCTCACGATCCTGGGCTGGCTGGCCCTGCTCTATGCCCTGCTGTCATTCCTGACCCAGGGCGACCTGACCGGCCTGCGACCCGACCTGGCCCCGGGAGCCTGGCTGGCCGCCGTCGGCCTGATCGTCCTGTCGCGAGCCACCTACCGGATCAGCCGGGGCGGCGACCGGATCTAGGGCCGGCTCAGGGTCCGACGAGCGGGCCGGCAATCTGGATCTCGATCGACCGCTCGATGTCGCCCGGTTCGAACGACAGGTTCAGCTCGTAGGTGCCCGGCGGCCAGACGTCGAGCCGGCCATCGCCGGCCGGCGCCGCCATGCCGACCACCGCGAAGTGACTAGGCCAGGGCGACTTCAGGCGAACCAGGTCCACGGCGGCCTGGCCGCCGTCTGCCAGGGCCAGGTCCAGGCGGGCCAGGCTCATTGAGTAGCCGCGGGGCATGTCCACCCCGATCAGCAGCAGGTGGTCACCATCGGGCATCTCCAGGCGGGCCGGCCAGGACGGTCCCAGGTCGCTGCCGGGCAGCACGCCCGATCCGCTCGGGCCGCTCAGCACGCTGGGCCTGGGTCCGGGGCCGAGGGCAGGAGTCGTGCTCGAGCCGGCCGATGGCGCCGGAGTCGCCGGAACCTGGATCACGAAGCCGAAGGTGGTCAGGAAGCCGGCCGGCCAGACGCCCCACACGGCCTCGGGCTCGTGCTCGCCGAAGATCGACGGGTCGTAATCCCGGGCGCCGAAGCCAAGATTGGGCGAGGGCGGGGCGGTGGCCGTGGCAAGCGGCGCGGGCGTCGGCTGGGCCGGTGCGCTGGCCACGCCCGGCGCGCTGCCCCAGGGCTTGATGATCGCGATCACGATCCCCAGGGTCACCAGCACGCCGATGGCCGTCAGGTGCCCGTCGGTGGGCGACTTCGGTGGCCGGAGCGGCTGGGACGCTTGCATCGCGCCGGGGCCTCTAGTCCTCTCCGAGGTAGGCCTTTCGCACGGCCTCGTTGTGGGCCAATGCCGCCGCAGTGTCGGTCAGGACGATCTCGCCGGTCTGGAGGATGTAGCCGCGATCCGCGACGGCCAGGGCCATCAGCGCATTCTGCTCCACGAGCAGGATCGTGGTGCCCTGCTCGTTGATCGTCTTGATGATCGCGAAGATCTGCTCGACCAGGATCGGGGCGAGGCCCATCGACGGCTCGTCGAGGAGCAGGATCTTGGGCGCGGCCATCAGCGCCCGGCCGATCGCCAGCATCTGCTGCTCGCCGCCGGACAGCGTCCCGGCCTTCTGGGTCGTCCGTTCCCGGAGCCGGGGAAAGAGGCCGTAGACCCGTTCGAACTCGGCCGGCAGGGCGGCCTTGTCGCGGCGCAGGAAGGCGCCCATCTCGAGGTTCTCGTGGACCGTCATCCGGGCGAAGACGTGGCGGCCCTCGGGGCTCTGGGAGACCCCCAGGCCGACGATCTGGTGGGGCGGGGTCCCGTCAATCCGCTGGCCGCGGATGGTGATCTCGCCCTGGCGCGGCCTGAGCAGGCCGGAGATGGTCCGCAGGGTGGTCGACTTGCCCGCGCCGTTCGAGCCGATCAGGGTGATGATCTCGCCTTCCTCGATCGACATCGAGATGCCGCGCAGGGCATGGATCGCGCCGTAGTAGGTGTGAACGTCCTTGAGCTCGAGGAGGGCCATCTCAGGTCGCCGCCGTCGCTGCCCGGCCGAGGTAGGCCTCGATGACCTTGGGGTTGGCCCGGACTTCGTCGGGCCGGCCCTCGGCGATCACCTCGCCATGGTCCAAGACGGTGACCCGGTCGCTGATGCCCATGACCACGCGCATGTCATGCTCGATGAGCAGGACCGTGAGGTTCAGCTCGGAGCGCAGCTTGCGGATGAAGTCGGTCATCTCGCGGGTCTCGCTGGTGTTCATCCCGGCCGTCGGCTCGTCAAGCAGGAGGAGCTTGGGCCGGGTCGCCAGCGCCCGGGCGATCTCGAGCCGGCGCTGATCGCCGTAGGGCAGGTTGCGCGCCCAGGTCTCGGAGCGCTTCTCGAGATCGACCAGCTTGAGCAGGCCCATCGCCTCGACGATCGCGTCCTGCTCCTCGCGGAGCATGCTCGGGGTACGCAGGACCGAGTCCCACCAGTGGCTCTTGAGGTGGATGTTGAGCCCGATCCGGACGTTGTCCAGGGCCGACATCGTGCCGAACAGACGGATGTTCTGGAAGGTCCGGCCGATGCCCAGGCCGGTCACCTCGTGGGGCTTCATCGAGCGGACCTTGCTGCCCGAGCGACTGGTGATCGGCTGGCCGTCGAAGATGATCTCGCCCGCGGTTGGGGTGTGGTAGCCGGTGATCATGTTGAAGAAGGTCGTCTTGCCGGCGCCGTTCGGCCCGATCAGGGACACGATCGAGCCGCGCGGGATGTCGAAGTCGACGTTGTTGACGGCGACCAGGCCGCCGAACCGCTTGATGATCCCGCGGGTCTTGACCAGGGTCGAGGCATCGTCCAGCTGGCCGGTCAGCAGGTTGGCCGGGAGCGCCGGCGGCGGGGGCAGGCTGGGCGCGGTCACAGGTCCTCGCCCTCCCCGGGGACTTCCGGCGAGCGGGCATCAGGGCCGGTCTCCGACTGGCCGGGCGGTGCAACCGAGACGTTGTCCAGCTCGGGCGGAATGCCCAACGACAGGTCGGCCGCGGCCAGGCCGGCGACCGACAGCTCCGCTTCACGCTGGCGGTTGGGCAGGAAGCCCTGCGGCCTGAAGCGCATCATCAGGAGCAGGATGACGCCCAGGATCAGGAAGTTGTACTGGGCCGGATTGGGCAGGAACGGGGCCGAGTCCTGGATCCGCTGGCCGAGGTAGGGCAGGAACGAGGAGTTGATGTAGACGAGGGTGACGGCGCCCACGATCACGCCCCAGATGTTGCCGATCCCGCCCAGGATGATCATCACCAGGACCAGGATCGAGGTCGAGAAGTTGAAGAAGTCGGAGGTCGTGGCCCCCAGGTACGAGGCCTGGAAGGCGCCCGAGATCCCGGCGAAGCTGGCCCCCAGGGCGAAGGCCAGGAGCTTGGTCCGGACCGTGTTCACGCCCATCATCTCGGCGGCCGTCTCGTCCTCCCGGATGGCCATCCAGGCCCGTCCGATCCGGGAATGCTCCAGGTTGCGGGCGACGAGGACGGCGAGCAGGAGCATGACGATCCCGAGGTAGACCGGCAGGAAGCCGGCCTGGGCGTCGAACTTGATGTTGAAGAACGGCAGGAACGGTGGATCGACCGGGTTGATGCCCTGCACCCCGCCGGTCAGGTTGACATTGTTCAGGTTGATGTTGATCGGCCCGATGTTGAGCGAGAAGTAAACCTGCGACAGGTTCTTGAAGACGAGCGGCACGATCTCGCCGAAGCCGAGGGTCACGATCGCCAGGTAGTCGCCGCGCAGGCGCAGGGTTGGGGCGCCCAGCAGGGCCCCGAAGGTGGCGACCACGATCACGGCGATCGGGACCACCAGCCAGAACGGCAGGTGGACGCCGGCCGAGCTGGCCGGAACGTTGCCCAGGAAGACGATGTTCAGGCCCAGGGCGGCCCAGTGGGGCGAGGCCAGGAAGGCGGCCACGTAGGCGCCGATCGCGTAGAACGCGACGTAACCCAGGTCCAGCAGCCCGGCAAAGCCGGCCACGATGTTCAGGCCGATGGCCATGATCGCGAAGATCGTCATGAACGTCGCGACCGTGTCGTCGGGCACTGGCAACGGGAAGACGTTGCGGCTGAACGAGGCCAGGAAGGTGTGGTTCACGTAGGGGTAGAGCAGGGCCACGATGACCAGCACCGTGATCGCGATCGTTCGCCGGGGATTGGCCTTGAGCCTGGCCCGATAGGCGCCGGGCAGGCCGGCCAGGGTCGAGCCGATGTAGCCGAACCAGGCGCCTGGCCCTGTCCCGATCGTCCGTGTCGCCCCGGTCATGCCCGGTCAGCCAGCTGCTGGCCGAGGAGGCCGGTGGGCCGGAAGACCATGATCGCGATCAGCACCCCGAAGACGATCGCGTTGGTCCAGCTGGCGGCGATGTAGCGGTCGCTCAGGGCGTTGACCTCGCCCAGGATCAAGGCACCCAGGACTGCGCCCTGCATGTTGCCGATCCCGCCCAGCACGGCCGCCGTGAACGAGTTGAGCCCGAACCGGAAGCCCAGGTTCCAGACCGTCACGTTGTTGTACAGGATCTGGACCACGCCGGCTGCCCCGGCCAGGGCGCCGCCGATCAGGAACGTGATCGCGATCGTGCGGTTGACGTCGACGCCCATCAGGCCGGCCGTGTCCGGATCCTGGGCCGTGGCCCGCATCGCCCGGCCCTGGCGGGTCTTGGCCACGAACCAGGTCAGCAGGAAGAGGAGAGGCACGGTGACCAGGCCCACGAAGACCTGCGAGACGGTGATCGTGACCCCGTGGATCCCGAATACGTCGAGCAGGTTGTTGGTGGGGAAGATGTTGTCGATCGTGCGCTGGTTCGAGCCGCCGAAGACGAGCCCGACGTTCTGGAGGACGAAGCTCATCCCGATCGCGGTGATCAGCGGCGCAAGCTTGGGCGCCCGGCGCAGCGGCCGGTAGGCCGCCCGCTCGATCAGGACGTTGAGGCCGGCCGTGACTCCGATCGTGATGGCCAGCACGGCCAGGATCTGGACGATCATCAGCGGCGCCGGCGTGGTGGCCGTGATCTCGAAGATGCCCAGGCCGCCGGTCGATCTCGGCGCGATCAGCCCGAAGGCCAACAGCGAACCAACCATGAACACGTCGCCGTGGGCGAAGTTGATCAGCTCGATGATGCCGTAGACGAGGGTGTAGCCCAGTGCGACGAGGGCAAAGATCAGCCCGTCCGCCAGGCCGATGATCAGCGTCTGGGCGAGCTGCTCCATGTCACGGGTCCTCGTCTGGGGCGATGAACGACGTGGTCAGGAATGAAATCCCGGGCGGGCCTTGGCGGCCCGCCCGGGAAAATGGCTGCTCAGGTTTTACGCGGTTACGGCTGCGCCTGGGTGATGACGCCCTTGTAGGTGGGCGGCCAGGTTGCACCCATGGTGTAGCTGGAGATGACCCCACCCTTCGGGTCGCCGTTCGGGTCGAGCGTGAATGACCCGATGACGGTGTCCAGACCGGCGGTGCTCATCATGGCCTGCAGAACGGCGTAGCGGTCGTTCGTGCCGGCCTTCTGGAGCGCAGCGAGGACGATCTGTCCGGCGGCATGTCCGTACGCCGCGTAGAACGGCGGCTGGGTTCCGTTGTTGGCTGCCTCGTAGGCGGCCGCCCACGTCTTGCCCGTCCCGGTCAGCTGGCTGACGTCGACGCCACCGAAGGTGAGGTAGGTGCCGACAGCCGCGGAGCCCGCGCCGTCGAACCACGACTTCTCGTTGACGCCGTCAGGCCCGAAGATCGCGATGGTCGGGTTGACCGAGCGGATGTCCTTCCACAGCTTGGCCGTGCCCTGGCCAGTGATCGCGCCGACGAAGACGACGTCCGCACCGGACGTATGGATCTTCTGGGCGAGAGCCTGGTAGTCGGTCGCGCTGGGGTCGTAGTCCTCGGTCGTCCCGTTGGCGCTGAGGACCATGCCGCCGATCTTGCCGAAGTGCTGGGCCCATGCCCGGCCGATGCCCTGGCCGTAGGTCTGGCCGTCGTCGATGACGTAGGCCTTCTTGAAGCCGAGGGAGTAGGCCCACTCGGACGACGCGCCACCCTGGACGTCGTCGGTGTTGATGTCACGGGCGTAGTTGCGGTAGTTGTTCGGGTAGTACGAGGCGGGCTCGCCTGGGGTGGTCACGCCATCGACGGCCTTGGTCAGGCCGGGATAGCTGTTGGCCGGGCTGAACATCGCCAGGCAGGCGCCGTTCAGGATCGGGATCGACAGCTTGGCGGCGCCCGAGTTGTAGGTGCCGATGTAGGCCATCGCGTCCGGGTCGTTGATCGCCGTGGTGGCGTTCGACTGCTCGACCGTGCCGTCCCAGTCGCCCTTGTTGGCGGCCGAGGCGTCGTCCAGGCTGATCACCTTGATCGTGAAGTTGCCGACCTTCTGGCCGTCGAGGACAGCCTTCACTTCGGCCACGATCGTGCTCGTCTGGGCCAGGCTCGTGCCCTCGAGCGGCTCGCTCGAATAGACGTCGATGGTGCTCGAGCTGCTGCCCTTCTTGTTGGCGCAGGCGGCCGGTGCCGCGGCTGCGCTGGCCGGTGCCGCGCTGGTACCGGTGCTGGCAGCAGGCGCCTGGCTGGCGGCTGTGCTCGCTGCCGGGGCCGTGGTCGCCGTGTTGCCACTGCACGCCGAGAAGACGAGCAGCGCCCCCGCGGCCAACGCCCCGAGCTTGCTGTACTTCATCAAATGCTCCTCCTCTGATCCCCGTCCGCCGTTCTCGGCGAACGTTCCCGGTCGATTCCCCCGCGCGTACAAACCATTGCCCCTCGACAGCCGACCCCCTTCGCCCATCGTCCCATGGACCCGAATGGTCCAAATTGAGGCGTCGGTGCGGCACAGGTGGTGGCACGGCGAGCAGGCAACGGGCGGCGCGCAGGTGGCCGCCGGAGCGATGCCGTATATTAGGCACTGGCGCGTCGATTGCAACACTGCTGTTGGGTGCCCCTTGGGTGGTTGTAGAGCGCTTCGGCGCCCGCCACCGAGAGGCGCGCTCTGGGCAGGAAAACGTCGAGCCGGTCGGATGTTGACCGCCTCTGCCGCAGCCGGATGCGCCCCCCTCGTGAGGTCAGGCCCGTCGGCGTGGACTACCAGGTTCGGACGGCTCGCATCACCGATGTTGATCGGCTCGCCGCGCTCTTCGCGCCGGCCGTCGATCCGGTGGGCGGGCCGCTCGTGGCAGCCGATCTACTGCGGCAGCTCATCTACCTGCCCCAGGCCAGCGTGCTCGTCGCCGAACGGCGGCGGGAGGTCATCGGCGGCGCCGTCCTGGCCCTGCGTCCCTCGGTCCGGGCCGGCGGCTACATCGGCAGCATCGACCTGTTGCGGGTCGATGGCGCTGTCGACGAGCTGAGCGTCACCAACGACCTGCTCGAGGAGATCCTCCGATCCGCGCGCAACAAGGGCTGCACCGTCGTCGAAGCGGCGCTACCCGACGATCCCGGCGAGCGAGCCCGCTGGGAAGATCGTGGCTTCACCCAAGGCGGCTCGCTCATGACCCGGTCCGTCGCGACCCGCAAGGCCGCGCCGCGCCAGGTCCGTAGCTGATCTCCACCGTGCTGCCTGAGCTGCGCCGGTGGTCAATACCCAGGACATAGGAGTCAACGTGGGCAAGAACGTCGCCGTCTTCGTGGACGTCGCGAACATCTTTTATGCGGCCAAGGCCGCGGGGGTCGACATCGATTACGTGACCCTCTTGAAATCGGCGATCGCCGGACGCGACTTCGTCCGGGCGTACGCCTATACGGGGCTCGACCCGGACAACGAGAACCAGCGCAACTTCCATGCCTTCCTCGCCCGCCACAGCTACAAGGTTGTGAGCAAGGACATCCGCAAGTACGGCGACGGCAAGGTCAAGGCGAACCTCGACATCGAGCTCGTGGTCGACCTGATGAAGACCGCCCGCAACCTCGACGTGGCGATCATCGTCTCGGGCGACGGCGACTTCGCGCCGGCGATCCGGGCCGTCCAGGAAATGGGCGTCCGCTGCGAGGTGATCAGCTTCCGGGGCAATACCAGCTCGGACCTGATCGAGGTTGCCGACCTGTTCACCGACATCACCCAGATCGCCAAGGTCGAGAAGGGCTCATCGCGCTCCGGCCGGCGGGTGGCCGATGACGACGAGGACCTGTCGATGACCGAGGTCCCCGACAAGCAGACCGAGGGCACCGGCGTCGGCCGTGGCCGGGGCACCCGCGGCGGGCGGACCCGGACCCGGGTGGCCGAGCCCGAGCCGGTGGCCGCCACGGCCCGCCCGGCCCGCTCCGGCCGTCGACCGGTCGAGGCTGCCCCGGTGGAGGTCGCTGTTGCGGCCGCGAATGGTCCGCTGCCGGCCTTCGGCGGTGGCCTGGTCGCGCTGCCCGGCGAGAAACTGTCCAAGGCGGCGATCGCTGCCGCGGCCCGCGTTCCCGCGCCGGTCGCCGTGCCGGTCGAGCCCGAGTTCGAGCTCGATATCGAGGAAGAGGAGATCCTGGCCGGCCAGGCCGGCGACGCGGATGGCGGGTCCGAGGAGGGTCAGCGCCGCCGCCGCCGGCGCGGTGGCCGGGGCCGCGGCCGGGGCCGGGGCCGGCTCGAGGGCGAGCCGGTGGCCGCCGCCGCCGCCATCCCGCCCCGGGAGGTCGTGGCCCGGCCCCTCGACCTGGACGAGGAGGAGGACGAGGTCGACATCCCGGTCGCACCCCGTCCGCCGCGCTCGGCGGCCTTCGGCTCGTTCTGGGACAGCCAGATCGGGATGGATCGCGCACCGGCGGCCAATCTCTCGCCGATCGATGTCGACGACGAGGATGAGCCGGCAATTCCCGAATACCTGATCGCCGAACAGCGGCGCGGCAACCGGCCCGTCGGCCGCGATGGCCGGCGGCCCGCCGGCGGAGCCCCGAATCGGGGCGGCCGCAACAGTGGCTACGCCGCCGCGGTCGATCGCGAGCGGTACGGCCGGGGCGGTGGCGGCGGCGGGATCAACCGCTACCCGGACGTCTCGGCCCGCCGGCCCGAGGAGCGTCCGCGCACCGAGGATCGGCCCGCCGTGGCAGCCCGCCAGGATCGGCCGCGAAGCGGCGACGAGCCGTGGAGCGAGGTGCCGCCCGAGCTCGAGGCGATGCTCCGAGCACAGATCGCCGCGAAGCCCGGCCGACCGGCTGACAGTCGCCCGGCCGCCCGGCCCGCTGGTCGAGCGCCCGAAGCCGCTCCAGTCACCGACGCTGCTGCCGCCGAGGCAGCCGCTCCGGCGGCAACGGCCACCCGGCGCGGACGTCCGCCCAAGGCAGTCGCGCAGCCAGCCGAGGTTTCGGCTCCGGCCGGTGCGCGTGAGGCTGAGCCGGCGAGCCCGAAGCGCCGCCCGGCGACGCGACGTGCGTCCGGATCGGCCGCGGCAGCGGCGGCGGCCGAGGCGAGCCCGGCAGCGGATGCTCCGCCGGCGCGCAAGCGGACCTCGACCCGAGCCGTGGCAGCCGCCGCAGCCGAGCCGGCCGCCGAAGCGGCTCCGGCCGCCCGCCGGAGAAGCCCGGTCAAGGCGGCCGCCGAAACGCCGGCCGCGGCCCCCAAGCGGCGCACGACCCGGAAGGTGGCCGAGTAGCCAATCTCGGCCAAGCGTCCCCGCGATGACCGTCGTCGGACGGCAGTGGATCACCCGGGCCGGGCCCGGGACGCTGTCGGCGGTCGCCGCCATCGTCGAGGGGGCGGCTGCCCATGCGGTCCTGATCGTCGGGCCGCCGTCGGTCGGCAAGACGACCCTCGCCGACGATCTCGCCGCCGGCCTGCTGTGCCTGGCGCTGGAGCCGCTGGATCGGCCCTGCCGTGCCTGCCGCGGCTGCCGGCTCGTGGCCGCTGGAAACCACCCCGACCTGCACCGGCTCGGGCCCGAGGGTCCCGGTGGCCAGGTCGTGATCGGCGACGCCGGCCCGCCCGGCTGCCCGAGGGGTGCGCAACCTCGTCGGCGAGCTGGCCTACCTGCCGGTCGAGGGCGGCCACCGGGTCGCGATCGTCGAGCACGCCGAACGGATGAACGAGGACGCCCAGAACGCGCTCCTGAAGACGCTCGAGGAGCCTCCGCCGCGGACGACGATCATCCTGTGCGCGGACGAGGAGGACCGCCTCCTGCCGACGGTCCGCTCGCGCTCCGTCCGATTGCGGATGGCACCCCTGGGGATCGCCGCGATCGAAGGGCTGCTCGTGGAGCGAGCCGTGGCCGATGCCCCGACGGCGGCCCGCCTGGCCCGGATCGTGGCCGGCCGGCCGGGTCTGGCCATGGCCTATGCCCGACTCCCCGAGGCGATCACGATTCACGACGAGATCGCGCGCACCCTGCTCGATCTGCTGTCGATCGGCGCCGCGCCGCGGCTGGTTGCCGGTCGCGAGCTGATCGAGCGCGCGGCCGCCCTCGAGGCGGCCCTCCGGCCAGTTGCTGCTCCGCCTACCGGCCGCCGGCGCGCCTGCCCCGCGGTTCGGCAAGGGGGCCGCGCCCGGCTCGGGTCCGACGAGCCCGGGCCGGGGCTGGATGGCGCAGGCCGAGGGTGCCGGCGAGCCTGGCGCCACCGGCAAGCGCGCACCCGCCGAGCGGCGCCGGGCGGTGCTGATCCTGCTCGGGATCTGGCGCGACGTCGGCCCTCGACCTGGCCATCGCCGCCCTGGGCGGGCGCCGCGAGGTGCGCGATCCGGCCCTGCTCGACGAGCTCGTCGCGGCGGCCAGCCGGGTCCATCCGGCCCAGGTCGGCGCGTTCCTCGGCCGGCTCGACCACGTCGCCGAGCTCGTCGAGGGCAACACCGGGCCCGAGCTGGCGATCGACGTCCTCGGTCCTCGACTGGCCGCAGGGCCGACCGCCTGCCGCCTGATCGGATGGACGAGCGACCCGTCGCCCCATCCGCCTCGAGGCGCCTCGGCGAGCGTGCGCGGCCGGGTCCAGGGCGTCGGCTTCCGCGTCTTCGTCGCCACCCGGGCGGAGGCGCTCGGCCTGACCGGCTGGGTCCGCAACGGATCGGATCGGCTCGGTCGACTGCGTGGCCGAGGGGCCCCGGCGCGACCTCGAGACGCTCCTCGCGGCGATCTCGCTGGGTCCCGCCGGCGCCCGGGTCGAGGGCGTCAGCCGGACCTGGTCGGCGGCCACCGGCTCGTTCGATCGATTTTCGATCGTCAGCGGCTGGACCTCCGGCGACTGATCAGGGCAGGCCGCTGATCAGGCCGCCGTCGACCGCGGTGAACGTGCCGGTCTGGTAGCTGGCCAGGTCCGAGGCGAGGTAGGCGACGAGCGTCGCCAGCTCGTCCGGGCCGGCCGTAGCGGCCGGCCGGGATCGTCGGCCAGGTGGCCGGCCCGGACGGCCTCGATCGTCTGGCCGCTCTGCTCGGCTCGGCCGCGGTCGAGGCTGTCGATCCGGGGCGTGCTCAGCCGGCCGGGCAGGACGCCGTTGATCGTCACGCCGTCGGCGCGCGACGACCCGGGCCGTCGTCTTGAGCCAGGCGGCCAGCGCGCCGCGGCCGGCGTTCGAGTAGACGAGGTCGGGGATCGGCTGGCGGACGCCGGACGACAGGATCGCCACGACCCGGCCCCAGCCTGCGGCGCGCATCGCCGGCAGCAGGCCGGTGGCCATCTCGATCGGGGTCGTGGCCAGGAGCTGGAAGGCCCGTGCCCAGCCGGCCGCATCGGTCCTGGTCGGATCGACGGCCGGTGGCCCGCCGGCGTTGAGGACCACGATGTCGACTCGACCGAGGGCGGCCGTTGCCTCGTCGGCGATCCGCGGCCCGACGCCGGGCTCGGACGCATCGCCGGCCAGCGCGACCACCTCGACGCCGTGGCGCTGCGGAGGTCGGCGGCCACGGTTGCCAGGCCATCGGCCCTGCGCGACCAGATCGCCAGGCGGCAGCCTTCGGCCGCCAGCCGATCGGCCGTCGCCCGGCCCAGCCCCGACGAGCCGCCGCCAACCAGTGCCGCCCGTCCCCGAATCCCGAGATCCATGCCGCCCTCCGTCGTCCGCGCTCGGGCTCCATCCTGACACGAGCGCGTCGCCTGCACCGGTGAGCGTGGGCCGATTGCCGCCGGCGCACCGGACCTGTCGGCCATTGGCAGGGCTCGATCGAAGGGCCAGCCTGATCGTGATGGAATCGCGTTCGAATCTGGCAGCCGAACTGCCGCTCATCTATCGAGCGGCCCTGGACGCCGTCGATGAGCTTCGGCGGCTCGGCCGGCGCCAGGCCGCCAGGAAGCTGCGCGACGAGGCGATCCGAGCATACAGTCGGGCCTGGGACGACCGCAGCCGGCGGGTCCTCGAAGACGTCGAGAGGCGGGCCCGGGAGGCCGCTGACGCGGAAGCGATCCCGGCTGGCCGGCCGCCCTCCGAAGGCGGACTGCCCGGCTGACCCGGCGGCGACCGCCGCGGGCGGGTTCAAGTACGCTCCGTCGATGGACGCGACCACGATCGGTGGCCTGCTGCAGGCAGCGATCACCGCCGAGGAGGCCCTCGCCGAGCTCGGCGAATCGATCGAGGACGAGTGGTCGTACGTCAACGACCTGCGCCAGGCCTGGACCGACCGGCTGGCCGAGGTCGCCGACGGACCGCTCGGCGACATCGCAGCCGCTCCCGCCCAGGCCGACGCGATCGAGCTGGCGATCGATGAGGCCGGTCTCGTCCGCGACCCCCACCGGGCGATCGACTGGCTGTCGACGCTGCCCCAGGTCGTCCTCCTCGCCGTCGGGTCGGAGCCCTGACGGATGCGCTTCCAGGACGCGGCCCGCGATGGCCGGGCGGTGGTCTACGCGGCGATCCAGGCCGACCCGCTCGTCGCCCGCTCGGCCGAGCTGCTGAGCGAGGCGTCGCTGGCCGAGCGGGTCCTGGCCCGGGCGGTGATGAACGGCGAGTCGAGCGAGCCGGACCGCTGGCGGCGGATGTTCCCGAGCCTCTTCGGCGCCGGGCACGCGGCCGATGGCGCCCGGGCCGAGGCGATCCTGGCCGCGGCGCTGGCCGTCGCCGACCGGGGCGACGCAGGTCCGCAACCAGGTCCGGGGCGCGATCGTCGAGGAGCTGACCGCCCGCCTGCTCGCCCGGCGGGCGCCACGCGCAGCCGTCCGTCGCGAGCGGCGGATCCTGTTCGACGGCGTGCCGGCCGAGATCCATCCCTACGACGTGACCGTCGAGGTGCCCGGCGCCGCCGAGGCCTTCGACTGCAAGTGGGGTGCCCGGGGGATCAACGCCGACGTCCTCCACCAGCTCGACGACGCCCGGACCCACGCCGCCGACGAGGACGAGCGCCTGGACGTCGCCCTGGTCGTCTTCGACGCCGAGCGCTCCTGCCTGGTCCGGCTCGACGCCCAGACCGCGCCTCGGGAGCGGACCCGGCTGGTCGCCCTGGAGCAGCTCGACTCGCTGGCCGGGCCGGCGGCGGCAAGCTGAGGCCGGCGATGAGCGGGGGTCCGGGCCACGATCCGGCCGCCGATCGATACGCCCCGCCGAGCGAGACCGAGCGTCGCTCGTCGGCGACGTATCGGGTCCGCTTCGACGAGGCCGGGCCCGATGGGGTCGCCCGGGCGTCGGCCTACCTGCGCTACGCCCAGGACCTGGCCTGGCTCCACTCCGAGCGGCGCGGCTTCGGCCGGCCGTGGTACCAGGAGCGGAGCCTGGCCTGGGTCGTCCGAGCCGTGGACCTGACGATCGAGGCGGCCCTCCCGACCGGCGCGGTCCTGCTGGCGACCACGGAGGTGGTCGGTGGCCGGCGGGTGATGGCCCGCCGGCGTTGCGACCTGCGCGCGGAGGCCGACGGCCAGCTGATCGCGACCGTCCTGACCGACTGGGTGATGACGACGACGGCCGGCGTCCCGACCCGGGTCCCGGATGCCTTCCCGATCTCCTTCGGCGTGCCCCTCGACAGCTTCGAGCCGACCCGGGTCGATCCCGGCCCGGCGCCTGCCGACGCCGTCCGCCGCTCGTTCGACGTCCGGCTGCACGAGCTCGACCCGATGGGCCACGTCAACAACGCGATCTACCTCGACTGGCTCGATGAGGCGGTCGACCTCGTCGACCCGGCGGCGATCCGGGCCGTGCCCCGCCGCTATCGGCTCGAGTACCGGACGGCCGCGCGCCGGGGGCGACCCTCCACGGCCGGGCCTGGGCCGACCGACCATGGCTGGCGCTACCGCCTCGAGGACGATGCCGGCCGGCTGTGCCTCGGTGGTCGCCTGGAGCCGCCGGGCGGCCCTGAGGACCCACGCGGGCCGGCCCCGACCGGCCGTGCGACGGCCGTCAACAGGCCTCGGTGATCGCTCGCACCGACCACCAGCCAGCACGCCAGCAGACCCCACCAGCGAGGGTACTTCCGGTCCACCGCCGGGCAGGACGTGCGCCCGGCGCACCGGCCTCGGCCGCGCCGGCGCCCGCCGGCCGGGGACCCGCGCTGGACGATCTGGCTATTGGGGACCGGGACCCCCGGCCCCAGTGTTCGGCCCAGATGACCAGCTCGATCGGGGTCCCGACCAGGGGCCCGGCGGTGGCGATGTGAAAGGGACAACCCGGCAATGGCGATCTCGCCCGGCACCGAGCTCCTGCTCGCTGCGCTGGTCGTCGCCTTCGTCGGGGCGGTCCTCGGCAGCATGGGCTTCGCGGCCACCTTCGGCCGCCGCCAGATGCACCGGATCACGGCCGTCACCGAGGCCCTGGCCGATGCCATCGACCCGTCCTCGATCGTCGACACGGACGGCCTCGACGACCCCAAGCTGCGGGACGCCTTCGGCCGGCTCGGCCGCCCGGGTCGCCGAGGCCTGGACGCTGGCGACCGTCGATCCGCTGACCGGCGTCCTCAACCGCCAGGCCCTGATCGGCCGGATCGAGGCCGAGCTCGACCGAGCCAGCCGCTACGGCCGGCCGCTGTCGCTCGTGCTCGTCGACCTCGACCACTTCAAGCGGGTCAACGACACCCACGGCCACTCGGCCGGCGACACGGTCCTGCGCGAGTTCGCCGCGACGCTCCAGGCGCAACGTCCGGGCCGTCGACATCGTCGGCCGCTACGGCGGCGAGGAGTTCATGCTGGTCCTGCCCGAGACCGACGCCGACGCCGCGGCGACGATGGCCGAGAAGCTGCGCCGGGTGGTCGGCCGGCCGCAGATCCGGCTCGCGGACGGCAACGTCGTGACGATCACGATGAGCGCCGGCGTGGCCGGCGGCCTCGGGACCGCACATGCAGCCTCGAGGCGCCTGATCAACGACGCCGATGCCGCGCTGTACTCGGCCAAGGCCCTCGGCCGCGACCAGGTCTACGTCTTCCACGAGCTGGCCGAGGGCGACCTGATCCGCCGGGCGGCGATCGCGCCGCAGGCCCGCCAGCGTGCCGTCGATGTCGGCCGGGCGGCGATGCGCGCCGCGACCGCGACGCTGCAGGCCGCGCTCGCCGAGCGCAACGGCTGGACCGGCAAGCCCTCGAACGATGATCGCCGAGATGTCGGCGATGCTGGCCCAGGCGCTCGACCTGCCGCCGCGGCGAGATCGAGCGCGTCCACACCGCCAGCCTGCTCCACGACCTGGGCAAGCTGGCGATCCCCGACGACATCCTGGACAACCCGGGCGAGCTCAACGATCGCGAGTGGCGGGTCGTCTCCGAGCATCCCAAGATCGGCCAGGTCGTGCTCGAGCAGGCCGGCGCGCTGCGCGACGCGGCGACGATCGTCCTCCACCACCACGAGTGGTTCGACGGCCGGGGCTATCCCCACGGCCTGGCCGGCCGGGAGATCCCGGTCGGCGCCCGGATCGTGGCGATCGCCGACGCCTACGAGGCGATGGTCGCCGGCCGGCCGTACCGGAGCGCGGTCGCCCACGAGGCGGCCCTCGCCGAGCTGCGCCGCCACGCCGGCATCCAGTTCGATCCCGAGCTCGTCCAGCTGTTCGTGACCCTCTTCGCCGACGGCGTGCCGTGGGCCCCGTCGGACGGCGGTCACGGTCGCGGCCACAGCCACGACCTCCGGATCCGAGGTCGACCTGCTGGCCGCGACCATCGCCACCACGGCGTGATCCACGACGCGGTCCACGCCCGGCGGCGGGGCGAGGCGCGTCCGGCCGGCCAGCCGCTCGCGGCGGGCCTCGAGCCCGCCGACCAAGGCGATCTGACGTGCTCGCCGTGTGTGCCCAGTGCGGCTCGCGCACTGGTCGAGCGCCGCGACCGGACGACCGGCCTGCCGTACCCGGCCTGCGAGCGCGACCCGGGCCACGGCCGGCCCCAGCCGCGACGAGCCCCGGCCCATGAACATCGGCCGAGCCGCGGACGCTGGCTGGCGGGCCGCCCGGCGGGCGCTCGGGACGCTGACCGGCTGAGCCCGGCTCGCCGACCGCGGCGGCCCGCCATCGTGGACAATGCCCTGGGGTAGGTGCCGGGACAACCGGCCGGTCCTGAGCCGGGGCATGATCGTTGAGCCAGCTACGTCGGGGCCCTCGACCAGGGCACGAGCAGCACCCGCTTCGTCATCTTCGACCGGGCCGGTCGGCCGATCGCGCTCGACCAGCGCGAGCATCGCCAGATCTTCCCCCAGCCCGGCTGGGTGGAGCACGACCCGCAGGAGATCCTCGAGCGGGCACGCGAGGTGATCGAAGGTGCCCTGGCCGGGGCCGGGATCGCGGCATCGGAGCTGGCCGCGATCGGGATCACCAACCAGCGTGAGACGACCGTCGTCTGGGATCGGTTGACCGGCCAGCCGATCCACAACGCGATCGTCTGGCAGGACACCCGGACCGGCCCGATCGTGGCCGAGCTGGCTGCGCGCGGCGGAGTCGATCGGTTCCGGGCATCGAGCGGTCTGCCCCTGGCGACGTACTTCTCGGGGCCCAAGATCCGCTGGATCCTCGACCAGGTGCCGGGCGCCCGGCAGCGAGCGGAGGCCGGGGACCTGCTCTTCGGGACGATCGACAGCTGGCTAATCTGGCAGCTGACCGGCGGGCCCCAGGGCGGCGTCCACGTGACCGACGTGACGAATGCCAGTCGGACCCTGCTGATGGACCTCCGGACGCTCGACTGGAACCCGGACGCCGTCGGCGCCCTGGGCCTGCCGCCCGGCCTGCTGCCCCGGATCGCCTCATCGAGCGAGGTCTACGGCCTGGCCACCGGAGCCCTGGCCGGGGTTCCGATCGCGGGCGACCTGGGCGATCAGCAGGCGGCCCTCTTCGGCCAGACCTGCTTCTCGGCCGGCGAGGCCAAGAACACCTACGGCACCGGCTGCTTCATGCTCGTCAACACCGGTGCCCAGCCGGTCCCATCGGCGAGCGGACTGCTGACCACCGTGGCCTTCCAGCTCGGCGACCAGCCGCCCGCGTACGCCCTGGAAGGCTCGATCGCGGTCGCCGGCGCCCTGGTCCGCTGGCTGCGCGACAACCTGGGCCTGATCAACAGCTCCGACCAGGTCGAGGCGCTGGCCGCCTCGGTCGAGGACAACGGCGGGGTCTACTTCGTGCCTGCCTTCTCGGGCCTCTTCGCGCCGTACTGGCGGAGCGAGGCCCGGGGCGTGATCGTCGGCCTGACCGGCTTCGCCACCCGGGGCCACATCGCCCGGGCGGCCCTGGAGGCGACGGCCTGGCAGACTCGCGAGGTCCTCGACGCGATGACCCGCGATTCGGGCATCACTCTTGGGGCGCTCAAGGTGGATGGTGGGATGGTCATCGACGAGCTGCTGATGCAGTTCCAGGCCGATGTCCTGGGGGTTCCCGTGGTCCGGCCAGAGGTGATCCAGACCACGGCGCTGGGGGCCGCCTATGCGGCCGGCCTGGCCGTCGGAGTGTGGTCGACGATCGACGACTTGCGCGCGAACTGGCGGGCGGATCGCGAGTGGACGCCGGGCCTCGATCCGGCTGCGCGAGAGGCCGCCTACCACTGGTGGAAGAAGGCGGTCGGACGGACCTTCGACTGGCTCGAGCCCTGAGCCGGCCTGCCCCGCCGGCGGGTCGGGCATGATGGGCCGGATGACGTCCCGGCGCGCGTTGCCACCCAGCGTTGATGTCCTGATCGTCGGCGGCGGCGCCACCGGCGCCGGGCTGCTGCGCGACCTGGCCCGGCGGGGCCTGCGCGGGCTGTTGGTCGAGAAGGGCGACCTGGCCAGCGGCACGAGCGGCCGCTACCACGGCCTGCTCCACTCGGGCGCCCGCTACATCGCCCGCGATCCCCAGGCGGCCCGGGAGTGCATCGTCGAGAACGCCGTGCTGCGCCGGATTGCCCCCGCCTGCATCGAGGACACCGGCGGGGTGTACGTGGCCACTCCCGGCGATCCGGACGATTACGTCGATGCCTTCCCGGCGCGCTGTGCCGCGGTCGGAATCCCCTGCGCCGAGGAGCCCCTGGCGGCGCTCTTCGAGCGCGAGCCGGCCCTCAACCGGCGGATCCGGCGGGGCTATCGGATCCCCGATGCGTCGCTCGAGCCGTGGCAGCTGGTCGAGGCGAACCTGCGCGACGCTGCCGAGCGAGGCAGCACCGCCCTGCCCTACCACCAGGTGGTGGGCATGGACCGCAGCGGGAGCTTCGTCTCGTCGGTCTCGATCGCCGACGTGCGCAGCGGGACGGTCGAGCGCATCGCGCCCCGGATCATCGTCTCGGCCGCCGGCGCGTGGGCCGGCCGGGTGGCCGGGCTGGCCGGGATCGAGCTGCCGATGTCGCCGGGCAAGGGCACGATGCTGGTCTACAACCAGCGCATGACCGACACGGTGATCAGCCGCTGCAAGACGCCCAGCGACGGCGACATCATGGTCCCGGTCCACACGGTCGCGATCCTGGGCACGACCGACATCCCGGTCGATGACCCCGACGACTACGAGGCCACCCCGGCCGAGATCGAAGCCCTGATCGACGAGGGCGAGAAGCTCTTTCCCGACCTCCGCCGGATGCGGATCCTGCGGGCCTACGCGGGGGTCCGTCCGCTGTATGCGGCCGCCGACGTCGGCGGATCGTCGGCGGCCGGCCGGGCCGATCGGGAGATCAGCCGGGCCCACGCCGTGATCGACCACGAGCAGCGCGATGGCGTCACCAACTTCGTGTCGATCGTCGGCGGCAAGCTGACGACCTACCGCTTGATGGCCGAGCAGACGGCCGATGTCGTGTGCGCCAAGCTCGGCATCAGCCAGCCGTGCACGACCGCGGACGAGGTGCTGCCCGGTCAGGCCGCCGCACGGGGCTATTACTGGCTGGGCGCCCGGCTGGCCGCCAGCGAGGCGACCGGCGGCGGCGACGCCGGCCTGATCTGCGAATGCGAGCTCGTCACCCGGCCGATGCTCGAGGCCTTCCTGGCCGAGCGCGGGCCGTGCAGCCTGGACGACGTCCGGCGGGGCACCCGGCTGGGCATGGGCCCCTGCCAGGGCGCCTTCTGCACGTTCCGGGCGGCAGGCGTGCTGGCGGCCCTCGACGACGGCCGGCCGGCGACGACCACCGACCAGGCCGAGCCGGACGCCGAGGATCCCCTGGTCGCCTTCCTGCGCGAGCGCTACCGGGGCACCCGGCCGATCGCCTGGGGGCGCCAGCTCCAGGAGCTGTGGCTGTCGGCGGGGATCTACCAGGGCGTTCTGGGGATCGATGCCCTGCTGGCCGCCGAAGCGGGCGTGAGCGATGGCCCGGGCTGACGTCGCCGTGGTTGGCGCCGGCCTGGCCGGCATGACCGCGGCAATCCGGCTGGCTGCCGGTGGCGCCCGGGTCCAGGTCCTGGCCACCGGCTACACGGCGACCCACTGGGCGCCCGGCGGGATCGACCTTGGGGCGCTGCCCGGCGCCGCCAGCTCGCAGGCGTCGATCGACGGGCTGGCCCGAATCGAGGGTCATCCCTACGCCATCCTGGCCAGCGAGGTGGCGCCGGCCCTGGCCTGGCTGCGGACCGCCCTGGCATCGGCCGGCCTCGACCTGGTCGGCGACGCCGCCGCTCCGCTGCGAGCCATCCCGACCTCGATCGGGGCGACGCGGCTGGCCGCTATCGTGCCCGACGGGATGGCCGGCGCGCTGCCGGCCTGGGCCCCGGACGAGACCCTGGTGGTGTGCGCTCCGGCCGGCTTCCGCGACTTCTGGCCGGCGGCCATCGCCGGCAATCTGCGCCGACCGGCCTCGTGGCGGGGGCAGCCCCGACCGGGCCGAATCGAGGCGATCACGGTCGACCTGCCGGGCCTCGCCGGCCGCCACAACCTGTCGGGCCTCGACCTCGCCCGCCTCTTTGACCAGCCGGAGTGGCGGTCCGCGGCGCTCGATGCGATCGCCCGGGCGATCGACGCCCGGGTCGCCGGCCCGGGCCGGGTCGCCCTGCCCGCGGTCCTCGGCCTCGACGATCATCCGGCGGTGCTGGCGGCGGCCCGGGCGCGACTGCCCCTGGCTCCATTCGAGGTCGCCCTCGTGCCCCCGAGCGTGCCCGGCCTGCGCCTCTTCGCGGCCCTGCGCTCGGAGCTCCGGCGGCACGGGGGCCGGCTCCAGGTCGGCGAGGCGGTCCGCGGGGCGATCGGCGTCGATCGCCTCGTCACGGAGCTCCGGGCGCCCGCCGCCAGCCGCGAGCTCGTCGTGGCGGTCGGGGCGGTGATCCTGGCGACCGGCGGGATCGCCGCTGGCGGGATCGTGGCCGACGGGCCGGGGTCGCTGCGTGAAACCGTCCTGGGCCTGCCGGTCGAAGGCCCGCCGCCGGGCACGTGGCTGCTCAGCGACCCGTTCGATCCTGCCGGCCAGCCGCTCGAGGCGGCCGGGCTGCGGACCGATGCCCGGCTCCGGCCGGTGGACCCCGGCAAGCCTCGGCTGCCGCTCGCCGGCAACGTCCGGATCGCGGGCAGCCTGCTGGCCGGCCAGCGCTACCTGCGCCAGCGCTGCGGCGACGGGGTGGCCCTGGCCAGCGGATGGCTGGCGGCCGCGGAGCTCGCCGGGCCGAAGGCCAGGACGACCCGCTCGGAGACGTCGCCAGTCGTCGGGGCGCCGCGATGACGATCGCCGAGCTCGTGGCGCAAGCCGGCGCGGCCGAGCGTCGCGCCGAGCGGCCGGCTTCGATCGGATTGAGCGCCGACGAGTGCCTCAAGTGCAACGTCTGCACGACCGTCTGCCCGGTGGCCCGGGTGACCGACCTCTTCCCCGGCCCGAAGTACGTCGGACCGCAGGCGCAGCGCTACCGGCTCGGCCCGGAGCTGGCTCCCGGCAGCGGCCACCTGTCGGTCGTCCCGTCGCCCGATCGATCGATCGACTACTGCTCCGGGTGCGGCATGTGCAGCACGGCCTGCCCGGCCGACGTGAAGATCGCCGAGATCAACAACCGGGCCCGGGCGGCGCTCCGGGCGGGCCATCGCCCGCGCCTCCGGGACTGGCTCCTGGGCCAGACCGACCTGACCGGCCGAGTTGGCGTGCTGACCGCGCCGCTGGCCAACTGGTCCCTCCGCAACCGGCTCTTCCGGGCCGTCGTGGACCGCATCGTCCGGATCGACCGCCGGGCGCCCCTGCCACGCTTCAGCAGCCGGACCCTGCGGTCGCGGCTGCGCGGCTATCGCCGCTCGCGCTGGTCGGCCGACGCGCCGCCGGCCGATCGGACGGTCGTCTACTTCCATGGCTGCGCCGCGAACTACTACGAGCCCCATGTCGGCCAGGCCGCGATCGACGTCCTCGAGCGGAACGGCTTCACCGTGATCGTGCCGCCCCAGGTCTGCTGTGGCCTGCCCCTGATCAGCAACGGCCTGTACGCCCAGGCCCGCGGCCGGGCCCGGACCAACATCGCCGTGCTGGCCGACTACGCCCGGGCCGGCTATCGGATCGTGGCCACTTCCACCTCGTGCAGCCATACCCTCAAGGCCGAGTATCGGGAGATGCTCGACATCGACGATGGCGACGCCCGACTGGTGGCTGACGCGACCTGGGACATCTGCGAGTTCCTGCTCGACCTCCACGACCGGGGCCAGCTCGATACCCGCTTCGGCGAGCTCGACCGGACGCTGCCCTATCACGCCCCGTGCCAGCTCCGCAGCCACGCCATCGGCCTGCCCGCGCTGGACCTGTTCGAGCTGGTGCCCGGCCTGCGGGCCATCGACATGGACCACGACTGCTGCGGGATCGCCGGCACGTACGGCCTGAAGAGCGAGAAATACGAGATCGCGATGGCCGTCGGCCGCCCGCTCTTCGAGCGCCTCCGGGCGAGCGGCGAGGCCGAGGTCGCCTGCGACTCGGAGACCTGCCGCTGGCAGATCGGCGCGGCGACCGGCGCCCGCCTTCGCCACCCGGTCGAGCTCCTGGCCGAGGCCTATGGGGCGTACGAGGCGGACCCGGCGGCCGCCGGATGATCCTGGTCATCGGTGCCGGGGCGGTCGGGTCGTTCCTGGCCTGGACGCTGGCCGGCGGCGGACAGGATGTCCAGCTCCTGCGCCGCCACGGCGTCCCCGCGACTCGGACCGAGCGCGTGATCGCGGGCGGGCCGACCGGGGCCGGCGAAGCGCGCCAGGTCAGCGTTGCCGGCTCGCCCGCGACGGTGGCCGGGGTGCCCGACCTGATCCTGCTCGCGGTCAAGATGCCCGACCTGGCCGCCGCGATCGAGACCGCCGGGGCATGGCCCGAGGCGACCGTCCTGGCGGTCCAGAACGGGGTCGGCGCGGACGCCATGCTGCTCGCCCGGCGGCCGTCCGGCGGGCTGATCGCGGGATCGTTGACGACCTCCATCGAACGGGTCAGCGGGGGCTCGATCCAGCGCCTGTCGCGGGGTGGCATCGTCCTCGCCCCGGTCCGCGGCGACGTCGGGGCGACGATTGCCGGCCTGGTCCGCGCGTTCGCGGCCGGCGGGCTGCGTGCCCGGGCAACCGACGACCCGGCCGCCCTGCGCTGGTCGAAGCTGCTGGTCAACCTGCTGGGCAACGCAACCGGGGCGATCGTCGACATGGACCCGATCGCCGTCTACCGCGATCGCGGCCTGTTCCGGCTCGAACGGCGCCAGCTGGCCGAGGCGCTGGCCGTGATGGACGGCCTGCGGCTCCGCCCGATCAAGCTGTTCGGGGCCGACACGCGCCTCCTCCGGCTGGTGACCCGGCTGCCCGGCCCCTTGGTCCAGCCGGTCCTGACCTGGGTGGTGGCCGCCGGGCGGGGCGGCAAGCGCCCCTCGCTCCATATCCACCTCGAGGCCGGCAGCGGTGGGCCGACCGAGGTCGCGTGGCTGAACGGGGCCGTGGCCGCGGCCGCGGATGGGCTGGGTCGCCCGGCTGTGGTCAATGCCCGGCTGGCCGAGCTGGTCGAGGCCTGCAACCAGGACCCCGAGCGGCGAGCCTGGTTCCGGGGCCGGCCGGATCGCCTGGTCGAGGCGGCCGAGGCCAGCTGAGCAGCGCTCCCCAAGGCGCCCGAATCGGCCCGGCCCGTCGATATACTCGGCCGGCATGGACACGACGACGCTTGCCGTGGGGGTGATCTCGATCGGCGGCGCCTACCTCGTCGGCGGGATCCCGTGGGGCGTCCTGCTGGCCCGTTTCGTCGGTGGTCCGGACCCCCGGACGCAGGGCAGCGGGCGGACTGGCGGGGCAAATGTCCTGCGCGTCCTGGGGCCCCGGGTGGCGGCCGCGGCGGGCATCCTCGACCTGCTCAAGGGCGTCTTCGCGGCTGCCCTGCCGGGCCTGCTGGGCGCCGGGCTGGTGATCCAGGGCCTGGCCGTCCTGGTCGCGATCGTCGGCCACAGCCGCTCGCCGTACATCGGCTTCCGGGGCGGGCGGGGCGTCTCGCCGGCCTTCGGCTCGCTGCTCGTGCTGTGGCCGATCGTGGCCCTGATCACGATCCCGGTCTTCTTCGGGGTGATCCGGCTGACCCGCTATTCGTCGGTGGGCTCGCTGGTGGCCACGACCCTGGCCGGCCTGATCGTGGTCTCGATCGTCGTCGTCCAGGGGCTGCCGGCGGCCCACCTGATCTATGCCCTCGGGGCCCCCGCCCTGATCTGGTATTTCCACCGCGACAACGTCGAGCGCCTGCTCGCCGGCCAGGAGCGGACGATCGACAAGCGGGGCGAGAAGCAGGGCTGATTCCGCCCAAAGGTCCTGCATGGCCGATCGGGCGGCCGGGGGTATGGTGGCCGAGCCTCGTTGACGGGTCCCGCCCTTGGGCCTCCTGGCCGGGCATGTTCGCGTTTGGGGGATATGGCCGAGCCGCACCTGCAGGACTCCGGGGACCGGATGACGGCACGCCTGCGCGACCTGATGGACGCCGCCCCGGTGGTGGCCTTCGTCAAGGACCCCGACGGCCGCTACCTGTACGCCAATCCGTACCTGCTGGCGATCTTCGCGGAGCGGATGGGCACGGACTGGTACGGCAAGACCGACCTCGACATCTGGCCGGCCGAGGTGGCCAGCGTCCTGCGCTCGAACGATGAAGGCGTGCTCGGGGCGGGCGGCCTGGAGGTCTTCTCGCAGGTCATGCCCCTGACCACCGGCGACCATCGCCTGCTGATGCTGAAGTTCCCCCTGGGAACCGACGACGCGCAGGTCAACCTGGCCGGTATCGGGGTCGACCTGACCGAGCGATCGGCGGCCGACGCCGAGCGCGATCAGCTCGCGATCGCCGTCGAGCAGGCCGCCGAGTCGGTAATGATCGCCGACCTCGATGGCCGGATCACCTATGTCAATCCGGCCTTCGAACGGGTCACCGGCTACAGCCGGGCGGAGGTGATCGGCCAGAACCCCCGAATCCTCGCGAGTGGCCTCCAGCCCGGCTCGTTCTTCGCGGCGATGTGGGCGGCGATCACGTCCGGCGTGCCCTGGGTCGCCGATTTCATCAACCGGCGCAAGGATGGCTCGCTGTTCACCGAGGAGGCCGTGATCACCCCGATCCGCGACGCGGCGGGCGTGGTCATGAGCTACGTCGCGGTGAAGCGCGACGTGACCCGGGAACGGGCCCTGGTCGAGCATGTCACCCAGCTTGCCCAGGAACGGGCGCTGATCGCCGAGACCATCCGCAGCCTCGGCGCGCGGGGCACGCCGGAGGCCACGGCCCAGGCGGTCTGCCGCCAGGTCATGAGCCTGACCGGGGTCACCTCCGCCCAGTTCTTCCTGTTCGAGCTGGATGGCGGGGCAACGCCGATCGGCTTCGTCGTCGCCGGCCAGCCCGATCCGCCGCTCCTGCGTCTGCCGGCCGATCGCAGCCGCCACCTCCGCGATCGTGCCTCCGAGGGGCCCTGGATCGAGCCCTGGGTCAACCGGCCCAGCCACCCCTACAACGAGCTGCTCACCGGGCTCGGCGTGCACTCCGTCGCCTACGCCCCGGTCCGCCACGACCAGCGCCTGATCGGGGTCCTGGTCATCGACGCCCAGGACGGCATCGACGCCGCCGCCCTGAGCGAGGCCCTGCCCGCCCTGGTCGAGTTCGCCGACCTGGCCGGCGCCTTGATCGGCCGAACCGTCGACGAGCGGACCGAGGTCACCGTCCGGCGGGACTTGATCCGGGCGACCATCACCGGCCAGGCCTTCCACCCGGTCTTCCAGCCGATCGTCGACATCGAGCGCGACGTGGTCGTCGGCTACGAGGCCCTGACCCGCTTCGACGATGGGGTCCCGCCGGACCTCCGGTTCGCCGAGGCGGCAGCGGTGGGCATCGAGGTCGAGCTCGAGCTGGCGACCCTGCGCGCCTCGCTCGCCGCCGCCGCCGGCCTGCCCGGACGGGAGTGGCTCAACGTGAATGTCTCGCCGGCCCTGCTGATGGCCGGCGACACCCTGCGCAGCCTGGTCGAGAGCAGCAGTCGGCACCTGGTCCTGGAGGTCACCGAGCACACCCAGGTTGCCGACTATCCGCTGCTCCTGGCGGCGATGACCCGGCTCGGCCCAGCGGTCGAATTCGCCGTCGACGATGCCGGGGCTGGATTTGCCAGCCTGCGCCACATCCTCGAGCTGAAGCCCGCCTTCGTGAAGCTCGACCGCTGGCTGATCGCCGACCTGGAGACGGACGAGGCCCGCCAGGCGATGATCGTCGGCCTGCGCCACTTCGCCCGGGCGACCGGCTGCCGGCTGATCGCCGAAGGGATCGAGACCGAGGACGAGCTGGCGATCCTGCGGGCCCTGAACATCCGCCTCGGGCAGGGCTACCTGCTGGGCCGGCCGCGGACGCTCAAGACCGGTCCTGGCGAGAGCGTCCTGGTTCGGGCCTAGCGCGGGCTCGGCGCGCTCGCCCCGGGCCCTCGGCCGGCGACCGCGTGCTCCAGGATCTCGAGGACCCGGTTCTGGCCGTCCAGGATCTGGACCTGCTTCTTGCCCAGCTCATGGAGCGCCACGAGCGTGGCGTGGTCGGCCATCGCCCGGGCGTCGCTCGCCTGCTGGGCGCGGTTGGCGCTGACCTGCAGGGAGATCATGATCGACAGCTGGGGCAGGTTCAGGAGGGTCAGCAGGAGTGGCCAGGGCGTCTTGTCGAAGCCCACGATATTGCCCGCGAAGAGCCACACGACGATTCCGATCGTGATCGCCACGAACAGGTACATCGAGCCGATCAGCTTGTTGACGAAATCGGCGATCGCGTCGAGGATCCGGCCGCTCGACAGGTCGCTGGACAGGACCAGCCGGGGCACGTGGAGGTGGGGCGCGTCCTTCGCCCGGCTGAGCTCGTCGGCGGGGTTCGTGGCTGCCTGTGACATGTGCTCCACCTCTTGCTAGCGCGGCCGGTGCCCCGGCCAGGTTGACCTAGGGCCTGCCGAGCCCCGCTACTGGTTGATCGTGATCCCGCACGTCTCGCTGCCTTCGACGTGCAGCATGTGGGGCGGGACGCCGGCCTTCACGTTCTCGGTCAGGTCGGCCTTGATCTGCGCGCCGGTCGAGCTGATCGTGACGATTCCGTCGCCCTTGGCCAGATACTGGTTGGCGGCGGTCGCTGTCTCGACGACGGCTGAGACCATCCCCGGGCTGCTGCTCACGAACACGAGGACCGGGGCCGAACCGGCCATGCCCAGGGCCTGCAAGCCGACGTACGTTGCGCTTGGGGTGACCGTGCAGAGCACCCGGGACGGGCTCAGGACACCACTCATCGAGCCCAGGGCGCTGGTCCCGGTCAGGGCGATCGTCGACGTTCCCGGACCCTCGTTGCCGCAGTCGAGGCTGCCCGAGATCCGGCTCAGGGCGCCCAGGGTGCCGATGGCGGAGCCGGGCGCGGTCGACTCGGTCAGGCTCGAGTCGAGCTGCACGCCGGTGGCCGGATCGAACGAGGTCACCCCGCTGCCGATGAAGCTGCGCAGCTTGAGCGTCTGCGCCGAGCCGGTCGCGACCCGGGCCTCGATGTGCCCGGCGGTCACGAACAGAACGAAATCGGGGCCGTTCGTCCCGATGTGGCCGAGGGCCTCGATCTCGAGGCCGCTCAGGGTGGGGTTGTCGCACATGATGCTGGTGGTGGTCACCGGTCCGGTCAGCCCATTCGTGCCGTCCACGCTGAACTGGGCGCCGGCCGGGCCCTTGCTCGGTGCGGGAGTCGGGGCCGGCGATGGCGGTGCCACGGAGGCCGGGCTGGTCGCGCTCGGGGACGAGCCGGGCCCGGCTGTCGCGCCACCGGCCGGCGCGCAGGCGGCAGCGATGAGGGCCAGGCCCAGCCCGAGACCGGCGAAGCGGGCACGCATGACCCGCATTGTGCGCCCCTCGTCCGCCGCCCGAATGCGGCCCGCCGGACATGAAGAGGCGGCGGTCCGCAGTGGACCGCCGCCAGTTCGCGATGTACCCGGGTCAGTCGGGCGTTGGCCCGACCGGCCGATTACCCGAGCACGTAGCGCAGGCTCGGCGTGTGGCTGAACCAGCTGGTCTTCTCGATCAGCGCGTCGAGTCCGTAGTATTCGCCGGCTCCGACGAGGCCCAGGACCAGGGCGACCGCTCCGTACATGAACTGCTCATTGAACGGGCCGGTGGCGAAGCTCCAGTTGGCGACGTAGAAGAGGACCATCATCAGGACCCCGGCGATGCTCGCGAAGCGGGTCGCGAAGCCCAGGATCAAGGCGATCCCGATGCCGATCTCGCCGGCCTGGACGAGGACGTTGATCGCGCTGACTGCGCCCGCGTTCTGGCCGAGGCTGACCCAGAAGTCGTGGGTCGGGTTGACGATCGCGGTCGCGGCCGAGCCGGGGACGGCGCCACCGGTGGCGTGGGTCAGGAAGCCGGCCGCGTTGAACGCGCCGGTCCCGGCGAACTGGAAGACCTTCTCGAGGCCGGCCCACAGGAACCCGGCGCCCAGGGTGATTCGCAACGCTGCGATCGAGATTGCCTTGGTCTTGGTCATGAGATCGTGCCTGCCCTTTCGGCTTGGCTTGCCCCGAATGGCCCGGGGCTTTTATCAGCACGCTCACCGTAGGTTCCGGCCCTCGAGCCGGGATGGGCCGAGCGGCTCGACCTGTGGGGGCCGGGCGGCCCCTTCGAGCCGGGACCCTCGGCCCGGGTCCGACGGGGGATTAGCTGCCGGGCACGATCTCGAGGACCCGGCCGGTGCCACCGGTCGCGCCAAGCTGGTCCCGGGTGAGCAGGTACAGCTCGCCTGCGGCGTCCTGGCCGATCCCGGCTACGAACTCGAGCGCCGGGTTGCCGCTGATCGAGAGTTGCTTCCAGGGCCAGGTGCCGGTCCCGGCAGCGGGCGTCGCCGCCAGGATCGAGGCGCGCCCGACCGGGGTATCGCCGGTCCAGTCCCGGGACAGGTCGGCGATGACGTACTTCCCGGCCAGGCCCGGAAGCGCGCTGCCCTGGTAGGTCTCGCCGCCGACGATCGCGATCCCGATCTCGGCGTGCGAATACTCGAGGATCGGATCGATCAAGGGCTTGCCGCGCTTGTCGCTCGAGGCGCAGCTGGCAACGTCCGAGAGCGGCGCCTTGACATCCAGGCAGTGGGCGCCCTCCCGGATCGGCCAGCCGTAGTTCCCGCCGAGAAGCACCGAATCGACCTCCTCGTAGCGGCCCCAGCCAACATCGACGCTGAGCAGCCGGTGCTCGCCCGTCGGCTCCCAGGAGAAGCGCCACGGGTTGCGCAGGCCGTAGGCGTAGATCTCGGGCCGCCCGCCGCCCCGGACAAAGGGATTGTCGACCGGGATCGTATAGGGAGCCGCCCCGCTCACGTCGATCCGCAGGATCTTGCCGTTGAGCTTGGACAGGTCCTGGGCGTTGCCGCCGGCCGAATGGCCGGGGCCGACATCGCCCTCGCTGCCACCGTCGCCGACCCCGATGTACAGGTCGCCATCGGGACCGAACCCCAGGCCGCCGCCATTGTGATTCGCCTGGGGCTGATCGAACTGGAGGATCACCTTCTCGGAGGCCGGGTCGACCCGGTTCGAGTCGCTGGCACTGACCGTGAACGAGCTGATCACGTCGGTGTGGTCCATGCCTGGCGCCGCGCCCGCCCGGAGCCTGGCCGTGTAGTAGACGAAGACCCGCCGATCCTGGCCGAACTTCGGGTCGAAGGCCAGGCCCAGCAGCCCGCGCTCGTCGTAGCCCGGGTCGAGGGCGGGCAGCCGGGCGCTGACGTCGAGGAAGGGCTCGGGCAGGAGCGAGCCGCCCTGGATGACGAAGACCTTGCCCGTCTGGTCGATCACGAACAGCCGGCCGCTGCCGTCGGGTGCGCCGACCAGGCCATCTGGCCCGGGCAGGCCGCTGGCGATCACCTTGATCCCGACATCGCCCGGGGGCAGCGTCGGTCGGGGCCGAACCGTGGCGGGGGCCGAGGCCGCGCCGCCGGTCGGCGCGGCGCTCGCAACGGCCGGCGAGCCTGCGAGGAAGCCGGTCGAGGGGGTCGAGCTGCCGCAGGCGGCCAGCCAGGCGGACAGGCCGATCGCCGACACGGCCCGGCCCAGCGCCGGCAGGCGTGACCTGGCGTGGGTCATGGCCGCCCTAGCGGTTGCGCGGGTCGCCGGGTCGGGTGACCCGCAGGAGCCAGGCATAGCCGGGATAGCCCAGGGCCAGGACGATGATCCAGGTGGCACCGCCACCCACCCACAGCCACCACAGCGGGGTGCCAACCTCCCGGTTGGCGGCCACGACGATCCCCAGGAACTGGGCGATCACCGCCTCGATGGTCACGACCAGTCCGATCAGCTCGGCTCGGAAGTTGCCCGACCGGCGCAGGATCGGCTGGGCACGATTGAGCCAGAACCAGACCGCGGCCACGGCGCAGGCCAGGGGCAGGACGGCGATCAGGCTCATCCGGGCAGGGACGGACCCAGGCAGCGGATCACGGCGAGCGGCTCGCGGCCGGCCCGATAGCTGCGCTTGAAGGCCGCCGCGCAGGCGAACGCGTCGCCACGCTTGACAAGCCGGCCTCCGGCGTCGCCGCGCACCTCGCCCTCGCCGCCGGTCACGATGTCGATCGAGAAGCGGCCGTCGCCGACCTCGAGCTCGTCCTCGACTTCGAGGCGGATCACGTCGAAGAAGGGCAGGACGTCGTCCTGGACCAGGCGGACCTCGCGGGACGAGCCGGTCGCGCGGATGACCCGGGGTAGCTGCCGCGCCCGGGCGAAGGTCGTGGCGCGGTCGGCCGTGCGGTAGTCGATCATGTCCAGCGCTTCATCCCAGCCCAGGCCCATCGTTGCGCCGTCATCGTCGGCGCCGTCCGTCTCGGGGATGACCAGGTGGTCGGTCGGCTCCTGGATCTCGATGAACGAGATCTGCGGACCGAGGTAGTGGGGCACCCCGCCATGGGCCACGTAGACCTGGCCGGCGGCGATCTCGGTCCGGTGGAGGGTGTCGCGGACCGCGGCCCGATCGTGGGCTCGGACTGCCGCGCCGAAGGTGGCCCGTTCGATGCCGGGCCGGAAGCCGATCCCGGCATAGGCCGGCTCCCGGCCGTCACCGGGCGTGTCGAGCAGGATCCAGCCCTCGGTCTTGCCGAACGGCGAATCGAGATGGCGGCGGGCCCAGGCCCGATCCGGATGGGCATGGAGGGGGACCTGGCCGGACGGGGACAGGAGCTTGACCAGGATCCCCGTGATCGGACCCCAGCGCTGGGCGAAGGCCGCCCCGACCATGACCTCGGGCAGCGCCTCGATCATCGAGCGCAGGGCCAGCGGGCCAAGGCCGGCCACCTCGATCGTGCTCAGCCCCTGCTGCGCGCCGCTCGGATCAGAATTGTTGGCCACCGTGCACGAGCCGACCCAGTCCTCGGACCACCAATCGTCGGGACGATCGGGTTCGCCCCGGAACTCCCGGGTCAGCCGGCCACCCTCGTAGAACCGGTAGAGCGGGTGGTAGCCGAGCCATAGCGGGCCGCGAGCGGCGTCCAGGAGTGCGGTCTGCTTGTCCATCGCGATACGGTGATGATCACCGAAAACGGAGGCTCGAACACATGAAATTCGGGATGAACCTGATGCTCTGGGCCGACGACATGCACGACGGCCTGCTGCCGGTCGTGGATTCCCTGCGGGAGATCGGCTACGACGGAGTTGAGATCCCGGTCTTCGATCTGGACCTGGCCAAGTGGACGGCCTGGGCCCGGCGCCTCGACGAGGTCGGCCTGGCCCGCACGGCCAACCACGTGATCGCGCCCGAGTTCAATCCGGTCAGCCCCGACCCGCTGGTCCAGCGCCGGGCCTTCGAGCACATGCAACGGGTGGTCGACTGCTGCGTCGAAGTCGGGGCCACGGTCCTGGCCGGTCCGCACCAGATCGCGCTGGGCGTATTCAGCGGCCAGGGGCCGACCGACGCCGAGTGGGCTCGCAGCGTGGATCACATCCGGCGGGTGGCGGATTACGCGGCCCCGGCGGGCCTCGTCCTGACCGAGGAGGTCGTCAATCGCTTCGAGCTGTACCTGCTCAACACGATGGCCCAGGCGATCCGCTTCGTCGACCAGGTCGACCGGCCGAACTGCCTCATCCACCTCGATACGTTCCACGCCAACATCGAGGAGAAGCACCCCGGCGAATCAATTCGCTCAGCCGGCGGCCGGATCGGCTACGTCCACATCTCGGAGAACGACCGGGGCGTGCCGGGCAGCGGTCACGTCGCCTGGGATACCACCTTCGAGGCGCTCAACGCCGTCGGCTATGACGGCTGGCTGACGGTCGAATCGTTCGGCAACGCCCTGCCCAACCTGGCCGCGGCAACGAAGATCTGGCGGCAGCTGTTCGACTCGCCCGAGCAGGTCGCGCGCGAGGGCTTCGCGTTCATGCAGCGCAAGGTCGGCGAACACTTCCCGGCGGCGACCAGCTAGCCGGCCCCGCTCGAACGTCCGGCCAGAGGTTCATTGAAGAGGGGCAGGACCAGCCCATAGACGGCGCCGGCCAGCGCCGCCCAGCCCGCGATCGGGTTGAGGGCGAAGCCGCCTCCCGATACCGCCGGCGGGAGGAGGACCTGGACCCCGATCAACCAGGCCAGCGCGAAGGTCAGGGCGGACGCAACCAGGGTGATTGACGGATCGAGGCCCGTCAGCAGCCGGCCGGTCAGCGCCGCGAGCGCGAGGTTGAGGGGCAGGCTCACAACCAGGAACAGGACCGGTCGGAAGAAAGTCGAGGCGAGGTCGTCGACGAGGTCCTGGGCCGCCGCCTGGCCCCCCAGGGCCAGGGCAATCCCGATCGCATAGGGCAGCAGCAGGGCGGCCCACAGGACGTGCCAGCCAAGGGCCAGGGCGAGATAGCGACGCCACTGGTCGCTCATGCGTGATCGACGAGCTGGGTCATTGCCCGGGAATGGTTGAAGGCCGCCCCGGCCCTGTCAAGATCAACGGTCACAGGACCGGCCGGGCCTCCGTCACAACGGGGTGGCGCCATCGAGCGCGCTGAGCTTGGGAGGATTGGAATGCGCTTCCGCTGCGGTGCGGTGATCGCCGTGGCGCTCCTGGTCGCGGGCTGCGCCAGCAGCCCCCAGCCGTCGCCGGGGGCGACCAGCGCCGCCTCGGCCAGCCCGACGCCGGTCGCCTCGCAGGCCCCTTCAGTCCCACCGCCCACGGCCGCGCCCGAATCGCCTGGGCCGAGCGCCGAGCTGGCGCCGGCCTGGCAGGAGGTCAGCCCCCAGGTCGGCGGCAAGCTGGCCGGCTTCGGCGGCGGCTATGTCGCCCTGGTCAACCCGGATGTCGATAGCAAGGTGCTCTTCTCGGCCGATGGCGTCAGCTGGAAAACGGTGACCCTGCCGTTTGCCGACTCGAAGGATTCGCACGGCAATGAGCTCGGGGCCCGTACCGAGGCAATTGCCTCGAACGGTACCCAGGTGATCGTCGTTGGTGGCTACTTCCACTCTCCCTGCGCAACGAGCAACGGTGGGGCCGGCGGCGGACCGCTCTGCCTCAGCTCGCCGATCGCCTGGCTCACCTCGGATGGCACGCACTGGCAAAGCTCGTACCCGTGGCGCGGCCCCGGCCCGGCAAAGGGCCTCAAGCAAGGCAACGAGTTCCTGGCGGCATGGTCCGTGCCGGGCAATGGCTGGGACGCGGCGACGATGGACATCGGCGGCGAAGCCGGCAGTGCGGGCGGCATCTTCCACTCCCCCAACGGGCTGAGCTGGTCGCGTAGCTCGGCCCCCAGCCCGATCCGGCCCGGCTCGTCCGAGGCGACCGAGATCTGGCACCTCGGCCTGGCCGACGCGATCGGCGAACAGCTGGTCGGCGCCTACTGGTATCCCGACGGCAACCAGCAGATCGGGTTGTTCAGCACCCCGGACGGCAAGGCCTGGTCTGCGGTCAAGAGCTTCCAGGGCATCAACTCGACGGTCCAAGGGGGCCTGGCGCCCAGTGACAGCCTGGCGCCCCTGTGGATCCTGGCCGGCTCCGACCCGATGACCCTGCCGACGGTCTGGACATCGCCCGACCTGCGGACCTGGACCGCCCATGAGCTGCCGGCGGCGCCCGGCGCCGAGGGCTCGCTCAGCGCGATCGCCGCCACCCATCTTGGCTACGTGGCCGTCGGCCAGCTGTCGGACGGGACCGACGGGAGCGCCTATCGCTCGTCGTGGGTCAGCACCGACGGGCTCAGCTGGACCCAGCTCGACACGCCGAACACACCCGATGGCGACGGTCCGGACGTCCTCACCGACGGGCCCGGCGGGGTGATCGGCTTCGCCTTGTACAACGGGACCTCGGTGCCGGCCGGAGCCTGGTTGCTGAAATAGGCGCGGGTCGCGAGCGCAGGACCGCCTGGGCTAGCCGCCGGCTGAATTGAACAGGCGCCCGATCACGAAGCCGATGGCGGCCGCGCCGAGGCCGATCGCGATGAACTTCAGGCCGCTCCGACGCCAGTCGCCGACCAGGGTGAAGGCCGAATAGGCGCCAACGCCGAAGAGGGTGATCGCGCTCAGGACGATGGCCAGGATCAGGGCCGGCTCGCGGTCCAGGAACGCGAAGGGGACGAGCGGGATCATGTGCCCGATCAGGGTCGCGATCCCGACCACGACTGACGTCCGGACGATGTCCCGGCGCTCGACCGGCTGGAGGTGGAGCTCCTCGTCCATGACCGTTGACAGCCACGTCTCCCGGTTCGCCGTGATCGTCTCGACGACGTCATCGAGGAGCTTGCCCTCGAAGCCCTTGGCCGCGTAGATCGCCCGGATCTCGTCGCGCTCGGCCGCTGGTGAAGCAGTGATCGCGGCTTGTTCGCGGGCCCGCTCGGCCAGGTAGTAGTCGCGCTCCGACATCGACGAGGTGTAGCCCACGGCGCCCATCGAGATCGACTCGGTGATCGCCGCCGCGAAGCCGGCCACCAGCAGGACGGTGTTCGAGCCACCGCCGGCGATCACGCCCAGGATGATCCCCAGGATGTTGACCAGGCCGTCCTGGCCGCCCAGGATCACGTCCCGCAACCAGTTGGTCTGGCGCTGGCCGTCACGCCTCGCCGCGACCGGCGCGGCCGCGCCCTCGGTCGTCGCCCGGACCGCGCGACCCAGGCGGGTCGCGGCCCGGCGGTCGGATTCAGCGCTCATTGCCCGAGTCTATGCTGTGGCTCGGAAGATCACGGCCAATGGCTGCGGCGACCACCACGATGACCTTCCCCGCAGAACGCAGGTCAGCATCCCTTTCGCGGGCGCTGTACCTGGCGACTGATCTCGGCGTCGATAGCCCGCCGGCGATGGGTGGAATCTGTGCCTTGGACCTAGCCGACTGGGCTGGCTTCGCGAGGGGCAGCCTGTGCATCCTCGTCGCCGGCCGCGGTGCGTTCCATTCGCTCCACGACGATGCTGCAGTCGGTCACCAGAGCCGCGATCGCTCCGACCGCCGCCGCCCACGGGGCGAGCAGCGCGCCGACGACGCCGACGGTCAGGGGCAGCTCAACAACCGTCTGCTCGCCCTGCTTGATCGTGATCCGGCGTACATTGCCCTCGGCCACCAGGCGCTTGAACTCGCTCAACAGCCGATCGCTATCGATCTTGATCTTCTCGGTCCAGATGTAGCCCTTCGTCTCGGATCCCATTTCATCTCCCTTACTACGGCTCGATTCGAGCTCATCCGGCGAGCATTGCGAGCTCCGGTTCAACGTGGGTGTGCCGGGCGCTCCGGACCATCAGTGAAATCCGGGTCGCAAGCAGCGTCACCGCGACAGACAGCGAGATCGAAAGAAGAGTGAGTGTCAGCACGCGCTTCATGAGTCGAACTCCTTCCAAAGGCCTGGCCAGGGACGTCGTGATCCGGCCATTGCCAGGTACCTAGCGTGGATCGCGCGCAACACGAACGCCAGAGCCATTCCGCCCGATCCTTGCGCCGCCGTCGACCAGGAAACGCCCGGACAAGGGCCCGTCTTATGGCTCAGGCATGATCAGACATGCGTCGATCCACGCCGATCAGCGTCGTCAGGGGTAATAGCTGCGACCTGACGACCTCAGTCCCTCGGCGACGGCCTGGATGGACGATCCGGCCGAAGCAGGGTCAATGTCGCCCTTCACGAGGGCCTGGACCTGGCTGCTCATCTCGGCGTCAATCTCGGGTTCCCAGAGCCAGTTGAGCGACGTAATGGCGTCCGCGAACATCGGCAGGAACTCCCGCGCCACCGGGTCGTGGATCGCGACGTTCGAGGCGGAAATCGGCGAGTACGCCTGCAGGCCCGTGACAACCGCCTCGTCGACCTCGGGCCGACTCGCGTACTCGAGGAACGCATAAACGATCTCCCGGCTCGGGGCAGGCGTAGCCGGCAACGCGAAGGCGCCGTAGGACAGGATCGAGTGGGCTTTCGTCGTGCCTTCCACGAGAGGGAGAGACGCTACGTGCAGGTCGAACGGAACCGTTGGCGAGCCAGTTTGCAGCGGTGCCAGGAGCCACGAGCCGTTGTAGGTCATCGCCGCCTTGCCCTGCAGCAGGAGCAGTTGCATCGTCGCGTAATCCGTTGCCCCTGATCCATCGAGCAGGACGCCGGACGTTCGGAGGTCGGCGATCGTCTGGAAGGCCTCAGTCCATTCCGGGCTGTCATATCGGATCTCGCCCTTGATCGTTCGTTCCACGAACTCAAGCGGGTCGCCCGTGCGCTCGGCGATCATCGGGAGGATCCACATCACGAGTAACGGATTGAATGAGACATCCCCGGAGCAGTGAACGAGGGGCGCCGCGCCCAGCGCCGATAGGGGTCCCACCATCGTCTTGAAGTCGGCGATCGTTGTCGGCACCTGGAGTCCCGCCTTGTCGAGCAAGGCCTTGTTGTAGTAAAGGCCCGTTGTCTGGACGCCGCGGGTCAGGGCGAGGGGGAACGCTCGCGTGGTTGACTCTCCAAGGCCAGCGAGCTTGTAGTGCGCCGGCACACGGGCGAGGATCGCGGACATCCGCGGGTCAGCGCCGAGGTCCGCCAGAAGACCGTCACGGGTCCAAGCTCGAACGAACAGGCCATCGAGCCCCACGAGCCCCACCGGCTCGCCCGATGCGAGGGCGGCGCGGGCGAGCCCATCCCACTCCGGGCCCAGGCCGGCGGGCGCCCTGATGTCCCACACCACCGCAGGGTGCTGAGCCGTGAAGTCGTCGTAGACCTTCTTGAGTGCGGGCACCGCGCTCGGATCGCCACCTTCGGTGAGGAACGTCACGGGTCCGGACAGCGCCTGCGAGCCCGATATCGGGGAGGGTGTTCCAGCAACCCCCCCGCTGGAGGCTCCCAAGCCCGGCTCGCTCGTGCTTGGCGCGGCGCACGCTTCGAGCAGGGGTGCCATGCCGCCGCCCGCAACGATAAGGGCGCCGAGCTTGAGCACGTCGCGGCGGGCGAGCACACGCTTCCAAGTGCTGTCGCTCGTCAGTTGGACCGGCTCCAAGAAGTCTCCCTGTCGACTTCGCGCTCGTCTCGGTTTCAGCGGCCGGAGACCGAGTATGGTTCCGCCCGTCAAGTCCCGCCTCGGAGCGTTGTGATGACCCAGGCGACCATCGCGTGAAATGGTCAGCGGGCTGGGCCGGCACCCGCTCGCCATGATCGAGTCGCGATCTAGTCCGGCGTTCCTTGGTCGCGCGCACCGAGAACGCGTGATCGATCTCCTATTCCTTGGACCGACACTGGCGCTCCTCGCCGTCTTCCTCTTCTATCCGCTCGTCTACGGGATCGTGCTCAGCGTGCACGACACCAAGGGCTTCGAACTCGCGGGCCTCGTGGGGCTTGACCACTACGCCCATGCGCTCTTCGGCGATGCAGTTTTCCATGAGGCCCTGCTGAACACGGTCCTGTTTACGGGCGCTGCAGTCGTCCTCCAAACGGGCCTCGGCCTCGTCCTTGCCGTCCTCGTCGCCGACGTGAAGCGTGGCCGGACCTTCTTGCGCGTCGCCTTCTTCGTGCCGTTCGTGCTTGCCTCGGTGGCGGTCGGCGCAGTCTGGAAGTTCCTGTACGCCCCCTACTTCGGGGTCGTGCCGACCGTTGGCTCGGCGCTCGGGTTCAGTACCCAGACATTCGCGCCATTGGCCGATGCCCACTGGGCCCTGTGGGCGATCATGGCGGCCTTCCTGTGGCGGTTCGCCGGGTTCACGATGGTGGTCTACCTCGCGGCGATCGAGGCGCTCCCGCGTGAGTACTTCGAGCACGCTCACCTCGAAGGAGCCAACCGGCTCCAGCGGTTCCGACTCATTACCTGGCCGCTCCTCTGGCCCCAGACCTTCGTGCTGGTGCTGCTGACCACCCTGGGGACGCTGCGGATCTTCGATATGGTCTGGCTGATGACCCAGGGTGGTCCGTCGAACGCTACAGAGACCGTCGCCACCGATATCTACTCGACCGCGTTCCGGTTCCTGAACGTCGGCTACGCGCAGGCGATGGCGATGATCCTGCTGGTCGTGATCCTGCTGCTTACGGTCGTGGAATACCGGCTCCTCAATCGCCGGGCCGAGGCGGTCAGCGCATGACGAGGCTGCCGCGTCTGCGCTGGTCCACGGCGCTCCTCGGCGTTCTTGCCGTCGCCTGGCTGTACCCCGTGGCCTGGACCCTTGCCAATGCGATCAAGTCGAGCGCCGACATCTATCGCGCTCCCTGGGACATCCCCTGGCCGCCCGCGATCGGCAATCTAGGCGAGGCTTGGAGCCGGGGGCAGCTCGGCGTGGCGCTCGCAAACTCCACCTTCGTGACCGCGCTGACCGTCGTGGGCGTTCTCGTGCTGGCAGTGAGCGGAGCGTATTCACTCACGCGGCTGCGCCCGCCCCGCCGGGCTGCACTCCTGATCCTGGTCCTGGCACCGCTGATCATCCCGACCGAGGTGCTCATCGTCCCGCTGTTCTCAATGTTCCGTGCCCTCGGCCTGATCAACAGCCTTCCTGGGCTGGCACTGACCAACGTCGTGGGCAGCATCTCGTTCGCGACCGTGATCCTGACCGGCTACTTCCGCACGATTCCCCAGGACCTCATCGATGCGGCCCGGGTCGACGGGGCGGGCCGGGTCGCCGTCCTGCTCCGGATCGTCGTTCCGCTCGCGCGGCCGGGGATCGCCGCCGTGGCGATCCTCGTCGCGGTTCTCACCTGGAACGACTTCGCTGCGCCGCTCGTGCTGATCCAGAAGCCCGACGCGTTCACCGTCCAGCTCGCCCTGACCCGGTTCTCCACGCTCTACGCCACGGACCAGGGCCTGACGTTCGCCGGGATGGCGATCGTGATCCTGCCCCCGCTGCTCCTGTTCCTGGTCTTTCAACGGAGCTTCATCAAGGGCTTGACTGCCGGGGTCGTCCGGCATTGACGGCCAACAGGCTCCGAGGATCCATATGCGCCAAGATCGATCCTGTCGAGACGGAGAAGAATTCAACAGCCTCGGTCATGCCATGGAGCTCACGATCGCCTCCGGCTCGATCGCGTCGTGGGCTGCGTGCGGGGCTCGCGCCTGCTTGGCCACGTGCGACTCGGCCGATCGGACCCGATCCCCGGTGCCCCAGCCGACCACGATGTGGCCGAGCCACGCCAGCGCACCGACGTAGAAGAATAGTGAAATCCCGGTAGTCGCCGTCGCGACCAACACAGCCAACGCCACCGGCGGCAGGTGCATCGCGGCATGGAGCAGGCGCATCGAGGGCCGTCGAAGCCCGAAGAGCCGCGGCACGTCCGGCACGATTCCGAACAACAGGAGCGGGACGATCCCAACCCCGAGCCGGGATGCCTGCGCGTTGGCGAACAGGGCCAGGCCGATGCCCGGGACGAGCCAGAGGTGACGGAGTCGAACCCGACGACCACGGCGGATCACCTGTTCGCCAGCCGCGCTCGCCGCGCCATGCGGCGGTGTCGAAGCTGCCTGGTCCCCTGCATCCACACTTGGTGCCTCGGTCCCGACGGCGGGATCCTGCGGCTGGAAGACTACGACAGCCGTTGGGCGTGGACGCCGTGCCGCCAGGCCATCGACATCGCCGCCCCAACCGGGGTACTCGATGACCTTCGCCCAGAGTCGCTCCCGCTCCTCGCCCGAAGCGACCCGAGCGAAGATCGCCCGCGGCCCATCGACGAGATCGACCGTCGCTTCAGGGTGGGCCTGGAGGTTGAGCCACCAGGCCGGCTCGTCCTCGCCCCAGCCGTTCATTGCCAGAGTGACAAGGTTCAAACCGTCTTCGAAATAGCCGACGATCGCTGCGCGGCGCTTGCCCGTTCGACGACCGACCGTCTCGAGGCGAAGCATGCCGAACTTCTTGCCAGCCTCGGGCCCTGAGAGGCCGAGGTGCCCATTGCTGAGCCGGTAGATCGCGCGCTGGGCGATCCAGAAGATGCGGACGGCGAACCGCGGAGGGGTCTGGAAACTGGGCTTATGGTCGGCGGGCCTGGCGATTTCTGCGTTGGTCATGACGGAGCTTCCTTTCTGTCTCTTGCGGATGCTCCCGGCCGGGGCCGGCATCAGGGTTCGCGAAGGGCCCCGGAGACCAGCTCCGGGGCCCTTCCAGGTCACGCGCCGTTCAGGCGGCGGCGTAGGCCGTTGCGATCGCCGGGGTACGGCCCTCGGAGCCAAGGATCGGCGAGGACTTGAACCCCTTGAAGGTCAGGTACAGGCCCAGGAACGCTTCCCAGATGATCTCGGGGAGGGTCAGGATGCCCTGCACCGCGGAGCCCTGCGGGATGACGCCGAGCAGCACGGCGACGGCAACTACGACGAGGAGCGGACCGCCAATGAGCCCGAAGAGCGCCATGCGCTTGCCCACCAGGCCGGACCGCCACATCAGGTAGCCGAGGATCGCCCCAGTCCCGATGCCATCGCAGAAGCTCGGGCCGAGAAGGAACGTCCAGCCGTGGATTCCGCGGAGCATGTTGCCGATCGTCACGAGGGTGCCGGCGTCAGCGCCGACCGCCGTCTGGCGCAGGGTCACGATCGCCAGCAGGCTGAGGAGGCCGATCAGGATGAACACCCCTTCGACAATCCGCTCGGCGACGTAGCCGAGGGCCAATCCCTCGTTCTGGCGCTTGAGGATCGGGAACAGGAAGAGGGCACAGCCGATGTTGGTGACGATCAGAGCCAGTTCGAGGAACGCACCCAGGAACACCCGGGTGTCGGGGCCAGTGCCGGTGATGTAGTTGGCGTCGCTCAGGATCGGGCCGTAGGCGAAGACAGCGCCGATCGAGGTGATGAAGGTCAAGATGAACAGCACGCCCACCGTGAGCGCGGTCTTTCGCGAAGAAGTCATTGCAGGCAATCCTCTCGTTGATGGGGCCAGGCGGCCCGAGTGGGTTTAGCGAGGTTCGTTCGTGGGTAGCTCGGCCTGGTCCGGCTCCAGCCGGATGACCGAGACCAGGGACAGGCCCGTGTCGCGGACCCGGTGGAGCAGGCCATGGAGGGCGGCCTGGTCGGGGATCGGGCCCCGGAGGATCGTCGTCCCGTCGCTCTCACGGCTGAGGCTCAGGCCGTCGAACCAGGCGGCCCAGCGGTCCTCGAGGTGCCCCTTGAGGCAGATCTCGTACCGTCCCGCTTCGTAGTGATCGGGGTCCATTCGTCCGCTCATCTGCTCCTTTCGGCCGGCGTTGCGTCGTTGCCGGCGTGATCACGAAGCTAGGAGCGGATGTGGTGAGTGGGCATCCCCAGATGTGGTGATTTGAGGTGGTGATTCTTCGATCGGGTCGCGCGGCACCCTGAGGGCGGCGTCAGCCTACGCGGGCTCGCGACAGCAGGTCGAGCTCGGCGGCACGACTGACCGCGGCGCGACGATTGGTCACGCCGAGCTTCGCGTAAATGCTCTTCGTGTGCGACCGCACGGTATGCAGCGAGACGACCAGCTCGCGAGCGATGCCCGGGCCATCGAGATCGCTCCCGAGCAGCCGGAGCACGTCAAGCTCACGTTCGCTGAGGGGCTCGATCAAGGCCTGATCGATCGGTGTTCGGGGCGATCCGGATCCGAAGGCCGACAGAAGCGAGCGAACGTAGGTCGGGGCGTTGCCGCGCTTCGCCACTGCCTGCAGCAGAGCCGCCATCGGCAGGCCCTCATCGACAAATATCCGGACGTAGCCTTCCGGCTCGGCATGGGAAAGGGCCCGTGCCAGCGCCGCAAGAGCAGCGGGCACATCGCCTTGGATCTGGCGCTCCAACGCCTGCAGCACCAGGACCTCGATGACGCTCCCGATCCTCGAACCACTCTCCGCCGATTCCAGCAGGCGATCAAGGAGTCGTGCGGTTTGCGCGAGCGAAGGACGGTCCTGGATTGACCTAGCCAGCAGCACACGAGCGAGGGTGATGTGCTCAAACTCGTGCAGGTAGACGAGATCATCGTCGCTCAACAGACCGGCGTCGCTTGCCCACCGCTGCGCTTCGGCCAACCGGCCCTGCCGGAGCCAGACTCGGGCTCTGAGCGCCGCGACGGGCCGTACCTCTGGAAGGAAGTGGCTGACGTACTGATGGTCGGCCTCGTCAAGCAAGCCGAGTGCCGCGTCGAGACCACCCTCCGCCAGGCGGACGCGGGCCATGGCGACCCGCCAGCGGTATGGGTTCTGTTCGAGAGCAGCCGGGCCGCCCAGCTCCGCACTTATCCCCAGATGGTTGGCGGCAGCAGCCAGCTCATTCCGCTCGAGGAACATCTCGGCCATGCCCGTATGCATGTCCGCGGCTCCGCGCACGACCGGCCCGCCGGGCGGCGTCGCTCGCTCCAGTCCCTGCTCGTATGTGGCCATCGCGTCCACGAGGCGACCTTGAGAGATCCGGATGTCGGCCAACGAGATCGTGCAACCGACGACATCCGAGATGTAGCCGGCCCGCTCGAGGTTCGCGGCGCAAGCGACATACCGACGGTGGCCTTCCTCGAGATCGCCGTTCCTCCAGGCGCAGAGGCCGAGGACTCCTTCGGCCGATCCGCGTGAAACGAAGTCATCCTCCGCGACGACCGCAAGCGCCTGCCGGGCAAAGTGGATCGTGCCAGGGACGTCTCCGACTGCCAGCGACTGGGCGGCGCGAGAGATGGCGATTGCGGTCGGCAGGCCTCCGAATTCGGCCTGGTTCGCGACGATCGGGGGCGCCGACCCGGCATTCGCGCTTTGATTCCCAGCTCCCGTCGCGTCCAGCCATCGTTCGGCTTCCCGGAGCCGCGCCTCCACCCCCTCGAGCTTGCCGTCAAGCAGTAGCGCCGAGGCATAGTGGACGCTAAGTACGGGCCGGACGGCAACAACGTCATCCGGTAGAGCCCTGAGCCAGGCGAGCGCGGTGGCCTCCTGTCGAGTCTGGCGCATCGCGGGGATCGCCAGTTCGACGAGGGTCGCCGCTCGCTCGAAATCCGCGGCGGCCAGCGCGTGGCGGATGGCCTCGGACGGCGCGCCGTTCTTCTCGAACCACTCGCTCGCTCGCTGATGCAGTTCAGGAACCCGATCTGGTTGCTCCTGCTCGAGATGAGCCCGCAGGACGTCTGCGAAGAGACGGTGGTAGCGGTACCACCGGCGGCGGTCGTCGAGCGAGACCAGGAACAGGTTTCCTCGGTCGAGCAGCTCCAGCGTTGCCGTTCCACCGCCCTGGTCCAGGACGGCGTCGCACAAGGGCCCGCTGAGCCGGTCGAGGATCGAGGTCTGCAACAGGAAGCTCCGAACGTCTGCGGTTTGACGGCGCAGGACCTCCTCGACGAGGTAATCGACGATGTACCTGTCGTCCCCGGTGAAGCCGGCAATGAAGCCGGCGATGTCGTCGCGACCCTGCATGGAGAGAGCCGCGAGTTGGAGCGCAGCGATCCAGCCTTCGGTCCGCGCCTCGAGCGCGGCGACGTCCCGTGCATTGAGATCCAGCCCCATCACCTCGTTGAGGTACGCGGCCGCCTCGTCTGGCGTGAAGCGCAGGTCCGCCGCCCGGATCTCGGTGAGCTCGCCACGTCCTCGCAGACGCCCTAGGGGCAAGGCCGGATCGGCCCGGGTCGTGATCACCAGGTGGATCCGCATCGGGAGGTGTTGCAACATGAACACCATTCCGCCCTGGATGTCGGGCGTGTCGACCTCGTGGTAGTCGTCGAGGACGAGCACGATCTCGTTCGGCAGCGCATTGAGGTCATTGAGCAGGGTCGCGAGGATCGTTTCGATCGGGGCTGGCCGGGACTCCTGCAGGAGAGATAGGGCACCCACGCCGACGCCTGGTGCCACGATCTGCAGAGAGGTGATCAGGTAGGTCCAGAAGGACTTCGGCTGAGCGTCACCCTCGTCAAGCGACAGCCAGGCAATTGAGCGCCCAGCGGCAGAGGCGGCGGCGAGCCATTCGGCCAGGAGCGTCGTCTTGCCGAACCCCGCCGGCGCCGAGATGAGGATCAGCTTCGACTCGACACCATGGCTCAGCCGCTCGCTCAGCCGCGGGCGTGCTACCAGGCCGCGCCGCAGCCTCGGGGCGTAGAACTTGGTCTCGAGCAGTGGGCTTGGCATGCGCAGCCAACGTAACAGGATCGGGACGGGCCGCTCGCCGACCCCTGCCTCTGATCAGTCGTTGTCACGGGCAGGTACCATGAGCGCCGACGCTGATGGAGCGCAGGACCCAGGGGTCCGCGATCCCGGCAGCGCGGGTTTTGCGCTCGAACTGAGCACGAACCCGAGCATCTCGCGCGCCTGTAGCTCAGTGGATAGAGCGTCGGCCTCCGGAGCCGAAGGTCGCAGGTTCGAATCCTGTCGGGCGCGCCATTACAACCTTTTCGGGCAGCGCCAGCGCCAATCCGTGCGCGTAGGCCGCCGCGGTAAGCCGAACACCGACGATCTCGGGTCCAGCCACCGTGATCCGCTCGTAAATTGCGTGCATCAGATCCGCCTTCTCCCTTGGTACGTCTGCGAGCTGTAATGACTCGCTGATGGCGCGCCGCCATTCGACCGCACGCTCACCTGGGACTCCGGTTGCCGCCCGCTCCGCGATCGCGTCGCGTGCCTCGCGGAGCGCCTTCAGGCGCGCCAGGTACGTGTCATCGCCGAGACCGTCTGGTCGCCGAGGCGGGCCTTGCGGCCCCAGGCCTCGCACGGCGGCGCGTGGAGCTTGCGGTGGCGGCCGTCGGCAAAGGTGCCGTCGTTCCTCAGTTGCCGCCAGCACACGCATTCGAGGAGGCCGCCCAGCAGGTCTACGCGATCTCCTCACGCGCGGTGCCGTGTCTGACGCTGGTGACGCTCGAATGCACGCCCGTCGACATCGTGATGAGCGTGATTGGCGAGGGCGGTGAGGTCTATTCGCCTCGGGTGCTACACCCGGGGTGCTAGACCGTCTCCTCGCCGCCCGTGTGCCTGCCGACGTCGGCGATCGGCGCGTTCGCGCACGGTGGACTCAGTGTCGAGCTATGTAACATCTTAGTGATATCATTTCAAGATTAGGAGGACGCGTATGATTCAGGAACGACAAGGTCGGGCGGTGCCGGGCTACCCAGTCTTGTTCGGCGTGGTCGTTGGGGTCGTGGTGCTGATCGCGGCGATCGCGTATGACCTGGCAAATGGGGGGCCGCCGGCACCGATCGGAGCGGGCGCGTTCCGCGTCGGGATCGTGTTGTTCGCCTTGGCAGTGGTGCTCGGCTCCGCTGGTCTCACGGTGGTGAACCCGAACGAAGCCCGGGTACTCGTGCTGCTCGGACGCTACGCGGGGAGCCTCAAGGAGCAGGGCCTGTGGTGGATCAACCCTCTCACGCGGCGCTCACGCATCTCCCTGAAGGTCCGCAACTTCGAGAGCCAGCGGCTCAAGGTCAACGACCACGACGGCAACCCGATCGAGGTCGCCGCTGTCGTCGTCTGGCGAGTTGTCGACACCGTGGAGGCGCTGTTCGAGGTCGACGACTATGAGCAGTTCCTGCGTGTCCAGACAGAGGCCGCGATCCGCACGCTCGCGACCGCCTACCCCTATGACGGTCATGGCGAGGAACAGTCCCTCCGGGGCAACCCCCACGAGGTCGGCGAGGAGCTGAAGCGCGAGGTCCAGAGCCGCCTGGATAAGGCCGGGATCGAGGTCCTCGACACCCGGATCAGCCACCTCGCCTACGCGCCCGAGATCGCCGGGGCGATGCTCCGGCGCCAGCAGGCTGGGGCGATCATCGACGCCCGGACGCGCATCGTCGGCGGGGCGGTGAGCATGGTCCAGATGGCGCTAGAGCAGCTGTCGAGCCAGAAGATCGTTGAGCTCGACGAGGAGCGCAAGGCGGCCATGGTCAGCAACCTGCTGGTCGTGCTGTGCAGCGAGCGTGAGAGCCAGCCCGTCGTCAACGCCGGGACGCTGTACTAGCGATGGCCAGCGCGAGCGAGCGGAAGCCATTCGTCCTGCGGCTCGAGCCGGCAACGATGAACGCCCTGAAGGCGTGGGCAGCTGACGATCTGCGGAGCCTGAACGGCCAGATCGAGTACCTGCTCCGCAGCGCTCTGCGCGACGCCCATCGACTGCCGACCAGGACGCGCCAGGATCGAGCAGATACAGACGAGGACCCCGACCGGTCCTTCCCCCAGCGAACGCCAAGTGAGCCACCCTCGCGGTCGGCGGCAGCCCGCGAGCCTGCCACTTCAACAAAGGTGAGACGGTGAATGGCGACCCTCGAGTCCTTGAGGTCGACGGCATCTCGAAGCGCTACGGCGACCTCGTCGCCCTCGAGGACCTCACCTTCGACGTTCGCGCCGGCGAGGTGTTCGGCTTCGTGGGGCGCAATGGGGCGGGCAAGACCACGACCATGCGAATCGCGCTGGGCGTGCTCGCGCCCGATGCCGGCGTGGTGCGCTGGCGGGGCGTGCCCCTCACGTTCGAGGCCCGACGCCGCATCGGCTACATGCCCGAGGAGCGTGGTCTCTACCCGAAGATGCACGTGGCCGAGCAGCTCGCCTACCTCGGCGAGCTGCACGGCATGACGGGCGCGGAAGCCCGGGGGGCCGCCCTGCACTGGCTCGAGCGGTTCGGTCTCGCCGAGCGACGCGACGCGGACCTCCAGGCGCTGAGCCTGGGCAACCAGCAACGCGTCCAGCTGGCTGCGGCGCTCGTCTTCGGGCCGGACGTCCTCGTCCTCGACGAGCCCTTTGCGGGCCTCGATCCGGTCGCCGTCGACGTGATGGCGGGTGTGCTCCGCGAACGGGCCGACGCGGGTGTCCCGGTCATCTTCTCGAGCCACGAGCTCGAGCTCGTCGAGCGCCTGTGCGACCGCGTGGGGATCGTCGACCACGGTCGGATGGTCGCCTGCGGGACGGTTGACGAGCTCCGTGCCGGAGGCCAGGAGCGCCGCTGGATCGATGTCCCCGGGGCCCCCGACGGCTGGACAGCCGGCGTGCCGGGCGTCCGGCTCATGCAGACCGACGGCTCGAGGCGGTTGTTCGAGCTGGATCCGGGCGTCGACGACCAGGTGCTGCTCCAGGCGGCGCTGGCGACGGGACCGGTGCGTGAGTTCGAGCGCGTCGAGCCCACCCTCGGCGAGATCTTCCGGACAGCCCTGGAGGGGGCGGCGGCATGAACGCGCGATCTCGTGGTCTTGGCACAACAAGGCACCTGCCGACCACCATCCTCGTCGCCCGCCGCGAGGTGCGGATGCGCCTGCGCTCACGGGTCTTCGTGGGCGGCACCATCGTGATGACCGTCCTCGTCGTGGTCGGGATCGTGGCCGCGTCGCTGCTCGCCGGCAAGACCAACCCGGTGCGGGTGGGCTTCAGCGGCGGATCGCAGGCGCTCGAGCGTTCGTTCACGGCAACTGCCGCGGCCCTGGATGCGAACGTGACCGTCAGCGACATTGCGGACGTCACCGCCGGGACGGCCCAGGTGACGGCGGGCACGCTCGACGTGCTCGTCACTGGGTCGGCGACCGCGCCGACGGCGGTGGCGAAGGAGGCGATGCCAGCGAACGTCGAGTCCGCCCTCTCCCTGGCCGCGGAGGCGGCACGCCTATCGGAAGCCGGCCTGTCGCCCGGGGCCATCACCTCGGCCATGGCCCTGGTCCCGGTCCAGCTTCTGCAGCCCCCCAGCCCCAAGAACACCGAGGACGTGTTCGCCAGCCTGGCCCTCGGCATCCTGCTCTGGATCGCGCTCGGCCAGTACGGCAGTATGGTGGCCCAGGGCGTGGTCGAGGAGAAGGCGACGCGGATCATGGAGATCCTGCTCGCCACGATCCAGCCGAGCCGCCTGCTCGCAGGCAAGGTCATCGGGATCGGCCTCGTCGGCCTCCTGCAGCTCACGATCGTCGGCGCGGCGGCACTCGTCGCGGTCCAGGTGACCAATGTCGCGGCGATCCCGGCCCTCGGCGCGGCTTCGATCCTGGGCGACATCGCCTGGTTCCTGCTCGGCTTCCTCTTCTACGCCACGGCCTACGCCGCGGTCGCGTCTCTCGTCTCGCGCCAGGAGGAGGTCCAGAGCGCCGTCGCGCCGATCTCGATCCTCCAGATCGCGGGGTACCTGATCATGTATGTCACGCTGGCGAATCCGAGTGGCCCTCTGGGCATCGTGTGCTCGATGCTGCCGCCGTTCGCCCCCATCGTCATGGCGGTGCGGATGGCCAGCAGCGACGTGCCACTCTGGCAGGTCGGCCTGGCGGTCGCGCTGCTCGTGGCATCCATCGTCGGCCTGACCTGGCTCGCCGGCCGCATCTACAGCAACGCCGCCCTCCACCTCGGCACACGGGTGCGCTTCATGGCTGCGTTCCGTGGATAACGCTCGTGGGTAGGTACGGCAAGTTCCGGCCCTGTCGGGCCGCAGTGGTCGGAGGAGGAAGCCGATGCCGCCTCGTGTAAAGGCCCATCCATTCTTGACGCTGATGGCGGTCATCTCCGCCGTCCTCATCCTGGTCGGCCGGATCAACAACGACATGTGGTGGGGCACCTGGGTCTTTGTCGCGGGAATCGCGGTCGTCGTGATTGCGGGCGCCCTCTTCATCCTCTCGACAAGGAAGTGATCGAGACGACTTCGTTGCGGCGCCGCTCGCGCGGCGTCCTGCGACGGCACGCCTCGGCGCCCTGACCGGAACCGTCAACGAATGGGAGATGGACTGAAGTGCCGAACTTCGCCTTCTTGCTGGTGGTCGTCGCAGCGATCCTTATCGTCTACGGACGCATTGCCCGACGGAATCGGGTGGCGATCGCAGGATTTGCCGCGCTAGCGCTGGCGGCCGTGGCATACCTGCTGACGCGAGGGTGACGAGGTGGCGTCGACGGACGGGTTCATCGAACCCGAAGCTCTCGCGTCGCTTCCTGCCAGCGAGTGTAGGGAGCGGTCGCTGCCGCCGCACGGGGCGCATCGTCGGCGGCACTGCCACGTTTCAGCCGGACTCCGGACTCGGGACGACGAGCCATCCCTCGGCGCGCCCGCGGTACATACACACGGTCGGGCCTCGTAGACGGCATCCCAGGCGGCCTCACGGTCGCCCGTCATCATCCGCGCGGGAACGTGACCGAACCCGCGGCACCTGTTGCGGATCCGCGCGAGTCGATCGCGGCCTGGAAACGATCCTTCCGAAACGATGGGACAGGCCCAGGAGCATGATCACGACGAGCCTGGTCCGCGGCTCCGAGGTCGACTACGCCAGGTACGGTAACGGCCCCGGGTCGCCCGCGGCTCCCTCTGGGCGCCGGCTGGTGGCCCACTACCCAGAAACCCTGAGGAGGCACGTTCAATGGATCGGACTCGGCTAGGACGGGTGGCGATGGCTCTCGGGGTGCTGGCCGCTCTCCTGTTCGGGCTTGGGGCGCTCGCCACCCTGTCGGCCGACCTCTCCATACTCGCGCTCGGCAGGTTCGCGCTGTTCGGCTTCATGTTCTGGGCGCTCGCCTGGACTGCCCTGGCGGCTGCTCGCAACTCGGAGTAACGGTCGGTACCGAAGATGGCGTGCACCGGCTCTTCTGGAGCGCCGGACCTCGTCCACCTGCGCCCACAGCTCGTCCGAGTCCGGTAGCGTCGCCCGCCATCGTGCCGGGCGGCGCGTCTCGCTCTTCCCGCGTGCCCGGTAGCTATGTCGTGGCCGGGTCGCTCCCGAGGGGATCGTTCCCGTCGCGAGCGGTGGCAGGCACGCCCCCGATCCGCGTCGAGTACGTGAACCCGAGAGCATCGACGAGCTCGCGGAGGAGGCCTATGAGCTCCTCCATCTTGTCGGCACCGATGCGCTCGGCCCAATCGGCCTGAACCTGCTCAACCACCCGCCGTGCCGTCTGATTGACTAGCCACCCCCTGTCCGTGCGGCGCACGATCTGGGCCCGTCCATCACGCGGATCCTGGGTTCGCTCGAGGTAGCCGTGCTCCTCGAGATAGGCGACGAGGTAGCCCACCGCCTGCTTCGTGGTCCCGAGGCGTTCCGCGAGCTCGGTGATCCGGCAGCCCCCCTCCGGGAGCCAGGCGAAGAGGCTCGCGTGCGCAGGCCGGATCTCCGTCAAGCCCGCGCTCGCGAAGCCCGCCTGGACGCGACGGTCAAGTTCGGCCCTCGGGACCGCGAGCAACGTGCCGATGAGCGTGTGCTGAAGGCGAGCCATGTCACGCATTATAGACAAGGTTCTTGACTAGAGTCGACAAGGCGCTTTACCATCTGCGGCGCAGCCCCGAGCTGATACTGAAAGGAGTGTCCCAGTGATCGTACGAATCGCGCACTTCCGCTTTCCCGACGAGGACCATCGCGCTGTCGCGGAGCTGAACGGCTCGCTGCGAGTCTGGCCGGTATTGGCGAGCCAGCCCGGCGCCCATGCCATCTACTACGGCCGCACCGGCGATCTTGAGGCCTACTCAATCAGTGTCTGGGAGGACTACGCAAAGGGCGAGGCCGCGGGGGCGTTCATGAACAGCCGACCGCTTCTGCCTGATCAGACACCTGAGATGCTTCCCACCCCCGACGTGGTGGACTTCTACGATGTCGTCTCGTCGCTCGAGCGAGACCCGGTTCCCGCCGCGGGTCGGATCGGCCATCTGCGACGTGCGCCGGGAATGGCAGGCGAGGCCGCCGACGCCTGGGGCCGGACCCAGTTCGCGCGGATGCTTGAGGGAGTCGCCGGCCTGTGCCAGGCCTATCTCCTCCAACCCGGAGGGGGCAGCCCTGAGGTCGATGGCGAGCGCGTCTCGCTGACCTTCTGGGAGACGGCCGAGGCGATGGGGGCCGGCGGCCGAGCAATCGGTGCCTGGCAGGCAGCCGAGTCTTCGGCTGGCCGAGGCCCGGCCTACCTGGGCACCCGCGCAGTTGATCTCTCGGACCTCCTGATCGGACGGGTCGGCGACAGGGTCTGACGCACTGAGGCCGGCCAACACGGGCGCGCCGGGCGCCGGTGCCGATGTTCTGACGGCGTGGTGCGGGTTCTCGTCGCGATCGTGGTACTCATCCTGACGGGCTACGCCCGGATCCTTCGGACATCGGCCGTCACATGGAAGGCGGCTTGATCAGCTCGTACGTGACTCGGTAGTAGCTCGCCCGGCGGCCGGGCGCGAGGATGACCGGCAGGTCGTACTCATCAGATGCGGCGACCCGGTAGCCGCGATAAGCCATCGCAAGGACATCCTTCTGCATCCGGTCGAGCACCTCGGCCTGGGAGCGAAGCCCCACCCGCAGGCCCAGCGAGGTCTGCATTGCTGATAGGAGGGGGTTGATCCAGAGCACCAGGCTGTCGCGGCCGTAGGACTTGACGACCGTTCGGGCTGGCGTCCCCAAGCCGAAGAACTGCACGAACGCAGGATACCGCTGACAGTGCAGGTTCACGTCCATGCGAGCTAGCTGTGGGTCTGGCTGGTCAAGAACCCCGAGGATTGCCGCGATGCGGCCCGCACGTACACCGGGTCGGTCGGCGCGAAGCTACATGGCTTCTGGTAGGCCTCCGGCGAGTCTGCTCGCGGTCGAGGACAGCGGAGGGCGGTCGCCCGCTGCCGACAGCGGCGAGCACTCATCCCGACCCTCGATCGGGATCTCGTAGGGTGCTAACGCGCCCCCAACCTCTGTCGGGCGCCCATGGTCATAGGTCGCGGTCGACCACGACCTGCGGGTTCATGCTTCCTCCGCTCGCCGCGTTCATGCCCAACCTATCGGTCGCCCACTGGCGAGATTGAACCTTTGACCCCAGCGAGAGCATCGTTCTGCTGTCCTGTTGTGGCAAGCCAGGATGAGGCGTCCCTTGGAGCGAGAACTCGTGGAGCAGGCGAAGCGCGGCGATGAGGAGGCGTTCGACGCCCTCGCCCGTCTGGTGGGCGACCGCTGCATGGCAATCGCCTCGTGGATCCTTCGGGACGCCGACCTGGCCGAGGACGCCGTCCAGGCCACGCTCGTGCGTGCCTGGCGCGATCTTCGAACCCTGCGCGACGCCGATCGGTTCGAGCCGTGGCTGCATCGAATCCTGACCAATGAGTGCTACGCGGAGGCCCGGCGTCGCAGGCGTTGGTCAGCCAACATCCACCTCCTGCCGCCCGGGCAGGCCATCGCCGAGGACGGCGTCCTGACCGTTGATGACCGTGACCAACTCGACCGAGCATTCCGACGGCTGACGCTCGAGCAGCGTGCGGTCCTCGTCTTCCACCACTACGTCGGCCTGCCCCTGCCCGAGGTGGCCGCTCGAATGGGCGTTCCGCTGGGGACGGCCAAATCGCGCCTTCACCACGCGACCGCTGCGCTCCGCGCCAGCCTCGAGGCGGACGATCGGCCGAGCTTTGCCGAGGAACGACGGGCATGAGCGCGCATCGCGATCCGGACCGCCTCATCGCGACCTACTTCGCGCAGCCCGCCCCCGATCTCCCCGATCGCGCGTTCGATGCCGTCCGGAGCGACATCCACCGGACCCGCCAGCGGCTCGTGCTCGGGCCGTGGCAAGAGCCCGATGCCCGCATGCTCGCTCGGGCCCTTCCGGTCGCGGCCACGATCCTTCTGGTCGTCAGCCTGGAGATCCTCAACGTCCTCGTCCTGGGACCGGGCGGTGGCCCGACGGCGTCGCCCGGACCGACGCCGAACGTCTTCCGATCGCCGCTCTACCACTACTCGATCGTGGTCCCGACCGGCTGGACCGCAACCCCGGGGACCGTCCGCTGGGACGGCGAGAGCCAACCGAGCCTGGGACCGAATGTCGACCAGCTTGCTGGGCCGCACTTGATCGTGCTCGGGTATGCGGGGCCTTTCGCGGGCAATCTTGCGGCGTTCGTGCAGGACCGGATCGCGGCGAACGCTCGAGACCACTCGGATACCTGCGCATCGAACGCGCTGCAGCTCAACCAGCCGACGACGATCGGCGGTGAAGCGGGCGTCCTGCTGGGCTTGAACTGCGGTGCCCGGATCGATCAGGCCATCACGGTCCACGACGGCGTCGGCTATGCGTTCACGATCCGCGACACCGCATTCAGTTCCACCCTCGACCCCCCGGATTTCGCCAGCGTCCAGTCGATGCTCAATTCGTTGATCTTCCCAGTCGCTCCAATTCAGTCACCGTAGGAAGTGGGATGGCACGCTGCCTCCCCAAGTCCTGCCCGGATCGCGGTCCTCCCGCGGCTGGGAACTTGCGGTACTGAGGTGAGCGAATTTCTAGCGGGGCGCGTCTGGCACCAGGCGGGCACCCGGGAAGGAGGGTGTTGGCGATGGAGTATCTGATTGACGCCCGGCCAGCGAGGTTCGTGATCGCGCTGGTGGCGTCGGCGAGCGTTGCACTGGCCGCGTGCAGTGGATCCTCCACCTCGTCGCCCAGTGCCACCTCGTCGCCCAGCGCGACCTCGTCGCCCAGCGCGACATTGGCCGCCACAGTCGACGCCTGCCTCGTGGGGACGTGGACGACGGTCGCCCAGAACCAGAGCTCGCCGGCCAATGACGAGCAAATCACGTACGCCGGCGGCGCCGGCGAGGTCTTCTCGATCGACGCGAACGGCGAACTCACCATCGACACACAGGCAGCCCAAAAGGTCGTCTTCAACGACTCGGCCGGCGGAACCTTCTCCGCCACGGTCTCAGGCACGGGCCGGGGGACGATCACGACTTCCACCAACGGCACAACTCGCATGTTCGACTTCAAACCGAGTGCCGATGACACCAGGAAGACGCTGAGCCTCAATTCGACCGGCACGGAACTGGGGCCGGCGAGGCCGGACACGCCATTTTCAGCCATCTACGCGTGCGCCCCTGGGCGGTTCACGTTCTACAAGACGCAGGTCAGCTACATGATCGATGGACCGATCGTGACGCTCAAGTCGGGCAGCGGTAACGCGTCGTCCACGGCGAGCCCCACCCCGTCCTGACCAGAAGCCCGGGGCATGCCGTAGATCAGTTTCCGCATCGCGCCGTCTCAGCGTGAGAAGGTCAGGTGCGTCGTCCCGCTCGGGGCGACTTCGGACGTCACCCGATAGCCCTCCTCGAGCCCGCGCAGGTCGTCCCACAGCCGGAGGCCGCGGCCGAGCAGGATCGGGGCGATGGCAACGTGGAGCCGGTCGACGAGTCCGGCCTTGAGGAACTCGCGCGCCACGGTTGCGCCACCCCCGATCCGCACGTCCTTGCCCTCCGCGGCTTGCGCCGCGAGGTCGAGCGCCTCGCGGGGAGTGGCGCTGAGGAAATGGAAGGTGGTGCCGCCCGCCATCTCGAGGACCGGACGCGCCGCGTGGGTGAGCACGAACACCGGGACATGGAACGGAGGCTCAGCGCCCCACCAGCCGCGCCAGTCGGGATCATCGCGATTGGCGTGGAGCCCGAACATGCCGGCACCCATGATCTCCGCGCCGATCTCGGCGAAGTACGCCTGTGCGTACTCGTCGTCGACGCCGGTCGTCCCCTCGCCGGACGTCTCGTGCAACACCCGGGCCCGGAACGTGCGGGTCGCGACGTAGGCCTCGACGAGGCGCCCCCAGTCGTCCCCGAACGGGTTCTCGGGCGTCTGGTCGGTCGTCGTCGCGAAGCCGTCCAGGGAGATGTTCAGGTCAACCCGCACACTCATCGCTTCTTCCCGCCGAAACCGGGGATCGCCGCGGCCTGTTCCATCCACGACGCAATCTGGCCCTCGTCGATGTCCTCGAGTGATTCGAGGTCCACGCCACGCGAGTCCTTGCCCATCCCAATCGGCGCAACCGGCGGCACGGGCGTGAGGCTCGTGCCGCGCCCGAACGTGAGCTTGACGTGGCCGGCGAAGCCGCCGCACGAGAAGCACCAGCCGTCGCCGACGCCATACCAGGCCATGCCCCACTTCACGCTGCGCTGCAGGGCCGGCAGCGTCCTGGCGGCCAGGGCATCGACGCGTTCGGCGATGGAGCGCTGCGGCTGCGGCAAGCTGCTGATGTAGGCCAGGACCGGCTTGATCGCCGAGCGCGGCCTTCGCGGGGCTTGCCCGGCCGGTCATGGCCACCGGCAGGGTCGTGAGGATGTGGCCTTGGGCGGCCGTTGGATTGGTTGGATTGCGTGCCTTCGGCGTCATACGGCCCCCTGAAGCTGGTAGGTGAGGACAACCACGCCCTTGGGCAGGCTGAGGGTATCGACGAGGCTGAACGACCGGTTCTGGACGGTCGTGAACAGGCGTTTCGTGCCGGTTCCAAGCACGATCGGGTAAACCATCAACCGGTACTCGTCGATCAGGTCGTGCCAGGTCAGGAAGTCGACCAGCTGGCCGCTGCCGCCGATCAGCAGGTCGCCGCCGTCTTCCGCCTTGAGCCTGCGAACTGCGTCGGCGACGTCGCCCTCGATGATCGTCGCGTTCCAGTCAGCGCGGGTCAGGGTTCGCGAGGCGACGTGCTTGGGCATCGCGTTCATCTTCTCGCCAAAGTCGCCGGTGCCCTCCATCGTCGGCCAGGCCGCGGCAAAGCCCTCATAGGTGATCCGGCCGAGGAGGAGGGCGTCGCTGGCGGACAGCTCCCGCGCCTTGAACTGCGCTGCCTCCTCGGACCAGAACGGGAATGACCAGCGGCCCGGCTCGTCGATGTAGCCATCGAGGGTGATGTACGTGCTGGCGACGACCTTGCGTGGCATCACGTGCTCCTCTTGTCGGATCGGGACGCCGGGCGATCCCCAGGACCGAACGGCAGGACCATGATCTGGATCGTCAGGCCGGTACCCTCGCGGAGCGGGTACTGGTCACCGTTGGCCGTGAAGCCGAGGTGCTCGTAGAGGGCGATCGCCGGGGCGTTGGATGTCGTCACGCCCAGCCCGAGCGCAGGATACCCCGCCCCGACGGCCCATCCCTTCACGGCGTCGATCAAGGCCGTCCCCAGTCCGCGCCGGCGGGCCTCGGGAGCGACCCACATCGAGTACACCGCCGCGGCGTCGTCCCGACCGGGTGCCGACCCACCGAGCGCGAGCCCAACCAGGCCGTCAGGTCCATCCGCCACGAAGATCGCCCGATCGGGCCGATCGCTTCGTTCCTGCCACTCCTGGTCGGTCAGCGCCGCCTCGTCGGCATGCGTCGCTCCGAAGGCGTTCGGGGCGTCGGCCAATGCCCGCAGGCGGATCTCGCGGAACGCCGCCCACTCCTCGGGCCTGAGCCGCCGAACGTCCACGACCTGGGCCTGGGACCCTGCTAGCCGCCGACGGCCGATGGGTCAGCGCGCCGGAGCAGGATCCCCAGGTAGGCCTTCCAGGGGCCAACCTCGGCGTCGTGCGAGCCGGCCAGCCCGGCGAAGACCTGCCCGACGTGGTCGAGGTCGTGGACGGCCCACGTTGCCAGCAGCTCCCGGAGGGTGACCTCGCCCAGCGAGGGGTGCAGGCCGCGCTGGTCAAGATCGGCCTCCGTGGCCAGCGTCCGGAACGAGACCAGATTTGCCGCACGGAGGGTGGCGAACTGCCCGACCAGGTCGTCGAGTGAGGCCGCCCTGTCGCGCTCGAGCATCGCGAAGCGCTCGAAGCGCTCGAACGTCACGGACGTCCCCTCTTCGAGGATCCGCCGGGTGCGGGTCAGCCAGTCGGTCTGCTCACCGGTGATCAGGTGGCCGACGACGTCGCGGGGGCGCCAGCCGCCCTCGACATCGGGCGTCCCCGTCCATGATTCGGGCAGGCCGACGAGCAAGGCCCGGAGCAGCACCGGGGTCCGCTCCAGGAGCGCGGTCGTCTCGAGGATGAAGGTCGTCATCGCGAGCCCTTCTTCGGAGTCAGGCCGGCGACGAAGTCGAGGGCCCGGCCGACCCAGGCCTCGCCCTCGGGCGTCCCGATCAGGCTGGCCGGCAGGCCGGCATAGCCACCCATCGGCCGCTCGGCGGGCCCGAACGGGTGACTGCCATCGAGCTGCCCCAGCCGGTCCAGGTCGGGCCGGGCCAGCTTGAGGCCGATCTCCGCGCCGTACAGGCCCATGAACATGTTGCCGTTCACGAACGCGCCCAGGTTCCCGAACATCGGCTTGATCTCGACCCGCGGGTCGTCGGGCACGAGCGCCCGGAAGCGAGCCTTGTCCGCTTCGCTTGGCTTCGGGATGTTCATCGCCTGAAGGGTAGTCGAGCCGGCCGCCCCAGGCATTTCGGCAGATGCCCTGACGGTGGGAACGATCAGGTAGTTACCGCCGGCCGCATCGGTCGGGCAATCTCCGCGGACGAACCCGTTTGCCAGGGGATTTGGTGACCGCCGAATCAAGCAGCCCGACCGAAGCCGATAGCCTCATGGATGTCCTCCTCGTGGAGGACAATCCCGGCGATGTGCGCCTGACCCGCGAGGCGTTTCGCGACGTCAATCGCCTCGTCCGCCTGCACGTCGCCACGGACGGTGTCGAAGCGATGGCCTTTCTGAACCGAACCGATGGCCACGAGTCCGCGCCGCGCCCGGCCCTGGTCCTGCTCGACCTCAACCTGCCCCGGATGGACGGCCGCGAGGTGCTCGGCCGGATCAAGGCCAACGAGGACCTCAAGACGATCCCCACGGTCATCGTCACGACCTCGGACATCCCGGCCGACGTCCTGATCAGCTACCGCCTCCAGGCCAATGCCTACCTGCGCAAGCCGATCGAGCTCGACGCCTTCGAGGACCTGGTCGTGAGCGTCAACGACTTCTGGCTCAAGCGGGTCTCGCTGCCACCCCAGCTGGCCTGACTACGGGGCGCCCTTCTCCGGCGTCCGGTTCATGGCCTCGGCCTGGTCGGCGGCGATGGCCACCGCCTCGTCGAGCGGGATCTCCGGGTCGACCGCCCGGACCTCGGCCAGGGTGTCCTCCAGGCTGATCCCTTCGACCTCTTCGACCGCCCGTCGATTGACGAGGTAGCGCACGAGCAGGTTGAGGACGGCCACGAACGGGATCCCGAACAGGGCGCCCCACAGTCCCGCGATCTGGGCCCCGACGAGCAGGGCGAGCAGGACCAGGATCGGGTGCAGGCCGGCGCTCTCGCGCATCAGCCGGGGCTGGATCACGTTGACCAGCACGGTCTGGACGACGAACAGGATCAGGACCACCGGGATCGCGACCTCGGGCCGGAAGGCGATCGAGACGAGCAGCGGCGGGATCAGCGCCAGGGGTGGCCCGAAGAACGGGATGAACATGGCCAGGGCCACGACCAGCGTCGTCAGGAAGAGGTAGGGCAGCCCGAAGACCAGCCCGACCACGATCGTCAGGATCACCTGGATCGTGACCAGGATCACCTGCGCCCGCAGGAAGCCGCCGAAGGCCCGCCCGACGGTGTGCTCGACGAGGGCCAGCTCGTCGGCGTAGCGGTTCGGCACCACCCGGCTCAGGGCGGCCAGGATCGCGTCGACATCGACCACCGCGTAGACCGACAGGACGACGATCAGGAACAGGTTGCCGATGACCGTCAGGGTCGTGCCGGCGATCGACTGGACCTCGCTGTTGAGCGAGGCGCTGATCGTCGCAAACAGCTCTTGCTGGCCCTGGTCGAAGGTTGCTGCCAGGTCGATCGTGCTGGTGCTCAGGCCGAGCGTCTTCTGGGCCCCGGTCAGCAGGCCGTGGATCCGGGTTGTCACCTCGGCGCCCCGGCCCAGGATGTCGGTCGCGTCGCGGGCGCCGACCTGGACGATATCCAGGATCAGGACCACCACGAAGAGGACCACGCCAACGTAGACCAGGGCGATCGCCACGCCGCGATGGACGCCCAGCCGGCGCCGGATCGCATCCGCCGCCTGGGCGACGAGGAAGGACAGCAGCCAGGCCAGGAAGATGACCAGCAGGATCGAGCTGAAGCCGCCGGCGATGGTGACCACCCGATCGACGATGAGCAGCCCGAAGAGCACGCTGCCGAGGACCAGGAAGGCCGTCACCAGGCGGGTGGACAGGGCGCTCATGGCAGGCCGACCTCGGGCTCGGCGAGCTCCCGGAAGACGACGTTGACGGCGGCCGCAAGCGGGACACCGAGCAGGCCGCCCAGCACGCCGTAGGTGCTCAGCCCGACCAGGACCGCGAAGATCGTGACGACCGGATGGAGGTGGACCGCCCGGCCGACCACGAGGGGCATGACCAGCTGGTCCTCGACCTGGCGGACGACGAAGTAGAAGACGACCACGGCCAGCGCCAGCCCGGCCCCACCGTGAGCGAAGGCGTCCGTCCCGGCGATGGCGGTGGCGATCAGCGGCCCGACCAGCGGAATGATCTCGAGGACGCCGGTCAGGGCGGCGATCGCCAGGGCGTAAGGCAGGTGCAGGATCGGGCCGATCACGACGTACACGACCGACGCGACCCCGGCCATCAGGACCAGCTGGCCGCGCAGCCACTTGCCCAGGATCGCGTGGATCCGGGCCAGGACCGCGATCGTCCGGGTGCGGTGCTGGAAGGGCAGGACTCGGATCGTCCGATCGCGCAATGTCGCGCCGTCGACCAGGAAGTAGAACGTGACGATGATCACCAGGATCACCTGCAGGCCCACCTCGCCGATCCGGCCGGCGAGCTCGACGGCGTTGCCCGGCGAGGCGAAATAGCCACTGGCATCGGCCTGCAGGGTCTGGGCGATCAGGGCGACCGAGATGTGCTGGCTGCCGACCACGATCGTGTCCGACCCGACCAGCTGCTGGATCGCGTTGGCCAGGGCGTCGGGGCCGCCCGCATTGAACTGCTCGAGCTCCCGGATCAGGCGTTCGGCCACGAAGACGTCGAGCAACACGAAGCCGATCAGGGCGATCAGGTAGCCGATCGCGACGACCGCGACGCGGGGCAGGCCGGTTCGGTGCTGGACGGTGGTGACCACCGGGCTGAAGGCATAGGCAATCACGGCAGCCACGATGAACGGGCCGAGGATTGGCCGGGCCAGCCAGGCAATCCCGAGCAGGACGAGGCCAACGACCAGGAACGAGCGGCCGCGCAGGACCAGGTTCTGGTCGGGCTCAGCCTCGTGCGGGTCGGTCGTCATGGCGTGACTGTGACGGCTCTACCGACGCTGTCAATCAGCCAGCGGCCGGGGTCTTCGAGCATCGGCAGCCACCAGCAGCGCTGTCGCGCGGTCGAGCCACCAGGGTGCCTGGGCGGTGCCCGCGAGCTCGACGGCCGTTCGGGCCGTTGCCCGGGCAGCGGCGAGCGGCCCGCGGTGGCTGGCGACCATGGCCACCGCGAGCGCTCGCGACGCGGCCAGGAGTGGCGTGACCGGCCCCACGTCGACCGCCAGATAGCGGCCAACGCACGTCTCGGCGGCTCCGATCTCGCCGCGCTCCAGCCAGGCGCCGACGATCGTCTCGACCGACGCCAGCCAGCTCGGCGCGTTTTCGCCCAGGCCGATCGCGTCGAGGAGGGGATCGGGGGGCAGCTCGGGCGGCTCGGCCAGCCCGGCTTCGGCCAGGCGCAGGTCGACCGCTGCGCGCATGACGGTCCCGTACGGCGAGGTCGGGAAGCTGCCGCTCCGGCGGGTGAACCAATCGGTCGCCCGGCCCAGCAGCGCCAGGTCGCCCGTCGCCGCGGCGATCGGGCTCAGGGCGAACCAGGTCCGGACGGCGATCCTGTCGTAGCTCCTCGCGTCGGCCAGGTCCAGCGCCTTGATCCCCTCGAGCCGGGCGAGCGGCCAATCGCCGGCCTCGAGCTCCAGCTCGCAGCGCGCCTGGTGGATCCAGCCCTGCTGCTCGGTCAGGGCGCGCGCCTCGGCGATCGCCTGGGCCTCGTCGAGGAGCGCCCGGACCCGGTCCCGGTCGCCCGGCTCCGTCATCAGGCTCGCGGCATTGGCCAGGGCACTGGCCGCGATCGGCCAGCGCTCCAGCCGGCCGGCCTCGGCCCCGAATTCCAGCCACTCATCGGGCCCGACCCGGCCAGCCGAATGGCCCAGGCGGAGGACGCCGCGGCGGGCTTCGAAGATCAGCTCGGGGTCGGCCGTCTCGAGCGCCACCCGGGCCACGACCTGGGCCTCAGCGTGAAGTGCACCGTAGTCGTTGGTCAGGCCCTCCAGGGCGTTGAGCCGGGCCAGCTGGAGAGGCACCGCCGCGTGGGGGTCGCCTTCGCCGGTCACCGCCAGGGCCGCTTCGGCGATCTCCCGCGCCTGGGCGAAGTGCATCTCCTCAAAGCGCAGCCCGGACCGGGCGGCGGTCGCGGCCGCATACCCGCGCCGGGCGTCGGCTCGTGCCGGATCGGGGCTGCTGGGATGCGCCAGGGCGGCCTGATATCGAGCGGCCGAGCGCTCGAACAGCTCGGCGGCTGAGTCAAGGTCGGCGGCCCGGGCGGTGGCCTCGGCAGCTCGCCTCAGCCGCCGGGCGAGCACGCCGTCGGCAGCCCCGGTCGAGAGGTCCAGCGAGCGAAGGTAGAGGACTCGGGCGGCCTCGCTCGCGAAGCGCGCCGCGGCGAGGTCGCCAGCTTGCTCGAGCCAGTCCGCCGCGAGGGCCGCCGCCGTCGGCCGGTCCAGGCCCTCGCTAACCTCGGTGGCCAGGGCCGGCGTGCTTTCGAGGGCGGCGGCGAAGTGGTCGCCGATCTGCTCGGCCAGCTCGAGCCGACGCTCGCCGGCGGTTCGTTCGAGCCAGCGAGCCAGGCGGACGTGGAGCCGGGCGCGCTCGGCTCGCGACAGGCTGGCGTAGCCGGCGTCGCGGAGCAGGGCGTGGCGATAGGCGTAGCCCGGTCCGGTGATCGGGTCGACGTCCAGGCCTCCGATCAGCGCCCGCCGCTCGAGGGTCGCCAGCGAGGCCTCGACCGAAGGGACGTCGAGCGCGGCCAGGGCGGCGACCGGGAACCGCCGGCCGGCGACGGCCGCCCGGCGTGCCGCGCTCCGGGCGCCCGACGGCAGGTCGTCGAGCTGGGCGGCGTAGATCGCCTGGACGGTGGCCGGCAGGCTGATCTCGTGGGCCTCGGCCGCCAACCGCCAGCTCTGGCCAGCGGCCGGCTGGACCAGGAGGCCCACGCTGGCCCAGGTTCGGAGCAGCTCCTCGATGAACAGCGGGTTGCCGTCCGACGCGGCCACCACCCGGCTCCCGAGTGGCTGGGGCAAGGCCCCGCCGATCAGCGCCGTCACCAGCTCGTCCGCGGCGTGCGGCGCCAGGGTCCCCAGTTCGAGGACCGGCCAGCCGAGGCCGGCCCGATCCCCCGGCCGGGCGACGCGCTCCAGGATCGCCGGCCGGCCGGTGGCCAGGATCAGCCGGCCCGCGCGGCTTGGCTGCCGGCCGGCCAGCTCGAGGAAGCTGAGCAGGTCGGGATCGGCCCAGTGGAGATCCTCGATGAGCCACACGGCGGGCCGGCCGACGCCGGCCGCGTCGAGCATCGTGGCCCAGGCGTCGAAGAGCGCGGCCTGGTCGGACGGCCGGACCGTCGCGCCCGGCTGCGGATCGGCGAGACGGCGCACCTCGTCCGCGACGACGTTCGCCCGTCCGGCTGGAACTCCGGCCCGGAGGAGCGTGGCGAGGAGCACGGTTCGATCGGCCGGGTCCAGGCCCGTGGTGCCGCGCAACAGGTCGATGATCGCGCCGAAGGGCGACACGGCCTCGGCGGGCAACCGGGCCCGGAGCACCCCGAAGCCGTCCAGCCGCCGCAGGAATTCGTCGACCAGGCGCGACTTGCCGACGCCCGGTGGCGCGACAACGAGGAGGCGCTCCGCGCCGCCGCCATGAATGCCCTCGGCCCGCGCCTGGAGCCGGCGCAGATCGTCCGAACGCCCGATCAGGGGCGCCCGCAGGCCACCCATCGCCAGCTCACGAGATCGGACCGGGCGGATGGCCACGGCGAGGCTCACCCGGAGCGGGTCGGTCTTGCCCTTGACCGCGATCGGCTCGAGCGGCTCGAGCTCGACCGACTCGGCCACCGCCAGCGCGCTGGCCTCCCCGAGCAGGACCCGCCCGGCCGGCGCCGCGGCCTGCAGACGGGCCGCGGTATTGACCGCGTCACCGGTCACCAGCGCGTCGGCGGCCCCGTCGGCGGGCGGGCCGCCGAGGGCCGCAGGGTCCGCCGAGATCACCTCGCCGGTGTTGACCCCGACCCGGATCCGGAGATCGCCGGCCTCGAGCCCGAGCCGGCTGGCCAAGCCCTCGACCGCGTTGACCAGGGCCAGGCCGGCCCGGACGGCGCGTTCGGCGTCGTCATCCCGGGTGCGGGGCAGGCCAAAGACGGCCATCGCCGCATCACCGATGAACTTCTCGAGCTGCCCGCCGTAGCGCCCGATCGTCTCCCGGACGGTCGCGAAGTAGGCGTCCTGGATCGTGCTGACGTCCTCGGCATCGAGGCGCTCCGAGAGTGGGGTGAAGCCGACCAGGTCGGCAAAGAGGACCGTCACGATCCGGCGTTCCATCGGTTGACTCTAGCGGCTCGCCTGGTGCCCGGACCGGCTCCGTCGGCCGGCTCCGCCCGTGCCCCGGCGCGCTATCCTCTGGCCTGGCGAACCGATCGGGACCGAGTCGGTCGTGTCGTCCGTGGAGGGAGCCGGGCAATGGACATCGTCCTGGTCGGGTTTATCGGCGCCAGCATCTTCGGCGGGTTCCGGGCGGGCCTGATCCGGAGCATCCTCGGCCTCCTGTTCATGGCCGTCTCGTTCATTGCCGGGGCGTACCTGCGCTACCCGGTGGGCGCCCTGTTCACGACCTTCTTCAAGGACGTGCCGTCGGACTACTCGAACCTGGTCGGCTACACGATCGTCTTCCCGGTCGTCCTGGCCGGCCTGCATATCGTCAGCGGCCTCCTGTTCAAGAAGGTTGCCGTGCGCGGAATCGAGGAGGGCCTGGACAAGGCCCTGGGGGCCGTGTTCGGCGGCGTCGAGGCGATCCTGATCATTTCCGCGGCGATCGTGATCGTCGACACGTACCTGGGTACGACTCAGATCCGGAACACCCTGGGGCCGGGCATGCTCAAGTCGATCACCGATGCCCTCAACGGCTCGACGACGGTCCATATCCTGCGCGACACGACCGTGCCGATCGTCCTCGGCCTGCTTGGCCCGCTCCTGCCCAAGGACATCTCAAGCCTGATCCCGAACGGCCTGCCGTCACTGCCGGGTGGCCTGCCGGGACCCACCCCCTGAGTACCGGGTGACCGGGGCCGGGCCGGCAGCCCATCGCGTCCTGATCGTCGGAGGCGGGTTTGCCGGGCTGTACGCGGCGCGGCAGCTGGGCAAGGACGACCGGCTGGCGGTCACCGTCGTGGACCGGCGCAACTTCCACCTCTTCACCCCGCTCCTCTACCAGGTCGCGACCGGGGCGGTCTCGCCTGGTGACATCGCCCAGCCGCTGCGCTCGATCCTGCGCCGCCAGCGGAACACCACGGTTCTCCTGGGTGAGGCGGTCGGCCTCGATCCCGGCCGGCGCGAGGTCCTCCTGGCGGACGGCGGCCCGCTCGGCTACGACTCGCTGATCGTCGCCTCGGGGGCCCGCTTCTCGTATTTCGGGCATGACGACTGGGCCCGTGACGCGCCCGGCCTGAAGTCGCTCGATGACGCCCTGGAGATCCGCCGCCGGATCCTGATCGCCTTCGAGGCCGCCGAGCGGGAGCACGATCCCAAACGGCGGGCCGAGTGGCTGACCTTCGTGATCGTGGGCGGCGGCCCGACCGGTGTCGAGCTGGCCGGCTCGCTGGGCGAGATCGCCCGGGACACGCTCCGCCGCGATTTCCACTCGATCGACACCCGCTCGGCCCAAATCAACCTGGTCGAGGCGCTGCCCCGGATCCTGCCGACCTACCCGGCCGATCGATCGGCCTCAGCCCGGCGCCAGCTCGAGCGCCTCGGAGCGACGGTCCGGAGCGCGACCCGGGTCGTGGACATCGACGACCACTCCGTGACTGTCGAGCATGCCGACGGGACGCGCGAGCTGATTCCCGCCCGGACGGTGCTGTGGGCTGCCGGGATCCTCGCCTCGTCGTTCGTGGCGGCCGTGGCTAAGGCCGCCGGCGCGCCGACCGACCGGAACGGCCGGATCGAGGTCGGGCCGGATTTGACCGTGCCCGGCCACCCGGAGATCTTCGCGGTCGGGGATGCGGCCGTCCAACCCTGGAAGAAGGACCGGCCGGTGCCCGGCGTGGCCCAGGGCGGGATCCAGGGTGGTCGCTACGCAGCCTCGCTGATCGAGGCTCGGCTGGCGGGCGAGACCCTGGCCCCGTTCCGCTACCGGAACAAGGGCGACGTCGCCGTCATCGGGCGGCTGGCCGGGGTGACCGACATCCCCTGGCTGGGGCCGTTCGGGCGCCAGAGCGGCCTCGCGGCCTGGGTCCTCTGGCTGACCATCCACATCCTGTACCTGATCGGCTTCGCCAACCGGATCGTGGTCGTGGTCCGCTGGGCCTGGAGCTTCTTCACCCGCGGCCGGGGATCCCGGCTGATCACCGGCGCGCCGCTCCTGCCGCCGATCGAGGAGCCCGAGCCGCCGGCCTGATTCCGGGCCTAAAAGTTCGGAGCGGCCCTCCGAAGAGAACCGCTCCGATGCTGTCCCGGTGAATTGTCCGCCGAAACGAACGCTTCTGCCACGCTACAAGGGCATCTATCACGTCGGCTGCACCGACTACCCTGACCCTACCTACCCATGACCTTGCAGCTGGGGCAGCTGGCTGCTTTCGCAGCGATCAGAGCATACCCGAAGCGAGCGGCTGAGCCAAGAGTTTCGTCACAAACCCCGGTGAAAATTCCTTAACCTTCGCTTGGCGCGATCGCAATCGACTTGATCGCGACCGGCTCGTTGGGCAGGTCGCGGCTGTTGCGCGGCGCCGAGACGATCTTGTCGGCGATGTCCATGCCCTTCGTCACGAGCCCGAACAAGGTGTAGTTCTTGGGCAGCTTGCCGGTCAGGTCGGCCACGCAGATGAAGAACTGCGAGCCGTTCGTGTTGGGCCCGGCGTTGGCCATCGCCAGCGCCCCGCGCAGGTAGTCACCCTGGACTTTCTCATCCTCGAAGGTGTAGCCCGGCCCGCCGGTGCCAACCCGGCCGGCGTCCAGGCTGGCCTTCTTGCCGAACTTGCCGTCGCCCGCCTGGATCACAAAACCGGGGATCACCCGGTGGAAGATCACGTCGTCGTAGTAGCCGCTGGTCGCCAGCCTGGCAAAGTTCGCGGCCGCCTTCGGGGCGCTCTCGTCGTACAGCTCGACGACGATGTCGCCCAGGTCGGTGCTGATCGTGGCGGTGGTCATCTGTGCTCCTTGCGCGCTAGGGTCCGACGCTGACCGTGGTCATCGGGACCGGATCGAGCGCGGCGTTGTTGGGATCTCCGGAGTTGGGCATTGCGGCGATCGCGTCGACGACGTCCATCCCGGTCGTGACACTGCCGATGATCGCGTAACCGTACTGGTTCGACTGGGCCAGCGACTGGGCCGGCGGCCCGTCGACCAAGACGATGAAGAACTGGGCCGCCTCCGAGTGGGGATCGGGCGTGCGGGCCATGGCGACCGTGCCCCGGCCATAGTCCGTGCGCGGGGGGTCGTCGCCGATCGTGTAGCCGGGATTGCCGCTGCCAACCTCGGCCGCATCGGCGGCCGACAGCTTGCCGTCGGCCCCGACCCGCCCGAATTCGCCGTCACCGCCCTGGATGATGTAGCCGGGCACCAGCCGCTGGAAGACGACCCCGTCGTAGTAGCCGCAGCCGGCCAGGGCCACGAAGTTGGCGGTGGCGATCGGGGCCTTGGCCGCGTCGACCTTGATCACGATCGTGCCTTTCGGAGTCGTGATCGTCACCGTCCGGGTCTGGCCGACCGCCAGGGCGGCCGGCTGGCTGGTCGGACAGGAGCTCAGGTCGATCGTGCTGGCAGCGGGCACCTGGCTGGCCGGCCCGCCCCCGATCGGCAGGCCGCCGGGGCTGCTGCAGCCGGCCAGGATCAGGGCGACGGCCAGGCTCGCGATCCGCCCGGAGCGGCCCGGGCGCGCAAGCCCGGAGCGGCCGTGGGGGGCGGTGATCGGCATCAGCTGGCGGCCTCGAATGCGGCGCGGTAATCGACGGCTCCCGACAGGAGGGCCTCGCCCAGAATGATGCCGCTCACCCCTGAATCACGCAGCCGGCGGATCCCCTCGAGGTCGCGCACGCCGCCGGCCACCACCAGGTCGATGTCGTTGGCCTGGGCCAGGCCCCGGAGCAGCCCGAGGTCGGGCTCGGACCCGCCGTGGCCCAGGACGAAGCGGCGCACGCCCTGATCGACGAGCTCGCCGACCAGGCCCTCGAGGGTGGGCACGCCGGGCCGGCGCCAGGGGAAGGCGGCGAAGCGCTCGGGCCGGGGATCGAGGCCCACGGCCAGCCAGTCACCGGCCACGGCGAGCGCAGCGCGGAGCAGCTCGACCTCCTCCACCACGCTCATCGCCAGGACCACCCGGGTCGCGCCGGCGGCGAATGCCAGCCGGATCTGGTCGGCACCCTCGACGCCACCGGCGAGCTGGAGCGGGGTGGCCACCCGCGACGCGACCAGGCCGACGGCCTCGAGGTTGACCGGCTGGCCGCTGCGCGCCCCGTCGAAGTCGACCAGGTGGACCAGGGGCGCCCCAAGCTCGACGAAGTGGGCGGCGATCCGTTCGGGCCGGTCGGTTGGCGCCCCGACCCCCGTCGCCGCCCCGGGCCAGAAGACGATCCGCGATCGGCCTCCCTCGAGGTCGATCGACGGGATGACCTGCACGCCGAGCCGCCCCTCGTCAGGCCGGCGCCGGGCCACCCTCGCCGGCGAAGCGCCGGCGGTGGAAGCTGATCGGCAGGCTGCCATTGCCCAGGAGCGTGTCGTGGAATCGGCGCAGGCTGAAATCCGGCGCCCAGCTTTGCTCGTTGGTCCGCCCGGAGCTGGAGCAGGAGGACCTTGCCCAGCAGGTACGACAGCTGGTAGGTCGGGGTGTACGTGTAGCGCCGGACCTCGGCCCGGGCATTGGCGGCCTCGAAGCCGGTCTGCTCGATGAGCCAGGCCTCGGCCTCTTCGACGCCGATCTCGCCGCGATGCATCCGCACGTCGAGGATGATCCGGCAGGCCCGCCAGATCGCGTCGGTGTGCATGCTCAGGCGGAACCCGGCACCGGCATCGAAGCCTTCCTCGCGCATCATCTGCTCGGAGTACATCCCCCAGCCCTCGACGAACTCGGGCGCCTGGGTCGTCAGCCGGCTCAGGCTGGGATGCTTGGCGGCGACCGATAGCTGGAGGTGGTGGCCGGGATACGCCTCGTGGATGCTGGTGTTGCTGATCGAGCTCCGATTGTGCTCACGCATCGCCCCTGGCTCGCCGTCGACCGACGGCGTGACGATGTAGATCCCCTGTGGCTGGTCGTCGAACTTCGGGGCATCGAAGTACGCCGCGAAGGGCATCACCCGACGGAGGTAGTCGGGCGTCGGGACGACCTCGATCCGCTCGTCATCGGGAATGCCCACGATGTCGTGCTCGATCAGGTAGCTCCGGGCTCGGAGCATCACCTCCCGGTAGGCGTCGAGGGCTTCCTCGAAGGTCGCCGGGTGATCGTCTTTCAGGCGCCTGATCACCTCGGCCTCGTCAAGGTTCGGATCGACCTCCCGGGCGGCGGCCGTCCGGGCCGAGCGCTGGAGGTCGAGCTGCTCGTAGCCGATCGCCAGGATCTGCTCGGCGTCCAGGCCATCGAACGCCCGCCGGGCGACCAGCTCGTCGTAGCGCTCCTGACCAAGGGGCCACTGCTCGATCGCCGTCCCGAGGGTGCCCCGCAGGAACGTCGTGTAGTCGGCCACAGCAGCCTTGGCCTGCTCCGCGGCTCGGCCCAGGCGGCGTCGCTCCGGCTCCGGCAGGAGCACGCCCGAGGCCACGATCTCGTCGAAGAAGCCCGCCATCTCGTCGGCCGATTCGAGCTCGAGCTCCTGCCACAGGCGGACCTGCGGCTCGACCGCCCGGGTCCGGTGCTGGGCCAGGAAGCGAGGGATCGCCTCCATCCGGGCCGTGATCGAGGCCAGCCGCTCGGCGAGCGGCGCGAAATCGCGGGCGAAGAGCGCAAAGAGCGGATCGCCGATCCCGTCGATCGCCGTCGAGCGGCGTGCCCACAGCCGCTGCTCCTCGAGGTCGAACAGCTCGAGGCGCAGGTTGTGGAGCTCGATTTCGCGTTCGAAGCGGACCTCCGCGGACAGGCCGGCCGGGTCGAGGGCCACGATCGCGGCCTGCTGGCCACGGGCCTGGGCGACCTGCTCCTCGATCGCCTCGCGCGTGCCTTCCGGCAGGCGATCGTCTTCGGTGTGGATCCCCAGGAAGGTGGCCGCATCGGGATGGGCCACGATCGAGCGCCGGAAGTTGGCCTCGACGCGGTCATAGAACCGCTCGTCGAGTGGACCCGCGTCCGGCGCGGGTGCCGGCCGGCTCAGCTTGACGTCGGCGAGGTTCAGCTTCGGGTGCCTGCGCCGGCCGGCGAGCGGCCGGCCATCTCGTTGAGGACGTCGCGGGTCGCCGCCAGGATCGTGTCCACGTCCCTGGCCCCGACGTCGTGATGGGTGGCCGCCCGGACGGCACCGTGGGGATACTCGACCATCAGCACGCCACGGGCCTTGAGCGCGGCCAGGAAGGCGGCTCGCTCGCCGCGAACCTTGAACAGGACGAAGTTCGTACGGACCCGGGTCGGATCGAGACGGCCCGAGGTCGGTTGGGCAATTCCCCCGGCGGATTCGATTCCGTCGAGCTCGGCCAGTCCCTCGGCCAGTCGCCGGGCGTTGGCATGGTCGTCGGCGAGGCGGGCGATCATGCCATCGGGCCCGTCGCCCAGGGCAACCAGGCCGGCCGCGGCAAGGATCCCTACCTGGCGCAGGCCGCCCCCGACCAGCTTGCGCCCGCGACGCGCTCGCCAGATGAAGTCCTTCGAGCCGACGAGGACCGAGCCGACCGGACAGCCGAGGCCCTTCGAGAGACAGAAGGTGACCGAGTCCGCCGGCCCGGCCAGGGCTCGGGCGGTCACCCCCTGGGCCACGACCGCGTTGAAGAAGCGTGCCCCGTCGACGTGGAGCGGGACGCCCCGCTCGTGGGCGATCGCGGCGACCGTCGCCGTGTACTCGACGCTCAGGGGCTGGCCCATCGAGTGGGCGTGGGTGTTCTCGATCGTGACCAGGCCGGTGATCGGCTCATGGGGGTCGCTCGGATCGCGGAAGGCGTCGGCGATCTCGGCCGGGTCGAGCGTGCCGTCGGGCCGCTCGCGGAGAGCCCGGATCGAGGTTCCCACGATGACCGCGTGGCCGGCGGCCTCGTCGATGATGATGTGGCTCTCGGAGGCCGCGATCGTCTCCTGGCCGCGGGCCAGGTGGCCCAGCTGGGCGACGAGATTGCCCTGGGTCCCGGACGTGACGAACAGGCCGGCTTCCTTGCCCAGCAGGTCCGCGGCGCGCTCCTCGAGGGCGATCACGGTCGGGTCGTCGCCGAAGACGTCGTCACCGACCTCGGCGCCCGCCATCGCCCGGCGCATCGCGTCGGTCGGCCGGGTCACCGTGTCGGAGCGAAGGTCGATCAGGCGCATCGCGGCCGAGTCTAGCGCCTCGGCCTGAGCGGCGAGGTGCTATCCTTCCGGCTCGCCGCGGACCCGTGGTGTAGCGGCCCAACATGCCAGCCTGTCACGCTGGAGATCGCCGGTTCGAATCCGGTCGGGTCCGCCATCTTCGAATTCACCGACGCCCCGTCTGCCGCCCGGACGGGGCGTTCTCTATGCCCGCCGGGCAGGGCATCAGCCGCCCGGCGATCATGGTCGCGATGAGACCACCCGATCCGACGGCCCGGCTGACGTTCCGCGAGATGACTGTCGACGACCTCGATCAGATGGCGGCACTCCTCGGCGATCCGGCCGTGATGACCTATTACCCGCAGCCGCTGGATCGGGCCGGGGCGCAGGGCTGGATCGACTGGAACCAGGGCCTCTATCGCCAGCGCGGCTTCGGCCTGTGGATCATCGAGGAGCGCGAATCGGGCCAATTCGTCGGTGATTGCGGCCTGACCCCGCAGGAGGTCGACGGCAGCGACGAGATCGAGGTCGGCTACCGGGTGATGACGGCGATGCAGCGTCGAGGCTTTGCCACGGAAGCGGCCGAGGCTTGTCGGGCCCACGCTCGGGACGTCCTCGGACTCGAGCGCCTGATCGCCCTGATCCACCCCGAGAACCTGGCCTCGCAGCGGGTCGCGGAGAAGATCGGGCTGCGCTTCGAGCGCGAGACGACGGGTCGTTCGGGCCGGACCTACCGCCTCTACGGGAGCAGCCTCGCCTGACGAACGACGCGCCGGGCGACGGACGACTCGGCCGACCGGCCGGCGGCCGCAGGAGTGTCAGAATGCGCGGCAATGACAATTCCGCCGCGTCGCTCGGATCACGGACGGCGGGATCACGCCCGACCGATCCGGCCTGGTGCCCGCGGTCGGAGCGCCGCCAGCGGCCGGCGGCGGGGCGGATGGGGCGGTCCGTCCTTCGTCTGGATCGCGGTCGTCACGATCGCCCTGGGCAGCCTGGCCACGATCGCGATCCTGCTCGGTTCGCCCAAGCCGCCGGCGGCGTCCGGCTCAGCTCCGCCGGGTGGCTCGAGTGGAGTCGGCGGCATCTCGGCGGGGCCGAGCGGCGCGCCCAGTGGATCGGCCCCGAGCGTGAGCTTCGGCTCGACCGGGCCGGGCGCCTCGGGCGTCGCCAACGGGGCGATCGGGGCCGTCCCGATCGTGCCCGTCGTCGATTTTCGCTCGACCCTCCTGGCGGTCTCGATCACCGACGTCCGGTCGATCCTCAACGGCCATCATCCGGCGTTCACCAGCCTTGAGCTGGTCTCGAGCGATGCCGATCCGATCCTGGCGGCAATCGGCGTCGATCGTCCGGACGTCCCCTCGCGGCTGGTCCTCGCCCCAAACATCGCGACGCTCGACAAGGACCTGGCCGCCCATTCCGACCGGCTGGCCTTCATCCGGGCCGACACGGTCAGCCCGGCGATCCGGGCGATCGCCTGGGGCACGAGCGAGCTGTTCGGCGTCAGCCGCCTGAAGAGCACGGCCGCCTGGGCGCTGAACGCGGCGCTGCCGACGACGCTCGGCTCGACACCGGCGTTCAATCCGGCCAAGGTCTGGACCCTCGTCGCCGGCGGCGACATCATGCTCGACCGCGGCGTGGCCAAGGCGGTGACCGTCGAGAAGAAGGGCGTCGACTTCCCGTTCAGCGGCGGGACGGCCAGGATCACCGGCCGGCATTGCTGCTCATCGCTCGGCTGGCCCACGGTGGTCGCCGTCCGGACGGGCAACAGCGGCGCGGTCCGGAACCTGCTCAAGAATGCCGACCTGGCGGTCGCCAACTTCGAGAACCCGGCCCCGGACGCCTTCAAGTACCACACCCAGGGCACGATCTTCTCGGCCAATCCGCGCCTGATCGCGGGCCTCAAGGACGCCGGGATCGACTACGTCTCGCTGGGCAACAACCACATCGGCGACGCCGGCCCGCAGGGCCTCCTGCAGACCCTGGCCAACCTCGACAAGTACGGGATCAAGCACAGCGGCGCCGGCAAGAACCTGGTCGCGGCGCGGACGCCGGCGATCATCACCGTGGACGGGGTCAAGGTCGCGATCCTGTCCTACGACACGATCGCCAAGTACTACGCGGCGGGGACCAACAAGCCGGGCAGTGCCCAGCTCTCGGCGCCGGTCGTCAAGCAGGATGTCGCGGCCGCGCGCAAGGCCGGGGCCCAGATCGTGATCGTCTATCCCCACTGGGGCACGGAGTACTCACCGCGGCCGTTCTCGGCCGAGCAGACCCTGGCCCACGCCGTGATCGACGCCGGGGCGGACATGATCATCGGCAACCACGCCCACTGGGTCGGGGCGATGGAGATCTACAAGGGCCACCCGATCTGGTACGCCCTCGGCAACTTCGTCTTCGACCAGATCTGGTCGGAGCCGACGAGCGAGGGCCTGCTCCTCGACCTGACCTTCAGTGGCAGCCACCTCGTCCAGGCCCGGCTGCAGCCGACGGTGATCCTCGACGGTGCCCAGCCCAACCTGCTCAATCCGGCCACCGATGGCCGGGTGGTCCTGGGCCAGCTGTACGACGCCTCGGGCAAGATGCTGCCCTGGTGACCGGGCGGCCGGCGGCGGACCAGCGTTCGCCGGCCCGGCGCGGCGGGGCTCAGCTGACGCCGGTCAGGCCGGCGAAGAGGTCCGTCTCGGGGGCCGACGCGGGAATCCTCGTCTCGCGCAGGACGTAGGACTCGGTCGACCAGGCATCTCGCCAGCCCTCGAGGCCCATCTGCATGAACGGTGATTCGGTGCTGATCTGGGTCACGTGGCGCTGGATCGCCGCCCACTTCTGGTCGATGAACGGCCCGATGTCGATCCGGGTGGTGATCGACTCCTCGGGCACGGTGGCCTTGTTGATGAACGCCTCGTGCTCGGCCAGCTGCTCCGGGGTGGCATCTTCGGGCGGCAGCCAAAAGCTGCGCCGGCCGAGGGCGGCCATCCGCTCGTTCATGCTCTCGCGCAGCTTGCGGCTCATCGCCTGCTCGTAGAGCTTCGAGGGCGACCACGGCCCGACGCCATCGCCCAGCTGCTCCGGGTAGGCCTTCGCGTCACCGGCCCGCTCGAAGGCGCCGACCGCCACGAGGTGGGTCCGGATGTGGTCGGGGTGGCCGTAGCCGCCGAAGTCGTTGTAGGTCGTCATCACGTCGGGCTGGATCGTGCGCACGAGCCAGACAAGCCGGCCGATCGCCGAGTCGAGGTCGGCCTGCCAGTAGTTGCGCGGGTCGCGGTTGCCCGGATCGCCCATCATCCCGGAGTCGCGGTAGCCCAGGTTCTCCCACTCGGTCACGCCCAGCTCGCCCATCGCCGCCTCGAGCTCGCCGGCCCGGATCTCGCCCAGGCGGCGGTGATTGGCCGGGGTGTCCATGTCGGGCACGACGATCTCGCCGAGCTCGCCGCGGGTGCCGGTCACCAGCACGACCCGGCGGCCCTCGGCGACCGCCTTGGCCATCGTCCCGCCGGTACCGATCGTCTCGTCGTCGGGGTGGGCATGGACAGTCATCAGGGTCAGCTTGTGGTCGTTGCTCATCGCCGCATCGTAGATGAGAACGGCATCGACGGCGCTGGGGCCCCGGCCGGGCGTCGACAGCGCGATCGGCGGGCCTCTACGCTGTCTGCCATGCCGATCGAGCAGGGAGGTCAGGCGCCCGAGCCGGCGGACAGCTCCGCCCGCCCGCGGGGCCCGCTGGCCGGGATTCTCGTCGTGGACTGCTCGACGGTCCTGGCCGGGCCGTACTGCACGATGCTCCTGGCCGACCTCGGGGCCGAGGTGATCAAGGTCGAGCCGCCGGAGGGCGACGGGACCCGCGCCTGGGGTCCGCCGTGGGTCGCTGCCGGCCGGCTCGGCCCGGGCGATCCCGGCGTGGCCGCCTACTACCTGGCGATCAACCGCAACAAGCGCAGCCTCCGGCTCGACCTCCGAACGCCGGCCGGTGCCGACGTCCTGCGTGGCCTGATCGGCCACGCCGACATCCTGGTCGAGAACTTCCGGGTCGGCGGCTTCGAGCGCCTGGGCTTCTCCGACGCCGTGCTCGAGGCGCTCAATCGGCGCCTCGTCCACCTGGCGATCAGCGGCTACGGGACAACCGGCCCCAACGCCCAGCGGCCGGGCTACGACTTCGTGATCCAGGCGGTCGCCGGGCTGATGTCGATCACCGGCTTTCCTGACGCCGAGGGTGGCAAGCCGAGCAAGGTCGGGGTGGCGATCAGCGACGTGGTGACGGGCATCCTCGGCTGCGTGGCGGTCCTGGCGGCGCTCGAAGGCCGCGGCCGGCCGGACTCACCGGCCCACGACCAGGGCCAGCGCATCGACCTGTCGCTCTTCGAATCGACCCTGGCCGTCCTGATCAACCAGGCCCAGAACGCCGTTGCGACCGGCTGGTCGCCGGGCCGGCGGGGCAATGCCCACCCGAACATCGTGCCCTACGAGACCTTCGAGACGGCCGACGGCCAGATCGCGGTTGCCGCCGGCAGCGAGCGCCAGTGGGCTCGGCTGTGCAGCTCGCCTGGGCGCCGAGGCGCTGGCCGCCGATCCGCGCTTCGCCACGAACGGCGAGCGGGTCGCCCATCGCGACGAGCTCCGGCCGATCCTGGCCGCCCGGTTCCTTGGCCAGCCGACGGCCGTCTGGCTCGAGCGTCTCGAGGCGGCCGAGATTCCGTGCGGCCCGATCCGGGGTGTCCTCGAGGCCCTCGAATCGGATCAGGCGCGGGCGCGCGAGATGCTCGTCGAGGTCGACCATCCCCTCCTCGGCGCGCTGCGCCAGGTGGGCGTGCCGTTCAAGCTGGCGGCCACCCCGGCCACGATCCGGAGCGCCCCGCCGCTGCTCGGCGAGCATTCCGACGAGATCCTGGCCGAGATCGGCTACGACCGGACGACGATCGATCGGCTCCGGGCGGAAGGCGTGATCTGAGCCCGGTCGACCGACCCGTGCACGGCTGCAGCCGACGCACGGCTGGCCGCGGCGGCGCAGGCTAGACTCGGGCCACGGTCGGGTCCTTCCGGACGCCCGGCTGATTGCCACTCACGGAGACGAACAGCAGATGACCGACGAGCGCGAGCGCTGGGCCCTGATCCTGGGTGCATCGAGCGGGATGGGCGAGGCCACCTCCCGGGCCCTGGCCGCGGAGGGCTACAAGATCCTCGGCGTCCACCTCGACTTCCGGGCCGCCCTCGACCACGTGACCGAGGTCAAGGACGCCATCGCGGCAGTGGGCTCCGAAGCGCTGTTCATCAACATGAATGCGGCCGACGACGAGAAGCGCGCCGCCGCGATCGCCGCCTTCGGCGAGCGCTTCGACCGGAGCCGGGCCGCCGGGCTTCACCCCTACATCCGGGTCGTGATGCACTCGCTCGCCTTCGGCTCGCTCGTCCCGTTCATTGCCGACGATCCGAAGGCCGCGGTCGATCGCAAGAAGATGGAGATGACCCAGGACGTGATGGCCAACAGCCTCGTGTACTGGGTCCAGGACCTGTACCGGGCCGGATTCCTCGAGCAGGGCTCGAAGATCTACGCGATGACCTCCGAGGGCTCCAGCCGGGTCGTGCCGAGCTACGGCGTCGTGTCGTCGGCCAAGGCAGCCCTCGAATCCCACGTCCGGCAGCTGGCGATGGAGCTCGCCCGGCGGGGCGACGGGATCACCTGCAACACGATCCGGGCCGGGGTCACGAAGACGCCCGCGCTGATGAAGATCCCCGAGCACGACATGATCATCGAGGCCGCCACCCGACGGAACCCGACCGGTCGGATGACCACCCCCCAGGACGTCGCCAATGCGATCGTGGCGTTGAGCGGCAACGGCACCGACTTCATCAACGGCGAGACGATCGGGGTCGACGGCGGCGAGTTCATCACCGGCTCGTAGGCGGCGAGCGGTGCGCGGCGGGGCCCCAGGTTTGGGCGGCGTGGCTGAGACGCTCCGATGAGCGGCGGAGCCGGTCGATGAGCGGTCGGGTGATCGTGGTCGGCAGCGTCAACGTCGACCTGCTCGTCCGGTCGGCCCGGCTCCCCGCGCCGGGTGAGACCGTGACCGGGGGCACCTTCGAGCAGCATCCCGGCGGCAAAGGCGGCAACCAGGCGGTCGCCGCCGGACGGCTGGGGGCGAGCGTCCGGATGATCGGGGCCGTCGGCGCGGACTCGTTCGGGCTGGAGGCGCAGGCCGCGTTGGTCGAGGCTCACGTCGACACGACCAGCCTGGTCACCGATTCGCGCAACGCGACGGGGATCGCCCTGATCCTTGTCGATCAAGCCGGTGAGAACGTGATCTCGGTCGCGTCCGGGGCAAATCTCGCGTTCGCGCCCGAGGCGCTCGAGCGGGAGCTCGACGGCCTTGGGTCGCTCGCCGGCGACGTCTTCCTCGTCTCGAACGAGCTGGCGCCCGAGACCGCGGTGGCGGCGCTGCGGGTGGCCCGTGAGGCGGGCGCCCGGACGATCTTCAACCCGGCCCCGGCCGATGGGATCGAGGTCAGCTGGCTCGAGTTCGTGGACATCCTGACCCCGAACCGCGGCGAGCTGGCGACCCTGTCCAGGTCCGGTGACGCGGCCTCCGGCCCGGATCCCCAAGTTGAGCTGGTGCGAGCCGCCCGATCGCTGGCCGTGGTCGAGGCCGTGATCGTGACCCTGGGTGCCGACGGCGCCCTGGTCGTGGCGCACAACGGCGCGGAATGGTCCGTGCCGGCCGTCGCTGCTCAGGTCGTCGACACGACCGGCGCCGGGGATGCGTTCAATGGCGCCCTGGCGGCTTCACTCGCCTCGGGGGATTCCCTTGAAGTGGCGGTCCGGCGGGCGGTGGCCGCCGGCGGCCTGGCCACGACCCGTGTTGGCGCCCGCGAAGGCATGCCCACCAGCGCCGAGCTCGAGGCCGCGCTGCGCGCCTGAGGACCCGGACGCGGACCCCGCACCGCTGGGCCCGAGGCCGCTATGAAACCGCGCTTGCGCCTTCGCCCCCGGGGCTCACGTCGCGGCGCCGCTGTTCGCGGCCGAGGAGCGTCGGGCCGACGAGGAACCGCGACCCAAGGTACAGGGCGAAGCTGAGCGACGTGACGTACACGCTGACCGGCACGTTGGTCACCAGGGCCAGGAGGATCCCGCCCAGAACCGAGGTCAGGGCGATGGCGACGCTGTAGCCGACGGCCAGGCCCGGGTGCGACGTGAGCCGTTCGGCCGATGCCCCGGGCGTGATCAGCAGGGTCAGGATCAGGAGCACGCCGACGACCTGGATCGCCTCGGCCACGGCCGCCGCCATGATCAGCAGGAAGACGATCGCCAGGCCCCGAACGGGGACGCCTCGAGCTTCGGCGACCTCGGGATCGACCGTGGCGAAGAGCAAGGGGCGGTACACGACGGCCAGGCTGGCCAGGGTGACCACCCCAATGCCGACAAGGAGCAGGACATCGCCCCGGCTGACGCCGGTGATCGTCCCGAAGAGGATGGCGAACGCCTCGGTGGCATAGCGCGGATACAGGGTCAGGAAGAGGACGCCCAGGCCCAGGCCGAAGGCCATCACGACACCGACGACCGCATCCCGTTCCCGGACCCGGACCCCGAGGATCCCGATGAGCAGGCCGGTGATCGTCGTCCCGACGAGGAGGCCAATGACCGGCGATACGCCGATCAGGATTGCTCCGGCCGCCCCGGTGAAGCCGAGCTCGGACAGGGCGTGAACGGCAAAGGCCATGTTCCGGGCGACGACGAACCGACTGACGATCCCGGACACGATCGCCACGATGACTCCGGCGGCAATCGCGTTCTGGACGAAGTCATAGCCGAGGAGGTGGACCAGCTGGTCGATCATCCGTGTGCGCCGTGGATCGTGTGCTCGGCGGCTGCGAGCTCGGCGATGGGTGGCAGGTGGTGGGGCGACTCGAGGTCGAAGCCGGAATTGGTCGTGTCGCCAACGACCACGATCCGGCCGTGGACCCGGATGACGTCCACGTGCGATCCGTACAGATCTGACAATCGGTCCGACGTCAGGACTTCATCCGGCGTCCCTGCGGCCCAGCGGCCGTTGACCACGAACAGGACTCGGTCGACGAGATTGAGGATCGGATTGACGTCGTGGGTTACGAACAGGACGGTCTTGCCCCCCTGTCGCTGCCAACCCCCGATCAGGTCGGTGATCTCCTGCTGGTGGTGCAGGTCCAGGCTGGCCAGCGGCTCATCGCACAGGAGCAGGCGCGGATCGCCGACGATCGCCTGGGCGATCCGCAGGCGCTGCTGCTCGCCGCCGGACAGCCGGCCGATCGGGGCGTCGGCGTAGGGCGTTGCCTCGACCGCCTGGATCACGTCGTTCACGCGCCGTTGGCCGGCGGCCGACGATCGCCCGATCCCCCAGCGGTGGCCATCGACGCCGAGCTGCACGAGATCCCGTCCGCGCAATGGCAGATCCGGATCGAACGATTGGTGCTGGGGCACGTAGCCGATCCCCGGGTTCCCTCGCCGGGGGGCTCCGCCCAGGACTTCGACGGAGCCGCCCGACAGGGGCGCCAGCCCCAGGATCACCCGGAGCATGGACGTCTTGCCTGAGCCGTTCGGGCCCAGGATTGCAACGAAGGAAGGCTCCTCGAAGTCGACCGACAGGTCGCTCCAAACGCGCCGGTCCCGGTAGTCGAGGGTCGCACCTCGAAACGAGACCGGCGTGCCCTTCGGGCCGTCAGCCACCAAGGGCCTGCTCCAGCTCGTTCATCTGGGCCAGCATCCAGGACTGGAAGCTGGTGTACTGGGGCGGCATCGTCTCAGCCACGCCGACGACCGGGACCCCGTTGGACACGGCCAGATCGTGGATCTCGACGGTAATGGGCGAGGTCACTTGGCTGTTATACAACAGGACCTTGACCTTCTTGCCGGTCAGCAGGTCACGCTCGGCGGCCACATCGGCCGGGGCAGGGTCCGTGCCGTCCTCGATGGCCTTCTGGAAGCCTTCTGGCGTGAGCACCTGGAGGCCAATGGCCTTGGCCAGGTATCCGGCGACAGGCTCAGTGAAGGCTACCGGCGCGCCGGGGTCCTTCTGGGCCATCTCGGCGATCTTCGCGGTCAGTGGCGCGAGCGATGCCACATAGGCCTGCTCACGTGCCGTGAAGTAGGCCGCGTTCGAGGGGTCGAGCTGGCCAAGCGCCTGGGCGGCAGCCGCCGCGACCTTGGGCATCGTCCCCGGGTCGTACCAGATGTGGACGTTGACGTCATCGCCCAGGCCGAGGAGCTGCTGCACGTTGATCACCTGGCGAGCCGCGTTGGGCGACGCGCCGAGCAGCTTCTGCATGAAGTCGTCGTAGCCGATCCCGTTCACGATCACCAGCTTGGAATCCGCCACCATCTGGGCGTCCTGGGGATTGGTCTCGAACGCGTGGGGATCGGCGTTGGGGTCGTTGAGGATGCTCGTCGCCGTGACCCGGCTGCCGCCGACCTGGGTCAGGAGGTCGGCATAGAAGTTCTCGGTTCCGAGCACGGCGATCGCCGGGCCTGAGTCCACCGGAGACGGGATCGGAGCCGCCGATCCGGCCGCCGTCGCCACCGGCACCTGGCTTGCCGGAGGACCAGCCGACTCGGTGGGAATCGGGGCCGTAGTGGCCGGAGCATTACAGGCGGCGACGAGCAGGACGGCCGCGACGGCCAGATTCAGTCTCAACAGGTGGCGCATCGCAGGTGACCTCAGTGCGGTTGGCGAAACGATACTAAGTGAGACTGGGTATCGTCAAGCACCGACCGGTACGTCGTCGATTCCGTGGTATCGTCGGGGCATGAGCGACCCATCCACATTCGTGACAGTGCTCGACCGGGCCGGCTATCGGCTGACCGAGCCCCGCCGCGTCGTGGCCGGCCTGATCGCCGATCGCGACGGTCATTTCACCGCCGCCGACCTGGTCGATGACGCCCGCCTGCGCCGGCTCGATGTCGGCCGGGCCACGATCTTCCGGGCCCTGGAGCTGTTCACCGAGCTCCACGCCGTCGAGCGGGTGGACCTGCCCAACGGCGAGCACGCCTACGTCGAGTGCGAGCCGATCCACCACCACCACGTGATCTGCTCACAGTGCGCCCGGACGACCGAGGTCGAGGCCTGCGGCATGCCCGCGGTCACCCGCGATGTGGGCAAGGCGACCGGCTACAAGATCCAGTCGCACCGCCTCGAGCTGTTCGGGATCTGCCCGGACTGCCAGGCGGCCAACAGCCGGCGCGGCTGACCCGGAATCGGAACGGCCCGCGATTCCTGGCCAGGCACCGCCGCCCGGACCCAACTCCCGCCGCCGCCGTCGCCAGCAGCAGCGCGCCCAGGCGGCGGGCCGGAGAGAGCGGCAGTCGACGACGGCCCCGACGAAGGGTCCACCGCCCCGCCGCCGCCCCGTCCAGCCTGCCCGGCCCGTCTGGCAGAGCCCGACCGTGATCACGACGGTCCTGGCCGTGATCGCCACGATCATCCTGATCGTCGTCCTGAACTCGCGGCCCGCGACGTCGACCAATCCCTCGGCCCTCATCCCGCCGGCCAACCCGGTGGCCAGCTCGATCCCGCGCCAGGGGACCATCCTTGGTCTGGCCAGTGCGCCGCTGAAGATGGACGCCTGGGAGGACTACCAGTGCCCGTACTGCCAGGTCTGGACCCTCCAGTGGGAACCGAACGTGATCCAGCAGTTCGTGGCAACCGGGATCGTCCGCTACGAGTTCCACGACTACGCGTTCCTGGGCACCGATCACACGCCCGATGAATTGCTGCAGGCCGCCGTTGCGGCCCGCTGCGCGTCCGACCAGGGCAAGTTCTGGGAGTACCACGACTGGCTCTACGCCAACCAGAACGGCGAGAACCAGGGCTGGTTCAGCCGGGCCAGGCTCGATGCGATCGCCCAGGCAGTCGGCCTCAACCAGGCGACGTTCGACACCTGCCTGGCCGATCCCGCCCGGGCGGCCGCGGTCCAGGCCGAACAGGACGCCGGAACTGCCCTCGGGATCACCGGCACCCCGGCGATCTTCGTCAACCAGCACCTCCAGACCCTGACGACCTACGCCAACCTGGCCGCCACGATCCGCTCGCTGGCCGGCCTGCCCGCCAGCCCGGCAGCGAGCTCCTCGGGCGGCACGGGCGCCTCGCCCGGAGCGAGTGGCTCCGGGCAGCCCTGACGATGGCCCGCAGTGGGCCGGCAGCAGCCGGCCTGGCCCTGATCGGCCTGCTGATCGCCGCCTACCTGGCCTGGACCAGGTTGAGCGGCGGCCTGCCGGTCTGCGGGCCGCTCCACGGCTGCGAGACGGTGGCCCTCAGCTCCTACAGCGAGATCTTCGGTGTCCCGGTCGCTGTGTTCGGCCTGGCGTTCTCGACCACCCTGCTGGCGCTGGCGCTGGCCTGGTGGCGGCGGGCCGATCGGCGGGCCCTGCTCGGCCTGTACGGCTTGGGCCTGCTGGGCGTCCTCTTCGTCGCCTACCTGACCTATCTCGAGCTGTTCGTGATCGGCGCAGTCTGTGTCTGGTGCGCGGCCTATGCCCTGACCGTGGTGGGCGGCTGGATCCTCGCCGCGGTTGCCCTCCGGCGGGCCCCGGCAGGCTGAGCGATGTCCGCGCGAGTCCCACCTCCGGGCAGGACGTTCGATCGATCTTCGGCCGCCGGGCCGCCGAGTAGGCTGGCAGAATGGCGACCCGGATCCAGAAGGAAGGCCTGTCCCTTGAGCCGGCATCGATGTTGATCGGCGATACGCCGCCCGACGGCGGCGGCTACGTCTCATGCCCGAACTGCGGCCGACCGGTCGCCGACGGGGTGGTTCGCTGCGCCGGTTGCGGGATGCGGATCCTGATGGGCGTCGCGGCGTCGCGGGCGCTCCTGTTCATGACCACCGGCGCGGTGCTCGGGTTGCTCGTCGGTGGCCTGTCGGTAGGCTGGATCATGAGCCTCAGTCGTTCCAGCGCACCGGCTCCGATCGTGGTGGTGGTCCAGCCTTCGCCGACCGCCGGGGCATCCACCGCCGTGGAGCCGTCACCGACGATCACCTCGGACGTCGATCCGCTGGCCGCCAGTGCGCTCCGCCAGATCGCCTCGACCGATGCCCAGCTGGCGGGCTCGCTATCGACGCTCAAGCACGAGCTGCAGGCCCGGGCGATCGACACCGGGGCGATCTCCGCCACGCTCCGCCAGATGTCGGCCGCGGCCACCTACGGCTCATCGGTCGTCGGCTATCTGAGCGCCTGGCCCGACGCGTCGGCCCTGCAGGGCGAGGTGGGCCGGCTGTATGCCCAGGTTCGGGCGGTCGCCGCCAATGGCCTCGCCGCCCAGCTCGCCAGCACCAGCGCCTACGCGGCCGCCGGCAACCAGATGGTCACCGTCCTGGCCGAGCTCGACGCGACCCGGGCCGCAGAGTTCCAGCTCGGCGCGAGCAGCGGGATCGCCCTGCCCGGAGCGCCGACGCCGCTGCCCAGCTCCGGCGACCAACCCGCGCCATCGTCCTAGTCAGCCGCCCGGGCCATAGCCCGTCAGCTCGACGTAGCCCTGGCCACCCAGCGCGCGACCCGACCGCTCTGCCTGGACCACCTGTGAGCCCTCCCAGTAGACGACGCCGGTCGTGGCCCGGGTGTCGAGCTCCTGGTCGGCAACCGTCGGGCGGAGGTTGATCGCCAGCCCCTGGCCGGGAATCGTGAGCGTCCAGCCGGCGGGATAGGTGGCGCCGGTCGCCGGCGAGGTCCATTGGCCGGTGCGGACCGCCGTGAACGCGTTCCGGTCGAGATGAATGGCGGTCCCCGCGGGGTCGACCAGCGTCCCGTAGACGAGCGAGTCGGAACCGTCGGCTGCCCGGACCAGCGAGACGGTCAGGTCGGTCCCGTCGGCCAGGTTGACCGCGAACCAGTCCCAGCCGCCGCCACCGACAGCGATGAAGTCACCCCACTGGTGGTCGAACCAGGCCGTCCCCTCGACCTGCACCGTCCGGCCGCCGACGACGATCGAGCCCCTCGCGTCGAGGTCCGTCCGGGAGTAGTAGTAGGAGCCGCCGGCCGGCCCGAAGTCGATCCAGCCAGCACTGCTCCCCTCGAGGACGGGCGGCTTGACCGCCGTCAGGGCGAGATCGAGGCCAAGGCCGCCGGGCGAGCCGGCCTTCGCCGCCTCGGCCGGGGAGAGCTGGGCGGCGAGCCGGTCCGAGCCGCCCACCCCGGCCATCGTCCACGCCGGCCGGCCGCTGCTGGCCGGGTCGCTCGGGTCGGCGCCCAGCGAGAACGAGAATCCGGCGGACGGCCCCGGCGCCAGGTCGACCGCCGGACCGATCGAGCTGCGCTGGGCGTAGTGGAAGGCGTCCTGGCCCTCGTCGGTGATCGCCAGGTGCGCTGCCCACGAGACCGGGAAGGCGCCCCGCTCCGCCCGGAAGATCACATATTCGAAGCCGTAGTGGGCGCCGCTGGCCAGGTCACGCAGGTGGCCGGTGTAGTACCACCATTCGGTCAATCGATCGTGGGCGCCATCGTCGAGCGGAAGGAGGATCGGCCGCGGATCGACGGCGGGCGAGGCCGTCGCCGCGGTCGACGGAGGCTGGCGCAGGGACGCGCCGGGATTGGCCAGGATCGGTCCGCCACAAGCGGCGCTGAGGAAGGCCACCGAGAGGGCGACGGTGACCAATCGGCGCGCGCTCACCGGCCCTCTCCGGCCTGGGTCCCGGCCTCGATCCCGGGTGCCACGTCGGCGAGCCAGCGCCGCAGGCGCTCCGGCAGCCACCAGTTCCAGACCCCCAGCAGGCGCATCGTGGCCGGCACGAGGAGCGCCCTGACGATCGTCGCGTCGATGGCCACCGCGATCGCCACGCCCAGGCCGACCGCCTTGATCAGGACCACGTCGGCGAAGCCGAACGAGCCGGCCACGACCACCACGATCAGGGCCGCCGAGGTCACGATCCGTCCGCTCCGCTCGAGTCCCCAGGCAACCGCCTCGCTGTTGTCGTGGGTCCGGTCCCAGGCCTCCTTCATCCGGGTCAGCAGGAAGACTTCGTAGTCCATCGACAGCCCGAACAGGACGCAGAACAGGATCACCGGCAGGGTCGTCTCGACATAGCCGAGCGGCTGGAAGCCGAGCAACCTCGACAGGTTGCCGTCCTGGAAGATCCAGACCAGGGCCCCGAACGAGGCCAGGATCGACAGGCTGTTCATCACCAGCGCCTTGGCCGGCAGGACCGCCGAGCGAAGCAGGACCAGCAGCACGAGGTAGGTGCTGACCAGGATGAACAGCGCCGTCCGCGGGAAGTCGGCGGCCACCCGGTCGACGACGTCGGTCACGTCGGCCGCCCCGCCGTCGATCAGCACCGTCATCCCGGCCGGCGGAGCCAACGGCCCCGCCGCCTGGCGCATCGCCTCGACCAGGGCCCGGCCCTGCTCGGCATTGGGACCGTAGGGCGTAGTGACCGTGAAGGTCGTCAGGTCGCCCTTCGTCGTGGCGGCCAGGGTAGCCTGCACGAAACGGTCCGGTGGGCCGGTCGGGGCGGCATACAGGAGCTGGTACTGGCTCAGCCCGATCCGCGGGTCCAGGTCCACCAGGCCGGCCACCGAGCTCACCCGGGGATCGGCGGCCAGGCGCCGCGAGTAGTCGTACAGCGCCGCCACGTTGGCCGCGCTGGTCGCCGGGCCGCTGGTTCGAATGGCGAGCTGGAGCGGGGCGAAGCGGCCCGCACCGAAGGCGGCGTCGAGTCGGTCGAAGGCAACCCGCGAGGGCACCGTGTCGGGCAGGATCGTCGCGTCGGGGGCGTTCAGGCGAACGTGCAGGAACGGGCCGCCCAGGATCAGCAGGAGGCCCAGGGTGGGCACGAAGACGAGCAGCGGCCGGCGCATCACCCGGCGGGCGAGACGGGCCCAGGGCTCGTTTGGCGAGGGTCCGGCGTTCACCCGGCGGACCGCCAGTCGGTCGAGGCGCGGGCCCAGGATCGACAGGATCGCCGGCAGCAGGGTCAGGGCCGCCAGGACGGCCACCCCGACCACGATCGCCCCGGCGATCCCGACCGAGCGCAGGATCGTGAACTCGAAAAGGACCAGACCGAGCAGGCCCAGGAGGACGGTCAGCCCGGAGAAGAAGACTGCCCGCCCGGCGGTCGCCACGGTGACCTGGATCGCGGCCGCGATCGCCGCGCCCTCGTCGTCGGCGGGCAGCCGACGGCGGAGCTCCTCGCGGAAGCGGCTGGTCATCAGGAGCGAGTAGTCAACGCCCAGGCCAAGGCCCAGGAGGGTCGCCAGGTTGAGCACGAAGATGCTCATCTCGGTCAGGCTGGCCACGCCGAAGATCGCCGCCAGCGAGACGAGGACCGCCGCGCCGCCCACGGCCAGCGGTACCCCGGCCGCTACGACCGAGCCGAAGACGAGGAGGAGGGCCAGGCCGGCCAGGGGCAGCGAGATGAACTCGCTTCGCCGGAGGTCGTCTTCGGAGACCGTCTGGATGTCGCCGTAGAAGGCCGGTCCGCCGGCCAGCGCGATCGTCACCGGGCTCGCCTCGAGCGTCGCCAGGCGAGCCTCGATCCCAGGCAGGGCGTTCGGTGAGTCATCAGGCCCGATGTCGAGCAGGACCACGTCGTAGGCGGTTCGTCCGTCGGCCGAGACCTGGCTCGGGGCCAGGTCATAGGACAGGATCTGGGCGACGTACGGCGCACTGCTGATCGCCGCCCGGGCCGCGCCCGTGGCGTCTTCGAACGGCGCTTGCCCGGCCCTCGCCGCGGCGCTGGTGTAGACCAGGACGAGGGCCGACTCGGGCAGCCCGAGCTCGGTGTGCAGCTCGGCCCGGGCCCGTGACGACTCGAGGTCGGCCAGGTTGAAGCCGCCGGCATGGAGCGCCGTCGATGCCCGCGGCGCGAAGGGCAGGGCGAGCAGGAGCAGGACGGCCCACGCCGCGACGACCTGCCAGCGGCGCCGGTAGGCGACGCGGCCGAGGCGCTCGAAGAGGGTCAACGCTCGGCCGGGGACATGGCCGCATCCTACCCGCGGGGACCCGATTGCTCGTGCCGGGCGAGGCCGGCTGTGGCAGCCGACCGCCGGGCACCGGCTGGTGCGCTGGTGGATACTGTCCTGCGGTCGCGGTGAGAGGTGCCCCTCTCGCCAGTGCCCAAATCGAGGGGATGCATACGCAGCACCGCACGGAGGCGGGATCCCGCGAGCGCGACGCGGCTGATCCCGGCCAGCCGCACCTGGAGCTCGGGCGGCCGGAGGTCGCGCGCGCCCAGGCCCTCATCGACGAGCTGAGCCGGACCCACTCGCTCCAGCACTGCGCCTTGTTCCTGTGGGACGCCCGGCCTGGCCGGCTTCGACTGGCGGCCCAGCACTGGGGAGCCGGCGAGGACCTCGGCGAGGTCCGGGCAGGGGCCTGGAGCATTGCCCTGAACGGCATCTGCGGCCGGGCCTTCCGGCTCGAGCAGGCGGTCCTGGTCACCGATGTCGAGACGGATCCCGACTTCCTGAGCTTCCCCGGCAGCCGGACCCGGAGCGAGCTGGCCGTGCCCGTCCGGATCGACGGCCACGTGCTCGGCGTGGTCAACCTCGAGAGCCCTCGGGTGGGGCGGTACGGTCCGGCCGACATCGCGAACGTGGAGGCCTGGATCGAGTCCGTCGCGGCGACGATCCGGTCGTTCTTCCGGGGCTCGGCCTAGGCCCGCCGAGGTGCGCCGGCCGGGCTCGCAGCGATGGCCATCTGCTACGATCCGATCGTTCAACCGCTGATCCTCGAGGCGCCCCGGTGCAACTCCTGCTCGCCCCGTTCCAGGGACCGCTCCAGTTCGCGATCTTCAGCATCGCGACCGTCATCGGCGGCGGCTTCGTGTTCATCTTCGCCCGGGCGGCGATGGCCTCCGAGGGTCGCTCGCCGGGCCTGGTCCGGGCAATCACCAATCCGAACGCGAAGTTCCTGTTCACGTTCCTGGCCATCGGCTGGGCGTTCGTCTTCGGGATCGGCCTGCAGCTGGTGCCCCACGAGGGTGCCAACTCGCCCTACGGCGGCCTGGCCCTGATCGCCCTCTTCTCGGGCTTCTTCATCCTGATGGGGCTGCTCTGGTCCGTCATCGGGGAGTGACCCGGCGAGCTCTCGGCGGCCGCCGGTAAGCTTGCCCCGGCCACACGGACCGCGCCCGGCGATAACGCCGCCCCGGCCACACGGACCGCGCCCGCTCGATCCACTCGCCTGAGCAACAGGTCCTGCCAAAACTCGAGTTGGACCGAGCTTATGGTTCGAAACGGGCCGTCGAACCCCAGCCTGGTCGTGGCGAGGCTCGACGCCACGCTCGAGATCGCTGCCCGTGGCCGCTCGGGCCTCGACCATCGAGTCGCCTTCGTCCATAGGCGCGACCCAACTCGAGTTCTGTCAAAGGGCCGGGTCGCCTCGGCGCACCAGCGACACCTCGTTCCGCTGGACCGGGGTACCTTCGGCCGGTATGATCCGCCATGCAGAGTGCATAGAGTTTATGCGTCGGACCCCGCCAGGAACGCCGAGCCAGGAGGCCAGCCCATGGATGCCCAGGAGATCCAGACGGCTGTCGCCCGCCAGGCCGCGGCCGCAGCCGAAGCGAGCCCCTTCGTCAACCAGCGCGACCCGGCCCGGGTCATGGGCCCCGACGGCCGGCCTGCGGTCAGCCGCCGGGCGCCGCTCTGGCAGGACGTCCCCGAGGAAAAATGGAACGACTGGCGCTGGCAGCTCAGCAACCGGGTCAATGACCTCGAGGAGATCGAGCAGATCCTCGAGCTGACCGACGAGGAGCGGGCCGGCCTCTCGGCCCCGGACAAGTTCCGGGTCGACATCACGCCCTACTTCATCAGCCTGATCGACCCCACGAACCCCGACGACCCGATCCGCCGCCAGGTGATCCCGCTCGGCCGCGAGCAGTCGGCGTTCACCGGGATGATGGAGGACTCCCTCGCCGAGGACCGCCACTCACCGGTGCCCGGCCTGGTCCACCGCTATCCGGACCGCGTCCTGATGCTGGTCACCACCCAGTGCGCGAGCTACTGCCGGTACTGCACCCGGAGCCGGATCGTCGGCGACCCGACGCTGAACTTCAACCGCAAGGAGCACGAGGCCCAGCTCGACTACCTGCGTCGCACGCCGCAGGTCCGGGACGTCCTGATCAGCGGCGGCGACGGCCTGACCCTCGCCCCGAAGCTGTTCGAGTCGATCCTGCGCGGCCTGCGCGAGATCCCCCACATCGAGATCATCCGGATCGGATCGCGGGTGCCCGTCTTCCTGCCCCAGCGGATCGACGACCAGCTCTGCGAGATGCTCCAGCAGTACCACCCGCTGTGGATCAACCTCCACTTCAACCACCCCAACGAGATCACCCCGGAGGTCAGCCGGGCAGTCGACAAGCTGACCCGGGCCGGCCTGCCCGTCGGCAACCAGTCGGTCCTCCTGGCCGGGGTCAACGACTGCGTCCATATCCAGCGCTCGCTCGTCCACAAGCTGGTCGAGAACCGGATCCGGCCGTACTACCTGTACCAGTGCGACCTGGTCGAGGGCTCCGGCCATTTCCGGACGCCCGTCGGCAAGGGCCTCGAGATCATGGAGGGCCTCCGCGGCCACACCAGCGGCTATGCGATCCCGACCTACGTGATCGACGCGCCCGGCGGCGGCGGCAAGATCCCGGTCATGCCCAACTACCTGATCAGCTACTCGGACCACAAGGTGGTCCTGCGCAACTATGAGGGCTACATCACGACCTACGAGGAGCCGCCGACCTACCAGCAGCATGATCGGGCGGCCTGCTCCTACTGCCAGAACGAGCGCTCCGAGCCGGGCCAGTCGGGCGTCCTGGGCCTGCTCGAGGGCGAGCGGATGTGGATCGAGCCGAAGGGCTTCAGCGAGATTCACACCCGCGGCAACACCGAGGCCCATCGCCTCCAGGATCCGGCCAAGTGGGTCCCGTTCGGGGTCGGGGCGATCGAGGGCACGGCCGGCGCCGCGCTCCGGGTGATCGAGTCGGGTCCGGCGGTCAGCTCCGGTCCCGATTCGGGCGCCGGTGACGTCCTGCCGGTGCCGGCGGCCGACTACGGACCGGGCGAAGAGCCCCGGCCGCGCGAAGGCGAGCCAACGGCCTCAGCCCACGGGGAGCTGCTCTAGCTTCGGCCCCGCGCCGGGCGCGGGGGCCTGACGGCGACCAGGACCAGCCCAGAGACGCTGGCGCCGAAGAGAATTGGGACCGCAGCCTTGGCTGCGCGCGGGGGAAGGAGGAGCTCGAAGAACGGCTTCGGGTCGCCCCACTCGCGTTGGCGGCCGGCCATCGGGCAGTCGCCGCCGCCGATCCCCAAGGCGATGCCTTCGACGACCAGGAAGGTGATCCCTGCGCCAAGGCCCGGATCGCGGCGTCGGGTCAGGGCACAGACCCAGAGGTAGCCCAGGCTCGCGAGGCCTGCGATTGACCACGCCGTGTGCACGAGGCGAAACCGTTTCGCGGGCGGACTGAGCTCGGACCAGGTCATGGGCGGAGCCTGTGCCGAGCTCGCGTGGCTCGCCAGTGCCAAGGGTCACGACTCTGGTGCGGCTGAGTGCACATTCCGGCGAGGCGATCGTTCCCAGCCAGTGCCAACGGTTTCGACTCGGCTCGCTGATCAGCGGCGCCACCCGCGTCCGCGGGGCCGGCAACGGAGCCTACGTGCCGCCGGTCAGCCCCGAGACGGCCTTGAGCAGCTGGGCATCGCCCGATGCGGCGAGCTTGGCCGCGCTCATCGTCCCCAGGTCGGTCGGGGTGATGACCGTGCCCTTCGGCGTCGAATCGAGGGCGATGTCGGGCACGATGCCCTGCTTCCAGATCTGGCGACCGTCGCGGGTGAGCCACTCGATCGTGCCGATCAGGAGCGCCGAGCCGTCGCTCAGCTTGAACTGCGACAGGACCGTGCCGGTCCCGAAGGTCTTCTGGCCGATCAAGGTCCCGCGCTTGGCGTCCTGGATCGCGCCCGAGACGATCTCGGCCGAGCTGGCGGTGCCATTGTCGACGAGGACCGCCAGGGGCAGGTCGGTCGCCGTTCCGCCGGCCTTGACCGGGACCTCCTTGATCGTGCCGCTGCGGTCCTCCTCGCGGTAGACATCGCCGTCCTTGAGGAACTGGCTGGCGACGCCGACGGCCTGGTCGACGTAGCCACCCGGATTGCCGCGCAGGTCGAGGACGAGGGCTGTCGCCCCGGCCGCGCGGGCCGCGGCGACCATCGTGACCAGCTCATCGGTCGCGTTGTTCGCGAACTGCTCGATCCGGATGTCGGCGACCTTCGTGCCCGGGACCAGCGCCCAGCTCACGGACGGGACGTCGACCTGGGCCCGCACGATCGTGACGCTGACCGGATCGGTCGCGCCGGAATGCTCGATCGACAGGGTGACCTGGGTCCCGGCGGTCCCCCGGATCTTGGCCACCACGGTATCGATGTCCTGGCCCTGGGTCGAGACGCCGTCGACGCTGAGGACGGTGTCACCGCCGAGCAGGCCGGCCTTCTCGGCCGGGCTGCCGGGGATGACCGACTGGATCACGGGCGATCCGTTGACCGTGCTCATCACGGCCCCGATCCCGACCACCGAGCCGCTCAGCGAGGAGTTCTCGTTGGCCAGGTCCTGGGGCGACAGGAAGCGGGTATGGTCCGTGTCGCCGACGGCGCTCAGCAGGCCGCTGATCGAGCCGTAGGTCAGGGCGGTCGGGTCGAGGGCCTTGGGGTCGACGTAGTTCTGCTGGAGGAGCTGCCAGGCCTGCTCGTAGACCGCGAACTGGGGCGGGAACGAAGGGTTGGCCTGGGGCAGGCCCAGCGCCCCACCCGCCGTGGGCGCGGCGGAGAAGCCGATCGTCACGCCCGCGCTGAAGGCGATCGCGACGGCCAGGATGAACGCCAGGACGCCCCGCCGGGATGCCTGCCGGCCGCGCTGTGGCGCGCTGACCTGCCAGCCCGGCGGCGGGGCCCAGGCCGGCTGGCTGGGCGACGACTGGAGGCCGAGAATCGGCGCGGCCCGGCCGGCTCGGGCGCCGGGGCCAGCGGTTGGCCGGCCACCGGCTCGGGCCCGGTCTCCTCGATCGAGCCGGAGCCTTCGGAGGGCGGAATCATCGTCAGGTGGGACTCGTCAGCGAAGCCATCCGGCCAAGTGTGACCCACAAGCGCGGCAAACGGGTGTTGGTCCGATAAAGATTTCGGGCGATCATGATCAGGATCACGGTGTTCGGCCGCAACGAGCCGCCAGGCCGACGCTCTCGCCGGCGGAGCTTCGGGTGGTCATGGTAGTCTCGCTCAGAAGTCCTACCGGATAACTTCGCATTGCCCGCGGGGAGCGTCCCGCGGCTGGAGCCCTTCCTTCGTGACCGATCTTCGCCCTGCCGCCCCGGCGGCGGCCCGCCCCGGATCGATGGCCCTTCGGCCGGCTCCGGCCGGACTGCCCGATCCGAACATCCAGCCGCCGACGATCGCCGAATCGGGCGATCCCTTCTCGCTTCTCCGGATCCTCGAGCTGGTGGCTCGCCTCGAGCGTGGCCGCGCGATCCGGATCGACGACGTCGCGGCTGCCCTCAACTCGGCCTATCTCGACTGGACGTTCGCCCCGGCAGTCGTGACCGACGCACTCATCGGCCTGCAGGCCAACTGGCTGTCGGACTACCGCAACGGCTCCGGGATCATCCTGGTCGAAGGGCCGCAGGGGCCCACGGTCACGATCGAGGACTCGAGCCGGGTCGACCCCTGGATTGTGCGCCAGGTCGCCCGGGTCGCCGACGCCTGCCGGGAAGCCCTGCTGGCGTTCAGCCGACGAGGCGGGACGGGCTTCGATGACTGACGATCGGCTGACGCTCCGGCGACGCAGTCCGTGTCCCGGGCGGACCGATCCGGGAAGATCGTCGTCCGCAGATCCGCGCCGCTGACCGCGGTCAGCAAGCCTGCCGCTCCATTTCCGATGACGCACACCCGCTGGAGGTTCCAATCATGAGCACGACGCCCGTCCTTGTTGACGCCGCCTGGGCCCAGGCGCACCTGTCCGACTCGAATGTCCGCTTCGTGGAAGTCGATGTCGACACGACCTCGTATGAGCAGAGCCACCTGCCCGGCGCCGTGGGCTGGAACTGGACCAGCCAGCTCGCCGATGGGATCCGCCGGGACATCGCCGGACGCGACGATTTCTCGGCCCTCCTGTCGGCCGGCGGGATCGGGCCGGACACGACGATCGTCCTGTACGGCGACAACAACAACTGGTTCGCCGCGTGGGCCTACTGGCAGCTCAAGCTGTACGGGCACAAGGACGTCCGGATCCTCGACGGGGGCCGCAAGTTCTGGCTCGATCATGGCCTGCCGCTGTCGACCGACGTGCCGAGCTACGCCGCGACGGGTTACAAGCTGCCTGAGCCGGACTTCGCCCTGCGTGCCTTCCGCGACGACATCCTGCCCCGGCTGTCCGATTCGGAGCTCGTCCTGGTGGACGTCCGGGCACCGGCCGAGTACAGCGGCGAGCTGCTGGCGCCTCCCGGCCTGAGCGAGACGGCCCAGCGGGCCGGTCACATCCCCGGCGCGGCGTCGATCCCGTGGGCGCAGACCGTCCGCGAAGACGGCACGTTCAAGAGCGTCGACGAGCTGGCCGCGCTGTATGCGGCCAAGGGCGTGACCGCCGACAAGGACATCATTGCCTACTGCCGGATCGGCGAGCGATCGTCGCACACCTGGTTCGTCCTGCATGAGCTGCTGGGCTATCGCCGGGTGCGCAACTACGACGGCAGCTGGACCGAGTGGGGGAGCATGGTCGGCGTGCCGATCGAGAAGACCTACGTGCCCACGCCGGCCTGACCTCGATCGCCGCCGGCCGGCGTCGTCCGACCGGCGATAATCGGCAGATGGTCCTCGCCACCTCGGCGCGCGGCGTCGAGCCTCGCCTCCTGCCGCCGGTCCGGCTCGAGCGGCTGGCCGCGCTCGATCGGATCGCCCCGATTGACGCGGCCGAGCTCCTGGGTGGGTTGCCGGGCCTGGTCCTGCTGGAGAGCGCCCGGCCCGGCCGGCACTCCCGCTGGACCTTCCTGACCGCGGACCCGTTGGCCGTCGCACTTCGGCCGAGCCCGGGTCCGGATCCGTTCGCGGAGGTGCGCCGGATGCTGGCCCGGGTCGACCGCGCGCGTCCCGAGGGGGCGACCGTGCCCCCGTTCCTGGGCGGCCTGGCCGGGTACCTTGGCTATGACCTGGGCCTGCGCCTCGAGCCCCGTTCGGTCCTCGTGCCCAGTGACCAGGAGTTGCCCGAGCTGCGCCTGGCGCTCCACGACTGGGCGATCGCCTGGGATCGCCGGTCGGGGCTGGCCTACCTCGGTGGCCGGGCCGTGGACGGCGACCGGATCCGTCTCGACCGGCGCCTGGCGGCGGTCGGCGAGCGGATCGCAGACGAGCTCGGCAGATGGTCCGATGAGGGCCCCTTGACCGGCCGGCCGGCGCCGCCGCCCGAGGTGACCAAGGTGCCCGAGGCGCCCGATGAGCTCGTGTTCCGGTCAAGCCTCGACCGGCCCGGCTACGAGGCCGGCGTTGGGGTGATCCGGCGGGCCATCCGCGACGGTGAGATCTACCAGGCCAACCTCGCCCGACGGCTGTCGGCGCCGTTCGGCGGCGACCCGTGGCCGCTGTACCGCGCGCTGCGGACGGGCGATCCTGCCCTGTTCGCGGCATACCTCGACCTCGGACCAGGCGAGGCCGGCCCGCGTGCCGGCCGGCCCCGGGCAATCGCCTCGGCCTCGCCCGAATCGTTCCTCGCAGTGACCGCCGACGGGCACGTCTCGAGCGACCCGATCAAGGGCACCCGCGCCCGTGGGGCGAGGCCCGAGGAGGACCGGGCGCTCGCCGCCGAGCTGCTTTCGAGCGCCAAGGACCGGGCCGAGAACATGATGATCGTCGACGTCCTGCGCAACGACCTCGGGCGCGTCTGTAGGCCGGGCTCGGTCCGCGTCCCGCGGCTGTGCCGGCTGGAGCGCACCAGCGCGGTCCAGCACCTCGTCTCGACCGTGACCGGGCGGCTGGCTGCCGGCCAGGACGCCTTTGGGCTGCTGGCGGCCGCATTTCCGGGCGGCTCGATCAGCGGCGCACCGAAGATCCGGGCGATGGAGATCCTCGAGACCCTCGAACCGGTCCGCCGCGGCCCGTACACCGGCTGCGGCCTGTGGCTGAGCCCGGACGGCGGCCTCGGCTCGAGCATCCTGATCCGGACGCTGGTCGCCGATGGCGCCCGGTTGAGCCTCCACGTCGGCGGCGGGATCACCTGGCGGAGCGACCCGGCCGAGGAATGGCTCGAGACGGTCGCCAAGGCGGCCGGTCCACTGCGGGCGATCGGCGGGCGGGAGCTGGACGATTGACGCTGCCATCAGCTCCCGGCCACTCGATCTGGCTCGACGGCCGGCTCGTCGACGCGCGCGGCCCGCACCTGAACGTCACCGACCGTGGCTTCCAGCTCGGCGACGGCCTGTTCGAGACGGCCCGAGCCCGGCGCGGCGTGGTGATCGAGCTCGACGAGCACCTCGAGCGACTGCGGGCCGGCTGCCAGGTATTGGGGCTCAACCTGTCGGTCGGCGATGAGCAGATCGCGGCAGGGGCCAGCGAGCTGTTGGGCGCCGAGGGGCTCGCCGGCACGGGCGCTGGGCCGAGTCCCGGTGCGGTGGGTGACGCCGCGGTCAGGATCACCGTCAGTCGCGGCCCACTCGAGCGGCGGGGCCTGCTGCCGGCCGGCTTCGAGGATCTCGCCGCGACGATCGTCATCCAGGCCTGGCCCTACGCTCCGACGCCGGCCGCCCAGCTCGAACGGGGCCTGCGCGCGGTGTCGAGCTCGATCCGGCGGGATCCTGCGTCGCCGCTGGCCGGGGTCAAGACCACCTCCCGGGCCGACTATGTCTACGCCCGGCTCGAGGCAGCCCGAGCGGCGGCCGACGACGCCCTGTTCCTGACCCTGGATGGCCGGCTGAGCGAGGCGACGGCCGCCAACCTGTTCGTGATCGCCGGCGAGACCCTGGCCACCCCGCCCTTGAGCGCCGCGATCCTGGCCGGGACGACCCGGACCTGGCTGCTGGCCCACGCCGAGCAGCTCGGCTTCGTCGTTGCCGAGGTGGACCTCCGGCCGGCCGAGCTGTTCGCGGCGGACGAGGCGTTCCTGACCGGCAGCGTGGCCGGGATCGTGCCCCTCGTCGCCCTCGACGGCCGGCCGATCGGTTCGGGCCAGCCCGGGCCGCGGACCCGCGCCCTGCGCGCCGCCCGGGAGGACTGGATCGACGCGATGTCGATGGCCGCCCTCCTGCCCGAGCCGGCCGATTGAGCCGGCGATGACCCGCGACGAGCTGATCCTGCGCACCCGCCAGCTCGTGGCCGAGGGCGACCGGCTCCAGCACAGTCCGTCGCTGGGCGCCCTCCAGGTCTGGCTGCAGCTCTCGGACGAGCTCCTGAGCGCGGCCTGGGGGACGATGGATCGTTATCACCTGAGCTGGCTGATGGTCGGCAAGTCGCGCTCGATCGTCCGGGGCCGGGCAATGGAGCCGGCCGAGGAGGCCGACTACGTCCGGGAGGTGGCCGAGCAGAAGACGGCGGCGCTCCGGATGAGCCTCGCGGCAGTCGAGCGCAACCGGATGCCCTTCGTCGGCGAGACCGAGACGTGAGCGAACCGGCGCTCGGGGGCAGGTCGCGGGTGCCCGAACCCGATCCGATCGCCGCCGACTACCTGCGCCTGGCGCTGCGCCTCGACCAGCACCTGCCCGGCTTCGTCGATGGCTATTACGGCCCGGCCGCCCTCAAGGCCCAGGTCGACCTCGAGCCACTCCGGCCGCCGGCCGTCCTGGCCGCTGATGCCGCCCGCCTTCGGGCCCGGCTGCCGACCGAGGTCAGCGAGCCGGGCCGGGCGGCCTGGCTGGGAGCCCAGCTGGTGGCCATCGAAGCCAACGCCGGGTCCCTGGTCGAGGCTCCGTCCGGCTACTCGGGCCAGGCCTACGTCGAGCATGTCCAGCGCTGCTTCGACTGGCTGCCCGAGCGTCGCCCGGCCGCGCTCTTCGCCGCGGCCCGGGCCGAGGTCGATCGCCTGCTCCCCGGCCGGGGCTCGACGCTCGATCGGCTCGCCGCGTGGGACGCCGGCCTGGTCGTGCCGGTGGAGCGCCTCGAAGCACTGGTGGACTGGCTGCTGGCGATCCTCCGGGACCGCGCCAGGGCCACTTTCGGGCTGCCCGACGGGGAGGCTCTCCGGGTGGGCCTGGTGACCGGCCAGCCGTGGTCCGCCTACAACTGGTACGACGGCGGCCTGCGGTCCCGGATCGACCTGAACGTGGACCTGCCGATTCGGGCGCCGGACCTGGTCGACCTGCTCGCCCACGAGGGCTATCCCGGCCACCATCTCGAGCACGCCTGGAAGGAAGCCCAGCTCGTTCGCATCGAGGGCCGCCTCGAGTCGAGCATCCTGCTGATCAACACCCCCGAATGCCTGGTCAGCGAGGGCCTGGCCGACCTCGGACGCCGGTTCGCGGTCCCGGCCGGCGAGGAGGAGCTGGTGGCCGAGCTGCTCGACCGGGCGGAGCCGCCGGCCCGGACCGACGGGCTGACCAGCGCCGAGCTCGCCCGGATCGCGATCGCGCTGCGCGAGCCACGCCAGCATTTGCGCGAGTTCGCGGTCAACGCGGCTTTTCGCCGCCACGTCGACGGGGCCGACCATGCGACGGTCCGGGTGGAGCTGGGGCAGGCCGCCCTGCTCACTCCGGAGCACGCCGAGAAGCTGCTCGAGTTCATCGAGCATCCCCTCTGGCGAACCTACATCTTCGTCTACTCGGAGGGCGAGGCCCTCCTCGGACGCTGGCTCGAGCTGGTCCCCGAAGCCACGCGGGCGGACCGCTTTCGGCGGCTCCTGGTCGAGCAGCTGACCCCGGCCGTGCTGGCCGGCGACCTGGCCGGATCGAGCCCGGCCTAGGGCGAGGGCGAAGCGCCGGTCCCTTCGGAGCCCTTGACCGACGACGTCATCGGGCTTTCATCGACCTTCTCGGCATAGCAGGTCACGCTGCGCTGGCCGCTGGACCAGCCGTCTGCGAGCGGATAGAAGTAGCCGATCGAGAGGTCCTGGCTCGAGTCGAGATCGGTGCCGACGTAGGCCTGGAAGGCCGGCCCACAGGAGTTGCGGGCGAAGGCGTCGAAGTCGCTGACGGCCGGGTAGGCGTCGGTCCCGCCGGTGAAGTCACCGACGAAGATGACCTCGCCGGTGTGGCTCTGGGTGCAGGGGTGGTGCTGGACGGTGTCGACCGTGTCGGACTCGCTGGCCAGGGTCGGCACGTCGAAGCAATCCCCGACCTGCAGGTCGGTGACCGGCTTGCCGCCGAGCTGGTTGACCAGGACCGCGACCACGATGACGGCGACCACGACGACGCCGATGATGATCGGCCGCAGCCGGCTCTTGGCCGCGGGCCGGCCAGTGGGGGTCAGCGGTGTGCCCGGAGTCCAGCCGCCAACCGGCGCGGGCGCCGGACCGGACGGAGCGCCCCAGGGCGATTCGGCGGGAGCGGCGGGGGTCGCCGGCTCAGTGCTGCCCGGGTCGCCGAAGCCGCCACCCGTCGGCATCCCGAACCCGGCACCCGAATCGGCCGGCGGGGGCGCCGGCTCCGGCGTTGGCACGCCGGTCGACCAGGTCGAGCCGGCATCCTGGGCCGGCGGGCTGCCGGCCTCGCTCGTGGAGTCGCTCGTGGGGTCGGTGGCGGGTTGAGCGGGGGCCGCTGGGCTGGCTGGCTGGTCGGGCAGACCTGCTCCGCCGGGAACGTTCGGGTCGGTCATCGATCCCTCCTCCTGCGCAGGATAGCGGGCGGCTCGGAGGCTGCGCTAGACTGCGGCGCAGTGAGCCACCCAGCCCTGGGGCTACCGCCCCTCGACCTCCACGCGGGCCTGCCGGCCGCCGCCGCGCGCCTGAAGGCCGCCCGGCAGCGGCTGGGTGCGCGCGCCCTGGAGGTGGCCCTGACGCTCGACCCGACGATCGTCCAGCACAACGATGAGCATGGCCTCCAGCTCCTCCTGCGCGACACCGAGGTCCTGATCGACGAGGTCGCCGATGCGATCGCCACGGGCAGCCGGGCCGCGATCCATTCGTGGGCCGAGCAGGCATCGGTGATCTACCGCCGGCGGCGGGTGCCGATGGACAACGTGATCGCCATGTGCGAGGGCTTGCGCGAGGCGAGCCAGTCCGTCCTGGCGCCGGCCGAGCGAGCCGCGGCGGATGCCGCGATCGATACCGCGATCGAGCGCTTCCGCTGGCAGCGCCGGCTGGCCGGCGACGCCCGCAAGCGCAATCGGATCCTGCAGCTCATTTACAAGGGCGCCTGAGCCGTGACCGTCAAGTGGGTCAAGACCGACCCGCTGGTGATGAATGGCGAGCCGTTCTGCTACGGCAGCCGATTGACCGTCCGCCAGTTGCTGGAGCTCCGCCGCAACGGCTATGACCTGACCCGCCTGCTGACCGAGCACCCCGAGCTGCGGGCGATGGGCATCGCCAGCGCCTACGCCTTCGCGGCCGAGCATCGGGCGAGCTACAGCGCGTTCTTCGAGGCCGACGGCTCGCTGGCCGGCCCGGGCTACAGCGAGCTCGAAGCGGCGCTCCTCCCCGAGCACCTCCGCCTGGCCGGGATCGTCGTCAAGCCGGCCGGCCTGCCGGCCTGACCGAGGATCGGATCGGTGGCAGAGGTCGACTACTTCATGAGCCTTGTCGCGTTCGTCGACATCGTCATCCCGATCCTGTTGATCATCCTGATCACCCGGGCGATGGTCATCCTCCGGCGCCGGGCGGACCAGCTCGATTCGCTCGAACGCCGGATCCGGGAGCTGGAGAATCGGTCGCGCCAGGGGTCCGGGTCCTAGCCGGGCATTTCCGACTCATCTGCTAGGATTTCCTGATGACCGACCTGTCGACCGAACCCGCGAGCCCGGCCGCCGCTGCCGCGGATGGCGCCGCCGTCCCGTTCGACGCCGAGCGGCGGGCCACCGAGCTGGCGATCCTCGACGCCCTCCGGGCGGTCGTCGACCCGGAGATCGGGATGAACGTCGTCGAGCTCGCCCTGATCCGCCAGATCCTGCTGGGGCCCGAGTCGACCGAGATCAAGATGATCCTGACGACGCCCTTCTGCCCCTACGCCGGATCGATGATCCAGCAGGTCAAGGAGCAGGCCGAGTCGGTTGTCGAGCACGAGGTCAAGGTGACCCTCCTGGCCGAGCGCTGGGATCCCCGCGATGCGGGCCTGATGTGGTGATCCGCTAACCCGGATGGACCGGATCGACTCGGTCGTGAGCACCGGCCGGGGGGATGACGGCACGACGGGCCTCCTCTACGGTGGCCCACGGATCCGCAAGGACGATCTCCGGACCGAGGCCTACGGCACGGTCGATGAGGCGGTCGCGGCCCTGGGCCTGGCCCGGGCGGAGCTCGGCCTCAAGAGCCAGTACGGCACCCTCAGCCCGGGCCTCGCGTCGGTCGCCGAGCTGGTCCTCCGCCTCCAGCGCGAGCTGTTCGTGGTGGGTGCCGAGCTGGCCACCACCCCGTCGGCGATCGATCGGCTGGAGGATGGCCAGACCCGCGTCTCGGAGGCGATGGTCGAGTCGCTGACCGGCCTCGTCGTCGAGCTCGAGAAGCGGATCGAGATGCCCCGCGAATTCGTCGTCCCGGGCGAGACCCGGACGAGCGCGGCCCTCGAGCTGGCCCGCACGATCATCCGGCGGGCCGAGCGGCGGGCCGTCGCCCTCGAGGCCGAGGGCCTCCTCGGCGGGACCCACCTGCTGCCCTACCTGAACCGGCTGGCGGACCTGGTCTGGGTCCTGGCCCGGGTCGCCGAGCAGGCCGAGGCGCGAACCAGCACACCGGCCCGGCCAGCCGGTCGCCGGCGGACCCGGCCCGCCGACCCGAGCCCGGGACGGGCGCCGGGCGACTGATGGCCGGCGCGCCGCGGCTGACCGTGGCCCTGACCTTCGACCACGACGCGATCTCATCGGAGGTCGACCGGGGCGATGGCCCCGTCCTCCGATCGCGCGGTGAGTTCGGGCCGCGGGTTGGCGTGCCGCGCGTCCTGGCCCTGCTCGCCCGCGAGCAGATTCCGGCGACCTGGTTCGTCCCGGGCCATACGATCGCGACCTTCCCCGACAGTGTCGCGGCGATCGTCGCCGGCGGCCACGAGCTGGGCTGCCACGCCTGGGCCCACGAAGACCTGGCCAATCACCCCGACGACGAGCGGTCGATCCTCGAGCGATCCGTCGAAGCCCTTAGCCGGGCGGCCGGCGGGGCGCCGCCGACGGGCTTCCGGGCGCCCTACTGGTCGCTCGGTCCGCAGACCCTGGCCCACGTCGCCGAGCTGGGCTTCCGCTACGACTCGTCGTTGATGGCCGATGACGTCCACCCCTATCGGGTGCCGGTCGACGAGCACCACGACCGGGGCGGCTCGGACCTCGGCCGGCCCGGGCCGCTGGTCGAGATCCCGATCAGCTGGGCGCTTGACGACTGGCCCCACTTCGAGCCCGGACCGCGCGGCGTCGGGCCGCTGAGCGCACCGTCGAAGGTCCTCGAGATCTGGGAGGGGGAGCTGCGTTACGCCTGGGCCAACGAGCCCGGTGGGGTGCTGACGATCACGATGCATCCCGAGGCGATTGGGCGCGGCCATCGCCTGGCGATGCTCGAGCGCTTCATCGCGCTGGCCCGCTCGCTCGACGGGGTCGTCTTCGAGCGCCTCGATCGGGTCGTCGAACGCTGGCTGGCCGCCAATCCGGCCGCCGCCGCGCGGGGCTCAGCCGGCGGGTAGGGCCAGCCCGTCCGGACCGAGGCACTCCTCGATCCGCTCAGCCGGCAGGGCCACCGCGTAGTAGTAGCCCTGGCCGCGATCGCAGGCCAGGCGGCGCAGCGAGTCGCGCTGCTCGACGGTCTCGATCCCTTCCGCCGTCACCTCGATGCCCAGCCCGTGGGCCAGGGAGATGACGGCCTGCACGATCGGCAGGTTGGCGTCGTCATCGACCAGGCCGGCGACGAACGAGCGATCAATCTTGATCGTGTCGAGGGGCAAGTGCTTGAGGTACGACAGCGACGAGTAGCCCGTCCCGAAGTCGTCGAGGACCAGCTTGACCCCCAGCTCGCGTAGCGCCCGCAGGGCGCCGATCGCCTTCTCCGAGCTGTCCATCACGACCGACTCGGTGATCTCCAGCTCGAGGCTGCCGGGTGGCAGTCCGCTGCTCGCCAGGATCTCCTGGATCTGGGCCCCCAGGTCGGGCTGGGCGAACTGCCGGGCCGACAGGTTGACGCTGATCATCGGCCGGACGGTCGGGAACCTGAGCTGCCAGGCCTGGGCCTGGCGACAGGCCGTCTCGAGGACCCAGCGCCCGATCGGCAGGATCAGGCCGGTCTCCTCGGCCAGCGGGATGAAGGCCAGCGGCGGAACCAGCCCCCGCTCAGGGTGCTGCCAGCGGACGAGGGCCTCGAAGCCGACCACCCGGTCCGTGGCAAGGTCGACCAGGGGCTGGTAGTGGAGGACCAGCTGGTCGCGCTCGATCGCATGGCGGAGATCCGCCTCGAAGTCGAGCCGCTCGAGCGTCTCGGCGTTCATCCCCGGCTCGAAGACGGCCTGGTGGGTCGTGTGATCGGCCTTGGCCCGATTCAGGGCCACCTCGGCATCGCGCAGCAGGTCACCCGGGTCGGCCACGCCCGGCGTCCCGATCGCGATGCCCATCCTCGCGTTCAGGAAGACGTCCCGGCCATCGATCTCGAACGGCTCGCGCAGGCCGACGTCGAGCCGCTCGGCCAGCTGGCGCGCCTCGCCGGTCGAGGCGATCCCGTCGAGCATCACCGCGAACTGGTCGCCGCCGAAGCGGGCCACCGTGTCGCCCGGTCGGACGCCGGCCGCCAGCCGCCGGCCGACCTCGGCCAGAAGGCGGTCGCCGACGGCGTGGCCGAGGGTCTCGTTGACCAGGGTGAAGCGGACCAGGTCGACCAGGATCACCGCGACGGGATCGTCGTCGTCGAGCCGGACCCAGGTCAGTGAATGGGCGCAGCGATCCAGGAACAGGGCCCGGTTGGGCAGCCCGGTGACCGGGTCGTAGAACGAGCGCTGGCTGATCTCCTCCTCGAGCCGCCGCCGTTCGCGCAGGTCGTGGACGCTGATCACCCCGGCCGATGTGCCGTCGCTCGAGGGCATCTCCCGCCAGACGACCTCGACCGGGATCAGCTGGCCGTCGGCGGCGAGGGCGGTGGCCTCGAACGGGGTGTTCGACGCCGGCGAGAAGCCATCGACCCGGGCCAGCGTCTCTGGTGCCGCGAACTCGAGGACCGCGTGGCCGACGACGTCCTCGGGCCGGTAGCCCAGCAGCCGGCTGAACGCCTCATTGACCTCGATGATCCGGCCCTCGCGATGGATCGCGATCGCCTCGCTGGTCGCATCGGCCAGGCGCCGGAAGCGCTCCTCGCTCTGGCGCAGGGCAGCCTCGGTCGCGATCCGCTCGCCGACCTGGCGCTGGGCGGTGTCGTACAGCCGGGCATTGTCGAGGGCGATCGAGGCGAGCTGGGCGAACCGGCCGAGGACCGCGATCTCGCGCTCGCCGAACGGCCGGAGCGGGCTGCCCGAGCTGACCCCCAGGACCCCGACCACGGCCCCGTCCGAGGTCAGGGGCACGCCGATCACCGATCCGAACTGGCCGCTGGGCATCGCCGGCGAGCGACCGGCCCAGGTGTCGTAGTCGGGGACGGCCACCGGCCGCCCGGTCTCCCAGACCTGACCGCCGACGCCGACGCCCCGTTCAAGGCGGAAGCCGAGCCAGTCGCTGAACATCCCGCTGCCAACCTTGACCACCAGGTCGTCGTGCTCCTGGTCGACGAGGTACAGGTAGCCGCTCGTCGCCCCGAGAAGGGCCGAGGCACGCTTGACGATCGTGTCCAGCAGCTCGGTCGGGTCGAGCCGGTCCATCAGGGTGATCGCGGTGTCGTGAAGGGCGCTCAGGTACGCCTCCCGAGCGACCGCGCTCTCGACGGTGTCGCGGGCGGTGCTCGGCTTGGACAGGAACAGCTCGGCGTCGGCGGCCGCGACCAGCTCGGCCTTGGTCTGGCCCTCGTTCGGGAAGCAGGAGATGCCGACCGTGATCGTGACCGGTGCCCGGTGGTTGGCGGTCAGGGCTGCCACGGCGCGCTGGATCCGGGTGGCGACCTCTTCGGCCTCGGCCCGGGTCGTCGTCCCCAGGATGGCCGAGAACTCGTCGCCACCGTAGCGGTAGGCGTGATCGGTGGGCCGGATCGACTCGACGATCGCCTCGGCGATCGAGCGCAGGAGGGCATCCCCGGCGGGGTGGCCCTGGGTGTCGTTGAAGCGCTTGAACGCGTCGAGGTCGAGCATCAGCACCGCGAACGGCTCGCGCCCGGTCCGCTCGATCGCCAGGCCGAGGTCGCGCTGGAAGGCGCCGTGGTTGCCCAGCCCGGTCAGCGCGTCATGATCCGCCCGGACCTTCATCGCCAGGTGGGCCTCGGCGTTCTGGAGGGCGATCGAGGCCTGCCCGCCGAAGAGCTGAGTCAGCTCGAACTCGTACTCGGTGAAGTGCGACTCGACGCCGCCCATCCGGGCCACGTTGAGGGTCCCGATCACGTCACCGCCGAGCTGGAGCGGGACGATCAGCATCGACTCGGGTTCGACGGGGGTACCCGGGATCTGGACGCAGCGGGGATCCTCCAGGGCGTCGTTGCACAGGACCGCCTGGCGATGGTCGATCGCCCAGCCGGTGATCCCGACCCCGATCGGCATCTGCTCGCGCAGGATCACCTCGGCGAAGCGATCCCGGGCGATCACCGCCCAGCGCCGGCCGGTGTCGCGGTCCACCCGGTAGATCGTCAGGGCGTCGTACGCAACGACCTCCTTGAGCAGGTCGGCGATCGTGTCCAGGACGGCGACCGGATCGAGGGTGGCCAGCAGCTCGCTGTTCACTTCGAGCAGCCGCCGCTGGCCGGCGAGGCGCAGCTCGAGCTCGGCCTGCTGACGCCGGACCCGCTCGGCGTTATCGGCGTTGACCAGGGCCTGGGCGGCGTGGCCGGCGAAGATCGACAGGGTCGCCTCGTGGTCGGCGGTGAACCGGTTGCGACCCAACTTGGCCAGCACGATCACACCCTCGACCCGGTCGTCGTAGGTGACCGGCACGATCAGCATCGACTCGGGGCCGGTGGTCGGCCCCAGGATCACCCCGCGCGGATCCGACTCGGCATCGGACACGACCATCGCCTTGTTGTTGGCCGCCACCCAGCCGGTCAGGCCCTCGCCGATCCGGCAGCGGAGCATGTCCGCGCGGACGACCGGGATGCCCATGAATGTGCCCTGGAAGGCGATCGGCTCGCAATAGCCCCGTTCGTGGTCGACCCGATAGACCCGGATGTTGTCGAAGTCGATCAGCTTGCGGGTCGCGGCCACGATCGCCTCGCCGATCGCGGGCACGTCGGTCAGCCGGCTGAGCCGCCCGCCGAGGTCCTGGATCGCCCGCAGGCGGGCGGCCAGCTCACGCGTCTCGGCCCACAGCCGGGCATTGGCCAGGGCCGAGGCGACCTGGTCGGCGAAGGCTCGGGCAAGCTCCAGCTCCTCGGCCGGCCAGGCCCGCTCGGACGAGTGGTAGAGGGCCAGGACGCCGAGGGCCGTATCGGCAAAGACGATCGGCACGAAGCAGGCGGTCCTGATCCCGTCGCGTTCCTCGGCCGCCCGGATCGCCGAGCCGGCCGCGCCTCCGGCGGGATCGCTGAGGACCTCGATCTGGCGCTCGTTGACACAGCGCACGAGGGCATCGTCATCGGCCAGGGTGGTCCGGGTTGTCGCCTCCCGGAGGCCCGGGCTCAGGCCGCGATGCGCGGCCAGCCGGAACGGCTGGGGGAGGTCGCGATCGAACAGCCAGAGGGCCGCCCGGTCGGCCTTGAACAGCCCGGCCGAGGCGTCGATCACGTCGGCCAGGATCGTGTCGAGGTCCATCCGGCCGGAGACCTCGCCGGCGATCCGGCGCAGGGCATCGCCCCGGACCGTGGGCTCGGCCGCGGCCGTGGCCGTCGGTGGGTTCAGCTCGGTTGCCGCCTGGGGCGGCCGATTCGGCCGCCGCCGGAGCGTGGTCCGGCGGGCAATGAAGCCCTCGACATCGCGCCGGCGGACGCGCCGGTCACCGCGCCGGTTGATCCGGACGCTGGACAGCCGGCCGCTGGCGCACCACGAGCGGACCGTGTTGCGATGGACGCCCGCCAGGCGGGCCGCCTCGGCGATCGTGATCAGCTCGCCGGATGCTGCGCGGTCGAATGCGGGCGCCAACCGGAACTGGACCTCCGTGCTCATGCCGGAACGCCTGCTGGGCGATGTGTCGAAGCGACCCCCCGAGTCCGCGGACTCCGCGCTTCGATTGCACCGTACCCCCCGGTCCCGTGTGCATGAATAGCCCGGATGTACCGGTCGAGGGTAGACTCGACGCCGATGGCGAGACGACGTCGGCCGTTCCGCGAGAGCACCACCTTCCGGGTCCTGGTGGTCCTCTTCGTGATCAGCTTCATCCTGTTGCTCGCGCTGCCCGCGGCGGGCTTCGCCACCCTGCCCAGCGCCACGCCGTTCAACGGCGGGGCCTCATTGCTGCCCTAGGAAAGCCAGACGCCGGCCGCCCGCGGCCCGTCCAACAGGACTGCACAAGGGGCTGGCGGGATGCCCACGAACTGTTAATACTGCGCTATTGGTGATCCCGGAGGCTGCGGGAGTTCAGCCCAGATCCCAGTCAGCCAGTCCAGGCATCGCGAGCGACCGACGATGGTGGTCGCATGAGGAGGAGTTTCATGGCCACAGACCCAGTCGAGCGCCGCGTCGCTGAGCTGTCCCACAGTTACATGACGGCCCAGATCAGCCGTCGCACGCTGTTGATTCGACTCGGCGCACTCGGCTTGAGCTTGCCGACCGTGAGCGCGATAGTGGCGGCCTGCACCTCGGCCGCGACGTCCGTACCTTCGGTCGCCGCGGGTGGGCCGGTCGCCGAGCCGGCCGAGGCAGCGCTGCTCAGCGCGGCCAAGGGCGAGGGCACGCTGTACATCACGGGCATCCCACCGGAGTGGGCCAACTACCAGGGCCAGTTCGACCTGTGGGACAAGCTGACCGGGATTACCCGCGCCGGGATCACGACCGAAGGCGAGTACACCTCCGGGCAAGAGCTCGACTCGATCAAGAACACCAAGAAGCCCGACGCCGGCGATGTCGGCTTCGTGTTCGGCGCGCAGGCCAAGGCCGCCGGCCTGATCGCCAACTACAAGCACGCCCATTGGGATGATGTCGACGCCACGCTCAAGGACCCTGATGGGGCGTGGTGCACTGAGTACTACGGCACCCAGGCGTTCACGATCAATACCGATGCGGTCAAGATCGACATCAAGGACTGGAGCGATCTGCTCGATCCGTCCCTCAAGAACGCAGTCGGCATCGACGGTGACCCGACCAAGGCGAATGATTCGTTCATCGCCGTGTGGTCGGCGGCCTTCGCCAACGGCGGCGGGGTGGACGACATCGGACCGGGCGTGGACTGGTTCAACAGGTTGAAGGCGGCCGGCAACCTCACCCCGACCCGCGCTACCCAGGCGAACATGCTGAGTGGCGAAGTCAAGGTCGGGATCAAATGGGACTACCTCGGGCTGGCGGACCGCGACAAGTTCGCCGGGGCGCCGAACATCAAGGTGGTCATCCCGCCGTCCGGTTCGGTGACCGGGCCGTACGTGTCGATCATCTCGGCCACCGCGCCGCATCCGAACGCGGCCAAGCTGTGGAACGAGATGATCTTCAGCGACGATGGCCAGTTGAACTACCTCAAGGGCTACGCCCACCCGGCCCGCTACGCCGCGCTCGTCGCGGCCAACAAGGTCCCAGCGGACCTGGCTGCCAAGCTGCCCTCGGCGGATAGCTACAAGGGCGTCAAGACCATCACCGACTCGGCCAAGATCGATGCGGCGAAGGCGAAGCTCGCGACAGCCTGGAACCTGGTCGTCAACCAATAAGCTCGAGGACCCGCCGGATATCGAACCAGCGATGACCACGAGCGGTCAAACGCCGACTGCGCAGCCCGCCGCGACCCGCCGTCGCGGTGGGCTCGCACGGCTCGTCCTCCTGCCCTTCGCCATCATCGTCGTCTTCTTCCTGGTCTTCCCGGCCCTTTCTCTGCTGTGGGGTAGCTTCCACGTTGGCGGGTCGGGTGCCATGACGCTGGCCAACTACGACTACCTGAGCGGGGCGAACAAGTCGCTCCAGCCGTTCATCAACTCCTTCGTCATCTCCCTCGCCTCGATGATCAGTGGTGGGGTCCTTGGCCTGATCATCGCCCAAGCGCTCGTCTCATCGAAGAACCGCGTCCTGGAACAGCTCACGATCACGTTCAGCAGCGTCGCGGCAAACTTCGCCGGGGTCCCGCTCGCCTTCGCCTATGTCGCGATGATCGGCGTCAACGGGCTCCTCACCCGCTTCCTCAGCGGGCTGGGGGTCGATCTCTACGGCGCCGGCTTCAGCCTGTACACCTTAGCCGGGCTGACGGTCGTGTACACCTACTTCCAGGTCCCGCTGATGGTCCTGCTCATCCTGCCGGCCCTGCAGGCGATGCGCCGCGAGTGGCGCGAAGCATCGGACAATCTAGGCGGGAGCCGCTCGCGCTACGTTCGATCGGTCGCGATTCCTGTCCTGACCCCATCGCTGATTGCTTCACTCCTGCTGCTGTTCGCGAACTCGTTCGGGGCCTACGCTACGGCCTACGCCCTGACCACGGGCTTCATCTCCCTCGTGCCGATCGCGATTTCGAATGTGATCGCCGGCGACGTGACCTTCAATCCCGGTCAGGGCGACGCCCTCGCGATGGGCCTCGCGGTCGTCATGACCCTGTGCGTCGCCGGCCAGGCGATCCTCCAGCGGCGCGCCTCGCGCTGGCTGAATCGATGACGTCGCCGGCCCCGGGCGTCGGGGCGGAGTCTGGCCAGCAGGCGACCCAGACGATCAACGCCCAACAGGGCCGCCAGGCACCCCGCTCCCGTCCCGGGCGCTCGATCTTGCCGGCTGTGATCATTGTCGTGGCATTTCTCTACTACGTCCTGCCGCTGATCGCGACCGCCTCTTTTGCCCTGTCCGACGGGCGCCACTTCAGCTTTTCACCGCTGACAGATGCCCTTGGTGACCCAGCCTTCCACGACGCGATTTTCCTGAGCGCGGGGATCGCGGTTCTGACGACAATCGTCTCGATCGTCATCGTCGCCCCGACTTCCTACTTAGTCGTGCTCCGCTTCCGGCGGATCCGGACGCTGATGGACTTCGTCACGATCCTGCCGTTCGTCATCCCACCGATCATCCTGACCCTCGGGCTGCGCCAGGTGTACGGCGCCGACTCGCCGCTGGGTGTCGACCTTGTCGATTCGCCGCTCCTCCTGGTCGGGGGCTACTTCGTCCTGTCGCTGCCCTTTACCTACCGGGCCGTAGACAACGCGATGCGGGCGATCGATGTGGTCCTCCTGACCGAGGCCTCCGAGAGCCTGGGGGCCGGCGGCTTGCGGACCTTCCGCTCGGTGATCCTGCCGGGCACCCTGCTCGGGATCATCTCGGCCGCGCTGCTGTGCTTCACGACGGTGATGGGCGAGTTCACTCTCGCCTCACTCCTCGGCTACGCGACGTTCCCGGTCTTTCTCAACAACGTCTACGCGAGCGCGCCGCGGGAGGCGACCTCACTCGTCATCGTCAGCTTCATGATCACGTGGGCGGGTGTCATCGCCCTCGCCGTGGTCGGACGGCGGGCCGGGGGCGGCGCCACCGCCCTGCGCCGCGCGGCATGACCGGGTCGGAACCGGACAAGGAGGATTGATGGCCCGCCTCGATCTTCACGGGATCACCAAGCGCTTCGGCACCCAGGTTGCCGTCCAGGATTTCGATCTGAGCATTGGCGATGGCGAACTCGTCTCCTTCCTCGGGCCATCTGGCTGCGGCAAGACGACCACGCTCCGGATCACCGCCGGATTCGAGTTCCCGGACTCGGGCAGCATCGTCGTCAATGGGCGAGACATCACTGCCTTGCCGGCCAACCAGCGTGGCATGGGCATGGTCTTCCAGGGCTACGCGCTGTTCCCGAACATGAGTGCAGCCGACAACATCGAATACGGCCTCAAGGTCCGCAAGCAACCTACCGAGCAACGCCGCAAGCGGGTTGCGGAAATGCTGGAGCTGTTCGGGCTTAGTCATGTCGCGAAGAGCTACCCCAGCCAGCTGTCCGGAGGCCAGCAGCAGAGAACCGCGTTCGCCCGGGCGGTGGCGGTCGAACCGAACGTGCTGCTCCTCGATGAGCCGCTCTCGGCGGTCGATGCCAAAGTCAGAGAGGAGCTTCGGACGGAGATCCGACGGATGCAACTGCGGCTGGGCATCACCGCGATCCTCGTCACACACGACCAGGCGGAGGCGCTCTCAATCAGCGATCGGGTGGTCGTGATGAGCAAGGGACGGATCGAGGAGGTCGGCACCCCGTCGCAGATTTACGCGGAGCCGAGGTCGGAGTTCACGGCCTCGTTCATTGGCGCCATGAATGAGTTCCCGGTCAGGATTGCATCACGCTCCGGTGGGTTGGTCGAACGCGACGGGGTGCAGTTCGAAGCGCTCGGCGCGGCCGACCTCCCCGACGGCAGCGATGGACTCCTCCTAGTTCGGCCAGAGAGCCTTGAGCCCGTCGAGACCGGTGCTGTACCAGTTGGTCCGGTCATCCAGGGTCGAGTGGAGGTCCAGACCTTTCTCGGATCCCAGACCAGGCTCTTGGTCCGTGAGGGATCCGAGCCTGGCAGCAGCGTTCACGGGAGTCGTCTCGTCGCGGTCGATGTGTCGAGCGCCACGGCGGGCCGTTGGCCCCCCGGTGCGGAGATCGCCATCGCCATTCCGACACGGGCGGCGAGGGTCATTGCGGGGCGGACTCCAACGCCCAGCTGAGCTGCAGCTGTCGGTGGCGGCGGGTAACGGTCTGTGCGATAGCCGAAGTAGCAGCAACTTCCCGGCAGGCCCGTCGGTACGCGGTGCGGATTGCCTCAAGAGCTACTTGAACGTCACGCCGACAACGGCCTGCCACTGGCCAAGGATGAGGGTCCTGGCGGCCGCCAATTCGTCCGTCGTTGGAAACTCTGCGCCGGTTGGGTCGGGTAGCTTCGCCGCAATTCGGGCATCGATCGCCGAGCGCGCCTTGAGATCGGCATAGCGGGTCGTGTAGCAGTAGCCCTCCAGCCAGAGGTTCTGGCCGGCGTCGGAGAAGAGGTACTCCTCCCAGAGCTTGGCCGCATTTGGGTGCGGGGCGAAGGCACTGATCGCCTGGGCGTAGTTCTCGCCCAACCGGCCGGAGGTCGGGATCACGACCTGAATAGGCGGACCGGCCCTGGCCGATTCGACGTCGCGATCGGCGAGCGTCATGTAGGACCAGCCAACGACGATCGGAGTCTGACCCGAGGCGACACTCGCCGACGTTGCGACCGCGTGGACCAGATTGCCCTCGTCATCGAGCTTCTTGAAGTAATCGAGTCCGGGTTGTGCGTTATCAAGCGAGCCGCCATTGGAGAGCGCCGCCCCATAGACCGACTGAAGTCCCGCGTCGGAGCTGAGCGGATTGCCGGCCAGGGCAACCTTGTTCCTGTAGTCGGGCTTGAGCAGGTCCTGCCAATCCGCTGGGACGTTCGTGATGACCTTCGTATTGACCTCGAACGATAGGATGCTGTAGTAGTCGCCGTACCAATAGCCGTCGGGATCCTTGTCCTGCGGATCGATTGACCCCCAGGAGAGAACCTTGTAGGGCTGGAGCAGGCCCTGCTGCTTGGCCTGGGCTGCGGCTCCCACGCCGACGTCGATGACGTCGGGAGCGTCAGGGCCGGGGCTGGCCTTGTTTGACGCGATCGCCTGGAGTTCGTCGGCTGACACCCCGTTCGGATTGATCGACCTGACGACGAGCCCGTACTTGGCCTCGAAACCATTGATCAACGCCCCGTAGTTGCACCAGCTATTGGGCAATGCAATGACGTCCAGGGTGCCTTCGGCCTGGGCAGCCGCCACAAGCTCGGCGACCGCGTCGCCGGCCGATGGCAGCCCGGACGGTACGTTCGTCGAGGCCCCAGGAGACGCGATCGCTGGGGGGGACAGGACCGGCCCCGGCGAGATGGTCGCCGCGTTCGGCGAGCACGCCACAAGTGTCATGACGGCGGCCATCATCGAGCCCGCAAGACGGAAGAGCGAACGCCCAGAGCGCACAGCGGTTCTCCACTTCCTTCGGGTTCGTGCGCAGGGTATCAGTTAACCCCGTGCCGGCGTTGTGGCACCTGGATGCAGGGCGTCGTTGACGGTCCAGCGGGGGTCGGGCTACAGTAATCCCGACAGAATTCGGTCGGAATTCGAGGAGCCAGCCCTGACCAGCCGCAACCAGTTCCATGGCAGTGGTGCCGTGTCCTTCAGCACGAAGGGCGAATACGGCGTGCGGCTGATGGTCCAGCTCGGCCGGCGCTACGGCGGCGGCCCCTCGAGCCTGGCCGAGATCGCGGCCGAGGAGGACCTGCCCCGGCCGTACCTCGAGCAGCTCGTGATGAGCCTGCGCGACGCGGACCTGGTCATCAGCACCCGCGGCTCGCACGGCGGCTACGAGCTGTCCCGGCCGCCCGAGGCCATCCCGATGATCGCCGTCTTGCGCGCGCTCGAAGGCCCGATCGCGCCGATGATCTGCGCCACCGACGAGTCGGCCGCGGCCCATGAGCCGACCTGCGACCGGACGGCGCGCTGCACCGTCAACTTCCTGTGGATCCGGATCCGCGACGCGATCAGCACCACCCTCGAGGGGATGACCCTGGCCGATCTCGTGCCCGAGCGACTGCCACCCATCCAGCCCGTCAGCCTCCAGGAGTCCCGCCGAACGTGACCACCGCCGACCAGCTCATCATCCGCGGCCTGCGCGTGGCGCCGATCGGCGCCCCCGAGCACGAGATCCTGCAGGGCATCGACCTGACCGTGGGGCCCGGTGAGGTCCACGCGATCATGGGCCCCAATGGCTCGGGCAAGACCACCCTGGCCTACGCCTTGATGGGCCACCCGGCCTACATCGTCACCGGCGGCGAGGTGACGTGGAAGGGCCACAACCTGCTCAAGCTGTCGGCCGACAAGCGTGCCCGGCTGGGGATGTTCCTGGCCTTCCAGTACCCCACCGCCATCCCCGGCCTGTCGGTCGCCAGCTTCATCCGCTCGGCGCTCAACGCCAAGCGGGCCGGGCTCGTCCCGGATCCCAGCATCGATCCGACCGACGCGATCCGGGGCGGCATCTCGATGGGCGACTTCCGACGCAAGATGCGCGAGAAGATGGCCCTCCTCAAAGTCGACGAGACGTTCGCCAGCCGCTATGTCAACGAGGGCTTCTCGGGTGGCGAGAAGAAGCGCCTGGAGATGCTCCAGATGGCGGTCCTCGAGCCCGAGATGGCAATCCTCGACGAGACCGATTCGGGCCTCGACATCGACGCCCTGCGAATCGTGGCCGAAGGCGTCAACGCGATGCTCAACCCGGCGATGGGCGTCCTGTTGATCACCCACTACCAACGCCTGCTCAACTACATCAAGCCCGACGTGGTCCATGTCCTGGCCCTCGGCCGGATCGTCAAGACCGGTGGCCGCGACCTGGCCCTGCGCCTCGAGGACGAGGGCTACGGCCCGATCCTGCGCGAGGAGGGCCTCGAGCTCGACGTGCCCGACGAGGCGCTCCTGGTGGCCGAGCCGGCCGAGGCCGTCCGCTAGCCGGGCGCCGAACGATGACGATCATCTCCAAGCAGGCGGAGCCCCCGCCGGCGACCCGCCCGCTCGATCCACGCGTCCTGCGCGCCGACTTCCCGATCCTGCGCCGGGAGATCAACGGCCACCCCCTGGTCTACCTCGATTCCGCATCGAGCAGCCAGAAGCCCGACGTCGTGATCGATGCCGTCTCGGACTACTACCGCGAGTACAACGCCAACGTCCATCGCGGGATCTACACGATCGGCGAGGAGGCGACGGCGGCCTACGAGCTGGCCCGGACCAGGGTCGCCCGGTTCATCAACGCGCCGGATCGCCACGAGGTCGTCTTCACCCGCAACGCGACCGAGGCGATCAACCTCGTGTCATATGCCTGGGGCCGCAAGAACATCGGCCGGAGCGACACGATCGTGCTGACCGAGATGGAGCACCACGCCAACCTCGTGCCCTGGCAGCTCCTGGTCCAGGAGAAGGACGGCGACCTGGAGTTCATCCCGATCACCGACGACGGGATCCTCCGCCTCGACGTCTTCGAGGTTCTCCTCCGGCTGAAGCCCAAGCTGGTCGCCTTCACCCACGTCAGCAACACCCTGGGCACGATCAACCCGGTCCGCGAGATGGTCGACCTGGCCCACGCCGCGGGCGCCCTGGTCCTGGTCGACGGCGCCCAGGCCGTGCCCCACCTGCCGGTCGACGTGCAGGCCCTGGGCTGCGACTTCTATGCCTTCAGCGGCCACAAGATGCTCGGCCCGATGGGCTCCGGCGCGCTGTGGGCCCGGCGCGAGCTGCTCGAGGCGATGCCGCCGTTCCTGTCCGGGGGCGAGATGATCCGCGAGGTCCATCTCCGACGCTCGGACTTCAACGACATTCCCTGGAAATTCGAGGCGGGCACGCCGGCGGTCGGCGACGCGATCGGACTCGGCGTGGCGGCCGAATACCTCGAGGCGATCGGGATGGACGCGGTCCGCGCCCACGAGCGCGAGCTCGTCGCCTACGCCCTCGAATTGCTCCGGCGCGGCGTCCCCGGGATCGAGCTGTACGGGCCACTGGATCCCGACCTCCGCGGCGGGGTGATCCCGTTCAACCTGCCCGGGATCCATCCCCATGACGTGGCCCAGGTCCTCGACCGCTCGGGCGTCGCGGTCCGAGCCGGCCACCACTGCACGATGCCGCTCCACGAGCGCCTCGACCTGGCGGCCACTGCCCGGGCCAGCTTCAGCGTCTATTCGACCAGCGAGGACATCGACGCCCTGGTCACCGGCCTGGTCGAGGTCCAGCGGGTCTTCGGGGCGTAGCCCAGGCCTGATCGGCCAGGTAGTTCGTGATCGTCAGGTGGGTGGCGAGGCGGTCGTTGCGGGACTTGATCGTCCACATGTAGGTCTTGGCCGCTTCGACGACGTTCCAGCGATCGGCAGAGTACAGCGCCCGGATCGCCGGGCCGTCCTTGATGACGACCATCACCTTGGCGAGAAGCGTGCTCAGGACGGCCTCTAGCCGGACCTGGTCGGCGCCGCCGAACGCGCGGTTGTCGTAGGCGCTGAAGTCGCTGTCGTAGGGCGGGTCGACGAAGACGAAATCGTCACTCGTCGGCGCGGCCGCCGCCAGGAACGGTTCGAAGTCCACGCTGTGGAACTCCGTCGCGGCGAGGCGGGCCAGCATCGCCGGGCTGAACAGCAGGCGAACCTTGTCGCTCAGCGGCTTGCGGTTGTAGCTGATCCCGCCGTAGGGCACGTTGAACTCGTCGTGCCGGTTGAACCTGAACATCGACGCGTACGAGTATTCGCGCAGGAACAGGAAGTCGGCGGCCCGGGTTGGGTCCCAGCGGCCGGCGACCCGGGCGGCGTTGTAGCGGGCCCGGACCGCCATGTACACGGACGCGCGGATCGCGCCCTCGACATTGGCCAGCAGGTCCTCGGCGGAGAGCCTCCCGCGGCGGGCCTCGAGCCGCCGGACCCGGGCGAACTTTGCCTGGAGCTCGGTGCCGATCCGCTCCTCGAACGCGGCGGCCAGGCCCGGCCCCGCCGGGGCCAGGACACGCCGGAGCACCTGACCATGGTTGGCCAGCGCGACCGCTCCGACGTCCTCGGCCGAGCGCTCCGCCAGCGCGAGCTCGGCGTACAGGCCATCGAGGCGAGCCAGCCCGTCCCATCCTTCGGCGAGCCCGTCGATCGCGAGGCGAAAGGCCGGGTCGCCCGAGGTCGCCGAGGTGTACAGCTCGACCAGGTCGCGGCAGGCGTCATTGGCCTGCGCCGGCACCTCCGCCGGGACGGCCAGCAGGACTGAGCCACCGCCCACGAACGGGTCGATGAACCGGCCGCCGAGCGCCGGCGCGGCGGCCGCGATCGAGGCCAGCTCGAGGGTCTTGCCGCCCGGCCACTTCAGGAACGGCACGACAACGGGATTCGCGCCGATCCGGGCCGCGGCCGTCATGGCCGGCGCCCCGGATCGTGCGATCACCGTGCTGCCCGCCATGCGGGCAGTCTGGCATGGCCCGAAATCAGGGCGCGACGCGTTGCCAGTTCGGACGTTCAACCTGGGCCGGGCCGGCCGTCGCCTATGGGGCGAACTGACAGCTCCACGTGCCGGTGAGGTGGACCGTCGACCCGCCGCTCGTAGGCTGGCCGAGCGCCTCCTGGACGAGGTGAGCGTCGACCTGGCCCGATCCGCCGCTGTCCGTAACGGTCGTCGTCAGGGTGCCGGTCGCGTTGGGATTAGCCACCCGGAGCGGCGTCGCCCAGAAGATTCTTGGATCCGGCCCGGTCCCGCTCGGATTGCTCTGGATCGAGACGCCCGGCCCGCCGACCGTCTTGAGATCGTACGTGCCGCTGGCCAATTCGAACCCACCGACGTCGACCGAGTAGGTCACTCCGGCGATGGTGCCCGTGAACGTGAATTCGGTGGGCGTGTCCTGCCCGGAGCCCTTCCTGCAATCGCTCGACGTCACGCTCATGGCTCCGCTGATCCCATCGCTCACGTTGAACGTCGTCGAACCGCCACCGCCACCCGGCGCCGAGCTTGTACCTGGCGCCGGTGTCGACCCACCGCCGGCCGGAGCGCTCGTCGTGGTCGCGCCAGCGCAGGCGCTGAACAGCAGGCCGAGCGCGGCGACGATCGCGATCGAGCGGCCGATTCGAGACCTGACCGGGTGTGCAACTCGAGCCCTCCTACAGCCGTCAGATTGCGCCGTCCGCCCCGTGCGGATCATCGTAGCCCCGGGGACCGGCCGCTCGGGCATTGAACCGAGGGACTGCGCTGGACACATGCCCGCGGCCGGCCCTCGACGAATCTCCCCGGGCGATCAAAACCGCGTCGTGGCCCAACATGCAGGCCTCTTGACCCGCGATTCCCGGCAAACGATCTCCTCCGGCGATCAAGATCCGCGAATTTGTCGACGGAAGTCTTCCGACGGCCGGCGAATCGGGGCACTTGATCGCGGGTGGCGATATCCGGCCGGGCAAATCTCGCAAGGCAATGGGCCCACCGCGCCGGATCGTGCCCCGGCTTGACAGGTGACCATTTGGTCACCTATAGTCGGGGCATGGACGAGGTGTTCAAGGCGCTGGCCGATCCGACCCGGCGGAGCTTGCTCGACGAGCTCTTCCGCGAGGACGGCCAGACCCTGACCGCGCTCCAGGAGCGCTTCGAGATGACCCGCTTCGGGGTGATGAAGCACCTCAAGCGTGCTCGAGGAGGCGGGCCTCGTGGTCACCCGGCGGCGTGGCCGCGAAAAGCTCCACTTCCTCAACCCGGTCCCGATCCGGCTGGTCCACGACCGCTGGGTGAGCAAGTACGCCGAGCCGTGGGCCGCCGGCCTGAGCGGCCTCAAGTCCGAATTGGAGACGACGATGGAGAAGGTCTTCGAGATCTACATCAAGACCACGCCCGAGCGGCTGTGGCAGGCGATCACCGACTCCGAGATCCGGAGCAAGTACCAGTTCGGCGGCCGGATCACCTCCGACTGGACGACCGGCTCGCGCTTCGAGATGGGCCACCCCAACGCGCCGACGCTGCTCGGCGAGGGCGTCAACCTCGAAGTCGATCCGCCCCGCAAGCTGGTCCAGAGCATGGTCGCCCTGTGGGGCGACGACGTGAAGAGCGAGGGCACCTCGCGGATCACCTGGGAGATCGAGCCGGTCGGCGACTCCTGCCGCCTGATCGTCACCCACGACCAGCTCCGCGAGGGCGCCAACGAGCAGCTCTATGGCGGCTGGCCGATGATCCTGTCGGGCCTGAAGACCTGGCTCGAGACCGGCGAGCTGCTGACCACGCCCGGCTCGCTGATGTACGCCTCGGCGCCCGGCGCAGCCGGCCAGGTCGCCAACCCGGAGCGCTTCGGCCCCGGAATCCAGGACCGCTGAAGCGGCCAGCCCAGAGGAGGTTTGACATGCCCGGATCGAACGGCAGCAGCCGGATCAGCCAGCTCGGCACGATCGGCATCCCGGTCAGCGACCAGGAGCGGGCGCTCGATTTCTACGTCGCCACGCTCGGCTTCGAGAAGCGGCTGGACGTGCCTTACGGCAACGGCCAGCGCTGGCTCGAGGTCGCCCCCGCCGGTGGGGCCACGACCATTGCCCTGATGGCCGCGCCCGATGGCGTCCCGACCGGAATCGACACCCAGGTCCGGCTCACGACCGACGACGCCCGAGCCGATCATGCCGACCTGCGGGCCCGCGGCGTCGATGCCGACCCTGAAGTGATGCCCTATCCGGTTCCGATGTTCTCGTTCCGCGACCAGGACGGCAACCGGCTGGTGATCGTCGAGCGACCGGCCGGCCGGTAGCTCAGCGACGTGGGTTGCCGTCGATCAGGTCGCGCAGCGCCGCGTGATCCACGGCTCGAACCAGCGTGATCATGCCGGCCAGCTCCGTGCTCGCCGACTGGCGCGTCGCCGGCCGCCGGCTCGGCCGGGCGATCCGCCCAAGGAGTCCCTTCGATTCGAGGCTCGCCACGCCATGTCGGAGGAAGGTCATCGATCTGCTCCCGGCGGTGACCTGAGCGGTCACCTTCAAGAGGACGATGGGCTCGATGGCGCGGTCGATCCAGCACCTCGCCGACGCCCGGGTTGTCGTCCTGGCGACAGGTGCCTGGGGAGGCTGGCCGAAGGTCCGAGTTGACTTCGGCAGATGCCTCGCCACAGTGGCTTGTACGAGCCCCCGCCGCTGAATTCCTTGGCCCCGACGCTCGACTCCTCCCGGTGTCGCAATGCGTCGCTCGCTGACCGTCCTCCTCGCGGGGGCACTCCTCTTCGCCAGCTCCCTGGCGCTCGCCTCGGTCGCCAGTGCCTCGACGGCCGCGACCACGACCACCTGCAGCAATGGGGTTGACGACACGCCCGGGCTGGGCCTGATCTGCCAGGTCAGCGTCGTCAACACGATCACCGGCAGTGGCGGCTTCGCCCGGGTCACGATCCGCGAGTGTCACGGCGCGGCCGGCAATCCCCAGGCCGCCTGCTCGACCCGGGTCACCAACCTGTCCGCCCCGGTCACCCACGTCACCCAGTGCAACAACGCGATCAACGGCGGCGGCGGGACGCTCCGCTGCAGCGTCGTGGTGACCAACATCCTGGTCAATCTGGGCACGGGCTCGAGCGCGGCCTCCGTCGACCAGTGCGTCGGTTCGGGTGGTGGGATCACCGTCGGCTGCGTGCCGTTCCCGGCCACGACCAGCGGCGCGGACATCACCCAGTGCAACGGCTCGGCCAACGGCGGCACCCTGGTCGGCCTGCGCTGCACGACGTCGGGGGCAACCGCCGACGCGCAGGGGATCACGATCAACCAGTGCAACGGCTCCGCGAACGGCGGTGGCGCCCTGGTGATCTGCTCGGCCAGCGTCGCGGCCCGAGCGGTCGCGACCATCCCGCCGACGGCGACGTTGGCGCCGGTCGATGCTCCTGGATCAGGGCCAAACCTGGTCGTCCTGGTCCTGATCTTCCTGGCCGCGATCGGCGTCGGCCTGTGGTCCATGCGCAACCGCAAGCAGCCCGGACGCACCCGCCGGCCGTAGCCCAGCCTGGACCAAGGTTTCGAACCTGGGTCCTGGAGATCGTTGACGCGAAATCGCGCTCGGGCTAGGATTCAATCCTGACCAGATCGCTCGGAATTGAGTCCGGGCGGCGAACCGCTACACTCCCGGACCAGATGGACGATCTCTACCGCGACTACATCCTCGAGCACTACCGCCGGCCGCATAACTTCGGCGTGCTCGACGCGCCGACGGCGAGCTTCGAGGGCGCCAACCCGCTGTGCGGCGACCGGATCACGATGCAGATCGGGATCCGCGACGGCGTCGTCGCCGAGATCGCCTTCACCGGCCGGGGCTGCGCGATCAGCCAGGCCAGCGCGTCGCTGCTGACCGACGAGATCATGGGCATGCCCGTCGAGAAGGCTGAGGCATTCCGTGCCGACGACCTGCTCGAGCTGCTCGGGATCGAGATCAGCCCGGCCCGCCTGAAGTGCGCGATGCTCAGCCTCGAGACGCTCGAGCATGCCCTGGCCGAGACGCCCGGCTCCGACGCACCCGTCGAGACGGCCGACGTGGCCAGCAAATCATGACCGACCACCTCGGCCACTGCAGGTGTCTGACGCCGGCCTGATGCCGGCCGTCAAGCCCTGATCCCGCCCTGGCACGCAGCCCGTGCCAGCCCGTCGTCTTCCGGAGCAACTCCGATCCCATGACCAAGTCCTATGCCGACATCCTGCGCGAAGCGCGCGCCGAGGTCCGCGAGGTGTCCGCCCTCGAGGTGGACCTCCAGCGCGAAGCGAAGGCGCCGCCCCTCCTCATCGACGTTCGTGAGAGCCACGAGTGGGAAGCCGGCCACCTGCCCGGCGCCGTCCACGTCCCGCGCGGCCACCTCGAGAGCAAGATCGAGGGCGAAGCGCCCGACCGATCGCGCCCGATCGTGATCTACTGCGCCTCGGGCATCCGCTCGGTCTTCGCGTCCAAGACGCTGGCCGAGATGGGCTATACCGACGTCGTCTCGATGACCGGCGGCTTCCAGGGCTGGAAGTCGCAGGGCCTGCCGTGGGTCACGCCCACGGTCCTGTCGGCCGAGCAGAAGGTCCGCTACAGCCGCCACCTGCTGATCCCCGAGGTCGGCGCGGCGGGCCAGGCCAGGCTGCTCGATTCGAAGGTCCTCCTGATCGGCGCCGGCGGGCTGGGCTCGCCGGCCTCGCTGTACCTGGCGGCGGCCGGCGTGGGCACGATCGGGATCATCGATTTCGACGTCGTCGACCTGTCCAACCTCCAGCGCCAGATCGTCCACACCACCGACCGGATCGGCGAGAAGAAGGTCGAGTCGGCGCGCAAGTCGCTGCTCGCCCTCAACCCAGGAATCAACGTGATCGGCCACGACGAGATGCTCGTCGCCGACAACGTCGAGCGGATCATCTCGGGCTACGACGTGATCGTCGACGGGACGGACACGTTCGAGACGCGCTACCTGCTCAACGACGCGGCCGTGCTCGCCGGGATCCCCGTCGTCCACGCCAGTGTCTTCCGCTTCGAGGGCCAGCTGACGGTCTTCAAGCCGTTCGACGGTCCGTGCTATCGCTGCCTCTATCCGACGCCGCCGCCGCCCGAGCTGGCGCCCGGCTGCTCGGTTGCCGGCGTCCTGGGCGTGGTGCCCGGGATCATGGGCCTGCTCCAGACCAACGAGGTCCTGAAGCTGCTCCTCGGGATCGGCGAGTCGCTCGCCGGCCGGCTGCTCCTGTTCGACGCCCTCGAAGGCTCGTTCACCGAGCTGAAGCTGCGCCGGGATCCGGACTGCCCGATCTGCTCCGATGCGGCCGTCGCCGCGCGGGCCGCCGGCCAGGCGATCGCCCTGCCGGTCGGCCAGGATGTCCCGTTCGCGCTCGGTGCGGCAGTCGGAGCCGGTTCGATCAACCCGGCCGCGCGATGAGCACGGTCTGGATCCCGCCGGTCCTGCGTGCCTCGACCGGCGGCGCGAAGCAGGTCGAGCTCGCGGGGGGCACGGTCGGCGAGGTGATCAGCGCCCTGATCAACGCCCATCCCTCGCTCGAGTCGCAGATCCGGACGCCCGACGGCGGCCTGAACCGCTTCGTCAACGTGTACGTCAATGGCCAGGACATCCGCTACCTCGGCGGCGAGTCGACAGCCGTCGCGGCGGCCGATGAGGTGCGCCTCCTGCCGGCCATGGCGGGCGGTTCGACGGGTGGCTCGACGGGCGAGTCCCGGCGCCAATGGTCACGCTGAGGGAACCCGCCCCCGGCCAGGCCCAGGGCCACGAGCACGGGCAGGAGCACGGCCACGAGCACGGCCACGAGCATTTGCACGCCCATGAGGCGCTCAGCCCGCACGGCGGCCGCTACGACAGCATCCTCGACGCGATCGGCCACACCCCCCTTGTCGAGATCCCCCGGATGTCGCCCAATCCGCGTGTCCGGATCTTCGCCAAGCTCGAGATGATGAACCCGACCGGCTCGGTCAAGGACCGGGTCGCCCGGGCCCTGATCGCCGACCTCGAGGAATCGCACCGATTGGCGCCGGACTCGATCATCCTCGAGCCGACCTCGGGCAACACCGGGATCGCCCTGGCCATGATCGGCCGGCGCAAGGGCTACCGCGTCGCCCTGGTCATGCCCGACAACGTGACCCAGGAGCGGCGCCAGCTGGCCGCCCTGTTCGGCGCCGAGGTGATCGACTCGCCGGGCCACCTGGGCAGCAACGGGGCGATCGCCCTGGCCAAGCACCTGGTCGCCAAGGACCCCCGCTTCGTGATGCCCTACCAGTACGGCAACCCGGCCAACCCGCTCGCCCACGAGACCACCACCGGCCCGGAGATCCTGGCCGACTGCCCCGAGATCGACGTCTTCGTCGCCGGGCTGGGGACCGGTGGCACGCTGATGGGCGTCGCCCGGTTCCTCAATCGGGCCAAGCCCGGTGTCCGGATCGTGGCCGCCGAGCCGCTGCCCGGCGAGAACGTCCAGGGCCTCCGCTCGCTCGACGACGGCTTCGTGCCCGAGATCCTCGATCCGGACCTGCTCGACGCCAAATACCTGGTCAGCAACCGCGATGCGATCGCGGCCCTGCGCGACCTGGTCGATCGCGAGGGGATCTTCGCCGGGCCATCGTGCGGCGCCGTCCTCGTCGCGGCGGCTCGCGAGGCGCTCACGATGACCTCGGGCACGATCGTCGCGCTGCTGCCCGATGGGGGCTGGAAATACCTCTCGGCGGGCACGTTCAACCGTGACCTCGACGAGATGGAGGCCGATCTCGAAGGTGGCGTCAACTGGTGGTAAGCCACCCAGGCCCCGCTTCGGCGGTGCTGCCGGCCGGGATGCGCAGGGCGATCATCGAGCACGCCCGGGCCGACTACCCGAACGAGGCCTGCGGGGTGGTCGTCGGCTCAGGCTATGCCGCCGACACTGGCCTCGCGTTGCGCTTCGTGCCGACTCGGAACGAGTTCGCATCGCCGCTTCGCTACCGCGTCCATGGCGATGACCTGCTCCGGTTGACGATCGAGACCGACGATCGCGACGAGGCCTTCTGGGCGATCGTCCACTCGCATACCCACACCGCGGCGGAGCCATCGCCGACCGACATCGGGCTGGCCGAATCGTACCCGGATGCGCTCTACATCCTCGTCTCGCTGTCCGAGGACGAGGCCGATCAGGTCAGCGGCGAGCCGGGCATCCGGGCCTGGCGGATCGTCGATGGCGAGACCTTCGAGGTCGAGCTGCGCTCGGAGCCGCTGACTAGCGCGCCACGAGGGCGCTGACCAGGGACTGGTCGGTCGGGGTCGAACCGAGCCCCAGGCGGGCGCCGATCCGGGCCGCAAGGGGCGGCTCGACGTAGGTCCGCGCCAGGGCGTCCCAGTTCGCCTCGGCGAAGACCTCCGCGGGCGTCCCGTCCAGGGTCACCCGGCCGGCCTCCATCACCACGACCCGCGCGAACGTCTCGGCCACGAAGCGCATGTCGTGGCTGATCGCGATCACCGTCCGGCCGGCCGCCTGGAGCTCCGCGCTCAGCGCCTGGATCCGCTCGACGCCGCGCAGGTCCTGGCCGGTCGTCGGCTCATCGAGGACCACGGTCGGGGTGCCCATCGCCAGGATCGAGGCGATGGCCAGGAGCTTGCGCCGCGAGAAGCCGAGGTCGTACGGATTGCGATCCGCCTGCCCGGCCAGGCCGACGGCGTCCAGGGCCTCGTCCACGGCCGCTTCGAGCGCCGGGCCGCGGCGGCCCAGGTTGCGCGGGCCGAAGGCCACCTCGGTCCGGACTCGCCCGGCGAAGATCTGCCGGTCGGGGTCCTGGAAGACCAGGCCAACCCGGCTCGCCAGGGCGGCGACACGCTGCCCGGCAGCCGGCCGGCCATCGATCAGGACCTCGCCCGAGGTGGGCCGCAGCAGCCCGTTCAGGTGGCGGACCAGGGTCGACTTGCCGCTCCCGTTCTGGCCGATGATCGCAACCGTTTCGCCGTCCGCGATCTGGAGATCGACGCCGTCGACCGCCCGCGTCCCGTCGGGATAGACATGGACCAGGGCCCGTCAGCTCGATCATCGCCGCGGCCCGGCGCCGAGGATCTCTCCAGGGTCCAGCCCCTGCTTGCCAATCGCCGCAGCGAGGCGGACCCGCGACGGCGGTTCCACGCCCCAGCCCTCGAGCCGGTCGTCCTCGAGCACCGCGGCCGTCGGCCCGTCGAGGGCAAGCCGGCCGGCCTCGACCACGACGACCCGCTGGCAGAGGGCATCGAGGAGGTCCGTCTTGTGCTCGACGATCAGGAGCGCGGTCCCGCTCTCCGCGGCCAGGCCGGCCAGGGTCTCGCCGACCAGGCGGCTGCCGGCCGGGTCGAGCTGGCTGGTCGGCTCGTCGAGGACCAGGACGGCCGGGCGCAGGGCGAGGACCGCGGCCAGGGCAACCAGCTGGGCCTGGCCACCGGACAGCCGGTCGGGCTGGCGGGCTGCCAGCTGCTCGATCCGGGCCAGGTGCAGCGCCCACCCGACCCGCTCGACGATCGCGTCCAGCGTCGAGGCCCAGGTTGCGCGGCCCGAAGGCAATCTCCTCCCAGACCGTCGCCGTGGTCCCGGTCAGCTGGGTGGCCGCGTTCTGGAACAGGATCCCGCAGCGCTCGGCGCGCGCCGTACGGCGGCAGCTGCCGGGACTCGCTGCCGCCGATCAGGACCGAGCCCTCGAGCGTGCCCCCAATCGAGCCCGGCGCGAGGCCGGCGGCGACCAGGCACAGGGTCGACTTGCCGGCATCGTTCGGGCCGCAGACCCCGACCACGTCGCCGGCCGCCGATCTCCAGGTCGATCCCATCGAGCGCCCAGTCCGCGGCCCCGGCGTAGCGGTAGCGGACACCGTGCAGGGCCAGGACGGTCAAGGCAGGCTCAGCCGGCCGGTGATCGTGGCTCCGATCAGGACGATCGTGGCCAGGCCGAGCAGCCAGCGCCCGAGCCGCTGGCCCTGGTCGTCGGGCATCGGCCGGATCGTTGCCCTCCGGCGGGGTGCCGAGAACGCCCGCGCCTCGAGGGCCATCGTCCGCTCCTCCACCTCGGACAGGGCACCCGAGATCATCGGCCCCGCCAGCGGCACGATCCCCCGGATTCGGCGCCAGACCGAGCCCTCCGTGTCGAGGCCGCGCGCCCGTTGCGAATCGGCCACCTCGCCGGCCCGCGCGGCGAGGCGGGGAATCGTCCGGATCGCCGCGCCGATGATGAACGACGCCCGCCGCCCGAGGCCGCGCCGCTCGAGATCGGCGAGCAGGTCGTCGGTCGGCGTGGTCAGGGCGAAGACCGCGACGCTCAGGGCGAAGGCCAGGATCCGGAGCGACGCCTGGCCGGCGACCGTCAGCCCGCTGGCCGTGGCGTGGAACGGGCCGACCACCAGGATCGTGTCGGTGGCGCCGGGGTACAGGAACGTGTTGATCAGGACGATCGAGATCAGCAATGGCACCGTGGCCAGCACGAAGGGCAGGAACGCTCGGCCCAGCCGGGCGCCGGCGACGGTGGCCCCGACGACGAGGAGGGCGACGATCGGGGCCAGCCAGCCCCGGAGCACGAAGGCGAGGGCCGCCGTGCACAGGGCGATGACCAGCTTCGTCGTCGGGTTCAGGCCGCGATAGAACCCGGCCGGTGGCCGGAGGACGTAGCCCGGAACAGGAGACAGGTTGGTCTCCGCCTGCGGCCCGACGGAGCGCTCAGTCGAGGCCGGGCCCGACCAGCCGCTCGCCGTTCGGGAACCGGGCGATGATCCGACGCGAGAGCCCGGCCAGGATGATGAACACGACGAAGCTCGTGATCGTCTTGTCGATCGGGTCGCTGAACAGGCCCTGGCCGAGCGAGGCGTGGATCACGTCGGAGCCACCCTGCCGGAGGGCCGCCACCAGGACGTCCACGCCCGAGCCGGTCACGCCGCCGAAGACGTAGGCCGAGATCGGCGCCGAGACGAAGGCCGCCACGATCCCGGTGATCACGCCGGCGAGGGCGACCCAGAAGCCGGCCAGGTCCTTCGACACGAGGATGAAGCCCGCGACCATGATCGCCGCGACGATCGCGATCAGGACGATCGCGGCGAAGACCCAGCTCGGGTAGCCGCCGATGTTCGGGTCGGTGTAGGCCGGGTTGTTCAGGATCGGGTAGGCGACGACGACGATGACCACCGCCGCGGTCGCGGCGGCCAGGATCAGGACGAGTCGCGAAGCCGGCCGCGAGCGATAGATCCCGAGCTGGCCCCAGACGCCCGGCCAGCAGGCCGATCACCCCGGCGGTGATCGCGAACGGCCCGATCGTGCCGCCCCCGATTCCCGGCGCGTACTGCCAGATCAGGTTCGACAGGATGCCGGTCAGGGCGCCGGCCAGCGGCCCGGCCAGGACGCCGACCAGGATCGTGCCGATCGAGTCGAGGTAGATCGGCAGCTTGAGGACCTGCTGGACGGTCACCCCCAGGACGATGTTGATGGCGATCGCGATCGGCATCAGGACGATCGTCCGCGTCGTGAACTGGCGCGAGATCCAGCCCATCGTTGATCCCTCCGAACCTGCCTGCTCGCACGATCCGGGCGTTTGCCGGGCCTCGAGACTCCCTCGCTCCTAGGGTGCCACGTCCGGGGTGCCGGCGGCTACTCCCAGCCGCTCGGCGAGGGCCCCGACGCGCTCGATCAGGCGGGCCAGGAATGCCTCGGCATCGGCGCTCACGGCAACGTCGACGTTCGGCGAGCCGGTGCCACAGGCCGCGGAAGTCGGCGATCGTCTGGCCCATCGCCAGCTCGCCGCCGGTCTCCACGTCAACGGCCACCGCTTCGGTCCGGACGAGCGTCTCGTCGAGGGCCGCCGCGGCGGCCAGGGGATCGTGGATGAACGCGCCGTAGAAGCCGTCGTACCGGGCGTGGAACTCCATGTAGAAGCGCAGCGCGTCGGCGACGAACCGGACGACCGGGTTGCTGGCCACCGAGCGCGTCGCGCGCATCGGGTCCTCGCCCCGGCTCAGGGCGATCGAATCGTCGGGCCGGCTGCCGGCCCGCCGGGCCAGGGCCACGACGTGCTCGGGCCGGATGACCGCCTGCTCGGTCACGTCCAGGCCGAGGACCAGGATCCGGGGCACGCCCGGATCGGCTTCGATCGCCGCGCTCCAAGCCCCCATGACGGCGCGCGCGGCGTCCGGGTCGCAGTGGATGTTCCACTCCGAGACCGGAGTCGTGTTGCCCGGCACCCGAAAGGCGCCGCCCATGACCACGACCCGGCGCAGGAGCTGGGGCAATGCCGGCTCGCGCTCGAGCGCGACCGCCAGGTTGGTCAGCGGCCCGATGCACAGCACGGTCAGCTCGCCGGGCCGTCGGCGGGCCTCCTCGGCGAACAGGTCAGCGGCGTGCCGGGTTGAAAGTGGCCGGCGCCCGGCGGGCAGCTCGGCGTAGCCAATGCCCCGTGGGCCGTGGGTCTCGGGCGTGACCTCGAGGGGCCGGACCAGGGGCACCGTTCGCCCCAGGGCGACCTCGACGTCGGCCCGGCCGACCAGCTCGAGCAGGCCCCGGTTGTTCTCGGCGACCTGCTGGGCTTCGACGTTGCCACTGCAGCAGGTGATCGCAACCATCTCGGCGTCGTCCGACGCGAGCAGGTAGAGGAGGGCCAGGCTGTCGTCGATGCCCGTATCGCAATCGACGACGATCGGCCGGCGCGGGCTCATCGCAGGTCGAGGCGGACGATGTCGCGAACCACCGTAGCCTGCTTCGATTCGACCTGGCGCTCGACGTGGAAGCCGGCCCGCAGGAACGTCGACAGCGTGCCGGTGTAGAGCGTCGGCCCGGTCGGCTTGCCCTGCGAGGTGTCGACGGGATAGGCCTCGAGCGCCGGTGCGCCGTGCTCACGGGCGTAGGCGATCGCGCCGTCAAGGAGCTGCCCACCGACGCCCTGCCGCCTGGCCCGCCGGCCGACCACGAAGCAGACGATCGACCAGACCCGGCACGTCGTCCAGCCGGGGCCGGACCCGCGAGCGCTCGAGGTGCTCGAAGTCCTCGCGCGGCCCCAGGCTGACCCAGCCGACAGCCGCGCCGTCCGCGGTCAGGGCGACCAGGCCGGGCGCCAGCGGGCGATCAGCCTGCGCCCGGAGGAGTGCCCGGTTCGCGTCCCTGACCTCGTTCGCGTTCGCCCCGAAGCCGCTCGTCCGCCAGAACTGGCACCAGCACCAGCGCGGATCGCCACCCTCCTCGAACAGGGCGGCGAGCGCCGGCCACGTCTCGCCGGTCAGCGGTCGAATGTCGAGCTCCACGACTCAACGATAACCGGGGCGAGACTCCCGGGGCCCCGATCGCCAGCCGTACACTCCGAGCGTGAGCCCGACTCCCGACGAGACGCCGCCGATCCTGCCGCCGGACACGATCGGGATCATCGGCGGGGGCCAGCTCGGTCGGATGCTCGCGCTGGCGGCCCGGGCGATGGGCTACCGGATCGCGATCATGGACCCCGATCGAGAGTGCCCGGCCGCAAGCCTGGCCGATGAGCTGGTCGTCGGCGCCTACGACGACGTGGGGGCGGCGGTCCGGCTGGCCGAGATGAGCTCGGTCGTCACCTACGAGCTGGAGCACGTGGCTGCCGCGGTCGGCCGGGCAGCCGCCGGGATCCGCCCCTTGCGGCCCGGCATCCGGGCCCTGGAGGTGACCCAGGATCGCCTGGCCGAGCGGCGATTCCTCGAGAGCGCCGGGGCCGCGGTCGCGCCCTGGCGCGAGGTGCGGACGCGGATCGACCTGGAGTCGGCCGCTGCCGAGCTGGGCTGGCCGCTTCGCCTGAAGGCGGCGATCGGCGGCTACGACGGCCGGAGCCAGGTTCGCCTGGCCGGCCCTGGCGACCACGACGGGGCGTGGCGCGACCTCGAGCGCTCGGCTGCCGCGGCAGGGCTGCTCCTCGAACGTGAGCTCGACTTCGCCTGTGAGCTGTCGGTCGTCGTGGCCCGAGGGCTCGACGGCCGGGCGCTGCCGTTTGCCGTGGGCCGCAACCGGCACGACGCCGGGATCCTGTTCGAGACGCTCGTCCCGGCGCCGCGGCCGGTGACCCCCGAGATCGCGACCCAGGCCCACGGGCTGGCCATCCACCTGGCCGAAGCGCTCGACGTGGTCGGCACTCTGACCGTGGAGCTGTTCCTGCTCCGCGACGGCTCGCTTGCCGTCAACGAGCTGGCACCGCGGGTCCACAACAGTGGCCACTGGACGATCGAGGGGGCCGCCACGAGCCAGTTCGAGCAGCACATCCGGGCGATCTGCGGCCTGCCCCTGGGTGATCCCGCGGCGCACGGGGCGACGGCGATGCTCAACCTGCTGGGCACGGGCGAGCGGCGCTCGGCGCAGCTCGCCGGCGTGGCCGAGGCGCTGGCCGACCCGGGCGTCCACCTCCACCTGTACGACAAGCGGCAGGTCTTCGAGCGTCGCAAGATGGGCCACCTGACCGTGCTCGCCGGGACGCCCGAGGCGGCCCTCGAGCGCGCCCAGCGAGCTCGCGACCGGCTCAGCTGGAGCTGACCGGCGACCCGCGTCGGCGAGCAGGCGTCGCTGGCCCGCCCGCTGCCCCGGCTAGAATTGGCGAGCCCGCGAACCAGCCAGGAGTGATCCGCCGATGCCGTCTGCCTCGCACCGCGTGACCGTCATCCCGGGCGACGGCGTCGGGCCGGAGGTGGTCCGGGCCGGGGTCCGGGTGATCGAGGCGGCCGGGGTGAGGATCGACTGGGAGGAGGCGGCGGCCGGCGCCAGCGTCTTCCAGACCGGCGACACGTCGGGCGTGCCGGCCGAGACTCGCCATTCGATCGAGCGCACCAGGGTCGTCCTCAAGGGCCCCCTCGAGACGCCGGTCGGCTTCGGCGAGAAGAGTGCCAACGTCACCCTGCGCAAGCTGTTCGAGACGTATGCCAACGTCCGCCCGGCGCGCGAGCTGCCGGGCGTCCCGACCCGCTACGCGGGCGAGGGCGTGGACATGGTCATCGTCCGCGAGAACGTCGAGGACCTGTACGCCGGGATCGAGCACATGGTCACGCCCGACGTGGGCCAGTGCCTCAAGGTGATCAGCCGGAAGGGCTCCGAGAAGGTGATCCGCTACGCCTTCGAGCTGGCCCGCCGGGAGGGCCGCCGGAAGGTCACCGCGGCGACCAAGGCCAACATCATGAAGATGACCGAGGGCCTGTTCAAGGCGGTCTTCGAGGAGCTGGCGCCCGAGTATCCGGAGATCCAGGCCGAGCACCTGATCATCGACAACGTCGCCCACCAGCTGGCCAAGCAGCCGAACCAGTTCGACATCGTGGTCACGACCAACCTGAACGGCGACATCATCAGCGACCTGGCCAGCGGCCTGGTCGGCGGCCTGGGCTTCGCCTCCTCGGGCAATTACGGTGACTCGGTGGCGATCTTCGAGGCGGTCCACGGCTCGGCGCCCAAGTACGCCGGCAAGGACGTCATCAACCCGACCGCCCTGATCCTGAGCTCGGTGATGATGCTCCGCCACCTGGGCGAGGCGGCCGCCGCCGACCGGGTCGAGGACGCCGTCCTGGTCACCCTGGAGGAGGGCACCGCGACCACCCAGGACCTCGTCCGGCAGACCGGCGGCGACGTGGACACGGCCGCCTCCACGACCGGCTTCACCGACGCCGTGATCGCCAACCTGGGACGCGGGCCGGCGACCCTCAAGGCCCGTCGATCCGCGCCGGGCGGGTCACGTCCGGTGCCCCTCCCGGCCTGGTCGTATGGCCCCGAGCGATACGCCGCGATCGAGCGGCGGACCGTCGGCCTGGACATCTTCATCGAGACCGGCGAAGAGGCCGCCCGGCTGGGGCCCGAGCTCGAGGGCGTCGCCGCAGGCGGTCCGTTCGAGCTCCATTTCATCGAGAGCCGGGGCACCAAGGTGTACCCCTCGGTCGGCCTGTCGGCGGACGGCGTCCGCCTCCTGCGGGCCCGCTTCCTGACCCGCGATGGCGGACCGGCGCTCGACGCGGACCTGCTCGACCTGCAGGCCCGGGTTGCCGTCCGGCAACCGGGTTGGACCCATATCGAGAAGCTCCACGTCTTCAACGGCGCGGACGGCTTCACCAAGGCACAGGGCGAGTAGGTGGCCGAGCGCACGTCGGCGCAGGTCGGGGTCGTCGGCGGCAGCCGTTCGGACTTCCCGGTCCTCGAGAAGGCAGCCGCCCTGCTGACCGAGCTCGGCGTGGCCAATGAGCTGCGGGTCGTGTCGGCCCATCGGACGCCCGACCTGCTCTATCGCTATGCCGAGGAGGCAGGTGGACGGGGTCTCCAGGTGATCATCGCCGGCGCCGGTGGTGCCGCCCACCTGCCCGGGATGCTGGCGGCCAAGACGATCCTGCCGGTGATCGGCGTGCCGATCCCGACGCAGCACCTGGGCGGCCTCGATTCGCTCCTGTCGATCGTCCAGATGCCACGCGGCGTGCCGGTGGCGACCGTGGCCATCGGCAACGCCGAGAACGCGGCGATCCTGGCTGCCGAGATCCTGGCCCTGGCCGATCCCGCCCTGCGTGCCCGCGTTGCGGCCTATCGCGCCGCCCAGACCCAGGCCGTCCTCGACGACGAGTCGAACCGGCCGGGCTGAGCGCGGTCCGAGTCCCCGGCGGTCAAGGCGGGCGGTCGCGCCTACACTCGGCGGATGACTGAGCCGCGCTCGATGGACGACGAACGCTGGGAGCCGGGGATGCCCGTCCTGGATCGCCAGGCGCTGCCCGAGACGGCGCCGATTGGCGCGCCAATGGCCACGCCGCTGAACTTGCCGGCGTCCCGCGGGGCGGCCCGGCCCATCCCCGGCCCGCTGCCGCCGAGCCTGGCCGGCCTGCCCCCGCGGAGCGTGCCCGAGACCCGGCCCACGCCACTCCAGCAGCAGTACGTGCTCCTGTCGGTGCCCGGCCTGATCGCCGGCTTCATTGCCATCTCGGCCCTCGAGCTGGGGACCCTGATCAGCAGCCCATTGATCAAGCTGTGCGTCCTGGTCGGGGCGCCACTCCTGGCGGTGGCGAACGCCGACGCGATCCTGCGCATCTGGCGGGCGGCCTGGGCGTGGATGACGGTCGACCGGACGAAAGGCCTCTTCCGGCTGGCCTGGGTCGTCACCGCGACCATCCTGTGGGTCGTCCTGATCGGGGTGGCCGTCGTCGTGCTCCTGGCGTGATGGACCGTGACGGCCGGCCCCCCCGTGGTCCGGACGGCCGCTCGACGGACATTGACTCGGGCGGCGGCGTGCCGCCCTGGATGGCGTCGGCTCTCAACAACTGCAGCCGCTGCGGCACGGCGCTCGTCTTCGGGGCGGTCGACGGCGACCATCGCGACCGGCTCGTCTGCCCAGCGTGCGGCTGGATCGCCTACGTCAACCCGCGCCTGGTGGTCACCTCGTTGCCGATCACCGACTCCGGCCAGGTCGTGCTGATCCGGCGGGGGATCGAGCCGGCGGTTGGTGCCTGGGCCCAGCCCGGCGGCTTCCTGGAGATCGACGAGACCGTCAACGAGGGTGCGATCCGCGAGACCCTCGAGGAGACTGGCCTGCTGATCGAGCCGGGCGAGGTGATCGGGCTCTACTCACGCCTCGAGGCGGCCGTCGTCGTCCTCGTCTTCGAGGCCCGGATCGTGGGCGGCGCCTTCCGCCCGAGCCCCGAGGCGACCGAGATCGTGGCCTTCGAGCCCGACGCGATCCCGTGGCCCGAGATCGCCTTCAAGACCACCTACTGGGCCCTCAGCGACTGGCTCCGGCGGCGCCACCCGGAGCTGCGCCCCGGCGACGTGATCGCCGAACGCCGCCACTGGGAAGGCTGAGGCGTGACCCCTGTCGACAAACCCTCGGATGGCGAGGCGGTCACCTATCGTTTGACGCCGGAGGAGGCGTATCGCGCAAGCCAGCTGCGTCTTCCATCCTGGCTCCCGAGAGCCCAGGTGGCGAGCGGGTGCTTGCTCCTCATTGGGGCGGCTTTGCTCCTGTTTCTCAGCGATTCGCCCGACTGGGCATTCTTCGCCGCGGTGGTTGGCCTTGGCAGGCTGCTTCGCCGTGGATCTTCCGTGCGCTGGCGTTGCGCCGTCTCCGCTCGGCGTTTTCGTCAGAAGCAGGATCGACGAGGGTCGAGCTCAAGCACGACGGCATCCACGCCTCTCGAGGGGACTCGTCCTCGGTGGTTGGATGGCGAGCTCTGGCGAGCGTCGTCGGCCGAAACGAGCTTGTTGTGATCAGCAGTCCGGCCCGGCCCGTCGCGGCGATCCCAACCAGGGCATTCCGTAGCGAGCTGCACCTGCGCCAATTCCTCACGGAGGGAAATGCGTACCTCGCCGCGGCGCACGCGCAGGATCCATCGGACCAGAAATCGGCCGGCGGAACCCGGTAGGTTCCCAGGCCGACTCCGACGTCCCTCCGGCCAGAAGCCATCCCACAGTCCATGCCAACTAGTCGTGGGGACACTGTTAGGACCTGACTCGGGCCGAATCGGGGCTAGGATCAGGCCCCTAGAGGCCTGCTGGGCGCCGACTCCTGCTCAGCCAAGGAGGGCGGAGCCGGCCGATCGAGCCCTCGCGGTGCCGGTTCCGTGCATACCAGCACTCCCAAGGGTAAATGGCAAGATTTGGCGCGGCCGGGACGCGGAGCCCGGGCCAACCGGCCGGACCCGGCCCTAGTCCAGGTCGATGAAGATGTTCTTGGTCTCGGTGTACATGTCGATCGCGCCCATGCCCAGCTCGCGGCCGATGCCCGACATCTTGTAGCCGCCGAACGGGGCTTCGGTGTGGACCGAGCTGTTCGAGTTCACGCTCAGGACGCCGGCCTGGACCGCGCGGGCCGTGCGCAGGGCCTTGCCGATGTCACGGCTCCAGATCGAGCCCGACAGGCCGTACGGCGTGGCGTTGGCCAGCCGGACCGCCTCTTCCTCGGAATCGAACGGGATGATCGAGACGACCGGCCCGAAGATCTCCTCGCGGGCGATCCGCATCTCGTTGGTCACGCCGTCGAAGACCGTCGGCATCAGGAAGGCGCCGCCGGCCAGGGCCGGGTCGGCCGGGGCATCGCCGCCGCATACCAGCGTGGCGCCCTCGTCCTGGCCGATCGTGACGTACTCGGCGACCCGATCGCGCTGCCGGAAGCTGACCAGCGAGCCCATCTCGGTCGCCGCATCCTCGGGATCGCCGACCTTGACCTTGCGCGTCGCGGCGACGAACGCCTCGACCACCTGGTCGTGGGCCGAGCGCTCGACGAAGATCCGGCTCCGGGCGCAGCAGTCCTGGCCGCTGTTGTCGAAGACCGCGTAGGGCGATTCGCGGGCGAACTTGTCCAGGTCCGCGTCGGCGAACACGATGTTGGGGCTCTTGCCGCCCAGCTCCAGGCTGATCTTCTTCACGTTGCCGGCGGCCAGGCGCATGATCTCCTGGCCGGTCGTGGTCTCCCCGGTGAACGCCACCTTGCCGATCCCGGGATGGGCGGCGATGCTCGCGCCGGCGGTGCCCCCGGGCCCGGTGACCACGTTCAGGACTCCCGGCGGGAAGCCCGCCTCGAGGGCCAGCTCGGCCAGGCGCAGCGCGCTCAGCGGGGTGTAGCTGGCCGGCTTGAGGACGCAGGTATTGCCGGCGGCCAGGGCCGGGCCCAGCTTCCAGGCGGCCATCAGCAGGGGGAAGTTCCAGGGCACGATCAGGCCGACCACGCCGATCGGCTCACGCAGGGTGATATCGAGCCCGGGCTTGCTGACCGGGATCGTCTGGCCGAAGACCTTGTTGGCCGCCCCCGCGTAGTACTCGAAGACGAGGCTGACCCCCAGCGTCTCGCCCCGGGCGCCGCTGATCGGCTTGCCGCCGTTGCGCGACTCGAGCCGGGCCAGGTCCTCGAGGTTGGCCTTGACCAGGCTCGACAGCTTGGCCAGCGTCCGGCCGCGCTTGCTGGCCGACCAGCTCGACCAGCCCTTCGGATCGTCGAACGCCGCCCGGGCGGCGTCCACGGCCCGGTTCACGTCCTCCCGGCCACCCAGCGGCGCCGTCGCGATGACCAGGCCCGTGGCCGGGTTGATCACCTCGAAGGTCTGGCCGTCGGCGGCGTCGACGGACGCGCCCCCGATCATCATCCGGGCGGCAACGGGCGTCGCGAGCGTCGCGGGCTGGTCGGTCATGTCGGGGAAACCTCGCCTCGAGTGGGAGCCCGCGCGGTGGGGCCTGTCAGGACGTCGATCATACGTCGGGACGCCGGCCGCCCTAACCCGCGGAACAGGCCGCCCTAACCCGGGGAGCCGGCCCCGGCCTCGCGCTCGATGTTGCGGACCAGCCGGTCGAGCTGGGCCTGGAGCCCTTCGCGGACTTGCTTGCGGAACGAGCTGAGCATGCCCTCGAGCTCGAGCGTGCCCTTGTAGTCGACCTTGGCGCCGGTCGGGAGCGGGCTGATCTCGATCGGGACGGATAGACGCAAGGAGCCGCCCAGGCCGCGGGGCACCCCGTCGAGGTCGAGCCGGAGGTGGTGCGGCTGGTCGAGGTCGTGATACGTGACATGGAGGTCGACCCGGACGGTCATGAACATCTGCTTGATCGCGACCACGATCTTCAGGCCGCCACTGCCGTCGGACTCGATCGACTCGCAGTCGGGCAGCGCCCGCCCGAGAGCAGCCGGATCCTGGATCACGGCCCAGGTCGCCTGGGGCGACGTCCCGATCTGGACGCTGCCCGAGAATTCGTCGATCAACCTGCCTCCGCGGCCGGGACCGGCGGCACGACCTTGAGCGGCGCCGGCGGCGGATCGAGGTGGCCTTGCTCGGCCACGTCGTGCTCCTCGCGGACCATCTCGATCTCGCGCTCCAGGCCGACCATCGCCGCGCCGACGATCCCCGCCTCGTTGCGCAGCTGGGCGGCCACGATCGGGACCGGGGTCTTGAGGAAAGGCACGAAGCGGTCCGCCTTCTTGCTGATCCCGCCACCCAGGATGATCAGGCTCGGGCTGAACAGGACGTCGATCGCCCGGAGGTGGTCGTCCAGGTCCTCGGCCCACGCCCGCCAGCTCTGGCCTCGGCGAACCCTGGCGTTGGCTGACGAGCGGCGCTCGGCGTCCTTGCCGCCGACCTCCATGTGGCCGAGCTCGGTGTTGGGGACCAACCGGCCGTCCACGAAGATGCCCGAGCCGACACCGGTGCCCAGGGTCAGCACGATCACCACCCCTCGCTTGCCATGCCCGGCCCCGAAGCGCATCTCGGCGACGCCCGCCGCGTCGGCGTCGTTGACGACCCAGGTCCGGCGCTTGAAGGCCCGCGAGAAGGCCGCCTGGGCGTCGAAGCCGACCCACTCCGGATCGACGTTCGCGGCGGTCTTGGTCACCCCGTTGATGACCGGCGCCGGGAATCCGACGCCGATCGCCTGGATCGTCGGCGCTGGCAGGCCGGCCGCGGCCGCCGCGGAGTTGCCCGGCCCGGATCAGCCGGGCGACGACTCGGCCGGCGGACGCCACGACGACGGCCGGCTTGGACGGCATCGGCGTAAGCACCCGGATCCGCTCGCCGACCAGCTCGCCGGTCTTGACGTCGACGACGGCGGCCTTGATCCCGGTCCCGCCGACGTCGATGCCGATCGCCAGCTCGGGTTCGTGCATCACGTACCTTCGTGCATCAGAAGTAGTTCACGCTGATCCCGCCGTCAACGACCAGCTGGGCGCCGTTCGTCCAGCGTGATTTATCGGAGGCGAGGTACATCGCCATGTACACGATCTCCTCGGGCTTGCCGAAGCGACCAGTCGGGTTGCGGGCGAGGCGGAGCTGCTTGGCGGCCTCGTCCTTGACCAGCCAGTCCATCAGCAGGGGCGTCTCGACCGGCCCCGGGCAGATCGCGTTGGTCCGGATCCCCTTCGGCCCGAACTGGACGGCCAGGCTCCGGGTGAGGGCCAGCAGGGCGCCCTTCGACGCCGTGTAGGCGTCCTGGGGGACGCTGCAGCCGACCAGCGCCACGAAGCTGGCGATGTTGATGATCGAGCCCGAGCCGCCGGCTTCCATCGCCGGGATCGCGTACTTGCAGCCCAGGAACACGCCTCGAACGTTCACAGCCATGACCTTGTCCCACGTCTCGACATCGGTGTCGATGACCGAATGGTCCGCCTCGGGCATGATCCCTGCATTGTTGTACAGGACGTCGAGCCGGCCGTAGGTGGCCACGGCGTGGTCGACCATCGCCTTGGCATCCGCCTCCCGGCTGACATCGACCTTGACGAACGTGGCCTGTCCGCCGGCCTTCCGGACGAGCTCGACGGTCTCCGAGCCGGCCGCCTCGCTGAACTCGGCGACGACGATCCGGGCGCCTTCGGCGGCGAACAGCTGGGCCGCCACCCGGCCCATGCCGCCCCCGCCGCCGGTGATGATCGCCACCTTGTCTGTGAGTCGCACGAACGGACCTCCTTGAGAACCTGGTCGGGATCGCCTGCTCCTGGTCGGCTGCGCCGGCTAGCTCCGCTCGAGGTAGCGCTCGCGCTCCCAGTTGTGGACGACCGAGTCGTAGACCTGCTGCTCGTAGCGGGCGGCGTTGAGGTAGTGGTCGATGACGTCCTGGCCGAAGATCTCGGGCGCCGCCGCGCTCTTCTCGAGCTCCGAGATCGCCTCGTACAGGGCCCGCGGCATCCGCTCGCAGCCGGTCGCGATGTAGCCGTTGCCCTTGAATTCCGGCTCGAGCTTGAGCTCGTGCTCGATCCCGTACAGGCCGGCGCCGATCGCCGCGGCATAGGTCAGGTAGGCGTTCATGTCGCCGCCCGGGAAGCGATCCTCGACGTGCAGGTTGCTGTCGTGGCCGACGACCCGGAAGCCGGTCGTCCGGTTGTCGCGGCCCCAGACCACGTTGACCGGCGCCCAGGACAGCGACGCGTAGCGCTTGTAGGAGTTGATGTTCGGGGCGATGAAGATGGCCAGCTCGCGGGACAGCTTCATCATCCCGGCCACGAACTGGCTGAAGGTCTTGGACATCCCGTAGGGCAGGCCGGCCGCCGGGTCGTGGGTCAGCGAGCGATCGCCGGACTTGTCCCACAGGCTCATGTGGAGATGGCCCGACGAGCCGGTCCAGCTGGCGTCGGGCTTGGCCATGAACGTGATCCCCCAGCCGTTGAGGTAGGCGATCTCCTTGGCACCGTGCTTGAAGATCACGCTCCGGTCGGCCGATTCGAGGACGTGGTCGTAGCGGATGTTGACCTCGTGCTGGCCGGGCGCCGCCTCGCCCTTGCTGAACTCGATCGGCACCCGGGCCGCGGTCATCTGGTTGCGCAGGAGGCGATGGAGCGGCTCGGCCTTGGTCGCCTGGAGGAGGTGGTAGTCCTCGTTGTAGTAGCCGAATCGCTCGGGGATCGCCCAGCCCCGCCGGTTGGACTCCTCCCACGACTCCTTCAGGACGTAGTACTCGAACTCGGAGCCGGCCTTGACGGCGAAGCCCAGGGCGGCGGCCCGGGCCACCTGGCGCTTGAGGATCGTCCGGGGGGCGACCGGGATCTCGTCGCCGGTCTCCTCGTCGGTCGCGTCGCTCAGGACCAGGGCCGTCTTCTCGAGCCAGGGCAGGACCCGCAGGGTGTCCCAGACCGGCCGGGCGATCCAGTCGCCGTAGCCGGTCTCCCAGTTCATCAGGGCAAACCCGTCGGGCGTGTTCATCTCCATGTCGGTGCCCAGCAGGTAGGTGCAGAAATGGGCGCCGTGGTCGATCACCCCGGCCAGGAAGGCCTCGGCCTGGACCCGCTTGCCCATCAGCCGGCCCTGCATGTCGGTGATCGCCACGACCAGGGTGTCGATCCGGCCGTCGCCGACCATCGCCTCGAGCTCGAGGAGGCGGGGATGCTTGGCGTGGCCGTGGTCTTCCTTGCTCATGCCGGTTCTCCTAGCCCAAGTCGAGATCGCCGCGACCGGCGAGCGAATGGAGGGTCGGCCGGCGAGACCCGGCCGACCCTCACGGCTGCACGCTGTCCGACCGCTCGGAGCGGCCGGCTGGGTCAGCTCACGCTGGATGAGGGGCGACCACCTCCTCGGCGGCATGCTCGAACTCGCGCTCGAGGTCCGTCAGCTCTGCCTCGCCGCCCTGGATCTGCGGACCCTTGAAGCGCGAGCGAGCCCACCCGAAGTAGTAGATCAGGAGCAGGACGACGGTAGCGAACATGAACGGGAACGAGATGTTGCCCGAGGTCGGGAAGCTGAACAGGATCATCAGGACGACGACCCAGAACAGCGCCACGTAGGCAATCGGCTTCGACCAGCGACCGAGGCTCCAGACCCGGAAGGCCAGCCAGTCCTTGGTCGTCGCCCCCAGGAAGATGCAGATCCCGTACGCGGCGTACAGGAAGATCGTGCTGATCGCCGTGATGATGATGATCGCCGTGCCAGTCCCGACGACGAAGGCCGCAACCGAGAACAACCAGGCGACGACGACGATCGCGATCAACGCGTTATTCGGGGTCCGGTAGCGATGCGACACCTTCTTGAGCCAACCGGACCCAGGGACGCCATCGTCCCGGCTGAATGCGAAGAGCATTCGACCGGCGGCCGCGACCGAGGACAGGCCGCAGTAGAACATCGCGATCGCGATGCCCGCCGCCAGGATATCGCCCAGGCCGACGCCGGCAAAGCCGTTGAGGTTGTACTCGAGGATCGATATGACGGCGTAGCCGCCGCCGAAGTAGTACTGGCTGTAGAGATTGGGGTCGCCCTTGCTCAGGTCGGGCGGGAACAGGGCCGCGAGGCTGGGAAGGTGGGTCGTCAGCGCGACCAGGAAGATGTAGCCGGCGACGGCCGATACGGCCACGGACAGGAAGACGCCCCAGGCACTCGACATCCGGGCTCCGACGGTTTCCTCGGCCACGTGGGCCGAAGCGTCGTAGCCGGTGTACGTCCAGTTGGCCTGGAGGAGCGAGAACAGGAACGCGAAGAACAGCGGATAGGTGCTGGCCGCTCCGTAGAAGAAATGGGCGACTCCAAGGTTGTTGTCCCAGCTGCCGCCCTGGTCGAGCGGCTGGATCTGGAAGAGGCTCAGCCCCGACTGATCCGGTTTGCCGGCGAGGAAGATCAGCACGGCAACCGCGATCACGATCACGATGTGCCACCAGACGCTGACCTGGTTCAGGATCGCAACGATGTTGACTCCAAAGACGTTCATCGCCAGCTGGATCAGCATGATCACGCCCATCGTCACCAGCGCCCCGGTCAGGATGTTGGTGCTGCCGATGGCCAGGATGACCGTCGTGTTCGTGTACGCGATGCCAATCTTGTCCAGGAGCGGCGTGATGACGGTCACATTCAGGAAGTTGGCCGCCGCCCAGTCGATTCCGGCCACGATCGCGAACTGGCCGATCAGGTTGAACCAGGCGGTCCACCAGCCCCACGCCTTGTTCTTCATCTTGCTCGCCCAGTAGTACAGGCCGCCCGCGGTCGGGTAGGCAGAGGCAAGCTCGGACATCGAGGCCGCAATTGCCAGGACGAAGATCGTCACCAGCGGCCAGCCGATCATGACCGCAGCCGTGCCGGCCCAGGCCAGTCCGTAGTCGTACAGGATGACCGCGCCGGTCAGGATCGAGATGATCGAGAAGCTGATCGCGAAGTTGCTGAATCCGCCCATCGTGCGGAGCAGCTCCTGGGCATAGCCCAGGCCATGCAGATCCTTGATGTCCTGTTGAACCTGTTGTTCCCGCGTAGCCACCGTTTCCTCCTATTCGAACCTTCCGCGCCGGCCCGCACATTGGGTTGCGGGTCGCCGATCCCTCAATCGGACGCGGGTTGGGTGGAGACTGCGACCGCCTGGGTCGCTGATGACACCAGAAGCAGCAAGCGTCGTCTCCTTGCAGCTCCGCTTCGCGTCGGGACACGTGCCTGCACTCGCTGGCCTCCTTTCGGCCGCGACTCGCGCGTCGTCGGTCGCGGACCGTGCCGCGCGGCTGTCAGCTGATTCTCCGGATCAGCGCACCGGCCGCGCGGGTTCGGCCCGATCCGCCGGACTATACGCGTGCGCAACCTCGGCGAAAAGGGGATACCTGCAGCCCGCAGGACGCGATCTAGTAGATCAGGGTCGCGCCGCTCGGGAAGCTGAACATGAAGGCCGCCGGGCTGAGGGCGGCGTCGGTCAGCAGGCTGGTCACCGTCGCGTCGCGGGTCAGCTCGCCGGCGATCGTCTCGACCAGGCGCAGGATCAGGCCGGTCTCCCGATCGAACGAGACCTGCAGGTGATGGTCGGGCCGGTCGGCGGCGATCCCGATCGAGCGGGGATGGTCGCATTCGACGAGGATGGCCTCGCGGCCGTTCGACGTCGATGGTGCCCGAGACCCACGACCGCCCGGTGCCCAGCACGTTCTGGCAGAGGCCGGCCGGGTGGACGAACGTCATCTGGCAGCGAGCTCGGCGGGCAGGGCGGTCAGCGGCCGATAGACCGTGGCGCTGCCCGGGAAGTCGGGATCGTCGAGGCCGCGCGACCCGCCGGCGGATCGGGCGCTGGGTGCCCTTGCGATGCTCGGCCGACCAGGTCCGGACCGTCTCGCCATCGGAGATCCACAGCTCGTGGTTGGCGGTGATCCCCAGGCTGGGATCGGTGGTCACCACCCGCGCCTCGCCCGGGTGGCGGATCGTCGTCTCGATCACCAGCAGGCGCTCGCCGTGGGTCGTCGCGGTCCGGTCCTCGATCCGCAGCCGGAGCGTCTCGAAGCGGAGCTCGGCGTCGCGGACGAAGGTGAACAGCTCGGCCAGGCTGGGCGTGCCCTCGGGCAGGCTGACCAGCTCCGGCCGGCGGCGACCCGACGCGCTGGCCGGCAATGAGCTCGACGCACGCGCCCAGGGGGAAGTCGACATCGCCGCGTATCGTAGCGCGTCAGCCCCCGGCCGGACCGCCTTCGCTCCCCGGCCGGGTCATTCGATCCGGGTCGAGCAGGACGTCAAGGTCGGCCGCCGGAATGCCCCGCTCGAGGGCCAGCTCGCGGATCGTCCGGCCGCTGGCCAGGGCCTCCTTGGCCAGCTTCGCGGCCGCGTCGTAGCCGATCAGCGGGGCCAGGGCCGTGGCCAGCATCAGGCCCTGCTCGACGAGCTGCGGCCCGCGCTCGGTGGCCGCCAGGCCGTCGATCGCGCGGATCGCGAAGTTCGCGGCGACGGCGGCCAGGAGCTCGATCGATTCGAGCAGCGCCGCGGCCGCGACCGGCATCATCACGTTGAGCTCGAGCAGGCTGCCGGTCTGGCTGAAGCCGATCGTCGCGTCGTTGCCGACGACCCGGGCGACGACCATCGTCAGGCTCTCGACGATGACCGGGTTCACCTTGCCGGGCATGATGCTCGAGCCTGGCTGGGTCTCGGGCAGGGCCAGCTCGGCGATCCCCGCCCGGGGGCCCATGCCCATCAGCCGGATGTCCGAGGCGATCTTCCACAGGCTCAGGGCAATTGCCTTCAAGCGCGCCATGGGCCGCGATCACCGTGTCGAGGGTGGCCTGGGCGTGGAAGTGGCTGTCGGTCTCGCGAACGGGCAGGCCGGTCAGGGTCGCCAGGCGGGCGCAGGTGAGGGCCGCCGCCCCCGCCGGCATGTTGATGCCGGTCCCGACGGCGGTCCCGCCGAGGGGCACGCTGAGCAGCTCGTCGAGCGCCACCCGGGCCCGCCGGATCGAGGCCGCCAGCTGGCCGGCATAGCCGGCGAACTCCTGGCCGAGGCGGATCGGCGTGGCATCCTGGAGATGGGTCCGGCCGGTCTTGACGACCGCGTCGAATTCGACGGCCTTGGCCGCCAGGCTGCGCTCGAGCAGCTCGAGCGCCGGCAGGAGGCTCCCTGACGATCTCGATCGCCGCGGCCAGCTGCATCGCCGTCGGGATCGCGTCGTTCGACGACTGGGCGGCGTTGACCTGGTCGTTGGGGTGGACCGGCTGGCCGAGCCGCAGGCTGGCAAGGCGGGCGATCACCTCGTTCGCGTTCATGTTCGTCGAGGTGCCCGAGCCGGTCTGGTAGATGTCGATCGGGAAGGCCGCGTCGTGCCGGCCGTCGGCCACCTCGTCGGCCGCCGCGATGATCGCCGCGGCAACGTCCGCCTCGAGCAGGCCCAGCTCGGCATTCGTCTCGGCCGCCGGCCCGCTTGACCAGGGCCAGGGCATGGATGAACGCGGCCGGCATCGGCCGGCCCGAGATCGGGAAGTTGAGGACCGCTCGCTGGGTCGACGCGCCGTACAGGGCCCCGGCCGGAACGGCCATCTCGCCCATCGAATCGCGCTCGATCCGGGTGCCCTCGGGGGCGGCGTCCGGTGGCGGCTCCTGGGCTCGACGCGCGTCCGTCATGCGTCGATGGTAGCCGCCCCGGGTTCGCCCCGGCCGCGTCCGCCGGGCGCCGGGGCGGTCGCGGGGTTCGGACGGGCAACTCTCGTAGACTCCCGGTGATGAGCATCGAGGTCGGCTTCGACTCGGACACGTTCCGCAAGGTGATGGGCCACTTCGTGACCGGGGTCACCGTGGTCACCACCCTCGAGGCCGGCGAACCGCAGGGGATCACCGTCAATGCCCTGAGCTCGGTCTCGCTCGAGCCGCCGCTCGTCGTCGTCGCCCTCGACCGGCGGCGCTACATCACGCCCAAGGTCCACGCCGCCGGCCTGTTTGCCGTGAACGTCCTGGGCGAGCACCAGCAGGAGATCGCCGACTGCTTCGCCGGCGCCCCGGTCGAGCCCGGCCGGGAGCGCTTCTGCGGTGCGGCCTGGCGGCCCGGGACGTCGGGCATGCCCCTCCTCGAGGGCGCGATCGCGACCCTCGAATGCCGGGTGGTCGGGGTCCATCCGATCGGCGACCACGACCTGTTCATCGGCCTCGTCGAGGCCCTCCGCAACGAAGAGCATCACCCCCAGCCGCTGCTCTACTACCGGCGCCGCTACCTCCGCGTCGAGCGCTCCGAATCGATCGCGATCGAAGGCCGGCAGGAAGGCTGATCGGCATGGCGCCGACGGCGACGATCACGGCCGGTGGCCTCCAGATCGGCTACGACAGCCACGGCAGCGGCCCGCCCCTGGTGATGCTCCACGGCGCGACGTCGACTGGGCGGGAGGACTTCGCCGCGCAGGTGCCGCTCCTGTCGAAGGGCTTCCGGCTGTACCTGCCCGATGCTCGCGGTCACGGCTCGACCCGCTGGGACCCTGCCGACGGCTTCACCTATGCCCAGCTGGTCGATGACGTGCTGGCCTTCGTCGACGCCCTGGCCCTCGAGACGTTCCACCTGCTCGGCTTCTCGATGGGCGCGATGACCGCGCTCCAGTTCGCGACCCGCTACCCGGATCGGCTGCGGACGCTGGTCGTCGTGGGGATCACGACCCAGCGCGAGCCGCGCACGAGCGTCGTCCGGCGGCTGACGGATCTCGAGCGGATCGACCGGGTCGATCCGGCCTGGGCCGCCCTCCTCGGCCGGCGCCACGATCCGGTCCAGGGCCAGGGCGCCTGGCGCCGGCTGCTGCCGGCGATCGCCGCCGACGTGGCAGTCCAGCCACTCCTCGGGCCGCGCGAGCTGCGCCGGATCGAGCTGCCGGCCCTGGTCGCGGTCGGCGACCACGATCCGTTCGTGCCGGTCGACCATGCCTGGGGCCTGATGCGCCAGCTGCCCGATGCCCGGCTCTTCGTGGCACCCGGCTCAGGCCACGAGGTGATGGTTCGCCAGCCGGCCCTGTTCAACGAGGCCTGTGCGGGCTTCTATCGTGCGACCGAGGCGATAGCCCGGGGTCGCAGCGAGGCCAATCGCGGCGGCTCGGGCGCCACCTTCGAGGGAGACCACCGATGACCACCCTGTTCGTCGAGTTCCGCCGACCGGACGGCGGGCCCGAGGCCACGGCTGCCTTCGAGCAGGCCTACGCCGAGACGCACCTGCCCCTGATCGTCGAGACACCCGGGCTGCGCTCGATCCGGGTCCAGCGGGTGAGCGAGGCGCTGGGCGGGACGACCGACCTGCTCCTCGTCGTCGCGATGGAGTTTGACGACCGGGCCGCGCTCGATGCCGGCCTCGCCTCGGATGCGATGCGCGCCGCCGGCCGGAACCTGCGGACGATCGCGCCCGGGCTGGCCACGCTGCTGGTCGTGGAAGATGCGCAGGACCTCGTTCCGGTCGCCTGGCGCTAGGGCGATACTGGGGCCGTGTCCTCCGGCCCGCTGGTCCGCGTTGCCTTCCCGGCCCCGTCTCCGTTCGGGCAGGGCTCCCCGCCCGAGGGCGTGGCGCTCCTGACCTTCGACCGGCCCGAGGCCCTCAATGCGGTCTCGTTCGCCCTGCTGGCCGAGCTCGTCGCCGCGCTCCGGGCCCTGGATGCCGATCCGGCCTGCCGCTGCATCGTCCTGACCGGGGCCGGGTCGCGGGCCTTTGCCGCCGGGGCCGATATCCGGGAGCTGGCCGGCCAGACGCCTGATTCGCTGCGCGCCGGTGACGACTTCGAGCGCTGGGACGAGCTGCGCCAGATCGGCCTGCCGATCATCGCCGCGGTGCGCGGCTACGCCCTGGGCGGTGGCTGTGAGCTGGCCATGGCCTGCGACCTGATCGTGGCCGGTGAGGATGCCCAGTTCGGGCAACCGGAGATCAAGATCGGGGTGATCCCGGGTGCCGGGGGGACCCAGCGCCTGACCCGGGCCATCGGCAAGGCGCGGGCGATGGAGCTGATCCTGACCGGCCGCTCGATCTCCGCCCGGGAAGCGGCCGCGGCCGGGCTGGTCAGCCTGGTCGTGCCCGCCGAGGAGACGGTCGACCGAGCGCTGCAGCTGGCCGCCCAGATCGCGGCGATGCCGCCGATCGCCGTCCGCTCGGCCAAGGCGATGGTCAACCGGGCCGCCGAGACCTCGCTCAGCGAGGGGCTGGCCGACGAGCGGCAGGCCTTCTTCGACCTGTTCGCGACAGCGGACCAGGCCGAGGGGATGGCCGCCTTCGCCGAGAAGCGCGCACCAACCTGGCAGGGACGTTGAGGAGGGACCCGTGACCGACGAGACTGGCCGGCCGTTGGACGAGGGCGGCAGCGACTACGGCAGCGACCTGAGCCGGGACATGGGCGACGGCCCGCCGGGCGCCTGGCGCGACTCGGCGCCCGACCTGCTCGGGCCGATCGACGAGGCCTCGCCGGTCAGCGGCCACGTGCCGACGGCCGCCGACGCCCCGTCGGTGTCGCTCGCCCCGGAGCATGACTGGCAGGCGGCCCGGGCGGTCCTCGTCCCGCTCCTGCGCCCGGTGGGCACGGCCGGCATCCGGCTGGCCGACGCTCAGCGCTCGACGCTCGCGGTGAGCACCGCCAGCCACACCTTGCCGCTGGTATCGGACGGCCCCGGCGGGCTGGCCGTGGTCTACGTGATCCCGGCCTCGGGCTTCGATGTCGTCGTCAACGGCGAGCACCTCGTCTCGTGGGGCGTCGAGGCGACCGATGTCCAGGCCGCGGCGATGGCCAACCTGGCCGCCTGGTCGGCCGCCGCGGGCTGGACTGGTGAGGAGTCGGACGGCCGGCGGCTGCTGTCGTCGGACAGCGGCGACGGCCCCGACGCGACGCGGATCCTGCTGCCCGAGGTCCGGGCCTACCTGCTGGCCGCCCTCGGCGCCGGTTGGTGGACCGGTCCTGGTCGGCCTGCCCGATCGCCATCTGCTCGTCGCCGGCGCGTCTGCTCCGGCCGACACCGACTTCACGCGTCCAGCTGACCGGCTTCGTCGCCGATCACGCCGACGGGGCGGACGAGCCGATCGACCGGCGCCTGTTCGAGCTGGTCGGCGACGAGCTCCGCCCGCTGGCGACCTGAGGCTCGAGAACAGGCCGTCGATGGCACAGCCCGAGTTCGAGGCGCTCCGCTGGGAGGCGGCCGGCGGGATCGCCACGATCACCCTCGACCGGCCGGAGGCGCTCAACAGCCTCGAAGGCCGGCTCAAGGCCGAGCTCCTCGGCGCGATCCGCCAGGCCGGCCGCGACTCGAACGTCCAGGTCGTGATCCTGACCGGCGCCGGCCGGGCGTTCTGCGCGGGCCAGGACCTGAAGGAGCGCCTCCAGCCCGACCCGACTCCGCTCGACGTCGAGGTCCGCCAGCGGTTCAACCCGATCGTCAGCGCGATCCGCCTCCTGGACAAGCCGGTGATCGCGGCGGTCAACGGTGTGGCCGCCGGGGCCGGCGCGTCGCTGGCCTTCGCCTGCGACCTGCGGATCGCGTCCGAGTCGGCCACCTTCGTCCTGGCGTTCGGCCGGATCGGCCTGATCCCCGACAGCGGCGCGACCTGGCTCCTGCCCCGCCTGGTCGGCCTCGGCCGGGCGACCGAGCTGATGCTCCTGCCCGACCCGCTGGCGGCGGCCGAGGCGCTCCGGATCGGGCTCGTCAACCGGGTCGTGCCGGCCGGCGAGCTGCTGGCCGAGGCCGGCGCGATCGCCGCGACCCTGGCCGCCGGCGCGCCGCGAGCCCTGGCCCTGACCAAGCGGGCGATCCGGCGCGGTCTGGAGGTGGGCTTCGACGAGGCCCTCGACTACGAGGCATCGCTGCAGGGTATCGCCGGCCGGACCGCCGACCACGCCGAAGGACTGGCTGCCTTCGTCGAGAAACGGGCGCCGCGCTTCAGCGGCTCATAGCCCAACCGGGCCTGCGTGACGGCGCGATCCGAGCCGCGCCCGGCCGGCAGCCGGTAGGCTCCCGGCGATGAGCCGCCCAACGATCGCCGGCTGGCTGCTGGTCGCCGCCGTCGCCGGCTACCTGGCCTTCGAGGATGGACCATGGCGGGTGCCGATGCCCGGCGGCTATCCACTCGTGCCGATCCTGGCCGTGGTCGTCGTCCTCGTCGCGCTGGCGATCCGGCTGGTGACCGGGCGGCTCGAGCCGGTCGCCGTCCTGGCGGCGATGGCGATCGTCGCCGCGCTCCTGTTCGACGCCACGTTCTTCGAGGGCGTTGCGTTCCGCGACCTGGGCCTCTACCTCAAGGCCGGGCTCCACTTCCGGCTCGGCCAGCCGGTCTACCTCGGGGGCCTGGTCACGACCCTGCCGGCTGATCCGACGAGCTATCCCTATCTCTATCCACCCCCGACGCTGCCGGTGGCGGCCGCCCTGTCGCTCCTGCCCGGCTGGCTGGTCGCGATCGCCTGGGAAGCGGGCCTGCTCGCCGCCGCCCTGGCCGGGCTCCGGCTGCTCGGGCTCGGCTGGGGCTGGAGTGCCGTGCTGCTGGCCTGGCCGCCGTTTGCCCAGGGGCTGTACGTCGGCAATGTCTCGATCCTGGTCTTCCTCCTGTTCGCGGCCGGCCCGTGGATCGGCAGTGGCCTGCTGGCCGGCGTCCTGTTCAAGCCCCAGGCGGCGATCGCCGGCCTGTGGCTCGTCCGCGAGCGGCGCCTGCGCGCCCTTGCGATCGGGCTCCTGGTCCTGGCCGGACTGGTGGCGGTGACCTTGCCCCTGACCGGAGTCGACCAGTGGCGCGCCTGGCTCGACGGCCTGGCCTGGTTCAGCCGGTCGCAGCCGTTCGTGCCCCGGACGTTCTACGGGCTGGCCCTGGCCGAATACCTGCCCGGGGCCGTGGCCCTGACGGCCGCCCTCGTCGTGCTGGGGCTGGCCCTCCTTGGGCGGGGCCGGGCCGGGCTCGCCCGCCTGGGCGTGGCGTCCGTCGTCGGGTCACCGTCGCTGTATGCCCACGGCTTCACGCTTGCCCTGCCCGCCCTGCTCGAGCTGCGCGCAGCGGCGTTCTGGACGGCGCTTGCCTTGACCTCGGTCTCGGGCGGGCTCACCTGGTTTGGTGCCCTGGCGATCGTCGTCGGGGCCTGGTTCCTGCCGGTCCTGCGGCGCTCTGCCGGGTCAGTGCCGGAGGCGGGCGATCCGCTCCATCCACTGGCCGGCCGGGCCGGCCCCTGGCCGGCCGCCGATGCGGAGCTGGATCAGGGGTAGGTGTAGGAGGGCGCCGTGCCCGATGTCTCCTCGACGACGAACTGGCCGAGGCTGGTCGTGCGCACGACCTGGACCCGGAAGTAGATCGTTTCACCCGAGCTGAACAGACTCGCCGGCGGGACGGCCACGTTCGAGGTGAACCAGTCCGTGACGAAGATCGAGCCCAGGGCGTTGGCAGGCGTGGGATTCGGATCGTGGGAATAGATCACCCGGTACTCGCTGAAGCAGGCCTGCCGCTGGTACGCGTTCCAGATGACGACCGTTCCGCCTGACGACGAAGAGACCGCTGCCGGGCCAAGGTCGCCGACGCCGAAGCCGAGGCCGGTCTCGACCGGGCTCGCCTCGAGGACCTTGTTGCCCGAGCCGAGGACGAGGGTCCGGTAGAAGTAGGTCGCGCCGTTGGCCACGGTGGCATCCTGGCCGGTCGTCTTGGCGATCGAGTTCGTCGACGTGCCGGCAACGACCTTCGAGAGGTTGTAGGTGGCCGGGATGCCCGGGACCGAGTCCCGCAGGGTGACGTAGCGGGTGAATCCGCTGCCCGTGTACTTCGACCAGGTCGCGACGACACCACCCGGGCACGAGGTCAGCGACAGGCTCAGGCTGGGCGTCGGCGTGGCCGTCGGCGTGGGGCTGGGGCTGGGACTGGGACTGGCCGTGGGCGTCGGAGTCGGTTGCTGGGTCGGGACCGGGGTCGACGTCGGCAGGTCACTCGGGCTCGGGCTGGCATCCGGCGTCGGTCCGGGGGTGTCGCTCGGGCTCACGTCCGGGACGGCGCTCGGCGTCGGGCTGGCGACCGGCGTGCCGTTGGGCGCCAGGGCTACGCCGGCCAGGGCGCCGATCGGGTAGCCCAGGGCCTCGTCCGTCTTGGCGTTCGAGATGAGCCACGGATCACTGAAGTCGACGGCCGGGATGGGACCGACGGTCAGGCTGTCCGGACCGGGCTCGCCGAAGACGACGGTCAGGGCCGTGCCCTCGGGAATCGGCTGGTTGGCCGCGGGACCGCTGACACTGATCGAATGCTCGAGGGCCAGCACGCTGACCTGCTCGCGACCGCCATCGGCGGTCCGGTCCAGGTCAAAGGCCGTCCCGGTCGCGGTCCAGGTGTAGGGACCGGTCACGACCTCGTACGAGCCGCCGGCCGGGACCACGACCCGGTTGTAGGCACGGCCGTCGAGCAGGGCGACCTGGGTCGTGGAGCTGGACAGGACGTTGAGCTTGAGATCCGCCCCGCCGGCCAGCCGGGCCTGGCTGCCACCGAGGATGAGGGTCGCGTGGCCAGCGGCACCGACCTTGATCTCGTCGCCCGCGGCGAGGTCCATCCCGGCCGCCAGGGCCCGGCTGGTGCCGGCCCGGACCAGGGTCGCATCGGCGACGTCGCCGGCCCGCTCGACCGCCGTGGTCCCAAGCCCGCCCGAGGCGATCTTGATCGCCACCCCGCCCCCGATGAGGATCGCGATCGCCAGCACTGCCCATAGCCAGACCTTCGTCCGGCCGCGGCTGGCGCCGGTGCTCCGGCCGTGCGGCCGGGGTTCCGCCATCGGCTCGGCCAGGGCGCCGGCCGTCGCGCTCGAGGTCAACCCTGCGCCGGCCGGCTGCAGCAGCTGGCCGCGCAGGGCAAGCGCGAAGCTGGCGTCGGGCAGGGCCGCGGTCAGCTGGGCCTTCCGGCTGCGCGCCCGCCGGCCGGTCGCGGCCAGCTCGGCGGCGAGAAGGTCGAGGAGCCCGCGATCAGGATCGGACGCCCGGTCGATCGGGACCGGGCTCGGCGGGACTGGCGGCGTCGGGACGGCCGGTGCCGGGGCAGGGCCGACCGGCGCCAAGTGAGTCGTCGAAGCCGGGGCGGGCGTTGCCGTGCCGGCGGCCTCGGATCGGCGGCTACGCGGCATGGATGCCCGCGCCACCGGTGCCCGTGTTCAGGGCCCGCAGGGCGCGCTCGAGTCGGACGCTGAGGGTGGTGGCAGAGACGCCGAGGACCCCGCACAGCTCCAGGTCGGTCAGGTCGTCCAGGTATTTGAGGATGACCACCCGGCGCTGCGGCTCGGTCAGCCGGCGGAACGCCCGGCGCACGTCGTCACGGTCGAGCGCTGCAACAAAGATGGCCGTGGCGACCTCGTCGCCGACGAGCGGGTTGCGCCGCTCGGCGTCCGGCTCGCCGACATCGGTGGCCCGCACGGCCACCGGGAATGCTCTGCTCGACCCGCTGGCCGCGGTCGATGATCGCGTTGGCCGCCACCCGGAAGAGCCAGCCGCCGATCGTCTCGGTCCGCAGCGTCCCAGCCTGGATCGCCTCCAGCCCGCGCTGGAAGGTGGCGGCCGTGATCTCCTCGGCCGCCGCCCGGTCGGTGACCCGGCGGGCGACGAATCCATAGACGCGCGGCAGGTAGTGGTCGTAGAGCGTGCCGTATGCCTCGGCATCGGCACGCGCCCGGGCCACCATTCCACGCTCGCGCTCAGGGTCCAACCGGCTTCTGGGTCGCACGTTGGCCATTCGAAGACCGACGGTATCGGGACCCCAGTCGTCCAGCCATTCACCAGCGGTACTGCCCGCGCCCGTAGCAGGTACCGCTTGGGGCCGGTACGTCCGCCGGGACGCACCCGGCGGCCCGGGTCTGCGCCCGGCACTTGACTGGCTCCGGCTGGGCGGCTAGCGTCCCTAACGAACGTTCGTTGGCAGCCCATGGGAGCAAGCGGAAACGATGGTCGAAACGCGCCGGCGGCAGATCGAGGCCGTCGCCTCGAGCCTGTTCCGGGAACAGGGCTATGCGGGCACCAGCGTCCGCGACATCGCCCGGGGGCTGGCCATCCAGGGCGCCAGCCTGTATGCCCATGTCGCCTCGAAGGAAGATGTCCTGTGGGCGATCGTCCGGCGGGCCGCGGACCAGTTCGAGGCCGCGGCCGACGAAGCCGAGCGGGCAACCCTGGGCCGGTCCGTCGCAGAGCGGCTCGAGGCCCTCGTCCGGGCCCACGTTGGCGTGCTGACCGATGACGTCGGCCAGGCCAGCGTCTTCGTCCGCGAGTGGCGCTCGCTGTCGGCCGAGCGGCGGGCCCGGATGGGTGCCCGGCGGGATGCCTACGAGAGCCGCTGGCGGACGTTGATCGCCGAAGGCAGTCGCAGCGCTGCGTTCGCACCGACCGACCCGCCGCTGGCCGCCGCCTACCTGCTGACCGCCCTGAACGGGATCGTGACCTGGTATCGGCCCGACGGGCCGCTCTCCCCGCGAGCGATCGCGGCCGAATACGTCGCCCTCAGCCTGCGCGCCCTGGGCGGGGACCGATCGTGACCGACCCGCTGGCCCTCGACCCGGTCCTGCCCCAGCGCGAGCGGAGCCGCCTGCCGTTCAACCAGGAGCGGCCCCACGACGAGCGCTACCGGGCATTCGAGGATCATGTCCTGGCCGGTGGCAAGGTGGAGGCCGGCGACTGGCTGCCGGACGAGTATCGGACCAGCGTCCTGCGCTTCGTCGAGATGCACGCCAACAGCGAGCTGATGGGCGTCCTCCCCGAGCGGGACTGGATCCTGCGCGCCCCGACCCTGCGCCGGAAGCTGGCCCTGACCGCCAAGATCCAGGACGAGGTCGGCCATGCCCAGCTGCTGTACCGGGTCGCCGAGGACCTGGGCAAGACGCGCGAGGCGATGATCGACGACCTGCTCGCCGGGCGGACCAAGTTCCACAACGTCTTCCACTACCCGACCCGGACGTGGGCCGACATCGGGGTGATCGCCTGGCTCGTGGATGCCGCCGCCATCGTCGCCCAGCAGGCCCTGCGCGACTCGAGCTACGCCCCGTATGCCCGGACGATGAAGAAGATCTGCTGGGAGGAATCGGTCCACATCATGCACGGCCGGGACGTGGTGGTGACCCTCGCGGCCGGCACGCCGGCCCAGCGGGCGATGGTCCAGGAGGCCCTCGACCGCTGGTGGCCGCCCCTCATGCAGATGCACGGGCCGCGCTCGGATCGGGCCCTCGACCGTGACCTCCACTGGCGGATCAAGGCCAAGACCTCGGAGGAGCTCCGCCAGGAGTTCCTGTCGATCTACGTGCCCCGGGTGCGGGAGCTCGGCTTGAGCCTGCCCGATCCGGAGCTGCGCCTGGACCCGGCGACCGGCACCTGGCGCTACAGCGAGCCGGATTGGGCCGAGCTGCGCGCGGTGGTCACCGGCCATGGCCCGGCGTCGGCGGCCCGGATCGGGTTCCGCCGGGAGCAGCGTGCCGAGACGAGCTGGGTCCGCGCCGCGATCCTCGGCCCGGCCGCGGCGGCCTGATGCTGCCCCGCCCGCCGGAGGCCGGGCCGGCAGCGCTCTCGATCGAGGACCGGCCGGGGATGGAGCCGTTCGAGGTCTTCCGCCAGGAACGGGAAGGCGAGCCGATGCGCCACGGCGGCAGCGTCGTCGCGCCCGACCCGACCCTGGCCCTCCACTACGCCCGCGAGCTCTACGCCCGGCGCGGCGAGAGCCTTCGCCTGTGGGTGATCCGGCGGGCGGACATCGTCGAGCTCGACGATCAGGACATCCTCAATCCGCCGCTCGATCGCTCGTTCAAGAAGCCCGGTGGCTACGTCATGCGCGACAAGCTCGCCCAGGCCCGCCAGCGGAGCGGGCAGGCCAAGCGGGTGGCTTCGACCGGTCGGCGCCCGGCGCCTCCGCCGGGCGCCGCCCCAAGGGACGAGGGATGACGGTCGGAGCCGGCCGGCCGGCCCGGAGCGAAACGGCGGATCGTGAGCCGACGCGGGTCGCTGCCCTGGGTGAGCTCCTGCTGGCCCTCGCCGACGACGACTTCGTGCTCGGCTTCGCCGACAGCGAATGGACGGGGATTGCGCCGCACCTCGAGGAGGACGTCGCGATGAGCTCGCTCGCCCAGGACGAGCTCGGCCACGCCAGCGCCTACTACGGCCTCCTGGCTGGGCTGACCAACGACGATCCGGACCGGATCGCCTACGACCGCCCGGCCGAGGGATTCCGGCACTGCCGCCTCGTCGACCGCGGCCGCGGCGACTGGGCCCGGACGATGACCCGGCGCTGGCTGTACGACACGGCCAACGCGGTCCGGCTCGAGGCCCTGGCCGGCTCGACCGACCGCTCGCTGGCCGAGCTGGTGGTCAAGGTTCGGCGCGAGGAGACGTACCACCTGCTCCACGGCGAGGCCTGGCTCGAGCGCCTGGCGAACCATGCCGGTGAGCCGCGCCGCCGTCTGCTCGAGGCGCTCGAGCTCGTCGGCCCGGATGCGCCCAGTGTCCTCGCTCCGTTGCCGTCCGAGGCGGCCCTGCTGGCGACGGGCATCCAGCCGGTCCCGTCGGCCGAGCTGACCGAACGCTGGTCGGCCCGGATCGCGCCGGTCCTGGCCCGGCTCGGGCTGGACCTGCCGCCGGCCGCGCCGGCCGCCCTCGAGCCGACGACAGCCCGCTCCGGCCACGGGCCGGCGTTCATCGCCCTGTGGACCGAGTTCAACGCGGTCCGCGGGCTCGACCGGGCGGCCAGCTGGTGACGGCCGCGCTGGCCAGGCCCGCGCTGGACATGCCCGGGACCCGGGGCCGGCTCACGGACGACCTGGCCGAGGTCCACGCGATCCTGGCTGGGATCGTCGACCCGGAGATCCCGGCGATCTCGATCGTCGACCTGGGCCTGGTCCGCGAGGTCAGCCTGGTCGAGGGCACCCTGGCCGTCGAGCTGTTGCCGACATTCATCGGCTGCCCGGCCCTCGACCTGATCCGGACCAGCGTGACCGAGCGCCTCGAGCGGGAGCTGGCCGGGCCCGGATCCGGCGTCGAGCGGATCACCGTCACGATCAGCTTCGCCGAGCCGTGGACGGCGGCCCGGATCACCGAGCGCGGGCGGGCGGCCCTGGCGGCCAGTGGCTTCGCGCCGCCCGAGGGCGGTCCGCAGCTGGTCAGCCTGGGCCGGGCGGCGACCTGTCCGTACTGCGGATCGCGGCGGACCGTCCAGGACAACGCCTTCGGGCCGACCCGCTGCCGCTCGATCCACTACTGCACTGCCTGCCGGCAGCCATTCGAGCAGTTCAAGGAGGGCTGAGCGGGTGCCCGTCGAGATCGCCCTGATCGGTGCCGGGACGATGGGCTCGGGGATCGCCCAGCTCGCCCTCGAGCATGACCACCCGGTCCGCCTGATCGATCTCGACCCGGCGGCTCGCCAGCTTGCCCGGGCGACGATCGAGGAGCGCCTGGCCCGGCGCCTGGCCCGGCGTGGCCTGACCGGGGCGGAGCTCGACCGGACCCTGGCCGAGACGCTCGAACGGCTGGTCCTCGGCGACGACCCCGACGAGGCTGCCGGGGCGCCGGTCGTGATCGAGACGATCGTCGAGGTCCTGGCCGCCAAGCAGGCCCTCTTCGGGCGCCTCGACCAGATCGCGCCGGGCGACACGATCCTGGCCACCAACACGAGCGCCCTGTCGGTCGAGACGATCGCCGCGGCCGCCGTTCGACATCCGGGTCGAGTGGTCGGCCTCCACTTCTTCAATCCCGCCCCGGTCATGCCCCTGGTCGAGGTGATCGCCTGCCCAGGGACCGAGCCGTCCGTCGTCGCAGGCGCCGCGGCCCTCGTCGCCGGCTGGGGCCGGACGCCGATCCGCTCCGCCGATCGACCCGGCTTCGTGGTCAACCGGATCAATCGGGCGTTCACGATCCAGGCCCTCCGCCAGCTCGAGGCCGGCCAGGCTGGGATCGCCCGGATCGACGCCGCGGTCCGGGCCGCGGGCTTCCCGCTCGGCCCGTTCGAGCTGATGGACCTGGTCGGAATCGATGTCAACCTGGCGGCCGCGACGGGGATCTGGGAAGGCTTCGGCCGGGCGGGCCGGTTCCGGCCGTCGCCGATCCAGGAGCGCCTGGTGGCGGCCGGCCGGTTCGGTCGCAAGGCCGGCCAGGGCTTCTACCGCTACGACTCGGCCGGTGGGCCGCTCGGTCCCGCCGTGGACTTCCAATCGGCTGCCGGCCAGGACGGGCCCTTGGCCAACGCCGCGATCGTCGAGCGGATCCGCCTGGCGATCGTCAACGAGGCGTTCCGGGCGCTCGAGGAGGGCGTGACGAGCGACGAGGCGACGATCGACCTCGCCCTGCGCCTCGGCGCAGGCCACCCCGAGGGGCCGTTCGAGTGGGCCGACGAGCGGGGCCGGCCGGAGGTCCTGGCCCGGCTCGTGTCGCTCGCCGCCGACGACCCGGACACGTTCGACCCGGCAACCAGCCTGCGCCGTTCGGCCGAGGCCGCGCCCGTCAGTTAGCGTCCGGTCCGGTCGGTCAGGCGCTCGGGCCTACAATCGGGCGATGAGCCGCGACCTCGCCCGCCAGCTCCGCGATCCGTGGATCGTCGCCGCCGTTCGCAGCCCGGTGGGGCGCTACGGTGGCGCCCTGGCCGCCGTCCGGCCGGACGACCTCGCGGCGGCCGTCCTGCGCGCCCTGGTCGATCGTTCGGGGATCGATCCGAGCCTGATCGAGGATGTCATCCTGGGCTGCGCCAACCAGGCCGGCGAGGACAATCGCGACGTCGCCCGGATGGCGCTCCTGCTGGCCGGGCTGCCGATCGAGATCGGCGGATTGACCGTCAACCGCCTGTGCGGCAGCGGCCTGCAGGCGATCAACTCGGCCGCCCATGCCATCCAGGTCGGCGACGGCGACGTGTTCATCGGCGGTGGGGTCGAGTCGATGACCCGCGCCCCGTACGTCCTGGCCAAGCCCGCAGCCGCCTGGGAGCGGGGCAGCCATGAGCTGCAGGACACGACCCTCGGCTGGCGCTTCCCGAATCCCCGGCTCGCCGAGCGCTACGGGCTCGAGTCGATGGGCGAGACCGGCGAGAACGTGGCCGAGCGCTGGCACGTCGGCCGCGAGCGCCAGGACGCGTTCGCCCTGGCCAGCCACCGCAAGGCCGTGGCCGCGATCGAGGCCGGCCGATTCGATGACCAGATCGTGCCGATCGAGGTTCCCGCCGGGCGGGGCAGCGCGCCGCTGACGGTCGCCCGCGATGAGCATCCCCGGGCGGACACCAGCCCGGAGGCGCTGGCCAGGCTGCGCCCGGCGTTCCGGGAGGGCGGCACGGTCACCGCCGGCAACAGCTCGGGGATCAACGACGGGGCGAGTGCCGTCCTGCTGGTCGAGGCCGGCCGGGCCCGCGAGCTGGGGCTGAAGCCCCTCGCCCGAATCGTGTCGACGGCGGTCGCCGGCGTGGAGCCCTCGATCATGGGCATCGGGCCGGTGCCCGCCAGCCGCAAGGCGCTCGAGCGGGCCGGGATCGGCGTCGCCGACCTCGACCTGGTCGAGCTCAACGAGGCGTTCGCCAGCCAGTCGCTGGCCTGCATCGACGAGCTCGGCCTCGACCCCGCCCGGGTCAATGTGAACGGCGGCGCGATCGCCCTCGGCCATCCCCTGGGCATGAGCGGAAGCCGGCTGGTCACGATGCTCGTCCACGAGCTGGTCCGGACCGGCGGCCGGTATGGCCTGGCCACGATGTGCATCGGCGTCGGCCAGGGGATCGCCACGGTCGTTGAGCGAATCGAGGCCTGAGCCGGACCGGTACCAACGGGTTTCGGCGGTAGGCTTGTCGAAACTCGTTGCGATGCGTACGATGGCTCCAGGACAACGACCAGCGCGACGCCCAGTAACCAGCGCCTCCGCAGAGGAAGGGACCGAATGCTCGAGATCCAGACCGAAACCCTGAGCCTCACCGACGCCGCCGCCAGCAAGCTGCGCGAGCTGACCGCGGCCGAGACGAGCCCCGAGATCGGGCTGCGCGTCTATGTCTACAGCGGCGGCTGCTCGGGCTTCAAGTACGGAATGATGATCGAGGATGCCCCGACCCCCGAGGACAAGATGCTCGAGGCGAACGGGGTCAAGGTGTACGTCGACGGCAAGAGCATCGACCTCCTGCGCGGCTCCCAGATCGACTACGTCGACACGCTGATGGGCGCCGGCTTCACCGTCAACAACCCGAACGCCGTAGCGGCCTGTGGCTGCGGCTCGAGCTTCCGGACCGCCGACGATGGTGGCGCCCCGCGGGGTTGCGCGCACTGAGCCGGCCGGCCTGACGGCCCGCTACCCGACGCCGCCGGTGCGATCCCCCGGCGGCGTTTCCGTATCCCGAGCCTGGACCTGACGTGGAGCTCGCCCTCTTCCCGCTCCACACCGTCCTGTGTCCGGGCGTCGCCCTGCCCCTGAAGGTCTTCGAGGACCGCTATCGGGCGATGATCGGCCGCTGCCTCGAGCGCGATGAGCCGTTCGGGGTCGTGCTGATCCGGGATGGCCGTGAAGTCGGGCCCGGGGCGACCTCGATCGCCACGGTCGGCACGATCGCCGAGATCCGCGAGGCGTCCAAGTACAGCGACGGGCGCTACGACTTGCTCGTGGTGGGCACCCGCCGGTTCCGGATCGAGAGCGTGGCCGTCGGTCGCCGGCCGTACCTGGTGGCCGACGTGACCGAGCTCGACGAACCGGTCGGCGACCGGGATCTCGCCGAGCGGCTGACCGCCGAGGTGACCCAGCGCTTCGTCCGCTACCTGGCCCTCCTCCAGCCCGAGGAGGGCGAGGATGGCGCCGAGATCGACGTCCAGGTCGAGGTCGACGTCGAGGACGATGCCGACGAGGGCGAGGTCGTCGCCAGCCGCTCCCCGTCGAACCCGGGCGAGGAGGTCCGGGTGGCGATTCCGGACGATCCGACGGTCCTCTCGCACCTGCTCAGCGGGATCATCCAGGTCGACCAGCCCCGCCGTCAGGAGCTGCTCGAGGCGGACACGACCGTCCAGCGAATCGAAGAGCTGCTCCGGCTGATCGAGCGCGAGATCGCCCTCCTCGAACGCCGCCTGCGCAACTACAGCGTCGATCCCCGCCAGGCGGCGATCCGCCGCAACTGACCGCGGACCGGGCCGCCCGACCGCCCGACCGCCGGCTTCCCGCCCGCGGCTAGCTCGAGAAGCGCTCTTCCTTCCAGGGATCGGCGTCGTTGTTGTAGCCGTAGCGCTCCCAGAAGCCGAGGATGTCGTGATCGACGAACTCCAGGCCCCTGATCCACTTGGCGCTCTTCCAGAAGTAGCGCTTGGGGACCAGCAGGCGGAGCGGCCAGCCGTGCTCGAGCTCGAGCGGCTGGCCGCCGAACGTGTCGGCCAAGAGGACGTCGTCGTCATCGAGGACCGCAAGGGGCAGGTTGGCGGTGTAGCCCTGCTCCGAGTGGGCCAGCACGAAGGCGGCCGACGGCCGGAGCTGGGCCCGGGCCAGGATCTCCTGGATCGGGACGCCTTCCCAGCTGGTGTCGAGCTTCGTCCAACGGGTGACACAGTGGATGTCGGTCTGGACCGTCTTGCGGGGCAGCGCCTTGAACTCGGTCCAGGTCAGGCTGAATGGGCTGTCCACCTCGCCGAAGACCTTGAAGTCCCAGGTCGAGAGCTCGGTCCTGGGCGTCGAGCCGTAGTGCAGGACGGGGAACTTCTCGGTCCGGTACTGGCCCGGCGGGATGCGGGCGGCCGTCGCCGGGTCCTGGGTCTTGCCGCCAAAGAGTCGTTCAAACATGCCTTCGGGCTCCCTCGATCGGTTGTTCTCGTTCGGTCGTTCTACGGGACTGGGTCGATCCGGTCGACCCAGATCCCCCGTGTCGGGTCGGCCAGGAGTGGGGTCACCACGATCCGGCCGATCGTCGTCGGCGTCCCGACCTCCAGGAAGTCGAAGGCCGGGTCCGGGTCCGAGCGTTGATCATGGACGATGAGCTGGCCAATCATCGGATAGGTCCCGTCAGAACGCAGGCGGGCCGCGCTCGAGCCGGCGACCTGGCTGGTCGGCAGGCCGAGGTCGACGACGAACTGCGGTCGGAGCTGGCTGGGGACCATCAGCACGGCGGGTTGGCCGGTCGTCGGGCCGGGCCAGTCAGTCACCCCCGGGATCGCGGCCAGCGCCCGACGCAGGACGGGCAAGGTTGCCTGGGCATCCTCTTCGATGTGGAGGTTCGTCCGGATCGTGACGTGGACGGTGTTGTTGACTGGAGCGAAGGGCACCGACAGCAGGACACTGGCCGCGCCGGCGGCGAGGACCACGAGCACGGTCCGTGCCGGTGGCCGCCGGATCCGGGCAACCGCCGCGACCAGTTCAGGGATGGCCAGGGCGCCGAAGCCGATCGCGGCCGCGACGAGCACGGCCAGGTCGATCGGATCGAGATAGCGGTTGGAGATATAGATCCGGCGGAAGGCCAGGAAGACGAGGAAGGCCGCGACGCCGGGCCCCATCGCGGTCAGGCCCGATCAGCAGCCCCCACTGACGGCGGCGGACGAGGACGGCGGCACCCAGCGCCGCGAGGACGACGAATGGCCCCATCTTGATCAGGTGCTGCAGGACGAAGACGGCGGCCGAGGCCGGTGAGATCAAGGGCAGGCTGACCGAGGCCGCCGTCGGAACGTACTCGGCGTACAGCGCGTTGCCGGTCAGCAGCCAGTCGTGGACGAACTGGATCGGCAGGGCGGCCAGTCCCAGCAGGATCAGCCAGGCGCGAGGCTCCGGCCCGGGTCGGCCGGTCTTTCGCGCGAAGAGCCAGGCGCCGGCCAGCACGACGGCCGCCAGGCCGAGGATCAGGACGACCTCGAAGCGGGCCAGCGCGCCGAACCCCAGGGCCACCCCGGCCCAGCCGAAGCGCGGCCGAGTCGAGCTGATCGCGATGCCGGCCAGCAGGCAGGCGGCGAACGCCCAGACCACGGCGTAGCTCATGGCGACGTCCTCGAGCAGGGCCTGCGAGCCGATCACCGCGACCCCGGCGAAGACCCCGGCCGGCAGCCCGCCGATCCGCCGGGCGAGAATTGCCGCCAGGACCGCGCATGCTCCGAACAGCGCGATCGCGATCCCCGAGATCACCCGCCAGTCGTGGGTCAGGTTGTAGACGACCCCGTAGACGACGGTCAGCAACGGCTTGGGCGTGGCCGTCACGAATGACTCCAGGTGGCGGCCCTGGACGAGCCGGTCGAAGTAGATGACCGACGCCGCCGCGTCGAAGCCCACGCTGCCGGCATGGACCGGGAAGATCAGGTAGAACGCGGCGGCGCAGGCCGCGAGGAACAGGAGGAGGTAGCCGCCCACGGCCGCTCGGCGACCTGGCCCCGCCCACCTTCCTGCCGACATCCGCTGGAGTATAGGCAGGCCTCCCAGATGCGGTAGGCTACCGCCCCGTGAACCCCCCACTGCCCCAGGCCCGTCCGGCGGATCAGGCATCGCCATCCGGACGCCCGCGGGTGATCGTGGTGATGCCCGCCTACAACGCGGCCCAGACCCTCGAACGGACGTACTCCGACATCCCCTTCGACGTGGTCGATCACATCATCCTGGTCGACGACGTGTCCAAGGACGAGACGGTCGACGTGGCCCGCAACCTGGGTCTCCAGGTGGTGGTCCACCGCCAGAACCGGGGCTACGGCGGCAACCAGAAGACGTGCTACGACACGGCCCTCGCCGAGGGTGCCGAAGTGGTGGTCATGCTCCACCCTGACTACCAGTACGACGCCACCCGGATCCCCGAGCTGATCGCCCCGATCATTGCCGGCGAGAAGGACCTGATGCTCGGCAGCCGCTTCATGGGCAACCCCCTGGCCGGCGGCATGCCCCGCTGGAAGTACATCAGCAATCGCTTCCTGACCGGCGTCGAGAACCTCGTCTTCGGGCTCCACCTGTCCGAGTACCACACCGGCCTGCGGGCCTACAGCCGGGCCCTCCTCGAGGCGATCCCGTACGAGCTGAACAGCGACGACTTCGTGTTCGACCAGGAGCTGATCGCCCAGGTCGTCGCGGCGCGCCGCTTCCGGATCGGCGAGATCGGGGTGCCCACCCGCTACTTCGAGGAGGCCAGCTCGGTCGGCTTCAAGCGCAGCGTGGTGTACGGGCTGTCGACCCTCGGGGTGGTCGTCCGCTACATGCTCCACGCCTCCCGGATCCGCCGCTCAGCCCAGCTGACCGCACGCCGCCCGACGACCGGCTGAGGGGGTGCGCGGCCGGACCGGACCGTTCCTGCGCGTCGGGATCGGCCTGGCGATCTCGATCTTCTCGATCTGGTTCGTCCTGCGCGATGTTGACCTGGGCGAGGCCTGGGCGATCATCCAGACGGCCAGCCCGGCCTGGCTCGCCCTGGCCCTGCTGTGCATGTCGGGCGACATCGTGCTCCGGGCGGTGCGCTGGCAGCGCCTGATCCTGCCGATCCAGCGGGTCGGCTTCCTGCCGATCCTGGGCTACCTGCTCGTCGGCTACCTGGCCAACAACGTCCTGCCCGCGCGCCTCGGCGAGCTGGTCCGGAGCCACTACCTGGGCGACCGGGAACGGATCAGCCGGGCGTCGACGCTGGGCACGGTCGTCGTCGAGCGAGTCGTGGACATCGCGGTCCTGGTGGCGATCGCCGCGGTCGCGATCCTGGTCCTCAATGTCCGGGGCGTGGTTGCCAGCGCCGTCCTGGTCGGGCTGGCGGTGACCGGCCTGCTGGTGGTGGCCCTGGCGATCGGGATCGCCGCCCATCGGCTGCCCGGCGCGGCCCGTGCCGCGGCCCTCTTCGAGCGCTGGCCGAGCGCCGCCGGCGCGGCCCGCAAGCTGCGCGCCGGCCTGGCCGTGGCCGGCCGGCCGCGGACCCTGGCCGAGGCGCTGGCCCTGAGCGTGGCCGCCTGGGGCGCGACCGTGGTCGCCTTCGCCGCGATCGGCCAGGCGATCGGCCTCCATCTGCTGATCGGCGAGGCGTCGCTCCTGGCGGCCGGGATTGCCCTGGCGACCGCGATTCCGTCAGGACCCGGCTACCTGGGCACCTATGAGCTGGCGGCCGTGAAGATCGCCGAGGCGCTCGGTCGCTCGAGCGAGCAGGCCCTGGCCCTGGCCCTCCTGGCCCATGCCACGGTCCTCGTCCTGACCTCGGTGACCGGTGCGGGGGCCTTCCTGCGGCTGGGCTGGACGAGCAGCATCCACGAGGTCGAGGACGTCGTGAGCGGAGCCCCGGATCCCGACGTCACGCCCTGAATTCGAGAACCCCCGGCGTGGTTGCCGGGGGTCCTGTGATCGACGAGGAGCGGGCTAGGGCAGGAGGCCCGCCGTGGTCAGCCAGTTCTTGGCCACCGTCGGAACGTCCTGCTGATTGACCGCGATGTCGACGCCGAGGGTCGTCAGGTCGGCCGTGGTCATCTTTGCCGAAACGGCGTTCAGGAGCGCCTCGAACGAGGCCGCATCGACCTTGGCGAGGTAATCGTTCCGGACGAGCGGAGCGATGTTCTCCGCCGGCTGGGTCTTGAGGTCGTCGGTCAGCTGGACGAATCCGAACTGGGCGATCGCCGGCTGGGTCGAGCACAGCTCGGCCACGTCGATCGCCTTGCCGTTGAGGGCCGTGGCCATCGGCACGTCACACGCATCCAGGGCGGTCCGCTGGGCCGGTGGATAGGTGATCCCGTACTTGACCAGCGCGCCCTTGCACACGTTGTTCGTGTCGCAGTCGGCCGGCAGGCCCCACTTGAGCTGGGTCTGGACGGCGGTCAGGTCGCTCATCTTCGTCAGGTTGAGCGTGGTCGAGGTGTCCTTGCGAACGACGAATGCGTTGCCATCCTGGGCCGGCGAGATGTTCAGGACGGTGATCCCACCGCCCTTGGTGTTGAGGATCGCCTGGAGAGCCGTCCGATTGGCGTCGCCATCGCCACTGTCCTTGGACGCGTCGTAGTAGGCGAGGCCAGAGCCGACGTACTCAGGGACCAGGTCCACGGCACCGCTCTCGAGGGCGGGTTCGCGGGCTTGCCGGGCGCCCAGCTTGAAGTGCCGATCGACCGTATAGCCGGCGTGCTCGAGCACCTGTGCGTAGATCTCCGCCATCAGGACGGACTCGTAGAAGTTGTCCGAGCCGATCTTGATCGTCGGCTTGGCTGCTGTGGATGCCGGCGCGCTCGACGCAGCGGCTGTTGCCGCGGTTGAGGGCGCGGCGACTGACGGCGCCGTTGTGCTGCCCCCACCCGACGAACAGGCGCTGAACAGCACCAGCATCGCCGCCCCGAGGACCAGCAAGCGGTTCATCCGCATGTTGGGTTTTCTCCTTCCTCCAGATCCGTTGTCATTGGTGCAGCAACGGTCCGCGTACCATACCAGCGCCCGGAAAACGCGCCTACTGAGCGGTTCGCTGGCTGGCCGATTCCGGATCAGCTGGCGAGGACCGGGCCCGTTGCCGGCGTTCGCGGGTCGTCCTGGCCCGGCCGGTCGCCAAGGTCGCCCCGGATCGCCCGCGGAGTGATCGCGCGCTGGACCACGGCCAGGATGGCGTCGGCCCCGATCGCCAGGCCCGCGACGAGGATCACCCCGGCGAACAGCTGGTTCGGGTCGCCGGGATTGTGGAAGCCGTCGACGACGAAGCGCCCCAAGCCGCCGCCGCCCAGGATCGCCCCGATCGTCGCCGTCGCGATCACCTGGAGGGTCGCCGTCCGGAAGCCGCCGGCGATGACCGGCGTGGCCAGCGGGACCTCGAGCCGGCCCAGGATCTGGGCCTCGCGGAGGCCCATCCCGCGGGCCGCCTCGACCAGGTCCCGATCGACCTCGCGGATCCCGGCGTAGGTCGTGACCAGGATCGGCGGAATGGCCAGGATCGTCATCGCCAGGAACGTCGGGATCACGTTCAGGCCCAGGTCTGGGGAGAACTGCAGCGAGAACGGCAGGATGATGACGACGACCGCGTACGACGGGATCGCCCGGCCGATGTTGGCGATGTTGATCACGATGTTGGCGAAACGGCCGGTGTGCCCGATATACATCCCGATCGGCAGCCCGATCAGGGCCGCCGTCAGGAGCGACGCCCCGGACAGGGAGATGTGCTCGAACAGCCGATTCGGGATTCCCGAGTCGCCCGCCCAGTGGGTCGGATCCAGGAACCAGTTGATGAGCGCGGCCATCAGCCGGCCCGACCCGGCGAGCGCGCCCAGGGCGTGATCAGTCGCTCCACCCGGATGAACACGAAATCGGCCCCAAAGGCGAGGACGATCGACAGGAACGCCCCGAGCAGGTATTTCGTCGGGAAGAAGAACTGGAGGCCCTCGGTGATCAGCTGGCCCAGGCCGCCGAAGGTGTCACCGCCGATGATCGAGGCGACCGTCGCCAGGCCGATCGCGGTCACCGTGGCCAGCCGCAAGCCGGTGATCATCATCGGTACCGCGAGCGGGAATTCGACCCGGATCAGGCGCTGGGTGCTGGTATAGCCCATCCCCTCGGCCGCTTCGAGGACGTCGGCCGGTACCCCGCGGAAGCCGGCCACGATGCTCCGGACGAGGATCAGCAAGGTGTAGCTCACGAGGGGAATCAGCGCCGAGACGAGTGACAGGCCGGTGATCGGGATCAGGACGGCGAATGCGGCCAGGCTGGGGATCGTGTAGATGACCCCGGTCACCAGCGTGATCGGGCCATAGACGATGGGCTGGCGAACCGCCCAGATCGACAGGATCAGGGCGATCACGAAGCCGATCGCCACCGGCAGGATCGTCAGCTCGAGGTGCTGGCCGATCCGCTCGGCGATCTCGCCGAGGTGGGCCCCGACCCAGCTGAAATCGAAGATCTGGGTGCCGGGCGGCATCGCCTAGTCCGCCGCGATCGAGGCCGGCCTGCCGTCGGCCGGGAGCTCGCCGCTCGAGAGCTCGTCGCCAGGGTCGGGCTCGGCCGGTGAATCGACGAGGTACGCCGGCGCCTTGTGGCCGGCGCGCATCCGCTCGGCGATCATGTCGACGGTCACCAGGCCCTGGACCGTCCCGTTCCGGTCGGTCACGATCCCGACCTGGACGTCCGCATCGAGGAGCATCGACAGGGCGTCCTTGAGCGTCGTTCGCTTGTTCAGGAAGGGCGACGTGGCGTTGGCCATCGCCGCGGTCAACGGCCCGCTCTCGGGCAGGTCCCGGGCGTCGACCCAGCCCAGCGGCCGGTTCGCCCCGTCGACGACCAGCACGAACCGGAACGAGGCGTCGAGGCCCTTCCGGCGAACCTCGCCGGCATCGGCGTCCAGTGCGGCGGTGTGGGCGGGCCGCAGGTCGAGGTCATCGACGCGGCTCAAGGCCAGGCGCTTCAGGCCGCGGTCGGCGCCGACGAACCGGGCGACGAACTCCGACGCGGGGCTGGCCAGCAGCTCTGCCGGGGTCCCGAACTGGGCGACCTTGCCGCCGAGCTGGAAGACAGCGACCAGGTCGCCCATCTTGATCGCCTCATCGATGTCGTGGGTCACGAACAGGATCGTCTTGGCCAGCTCCTCCTGGAGCCGCAGGAACTCGTCCTGGAGACGCTCCCGGACGATCGGGTCGACGGCGCCGAACGGTTCGTCCATGAGCATGATCGGCGGATCGGCGGCCAGGGCTCGCGCGACGCCGACTCGCTGGCGCTCGCCGCCCGACAGCTGGCTTGGGAAGCGCCGCGAATATTTCGCCGGATCGAGGCCGACCAGCCCAAGGAGCTCTTCGGAGCGGGACTTGATCCGGGCCGCCGGCCAGCCCAGCAGCCGGGGCACCGTGCCCACGTTCTCGACGATCGTCTGGTGCGGGAAGAGGCCGGTCTGCTGGATCACGTAGCCGATCCCCCGCCTGAGCTCGGTCAGCTCGCGCTTCGCGGCGTCCTGGCCGTTGAGCAGGATCCGGCCGGAGGTCGGCTCGATCAACCGGTTGACCATCTTGAGCGAGGTGGTCTTGCCACAGCCCGACGGACCGACGAGGACGCAGATCTTGCCGGCCGGGATCGACAGCGACAGGTCGTTGACGGCACCCGGCGTGCCGGCCTTGGCGGCGGCCTTCGAGCTTGGCGCGCCGTAGGTCTTGCTGACGTGATCGAAGTCGACCGTGGCTGCTCGACCGGCGTTCGAGTCCATTGGCCTGGGAGCCTCCTGCACGTTCCGGAACGATAATCCAAGTCGCCTTCGATGCCAGCCAACTGTCGCACAATGGCAGGCGTGAAGATCACCGGGATCAGCCTCGACCGGCTCCTGCTGCCGCTCGATCCACCGTTTCCGGCCGCCTGGGACCCCGTCCCCCGTCGCTCGTTTGGCGCGACGATCGTGCGGGTCGAGACCGACGCCGGGCTGATCGGGCTGGGCTCGGGCGACACGATGACCGGCTTCGAGGCCTACGCCCACCTGTTCGTCGGCCAGGATCCGCGCCGGATCGGCCGGCACGTCCGGGTCCTCGAGACGATCGACTTCCATGCCGCCCGCTACTGGCCCCTCGAGGCCGCCCTGTGGGACATCCTCGGGCAGGCAACCGGGCTGCCGGTCGCGACGCTGTTTGGCGGGGCTTCCGACGGCCTGCCGGTCTACGCATCATGCGGGTCCCTGCTGCCCGCCGCCGAGCGGGCCGAGATGGCGCTCCGAGCCCGGGACGACGGCTTCAGCGGGCTCAAGATCCGGATCGATCCGCGCCGGCTCGAGGAGGGCCTGGCGGCCGTCGAGGCAACCCGCCGGGCCGTCGGTGAGTCGATGGCGATCATGGTCGACCTCAACCAGGGCTGGCGGATGGCCGGCGACGACTCCGCCTCGATCGACGTCGTCGAGGCGACAGCGATCTGCCGGCGCCTGGCCGACTTCGGGGTCACCTGGGTCGAGGAGCCCCTTGACGGCAGCGACCTGCGCGGGCTGGGCGGCCTGCGGGCGGCGACGACCGGAGTCCGGATCGCCGGCGGCGAGATGACCCGGACGTTCACCGAGCTGCTCGCCGCGCTCGATGCGGACGCCTTCGACGTCTACCAGCCCGACGTCGTCCTGGCCGGCGGGCTGAGCCGGGCCCGGACAATTGCCGAGATCGCCCTTGCCCGGGGTCGCTGGTTCACCCCGCATACCTGGACCAACGGGCTGGGCCTGCTCGCCAACCTGCACGTGGTGGCCGGCGTCGGCGGCGGCCCGTTCCTCGAGTTCCCCTACGATCCGCCGGGCTGGACGCCGGAACGCCGCGATTTCATGCTGGCCGAGCCCATCCGGCCGGGATCCGACGGGATCCTGCGGGTGCCCGAGCGAGCCGGCCTGGGCGCCGTCCTGGACGAGGCCGCGATCAAGCGGTTCCGGGCATGACCACCGCGGCGAAGACGCTCTCCCTGGCCGACTGGCAGGCGCGGGCGGCGGCGATCCGGCCTCAAACCCAGGCGTTCATCGACGGGCGCTACGTGCCGGCCGCGTCGGGCCGGACCTTCCCGGACATCGGTCCGCGCGACGGCCGGCTGATCGCCGACGTGGCCGAGGGCGGCGGCGAGGATGTCGAGCGGGCCGTTCGGGCGGCTCGTCGGGCGTTCGACGACGGCCGCTGGAGCGACCAGGCGCCGATCGACCGGAAGCGCGTCCTGCTCCGCTTTGCCGAGCTGATCCGGGCCGACCTGGAGCACCTCGCCCTGCTCGAGGCGCTCGACGTTGGCAAGCCAATCCACGACACGTTGAGGGTCGACGTGCCGAGCTGCGCGACCACGATCCAGTGGTACGCCGAGACGATCGACAAGGCCTACGGCCAGATCGGGCCGACAGGCCCTGCCGCGCTGTCGCTCGTGACTCGGGAGCCGATCGGTGTTGTCGCCGCGATCGTGCCCTGGAACTACCCCCTGATCATCAGCGCCTGGAAGATCGGGGCCGCCCTTGCCGCGGGCAACTCGGTCATCCTCAAGCCCGCCTCGCAGTCGCCCCTGTCGGCCCTCCGGCTCGCCGAGCTGGCATCGAGTGCGGGCCTGCCGGATGGCGTCCTGAACGTGGTTCCGGGGCCGGGCTCCGTGCTTGGCGATGCCCTGGCCCGCCACCCGGGCGTCGACAAGATCGCCTTCACCGGTTCGACCGACGTCGGCCGCTCGCTCCTCCGGGCCATCGGCGAGACCGACGTCAAGGCGATCACCCTCGAGCTGGGCGGCAAGAGCCCCCAGCTCGTCCTGGCCGACGTCGGCGACATCGAGGCCGCCGCTTCGGCGATCGGCTGGGGGATCTTCTACAACACCGGCCAGACCTGCAACGCCGGCTCGCGGCTGGTCGTCCAGCGCTCCGTCCGGGCAGAGCTCGTCGAGCGGATCGCGGCCCTCGGGCTGACCCTCGCGCCGGGCGAGCCGCTCGACCCGGCCACCCGGCTCGGGGCGATCGTCGACGAGCCCCAACTCGAGCGGGTCCTGGGCTACGTCGACCTGGGCCGGAGCGAGGGCGCCACGGTCGTCGCGGGCGGCGAACGGGCGCGCGTCGACAGCGGTGGCTACTTCGTCCCGCCGACGATCATCGATCGAGTCGACAACCGGATGCGGGTGGCCCGCGAGGAGATCTTCGGTCCAGTCCTGACCGTGATCGAGTTCGACACCGAGGAGGAAGGCCTCCAGATCGCCAACGACTCGCCCTTCGGGCTGGCGGCCGGCCTGTGGACCCGGGACGTCAAGCGCGCCCATCGCCTCGCCCGGCGGCTGCGCGCCGGAACGGTCTGGGTCAACACCTTCGACGCGTCCGACATCACCGTCCCGTTCGGGGGCTACAAGCAGTCCGGCTTCGGTCGCGACAAGGGCCTCGAGGCCCTCGACGGCTACACGGTCGTGAAGACGACCTGGTTCGACCTGGCCGGCGAATAGGGACCCGATGACCGAGCTCGAGCAGGGGTCGGCCGGTGGCGAGCGACGCCGGCGGAGCGGCGGCCGCCCCACCGGGGAGCGCAGCCGGCTGCCCCAGCAGCGGCCGTGGGCCCAGCCGCGGATGCCCTACCGGCCGACCGAGGCGGTCTCGGCCGACGAGCTCGAGGCGATCCACGACGCCTCGATGCGGGTCCTCGAGGAGATCGGCATGGACTTCCTCGATCCCGGCGCGCGCAGCCTGCTGGCCGCTGCCGGGGCGCGCGTGGAGCCCGGCACGGAACGGGTCCGCTTCGATCGGGCGATGGTCGCCGAGCTGATCCGGACGGCGCCCAGCTCGTTCACCCTGCACGCCCGCAACCCGGCCCACGACCTCCACATCGGCGGGGACTACCTCGCGTTCGGATCGGTCGCCAGCGCCCCCAACGTGGCCGACCTCGACCGTGGCCGGCGGGTCGGAAATCGAGCCGACTACCAGGACCTGGTCCGGCTCAGCCAGATGCTCAACAGCGTCCATTTCCTGGCCGGCTACCCCGTCGAGCCGATCGACATCCACGCCTCGATCCGCCACCTCGACGCCACGTTCGACGCCCTGACCCTGGCCGACAAGCCGATTCATGCCTACAGCCTCGGCCGCCAGCGCAATCTCGATTGCCTGGAGATGGTCCGAATTGCCCGGGGCGTGGATGAGGCGGCGCTCGACACGCAGCCGTCGATCTTCACGATCATCAACTCGAGCTCACCGCTGCGCCTCGACACGCCGATGATCCACGGCATCCTGGAGTATTCGGCTCGCAACCAGGTGATCGTGATGACCCCGTTCACGCTGGCCGGAGCGATGGCCCCGGTCACCCTGGCCGGCGCCCTGGCCGAGCAGAATGCCGAGGCGCTCGCCGGGGTCGTCCTGACCCAGGTCGTCCGACCGGGTGCACCGGTCGTCTACGGCGGCTTCACCTCGAACGTCGACATGCAGTCCGGCGCGCCGGCCTTCGGCACGCCCGAGTACATGCGTACGGCGATGATCGGCGGCCAGCTCGCCCGCCGCTACGGCTTGCCCTACCGGTCGTCGAACGTGTCGGCCGCCAACGCCGTTGACGCCCAGGCGGCCTACGAGTCGGTCTTCGCCCTGTGGGGCGCGATCATGGGCGGGGTCAACTTCCTGATGCACGGCGCCGGCTGGATGGAGGGCGGCCTGCACGCGGGATTCGAGAAGATGATCCTCGACGCGGAGCTCCTCGGGATGGTCGCCGCCTTCCTCGAGCCGGTCGTCGTCGACGAGGACAGCCTGGCCCTCGGCGCGATCCGGGAGGTCGGGCCGGGCGGCCATTTCTTCGGCGCGGCGCATACCCAGTCGCGCTTCCGGAACGCGTTCCACAAGCCGATGATCTCGGACTGGCGGAACTACGAGACGTGGCAGGAAGCGGGCAGTCCCGAGGCGGCCGGCAAGGCGAACCGGATCTGGAAGGAGCTCCTGGCGGCCTACGAGCCGCCGCCGATCGATCCGGCGATCGCGGACGAGCTGGCGGCCTTCGTTGCCCGGCGCAAGGCCGAGGGCGGCGTGAAGACCGACTTCTGATGAAGGCGTCGACCCAGGTCGTGGTGATCGGTGGCGGAGTTGTCGGCTGCAGCGTCCTGTATCACCTGACCAGGGCGGGCTGGACCGACGTCGTCCTGCTCGAGCGGCGCGAGCTGACGTCGGGCTCGACCTGGCACTCGGCGGGCGGGATGCACACCCTCAACGGCGACCCGAATGTCTCGAAGCTCCAGCAGTACACGATCAAGCTCTACAAGGAGATCGAGCGGCTCTCCGGACAGGACTGCTCGATCCACCTGCCGGGCGGCCTGATGCTGGCCGACACGCCGGTCCGGATGGACTTCCTGCGGATGGCCCAGGCTCGCGGCCGCTACCTGGGGATGGACCTCGAGCTGATCACCCCGTCCGAGGCCCGGACGCTCTTTCCGCTGCTCGACGAGGACCACTTCGTGGGTGCCCTGTATGACCCGGTCGAGGGCCACGTGGACCCGTCGGGGGTCACCAATGCCTACGCGATCGCGGCCCGCCTGGCCGGCGCCCAGATCGAGCGCAACACCTGGGTCGACGCCCTCAGCCAGCGGCCCGATGGCAGCTGGGACGTCCACACCGGGAGCGGCGGGGCGATCCACGCCGAGCACGTGGTCAACGCCGGCGGGCTGTGGGCCCGCGAGGTCGGCCGGATGGCGGGGATCGAGCTGCCGGTCCTGGCGATGGAGCACATGTACCTGGTCACCCAGGACATGCCCGAGGTCGCGGCCCACATGGCGGCCACCGGGCGCGAGATGCCGATGTCGCTCGATTTCGGCGGCGAGATCTACATCCGCCAGGAGCAGAACGGGATGCTCCTGGGCACCTACGAGCAGGCCTGCGTGCCGTGGTCGCCGCGCGAGACGCCGTGGGACTTCGGGGCGCAGCTGCTCAAGCCCGACATCGACCGGATCGCGCCCGAGCTCGAGGTCGCGTTCCGCCATTTTCCGGCGCTGGGCACAACCGGGATCAAGCGGATCGTCAACGGGCCGTTCACCTTCTCGCCCGACGGCAATCCGCTGATCGGGCCGATTCGGGGACTACCTAACTTCTGGGTCGCGTGCGCGGTGATGGCCGGCCTGTCGCAGGGCGGCGGGGTCGGCCTGGCGCTCGCCAACTGGATGGTCGAGGGCGATTCCGGTCTCGATATCTGGGGCATGGACGTGGCCCGCTACGGCGACTATGCCAACCTCGCCTTCACCAACGCCAAGGTCCGCGAGAACTATGCCCGCCGCTTCCGGATCGCCTTTCCGAACGAAGAGCTGCCGGCCGCCCGGCCACTCCTGACGACGCCGATCTACGACCGGCTCGACGCCCTGAACGCCGTGTGGGGCGCGTCATTCGGCCTGGAGCATGCGCTCTGGTTCCAGGCGCCGGGCAAGGAGCCGGTCGAAGAGGTGACCTTCCGGCGCTCGAACGCCTGGGCCCAGGTGGCGGCCGAGTGCGCCGCGGTCCGCGAACGGGTCGGCCTGATCGAGATCTCGAACTTCGCCAAGTACCGGGTGACCGGTCCGGGCTCCGCGGCCTGGCTGTCGAGCCTGCTGACCAACCGGCTGCCGGCCGTCGGCCGGATCAGCCTGACGGCCATGCTCAACCCGGCTGGCCGGATCGTGGCCGAGTTCACGCTCGCCCACGTCCGTGGCGGCGACGTGCCGGACGAGTACCTGTTGTTCGGGTCGCAGGTCGCCGAGGTTCACCACAGCCGCTGGTTCATCGACCACCTGCCGTCCGATGGCACGGTCAGCTTCGAGGTTCTCGGGCTGGACCTGGTCGGCCTGGCCGTGGCCGGCCCCCGTGCCCGGGACCTGCTCTCGCTGCTGACCGACACGGACCTCGCATCCGAGGCGTTCCGCTTCCTGGACTTCCGCTCGATCGAGCTCGGCAGCATCCCGGCCCTCGTCGGCCGGATCAGCTACAGCGGCGAGCTGGGCTACGAGATCTGGGTCGCACCGGAATACCAGCGGGTGCTCTTCGATCGGCTGATGGCCGCCGGGCAGGCCTTGGGCATCCGTCCGTTCGGCCAGCGCGCGCTGATGTCCCTCCGCCTGGAGAAGAGCTACGGCACCTGGTTCCGCGAATACCGCCCGATCTACACGCCCCTCGAGGCGGGGATCACGGCCTACATCCGGCTGGACCACGACTTCGTGGGCCGGGCGGCCTACGAGGCCGAGGTGGTCCGGGGACCGGAGCGGCGCCTCGTCACGCTGGTCGTCGAGCCCGATCCCGATGATCCGGCCGACGTGATCGGCGACGAGCCGATCTGGCACCACGGCGAAGTCGTCGGCTGGGTGACGTCCGGCGGCTACGGTCATCACACCGGCCTGTCGCTCGCCCTGGGCTACATCCCCGCGGACCTCGCCCGGCCCGGTCAGGACCCGGGTTTCGAGGTTGAGATCCTCGGCCGGCGTCGGCCGGCGGAGCTGCGCTTCGAGGCGGTCTACGACCCCACCGGCCGGCTGATGCGCCAATGACCGAAGGAGGCCGGATCGTGGTCGATGCCGCGCCGGTCGACTATCGACCCGGTGATTCGATCGCGGACGCGCTGCTGCGGGCCGGCCAGCATCCCGGCCGGGGGGGCACCTTGTGCCTGGCCGGCGACTGCGGCAACTGCGTCGCCGAGGTGGACGGGATCGCCTGGATCCGGACCTGCCAGACGGCGTGCTGGCCCGGCCTCGCGGTGCAGCGCCACCCGGCCAGGGGCGGGCCAGGCGGGGGTGGGCCGGTCATCCATCCGGTGGCCCAGCCCGACGTCACCCGGCCGCCGCTCGCCCGCGAGACGCCGGTTCGCCGGCTGACCGTGGAGCTCGTCGTGATTGGTGCCGGCGAGAGCGGCTCGGCCGCCGCCGCCGGGGCGCGGTCCCGCGGCCGGGAGGTCCTCCTCCTTGATGCCGGGGACGACGCCGAGGTCGTCGCGATCTACGGCGGTCCGACGGTGATCGTCCGGACATCGACGGGGATGATCCACGTCCATGCCGGCGAGGTGATCGTGGCGACTGGCGCCGCCGAGCTCCAGCCCGCCTGCCCGGGCAACGGATTGGTCGGCTTGCTGACGGCGCGGGCGGCCGAGCGCCTCCACGCGGCAGGCGTCGATCTCGGGGTTGCGGTCGCCGTCGGCCAGCCGCCGCGCGACGTGCCGTGCACCGTCCTCGCCGGACGGCTCGTCCGGATCGAGGGCACGGAGCGGGTGTCGGCCGTCGTCACCGCGACCGGCGAGGGCGTGACGGCCGCCGAGGTCACGACGCCCTGCGAGACCCTCATCCTGGGACTGGGCCGGGCGCCGCGCGATCTCCTTGCCCGGATGTCCGCCGACCTGCCCGTCTCGGTCATTGGACCCGCGGCCGGATCGTTCCCGCTGCCGCCGGCCCCGACCGCCGGGGTCATCTGTCCGTGCGTGGGCGTCGGCGTTGACGATCTCGAGGGTGTCTGGCAGCGCGGATTCCAGGAGCTCGAGCTGGTCAAGCGGGCCAGCCTGGCCGGAACCGGGACCTGCCAGGGAAGCGTCTGCCTGCCCCACGTCCGGGCGTGGGTGGCGAGCAAGTCGGGGACGGTTCCCGAGCCGTTCACCGCCCGGCCGGCGTCGCGCCAGATCACCCTGGCCGAGGCCGCGGCCGACGTTCGCCTCGACGTCTTCAAGCGGACCCCGCTCCACGACGAGCACCTCGCCGCCGGCGGGCGGCTGGATCGCTTCGGTGGCTGGTGGCGGCCGTGGACGTACGGCGACCACGTCGCCGAATACTGGGCCGTCCGGGAGGCCGTCTCGATCGGCGATGTGAGCACCCTGGGCAAGCTGATCGTCTCCGGCCCGGACGTCGTCGAGCTGCTCGAACGGGTCTACCCGAACCACGTGGCGGACATCCGTCCCGGGCGTTCCCGCTACGCGCTCCTCCTCAACGAGCGTGGCCACCTGATCGATGACGGGATGATCTGCCGCGAAGCCGAGACCCGGTTCGTCCTGACCTTCACGTCCGGCGGCGCAGGCAATGCCGAGATGTGGCTGCGCGACTGGATCGAGGCCTGGGGCCTCCGGGTCCGGGTCCTGGACCGGACCATGTCGCTCGCGGCGATCAACGTGACCGGGCCGCTCGCCGCCCAGCTCCTTGGCCGGGCAGGCCTCGCCGAGCCGCCCCGTTTCCTCGCCCATGCCCACGCCGAGGTCGCCGGCGTGCCCTGCCACGTGATGCGCCTGAGCTTCACGGGCGAAGCGTCGTTCGAGCTCCACCATCCGGTCGACCGCTCGGTCGAGCTGTGGCGGGCGCTGCTCGAGCTCGGCCGCGACCTCGGGATCCGGCCGCACGGCCTGCGGACCCTGTTCGGGCTGCGCCTGGAGAAGGGTCACGTGATCGTGGGCATGGACACCGAGCTCGATTCGACGCCGCACAAGCTGGGGATGGACTGGGCGGTCCGGATGGACAAACCAGAGTTCCTCGGCCGAAGCGCCCTGTTGCGCACGTCGGTCTTGCCGGATTCGCGCCGTCTTGTCGGGCTGACGATGCCGGGCGCGGCCCCGATCGAGGGCAGCCCGATCTGGGCGGACGAGGCGATCGTGGGCCACGTCACGTCGAGCTTCGACTCGCCACTGCTCGGCCGGGCGGTGATGCTCGGCTGGCTGAAGCGCTCGCCGTTCCCCGCCGAGGTCCGGGTCGACGGCCGGACCGCGACCGTCAGCGCAACCCCGTTCTACGATCCGGAGGGCCGCCGTGCTCGCGCTTGAGACGGTCCGCGGGTCGCGGGTGGTGGCCGACCCGGCCGTGCTTGACGGGCTCGTCGTGGTCCAGGGCACGCTCGTCCTGCGCTTCGCCCCGGATGACGCCTTCGTCCTGCCCCTGGAGCCGGAAGGGCGCCTCGACGCGGCGGACCCGGAGGCAATCGTCGTCGAGGAGGCCGGCTTCGTCGGCTGCTGGCTGACGCCGGGCCAGCTGGCGGACCAGGTCATCCCCCACGTCGACTGGGTCCTGCCGGAGGCTCGGCCGGCCCTGGCCCAGGGCTTCGTGGCCGGCGTGCCCTGCAAGCTGTGGCTCGAAGCGGGCCGGGCGCTGCTGCTGTGCGCCGCGCCCTATGCCCACGAGCTGGCGGAGCGGCTGGGATGAACGAGTTCGTCGAGACGATCCTGGCCCTCGAGTGGCATCCGCCCAGGACGTCGTACGACGTCGTGATCATCGGTGGCGGCGGCCACGGCCTGGCCACCGCCTACTACCTGGCGACCCGCCACGGGATCACCAACGTCGCCGTCCTCGAGGCCAACTACATCGGCTCGGGCAACTCCGGCCGGAACACCACGATCATCCGGGCGAACTACGGCATCCCCGAGTCGATCCGCTTCTACCAGCACAGCCTGGAGCTGTATCGGACGCTCGAGGACGAGACCGGCAGCTGGATCATGCACAACACGAAGGGCCTCCTGTGGCTGGCCCACACCGAATCGGCGATGCGCGCCGAACGTGCCCGCTGCCTGCTTAACGTGGCCTGCGGGGCCGAGACGGTGATGGTCACGCCCGAGGAGGCCCGGACCATCTGCCCCCAGCTCGACCTGTCGGGCGGCGGCCGCTACCCCGTCCTGGGTGCCTCGTACCACGTCGGGGCCGCCACGGCCCGTCACGATCGGGTGGTGTGGGCCTATGCCCAGGGCGCGCTGCGAGCGGGGGTCGATGTCCTCCAGCACACGCCGGTGACGGGCCTGATCCGCGACGGCGAGCGGGTCGCCGGGGTCGAGACGGCGAACGGGCCGATCAGCGCCGGCATCGTCCTGAGCGCAGTCGGCGGGAATGTCTCGACCGTGGCGGCGATGGCCGACGTCCGCCTGCCGATCCGGACCCACCCGCTGCAGGCGTTCGTGACCAACGCCTACGCCCAGGGCTTCGGGCCGATCATCAGCGACACTGAGCTCTTCTGCTACGTCTCGCAGACCGCCCGGGGCCAGATGCTGATGGGCGCCGAGTTCGACCCGCAGCCGTCCTACTCGCTGGGCTCGAGCTTCAATTTCCTGCAGAGCTGCTCGGCCAAGGTGACCCACCTCCTGCCGTTCCTGCGCGACCTGCGGATCCTCCGCCAGTGGACCGGGATCTGCGACATCTCGACCGACTTCTCGCCGATCATGGGCGAGACGGGTGTGCCGGGCTTCCTGGTCACGACCGGCTGGGGGACCTGGGGCTTCAAGGCGATCCCGGCCGGCGGCGAGCAGATGGCCGAGCTGATCGCGACCGGCCGGACGCCCACGCTGCTCGAGCCATTCCGGCTCGACCGCTTCGCCCGCGACCTGCCGATGGCCGACCAGGGCTCGACCGGGACCCGCTGATGCCCGAGCTCGACTGCCCGAACTGCGGCCGCCGGCCGATCGAGGAGTTCGCCTTCGGCGGCGAGCGCCCGTCGGTCCCCGACCGGATCAGCGATCCGCTGGAGCGCGACGTCGACTATGCCTGGATGCACGACAACCCGAACGGCCCGACCGTCGAGCGCTGGTTCCACGCCGCGGGTTGCCGGCGCTGGCTGACGGTGCGCAGGAACACGTCGGTCGACGCCGTGGTGGCAGACTGAGCCATGCTCGCCGAGCGGACCATCGAGCTGCTCCTGCGCGACCGCGTCCGTTTCGGCGCGGGCGCCATCGCCGAGCTACCGGCGCTGGTCCGAGAGCTGGGCGGTCCGGATGCGGGCGCCTTCCTGGTCTCCGACCCCGGGGTCGTCGGATCGGGCGTCACCGCCCGGGTGGCCACGATCCTGTCGGACGCCGGGATCGCCAACGGCCTGTTCGGAGGCGTCGAGCCGAACCCGGGGACGACCGTCGTCGAGCGCGGCGGGGCTGCGCTGCGCGAGTTTGGCACCGACGGCACGATCGTCGTCCCGGTCGGCGGCGGCTCATCGATGGACACCGCCAAGGCGCTCTCGCTCTACGCGGTCAACCGCGTGCCCGCCGCGGAGCTGGGCTACGACAACCCCGCCCTGCTGCCCGGGCTGCCCCTGCTGGCGGTGCCCACGACCGCGGGGACCGGCGCCGAGACGAACAGCTTCGGGGTGATCACCGACGAGGCCGCCGGCCGGAAGTCGTACATCGGCCATCCGAGCCTATTGCCGCGGGCCTGCATCCTCGACCCAGAGCTGACCCTCGGCCTGCCCAGGGCCGCGACCGCCGCGACCGGCATCGACGCGCTGACCCACTCCCTCGAGTCGCTCCTGTCCCGCAATCCGAATCCGTTTGCCGAAGGTCTGGCGCTCCAGGTGATCCGGACCGTGGCGGACTTCCTGCCCCGGGCCGTGGCCGATGGCACGGACCTCGAGGCGCGCAGCCAGCTCCTGCTTGCCTCGCACCTGGCGGGGATCGGCCAGGCCAGCGGGACCGGCGTGGGCCTGGTCCACGCCCTCGGGCATGCCCTCGGGACGCGTGGCCGCCTGGCCCACGGCGCGGCGCTCGCAGCGGTCCTGCCGGGTGTGCTCGCCTTCTACCTCGGGACCCGGGATCGCGAGCTCGCCCTGGTGGGGATTGCCCTCGGCGTCGCGTCGCCCCAGGACCGGCCGGACGTGGCCGCCCAGGCAGCGGTCGAGGGCATCGCCGCGCTGATCTCGGCCGTCGATCAGCGCCGCACGTTGGGCGAGCTCGGCCTGGATCGGGAGGCCGTCGCCGGCCTTGTCACGGATGCCCTGGCCGATCCCGCAATCAACAACTCGCCTCGACTGCCGACCATCGCCGACGCGACCAGAATTCTCGAGGCCATTGCCGGCTGACACAGAATTCAGCCGGACGATCAGGCTCGACGACGGAGATAGGCCAGGACCGCGAGGACGCGACGGTGCTGATCCGGCGCTTCATCAAAGCCAAGCTTCATGAAGATCTGCCGAATGTGCGCCTCGACGGTCTTGGGACTGACGACGAGGGCGGCTTCGATCGCGCGGTTCGAATGACCCTCGGCCATCAGCGCCAGGACCTCGAGCTCTCGGCTCGTGAGCTCATCCAGCGCGTCGTGTTCGCGGCGCCGTCGGACGAGGCGCTGGACGATCGTCGGGTCGATCACCGATTCGCCCTCGTGGACGCGCCGCAGAGCGTCGGCCAGGACGGCAATGTCGGACACGCGGTCCTTGAGCAGATAGCCGACTGATGCGGAGTGCTCCTCCAGCAGGCGCATCGCGTAGTTCGAGTCCAGGTAGTGCGACAGGAGCAGCACCGCGACGGTCGGGTGGCGGCGCCGAATCTCGTGGGCCGCCAGAAGGCCCTCATCGGTGTGGGTCGGCGGCATTTTGATATCGATGATTGCCACGTCCGGGAGGAGGCGAGACACCAGCTCCTCGAGATCCGCGCCTGTGCCAGCTGTCCCGACCACGTCGAATCCCGCGTCTCTCAAGAGCCGAGCCAGGCCCTCCCTCAGGAGCGCCTCGTCCTCGGCAATTACGACCCGCACGGGATCTCCACATTCAGGTCGACCTCGTCTGTCCCGCGCGTCACTGCGAGGAGTCCGTCGACGGCGCCGATCCGGTCCGCGAGATCCTCGGCGATGCGCTCGGGCAGCGCCGGCATGCTGACCTTGATTACCAGCCGTTCCTGGATGCGAGCAGACCCGATCCGGATCGGCCCTTGTCCCCCGTGGACGGCCTCGGCCACGACGTGATACGCGGCGGCCTCGATCATCGGATCGAAGCGATCCTCGACCATGGCACCGATCGTCATCGGCCTCGTCGAACCTTCGGCCAATGCGTCCACGGCCGCGGCAAGCCCTTCGTCACCGAGCACGGCCGGATAGAGGCCATGGGCGATCCGGCGTAGGTCCTCGAGGGCCAGCAGGAGCTCTCGCCCGGCGGCTTCCAACAGCGGGTCGACATCGGGCCCCCGTCCGATCAGTTTGAGCCCGATTGAGACCGCAATGAGGTGCTGCTGTGCGCCGTCGTGGAGATCGCGCTCCAGCTGCCTTCGGCGCGCATCTCCCGTTTCCACGATCCGTCGCCGAGCGGCTCGCAGCATGTCCAGCTGAGCCTGCGCTTCGGCTTGCAGTCGCTCATGCTCGAGACCGAGTCGAGCTGCGGCGATGACCTCTTCGATTTCGGCCGGGTCCTGGAGCACCTCCAAGTCATGTTCCACGACGGCCACGATCTCGCCGTCTCGAATGATCGGTGTCGTGGACCTGCCGGCCCGGGCCGCGAGAGATGTGAGCCGGCCGCCGGCATCGACCATCCGCCCACCGGCAACTGGATAGGCAATCAGCAGGTCGGGGTCTCTGAGAACGGCGGCGAGATGGTCGCGCAGCCCGCCGACCAGCGGCGATCCGGTGAGCTCGGCGACGATCCTGGCGACACGGCCACGAGCTCTGCGAGCCCGGACCCATTCGGATCCCACGCCCATGGCCAGCGCCAGCAGCGCGGCGGCCTGTCCCAGGCGCAGGAGCTGGTCAAGCGGATCGGTCGACGGGATATCGACGATCACCGCCCGGCCAAGGGCAACCGAAGCCAGGATCAGGAAGATGATCCCGGGGCCCAGGATTGGTCCCGCAAAGCGCCGCGCCTCGTCGCTCGCGCGATAGACCGAAACGGCAAGCACGGCTACGGCGGCCAGCGCCCAGGCCACTCCGAAAGCGGCGCCAACACGCGCGGCGCCATCGGCGAAGGACGGCGCCGAACCGAGGTCGATCAGGTTCGAGGGGCAGAAGGCACAACCGCTCGCTCGGGGATCAAAGCTCATCGCTGGGATGACCCCGAGTCCAAGCACCGCCACGCCGTAGCCGGCCGCGATGAACGCCCGTCGGGCGGTTCCGGGTCCGCCAGCCACTGATAGAAGGGCATGGCCGACAAGGGGCAAGTACAGCCAGCCCAACCCGAGTCCGACCGTAAACCCGGCGTCAAAGCCGATGGTCGGATCCGACCACTCGGACAGAAACCAGGCGCCGCCAGCCGCCACCAGCAGCGTTCCCAGCCAGGCTCGGCGACCGCGTCGCCAGGTCTCGAGGCCGGCGACCACGAGTCCCCAGCCGGCGCCGAGCCCAATCGCCGAACTCGCCACAGATCCACTGAGGTACGAGAAGCCTGGCGCGGCCTCGGCGGCACGAAACGAGATCAGACCGACCGAGGCGGCGAGCAAGGCGGCGACGACCCGAATGGCCGGATGGCGCAGGAGGCGGTTGTCGATGGCGAGGGCCGCGCGCCGGCCGGCGCCGATGACGATCAACGCGCTCCTCCGACGCTGCCAGCCGCCCAATTAGACACGGGCATGATCGCGGTGACTGTCGTCCCGCCCAGCCCGCTGTCGATGGTCAACTGACCGCCGAGCGCCTCGACCCGATCGACCAGGCCGCGCAGGCCCGATCCGGACTCGAAACGTGCGCCGCCAACACCGTCGTCGACCACCCGGAGGATCGGCCGACTGGATTCCTCGCCGAGCTCGACTCGCACCCGGTTCGCGGCCGCATGTTTGGCGACGTTCGCGAGCGCCTCGGAGCATACGAAGTACAGCGTCGACTCCACGGCTGGGTCGTACCGACGGCTGGCGGTCAGTGCGCTCTCGACCGGCACCGGGGATCGAGCCGCAAGCTCGGCGATCGCGGCGAGCAGGCCGCCGGACCTGAGCTCGGCCGGATAGATGCCGCGGGCGAATTCGCCGAGGCGCTTGCGGGCGGCATCGAGATCTGCTGCCAGGACCTGGAGCTCGCGATCGTCGGGTCGCCTGAGCCCGGCGTCCGCGATCAGCTCGGCGACGCGGCCGAGACGAGTGCCGGCTCCCATCTCCAGGTCGGCTTCGATCCGCTCGCCCTGCGCATCGGCGGCCTGGACCAGTCGTTCCCGGGATTCTTCAACATCGCTGACTCGACGCCGGATCTCCGCCTGCATTGCCGAGTTTGAGATCGCCAGCCCGACCGCGGCCGCCACCAGGGCCACGACCCGCTGGTCGGCAAGCGTGGATGGATCATGGGCTACGAACCCAGTCTGGCGGCCGGCCACCACGATCGGGGTGACGATCCGGTCGATCGCCGGGGGCGGTGGCTCCAGCCGCACACCGGCGTCATCGACGAATGAACGGCCGTCGCTGGCGGCATAGCCGAGAAGCAGTGACGGATCCCCGATCGCGCGGGCCAGCCGGTCTCGAAGTGTGCCGGCGTCGGCCGCGGAGCCAAGATTCACCACGATCTTGGTCAGTACTCCGGGTGAACCCGCCCGCCAGGCGACCTCGGCAAGGGTCACCAACGCGGTCAGGGCCAGCGCGATGGGATAGACCAGGAGAGAATCGCCAGTGAATGGCGATCCACTGATCCGGGCGGCGCTGGCGTCGATCAGGACGAGTCCCACGACGATCGCGAGCACATTCTTGGCGGGCGTCGACCGCCCGCCCCCGCGCACCTGGTACAGCCCGATGATGCCGATCCCGACGAGCTCGACGCCGATGGCAATGCCCGCCCAGCCAATTGGGCCCGCGACCGCGACGAGGACGCCGAGATAGGCCGCAGCGACGCTCAATCTCCGGAGCGGCGATGACAGCCGGCCCGAGGGCTGCGCGGCGAACAGGTGGACGAGCGGCCCACGGTGCAGGAATCCCAGCTCGGGGAGGAGCGTTCCGGCGAACCATGTCGATCCGGTCGCCATCAGCAACAACCCCAGGCGGCTCACGGGCTGTATCTGCCAGATCACGTAGCCACTGCCGATGAACAGCCAGCCGACCGCAAGGTCGGCCGCGATCAGGCGAGGATCCACCCCGGTCGGCCAGCCCGTCTCGGCAATGAGCCCCAGGCCAATCCCACCGGGAATCACGAGCCAGCGCCAGCTCATGTCGGCGCCGCTCCCAGGACCTCGACGAGGGCGGCCGCAGTCAGGTCGGTCTTTGAGATGAATCCCCGAGCATTGCTCGTCCCCAATCGACGCCGAAAGGACGCGACGTCGCGGCTGGAAGTCAGCACAACCACCAGCCCGCGTTGGGCATCGATCAGCCGCTGGCAAACCGTGAAGCCGTCATCCCCGGGAAGGTTCACGTCCAGGAGCACGATCTCCGGCCTCTGGAGGTGGACCGCTTCGACCGCTTCCTGTCCATCGGCAGCCTCGCCGACCACCTGGAATCCGCCCCGCTCGAGCATCGCCCGAGCGACGACGCGGAATGGCGCATGGTCGTCCACGATAAGGAGGCGCCGCATCGCTGAATGGTCGCACCTCGTGCGTGCCAGCCATCAGGGCCAGCCCTCAATTCTTGAGCTGGCGTGTCGGGCCTACCCTAGTTCCGCGTCCGCCGGAATCAAGGGCGTGCCTCGATGAAGTCCGGGTCGAGCGGGTCCAGTCTCCAGCTCGTCCACTTCGTCATCGGAGGTTCGGCGCATGAAGACGAGACAACTACGAACGATCGGCGCGCTGCTGGCCGGGTCTGCCGTCCTGGCCGCATGCGGAGGTTCCGGGCCGGCTCCGGACGGCGCCTCTCCGGGGCCGAGCGGAGTCCTCACCAAAGAGGGCGGCGACGCAACGACGACGATGAAGGCGTCGCTGGCGACCGTCATCGACAACGGAATCGACGAGCAGGACTTCGCGGACACCCTCAGATCGGTGTCCGGAGGGTCGCTTGACGTTACGGTCACGCCCAACTGGCGCCAGGGTGACCTGAACTCCGAGACGGACTTGATCAAGGATGTTGCCGCCGGCAAGACCGAGCTGGGCATCAGCGGCATTCGCGCCTTCGACACCGTCGGCGTTGACAGCTTCGAGGGTCTCGAGGCGCCGTTTCTGATCGACAGCTACAACCTCGAGGCGAGTGCCCTGTCAAGCGACTGGGGCCAGAAGCTCCTCGATGGCACTCGCGCCGCGGGCGTCGTCAGCCTCGACTACGTCCAGGGTCCGCTCCGGCTCCCGCTCGGCCTGACCCGCAACCTGGTCCAGGTGACCGACTACCTTGGGGCGCGAATCGGCATCCGCCCATCCCATGTCAGCGAGATGACGATCCGGGCCCTTGGGGCGACTCCGGTCGCCTGGGCAACTACATCCGGTCTCGACGGCATTGAGATGGACCCCTACGGCGTTGCCGGGAACAAATACGACGTCGGCGCGAAATCGTTGACGGGCAACGCCGTCTTCTGGGCGCGGCCGAGCGTGATCTTCGCGAATGCCAAGTGGTTCGACAGTCTTTCTGCCACCCAGCAGGCTCAGCTCCGCTCCGCAGCCGCGGGCGTCGACCAGCGTTCCGCGACGCGCGTTCAGGCTCAGGAGCGAGACGGTCTGGGCCTCCTATGCTCCCGAGGGTTTTCGGTGACTCCGGCACCGATCCAGGCGCTTGACGACCTTCGCACCCGAACGCAGCCGGTCATCGCCGAGCTCGAGAAGGATCCGGCGGTCAAGGCGACGATCGATGCGCTGAACGCCCTCCGAACCACGTCTGGTTCGCCGGATGTCGCCGGACCATGCCCCCAGGCCGCTGCGAGTCCATCCCTGTCCACCGGGGTGACGCCGCTCGACGGCAAGTGGAAGACGAGCTTCACCAAGGCGGAGCTTGCCGCGTCTCCGCTCCTGTGGACATCCGGGCGAGATCAACGACGGCAACTGGGGTGACTTCACTCTGTACCTTTGACCACGGACATGTGACCGCGACGCAGCACAACGACATCGAGAGCAGCTCCACCTCGGGGACCTTCACGGTGAGCGGTGACACCGTGATCCTGGTCCTGAGTGAGGGCGACAATGCCGGCGAGTCGTTCGGCTTTCGATGGAGCATCTACAAGAACACCCTGACCTTCAAGCGCGACGAGACGCTTGGGCCAGGGCCGACGCCGACGATCCTGAAGCCGTGGACTCGGGTCCCCTGATCGTCACGAGACCTGCCAGGTCGGGTGAGTGCCGGGCCATTGGCCCGGCACTCACTTGTTGCCTGGGATCGAGGTCGGGCCGGGCTCAGGCCAGGAGGGGCTTCACCTCGCCGATGAAGCGCTCCAGGGTCTCCATGTCGTACGGGGCCGGCTGCTCGGAGAGGACGGTCCTGAAGCCCAGGTCGATGTACGGCCGGAGCTTGTCGGCGATCTGGGCCGGCGTGCCGCACCAGAACGTGTCGTCGTCGGCCACGTCGGACCAGGGCGTCCGGTTGTGCTGCAGGGCGGCATGCATCACTCGCTCGGCCTCGGCCTGGCTGTCGCGGATCGTGAGCTTGACGCCCAGGGTGAACTCGATCTCCGAGATGTCCCGGCCGACGGCGTCGCAGTGGCCCTGGAGGACCTCGACCTTGTGGGCGATGAACTCGGGCGTGCCCATCGCGTTCCACTGGTCGGCGTACCTGGCCACCGTGCGCAGGGTCTTCTTCTCGCCGCTGCCCCCGATCATGATCGGCAGGTGGGCCTGGAGCGGGATCGGGTGGTGCTGCAGCTCGTTGAAGGCGTAGTGCCCGCCGGGCGCCGAGCTGACGGTCTTGCCGTCGAGCAGCGGCCGGATGGCCCCGACCGCCTCGTCGAGCCAGTCGAGGCGCTGCCCGAAGCCGGTTCCGAAGTCGATCCCGTGGGCGGTGTGCTCGGGCTCCATCCAGGCCCCGCCGATGCCCAGGATCGCCCGGCCGTTGCTGATGTGGTCGAGGGTTGCGACGTTCTTGGCGACCAGGCCCGGATTGCGGAACGTGTTGGCGCCGACCAGCAGGCCGAGCTGACTTCGCTTCGTGGCGATGCCCCAGGCCGCGAGCGTCGACCAGCCCTCGAAGATCGGCTGGTACGGGTCGCCGAAGATCGCGTACAGGTGATCCCAGGTCCACAGGCTGTCATAGCCCAGGTCGTCGACCTTCTGGGCGCCCTCGAGCATCTCCGGCCAGCTGGCCGCCTGGCTCCAGAGCAGGATTCCGCACTTGAGATCGGTCATCTGGGGGCTCTCCATGTGGGCCGGCTGGGGGAGTGCCAAGTATCGCCGATCCGCGCAGCCGTCTCGTTGTCGGCCGGCCGGATCGGGCCGTTCCGGGCCGATCCGGGCATCGCGATCCCCTCGGCGATCGTTCGTTCCGAGTGGATTGACACCCCCGCCCAGCGATGGCGCGAGGGCGCGAGGCGACCGTGGGTAGGGCGGCCGACAGCCACGCTTCGAGCCTGGCGGAAGCGTCGAGAGCTCAGGTCCTGTGCTCGAACGACCTGGTCGAGGGCTGGGGCCCGCTGAGCGCCAAGGATGACCGTGAACCCGGAACCGATCCGGCGAAGGGCGATTCAGGCGCCCGACTCGGGACAAATGTCGCTCCCAGACGCGGTATCAGTGGATTGCGGCCGAATCAGCGTGGTTCACGCGGCGGTGCGGGCCGATCTGTGCGTGAAACGCGCCGAACGAGGCGGCGATTTCGAGCCGAGTCTGCCTCGGCCCGCGCCTTACTGCGTCTGTAGGCGACATTCGTCCCAACCTGGACGCGAGCGGGGTCGGGCAGCCCGCTCCGGCACGACTAGTCAGGCGTTGTCCAGCTCGCGCGAGATCGCCCGCAGGATGAAGCGGGCCGCCTCGGCGCTCTTGCCGCCGAGCTTCTGGCCGTCGTCCTGCTCGAGGGCCAGGGCAAGGTCGCCGAGCATCTGGGCGAGCGCCGGCGTCCGCTGCAGCGCTCCCGCGGCGAAGGCCGCCTCGAGGCCGCTGGCCGCCAGGCGGGCGTTGTCGACCGCGTGGCCCTTGGCCTCCATCTCGGCCCGGAACGAGGCACGGGCCGCCTCGGCGGCAGGTCCCGAGCTGGCCATTGCCGACCCTCCTCAGCGAATCCGTTCGATCGTCGGCGTGTCAACCGGCCGGCCGGTCGCCGGGTCGGTCAGCGGCGGCTCGTCGCCGGCCCCGTCGGCCCCGCCGCCTGTTCCGATGCCGGCCGCCGCAGCCGCGGCCGAGGCGATTGCCCGCCAGTCGCTGTCGAGGATGCTCATCTCGACCTCGTCCCACCAGCGTCCGTCGCGCCGGATCGCCTCGCGAGCGCGACCCTCGATCACGAAGCCGGCCCGGCGGTAGGAGCGAATCGCCCGCTCGTTGAAGGCGAACACGCTCAGCCCGATCCGGTGCAGCCGGAGCCGCTCGAAGGCATGCTCGAGCATCAGCCGGGTCGCCTCGGTGCCGAAGCCCCGGCCCCAGGCATCCTTCTCGCCGATCGTGATGTGGAAGAGCGCCGAGCCGTTCTCGCCGTCGAGCTGGCTGAAGGCGCACGTCCCGAGCAGCCGGTCCGAGGCTCGCTCGTGGATCGCCATGGCCAGCGAATCGGTGCCCAGGACGCGGGCCTGGAAGAAGCGCTCGATCTCCGGCCGGGCCATCGGGCCGTCCTGGTAGCGGGTCAGCCGGGACACCTCGGGATCGGCGTACCAGCGCATGAACGCGGCCAGGTTGCCCGGGACATGGCGCTTCAGGACGACGCGGTCGCCGACCAAACGGTCCGGGAACCAGCTGCGGTGGAGCATCGACCCGGACGGTATACCATCGCCGCCATGCGCCGCTGGAGCGAGGTCGCCGAGCGGGTTTCGGCCACGACGCGAACCTCCGTCAAGACCCACCTCCTCGCCGACTACCTCCGGACGCTCGACGGGCAGCAGCTGCCGGTGGCGGCCGTCTTCTTTGCCGGACGGCCGTTCGCCGAGGTCGACGGCCGGACGACGGGCCTCGGCTGGGCGGCGATCTCGGCGGCCGTCGCGGCGCTGGCCGACCTGCCCCCGGACGCCCTCGGCGATGCCTACGACCGGACCTCGGACCTCGGCCTGGCCGTGGCCGACGTGCTCGCCCAGGCTGTCGAGATCCGGCGCGCAGCGGGCCTGCGCTGAACCCGAGGTCGTGCCACCGACGCTGGCCGACGTGGCGGCCGCCTACGCCGAGATCGAGACCGCGAGCGGCTCGCTGGCCAAGGCCGAGCGCTTCTCGACCCTCCTCGGCCGGTGCGACCCGGAGACGGCCTGTTACGTGGTCAAGATCCTGACCGGCGAGCTCCGGATCGGGCTGGGCGAGGGCCTCCTCGAGGCGGCCCTGGCCGAGGCCTTCGAGCGTCCGATCGCGGCCGTCAAGCGGGCCGGGATGCTGACCGGCGACCTGGGCCGGACCGCCGTGCTGGCTCGCGAGAACCGCCTGGCGAGTGCCGAGATCGCCCTCTTCCACCCGCTCAAGTTCATGCTCGCCTCGCCCGCCGAGGATGCCGACGAGATCATCGGCCGCCTGGGGCCGACGGCCTGGGTGGAGGACAAGTACGACGGGATCCGGGCACAGCTCCACCGGGCCGGGCACGAGGTCCGGCTCTACAGCCGGGACCTGCACGACATCACCGGCCAGTTTCCGGAGGTGGTCGCGGGCGCGCGCGAGCTGGCCTGGACGGGCATCCTCGACGGCGAGATCCTGGCCTACCGGGACGGCACCGTGATGCCCTTCGTCGCGCTCCAGAAGCGGCTCGGGCGCAAGTCGCCCTCGGCCGCGATCCGGGCCGAGGTGCCGGTGGTCTACGTCGCGTTCGACCTGCTGGCCCTGGCCGGTCCGGCCGCGAACGGTGGCGAGCCGCTGGCCGAGGCGCTCCTCGATCGGCCCCTGTCGGAGCGCCGCCGCCGGCTCGAGGCGCTCGAGCTGCCCCTGGCCGATGCGGGTGGCTCGTTTGCCCTGTCGCATCTCGTCTCGGTCGACTCGGCGGCCGAGCTGGAGGGGGCGTTCGAGCAGGCCCGCCAGCGGCGCAACGAGGGCCTGATGGTCAAGGACCCAGACAGCGCCTACTCGCCCGGCCGGCGGGGCCTGGGCTGGCTGAAGATGAAGAAGGCCCTGGCCACCCTCGACTGCGTCGTGGTCGGGGTCGAGCTGGGCCATGGCAAGCGCCACGGCGTCCTGTCCGACTACACCTTTGCCGTGCGCGATGAGGCCAGCGACCGGCTGGTCACGATCGGCAAGGCGTACACCGGCCTGACCGACGCCGAGATCGCCGAGATGACCGCCTGGTTCGAGGCCCATACCCTGGCCCGCTTCGGACGCTACCGGACGGTCGAGCCGAGCGTCGTGGTCGAGGTGGCCTTCGACGTGATCGTCCGCTCCAGCCGCCACAATTCGGGCTTCTCGCTGCGCTTTCCCCGGATCGCCCGGTTGCGACCCGACAAGGACGCCGCCGAGATCGACACGACGGCCTCGGTCGAGGCGGTCTGGAGCGGGCTGCAGCACGGCCCCGAGCAGCTGGTGACCGCCGGCCACCAGCGCGCCGTGAGCGAGGCCTCGCGGGGCTGAAACTCACGGTCCGGGGCAGTGGTCGCCGGGCAATCCGCGGGCTATCCTGTCGTCGTGTTCAACCAGATGACCCTGCCGGCGCTCGAGCTGACCCTGTACACCGACTCGTTCATCATCCGGGGCTCGATCCAGACCCGCTACAAGCGGGTGACCGACGTCCTGAGCGATCCCGAGCACCACTTCCTGGTCCTGACCGACGCCAGCGTCGACGAGTACGGCTCGCGCTCGCCGGCAACCAAGACCGAGTTCGCCCAGGTCAACCTCGCGACGGTCCTGTTCGCGGTCTCCGACGTGGCCGTCGAGCCGACCCCGGAGCTGCGCACGGTCAAGGTCCCCGAGGCGGCCCTGATCTCGATCCCGCCCTTCCGGATCAGTGGCCGGATCCACCTCCTGCCCGAGCGCAGCCTGGCCGAGGCACTGGGCGAGCTCGACGCCCGCTTCGTCCCGGTGACCGACGCGACGTACTGGTCGGACACCGTCGGCGAGGCCCGCCAGACGGTCTCGTTGCTGGCCTTCAACCAGTCTCGCGCCCAGGTGCTCGCGCCGTTCCGGGTGGTCGACCCCTGGGAGGGCCTGCAGGGGGGCTAGCGATCGACCGGCAGGTCCAGCCGGTCGCCCCACTCCGCCCAGCCGCCGTCGTAGACGGCAACGTCGTCATAGCCGGCCACGGTCAGCAGGTAGGCCAGCTTGGCCGCGGCCACCCCCGAGCCGTCGTAGCAGATCACCCGCCGGCCGCGGGTGACGTTCGCCTTGAGCAACAGCTCGCGCAGGTGCTGGCCGGTCGGGAAGTGGCCGCTGCCCGGCTCGGTCAGGCCGGCCACCGGCAGGTTGATCGCCCCGGGGATGTGGCCCAGGCGGCGGGTGTTGCCCTCGAAGCCGTGATATTCGGCCGTGGCCCGGGCGTCGACCAGGATCGTGCCCGGGGAGCCGAGCAGGGCCCTGACGTCGGTGGTGGTCACCCGCAGCCCGGGCTGGAGCGCCGGGCTGTAGCGGGAGGCGGGTGGCGGCAGTGTCGCGCCGGAGATCTCGCCACCGGCCTGGACCCAGGCCGGCAGGCCGCCGTCGAGGATGCGCACATTGTCGAGCCCCACGACCCGCAGGCTCCACCACGTCCGGGCGGCGTACAGGGCGGCCACATCGTCATACAGGACCACCGTCGAATCGGGGCGCACGCCGGCCCGGCCGAGGGCCGCTGCGATCCGGTCCGGCTCGGCCAGGCGCAGGACCCCCGACTCGTCGTCGCGGTCGACCAGCTCGACCACCCAGTCGAGGTACGTCGCGCCGGGGATATGGCCGGCGCCATACGTTGCCCGACCGGACCCGTCGGGACGCCAGCGGACGTCGATCACCCGCAGGTCCGGCTGGCCGAGCTGATCGGCCAGCCAGTCGGTGGTGGCAACGATCTCGGGGTGAGGGTAGCCAGCCATGCGCTCATATCATAGGGACCGCCGTGAGTCCCCTTCCCGCTGACGCCGACAAGGTTGCCGGGCTGCGCCTGGCGTTGCCCGCGCTGTCGGCCGGGGTCTACCTCAATGCCGGGAGCTGCGGCCCGCTGCCGGCCGAGACGGCCGCCGCGATGGCCGAGCTGGCCGACTGGGAGCTGCGCATCGGCCGGGCCTCGCCGGACACCTACTACGACGTCCTCCAGCGGATGGAGGAGGCCCGCGCCTCGATCGCCGCGATCGTCGGCGCCGACACCCGGGACATCGCCCTGACCCATGCGGTCACCGAGGCGATGAACATCGCGGCCTGGAGCCTCGACTGGCGGCCGGGCGAGCGGGCGGTCAGCGCCCGCGGCTTCGAGCACCCCGGGACGCTCAGCGGCCTGTACGCCCTTCGCGATCGGCTGGGGGTGGTCCTCGACCTGGTCGACCTCGAGGGCGCCGCTGATCCGGCGCGGGTGCTGGCCGCCTTCGACGCCGCGATCGCGCCGGGCACCCGGCTGGTCAGCCTGAGCCACGTCTCGCACGCGACCGGGGCCGTCCTGCCGATCGCCGAGATCGCCGAGATCGCCCACGCCCGGGGGGCCTTGCTCGCCGTCGATGGGGCCCAGGCCGTGGGCGCGATCCCGGTCGACGTCGCGAGCCTCGGGGCGGACCTGTACGGGGTCGCCGGCCAGAAGTGGCTGCTCGGGCCGGAAGGGACCGGCGCGCTGGTGGTCGCGCCGGCCGTCCTCGAGCGGCTCAAGATGACCTACGCCTCGTTCTGGTCGTATGAGGCCCAGGATCTCGACGGCGTGGCCCGGCCCTGGCCGAACGCCCGCCGGTTCGAGGGGACGAGCGGGATCAACCACGCCCTGGTGGTCGGCCTGGCCCGGAGCTGTGGCTGGCTGTCGATGTACGTCGGCCTGGGCTGGGCCCTCGAGCGCGGGGCAACCCTGGCCCGGCAGACCGCCGAGCGGCTGTCGGTCCTCGACGGGGTCAGCCTCGTGACGCCGATCGTGGCGATGGCCGGCCTGGTCACCTTCCGGATCGCCGGCTGGTCGGCCCAGGCCGTCCTCGACGAGCTCGGTGCCCGCGCGTTCGTCATTGCCCGGGTGATCGAGCCGCTCGACGCCATCCGCTTCTCGGTCGGCTGGTTCAACAGCGAGGACGAGCTCGAGCGCGTCCTCCGCCTGGTCGCCGAGCTCGCCGCCCACACCCCGGAATCGATGCCCGCCCGGCGAACCCTGACGATCATCGAGGCTCCGTGACCCGGCCGCCGGTCCGCCGCCGGTCGGAGCTCGAGATCCGCTGGCGCCAGTTCCGTAACCCGCCCCGGCCGATCCTGCGCGCGGTCCTGAGCTCGCTGATCGTGGCCACGATCCTGGGCCTCGTCTATCTCGCCTACGACCTGGCCATCAGCCGCGGCGCCAGCCTGCCCGGCGGCGACCTGCGCACCCTGGCCGTGACCCTGTTCGTGGTGATCGTGCTGGGCTCGGGATCGCGTGATCACCTACCTCGCCGTGCCCCAGCCGAGCGGCTCGGGCGGGATCCGCCGGCGGAGCCGCTGGAGCGCGGCCCTGGGCCTCTTCGCGGCCTTGCCGATCGCCTACCTGGTGCTGGTCGTCGAGGGCCAGATCCTGCGCCCCCTGCTGACCTGACGAAGGCTCCGATGGTGCGCAGACGCACCAGCACCGGTCCGTTGACGCACGACGGCGGTAGTCCTTTCGTACTCTTCCGCGCTACCCTGCCGTGGTCAATCATCCGGTGCGGACGGCCATGCCGGCGTCCGATCAAGAGGTCTTCGGTGTCCGACGAGCAGCATCTGGCCCTGCCCCAGCTCTTTGGCGCTCCCGCGTATTCGCGACCGCCCCGGCCGGTCGCAGGAGCTCGTCCGACCGTTCGACCCCGACGAGCTGCCCCTCGAGGCCGAACGGACCGACGTGGATCTGGCCTACATCAACGAGCTCAACGGGACGACCTGGGCCCCGCCCAGCCCGCCCGCGGCGAAGCCCAAGGGCATCCGCCGGAGCAAGGCCAGCAAGCTGGCCAAGGGTGGCCCGGCGCCGGCACGGCCCGCTTGCCGCGAGCACGAGCGACACGAGCGTCGGGCTCCAGGGCCGCCCGTTCAGCCTGCGCAACCTGGGCCGGATCTTCGGCGGCGACCAGCAAGTAGGCTCGCCACTGGACAACCGCCGGCCAACGTGGCGCAATGGGCGGCATGGCTCGCAGCCCTCGACCCAGCCCGGCGCCGCCCGAGATTGATCCCGCCGACCGGGAGCGGGCGCTCCGGATCGGCCAGGCCGCCGAGCTGCTCGGGGTCGGGATCGACACGCTCCGGCGCTGGGAGGCCAGCCGCAAGCTGCGGGTGATCCGGACACCGGGCGGCCAGCGGATCGTGCCGATCCTGGAGGTCAGCCGCCTGCTTGCCGAACGGCGCCGGGACACCGCCGACCGGCCGATCATCGCCCAGTCGGCCCGCAACCGCTTCGTCGGGATCGTGACCCGGGTCGAGCGGGATGGCGTGGCCGCCGTCGTCGAGGTCCTGGCCGGGCCCCACCGGCTGGTCAGCCTGATGACCGCCGAGGCGGTCGACGAGCTCGACATCACGATCGGCCAGGAGGTCGTGTGCGTCGTGAAATCGACCAACGTGATCGTCGAGATCCCGCGCTAGGGCGCCGCCGGGAACGGGCGCTGGCCGGTGCTAGGATGCCGGCGGGGGAGTAGCTCAACGGTTAGAGCGGCGGGCTTATATCCCGCTGGTTCCAGGTTCGAATCCTGGCTCCCCTACCAGCCCGCCGACAGGCCGGCTGTGCCCGCGCCCTGGCGGATCCGGTCGAGGACCTGGCGGCGCCGGTCGCTGGTGAAGGTGCGGTGCGGCGGTAGCGTCGCCAGGAAGGCCGGGATCCCGCCCTGATCGACGACCGAGGTCGTCGACGATCGGACGGCCGAGCCACGTCCGGCAACCACGGCGGCATAGACCTTGACCACGAAGTCGTGGTCGTCGGCCATCAGCCAGCGCCGGACGGCTTCGGCGTCGCGGGCGACCCGATCGAGCGGATTCTCGATCGCCACCCACTCATCGTCCCTGGTCCGCGCCTCCCAGTGACCGCCGATCGGCCGCGCGTCGCGGGCCGCCGGGAGCTGGCCCAGGACGACGATCCCGGGTGGCCCGACGAGCAGCGCCCCGACCTCCCGGCCGCCGGGCAGGACCAGCCCGCGGACGGCGACGTAGGCATCTCCCAGGCTCGAGCCCAGGCGGGCCAGCGGATCGCGCCGCAGCGCGAACGGATTCGGCAGCTCGACGAAGTCGAGCATCCGGTGGGCGCCCACCAGCAGGCACAGGGCCGGCAGGCTGAGGGCGACGACCCAGCCCAGGGTATGGAACGCCGGTTCGTTGGCGAAGGCTCGGCCGCGGGCGGAGAAGATATCGACGAACGGCGTCTCGAGGGTCAGCCAGGCCACCGACAGGCCGGCCACGATGTACAGGGCGCCGATCAGCCGGGCGACCCCCAGGGCTCGTTCGGTCGGGCCGGGAGCGAGCGTTGGGGCGGATGACCTCCATGGCCCTATCCTCGACCGGCCGGTCCCGCCCGACCATCACCACTTCGGGCTAGGGCCAGCCGGCCAGCCTGACCAGCGCCCCGTCCGGACCCCTCCGCACCGCCCGACCGCGGTGCCTCGGGGCACCGCAATCTGTCTTCGGGGGCCGGCCAGGAACGGACCCCCGGGGAGGGAACCGGGGTCCGCAGGGAGCGGCGAGGGGCGAGCGTCAGGCGGTCGCGGCGGTCGAATAGCGGCCGCTGCGGGCCATCCAGGCGATCCCGATGCTGACCACGGCCAGGCCGAGGTGGAGGAGCTGGTCGGCAACGTTCACGTTGTAGCTCAGGATCCCGAACAGGTTGGGGCTGACGATCAGGCCGACAAAGATCACCACGTACAGGATCCCCAGCCCGAGCACGCCGTTGACCTGCTGGTTGGCCGGGAACACGAAGGCGATGCGCCAGGGCCAGCGCCCCGGTGACCAGGTGGACGAGGTTGTGCATCGTGCCGGTCAGGAACAGGGCGTTTCCGTCGCCCACGAGGGGATTGCTGATGAAGCCGAGCAGTCCGACGGCGACGAGGACGATGCCGACGAGCGCGGCGTAGGCCCTGATCATGGTTGGGTGTACCTCCATTCTGTGCACTGAGCGCCGCCATCGAGGCGACCCTCGGGCGCCGGCCTGGCGCCACTGTCGACGGGCATACGCGCCTCTCTGCGACCCGGATCACCAGCTGCGCCGAGCGACGTTCGAGTTCACGACGGCACCCCTAGAATGCGGCCATGGCGGCGACGTTCACGAGCGCGCGCTTCGTAGGGCGGGAGCGTGAACTTGCCCGGATTGCGGGCGCCCTGGAGGCCACCGCGGCCGGCCGCTCGACGACCCTCCTGATCGCCGGCGCCGGCGGAGTGGGGGTCTCCCGGCTGTTGACCGAGACTCGCCAGCGGCTGGCCGGCCTGGCCGAGCCGTTCGAGGTGATCCGCTGCCGCGCCCGGCCGGGCCGCTCCGGGGATCCGTACGCGCCGGTCAGCGTCGCCCTCACCCGCCTCCTCGATCGCGTCCCGGACGGCGAGCTGCCGGCCCTGATCGAGACCGGCGCCCAGGAGATCCTGCGCCTGGTCCCCGATGCCCAGGCCCGCCTGGCCGCGCTGGGGCTGCTGCCGGCCGGCCCGACCACGATCGACCCCGAGCGGCGTCAGACGAGGATGCTCGAGGCGATCCTGGGCCTCCTGACCCGTCTCGGCGAGCGCCGGCCCGTCCTCCTGATCCTCGAGGACCTCCACGATGCCGACGCCGGAACCCGGGCGCTGGCGGCCTTCCTGGCCCGGGTCTCGCGGCCGGGGCGGCTGTGCGTCATGGCCACCTACCAGCCCGACGAGCTGACTCGCCGCCATCCCCTCCACGAATCGCTCGGCGCGATGGCCGACGCGGCGCGCCCGCCGGAGCGCCTGTTGCTCGAGCCCCTGCGCCGGGACGAGCTCGCCCGGTTGATCGAGGGGATCGAAGGCGAGCGCCCCTCGGCCTCGGTCCTGCTCCTGGTATCGGAGCGCTCGCGGGGCAATGCCCTGGTGGCCGAGGAGCTGCTGGCCGCCCGGCGTGAGCTGGCCGGCGCGTCGCTGACCCGCTCGCTCGACGAGCTGGTCATCGCTCGCCTGGCCAGTCGCTCGACCGAATGCCGCCGCGTGCTGCGCCTGCTCGCCCCGGCCGGCGAGCCGTTGACCCTGGAACAGCTGGCGACCGCCTCGCTGGCCTTCGAGCGAGAGGCGGACCGGCCGGCTCCCCGCTCCAGCTCGTCCCCGCGGCGCGGCGGCGGCGTCCTCGAGGCGGACCTCGGCCATGGCCTGGCCGATGCTCTCGAACACGGGTTCGCCCAGCTCGAAGGACCGGACGGCGACCAGGCCACCGGCGATGCCGCGGTGGCCAGCCTGCCGGCCGACGCGATCGTCGGCGTGCGCCACCCCCTGATCGCCCGGGCCATCGAGGCCGACCTGCTGCCCGGCCAGCGCCGGCGCCACCACGCAGCCCTGGCCGAGGGCCTGGCCGAGCGGCCCGGATCGCGGGCCCGCCACTGGCTGGCCGCGCACCAGCTCCAGCCGGCCCGCGCGGCGGCGATCGAGGCGGCCACCCTGGCCGAGAACGTCGATTCGCTGGCCGATGCCCTCGCCCACCTTGAGCTGGCCCTCGAGATCGACGACCGGACCGAGCCGCCGGGCGGCAGCGGCGATCCCGCGGCGCCGGCCAACCTGCTCCAGCGGGCCGCCGAGGCCGCCTTTGCCGACAACCGGGCGGCCCATGCCGCCGCCTACGCCGAGTCGGCGATCGCCCGCCTCGACGAGCGAGCCGACCGGCTCCGGATGGGCCTCCTGTACGAGCGGCTCGGCCGCTACCGGCGCAGCGCGGGCGACCAGGAAGGCTCGATCTTCGCCCTGGCCCGGGCGGTCGAGCTGGTGCCCCGGGCGCCGTCCCGGGAGCGGGCGCTGGTGCTCGCCTCGCTGGCCCAGGTGCGGATGCTCGAGGGCACCTTCTCGGAGGCCGAGCGGCTGGCCGAGGAGGCGATCGAGGTCGCCCGGGAAGTCGGGCCGCGAGGCCCGCGGCGAAGAGGGCCACGCGATCTGCACCCTGGGCATCAGCCGGGTGTGGGGCGAGGATCCCGAGGCCGGGGTGGCCCTCCTCCTGGCGGCCCGGTCGATCGCCGCCGAGCTGGGCCGCTTCGACGACGTCTTCCGGGCGACGGCCAACCTGACGACCGCCCTCGACGTGCTCGGCCGCAAGCGCGAGGCGGTCGAAGTCGCCCGGGCCGGCATCGCCGCCGCCCAGCGAGCCGGCCAGGAGGCCGTCTTCGGCAACTTCCTGCGCGGCAACGGTGCGGATTCGCTGTTCATGCTCGGGGACTGGGCGGCCTCCCGCGAGCTGGTCGAGACGGCCCTCGAATGGAGCCCGGTCGGGATCAACCTGGTCAACGCGCTATCGAACCTGGCCACGGTCGAGATCGAGATGCATGCGGGCGAGACCGCCGGCCGGGTCCTGGGCCGGCTCCTGCTCGAGCTCGAGACGGTGCCCGATGCCCAGGAGTCGGTGCCTACCTACCAGGCCGCGGCGTCGTTCGCGCTGTGGCGGGGCGACCTCGAGGACGCCCGCCGGGCCGTCGGCCTGGGCTGGGGCCGGGTGCGCGAGACGGAGGACTGGGTCCTCGTCGCGCGGATGGCCGCCGTGGTCCTGGAGGTCGATGCCACCTCGGTCGCCGATGCCCGGGCGGGCCGCGACCTGTCAACGGTGGCTGCCGCCCGGACCCGCAGCGCCGAGGTCCTGGCCGAGGCCGAGGAGGTGGTCCAGGCGGCCGGCGTCGACCCGGCGATCGGCTCGCGCCGGGAAGCGGACGCCAACCTGAGCTTGGCCCGTGCCTATCGGGCCCGGATCGAGGGCCGCGACGAGCCGGCCGCCTGGGATGCGCTGGCGCGCACCTGGGAGTCGCTCGAACGGCCCTACCAGGTCGCCCGCGCCCGCTGGCGCCAGGCCGAGGCAGCCCTTGGGGCAGGCGAGGGCCGGGCCGGTCGAACCGCCGCCCGGGCGCCCTTCCTGGCCGCCGTCCGGCAGGCCAACGAGCTGGGCGCGGGGCCGCTCCTGCGCGAGCTCGAGGAGCTGGCCCGCCGGGCCCTGATCGCGCTGCCCGAGGCGGCCGAGGGAGCGCTTGCCCTCGAGGTTGGCGCCCGGGCCCGCGCGGCCGAGCCGATCGCGGTCCCGGTCGGAGCGGGGTCGGCCATGTCCGACCGGGCCTTCGAGGCCGGCCTCGACTGGGGCTCGGGCGGGCCGGGCGGCCCGGCCGACGACCACCCCGGACTGGCGCTCGCCTTCGTCGGCCCGGCCGAGCCGCCACCGGGCGACACGTTCGGGCTGAGCCGGCGGGAGCGCGAGGTCCTGGCCCAGCTGGCCCAGGGCCGGACGAACCGGGAGATCGGCGAGCGCCTGTTCATCAGCCAGAAGACGGTCGGCGTCCATGTCGGCAACATCCTGGCCAAGCTGGGCGTCTCGGGCCGGGTCGAGGCCGCGGCCGTCGCGATCCGGCTGGGCCTGACCAGCTCGCACTAGCCGCTCCGGCCCTGAACCGCAACCGACTCGCATCCAACCCGACGTCGCCGGCCGGCGGACCGTGGGCCTAGGCTCGAGCAAGAGTCGATGATTGTCGCGACTGATCCAACCCTGAGCGGAGGTGCCCGAATGATCCAGCCGGCCAACCGGTCCGCCTGGCCCATCCGCCGGGCCGATCCGACCTCGGGACCGATCACCTGCGCCACCTGCGGCTGCCGGCTCAAGGTCGACGCGTTCGAGGAGTCCTGGCGCCACTTCCCGGGTAGCACCGGCCGCGACGCGCGCGGTTGCCGGGTCGAGTGTGTCGGCCTGGCCCACGACGCCCACGGCCTGGCCTTCGTCGGCCACTCGGCGGGCTAGAGCCCCCGTCCGCCGCCCAGGCGATCGACCCGGCCCCGATCAGGGGCGGCAATCTCCGGACGCACCTGGTCCCGGCGGGGGGCGAGAGAAGGTCGGCCCCGACCACAGCTCGATCCGGCCGCAGGACAGGTCGACCAGGGCCAGGTCGCCCTGGCCGCCGCTTGTGCTGTAGACCACGTCGCCCTCGTGGATGGTGAGCGTCGTGAGGACCCGGCCGGTGGGTGACTGGACCTCCGCCTGCCAGGGCAGGGGCGGCAGCAGGCTGGCCGGCACACCGTCGTCCTGGCCGCAGCCCAGGCAGGTCGCCGGCTCGAGGCTGGCGATCAGGGTGCCGTTGACGACGAGGGTCACGGTCAGCGTGCTGCGGTTGTCGATCGCCAGGCTCATCGAATCCGGCGGCAGGACGCCCAGGGGCATCCCTGTGTCGCCGGTCGGCAGCGCGCTGTCCGCGGCACCCGACGCGGTCGGGCCTGGCGACCCGCAGCCGACCACGATCAGCCCGGCCAGGGCGAGGGCAGCGACGGCCGTGGGCCTACCCGTCACGGGCTCGCGCCCGGCCGGTCAGCTGCCGAGGATCCGCTTCGCGCTCTCGAACTCGGCCTGGCTGATCTCGCCCTTGGCGAATTGCCGGCGGAGGATCGCTCCCGCGTCGTCGCGCTTGCTGAACGCCGCCCGGACGAGAATCCTGAGCACGAGCAACGGGATCCCGATGTAGATCGCGATCAGGAAGAACTCGAGCAGGAAATTGGTTACCGGCACCGGACAATCCCTTTCGACGTTGCTGCCTCGATCGTGGACCCGCCAGCGCCGCCGGTCAAGGGTCGCGCCGGAGCCTCAGCCGGCTTCGATCCGATAGCCGACCGAGCGGACGGCGACGACCGCGGGGCCACCGGCCGCGGCCACCTTGGCCCGCAGCCGGGCGAGATGGGGCTTGAGCCAGAGCAGGTCCGGATTCGGCTCGGACGGCCAGCCGGCGCGCACCAGGCGGGCGTGGGGGACGACGTCGCCGCTCGCCCGGACGAGCGCTTCGAGGAGCCGGTATTCGGTGGCGGTCAGCGGCAGGAGGGTGTCGTTGACGTGGGCCTCGTGGCGGCCCGGCTCGATCGTCAGGGCACCGGCCTGCAGGGCGCTCCCGCCGCCGACCGGCCCGCCGGCCGCGTCGACCCGGCGCATGACCGCAGCGATCCGGGCCAGCAGCTCCTGCCGCCCGAACGGCTTGACCAGGTAGTCGTCGGCGCCGATCTCGAGGGCCCGGACCTTGGCCCCTTCGCCGCTCTCGCCGGAGACGACCAGGATCGGCACGTTGCCGGCCGCCCGGATCTGGCCGGCCACGCTGAAGCCGTCCGGCCCGGGCATGGCCAGGTCGAGCAGGACCAGGTCGGGCGACTCTTCCCGGAAGCGGCGGACGGCGGTCAGGCCGTCGTAGGCGGTGATCACCTGGTGGCCGTCCTGGCCGACCAGGGCCGTGATCGCCCCGACCATCGCGGGATCGTCGTCGACGACCAGGATCCGGAGCGGGCGCACGTTGGGCATGGCTGGTTCCTTCAGACAGCGACAGCGGCGGGCAGGGCCAGGACGAAGCGGGCGCCGCTGCTCGGAGCAGGCTCACACCATAGCCGGGCGCCCATCGCCTCCGCCAGCCGGCGGGCCGCATACAGCCCGATCCCGGAGCCGCGGGCGGTGTGGGTATCGCGCCGGGCGTAGGGCTCGAAGATCCGTTCGCGCCATTCGACCGGGATGCCCGGGCCCTCATCGCTGACCGCCAGCCGGACGACGCCCTCGACCAGGGTCACCTCGACCGTGATCGTGGTGTCCGGCGGGGCGTACTTCACCGCGTTCTCGATCAGGTGCTCGACGATCTGGCGCAGCCGGGGTGGATCGGCCAGGGCGTGGCGGCGGACCTCGACGTTCTGCTCCACGCGGTGCTGGCGGAGGAGCGGCTTGAGCTCGGCGACGAGCTCCTCGAGGATCGCCCCGACATCGATCGGGACGAGCTCGACCGGGCTCTCGGTGCTCGGCCGGATCGAGGCCAGGATCGAGTCGACGAGCCGGTCCAGCCGGTCGATCTGGTCGAGGGTGCCCTGGTACCAGGCTTCACGCTGCGCCCGGCGGGCCGGGTCGCGGCTCGGCCGGCCGTCCAGGGGCGGGTCGTCGGCGAGCAGGTCGGCATACGCCCGGACCACGGCCAGCGGCGTCCGCAGCTCGTGGGTGACCAGGGCGATCAGCTCCGTCCGCGCCTCGTCGAGGCGCTGCAGGGCGACGACCTGGGCCTCCGCGTCGCGCTGTTCACGCCCCTTCTGGACGATCCCGGCCAGGAGGTCGGCGATCGCCCCGAGGTGGGCGGCATCGGCCGGCTCGAAGTTGCGCTGGACCTCGGTCTGGACGTTGAGCACCCCGACGATCTGGTCATGCCAGGACAGGGGCACCGAGAGCATCGAGGCGACGTAGCGCTTCTGGTCGATCCCGCGTACCCACAGGAAGTTCGGGTCGTGCTTCACGTCGGCCACGATCATCGCCTGCTGGCTGGCCGCCACCCGGCCGGTGACGCCCTCGCCCAGGGGCACCTGGGCACGCCCGATCTGGTAGCGATCGAGGCCGTTCGTCGCGGCCAGGGTCAGCCGGCTGCCGTCCCGGTCAAGCAGGTAGAGCGAGCTGACGTCGGCGTTGAGCGCGTCACGGGTCTCGTCGACGATCGTCTCGAGGAGCTCGTCCCAGGTCCGGGCGGTGGTGGCCAGCCGAGCCACCCGATGCAGGAAGCGGAGCTGGCGGAGCTGCTCCTCGGGCGAGCGATTCGGGGCCGGCGCGGGGGTGACCATGGCCGTCATGGTACGAGAGGCCGGCCGTCGAGCCCGGGAACAGCAAGAGATCCGGACGGAGGACGTCCGGATCTCTTGCCTGTGGCCGTGACGAGCAGCGAGGTGGAGGGAATTGCTGCTGCACTGCCGGGAGCGTCAGCGGACCGGGGCACCGGTCCGCGGCGACGAACGATGGATTACCAGCGGCGACCTGCCGGATGAAGTGCGACGACCGCGAGGACGCACCGGGAGCACGCTCACGCCGAGCAGCCAGACGCGGGTCTTGATGCGGTCGATCATCCGGATGGACTCCGTTTGCCGGCGAGACCTGGGGTCCGTTCGCGCGCCGGTCGCGAATGGGAGCCGGAGGTTACCCGCCGAAAGAGCCATTCGCCAAGCCGGACGAAGGTACTAGGACTTTTGGGTCAGTTGCTGCCTGGCACCATCGGCGGCCGGCGCCGGTGGCTCGGGGCGGACCGGCCGATCGAGCGCTAGAGTTGGGGCGACAACCCTGCTCATCGCCGCGCCGGCCTGGTGCCTCGCCCATCCGGGCCGGCGCCGTTCGGCGGAACGAAAGGAAGACCAGTCCCGAGATGCGTCTCGCCCGACCCGCCCTGACCGCCAGCGTCGCCCTGCTGGCCTGCCTGGCCCTGGCCGGCTGCGTCTCGTCCACGTCCGCCGGCTGGACGTTCGCGCCACCGCCCAGCGCGACGCCCGTGCCGTCCGCCGAGGCAAGTGGCGGCAGCTCCCCGGCGGCCGGGTCGGCGGCGCCCAGCGCGCCCGGCCGCCGACGTGACGATCAGCGCCTCGAACATCGCCTTCGAGCAGACGTCGGTCACGGCCCCGGCCGGCAAGCCGTTCACCCTGCTCTTCGTGAACAAGGACGCCAGTGTCCCCCACGACGTGTACATCAAGAACTCGGGCGGGAGCGATGTCTTCGAGGGTGCGATCGTCACCGGGCCCGGCCCAGACGGTCTACAACGTGCCCTCGCTGCCGGCCGGCAGCTACACCTTCGTGTGCTCGGTCCATTCGAACATGACCGGCACCCTCGTCGTCCAGTAACCCGACCCGCTCGGCCCCGGCCATGACCGACGCGATCTGCTACCGGGACAGCTACGCCCGGCGGATCGAGGCCCAGGTCATCACGGTCGAGCGGCCGGCCCCGAGGGCGCCCTGGTCGTCCTCGACCAGACCGTCTTCTATCCCGGTGGCGGCGGCCAGCCCGCGGACCGGGGTGCCTTCCTGCGCGCCGCCGACGGCCGGAGCTGGACAGGTCCGGGCAGCCCGCCGGGAGGCCGGCGAGATCGTCCACGAGCTGGAGCCGGGCGACGCCCAGCCACCGCGTCCCGGCGATCGCCTGGAGGTCGACCTCGACTGGGACCGGCGCCACCTGCTGATGCGGACCCATACCGCCCTGCACGCGCTGTGCGGCGTGGTCTGGCGCGACTATGGCGCCCAGGTCACCGGCGGCAACATGGAGCCGGGCAGCGGGCGGATGGACTTCGAATTCGAGCGGCTGAACGGCGAGCTGGTCGGGGCGATCGAGGCGACGGTCAACCAGGAGCTCGCCCGCGGGCGTGAGATCCGGGTCAACGTCCTGCCCCGCGACGCGGCGTTCGCGATCCCCGACCTGATCCGGACCAAGGTCAACCTATTGCCGGCCGGGATATCCGAGATCCGGACGGTCGAGATCGTCGGCCTTGACCTGCAGGCCGACGGCGGGACGCACGTCGCGAGCACGACGGAGGTCGGCCGGATCCGGGTGACCGGCTACGAATCCAAGGGCCGGATCAACAAGCGGATTCGGATCGAGCTCGTCGACGCTCCCGCCGACGGCGCCTAGTGCCAGCGGGCGGCCTTCGAGGGTCGGCCGGAGAACAATCCGGCGCGTCTCGAGCACGGCATCCTTGAGGCGCAGCGCCGGGCGCTCGACGAGGACCTGGCTGGCATAGGCCAGGGGCAGCGTGCCGGCCAGGCTGGCCGCCAGGAACAGTGGCTGGCCCAGGGCATGACCACCGAACAAGGCGATCGTCTGCTGGACCGGGAAAGCGTAGATGTAGACGCCGTAGGACAGGTCGATCCGGCTTCCGAACCGCCGGAAGGGCAGTCGCCAGGCCGCCCACAGGACGCCATAGGCCAGGGCGGTCATCCCGATGACCGAGAAGAACCGGAAGTGCAGGCTGAGCACGAAGAGGACCCCCGCGATCACGGCCAGCCGATCGTCGAGCGGGACCCGCCGGCGCCACAGGTAGGCGAACATGCCCAGGCTGAAGGCCAGCGCGAAGCGCGAGGTAAGGGCGTAGCCGATGATCGGGACTCCGCCCAGCGGGTAGATCGCGAGCAGGCTGCAGGCCGCGTTGAAGGCGACCAGGCCCACGATCAGCCAGCGTCGATTGAGCCAGCCCACGGCCGCGATCAAGGCAACGACCAGGTACCACGAGAACTCGTAGGCCAGGGTCCACAGCGAGCCGTTGACGGCGGTCGGATAGGGGTTGTTCGCCAACAGGCTGTCGATCCGGGTCTGGTTGACCAGGAGCAGCAGGTTGTTGGTAACGAAGCCGAGCGGCGGGGCATCGCTCACTGCGCCGTAGCCGCCCAGCCCGCCGTGGTCATGGATCCAATAGATCGGCCCGAACACGAACGCGACGACCAGCAGGCAGACCCAGAAGCCGGCAGGACCCGCAGGGCCCGGTGCCAGAGATAGCGCAGGGACGACGAGCGCTCTGCGCTGCGGGTCACCAGGAAGCCGCTGATCACGAAGAAGCCGGCCACGGCAAATACGCCCAGGTCGGCCTGGTCGCGGGCGAAGCGCAGGACGGGATCGAGCCCGAAGCCGCCGAGCACCCGGCTGTGATGGACGATCACCAGGACTGCCAGGCCGAAGCGCAACAGGCCGATCGCGTTCCCGTCGGGCCCGAGCAGGTCGGCCACGGTCCCGCTCCGGATCGTGGGCCGAGCGAGGACGCTGAATCCCATCGCTGGCGATGATAGGCCCGATGGGCCGGCCCGGGTATACTCCACGTCCGCCTGCAGCCCACGCGATCCGCCGCGGCGCGCGCCCATCTCGCGCCGGCGCCCCAGGACCCGCTCGAAGGAACCGCCCGGCACCATGTTCGACCGCCTCCTCGGCCTCTTCTCCCGCGATATCGGGATCGACCTCGGGACCGCCAACACGCTGGTCCACGTTCGAAACCGGGGGATCGTGATCAGCGAGCCGAGCGTCGTGGCGATCGAGGCCAAGACCAAGAAGGTCCTGGCCATCGGGGCCGAGGCCAAGCGGATGGTCGGCCGCACGCCGGCCTCGATCATCGCCGTTCGGCCCGCTGCGCGACGGGGTGATCAGCGACTTCGACGTGACCGAGCAGATGATCAAGTACTTCGTGAACCGGGTTCACGACCGGGTCGGCCTGATCCCCCGGCCGCGGATGCTCCTGGGCGTCCCGTCGGGGGTCACCGAGGTCGAGAAGCGGGCCGTCCGCGACGCCGCCCTCAACGCCGGCGCCCGCTGGGCGCGCCTGATCGAGGAGCCGATGGCTGCCGCGATCGGGGCCGGCCTGCCGGTCAGCGAGCCGTCGGGCAGCCTGATCGTCGACATCGGGGGCGGCACGACCGAGGTCGCCGTGATCAGCCTGGGCGGGATCGTGATCGCCCGGAGCATCCGGATCGGCGGCGACGAGATGGACCAGGACATCGTCACGTTCGCCCGGCGCGAGTACAACCTGTTCCTGGGCGAGCGGACGGCCGAGGATATCAAGATCGCGATCGCCTCGGCCTATCCCGGCGAGTGGGACGCCCAGCGGGTGGTCCTGCGCGGCCGCGACCTGCTGACCGGCCTGCCGCGCAGCGTCGAGGTCGGCGCCGACCAGATCCGCGAGGCGATCGAGCCGTCGGTCCAGCAGATCGTCGACACGATCAAGGACACGATCGAGGAGACGCCGCCCGAGCTGGTCGCCGACATCATGGACCAGGGCATCGTCCTGGCCGGCGGCGGCGCCCTGCTGGCCGGCCTCGACCAGCGGATCGCGGAGGCGACCCAGATGCCGGTCCACATCGCCGACGACCCGCTGACCTGCGTGGCGCGCGGGACCGGGGTCGTCCTCGAGGAGCTGGCCACGAACCCGGCGATGCAGCGTGTGCTCGTCGCCGACACGTACGCCCGCGCCCCGCGCTGACGGCAGCCGGCTGGGTCGCCCGCGATGACCGCCTTGCTCAACGACCGTCGGACGCGACGGCGCTCGATCACCTACGTCGTGCTCCTGGTCACCTGCCTGGTGCTGATGGTCTTCTCCTCCAGCCCGCCCGTCCAGGAGCTCCAGAAGGGGGTCGCCTTCGCCTTCAAGCCGGTCCAGGCCGGCGTCGATTCGGTCGCCCGGGGGATCGGCTCACTGGTCGCCACGATCGGCGAGATCGACACCCTCCACCGGACGAACGACGAGCTCACCGCCGAGAACGCCATCCTGCGGGCCGAGAACGCCCGGGCCCAGGAGCTCGAGCGCGAGAACCAGATCCTGACCGGCCTGCTCCAGGTCCAGTCGGGCCTGGGCTTCCAGTCGATCGCGGCCAGCGTGATCGGCCGGGAGACCTCCGAGTTCCGGCGGGTGGTCACGATCGACGTCGGGACGGATCGAGGAATCGCGATCGGCGACGTGGTCGTGGCCGACGGTGGGGCGCTGGCCGGCCGGGTGACCGACGTGACCGGCGACACGGCCAGCGTCCTGCTGATCAACGACACGACCTCGACGGTGATCGGCCAGCTGGGCACCAACCAGGCGACCGGCTCGGTGATCGGCCAGCTGGGCGGGGTGCTGGTCATGGAGAACATCGATTCGACCGAGCGGGTCCAGATCAACGACCAGGTCGTGACGGCCGGCATCGACCTGGGCAACGGCGTCCGCTCGCCGTTCCCCAAGGGCCTCCTGATCGGGACCGTCGTCGACGACCAGCGCGACGCGAACGCCGTGGTCCAGACCGCCTTCATCGAGCCGGCGGTCAACCTCGACAAGCTCGAGTACGTGCTGGTGATCACCAGCTACAAGGGCGGCCTGCCGCCGGTCGACCAGCAGGCCGTGCCCTGCCCGACCGGCTCGGGCACCCTGCCGGTCGGCGAGCAGCCCTGCGTGACTGCAAGCCCGTCGCCCGCGCGGGCCCCGTGACGGCTAGGCTGTCGCTCCATGACAGGTGCGCGATGACGGGCCGGCGATGAAGGGCATCGTCCTCGCCGGCGGCACGGCGACCCGGCTCTTCCCGCTCACGATCGTGACCAACAAGCACCTCCTGCCGATCTACGACCGGCCGATGATCTACTACCCGATCGCGACCCTGGCCGGGATGGGCATCCGCGAGGTGATGGTGATCGTCGGCGGCAAGAGCGTCGGCGACGTCGTCGAGCTGCTGGCCGACGGCTCCCACTTCGGGCTCGACCTGACCTACCGCTACCAGCACGGGGCGCTGGGCATCGCCCACGCCATCGGCCTGGCCCGCGACTTCGTCGGCGACGAGGCGTTCTGCTGCGTCCTGGGCGACAACATCCTGCTGGGCGAGCCGCTGGCCGCCGGTCGCCGCCGAGTTCGAGGCCGGCGCCTACGGCGCCGGGACGCTCCTCTACCGGGTGCCCGATCCGGAGCGCTTCGGCGTGGCCGAGCTCGGCCCGGACGGCGAGGTGCGTCGGGTTCGAGGAGAAGCCGGCCGTGCCCAAGAGCGACCTGATCCCGATCGGCGTCTACTTCCTGCGGGCGGGCGCGTTCGACGTGATCGACCAGCTGGCGCCGTCCGGCCGGGGCGAGTTCGAGATCACCGACGTCCTCAACCATTACATCCCCGAGGGCGGCCTGTACACCCAGGTCTACGACGGCCACTGGGCCGATGCCGGGACGGTTCCCTCGCTGATGCGCGCCGCGGCGATTGCCGCCGAGGACGACGCCGCCGGCCGCCTCGGGCCCGCCCCCCAGCGGCCGGGCCGCTAGGCGCCCGATGGCCTCCGGCGAGGAACGACTCGGGCCCGGCCCGCACCTGCTCGTGACCGGCGGCGCAGGCTTCATCGGATCGTCGTTCGTGCGCCAGGTCCTGGCCCGCGACGACGGCACCCGGATCACCGTCCTGGACACGCTGACCTACGCCGGCAACGAGGCCAACCTGCAGCCCGTCCTGGAGCGAGCCGGGGCAGGCCGCCCGGCTGCGCTTCGTGCGCGGCGACATCGCCGACCCGGCGACGGTCGGGCCGCTCGTCGCGGAGGTCGACGCGGTCGTCAACTTCGCCGCCGAGTCGCACGTCGACCGCTCGATCCTCGATCCCGAGGCGTTCCTGCGGACCGGCGTGATCGGCGTCCACGTCCTGCTCGACGCCTGCCGGGCCCAGTCGGCGGCCCTGGCGGCCGGCGAGCGGCGCACGGCGAGTGGCGATCCGCGGCCCGCGCCGCGCTACCTGCAGGTCAGCACCGACGAGGTCTACGGCTCGGTCGAGACGGGCCGTTCGGTCGAGTCCGACGCGCTCGAGCCGCGCTCGCCGTACGCCGCCGCCAAGGCCTCCGGCGAGCTGCTCGTCCGGAGCTATGTCGTCACCCACGGCGTCGACGCCGTCGTGACCCGCGGCTCGAACACCTACGGGCCGTATCACCACCCCGAGAAGCTGATCCCCCTGTTCATCACCAACGCCCTCGAGGATCGTCCGCTGCCGCTCTACGGCGACGGCCTCCAGCAGCGCGACTGGCTGTACGTGACCGACCACGCCGGGGCGATCGAGACGGTCCTCCGGCGCGGCGCCAGCGGCGAGACGTACAACATCCCGGGCTCCGCCGAGCTGACCAACCGGGAGGTCGTCCGGCTGCTGCTCGAGGCCCTGGGCAAGCCCTGGTCGCTGGTGCGCACGGTCGAGGACCGGCCCGGCCACGACCGGCGCTACGCCCTCGACGGCTCGAAGCTGGCCGCCCTGGGCTGGCGCAACCAGGTCGAGTTCGGCGATGGGCTGCGCCGGACCGTCGACTGGTTCCGGGCCAACGAAGGCTGGTGGCGGGCGATCAAGGCGCGGCGACTGGGACGCCTACTACGAGCGCCAGTACGGCCGCCGCCTGGCCGGCTCCGAGCCGGCGGGCGCCGAACCTGGGCGTCCGGCGAGCTGACGTGCGGGTCGCGGTCACCGGCAGCGGCGGACGGCTGGGCCGGGCGCTCCTGGCGGCCCTCGCCGATGCGCCGTTCACCGGGCTCTCGGGACCGCTCGCCTGGCGGCGGCCCGAGTACGACCTCGATGACCCGGCGGCCCCTGGCCGGCTGATCGCCCGCGATCGGCCCGAGCTGATCGTCCACAGCGCGGCCTGGACTGACGTCGACGGCTGCGCCCGGGACCCCGATCTCGCCCTGCGGCGCAACGGCGAGGCAGTCGGCGCCCTGGCCGCCGAGGCCGCGGCGAGCGGGGATCGACCTGATCCTCATCTCGACCAACGAGGTCTTCGACGGCCGGCGGACCGATGGCCGCGGCTATCGCCCGGGCGATCAACCCAACCCGATCAACGCCTACGGGGCGAGCAAGCTGGCCGGCGAGCTGGCGGCGGCTCGCGCCTACGGCTGGTCGGTCGGGGATGCCCGGCAGCCGCCGGCCGGGCCCGGAGTTCCGGCCACGGGCCCGTCACTGGCGATCATCCGAACGGCCTGGCTGTACGGGCCGCCGGGCAACGATTTCCCCGAGAAGATCGCCCACGCCGCCGAACGCGCGCGGACTGCCGGCGAGGCGCTCCGGGTGGTTGGCGACGAGACCGGCTCGCCGACCTTCACCCTGGACCTGGCCGAGGCGATCGTCGAGCTGATCGGTTCGGGCGCACGCCTGGCCGGGATCCACCACGTCGTGAACGCCGGCGCGATCAGCCGGGCCGGCTGGGCGCGGGCGGTCCTCGCCGGCCTGGCGATCGAGGTGGCGATCGACGAGGTGCCCGGCCTCGACCTGGCAGCGCGCCTCGAGCGCGCCGGCGTGGGCCGTCCTCGAGGCCGGCGAGTCGCCGGCCACGCTCGAGCCGCTGCGCCAGTGGAACGCGGCGCTGGCCGACTACCTGCCCACCCTGCGCCGCCAGCTCGCTGGACGAGCGGCCGTCCCGAGCACGCCCCGATGAGCCACGAACCGGAGGCCGCTCCATCGAGCCTGCCGGGCGTGCGCTGGTCGTCGATCGCCCGCCATGGCGACGCCCGCGGCTCGTTCCGCGAGCTGTGGCGGGCGTCGGCCGGCTTCGACCTCGACCCGCGCTGGACCGGCGCACCTGACGCCCGTTTCGTGCAGGCCAACCTGTCCACCTCGGCCGCCGGCGTCCTGCGCGGCCTGCACTACCACCGCCGCCAGCTCGACCAGTGGATCGTGGCCAGCGGCCGGGCGCTGGTCGCCCTGGTCGACGTCCGGCCGGTGCTCGACGGCCGGGGTCCGGCCGTGGTCGAGACGCGCGAGCTGGCCGCCGACGGCACGGTCACGATTCCGATCGGCGTGGCCCACGGCTTCCTGGCCCTCGAGCCGCTCGAGCTGATCTACCTGGTCACCAACGAATACGACGGCTCGGACGAGCTCGGCTTCGCCTGGGATGACCCGGCCGTCGGCGTGGCCTGGCCGGCCTGCCCGACCGACGGATGGCCGGCCGATCCTGTCCGAGCGGGACCAGCACAACCCGACCCTCGCGGCACTGGTCGAGCGCCTCCGCTCGTAGATCCCGGTGCGTGGAGCGCCACGCCATCGGAATCGGCGGCGGTGCATGGCGCACCGGGCCGACTACCATCAACAACACCACAGGGCCTCCGACCGCGCCGCACCGACCGGCCGCTCGGACGTTGGGGTCATCCGGCCCCGGGACCATGTCGGCATTGAGTCGGGCAACCCCCTCCGGGAGTCTGGGGATTGCCCTCGGGTCCGGGTCGTCGGCGATGCCAGCGAGCGGACCGCGGAAGCTCGGAGACTCCCGTTGCGCAAGACTTCTCGGCGCCCTGTCCCTGGCCTGCGTGATCGGCCTGGCCGCGTTCGTCCCGGCCGCCTCGGCCGCGACCCTGTCGAACGCCAAGGTCGTGATCATCGTGGGGCCGGTCGAGGGCAGCACCGCCTCGTACATCTCCGATGCCACGAGCACCGCCGCGGTGGCCCGCCAGTACAGCTCGAACGTGATCACGATCTTCTCGCCGTACGCCACCTGGGCCGCGGTCGAGCCCGCTCTCCAGGGCGCGTCGATCGTCGTCTACTTCGGCCACGGCAACGGCTGGCCCAGCCCGTACACCCCGTTCCAGGAGGACACCAAGGACGGCCTCGGCCTGAATGCGCGCCTCGAACGCGGGCAACTCGAACGTCAAGTACTACGGCGCGAACGACCTCGAGAAGTACATCAAGCTGGCCCCCAACGCCGTGGTGATCCTTGGCCACCTGTGCTACTCGGCCGGCAACTCGGAGGCCCAGAACCCCGCCCCGACCCTGACCGTGGCCGAGCAGCGCGTCGACAACATGGGCGCCGGCTGGCTCCAGACCGGGCGCCCGGGCGGTGATCTCCGAGCCGTACTCGAACCTGGCCGGCTGGTATGTCCAGGGCCTGTTCACCGTGAACGAGACGATCAACGCCCTGTGGCAGGGCGCCCCCAACTTCAACCACAACGTCCAGTCCTGGACCTCGGTCCGCAACACCTGGGCGAGCGTCCAGCTCGACACGAACCCGCACGCGACCGGCAACGAGCACTTCAACCGGGCGATCAGCGGCGACATGAACCTGCTCACGCCATCCGTGGTCGGCATTCCGATCTCGTCGCCCTACGGCCACGTGACCCTGTCCCAGGCCGGCGGCACGCGGACCCTGGCCGGCTCGGTCCTGCTGCGCACGCCCGGACCCCGGCCGCGCTGATCGCGGCGGGTGCGTCCAGCGCCCTACACTGGCGGCATGGTGTCTGATCTCCGGCCCGGGGTGTGGGTCGTCATGCCGACCTACAACGAGGCCGAGAACCTGCCGGGGATCGCCGCCGCCGTCCTCGAAGCGCTGCCGGCGGCCACCCTCCTGGTGGTCGATGACGGGTCGCCCGACGGGACCGGTCAGCTGGCCGACGGCCTGGCCGCCGCCGACGAGCGGATCAGGGTCCGCCACCGGAAGGCCAAGCAGGGCCTCGGCCGGGCGTACCTCGACGGCTTCGGGCTGGCCCTCGCCGGCGGCGCCGAGATCGTCGTCCAGATGGACGCCGACTGGTCGCACGATCCGGCCAGCTTGGCCGGACTGGTCGCCCCGATCACTGCCGACGCTGCCGACCTGGTGATCGGCTCGCGCTACGTGGCCGGCGGCGGAGTCGTCGACTGGGGGCCTGCCCGGCGGGTGATCTCGCGTGGCGGCAGCCTGTTTGCCCGGACAGTCCTGCGCCTGGCGCCCCACGACCTGACCGGTGGTTTCAAGGCCTGGCGTGGCGCGACCCTGGGCTCGATTCCGTTCGACGGGATCCACGCCGGCGGCTACGTCTTCCAGATCGAGACCACCTTCCTGGCCAGCCGCCTGGGCGCCCGGATCAGCGAGGTCCCGATCACCTTCCATGATCGACGGGTCGGCCAGTCCAAGATGTCCCGGCGGATCATCGGCGAGGCCCTGATCGTCGTCCTGCAGCTGCGCTGGGACGAGCTCCGCGGGCGGGGCCCGGAGCGCCAGCCCCGGCAGGCGTGACGGCGGGTTCGCCGCCGGGCGCCGGCCCGGAGCCACTCGGGCTGCGGGTGGTCATGGACACCCGGCCGCTCGAGGACCCGGGTCGGGCGCCGACCACCGCCCTGTACCTCGGCGAGCTCCTGGCGGCCTACGACGCCGAGCCGCTCGAGGGTGAGTCGTTCGCCTTCCTGGTCGGGCTGAGCCGGCCCGATCCGACCGAGTCGTTCGCCAACCTGGAGGTTGCCGCCCGGCGCCGGATGCCACCCAGCCAGCTCCTCCGCTCGGGCGCCCTGACGGTCGATCCGTTCCTGCTCCGCGGGGCGTCGATCGGCTCGGCCTGGTGGGCCGAGCAGGGCGGCGCGGCGGGGGCCGTCTTCCACACGGCGGCCGGGGCGATCCCGATCGGCTCGCGGCTGCCCGTCGTGGTGACCCTCCTCGACCTGGCGCCGTGGGAGCTGCCCGCGGTCTACCAGCGCAGCCCGGCGGCGGCCTTCGGCCAGCGCCTGCGCGGCCGGATCCTGCGCGACGCGGCGGCGGTGATCGTGGGCAGCGAGGCGACCGCCCGGGCGGTCCTCAGCCTGCTCCGCGTCCGGCCGGAACGGATCGTCGTCGTGCCCCTGGCTGCCCGCACCGCTTTCCAGCCCGCCGGCGACCGCCACGGCGGCCGATCCTCAAGCCGGCGGGCCGGCTCGCCGGATGGCAGCACCGATCCGCGCTCCGACCGGGAGCGGCTCGGCCTGGCCGGCGGCTACCTGGTCTACTCCGGTCGCTACGACGCCCGCCAGGACCTCGGCTCGCTGATCGGGGCGCTCAGCCGGCTGGCCGGCTCGGGCCGCCCGGCCGGACTGGGTCCGGCCACGTCCTGGCCACCCCGGGTGCTCCTGATCGGGGCCTCGCCCGATGACCGGGCGTCCCTCGCCCGGGTCGCCGCCCGACAGGGTGCTGGCGACCTGATCGCCTACGCTCCGGCCCTGGCCGACGAGCGGGTCGCCGGGCTGGTGGCCGGGGCCCGCGCGGCGATCCTGCCGTCGATCAGCGAAGCCGCCGGGCTGCCCGCGATCGAGGCCCTGGCCGCCGGGACGCCGGTGATCGCCAGCGCCGTCGGGGCGTTGCCCGAGATCGTCGGCGCGGGCCGGGATCCTCGTCGAGCCGCGCGACCCGGATCGGCTGGCGGCCGCCATCTCGGCGGCCTGGGTCGATGACGGCCTGTGGGGCCGGTTGCAGGCCGAGGCGCTGACCCGCTCCGGTCCCAATCGGCGGACCTGGGCCGATGTCGCCCGGGCCACCCGGGTCGTGTACACCGACGTCGGCGCCCGGCGGGCGCCGGAGGACGAGGTGACCGGAATCTGAGCCGCGCTGCCGCGATTGCCCCGGGCTACGGCCCGCCGTCGCGGGGCGGGGCGTGGGTTCCGTCCTTGTAGCGTCACCGGTGTGCCCCAGGTCAGGACGTTCACGAAGGTCTGGCCGACGGTCAGGCTGACCAGGTGGCCCTTGGCGTCGTAGAACAGGGTCGGTCCGCTCGTCGACTTCTTGCGCCAGGTGCCCTTGATCGTGTGCCCGTTCGTGGCGATCCAGGCCGGGCCGCTGCCGATCGACGGTCGCCTCGAGGCGGTGCTTGTACGCCTCGCCGTCGTTGAGCGGCCCGAACTTCATCCACATGACGATCACGTTCGTCGGCGCGATCCGGACCTTGTTCGCCGCGTCGTGCTGGGCACCTTCGACGCTGACCGTGCGCAGATAGGTGTTGGTTGTTCGGTCGTAGCTGTACTTGATCGTGTTATGGGGGTAGGCAAAGGTGATCGTGCCGCCCACCGGCCGGACGCTGAGGGTGCTCGGCGGGTTGAACGTCCAGATCGGCTTGGGCGCGGCCGTCGCGTGGAGGAGGCCGGCCAGGTGGCGGAGCTGGCTGCCGGTCGTGTACAGGTTGTGCGGCGCCGCTCGAGTGCTGATCCGACGGAAGGAGGGGCCATAGCGGAACTCGTCGGCGTTGTAGACCAGCTGGCCGCTGCCCTGGGCCAGGAGCGTCGAGAGGGCCTGCGGGGAGCCGCCGGCGTGGACGTACATCGCCTTGTACTCGGAGGCCCAGGCGATGAAGTAGTAGCGGGCGCTGCGGACGGGCCCGACATCGGTCGGGACGGAGTCGGCGAAGATCGCCATGTAGCGCGGGATGCCGCCCTCGGCCGGGGCCTGGAAGACGATCGAGGCCGAGCTCAGCCCCGACTGCGGCCGGGCCGGGCTCAGGTCGTCGATCATCACGGCGATCGGGTGGAGGGCGGCCTGGGCCGGGCTGACCAGCTGCGCCGGTCAGGGCCGACGGCACGAGCACCGGGCTGGGGCTCGGGCTGGGGCTGGGCGACGGCGACGGGCTGGCCACGGGCGTCGGGCTGGGAGCGCTGGACGGCGAGGGCGACGGGCTGGCCGCGGCGACGCTGCTCGAGCTCGGGGTCGGGGTCGTCGGCGAACAGCCAACCAGCAGGACCGCTGCGGCGGTCGCCAGTCCGACGAGCCAGTCCTGGCGCAGCCGTCCGATCACGCGCCGGAGAATAGCCGATGTCCCGAATCGCGGCCCCGCGCCCGACCCGAAGTTGCCCGCAGGCACCAGCCGCGGGCGGTCCGGGCCCGAAGTGGGGCAAAGGCGGGTAGGCTTGGCGGACACGCCCGGAGAGAGAACCCATGACCGACCAGATCGAGGCGCGTCCCGAACGGGCCGCCACGCCAGCGAGCAGCACCGAGGCCGACGCGCCGGCCAGGCCCAGCGCCGATGCTGGCCCGAAGCCGAGCGCCAAGCCCGCCGTCAAGGCCGTCGCCAGGCCAGCCGCCAAGCCGGCCGCCAAGCCAGTGGCAAGGGCCGTCCCGGCCAAGGCCGCGGGCGGGCCCAGCCCGAGCGCGGCGACCTCGAGCGCCGGCCAGCGCCGTCCGGTGGCCGTGCCCGTCGTGCGAGATTCGTACACCACCGGCGACGGGTCGCTGACGATCCAGCAGGGCGGCATCGGGGCCCTGACCGCGACCGACGTGGCCGTCACCCAGGGTGGCGTCGGCGCCCTCCGGTCCGAACGGCTGTCGGTCGAGCTGGGTGGGGTCGGCGCGGCGCTGACCAACGACCTCGACGTCCACCAGGGCTTCGTCGGCGCGGTGATCGCCCGGGATGCCCGCTTCGAGCAGGCCGGCGTCCGGACCCTGATCGCCAACCGGGTCCATTTCGGCCCCAACTCGGGTGCCGGCATGGTCCTGGCGGCCCATGTCGAAGGCGACGTTCGGACGCTCGTCGACTGGCGCGGGGCGCTGGCCTTCGGGGCCGCCGCGGGCGTCGTCATGGCGATCTTCCGAGGCCGCCGGCGCTGAGCTCGAATTGCCCTCCGGTATACTTGGCCGGCGGTTGACCGGTCGGTCCGGCAGGCACCGTCCCGGCACCGGCCCCGAGCAGGAGTCCCGCACCAACCGTGATCGATCCGTCAGCCCGCGTGCACCCATCGGCCGACCTGGAAGCCGACGTCGAGGTCGGGCGCCGGAACGAGCATCTGGCATCGCGCCCAGATCCGGACCGGTGCCCGGATCGGCTCGGAATGCGTGATCGGCCGTGACGCGTTCATCGACGAGGGCGTCGTCCTGGGCAACCGGGTCAAGGTCCAGAACCTGGCCCTGATCTACCACGGGGTGACGATCGAGGACGGTGTCTTCATCGGCCCCAACGCGATCCTGACCAACGACCGCTACCCGCGGGCGATCACCGCGACGGGCGAGCTGGCCCGGGCCGAGGACTGGACCGTCTCGCCGATCCTGCTCCGGAGCGGCTGCTCGATCGGCGCCGGCGCGGTGGTCGTGGCCGGGGTGACCATTGGCCGATTCGCGACGATCGGGGCGGGTGGGATCGTCACCCGCGACGTGGCTGATTACGCACTGATGGCCGGCAGCCCGGCCCATCGGATCGGCTGGGTCTGCGCCTGCGGGGCGCGCCTGCTCGATTCGGAGGGCCGCAAGGCACCGGCCGAGCCGGCGGCCTACTCGGCCGACCCGGCCCTGTCCTGCCCCGTCTGCGGACGTCATTACCGCTACAACCCCGAAGCCGACACCCTGATCGAGCGGGTCGGCCTGCACCAAGGAGCCCGAGCATGATCCCGATCGCCCGCCCCGATATCGGTGAGGAAGAGGTTGCCGCGGTCAGCGAGGTCCTGCGCTCGGGGATGCTCGCCCAGGGCAAGCGGGTGGCCGAGCTCGAGGCGCGCTGGGCCGAGTACTGCGGGGTCAAGCACGCCATCGCCACGAGCAACGGCACGCTGGCCCTGATGGCCATCTTCACCGGGATCGGCCTGCTGCCCGGCGACGAGGTGATCACCGTCTCGCACACCTTCGCCGCGACGGCCAACGCGATCCTGTCGACCGGCGCGATGCCCGTCTTCGTCGACATCGAGCCGGACACCTACCTGATCGACGCCGCCCGGATCGAGGCCGCGATCACGCCCCGGACGCGGGCGATCGTGCCGGTCCACCTGTTCGGCCTGGTGGCCGACATGGACATGATCCAGGCCCTCGCCGACCGCCACGGACTGGTCGTGGTCGAGGACGCCTGCCAGGCCCACGGCGCGACGTTCCGGGGGCGCAAGGCCGGCAGCTTCGGTCCGAGCGCGTTCAGCCTGTACGCGACCAAGAACCTGACCACCGGCGAGGGCGGCTTCGTCACCACCAACGACGACCGGCTGGCGGACTGGCTGCGGCTCTATCGCAACCAGGGGATGCGCGCCCGCTACCAGTTCGAGATGCTCGGCTACAACTACCGGATGACCGACCTGAACGCGGCGATCGGCCTGGTCCAGCTGGCCAAGCTCGACCGCAACACGGACCGCCGGCGGGAGATCGCGGCGGCCTACGACCAGGCCTTCGCCGGCCTGCCGGTCCGGACGCCGGTCACCCCCGACGGCCGGACCCACGTCTTCCACCAGTACACCCTGGACGTTGGCCCCGAGCGCGATGCGATCGTCGCCGACCTGCGCGAGGCGGGCGTCGGGGCCGACATCTACTACCCGATCCCGGTCCATCGCCAGCCGTACATCATGGAGCGCGGCCTGCACGCCGACCTGCCGCTGACCGACGCGGCGGCGGCCCGGACCCTGGCCCTGCCGATGTTCCCCGGCCTGACCGACGCCGAGCAGGCGACCGTGATCGCCGCCGTCCAGGCTGCCGTCGGCCGCCACGCCGGAGCCCGCGTCGAGACCGTCGCCTGATGACCGACCCCTGGCGTCCTGCCGGCTCCGGCGCGAGCTCCGGGTCGGCCTGGCCGGGCTGGGCTCGATGGGCCGCAACCACCTCCGCGTCCTCCGCGACCGGCCCGGCTGCCGGCTGGTCGCCGTCGCCGATCCGGTGCCCGAGGTCCTGGCCGCGGCGACGAGCAGCGGCCACGGGCCGGACGCCCGGGGCTTCTCCGAGCCGCTGGCGATGATCGCCGAGGCCGACCTCGACGCGGTCGTCCTGGCCGCGCCCGACGACCAGCCACCTGCCGCCTGGCCCTGGCCGCGATCGAGCGCGGGCTGGCCGTCCTGATCGAGAAGCCACTGGCCGCCAGCGTCGACGAGGGCCTCGAGATCCTGGCCGCCGCCCGGCGCCGGGGGGTCCCCGTCCAGGTCGGCCACGTCGAGCGCTTCAACCCGGCCGTGCTCGAGCTCGGCCGGCTCCTCGGCGAAGGCTGGCTGAGCACGATCTACGCGATCGCCAGCCGGCGGGCCGGCCCGTTCCCGGCCCGGATCCGCGACGTCGGGGTGACGATCGACCTGGCCACCCATGACGCCGACATCCTGTCGTGGGTCGCCGGCGAGCGGCCGAACCGGGTCTACGCCGAGCTGGCCCAGCGGATCCATGCCAGCCACGAGGACCTCCTCTTCGGGCTGCTCCGCTTCCCGTCCGGGGCGACCGGCATGCTCGACGTCAACTGGCTCACGCCGGCCAAGCGGCGCCAGCTGACGGTGGTCGGCGAGGAAGGCATGTTCGAGCTCGACTACCTGACCCAGCGGCTGACCTTCACCCGGGCGGTCGCCGGTAGTCCCGCAGCTGATCGCCGGCTACGCCCCGACGTTCGCCGGCGACGTGGCCGAGCTGCCGGTCGCCAACGCCGAGCCGCTGGCCGCCGAGCTCGATGCGTTCCTGCGCGTCGTCCGCGACGGCGGCCGGCCGATCGTCGACGTCGAGGACGGCCTGTGGGCCGTCGCGATCGCCACGTCCCTGCTCGCAGGCCGCCGCCGGCGGCCATCCCATCGACCTGTCCGATTTCTCCGCGAGGCTAACCGTCGCATGACCATCACCAGCCGGCCCACAGCGGCCGCCCCGAGCCTGCTCGGCGGCTCGATCGAGCTGCCGACCCGCGCCTGCCAGCATCCCGAGCCGCGGACCGTCTCGCCGTGGACCGGGCGACCCGGGCACGGTCGGGCGGGTGACGGTCGTCGGCGCCGGCAAGATGGGCCTGCCGCTCGCCGTCCAGTTCGCCGGCCACGGCTGGGACGTGACCGCGGTCGACGTCCAGGCCTCGGTCGTCGACTCGATCAACGCCGGCCTCAACCACGTGACCGAGGAGCCCGGCCTGACCGAGGGCGTCGCCGCGGCCCACGCCGCCGGCCGCCTGCGGGCGACCGCTCGACGGGGCCGCCGCGGCGGCCAGCCGCCGACGTCGTCGTCCTGATCGTGCCGGTCATGCTCAACGACGAGCAGCAGCCCGACTACCGCTACATGGACGCGGCGGTCGAGGCGATCGCGCCCGGCGTCCACCCCGGCTCGACGATCATCTTCGAGACGACCCTGCCGGTCGGCGACACGCGCGGGCGGTTCGCGCCCGCGCCTGGCGGCCGTCAGCGGGCTGCGCGCCGAGCGAGGACTTCTTCGTCGCCTTCTCGCCCGAGCGGCTGTACAGCGGGGCGGCGCTCCGCAACCTGGCGACCTATCCCAAGCTCGTCGGCGGGCTCGGCCCCGAATCGGGCGCCCGGGCGGCGGCCTTCTACGGCTCGGTCCTCGACGCCGAGGTCGTCCTGATGAGCTCGGCCGAGGCCGCCGAGTTCAGCAAGCTGGCCGACACCACCTACCGCGACGTGAACATCGCCCTGGCCAACGAGTTCGCCCGCTATGCCGACCGGGTCGGCGTCGACATCCAGGAGGTGATCGCGGCGGCCAACAGCCAGCCCTACAGCCACATCCACCAGCCGGGCCTCGGGGTCGGCGGCCACTGCATCCCGGTCTATCCCCACTTCCTGCTCAGCCGGGCGCCCGAGATGGAGCTGGTCGAGCTCAGCCGGCGGGTCAACGACGGCCAGGTCGGCCTGGCGATCCGGACGATCCAGAAGGCGCTCGGCGGCCTCGAGGGCGTGCCGGTCCTGGTCCTCGGCCTGACCTACCGCGACGGGGTCAAGGAGCTGGCCTACTCGCGGGCCCTGCCGCTCATCGAGCGGCTCGCGTTCCACGGCGCGATCGTGTCGGCCTACGACCCGCTCCTGTCCGAGGCCGAGATCGCCCGCAGCGCCGCGACGCCCGTACCACTGGGGCACGCCCAGCGACGCCCGGGCGATCATCACCCAGACCGCCGATCCGCTCTTCCGGACGCTCGACTTCGACCTGTTCCCGGCCGCCGAGGTCCTGTTCGACGGCCGCAACAGCCTGCGCGACCTGGCCCTGCCCGACCGGATCGCCTACCACGGCGTCGGAGTTCCTGCCGCCGCACGCCGGCCGGCGGAGGCTGCCGTCCGCTGATGCGGATCGCCAGCGTCGTCGGGACGCGACCCCAGCTGATCAAGGCGGCGGTCCTCCAGCCGCTCCTGCGCGCCCGGCACGACGAGCTCTTCATCGACACCGGCCAGCACTACGACGAGGCCCTGGCCGGAGCGTTCGTCGACGAGCTCGGCCTGCGTCCCGCCGGACCACCCGCTCGGGGTCGGCGGCGGCAGCGCGACCGAGCAGACGGCCGCGATGCTGGCCGCGCTCGAGCCGATCCTGGCCGCCGAGCGGCCGGACGTCGTGATCGTCTACGGCGACACGAACTCGACCCTGGCCGGCGCGATCGCCGCCGCCCAGCTGCGGCTTCCCGGTGGCCCACGTCGAGGCCGGCCTGCGCAGCTTCGACCGGCGGATGCCCGAGGAGGTCAACCGGGTGATCGCCGACCACCTGTCGACGCTGGGTCTTCGCGCCGACCCCGACGGCGGTCGACAACCTCGCCGCCGAGGGGATCACCCGGGGCGTCGTCCTGGTCGGCGACCTGATGCAGGACCTCGCCGCGCGGGTCAGCGCCGAGGTCCGCGACCCAGCGGTCCTGGCGCGCGATCGAAGCCCGCCTGGCGGACCAGACGCCTGGCCTCCGCCTCCAGCCCGGGCGGCTACCTCTTCGCCACGGTCCATCGCGCCGAGAACCGGCAGCCGGCGGCGATGCGCGCCTGGGCCGATCTCCTGGCCGCCGTCGCCAGCGAGCGAGCGGCCGGTCGTCCTGGCGCTCCATCCCGGCACGCGCGCCGCGCTCGACGCGGCGGGGATCCGGCTCGGCCCGGCGATCCGGGTGATCGAGCCGCAGGGCTATCGGACGACGCTCGCCCTGCAGCTCCACGCGGCCGCCGTCCTGACCGATTCGGGCGGCGTCCAGCGCGAGGCGGCCTGGCTCGGCGTGCCCTGCCTGGTCCTGCGGACCACGACTGAATGGGTCGAGGCGGTCGCCGACTCGGCCGGCCGGATGGTCGTCGTCGGGCTCGACCGGGAGCGCGCCGTCGAGGCGCTGGCCAGCCTCGCGCCCGAATCGACGGCGCCGTCCGACGCGAGGCGGCGGGCCGCGTCGCTCCGGCTCGAGCCGGCCGGTGCTGCCGCCCGGATCCTCGAGCGGCTCGAAGCGGGGCTGCCGGCTTGACCGCCGACCAGGCGGGCGGGGCGAGCGCCGTCCAGCCCCAGCGGCTGACGATCGTGACCCCGACCACGGCCGAGTTCCACTCGGGCACGTACCGGATCGCCAGCAGCGCCACCGCCCGCGGGCACGAGGTCACCGTCATCGCCCGCTCGGCGCCGGGCCTGGCCAGCGACGAGCAGCACCCGGCGGGCTACCGGATCCTGCGGGTGCGAACCGCCGCCCGCGAGGGCTGGCCGATGCCGGCCGGGCTGCGCGAGTCGCTCCGCCGGCGGGCACTCGCCACGGGCGGGCCGGCCGGCCGGGCCGGCGCCGGCACGGGCCGGGACAGCGGCGATGCCGGCCTCGGGGACGGTCCAGCAGCTTCGCCCGGTTCTGCCGGCCCGAGCCCCGGTGGTCCAGCCGCGCGGGCCGGGCAGGCCGTTCGGCGCCTGGGGCACGATGCCGGCCGCGCCCTCGAGATCCGGGCCGGATTCTTCGAGGCCGCCCGGATCGCCCCACCGGCCGATCTCGTCGTGGCCTACCACTACCTGGGGATCGGCACCGGGCTCGCCCTCGGCCGGCGCGACGGCGTCCCGGTCATCTACTACGCCGGGGACATCTTCCTGGCCTCGACCGCCCTCAAGCGGCTGCCGGCGCCGATCCGCGAGGGGATTCGACGCTATGAGCGATCCGCTGCCCAGCGGGCCGATTCGGTGGTCACCGTCAACGACGGCTACGCCCGCGAGCTCGCCCGGCGACTGGGCGTGCCGCTGCCGCTCGTCGTCCTGAACTGCCCGCCGCGGACCAGCCCGCCCGAGGTTCCGCCGCGCCGCTTCCACGCGGCGCTCGGCCTGCCGGCGGAAACCCGGATCGTGCTCTACCACGGCGGCTTCAGCCCAGAGCGGGGGATCGAGGAGCTGATCGAGGCGATCCCGCAGGTCGATCGCGCCGTCCTGGTCCTGCTCGGCTTCGGGCCATTGGCCGGCCGCTTCGAGGCGCTCGCGGCCGACCCCGCCACCGCTGGCCGGGTGATCGTGATGCCGGCCGTGCCGCCGGCCGAGCTGCTCGACTGGGTGGCCTCGGCCGATGTCGCCGCGATGCCGATCCTGCCGACCACCCTGAACCACCGGCTGACCACGCCAAACAAGCTGTGGGAGGCAATCTCGGTCGGGGTTCCGGTGCTTGCCTCCAACCTGCCCGGGATGGCCGAGATCGTGCGGGCGATCGACGCCGGCCGGCTGGTGAACCCGAACGACCCGGGCTCGATCGCCGGCGGCCTGACCGCGTTGCTCGACGAACCAGCCGAGGTCCGGGCCGCGCGCCGCGCCCGGCTGCTCGAGGCCGCCCACGACGTCTACAACTGGGAGACCCAGTCGGCCCGCCTGTTCGCTGAGTTCGGGCGTCTTACCCGGCGCGCTTGGTGAGCCGTCCACCTTCGGCCGCCCGGCGCCGAGCGGTCGTCCTGGTCCCCAGTCCGGCCAATCCCTATTCGCGCGCGCTGCGCGTCGCCCGGAGCCTGGCCGGCGCAGGCTTCGAGGTCGAGATTGCCGCGGTCGACGAGCCGGGCGTGCCCCGCGAGGAGCGCGACGGCGCGGTCGTGATCCGGCGCTACGTGCCCCAGCGCGAGGCCCGGGCGGCCGCCTGGCCGGGGATCCGCCAGGCCCGCCAGGTGGCGCTCTGGCCGGAGGCCGACCGGGGCTGGTACCGAACCCTCCGGCGCCAGCTCCGGCCGGCGGACCTCTATCACGCCTGCGGCCATCGGACGATCGGCGTGGCGCTGGACTTGGCCGCCGCCGCCCGGCAAGCCGGCCGGGCCGGCCGGGTGATCTACGACGTGATCGACGTCCAGCTCGATTCGCAGGTCTACAACGCGCTGCCGGCCTTCGTCCGGTCGGTCCATCGCAGCCGGGAGCGGCGCTGGATCCGGGCCGCGGACGCGCTGGTCACCGTCAACCAGGCGATCGCCGACCACATCGAGCGGTCGTGGGCGCTGCCCCGGCCGGCCACGGTCCTGCTCAACTGCCAGCCGCGCTGGACCCCGCCGGCGAACCGGCCGAACCACCTCCGGGCGGCGACGGGCATCCCGCCCGAGCGGGCCGTGGTCCTGTTCCTGGGCAAGCTGGCCGCCGGCAAGGGCCTCGACGAGGCCGCCGAGGCGGTCCTCCGGTTGCCCGACGCGGCATTCGTGCTGATGGGCTTCGGCCCGTGGGCGGAGCGCCTCCGGGCCCGCGATCGCGATCCGCGCTTCGCCGGCCGCCACTTCACGATCCCGCCGGTCCACCCCGACGAGGTGCCCGAATGGACGGCCTCGGCCGACGTCTCGATCGTGCCCGCCCCACCGGATTCGCTCAACCAGCGGCTGTCGACGCCCAACAAGTTCTGGGAGAGCCTGACCGCCGGCACGCCGGTCGTGGTCGGCCGTGAGCTCGAGGTGATGGCCGGGATCCTGGCCGCCGACGACCTCGGGGCGAGCGCCGACGGCCGGGACGCGGCCGACATTCGCGACGGCACTCGCCTCCATCTTCGATCGGCCGACCGGCGCCCGGGTGGCGATGCGAGAGCGCTGCCGGCGGGTCACCCGGGAGCGCTACAACTGGGAGACGGCGGTCAAGCCGTACCTGGCCCTCGTGGAGCGCCTGATGCCCGCCCCGGGCTGAGCAGCCTTCGGCCAGCCGTCAGGCCGTCGCGGCCGCGACCTGCCGGGCGATCTCGGCCTCGCGCTCGAGCCGGGCCCGCTCGGATCGCTCGCGATGGAGGGCGACGACCTCGGCCGGGTGGCCCTCGGCGATGATCCGGCCCTTCTCGAGGAGCATCGCCCGGTTGCAGAACTCCTCGGCCCAGTTCAGGTCGTGGGTGACCAGCACGATCCCCTTGGCCGCCTTGGCCAGCTCCATCACCCGGCGCTGGCTCTTCACCCGGAAGACCGCGTCGCCGGTGCCCAGGACCTCGTCGATGATCAGCACGTCGGGGTCGACCGCCGTGGCGATCGAGAAGCCCAGCCGGGCGCGCATGCCCGAGGAGTAGGTCCGGATCTGGGCGTCGATGAACTGGCCGATGTCGGCGAACTCGATGATCCCGGGCAGGCGCTCGCGCATCTCCTGGGCGTCGATGCCCATGAACGCCCCGGCCAGCAGGATGTTGTCCCGCCCGCTCAGCTCGAGGTCGAAGCCCGCGCCCGAGGGTCAGCAGGGTGGAGATGTGGCCGATCGACCTCGATCCGGCCCTCGCTCGGGGTCAGGATCCCGGCCATCACCTGCAGGAGGGTGCTCTTGCCGGCGCCGTTCGGGCCGATGATCGCCAGGCTCTCGCCGTGGGCGACCTGGAAGCTCACGTCGCGCAGGGCCCAGAACGATCGATCCTCGCGGGAGATCTTGGCCAGGTTGCGGAAGGCGCCCCGGATCGTCGTCTTGCGGGTGAGGCGCAGGTCGTAGCGGATGCCCAGCTCTTCGACTCGCATCATGTAGTCGGGCGCGGACGGCCCCGACGGCAGGCTGGCCGGCCCGGCCGGGCTGAACTCGGTGCGCTGCTTGCGCAGGAGCGAGACCATCTCAGAGGACCTTGGCGAAGGCCGGCTCGAGCCGCTTGAAGATCGAAGATCGCGAAGCCGATCAGGACGACGAGACGCAGCAGCAGGATGCCCAGCCCGGCCCAGTCGGGCGGGCCGGGGACGCCCTTCGGGCCGGCGTAGATCACGTCGTGGTAGGACTCGAACAGGACGACCCACGGGTTGAGCTTGTACAGCTCGGCCAGGATCCCGTACTTGGCCGGATCGAGCTCCTTGGTCGCATACAGCGCCGGCGACAGGTAGAACCACAGCCGGAGGAGGTGGCGTTCGAGGTTGCCCAGGTCGCGGAAGAAGACGTTGATCGCGGCGAACACGATGCACAGCGACAGCGAGAAGAAGAACTGGACGACGGCGACCGCCGGGATCAGGAGCAGGTAGGGCGTGATCCGGTCGGCGTAGAACAGGAGCATCATCGCCAGGAGCGGGATCAGCCCGAACATGAAGCTGACCACGCCGCTGGCCGTGGCGGCCACCGGCAGGACGATCGCCGGGAACTTGACCTGGCGGATGATCGCCTCACGCGAGGTGACCGACAGGATCGCATCGCTCATGCTCGTCGAGAACCACTTCCAGGGCAGGATCGCGGCGAACACGAAGAGCGGGTAGTCGGCCCCGCCCTTGCCCAGGATCACGGCCACGAACAGGACGTAGACGGCCATCTGGAGGAGCGGGTCGAGGACCCACCAGATGTTGCCCAGCACGGTGTTGGCGCCGTGCTTGACCATGTCCGCCTGGACCAGGTAGCGGACGAGCTGGCGGCGTGACCAGATCTCGCGCAGGCCCTCGACCACCAGCTCGATCGGGCCCGGGCGCGCACGCGTCTGGATCCGGCGAACCGGCCGGGTCGTGGTAGCCATTACGGTCGGTAGCCTAGCATGGCGGTCCGCTCCGGACGGCTTCCGGCTCGGTCAGCCTGAGCGCCGCCGGGCGACCAGCAATTCGGTCGATGGCCCGCCCCAGCAGACCTTGGTCACGGCCCGATCGATCCAGCCCAGGATCCGCCCCAGGCGATAGCCCCGGATCGGCTCGTCCATCAGGCGCTGCTCGGTGCGACTCCACCAGTCGTTGGCCAGCCTGCTCAGGGGTCCCGGTGGAAGGTCCAGCGCGGGATGCATCGTGACGAAGATCGGCATCCGGCCGAGGACCTCGAAGCCGGCCTCGGTCAGGCAGGCGTGGTAGTGGGCGAGGGTCCGGCTTGCCTGGTGAAAGCCCCGGAACGGCTGGCCGTGGAGGAACAGGTCCGACACGAGCAGCAGGCCGCCCGGTCGGGTGACCCGGCCGGCTTCCCGGAGCGCCGCCGCGAAGCGCTCGTCGTCGGTGATGTGGAACAGGACGTCGAAGGCGGTCACGATATCGGCCGACGCGTCGGGCAGCGGCCACCGTTCGGACGCGTCGGCCTCGAAGAATCGGTACTCCGGGTACTTCGCGGTCAGCCGTTCGGTGACGACCGTGGTGATGTCCAGGCCGACCAGGGAGCCGATCCCGCGCCGCTTCCACTCGTCGATGAAATAGCCGGTGCCGGGGCCCAGCTCGACCACGTCGGCCCCGTCGACCTTGATCCGGAAACGCCGGATCGTCCGACCGATCACGACCAGGCGCTGGCGGTAGAGGGCGAGGTTGAACGGCCGGCCCAGCCGGCTGTAGCCCACCCCGATCATGTCGAAATGGTGGCGCAGGCGGCTCTCCCAGAACGCGGCTGGGTCGTAGACCGGCGGATCGGCGGGCAGGGCCTCGACCGCCACGGCCGCGGCCGCCGCGCCGTCCGGCGCCGGGACTGCGACGTGGTCGGCGTCCGGCGGTGGGTTGGGCTGCATCTGGCCATGATCGCCGACCCGGGTCGATGACGTGCCGCGGCGCCGTGCGCGACAATGCCGGCCATGGCAGACGATCGGTCCGATGGTCCGGGCGGCTCGGATCCCGGGATCACCCAGCGGACAGCCGAGGCGTATCACCTTGACCTGATCGCCGAGCTCGAGGCGGACAACCGACGCCTGCGCGAACGGGCCGACACCCTCCAGCGCTGGCTGAACGAGCGGACCTCGGAGCTGCGCGCCTTCGGAGTCGCTGCCCAGGCTGCCCAGGCTGCCCGGCGGGTCGTCCATCAGCCCACGCTCCTGGCCCACTTGCCGGGCGCGACGATCCGGGCGATCTCGGGCCGCAAGCGGGCTGCCCGCGAACCGGCCGCGACCGCCGCTTCGGCCGTGGCCCCGCCCCCGGCCGCCCGCCTCGGCGCCCAGCCTTCCCGGATCCCCTTGCCCCGCGATCTTGCCGGCCTGACAATCGCGCTGGTTGTCGACGAGCCGCTGGCCCTGGCCCTTGCACCTGAATGCACGACGATCCGGGTCCGGCCGGACGACTGGCAGGCGGCACTGACCCAGCGACGACCGGACCTGCTCCTCGTGGAATCGGCCTGGCGAGCGACCGCCGGGGCGTGGCAGTACCGGATCGCGTGGTACGGGCATCCCCTCGCGATCGGCCTCGACGACCTCCGGGCGCTGACCGAGTGGTGTGCGTCGAACGGCATTCCGAGTGTCTTCTGGGACACCGCCGGCCTCGTGGCCGAGGGTCGCTTCGACGAGGCCGCTTCGATGTTCGACGTGATCCTGGTCGCCGAGCCGGCGACGATCGCCCACTACGACGCGCTGCCGACCCGCCGGGCGAGTGTGGTCGACAGCCTGGCGCCCGGGGTCCAGTTCCGGCGCCACCATCCCGGCCGACGGGCCGGAACCGGGATGCCGGCGAGCCCCCGGATCGTCTTCGTGGGCGCCTACGATCGGTCCCGCCCGCTGGCCGACCGCGAGGCGCTCGACCGGCTCCTTGCGGCCGGGCTGCAGCACGGCCTGGCGATCTTCGACACGGCCGGGATCGCCGGCCCCGATGCGGCCGGCTTCCCAGAGCGCTTTCAGGGCGTGATCGCACCGTTCGTTGGGACGGCGAACCTGCCCGAGGTCCTCCGAACCGCCGACCTCGTCCTGGTCGACGCCCCGGGCGGCGATGCCCTGGGCATCCCCGTGGCTGCGCTCGAGGCGCTGAGCTCCGGCACGCCGATCGTCACGACGCCAAATCGGGCGCTTCGCGAGCGCTTCGGCGACCTGCTTCCGGGCGCTTCCGCGGCAGATGACCCTGGGCGGGCGATCGAGGCGATCCTGGCCGACCCGGATGCTGCCCGGAGTCGCCTGGAATCGGCCGTCCTGCCCGAGCTGGCCCGGGCCGACCGGATCGGCGCTCGCCTCGTCCGGATCGCCCAGGCGGCCGGGCTCAGCGTCCTGCCCAGCCGGCCGTCGATCGCGGTGGCCGTCCTCGACGGGGGCCCCGGGCCCCGCCCGGCTCTCGCGACGGCCCTCGCCGGCCTGGCCGATGCGTCGGAGTTCCTGATCGGGACGAGCGACTGGGCTGGATCCGGTTCAGCGCTGGTGGCTGCGCTCAGGGAGCGTCGGCCCGATGTCCCGGTCCGGCTGATCGAGCAGTCGTCTGAGCTCGTCCCGGGGCTCCGCCTCGAGCGCCTGGCCGGCGCCTCGACCGCCGACTGGTTCGGGGCCTGGTTCGATCGGCCCTCGAAGAGTGATCGAGCCGCTGCAGGGGACGGAGCGTCGAGTGACCCGCTCGCGTGGTTCGTCGTCGCCACGGCGTACACCGGAGACGACCGGGTCCGGGGTGGCGACCCGCGCCTGCCGCTCCTCGTTCGGCGCAGCGCGGTGGCGTCCGGCGACTGGCCGGCCGGAGCCGATCTGCGCGAACGGGTTGCCGCCGGGCCGGCCTGATGACCCGGATCCTGTTCTACTCGGCGGCAAACCTGAATACGATCGATGGCTCCGCGATCTGGGTCCAGTCCGTCGCCGAGACCCTGCACGTCGGCCCGACGACGGAGATCGTCCTGCCTCTGCGGGCGCCGGAGACCCGCGACGTCATCACCGGCCTCCTCCGCCGCCTGCCCAGGGTCACGCTCGTGCCCGCCCAGCAGGCGGTCAGCCGCAAGCTCGAGGCGAGCGGGATCGCCACGAATGAGGCCCTCGACCTGATCGAGCGGCTCGATCGCGAGGCTGCCTTCGACGTGATCCTGATCCGCAAGTTCGAGGTCGCCCTGGCCGCGGTCCGCCGGGAGCGCCTCCGCTCCCGGTTGTGGAGCACCTACGTCCTGGAGCCTGAGAACGACCCGAAGTCGGCGGCCCATGCCCGCGACCTGGCCGAGATCGCCGTGGGCTCGCGTTACCTGGTGGCCCAGTCCGAGGAGATGCGGGCGCTGACCGAGGCGATCGTGGCCGCCGCCCGGGGCAAGACGATCCTTCTGCCGCCTGCGATTCCCAGCAACCCGGCCCGACGGGCGGATCCCGACCGGATCGTGCCCCGCCTGATCTACACGGGCAAGTTCAGTCCGTTCTACCCGGTCCGCCAGATGGTCGCCATCTTTGCGGAGTTGCGGGGCGAGATCCCCGGCCTCGAATTCCACGTTGTCGGCGACAAGATCCACCGCCCGCGCGATGAGCCGACCCACGCGCCGCTCCTGGACCAGGCGCTGACCGGCACGCCCGGGCTGATCTGGCATGGCGGCCTGCCGCGTGACCAGGTCGAGCAGCTCGTTGCCGAGGGCGGAGTGGCGCTGAGCCTGTGGGACTACCGCTTCGGGTCGCGGATGAACGACCTGGTCATCTCGACCAAGCTCCTCGACTACGCCTCGGTCGGCGTCCCAGTGATCCTGAATCGGACCGCCGCCCAGGAGTCGGTCCTGGGCCCGGATTACCCGCTCTTCGTGACCAGCCTGGACCAGGTCCTGCCGCTCCTCCGCCGGACCCTCCGCGACCCGGGCCTCTATCGCGAAGCGTCGGAGCGGACGTTCGCCGGCAGCCGCGCCTTCACCTACCCCAATGCCTTCGCCGGGATCGCCCCGTTCCTCGAAGGGGCCGGCTCAAGAGAGCTGCTCCACCGTTCGAAGCTGCCCGGCGCGGAGCGCAATATCGGGGTCTTCGGAATGGCCGCCCGGCCCGATCGGCGGTCGGTGATCGAGGCGATCGCCACGGCGCTCGCAAGCCGCGACGAGCGCTATCGGGTCGTCGTGGCAGGCGGCTCCTCGGCAGGGTCGGCAGGGGCCATCCCCACGCTCTCGTTTGTGCCCGCCGATGACCCGCCCAACTGGCTCCGGATCGTTGGCCCGGTGATCGTCGACCCATCCGACGCCGCCGCCCTCGAGCAGGTCGCTGGGGCGGGCTCGAGGGCGATCACCGTCACCGAGCCCGGGCAGGTCCTGGCCAGCATCTTCGGCGCTGCCGGCGGCGATGGCGCCGCCCCGGCGGCCTGATGGGCAAGACCGACGAGCGCGCCGGCACGCGGGCGCGGCGGCCGATCGCCATGATCGTCCACTCCCACTACGAGGAGGATCCCCGCGTCCGACGCGAGGCCGAATCGCTGGTCGAGCGCGGCCGCGACGGTCGACGTCTTCGGCCTCCGCCGGGCGGGCGACGCCGGCCGAGGCGACGATCGACGGCGTCCACCTCCGGCGGCTCGGCGTCGAGCGACACCAGGGGGCGGGGATCCGGCACCTACCTGCGCGAGTACCTGTCCTTCCTGGCCCGCGCCGGCTGGGCCGTGACCCGGGCCCAGCGCCGGCGTCACTACGCCGTCGTCCAGGTCCACTCCCTGCCCGACTTCCTGGTCTTCAGCGGACTGCCCTTGCGGATCGTCGGGGTGCCCCTCCTGCTCGACCTGCACGAGGCGATGCCCGAGTTCTTCCGGATGCGCTTTCCCGGCTCGGGCGGCGGCCTGGCCCACCGCCTGCTGCTGCTCCAGGAGCGCCTGAGCATCGGCCTCGCCAGCGCCGTGATCACCGTCAACGAGGCCCTCGCCGACCGGCTGGTCGAGCTGGGCGTGCCGGCCGCACAAGGTCTCGGTCATGCTCAACAGCCCGTCCCTGCGCCGCTTCGACCCAGCCGCCCAGCCGCCTCGGCCGTTCATGGCCGATGGCGTCCTGCGCCTGGTCTACGCCGGCGCCCTGACCCCGATCTACGAGCTCGACGTCGTGCTCCGCAGCCTGGCCCGGATCCGCGAGCTGCGGCCGGGGCTGCCGGTCGAGCTCGAGATCTATGGCCGGGGCGACGGCGAGGCCGGCCTCAAGGAGCTCGTCAGCGAGCTCGGCCTCGAATCGGCCGTCCGCTTCCACGGCCGAATCCCGATCGCCGGGGTGCCCGGCGCGATCGCCGCCGGCGATATCGGACTGGCGCCCACGAGCCGCAACCGGTTCACCGAGATGAGCCTGTCCACCAAGCTCTTCGAGTACGGCGCCATGGATCGTCCGATCGTCGCCTCGTCGCTGCCCCTCGTCGAGCGCCTCTTCCCGGCCGGCGCGATCGCGACCTACCGGCCGGGCGACCCGGACGACCTGGCTGCCGTGCTCCTGCGCCTGGTCGACGATCCGGCCGGTCGTGAACGGGCCGTGGCCCTGGCCCGGGTCCGGATCGGCGAGCTCGCCTGGGATCACGAGGCCGACCGGCTGATGGCCTTGATCGATCGGCTGGCCGACGACCCGTCCTGAGCCGTAGCCCTGAGCGGCAACCCTAAGCGACAGCAATGACCGGCCGACCTCGGCCCGGGCTCGGGCTCCGGAGGGATGTACGGTACGATGTCGAACCGCCACGCCGCGGCCGACGATCGGGCCCGGCGCGCTCCCCAGAGGACCATCGACGCGAATGACGCAACGTGCCAAGCCGGCCGCGCCGCGGCCCCGACGATCGTCGAGCGACCGCTCCAGCCGGCGAACCCTGTACCTCAACATCGCCTTCCTGCTGATCATCCTGGTCGGCTCCGCGACCCTGATCGGCGCGGCGATCGCGTCGTATGCCGGGGCCCACTGGGCCGAGGTCGCCAACGTCAACGGCGTCTCGATCAATCGCGACCAGGCCACGGCCGCGGCCGACGTGGACGTGTTCAAGCTGACGTACCAGATCTCCCAGCTCCACGATGACCTGTCGGCGGGGCGGATCAGCCAGGCCGACTTCGACAGCCAGAACAGCAACCTGACCCAGGCCGAGCAGAACGTCTCGAGCGGGGTCGTCGATGCCCTCGTCGACGATGAGCTCCAGTCCCAGCTGGCCAAGCAGAACGGGATCAGCGTCACCGACCAGCAGGTCGATGCCCAGGTCCTGCTCGACGCGACGGAGCAGGAGTCGCGCCACGTCCTGATGATCGCCGTCACGCCGCTGCCCTCAGGCACCACCGCGACGGATGCGGGCAAGGCGATCGCTCGGCAGACTGCCGAGGCGGCCGATGGCCAGCTCCGCTCCGGGACTCGCCTTCGCCACTGTGGCCAAGGAGTTCTCGACCGACTCGACCGCGGCCGACGGCGGCGACATCGGCTGGATCCGCCAGGCGACCGCCACCCAGGACCCGAACCTGGTCAGCGCGATCTTTGCCCTGCCGGCCAGCGGCGGCCTGACCAGCATCATCACCGGCACCGACGGCTCGTACCTGATCGCCCAGGTCGTGGCCAGCGCACCGGCCACGGTCGATCCCAACTACCAGCAGCGGATCAAGGACGCCGGGGTGAGCATGGATGCCTACCGGGCCGAGACCAGGGCAGGGCTGGTCGCCCAGGCGCTGGCAACGAAGATCACCAACGACGCCACCACGGTCGCCTCGGTCCAGCGCGAGGTGAGCGAGATCAAGATCGACACGAGCGCCTACACCGGTCCCGGCGACCAGGTCCGGGCGCGCCACATCCTGTACACCCCGGGCAACACCGATCCGAGCAGCAGCCAGCCCGATCCCGTCCGACGATCCCGGCTGGGCGGTTGCCGAGTCGGAGGCCCAGCTGACGTACACCAAGCTCAAGGCGGTCGAAGGAACGCCCGACGAGGCGACCGAGTTCGCGACGATCGCCCAGACCGACAGCAAGGACACCGGCTCGGCGGCCGACGGCGGGCTGCTGCCCTACTACGACCAGGGCTCCGGCCTCGACTCGGCGTTCGCCGCGGCGATCTTCGCGCCGAACCTGAAGGCCGGCGACCTGCTCGCGCCCGTCCGCAGCCAGTTCGGCTACCACGTCATCCTGATCGACTCGATCCGGCCGGCCCCGGCCGATCGAGCGGCCGCGCTCCAGAAGCAGGCGGCCACCGCCGGGGCCGATTTCGCGGCCCTGGCCAAGGCCAACTCCGACGCCACCGATGCCGCCCAGGGCGGCGACATGGGCTGGATCGCCCGGGACCAGCTGACCGAGGAGCAGGAGAACGCGATCTTCGCCGCGCCGGTCGGCTCGGTCAGCGCGGTGATCACCCTGTCCGATGGGCTGTACATCTTCAAGGTGAGCCAGGAGACGACCCGCCTGCCCGACGCCAGCCAGATCGCGACCCTGAAGGGCTCGGCGTTCAACAACTGGTACACGATCCAGAAGGCGAAGGCGACGATCACCGGCCCGGACATCACCCCGAGCTCTGTAGCCCCGTAGGCCGCGGATGCTCGACGCGCTGCTCGCCGAAGCCAGGCTGCGCTGGGGCCTCGACGCCTCCCTCGGCCTGCAGGTCGCGGCCGCCGAGCGACTGATCGGGACGCCGATCGAGGCCAGCCGGCCGTTGATCATCGTGCCCCTGGCGGCCCTCGGCGGCGCCGCCGCCCCGGCCGCCGAAAAGGGCGCGCCGATCGACCAGGCGTTGGCCGGCCGCCACGGGCCGCTCGGCCGCGATCCGCTGACCCTCCTCGGCCGGCTCTACCCGGCGGATCACCCGGTCGGCCGCTTCGGCTCGAGCACGGAATCGACGATCGGCGCGCTGACCGCCGCCGACCTGCGCGCGCCGCTGTACATCGGGCCGCTCGCTCCCGAGCTGGCCAGCGCCGGGCCCTGGTCGATGCCCTGGATCAGCCACCGCCTGCGCCAGCCCGACGGCTGCCCGTGGGATCGTGAGCAGACCCATGCCTCGCTGCGCAAGCACCTCCTCGAGGAGGCCTACGAGGTCTACGACGCACTGGCCGATGGACCTACTCCGGCCCTCGCCGGGGAGCTCGGCGACCTGCTCCTGCAGGTCATCCTCCATGCCCAGCTGGCTGCCGAGGCCGGCGTCTTCGACCTGGCCGATGTCCAGGCGGGCCTGGCGACCAAGATCGTCCGCCGCCATCCCCATGTCTTCGGCACGGCCGAGGCGCACACCGCAAGCGACGTCAACCGCCAGTGGGAGCGAATCAAGGCCGACGAGCGGGCGACGGCCGCCGAGGCCGAGGCTGCCGAGCCGGATCGGGGTGACACGGCCCCGACAGGAGCTCCTGCTCCGAAGAGCGCTCTCGACGGGATCAGCCGCTCGATGCCGGCCCTCGCCGCCAGCCAGGAGATGCAGGAGCGGGCCGCCGCCCTGGGCTACGACTGGCCGACGATCGAGGGGATCCTGGCCAAGCTCCACGAGGAGCTCGGCGAGCTGCTCGCCGCCGGCTCGGACACCAATCGCGAGGAGGAGCTGGGCGACCTGCTGATGGTCGCGGTCAACCTCGGCCGGCGCCAGGGCGTCGAGGCCGAGGCCGCCCTGCGCTCGGCGAACGACAAGTTCCGGCGCCGCTTCCGGAGCGTCGAGCGCCAGGCCGCCGAGCAGGGCGTCGCCCTGCGCGACCTCGACTTCGACCAGCTCGACGTGCTCTGGGCGCGGGCCAAGTCCGAAGAGCATGCTGCCCTTGAGCCGCGCGCTACTGAGCAGCCCGCCCACGCGCAGCCCGCCCAGGAGCAGCAGGCCACCGAGCACCAGGCCACCGACCAGTTGGAGACGCCGCGATGACCATCGGCAACCCGCCGCCCACCGTTCGCGCGGACGGCCGGGGCCCGACTGACCTCCGCCCGATCACCCTCACCCTCGGCGTCCAGAAGTGGGCCGAGGGCTCGTGCCGGATCCGGGTCGGCGACACGGAGGTCTTGTGCGCGGCCTCGATCGAGGACCGCGTGCCGCCCCACCTGCGCGGCAAGGGCACCGGCTGGGTGACCGCCGAGTACTCGATGCTGCCCCGGGCCACGGCCGAACGAACCCAGCGCGAGTCGGCCAAGGGCCGGATCGGGGGCCGGACCCACGAGATCCAGCGCCTCGTCGGCCGCTCGCTGCGCGGCGTCGTCGATCTCGGCCGGCTGGGTGAGCGCACGATCACGATCGACTGCGATGTCCTGCAGGCCGACGGCGGGACCCGGACCGCGTCGATCACGGGCGGCTACGTCGCCCTCGCCGCGGCGCTGATCACCTACGGCCTGGAGCGCACGATCGTGGGCAAGGTGGCTGCGGTCAGCGTCGGGATCGTCGGCGAGCAGGCCTATCTCGACCTCGACTACTCGGAGGACTCGCGGGCCGAGGTCGACTTCAACGTGGTCGGCACGGACGCCGGCGCCTACGTCGAGCTGCAGGGGACCGCCGAGGGCAAGCCGTTCGACCGGGCCGCCCTGACCCGCCTGCTCGACCTGGCCGGGACGGGCCTCGAGCGCTTGTTCGCCGCCCAGGCCTCCGCGCTCGCCGGAGTCAAGCGCTGAGAGTCGCGGCGGATCTGACCCGCGGCGGCGCTGGACCATCCGCGCGGCCCCGGATCGTCATCGCGACCCGCTCCCGCCACAAGCTGGCCGAGCTGGCCGAGCTCCTCCGGCCGGAACGGGCCGAGCTGGTCAGCATCGACTCCCTCGGGCTGCCCGGCGATCCGATCGAGGACGGCGCAACGTTCGAGGCAAATGCCCGCCTGAAGGCCCGCTTCTACGCCCGCCTGACCGGCCTGCCCACGATCGCCGACGACTCGGGGATCGAGGTCGATGCGCTCGGTGGGGCACCCGGCGTCCGGACCCGGCGCTACGCCGGCGAGCACGCAACCGACCTCGAGAACAACGCCAAGCTGCTCGGCGCCCTGGCCGGCCTGCCGCCCGCGGCCCGGGGTGCCCGTTACGTTTGCGTGCTCAGCCTGGTCCTGCCTGAACGGGCCGGCACCCGGGGTGGCCTGCCGATCGCGGCCGAGGCGCGGGGAACCCTCCGCGGCCGGATCGCCGACGGCCCGCGCGGCCAGGGCGGCTTCGGCTATGACCCGATCTTCGAGCCGGCCGACGAGCCGGTTGGTGGCCGGACCCTGGGCCAGCAGTCGGCCAGCGAGAAGGCCCGGATCTCGCACCGGGCCCGGGCCGCGCGCCGGCTCGCCCGCCGCCTGGCCCGGCTCGGCTACTGATCCTGGGCTCGGCCCAGGGTCCGCCCTCGCATCCCGCGCTCAGCCATGGACCCGGGTTCAGCCACTGGCCCCGGGGTCCAGCCCTGATCCCGGTTCAGCAACTGCCCCAGGGTTCAGCCACTGCCCCAGGGTTCAGCCATGGGTCCAGGATCCAGGTACAGATCCGGGCTCAGTCACTGATCCAGGCTCAGCCGAGCGGAACATCCCGGGCTGCTGCTGCGTCTAGGTCCTCGACGCCGGGCGGTGACTGGCAGGTACCTTGGGACCGCCCGGCGCCGCCGTTCCCGGCCATTCGCAGACGTCCCGGCGCCTCTCCGGCTCGACTTGGGACGAATGTCGGCGCCAGACGCACTACAAGTGAATTCGACCGATTTCAGGCCGCCAGGGCTCCGATTTCGACCCGAATTCGTGCGTGCGGGCGGCCTCGAGTGAGCCCACGACTGCGATTTCGGACTCCGGATGGCGTTAACGCGTCTCCCAGCGACATTCGTCCCAACCGCCGCCGCGACAAAGCGACGCTCGGCCAACCGCCGCCGCGACATTCGGCCAACCGCCGCCGCGACATTCGGCCAACCGCCGCCGCGACATTCGGCCAACCGCCGCCGCGACAAAGCGTCGCTCGTCCACGCTCGCCGCGGCGAGGCGCACACGTTTCTGTCTAAGTGGCAGCTGCGGCGGTCGCAGTTCGTGCAGATTTGGGCTCGGGCGACGAACGTTCGTTCACTCATGGCCGCGATTGGGCTGCTAGACTCTGCCCCGGCCGGCTCCAATGACCGGCCGCGTCGGAGACCGCAGCCGGAGTCGCGCCCCGCGTGCAGGCCCATCGCATCCACCGCGACCCGCCCGGTCCGCGGCCAGCCGCCGTCCGCCCGCTGAGCCGTGACGCGCGTCCGATCCGACGTGAAGTTGGCCTGGCCGATCCCGAGACTCGTTTCGCTGATCGCCCGACCGCCGATCCCCGTCGAACCGCCGATCCCAGCCGGACCGCCGATCCGGGCCGGACTCGCGCCCGGACCCTCGACGAGATCGACGACCGGCCCAGCGATCGACGACGGGTCGTTGCCGCGCTGCTGTCGTCGGTCGTGCCGGGGACCGGCCAGCTGCTCAATGCTCGCTGGCGGGTCGCCCTCCAGTTCGGCGCCCCGACGGCGCTCGTGGCCGGGATCGCGTTCCTGGTTGCCAAGCTGGTGCCGGTGCCCCAGCTCCTCGCGCTGGCCCTCGCCCCGACCACGATCGTCGCCCTCCTGATCGTCAACGCGATCGTCTTCGGCTGGCGGATCCTGGCTGCCGGCCAGGCCTTCTTCGATCGCCGCTTCGACTGGCGGCCGCGGGGCGCCTCGGCGGCGGGGCTGGCCGCGATCTTCGTCGTGACGGCCATTCCCCACCTGTTCGCGGCCTCGATCGGCCTCGGCGCGATGAATGCCTTCTCGTCGATCTTCTCGAACGCCTCGGTCGCTGGTGGCGTGGCCGGGGCCGTGGGCGGACCGGCGCCGGCCTCCGGGGCCCGGGTCAACGTCCTGCTGGTCGGCGTCGATTCGGGTGCTGGCCGCGACCACGCCCTGTCGGACACGATGATGGTCATCTCGGTCGACCCCGTCGGCCACACCGTCAGCATGGTCTCGGTGCCGCGCGACCTGGTCAACGCGCCGCTGGTCGGCGGGGGAACCTATCCGCCCAAGCTCAACTCGCTGATGAGCTATGCCCAGCGCAACCCGAAGCAGTTCCCCGAGGGTGGGATGCGGACCCTGGAGGACACGATCGGGCTCATCCTGGGCATCCCGATCCACTACTACGTGACGGCCGACCTGGCCTCGTTCGAGAACCTGGTCGACGCCCTGGGCGGGATCGACATCAACGTGGCCAAGGACCTCGACGACCCGACCTATCACGGCTACGGGGTCAAGATGGGCTGGTCGGTGACCGCCGGCCTGCACCACTTCAATGGCTCGGATGCGCTGGCCTATGCCCGCATCCGGCACCCCGCCGGCGAGAGCGACTTCACCCGCCAGCAGCGCCAGCAGGCGCTCCTGCTCGCCCTGCGCAAGCAGCTGGTCAGCCCGGACCTGGTCCTGCGCCTGCCCGACCTGATCGCGATCGTGGGCAAGGACGTCGAGACCGACATGCCCCGCGACCAGCTCCCGAACCTCGCCGCGGTGGCCTCCGAGATCGGCCCGAAGTCGATCTACCAGCTCGTCATCCGTTTCCCCCTGGTACGGCCGGCGACGATCGCGGTCTACGGCTCGGTCCAGCTCCCCGACCTGGCCAAGATCCACGCGGCGGCCGCCCAGCTGTTCACCGCCCCGGGGGTCAAGCCGTCGGTCGCCGCCGCGGCCAGCGCCGCCGCGAGCGCCGTACCGAGCCCCGGTCCGTCGGCCGCCGCCTTGCCCAGCGCCGGCCCGTAGATCCTGCTCGCGCCCCTGGCCACGTGGCCCCTTGCGTTGGGCCTACAGGATCTTCGAGAGGAAGCTCTTCGTTCGTTCCTGCTGGGGGTTGGTGAAGAAGACCTCGGGGGTGGCCTCCTCGATGATCAGGCCCTCGTCCATCATCACGACCCGGTCGGCGACCTCGCGGGCGAAGCCCATCTCGTGGCTGACGACGATCATCGTCATCCCTTCCCGGGCGAGCTCCTTCATCACCTCCAGGACCTCGCCGATCATCTCGGGGTCGAGGGCGCTGGTCGGCTCGTCGAAGAGCATCACGGCGGGCCGCATCGCGAGGGCCCGGGCGATCGCCACCCGCTGCTGCTGGCCACCCGAGAGCTGGGCCGGATAGGCGTCTTCCTTGTGGGCCAGGCCGACCCGGGCGAGGAGCTTGCGACCGGTCTCGATCGCCTCTTCCTCGCTGGTCCCGCGGACCTGGATCGGGGCCTCGATGATGTTGCCCAGGGCCGTCTTGTGGGGGAACAGGTTGAAGCGCTGGAAGACCATCCCGATCTCTCGCCGCTGGAGGGCGATGTTGCGCTCCTTGTCGGAGACGAGCTTGCCGTTCTCCTGGCGATAGCCGATCAGGTGGCCGTTGACCTTGATGCTGCCCTGCTGGATCTTCTCGAGGTGGTTGACGCAGCGGATGAAGGTCGTCTTGCCCGAGCCCGACGGCCCGCACACGACGACCACCTCGCGCTGCTTGACGGTCATCGAGACGCCCTTGAGCACCTCGTTTCGGCCGAACCACTTGTGGACGTCGGTGACCTCGACGACGTTGGCCGACGTCGGCCAGAGGGGCGCCGCCGATCGCCGTCGAGCAGGTTCGTGTCGTCAGGCTGGGTCGTCATCGGCCGCCGCTCGCGAGCTTGATGTCGTCGACCGGGGTCCGAAAACCCAGCATCCGAGAGCGCAGCCCAGGACCGCCGCTCGCGGCGCCGGGCGTGCCCTTGGCCAGCCGCCGCTCGATCCAGGACTGGATGACGCCCCAGATCGTGGTCAGCAGCAGGTACCAGACGGCAGCCGGCCAGGTAGTACTCGAACGGCGTGAACGAGTTGCCCTGCTTGATGTTGAAGACGGAATACAGCTCGACGACGCTCAGCACGAAGAGCAGCGAGGTGGTCTTGAGCATGTTGTTGAACTCGTTGCCGAGGGGCGGAATGATCACCCGGGCGGCCTGCGGCAGGACGATCCGGCGCATCGCCTTGCCGGGGGTCATGCCCAGCGCCCGGGCTGCCTCCATCTGGCCGGGATCGACGGCCAGGATGCCGGCCCGGACGATCTCGGCCATGTACGCCCCCTCGTTCAGGCCCAGGGCGAAGATCCCGGCCTGGACCGCGCCCTCGATCGTGACCGGCCCAATCGTGATGTCCGGCCAGCCGTAGATCCGGGCGACGCTCAGGCCATAGAAGAAGAAGACCAGCTGGACGAGCAGGGGCGTGCCCCGGAAGAACCAGATGTAGAAGTTGGCCAGCCATCGGATTGGCAGGATCTTCGACATCTTGCCCAGGGCGGCAAAGACGCCCAGGACCACGCCGATGGCCTGGGCGAGGATCGCGATCACGACCGTCAGGAAGAGGCCGTTGAGAATCGCGCTGTCGGGCTCGAAGATCGAGTCGAAGAACAGGTTCCAGTGGTACGGATAGGTGCCCGTTCCGAGGTGCAGCCGGCCAGGGTTAGGGCCAGAACGACGAGCACCCCGACCGCGAGCTGCGGACCGGGGTGCTCGCCAGGCACTATTGCGAACGAGGCTGCTCATGGGCGAGCTGCGACGCCGGCGATCGATCTACTGGATCTTGTTGAGCGGTCATCGCGTCCGCTGCCGTAACGGCACCCGAGTCGACAGCGTTCGCCTTGAGGATCGCCAGGTACGTCCCGTCGTTGATCATCGCAACGAGAGCCTGCTGGACCGCATCCCGGAGGCCGCTGTTGCTCTTCAGGACGCTGATTCCGGCGAAGGCCGGGGCCAGCGGGGGGATCGGCGCCAGCTCGAACTGGTCGGGGTGCTGGATGGTGTAGTAGGCGGCTGGCGGCGTGTCGGCGAAGTAGGCGTCGACCTGGCCCGACTGGAGCGCGAGGAGCGCATCGGAGTCCTTGTCATAGACCTTGGCGGTGATCGCCGGGCTGCCGGCCTTGGTGCAGGCGGGCGTCAGGGTCTTGTTCAAGTAGTCGACCTCGGTCGTGCCGGTCTCGGCACCGACCTTCTTGCCGCACAGGTCGGCGGTCGTCGTTGATCCCGGACGGATTGCCCTTGGCCACGACGAAGGACTGGCCGGCCTGGAAGTACGGGATCATGTCGACCTGCTTGACCCGGTCGGCCGTGATGTTCTGGTCGCTGATGATGATGTCGCACTTACTGCCTTGCAGGGCCGGGATGATCGAGTCGAAGACGGTGTTATTGATCACGGCCGTCAGACCGAGGCGCTTGGCGATCTCCTGGCCGATCTCGATGTCCGAGCCGATCGGCTTCTGGTTGGCGTCGAAGTACTCGAGCGGCGGGTACGGGATGTCCGAGCAGATCACGAGCTCCGCCGGTCACGGTCAGCACGGCGTCGGACGGCAGCGGAATCATCGCTACACTGGGTGCCGACGCCGGCGCCACGCTGGCCGGAGCGGTGCTCGGGGCCGGGCTGGCCGCGACCGACGGCGCGACACTGGCCGCCACGCTCGGGGCCGTCGTCGGGGATGCTGCCGTACAGGCTGACAGGGTGATGGCCAGCACCGCGATTGCGGCTGCTGCCGGGCGCAGGGAACGCATTGACGATCTCCTCCAAGAACGTAGCCGGGTCGGATTGCATGCGTGTCGGCGTCCTGGCAAGGCCTCCCCTCCTCGCCGCGCGGGCTGCAGCGTAGCACCACGGATTGGGGCGTGCGCTTGCTCGACCGGCCGGGCGGTGGCCCTGCGCTAGCATGGATCGCGGATGGTGACCGGAGCGATTGCCCACGTCGTCGGCGCACGGCCGAACTTCATGAAGGCCGCCCCGGTCGTCCGGGCGATCAGCCAGCTGGGCCGGCGCCAGGTGCTGATCCACACCGGCCAGCACTACGACGCCGGGATGTCCGAGGTCTTCTTCCGCGAGCTGGACCTGCCGGCGCCCGACCTCAACCTGGGCGTTGGCTCGGGCTCCCACGCCAGCCAGACGGCGGCCCTCCTGATTCGGTTGGAGGAGGCCTTCCTGGAGCTGCGGCCGAGCATCGTGGTCGTATACGGCGACGTGAACTCCAGCGTCGCGGCGGCCCTGGTCGCGGTCAAGCTGGGAATCCCGATCGCCCACGTCGAAGCCGGGCTGCGCAGCTTCGACATGACCATGCCCGAGGAGGTCAACCGACGGGTCACCGATCTGCTGTCCGACCTGTGCTTCGCGACCAGCCCGGAGGCGATCGGGCACCTCGCCCGCGAAGGCGTCGCCGCCGAGCGGATCTTCTTCGTCGGAAACCCGATGATCGACACTCTCCTGGCCAACCTCGCCAAGTTCGAGCCGGGACCGATTCGCGACCGCCTGGGGCTCGGGCCGGACTACGCCGTGGCCACCCTCCACCGGCCCTCGAACGTCGACGCGCCCGAGGACGCCCGGCGGATCGTGGCCGCCCTGAACGAGCTGGTGGCGCTGATCCCGGTGGTCCTGCCCCTCCACCCGCGCGGCCGGCCGACCCTCGAAGCCGCCGGGCTGTTGCCCAGTGACCGGCTGGTGATCGTCGAGCCGCTGGGCTACGTCGAGTTCATGTCCCTGGTCCGGGGCGCGAAGCTGGTGGTCACCGACTCAGGCGGCGTCCAGGAGGAGACGACGATCCTCGACGTGCCCTGCCTGACGATCCGGCCGAACACCGAGCGGCCGATCACGATCAGCCACGGCACGAACCGGCTGGTGACCCCGGACGACCTGGTCGCAGTTGCGCGGGCGACCCTTGACGGCAGCCTCGTCCAGCCGGCCGAGCGCCCGCCGTTGTGGGATGGCCAGGCCGGCCCGCGGATCGCGGCGATCCTGGCGGCCTTCCTGGCCGCCGACCGGGACTAGCCCTCCGAGCCTGCGCCGGCCCCCGCCCGACTCGCCTCCGAGTCCTGTGGGGCGGGCCGGTCCGGCTCGTAGGCCGGCAGGTTCGCGGTCAGGACCTGGGTCCAGGCGTCGACGACCCGGGCCAGGCTGAACGTCTCGTGGGCCTGGCCCTGGGCGATCCGGCCAAGCTCCGCCCACTGCTCGGCGCCGGCTGCTCGTAGGATGGCCTCGGCCATCGCCGCGCTGTCGTCGTGGATCCAGCGCCGGTCGTAGATCGAGTCGGCGCCCGGCCAGCTCCTGATCAGGGGCACCGCCCGCGACGCCATCCCTTCGGCCGGGGCGAGGTGGAAGCTCTCGTCGTCGCTGGTCGAGAGGACCCAGCCGATCCGGCGCAGCCAGGCGGCGACGTCCGGCCCGAAGCCGTCGAAGGTGACCGCCCCGCGCAGGTCCGGATCGGTCTGGATCCGGCGCAGGACGCCGTCGAAATGGACCCGCTCGTCGGCCTCCTGCCAGATCCAGGGGTAGTCCCAGGGCATCTTCGTCTTGGCGAACAGCTGGTAGCGCGGATCGTCGCCGCCGCAGGCGGGCCAGGACGTCGATCGCCAGGTCCATCCGCTTGCGGGCCGGGGCGACCCCGATGAAACCGAGGTGGAACCGGGCACCCTCGAGCTTGGGCCGGTCGAACTCGACATCGTCCACGACGTTCGGGACCACCGTCACCTTGCCGGCCGGCCAGCCGGTTGCGGCCAGCACGAGCTGGGCGTAATGCCCGCTGACGCAGATCACCTGGTCGACCTGCTCGATCTTCGCCTGCCTGGGCCACGGCCGATAGAGCTCGAAGCGGTGGAGCCGGACGATCAGCCGCTGGTCCGCCCGCCGGTGACTGCTGTACCAGACGGCGTTCGGGCCGAACCACTCGCAGATGATCACGTCGGCCCATTCGACGAGGGCCTGGCTGGCGGCCTCATCGTGAGTGGCCAGCGTCGGCCAGGTATCGACCCGGACCTCGAGCTCGGGCAACCGACGCAGGGTGGCCAGGATCTGGTCGAAGAACTTCAGGTCGTGGCTGGCCACCCCGACCCGCAGCGGCTGGGTCCGCGGGCCGATTCGCGTCGTCGTCGGGAACGCCCGCTCGAGCAGGACCCGGACGCCGGCCACGGCGGCCTCGATGCCGTAGGCCACGGCCGCCGCCTGGCAGGTCGCTGCGGCCGCCTGCTGGGCGCCGGGCTCGGTCGCCAGCCAGGCCAGGTCCTCGACGACCGCCGCCTCGGTCCCGGCGAAGAGGGGATAGCCAGCGCCCAGGAGCGCCTCGTGCATCGGCGTCCGGTTGAGGACCACCGGCAGGCCGACCGTGCCGTACTCGAGGACCTTGGTCGAGAGCTCGAGGCTGGCATCGAGCGAGGCGATCGCGCCAGCCCAGGCCGACATGCGCCTCGGCGCAGATCCGCATCGCCGCCTGGCGGCTCAGGCCGCCGTGCCAGATCACGCCGGGGGTGGACTTCAGGGCGGTCAGCATCCGTCGTTGATAGCCGGGATCGTCGGAGTCCGCGTGGATCTTGTCGCCGATCGCGTGGAACTCGGCCGTGATCCCGCGCTCGGCCAGCAGCGCCGGGCAGGCGTCGTCATCTCGAGGGTGTTCCAGTCCGGCGCGAACTTGCCCGAGTAGACCAGCTTGAGCGTCTGGCCCGGCTCGAAGCGGGAGGGCGGCGGCGGATCGTTCGGCTCGGGGACGACCGGCGGAAAGAGGACGCAGCGGCCGCAGGCGGCCGGCACGGCACCCTCGAGGAACGTGCGCAGCTCCTCGGTCTGGCAGAGCACGTAGCGCGATGCGCCGGCGATGTCGGTCAGCCGGTCGAACGCCTCCTCGTCCATCGCCGTGACCGATTGGGGGAGGTCGGTGAGGTAGGTCCACAGTCGGCCGTCGAAGGCGCCGCTGTCGACAATCCGTGTCGCCAGTCCGAAGCCACGGATCAGGACGAGGTCGAACGGACTGGTCTCGTCGAGCTCTCGCATCACGGCCACGGCATTGGCCAGGGAGAGCGGCTCATCGAACTGGCCGGCCGCCCGCCCTTCCTCGAACGGGCTGACAACGACCACGTTCTCGAGGCGCTCGAGCGGCTCGAGCAGGGTCGAGCGGCGGACCCGGGTCTTGAGCAGGAGGGTGACCTGGCAGCCGGCCCGGGCCAGGGTCTCGACGGTCGACACAGCCCAGATCGCCGAGCCGTCGATCGCGTTCAGGTTGACGTCGCCGTAGACCAGCGCCCGGATCGGGCCCCGCGCGGTCACCGGGCCACCGTTGTTTCAGAGGACGGTATCTCGAAGAGGCGGCTGCCGCGGCGGGCCCAGCCGGCGAGCCGCTCGTCGGTCGGTGCCCGATCTTCGGGCGTGCTTGAGCCGGCTGAACCGGTGAGCAGCTCGCGCCGGACGAGGCTGCCGCGGAATGGCAGGTCGGGCACGAATTGAGCGCTCGACCCCGGACCGTGGCCGACGGCATCGGCTCGCGACAATTCGGCCGCCGCAGCCACGTCGAGCAGCGCGTTCGGATCGGCCAGGCCGCCTTCGGGCCAGGCCACGACCCAGGGCACCCGCGCTGCTGCCGCCAGCCCAGGCCAGCCGGTCTCGTCCGTCGTGCCATCGACGCTGCGAACCGTGATCCCGAGCTTTGCCATTCCGGCGAGCCCGGTCATGCCCGCCAGATCGCCGCCAGCCGTGGCGGGCACGATCACCTCGTGTGGGCGCTGCGTCTGCGCTCGGAGCGCATCGGCGACCGCCGGGGCCGACTCCCGGGTCAGCCCTCCGAGCAGGATCGCGATCGCTCGCGACCGGAGGGGGTCCACCGCCAGCCCGAGCAGGCCACTGACCTTGGCCAGTGCCACGGGAACGGCGTGCGCCTGGAAGATCTGGCGGCCGGCCCGTCGAAGGTCCGTCTCACCCAGCGGCTCCCGGGCGTTCGCCGAACGAATCGCGGCCGCCGCGTCGTCACCCCGCCCGACGAGGGTCGCCTGCTCGCCGCCGACGCGCCTGAGCTGATCACTCGGCGGGGCGACGATCCGGGCGCCGCAGGCGAGCGCCTCGAGCGCGCGGCCCAGGCCGCCAGGGCCGTTCGGGTCGCTGATCACCACTCGCCGGGACCGATAGCGCCCGGCCGCCACGGACGGGTCGAGCGTGCCTCGAATCGCCGGCCGGAGCATCTCCGGGAACGCCTCCGGCCCCGCGAGCGAATGTTCGTCGACGAGGATCTCGAGCCCCGCAGCGACCCCCGCGGCGAGGACACCGAGCAAGCGTTCGGCGTCGCCCCGCCTGGCCCGCGGATCCCAGGCTCCCACGAACAGGGGCGCCCCGGATCGCTGGGGATCCAGGCCTGCCCCGTTGAAGACCGCCAGCTGGACGCCGGGATCCCAGTCGGCCGGGCCGAGGACCAGGTCAAAGCGTGGCTCGAAGAGGGCAATCCCGACCGGCTCGGGCACCGCCTGGCTCTTCCAGAGGACCGACGGGCGGCCCAGCCGATGAGCCAGCGCCAGGACCTCGAGAAGCGTCCGGTCCCGATCGACAGCGGTCGCGCTGGCCGTGTACGCCCAAGGCTGGCCGGCTCCAAACGCGCCGGTCTCGATCAGGAGGAAGTCGGGATCGGCCCGCTCGAGGCTGAGCAGGGCGTCGTTGGGCAGGAGCCGATGAATGTCTGCATCGGGGGCCAGGCTGGCCGCGGTCTGGTCCCGGATCAGGCCGGCGATCACCAGGCGGGTGCGCTGACCCGCCGAATCGTTGCGATAGGCCAGGTGGAGGCGCTCCGGCTCGTAGCGAATTGACTCATGCCAGGCGTCGATCGCCTCGGCCGCCGAGCGGCCTTTGACCGCCCTGCCCGGCGCGTTTTGCTTGAGCGGGCGCCCGCCGACCCGGATCACGTCTGGCAGCCGGCGGACGACCCGCCGCGTCTGGCGGGCGGCGTCGACGGCCAGGTGCCCCAGCCGGTAGGAGGCTGATGATTCGAGGGCGGTCGATCGCTCGGTTGCTTCGCGCAGCTGGCGCTTCAGCCGCCGGATCTCGGCCTCGGCCACGGGATCGGGCGCGGCCGGGCCGGTTGGACCGGCCCCCCCGGGACCGCCGGTCGACGAGGCGAAGGCGACTCGGCTGGCCAGTCGAATGGCCTCGGCGATCCCCGCGTCCCCACCCCCGTCCGGATTCGCCTCGCCGTCGGCGCTCGCGCCGTCGGCGCCGGCACCCTGGCCGGCGGCGATCGCCCACGAGCCCTGGTCCAGGACCGGCGCTAGCTCGACGACCTGGCAGCGGGTGGCAACCAGTGCCTCGACCACTCGCTCGTCCAGGACGGGCAGCGCCGTGCCTGTCAGGATCAGGATGAAGTTGCTGCCTGGGCCAAGGGCCCTCAGCGCCGGCATCGCGGAGTCCAGCTCGGCTCCCGATTCGCCCGCGCCCAGGGCCAGGACCAGCAGGTCGCCCGCGCCCAGGCTGGCCGGCTCCAGCCCGGATGGATCGCGGACCTCGACCTGGATCCCGGCCGGCAGGTCCAGGCCGTTGCCGGGATCGGCAAGGTGCGCGCCGGCATCCACCAAGCGTCGGATGCCCTGCAGGCGCGGCCTGATGAACTCGGCGATCGTCAATGGTTCCAAGCCCGCCGACTCTACAACAGGGCGGCCGGATCCATCGACGCTCGAGAAACCGATTGACCTCCCGGGACCATAATCAGGAAGCTGGCCGCCGCGTGCCGGCGGACGAGCCTGGCGCGACCTCCATCCTTGTCGAGCCCTGCGCATTTCCGGAGGGATCTTGAGCACTGATCAGCACGTCGCCGTCATCGGCTTGGGCTATGTCGGCCTGCCGCTCGCGATCAGCTTCGTCGACGCCGGCTGCACGGTCCTGGGCGTCGACGCCAGCCTGAGCCGGGTCAAGGAGCTCCAGGGCGGACACTCGCCGATCGACGACATCGACGACGCGATGCTCATCTCGGCCCTGGGCCGGGGCCTGACGATCCAGGCCAGCGACGACGCGGACCTGGCCGCCAGCGACGTGATCTTCGTGTGCGTCCCGACGCCGATCAGCAAGGCCAAGGACCCCGACTTGAGCCCGGTCCTGGCCGCGGCGGAGCGCGTCCGGCGCCAGCTCCGGGCGGGCCAGCTGGTCATCCTCCAGTCGACCACCTTCCCGGGCACCACGACTGGGCCGTTCCGGGCCGAGCTCGAGCGCAGCGGCCTCCTTGCAGGGCGCGACTTCGACCTGGCCTACGCGCCGGAGCGGGTCAACCCCGGTGATCCGGCGAGCACCGGTCGAGCGATTCCGCGGCTGGTCGGCGGCCTGACGCCGGCCGGCACCGCCCGGGCGGCCAGCCTCCTGCGCCGGATCAACACGACCGTCCACGAGCTCTCCTCGCCCGATGCCGCCGAGCTGGCCAAGCTCCTCGAGAACGTCTTCCGCAACGTGAACATCGCCCTGGTCAACCAGCTGGCCCTGCTGTGCGAGCGGATGGACCTCGACGTCTGGGAGGTGATCGACGCAGCGGCCACCAAGCCGTTCGGGTTCATGCCCTTCCGGCCCGGCCCGGGCGTCGGTGGCCACTGCATCCCGGTCGATCCGTACTACCTCGCCTGGCGCGCCCGCGAGTTCGACTTCGTCGACCGCTTCGTGGAGCTCGCCGGCGACATCAACCTGGCCATGCCCCGCCATGTCGTGGACCTCGTCGCCTCGGCCCTCAACGACCGCGGCCGGGCGCTCAACGGCGCCCGGGTCGGGATCCTGGGGGTGGCCTTCAAGCCCGATGTCCGCGACGCGCGCAACTCGCCGGCCGCCGACGTCCTGGCCGGGCTTGCCGCCCGGGGCGCGAACGTGGCCTACCACGACCCGCACGTCCCGACCTTCCGGGACGCCGAGGGTGCCCAGCGGTCCTCGATCGAGCTCGCCCGGCTGCTGGCCGAATCGGATGCGATCGTGGTCCTGGCCAGCCACCGGGCGATCGACTGGGAGCTGGTCTACGGCCAGGCCGGCTTGATCATCGATACGGTCGGCAACTCCAACAGCCGGACCCCACGCGAGCACCAGGTCCTGCGCCTGGGCGCCGGCTGGAGTGGACCGGCTGTTGCAGCAGGCCAGAGCTGAGCGCTCGTCCGCGAACCTGAGTGCGTGACCGCGAGCTTGAGCGCGTGACCGCAGGGCTCGCTTGATCGCGACGGTGCCCCTCGGGGTGGACCTGGGGATCTTCGCGGTCAGCCTCGCGGCCGGCCTGGTCGGCGCGCTGGCCGGGGTGGGCGGTGGCATCTTCGTCGTTCCGGCCCTGACCCTGTTCTTCGGCATCGACATCCGCCTGGCGATCGGGGCCAGCATCGTCAGCGTGATCGCCACGAGCTCGGGCGCGGCGACGGCGTACGTCCGCGACCAGCTGACCGACCTGCATGTCGGGATGTTCCTGGAGGTCGCCACGGTCAGCGGCGCGATCGGCGGAGCGCTGTTGACGACGATCGTGGCCCCGGCCCTCCTGTTCGTGGTCCTGGGCCTGGTCCTGCTCGGATCGGCCGGCCTGCAGCTCGTCCGGCTGGCCGAGCTGCCCGGGGAGGCGAACCCGCCGTCGGCGGCCGCGGTCCGGCTGCATCTCGTCGGCGCCTACCCGGACCGGCGGACCGGCCAGACCGTGGCCTACAGCGCTCGTCGGATTCCGCTCGGCTTCGCCTTGATGGCCGTGGCCGGGCTCGTCTCGGGCCTGCTCGGGATCGGCTCCGGGGCGCTCAAAGTGTTGGCCATGGACAGCGCCATGGGCCTGCCGATCAAGGTCAGCTCGGCGACCAGCAACTTCATGATCGGGGTCACCGCGGCCGCCTCGGCCGGGATCTACCTCAGCCGGGGCGACGTCGACCCAACGATTGCCGCTCCGGTCGCGCTCGGCGTCCTGGCTGGGGCCCTGGTCGGCGCGCGGATCCTGCCCCATTTGTCCAGCCCGGCCGTGCGCCGGATCTTCGTCCCGGTGCTGGCCCTGATCGGGCTCCAGGCGCTGGCCCGTGGACTGGGCCTGGCCTGATGACCGCCGACCGGTTCCGGACCTGGGTGGCCACCGTTCTGATCATTGGCGTGGCCATCAGCGCCGCCCTGCTCGCACTCGGCTTCGGCGGGGCGCTGCTGGTCGGCTGGAATGGCTCGTTGCTCGGCGGCCCGGCCGGCTCGGCCGATCCGTCGGACTTCTCGACGGTGGTTGCCGGCCTGGCTGCCCTGCGCCCGATCGCGATCGCGCAGGCCGGCCTGCTGGTCCTGGTCGCCACGCCGGTCGTTCGAGTCGCTGTCTCGCTGATCGCCTTCGGGCTGGAACGCGACCGGCTCTACGCGACGATCACCGCGTTCGTCCTGGCTCTGCTGCTGCTCAGCCTGCTGGTCGTGCGCTGACCGATCGGCCGACCGCTCAGGGGATGACGAACTTGGGCGTACCTCCGCCTTGGATCGCTTTGGGCTTCGCCCTTCAGCTCGACCGCCAGCTGGCCGCGACGATCGGCGGCGCGACAAGGGTCTGGAGGACCACGCAATAGCGCTCAGTCCGCTCCTTCAGCTTGTCCAGGCGGTCCTGAGGTACGTCGCCCGAGAGGTCGAATTGGAGCCGGATGGCCTCGAAGCCGACGGGCACGTCAGCCGTGCCCAGGGTCCCCCGGAGATCCAGGTCGCCCTCGACCGTCACGGCGACGGTCAGGCCATCGAGGCCCATGTTCGCGGCAACCATCTGGCAGGTGAGCTGGGCGCAGGCCGCGAGCGCCGCCAGGAGCAGGTCGCCGGAGCACGCGGCGCTGCCGCTGCCGCCGACGCCGGGGTGGGCGCCCGCCGCATAGATGGCCCGGCCAAGGTCGATCGAGCAGCTCATCGCACCATCCGACGTGCTGCCCGCCGCGCGCAGGGTAATTCGCGCCGAATCGGGCTCGTCCCGGTAGCGCGCCTTGATCGGCTCCTGAATCTCACGCAAGGTCATGGTGCCTGCCCTTCTGGCGGTCGTCCTGATGATCGCCAAGCGTAGCCGCAGCCGCTGTCGGCGACCCGACGAAAATTCCGTCGGATCGGTGATTGATCAAACGTTCCCGAAGGCCGATCCTTGAGGCGAACCGACCAATTGATCAGGAGCACCGATCCACCATGCCGCTCTTCCTCGACGCCCACAAGAAAATCCCAGGCCTGACCGCCGAAGCGGTGGCCCAGGCCCATGCCGCCGACCTGGCTGTCCAGGGCAAGTACGGCGTGACCTTCTTCCGCTACTGGTACGACGAGGCCACCGGCAAGGTCTTCTGCCTGGCTGAGGCCCCCAGCGCCGAGGCGACCGAGGCCGTCCACCGGGAAGCCCACGGTCTCCTCGCCGACGAGATCACCGAGGTCAAAGAGGGAGCGTAGCCAGGGCCTCGTTGGGGGTCATCTGGCGCCCCTCGCGCCGACAGGCCTCGAAGCGTTCGTGGCCGAGGCTCGCCTCGAGCTCGGCCAGCCGCTGATCGAGGGCGACCGCCGCCTGGGGTGGGACCATCGCCCGGATCGCGCCACGTAACGCTTCGGCCGCGCCGTTCAACCGGGCGGCCGAATTCAGCGTCTCCTGTGGCGACCGCCCCGGCCAGGTGCTCCATGGCGCTGGCCAGACCGGGCATGTCGCCGAGCTCCTGGCGGATGGCCAGGCTGCGCCGGAAGAGCTCGCGCGCGCCAGCCCCGTCGCCGTCGGCCAGGGCCAGCTCGCCCAGGCTGGTGAGCACCCGCGCCACGCCGCGCCGATCGCGCAGCTCCTCGAGCATCGCCAGGGCTTCGAGATGGAGCTTCCGAGCTCCCTCCCGGTCGCCGGCCCGGCTTGTCCCGCGCCCGAACGCATCCAGGGCGAACGCTTCCGTCCAGCGATCGCCCAGTTCCCGGATGATCACCAGGCTCTGCTCGTGCAACGCGCGAGCCGCCGCCAGGTCGCCCTCTCGAGCGGCGACATCGGCCAGGTTGATCGATCCGAAGACCACGCCACGCAGGTCGCCCAGCTCTCGGGTCAGGGCGATCGTCTCCTCGTACAGCTCTCGAGCCTGGCCGTGGTCACCAAGCTGGACCGCCGTGTTGGCCAGGTTGTTGGCCGCATAGGCCACGCTCTGGCGGTCACCCAGCTGGCGATGGAGGGCGAGGCTGGCCCGGTGGAAGTCGGACGCCGCATGGAAGTCGCCCTGCATGAAGGCCAGGTTGGCCGCACCGGTCAGCCCGTCGGCCCGCAAGGCGGAAACATCGCTGCCGACGGCCGCCAGCATTCGGTCCAACCAGCCCCGGCCCTCGGTCAGGTGGCCCCGGATCTCCCAGTAGCGCCACAAACCGGCTGCGATCTGCAATCCCGCGCGCGCCTCGCCCGGTTGATCGAGGCACCATTCGAGCGCGGCCCGGAGGTCCTCGTGCTCCCCGTCCAGGCGGCGCAACCATTCAACCGGCTCGGGGCCGTGGAAGAAGGCCGGCGACGCCTGGTCGACCAATTCGAGATACCAGTCCCGATGTCGACGGAGCGTGGCGTCCCCCTCGCCGGCCTCGACCAGCCGGCCGCGGGCGTAGTCGCGGACGGTCTCAAGGAGCCGGAACCGGGCGACCGTCGAGCGTGGGTCGGTATAGACCAGCGACTTTTCCACGAGCCGACCGAGGAGGTCGAGGGTGTCCAGGGAGTCGACCTGATCGCCGGCACAGACCGCCTCCGCGGCCTCGAGCGGTGCGCCACCGGCGAAGACGGACAGTCGGCGGAGGACGGCCCGCTCGGGTTCGGTCAGCAGGTCGAAGCTCCAATCGATCGTCGCCCGAAGCGTCTGGTGGCGCGCGACGGAGGTGCGGCTGCCGCCGGTCAAGAGTCGGAACCGGTCGTCGAGGCGGGCCGAGATCTGCTGGACGGGCAGCGTCCGAACGCGGGCAGCCGCCAGCTCGATCGCCAGCGGGATCCCGTCCAGGCGCCGGCACAGCTGGGCGATCGCCGGGCCATTCGCGTCCGTGAGGTAGAAGGATGGCTGCACGGCTCGCGCCCGTTCGATGAACAGCCGGCAGGCGTCGATCGCGCCCAGGCTGGCCGCATCCTGCGCGGCAGCCGCCTCGGGCGTGGCCAGGGACGCAACCGGCAGAATCGCCTCGCCCGGAACGCCCAGGGCCTCGCGGCTGGTCACCACGATGCGCACATTCGGGCAGGCCCCGAGGACTGCCTCGGACAGCTCGGCACCGGCGGTCAGGACGGGATCGCAGTCGTCGAGGACGAGCATCAGCTGCTTGTCGGCGAGGTGGCTGACGAGGGCCGGCAGCAACGGCCGCCCGGCGGGCTCGATCAGGCCGATCGCATCAGCGATCGAGGGCAGCAGGAAGGCCGGCGAGGTGAGTGCACCACACTCGACCACCCAGGTCCCGTCGTCGAATCGCTCGAGGAGCTGGCGCGCCAGGCGGAGCCCGATGCGCGTCTTGCCCACGCCGCCCGGCCCGGTCAGGGTGAGCAGCGACGATCGCTCGAGCATCGAGCTTGCCTGGGCAATCTCGCGCTCGCGGCCGATGAAGCTGGTGACTTCGATCTTGAGGTTGTTGCGTCGCTCTTCGGTGGTTCGCGGAGCCGGGAATTCGAGGGCCAGGCCCGGGGCGGTGACCTGGTACAGCCGCTGGGGCGGCCCTTCGATCGAGCGCAGGTGATGCGCCCCGAGGTCGAGCAGTCCGAGCGGCGGCCGGAGCTCGTCGGCGATCAGCTTGCGGGTGGACTCGGATAGGAGGATCTGCCCGCCGTGGCCGGCAGCGCAGATCCGGGCGGCGCGATGCACATCGAGGCCAACGTAGCCCTCGCTGGCCTGCACCGGCTCGCCCGTGTGGATGCCCATCCGGTCGCGGACCACGGCGCCATTCGGCCACTCCCAGGCGGCAACGGCCAGCTGCCCGTCGATCGCCGCCTGGACCGCCGCCCGGGCTCCCTGGAAGACGAAGTAGAGCCCATCGCCGGCCGATCCCCGCTCGAGGGCGCCGTGGGCAGCGAAGGCCTCGCGGATCAGCCGGTGGTGATCGGCCAGCATCGTCGGGTATCGGTCGCCCAGGACCTGGAGCAGTCGCGTCGAACCCTCGATGTCGGTGAACACGAGGGTGACCGTGCCGGATGGTTGGCCGGGCAGCGGGGATTGGGATGGTGGCACGCTGGCTCCTGAAGTTCGCCCTGGCTGAGCAGCCTACGCGGCTCAGGACCCCCAGCCCAGTTTCGGCGACCAGCGCAGCGATGTCGAGTATCGTGGGCTCGGTCGCAGCGGGGCGTAGCGAAGCTTGGCATCGCGCGTGCTTTGGGAGCACGAGATCGTGGGTTCGAATCCCGCCGCCCCGACCATCCAATTCGCCTCATCGGGGCAAAGAAGAACGGGGTGCTGACGGCCAGCACCCCGTTCGTCGTGTTGAGCTGTTCGACTAGCGCTTGTCGGTCAGCGCCAGGTCGAGGCTGCCGGTCACGGCCCGTCGATAGTGCCCAGTCGAATCGCGGTTGGCGAGCAGGTGCGCGCCGGCGGTTCGCTTGGAGGGATAGGCGAGGAGAGCTCCCTGGGCGCCGCCGCCCATGAAGATCGTCCGGGCCGTGGTGGTCCCGGTGAACAGCGCGTCCAGGATGTAGCCGACGTTGCCGTACGGCTCGGCGAAGACGGCCTTCGCCCCGACGGCCAGGAAGCCGGCCGCAAAGTTCTGGATCCGCTCGCGGCCCGCCTCAACGGAGGGGACGGGATTGCCGGGCTCGGAGTTGCCGGCGGTGTAGCACTCGCCATGCAGGATGACGACCGCGTTGGGCGCCAGGTGGATGTACTTGCGGATGTAGTCGGCACCGTAGTACTTGAGGTTCAGGTTGCCCTGGTTGGCCCGGGCATTCAACCCGACGCCATCCTTGGTGTTCTCCTGGTACGGCGCGTACGGGCTCGGCCAGCCGTTGCCGTGGCCCATGCTGATCAGGATGTTGGCGCCCTGTGCCGCGGCAGCGAATTGTGCCCAGCTGGCGTGCGGGCTGTAGACCTCGACCACCGTCGCGCCGTAGCCGCGCGCCTGGGCGGCCAGCTGCTGCGCGTTGGCGATGTTACTGGCCGTGCCCGAACCGGTCGGGCCAACGACGATCACGACCTTGATCGCCGTCGATGCGGCCACCGTGGGGACCGTGGCGATGCCGCCTGCCCCCAGGATGAGTGCTGCCATAGCGAACGCTCGTGCGCCGATGAACAGTTTTGACGCCCGATGGGCGCCGTTCCTCAAATCCAATGTCCTGCCTCCTCACTACCAGAACGCCGCCCAATTGCGGCGAACGCTGTGACATGTCGCCCGGCAGGGTCTGAGTGCGGGGGTTGGCCTGGGATCACCAAGTCGGTAGTGATCCGGACCTGCCACTGGGCGGCGAGTCGAAGTCCCCAGGAGGCGAGCGGGCCGCCTCGGGCGCAAGTCTGAACCCGAATCTCAATTTGCGCCAAGCCCCTTGGTACCAGCCGGCGCCAGACCTTCCGACCACCGCGGGGTCGTCACCCACCCGCACTGCACCACCCCGCGCACCACCCGGCCCCCTCCGGACGCTCAGCCGCGGACAGCGAGGTAGATCGCCACGAAGCCGAACAGGCCGATCAACAGGCCCGAGACCAGGGTCACTCCGCGCAGGACGCGGGGCGTCACCCGGGAGCGCAGCTGGGCGACGGCCGTGGTCAGCACGAGCCACCAGCTGGCTGAGCCGGCGAACACGCCGAGGGTCATCAGGCTGGCCTCGAGCGGGCTCCGATTCGTGATCCCCAGGCCGGCGAACAGGGCGGCGAAGGACAGGATCGTCAGCGGGTTGGTGAGGGTCAGGCCCAGGATCGAGAGGTACGCAGCGCGCAGCCCGCCGCGTCGCTCGGCGACGGTCGCGGCCGTCGGGCCGCTCGAGCGGACCGTCCGCAACGCCAGCCAGACCAGGAACAGGCCGCCCAGCAGGCCGAGGGCCCGCTCCGCGCCGACCAGGACGTCGGTCACCGCGGTCAGGCCGAAGGCGGCGATCCCGCCATACGTCGCGTCGGCGGTCGCGACGCCCAGCCCGGAGGCCAGGCCCACCACCCGCCCCGCCTGGAGCGTGCGCCGGATGACGAGCAGCGAGATCGGGCCGACGCCGGCCGCGATCACGAAACCGAGCACGAAGCCCCGGCCGAAGAGCAGCGGATCCATCCTTCTCCTTGCTGGCAGCCTCGAGAAATGCTCCGGCAACCTTGCCCCAGTACGATCGGACGGGTCGCCGTCGGAGGCTGCCGGGGTAGGATCGCTCCGATGCGCAACCATCGATTGCTCGCGTTGGCGCTCGGCGCTGCGCTGCTGGCTGCCTGCGGCTCAACGCCGGCGACCGCGATCCCGACCCTCAGCCTGGCTCCGCCGACGGCCACGCCGAACCCGCACCTGACCGATCCGGCGTCGGTCGACACGGTCTACAACGCCCTGGTCAATGCCGGCCTCCAGCTCTCGGCGAACTCGGCCGATGCGGGCACGGGCGCAATGGTCAAGCGCCTCCACCTGACCTTCCACGCCTTGCCCCTGGTCCTGACCCAGTACACGAGCGCGAAGACGCTCGTGTCGGCCTCGGGCTTCAATCCCAAGGCGAAGCCGGTCCTGGGCGATCCGCCCTTTGCCCTGGCCGGCCTGAACATCCTGATCGAGTACGGCTCGAGCACCCAGAACGGCCCGCCGGCGGCGCCCGACGCGCAGTTCGTGAGCGCCTTCCAGCAGATCGTGTCGATCGTGGATCCGCTCCTCGGGCCTCTCCAGCAACGCTCGGTCACGCCGGTCGCGCTGCCCACCCCGACCCCGGCGCCGAGCGTCTCGACGGTCCCGGCATCGGCCAAGCCCACTGCCAAGCCGACCGCCAAGCCGAAACCGAAGCCGACCAAGAAGCCCTAGGCTCCGATCCCGATCGGGTCCGGCATGGCGGTCCGGCATGGCGGTCCGGCGTTGCGTTCGGACGTGGCGTTCGGCTCGCGGATCCGCGCGAATGGCCCTCCGGTTCGCTATGGTTCATCCCAGATCGCTGGGCTCGGCCCCGATCGGATGAATGGCGAGGAGGCCGATGACCGAACCGCGCCGGACGCGCCGGGGTCCGGATGGCAGCAGGCAGAGCACCTCGGGCCGCCTCGACGCCGGCCCGGGCTTGCTCGAGCCCGTCGACCCGTCCGCCTTTCCCGACCAGGCGACCCGGCGGGCGATCGACGGCGGCGCCCGGAGCGCACGCTGGACCTCCCTCCTCGACGAGGGGGGCCCGATCCTGGCCGACGGCGCAATGGGCACGATGCTCTTCCTGAACGGCCTCCAGTTCGGGGACCCGCCCGAGGTCTGGAACCTGACCCAGCCCGACGTGATCCGGCGGATCCATCGGGGCTACCTCGAGGCCGGCTCGCGGATCCTGCTGACCAACACCTTCGGCGGCAATCGCCTGCGGCTGGGCCTGCACCGGCTTGAAGGGCGGGTCGCCGAGCTGAACCAGACGGCGGCGATCCTGCTCCGCTCGGAGGTCGAGGCGGCGGGCACGGGGGCCCTGGTGGCTGGTGACATCGGCCCGAGCGGCGCGATCATGGCCCCGGTGGGCACCCTCGACTACGAGGAAGCGGTCGACGTCTTCGCCGAGCAGGCCGGCGCCCTCGTCGACGGTGGCGTGGACCTGATCTGGATCGAGACGATGTCCGACCTGACCGAGATCAAGGCCGCGATCGAGGGCGTTCGCCGGGTCGCGCCGGGGATCCCCTTGATCACCACCATGACCTTCGACACCCGCGGCCGGACGATGATGGGGGTCACCCCGGAGCAGGCGGTCGAGGCTCTCCACGCGTGGGGCGCCGATGCGATCGGGGGCAACTGCGGCAACGGCCCCGACGAGCTCCTGCCGGTGATCCGCAAGATGCGCGCCGTTGCGCCGGACGTCCTCCTCGTCTCGAAGTCGAATGCCGGGATGCCTGAGCTGATCGACATGCGCGCGGTCTATCGCGCCTCGCCTGAGACGATGGCCCAGGCCGCGACCGAGTTCCAGGTGGCCGGAGCCCGAATCGTGGGTGCCTGCTGCGGCAGCACGCCCGACCACCTCCGGACGATGAACGCGGCGTTGCTGGCCGGGAGCGCCCGCCGATGACCGTGGGCAAGCTCCGGGCCCGCAGCGGACGGGGGAGCGAGGACGTCTCGGCCCTCGACAAGCGGATCATCGAGCACCTCCAGGAAGACGGCCGCCGGCCGTTCACCCAGATCGCGGCCGAGCTGGGCGTGTCGGAGGCCGCCGTCCGGGCGCGCACGAACCGGCTGGTCGAGCGGGGGATCCTCCAGATCGTGGGCGTCACCGACCCGCTCAAGCTGGGCTTCCAGCAGATGGCGATGGTCGGCATCCGCTGCGAGCGGGACCGGCTGGTCCAGGTGGCCGAGGCGGTCGGCGCCTTCCCCGAGGTCGACTACGTGGTGATCACTGCGGGCACCTACGACATCCTGATCGAGGTGGTCTGCGAGGACAACTCGGCCCTCCTCGACTTCCTGGCCGAGAAGCTCCGGGCGATCGACGGCGTGCGCGACACGGAGACGTTCGTCTACCTCCGGATGGTCAAGCAGACCTACCAGTGGGGCACTCGCTGAGGCTGGTCATGGCTCCGCTCGGGGCCCGCCCGGGTCGGTCCCGGCCCCGCCAGGGTCCGCCCTGCCGCCGCCAGGGTCCGCCGGCCGCCTCGGTGTAGCATCCCGGTCATGGCTGAGCGCGCGACCAATCCGCCCGATCGCTCACGTCGCGGCTTCGCCACGCGGGCGATCAAGGCCGCCACCACCCCGCCCGTCGTCAACCAGCGGGCGAACGCCGTGCCGCTCTACCTGTCGGCCACGTTCTCGGCCGATGACGCCGAAGAGCTCGGGGCGATCGCGACCGGAACCCAGCCCGGCTACGCCTACGCCCGGATCGACAACCCGACCGGGACGGCCCTGGCCGACGCCGTCGCCGAGATCGAGGGCGCCGAAGCGGCGCGCGCCTTCGCCAGCGGGATGGCCGCGATCCACGCCGCCCTGGCCTCGGTCCTGCGGGCCGGCGACCGGGTGCTGGCCACCTCGGCGATCTACGGCTCGACCCGCTCGCTGCTCCTGAACCAGTTCGGCGGGCTGGGCATCACGACGACATTCATCGACGCGACGGACCTGGCCGCCGTTGACGCGGCCCTGGCCGCCGCCCCGACCCGGGTCCTGTATGTCGAGACCATCTCGAACCCGACGATCGTGGTCGTCGACCTGGCGGCGCTGGCCAGGCTGGCCCACGCCCACGGGGCCCTGCTGATCGTCGACAACACGTTCGCCTCGCCCTACCTCTGCCGGCCGATCGAGCTGGGCGCCGACCTGGTGGCCGAATCGGCGACCAAGTTCATCGGCGGCCACTCGGACGTCCTGGCCGGCGTCGTCGCCGGCTCGGCCGAGCGAATCGCGGCCGTGCGCCAGGTCGAGATCGACACGGGCGGGACGCTCTCGCCGCTGTCCGCCTTCCTCGTCCTGCGGGGGATGACCACGCTGGCGGTCCGGATGGAGCGTCAGGCGGCGACGGCCCGGGTCCTGGCCGCCTGGCTGGAGGCCCAGCCCGGGGTCCTGCGGGTCGTCTATCCCGGGCTCGCCAGCCATCCCCAGCACGAGCTGGCCGGCCGCCAGTTCCCGATCGGCGGCGGGATGCTCGCCTTCGAGGTCGTCGGCGGGCGGGCCGGCGGGACCGCCTTCATCGACGCCCTGACGATCCCCGAGCTGACCGCCTCGCTGGGCAGCATCCACACGATCGTCGCCCATCCGCCGACGACCACCCATCGCCAGCTGAACGACGCCGAGCTGGTCCAGGCGGGAATCGGCCCGGGCCTGCTGCGCTGCTCGGTCGGGCTCGAGGATCTCGACGACCTTCGCGCCGATTTCGCGGTCGGGCTCGAGGCCGCGGCCGCGGCCGCGCGCGAGGCGCCCAAGCGAGCCGACGCCCAGCCCGTCGGCGCGTAGGGGACCCGATCGCCACCCTGGCGGCCGGCCGGGCCGTCCCATCGCGCGACCAACACCTCTCACCGCCGGCCCGCCTCGGGCTGGGCCTCTGGCGGCTGTTCACCTCGGTCAACTTCGCCGTGCTCCAGATCATCATCCTGGTGATCGTCGGGCTGATCGGGATGACCGTCACCCAGCTGCCCGACTTCGCGTTCCGCAGCCCGGCCGACTACATCGCCCAGATGGAGATCATCCACGCCAAGTACGACCCGGCGATCGGGGCCGGGGCGGTGGCGATCCTGGAGCGGCTGCAGGTCTTCAACATCTTCACGGCCTGGTGGTTCAGCGCCCTGCTGGTCCTGCTGGTGATCTCGATCGTCGTGTGCACCCTGAACCGGACGCCCAAGCTGTGGCGGACCTCGGCCGAGATCCGGATCGTCCAGCCCGACCCGTTCTACGACCCGATCCTGCCCGACCGGGCCGTCGTCGCGGGAGTCGACCGCGACGCGATCCGGAGCGCGCTGCGGAGGTCCCATTTCCGGATCCGCGAAGCCGAGGCGGACGGGGTCCAGTACCTGTACGGCGATCGCCATCGCTGGACGAAGCTGGCGACCCTGATCAGCCACCTCGGCCTGATCCTGTTCCTGGTCGCGGCGGCGGTCACCAGCCGGTTCGGCTTCGAGAGCGGGATCGAGCTGACCACCGGCGAGAGCTCGCCGGTCCAGGCGATCGGCACCCCGGGCCTGCTGGTGGTCAAGAGCTACGGCTTCTCGGACCCGACCGCCGCCGACGGCACGGTCCTCGACTACACCACCGACCTGGCCGTCTACCAGGACGGCAACCTGCTGGCGCGCAAGGTGATCCGGGTCAACGATCCGCTGACGGTCGATGGCTTCTCGTTCCACCAGAACGGCTTCCGGCCGGCGCCCGACATCGTGATTCGGGACTCGAAGGGCGAGCCGCTGTGGACCGGGCCGGTACCCCTCGACGACAGCGTGGCCGGCTCGCCGCACGGCGTGATGAGCGTGCCGGGCGAGGACAACGTCGGCCTGGAGATGCTCCTGACCAAGGCCTCCGACGGCACCGACGGGGTCCTCTTCCTGCCCTACCGGGCGACCGGCCTGAACCCCGATGGGACGCCGATCACCCAGTCGCTGACCCCGTTCTTCGTGGCGGTCGGCGGGGTTGCCGGATCGCCCGACACGGATTTCTACGTCCAGCTCAAGGACATCCAGAACGCGACGATCCTGGTCGCCAAGCAGGATCCCGGCCAGGACATCGTGTGGTTCGCGTTCCTGAGCCTGATCAGCGGCCTGCTGATCACGTTCTACCTGCCCCGCCGCCGGATCTGGGCCCGGCTCGACCCGAGCGGCGAGCTGCGGATCGTCGGCCGCTCCGAGCGCTACGTCGACTTCCGGCGCGAGTTCGGGCAGCTGCTCGACGACATCGTCGCGGCACGACCTGCGGCGCTTGCGGCCGCGCCCGCGGCCAGCTCCGCGCCCGCGAGCTAGGGCGCCGTCTCGGCTGGGTCGTGCGGCCGCACGGCCTCGGCTCGGTGGCGCGGCTGCACCCTTGGTAGGCTGAGTCCGGTCGTGTTCCGACCCACCCGACAGACACAAGGAGTCCCCGTTGGCCGACAAGGACAAGGCGGCGGACGTCGAGGCGACGATCGACGCGGCCGCCAAGAGCGGCATCCGGTTCGTCCAGCTCCAGTTCACCGACATCATGGGCATCGTCAAGGCGGTGACGATCCCGATCCACCAGCTCAAGGGCTCGGTCAAGCACGGGACCTGGTTCGACGGCTCGTCGATCGAGGGCTTCACCCGGATCGCCGAGTCGGACCAGTACCTGATGCCCGACATGTCGACGTTCGCCGAGATCCCCTGGCAGAAGGGCAGCGGCCCGCGGGGCACCGCCCGGATCATCTGCGACGTCTTCACGCCGAGCGGCGAGCCGTTCGTCGGCGATCCGCGCTTCGTCCTCCGCCGGCAGGTCGAGCGGGCGGCCAAGCTGGGCTATGTCGTCAACACGGGCCCCGAGCTCGAGTTCTTCCTGTTCCGGCGCGGCGAGGACGGCGAGATCGAGCCGCTGCCCCACGACCAGGCCGGCTACTTCGACTTCTCGAGCGACCTCGCCCAGGAGATCCGCCAGGACATGGTCGACGCCCTCGAGGCGTTCGGGATCCGGGTCGAGGCCGCCCACCACGAGGTCGCCGTCGGCCAGCACGAGATCGACTTCGAGTACAGCGACGCGCTGCGGACCGCCGACAACGCGGTCACCTTCAAGTTCGCGCTCAAGGCGATCGCCCAGCAGCACGGCCTGTACGCCACGTTCATGCCCAAGCCGATCCACGGGATCAACGGCTCGGGCATGCACACCCACCAGAGCCTCTGGTCGATCGCCGAGAAGCGCAACGCGTTCGCCGACGTTTCCAACCCGTACGGGCTGTCCGACGTCGCCCGCTCGTACATGGCCGGGATCCTGGCCCACGCCCGGGGGATGATCGCGGTGCTCGCGCCGCTCGTGAACTCGTACAAGCGGCTCGTGCCCGGCTACGAGGCCCCGACGTACCTGACCTGGGGCCGGACGAACCGCTCGGCCCTGATCCGGGTGCCGATGGTCTCGCCGGGCAAGTCCGTGGAGGGCACCCGGGCCGAGGTGCGCTGCCCGGATCCGTCGTCGAACACGTACCTCGCGTTCACCGCGATGATCGCGGCCGGGCTCGACGGCGTGGAGCGCGGCCTGAAGCTTGCCGAGCCGGTCGAGGAGATCGCTGTTCGAGATGGACGCCGCCCGGATCGCCGAGCAGGGGATCAAGGAGCTGCCGGGCACGCTCGGCGAGGCGCTCGACGAGCTCGAGCAGGACGAGGTGATCCGGGCCGCGCTCGGCGACCACGTGCTGAACCACTTCCTCGACGCCAAGCGCGCCGAGTGGGACGAGTACCGCACCCAGGTCAGCGACTGGGAGGTCGACCGCTACCTGGAGCAGTTCTAGGGGGAGCGGCGCCTCTCGGCGCGGTGCCGGAGATCGCACCGAGCCTTGGGCCCGAGCGGCCCGTGGGCCGGCGTCTCGTGCACGGGCGGTGTTGCGTGCCGGCCGGCGCCCGGCCGCGGGGGTGCCTCGGGCCCTCAACCGGCCACCGTGCGGCGCCGGGGGCTGCATCCCAGGGCGGGGCGCCGGGCCTGGAGCCCCGCGGTACCACAACTAACCTTAGGCAGCGGGTTCCACCGGCCGATGTGCCCCTTTTGGGTTCGTGAGCCCCGATCGCCCAACTCCGTGGCGCAATCCACCACTACTACGGGTAACCGCGCGCGTTGGCTCCGGAAAAGGAGACTCGGGCCTGATAAGGGGCCGCGAAGGCCGTTAGGTAAGAGTAGTTGTGGTATGGGAAGGTCGAACCGAAGTCAGCGGGCTGGAGCCCAGGCGCGCGTCGGGCGCGTTCGGGCGCAGATCGTCGCTGCCCGCCTGGGGACGGCCCTCCGCGATGCTCGGAAGAGCGTCGGCATGACCCAGGCACAAGTCGGCGCCCACGCTGCCCTTTCGCAAACGCTGATCAGCGACCTCGAGCTGGGTCGAGGGACCTCTACGACGATCGAGACGTGGGGAATGGTCGCCGCGGCGGTCGGCGAGCAGCTGGTCGGATTCCTGGAGCGTGCGCCCGGCGCTGATCTCCCACGCGACATCGAGCACCTGCGGCGGCAAAGCGCGCTGATCGCGTTTGCCGCACCCGGCGGGTGGCGCGCGCTGCCCGAGCTCAGGCTGGACCAGGACGCCCGATGGTCGCGTTCGATCGACGTCGCCTTGGTGCGGCTGGCGACGGCCGAGGCGGTGGTCGTCGAGGTCTGGAACTGGTTCGAGGACGTGGGCGGAGCGCTTCGTGGGCTCGACGGCAAGGTGGCCGCCCTCCGCAATCACCTTGATCCGAGCGTGGAGTGGACGATCCGCGGCGTGTTCATCGTTCGCGACACGAGGCGAAACCGGAAGCTAATGACCGAGCTGGGGCCGATCTTCGCGGCGCGCTTTCCGGGCAACGCGCGAGCGTGGCTCAAGGCCCTCGCGGATCCGGCCCAGCGGTTGCCGGAAGGTGATGGCCTGCTCTGGAGCGATAGCCGCGGAACGCGGCTTCAACACGAGCCGGTTGCGCGGCTAGCTGACCTGACCTGACCAGGCTCGGGGCGAGTCGGTTCGCGGTCGACGCGATCCGCTGAGGCGCGGGAATGGCCCAACCGGGTGGTCCAAATACGCGAGAATGGGCCGCCATGAGCGACTTCGAGCCTCCCGAGCCATCCGAAGTCGCAACGTCGGAGGACGAGTCAGCGCGCACAGGGGCAACCGCCTCGGAGCTGGCCAGACGCCCGGGGTCGCGGCACCCGCACCCTCGGAGCCGACACCCGGACCCGGGGGCGCTCCGCCCGCGGCCGCGACGCCCGAGGCCGCCACCGCACCAGGGCCCGCGGCCGCGCCACCCCCACCCAGAGCTCCCGCCACCGCTCCGAGGATTCGGCCGATGCAGTCGCTGTGGCTGCTGGCGATCGCGCACGCCGTGAACCACGCGCAGGCGTTCCTGCTGCCGTTGATCTTCCTGAAGATCATCGACGAGTTCCACGTCAGCGTGGAGACGATCGCGTTCCTGGCGTCGTTCGGGGCGGCGTCGTCGGGGCTGGTCCAGCTCAGCTACGCCCAGCTGACCCGGGTCATGTCGCGGCGGCGCCTGCTGGGGATCGGCGGGATCCTGTTCGGCGGCGGCTTCGCGGCGCAGGCGTTCGCGTTCAGCTTCCCGACCTTCGCCATTCCCAACGTCCTGTCGCGGCTCGGCGGCTCACCCCAGCATCCCGTTGGAAACGGCCTCCTCGCGGAGCAGTTCGTGCCCGAGCGACGCGGCTTCGCGATCAGCGCCCATATCGCCGGCGGCAACGTCGGGACGGTGATCGTGGCGATCAGCGGAGCGCCGATCATCGCGCTGTGGGGCTGGCGCGGGGCGTCGATCGTCTTTGGAATTCCGGCAATCGTGATCGCCGTCGCGATCCTGATCCTGATCCGCGAGACGGGTACGGATCGAGCCGCGGCCAAAGCCGGCGGAACCGTGCGGCAGGCGTTCCGCCAGATCGTCGGCGACAGCGACCTGCGCTGGCTGTACCTCACCTCGGTCCTGGGCGGTGGCGGCCGGGGGCTGGGGGTGGTCAACCTGTTTGCCCTGCTCTACCTGACGACCGTCCTCCACCTGAGCGACTCGCTGACCGGCCTGATGTACGGCGTCCTGATCGTGTTCGCTGTTCCGATGCCGCTCATCTCGGGCTGGCTGTCCGACCGGATCGGGCGCAAGCCAGTGATCATCGGCGTGTACATCGGCGGCGCGGTGGGCTTCCTGGTCTTCCTGGTGTCGGGCTCGAACCTGCTGGGGCTGTGGGCCGGGATCGCCCTGATGGGCCTGTTCAGCTTCGCCGAGAGCCCCCAGCTCCAGGCCCTCCTCGCCGACATCGCCGCGCCGAAGCTGCGCGACGCGACCTACGCCGTGTACTTCACGCTGGCCTTCGGCGTCGGCTCGCTGTGGACCGCGGTCTACGGCGTGATCATCGAATACGCCGGCGAGACGACCGGGGTCCAGATCGTCTTCGTGCTGATGGCGATCACCTTCCTGCTGGCGGCCGCCGCGACGGTCCCGATCAAGGCCGACCAGCGCGCGCGCGAGAACGCCGCCCACGAGGCCTCGCTCGCCCCGGACTGAGGAGGCCCGAGACGAGCCGGCCCGGCCACCCGAGACCGAAGCGGGCCGCCGCCCGAAACCGAGCGATCGCGAGCACGCCGCGAGGCGAAATGGCCCGAATTCACCCAGCAATGCGGACACCAGGCAGACGCCGTAAGGTGGCACGTAACTACCTGTCGCGACCCGGGCCCGTATGTGGTGCACCCAGGCACCGAGGACATTGACACCCCGGAAACGCGGCCGGAACCTACCCCCGTACGCAAGCGTCCCAGACCGGATTCGAGGCCGGGTTTTCGATTCGTCCAAGCGACCGAGACGCACGACGGGCGATGCGTAACGGGCGATGCGGTACAGGCATCTGGTGGAGGAGATTGGACATGGCAGATCCCGGGTTCAGGGCGCACCGATCGCGGATCGGCTTCGCCGGGCTCGCCGTCTTTCAGACAGCGGCGCTCCTGGCGGCCAGCCTGGTCGCCGGCGTCGCACCGACGTTCGCGGCGGCCCAATCGTCGGCCGCCGGAGCGCTCTCAGCCGGCGGGTCGACGACCCTCCCGGCGATGACCCCCGCGCTCGCCGCCCAGCTCTCGACCGGCGTCTCGCACAACGTCATCGTGATCATGAAGAACCAGTTCGGCTCGGCCAAGGCCGGGACGAGCGCCGCTTCGCAGCGGGCCCTCTCGATCGCCAGCGACCAGGCTCCGTTGATGACAGAGCTGCGCCAGGTGAAGGCGACCCACGTCAAGACGTACCGGCTGCTGAACTCGTTCGCGGCCACGGCATCGGCGGGTGAGGTTGCCCGGCTGAAGGCCAACCCGGCGGTCGCCACGGTGATCCCGGATGTGCTGATCCATGGTGCACCGCCGGCCACCGCCCCGGCGGCTGCCGTCGCGGCCTCGAATAAGACGCCGAGCTCGAGCACGTCACTGACCCCCAATGTGATCCCGGGCGCGTGCGGGCCGAAGGGCAAGGTCCTCCTGGACCCGGAGGCCCTCCAGACCACGAACACCAATTCGGACGACCCCCATGCCCAGACCGCGCGGTCCCTGGGGCTCACCGGGGCCGGCGTCAAGGTCGCCTGGATCGCCGACGGCCTCGATCCGAGTAACGTGAACTTCATCCGCCCTGACGGGAAGTCCGTCTTCGATCCCGCCGTCGGCGGCGACTACCAGGACTTCAGCGGCGACGGCCCGGGCCAGATCACCGGTGGCGACGAGGCCTTCCTCGACGCCAACTCGATCGCCGGCCAGGGTCTCCATACCTATGACGTCAGCAACTTCGGAGCCCAGCCCGACCCGTCCGCCTGCAACATCCGGATCGAGGGCATGGCCCCCGGCGCCTCGCTCGTCGGACTCGACGTGTTTGGTTCGTTCGAGTTCGCGCTCGAGTCGAACTTCCTCCAGGCGATCAGCTACGCGGTCGAGACCGACCACGTCAACGTGCTGAACGAATCGTTCGGCTCGAATCCGTTCCCGGACGTCACGTCGCTCGACATCCTCAGCCAGTTCAACGATGCCGCCGTGGCGGCGGGCACGACCGTGACCGTGTCGAGCGGAGACGGTGGCTCGACGAACACGATCGGATCGCCCGCAAGCGATCCCAACGTGATCGCCGTGGGAGCCTCGACTGCCGACCGCTTCTACGCCCAGACCAACTACGCCGCCGCACGCTACTTCGCGACGACCGGTTGGCTGGATGACAACATCAGCTCGATCAGCTCGAGCGGCTTCTCCGAGACCGGCCGCACGCTCAGCCTCGTCGCCCCCGGCGACCTTGGCTTCGCCTCGTGCAGCACGGATACGTCGATCTACACCGAGTGCACCAACTTCGTTGGTGTGCCGTCCCCCGTCGAGGAGGCCGGCGGCACCAGTGAATCGGCGCCGTTGACCGCCGGCGCGGCGGCCCTCGTGATCCAGGCCTACCGCCAGACCCACGGCGGAAGCTCGCCGTCACCGGCGCTGGTCAAGCAGATCCTCACCAGCACGGCGACCGACCTCGGCCTGCCGGCCGACGAGCAGGGTTCCGGCCTGGTCAACAGCTACAAGGCCGTCCTCCTGGCCAAGTCCGTCAAGACCGCCTCCGGTTCCCCGGCTCCGGTCGGCGAATCGCTCCTGTTCTCGAGCAACCAGCTCAACGCCGTCGGCCTGCCCGGGACGACCGAGAGCTGGCCCGTGACGGTGACCAACACCGGCGCGCACGGCCAGTTCGTCCAGGTCCAGTCCCGCACGTTCGGGCCGGACCAGCACGTCAAGACCGGCTCGGTGACGCTCACCGACGGGGTCAGCCCGGAGTTCGCCAACTACCAGGGCGTCCAGAACAACTACGGCGTCTTCCACTTCACCGTCAACCGCTTCGCTGATCGCCTCGATGCCTCGATCGCCTATCCGGGATCACCGGCGAACGGCAACAACGCCCGGATCCGCCTCATCCTGATCGACCCGCTCGGCCGGTTTGCCACCCACTCGTTCCCCCAGGGCGTCGGCAACTTCGGCAACGTCGACGTTCGAGCCCCGGTGGCGGGCACCTGGACCGGCGTCATCTTCGGCGACGTAGCCTCGGCAAACGGCACAAACGGGACGATCTCGTGGCGCACCGCGACCCAGCAGTTCGTCCCGTTCGGCTCGGTCTCGCCGGGCTCGTTCTTCCTGGCGGCCGGCCAGAGCCGGACCATCCATGTCAAGGCAACCACGCCGTCCACGGCCGGTGACTCGTCCGGCTCGGTCGTCGTGACGTCGACCGGCGGCGGCTTCGACCGCAACGTCGGCTTCGAGAGCAACTCGATCCCGGTGACCCTGCGCACCCTCGTCGACCTGGACCACGGTGGCCACTTCAGCGGCCTCCTGACCGGCGGCAACGGTCGACCACCTGGCATGGGCCAGGTTGCCTACTTCCAGTTCCACGTCGCGCGCGGCCACTCGAGCATCACGGCCAACGTATCCCTGACCAACGACGTCGCGGATCCGGTCGGCGCGTACCTGGTCAGCCCCGGTGGCGATGCGCTGGGCTTCGGCCAGAACAGCGTGAACGGCGTGAACGGCCCGGCGCTCACCGCGTACACCCTCAATCCGGTCGCCGGCGACTGGACCCTGGTCGTTGACTTCGCCGAGCCAATCGTCGGCGACGAGACGTCCCAGCCGTTCACCGGCAACATCAAGCTCGACGACGTACGGGTCAGTGCGGCCGGCCTGCCCTCGAGCACCAGCCAGAAGCTGGCCGCGGGTGTTCCGGTCACGGTCCCCGTGAAATTCACGAACCGTGGCGCGGCGCCTGCATCGGTGTTCATCGATGCCCGGCTCAACTCGACCACGACCTACAGCCTGGCCGATCTGAACGGCACGGAGACGTTCGTCCTGCCGCTCGCCTCGACCGAGCCCGAGTGGATCGTGCCCACCCAGACGTCGGGCGTCGCCTCCACGGCGTCGGCCGACGTGCCGATCGAATTCGACTGGGGTGCCGCACAAGGCGACCCAGACCTGTTCGGGCCACCAACCACCACCAATAACGCGGCCGGTTCGTACACACCGGCCGGCGGCACCGTCCAGGCCGGCATCTGGTACTCCGGGCCGAGCGAGATCGGACCGTATCCCACGGGCGCCGTGCCCGCCACGGTGACCACGGCGATGACGGCCCTGACCAAGACCTTCGACCCGGCGGTCAGCTGTGCCACCGGGGACCTGTGGGAGGCCTCGGTTGACCTGGGGGCCTTCGGCACCTTCGCGCCGGTCACGGTCAACCCTGGCGACACCGTGGTGATCAACGTGACCATCACCCCGTCGGGGCCGTCCGGCACCGTCGTCCGGGGCAACCTGTACCTCGACGCCCTGTCCGACTTCATCCCGCCCTACGGCGTGTTCTCCGGCGACGAGCTGGCGGCACTGCCCTACGCCTACACGGTCAAGTAGGCGAACGACCCAGCTCGCAGTTGCCGGGAGGCACTGGAGGGATCGCCCTTCCAGTGCCTCCCGGTTTTCCGGCGGATTCGTGCCGCCCGAGCCCGTGGGGTATCATCCCCGAGCCCTGTCCAACGGGCACACTCGGTCGGGGCGTGGCGCAGCTTGGTAGCGCGCATCGTTCGGGACGATGAGGTCGGAGGTTCAAATCCTCTCGCCCCGACCAAACTCACCAATCTGGTGTCCGAGCTCAAACACGGCCGGTAAGGCTGCGTCGAGACCGAGCTCGATGACGTCCTCGGTGAGCTCGTATTCGAGGCGTCGGAAGCCCAGGACATCGGTCCGAGCGAGGATCGCGTTCATGATCGACTGGCGAGCGTCAGGCCCGGCGTCGGCAGATGCCACGGCGATCGAGAAATGGACGAGTGTCGAATGGATGGACCTGCGCGGCCTGACCACCCGAACATTGGGTTCGCCTGTGCCGACGACGCACGGCCAGACCCAGCTCGCCGGGCGTGACTCCCGTCCCACAGGCCAACGAGGGCATCTTCGCCTCCCTCCGCCTGGCCTCCTTCCGCTTGCTGTGGGCCTCGGGGCTGCTAAGCGGCTTCGGGATGTATTCGAGTGTGCTCGTGCTCAGCTGGCTGGCCCTGAGCACGCAGGGCTCGACGTTGGCGGTCGGCGTGCTGCTCGCGGCTCGCGTCCTGCCCCAACTCCTTTTCGGCCTTCAGGCCGGTGCATTGGCGGACCGATTCTCGCGGTCGCACCTCGTGCTGGCCGCCAACGCCGGCTCGGGCGCGGTCATCGGGCTCCTCTGCCTCGCCTCGGTCGGTGGCGCCGTCGACCTGCCGATTCTCGCCGGCGGGGCCTTCCTGGTCAGCGTCTGTGACGCCATCCGGGTGACGGCGGCATCGGCGATGGCGTTTGACCTGGTCGGTCGCCGATCGGCGACCAATGCGATCGCCTTGAGCAACCTCGCGGCCCAGGTGTCCGGGATCTTTGCCGGGATCGTCGGCGGGTACGGCCTGGCGGCCCTTGGCCCGACGTCGACCTTGCTCCTGGCGGCGGTTGCGTACCTAGCTGGCGCCGTGCTCGTTCCGCGCGGCGCCCTTCCCGCCGCTGCCAAAGTCAGCGGAGCACCCGTGGCCTTTGGACGGGCCGCCGCCACGATCATCCGCAACCGTCAGGTCGGCCTGATCGCGATCGTCGTCGCGGGGACCGAGCTGTTCGCGTTCTCGAGCATGACTCTCCTGCCCAGCTTCGCCCGTGACGTGTTCGGGATCGGCGCCGCCGGTCTGGGCTGGCTGCTGAGCGCACGGGCGGTCGGCGGCACCTTCGGACTGCTGGCGATTGCGACGACGTCGTCGCGATGGCGAACGGTCGGCTCGTTTGCGCTGCTCGCCGGACTGTTTGGTGTCGCTCTCATCGCCTTCGCCGTCACGCCGATGCTCGGCGTGGCACTGATCGTGGCCGGCGTCATCGGTGCCGCCGGTGGGGCGGTCGATGCGGTCGGGCAGGCGCAACTACAGCACGCTGTTTCCGAGGAGCAGCGGGGATCGGCAATGGGCGTCTGGATGTTCTGCGTCGGGCTGGGCTTGGCCGGGCATATCGAGACCGGGCTCCTCGGCGGACTCCTGGGCGCTCCGTTTGCCCAAGGCCTCAACGGGTCCGTTCTCGTTCTCCTCGCGGTCCTCGTCGGCGGGGCTCTGCCCGCAATCTCGTCGCGCCAATTGGGATCAGTGAACCACGGGCCCGACTCGACCGGGTGACAGACCACGGCCCCGGCCGCAGACATGCCCGAAGGACCAAGGTCAATCGACGCCGAAGCACACGTTGAGACCGACGTGTCGTGCGCAGACCGTCGGGGGACGCCCGGAGCCAGGTCTATTCTTTGCCAATGCCTGCGCGACCCGGTGACGGGTTCGAGTTCTCACAGGATCTCGAGAGGATTGCCACAGCGTTCGCTCAGGCTGGCGAGAGCGAGTGGGCGGATCGCGTGAGAGATACCGATCAGCGGATTCGGCATCTCGGGTACGGGGAGGGCCCCGTCGCCGAGGCGCAACGAGAGTTCGCCCGGGCGACCCCTGGAGGGTCTTCGCGGATCCCCAGCGGTCGTTGCGATTTGCCCGAACTGCCATCGTCGAGCGCATCTGGCGGTCGATGCCGCCGCGTACAACGCGACGCTGCGCCTCGTTCGGAATTAGGCGCTTGGCCACGCAAGAGACGCCACGCACCTCGCGACTTTGAGCTGGTCCTCATGGCCACTCGGAGAGGGACCACTTTGGCAAACATCAGATGGACTCAGCTCAGGGCCGGCACCAAACTGCGTGACGTGGTAGCCGCCGTTGCAGTACGAGACTGGAACTTAGACCCCGCGTGAACTGAGAACCTAGCTTGCGCACGGAACTTCATGCTCATTTCGGCCACCACCACTTTCTCCGCGGTGAGGTTGCTAGGAAGCAATCGAACCACGGCTTTCAGAAGGCGAGAGATTGCGGCGGCACCTGCGTCACTAAGGATTCGAACCCTCGACCCCGAACCTGAGCTGAGGCCATCTCGGCAAGATACGCGGCCTGCTCGGAACGTCAATAGGACTCTCTGCAGATGTGGTACCGATCTTCTGTTACTTGAGAAGTTGAACGGGGGGAGCTGCGCAATCGACCTTTTAGGGCGAACAGGCCAGGTCATTGTCGACCGACTCAGAGACCTGTCGCGGCACGCTTGTCGTCACGATGGAAGCGTTGTGTTGGACCTCATCCCCGAGACCCGCAACCTTGTCCGGGATCGCGGCGTCTATGGTTGGACGTACGTTGGCTGCGTTGGGAGTTGGGGGATGGAATGCGTCGCAAGACACCGTTCTGGGCCTGGATCGTCGGAGCATGGCTTGTCGCCTCCTGCTCGCTCGTGCCGCGCACCCCACTCGCAACGCCAGGTCCACCCAGTTCACCTGCTGGCGACCTGCGCACCTTCGATGAGAGCGGGCTCACCTTCGCGTACCCGGCTGCCTGGCGCGAGCTCCACTACAGCGTGAACTCGAGCTTCTCGAGCGTCATCGCGTACCTCGCGACCGTCGATGTTCCCGACCCGTGCATCACGACGGTCGAACCCAGCTTCACGTCGATTGACTGCGCCAATCGGTTTGTCCTGACGCCGGGGTCCCTGGTCGTGACCATCTCGAGCAACGGGATGCCGTCATTCGACCTGTCGGACTCGCGGCCGGCGGGTGCTACCGCGCTAACCGTCGATGGATTGCCGGCGTACCGCGAGACAGTGCCGACGGACTCGGCCGACCAGGGGCTCCGCTGGACCCTCTCGCTCCCGGGATCGGTCGACAACTTCTACACGATCGACGCCCAGCTGCGAGGCCCTGGGCTTGACGAGATGCGGGCGCAGCTCGATGCCTTGATCGCGAGCCTCCGCTATGACCCGCCCGTCACGCCCTTGCCGTCGGGTACGGCGGTGATGGCTCCCGTCGAAGCCAAGGCGCTCGCCGCCCTGGTCAAGGACTCACCGGTCTTTGGCTGCTTCAGCCTGACCGGCCCCAAGACGATGCTCATCGATGCGATGCCCTATGGCCCGCCGCTCGCCCATCCCCAGGTCGCCACCTGCACGTTGACGATCGAGGCGAGCCCGCTCCAGATGTGGCGGATGGCCCTGAGCATCCGCCTCCCGAAGCCAGATCCCAACGTCGGCTCGGGCGAAACGACGGTCCAATGGATTAACCCCGATGGCTCGCTCGGTGCCTCGAACGGCGGGCCACTCGCACCCTAGCGGCTCAGCCGGCACGATCTGGTCGTCGTGTCGCCCGCGACGCGGGGACCCAGCGACCAATCGTTCTTGTTCCCTGTTCGACCGCCGACGTCAGAAGTGATAGCGCTGTCGGACGTTCCAGTTGGGAATGCCATCGTTCGGAGCCAGGGCGATTACCGCCGCCCGATCGGCTGGATCGATCGCATCCCAGCCGGGGTGGTTGCTGCGCCACTGCTCAATCACGTCCGGGTATTGAGTCCACCAGTTTCTTCGGGTCCAGGTGCCGTCGGGGCCAATCCCGGCGCACCAACCGCTGTTCATCCCGTCCATCCAGGTGTGGTGTTCGAGCCAGTCGCCGTGAGCCGCGCAGGCTGCCACAAAGACGGTTGAATAGGCCGCTCCGGCGATACCGATCGCCGGACCAGAGCAGGCGACCGTGTCCGACCGAGTGTCAGCAATAAGGCGAGCAAGCGCCTCGGGATCCCAGGGACCTTCCGGCAGGTCCGGACAACGGATGAACTCCGTGGACAGGTAGCATCCCCACGGCTCGACCGGCCCCGCGAAATAGCAGGGCAGTGCGACCACGCGACCCTCCAGCAGGGCCAGCCAGGCGACTGGGTCAACGGGCTCAGGGACTGGTCGGTCCCGGTCCGAATACATCCAGGTCGGTTCGGATGTCACGCCTCGTCCTCAGGCCGCGCTTTGCCGTCCAGCTGCGGGACCGCCCCCGATCACAGCCTCCCAGGGCCGGACCAGGGCATGTGTCGTTTCCTGGACCACAGTTGCGAAGCCTAGAACGGCACATTCCGCCGCAAGTACGGCACCCCAGGCCGCACCCGGTTCGGCAGCGACGCTATGCCATTCCTCCTCGTCCGCACGGATCGTCAGACGTGACCAGCGCTCTTCGAGCGCCGTTCGCCTTGAGTCATCGAAACCTGTGTCGCCGGCGGCCAACGCCGCGGACCAGACGACTGCACGCGCCTGGTCCATCAAGTCCCCGAGCTGGATGAAGTGGTCGAAGTGATCCCCGTGGTAGTCCCAGCTAGCCGCATATGCATGCGCCCCGAAATAGGCGTCAATCCAGGCTTGCCCGATCCCGGACGTATCGCGAAAGACCCGGTCGAGCTCGGTGATCTCTTCGGTGGTGAGGCGGCGGGCACGCGCAATTACGCCGATCGGCTCGTGACCCCAGTAGCCGGTCCGGGCAGGCTCTGACTCAGCCGGCATTCCGGGCTCCTATCCCGGAAAGTCGCTCGCCTGTGGGGAGGACAACCTCGAGTTGCTCGTCCGGAATGACGGCCCGCCAGCTTGAGAGCAGGGCATCGGCAACCGCCGGATCCCGCGGCCAGCAGGCCAGGACAAGCGCAACCTCAATGATGACTGCGTACGCGGGTTGGTCTGTGAACGGTCTCGCGATCTCATAGGCGCGACGGAAGAGCGCGAACCATTCAGGCCGGGAGAACTCCATGGCGTACCGGAGTTCGCCATAGTGTTGACGCACTCCGTCTGAATCAGGGCGCGGATCATGAGCCGTTACGAGGTCCGCGAATTCAGCCGGAGTCAACGTGGCGACGCGGGCGCCGAACCGGTCGAGCCAGTCCATCCATTCGGCGGCCGTCATGCGTCTTGAGCCTCCCGGCCAAAGAGCGACGGCTTGAGCCACCCAGGGAGCCTGAAGTCCGGCTCTGGTGCGTCCCGGAAATCGAGGACATCTCCGCCGAAGTTGAGCGTCAGCAGCTCGCCTTGATGCGGCCCGTCGAGCAGGCACAGATCGAGGGTGATGTCGTACCGCCGGACAATCATGACGTGGGTGTTGTCCCATCGCTCGTCGAAACGGATCACCTTGAGGCGGGCGCCAACCGGGATATCGATGACCTGAGTGGTCGCTCGCATCCGATGCGGAGCGCGGGCCAGAAGGATCGAGCCAACAGGCGGGGCGCCATCCATAGGTAGGAAGGGTCCCACCCGGCCTGCGAGCTGGGCAATGCCCCGTTCGTCATATGGGCCGAGCGCCCACTCCGTTCGGCCTTGGAGGGTCTGCCGAGGTGGGCTTGCCATCGTTGCGGGCGGGGACGGTCTAGCTCCCCATCGATCATCGAGCGACCGCGCACGATCCGTTCATCGGATCGGCGCCGTCATCGACGCTAATCGCGGAGGCCAAGCAGGCCGAGCAGCAGGTTAAACCCGGCATCCGAGCCCGACCACTGCCGCCGGAGCTCGTCAATCCCGATCCGCCGACCAGCCCAGCGCAGAACGAGGCCGGGTCACGACCAGATCATCCATCGATCCAAGGACCGGGATGAAATCGGGGATGAGGTCAATCGGGCTGACCAAATAGGCGAGCAGCCCGCCGAGGGCCAGCCTCACGCTCGTGGGCGTGCTTGGATCCGCCAGGAGCGATCGCACCAGCCGAACGAGGTCTGGGATCAGGCGGAGTGCCGGGCCAACCAGAGCTTGCGCTGGTCGGTGAGCCAGACGATGACGGCTAGGACGAGCCAGGCGCCTACAAGGAGCGCAGCAGTCGTGACCACCGTGCTCCCGACATCCACCGCCTGATCCTGGTCGTTGGCCCCCGCGCTCTCGGCGCCGTCTCGATCGATTCTCACGGCCGAGTCCCATCCAGCCCTTTTGACTCCAACGCCCAGAGGCGAGCCCAGACGGGGCGGCGAGCCTAGCCCGTAGAGTTGGCGCCAATGGCCAAACGTTCTCGCCCCTGGTTCACGCCCGGCGTTCGGGGAATCGGGCTCGCGAGCCTGCTCGCCGACGCGGGCCACGAGATCCCGACGGCCCTCCTGCCAAGCTTTTTGACCTCGGTCCTGGGCGCAACGGCGGTCGCCCTGGGCCTGATTGAAGGCGTTGCCGACGCGCTCTCCGGTGGCGCGAAGTTCGTCGGTGGTGTGCTCGCCGATGAGCCGGCTCGGCGCGAGTCGATTGCCGTCGGCGGCTACACCGTGACGGCAGTCCTCTCGGCGCTGATCGGTGGTGCCAGCGCTACCTGGCAGGTGGGTGTTCTCCGCGCAGGCGCCTGGGCCTCGCGCGGCTTTCGGGGTCCCGCTCGGAACGCGCTCCTCGCCGACGCGGTCGACCCCTCGGCGTACGGACGTGCCTACGGCTTCGAGCGCTCGATGGACAACCTTGGGGCGGTGGTCGGTCCGATCCTCGCCGTCGTCCTCGTGACTCTGGTGGGGATCCGCGGCGCGATCCTCCTGTCAGTCATACCGGGCCTGCTCGCCACAGTCGCGATCGTCTATGCGATCCGCCATCTCGAGCGGCCACCTGCCCGGCGCTCGACGACGATCCGCTTGAGCGTCCGGCCGCTCTTGCACGGACCACTCCGGCGGCTGTTCGTCGGGATCGGTGCCTTCGAGCTCGGCAACATGGCGGCCACCCTGCTGATCCTGCGGGCGACGCAGCTGTTCGCTTCCGGGAGAGGCACCGATGGGGCCGCCCAGCTCGCGATCGCCCTGTATGTCCTCTACAACATTGCCGGGACGCTCTCCAGCCTGCCGGCCGGCCGGCTCGCCGATCGGTTCGGGATGCGCCCAATCCTGCTCGCCGGTGCGCTCCTGTTCGCCCTGAGCTACGCCCTGTTCGCGGTCAGTGGCCCCGACCCGCTGATTCTCGCGATCGCCTTCATCCTGGCGGGCGTCGGGATCGGCTGCGCCGAGACCGCCGAGAACGGCCTCGTCGCGGCCGAGGCACCAGCCGAGCTGCGGGGGACTGCCTTCGGACTCCTCGCCACGATCCAGAGCCTCGGTGATTTCGGGGCGAGCGTCATCGCCGGCTTGCTATGGACCGTCGTCGGCCCATCGGCCGCCTTCGGGTACGGTACCGCCGCACTGCTCATCTCGGCGGGCCTCTTCGCGACACAAGCCGAGCGGGAGCGACCGGAGAGCCATGGAACCAGCTAGTCGTCATCGGCGTCGGAAGCTCATGGTCGGCCGGTTCCCAGTGCTGCTTATCGTTCTCGTCCTTGTCGGGTGTACGCCGCAAGTCGTCTCGACCTACGAGATCGGCGGACAGGCCTTGGCCGGCCCGACCTGCCCTGTCCAGCCCGCTTCGCCACTGCCGGGCGAATGCGCTCCGCGTCCAGTCGTCGGCGCCGTGCTCGTGATCAACGATCGAGCCGGCCACGAGGTCATCCGAGCTACGACCGGATCCGACGGCCGATGGAGCGCGACCATCCCCGCCGGGAGCTACACGATCATCCCGGGCCCGGTTCCTGGGCTGCTCGAGACCGCTCAGCTGGTCGTGGTCATGGTCTCGGCAACGTCCGTCCCAACGAACATCGAGATCGACTACGGCACGGGCCTCTCGCTCAAGGCCGCACGGGCGGCCTTGCCCGGAGAGTCTTTGGGTGTGGCCTGAACCAACCTGGGTCACGACGGGTTCATCGTGACGAGCCCCCTGAGCCAGTCGCCGCGGGTGCTCATGGTCTCGATCACGGTGTCCGTGCCAATTCGGTGACCGTTGGCCAGGCTGACCACGAGCGCATCGACGCGAGCTACGTCCGCACGGCGCGGACGAACCTCGACGAGTCGGCGCTTGGTGCGGCCATAGACTTGCGGAGTGGCATTGACCCCGCCTCCCATCCGCCTCGGCCTCGGGGCCAACCTCGGTCAGTTTGCGCTGCTCGTTGGGGTCAACGGGCTCGTCGGCGGGATGGTCGGCCAGGAGCGGACGGTGGTTCCGCTCCTGGCGACCCAGGTGTTCGGGCTCCAGGCGCTGACGGGTGCCTTGAGCTTCATCGTGGTCTTCGGTCTCGCGAAGGCCGCCACGAACTACGTCGCCGGAGTGCTGGCCGACCGCTACGGGCGCAAGCCGGTACTCGTGGCCGGCTGGCTGATCGGGATGCCCGTACCGATCCTCCTGATCGTGGCCCCATCGTGGGCCTGGGTTCTGGTCGCGAACGCGCTGCTCGGGATCAACCAGGGCCTCACCTGGTCGATGACCGTCACGATGAAGATCGATCTTGTCGGGCCCCGCCGGCGCGGCTTCGCCCTCGGGCTCAACGAGGCCGCCGGGTACGGGGCCGTTGGGCTGACCGCCTTCGTGACCGGGATCATGGCCGAGCGTTGGGGCCTGCGCCCGGCCCCATTCCTGCTGGGCCTCGCGTTCGCCGGGCTCGGGCTCGGGCTCTCGACGCTGTTCGTCCGCGAGACCCACGGTCACGCCCGGTTCGAGGCTGTGGCGGGCTCGATCCACGCTGACAGCCGAGCCCGGTTCACGGCTCGCGACGTGTTCATCCTGACGAGCGCTCGCGACCGGGCTCTCTCGGCGGCGAGCCAGGCCGGGCTCGTGAATAACCTCAACGACGGCCTCGCCTGGGGTCTATTGCCGATCTACTACGCGAGCGCGGGCTTGAGCCTTGCCGAGATCGGCGTCCTCGCGGCGATCTATCCGACCGTGTGGGGCATTGGCCAGCTGGGCATGGGCGCGTTGTCCGATCGGATCGGTCGCAAGGGCCTGATTGCGGCCGGGATGCTCCTCCAGGCGGGGGCGCTCGTGGTCCTCGGTGTCGAGCGCGGCTTCGGACCGTGGGCCGCGGCCGGTGTCGGGCTGGGGATCGGCACGGCGATGGTCTACCCGACGCTGCTGGCAGTGATCGGGGATGCCGCCCACCCAGCCTGGCGGGCGTCAGCGGTCGGGGTGTACCGACTCTGGCGCGATGCCGGCTTCGCGGTCGGGGCCCTGGCTGCCGGTCTCTTCGCTGATCGCTTCGGCAGTCCTGCCGCGAATTCTGGTCGTCGCGGCGCTGACCGGACTGTCCGGACTCGTCGTGATGGTCCGAATGGACGAAACGAGACCGTCGACGGCGGTCGATGGGACAGGCGGGTGACGGCCGGCGCGATTGGATCGCCTCAAGGCGGGCCTAGCTGACGGAGATCTGGGGCCGCCACGATCAACTCATGGTGCGGAGGGCCACCGCTTCAGCTCCCGGGAACAGCCTTCGCGTTTCGCGGTGCCGTAGTGTTCTGGGCGCTGGTCCAGAGTTTCGTGTGGGGGTCGAGAAATGTCCGGAGCTACGTCCGAGCTGTGGCGGGTCGATGACGGCGGGCTCCCGGACTGCCCGGTCGGCAGCATCGTCTGGTTCGTGAATGACGGACCAACCGCCCAGGTGATCCGACAAGGCCATGGAGCGGTCGGGACGATCTCGAGCGCGAGCACGACCCAGACGGCCTCGGCCAACGGCGCGCAGATCGTCCTGGTAAACGGCTCCGAGGGCTGGCAGGCGAAGCTCTCGCGGGTCGCAGCAACAATTCCGTCAACTTGGCCAGCGCCGTTAGCTGCCCCAGCGCCCCAAGACCATTGGGTCCGTTCGCCGGGCTGGCAGGCCGAAATCGATGCGGCCGCTCGGCCGGATCGGGTCGTGCGTCGCTATAGCGGCAAGCCCACCGTGGCGATCGCTGCCTATCAACTCGATGCCGGCCAGATGGCCGCCGCGGGCTGGTATGCGACCGCGAGCCTGTACGAGAAAGAGCCCATCGGCTGGGCCCGTGTCATCCTGTTTGGCTGGATCGCATTCCTCTTTCGACCGCCAGGATCGCTTGTCGTTACCTACGAACGCAGGTCGGGATGATGCGCCTGATCCAAACGTGACTGCCGGCAACATACTCTGTCGCTCATCTCGATCGCGATCGTGATCGGGCTTGTGGCGGCCACGCTCTACTATTCGGGCGGCCCGGAGGCCCTCCGCCGAAACCGTCGGGAGCTGATTCTCTTCGCCGTCGCGCTGCTGCTGGTCGTCGCGTTGGCTGTGGGCTACATCAACGATCCAGTCGCCGCTCTTTTGTTGATCCCGTTGTGGTTTTGGTCGATACGGGCGTGGCAGTTTCGGGGCGGCCGCGACCGGATGAGAGAGGCTTGGCGCTCGCCAAGGTACCGAGTGTTCTTTGTCGTGCTATTCGGTTCGACGTTCGTACTGCCAGCGCTCTGGAGGATCGTCGCGGGTCAGTGAGCGGACTGACAGTCGTACGACCGGGCCGATGGCGCAGTCGAGCCTGGGCAGGGCATGGCGCCTCGACTCAGGCTTAGGTCACGATTCACTCATCGTGTTAGGCCCGAGGACTAGACTCGCGGCCGGCGTGGGCGTCCCGTTCGCCCAAGGCGCCGGGCGTGGGGGACTCGCTCGATGGCAATCTTTCGGCGACTTTCTCGGGCCGGCCTCGGCCTTCTCGTGGCCGCCCTCGTCGTCGGATGCGCTCCCGCCAGGCCGTCCGAAGCGCCTGGTGCCAATGCAAGCCTGAGCCTCGCTCCAGCGACCTCGGGGCCGAGCACACCGCCGATCGCGCTGCGTCCGTATCAACTGAAGCTGCTTGACTCCCGGGGATCGCCGATCTCGACGACGACGATCGCCTCGACGGGCGACTGTGCCTTTCTGTCGACAGACTGGCTGCGCTCGTTCTGTGGGCTGACTCTCCCCGCCGATTGGCGGACGATCATCGGTCCGACCGACCCATTCGTTGAGCCGGCCGACGGCACCGACAGTGTCACCTGGATGGCGGCCTTGACCCGAGCCCAGATCGAGGGCGACACGTCGCTCTGCCTCGACGTGGCGGCCCGGTTCTGGGTGAGCGCGGGCAGCGTCAACAAGTCGGCTCCGGGGCCAGGCTCCACCTATGCTCCGGTCCGGCCGGTTGCCGCCTGTATCGCTGACTTTCGAACCGTCGCCGCCAAGGGTTCCTTCAACGGGCCGGCCGACGGGCTCGACGTGATCGAGGTCCTGGTCGATCAAGATGCTCTGGCCCGGATCGACGGCGGCCCGATCGCGAGCTTCGACCCAATCGTGGGCTGCTCGGAGCCGATGAGCCACGATGCCTGCAACGCGATCTTCGACGCAGTGACTGCCGCCCTTGGCACTCGCCAGGCACAGGTCCGTTCGCTCGTCGCTCAGGCCGAGCCGATCAGCTGTCTCACAGCGTCGACACCTTGCCCACCACCGTCAGCGGGGACGTGGGTCGGCGGAGCCCGGGTCAACCTCGCCTCGAGCGAGCTGTACTTCGATGTCGTCGACGTTGGCGGCCAGGTCACTGCCAGCGAAGTCCCAAAGCCATGAGGAACGCAGGCGCGTGGCCCGGCTGCCTCGCCGGCGCAGGGGAAGGGCATGGATCGCTTCGATAAGTTCACTGACCGAGCCCGGCAAGCCCTGACCGACGCTCAGGCCGAAGCTGCTCGTTTCGACCAGAACTACATCGGTCCTGAGCACATTCTCCTTGGGGTGATCGGGGTTGATGGTGGCACGGGGGCGAAAGTCCTGGTCAACCTCGGGGTCGAGCTACCCAAGGTGCGCAGGGCGGTCGAGTTCCTGATTGATGCTGGCCAGCGACCGGTGGTCGGCGAGGTCGGCCTCACCCCGGCCGCCAAGCACGTGATCGAACTCGCGATCGATGAAGCCCGGCGCATGGAGCACCGCTACCTCGGCACGGAGCACCTGCTCCTCGGGATCTTGCGCCAGGGCGATAGCGTGGCCGCAGGAGTGCTCGAGTCGGTCGGGGTGAACCTCGGAGACGCCCGCCGAGAGGTGCTTCGCCTGGCGCCCATGGGGTCAGCTGCTTCGAATGAGATCCCAATCAGGCGCTCGGATCCGACCATTGCTCCCGGCTCGTCGGGTCTCACCGAGTTCGCCATCGTTCGCTGGGTGCCCGACGGCTTGCAGGATGTCGGTGAGCTGATCGTCGATGCCCAAGCGCATGGCTTTGCCGGACGATCGTCCGCCTACTTCAGTGGCAGCGCGATCCTCGAGTTCGCCGGGCGGCTAGGTAAGGAGCCACTCCCGGCAGAACCGCTCGAGATCCGAAGCGGGCATCTCCGTCCCGGGAGCGATGAGCTTGACGAGCACGTCGGCATCGCCGTTGCAACCGTAGGCAACCTTGGCCAGGTCGGCATTGTCATCCACCTTGCTGAAGTTTGGCCCGCACGACCTGAGACTCGGAGCGAGGTTCGTCTCGAGCTCCTGACGACATATGAGCGGCTTAGCCAGTTCGGTCGCGACCTGGGTCGTGTGGTGCGTGGCGAGCAAGCATCTGCGCAGCTCGATGGCGAGGTCCTGCGGACATGAGGGCCATGTCTGAGCTCTGACCGGCAGAGAAGGTTGGACGGCCCTCGCCACGACGATGTCATCGTGAGGGAGGTCGGGGCTTAGTCCTAGCGCAGGAGATCCGGCAACCAGCAGGCGTAGCCAAGGGACACCAGCGCACGGCACGAGTTCACCCTCGTGCCGTACTTGAGGTCGATGCCGTGTAGGACGCCATGCCTGTTTAGCGGCCCATACTTCGGGTCCGCGGCTCTTTTGAGATCGCGACTGGTTGTTGTCGCCGATAGGCTGGTCCCCGCCTCCAAGGGCGCCAGCATCTGGGCTGCCAGCCGTGTCAGCCCAGGCGCTGCTAGATCGGTCACCGCGTTGCGAACATACCGACCCGTATCAGCTCGAAACATCCCACGGTTGATAGTGTCGTAGGTGATCCCGTCAGCCTGAGCGAGCAGAACTGGGATCGACAGGTAGTAATGGCGCTCGCGATGTGCCCAAATGGCTTCGGTGATGGCGGCAGCCCGGTTCTGGAGTCGCTCGTCGACAAGGCGCTCGTGCAGGTGGATGGCCGAGGCGACAGGCTCCGGATGCTCCAGACGATCGGCGAATATGCCCGGGAGCGCCTCGAGGACTCCAGGGAGGCCCGCGTGATCGCGCTGCGGCATGCCCAGCGGTATGCAGCGGTTGCGCGCGACATCCGCGACACCATCGAGCGGGGCAAGCGGAAACTCCCGTTCCGCAGCGATCCGCAGCAGGGTCCGGCTGGTGATCACGATGCGAAGCCTTGGGCAGGCTGCCACCAGCCGGGCGATGTCCGGAGCAGCCGATACGATCTGCTCGAGGTTGTCCAGGAGCAGGAGCGCTTTGTTGTCACCGATCAGCGAAATGACACCGTCGCCGAGCGTCCGCTCTTCGGCCTCCTTCACGTCCAATCGATCACGCTCACCAACAGCTCCGAAGGTTGGCGAGCCGTCCTGTCGCGCACATCCGGCTGGCAGGTGCCGGTCGGCTCCGGGAAGAGTCGGCCCGTCGCAGCAGCACTCGCTCGAGCCCGCGCTTAGGCCCGGGCCGCGTCGAGGGCCGACTGGAGCGACTGGGCATACGCCTGGCTCGTGTAGGTCGCCCCGGAGACGGTGTCGATGCTCGCGCTCTGAGCGGAGATCGCCTCGCCCCGAAGGATCGGAGCGACGCTCTGCGAGATGGAGCCCGAGCGACCTCCGCTCGGAAGCTGCACCGCCGTCACGTCAGTGATCTTGCCGTCGGCCAGCGTGATCTTCACCTGGACCTGGCCGTACGGGTCATCGACCACCGCACCGGTGAACGTACCAGCGGCCTTCGCGACCGGAGCCGTCGGACTAGCGGGTGTCGTGGAGCCCCGGACCTGCGCGGCGGGCGGCAGCGCAGCCGAGCTCCCGGCCGGTGTCTTGAACCCGAACAGCAGGGCCAGGGCGAGGACTGCCATCACCGGGTAGACCGCGAGACGCCAGCGACCCGCCGAGGCCGGCTGACTCCATTCGTCCCTCGCGCCGGCCATGGCTCTATCCAGGCTGCGTTCGAAATTCGGCACGCGAGGCGGTCGCTGTCCAGTGCTCATCCCCCGACCATGGCGATCGGAGATGAGATTCGTCTGATAGCCCACAACCATCCGGCGTCAACTCGGCTCCCGTCGAGCCATCCTGCGCGTTGGGTCGTCGGGCTCGAAGCTCGGGATTTGGTGCCACCGCCGGATCGCCCGACGTAGATGAGCTGCTCGGTCGACAGCCCGGACCGTGCCCGCAGGTCCGCGAGATGGCGCTTCGCCGTGCTCCGCGAGATTCCCAAGATTCGCTGCTGTTCGGGCCATCGAGCCACCGGTCACGACGTAGGTCGCGAGGGCCTCGCACTGGCGCTCCGTCGCCCTGGGTGGCTGCCTCACGGCTGGTTGCCAGTAATTTGCCGATCGCCGGATCGCGATCCGCTTCGGACGGAGCAGGGGCTCGGTCTCGTTCATGCCGTGTGCGCCGCCGTTGCTCCTCGGCGCGGCGTCCGGTTGATCAGGACGAAGCCGGCAGGTGGGTGAGTTAAGGAGGCGCTATCCCTCTCGCCCCGACCAAACTCACCAACCTGGTGGCCGAGCTCAAACGCGGCCGGCGACGCCGCGTCGAAACCCGTGGCGCCACAATGGTGAGCGATGGTGGACGGCGAGGCACAGATCCGGGCGGCAACCCCTGAGGATGTCCCGGCCATCCGGAGTCTCCTTGCGGCCCACGGCGATGACGGGCCGGCGACCACGGTCGATATCGTGGGGCCCTACCTCGGCCACCTGATCGAACACGCGACGGCCCTGGTCAGCGAGCGAGCCGGCGAGGTCCTCGCATTCGGGGCCGGGGTGGACACCGGCATCAGCCGCCACCTCGCGGACCTCTTCGTCCGGCCCGACGTGCTGGGGCAGGGGATCGGTCGGCCGCTCATGGCGGCGGTGTTCGGGGACGCCTGGCTGCGGACCACGTTTGCATCGGCTGATCCGCGGGCGCTGCCGCTGTACGTCCGGGCGGGGATGACGCCCCTCTGGCCGTGCCTGTACCTCGAGGGCGTCCCTGACGGGCTGCCTCCACCAGACCCGGCGATCACGGTCGCTGCGGCTGCTCCGGGCAGCCTCTCCGACCTCGAACGGGCCTGGACGGGAGCCGATCGCCCGATTGACCATGCCTTCTGGGCGAGCCAGGCCGACGCCGAGCCCATCGCGATCTTCGAGGGCGGTCAGCCGGTCGCCCTGGGCTACTCTCGCGCTCGGCAGGCGAGCCCGGCCCGGGTCATCGACCGATTGGTCGTTCGGCCCGGGTCCGATCCCGACCGCACCAGTGCTGGCGGCAATCCGCCTCGGCGCTCGCGGCTCGACGATCGTGGTCTGCCTCCTCGGCCCAAGCCCGGTCCTGCCGATCCTCCTCCAGGCCCGCTTCCGGATCATCGACCGCGACCAGTTCATGGCCTCTGATCCGGCGCTCGTCGATCCCATCCGCCTGTTGCCCAACCCCGGGATGCTGTAGGGACACCATTCGGAGATCGTGTGCCAAGAGTTGGGGAGTTGCCCCAAGGACGGGTTCGATGAAGCGTAGACTCGAGCGACGGTGCCCGACGCTGAAGCTCCCGGAAACCCTCTGGCTTACGAGCTGGCATTCACAGAAGCAGTCCGCGCCCTCGAGACTCAGAACGCGAGCCTCGACGGCGTTCGAAACCGCGCTGGGATCGTGATTTCAGCGGCAGCGATCGTCGCTGGCTTCCTTGGACCTGCCACCTTGCACGCTGATGCCTGGGGTTATGTCGCCGCGATCCTGTTCGTGGCAGCCTGCGTCGGTGCCATCGACGTGCTGCAGCTTGCCTCCAACGGGCTAGTTCGACTCCTCGGGGGGCGGCAGGCACGATGAGAACGTCGTGGGTCGCAGCAGGCAACTGACCTAGCGACCGCTCGCACCAGCGAGCTCTCGATGGCGTCGCGCTCTACGAAGGTCGAGCGCCGTTCAGCAGCTCGTAGCCGGTGCTCGTGAGCTCCACGACGGTGCGTGCCCTTCCTAGTTCGGTGCTCCTGCGCACAACGACGATGAGGTTGTCGGCGAGCGCGTCTTCCCAGATCGATAGCCTCGGGCACGACGTGCGCCAGGCATCCATGACCTCGCCGTAGGTGCGTTCCCTGCCGGCAAGCCACGTGAGCATCTGCAGAGTCAGTGCGGGCGGTGCAGACGAGGCAGTCATCAATTCAGATCCTACGGGAACTTCGTTGCGAGAGGAACAGCCCGGCGACGAACCTCGAACCGATCAACCGCGAGCGACTGTGGCCTTTGGTCAACCGCCACAACATGGGCCTCGCTCCGATCATTCACCCCGGGGCCCGCGGTCGATATGACGTGTACCAGCAGCACACAACGCGCCCAATTCCTGTTGTCCTGGTGGAGCCCAAGGCGCGAGACTCGTAAGGCCGTGCGGCGGCTCATCGGGTTCGTGATCGGGATGGTGCTCGTCGCAAGTTGCGCCAGCCCGTCCACCCCCGGCCCCGGCGATACCGGCCCGGCGACGCTCGCTCCCGGAGCATCCACCGGGCAACCCGCCAGGTGAAGATCCCGAGGCAACCCCGCCCGGCGGACTAGTTATCGCCCGCGGAACGCGTCGCCGTACCGCACACGCTTACCGACGCGGAGCACCGAATTGGCGTACATCCGGCCGGCGAACCAGGCCAGACCAGCAACGCTGGCGACCATCAACAAGATCGCCAGGGCGACCTGCCATCCCTGTGCATCGCCGGTCGCGATCCGCAACGACATCAGGACCGGGGCGAACGGCGGCAGGAGCGACAGGATCGTGCTCGAGGCACTGCCCGGGTCGGGGAGGGTCACGAAGACCAGCAGGTAGCCCAGGACCAGAAAGACATTGATCGGCGCTGTGGCACCGGCGGCCTCCTCCTGGCGCGAGACGGTTGCGGCAAGGGCCGCAAAGGCGAGCGAGTAGAACAGGAATCCGAGCGTGAACCAGCCGAGGTCACCGAGCACGGCGAGTGGCCCGAGGGCCGGCAGCGCCACGGGATGGGTCACCCCGACGAGGAGCAGGGTTGCCCCGGCCACGACCGAAAGTTGCAGCAGGCCGACGAGCCCGATCCCCAGCACCTTGCCCGCGAGGAGCTGGCTCGGCCGCATCGTCGCCAGGAGGATCTCGACCATCCGGGTCGACTTCTCCTCGACGACCCCCTGGGCCACCTGGCCCCCATAGAAGCCGAGCGACACATAGAGCAGGATCGCGACCGCCAGTGCTCCAAGGAGCTGTCCGGTCCGCTGCGGATCGGCAGGTGCGGCAGGCTTCCGGCTCTGGACGGTGACATTCGTGCCGTTCACGACGCTCGTCACGGTCGCCGGTGTGAGGCCGACCGCGGTGAGCCGGGCCTCGAGCACGGCGGTGATCAGCGCCGTCTCCACGTCGGCAGGGACCGAGTCCGAAACAACCGCGGTCGGGGCGGTCGGCGGGCCCGTCACCAGCACGTCGAGCGTCCCGGCATCGACCTGGGCCGTGCCTGCGGCGGCATCGACGATGTCGCTGACGGTGAACGGTGTCCCGGCCGCAGCGGCTTCGGCGTTGAACACCGGCTCGAGCGCCGTCGCCGCGCCGGTGAAGCCGACCCGGGCAGCAACCGGGGCCGAGCTAGCCGGCTGGAGGGCAGAGAGAACGATTCCGACCGCGATCAGCGCGACCATGGCACCGGTCCCGATCCGGAATGCCCGCGAGCGCAGACGCAGCCGGATCTCGCGACGGGCGACGAGGAGGAACATCGGCCGGCCGCTATTCACGCGGCGTCGGCCTCGAGGACTGTCCGGAAGATCTCGCCGAGCGATGGCTCGACTGGACGAAACTCGTGCACGGGCCCGGTGGCGAGGGCAGCCTGGAGTAGCACCTGGTCGCTCGCACCCGGGTCAAGCTCGAACAGCAGGCGCGATCCCTCGCGGGTGATGAGCCTCGTGCCAGGAATGCCCGCCCCCCAGCCCCTGGCCGCATTCGGCACGTCGACCCAGCGCCGCTCGGGAGCTCCCACGCGCACGTCTTTGACCGTGCCGTGGGCAACGATCCGTCCCCGGTCGATGATCGCGACCCGGTCGCACAACCGCTCCACGAGCTCGAGCTCGTGGCTCGAGAACAGGACCGGCGCCCGGCGTCGGCCTGCTCGCGAAGGACGGAGCTCATTACGTCGACGGCCACCGGATCGAGGCCCGAGAAGGGCTCGTCGAGGATCAGCAGGTTCGGTCGAACACGAGCGCGGCCGCGAGCTGGACGCGCTGCTGGTTGCCAAGGGACAGCGCCTCGACCTCATCCCTGCCACGATCGGCCACGCCGAACCGCGCGATCCAGGCGCCCGCTGCGGCACGAGCCGCCGTCGATGTCAGGCCGTGGATCTCACCGAGGTAGGCCAGCTGCTCGGCCACGCGCATGTTCGGGTACAGCCCGCGCTCCTCGGGCATGTAGCCGATCTGGCGCCGCTCGTCGAACGTCAGCGGCTGGCCCTGGAACCGGGTGATGCCGCTGTCGGGCGTGAGGACGCCCACGACAATCCGCATGGCCGTTGTCTTGCCGGCGCCGTTGCGGCCCACAAAGCCGAAGAGCTCGCCCGCGGGCACCTCGAGGCTGAGGCGGTCGAGCGCAACGACATCGCCGTAGCGTTTCATCCCGTCAAGCTCGAGGTTCCGATCGGCGGCCATCTCGACCTCCGTGCTTCGCAGGCAGATCCTACAGGCGGCAATCAGATCGGGCCACGATGGGTTCATCGTGTCCCAAGATCCGCTGAGCGTCTGGCTGCGGCAGGCCACGTCGCATCAGCCTCGGACCGCCCCTATCTCTGGGTGAGCGGACCGGCTGAGATCCCAACCCTCGCCGCGCCGACAATGCCCGCGAGAATGCCCAGGGCGGCTGGGACGAGCTCCGACTTCGTCTCGAGGAAGCCCTTCGGAAAATCCTTGGCCAACCCTCCGCCGAGGATGATCAGGTCCGGCCAGAGGTACACCTCGTAGAGCGCAAGAAGCTCGTTGAACTCGCGACCCCATGCCTTCCAGCTGAGGTTCCGTCGCTTGCGCGCCGCCGGCGAAACCCGGGACTCGGCATCGTCGCCGTGGAACGCGATATGACCGAGCTGGATGTTGGGGACGAGTTCACCTCTGGTGAAGAGGGTCGTGCCAATCCCGGTCCCCAGGTCCAGGAGGAGTACGACACCCTGGTTGCCGCGACCGGCGCCATAGGCCATCTCGGCCACGCCCGCTGCATCAGAGTCATTGA
>CAVTKZ010000004.1:0-569399 GCA_963735455.1 uncultured Chloroflexia bacterium
ATCATGAACCCGGCGGAGTGAGTGCTGCTTATTCGGTCCAGATACCGAAATCAGATTCCAACTGGCATACCATCGGATTTCGTGGGGTCCCCGGCAGTGTCAGCTTCTATTACGATAATGTCCTGATGGGCACGCATAGCGATGCCGGGTGGAACCTTGAAGGCACGCATCTGTTCATGGTCCTTGGCACCGGCATCGGCTGGCCCATGAATGTTGATTGGGTCCATGTGTGGCAGGGGGGCACGACACCACCACCGCCTCTTCCTCCAGCACCGACGGCGCTCGCTCTGGCCGCGGCGTCGGACACCGGCGTGTCCAACACCGATGACATCACCAGCATCGTCACGCCGACCTTCACGGGCGACGCTGAGGCGGGCGACACGGTGACCTTGTACGATGACACGACCGCCGTCGGCACTGGCATTGCCACCGCGGGGAACATGGAGTATCACCACCTCGACCCTGGCGGATGGCGTCCACAGCATTACTGCCAAGGCGACGGATGCGCTCGGCGACGTCAGCGCCTCGTCGAGCGCGCTGTCAGTCACCATCGATACGATGGCGCCTGCCGCGCCACTGATCACCGGCGGCACGACTTCGAAGCTCAGTGGAACCGGGAGAGGCTGGCGCGACTGTGACGATACTTGATGGGACGACCACGGTTGGCACGGCAACGGTAGGCTCGGGCGGGAGCTGGAACTGGAGTTTCACCGCCAGTAGGTCGACGCGGTCGACCGCTGGTGCAGACCACAGAGCTGGGAACAAAGGCCCAGTTCCCAACGAGAGGGCGCTGATTGGAACCAGTAGCGCCGATACCCTGACAAGCAGCGCAGGCAACGATCTGCTGATCGGCGGAGCGGGGGCGGACACCTTCTCATTCGGGCCGACGTTCGGGCTCGATGTGATCGCCGACTTTGCAGCTTCCGGCGCGGCTCACGACATCATCAACTTCCATGGGAGCCAAACGCTGAACACCTTCGCGAAGGTCATAAGCCATGCCAAGCAGGTCGGATCCGGCGTGGTGATCACTTCTGACGTCAACGATACGTTGACGCTCAACAACGTCAACAGGAGCAGCCTGACGTCCTCCGATTTCAGGTTTGCATAGGAGCGCGCTCAGTCCGAAAGGCGTATCGACCTGCGCCACGTCGCTCTTTTGATCTTCAGCCGAAGTCGCAAGTCTTGGCTGCGAGTGCGGCGTCCTCGTAGTCAGCTTATCTGACAAGCTTGGCAAGCTCGGTGCGCGAGAATCTCGATTGTATGCCCGTGCCAATCGCATCTTCGATATCCTGTTCATAAAGGAGGTTTTCAGTCCATTGCTGTTACACCAGGTGTGGGGCAGGATCGCGTGGAGCGAAGTCGAAATCCTTTCCGGCGCTGCGCGATGCCGCGCATGCACCAGAGCCACCTCGGACCGCTCCTGGACGTGAGCCATGCCCCACAGCAAAACCGGCGGCACCGCCGCAGGCCGGCGGGGCGGAGTGAGTGACATCGAGGAAGGAACACTCGATGCTGGCTCCATCTGATAAAATGCGGTGAGCAGCGCGTGCTGCTCTTAACCCGCGGCGTGCGCGGACGTAGTGGTCGGGTGCTCGGTTGTCACCCGAAAACGGAAGTCCACACCCGCCGCCGGGGCCCGTGTAGTGCAAGGCCATTGCCGGCGTTGTCCGTACTCGATACGGTGATTACAGCATTGCAAGAAAAGGCTGACATGACGGCACTGCCCGGAATGAGAGGTGTGCGCGCTGTCTGGTGGAGGAAGAACGGAAAGCGCGTGATGGCGATAGGCCGGCAGCCGCAGTGGATTTGTTATAACGAGCATCAAAGGTAAGTAGCTGCCGCCGTCGCGGCAAAACGCGGTTCGTTGGCCACTTCGATGATCCGTGCCCGCTCGGCCTCACTCAACGCGTGCGACGGAGCAGGGCGATCCGCGTCCGGTCGACGATCATCGCGCGTCAGACCGTCGATCTTCCAGCGCTGCAGCGTGCGGGCGGCGATGCCGGCCAGAGCACAGGCCGGGGCAAGCCGCGCTCCCCTCGGCACAGGCTTGAGCGATGTCACACATCAGGGTTGCGGTCTTCCAGACGGGTCATTCGTCCGCGTCCTTGTGGAAGCAAGGCGGCCGTTTCGGCAAGCGCCCTGTCCGCTTGTGCTGTCAAAAAAACTCTCGGCGGTCTCCGGTCCTGTCGGGCTTCCGCGGCACCGACCGCACGCGGTTCGCCGAGACCCGCGATCGCGTCCTGCTGCCACGCTGCCAGCTCAGCCGGATACAGACCCTGCTCGCGGCACCAGCCGCTCCGCGTCGCCTCATCCATCCCAGCTGTGGCGATCAACGCCTGCAGTCGAGCCGCCGCCGTCCAGCGCTGGCTGCCTCCAGTCCTATCGCCAGATCCATGGCCAACGCTCCAGCGTCGCTGCACTCACTCCAACCTCGCGAGACACCAGCTCCACCGACGAACTTTCCGGCGGCAACAGTCGCGCCACGATTTTATCGGTACGCCTGTCCGTATCGAGCCACTTCCTGATGTCCACGCCCCCAAAGGGTCCGATCCTATCCGGGCGTCAACTTCTCCGACACAGGGGGGCGATAGCGGTGGCACTCGCCGACGCGGGCGAGCTGAGTGAGGTGCGCGAGTATGGCAAGATCGCGAACACGCCGGCTGCCGCGAAGGCGCTGGCTGCGAAGTTAGGGCGCAATGGGCACGCGCTGCGATTTTGCTATGAAGCTCGCCCATGCGGCTATGGCATTCAGCACGACTGCTTCGTGGTCGCTCCGTCGCGGATCCCCCGCAGGCCCAGTGAGCGGATCGAGACCGACCGACGGGACGCGATCAACCCCGCCAAACTGCATCGGGCTGGTGAACTGACCTCGGTTTGGGTTCCCGACCAGGCGTATGAGGCGACCCGCGAAGATCCTGGTGCGGGTCAGGCGGCTGTGCGGACGCTGCGTCAAGCCCGTCAGCAACTGTCTGGCGTTCTGTTGCGCCATGGCCATCACTACAAACGTCCGGCGTGGACGCCTGATGCACCGCCAATGGCTGGCCGGCCTGCGCTTCGAGCATGCGGTGCATCACATCGTGCTGGAAGGCCGCATTGCGGCTGTCGAGGCGGCGACGGCACGGCGCGATCGTCTGGAAGCCCACATTGAAGCGGCACTACCGGACTGGTCCGCTCGCCACGGTGGTGCACGCCATCACGCGCTTCGCCAATCCACGCCAGCTCACGCCTATCTCGGTCTGGTGCCGTCCGAGCACTCCAGCGTCGACACGCGGCGCCAGGGCGGTATAACAAAGGCTGGCAACGGCGCGGCACGGCGGATGTTTATCGAGGCCGCCTGAAGCGATTTCGTTCCCGGCACGGATCAGTTGCGAGCAGCTGCTGCGGCAGGAAGGTTGTCCGCGACACCGCGTGGAAGGCGCAGGAACGGCTGTGCCAGCGGTATCGCAAGTTGGCGCGGGTAGGCAAGCCACTGACCGTCGTTACCGCCGCGATCGCCCGCGAATTGGCTGGCTTCGTCTGGGCAATCGCCAGACAGGTGCAGCCCACCCACACCTGATGCGTTGGCGCGCTGAACACGAACCAAGGAGGTCACATCACACAAACACACATCCGACGCTGGGCAAGGCTGGAGGCATGGTCACGGCCAGGATAACCCGCGTTTCCACTACCAGCCGGATCTCATCCGACGCCGGTCGCTAGACAGAGGAAGCTCCGCGACGATGACACCTGTCCGGCGGTAGCCAATCCGCGCATCAGAGCATGATCAACCGTCGTTTCATGATCGTGCCTCCTGCTTTGCCCAGCGGCGGTCACGCTGAATAGCTTGAAGGACAAGCAAGGAATTTCCGTGCCTGCAACTTGAAAGGGCGAACATGAGGACACGTGATGCCACTTTATGTCCACGCGATGTTGCTGGTCGGCATGGCCGCGACCCCGTGGATATCCACGCCGTGTCCGGCGGTCCCAAAGCTGAGCATCACGCCGCCTACCCCGTCAGACGTTTCATGCAGCGAACCCTGAAGGGACTTGTCGATTGTCAGAGTATCGCCCTTCGCAAGCGAGAAGTCCCGCAGCGTGAGCAGGCCGCTCGTGGTGTGGAAGACATACGCGTCCTTCCCGGCGCCACCCGCGACATCGAGGCTACCGGTGCCGGCGGCGAGTTCGTCGTTGCCGGCATCAGCGGTCACGGTGGCCAGTCCCGCTCCCCCGGTCAGCGTGACCGAGCCGGTACCGACGAACTTGATCTGGCTGGTCCCGGTGCCGAGCGTCACCGTGCTCGGTATTGCCACTGCCGAGGACGAAGGTATCGCCACCGACGGTGTAGCTGCCGGTCTGTGACAGGTTTTTCTGCAAGGAGCCGTGATCGCCTGTCTCGCTGACCGACGGTGTCGTGCCGCCCGAGACCGAGAAGGACTTCGCGCCTTGGCCCATCAGCGCCGCGCTTTGGCCCGTGTCGGTACCGTTGTAGACGATGTCGTTCACGTAGAGGTTGCGGTCGGTCGCGGGTGTTCCCGCCCAGGCGTCGTTGAGGAAATTCACCGAGACCGTGTGCTGGCCGGATCGAAAGTCACCAGCGAAGGCGAAGGTCTGGCTGTTGCCCGAGGCGTGCAGCGTCGTGGCGGTGAACGTGCCGCCTAGCTGCTTGCCGTCGACCGAGACGGTGAACTGCGCGTTGGCCAAGTAGTAGTCCTCGGACACCTTGACAACCAGCGAATCCGATCCGCCGCCGGTGACGACGGGCGGGATCGACGTGCTGTCCTTCACGTTGAAGGTCTGTGACCCAGCACTGTAGAATGCCGCGCTCTGTTTGGTATCCGTTCCGTCATAGGTGACGTCGTTCAACGTATAGGTTGCGGTCGGTGCTCGCCGTTCCGGCCCAGGCGTCGTTCAGGAAATTGATGCCAACCGCGTGAGCCCCGGGCGCCCAATTACCCTTGAAGGTGAAGTCCTGGCTGGCTCCTGTCGAATGCGGCGTGGTGGCGTAGAAGGTGCCGGCGAGCTGTTTGCCGTCGACCGAGACGATGAAGGCTGCGTCCCCGTTCGCGTCGCTTGTGCCGTCGCCGTTGGCATAGGTATCCTCCGAGATGCTCAGGACCAGCGTATCGGATCCGCTGCCCGTAATGATCGAAGGCGACGGCGAGGGCACTTCGTTGGAAGCTGGGCTCTTGTTCCCCAGTTCTTGTCGGTCTGCACCGCGGTAAGGCTCCGCGCTCCACGCAGGCGAACTTCAGTTCCAGCTCCCGCCCGAGCCTACCGTTGCCGTGCCAACCGTGGTCGTCCCATCAAGTATCGTCACAGTCGCGCCAGCCTCTCCGGTTCCACTGAGCTTCGAGTCGTGCCGCCGGTGATCAGTGGCGCGGCAGGCGCCATCGTATCGATGTGCATGTCACAGCGCGCTCGACGAGGCGCTGACGTCACCAAGCGCATCCGTCGCCTTGGCAGTAATGCTGTGGACGCCATCCGCCAGGGTCGAGGTGGTGATACTCCATGTTCCCCCCGCGGTGGCAATGCCAGATGCCGACGGCGGTCGTGCCGTCGGACAAGGTCACCGTGTCTCCCGCCTCAGCGTCGCCCGTGAAGGTCGGCGTGACGATGCTGGTGATGTCATCGGTGTTGGACACGCCGGTGTCCGACGCCGCGGCCAGAGCGAGCGCCGTCGGTGCGGAGGAAGAGGCGGTGGTGGTGTCGTGCCCCCCTGCCACACATGGACCCAATCAACATTCATGGGCCAGCCGATGCCGGTGCCAAGGACCATGAACAGATGCGTGCCTTCAAGGTTCCACCGGCATCGCTATGCGTGCCCATCAGGACATTATCGTAATAGAAGCTGACACTGCCGGGTACCCGACAGAAATCCGATGGTATGCCAGTTGGAATTCGATTTCGGGTATTGGACCGAATAAGCTGCACTCACTCCCGCCGGGTTCATGATAGTTCCAGCTTCGCTTCCGATTGGGTCCGTCCCGTTTGAAAATTGAACGCCACTGAAATCTTCTAAAAAGTCCGTCTCGGTCACCGTCGCCTTCAGCGGGCTCGACCCGAAGCCATAATTACCGAGTTCCTTCCGCGCCCCAGCCCCAGAAGGCCGGCCATCCCAGCGCTTGCGCATGGCTGGAGCCGAGCGCAGAGGGATCAGATCCGGTATGTATGATTTTGAAATAGCCTGGACCGATATGTGCCTGCGTACGTACGCTGGTTATGCTGCCGGGATTGTGATTAGTGTCGAATTCACATTCCCTCCTCTCGGCCCTGCCACTGAATTGAGATGCAGGATGCCGCCATTGGTGATGCATTCGCGCCGCCGCCAGAGTTGCCATTGTTGACATCGGCAGCCATTTCAGTGGGATTGAGTGACCAACTGTCTTGTGTAATCCAGGAGCCAATCTCGAATGACCAATACCACTTATAGCCTGACGTTGCCGATGCGCTGGTGGCAATGTCGGAAGGATTTGTGAAGTCATCGTTGAAGGCTAGTGACGTGTATCCCACTGCTGCTGCGGCTGGGGGGACAGCAACCATCTAAATTCTCCCTGCATTAGCACATTGCTTAATCGAGCGTTCATTGACTAGGTCGCCAAAGCAGCCAGTTGAGGTTTCATGGTTTCATCCCTAGAGCATCAGCAGTTACTACCGGCAGCCATGGTCCTACTGATAATATTGTGGGAACGGCCAAGGCATGTAGCCGCCACAAATGCGAAAGTCCACCGGCGTCGTCGTTATTGGCAACAAGGGCGCTAGCGGCGTTGCTACTGGGAAGAACTCTGTTATGTATTGATATTTGTAGTCAAAGCGGCGCTTTTGTCCTCAGGCCACATTACACTCAAGCACCCTCGTAATGGTGCCACAATGACATAAGGCGTCCCAAGGAATTAAGCCGCTAATTTTGCGTTAAACTGAAACTGCCCGCTGGCGCAACGTGGTTATAGCGCGATCCGTGTGGTGTTGGTGGGCGACCGCAGCATGATCAGCTCCGCGCGAACCGCTGAAGACATCGCGTAACTCCTCATCCTCAACCCATGGAGACGTCTCCATGGTAGGGCGGGGGTGTCGGAGTTGGATACGGGTCGGGTCGTGCTGACCGTGTCCTCGCAAGTGGGATCTTGCTGGTCGAGCCGAGACAACGGCGCCGGCAGTGCGGGCCTTCCAGGAGACTTTCTGAGCTTGGATATGTCCGTTACCGGATCAGCGTCGCTGCGGCCAACCTGACACAGCGCTCGAAAGCAACAAGCGACGTGTAGTGCTCGGCGCGCGGTGCCGCTCAGCGATGAGGCACCCACCTGAGGCGATGACATCGCCGACGAGCATCAGGTTGTCGTGTAGCGTAAATGGCTCAATGCCATGCCGTCAGGATCTTCGTGCTCTCCGCTGAGGCGCGCGCGCACGGCCCCGCAGAAGGTGGCGACGCGGTCCAGAAGCGGTCGGTCATCGTTAGTGTAAGCAAAGATCGTCCGGCCTAGCGCCCGCATGAATCCCATCTCGTAGGCCGAGCCGACGTCGGCGCGAGCGCACGATGCATTCTGCTGATTTACAGTCGGCGAGCGGCGTGCGAATTGTGTAGATGGCACAGACAGTATGCGTGTTGTTGAGGACGTCGGACAGAAGCCGGCTTGAGGCGATCGCATCGGATCGCAACCAGCCGCGCAAGTATATTGAACGGACCCTGGTAGTGCTTGCTTCGGTGGAGCGCCGGCCGGTGCGACGCGTGGCGACAGAGGTCGCCGTGAGTTGCCCGATGGTTCGGCGCTGGCAGCAGCGTTTCGCCGAGGCGGGGCCAGATGGGTTGCTGCGCGACAAGACGCGCAAGCCCGGTAAGCCTCCGATCCTGGCCGGGACAGTGGCGCGTGTGGTGGCGCTGACCTGTGGCGATCCGCCGGCTGGTGTCACGCACTGGACGGGTCGGGCGATGGCCAAAGGTCGCCGGCATCTCGCTGCGCTCGGTGCAACGGATCTGGGATGCCCACCAACTCCAACCCACACCGGGTACGCAGCTTCAAGCGCTCTCGCGATCCACGGTTTGCCGAGAAGATGGCCGATGTCGTCGGCCTCTACCTCGATCCGCCTGCCCACGCGGTGGTGCTGTCGATCGACGAGAAGAGCCAGATCCAAGCGCTCGACCGCACGCGGCCGGGCTGCCGCTCAAGCCCGGCCGCTGCCGTGCAGCCCCCCGACATCAGGACTACAAGCGCCATGGCACGACGACGCTGCGTCGAGCGGGCGATGCCAGCCGGCAGGATGATCGAGGTTGTCGTCGACAACTACGTCACTCACAAGCATCCGAAGGTGACGGCTTGGCTCGCGCGGCTTCCGCGCTGGACGTTCCACTTCGCGCCGACATCTGGCTCCTGGCTGAATGCGGTAGGGACGTCTTCTCTGCCCTCACGCGCCAGCGCATACGGCGCGGGCAGCTTCCACTCCATCGTCAGCCTGCAAGCCGCAATCAACTGCTATCTCAACGAGCGCAACGCACAGCCAAGCCCCTTCATCTGGACCGCGTCCGCCGCCTCCATCCTCGCCAAACTTGCACGGCTGCCTGTAGCGTCCGAATGAGTTAGAGCACTAGGCCCACGAAACGGCGTAAGGTTGACTATCATCGCGTCACAACCCTGCATGACGCGCTCCATGGCGCGACTGATGGCGAGACCTCGCTCGGAGAGAGGTTGGGCCGGATCACAAGCATCTTCCTCGTCCACAGGAAACACTCCGACGGTTCCGTGCCGCTCGCAGATGGCGCGCTTGCGGGCGCCAACGCGCGTTGGACAGGAAGACTTCAGGCCCGGCGAGATAGACGCGTTTGGTCATGGTGCACTGACTCCCTGAAGTGTGGCTACCACAGTTGAGCCAGTGTGCCACGGTTTGATTGCAACGTCGTCCAGGCCGCGTTCGGACCCGTCAACCCTTATCAAGCGCCGAGGACCCGGCGCGGGTAGGGCAGGGTGGTCGACCTCTATCAGCAGCTGGTGAGTTTGTCGTATGACAACCGACTCGCTATGTCGTACATTGCACGGTAGTAGTGGGCGACGTCGCTCAGCAGCCGGCTCAGGACCGTACTGGCAGATTTGGATGCTCTCAGGCGGAAGCTGGAATCCATTCAGGCTGAGGTGGACGCTCAAGGAGAGGGTGGGCTCGCGCATAAAAAGCCGAACGGCCGGCTGACGGAAGCCGGGATTCGAGAACTATACGCGATGATGGACGGAGGTTACACGGACGCTGAGATTGCACGCGAGCTTGAGATTTGGCACCTCCGTTATCCCCTATAGGAAGATTTGCGCACGAGCGGAGCAGGTCCAAGCGGAGGCGCTCCTAACAATAACTTCGGTTGTGACGGACAAGATTGGCGGTTTCGGCTGGCGAACAAGTAGCCCCGGCAGCTAAGCTACAAGGGCGCCACAACGATCGCTGCCAATGCACCAGGAATCCCACAATGAAACGGAGTACAGGCTTCGCGGGACATCCCGCGTGAGCAAGCCGCGCTCAGACCAGACGAGCATTCTCGGCGACTGGGAGGAGCGGTTCCCGCTCGAGGACGCCGGCCAAGAGCGTCAAGAACAACAACCGACGGCGCAAACGCCGGATCGACCCACATCGGCAGGGTGTCCCACTAGACGCTGACGATCATGCCGCCGCCCGCATCTTTCGCGACGTCGCCATTGATCGCGCGAAATCCCGGCGGCGCTTCGTGGTTCAACTACGGCTGACCAGAGGTTTTGTGTGGCACGGCGGACCCGTAGGTGGGAACTCAAACTACCAGCGCCCGCATTTTGTCTTTTCCGGTTTGGTGAGCGACGAGGCGGCGATCCTCAAGCTCTTCGTTACGAAAACCCCGCGCGCGCGGGGCCTGACGACGGGCCACAGCAAGGATCTGGTCGACGGCACCGACAGCAAGCTGCTGGCACTGGACAGTGCCTACGTGACGACGAACGGCAAGATGCGGGGTGTTCTCAGGGTGGAGATCGACCACCTCCTACCCTCCTGGGAGGGATTCACGGACGCACGTGGCCGCGCCGGCCTGCCATTGCCCAATATCGCGGTCGGCTACGTCAATGCACGCGGCCGGGTGCACAATCCGCACCTCCTCTGGATCGTTGAACGTTCGATTGGATTCACGCCCAAGGGAGTAACTGGCCATATGGAAGACGTTGCCGTGGGTCGAAACGAGCGTCGTCGCCTTCCCATCGACGGTGGCCCGGAAGACGCCCGCTCCTTGGCCGGTCGGCGCGAGGAGCTTCAGATACGCGCCGTAGTAAACGACCGTCGCGCTCGCCCCGGCCTTGCCACTGTAGTGGACCGAGCCGCCCGAGGCGGATCGGCTACTACGGACCATCCAGCCCGAGCTCCAAACGATGTGCGAGTCAGTGTCCTGGAGGACCTGCTGGCTCGATCTCGAGCTCGCCAGCAGGTTGCCCGGCTGGCGCAGCTCGCTGCCCAGCGCGCCGCCGAACAGGAGCGCGAATACGCCGAGGACGACGAGGACTGGTCTTGCGTGGTGCCGATGGTAGGCAGGCGAAGGGCGCGCGGCAGCGCCGGGGAGGGTCCTGTCTAGCAATGTTCGCTCCTCTTTCACGGGGGGCACGTGTCCCGGAACGGTTTGCGCCGCTACCACCAACGCCGACCGGCATTGGCTGACCACGCAAGGTCGAGCTAGAGACGGATGGTCACAGCGGGGCTAGGAGGGGAGTCGCGGGGGTCGCAGGGTCCCGGGGCACGAGCGGGGGCCGGCATCTGGGGGTATGTCGTCCTCAGCCGTCTACTGAGCTTGACACCGTTTCCCCGACTCCCGGGCCGACGTGGCGGTGCTCGTCGAAGTGTACCCAACCTGACCAAACCACGCCAATCGGTACCGGATCACTGCTCGCGGTCGGACGTAGTCCTTCGAGGCCGATATAGTCACCAGCGGCACCGGCCCTCGGTCGACAGGGGGAACACTGGAGAGGCCACGACCGGGAGCGCGCAAGAACGACGATGCTACCGAGGCGGATCTGGGAGAGAACCTACGGCGACTTCCTGATGCCCTCACGCCTCCCCGTGTACCGGGATCTCCTGGAAACGGCCCTTCGTACCGGCTACACGATTCTGTCCATCGAGCAGTATTGGGGACTCATCCGTGCGGGCACAATCGATCCCGAAAGGCGGTATCTGATTCTCCGCAACGATGTCGATACTGGTCCACGGACGGCCGGCGCGATGTGGCGGATCGAGCACTCACTCGGGATCTCCGGCTCGTACTTTTTCCGCCTTTCCACGCTCGACCTGGATCTCATGAACGACATCGCGGCGGCCGGCGGCGAAGCGAGCTATCACTACGAGGAACTCGCGACCGTAGCCAAGCGGCGCCATCTTCGATCCAGGTCAAGCGCCCTCGAGCACGTGTCGGAGGCCCAGGACCTTTTCCGAACCAATGTCGATCGACTCCGAGCACAAACTGGTCTGCCGATTCGAGTCGTGGCCTCACATGGCGACTTCGTAAACCGCAGGCTCGGGCTTACGAACTGGCTGATCCTCGACGACCCGGCCTTCCGGGGCGAGGTCGGCATCGACCTCGAGACGTACGACCACGACTTCATGAATCACGTGACCAGTCGGCATGCTGACCTGACCCGTCCGCCTTACTGGACTCCAGCCGACCCGGCCGAGGCCATCGCTCGAAATGAGCGGGTGATCTACCTATTGGTTCACCCACGTAGCTGGCACGTGGAGCGGGCCCTGAACGCGCGCGACGACCTGGTCCGGATTCGCGAGGGCCTAATCTACGCTCTTCCTCGCCGGCTCAGTGCAGGATCCGTCGGTTCCAATTCGACCCCACCCGGTCCTCGGGCCTAGACGGACGAGAATGTCCCTACGGGTCCGTCAAGGGGTTGTCGCAGTGGTCGCCATCGCTGCTGGCCTTGTGTTATCCGTCTCACTCAGCATCGGGTCAGTTGCCCCCCAAGCGGCCCCTGCGGCCAGCGTGCCCCCGCAGTCCCAGGGGCCGGGATCAAGTCTCTCCGAAGAGCCAAGCCCAAGCGGTCCGAAGATCGTCGTGTTCGGGCCCTCAGGCACACAGGCCCAGTTCGTGAGCCTGATGAACGACATGAGTGTCGACGTGATCGAGATGGCTGCGGGAACCTATCGCGGCTGGCATGCCGATATCGTCGTCAACCGGGCGGCCCGTCCGCTCCTCGTCCGACCCGCCCCGGGAGCCGCCGTCGTCTGGGATGACACCGGCGGGACGAGCGGTGACTCACTGTTCGATGTCGGTTCGGAGGCATCTCAAAGCGTGGTGACGAATTACATCACCTTCGATCCGGCCGGGACTGGTGGCAGCTTCACGGTTCAGAACTATGCGCTCGGGCAAGTTGGCCTGATCGATACGTTCTGGGTCGACCACATCGCATTCAACGGCTTCCACACGAGCGGGATCACCGGACTCGCCGGCGGCCAGCTGAGCTGGACCGTGTACGTCTCGAGCGACGGTGTCCACTCCGGGAGCAACATCACGTTCGACGACTGGACCGTGGGTCCCTCGGCCAACCGGAACGTGGGCGGGCTCACGACCTACCACAACCCGAACGCCCACGGCGTGACCGCCCTGCGCTGGACGATCTCGGGGGCCTCCTCGGCGATGGCCCTGTGGGGGACCGCCACCGGGATCGATATCGAGGATTGGACGATCAGCGGCTGCAACTATGCCGTCTCGACCGACGGGGTCGCCGCCGGGATCCTGAAGAACAACACCTCGACCGGCAGCACGAATTGGCCGATCATCCGACCGCCGATGGTCAATGCTCGCGAAAACTCCTGGCATTAAGAGAACCGGAGCGGGCACGCAGCCTTGTCGTCGAGATCGGGGAGCTCACGTCACAGCTCTGGCCAGCAGGGCACGCGTCTGCCCGGCGGCGTCGGCGACCGGCTCGACGTCGCTGTACTGGCCCGAACCCAGGAGCCGCTTCTCGACTGATGGACCCTGGCCGAGGCCGACCTCGAACGCCAGCCAGCCACCCGGTCGCAGCAGCCGCGGCGCTTCGCTGATCAGTCGCTGGAGGATCCGAATTCCGAGCGGTCCGCCGTCGAAGGCGAGGGCCGGTTCGTGGCCGACGATCTCGTCGGGCATGGCTGCCATCCGGCCAGTCGAGATATAGGGCGGATTGCAGGTGAGCAGGTCCACCCGCCCCCGCAGCTCGTCGGTGTCGAACGGCTCGAGGAGGTCGCCCACCCGCAGGCTGACCTGCGCACCGACGCCGACATGCGTCATGTTCCGACGGGCCAGTTCGACGGCCTCGCTCGACAGGTCCGAGGCGTAGACCTCGGCCCGCGGTTCGGCCAGCGCGAGCGCGGCGGCCAGGTTCCCGCAACCGGTACACACGTCCACCACGACGATCCGCGAGTTCGCCTCGGCCAGGCGCTGCAGGAGCGAGACGGCGGCCCGGCCCAGCAGCTCTGTCTCGCGACGCGGGATCAGGGCCTCAGGTCCGGCGAGCATCTCGATGTCCAGGAATGACTGGCGCCCGGTCAGGTGAGCGAGGGGGGTCCCGCCAAGGCGTTGCCGGACCAGGCTCCCGAGCTGCTCCCCTTGCCGGGCATCCAAGGGCGGTAGGGGGGCGCTCGCCGCCCGCTGAACCGACATCGGCTGGTCGGCCGCGAGCAACCACAGCGCCCGGAGCGTTGCGTCGACCGTCTCTTCGGGCTTGTCGGGGAGACCTTCAAGGCCATCCTCGATCTCGGCCGACAGCCTCTTGAACAGGCGGGCGTCGGCCGGTCCGAGCTGCCCTGACGCTGCAGGCTGCGATCCGGGCAGGCCGGCCACGATCAGCCGCTGACCTCGGTGACCGGCTCGACCAGCAGCGGGCGGGCATGCTGGTAGTGGGTCGTGCGTCGCTTGGCCTCGATGTCCGTGAACACGATCTGAGCGTGCTCCTCGGTCATTCCCAGGGCCGCAGCGAGCTCGCTCGCTGATCGGCCGTGGTTGTGGGCCCACAGGGCGAGGTCCATCTGGTCGTAGGGCAGCGCGAAATAGAACTCGTCCTGGCCCTGGACCAGGCTGTAGGTGTCGGTCGTCGGCAGGGCCGCGCAGACGTCCTCGGGCAGCTCGAGGTACTTCGCCAGGGCATAGACCTGGGTCTTGAACAGGTGGGCGATCGGCTTCAGGTCCGCGGCGCCGTCGCCGTTCTTGACGAAGAAGCCCTGGTCGTATTCGAGGCGGTTGGGCGTGCCGATCACGGCGTAGTTCAACCGGTCGGCGTGGTAGTACTCGAGCGTCTTCCGGACCCGCTGCTTGAAGCTGGTCGCAGCGACGACCTGGAGGTATTCCCGGAGGGGCAGGCGGGCCTCACTGCGCCGGCCGTCCGGCGACTCCACGATCAGCTTGAAGAAGTTGATCCCGCCGGTGCGGCCGCCGGCGATGGCGACCTTGCACTTCCAGTCCTGGGCGTAGTCCGGGAAGATCGCCCGGATCGCGTCGTCGCGCAGGCGGTAGCAGCCGATCGCCTCGAGCGTCGGCGAGATGTTGAACAGCTCGTGCGGCAGCCCCAGGTGCTCGGCGACCTCCTCGCCCAGGTCCGAGGCGGCGTCCTTGGAATCCCGCTCCGGGAGCAGCAGCCCGTAGACCTTCCGCGGACCAAAGGCTCGCACGGCCAGAGCGGCACAGACGGAGCTGTCGACCCCGCCCGACATGGCCACGACGACGCCGCGCCGGTGGAGGGTCGTCGAGACCTCCTGGACCATCCAGGCACAGATCCGCTCGACCTCGGCGGCGACATCCAGCTCGAGGACCTGCGGCCCCAACAGTGCGGCGGCCGGCTTCGCCAGCCGCTCGGACGTGGCGCTCACGCGCCGAGCTTGTCGGTCAGGTAGGCCTGCAGATGGTCGAGGCTGTCCAGGTTCTCGGGCACCATCTCGTCATCGGCGACGACGACGCCCCAGGTGTCCTCCAGGAACATCACCAGCTCCAGGAACCCGGTCGAGTCGATGATCCGGCGGTCCATGAACGAGTCCGAATCGGCAAAGGCCGGACCGTTCTGGCCGATGATGTAGTTGTCGTCGATGAACTTGCGCAGGTCTGCTTTGTAGTCCCGCATCCGTGCTCGAATCCTCCCCAGGCCCCGCGCTCAGGCGAGGCCGGTCTTCTTGATCTTGCCGGTCCCGGTCTTGGGCAAGGACTCGACAAACTCGACGTACTTCGGTGCCATGAAGCTCTCCAGGCGCGCCAGGCAGTGGCGGATCACCTCGCGCTCGGTCAGCTGCACGCCGGGCGACAGGGTGACAAACGCCTTGATCGCCTGCCCCAGGACGTCATCGGGGACTCCGATCACCGCAACCTCGTAGACGCCTTCGAGAGACGAGATCGCGTTCTCCACTTCGCGAGGGCTGACCTTCTCTCCACGGCTCTTGATGATGTCATCGCGCCGCGCCACAAAGTACAGCCATCCGTCGGAGTCGGTACGGAACAGATCGCCCGAGTAGAGGACCATCTCGCCCGGGATCGGCCCCGGCTTGAGGCGAGCCGCTGTCTCGTCGGGCTTCTCCCAGTAGCCGCGCATCACGTTGCTGCCCCGGATCACGAGCTCGCCAGTGGCGCCGTTCGGCAGCCGCCGGCCCTCGTCGTCGACCAGCCAGACCTCCTCGTTGGGCATCCCCCGGCCGACGCTGGTCGGCCGGATGTCGAGCTGCTCGGGCGGCAGGTAGGTGACCCGCTTGCACTCGGTCAGGCCGTACATCGAGAAGAGCTGGGCCTGCGGGAACAGCTCGCGCAGGCGCCGGATGTGGGTCTCCGAGAGGGCCGCCGCCGTGTTCGTGATCATCCGCAGCGAACCGAGGTCGTAGGCGGCCAGGTTGCCGTAGGCCATGAGCATCGAGAACATCGTCGGTACCCCGGGGAACACGGTCGCTCGCTGCCTGACCATCGAATTGAGCACTTCGACGGGAAACGAGAAGTTGCGTTCGAGGACCACGCAGGCGCCCACCCGGAAGGCCATCAGGACCTGGTACAGCCCGTAGTCGAAGGACAGCGGCAGCGCGCACATGATCACGTCGGTCTCGCCCAGCCCCAGGTACGTGCTCACCGATCGAGCCGCGCTGACCATGTTGAGGTGGCTGAGCATGACGCCCTTGGGCAGGCCCGTGGAGCCCGAGGTGTAGATGATCGCGGCGAGGTCCTGGTCGATCGTGTCCGGCTCGCGCGCGGCGGCTCCTTCGCGCGGCCAGGGCCGGCTCGCGGGCTGACCTTCGAGCGACGGCTCAGCCGCGCCCGCGACGAGCACGCATCCGACGCTCGGGCTGGAGCTCACCGCCGGTCCCCAGACAAAGCTCAGCGAGTCATGGGTCAGCAGCGCGCTCGCCCGCGCATCCCTGAGCATGTAGCCGAGCTTGTCCTCCTTGGTCGATGGATTGATCGGCATGAACACCGCGCCGAGGGTCAGGCTGGCGAGCACTCCGGCGACCAGCTCCAATGCCGTTGTCGAGGAACAGTGCGACCCGGTCGCCGCGCACGACGCCGGCCGCCCGGAGGGCTGCGGCAACGGCCTGGGCGAGGCGCCGGACATCGGCGTACGTGTAGCGCTGCGGACCGCAGACGAGCGCCTGGCGGTCCGGGTCGCGCTCCGCCCAGCCCTCAAAGTCGTCCTGTAGCAGCATTCCCGCCCTCGAAGTCAGCACAGCGCCCGACACCAGTGAAGGCACCGGACGCACGATTTCGGTCGACCCGCAGCATAGACGACGTCCATCGACGGGCGTGCCGTGTCAGGTTGTCTACTGCGGTGCCACAAGACACCTGAGAGTTGGATGAGCCAGGGCCCTTTCGTCATGGTTCGCGGCGACTGATACCGTGCGCAGAATGCAATTCATGCGGATTCCTGACCTCTGGCGCCGCATGCTGCCCCAAGGCGAGCTCAAGCAAGGGGTCGTCACGCTCGTCGGTGCGGCGACGATCGGCCAGGCCATCGTCGTGATCAGCGCGCCGATGATCACCCGACTCTATTCACCCACCGACGTCGGCTCGTACTCGGTCGCCAGCGCGGTCCTGTCGGTCCTCGTCGTGGTCACTTGCCTGCGCTACGAATGGGCGATCCCCCTCCCGGAATCGGACGTCGCGGCGGCCAATGTGCTGGTCCTGTGCATCCTGGTGGCCTTCGCCACGAGCCTCATCGCGGCCTTGCGCTGCTTGTTCTGGGGCGCTCGCTGCTGACCTTGCTTGGCGCTCCGACCTGGCGCCTGGGCGGTCCTGATTGCTGTTGGCCAATTCGGGGCCGGGGTGGTGCTCGCCCTCCCGGCTGGGCCATTCGGACCAAGCATTTCACGGATATCGGGATCAATCGACTCACCCAGAGCGCCAGCCTCGTCGTGGTTCAGGTGGCTCTTGGGATCCTCCGCCTCGGCCCGGTCGGCATGCTCCTCGGGTCGGTCGATCGGCAATCAGGCCGGGTTCATCCGCCTCGCCCGGGTTGCCTGGAGCACGCATGCAGCCGTCTTCAGGGCCGATCACCTGGGCCGGGATCAGGTACGCCGCCCGGCGGTATCAGCGCTTTCCGATCTTCTCGAGTGGATCGGCGCTGATGAACACACTCGGTGAGCAGGCGCCCCTGCTGCTGCTGGTGGGCATCTACGGTGCGGCGGTCGGGCGGCCAGTTTGCCTTGGCAGTCCGGATCGGTGCCCTGCCGGTTACGCTCGTGGCCGCGGCCGTGTCGCAGGTCTTCGTGGCGGAGACTGCACGGCTCGCCCGTGACCAACCGTCGGAGATGCGGGTGATGTTCGGGCGGACGACGCGGATCCTCGCGCTCGCGTCCGCAGGCCCGTTCCTGCTGATGGCGATTCTTGCGCCGATCCTCGCCGGGCTGATCTTCGGCGAGGCCTGGCAGGACGCCGGCCTGTACGTGGCGATCCTGGCCCCGATGTTCTACCTCCAGCTCGTGACCAGCCCGACCGGCGGGACCCTCGACGTGCTCGAACGCCAGGACCTCCATCTCGTGCGCGAGGTCCTGCGGCTTGTCTTCGTTGGAGCCGCCGCCGTGATCTCGGTCGCGATCCATGCCTCGCCAGTGCTCGCCGTTGCCATCTTCGGCGTGGCCGGCTGCTTCACCTACATCACCTATGGCCTCACGTCGTGGCGGGCGATCACGAGCCATGGGTCGCGTCTCAAGCGTCCGGAATGAAACGCTTCGGAGGCGCAGCCGCTTCGAGACGTGGGATGATGCCCGCCCAGAGAGAGGGAGTGGGACAGATTGCCGTGGACCTTGACCGGGCCGGACGGCCGCGGGCTGGGCTTCGCCCATGACGCTCGATGATCGCGTGACATCAGCGAGCGGGACTCGGGCGAACCCGTCCGCAGGCGAGCGCCCCCGGATCCAGTGGCCGGCTGGCAAGGATTTCGCGTTCACCATCTTCGACGACACTGACAGCGCCACGGTTGAGCTCGTCCGCCCCGTCTATGACGTCCTGGACAACCTCGGGTTGCGCACCACGAAATCGGTCTGGCCGTTGCGCGGAGAGGGCTCGCCGGCCTTCAGCGGGTCCACCTGTGAAGACCCGGAGTACCTGGCCTGGACCCTGGGCCTGCAGGCCCGCGGCTTCGAGATCGGTTACCACGGCGCCACCTTCGTCACCTCGCCCCGTGAGCGAGTGATTGCGGCGATCGAACGGTTCAATGACCTGTACGGCCACTACCCGTACTCGATGGCCAACCACCTGGCCTGCGGCGAGTCCATCTATTGGGGCGCCGACCGCGTAACAGGACTGAATCGGCTGGTCTACAACCTGCTCACCCGTTTCCGGGGCAGCGGCCGGTTCCGTGGCCATCGTGAAGGGGATCCCCTGTTCTGGGGCGACATTTGCGAGGAGAAGATCCGCTACGTTCGGAACTTCACGTTCAGGGGCATTGACACCCTCGCGGCGTGTCCGATGATGCCGTACCACGATCCCGCGCGACCGTATGTCCGGAGCTGGTTCGCGTCATCCGAGGGACGCAACGTGGACGCGTTCAATCTCCTACTTTCCGAGGCGAACATCGACAAGCTTGAGGCTGGTGGTGGAGCGTGCATCGTGTACACCCACCTGGCATCAGGCTTCGCCGAGGGCGGCCAGGTCAACCCCCGCTTTCAATCGCTGATTGAGCGCCTGGCCCGCAAGAACGGCTGGTACGTGCCCGTCACGACCTTGCTCGACTTCCTTTCCGCGCAGCATGGACCGACCGTGATCACACCTCGGCAGCGTCAGCAGCTCGAACGTAGATGGCTGTTGAGCAAGCTCACAGTCGGCCCGAGCTAGCAGCCTCCCAAGCGATGACAATCGAGATCGTCGGCTATGAGGCGGCGCACATCCCGGCCGTTCGGGAGTTCAACGGCCGGTTGCACGCGGCCGGCGTAACCGAGGCGTTCGGGATGCGCAGCTTGCTGCGCGAATCGAATATCGGGTCAGCGTGGGCCCCGGGATCGAGCATCCACGAGGAATCGTTCCTGGCCGTCGACGGCGATGCCGTTCGCGGGGGCTACACCCTCAAGCATGAGGATTTCTCGATCAACGGGGTCGTGACCTCAATCGGATTCTTTCGGCAGGCCCTGTCCGAAGGGACGATCGACAAGCGCTATGCGCTGATCGGACCCCGACTGCTGCGCCACGCGCTCCGGGTCCAACCCCTGATCTATGGCCTCGGCATTGGCGGCTACGATCGGGCGATTGCCCGACTGCTGCAAGGTGCTCAATTCGAGTTCACGACAGTGCCCTTCTATTTCCGAGTCGAGCACCCCGCCCGGTTTCTGCGCCAGGTTGGACCGCTGCGCGCCTCCCGGCCCCGACGTCTCGCGGCGGATGTCGGGGCAGCCAGCGGGCTCGGCGGTCTCGGGATCCGAGGTCTGCAACGGTACCGGGCCGGCATGCCTCATCGCGGACCGAACGCCAGGGCCAACGATATGAGCTCCTTTGGCGAGTGGGCCGACGCCCTGTGGGCCGGTGTCCAGGGCACGTTCGCGTTCGGCGCTGTCCGGGATCGGGCGCTCCTGGCCCAACTCTACGATTCACCGGGCAACCCAGTTCTGAAGGTCACGATCGAGGACGAAGGCAAGATTTGCGGCTGGGCGATCTGCCTGGCCACCCAGCATAGTGACGACAAGTACTTCGGCGACCTCAAGCTCGGCTCGATCGTGGATCTCCTCGCTTCGCCCAACTACGAAGCTGCCCTGATCCAGGCTGCGGTAGATCGACTGCGCCGGGAGGGCGTTGACCTCATCGTGACCAACCAGACGTTCCGACCGCTCGGTGCCGCGCTCCGAAAGAACGGCTTCCTGAGCGGGCCGTCGAATTTCCTGTTCGCCGCATCGTCGGCGCTGGCCGAGCGCCTGAGGCCGCTCGACGTCAATCTGCCGACGTTCTACCTGAATCGCGGCGACGGAGATGGGCCGGTCAACCTGTAAGGGTCGTGGCGACGAACCCTAGTGCGTCGGCTCAGGGGGCGGTCCACCGGTTGGCTTCTCGGCCGCAAGCAGGTAGTGATTGCAGGCGATCTCATCAAACGGCAGCTCGCGAAAGTCCGGGTGGAGCGTCGACCGGTCGAGGTCGTCCTCGCGAAGGTCGGGCAGCACGCGTTCCTCATAGACAATCTGGAGCCCGTTGTCCACTGCGAGCCGGGCATAGAAGCTGGGCCGGCTTCGGTTCTGGTGGTGGATCCGGCTGTTGCCGACCCGATCCCACTCCGCCTGGCTGAAGCGCAGGAAATTCCAAGGCGGGATCTCACGATCGTAGATCCCGAGGTCGTCGTAGACGAAGATGTCATGAGCGATAATTCCGCCGGGCCTCAAGAGGCGCCAGCTCTCCTTCATGATGGCTGCGAGTGTCGGCACCGGGATGTAGCCCAGGCAATCGTTGCTGAAGATCATGTCCACGGATTGCGCTGGTAGTCCCGACCGGGTGAAATCGAACGGCGCGCGATAGGTGATGCCGTGAGCTCGCCACAGGTCAACCCACTGCCCTCGATCTGGACGCAGGGCTGACCACCTGGCGTTCATGCTGGCCTCGTCGCGGCCGCTGATCTCGGCGAGCTCTCTCGAATGGCCCGTGCAGAAATCAAGGACTTGCTCGATCAAGTCGCCCCGAACGTGGCGGACGATGTCGGTCATGACTACGGTCTCCGCGCCCAAGCCGTAGAAGAGCACGGGGAGCAGGGGGTGCCAGCCGGTACCGATCTCGATCAGGTTCTTGCCTTCGACGCTCCGGCCGGCGCCGCGAAGGAGTCGCATCATCTCGGCCAAAGCCCCGTCCCGGGTATGCAGGTCGGTGCTCTTCAACCTGCCGAAGCGCGGGCGATACCAATCCAGCAGGCGCTCGCCACCGGGCACACCACCCAGGGCTCGATACGCCAGGACCCGCCGCCTCCATGCCGGCATCATCGGTCGGCTCAGCTCCTCATCGGTCGGCTCAGCTCCTCATTGGTCACGATCCACCAGCGAACGGTAGCATGGGATCCGGGATGCTCGGCTCGATGCGACGAGCCACGCTGCGGTCGTGGTGGCGCCACTTCGATCGGGCAATGTGGGAGGATCGACAGCGCCGCTCTCGCGGCAGCCCAGGCTTACGGACCACGGCGAGGAGACGACCGATGTGCGGAATCGCAGGGTCGATCGCGCTGGGCGATGGCGCGGACCCTCCCAGCCGCGAGGACCTGACCGCGATGATCGCTGCGATCCGCCATCGCGGACCGGATGAGTTCGGCCTGTATCGCGACCGGACCGCCGGCCTGGCCATGGCCCGCCTGTCGATCATCGACCTGGCGACCGGCCAGCAGCCGATGTGCAACGAGTCGGGCTCGCTGTGGATCGTGTTCAATGGCGAGATCTACAACTACATCGAGCTGCGCGCGGAGCTCGTCCAACTGGGCCACCAGTTCCGGACGGTCAGCGACACGGAAGTCATCGTCCACGCCTATGAGCAGTGGGCAGACGACGCCTTCGCCCGGTTCAACGGCCAGTTCGCGCTGGCTCTCTGGAACTCGGACTCGGCCACCCTCGTCCTGGCCCGCGACCGGCTCGGCGTGCGGCCCCTGTTCCTGTGCAGCCACGCCGGACGGCTGTGGTTCGCGAGCGAGGTCAAGGCGATCTTCGCCGGTGACCCGTCGATCCCCCGCCGGCTCGATCCCGTCGGCCTGGCCGAGACGTTCACGTTCTGGACCAGCGTCGCCCCGCAGGCCGTCTTCGAAGGGATCACCGAGCTCGAGCCGGGCCACGTGCGAACGATCTCGCGCCACGGGACGACGGACCGGGCGTACTGGACCCCGAGCTATGCCTCGCCGTCGGCGCCGCCGCAGTCCGTCGAGGCCGCGGCCGAACAGGTCCGGGCCACCCTCGCGGACGCCGTTCGACTGCGGATGCTGCGGGCCGACGTGCCAGTCGGGTCGTACCTTTCGGGCGGCCTCGACAGCTCGCTGGTCGCGGCTCTGGGGCGGCAGGTCAAGGGCGACCGGTTCAACACGTTCTCGATCCGCTTCGAGGATGCCGAGTACGACGAGACCGGCTACCAGCGCTCGGTGGCGGCCCTGATCGAGAGCGACCACCACGAGATCAGCGTCAGCCGCCGGGACATCGCTGACGTCTTTCCCGACGTGGTCGCCAGCGCCGAGCGGCCGCTCCTGCGCACGGCAGCAGCGCCCCTCTTCCTGCTGTCGCGACTGGTCCACGAGACGGGGATCAAGGTTGTCCTGACCGGCGAGGGCGCCGACGAGATGTTCGCCGGCTACGACATCTTCCGGGAGGGCAAGGTCCGCCGGTTCTGGGGCCGCCAACCGGGATCGAAGCTTCGGCCGCGATTGCTCGAACGGCTCTACCCGTACCTCGCCCGCTCGCCCACGGCCCAGCAGGCGATGGCCCGCGAGTTCTTCGGCCGAGATCGGGCCACCTGGGCCGAGGCTGGCTTCGCCCACCAGATCCGCTGGCAGTCGGCGGCCGCCCTCCAGCGCCTGTTCACCGCCGAGGTGCACCAGCAGGCGGCCGGCGTCGACGTCGTCGGGCGGCTGATCGCGTCCCTCCCCGGAGCGTTCGAATCCTGGTCGTTCCTGGCCCAGGACCAATACCTCGAGGTGCGGACCCTGCTGTCCGGCTATCTCCTCTCGTCACAGGGCGATCGGATGGCGATGGCCCACTCGGTCGAGGGTCGCTACCCCTTCCTGGATATCAACGTCGTAGCCCTGGCCAACGCCCTGCCGCCCGCGTTCAAGCTGCGCGGACTGGACGAGAAGCACATCCTCAAGCGCGCTGCCGCGGGCCTCGTGCCGGACGACATCATTCGCCGCTCCAAGCAGCCCTTCCGGGCGCCGGACGCCCTGTCGTTCACCGGGCCGGATCCCGCCGACTGGATCGCCGAAGTCGTGAGCGAGCGGGCGGTCGGCGCGGCGGGGATCTTCAACCCCGCGGCCGTCGGCCAGCTCTGGCGCAAGGTCCAGGACTGGCCGGCCGGCAAGCAGTTCTCGAACACCGACAACATGGCCCTGGTGGGCGTCCTGTCCACGGGCCTCCTCCACGAACGGCTCATCCGGAGCGTCCCATCGCGGCGCTCGACCGTGGACTACAAGACAATCGTCGACCGCCTCGACGCGAGTCAGCCGGTCGGGCTGCCGGCCGGCCTGGCGCGCGACTGATCGATCTCCGCGGCGGCGACGGTTGCCCTCGGGCACCGCTCGTGGACCGGACCACCTTGTCAATGTCGCGGGGAATCCGTAGGCTCGGGACTCGCCCGAAGCGCTGAACCGATACGATTCGTCCCAGTCTCAACTGGAGATCAGGTTTCCAATCCGTGGCTGATCAGTTCATCTCAAGCACGACAGCAGGCGGCCCGGCGGTGGTCTCACGGCCGGCATTCCCAGCCTGGAAACGCTGCCTGGACGTCGTCATCGGCGCCCCGTTGCTCGTCTGTTCAGGGCCCGTGATCCTGGCCACCCTTGTCGCCAACCGGATCTCCGGTGACAGGGGTCCGCTGTTCTACTCGGCCGTCCGGATGGGCGAGGGCGGGCGCCCCTTCCATGCCCTGAAGCTCCGGACGATGCGGGCCGACATCAACGGATCGGCCGTCACCGCGGCCGGCGACCCGCGGATCACCCGGGTCGGCCGCGTCCTGCGCCAGACCAAGTTCGATGAGCTGCCCCAGCTCTGGAACGTCGTCCGGGGCGAGATGAGCCTGGTCGGGCCACGACCCGAAGACCCCCGCTATGCCGACTGGTCGAATCCACTGCATCGGACCGTCTTCTCGGCCCGACCGGGGATCACCGGTCCGGCCCAAATCGAGTTCAGGCACGAGGAGGCCCTGTTGGCCAGCACAAACATCGAACGGGCCTATGTCGACGAGATCCTGCCGGCCAAGCTGGCGCTTGACGCGGGCTACCTCGCCCACCGCTCCCTGGGCGCCGACCTGGGCCTCCTGGGCCGGACCGTCCTGGCGGTCGTCCGATGAAGACCGAGGCCTCGCTCGAGTTCCTGCCCTTTGCCCGCCCATCGATCACGGCCCTTGAGCGGGCGGCGGTGCTGGACGTCCTCGACTCCGGCTGGCTGACCACCGGGCCGCGGACCAAGGAGTTCGAGGCGCGCTTCGCCGAGACGGTCGGCAGCCGCCATGCCCTGGCGTTCAACTCGGCCACGGCCGCCCTCCACCTGGCCCTCGAAGGGCTCGGGGTGGGGCCTGGGGACGAGGTCATCGTGCCCACCTGGACCTTCGCCGCGAGTGCCGAAGTCGTCGTCTATCGCGATGCCGTGCCGGTCCTGGTGGATGTCGACGCCGAGACCCTCAACGCCACCCCCGAGACGATCGAGGCGGCCGTCACGCCGCGCACCAAGGCGGTCGTGGCCGTCCACTTCGGGGGCCGGCCAATGGCGATCGGCGAGCTCGTCGAGCGCCTCGACCGGCGGGGGATCCCGGTGATCGAGGACACCGCCCACGCCTTCCCCAGCCGGATCGCGGACCTCGGCGGGCGGTTTGCGGGCACGATCGGGCGGGCCGGCGCGTACTCGTTCTACGCCACCAAGACGATCACCACCGGCGAGGGCGGGATGCTCGTGACCGACGACGACGCGTTGGCCGACCGAGCCCGGCTGATGGGCCTCCACGGGATCAGCCGGCACGCCTGGAACCGCTACGCGGCCGGTGGCAGCTGGGCCTACGAGATCGAGGACGCGGGCTACAAGTACAACATGACCGACCTCGCGGCAGCGCTGGGACTGGCCCAGCTGAGCCGGGCGGAGGAGCTCCTCGCCGCGCGCCGCGCGCTGGCCGCCGGCTACCGCCAGCGGTTCCTCGCGTCGGGGCTGGACGACCTGATCGATCTCCCGACCGACGCCGCTGACGGCTCCCACGCCTGGCACCTGTACGTGATCCGGCTCCGGCTGCCCCGCCTGGCGATCGACAGGGCGGCCGTCATGGATGCCCTCCAGGCCCGCGGAATCGGGGCCAGCGTCCACTTCATCCCGCTCCACCTCCACCCGTACTACCGCTCCCGGCCGGAGACGACGCCGGTGCCCCTGCCGGTCGCCAGCCGCGAGTTCGAGCGGGTCGTCTCCCTGCCGATCTGGCCGGGCATGACCGACGCCGACCTCGACCGGGTGGTCGGCGCCCTGGGCGAGATCCTCACTCCGGCTCGGAGCTAGCCTCAAACCCTCGCCCGTAGCCGCCCGCTGGAGCGTGGGCGCAATGGGCCGCCGGACCCGCGTAGTACCTCTGGCCGCACGGGTCTGGCTGGCTGGTGCTTTCGGGCAACGATTTAATGCCATTCCGGCCCGCAAGGTACTAGCCCGATGGGCCCAAATGGCCTATCGTCATACGAGCCGAGGCCACACCTCTTTTTATCGTGGTCCAACGGCATAGGCGGCTCAGGACTTCCAAGGGTGGCGCGTCCCCAGGGAGGCTGAGTACGACCGAGTCCGGGCTGATTTATCATCCGCGCGCCATCGGTTGTGCCGTCGTATGGCGGTGCCCGGGGGTATCTCGTGACGACTCGCCGTTCGGTACACATCCCACCCAGGTTTGCGGACGCCTTCCGCACCTCTCCGCGTCGCCTCGACGAACCGTCGTCTGCGGTCCGGGTCGAGGCCGGCATTGCTCGAATCGCCCGCCGAATGCGGGCGCGGCAGCTGCTGGCGATCGACCTGCTGGGCACGGTCGTGGCGGCCTATGCCGCCCTCGCGATCCGCTATGACCGGTTCATCGGCTTCGAGCTTGCCGGCCTGTTCCTGCCGGTTCTCGGCCTCCTGCTGGTCGTGCGCACGGTCGTCAACCTGCGCCTCGGCCTGTACAGCCGGGGCTGGCGCTTCGCGAGCATCCCGGAGGTCATCCGGATCGTCTCGGCCGTCCTGCTCGGGACCGTCGCCACAATCATCGCCTTCTATACCCTGAGCACCGTCGCCGGACCGGTCGTGCCGGCCGGCTTCCCGCGCTCCTTCTGGCCCGTCGAGATGCTCCTGAGCATCGCCCTCCTGGGTGGCTCCCGGTTCGCGATCCGGGCGGCCTACGACTGGGCGCCCCATTCGGGGACAAACCTCAACCAGGCCAAGCGCCTGACCCTGCTCTACGGAGCCGGCCGGACGGGCGTCCTGATGGCCCGCTCGGCCGAGCGCAACCCCGACGCGGGAATCGTCCCGGTCGGCTTCCTCGATGACGATCGCTCGCTGGCCGGCAACATCGTCGCCGGCCTGCGGGTCTACGGCGGCCGCCACGAGCTGGCCAAGATCGCCGACCTGACCGGCGCCCGGACCCTCCTGATCACGATGCCCAGCGCGCCCGGTGCCGCCGTGCGCCCGATCGTCGACGAGGCCCTGGCCCTCGGTCTCGAGGTCCGGACCGTGCCGCCCCTGACCGACCTCCTGGACGGCACCGTCGATGCCTACCGGATGCGCCGGATCCGGGTCGAAGACCTCCTCCGCCGGCCGATCGTGACCGACCACGTGGCCGGGGTCACCGAGATCGTCCAGGACCGGGTCGTGATGATCACCGGCGCCGCCGGCTCGATCGGCTCGGAGCTGGCCCGCCAGGTGTTCGCCCTCGGTCCCAGCCGGCTGATCCTGGTCGATCGGGCCGAGAGCCCGCTGTACCTCCTCCAGCGCGAGCTCGAAGCCCGCAAGGACCACGGCAAGGGCCACGGCGAGCTCCAGATCCAGCTGGCCAACATCACCAACCGTGAGGCGATGGACCAGCTGATCTCGGCCGAGGTCCCATCGGTCATCTTCCACGCCGCCGCCTACAAGCACGTGCCGCTGATGGAGTCGCATCCGTCCGACGCGATGTTCGTCAACGTCAGCGGCACGATGGCCGTCCTCGACGCTGCCGCCCGGGCCGGGGTCGAACGGTTCGTCCTGGTCTCCACCGACAAGGCCGTCCGCCCGACGAGCGTGATGGGCGCCAGCAAGCGATTGGCCGAGATGCTCGTCGCCGACACGGCCCGTCGAACCGGTCGAGCCTACGTCTCGGTCCGCTTCGGCAACGTCCTGGGCTCGAACGGCAGTGTCGTGCCGATCTTCCAGGAGCAGCTCGAGAACGGCGAGCCGCTGACGATCACCGATCCGGCGATGACCCGCTTCTTCATGACCATCCCGGAGGCCGCCTGGCTGATCCTCGATGCATCGGCGCTCGGCCGGTCCGGCGACCTGTTCGTCCTGGACATGGGCGAGCCGGTCAAGATCATGGACCTGGCCCACGACCTCGTCCGCCTCGCCGGCCGGGACCCCGAGAGCCAGCCGATCGAGATCGTCGGGCTGCGACCGGGCGAGAAGCTCCACGAGGAGCTGTTCTACGCCTCCGAGCAGGTCGAGCCGACGGAGAACCCGAAGGTCCTCCGGGCAGCGGCCAGCGTGGCTCCCGCGACCGTCCGCGACGATGTCGCCCGGCTGATGAGCCTGGCCAGCGGCCAGACGGAGGATCTTCTCCGGCGGGCCCTTCTCGAGTATGCTCGCGGACCTCGACATGAACCGGAGGACCGCGGAGTTGGGACACCCGTCATGGCGCCGTCCAGCACGGGCCAGGCTTCTGCCAAGACGCTGGCCTCGATCGGAGCCAGTCCGCCTCCAGTTGCCGTCGCTGATCGCCAGCCGACCCGGGTCGGCGCGCTGGTCGCGTCGATCCAGGTCCGTCCGGTAGACTTCGCCCCCCATGGAACATACGGTCTTGCTCCTGGTCGCGGCTGGTGGCGCGGTCATCTTCGCCCTCCTGGCGATCGCCGACGTGCGCTCCTCTCCGGGTGGGGCGAGCGCGCGGCTCGTACGGGCATGGGGACCAGAGCAGGCCGCGACGGCGCAGCCCTCGGCCTACAACGCACGGAACGCCCGCCGACCGGGCAAGAAGCTGGAGCAGCTCGACCCGGTCCGTGTCCAGCACCTGATCGCCGAGCTCCATCGGACGCGCTCGATCCTCCTCGGCTGGCTGAGCGTCCTGGAGGCCTTTGCCCTCGGTGATGCCTGGCGGGCCACGGCCCTGCGGGCCGAGCTCGGCGACATCAATACCTGCGACATCACCCTGGTCGGTGACGCCAATGTGATCGCCACCTACCAGGTGACGGTGGACATGCTCCGCAACCAGGCCGGCCGCGGCCTGCCGCCCGAAGTTGCCTCCGAAATGGCCTCGATCCGGGTCCGCCTCCTGACGGCCCTGGCCGAGCAGGAGCGCCGTCTCAATCACGGCGAGCGGCCGGTCATCGCCGAGCCGCTCGTGCACCTGGACCTGTGGGGTCCGCCTCGCCCGATCACCGAGGTCACCCTGCGCCAACCCGGCCCGGCGTCGGAGCCCCGGCGTGATCTCTCGACGTCCTACCCGGTCCCGTCGGGGCCGCTCCCGGACGAGCCCCCGCTCGTCGCCGGGCCGGCGACCATGGGCCTGCCGCCCGGCAACGAGGCGTCCCTTGGGGACTCACCGGGCAGCTCGCTGGCCCTGATCAGCCTGTCCAGCCCAGCGCCGGCGCCCGCGCCGGCCGAGCTCGCGCCGCCGGCTCCCGAGCCGTCGACGGCCCGGCGGGCGACGCCGCCGCCGACGGCGACACGGCTGACGACCCGGCCAAACGCCGAGTCAACGCCAGCGCCGGCGACCGCGAGCGGGGTCACGAAGGGACGCGCCCGCCGGGCCGTGCCGCGCGAGGCCGCGGCGGCCGTTCCGGCGCCGCCCGCGAAGCCGGCGACCCGGCCCGCCGGCAAGGCAACCCCCACGTCATCGGCGAAGCCGGAGCCCGCGATCGAGGCGCTGCCGGCCAAGCCGGTCCGCCGCAAGCCGGTGGCCCCGACGCTCCCGCCCACGCTTGCGCCGCACCTCGTGCCGAGCGCCGTCCCGCCCCAGCGGTCCGGGCGAAGCGTGGCCAAACCGGCATCCCTTGGAGCGCCGTCCACGCAGCCCGTCGCGATCGGCCGGCCAACCGAGGTCGCGGCGAGCCGGCCGACCTATATCGCCGGCGGCAAGCAGGCCGCTCCGGGTCCCCGCCCGGCGGCTCGAGCGACGCTCGGACCGACCGCTCAATCGGCCTCCTCGACGGGCGGCAAGGCGTCGGTCCGGCCAACGTCCAAGTGACCGGCGCCATGACTCATGGCGGTCCGGGGTGGTCCGATGGGGTGATGGCCCAGGGTTGACGGCGAGGTCTAGGGTTGATCTTCCGCACGGAAGATGCTCGTGAGACTCGCCATCCCTCCCGTCAGGCCCCGACTCGCACCGGCCTGGCCAGCCCGGATCCTGGCTGGGGTCCTCCTCGTCACCCTTGCCGCGGGGGCCACCCCGGCGCCCGTCCTGGGCGCCTCGCCGGTCCCGGTGCCTGCCGGCACCCTGTCCCACGCCAAGAGCGGGATCCGGGCGAGTGCGGTCGTCGCGCCCCTCGAAGGCCTCGATGTCAGCCGCTGGCAGGCCACGATCAACTGGCCGCAGGTCAAGGCCGCCGGCAAGCAGTTCGTGGTGATGAAGGCGACCGAGGGGACCGGCTATGTCGACCCGATGTACGCCACGAACCGGGCTGGGGCGATGGCCGTCGGAATCCCGATGGCCGCCTACCACTTTGCATCGCCCGACTCGAGCCCCAACGAGGCGGTCCAGGAGGCCGATCACTACGTCGCCGTCGCCGGCCTGACGGCGGGCAACCTCTTGCCCGCGCTCGACCTCGAGCAGACCGGCGGGTTGGCCTCGGCCGCCCTCCAGGTCTGGGTCCGGGCCTGGCTCGACGAGGTCACCGCCAAGCTCGGCATCCGGCCGATGATCTACGTCAGCCCCAGCTTCTGGTCGACCAAGGTCGGCAACGACACGAGCATCGCCCTGGCCGGCTACAAGACTCTCTGGATCGCCAACTGGGGCGTGAGCAGCCCAACCGTCCCGGCCGGCAACTGGAGCGGCAACGGCTATACGTTCTGGCAGTACACGGACTGCGGCCACGTCGCCGGGATCACCACCGGCTGCGTCGACCTCGACCGCTACAACGGCTCGGACCTGACGGCGGTGACCTACAACCCGACATTCAGCGTGACCGCCACCCCGCCCAGCCAGTCGATCATGCGCGGTGCGACGACGACGTTCGCGATTGCGATCAACCGCAGCGAGTTCGTGCCGCCGGTCACCCTCAGCCTGACCAGCGCCCTGCCCGGCGGGACGACCGCGTCGTTCAGCCCGAACCCGGTCAGCGGCTCGACCTCGACCCTGACGATCACCACCTCGAACGTGCCCACGGTCACCCCGCCAGGCGTCTTCGCGCCCCAGATCACCGGGGTCGGCGGTGGCCTGACCAGGACGACCCTCGCCAACCTGACCGTGTTGCCCGCCCTGCCCGATGCCCCGACGGCGCCGGTTGCGACGCCCCTCGACGCCTCGGCCTTCGTGACCTGGACACCGCCCGCGAATGACGGCGGCGGGGCCATCTCCAAGTACACCGTGACCGCGACGCCCGGCGGCATGACCTGCACGGCCACCGGCAGCGTGTCCTGCATCGTGTCCAGCCTGGCCAACGGCACGGCCTACACCTTCAGCGTGACCGCCACCAACTCGTCGGGCACCGGACCGGCGTCGGCCGCCGCGCCGGCCGTGACCCCGGTCCAGTCGATCCCCGGGGCGACCTACTTCGCCCTCGCCCCGACCCGGATCGTCGACAGCCGGTCCAAGCTGGGCCTGACCCATGGGGCCCTGAAGGCCGGCGTGCCGGCCACTTTCCAGGTGACCGGCCTGGGCTCGAATCCGATTTCCCGCCGCGGCGATCGCGGTGACCGGCAACCTGACCGTCACCGGCCAGACCGCGCCGGGCTACTTCGCCCTGACCTCGGTCGCCACCGCGTCGCCCAAGTCATCGACCCTCAACTTCCCGGTCGGCGACAACCGGGCCAACGGGGTGACGATCCAGCTCGGACCGGGCGGCAAGCTGGGGATCGTGTACATCGCCCACGCCGGCGCGGCCGCTCACGCGATCTTCGACGTCACCGGCTACTTCCTGCCCGGAGCGTCCGGCGCGAGCTACTTCCCGCTGACCCCCAATCGCCTCCTCGACACCCGCTCCAAGCTCGGGCTGGCGAGCGGCGTCCTGAAGGCCGGCGTGGCCAACACGTTCCAGGTCACCGGCGTCGGAGCCGACCCGGCGCTCAGGATCCCGGCCGAGGCGGTCGCGGTGACCGGCAACCTGACGGTCACCGGCCCGACCGCGCCGGGCTACTTCGCCCTGACGACGCTGGCGACCAAGACGCCCAAGACGTCGTCCTTGAACTTCCCGAGCGGGGACACCCGGGCCAACGGGGTCACCGTCCAGCTCGGCCCAGGCGGCAAGCTGGGGCTGATCTACGTCGCCCGGGCCGGCTCGACGGCGCACGCGATCTTCGATGTCACCGGCTACTTCCTGCCCGGCGCCACGGGGGCCAGCTACTTTGCCCTGGCCCCCACCCGGATCGTCGACAGCCGGATCAAGGAGGGCCTCGGCGGTCCGCTCCGGGAAAGCGGCGTGTACTCGTTCCCGGTGATCGAGATCGGGGCCAACCCGGCCTACCAGGTGCCCGCCGCGGCGATCGCGGTGACCGGCAACCTGACCGTCACCGGCCAGACCGCGCCGGGCTACTTCGCCCTGACCTCGGTCGCCACCGCGTCGCCCAAGTCATCGACCCTCAACTTCCCGGTCGGCGACAACCGGGCCAACGGGGTGACGATCCAGCTCGGACCGGGCGGCAAGCTGGGGATCGTGTACATCGCCCACGCCGGCGCGGCCGCTCACGCGATCTTCGACGTCACCGGCTACTTCCTGCCCCCGCCGGGCTGATCTGGCCCGCGGATTCTCCGCGAATCGCCCGCGGTTCGCTCGTCCTAGGCCCGCCGATGGCGGAGGGCCCGGCCGGGCGTCGCCCCGGTGTGCCGGCCATCTGCGACGACCGGCACACCGTTGACGATCACCTGCTCGATCCCCTCCGGGAAGCGCCGCGGGTCGTCGATCGTGGCCAGGCTCCGCACTCGGACCGGGTCGAAGACCACCACGTCGGCCAATAAGCCGTCGGCCAGCCGGCCGCGGTCGTCGATCCCCAGCCGGGCGGCCGGGGCCGAGGTCATCTTGCGGACCGCCTCCTCGAGGCCCAGGTAGCCCTCGTCGCGGACGAACTCGCCGAGGATCCGGGGGAACGAGCCGTAGGTCCGCGGGCTCGGCCGCTCGCCGACGAAGACCGAATCGGTGCCGACCATCCCGACCGGATGCTGGAAAAAGGCCGGCATCGTCGCCCGGTTCGGCCCCGGCGTGACCTCGTTCAGGCGGAGGTCCTCGCTGAGCAGCAGGTCGCACACCAGTTCGACCGCTTCGGCGCCCGTCTCGGCCTGGATCTGGCCCAGCGTCCAGCCCTCCCAGCGGGCATGCTCGGGCCGGCCGAAGTAGCCCACCCGCACGCCGGCCAGCCCGCCGCTGCCGGCGAACAACGTGCCCCGGGCGCTCAGCTCGGCCCGGATCCGGGTCCGGACCGCCCGGTCGGCGAGGCGTTCCTTGGTCCGCGCCGGCCCGCCTTCCTGGACCCACGGCGGGATCAGGATCAGGAGCCGGGTGCTGGCCCACTCGGACGGATACGAATCGAAGGTCACGTCCTGGCCGTCGGCCCGCGCCGCGTCGACCAGCGCGAGCATCGGCCTGGGGCCACCTGGGAACGATGCCCGGTGGTAGAAGTGGGTGATGTGGGCCGGCGCCTCGGCCAGCCGGCCGATCTCGATCGCCTCGCGGAACGGGTCGAGGTAGCCGTCACCCAGCGGGTAGCGGACGTGGGTGTGGTAGAAGCCGCCGTGGCGGCCGGCCTCGCGGGTCAGCGCCGCCAGCTCGGCGGTGGTGGCATAGCTGCCCGGCGGGTAGTCGAGGCCGGAGCTCAGGCCGAAGGCACCCTCGGCCATCCCCTCGCGCAGGAGGGCCTGCATCCGCTGGATCGCCCGGCCGTCGGCCGGCACATCGTCCCAGCCGAGGGCCGCGATCCGGAGGACCGAGTTGCCGACCAGGTAGGCGATGTTGACGCTGACCTGCCGGTCGAAGCGGGTCAGGTACGAGGCGACGGTGTCCCAGTCGTAGGCGATGTCGGGATGGCCGTCGAGGCCGGCATTGAGCTCGACGAACGCGGCCAGGTCGGCCGGCCGATCGAACGGCGCGTATGAGTTGCCGTCCACGCCGATCACCTCGGTCGTCACCCCCTGGCGGACCTTCGGCTCGTGGCGGGGGTCGGCCAGGATCATCAGGCCGGCGTGGCTGTGGAGGTCGATGAAGCCCGGGGCCACGACCCGGTCCGTCGCGTCGATCAACCGGCCGACGTCCGCCGGCAGGGGCTGGCCCGCCTCGATGACCCGCAGCCGGTCACCGCTGATGGCCACGGATCCGGGCCGCCCGGCGGCGCCCGTGCCGTCGACCAGGGTGCCGCCGCTGATCAGCAGGTCGACGCCGCTCATCGCTCGCGCGGGCCCGCCAGCCGCCGTCCGCGGACCCATGCCCCGCGGACCATCTCCGGATGGGACCGGAAGATCAGGGTGCTCAGCAGGTCGGCCGGGTCGTCGAGCTCGGGCGCCTCCGGTGGCGCCGCGAGGGCCGGGTCGACGACGATCAGGTCGGCTTCCTTGGCGGCCTCGATCGAGCCGATCTGGTCAGCGAGGCCCAGCGCCCGGGCGCCCTCGAGCGACGCCAGCCGGAGCCAGGCGAAGGGATCCAGGATCGGCCGGGGATCGCCCGTCGCCACCCGCAGCGCGTTCTGGACATAGCCGCCGACGCGCATCGCCCCGAACAGCGACAGGTCGGGGCCGCCGGCCACGTCCGAGCCGAGGCCGACCCGGATCCCCGCCTCCAGGTAGCGCCCGAGGGGCATGATCCCCGAGGCCAGGAACAGGTTCGAGGCCGGGCAGTGGGCCAGGTTCGTGCCCGACTCGGCCAGCCGGGCGACTTCCCGCTCGGACAGGTGGATCGCGTGGGCCAGGATCGTCCGGTTACCCAGGCCGCCGGCCCGGTCGTAGACGTCGAGGTAGTCGCGGGCCTCGGGAAAGAGGCGGGCCACCTCGGCGATCTCGGCCTTGTCCTCGGCCAGGTGGGTCTGCCAGTAGGCGCCCTTGGCCGCGGCCAGGGCCGCCGATTCGCGAAGCATCTCGGCGCTGCACGAGACCGCGAACCTGGGCGTGAACGCGTAGCGCAGGCGGCCATCGTCGCGCAGGTGCCAGCGATCGCACAGGTCGGCCGACTGGCGCAGCGACAGGTCCAGGAGCTCCGATGGCCGGCGGGTCTCGTCGTAGGTCAGCCGGTCCATCATCACCTTGCCGATGATCGCCCGGATTCCGTGCGCCTCGGCCGCCCGGAAGGCGGCGTCGATCGACGGCTCGTAGACCGCGCCGTACATCAGGGCGGTGGTCGTGCCGGCCGCCGCGAAGGCCCGGAAGGCGGCCGGCGCCACGACCTCGGCGACCGCTTCGCTGAAGTCGTGCTCGAGGGGGAAGACGTAGCGCCCGAGCCAGTCGAGCAGCGGCGTCCCGAAGCCCAGCCCGGCGTGGGGCACCTGGGGCAGGTGGACGTGGAGGTCGACCAGGCCGGGCAGCACGAGCCACGGCCGGAGGTCGATCAGCGGCCCGAGGTCGTGTCCCGGCGCGGCTGCGGTTGCCTCGGTCCCGACGGTCGCCTCGGTCCCGACGGTCGCCTCGGTCCCGACGGCCGCCCCGGTCCCGGCGGTCGCCCCGGTCCCGACGGTCGCCTCGGCGAACGGCCCGATCAAAGCAATTCGGCCGTCAGCATCGACCACGACCACGCCATCCGGCTCGTAGCGATGGCCACCGGCGGCCAGCGGGGTCAGGACCCGGGCGCGGAGGGTGAACGGCGGCCGCTCCGGCAGCGTCGGGGACAGGCTGGCAGGCATCCCGCCGATGCTACGCCTCGTCCCCCTGGCTCGCGGCTCGCTCGCCGAAAGCTGGCTCTCCGGAACCACTCAGGCCGGAGACCTTGCGTCGGCTCGTTCTTCGTGCATGGTCGCTGCAGGGGTAGCCAGTGAGCCAAGGGCTCAGGCGGCTGGGGTTGGTGGTCAGGAGGACCTTGATTCGTGCGTGGCTCGCGCTCGATACCGCATTCTCGCCGCCTTCATTGGCCCCACGCCCGGGCTAGTGGCCGGCGCTGTGCTGGCAGCGACCATGCACGAAGAATCGGTCGTCGCCAAGGGAGCGAGCAGAGTCTCGAAGACGAGGGCTCGCTCGCGGTCGTCGCCCGAGGGACCGACGCCGGCCACGGCCACTGCACGCCAAGCCTCTGCCCTTGACAGGCCCGAGTCGACGGTCCCATCGTCAGGCGTCAGGATGAACGCACGAACATGACCATCCGGGGCACCCTCGGCCGCGCCGCCGCACCGGTCGTCGTGCGACCCGATGCCCCGACTCCCGGCTTGGCCACGCCCCGATCGCCGCTCCGCCGGGAGGGGCCGGCCAAGCTCACCGGCACGGCGCTGTACACCGACGACCTGGTCTTCCCCGGTGCCTGGCACGGCCTGACGATCCGCTCGACCGAGGCGCGCGCCCGGCTCCTGGGGGTCGAGCTCGACCCGGCCTTCGACTGGTCCCGGGTGGTGGTCGTCACGGCGGCCGACATTCCCGGCCCGAACATCGTCAACTCGATCCAGGACGACCAGCCGATCCTGGCCAGCGGCGAGATCCGCCATCACGCCGAGCCGGTGGCCCTGGTCGCCGCCCCGGACCGGACCCTGCTGCGCGAGGCGGCGAGCCACGTCACTCTGCGGACCGAGCCGCTGGTGCCGGTCCTCGACCCCCTCGCCAGCAGCCAGGTCTTCGCCCACTACGAGATCGCGACCGGCGACATCATGGTCGGCTTCGCCCAGGCCAGCCTGGTGATCGAGGGCGAGTACCGGGTCGGTCACCAGGAGCAGCTGTACATCGAGAACAACGCGATGATCGCCGTGCCCCGGGACGACGGCGGCGTGGCGGTCCACGGCTCGCTCCAGTGCCCGTACTACGTCCACAAGGCGCTCCGCCGCTCGCTCCTGCTGACCGACGCCCAGGCCCAGGTGATCCAGGCCGAGACCGGCGGCGGCTTCGGCGGCAAGGAAGAGTACCCCTCGATCCTGGCCCTCCACGCCGCGCTCCTGGCCCGGGCCTGCGGCCGGCCGGTCCGGATGATCTACGACCGCCACGAGGACATCGCTGCGACCACCAAGCGCCACCCGGCGATCGTCACCTACCGGAGTGGGGTGTCGGCCGACGGCCGGCTGATCGCCCAGGACATCGAGATCGTGATGGACGGCGGGGCCTACTGCACCCTCAGCCCGGTGGTCCTGTCCCGGGGCACACTCCATTCCGGGGGCCCGTACGCCTGCCCCAACGTCCGGATTCGATCGCGGGCCGTGGCCACCAACACGCCGCCCAACGGCGCGTTCCGGGGCTTCGGCGCGCCGCAGACCGAGTTCGCGGCGGAGATGCAGGTCAACCGGATCGCCGAGGCCCTGGCGATCTCGCCGCTCGAGCTCCGCCGGCGCTGGCTGTACCGGCCGGGCGACACGACGCCGACCGGCCAGGTCCTGCGCGAGAGCGTGGCCGCCGAGGAGGTCCTCGATCGGGCCGCCGAGGCCGCCGAGTTCGAGCGGGTCCGGGCCCGGACGGCCGCCGCCCGGAGTGGTCCCGGCCCGGCCACCGGGCGGAGCGCCCATGGGATCGGCCTGGCGCTCGCCTGGCACGGTGCCGGCTTCACCGGCTCGGGCGAGGTCCACCTCGCCTCGGTCGCCTCGGTCGAGCTGACGGCCGAGGGCCGGATCGTAATCCTGATCGGCTCGACCGAGATGGGCCAGGGCACCAAGACGATCTTCCCCCAGCTCGCCGCCGAGGCCCTCGGCGTGCCGATGGACGCGGTGGAGCTGGCCGCGGTCGATACCGCGCTGGTGCCCGACAGCGGCCCGACTGTCGCCTCGCGCACGGCGATGGTCGTCGGCGGGCTGGTGATCGGCGCCTGTCGCCGCCTCCGGGCGGTGGTCGAGGAGCGCAGCGGCGGCACCTTCGCCGACAACTACGCGGCCGATGCCCGGGCCAACGGCGCGACCCGGATCGACGAGCACTTTGAGCCCTATCCGGGCATCGATTTCGACGACACCACCTATCGCGGTGATGCCTACCCGGCGTTCGGCTGGGCGTCGGCGATCGCCGAGGTCGACGTCGACCTCGACACGGGCGAGGTGGCGGTTCGGAGCGTGGTCGCCGCCGACGATGTCGGCCGGGTGATCCACCCGGTCCTGGCCGAGGGCCAGGTCGAAGGCGGGACGCTGCAGGCCGTCGGCTACGCCACGATCGAGGAGATCAAGCTGCGTGACGGGCGCTATCTGAACGACCGCTTGGCGACGTACCTGATCCCGACCGCCCTCGATGCGCCGCGGATCGAGACGATCCTGGTCGAGGCCCAATTCAGTGGCGCGCCCCACGGCGCGAAGGGGATCGGCGAGCTGCCGATGGACGTCGGCGCGCCGGCGGTGGTCGCCGCGATCCACGACGCGACCGGGGTCTGGATCCACGACCTGCCGGCCAGCCCCGAGCGAATCCTGGCCGCGATGTTCGCCGCGGCCAGCGGCCCTGGCCCGGCCGGCGGCCCAGGCGTCCGCCGCGAGGCCGGCCCCCGATGACGGTCAGCTTCACGGTCAATGACGAGCCGGTCGAGGTCAACGCACCGGGCATCCGGCGGCTGCTCGACGTCCTGCGCGAAGACCTCGGGCTGACCGGCACGAAGGAGGGCTGCGGCGAGGGCGAGTGTGGCGCCTGCACGGTCCTCCTCGACGGCGCGGTCGTCGATTCGTGCCTGGTCCCGATCAGCCAGGTCGGCGGCCACGCGGTCCGGACCGTCGAGGGCCTCGCACCGCGGCAGCCGGACCCAGAGCACCCGGCCACGCCCGACGACCTGAACTTGCTCCAGCGTGCCTTCCTCGAGGCTGGCGGGGCCCAGTGCGGGATCTGCACCCCGGGGATGCTGATGGCCGGCGAGGCGTTCCTGGCCTCGGGCCTGGCGCCGACCGACGAGGCGATCCGCGCGGCGATCGCCGGCAACCTGTGCCGCTGCACCGGCTACACCAAGATCATCGAGGCGATCGCGCTCGCCGCCAGCCGCCGGGCGGGCAGCCGTCCCACCGCCGGCGGGCCCGGCGCGCCGGCAGCGCCCGTCGCAGACGACCGGCCGTGATCGAGCCGCCACTCGTCTCGCCAACCGGACTCGGCGACGCGTACCGGCTGCTGGCCGAGGCGGTTCATCGCCCGATCGCCGGCGGGACCGACGTCCTGGTCCAGCTGAGCGGCGAGCTCGGGCCACCGCCCGAGCGCCTGATCGACCTGTGGGGCCTGGACGAGCTGCGCGGGATCAGCCTCGACGGCAATGCCCTGACGCTCGGGGCCCTGACCACCTACACCGAGGTTCGCCGCTCGGCCGTATGCCGTGACCTGCTGCCGGCCCTGGTCGAGGCCGCGGCGACGATCGGCGCCGCCCAGATCCAGAACCGGGGCACCCTCGGCGGCAACATCGCCAACGCCTCGCCGGCCGGCGACACGCTGCCGGTCCTGTTGGCGTCCGACGCGCTGATCGTGATCGGCTCGGTCCGTGGCGAACGCGAGCTGCCGGCGGCCGCCTTCTGGACCGGCTATCGACGCACCGCCCTGCTGCCCGACGAGATCGTGATCCGGATCCGGATCCCGCTGGTCGCCGATCGCCAGGTCCGCTTCCGCAAGATCGGCACCCGCCGGGCCCAGGCCATCAGCAAGGTGGTCATGGCCCTCAGCTGGGTCGCCGACTCGCCCAGCGCGCCGTGGCACTCGGTCCGCCTGGGCCTCGGTTCGGTCGCCGAGCGTCCGATCCGAGCCAGCGCGACCGAGGCGTTCCTCGAGGGCCGCCTGCCCACATCGGATACCGCCGATACGGCATCTGTCAGGGTTGCCGCCGAGATCGAGCCGATCAATGATGTCCGCTCCACGGCCGACTACCGCCGGGCAGTGACCGCCCGGGTGCTCCATCGACTGATCCGCGAGGCCGGCGGCTGGTAAGTCCGGGACGGAGTTCCGGACGGGAGAGTGGCGTTTGATCGAGTTGGGACCAAACCACTACGGCAAGTCCGCGATCCGGGTCGTCAAGGTCGTCCGCGGCCCGGACGGGCACCAGATCCGGGACCTGACCGTGGCGATCAGCCTGGAGGGCGACTTCGAGGCGGCCCACGTCAGCGACGACAACAGCCTGGTCGTGGCCACCGACACGATGAAGAACACGACCTATGCCCTGGCCCGCGACCACCTGACCGGGCCGGTCGAGCATTTCGCGCGGGTCCTGGCCGAGCATTTCGGGGCGTTCGAGCAGGTCGGCCGGGCCAGCGTCTCGATCAGCGAGCACGCCTGGACCCCGGTCCCCACCAACGCCGGCGCCGCCCGCGACGCATTCGTCCGGACCGACGAGCTGACCCGCACCACGGTCGTCCAGGCGGAAGGCAACCGGCTTACGATCCAGGCCGGCTTCGACGACCTGACCCTGATGAAGACGGCCCATTCCTCGTTCAGCGGCTTTCCGCGCGACGAGTACACGACCCTGGCCGAGACCGACGACCGGCTGCTGGCCAGCAAGATCAGCGCAACCTGGCGGTACGCCTCGGCCGCGGTCGACTTCGACGCCGCCTTCGATGGCGTGTGCGCCACCCTGCTCGACGTCTTTGCCCAGCACCACAGCGCCTCGGTCCAGGCCACGATCTGGACCATCGGCGAGGCGGTCCTCCTGGCCCGGCCGGAGATTGCCGAGATCCAGCTGAAGATGCCCAACCTGCACCACTGGCTGGTGGACCTGGCGCCGTTCGGCCAGGTCAACGATCGCGAGGTCTACACGCCGACCAGCGAACCGTTCGGATTGATCGAGGCGACGATCCGCCGGGGCGAGGTGGAGCCGGCGCCCGTCGACGATGCCGACTCGGGCGCCTTCGCGGCGCTGGTGGGCGAACCGAAGGCGGAGGCGCAGCCGGAGCCTGAGCCGGCGGCGGTCGCGGTCGCGGGATCTGCGCCCGAGCCGGTTGCGGCGCGCGAGCCAGAGCCAGCAACCGCTTCTGAGCCCGAGGTCGAGGTCGGGCCCGAGCCGGCATTCGAGGTCGAGCCGGCCGCCGCCGAACCGCAGCCGGGCCTCGAGCCTGCGCCCGAGCCGGCCGCCGACGCCACGCCTGAGCCCGAAGCCGCGCCTGGGACGGAACCTGCCTCGGCTCCGGAGCCGATCATCATCGGCGCCGCCGTCGCGCCCGCTGGCGCAGCATCCGTCGAGCCGATCATCATCGGCGCGTCGGTCGCGCCCGCCGCGTCCGCTCCTGCGGCAGCCGCAGAGCCAGTCATTATCGGTGCACCTGCTCCGGCGCCGGCGCCCGAGCCGGTCATCATTGGCGCGCCGGCCCCTGCAACAGCACCTGCCCCGGCATCTGCACCTGCCGCAGTCGCACCCGAACCCGAACCCGAGGCCGCCGCACCAGTGATCGCCGAGGCAGCCGCCGTTGCGGCTGCCGCCGGGGCGCCGCCGCCGCCCGTCGTCCTGCCGGCCGGCGTGGAAATGCGAGGCCCCGCCGTCGCCGGCCTCGACTCGATCCTGACCAGCGAGGCCCTCGCCTTCCTGGCCGGACTGCAGCGCCAGTTCGGCGCCCGCCGGCTCGAGCTGCTGGCCGCCCGCAAGAAGCGCCAATCGGTCCTCGATCGGGGCATCCTGCCCGACTTCCTGGCGGACACGGCCGACGTCCGGGCCGGCACCTGGACGGTCGCCCGGGCCCCGGCCGACCTCGTCGATCGGCGGGTCGAGATCACCGGTCCGGCCGAGCCGAAGATGATGATCAACGCCCTGAACTCCGGCGCCCGCGTGTTCATGGCCGACCTCGAGGATTCGCTGTCGCCCACCTGGGCCAACCTGATCGGCGGCCAGGCGGCGATCGCCGACGCGGTCCGGCGCCGGCTCGAGTTCACCAGCCCGGAGGGCAAGCAGTACCAGCTGAACGAGCGGATCGCGACGCTCGTCGTCCGGCCCCGCGGCTGGCAGCTCGACGAACGGCACCTGCTCGTCGATGGCGCGCCGGTCTCGGCGTCGCTCTTCGACTTCGGGCTGTTCGTCTTCCACAACGCCCGGGAGCAGCTCAGCCGGGGCACGGCCCCGTACGTCTACCTGCCCAAGCTGGAGTCGCACCTCGAGGCGCGCCTCTGGAACGACGTCTTCAAGGCCGCCCAGGAGTCGCTCGGGATCCCGGTCGGGACGATCCGGGCCACCGTCCTGATCGAGACGATCCTGGCCGCCTTCGAGATGGACGAGATCCTGTACGAGCTGCGCGAGCACGCCGCGGGCCTGAACGCCGGCCGCTGGGACTACCTCTTCAGCTGCATCAAGAAGTTCCGGGCGCAGTCGCACCTGGTCCTGCCCGACCGCGCCCAACTGACGATGACCGTGCCGTTCATGCGCGCCTACACCCAGCTCCTGGTCCAGACCTGCCACCGGCGCGGCGCCCACGCGATCGGCGGGATGGCCGCGTTCATCCCGTCGCGCAAGGATCCCGAGGTCAACGCCGCGGCCATGGCCAAGGTCCGCGAGGACAAGGAGCGCGAGTCGAGCGACGGCTTCGACGGGACATGGGTCGCTCATCCCGACCTGGTCCCGCTGGCCACCGAGATCTTCGACGGGGTCCTGGGCGCCGCCACCGACCAGCGCCTTCGCCAGCGTCCGCCGAGGTCTCCGTTTCCGCTGCCGAGCTGCTCAACCTTGCCGTCGAAGGTGGCCAGATCACCGAGGCCGGGGTCCGGACCAACGTCTCCGTCGCGCTCCAGTACCTCGACTCGTGGCTGCTTGGCAACGGCGCCGCCGCGATCAACAACCTGATGGAGGACGCCGCGACCGCCGAGATCTGCCGCTCGCAGCTCTGGCAGTGGCGCGCCACCCGGACTCGGCTGGCCGACGGCCGGGTCTTCGACGGCGATCTCTACAAGAAGATCCGCCACGAGGAGCTCGAGCTCCTGGGCGGCACCGCCGTCGGCCGCCTCGGCGACGCCGTGACGGTCCTCGACCAGCTCGTTTTCGCCAACGGCTTCCCGGACTTCCTGACCGTCGAGGCGTACCGCCTGATCGAATGAGGTCGCGGTCGGCCCTGGGCCGCCCGCTGGTTCTCAGAAACCTCTCATGCTTGTTGTCCAGCATATGCGCCGAGGCGGCCGCGCCTCTCAGCGCCCGGCGGCGAGTGCCCGGAGTAGCTGACTCCCGTTCCAGACAACCCACGGATTGAAATGAAGCTGGGCGCCGATGTTGGCCACCGATGAGCGCTCCTCGCCGCTCGCAATTGACCTGCTCGAGCGGAGCAATGCCGCCGACGCGCCAGGCGCCCGCGCCAAATGGGCTCGACCGGCGCGGCCTTCGCCAGCGTGGCTCCAACTTGATGCCGGTGAATCTGGATGGCCGCCTTGTTCCTGTTCTGAACCACGCCGCCACGCAGGCTGACCGGGGATGAAGCCCGAGCCGCGGGCCCGGCGGCGTCCGATGGCGCACCCTGCAGGGCATCGACCGCGACCCCGCCGAACCAGCCTGGCTGCTGCGCGCCGCGGCCGTCGGGTGGTTCTCCTGTCGGTGACGGTCGCGCTCGCGGGCCGCCAGAGCGGCTCAGCAAGCGCCGACGAGCTCGACGGCGCTTGCCTCGCTGGGTTTGGCCCCTTCCGATGGCGTTGCTGCGGCCGCCGGCTGGCCGACTCCATCCGTCTCGAGCATTCCTTCGAACGGCGCCGCCGCTCCGGCGCCCGATCTCCCACGGCGCATTCGCGGGTGACCTGCTGATCGCAGACCGCGGCAACGATCGCCTCCTGATCGTCAATAGCAAGGAGCAGATCCTGTGGCGCTTTCCGGTGGCTGGCAGCCTGCCGCCGGGGCAGGGTTTTAGCGCCGACGATAGCTTCCTCTCGCCGGATGGCCGAACGATCATGGCCAGCGAGGAGCTGCATCAGGTCCTGGTCCGGATTGACGTCGCCACGAAACGGATCACCTGGCAATACGGCCACTACGGTCGGACGGGTGCCGGCGCCTGGGTTCCTCAATACGCCCGACGACGCCTATCCCCTGGCCAATGGCAACGTGACCGTTGCCGACATCAAGAACTGCCGGATCCTTGAGATCGCGCCCGATAAGCACATCGTCCGGACGTGGGGCCACGTCGGGCGTCTGCCGCGACGCCCCGCCGTTCAGCTACGACGAGCCGAATGGCGACACCCCGCTCGCCGATGGGGGCATCCTCATTACGGAGATCCGGGGTTCACGGGTGGTCCGGCTCGATGCCGCGGGCCGGGTCGTGTTCGACATTCATGTGCCAACCCTCTACCCCTCGGATGCCCAGCTCGATCCTCATGGCAACGTGGTCGTGGCCGACTACTCGAACCCTGGAGCGGTGGTGGCGGTGTCGCCGACGGGCCACCTGCTTTGGCGCTACGGGCCGGCTTCAGGGCCCGGCCGGCTGGACCATCCAAGCCTCGCAGTTCCCCTGCCGGACGGGACCATCGTGCTCAACGACGACTTTCGGAACCGGGTCATCCTCCTGAACCCAAAGACGGGCCGGATCCTGTGGCAATACGGCCGAACCGGGATTGCCGGGCGCGGGCCCGACCGTCTCAACATCCCTGACGGCGTGAACCTGATCCCGCCGGGCGCAATCCAGGGCCTTTGAGAGGAACCTGGGTGGCCAAGAAGCATTCGCCTGCCCCGGGCGTCTTGAGTGCCGCCCTGATCATCGCCGCTGGGCTAGCCGCCTGTGGTCAGCCATCCCCGCCCGCATCGGCCTCGGCCGGCGCCGGCCTACCTTCGCCCGCGGGAACCCAGGTCGCGTCGGCGTCGAGTCCGGCTACCTCGGCTTTGGCCAGCCCGACAGCGATCCCGCGGATCGTCATCGCGCGATCCTCGGCCCGGCTGCCGGCTGGACGCAGCCGGGCCGTGGCGCTGGTCTTCGGCTCGGAGGTTCTCCTGTGCGGCGGGTTGACGAGCACCGGAGCGACGACCGGAGCCATCCTCGACCTGAACCTCCAGGACGGGAAGGTCAGGCAGCTGGGCATGCTGCCCACGGCCGTTCACGATGCCGGTGGAGCGGTCCTTGATGGAGCTGGCTACGTCTTCGGTGGTGGCAGGGCTGTTGCGGGATCGACAATCCAGCGGATCGATCCGACTGGCCTGGCAACGGTGGCCGGCCAGCTGCCCGCGATCCGGGCGGACCTTGCAGTGGCTACGGTCGATGGCGAGCTCATCGTCGTCGGCGGGGGTACGCCTGCCCTGAGCGACGGCCGGGTCCTGGCGACAACCGACGGTCATCAGCTGCGCACGATCGGCCACCTGGTCGTGCCCGTCCGATACCCCGCGGTCACCGTTTTCGGTGGCCTCGTCTACGTCATCGGCGGCGCCACACCGGGCGGCGACACGAACGTGATCCAGGCGCTCGATCCGGCCACAGGCTTGGTCCGAGTGATCGGACACCTCCCGCACGCGCTATCGCATGCGTCCGCGCTCGTGATCGACGCGGTGATCCTGGTCGCCGGCGGGCGAGCCGCCGGCCGGGCACAGGGCGGCGTGCTGAGCGTCGCCCCGGCGACCGGGACGGTGTCGGCCGTGGGCCACCTGCCCGTGCCCGCATCGGACATGGCGGCTGTCGTCGTCGCTGGGGTCGGCTACCTGATTGGCGGCGAGACAACGAGCCCGATCACGTCGATCGTGACCGTTTCGATCGAGTAAGACTGGGTCGCGCGAAGGGCGGCAATTCAGAGAACTCTCATGAAGCCGGCCTAGACTGGGCTGCGTGGACTCCCGGAATCAGCGCGCCCGCGCGCGCCGATTGAGCTCGAACACTCGCTCCCGACCCGTGGTGGGCCGTCGCCCGCAGCCGGGGGTCCGGCCGGCGGTCGATCCGCGGACGTTCGTGGCCCGGATGAAGCGCCGAATCGCGGCAGGCTCGGTCGTCACGTTCGGGGCCTTCTTCGGGTTGGCGACACTGAATGTCGTGGGCGTCACCGCGCTGGCCGCAGGTCCCGGCGGCACGACGCCGGCCAGCAGCGCAGCTCCCGTCCTGGCCCCAGGCGACTTCTTCGGCGTGCCCCAGGGACCGATCGTGGCGGGTCCTCTACCTCAGCCTCAGGTGATCTTTGGCGGCGGCCCGCCGATGCTCACGAGTGGCGGCTCCTGAAGGCATGCCCCGGCGGCCGGCTGCCGGTGATCCGGGGACCGATCAGCTCCTGACTCCGGACGGCCTCATCCGCCATACGTTTTGACGCGATGGGCACGACCGTCACGGTCCTGCTGCCGCAGGCACGGGGCGCTGAAGCGACGCGCGTGGAGCAGCTCTTTGCGACCTGGCAGGCGATCTGCACCCGGTTCGACCCGCTCAGTGAGCTGAGCCGGCTCAACGCGGCCCGCGGCGAGCCGATCGTTGTCAGCGAATTGCTCTTTCATGTCCTGTCGACGGCCATCCAGGCGGCAAGCGCGACCGATGGGTTGTTCGATCCGACCCTGCTCCGCTCGCTCGAGGCGATCGGCTACGACCGTGACTTCGAGGTCCTCGCCGCGGGCGCCCCGGCCCGGTTAGCCCCGACCAGCGCCGTCCCCGCGACCGGTGGCTGGCGGGCCATTCGACTTGACGCCGAACGGCGAACGGCCCAGCTGCCCGCCGGTGTCGGCATGGACCTCGGCGGGCTCGCGAAGGGAATGGCCGTCGACGCCGCGATCGCCGATCTGGCTGCCCGGGGGGTCGAGGTCACGGCCGTCGATGCCGGCGGGGACCTCTCGGTCCTGGGCCGGCCACCCGGGGCCGAGGCTTGGCCGATCTCGATCGAGGCTCCGGGTCACCCCCGGACGATATCGCTCCGTTCCGGGGCCCTGGCCACCTCCAGCATCGCACGTCGCCGGTGGCGCCAGGGAACGCTCGAGCGCCACCACCTCATCGATCCCCGAACCGGCCTACCGTCGACCGCCGGGCTCTATTCGGCCTCGATCGCCGCGCCGTCCTGCGCTCAGGCGGAGGCGGCTGCGAAGGCCGCATTCCTGCTCGGCCTGGTTGACGGTTCGCGATTCCTGGCTGAGCGCGGCCTGGCCGGGCTCCTCCTGACCGTGGACGGAACGGCGCACCCCGTCGGACCGTGGGCGGCTACGTGACCAGCTCCGGCCTGACCTGGGAGATCGCTCGGGCTGGCGGGTTCGCGGCGTACGGGCTGCTGTCGGCCTCGGTGGCGATCGGCCTGGTCCTCAGCCTCAAGTGGCGATCCCCGCGCTGGACGCGGTTCATCACCAACGAGCTGCATCGGTTCGTGACGTTGCTCGCTCTCGTCTTCGTGGTGATCCACACGTTGATGGTGGCGATCGACCCGTTCATCCGCTTCACGCCCGCCGAGGTCCTGGTCCCGTTCCTCAGCCACTATCGGCCGCTATGGATCGCCATGGGAATCGTGGCCATGGACCTCCTGATCGCGGTGTATGTCAGCGAATGGGTCCGGCCGCATGTCGGCTACCGCTGGTGGCGTCGCTTCCACTACCTCTCCTTCGCGGTCTTCATCCTCGCCCTGGTCCATGGCCTGGGCACGGGCAGCGACTCACGGACGCCGTGGGCGATCGGAGTCTATGCCGCGAGCGTCGTGGTCGTGGCCGCCCTCATCTCGGTCCGGGCGCTGCCTGGGTCGGGTGAACGCGCCCACCCGATCATCGCCGTGGTGACTGTGCTTGTCGTCGTGGCTGCGGGCCTGTGGGCGTGGGACGGCCCCCTTCAGCCCGGCTGGAACGCGATCGCCAATGACGACCGTGGCTCCGGCTCGGCAAGCGCAGGTGGTCCAAGCCCCGGAGCATCGAGCGCTCCTGCGAGCACGCCGCCGCAGTCCAGCACGCAACCCGCCAGCGGGCAAGCATTCTCGGACGCCTTATCCGGCCAGTTGGTCCAGGCCGACGATGGGTCGGTCACCCTGACCGCGACGCTGAAATCGAGCCGTGATCGGTTGACGATCCGCTTTCCGTCGGGTCAGGGCGGCCAGCTGGCGATCGACGGCGCCACGCTCTCACTGCAAGCTCCGAACGGGGATACCTGCAGCGGCGACCTCCGCGGGCTGGATGACAATCAAATCGTGGCCGCCTGCCAGGGCGTATCCAGCGGGGCCGACTGGATGCTGCGGATGACGCTGATCGACAATGGAACCGGGTTGATCCAGGGCGCGTTCGAAGCCGCTCCCCAGTAGGCTCGAGCCGCCCAGCCGGCCCAGGGGGTACGGGACCCAGTCCGGCGAACCCACGAACGCCGTAGACTGATCCCAATGGATGAGCTCGACGGGGTGATCGCCGCTCCGGATCATCACAAGGTGATCTTCGAGAACGAGACCGTCCGGGTGCTCGAGATCCGGATCCCCGTCGGCGACACCGCGCCGCTCCACACCCACCTTCGGCCGACGTCCTTGTACGTGGTCTCCGGCTCACACTTTATCCGCCGCGACGAGAACGGCGCGGTGATGATGGACACGAGATCCGACCCGAGCTTCGTCATGCCCCGGGTGATCTACCAGGCGACCCAGCCCCGCCACACCCTCGAGAACACGGGCAGCAACGACATCGTGATGATCGGCACCGAGCTCAAGGAGCCGGCCGGCTAGGAGGCTATGGCGCGAGTCGCTGCCAGCTGACCCGCTCCGGGCCCCCGATCGGGGCCGGATCGCCGAGCTGGATCGAAATCGTGGGCAGGATTGCCGCTCCCGGGACGGGACTCTGGCTCGCAGGCACGAGCTCGATGACCGCGTAGTCCATTCCGTAGGTCACGACCCTCTGGCCATCGGGCGACCAGATCATCGGGTTCAGTGGTTGTGTTCCCGGCGAGGTCAGGCGACGAAGGCCGGTGCCGTCCGTGTTCACGACGTATGCCGTGACCAGGTCGTCTAATGCCGATGCCGAATATTGCTCAAAGGCGATCTGCGATCCGTCCGGCGAGAAGATCGGCAGGAGGTCATCGCCCGCGGGCAAGTTGAGGGCCTGCTCGGCGTGGCCGTCCACGGCGGCGATCGCCAGGGTGTGGTGGTCGGTGGCACCCGTCGCAAAGAGAAGCGACCGGCCATCGGGCGACCAGGACGGTGCCGTCCCGGCATAGGGGCCACCAAACGAATAGTTGTTCGGCGCGCCCCCCGCGCGGGCCGACTGGCTGACCTTGGCCTGCCCCGTTCCGTCCGGCGCGATCACATAGACCCCGATGGCCGGGTCGGGCGGATAGGCGTCCGGGAGGACGCCGATCGTGTGGCCACGGAAGGCAATCAGCCGGCCATCAGGCGACCAGGCAGGATCCGAGCGGGACAGCGTTCCGCCGCCTACCTGGTGGAGGTCGGTACCATCAGCGTTGACGACGTACAAGGCCATGCTCGAGTAGTAGTCGCCGACGGCAAAGGCAATTCGGCGCGAGTCCGGCGCCCACGCCGCCTGGAGGTTCTGGCTGCCCTCGAAGTCGCGGCTACCGGTGACCTTGTGCTTGCCCGACCCATCGGCATTCATCACCCACAGGGACGCCGGCAGGCCATTATCGGCGGCGCTCCAGTAGGCAATCATCGTCCCGTCCGGCGAGAAGCTCGGGCTGGTGTCCAGATCGCGACTGGACGTCAGGTTGCGCTGATGGCTGCCATCGCCGTCGAAGACGACGATGTCGCCGCCGATGTCGGCTGCGATGACTCCGGCTCGGGCAGGACCGGTCGGCGATGGCAGCGGAGGGGTCGAGCCAACCACGAGTAGGCCGCCAACGAGGAGGGCGACGAGGGCGGCGACGCCGAGCAACCTCGCTCCCCAGGAGAATCGAACGGTCGACCTACCCTCGGCAAACGACGGGATCAATCCGAGACGGGCGGCCAAGGCCGGTCGTCGGCGCGTCGTGGCTGTTCGGGCCACGACGCTGCGCAGCAACCCGGCTGGCTCGTCGACGGGTGCATCGGCCTTGAGCCAGCTCGCCAGGCGGCGCTCAAATTCTTCGTTGGATTCGGTCATGCCAGGCGCCCTCTCGTGCTCGCGACCGACCGTCCCCCGGCATCGAGGTCTGCCCGCATCGCCTGCGTCGCGCGGTGAAGCCTGGACTTCACGGTTCCAAGCGGGATCGCAAGCACGCTCGCGATCTCGGCCAGGGGCATCCCGGAGAAGAAGTGGAGGACGACGATGGAGCGCTGTTCGGCGTCCAGGCACCGGAAGCTGCGCTCGAGCTGGTCACGATCGGCAATCGCCCGACTCTCGTCCGGGTGGCCCACGTCGAGCGCCGCCACGTGGACCTCAAGGCGGCTGATTCGCCGCGTCCGACCAGCTTCCCGGTAACACGCCCGGACGAGCAGGCGATGGAGCCATGCCTCGAAACGATCCGGGTCGCGGAGGCCGCCGATATCGCGCCAAGCGGCGACGAGTGCCTCCTGGACGGCATCTTCGGCGGGCTCCGTCTCGCGCAGGATCAGGCGGGCCACGGCGAACAACCGGCCGATCGAGGCGCTCGCAAGCTGGGCGAATGCATCGTGCTCGCCGGCCATTGCCCGGATCACGAGATCCTTGTGCATCGCGCCTCCCCGTTCCGGCGGAGCCACTCGCCGCCGGTACAGGGTATGGGGCCGCGACCCTGGAATTGGTCCCTGCGCATCCGCCCTACCCTCCGGTCCCTCGGATGACCTGCGTCGTCGACCCTTGAGAGCCCGTCGTCGCGTCGCGCCAACTGGTCTCTACAAGACAACCTTCGACCAGGTTCGAGCTCGCCAATACGATCCGGAAATGGAAGGTGCCCTGCCCGAGGCGACGTTCGCCGCCCGTTCCGGGACGCTCATCAGCGACGGCCACCGGCACGACAGCGGATCGGAGGACGACGCTCGACCTTGACCGGACCGTGACCGTGATCGCCTCGATGCTCGAGGGTGCGTAGCCATCGACCGTGATGACGACAGGATGATTGCCCGTCGCGATCGGGGCGACATGCCAGACGCTCACGGGCGCGATGCCCCCCTGCAGCTCCTCGGATCCGATGCCGTCAGCACGGCCGGCCGGGACTGCGGTTGCGGGTGCCTGCGGTGTCTCCGGAGCGAGCTCCTGCGTTGGCGGCGCCGCCTCGGACGCACTCGGTGTGGGAGCCGTCGGCGGCGGCGTCGCCGCGTGGCCAACGAGCCCCAGGCTGAGGACGCCTGCACACACGGCGATCACGGCGCCCAGCCACCGGTCGGTGTTGCGCCCGGCTCGAAGAGGCCCTGCGCTGGGCAGCTCGACGATCGACGGCGCGGGGTCGTCGACGTCCCAAACTTCCTCCGGGATCCGCCTGATCGGGTCAATGGCCTGGGACTTCATGCGGGCGACCGATCCTCCCCGGCCCCGGTGTGGGGCTCTACCTCCATTGGGGTCGCTCGATCGCATTTGGTTCCCGATTCGCGGGCGAACGCCTGGACTCCAGCTGGCGAAGGACCTAGTCGCTCAGCCGGCGCTCGACGAATTGGCCGTAACCGCGCTGGCCGACGAAGACGCCGTCTCGGATCACCGCGCGGCCACGGACGAAGACGGACCGCACGGCTCCGCTCAATGACAACCCCTCGAACGCGGTGTAGTCCGAGGTGTGGTGGAGGTCGGCGGCCCGGATCGTGCGCTGGGCCGTCGGGTCGAACAGGACCAGGTCCGCATCCCGGCCACGCTCCAGGACGCCTTTCGAGCTCAGCCCGAAGAGCCGGGCCGGTGCCGCCGACAGCAGCTCGACCAACCGCTCGGCGCTGATCCGGCCGGTCGCCACGCCTTCCGACCAGGCGATCGCCAGGAGCGTCTCGATGCCCGGGGCGCCGTTGCTGATCTCGTTGAACGGCATGCCCTGGACCCGCTTCTCGACGGCGACTCGATCGGCGACGTGGTCCGTCGCCACCAGGTCGAGCGACCCGTCGGCCAGGCCGGTCCACAGGGCGTCACGGTCCGCGGCGGAGCGGAGCGGGGGAGAGATCACGACCTTGGCCACCTCGGCGTCGTCGGGATCGAGGTAGCGCGCATCGGTCAGGACCAGATAGTGGGGGCAGGTCTCGGCCGAGACCCGCACGCCCCGTACTCGAGCCGCGCGAACGGCTTCCAGCGCACCCGCCGACGAGAGGTGGACGACGTGGACCGGCGCGTCGGCGGCCTCGGCGAAGGCCATCACCCGGGCCGTCGCGACCGCCTCGGCCAATGCCGGCCGCGACGAGGCGTGGAAGCGCGGCGCCACGTCGCCCCGGGCCAGGGCCGCGGCGATCGCGGCGTCGACGAGCCCGGCATCCTCGCAATGGACCTCGAGCCGGCCGGCGCGCCGGCCCATCGTCCGGATCGCCTCGAACAGGCGCTCGTTGTCGAGCCGGAAGTCGAAGACCATGAACGCCTTGGCCGTGGGCACGCCCGAGTCGACGATCGCCGCCAGCTCGCCGACCGGGTCGTCCATCCGGCCGCTGATCGCCAGGCTGACCGCGTAGTCGACGGCCGCATCGGATGAGGTCGCGGCCCGCCATTCCGAGAGCCCGGCAACCAGCGAGCGCTCGGCCGCCGGCGACGAGCCGGTCCCCGGGTTATTGAAGGCCAGGAACGTGGTCGTGCCCCCGTATGCCGCCGCGACCGAGTCCTGGAAGAAGCGGTCGGGCTCGGCGTCGGAGGCCACCCGGGTGTGAGTATGGACATCGACGACGCCCGGCAGGACGAGCAGGCCCGAGGCATCGACGATGGCTCGAGCCGAGGCGGCCAACCGTGAGAGATCGCGCTCGATCGCCGAGATCCGGCCGCCCTCGACCGCCAGGTCGGCTGGCAACGAGCCGGCCGGCGTGACGATCGTCCCGCCCCGGACTACGAGGTCGACCCGGCTCGCGGGCGAAACCGCGGTCACCCGATCAGTCCACCTCGCGGATCGTGATCGGCTGGGCGCCCTGCCATAGGCAGCGCCGGCCGACCTCGCGCAACCGGTCGGCCCAGCCCAGGTCCATAGGGCCGTCGGGCTCGATCGTGGCGAAGTGGTTGGCGGCCAGCTGGCCGACCTTCGAACTCGTCGTGCAGGCGCCGTACGGGAAGAAGATCTCGCATTCGCTGATCCCGCCCGGGTACATCGCCAGCTGGCCCGGCGCCGGATGCGAGGTGTGGTTCTCGTAGTCGATCCCCGGTCGCAGGTCGCCATACGGGATCCAGGTCGACTCGCCGCTCCAGCGGCAGTGGATCAGCGAGGCCTCGATCGGCAGCATCCGCCGGATCGCCTCGATCGTCTTCGGCGCGGCCGCCTCCCAGCGAGCGCTAAAGTGGAGGTCGCCGACCACGATCTGGAGCCGAGCCATACCGCGGAGGATAACGTGGCCCACCGGGCGCCGATGATCTCCAGCCACGTCCTCGACACGAGCCGCGGCGAGCCGGTCGCCTGGCTGTCGATCACGGTCCTGCGCGTCGAGGCCGACGGCGCCGAGACGGAGCTGTGCTCGGTGATGACCGACGCCGGCGGACGGATCGCCGACCTGCTCGGGCGACCGCTCGAAGCCGGCCGCTACCGGCTCCGATTCGAGCTTGGCGCGCAGAGCTCGTTCTTTGCCGCCCTGGCGGTCGACATCGTGATCGAGGACATCGGTCGGAGCTACCACGTGCCGCTCCTGGTCAGCCCGTTCGGGCTGTCGACCTATCTCGGCAGTTGAGCTCGTCGGGCAAGCCGGCTACGCCGCCGGCCCCCCGGGTGAATCAGGGGCTGCCGTCGATTGACGCCCTGAACGCACTGCCGGTCGCCGGCTTCGTCGCGACGATGGCGCCGCTGTTCGAGGGCGCGCCGGGCTTCCTTGCTCGCCTGGCGAGCGCCCGGCCGTTCGCAACCTATGCCGACTTGTGGCCGCGCGCCCTGGCCGTCGCCCGGGAGATGCCCGAAGCAGAGCAGCTCGAGCTGATCAACGCCCACCCCCGGCTCGGTGCCCCGCCGGCCAGCGTCTCAGCCCTGTCGTTCCGGGAACAGGGCTACAACCGAGCGGCAGCGAATTCCGAAACCGCCGAAGCCGCTCGCCTCGCGGCCGAGCTCGAGCGGCTCAACTCCGCCTACGAGCAGCGCTTCGGCTTCCGGTTCTGCGTCTTCGTCGACGGCCGGCCGCGGCCGGCCCTGCTGCCGGTGATCGAGACCGCGCTCGAGGCCGACCGGGCGGGCGAGATCCGGCGGGCGCTGGGCGACGTGATCGCGATTGCCGCCGACCGGGCGCGGTTGCTGGGCCGATGACCCTCAGCCATCTCGTCAACCCGGCGCAGCGCTGGCGGATCGTGAGCGGCTACGTCCCGAGCTGTCCCGTCGGCACCGTCGTGACGCTGTCGACGAGCGGTGATCGGCTCGACGTCGTCCGGCCGGGGGCCGGGATCGTGGCCCAGCTCGACCTGAGCAATGCCCGGATCAGCGCCAGCCCGGACGGTCGCGAGCTGACCCTCGGCACCGCCACCGGCGAGGTCGTCTTCCAGAACGACGACGCCCTGAGCGCAAGCGGTCCGCTCGTGGCGCAACCGATCGCGCTAGCGCCGGCCGCCGATGCCGCCGCGCCCTCGATCGCCTATCCGGCCGCCCCGCCGTCGATCGCCGTTCCGGGCCCCGTCCCGGCCCAGGCCCCCGCTCCCGCTCGGCCTGCGCCGGACCCCGCCTCATACATCGGGCAGGTCGTCCAGTTCGGCGCGCTCACTCCGAACGCGGACGGCTGGAACCTGTTCGTCTTCCTGGTCCTGCGCCGGGTCAACGGCTGGCTGATCGGCCTGACCCAGGCCGGCCGTCCGGTCGGCATCGCCGAGCACAACATCGCCTGGTCCCACGTCCTGGATCCGGGACCGCGGCGCGCATCGGACCGGCTGGTGCTGACCTACCTGGGCAAGCGCCAGGAGTGCGACCGTGCCTTCCAGCTCGATGCCCCGACGCTGCGCGAGCTCGGCTACGAGCTGACCAGCCAGCACTTCCTGCAGGAGCGCCGGAGCGCATCGACGATCGCCCTCGCCGCGATCGTCGCCCTGCTCCTGACTCCGCTGCTGATCGGCATCGCGATCTGGGCCTGGCTGGTCGTGAGCCGCCCGGGCGGTGTTCTCACCGCGATCTTCGAGCGCCGCGCGCCTGCCTAGGGACCACGAATGACCCCCGACTTCGCCTCCGAGATCCAGGTCGACGGCCGCCTCCGGCTCCGGGCGCCAACGCCCGCCGATCTGCCTCGCCTCGAACAGATCCTGGCGGAGCCGTCCGTCGCTCGCTGGTGGACCGCCGCCAGCGAGGCCGGGGCGGCGGCGGACTGGCTGGCCGGCGACGAGCTGATCCACTTCGTGATCGAAGACGATGGCCAGGTGATCGGCAGCCTGCAGATCGACGAGGAGCTCGATCCCGACTACGAGTTCGCCAGCCTCGACCTGTTCCTCACCACGACGGCCCAGGGCCGCGGCGTCGGCCCTGCCGTGATCCGGGCGATCGCCAGCCACCTGTTCGACGTCCGCGGCCACCACCGCCTGACGATCGACCCGAACGTGGCCAACGAGCGGGCCATCCGGGCCTATGCCAAGGTCGGCTTCCGGCCGGTCGGCGTCATGCGCTCGTACGAACGGAGCGCCGACGGCGCCTGGCACGACAACCTGCTGATGGACCTCCTTGCCGGCGAGCTCACCTGACCTGCGGCCTGAGCCCGTCGGCCCAGTGACCGACCCGGGCTGGGGGTTGCGGGCGAGCCATCTATCGCATACTCTGCGCGTTATGCACCGTCAGCTCGCATCGTTCGAGACGAAGCAGAAGCTCTGGCGGCCCAGCCGAATGGCTCGGGCCCTGGGGCTCTGACGGCGCGCACGACCGCCGACCAAGGGCCTCCAGGGACGGAGGCTTCGAAGGGCCGCGACACCATCGGGTGACGCGGCTCTTTCTTTTTGCCCGACGCGCGGGCAGGCCTCCTCCCCAGGGCCGACGCACAACAGGGGAGAGACCTGCCATGGACATCGCGATCTTCGGAGACGGCCGGCTCGGGACCGAGATCGGCGACGCGCTCGGCGCGCGGTCGGGGATCCGGCCGACGATCCTCGGACGCCCGTCGAACGGCCGCCACCCGAGCGCGTCGCTGGCCGGAATTGACCTCGTCTTCGAGGCCAGCGTGGGCAGCGCCGCGCGGGACAACATCGAGACGGCACTGGCCGCCGGCGTCCGCCGGTTCGTGATCGCGACGACGGCCTGGGCCGGCGACGAAGCGGCAGTCGAGGCCGCCCTCCGTCGGATGGACGCCGCGGCCGTCGCGACGCCGAACTTCAGCATCGGGGTCAACCTGTTCTTCCGGCTCGTGGACGCGGCCGTTGGGCTGTACGGGCCGATCGGCGCGTTTGATCCCTACGTCCTCGAGTGGCACCACGCCGCCAAGGCCGACCGACCGTCGGGGACTGCCCGGGAGCTCCTGCGCCGCATCGTCGCGGCGCACCCCAGGAAGCGCGGGGCCCGCGACCCGGGCTCGGACGGGCCACCCGATCCCGGCCTGGTCGACGTCGCGGTCCTGCGGGCCGGCGCCGGCCCGGGGATGCACCTCGTCGGCTTCGACGCTCCGGGCGAGACGCTCGAGCTCCGGCTCACGGCCCGCGACCGCTCCGCCTATGCGACCGGCGCTCTCGCCGCAGGCGATTGGCTCATGGCCCAGCCGCGGAGTCCGGGCATCCATCCCTTCGACGAGGTCGTCGACCACCTGCTCGCGGCACCCCAACCATTCGCCGTTCCAGCCTGACCCCCAAGTCTGACAAGGAGAATCCGATGACTCGCTACACCCGCACAGCTCAGACCCAGCGGCCCGCTCTCCGTGGCGCGCTCACCGCGCTGGTCACCCCGTTCACCGCTGACGGGTCCGTCGATGAGACGGCCTTCCGGCGGCTCGTCTCGTGGCAGGTCCTGGCCGGGATCGACGGCCTCGTCCCGTGCGGGACGACCGGTGAGGCTCCGACGTTGAGCGCCGACGAACGCGACCGGCTGATCGAGATCACCCTCGAGGTAGCCGGCCAGCGCCCATCGCGCGAACGAATCGCGGTCGTCGCCGGGACCGGCACCAACGACACCGCGGCGACGATCGTGGCGACCCGCCGGGCGGCCGCCCTCGGCGCGGATGCCGCCCTGGTCGTCGGCCCCTACTACAACCGACCCGACCAGCGGATGCTCCTGGGCCACTTCCGGGCGGTCGCCGACGAGGGTGACTTGCCGATCGTCGTCTACAACGTGCCCTCGCGGACGGGCTCGAACCTCGAGGCGGACACCTTCCTGCAACTTGCAGGCCATCCCCGGGTAATCGCGATCAAAGAGGCGTCTGGCAACCTCGAGCAGATCGCCCGGATCTGCCGGGAGCGGCCGCGCGACGTGGCGGTCCTGGCCGGAGACGACGCATGGACGCTCCCGGTTCTCGCGCTCGGGGGCAACGGCGTCGTGTCGGTCGCGAGCAACGAGATCCCGGGAGAGATGACCGCCCTGTGCGCGGCCGCCCAGGCCGGCGACTGGGACGAGGCCCGCCGGATCCACGATCGCTGGCTGCCCCTGATGCTGGCGAACTTCCGAGGTGGCCCGAACCCGGTGCCGGCCAAGGCTGCCTTGCTGGCGATGGGCCTGATCGGGTCCGACACGACGCGTCGGCCGCTCCTGCCGCTCGAGGTCGGTCCGCGCGAAGCATTGGCCGCGCTCCTGCGCACGCTGGGGCTGGTCGCGCCATCGGCAGGCCGGTCGAGTGAGCCGCGCCCTGCGACGGGTATCCCTGGCGGCGGAACCGCCGGGGCGGCAGAAGAGGCGGTCGCATGATCGCCGCGACCGGCTCGCTCCTCGAGGATCTCGAAGCCGGGCGCCTGCGTGCGGCCATGCCCGATCCGGTCGCGCCGGATGGCTGGCGCGTCGAGCCGGCGGTCAAGGCGGCGATCCTCGACCAGTTTCGCGATCGCCAGACGTCGGATTGGGCCGCCGGCCCGCTGGCGTTCCGCGACCGGGTCGGCGTCCCACCCAAACGGCTCTTCGAGTCGCCCGACGGGCGCGCGGCCGATGCGGCCGGGCGCTCCTGGCGAGTCGTTCCGGGCGGGACGAGCATCCGGGCCGGGGTCCACCTGGAGCCGGGCGTCGTCGTCATGCCGCCGGCGTTCATCAACATCGGCGCCTGGATCGGCGAGGACGTGATGGTCGATTCGCACGTCCTGGTCGGATCCTGTGCCCAGATCGGGGCGCGGGTCCACCTGGCCGCCGCCGTCCAGATCGGCGGGGTCCTCGAGCCGGCCGGCGCCCGGCCCGTGATCGTGGAGGACGATGCCTTCGTCGGCGCGGCGTCGTGCCTGCTCGACGGCGTGCTCGTGCGGGCCGGGGCGGTGATCGGCGCGGGCGTCGTCCTGACCGGGACCTCGACCCTCTACGACCTGGTCGCTGGCCGGATCCTGGCCGGGAGGACCGAGGCGCCCCTGATCGTGCCGGCCGGGGCGGTCGTGGTGCCCGGCTCGCGCCCGGCGCGGGGAGCCTTTGCCGAGCGCCACGGGCTGGGGATCGCGACGGCCCTGATCGTGAAGTACCGCGACGCTGGCACGAGTGCCCGGGTTGCGCTCGAGGGTGCGCTCCGATGAGCCTTGCGCTCGATCCGGCGACAGGCTCGCGGCCGGCCCGGCAGTTCCCCCGGACGCTCTGGCGCTTGACCTCGATGGGCTTGACTTGGGCGATCTCGCGAGCCGCCATGACACGCCGTTCTACCTGTACGACCTGGCCGTCATCGAGCGTCGGGTCGCGGCACTCCAGGCTGCCCTGCCGGACGTGTTCCGCCTCGCCTACGCGGTCAAGGCGAATCCGAACGGGGCCGTCCTGGGCCGAATCGCGAGCCTCGGGCTCGGCGCGGACGTCGCCTCGGCGGGCGAGCTCGGGAGGACCCTGGCAGCCGGCTTCAATCCTGCCCGGGTCGTCTTCACCGGACCGGGCAAGCGCGACGACGAGCTGCTTGCCGCGGTCACGGCCGCCGTCGGCCTGATCACGGTCGAATCACCGGGCGAGCTGCGCCGCCTCGAATTGATCGCCGAGGCGGCAGGCCGGCCAGTTCCGATCCTGCTCCGGCGCTCGATCGATCCGTCCGACGGTGGTCCGGCCGAGGACGTCCGGATCATCGGCGACCTGGGCGCGGGCAAGTTCGGGATGGACGACGCCGACCTTCGGGCCTCGGCCCGTTTCACGCTCGGATCGCCCTGGCTCGAGCTCCACGGGATCCACGCGTTCGGTGCCTCGAACGTCCTCGACGCGGCCGCGATCGTGGGCCACGCAGCGAGGACGATGGCCTTCGGGCACGATCTGGCGCTCGAGCTCGGCTTCCGTCTGCGTGTCGTCGATGTCGGGGGCGGACTGGGGATCCCCTACGCCGACGACGAGGTGCCGCTCGACCTTGCCCAGCTCGCGGCCGGCCTGGCCGGCCTCGCCGACGGCTGGTCGCATGATCCGGTGACTGCCGAAACCGAGGTCCTCGTGGAGCCGGGACGGTTCCTGGTTGGCCCGGCCGGTGCCTACGTGACCCGGGTCGTCGATACGAAACGGGTCCGCGGCCGGGCGATCGCGATCGTGGATGGCGGGATCAACCACCTCCTCCGGCCGGTGCTCGTCGGCCAGCCCCAGCGGATCCGGCGTCTCGCCGGTCCGCCGATCCGCCTCGGACCCGAGGCCAATGTCGGGATCGAGGCTGGGCTCGGCCCCGAGAGCGCCCTCGAGCCCAGGCTCGGGCTGAGCCTCGAGCAGGTGACGATCGCCGGTCCGCTGTGTACCGGCCTCGACATCCTCGCCCGCGACCTGCCGATCGGCATGCCCGAGGTCGGCGAGCTGCTCGCGGTCCTCGACGCCGGCGCCTACGGCTACACCGAGTCGATGCCCCTCTTCCTGTCCCGCCCGCTGCCCGCCGAGGTCGCCGTCTGAGGGCGCCCTCTTGGCGCAGCTCGACGCAATATTCCCCACATTCTTAGCCTGCGCGTCTCTCCCGATGTTTGGCGCTCGATCCGCCGATTCGTGGCCAGGGGACGGCTCGCGAGACCCGATTTACGCATGGACGTCATGAAATCGAGCGCAGGACGGCTGATGACCCGCCGAGCGTGGCAGACCGTCGTGAAATGCTGCCGGCTAAGCATGTCGGTCATATCGGAGCCCGATCGGCTCCCTGACTGGGCAAGGGCCGGCCCGGACCGCCCCGTTGGCGCGCTTCTTAGGATGTGCGGAATATCTGGCGCCGAGGTGGGGGGCTTGGTGGGACCGTGCCAGAGGATCGAGTCCGCCGGCGCGCCGCTCCGTACCACAACTATCCTTAGGTGGCCCCGTCGGCGCGCGATTGAGCGGGTCTGCGGTCGCGAACCAGCCGGCTGGCGATGCAACGATCAGTAGTTGTGGTGAAACGGTCGTCAAGTGCCCGACTGAAGGGTCGAGCCCGCGCCGGTCGGCCGGAACGGCGTCATCTAAGGTTAGTCGTGGTACGGAGGCTCTTGGCGGCGAGGCAGAACGCAAGGCGCAGCCAGCAACCCGGCCGCGTCAGCCCTTCGGGCGGAGGGCCCCGCTGTCAGTCTCGACGCCTTCGACCCGCAGTCGCCACAGGTCGGGATACCACCAGCCCACGAGGAGCAGCGAGACCACGGTCAGGACGCCACCCGCGGCCAGCGTCAGGGGGGCGCCGATCACCTCGGCCACGCCGCCGGCCAGGAGGCTGCCGATCGGCGAGATCCCGATCGAGGTCAGGACGTAGATGCTGATGATCCGGCCGCGCAGGCGGCCCGGCGACAGGAGCTGGATCAGCGTGTTCGTGCTCGTGTAGTAGGCCACCTGCGAGGCGCCCAGGACGGCCAGGGCGAGGCAGGTCAGGAGCTCGATCCGCGACAGCGAGAAGACGGCCACCGAGATGGCCATCATCGACAGCCCGATCGCCAGGGTCCGGCCGTTCGCGCCGGTCCGCCGCCGGAACGCCACGGCCAGGGCACCGGCCAGGGCCCCGACCCCGATCGAGGCGGTCAGCAGGCCCAGGCCGGCGGCCCCGATCCCGAGCTCGTTGGCGAAGATCGGGAGCAGGGTCAGGTAGGGCAGGATGAAGACCGCCGGGGCCATCGCCAGGGCGAGCAGGGCCAGCAGTGGCTTGCGCCCGCGGACGTAGCTGAAGCCCTCGCCCAGGTTGGCCCACAGACCGGCCCGGGACTGCTCGACCATCGACTCGGTCGGCATCCGGATCGCGACCAGGGCCACGATCACGGCGATGAAGCTGATCGCGTTGAGCCAGAAGCTGGGTGCCTCGCCGGCGATCCCGATCAGCACGCCGGCGATCGCCGGGCCGACGATCCGGGCGAGGTTGAACTGGGCGCTGTTGAGCGCGATCGCGTTGCCCAGCGCCGCCCGTCCCACGAGGGCCGGGATGATCGCCTGGAACGCCGGTCCGGCCAGCGCGTTGGCCACCCCGGCGAGGCCGGCCAGGACCAGGACCTCCGCAAAGAGGATCGCGTCGGCCTGGACCAGGATCGCCAGGGCGCCGGCGAAGATCGCCAGCCCGACCTGGGTCGCCAGCAGCAGCCGGCGCTGGTCGATGCTGTCGGCCAGGGCCCCGGCATACAGGGTCAGGAAGATCGCCGGGGCACTGCCCACGAACGAGGCCAGCCCGAGGAGCCCGGCCGAGCCGGTCAGGCGCAGGACCAGCCAGCCCAGCGAGGTGACCTGCATCCAGGTCCCGATATTCGAGATGAACGTGCCGGCCAGGAAGATCCGGTAGGTGGGCGAGGCGAGCGCCGGCAGGCGGGCGGGCTTGGGCACCGACACGCTGGCCGCTTGGTCAGGGATGGTCATCGGCGTCGGGAGGGCAGTCGAGCCGGCACGGGCCTCGAGTATAGGGGGACGCGCCTGGCCTTCAGGCCCCACAATCACCGTTGGTGCTCGACCGAGCTGCCCCCCGGCTTGGTCGGGCACTCCTGCGCCTTGACCCGTGAGGGCCTGCCGCAGCCCGACTCAGGCCCAGAGCGGCGCTCCGTCTCAGGCCGCGGCGGCGCTGTGCCAGACGGGGTCGCTGTCGAGGGGCTTCTTCTCGCCGGCGCTGTGGGGCGGCACCGGTGGATGGAAGAGGGCGACCGCCAGCCGGGCGATCTCGTGCTCCTGGCCGGGCTCGAACTCGAGGCCCAGGTCCCAGCCGCCGCCCGCCACGGCCGTCTGCCGGCGGAGAACGCATGAGAACTCGACCTCGGTCCCGTCGAGGTCGAGCGACAGCCAGACCGAGCCGGGGTCGGCGGCGACCGGGGTCGGCACGATCACCCGGGCGCCGGTCACCGACAAGTCGCGGATCTCGCACGGCGCCCCGAGCAACCGGCCCACCACCTCGACTGGCAGACGGGTGCTCGCGCGCCGGTTGGCCGAGAACTTGCTCGAGCGGATCCGGCCGATCGCGGCCAACAGCAGGCCCAGGTTGGCGGCGATGAAGAATGCCGAGCCGATTGCCGCCCAGGGCACGCTGTAGTGGATCGGGCTCAGGCCGAAGACCGAGGCGGTGAAGACCACCAGGGCAAAGGCACAGACCACGGTCAGCCCGGTGAGCAGGCGGGGGACCTCGGCCCGGGTCCGCCCAGGGCCGCCCCCAGCGCCGCGGTCGTGGCGGCCCTTGGGTGTCACCTGGAAGCGGCTGTCGCGGCGCGGGGCGAAGATCGCCAGGGTGGCCGGCAGCACGGCCGGCATCCGGAGGACCTCGAACAGGACCGACAGGATCGGCGGGTAGTGGCCCCGGGCGAGCAAGCGGAAGGCGACAAACTGGAGGCCCAGGGTGAGCACGAAGAACGGCGCGAAGATCACGCCCGGGGCGTTGATCGGGACCGCACCGGTCAGGACCACCGCGACCGGGATCAGCATGTACGACAGGGTTCGCCATGAGTCGAACCAGCCGAAGAGGGTGGTCAGGAACGACAGCCGCTGGCCGGCGTTGAGGCCCGGCCCGAAGAGCGGGTTCTCGCGGCGCAGGACCTGCATCGCGCCCTTCGCCCAGCGGTTGCGCTGGAGGAGGTAGGCCCGGGCATCGTCGGGCGCAAGGCCGCGGGCCAGGACCTCGTTGTGGTAGACCCCGGTCCAGCCGGCCCGATACATCCGGATCGTGGTGTGGATGTCCTCGGTCACGCTGTCGATGCTGACCCCGCCCACCGAGCGCAGGGCGCTGGTCCGGACGAGAGCGCACGTCCCGCACCAGAAGGGCGCCGACCAGCGGGTCTTGGCCGGCGCGATCACCCGGTAGAAGACGGCCTCCTCGTTGAACGTCCGGCCGTTCGACTGGCGCTCGTGCTCAAACGACTCGAGGTTGTAGAAGTCCTGGGGGGTCTGGACGAAGGCCAGCCGGTCGTCGTCGAAGTAGGGCAGGGTGGCCGTCAGGAAGCGGGCCGTCGGGATGTGGTCCGCGTCGAGCACGGCAATGATGTCGACCTCGATCCGGTCGAGGGCGTAGTTCAGGTTGCCGGCCTTCGCGTTGCGGTTGTCCGGGCGGGCCAGGTAGCGCGCACCCAGCTCCTCGGCGAGGACGCGGACCCCGTCCCGCCGGCCGTCGTCGAGGACCCACGTCTCATGGGCCGGCTCGAGGGCGACCGCGGCGGCAATCGTCGGCAGGAGGATCTCGGTCGGCTCGTTGAAGGTCGGGATCAGGACCGCCACCTTCCAGCGCTCCAGGTCGTGGGCGATCGGCGGGGTCTCGGGATCCAGGTTCCACAGGGCGACCGTGTACAAGACCAGGCCCAGCGCGTTGTGGAGCTCGACCACGAACATCGGGATCGCCACCCACCACCAGGCCAGATCGATCGTGCCGGTCAGCCGCCAGCCGAGGTAAAGCGCCGTGACAACGATCGCGGCGAGGGCCCAGCCACGCACGAGGAGCTTCTTGCCGGCCGTCTCGGGCATCGGCAGCGAGCCGTCCGGGAAGCTGCGGACGGCCGCATCGCTGCGCAAGTGGGCGGTGGTGGCCATGGCCGCGACATGCTGGGCGCGATCCTAACCGCACCGAAATCCAGCGAATGTCCCCGGTCCAGATCGCCAATGGTCCGCGGTCGGGCTTCTCTGGAGATGGTCCTGTCGAGCGACCGGCGCGGTGCGATCGTCCCGAGCCACCCGTAGCCCCGTGGGATTCCTTGCACTACGCTACGGGCCGTGATCTGCCCGAACTGCGCCACCGAGAACAAGCCGGGTCGCAAGTTCTGCGTGGCCTGCGCCACGCCGCTGGCGACGGCCTGCCCGAATTGCGGCGCGGCGTTCGATCCGGGCGACGTCTTCTGCGGCGAGTGCGGCACGCCGCTCGGTGGCGGCCAGCCGGCGGCGCGGACCGCGGCCTCGGGATTCGGGGTCGGACCCGCGAGCGCAACCCGCGGCACGAGTGGCGGTGCGAGTGGCAGCCCGGCGCCGGCGCCCGGAACGCCGGCTGCGCTCGCCGAGCGCCGTCTCGTCACCGTCCTCTTCGCCGATCTCGTCGGATTTACGCCCTTCGCCGAGGAGCGTGACGCCGAGGAGGTGCGCGACACTCTGACCCGCTACTTCGAGCTCGCCTCGGACGTGATCGGCCGCTACGGCGGGACCGTCGAGAAGTTCATCGGCGACGCGGTGATGGCCGTCTGGGGCGCGCCAACGGCTCGCGAGGACGACGCCGAGCGTGCCGTCCGGGCCGCACTCGACCTGGTCGATGTCGTGAAGGGGCTCGGCCCGACGATCCAGGCCCGGGCCGGCGTGCTGACCGGTGAGGCCGCGGTGACCCTCGGCGCGACGAACCAGGGGATGGTCGCCGGCGACCTCGTCAACACCGCGGCCCGCCTCCAAAGCGTGGCCCAGCCTGGAACCGTCCTGGTCGGCGAGCCAACGATGCGCGCCGCGAGCGCGGCAATCGCCTTCGAGGAAGCTGGCGAGCAGGTGCTCAAGGGCAAGCAGGCGCCGGTCGCGGCGTATCGGGCCCTGCGGGTCGTCAGCCAGCGTGGCGGCCAGGGCCGGTCGGACCTGCCCGAGCCGCCGTTCGTCGGCCGCGACGAGGAATTGCGCCTGCTCAAGGACCTGATCGCCACGACCGGCCGCGATCGCAAGACGCGCCTCGTCTCGATCACCGGGCCCGGCGGGATCGGCAAGAGCCGGCTCGCCTGGGAGCTCGAGAAGTACATCGACGGGATCAGCGAGACGATCTACTGGCACCGTGGCCGCTCGCCGGCCTATGGCGAGGGGATCACCTTCTGGGCGCTGGGCGAGATGGTCCGCCGCCGGGCGCGGCTGGCCGAGACCGACGACGAGGCGGCCACCCGCGACCGGATCCGGTCGACCGTCGCCGATTTCGTGCCTGACGAGGAGGACCGGCGCTGGGTGGAGCCGGCACTCCTGACCCTCCTCGGTCTCGAGCCGGCGCCGGCCGGTGGCCGCGACGTCCTGTTCGCCGCCTGGCGGATCTTCTTCGAGCGAATCGCCGAGCGAGGCACCACGGTCCTGCTCTTCGAGGACCTCCAGTGGGCCGACACCGGCCTGCTCGACTTCATCGAGCAGCTCCTGGAATGGTCGAAGAACGTGCCCCTGATCGTGGTCACGCTCGCGCGGCCGGAGCTGTTCGACCGGCGGCCCGACTGGGGCAGCGCCACGCGCAACCTGACCCGGCTCGCCCTCGAGCCGCTCGACGACGGGGCCATGCGCCGGCTGCTCGACGGCTTCGTGCCCGGCCTGCCCGACGACGCGATCGCGGCGATCCTCGGCCCGCGCCGACGGGATGCCGCTGTACGCCGTGGAGACGGTCCGTTCGCTCGTCGCCGACGGGCGCCTTGAACGCGACGGCGACGCCTACCGACCAGTCGGCGAGCTCGGCACGCTGGCGATCCCGGACACGCTCCGGTCGCTGATCGCCAGCCGGCTCGATGCCCTCGACCCCGCCGATCGGAGCCTGGTCGCCGATGCATCGGTGCTCGGGCAGGCGTTCGTGGTGACCGGCCTGGCCGCGGTCAGCGGGCAGACCGCCGAGGCGCTCGAGCCACGGCTCAAGGGCCTCGTCCGGCGCGAGCTGTTCGATGTCGAGATCGATCCGCGCAGCCCCGAGCGCGGCCAGTACCACTTCGTCCAGTCGCTGATCCGCGAGGTCGCCTACGGCACCCTGGCCAAGCGGGAGCGGCGAACCCGGCACCTCGCCGCCGCCCGCTACTTCGAGGCCCTCGGCGAGGACGAGCTGGCCGGCGCGCTGGCCTCGCACTATCTCGCCGCCCACGAGGCGTCGGCCGAAGGCGCCGAGGCAGACGCCGTCGCGATCCAGGCCCGGCTGGCACTGTCCGGCGCGGCCGAGCGAGCCGCGACCCTGGGCAGCCTCGACCAGGCCGTGGCGTATCTCAACCAGGCGATCGCGATCACCGCCGATCCCGGCGAGCGTGCCGCGCTCTTTCTGCGGGCGGCCCGCTCGGCCAACGACGCGGCCTTGCACGAGCAGGCCGAACACCTCATTCGGGCCGCCATCGACCTGGCCCGCTCGAACGGCGATCTCCAGACGACCGGCGAGGCCGAGGCGCTCCATGGCGACATCCTCATCGACTGGGGCCGGACCTCCGAGGCCGCTGAGGTCCTCGAGGCGGCCTTGGCGGCGTTCCCGGAATCGGGTACCGGCGAGGTCAGGGCGACGCTCCTCGCCAGCCTGTCGCGCGCCTATATGCGGACGGGCCGACCGGCCCAGGCGGTGGCGACTGCCGACCTGGCCCTCGACCTCGCCGAGCACTTGGACCTGGACCGGATCATCGCCGAGACGTTCAACAACAAGGGCTCAGCGTTGGGCTACCTCGGCCGCCGACGGGAGGCCCTGGTCCTGTTGAAGGCGTCAATCGAGGCCGCCCACGCCGGCGGCTTTGTCGCCGCCGAGACCCGGGCGATGAGCAACTTCGGTGCGCAGTCGGAGGACGTTCGCACGAGCGCTGAGATGTACCGGGCCGCCACAGAGCTGGCCCGCCGGGTTGGCAACCGGAACATGGCCAACTGGGCATTGGTGGCGAGCCGCTACGGCAACCTGATGCTCGCCGAAGGCTGGGACGAGGTGATCGAGGAGAGCCAGGACGAGCATGCGGACGACCAGGACAGTCCCCAGGACGTGATGCGCCGGCTGTCCGTGCTCACCTTCTTTCTGGCTCCACGCGGCGATTCCCTCGAGGCGCTCATCGACCGGATGGCCGAGCTCGTCGACCAGGTGTCCGACAAGGCGGCGCCGGCGATCCTGCACTTTGCGCGCTCCCAACAGGCCCTGCGCGCAGGCGACTATGAGCAGGCGATCGACGAGGGGCTCCTCGCCGCGGAGGATTCAGCGCTCCGCCGGATCTACCTGAGCACCTCGATGCGCCCGGCCTTGTGGGGTCGAGACCTGGCCCGCGGGCGCGAGATCGCGAGCTTGCTCGATGCGGATCCGGCGACTGGGATCGACGTCACTGCCAGCCGGGCAGCAGCGCACGCCGGGATCGCCGCGCTCGAAGGTCGGACCGACGAGGCGGTCAACGGCTTTCGCCAAGCGTTCGCGGGCTTCCGTACGATGGGCGCTACGTACCTGCTGGCGTCCTACCAACTCGACATGGTCGTCGTCCTGGGGCCGGATCATCCGGCTGCTCGCGAGGCGGCCGCGGAGGCCCGGCCGATCCTCGAGCGAATCAAGGCGCGGTTCTGGCTGGAGATCCTCGACGCAGCACTCGCCTCCGGCCCCGTACCAACGGCGGCGCCGCCTCTTGCGCCGAAGCCTGACCCGCGCCCGCTCGAGGCGCCACGGGCTTAATCGGCCGGTTCGAGGAGCTCGTGCCGGAGTGCCGCGCCAAGCCACTTGGTGTAGCGCTCGGGTGACCAGCCCCGGATCTTGACGAGCATATGAAACAGGCCAGGATCGACCAGGACCCAGACGAGGTCGGCGGCTGCCTCGGGGTCGAGCCCGGGCCGGAGGGTCCCCTTTGACGCGGCGTCTGCGACGACGTGCGCCGCACCGATCCGACGCTCGCCCTGGATCTTGTCCCAGACGGGACGAAGATCGGGATCGGCCGACGCCGCTCCCCGGATTGCCTCGTAGATCGCGGCGACCCGACCGCCGAGCTCGACGATCAGCCCGGCATACCGTTCGAGATAGCGGCGCGGATCAGGCTCGGCGCGGATGGCGATCGACTGCGGCCGGAGCGGCAGGGGAATGTCAACGTCGTCGCCGACGAGCGCAACGTCATACGCCGTTTTGAGCAGGGCCGCCTTGCTGCCACAGGCCGTGAACACGGTCGCCCGGCTGACCCCCGCCTCCTCCGCGATGGCCTCGATCGACGTCGCGCCATAGCCGTCGCGCACGAAGAGGAGCGTCGCTGCGTCGATGATCGCCCGCCGGGTTTGGCCGGCCTGGGCCGAACGCAAGGGCGATCGATACCTGCGCTTGACAGCCGGTTCGTCGTTGAGCATACTCACAGTATAGTCAATCAGTGGACAGTCTAGTCAACCGAGCCAAGTCACCACCAAGGAGCCCAACGATCATGATCGCCGAACCGGGAACCGTCAGCGACGCCAGTGCAGTCGTCCATCGACTCCAGCTCGCGACCAATGCGCACGACCTGGACGCGGTCGTGGCCTGTTTCGCGGCTGATTATCTCAGTGAGATCCCGGCGCACCCGGCGCGGACCTTCCGGGGCAGCGAGCAGGTTCGCCGCAATTGGGCCCAGATCCTCGGCGGCGTGCCCGACCTCCACTCGGAGCTCATTCGAGAAGCTGTCGACGGCAATGTGGTCTGGGCGGAATGGGAGTGGAGCGGAACCCGTCGGGATGGCGCGCCGCACCTGATGCGGGGCACGACGATCCTGGGCATCGAGGATGGCAGCATCGGCTGGGCCCGGTTCTACATGGAACCCGTGGTCGACGATGGCGGGCCGGTCGGACGGGCCGTTGCCGCGACGCTGGGCGCCGGCGCGCCGATCGAGCCTGCGAGCTCGGTCCGATGATCGCAGTGATTGGCGCTTCCGGCACCCTCGGGCCACTCCTCGTCCCGCTTCTCGTCGGCCGGGGCGAGCCCGTTCGCGTCGTGACGCGCGACCCGGATGGCGCTGCGGCGCGCCTCGCAGGCGTCGAGCTCATGACCGGCGACGTGACCAGGGTCGATGACGCGCGCCGGGCCGTCGAAGGTGCCCGCGTCGTCGTGTCGGCGATCACCGGCTTCGGCTCGCCGAGCGGTGTCGTGGCAGTGGACCAGGACGGCAACCGAACCCTGGCCAAGGCAGCAGCCGATGCCGGTGTCGAGCACTACGTGCTGCTCTCGGTCTGCGGTGCATCCGCCGTCCATCCCATCCCACTGTTCCGAGCCAAGCACGCGGCCGAAGAGGCCGTCCGGGCGAGCGGCCTCAGCTGGACGATCATTCGACCCTCGGCCTACCTCGAGACGTGGCTCGGGATCATTGGTGGACCGCTCCTCGCGACCGGCAAGACGCTGGTCTTCGGTCGAGGCGAAAACCTGATCAACTTCGTGTCGGCGGTCGATGTGGCCCGCTTCGTCGATCTGGCGATCAGCGACCCGACGATGCGCGGACGCGTCGTCGATGCCGTCGGCCCGGCCAACCTGACCCTGAATCAGCTCGTCGAGGAGGTGGAGCGGGCGTCCGGTCGGACCGGCCGTATCTCGCACTTCCCGCGGCCCGCGATGCGCCTGCTGTCGGTTGTCCTCCGGCCGATCAATCGGATGCGAGCGGGCCAGGTCCAGGCGGCGCTCGTCATGGACACCAGGGAGATGACCCTCGACACCAGTGCGGCCCTCCCAGCCGATCCGGCGACCCCGCTCAGCACCGTCGCCGACGTCGCGGCCCGCATGTTCGGCCACGCCGCTCTGCCATTGGTGGCTCAGCCGGCCTAGGCTTTCAACGCCTCGACGATCGGGGCGAGCTGGTCGATGGCCCGTGACGTCATCGAGGGGAACGGGCCGGTGTCATCCGGATCGCCCGTGAAGAACGTGACGTGACGCAGGCCCGCGACGCGCATCTCCTGGAGCTTGGCGATCACCTCGACATCGTCGCCGGCCAGTGAATCCGGGCGGGTGTCGGCGGCCGACTTGTCCAGCTCGAGTCGGACGCAGGTGGTCAGGGGCAGGGTCGTCGGGTCGCGGCCAACCAGCTCGCAGGCCTCGGCAACCGCGGCCATCGCGTCGCGGACCGAATTGGCGCCGGTCAGGTTCTCGCTCCAGTTGACGGCATCGGCCCAGCGGGCGGCGACACCAAGCGTCCTCGGCCGGCCGGCGGCGATCCAGAGCGGCGGCCCGCCCGGCCGCGGGCCCTGCGGCTTGGGCTTCGCTCCGGCCAGGTGGAAGAACTGGCCGTCGAAGGTGAGCGGCGCATCCTCGCGCAGGAGCCGGGCGGTGATCTCGACCGCCTCGACGAAGCGGCCGACGTGCTTGTGGCTGTCGTAGCCGAGCTGGGCCCAGCGGTGATCGGTCGGGCCGACCCCGGCGCCGAGGCCCAGGATCAGTCGGCCGCCGCTGACCTCGTCGAACGACTCGGCCATCGAGGCGACCAGCGCCGGCGAGCGATAGCCGGCGCACAGGACGAGCGGCCCGAGCTCGACCCGGGAGGTTGCCTCAGCCAGCGCCGGCAGGATCGACCACGGCTCCCAGAAGCCAGGTTCGTCGGCGACCCAGATCGTGTCGACGCCGATCTGCTCCAGGCCGATCCCCAGCTCGCGCATCTCTGCCCAGCGCGGGCCGGGCTTGCCGGGCGGACCCCAGGTGGTGACGTAGGCGCCGATCCCGAGGCGATCGTCAGGCAGGGAGCTGGTCATCGGCGGGATTGTACGGGCCCCGGGTCAGGGACGGCGACATGACGAATTGTCATGACGCGTTGGTGCCAGGGTGCAACGCTTCTTGAACCTTGCGAGGGCCGCCGAGCAGCTCGACCAAGGGTGGGTGTAGCGACCCCCGGGGTGGACCGTTGAAGAGCGTCGTACAAGCAAGCGGAAGACGGCCGCCGGCAGCCGGTTCGAAGGTCAAGCAGCGCGCGGCTGGCGATCACCGGGCTGTGCTCCGCCGGGATGCTGCGATCGCCGACCTTGAGCAGTCGGCGGCCGAGACCGACCAGACCCTGGCCGATGCCGACGAGGCCGCCTCCGGCACGGATCAAGCCGCGGCCGATCGGGACCAGCGCGTTTCGGACCAGGATCAGGCGGTTGCGGACCGCGACCACGCCACGCACCCTCACCAGGGCCAGGCGGCGGAGAGCCTCTACATCACGTCCCGCAACGAACGGGCGACGGGCACGTTCGAGCGCCACTGGAACCGGCTGATGCGGGGCAGCACGGCCGATGCCCGCAACGTGACCGCAACTGATCGAGATCGGATCGCCTCGACCCGGGATGACGCGGCGCGGGCGCGCGACACCCGTTCCATGGAGGAGGCGCTGGTCTCGATCGACGCAAGGGCATCCCTGCTGAAGCAGCTCGACGACCTTCGGCTGAGGGCCGAGACCTATCGGGCGCGGGCGGCCGCCGATCGTGCTCGGGCAGCCAAGGACCGGGCCGATGCCGCTCGCGAACGGACCCGGCTCGAGGAGGAGCTCATCGCCGCTCACCTCGACGAGCTGACCGGCGCCTACCGCCGGGAGATGGGTCGCTTGGCGCTCGCCCACGAGATCGCCCGGGCCAGGCGGTCCGGGGGCCACTTCGTGCTTGCGTTCGTCGATGTCGACGGGCTCAAGGTCGTGAACGACACGCAGGGCCACGGGGCCGGCGATCATGTCCTCCAGACCGTTGCCGACGCGATCCGGGCGAGGCTGCGCTCGTTCGACCCGGTCGTCCGCTACGGCGGCGACGAGTTCGTGTGCGGCCTCGGTGGGACCGACCTGGCCGACGCCAAGCGGCGCTTCGAGCTGATCGCGGCGAGCATCGAGAAGGACCGTGGCGCCGGGATCAGCGTCGGCTTTGCCAACCTGGCCCCGGGCGACAGCGCGGATGACCTGATCGCGCGCGCCGATGCCGCGATGCTCGTCGTCAAGGCCCGCCATCACGCCAGTGCGAGCCGTCGCCTCCGGGCTACCAGCCCTGGGTCCCCGGCTCGCCCTTGAACGGGCCGACGACCTTCGAGGTGACCCAGCCGCCGTAGAAGCGGCCGGGCTGGGGCGTGGCCCGCTCGTCGCCGACCCAAGCCTCGTCGACGAGCCAGGCGTAGAAGGCGAGGTAATCGCGGATCGACTCGTAGCCGGCCATCGGCTGGGGGTAGGCCCAGCACGCGTTCGGGATCGTCCGGTCGGGCAGCACGATCGACCAGTACGAAGCCTCGCCCTTCCACTCGCAGAATGTGTGGTGGGCCGAGGGCACGAGGAGGTCCATCCGGACGTCGGCCGGCGGCACGTAGTAGACCGGCGCGCCGGCCGTCTCGAGGACTCGCAGCGCCGCTGAGGAGTCGGCCAGCGGGTAGCCGTCGACCACGACCCGGATCCGCTCGGGCACCGGCTCGACCCGCGGCGGCCGGGGGTAATCCCAGACCGATTCCTGGCCAGGGCCCGGAATCGCCCGGACGGCGGGCGGCGGCACGGTTCCAGCCGTGACGCGAGGTCGATCCATCAGGAGCATCGTACGCCGAGCTCGGTTGGACGACCGCCGTCGATCCGCCGAGTCAGGTTGTCGCACGAATTCATCGGTTGTAGAATTCGATCGAAATGCGTGCGTCCGGGCCAGTTGAGCCGGCGATCGAAACCCACGACCTGCATAAGGCCTTCGGCGAGATCCGAGCCGTCGACGGGATCGACCTGTCGTTCCCGGCCGGGCGGATCTACGGCCTGCTCGGACCGAACGGCTCGGGCAAGACGACCCTGATCCGGCTGATGGCCGGGCTCGCCGTGGCGACGTCCGGGACGGTGACCGTGCTCGGCACCCGGATGCCATCCCGCCCGCTCCTCGCCCGGATCGGCTACATGACCCAGAGCGACGGCCTGTACTCCGAGCTGTCGGTCTGGGAGAACCTGAAGTTCTTCGCCGCGATGTCGGGCCAGCGCGATGACGCGGCCATCGCCGAGACGCTCGACGTCGTCGAGCTCGGGGACCGGCGCGACACCCCGATCCTGGAGCTGTCGGGTGGCATGCGCCGGCGCCTGTCGCTGGCGTGCGCCCTGGTCCATCGGCCGGCCGTCGTCTTCCTCGACGAGCCGACCGTGGGCGTCGATCCCGTCCTGCGCTACCAGCTCTGGGACCACTTCCGCCGGCTCGCGACGGCCGGTACGACCCTGGTCGTGTCGAGCCACGTGATGGACGAGGGCGACCGCTGCGACGAGCTCGTCCTGATCCGCGCCGGCAAGGTGCTGACGACCGGCACGGGCACGGAGATCCGCCGGCAGGCCGGCTCGCCCGACCTCGAATCGGCGTTTCTCAAGCTGTCCGGCGTGACGATCGAGGGCGACGCCCAATGAGCAGGTTGCGTGTGGCGGCGATCGCCCGCCGGGTCATCCAGCAGATCCGTCGCGACCGCCGCTCGCTGGCCCTGCTCCTCGTCGCGCCAATCGCGGTGCTGGCCCTGCTCGGCTTCGTGATCCGGGACGAGAAGCCACTCGCGACGCGGCTGGGCATCGTGGCCCTCGGTGGCCCGGCCGAGGCGCCCGTTGAAGCCGCGTTAAGCGCGGCCGCGGCGCAGGCCGGCGTGACGGTCGTGGACGCCGGGACCGACGTGGCGAGCGGGCGGGCCGCGGTCCAGGCCGGCCGGGCCGATGTTGTCATCGTCCTGCCGGCCAATCTGTCCAGCGGCCTGGCCGGCGGCGCGGCCTCGGTCCAGCTGATCACCCTCGGCGAGGCGCCCATCGATGACGGTGCCCGGCTCCAGGTCGTGGCCGGCCTGCTCCAGCGAGCAGCAAGCCAGGGCGGGGCGGCGCTGACGATCGAGCACGACACGATCTACGGCTCGCCGACGGCCGACGTCCTGGACACGTTCGCGCCGGGGCTGATCGGCTTCTTCGGCTTCTTCTTCGTGTTCGTCCTGACCGGGATCAGCTTCCTGCGCGAGCGAACGGGCGGCACCTTGGAGCGGCTGCTCGCGACGCCGGTCCGGCGCAGCGAGATCGTCGTCGGCTACAGCCTGGGCTTCGGCCTCTTCGCGACGATCCAGGTGGTCCTGATCCTGTTGTTCACCCTGTCGGTGGTCAGCGTGCCCGCGATCGGCCCGCTGGCCAGCTTCACCGTTGGCCTGGGCATCACCAACGCCGGCAGCCCGCTCCTCGCCTTCCTGGTCTTGTTCCTGACCGCGATCGGGGCGGTCAACCTGGCGATCTTCCTGTCGACCTATGCCCGGACTGAGCTCCAGGTCCTCGAATTCATCCCGATCGTGATCGTCCCCCAGGCATTTCTCGGCGGCCTCCTCTGGTCGGTCAATAGCCTGCCGGATCCACTCGGGCCGATCGCCGGCCTGCTGCCGATGACCCACGCGATCGACGGCCTGCGGGCCGTCCTGGTCCGCGGCGCGGGGCTGGCCGACGGCAGTCTCCAGCTCGATATCGCCTACCTGGCCGGCGTGGCGATCCTGTTCGTCGTCCTCGCCGGAGCGACCATCCGCCGCGAGATCGCCTAGGCGTGGCGCGTTCCGGCCGCCGCCCCGGCGAGAGCGGGGCCCGCGAGCGGATCGCCGAGAGTGCCCGCGAGGCGTTCGGCGAGGAAGGCTTCGACGGGGCGACGATCCGCGGGATCGCCCTTCGAGCCGGCGTCGATCCCGCGCTCATCCATCACTACTTCGGATCCAAGCAGCGCTTGTTCCTGACCGTCATGAGCCTGCCCTTCGACAGCGCGCTCCTCCAGGCCCAGCTCCTTGGGCCTGGTCGGGGTGGCATCGGCGATCGGCTCGTGCGCTTCTTCCTGGGACTCTGGCTGCAACCAGGCCTTCGGCCGGTCCTGACCGGCCTGGTCCGCTCGGCAACGACCGAGCCCGACGCCGCGGTCCTGCTGCGCGACTTCCTCGGCCGGCAGGGCCTGTTCCGGCTCGTCGCCGCGATCGCGCCCGACCAGCCGGACTTCCGGGCGGTGCTCGTCGGCTCGCACCTGATCGGGTTGGCGATGGCCCGCTACATCGTCGGACTCGAGCCGTTGGCATCAGCGGACCTGGAGCGCATCGTCGCCGCGACGGGTCCGACGATCGAGCGCTACCTGATCGGCGACCTGGGCGGCGCCTGACGCGCCGCATCGCGAGGGCTGCGCGAGGACGGCCGAGCGACGATCATGGGCAGGAACGGACCCGCGCGAAACCCGCCCACTGGAGAGCGACCGGCATGGATCACTTCGACTTCATCATCATCGGCGCCGGGCCGGGCGGCGAGGCGGCGGCCTACGAGGCCCGGACGCGCGGGGCGAGCGTGGCCGTGATCGACGAGGACCTGTTCGGCGGGTCGTGCCCGCATTGGGGCTGTATCCCCTCGAAGACGCTCCTCCACGCGGCGGCCGAGCATGCCGAGGGCGCCGACTACGACTGGCCGCGCGCCTCGGCCCGGCGCGATTACATGATCAACCGCGAGAAGCGCGACTACCCCGACGACTCGGGCCACGTGAAGGGCCTCGAGGCCGCCGGCGCGCTGACGTACCGGGGTACGGGCGCGCTCGACGGCAGGAGCGGCGGCACGCTCAAGGTGAGCGTCACGCATGACGACAAGCGGCACGAGCTGACCGCTGCGAACGTGCTGATCGCCGTCGGCTCGGGCACGAAGATGCCGCCGATCGAGGGGATCGAGACGGTCCGCACCTGGACCAACAAGGACGCGACCGGCGCCCGGGAGCTGCCCAAGAGCCTCCTCGTCCTGGGCGGTGGCCCGACCGGCGTCGAGCTGGCCGAGGTCTACGCCCGGTTCGGCGTCCCGACGACGGTCGTCCAGTCCGGCAATCGGCTGATCCCCACGGACCATCCCCGCAACTCGGAGGCCGCAAGGCTGGCCCTGATCCGCGACGGCGTCGACGTCCGGCTCGGCGTCCGGGCAATCAAGGCCGAGGCCGGGATCGGGCCCGACGGCGCCGACGTGATCCAGCTCGACAACGGCTCGACGGCCCACGGCCACGCGATCCTGCTGGCGGTCGGGCGGACCTTCCCGCTCGAGCCGCTCCACCTCGAGACCGTCGGGATCGACATCAAGGACCGCCACGCCCTGCCCCACGACGGTCGGCTGAGGATCCAGGACGGCCTGTACCTGATCGGCGACCCGGCCGGGCCCGAGCTCCACACCCACCAGGCCCACTACCAGGGCCAGGTCGCCGTCCGGATGGCGCTCGGCGACGACGTGAAGCCCGACTACCGGGCCCTGCCCCGGGCGACCTACACCGACCCCGAGCTGGCCTCGGTCGGGGTGACCCTCGACGAGGCGACTGGCCGCCGGCCTGGACGCGTTCGAGTGCGTCGCAGATTTCCCGACGACGGCCAAGGGCTACTCGGTCGAGGCCACCTTCGGCCACGTCACGATCGTCGTCGATCGCGCGACCCACGAGCTGATCGGCGCGGCGATGGCCACGCCCGACGCCTCGGCGGCGATCCACGAATGCGTCCTGGCGATCAAGGCCCATGTCAAGATCGAGGTCCTGGCCGACACGATCCACGCCTTCCCGTCGACCTCGCGGATCTTCAACGGCCTGTTCGACGAGGCCTGGCGCAAGCTCGCCTAGGGCCCGCAAACCCGTCTAGCCGGCCTACGGGCCCTTGAGCGTCACCGTGTAGGTCGTCTGAAGCTCTGCGGACAGGCCGCCGAAGCCGAGATCGACGCCATTCTCGTGAGAGAACGACCAGGTCAAGGTCCCGCCGCCAACCGAGGTCGGGGCACCCAGCGGCAGCGGCGGCACGAGTCCCGACAAGGGGATGGTCTTGCCGGCGCTCCCGCACATGCCAAGCTTTTGGGGCTCGCCCGTCGCCGTGCACGTGGTTTCGACCTCGCTTGCGAAGGTCATCGTCAGGTTGCAGAGCGTGCCGCTGATCCCGGCCCCCTGGAGCTGGATGGTCTTGTCGATCGTGCCCACGGCCGGGCCCTGGAAGACCATGTGGTCCATCGTGGTCCACTGAAAGGTCCCCCCCAGCGTCCCGTTCGGCGCGACGATGACGGTCAGCGGCCCGGTGGAATGGCTGTTTTCACCGCCCGACTCGCCCAGGTCGATCTGGCCCGGCGGCTCGATGGTCGTGGTGTCGCCCGTGAACGTGCCGGAATACGTGCCGGCAGGCAGGCTAACGCTGCACGAGGCCGTGCCGTCACTCGCCGCCGCGCTCGACGGCTTCGGAGTGGCCTGGTCGTGGTAGTGCAGGAAGGCGTAGCCCGTCCCGCGGGCGTCAAGGATCGGGTTGACGTTGTCCTGGAGCTTCTCGACGGTGGGTTGGAGGATCTCCTGCTTGACAAAGTTGCGCAGGAGCTGGGGCACGAACCCAAGCAAGGCATTGGTCAGCGCATTCCGCAACTTGTCGAGCTCGGGCCGATGGGCGGTCACCGGCATCTCGTCGGACTGGGTGCGATCCTCGCCGGTCTTGCCCGGATCCGGGCTAACGGTGAAAGCCCACGTTGCAACACCGGTGCTGTCGGTCTGGTCCGCGACCTGCCCCGGTTTGTTGCCGGCAAGAAGCGCCCCGCCGGCCGGCTCGATAGCGATCGGCCCCCACGTGATCGGGACGTTCTTCGAGCTGAAATCGGGCAGGGCGATCTTGGCCACGTTGGCGCAGTCCTGGAGGATCGCCGGCCACTTGGGGATGTCGGCAGCCGTGATCGTGGCCACGTAGGCGCCGGGCAGGGGACCGTCGCCCAGGGTGAAGTCGGCTCCGTTGAACGCCGCGTTGGAGCCGCCAGAGACCTCGACGTCGACCCCGTAGGGCAGGAATGAGACGATCTCCTCGGCTACCCCGGAGATCGTCGCGGCAATGCTCCGGATCCCGTCCAGCACCGCACCGGTGACGGTCGTGATCAGGCCCTCGGCGAACTTCTGGAGGACGGTGACCGCGAAGTTCCAGATCGTGGCAAAGATCTTGCCGAAGGGGTTGCTCGGCTCGGCCAGCTTCAGGGCATCGAAGAGGGCATCGATCTTGCTTTGGAGCCAGTTCGCGGCATTCGAGCAGATCCCGCCGACGGGATCCGCCGGCAGGACGAAGCCCCGGCCGTCAGCGGGGTTGGCCACCGACGCGATCTCGCGTGATGTGTCGAGGGCCGCAGCCGACGGGGATGGCGACGGCGCCGCGACCTGGCCGCCGGCCGTTCCCAGGTCGGACGCGAAGAGGACCAGGACCAGGGCCGGGAAGCGGACCGTTGGCGGATCGAGGAGGTCCTGGCCGGCCATCACGGCTCGGGCCAGGGCGGCGCCGGGCGAGTCCACAGCCGCGACATAGCTGGCCAGGAGGACCGAGGCGGAGGCGATGGTCGTATTGCCGGCGGGCACCGGCACCACCCTGTCGAGCTCGGCCCCGGACCAGGTCGCACCGGTCCAGATGCCCACCGCCAGGGCATGGGTCTGGAAGTCGAGCAGCTGCAACGGGCTCGCCGCCGCCGTGAGCGGCGCTTCTGGGGTCACGCTCGACGGATCGCTGTACGTTGCGATTCCGGCCCGGGCCAGGGCGGCGACCATCGCCGAGGTGTTGTCTGCCGTGTAGCTCGCGGCGGTGAGGCGGTCGGCGAGGGCCCAGGCGGCGTCATCGATCGGCGCCGTGGCGCCGTTCGGGGCCAGCCGGGCAGCGACCGTCCGGCTGGTGCCCAAACCAGGGCTGGCCGCGGCCGGCGTCGACGGGCTTGCCGCGCAGCCCCAGACCAGCAGGGCGATCGCGAGCACGGCCGCGGCGCGGGTGGCTCTCATCGGATCAGCTCCCGACCGAAAACATGTCTGTGCACAGGACGGCTTCCTTGGCGGCATAGGCCGCCGCCGCGGCATCGCTGACCTGGAAGATCGGGCCGCTGCCGGTCTTCTCGATGGTCAGCGGAGTGGCGTCCGCCGGGGGCAGGACGACGCACGTCAGCGAGCCCTTGTGAGCAACGACGAACGGTGTCGCGCCGGCGACGGGCTGCTCCCAGACCGCGACATCGCCGACGCCGGGGAGCGGGTTCTGCGGGCCGGACGCCATGCCGGTGGCCTGGTCGTTGTAGAAGCTCTTGTCGGTGTCGCCGGGGAAGACCGTCACGGTCATGTTGTCGCCGTTGATCGGTTCCCCGGGCAAGACGAACGCGCACGACTCGGGTCCGCCGGTCTGGGCGGCCGAGATCGTCGGCTTGATGAGGGCCTGGGCGTCGGCGACCTTCAGAGCGGCGCAGTACCTCGCGTCGGAGCCGGTGTTGCCGGCCGGCGCGGAGCCACCACCGCCGGCCGGAGCGGAGGCCGCGGCCGAGCTGCCATTGCCTGCTGGCGCCGAGCCTCCTCCGGCCGGGGCGGCCTGGCTTCCGCCTGCGCCGGCCGGGGCGGTCGTTGCGGAGCCCGAGCAGGCAGCGACGCTGAGAATGACCACGAGCAGGGCGATCGACCGACCCCGATCGAGCAGATGCATGGACACGTCCGACCTCGCTCCGAGTGGATGAACGAGGCGGAGCGTCGCATCGGCCGATCGCAAACCGATCGCAGCGAGATCGCAGCTCGGTTGCGGCGGCACGAGGCCCCGTCGATTTCGGTTGGCGGCCGAGGATATCTACTGGATATCCTCTCCGGCGGCACGATTCCCCCGGGACGACCCGGACGCGCTCTCTAATCGGCCAGTTCGGACAGGAACTCCGCAGGGGTCCGCACCGGCACCCGCTTGGCCAGCGACGTGAGGTGGACGTCGCCCGAGACCAGCAGGGCATGCTCCGCGGCAGCCAGCGCGATGAGGTAATCGTCGTTGGGGTCGCTGGAGCGGATGGGCGGTGGCTCGACGGGGTCGGCCGCGAGATCCGCCGAGCGCCCAAGCCAGTCCACGAACGCTTCGGCGTCAGCCGCCGGGACCAGGCGCGCAAGCTTCGGGTACGCCAGGGCCCGCCGGACCTCGGCGAGGAGGAGGGGCGAGACGACCAGGTCGAACGCGCCGGCCTGCCACGCCAGGAGGAGCTGAGCCGGGCTGCCTCGTGGTGAGATGACCGCCGAGATCAAGACATTGGCGTCGAGCACGGCGCGCACGGGTGCGTCAGCCGCGGGTCTGGTGCTGGGCCTCGTTGGCGAGCGCGAGCGCCTCGTCCTCGTCGAGGTCGTTCGTCGCCCAGAGGCGGTCGAGCAGGTCGAGGCCGAGATCTCGCCGAAGCGCCTCCTCGATCACGTCACTGTCGCCCTTGCCGAGCCGTGCCGCCCGCACCTTGACCGCGCGCAGCACCCCCGGGTCAATCGTCAGGGTCGTGCGAACCTTTGTCATCGATACATCATAGCATCAAGATGTGGCTGTCGGCCCCGGGAGAGGCGTCTGGAAAGGGCGTCGGAAAGGGCGTCGGAAAGGCTGATCGTCTCGCGGATGTAGCCGGCGAGGCCTCAGGCCTTGCGGGAGGTCGAATAGCGGTCGTGCTGCTCGATGTCGCCGATCTCGAGCAGGCCGCGCAGCCCGGCGTCCACGAGGGCCTGATCGCCGGTCAGCCGGCCGAGCTCGACCCGCACCCGGGCGGTCGCCGGACGCGCCCCGGCGCCTTCGAAGAACTCGAGGGCGGCCCGTAGGGCCGAGGCATCGCCGTGGGCCAGGCCCCGAGACCGGTCGAGCTGGGCCTTGACGAGCCTGGCCTCGGGCAGGATCGCGGCGGCGACCGTCGTGAGCGTCTGGTCGGGCAGGACGAATCCGCGGTCCGAAACGAATGACAAGGCTCGCTCGGTCGTCTCATAGCCGACGGCGCCGGTGTCGCTCGAGGCCAGCAACGCGGCAACGGCCGCCGGGTCGCCCTTCACGATCGCTCGATGCGTGTCGGCCCGGGAGGAGTCGTGGAAGGCTCCATCGATCTCGGCAATCGTCTCGCCCCAGCGGGTCATGCCCGCCTCGTCGCCCTTGGCGCGGGCCACCTGGAACGCCGCGATGAAGCCTCGGGTCGCATAGCCCGCTGCGACCCGATCGAGGAGCTGCCACAGGGCGTGAGCGCGGGAGGCGATCCGATCGACCTCGCCCCAGTTGCCCTGAAGCGTGGCGGTCAGGGTCCACCACGCCGACAGGTGGAGGGCCCAGTTCGAGGCCTGTCCCGGCTGGAGCTGGGGGAACGTCGTCTCGCAGGTGGTCGCGGCCAGCTCCAGGTCCCCGGTCGTGTCGGCGGCCCAGACGACCATGCACGCCGCGTCGATCCGCTCGCTCAGGTCGAGCCCGATCGCCCAGTGCCAGCCGGCGTCGGGCCGTGCTGGTCATCAAGGCATAGTCGCCCCGTTGCTGGGCGTTGCCGCCGATCCCGTCGAGGGCGGCGCTCTGCAGGTTCTTCTCGCCGTGGCGCGAGGCGAGTTCCAGGCCTTCCTGGGCGCTCGCGTCCGCCGCGGCCATCTCGGCCTCGGTCGGCACGCGGCCACCGGCATTGATCCAGAACGGCAGGAAGGCCTCGGCGATCCGAAACCCGGCGATCGCCACCTCGTCGGTGACCTGGGGCAGGAGGCTGCGACCCTCCTCGAACATCGCGGCCAGCTCGGCCTCGCTCGGCCGCCCGGCGACGGATCCCTGCCAGCGGGTATGGAAGGTCAGGATCGTGTTGAGGATCCCCAGGACCCGATTGGGCGGCGCGTTGGTCGAACGGGCCAGACGGAGGGCGATCGTCATCGCCTCGATGCTGATGTCGCCGTGGACGAACGTGTTGCCGAGCCGCTCGTACAGGTCGAGATGGCGATCCGGCGTGGCGAGCTCGATCGCCGCTCGCAGGTGACGGAGCGCCTCGACGTTGGCCGCGGCCGCCTCCGCGGCCGTTGCCGCGGCCTCGAGCCGGATCACGGCCTCGCGGCGCAGCTCCGGCGCGTCGTCGAGGTCGAGAGCCGTGGCCAGGGACGCGGCTTCGCGGGCATGGACGGCGATCAGCTCGGCGAAGGCATCGCCCTGGCCGCCAGCGCGCGACGCCAGCCAGTCCGCCGCCGCGTGGTGGAGGTGAGCCCGCTCGGCCCGCGGGAGCATCCCGTAGGCGACCTCGCGGATCAGGATGTGCCGGAAGCTGACCTCGTGCGCGCCCGACTGGCGGACGAGGTCGCGCTCGAGGAGATCCTCGAGGACCCGTTCGGCGTCGGCCGCCAGGGCCGGATCGAGGGCCGTGATCCCGGCCAGGGCAAAGCCGCGGCCGAAGATCGAGCCGACCTGGAGCATCCGCCGCTCGGCCGCCGAGAGCAGGTCGAGGCGGGCCAGGACCGTGGCCTGGACCGTGTCCGGCAGGCGCCGAAGCGCGTCCTGGACCAGGCCCGGCTCGAGGCTCGGGCCGACCTGCTCGACCAGGGCCCGGACGATCTCGCCGGCGTAGAACGGGTTGCCATCGGCCCGCTCGACGACCGCCTCGACCACGTCCGGGGCGATCCCCTCGACGAGGTGCTCGACCAGCGTGGCGACGTCCACGTCGGGCAGCGGCTCGAGCGACAGCGACAGGGCGTTGCGCCGGCCGCCGCTCCACGAGGCCCGCCGATCGAGCAGCTCGGGCCGGGCGATCGCCACGATCAGGATCGGCAGGTCGGGTCGCGGCTGGACGAGCGAGTCGAGCAGGTCGAGGAGCGAATCGCTCGACCAGTGGAGGTCCTCCAGGACGACGGTCAGCGGACCCTCCGTGGCGGCGGCTTCGATCGCCGTCCGCCAGGCGTTGAACAGGGCGCCCCGATCGGTGACCTCCAGGTCGATCGTGCCGATCGTGGCCAGGAGCGCGTCGGCGATCGCCGGCGCATCCTCGACGCCGCGCTCGCGGAGCCAGTCCGCGGTCATCCGGCGGGCCTCGTCGGGCGGGGTGTCGTCATCGATCCCGACAAGCGTGCCGAGCACCGATCGCAGCGGCCAGTAGCTGAGGCGCTGGCCGTAGGGCAGGCACTGGGCGGTCGCCACGGTGCCGCCCCCGCTGATCTCGGGCAGCCGGTCGAGAAGCGCCTCGACGAGGCGGGTCTTGCCGGTCCCGGCCGGGGCCACGATGCTGACCAGGAACGGCCGTCGCTCGGTGAAGACCCGCCGGGCGACGAGCTCGAGCTGCATCAGGTCGGCGTCGCGGCCGATCATCGGCAGCTGCCGCCGGGATCGCGTTGCCCGCCCGACGAGCGCCCGGGCCGGGATCGGCAGGGCCTTGCCCTTCGCCTCGAGGCGGGCCGGCGGTCCGTACACGAAGCCGCTCGCCGATTGCGAGCTGCGCTCGGCGACGAGGATCGCCCACGGCTCGGCCTGCTGCTGGAGGCGGGCAGCGGTGTTGACCGCATCGCCGGTGATCAGGAAGTCCTCGCCGGCCGAGGCGTCGCGGCGGGCCACGACCTCGCCGCTGGCGACGCCGAGCCGGATCGGCAGGCGCTCCTTCAGGCGCGGGTCGTCGCGGACGCGATCCCTGAGGTCGAGCGCGGCGCCGATCGCCCGCTCGGCGTCGTCGCCATGGGCCACCGGCAGGCCGAAGACCGCCATCACCGCGTCGCCGATGAACTTCTCGACCGTCCCGCCGTAGTCGCCGATCACCTCGCTGGCGATCGCGTAGTAGCGGGTCAGCAGGGCGCGCAGGTCCTCGGGATCGAGCTCCTCGCCGAGCGCGGTCGAGCCGGCCACGTCGGCGAACAGGATCGTGACGAGCCGGCGCTCCTCGGTCATCGCTGCCTCATGGCTTGATGGTACGTGGCCGGCGCACGCCGTTCCGGCGGATATCCCACTCACGTATCGGCGTCGCCCCGTCGCGATTCGGCCACGGAGTTGTCATCGAATCGTCATTCCCCCGTCATCTCCAGCGGCGAAGGTGAGCGGCGTACAGCCTCCGTAGCGAGAGATGCCAGGATGCGTCGTTTCAACCTGTCCAGCCGTCGATGGCTGCTGCCACTCGCAGTGATCGCGGCGGTCGGTGCCGCCGCCTGCACGACCCCCGCGGGGGCGACGTCCGCCCCGGCGAACAGTCCAGCACCCAGCGGCATGATGGAGGAGAGCCCGAGCCCGGCCGCGAGCGGGATGATGGAGGAGAGCCCGAGCCCAGCCGCGAGCGGGATGATGGAGGAGAGCCCGAGCCCAGCCGCGAGCGGGATGATGGAGGAGAGCCCCTCGCCGTCGGCGCCATAGGATGGTCGTCATCCTCGGGTTCGCGTTCGTCGCCGGGATCCTCACGATCCTGGCTCCGTGCACCCTGCCTGTCGTCCCGTTGATCCTGGGCGCGGCCGCCGCGGACGGCCGCCGGCGGCTGGCCGGCCTGCTCCTCGGGTTCGGGCTCACGTTCGTCAGCGTCACGGTGCTGCTGGCATCGGTCCTCGCGGCCGTCGGGCTGACCACCGCCACCCTCCGGCCGGCGGCCGCGATCGTCCTCGGCGCGGTCGGGCTGGGCTTGGCGTTGCCTCGCATCGGTCGGTGGCTTGAGCGTGCGGCGACGCCATTGGCGGACCTCGGGTCTCGCCTCGCCGGAAGATCACCAGGCAGCGGCCTCGCCGGCGGCCTGGTCCTGGGCGGCGCGATCGGCCTGATCTGGGCACCGTGCGTCGGGCCGATCATGGCGGCGGTGATCGCCGTCGCCGCCAGTCGCGGACCGACGCTCGAGACGGTCGCGATCGCGCTCGTGTACGTCGCGGGTGCCGCGGTCCCGCTGGGGCTGATCGCCGGCTGGGGGCAGCGCGCCACACGCCGGCTGGGAGCGATCTCGAGGGGCGGTCGAGTCCAGCGCTCGTTCGGGGTCGCGATGCTCCTCAGTGCGCTGCTCGTCGTGAGCGGCCTCGACTTGACCGTCGAGAACGGCGTGGTCGGCTTCCTGCCGGCGGACTGGACGGGCGCCCTTACCTCGGTCGAGGACCAGCCGGCCGTCCAGGACGGTCTCGCAGCCATGGAGGAACGAGCGGTGAACCAACCTGCGAACCCTGGCGCCGGACCTTCGGCCGGGGCGCCAGGCGGCGCCCAGGGCGGGCTGCCTGCGCCCCTGCCTGCGCCCCTGGCCGGCTCGCTGCCGGCCAACGTGACCCTCGAGGACCGGGGCCCGGCGCCCGACTTCAAGGGGATCACGGCCTGGATCAACTCGCCCGGCCTGACGATGTCCGCCTTGCGCGGCAAGGTAGTACTGGTCGAGTTCTGGACCTTCGCCTGCATCAACTGCCAGCACGTCCAGCCGTATGTCACGGCCTGGTCCGATCGCTACGGCCCGGCCGGGCTGGTCGTGGTCGGGGTCCACACGCCGGAGCTTTCGTTCGAGCGTGACCTGGGCAATGTCCGGCAGGCCGTCGCGCAGGCCGGGCTGCACTATCCGGTCGCATTCGATCCCAGCTTTGCGACCTGGAATGCCTACGCCAACAACTTCTGGCCGGCGTTCTACTTCATCGACAAGGACGGCCAGATCCGCCACACCCACTTCGGCGAGGGCGACTACGCCGGGTCGGAGCAGGTGATCCGCCAGCTGTTGGCCGCGCCGGGGTGACCGACGCCGCCGGTCAAGAGTGGGCTGGGGCGAGCATGGCACGGGGCGACCCTGCGACGTCGCCACCAGCGAACAGAACGAGGGAATCGACGGCATCGTGAGCCCCGAAGAGGGTCAACTCGCCTGGCCTTGGGCTTTTTGTTCGCGTCCGGCGGACGTTTCGTCGGTCTGATCGGGACCCGCACCCCTCGGGGTCCTCTTGGCCCCCGTTTGTTCTCCTGGGGCGAACGCGCGCAGAGGAGGCGCACCAAACCTCGAGTCAGGTCGGGGCAGGGCTCTCGATCGAGGAGGACCCCGCGGTCGAGGCTCGCGGTGATCGAGCGAGGGCGGAGCCGGCGCTCGCGCCCGCCACGGCGTCGTCGAGGAGCTTGAGCAGCGCGACGGCCCCGATCCGGATGAAGATCTCGCGGGCCTCGTCAATCGCGGCCAGGGTGCCGGTGTCTGGAGGCTGGATCAGCGTGGCCCGAACGATGGCTGCGATGCCGAGGTCAAGCGTGTAGCCGATCCGGCGGTTGATCGCGGCCGAGCTCGTGAACAGGAGCGCCGCCTCGGCCGGCTGGCCCTCCATCGCGAGCCTGCAGGCGTCGAGCTCGGAGAGCAGGGAATCCAGGCGCAGCGAAGGCCCCATGCCCTCCGAGACCAGCCTGATCGCGGTTCGGATCCCGTCGATATCGCCGAGGAGCGCCGCGGCTCGGGCGGCGAGCCCGCCACTGTCGTCGATCGTTTCCCACGAAGCGGCCGCAGCCGCGATGGCGCCGGCGTAGGCATCGGCGTGGCGGCCTTCGCAGAACGCTAGCCAGGCGGGGGCCATGTCGGCAACGTAGGACACGGTCGTGGGATTCGAGCTGCCGGCGGTGGTTCGAATGGCCTCGGCGTAGGCGGCCCGGGTTCCGTCGAAGTCACCCCTGGCCGCCAGGATCTGGCCGCGCATGATCTCGTAGCCGGCGATCATGTCGTCCGGAGGGTCTCGCGGCTCGACGGCATCGATGTTGGCCAGCGCGCCGTCCCACTCGCCAAGGCCGAACTTCACGACGACCAGGAACCGGGAGAGGGCAAACTCCCAACCACCTTCGCCGAACCGACGGGCCAGGGCGATCCCGTCCTCGAGCAGCTGGCGGGCCTCGGTCGGATCGTCGGCGGCCACGAACCCGGCCAGGTTGTTGCGGGCGCGCAGGTTGGTCCCGGTCAACCCGCGCCGTTCGGCCAGGTCCAGGGCGCCGCGCAGCAGCGCCACCGCCTCGTACCAGCGATTGTCGTTGGCGAGGCAGGTCGATTTCGAGATCAGGGCATTGGCGATCACGATCGCATCCCGGGCCCGGCCGGCGTATTCGAGGGCAGCATCGGCCGCTTCACGACCGGGCCCAGGCTCGCCGTGGAGCGAATACGCCCGGGCCAGCTCGGCGTGGAGCGCCCCAAGCTCGCGGTCCCCGACGTGCTCGCGGACCTCGTCGATCGCCTTCGTCAGGAGGGCGATCGCAGGTTCGTTGAACGTCCCGTTGACCAGGATCCGTGAGCGCCCGACCAGCGCGTCGGCCAGCATCGACCAGGCGTTGTTCGCCCGCGCCCACGACTCGACATCGACGAAATACGCGGCGGCCGCATCGAACTGGGCGGCAGCTTCGGAGCTCCCGGCCGCGGCGAGGCGGAGCCCTGCCTGGTCGGCCTCGTCGGGCGTCACCTTGATCGCCTGGTCGAGGAAGCTGACGGCCTGGGCCTGGGACCCGAGCGCGATCGCCCGGTCAGCGGCGCTCCGGAGCGCGATCCGGGCCTGGCCGGCGAGCGCGTCGGCCTCCGGGCCCTCGGGCGCGTTCTGATGGGCGGCGAGGTAGTGGCCGGCAAGGGCTCCGGCGAGCTCGTCCGATCCGAGCGACTCGAAGTAGCGGGCCGCGGCCAGGTGGCGCGTCTTGCGATCGCGCTTGGCCAGCATCCCGTAGGCGACCTCGCGGATCAGGGCCTGGACGAAGGCATATTGCCCGCGCTCGGGCGAGCGTGGATCGCTGCCGACGGTGAGCAGCTCGCGCTTGACCAGGGCCTGCATCCGGGGCTTGATCGCGGTCTCGTCCTGGCCGCTGACGGCGGCGAGGCCCGAAGGGGTGAAGCTCTGGCCGAGGACCGCCGCGTCGAGGATCAGGGCACGGTCTTCCGGCGGGAGGCCATCGAGCCGGGCGGCGATCAGGGCGGTCAGCGTCTCGGGCACGGCGAGGGAGGTCAGGTCGCCGACCGGGACGTAGACGTCATCCTTGAGCGCCAGCTTGCCCTCGGCCAGGAGCATCCGGATCGTCTCGACCGCGTAGAGCGGGATCCCGTCGGCCCGGGCGATGATCGCCTTGACCGCGGCCTCGGGCAGGCCCGGGCACCAGGCCGGCGAGCATCTCGCGCATCGCGGCCTCGGGCAGCGGCTCGAGGTAGATCGAGGTGAAGTTGCGCTTGCCCGCGCCCCAGTCGGTCCGCCGCTCGAGGAGCTCCGGCCGGGCGAGGGTGACCACGTAGATCGGGTAGGCCCGCGACCACTCGAGGATGTGGTCGACGAAGTCGATCAGGCCCGAGTCCGCGTTGTGGAAGTCCTCGAAGACCAGGACCACCGGCGCCGTCGCCGCGAGGCGCTCGAAGAACGTCCGCCAGGCGCCGACGAGCTGCTCCGGCGCGACGCCGGTCTCGACGCCGAGCAGGGCGAGGAGGGCCGGCTCGATCCAGCTCCGTTCCTGCTCGTCCTTGACGACCTCGCGGACCTTCGCGGCGACCTTTTCGCGGGTCGTGGCCTCGTCGTCGGTCTCGCGCAGGCCGCAGCGGGCGCGGATCATCTCGCCAAGGGCCCAGAAGCTGATTCCGTCGCCGTACGCCGGGCTGCGGCCCTCGTGCCACCAGAGCAGGTCGGCCAGGCCGTCGACGTACTTCAGGAACTCCCAGGCGAGCCGGGTCTTGCCGAAGCCGGCCGGGCCGATCACCGAGATCAGGCGGGCGCGGCCCTCGCGGGTCGTGGCGTGATACAGGTCTTTGAGCAGGCGCATCTCCTCGTCGCGGCCGACGAACGGGGCCTCGAGCGTGTCGCGCTTGTTGCGGCCGCCGACCTCGGCGACGACCCGCAGCGCGCGCCAGGCCTCGACCGGCGCCTGCTTGCCCTTGAGGTGCTGCTCGCCGGCCTTCTCGAAGGCGATCGCCTTGCTCGCGGCGCGTTGGGTTGCCTCGCCGACGAGGACCGTGCCCGGCTGGGCGACGCTCTGGAGGCGGCTCGCCGTGTTGACGAGGTCGCCGGCGACCATGCCCTGGTTCGTGGCGCCGAGCGTGACGGCGGCCTCGCCAGTGAGGACGCCGGCCCGGGCCTGGATCTGCGGGCCCAGGGTCTGGACCGCGTCGACGAGCTCGAGGCCCGCCCGGACCGCGCGCTCGGCGTCGTCCTCGCGGGCGACCGGGGCGCCCCAGACCGCCATCACGGCATCGCCGATGAACTTCTCGACGGTGCCCCCGTACCGGCCGATCACCTCGCGGGCGAGCTCGAAGTAGCGGTTCAGGAGCTCGCGGGTGTCCTCGGCGTCGTGGCCCTCGGCGATCGTGGTGAACCCGACGAGGTCGGCGAACAGAACGCTAACGAGGCGCCGTTCGGCGACGGGGGCCCGGGCGGTGTCGTCCAGGCTCATTGCGGCCGCTTCGACGGCGGCGGCCGAGGCGGTGCCGGTGGTCAGCGGCGAGGCGCACTCACCGCAGAAGAGGTCACCGGGGTCGTAGGCGGCGCCGCAATTCGGGCAGGCAAGCCCGAGAGGCGACGCGCAGCGAGCACAGAACTTGCGCCCGGGCTTGTTCTCGGTTCCGCAGTTCGGGCAGATCACGCACGGAGCGTAGCCGAATCCCATGGCTTGTGACCACTGCTGCCACGTGGCTGGGCGGCAGCTCCTGATGCGTCCGTACCGGAACATCATCGGCGCTGCCTTCCACTAGGACCTTGACGTCGCCCGGTCCCGATTGGCAATTGTTCGATCGAGTGCACGATGTACCCTACGGGTGCCCATCGGGCTGGGCCATCGCCGCTTGTCAGGTTTGCAACTGGGGGGACCACCCGTGGTAGACAACCCACCGTTCGATGAGGAGTGTTTTTTCGTCGCCCCGATCGGCGCCGAAGGCAGTGAAGAACGCAATCGGTCCGACGGCGTCCTCGAATTCATCATCGAGCCAGCGGCAGCCGAACTTGGCCTCCGCGCACTGAGGGCAGATCGCACCGCGAAACCTGGGCAGATCACGCTGGAAGTGATGATCATCTTCTGTCTGCTAAGGCGGCCGTGGCGGACCTGACCGGCCAGAACGCCAACGTCTACTACGAGTTGGCGGTTCGGCACACAGCCCGACTACCGATTGTCCTGATTGCGGAGGATGGGGAAAAGCTGCCCTTCGATATCGTGCAAATGAGGACCGTGTTTTTCAGGCACAACGACCTAAGAAGCGCGGCCGCCTGCAGAAGAGAGCTTGTCGCTCAGCTTGGGCAAGCCCTACAGGGGAATTTCAATTCCCCGATCGCTACTGCGGTCGATGTCAAGAGCCTGAAGTCCGGCAATACCGTTGAGAGGACGGTCGTCGAACTCGTAGGTATCGTCGACGCATTGGGCGCCGAACTTCGAGAGACACACCTGGATTTTCGGCGTCTCGCGGCGGACCTCCAAGACAGGAGTGAATCCGCCGACGCGGCGGAATTCGCTTTACGGTCATTGCTCTTGATGGACGAATTAGCGGCACGCCGAGACGACAAGGAGCTCCAGGAGCTTGTCCGGCGAGCACGCGCACCCATGGAGCACTTGGCTCGAACCCGTAGGCATCAGCGTGCCCGCGAGAGCGGCTCCGTCGAACGCGAAGATGGTCGACCTGAGTCGACCCCACTCAGGGTGACTCTGGGCAAGCCCCCTGCAACCGGACCGTCGCGTCCCGGTCTCTAGTTGGACCGGGCATGCGGGTGCTGATGCTGCCGTTCCGCGACACCGCGTCGTGGTGGGGGTCCGCGAAGCGGATGATCGGGTTCTGTGCCTGATGAGGTCTCACGAGTGACCGAGAGGCTGGACGCGGGCATCTACGAGGCCCTTGTAACTCGAGAACTGAGATCTCGGATCGAGCTGGCTCGCAAAGCCGGCAAGATCGTCGATCTCAAAGCGATTGATGAACAGGCCCTTGTACGAGTCCTAGCCAGGCACCTCTATGATCGAGCGCTCGACCGGATCTCTCAAATCCCGGCATCGACGCCAGCCCGGCGAGAAGTCCAGATCGCTCTCGCGAATCGGCTCCTTCGCGAGCTCAACGACTCAGCCGACGACGAACTTGGGCCTGAGCCCGACTTTCTTCTAGAAGTCGCCGATCCGCGTCCTTCGGGCAGCAATGAGCCGACGCAACGCCCCGGGATCTCACTGCGCGAAAGTGTTCTCCTGACCAACGGGCATCGCGAGCTCCAGATTGGCACCCAGGTAGCTCTCGAAATTGCCAGCGCAGATCGGGTCGACCTTCTATGTGCGTTTGTCCGATTCGCCGGCATTAGGCTCATTCGGAAGGAATTGGCAGAATTCCTTGTCCGCGGCGGGCAGATGCGCGTAATCGCCAGCGTCTATACAGGTTCGACCGAGAAACGGGCGCTCGACGACCTTGTCGGCCTGGGCGCCAGGGTCAAAGTTTCCTATGAGACCTCGAGGACACGACTGCACGCCAAGGCCTGGCTGTTCGGGCGCAATTCCGGGTATCAGACGGCATATGTCGGGTCGTCGAATCTCACCGCCTCCGCGCTTCTTGACGGTCTCGAGTGGAATGTTCGAGCGACGTCTGTAGACAACCCCACGATCATCGAGCGGATCGACGCGACCTTCGAGCAGTATTGGAACGAGCCGGAGTTCGAGTCCTACGACCCGCGTGTCGATGGCGAACGGCTCCAGGCTGCGCTCGACGCCGAGAATGGGCCTGCGACGCTCCAAGCCCCGTTCCGGCTGTCAGTCGATTTGGCGCCGAAACCATTCCAGGTCGAGATCCTTGAAGCGTTGAGCGCCGAACGTGACCGTGGTCACTTCCGGAACCTTGTCGTGGCGCCGACAGGAACTGGGAAGACATGGATCTCCGCGTTCGACTTCCAAAGGCTCCGAGCCCAGGGCTATGAGCGGCTCCTCTTCGTTGCCCATCGAAACGAGATCCTCCAGCAAAGTCAGGAGGTGTTCCGCGCGGTCCTGCACGAGCCCGACTTTGGCGAACGATTCGTCGCGTCCGAACGACCGAAGCACTGGGATCACGTCTTCGCCTCGATTCAATCGTCGAGTCGAGCCGTCGACGAGCTGGATCCCACCGCGGTTCGATGTGGTGATCATCGACGAGTTCCACCACGCCGAGGCGGACACGTACCGGCGTCTCCTCGAACGCCTCAAACCGCGCGTTCTGCTGGGCCTCACGGCGACGCCCGAGCGATCAGATGGGCGCGAAATCCTGCACTGGTTCGATGACCGAATCGCCTCGGAAATGCGGCTCTGGGAGGCTCTGGAGGACGGCCTGCTCTGCCCATTCCACTACCTCGGTGTCGGCGACGGCACGGACCTCCGTGGCGTTGGATTTGAGCGGGGACGCTATGTCGCGGCCGAGCTGGAAGGCATCCTGACCGGAGACCATATTCGGGCTACCCGGATCATCGACTCGGTCCGTGAATGGGTGGTCGACCCATCCAAGATGCGAGCGCTAGGGTTCTGCGTCGGCATCAGCCATGCCCGTTTCATGGCGCAGCAGTTCACCGCGGCCGGCATGCCATCTGTTGCGCTCGACGGGAGCTCAGATGCCTCCGTCCGGGCAGAGACCGTGCGTCAGCTTCGCCGAGGCGAGATCCGAGCGATTTTCACGGTCGACATCTTCAACGAAGGGATCGACATTCCTGAAGTCGACACAATCCTGCTCCTGCGTCCAACTGAGAGCGCGACGGTCTTTCTCCAGCAGCTCGGCCGCGGTCTCCGTTGGTCCGAAGGCAAGAGCGTTCTGACCGTTCTCGATTTCATCGGCCAGGCTCACGCTGAGTACCGCTTCGATACGAAGTTCCGAGCCTTGCTCGGCGGAACGAAGAGGCAGGTCGAGGGGGCCCTGGATGGCGGGATGCCGCTCATGCCTCCCGGTTGTGCGATCCGGCTTGATGAAATCGCCCAGAAGATCGTTCTCGACAACCTGCGCCAGAGCATCAAGACCACGCGGCGGGCAATAGTCGAAGACCTTCGCGGAATGCCGGCGGCGACGACCCTGCCCGAGTTCCTGGCTGCGAGTTCGTTCGACCTACTCGACGTCTACAGCAACCCCTCGGTCGGGACGACGTTCACGGCGGCACGGCGCCTGGCGCGTCGGATTACTGATGCCCCGAGTGCAACCGAGGAGATGTACGCCAAGGCCCTCGGAAAGATGCTCCACATCGACGACGAGGAGCGCTATGCGCATTGGCGCACCTGGCTCGGCAATGAGGAGCCGCCTGGGACTGCTGTCTCCGGTTCTCGGACGGAGCGACTTCAGTGGATGCTCTTTGCCGCTCTCGGTCAGCGCCAGCGTCCGCTGACGCAGCTCAGGGCCGTGTTTGAGGAGCTTTGGGCCGCGCCGAGGATGAAGGAAGAGCTGATCGATCTCCTCGATGTCCTTCGAGAGAGGACTCGGCTATACACGCGGCCGCTCGATCGGGCCGGGGACATTCCACTTCACAGCCACGCGACCTACAACCTCTACGAAATAATGGCGGCCTACGGCCTCGTAGGCGGAGAGTCGCTCCGCGAAAACCGTGAGGGCGTCGTGTGGTCCGAAGCTCATCGGACCGACATATTGTTGGTCACCCTCAACAAGTCGGAATCCGACTACTCGGCGACGACTCGGTATGAGGACTACCCGATCTCGCAGACCAGATTCCACTGGGAATCCCAGTCGCGGACTGCCAGCGCATCGCCGACCGGGCAGCGCTACATCAACCACGTGGCTCGTGGATCTCAAGTCGTCCTCTTCATCCGGGAAAATCGTCGCGACGAACGGGATGTGACCACCCCATATTTGTGTCTCGGGTATGCCCGGCATGTGGGTCATAAGTCAGATCGACCAATGCAGGTCGACTGGGAGCTCGAACGCCCCATGCCCGTCGAGATCTTCGAGCATGCCAAAGTGGCCGCGGGCTAGGCGGCTTGAACGGGCATCCGGGGCGCTATGGGGATCCTCGCGGCATCGTGGCAGGTCAAGCGGGGGAGGTCAGGAGCTCAACCGCCAGGCCTGGATCGCCGCCGAGGTCTCGCTTGCCGCGGCAACCATTCGTGACACATCGAAACCACCAACCACGCTCGGAGTGGCCAAGCGTCATAGGTGACTGACAGATCGGGCACGGCTCAACTCTCCGGGCCTTCTCGACCCGAGCGAGCAGATCGGCATTGTCGATCAGCGACAGACCGACCTGTTTGGCCTCCTCCCGGGCTTGTGGCGTGAAGTCCGACAGGGTCACGAAGATCCCATCAGGTCCCGCCAGCCCCTCGCGCATCAGGGTGCCCGCGAATGCGCGGACCTCCTCTACGCCGACGAGCCATGACTGCCACCGCTTGCACTGAACAATGATCCGTCGACCAAGCTGGGTGAGCGCGAGGTCGATGTTCCCGTCGGGACCGTCCTGGCGTCCAGTCTCCTCCACCGTCCAGCCTTCGCGCCGGAACACCTCGCCGACAAGCCACTCGAACTCCTCGGCGGTCAGCAAACGAAGATTCGATGTCCATTCGACAAGGTGGCGACGGTTCGCCGCCCGGATTCGCTCGCCAAGCCAACCGAGGATCAAGCCGGCCGCAATGGAGGTCCCGACGAGGTTCGCTGAGATCAGCCAGGGATCAGACCACTGAAGGCCCACGGGCAAGATCAGACCGATGCCGACATACGAGATGGCCGCGACGATCCCGATCGATCGCCCCGACGCCCGAGTCACGACGCTCATCAAGGCCCGATCGAAAAGAGCGTCGAGTCTGCCCATCCGTCCGATTGTGGCAGGAACAAGGCACAGTACCCAGCGGGTACGATCTCGGCGATGGAGGACCGGGGGATCCTGGGCTCAATGCCACGTGAATCTGCGCGCGAGGCGCGTGGCGCGATCGCCGAACGCCTGGTGTTCGATCGCCTTCGGGCGGTACTGCCGGTGAGCGTCGCGCTGCTTCCCCACGTTCGCTGGCTCCTCCGCGAAAACGGTCGCGTTCGCGAGGGAGAGGCGGACATCGTGATCGGCGATCCCAAGCGGGGAATCCTGGTGATCGAGGTCAAGGCCGGCGAGATCCGGCGGGACGCCGACGGTCGTTGGTGGGCTGGGCCGCACCCGCTGCCGCGCAGCCCGTTCGAGCAGGCGGCGGACAGCCGCCATTCGCTGATCGACAAGCTGCAGGAGTTGCCGGGCTGGCCGGGGCGTCTGACCCCGATCTCGGGCCATGCGGTCGCATTTCCGCACGTCGAGATGGACACGATGCGCGGTCGGCTCGGCCTGCTCGGGCCCGATGTTGATGCCGACCTGATCGCCGACCAGTCGACCTTCGTCGACACCGACGCGGGTCGCGCCGAGCTCGGCAGCTTCGTCGACCGGGCATTCGAGGCCTGGAGCGGCGGGTCGAAGACCCAACCGCCGGGCAAGGTGGCGATCGACCTCCTCGTCGCCACGATGAGCGCGCCCTTCGAGATCACGCCGATGCTCCGCAACGAGATCGCGGAGGGCGAGTCGAAGGTGGTCAAGCTGACCGCCGAGCAGTTCAGCCTCCTGAACACGCTCCGGAGCATTCGCCGGGCGTCGATCATCGGCGGCGCAGGCACCGGCAAGACACTGATCGCCGCCGAGAAGGCGCGCCGGCTCGCTCGCGAGGGCTTCCGGACGCTACTTGTGTGCTTCAACTCGCCGCTCGCCGGAATGCTTGCTGACGAAGTCGCCAAGACCGCCGACGAGACGGGAATGCTCGACGTCAACACGTTCCATCAGCTGTGCGAGGACCTCGGTCGCGAGGCCGGCGTCCTCGGTCCGCGGCCGACGCCGGTGCGCCAGCCGTGGTTCGACGAGACGCTCCCGCGCGCGCTCGACGACGCGATCGCGAAGCTCGGTCCGCGCTACCACGCCATCGTGGTGGACGAGGGCCAGGACTTCGACCCCGGCTGGCTACTCTCGCTCGAGGGGCTGCTGTTCGACGGCCGGCAGGACGTCCTGTACGTCTTCCACGATCCGGCCCAGGCACTGTTCCGCGAGGACTCGGTCCCGGGGCTCGGGTTAAACGAATATCCGCTCGCGATCAACTGCCGGAACGCGGAGCCGATCCATGCGCTGATCCAGCGCTTCGCGGGGGAGGGGTTATCGGCCGAAGCACTCCGCCGGGACGGCCGCGCGCCAGAGCTGATCGAAGCCGATGGACCCCAGGCGACGATCAAGGCGCCTCCAGAAAGTCCTCCATCGACTGCGCGTCAACGAAGGCGTCAAGCCCTGGGATATCGCGGTCCTGACCGGGGCCGGCTCGAGGATTCGCCCGTTTCGGCACGTGCCCGGCCGCCAGTTCGGCAACGAGGTCCTCGGCAACCCCGCGGTCGACGATGCAGGTCGCAGCCTCGGCGTGGCGTCCCGGGACGTGCCCGAGCTCCCGTCGGACATGATCCTGTTCGACACGATCCGCCGCTTCAAAGGCCTCGAGCGGCCGGTGATCATCCTCGTCGAGCTCAGCAGCGACGACTCGAAGATGCTCGACCGGCTGCTCTACGTTGGTGGATCGAGGGCTCGCCAGCATTTGGTCGCGATCGGCACCACCGAGGTGCTCGCTCGGCTTTCACGCGGCTAGCTGGTTAACTCGCGTGCGTTGTCTGATCGGAAGGCCCTAATGCCCTGCGTAGGAGCGCCTCGCGGACATGCGTCGCGAGTCTCGCAATGAGGCGGACGATGTGAGCGCGAGTAGGCCAGCCCGATCGAGCTGCTTCAGACCAAGCGTCGACACCTGCGCGCGCTCCAACGATGCTGGGTACAGATCGGCCGGTAGTGCGTCGGCGATGTCCGACACCGACCGTTTTCCGTCCGCTGCAACCAGAAAGTACGCCAACAATGGGCTAACCCGAAGGGTCTCGACCCGCGAACCATACGGCCGGGTGACGACGAACGACGGGCGCTCCACCTCTGGGCCGGGCGTGGCGCCGGTCCGGAGGCAATCCATGATTGCCCCGATGTCGTAAGCGAGCGACAGCACACGAACGTGCGGATACGGCCGGGGAATCGAGTCGACAATCGGACCCCAATCAGGCTCATCCTCACGTATTGCTAGATCGAGTTTTCTCGAATACTCAAGCACCCCTTTGATCGTGGGACTGCTCCCGCGAGCATCGGACCATCGCTCGACGAAAGCCAGGAAGGCTTGTGTCCACTCGATCGAGCCGTAAAGCTTGGCCCGGCCCGCGTCGTCCAGCCCGACTCCCATCGTGCGGCCAAAGTAGCTCTGCCAGTCCTCGAATAAGTCGAGTACGTCCCCATACTGTTGTCGAATGGCGACGAGGAGCCACCGGTGGCGGGCGATCAGCCCTTTCAGGAAGAGGCGCAATTCCTGGACGTATGCCCGATCCAAGTGCGCCAGCGGAAGGCTAAAGAAGCTCACGAAAATGTCAGGATGTGCCTCAATGAGCACTCGGTCGAGGTCCTCCTGAACCCAACCGGAATGCGACAGGTCTGGGTAAGTCGCACCAAGGATCAGGGCGGATCGGTGCTCGGCCTCGAGTGACGTTCCGTTCAATGGCGTAAGGATGTGCAGTTGCGGATCGACGAGGTCTTCCCTCAGGAGATCCACCAGCAGGTTGGCAGTGGCTCTCGTGTCTTCCCTCGTCTCTTCGGGGAACCCTAGGATCAAGGACGTTGTCGTTTGAATTCCCCGACGAGCGGCTTGCCGCACGCGATCGGCGGCGACATCCAAGTTTAGATGTTTATCGATGACCTCCTGAAGGTCAGCCGATCCTGACTCCAGCCCAAAGAAGATTCCACGGCAGCCCGCCTGGCTCATCAAGTCAATCAGTCCTTCGTCGATCCGGTCGGTCCGTGAGCTGCAATACCAAGTGAAACCCGCACTCTGCTGGATCAGCAAATTGCAAAAGTCGACAACCTTGGTGCGATTTGCTGTGAACATGTCATGCACAAGATCGAAGGCACTGACGCCATACCGCGCATTTAGACTCTGCATCTCCTGGAGGACTCGTCCCGGCGACTTAACGCGGAAACGTCGACTGAAAAAAGAGCTGGTCGAGCAGAAAGTGCAAGCGAATGGGCATCCGCGGCCCAACTCGATGGGCACATAAGCACCCGCTCGCAGGTCCTCGAAGAGGTGAAAGGCCGGTGGTGGGAGCAAATCCAAATCGGTTAGCAGTGTCGCGTCGGTGTTTCGCACTACTTCTGGGCCAGATCGGTACGAGAGTCCAGGCACGGCACCGAAGGTGCGATGGTCCTCGAGCGACTGGACAAATCGCGGGAATGTCTCGTCACCCTCGCCCCGGACGACCGCGTCGATCCATGGAAACTGTTTCAGTGTCGCTTCATCCACGACCGACGCTTGGGGGCCTCCGAAGACGATCACAGCATCCGGTCGCTCGACTTTGAGCGCCTGCGCCACGCGGATCGTAAACGGATAGGTACTCCACATGGTGCTGAACCCGAAAACATTCGCACCCGTGGCACAAAGCTCCGAAACGACATGTGAGGCGAACGAGACTCGCTGACTGTCCGACGGATGCAAGTACTCGTAGAGGACACGATTCAAGTCAATGGCAACTGGAGCGTGGCCGGAACGTTCTAGGGCAGAAGCGAGTGTAAGGATGCCGAGAGGAGCACTCTGCACACGAAGTGCTGCCGCCTCCGGAGCCGAAAGCGAGGTATCTCGGAGCTCGGTGATCGACGGAGGACTAACCAGGCACACTTGCATGTGTCGCCCCCAGACAGTGGTGGGCCTATCCCCGCTTCTTGTATCTGGCCACGAGCGCTGGCAGCTGGGCAGACTTGTCGAGGGTTAGGTCACCAACTCGGATTGGCGCTGCGGGACCGCTCACTGAGTGGATCTTGAAGTCCTCACTCGGAGTGTGAGTCGCATACGCGAACTCCAGCACGCTGAGCCGGAGCGCCTCGGTAAGGTACTTGGCTTCGTCGTCGGTCAGCTGGTCCGGGATCTCCACCAAGAGGGAGACGGCGCGCGGCTTTTCCTTGGATGCCATAAGGATCCCCTCCTTTGGAGGCAGTCTGCGCGCTCCAATAGAAGCACGTCAATACTCCTTCGTTGCCAAAACCGGTGGTCTCGACTGGGCTCTTCCCAGGTCGCTGCGATGGCCCGATCCAGGCGGCCGGTCGGTCTCGACTGCTACATCAAGGCGACCGGCGCGACGTTTGCCGGGGCTTTCACGGCTCTTTCAGGCCAGCGCGGCGCGATCATCTTGCTCGAGGAAGAGTCGAAGGATCCGGGAGTAGCCGGGAGCCGCTAGCAACGTTCGAAGGCGCAGGACGCGCATTGTCCCGAGGGTACCGTTCGCCGATACTCCGACTCGTTTCTTGGTGCAGGGGGTGGTCAATGAGCATCGCTTCTCGGCGTGTCATCGCGCTGGCTGCGGCCATGTTCGCGATGGCGGCCTGCGGCGGCGGAGCGCAGGCGAGCCCAAGCGGCGGCGGAGTGCAGGTGAGCCCAAGTGCCGGCGCGCCGGCCGCGACCGCCACGCTTGCTACCCCCTCGGCGGCGGCACTCGGGTCCGCGGTCCCTGCGACGGCCCGCCCCGTCGAGCCCATCGCGTCGATCAAGGTCGGCAATCTCGCCAACGGCATGGCCGCCGGCCCGACGGGTCTGTGGGTCGTCACCGATGCGGGTCTCGTCCGGATCGATCCCGCGACGAACCAGGTCGCGACGTCCTTTGCGCTAACGGCAACCACCGACAGCTATCAGTTGGCGGTCACTAGCGACGCGCTCTGGCTGACCGTCTTCGACTCGGACCTCGTCAAGCGGCTGGACCCGGTCACTGGCAAGACGGTCGCTACCATCGCCAGCCCGCCGGGTCCGGGCCCGATCGCCACGTACAACGGGGAGGTCTGGTTCGGCGGCCACCACGCCGGGAATATCAACCGGATCGACCCCGAAGACGAACAAGATCGTCGCGACGGTGCCGGTCAACCCGTCAGGAAATGGCGGCCCGGACAACATCGTGCCGATCCAAGGGAGCCTGTGGGTCGGGTTCGGCGACTACGCGAAGGTGGTGGAGATCGATCCCAAGTCCGCGAAAGTGACCGCCACCGTCGCCGTCCCCGACACCAACACGATGCCGTTCGAGGCCGCTCCAGGCCGCATTTGGGTGTCCTACGCCGGCGACATCCAAGGGATCGCCGTGCTCGATCCCAGCTTGAACGGCGCCCCACACCTGATCGACGTCGGGGGCGTTCCAGGCGGCGGAATCTTCACTGGCGGCGCGGTCTGGGTGTCGGTCCTGCTCCATTCCTCGAACCCCCCGGGCGAGCTCGTGGCGATCGACCCGACGACGAACGCGATCGTGGACAGGGTCACGGTCGCCGATGGTGCGCCCGACCAGGTCCTGGAGGCGTTCGGTTCCATATGGGTCGAGCTCGGCCTGCAGGGCACGATCGTTCGCCTCGCGCCGGCGGCGCTCACGGTCTCGCCCTGACCTGATCTCCGCCTCGTTGACCCCTGGCTCAGCGTCGGCGAGAAGGAATCGGCCGGTGGCGATGAAACCCGGCCAAGGCGACGGCGAATCCATTTCGGCTCGTCAGCGTATCCCCCGCTCGGCGCGGAACGTTGCCGACGATCGCGTTGGCGTGGCCATGACCCATGCCGTAGTCGTTCTTGAGCAGCCTGACCATCTCCATGTGCCCCAGGTCGCGATGCGGCTCGAGCACCGCGAACCAGGCGTCGATCGGCTTGCCGTACTTCGTCTCGATCGAGGCGAAGTAGGCGACGATGCCGGGCGGTCGATCGGGCATGATCGGAGGGTAGCAGCCACGCCGAGGAGCCAGGGCCATGGACCAGAAGAACCTTGCCGACCTCTACCACCTCGACCCAATTCCCTGGTCGCGGGCGCTCGAGGCGCTCGAGTCGGCCGAGCCGCGGATCCAGACACCGTTCCTGGCCACCACCCGGCCCGATGGTCGGCCGCACGTCGCGGCGGTCGGCGCATTGTGGGACGGCGGCAAGGTCTACTTCGTGAGCGGCAGCGGGACGCGCAAGAGCCGGAACCTCGCCGAGAATCGGAGCTGCGTCATCTCGATGTCGCTCATCGGGATCGATCTCGTCATCGAAGGCACGGCGTCCATCGTGACGGACGGCGAGACGCTCGAGCGCCTGGCACAGCGCTACGCCGACCAAGGTTGGCCGGCCGTCGTCAAGGATGGCGCCTTCACCTATGACTACAGCGCGCCGAGCGCCGGCCCACCACCGTGGGACCTCTACGCGCTCACGCCAGCGACGGTCTTCGGTGTGCTCACCGTCGAGCCCGGCGGTGCCACCCGCTGGCGATTCCAGCGTCCTGGACTCGGCGCGGGGCCGGCGGAGGATCGGCCCCTCTAGTCGCCCGCGACCTGGTCAGCCGAACGAGGAAACGGCGGATCTGACGGGGGCGGCGGCGATTGACAGCCTCCGATCGCAGTCGCCGCTCCACCCATCCTTCTGTTAGGCCCGCGTGCCCCCGCCGATGGGTGGGCAGGCCTAGCGGGCGGGCAGGCCTAGCTGATCGAGTAGGCGACCGTCACGGTCACTTCGAGCTGCTCGGTCGTCGGCTCGCTCGGAGCGGACCCGCCGATCGCGGGCGGAACGCTCGTGACACCGCCGCTCGAAGGCGCGCTCATCGGCGGTTCGACGACTCCAATCGGCATCGCGTAGTTGCCACCGACCGAGACGCTCAGCGAGACGACCCCACCGAGGGTGACCCCGGCGTCGGTCGCAGCCGCCTGCGCTTGTGCCTTCGCATCGGCCATGGCCGCCGCCAGCGCGGAGCGCTGGGCAGCCGTGCGGTCGGTCAGGTCGAGCTTCACGGTCGCCCAGCCGGTCCCACTCACGACGAGCTCGTGATCGGGGGCAAGGCCGGCGCTGCCGCCCAGGCCCGGGTAGGGGTAGACCATCGCGCCGCTCGCCGAGCCGCCGCCCGAGGAACCTGCGCTGATGCTCCCGGTCGTCGTCGTCGACCCATTCGGGACTGGCGCGATCGCCGGCCCGAAGGCGCTGGCAGCCGGGGCACCGATGGCCGGAGCACCGAGCTCGGAGCTGGCCGGGCTCGAGGCCCCGACGACGCTCGAAGGTGCCGCGGCGGCTGAGCAGCCGCCGAGGAGGATGGCCAGGAGCGGAATGAGCAGGCCGGCGTGTCGCCGGGCAATCAGGGTTCTCGGGGTTGCGAGGCGGTCCATCGAGGTAGCTCCTGTTTAGGTCGGTGGCGATCGGCATCTGCGGCCGGATGCTCTGGAGACGCTCCGGCTGCGATCGCGGTTCCCTCGTCTTCTTCGGGTCCAGCCAGATCACGGTCGGCCACCCGAAGATGCCCGTCATCGCGATGACGACCGAGGCCAACGCGATCGTCGCTGCGTTGCCGTGAGGCTCCATAGCCTGCGAGACGTGGCGACCCCGCGAGCCGGTCCGGGCATAGACTCCGATCGTGGTCTTTCCGGCCGGCTGGGACCGACACGACCCTTGGACGCTCCAATTCACTGATCCGAACCTGGAGCGCTCCTACCAGCGTGCCGACGAGGTCGAAGGCGTGCGTCGCACCCGGACCGCCAGCCTGGGTGCCGTCGTCGTCTGGTTGCTCGTCGGCCTGATCGGCCCGCCGGCGATTGGGACCGCACCCGGCCCGGTCTGGCTCATCTCGGGGGTGATGACGGCGGTCTTACTCGCCTGCGCCGGACTGAGCCACTGGGCGACGACCCAGCGGCGGCGCGACGCGATCGGGCTCGGCCAGCAACTCATCGCCGGCGTGGCGGTGCTGGCCTTGGTCACGGTGACGGGAACCTTCTCGACCTACGGGATGCCCGGGGTGATGCTCACGGCGGTATTCGGGTTCTCGATCACCCGAACGCCGTTCGTGGGTTCGGTCGCCCTGGGGGCCGCCTACTGCCTGCTCTTCCTGCTCTTTGCGCTGGGCCGCGGGCTCGGGGCACAGTTGCCCCTCCAGCTCTTCGTGGTCGGCGCGACCGTGGTCTGTGGCTGCGCCGGGGCGTTCCTCCTTGAGCGATCGCAGCGCGCGGCCTTCGCCCAGGGCCAGCTCGTCGGCGCCCTGCACGAACGAGTCGACCAGCTGCTCCACCAGTACCTCTCGCCCGACGTGGCGAGCGCGCTGATCGAGGATCCCGGCCGGGCCGCCCTTGGTGGCGTCGAGGTCGAGGTGACCGTCCTCTTTGCGGACCTGCGCGGCTATACGAGCTGGGCCGAGCACCGCACGCCGGCCGAGGTCATGGCGATGCTCAACCGGGCGTTCGGGATCGTCGTGCCGATCGTGCTCGCCGATGGTGGCGCCGTCGTCCAGTTCATCGGCGACGCGATCATGGCCATCTGGAATGCCCCGACGCCGCAACCCGACCACGCCCTGCGGGCCGCCCGGGCGGCGCTCGCGATGCAGGCCGCCATCGCCGAGCTGCCTGAGTCGCTCGGGCGGCCGCAGTTCCGCGTCGGGCTGAGCAGCGGACCCGCCCTGGTGGGCAACATCGGCGCGGCCCAGATCCGGAACTTCTCGGCGATCGGTGATACGACGAACCTTGCCGCTCGGCTGCAGACGTTCGCGCCCGTGGGCAGCGTGGTGATCGCCGCCAGCACCTATGAGCTCATCGGCGAATCGGCGGATGTCCGGCCGCTCGGTGCACCGGCGCTCAAGGGCAAAGCGGATTCAGTTGAGGTCTACGAACTGTTGGGCTTGCGATCCTGACTCGCCGGAGATTGGGACTCGCCATCGTCGCGATCGTCTCGCTGTGGGCTGGGCTGGTCGCGATTTCTGTCGGGTTGCGCGCGCCGTCGGGCGAGTCGCTTGGGTCGAACGCCATTGTGCAGAGTCCAGGATCGGCAGGTGACGGTGGTTCGCTCGGGGCGCCGGCGCCGAACGAGACCGCGGAATCAGCCTCGCCGAATCCCACCGGTGTCGGCGGGTCGCCGGAGTCGCGGTCCACACCGCCGCTTACCGCCGGACACGTGTGGTGGATCATCCTCGAGAACCACGAATACGGCTCGATCATCGGCAGCCAGCAGGCGCCCTATTTCAACGCGTTAGCCGGGCAGTACGGCCTGGCCACGGACTACTACGGGACGAGTCACCCATCCGAGCCGAACTACATCGCGCTCGTCGCCGGCTCGACGCTCGGCGTTGCCTCCGATGGCGTGTATCAGCTCCGGGCTCCTAGCATCTTCAGTGAGCTCGCGGCCGCCGGGCGCACCTGGCGGGTCTACGCCCAGGATGACCAGCCCGGGTGCTTCACTGGGACCACTGCCGGCGGCGGCGCCGATGGCCCGGGGGCCCCGGGAATCTATGCCCGCAAGCACAACCCGGCGATCAGCTTCGTGAGCGTCGCCGGCAGCCAGGCGGAGTGTCGGAACATCGAGCCCCTGCGCGACTTCGAGCCGGCCGCCGGGGCCTTCGAGATGATCGTTCCGAATCTGACCAACGACATGCATGACGGCAGCGTTGCGCAGGGTGATGCGTTCCTGCGCTCATTCGTGCCGACGATCATCGCTGGCCCGGCATTCGAGGGCGGCGGCGTCCTGTTCATCACCTTCGACGAAGGCAGCTCGAATGCCGGTCTCCACGGCGATGCGGGTGGTCATGTCGCAACCCTGATCATCGCGTCGGACGTGCCGCCCGGCTACCGTGACCGGGCCTACCTCGATCACTGGGCCCTGCTTCACACGACCCAGGAGCTCCTTGGGCTGCCCTGCCTCGCGAGCACCTGTCAGAGCTCGTTGATCGGCCACTAAGGCCCGCCTGCGGCGGATCGCCCGCGCTGGTGCCCCTCGTCAGCCCGACGTGAGCTCCGTCTCCGTCACCGGCCTCACGATGGCCGGGGCCTCGTGAGATCAGTCTGAGATCAGCGTGCATTCAGCCGAGTGCCGAAGCCTCCACCAGATCCTCAGCCTGCACATGGCCCGGGAGGAGAAGCTCGATGTCGGCCTGGCGTGATGGGAACCTTCTCATCCGGGCCCTATGTGCCGCACAGGTACCGTTCATAGGGTGGACCTAAAGCTCACACCACTGAGCGGGCACACAGGGGTCCACCGCATGAACAACTCTATCCACCGGGTCGGTCTTGGGATCGCCGCCCTGACCGTGGTCACCGTCGTCGGCGGCGCCTTGGTCGCCGATGGCTATCTCGGCGCCAGCAGCCAGGCTGCCGTGGGCGCCACCAGCGCGACGGTCCAGGAATCGCTACCCGCGCCGACCTCGGCAGCTCAGCCCGACTCTCCCGAGGTGGTCTACGTCCGGCCGGCGCCTCCACCGAAGGTCATTCATGTCACCAAGCCGGCGCCGGCGGCGCCACCGCGCGTCGTCCACGTCACGGTGCCCGGGAGTGGCGCTGGGGACGACTCCGAGAGCGCAGGGGGAGACGGCTGATGGACAGGCGATCGCTAGACCGCGAGGCCGGGAGCCCAGGGCGCCTCGATGAGCCGTTCCAGGCGGCCGGTGCTCGGCCCGACGCGACAAGGTTGCGCCTGTCCCTTGGCGCGACCGGCATCGCCGCGCTGTCGGCGATCATCACGGCGATCGTCGTCCCGTCTGCCCCGGCGGTCGTGCCGCCGGCCAGCCTGCCGAGTGCGCCGGCGATGGTCGTCCAGCAACGTCCGATCACGTACATCCAACTCACGCCTGGGCAGTCGCCTCCACCCGGTGCAACGGTCATAGATGCCAAGGCCCCAAAGCCCATCACGATCGTGACCAGGGTCCCGGCTCCTGCGCAACGCACGGTCGTTGTCCGGACCACGCAGTCGGGCAAGGTGATCCCGTGATCACCGCGGAGCGGTCGACCCGTTCCAGCCGCGACCGTGCTTCAGCCCTGTCGGCACCAATCGACCCACTGACGGTCGAGACCACCGCCATGGGCGGCCGCCTCGCCGTCCATCTTGCGGCGTCGCCGGGCGACGAGCACGCCGGGCGCGACGCCGGTCGCGTCCTGTCGCGGATCGGCCGCTGGGCCGACCGTCTCAGCCGGCACCTCGATACATCGGAGCTCGCCGCGCTCAATGCCGATCCTCGCCCGAGGGTTCCCGTCGGTCCAACTCTCGGGGCGGTCATGTGGGCCGGGTTGGAGGCGGCGGCCGCGAGCGAGGGACTGGTCGACATCACCCTCCTTGATGCCCGGCTCGCGGCCGAAGGCTTGCCATCTGCCGGCGCTGGCGCTGGGGCTTCCAGGAGCTGGTCGCTCGAGCCGGGCCCTCGCCGGACGGCGGCCGTGCTGCGTTCACCGGGAATCCGGTTCGACCTCGGCGGGGTGGCCAAGGGCTGGCTCGCCGATCGGGGCCTTGCGCTCCTGTCCTCGTGGCCGAGCGCCATCGTCGATGCTGATGGTGACCTCTCGGTGCGCTGCCGGCCTGGCGACACGTGGACGATCGCCGTGGACGACCCGCGGAGCGACGGCGCGACGCTCGCGATCCTCCGCCTGTCGGCCCCGACGCCGGGCTGGCCGCTCCGGTGGGGGGTGGCCACGTCCGGCACGTCCATTCATCGCTGGCGTCGCGGCGGGAGCGTGGCCCATCACCTCATCGACCCGCGGACCGGCGACGCGGCGGTTACCGATATCGTCCAGGCGACGGTGGTCTGCGGATCCGCACTCCGGTCGGAATCGCTCGCGAAGGCGGCGGTCATCGCCGGCACCGTTGACGGCTTCGCACTGCTCGAGCGGGCCGGAGTGGCGGGCGCGGTGATCCTGACCGAGGGGGGCGAGACGCTAGCCCTGCCCCAGACCCTGGCGCTGTTGACGGAGTAGGAGAAGGCGATGTTCGAGATGCCCGACAACGTTCCGGTGCCGGTACGCTCAGGTCGCGTGCCGCGCCTTCGCCGGGGCCCTGCCTATCGGGGCCTCCCGCGGCCGCTGGTGACCCTCGCGTGGCTGGCGACCGCCGTCATCCTCGGCGCGGCGGTCGGCGCGACGCTACCAGCAGCGCTACGGTCGCTGGGAGCCACGGCTGCGCTCGCACCTGACAAGCTCGCCTGGTACGCGGTGAGAGCGACGGGCTTCCTGGCCTATTTCGCGATCGCCGGGTCGGTGATCTTCGGCCTGCTCCTCTCGACGCGTTTGCTCGATGCCGTTGCCCATCGACCGGTGACCCTGACCCTGCACAAGGACCTTGCTACGGCGGGGCTGGCCCTCTCAGCCCTGCACGGCCTGATGCTGCTCGGCGACCACACCTTCGCGTTCACGGCCACTGCCATCCTCGTGCCGTTCGCGTCGCCCTATGCGCCCGTCGGGGTCGCGATCGGCCAGTTTGCCTTCTACCTGGTGGCGATCGTCACCGCCAGCTTCTATGTGCGCCGCCAGATCGGCCAGCGAGCATGGCGGCTCATCCATTACCTGACGTTTCTGGGCTTCGTCGGGGTGACGGCTCACGGGATCGCGGCCGGCTCCGACTCGGCCGCCCCGCTGGCCATCTGGGCTTATCTCATTCCGATTGCCGCCGTCGCGTTCCTCCTGACCTACCGGGTGGTCGTCGGCATCGCCGCCCGGCGCGATCGAGCGCAGACTGGCAACAGGGTGGAGATGGTGGGCCGTTGAATACGGATATGGACGGGATTACCTGAATGCGAGTCCTGGTCGTCGAGGATGAGCCCAACATGGGCGAGCTGATCCGACGCGTGCTGCTCGCCGAGCGAAACGTCGTCGACCTCGTCGAGGACGGGGTGGGCGCCCTGGCCCTGGCCAAGGCCGGCGGCTACGACGCGATTGTGCTCGATCGGATGCTGCCGGACCTCGACGGGACCGAGGTCGTCCAGCTTCTTCGTTCGCGCGGCGACCGGACGCCGGTCCTTATGCTCACGGCCCTGGGCACGGTCGACCAGCGCGTCGCCGGGCTCGACGCGGGCGCCGACGACTACCTCGCCAAACCGTTTGCCTTCTCCGAGCTCCTCGCTCGGTTGCGGGCGCTCGGCCGGAGGCCGGTCGGGGCCGCTGAGGAACGGCTCGTCGCCGGCGACATCGAGCTCGACGAGCAACGCCACGTGGCGCGCGTTGCGGATACCAACGTTGAGCTCACCGTGCGCGAGTTCGCCTTGCTCGCCTACCTGATCCGCAATGCCGGCCAGGTCCTGAGCCGCCGCCAGATCCTCGATGCGGTGTGGGGCGCGGAGCCGGACGTCTACTCGAACATCGTCGACCTGTACATCTCGTACCTGCGCCGGAAGCTGGCGGCGGTCGGTCGGGGCAGCCGCGTGCGCACCGTGCGCGGCGTCGGCTACACGCTCGACGCCCGGGACTAGTTGGTGCCCGATCCGACGGAGCGCCTGATCGCCTCCACCCGGCGCAGGCTCGCCTGGCTGACCCTGGGCCTGATCGCCGCCCTCCTCGTCGCAATGGGGATCGCGACTCTGCTGGTCGCGATCAACCAGCTCGAAAGCGCAACGGATGCAGCACTGAGCGGCACCGCCCAAGGGTTGCTCTCTTCACTCGAGGGCCAGCTGCCTGCGGTGGCAGGTGGCGAGGGCGAGGCGGAGACGAGCGACGAGCCGGTCGGGTCGGCCGACACGTTCGCGCTGGTGCTTGACCGTGCCGGAACGGTCGTGCAGAACCCACGCAATGTCCACCTCGCCGGACTCCCGGATACCGTCGCGATTACCGCCGCACTCGCGGCTGGATCGGACCTGCGCACCGTGAGCGCCGGCGGACTCCCAGTGCGCCTCGAAACACTGGTGATCCGGCCGTCGACCGGCGGCCCGGCGGTCGGCGTGGTCCAGGCTGGCCTGATCCTCACCCTGCACGACCAGCAGGTCCGTGACCTGGAACGGACGATCGTCCTTGTCGGCCTCGTCGGGCTGGCCGGCTCGGCGCTTCTCGCCCTCCTGCTGACCGGAAGAGCCCTGGTGCCGATCCGGGCGGCATTCGCCACCGAGCGCCGGTTCGTCGCTGCCGCATCGCACGAGCTGCGCACCCCCGCCGCGATCATCCGAGCGTCTGCCGAGGTTCTCCAGCGCGAGAGCCTGGTCCAGGAAGAGGGTTTGTCCCTGGTCAACGGGCTCATCGCCGAGGCCGACCGCCTGAGCAGGCTGGTCGTGGACCTGCTGGCCCTATCGTCGTCGCGAGCCGACCCGGACGCCGTTCGACTCGAGTCGCTCGACCTTGCCCCGATCGTCGCGCAGGCCGTCAACAGGATCCGGCCACTGGCCGGCGAGCGCGGTTGCAGCCTCGTGCTGGCGACCGATCCCGCGCCGGCACTGCCGATCCTTGGCGATGGCGACCGGCTCCTGCAGGTGCTCATTATCATGCTCGACAATGCGACCCGTCTCACGTCGCCGGGGTCGACGGTCGACGTGCGGATGGAACGTGGTGATGGACAGGCGCGGGTCTCGGTCGACGACCATGGGCCTGGGGTTGCGCCGGAGGACCGGGCCCGGATCTTCGAGCCCTTCGCTCGGGCGGCCGCAGGTCGACGGCAGCGCCGGGAGGGGACCGGCCTTGGGTTGGCCGTCGCGCGAACGTTGGTCGATCGTCATCACGGCACGATCGCGGTCGACAGTGCGCCCGGTGGAGGTGCTCGCTTTACCGTGAGCCTTCCATTGCGGTGAGGATGGCCTTCGCCGAGCCAGACGGCCTGCGCGTTGGATTCCGGCAGTGGCTTCGGACGGACGCCGATCATGAGAGGTTCCTCACTTGTGTCCAATGACCACCACAAGGTGCGTCCGTAGGGTCGCCTCGTGGTCCAGATCACTGGGCTGGCACAAGGAATCCACCTTATGGTCGCTGCCATCCGACAGGTTGGTCTCGCGTTCCGGGTATCGGCAGCCGTCCCATGAACAACTGGCCTGATCTGCGGCTCCTCGCCGGCCCACCTCTCTCGGAAGGTCCCGAGCCTCTCACGGCCCACCATGCCCGGCTGGGCTACCTGCCGCCGAGTTCATGGCGGCGGGACCTGATCGGAGTCGTCGAGGCGAGCGGCCTTCTGGGCCGAGGCGGGGCGGGCTTTCCGGTCGGGCGCAAGTGGCGCGCCGTCGCCGAGCGCTCGTCGGGCGACGCAGTCGTTGTCGTCAACGGAGCCGAGGGTGAGCCCCTGAGCGCGAAGGACCGAGCCTTGATGGTGCTCCGGCCCCATCTCGTCCTTGACGGGGCGCTCGTCGCCGCCGATGGGGTGGGCGCTAACGAGATTGTCCTGTACGTGGGGAGCGAGCATATCCAGGCCCACCGCCGCCTGGCCCAGGCGCTCGCCGAGCGGGACCCGACCCCAGGAGTCCACATTCAACTTGTGGCAGCTCCCGCTGGATACGTCGCGGGCGAGGCAACGGCCGTGGTCCGCTACCTCAATGAAGGTGACGCTCGCCCAACATTCCTCGACGCACGTCCCCATGAACGTGGCGTGGCCGGCCGCCCGACACTTGTGCAGAATGTGGAGAGTCTCGCCTACACGGCCCTCATCGCACGCTTTGGCGACGAATGGTTCCGGTCGGTCGGTCGGCAGACGACCCGCGGATCGGCACTGATCACGGTGAGCGGTTCGAACCAACGACGAACAGTCCACGAGATCGAATACGGCACCCCCATCGGCGAAGTCGCTCGGAGATCCGGAATGGACGCCTCCGGCGGGGCGGTGCTTCTAGGAGGCTATTTCGGAAGTTGGGCGAGGCTCGACGAGGTGCTGGGCGAGCCACTGGACCCGACATCGCTGCGAGGCCGTGGACTCACCTTCGGGTGTGGTGTCGTGTCGTTCCTGAGGTCGGACTCGTGCGGCGTGGCTGCCACGGCCGAGATCATGACCTACATGGCCGGAGCTACCGCCGAGCAATGCGGGCCGTGTGTCCTCGGTCTCGGGAGTATCGCTGAGGCGACGCGTCGGCTCGCGAACGGGGGCGCGCAAGGCGACGAGCTCGAGCGCCTGAGCCGCTGGGCGGGCCAGGTCAAAGGTCGCGGCGCCTGCCACCATCCCGACGGCGCTGTGGGCCTGCTCCACAGTGCACTGGCGATCTTTGGCGAGGACTTTGCCAGCCACCAGCTCGGGCACCGCTGCCGAACGACTCACGCCGAAGTGGCATAACGTGGCCGAGACCCTGCGCCTCAACCCGATCCGTTGCGACGGATACGGCATTTGCGCCATGGTCCTGCCGGAACGGATCAGGCTGGATGAGTGGGGCTACCCGATCATCGACTCTCGCCCGATCGAGGAGCGACTCCTCAGCGACGCTCGACACGCCGTCGACCTCTGCCCGGTCTTGGCGCTCAACCTCAGGCACGTCGATGGGCCGACGGCCACGCGGAGGTAGATCCGTCCGACCCGCCGCGAAGCTGGGCGTGGCCGAGGACCACGCGTGACCAGCTACGAAGGCCGAATGCCAGGGTCCAGACCCACGCCAATCCGACGCCATGGACGGATCGCGGGGATTGGTCGGGGCGCGCCCGCCACGCCACGAAGATTGGGAAGGTCGGCGCTCAGGCCGCGATCGTTGGGCCGCTCGGATCGGCGATCGACAGGTAGAGCTCCTCCTCCTGGGCCATGTGCAGGCGAAGGATCGCGTCGAGCCCATAGAGCAGCCGCCGGAGGTCGGGCCGATCCTCCTCGTCCAGGCCATCCGGGCCGATCTCGTCCAGGAGGCCAACGTAGCGCCCGACGAGATGGAAGATCTCGCTGTGCGTTCCGTGCAGCGCCGAAGTCGAATCGTCGCTGGCCATCGCTGCCATGAGCATCGGATAGACGATCCGATCCTCGGTCACCTCGTGCTCGACGAGTCGCTCGGTCAGGAACAGGTGCAGGGCCTCGAGCTCGGGCTGGAGGTCGGCAGCAACCGCAGTGTCAAGCCTGTCTGCAATCAAGCGGATCCGACCGATCTCCGGCGCCAGCGCGCGGTGCTCGGCGAGCAGCTGAGCCCGCTGCGCCGCCCAGCCGGCGACTTCGATCGGACGATCGACGCCGCCGCGCAGGGCACGCAGGGCGTTGATGATCACCGCGATGTCGATCCCTTCCTGCAGGATCGCCCCGGCAACCACGGGCAAGAAGCCCAACGCGGCGATCAGCATCGCCGCCAGTGACAAGGACATCCCCACGATCACGCTCTCGAGGGCGATCTGACGCGAGCGCCGGGCGATGGCCACCGCCTCGGCCAGCCGGTCCAGGCGGTCGACCGTGATCACGATGTCGGCCGCCTCGGACGAGGCCGTTGCTCCGCGAGCGCCCATCGCTACGCCAACGTCGGAGGCAGCCAAGGCCGGTGCATCGTTGATGCCATCGCCGACCATGACCACCGGACCGCTGGCGGTGCGCCGCTCGAGCTCAACAGCTGCGACCTTTTCCGCGGGACTGCGTTCGGCCAGGACCGCGTCGAGGCCGATCGCCGCTCCAACGAGCTCGGCGACGGAGTGGTGGTCGCCGGTGATCATCACTTGGCGGGCAAAACCCGCGCGCCGGAGGCCGCGGATCGCCCGGGGCGCCTCGGCCCGGATCGGGTCATCGAGCAGGAGCGCCCCGGCGATTTGCTGGTCGATCGACACGAAGACGAGCGTCGCACCTTCGATCCGGGCCCGTCGGCTGACGCCTCGCGCCCAACCCGGCACGGGACGACCCTCGCTCGCGAACGAGCTCGTCCCGACGAGCACCGCCCGACCGTCGACACAGCCGGCGATCCCTGCTCCGGGCAGCTCACGGACCTCGGTCGGAAGAGGTAGCACGAGCGCGCGCGCCCGGGCAGCCTGGACGAGGGCCCCGGCCAGGACATGGGGTGATACCTGCTCGAGCGCGGCCGCCGCGCGGAGGATCACATTCTCGTCGGCGCCCTCGCCAGTCTCGATGGCGGCGAGACGCGGCCTCCCGGCGGTCAACGTACCGGTCTTGTCGAACAGGAGGACCCGAGCTCGGGCGAGGGTCTCAAGCGGCCCCCCACCCTTCACGATGATGCCCCGCCGAGCCGCTCGCGAGATCCCGGCGACGATCGCGATCGGAGCCGCCAGTAGGAGTGGACAGGGTGTCGCAACGACGAGAACCGCCAATGCCCGGGTCGGATCCCCGGAGAGAAGCCAGGAGAACCCGGCCACGCTCAGCGTGAGGGGCACGAACAGCAGGGCATACCGATCGGCAAGGCGGACGAAGGGCGCCTTGGCCCGCCCAGCTGCCTCGACGAGGCGGACGATCCCGGCGTACGTGCTCGCGTCGGCCGTCGCAGTCGCCTCCAGGTCGAATGCGCCGCCCGCGTTCAGAACGCCGCTCGATACCTGGTCGCCCTCCTCGCGGGTGACCTGCCTGCTTTCCCCGGTGAGTGCCGACTCATCGAGGACGGCCGCATATCCGCGGACGAATCCATCCACTGGGACGACCTCACCTGACCCAACGAGAAGGCGATCGCCGGGCATGATCGCCGCGATCGGCACCGTCTCAAGGCCAGCCGGCATGTAGCGCCGAACGCCTTGCGGGGCTCGGCCCAACAGGGCCGCGAGCTCACGACGTGCCTGGCCGTCCGCGTAGCTCTCCAGGCTCTCGCCCGTGACGAGCATCAGGGCAATGAGAGCCGCGGCGAACGTCTCCTTGGTCGCCAGGGCACCGGCGATCGCCAGCACGGCGATCACATCCACGCCACCCGTGCGCCGGAGCAGGTCCCGGAGGATCGACCAGGCGAGCCGCACGCCAACGATGACCGCGGGTGCAGCCCAACACCAGAACGCCACGTCCGGCCGGGCAGTCCACGACAACAGCGCGCCGAGCGCGAGGCTGCCGCCGGTCAAGACTAGGAACCAGGGCGGCCGCCGCCGTAGAGCCACGGTCATCTCGGGCCGTCCACGGAACGCGTCTCCGGCGTCAGGTGTGCCGCCCCGGATCCCTGGACTTCAACAAACCGACTGTTCGGACCGTGGACGTTGAGGGGCATCCGATGAGTCTGGCCTTCCGATCCGGGCGCCGAAAGTGCCGTCTGGCCCACGAGTCCACGTCGTTTGGCTCGCGGCTTCTAGGCGCGGCAACGGCCGTGCCCTCGCATGCTGACGTCCCGTTGATCGGCCACTAAGGCCCGCCTGCGGCGGATCGCCCGCGCAGGCCGGCTGCAACGTCAGCCAGACGAGAGCTCCGTCTCCGCCGGCGTGCCTCGACCGAGCTTGGCCGGTTCGAGGGCGGTCCGCCGCCCGCGGTTCCGGAGGGCCCGTCGGACGGCCTCGGCGTGACTCCGTTGCTCGATCTCATCGTCGAGCGGCGCGAGGTGGACCGGTTGCCCGACCCGGTGCTCCAGGGCGAGCCGGAGGAGGTAGTCGGCGAGCCACGGATTGCGGGGCAGGATTGGACCATGGAGATACGTCGCGTAGATCGTTCCGCTCACCGCGCCCTCGGTCCCGTCACGGCCGTTGTTGCCAGCCCCGGCAATGACCCGCCCGAAGGGTTGGACACCCGGTCCCAGCTCTGTGAGGCCTGAGTGGTTCTCGAATCCGACGACGGTCTGGGGACCCTCGCCGAAGCTCACCTCGCAGGCTGCGTGCTGCATGTATCGGCGGGTTCCCGCGTGGGTCTCGAGATCGAGCAGGCCGAGCCCCGTGATCGCCGAACCCGAGACCGGGACATAGCGATGTCCGAGGAGCTGTAACCCGGCACACACGGCAAAGATCACGCTGCCCGCTTCGACGGCCCGCTGGAACGCCGGCGCCTTGCGCGCGAGATCGGCTGCGGCGATCGTCATCTCGACATCCTGGCCGCCCTGGATGAACACGAGGTCGAACGTCGCGAGGTCATGATCCATGCCCACTTCGACCGCCACGGTCTCGGTCCGGATCCCCCGCCAGGCGGCCCGCCGCTCGATCGCGACAACGTTGCCCCCGTCGCCGGCCACGTTCAGCAGCGATGCGTACAGGTGGGCGATCCGGATGGGCGGTACGGGGGAGTCCGGTCCGTTGGACGGCATCGGGCTCACGCCTCGCGCAAGCGTCCGACCCAACCGCGCTCGTGCAGCATGCCGCGGAGCTCGAGCATCGGGGTGTAGCCGGCCAGGATCGTGAGCTGGCCACCGGGCGGGGTGCCCGCCAGGGCAGCTTCAAATGCCGGCCGACGATCGGAGACGACCGTCATCGATTGGGCGCCGACGCCGGCGTACTTCAGGCGGTTGGCGAGCTCGTCGGCCCGCGTCCCGCTGACCGTGACCCGCTCGAGCAGGCCGGCGGCCGGACCGAAGTCCACGTCCCACAGCCAGGCGAAATCCTCGCCGTCGACGGGCGTATTACTGGCGGCGATGAGGAGCTGCCGCGGCTCGCCGGCGCAGGCCAGGGTTTGGAGGGTCGCGTTGTACGAGGTCGGATTCTTGACGAAGCCCAGGACGATCCGCCGATCGCCGGCCTGGGCCACCTCGAGGCGCCCGAAGGCGGGCTTCACCTGTGCCAGCGCCCGCGCGGCGTGATCCGGCGCGATTCCGAGCCCAACGAGGACCGCCAGCGCGGCCGCGACGTCATAGGCGATGTGGACCCCGGCCTGCGGGATCCGCAGGACGAGCTCGCCCGTCGAGAGGCGGACCGTGAGCTTCGTCTCGGCGATCCCGATCAGCTCGAGCGCCGTGACTGCGACGTCGAGCGCTGGTCGGCGCAGCCCGCAGGCGGGACAGGCGTAGGCCCCGAGGTGGCTCAGGTAGACCGTGCTGTAGGCGAGCGCCGCACCGCACCCCGGACAGCGGATCGAATCGGCAGCGCTCGTGATCCGATCGGTCGAGTGATCGAGATCGAGCCCGAAGGTGACCCGGCGCTCGGTCCGCTCGGGTGCCAGGGACGCCACAAGGGGATCATCGGCATTGACGATCCAGGCGGCATCGACGGGGAGGGAACGGGCGATCGCCTCGAGCGCGCCCGAGACCGCGTGCAGCTCGCCGTACCGATCGAGCTGGTCGCGAAACAGATCCAGGGCCAGCACCGCCCTCGGCGCAAGCTCGGGGACGACCTGGCGGAGCGCGCCCTCGTCGACCTCCGCCACGAGCACTTGCTCGGAGAGGCGACCTCGGGCATCGGCGGCCGCGAGCGCGAGCGTCGTCACGCCTTGGACGAGATTGGCCCCCGACGCATTGCTCCGGACCTCCACGCCTTCGGCCCGAAGCAGCGCGCTGAGCATCCGGCCGGTCGTCGTCTTGCCGTTGCTGCCGGTGATGACGATCACCGGCGTTCCGCTGCGATCCACGAGCTTGGCCAAGACACCTGGATCCAGGCGGCGGGCAACGAGGCCGGGGATCGATGTCCCGTCCCCCCGAGCCAGCCAGCGCGACAGCCGACCGGCCCACCGGCCCGCGGCGAGGGCGCCAACGAGCCGGAGATCCAGTCCCCGTTCCGGTGTCGGCCGCGGTCGGTCGCGTTGACGCGAGCGGAGCGACTTGGGCTTGATCGTCACCGACCTCACGATGGCCGGGCCTCCTGAGATCAGTCTGAGATCAGCGAGCATTCAGCCGAGGCTGAAATCCCCCGGCGTTTCTCAGACGATTCACAGGATTGACCTCGATCGTGACCGGGGGCGGTTGGGTTCGTTAGGCCGGATACGACACGTCGTTGTGCGGCGCCCGACCTGGATGTGCAGGAGGCGTTCATGGCTCGCCGCGCCCGCCGCCGCCCCGAGACCCTGTCGATCCGCGACCACGAGTACGTCCGCCGACAGCTCCAACGAGACCAGCGCCGCAGCGACCGGCCGCGGCCGCCGGCGCCACGGCCCCAACCTGAGGATCCGGAGGCGGCCCTCGGTCGGATCAGCATCGCGCTGCTCCTGCTCCGCGTCTTCCTCGGGATGACGTTCATCTACGCGGGTCTCGACAAGCTCATCGATCCAGCCTTCCTGCGCTCGGCTGGACCGGGTTCGATTGGCGCTCAGCTCGCCACGTTCACCCGGGATTCGCCGGTCGCCGTGCTCGTCGAGACGTTCGCCCAGCCGTTCCCGATCCTGACGGGCCTGGCCATTTCGATCATCGAGATCGGGGTCGGCCTGGGGACCCTCACAGGCCTGTTGTTTCGCACCTCGGTGATCGGCGGGGCCTGCCTCTCGATCCTGTTCTGGCTGACCGCGTCGTGGGCCACGACGCCCTATTTCTACGGTCCCGACCTGCCCTATGCCGCGGGCTGGATCACCCTCGCGATCACTGGCCCCGGCCGTCGGTTCCTCGTCGAGCCGGCTCTGGCCAGCTTCGTCGATCTCGAGGACCGCGACGACGACGCCTGGTCGATCGGACGGCGCGCGTTCATCGAGGGCGGCATCCTCGGGTGCGGCGCCCTCGCCCTGGCGGCGCTCGGTGGCACCTTCGGTTCCTCGATCCTTGCCCCGCTCTTCGGGAGCCCGGCCGATACGTTGCCCGGCCCCGGGGCAGGCTCTCCGCAACCGAGTACGGGCCCCGCCGTCGGAGGGGCCAGCGAGGCGCCGTCACCGCTCGTCGGAGCGACCGGCACGCCGGCGGGCCCCGTCGTCGGGACCGTCGCCAAAGTCGATCGTCAGGGCTCGATCGCGTTCCTGGTCCCGAGCTCGGGCGATCCGGGCGTGGTCCTGAAGCTCTCGAACGGAACGTTTGTCGCCTACGACGCCGTGTGCACCCACGCGGGCTGTACGGTCGAGTTCGACCCGGGCCAGCAGGTCCTGGCCTGCCCCTGTCATGGCGCGGTGTTCGACCCGGCGCACCACGGGGCTGTGCTCGGTGGGCCGACCGATATCCCCCTGACCCAGCTGCCGATCAAGGTCGACCCGAAGACCGGAGTGATCACCCTGTCCGGCTAGGTCCCGCAGGACGCCGCCTGGCCCCGACGGCAGAGCAGCGCGGATCCCCTGGTTCACCGGTTCGATGGACGAGTCTCGCTCGGCGACCTTGCGATCCGCTACGGGCCTGGCGACGCGGGCCGAAGCGATGCTTCCTGGATCGTGGGGACCACCCCAGCCCAGGCGAGGATCGCGGCGGTCAGCTCCTTGAATCCGGTGGCCGGGAATCCGGGCAGCGCGGCCGCGTAGCGCGGGTCGAGGCCCCATGACCAATCGAACGTGCCCGCGTCGAAGACATGGGCGCCCCTCGGGGCGAGCCAGGCCGCTGCCCCGGCCTGACCGTCGCCCCGGCCCCGCAGGTGAACCGGCGTCGACGCCAGGTCGAAGGCTCCGGGCTGAGTCGAGGCGAGGTCAACCTCGGCGCCGATCAGGCCGGGCAGCTTCTGCCCTGGCCCGAGGCCGCTCGCAGGGGCAAAGCGCGCGATATCGGGTCCGAGGTCCATCGCCCCAAGGCCGGCAACGATCCCGCCGTAGTCCTCGCCCAACAGGTCGCGCGCGGGGCGTGGTTGCGGCAGCTCGGTGAACCGGGTCGTCGCCGCCTGCGGATCGTGGCCAGCGAGCGGATCGAGCGCGGCACTCTTGTACTCGACGATCGTCCGATCGGTGATGCCCGCGCTGTCCGGGCCCAGGCGCGCCTGCCACCAGGCCGTGTTCGCGCCGAAGTCGAGGATGCTGACCCCGGCCGCCGCCGCCGCGTCGAACGTGTCGTGCATCCCCGCGGTCCAGTACTCGCTGTGGCCGGACAGGATCACCGCCTTGGCCCCGGTCACGAGGCTCGGATCCGCCGCGACATCGGCATCGGTCGCGTAGGCGGGCGCATAGCCGTGGTCCTCGAGCCAGACGATCAGTGGGAAGTCGAGCCGGAATAGATACCCCGCCCCGTCCTCGAGGGCGTACGGGCGGTCGAAGCTGACCTCATACGCAAGGGGATGGGGTCCATGGGGCCAGCCGTACAGGTCCGGGCCACCGAACGGGTTGTAGGCCTGGTAGGTCATGACTGGCAGGATCACCACGACGGGTGCTGGTGTCACCGGTCGGACGACGAACAGAATGTAGCCCTGGGCCCCAGATGCGGCGGTCAACTTGACCAGATACACGCCACTCCGCCAGGTGGCGGGGATCACGAGCGTCGTCGAGACCGGCCAGTGCTCCTCGACGAGGCCGGTCACCGGGTCTGGTCGAGCGAGCGGTTCGGCGCCGGCCGGGATCCCAGCCTGCAATTCGAGGTAGGTGGCGTCGTCGCGTCCGACCCGGAAGACGTCGAGACGCACCGGGCCGCCGAGCGAGCGGAGATGGAGCTGGAGCTGACCGCCGGCGACGACGCTGGTCGCGCCGGCGTAGCCCTCGACGGCATCACTTGGGGCGGCAAGTCGCCAGTCGAGCGGACCGGCGCTTGGATCCCGAAAGAGCGGCGGGGCGCCATCCTGGTACTCGCGTAGGAGCACTGCCAGCGTCGGGCGGGGACCGGTCAAGGGAACCGTCCGGTCGTCCGGCAGCGTGACCTCGAGGATTTGGCCAGGCGGGCTCATTTGACCGGGCGTGGTCGCCGGGAGGGGGACAGCCGGAGCGGGTGATGGCGACAAGGCGGGTCGGCTCGATGGCCTGGGCGAGCCGCAGGCGGCAAGAACCGCGAGGACAAGCGTGAGCACCCAGGTCCGGGCGATCCGAGCGGCGGCTACCCGGTGACGGCCGCATCTCACCTGCTCATGATCAATTCGATTGCATCGGTCTGGTGGCTAAGAACGGGTTCGCGAATCGCAACCCAGGCACTCGATCGAGCTGGCAAGGTACTACCGGTCCCTCGTGAAGACCTACCGCAAGAATCCAGACCACAACGCGGCGCTCGTCAAGGAGCTTGCCCGGACAGTCCGACAGATGAAGAGGTTCGCAAAGGACGCTAAGCCCGGCCGGTGACAGACGAGCTATCGCAAGAGAGCGCTACGTTGAACCCGTGATGAGGCCCGACATAACGACGCAGCCATCCGACGACATTTGCCCAGCAGGTGGGCAGCATGAGCCGATTAGGATCTCGTATGGCTATCCAAGTGGCGAGATGATCGAAGCCTACGAACGAGGCGAGATCTCGCTCGGTGGTTGTGAGGTGTCGCCCGCGTCACCGACCTCGCGATGCAGGAGGTGCGGCGCCGAGGCGACCACCGAAGGCGGGCCAGCGCTCGCTGGCCTGACCGGGATCACGTTCGCTGAGGAGCAGGTGATCCAGCAGAAGAATGGCGCCCAGGAAGCCTCACCATTCGACTAGCTTCCAGACCTCTGCCTGCGGGTCACCCGGCCGCGCGCCAACCTCCGCGAATAGGGCGACTGCACGCTTGAGGTGCTCCATGGCCTCGGCCTCGTGACCCTCGGCGTGGAACAGGTCGGCCAGGTTGTTTTCCAGGGCCGCCTGCCGATGCCGGTCCCCCTGGCGCTCGCAACGAACGAGCGCTTCGCGAGTTAGCTCGATCGCCCGCGCCCGATCACCGCCATCGGCGTAGACCAGGGCAAGGGTGTTGAGGGCAGCGATTCGGAGGCTCGGGTCGGCTGGAGCTCGATCGGAGCTCGGGTCGGCCGATGAGGCAGACTCGGCGAGGTCCGCCGCGGCGACCGCCCGTTCCAGATGCTGCCGGGCCAGGGGCAGATCATGCCGACCACGGGCGATGATGCCCAGAAGGTCTTCGGCCCGCGCGATGGCTGACGGATCCTTGGCCGTGTGTGCCAGGTTCAGCGCGTCCGTGGCCAGCAGATCCGCACGCTCTGGCTCGCCCTCCCGATGGGCGATTGCGCCGCGGTCCACGAGGATCCTCGCTTGGGTGGCGGGCTCGCCCGTGGGACCAAGCGCCGCGAGCGCGGCGATCAGGTAGCGATCTGCTCGATCGCGCTCGCCGACTCGGGCGAGCACCATCGCGACTTGGTGGTCAAGCCGCGCCTCATGCTCCGGGCCGGCGAGACCCAGAGCGGTCTCCAGGTGGTTCAGGGCCCCGTCGTAGTCGCCAAGCAGGACGAGGACATCGCCGAGGGCGCTATGAATCTCGGCCACCGCAGGGTGACCGAGCGCCAGCGCCAATTCGAGGTGGCTGCGTGCCTGCGCGTTGGCGAAGACCCGGCACGCAGCCTCGCCTGCCTGGTAGTGCGCCTCGGCAGCCCGCGCAGATCGACCAGCGAGGGCCTCGTGGTAGGCGATCGATGACCAGCGCCCAACGTCGGGCCGGCCGTGGGTCGGCCGGGCGAGAACATCGGCCACGCGGCCGTGCAGTAACCGCCGGCGGGCGAGGCTGAGCCGCTCGTAGGCGACATCGCGCAGCCGACCATGGGTGAAGTCGTATCGCACACCGCCGCGCTCGTCGGCGCCGGCCTCGAGGATCAGCCGGCGGCGGACGAGCTCGTCCAGCCCGTCGACCGCCTCGCCGTCCGTCCGACCACTGGCCGCCTGGACGGTTTCGAGATCGAACGATCGACCGATCGCGGCCGCGGCCGACACGATCTGGCGGGCGATCGGGCCGACCGCGTCCAGCCGCGCGTTGAGCAGCGCCACGACGCCATCGGGCATTTGCTCCTCTTCCCAGGTCGGGCCAGCCAACGCTTCGGCGACGTAGAGCGGCAGGCCCTCCGAGCGCTCGTAGAGGGCATTGACGTGGGTGTCGTCGATCGATCCTCCACGGGTGACGTCGACGAGCGCCCGAACTTCCTCGCGGTCGAACCGGCCAAGAACGACCCGAACCGCGAGGCCATCGCCCTCGGGCGCTGCCAGGACGAGGTCGCGCACACCCGCCAACAGCTCTTCCGGGCGCCAAGTCACTAGGAGGGCGACGGGCCGGGACCGCAGCCGGCGCGCCAGATACCCGATGAATTCGATCGTCGAGGAGTCGGCTAGGTGCAGGTCGTCGAGCCAGAGTACGCCCGGGCTCGCGCCCACGGTGAGTGCCGCGAGAACCTCAGCCAGCGCCTCGAACAGTCGCGTCCGACCGAATGGATCATCTCGGGCTATGCCGCCCCGCCCACGTGCGTCCATGAGCTGTGGCACGAGGCGCGCTGCCTCACGCATCACGTCGGGGCCCAGAGCACGGAGGCGGTCGGCTCCACCAGGTCGCTCGACCCCGGCCCGAATGAGTTCGACCACCGGTGCGAAGGCAATGGCCTCCTCTCCGCCGTAGTTCCTTGCCCGAAGGAGCGCGCCACCCGAACTGCGGACCTGCTTGGCTAGCTCGGCGCCCAGCCGGGTCTTGCCGATTCCAGCCTCACCTTCGATGAGCAGGAGCCGGCCATCGGGTCCAACCACCGAGTACCCCGCGAACAGTGCGGCGAGCTCCGTCGCCCGGCCCACGAGTGGCCCCGGCGAAGCCGGTCGCAAGCCCAGCCCGGAGGTCGGCCCGATGGTCGAGGGCGCGACCCCGGATCTCGCGGCTGGAACGAATTGGCCGTCCCGGATCGCCTCAGCCAGGGCGGTTGTCTCCGCGAGTGGCGCGACCCCCAGCTCGGCATCGAGGATTCGCACGCATTCGCGGTACTGCTGCAGGGCTGCCGAGGGCTCGCCGGCCGCGGCGAGGGCGGACATCAGGACCACGTGTGCGGGCTCGTGGAGTCCGTCGAGCTCCAGCCAGCGCTGGGCTGCCCGGATCGTTGCCGCCCAGGCCTCCAGTCCTGCCCGACCCCGAGCCAGTCGCTCCAGCGCCCCGCTCAGCTCGCGGCGGTAGGCCTCAGCTTCGGCCGCCTGCCAGGCTTCGAATTCGCTGGAGCGCACGGCAAAGCCAGCCATGAACACCCCTCGATCGAGGGCCACGGCCTCGTCGAGCGCGTCGAGGCACTCGGCACAGGGAACCGCGATCTCATGGTCATGGCCACGGACGCGGGCAAGAGCTTGGCCGAAGCGCCACGCGTCAACGTCGAGCTCCATCGGGCGAAGGCCGACCGAGCTCCGGTCAATCTCGAGCCCGACCCCGCCGAGGGCGGCTTTGAGCACCGAGAGCGTGCGTCGGAGCGCGCCGTGCGCACCGGCTTCGTCCGACTCGGGCCAGAGCAGGGCCGCCAGCGTCTCCCGACTGGCCGGCCGGCCCCCGATCGCAAGATAGGCGAGGAGGGCCGTTGCCTTGCGAGTGTCCACGACGAGCGGGACACCGTCGACGTCGACGCGCACGGGGCCGAGTAGCTCAAGGCGGAGTCGAGGCGCCATGGCGATACGGTACAGGGGTGCCATGGCCGCCGTAACGTTCTGTAGCTGCCACGCTGTGCTTGCCACGGCTAGCGTTTCGTAACGATTCCCGGACGAGCTAGGAGTAGAACTCGGTCATGGCCTTCATCGCATCGCTCCGGCGATCACTCCGACGCGACGCGCCGACGGTTGCCGCCGTGCCTCGAGTTGAAACCCAGCGGCTGGCGGCCCCGCCGCTGAAGGTGGGCCCCCAAGTGGCGATCGCCGCCAATGACCCGCTCCTGGCCTACCTCCAATCCGCCCCCGGTCCGGTGGAGCTGGCGGGCCTCGAGCTCGAATTCGCCGGCCGTGCACGACCTTCGCGACGCGGGCATCGCCCTGGTCGTGCCCCTGATCAGCCAGGGGGAGCTGATCGGGACGCTCAACCTCGGTCCGCGACTCTCGGAGCAGGAGTACTCGACCGACGACCGTCGGTTGCTCGCAAGCTTGGCCACGCAGGCGGCGCCCGCGGTCCGAGTCGCGGAGCTCGTCCAGGAACGCGCCGGTCAGATCCAGGCCCGTGAGCGCCTGGAGCAGGAGATGCGCGTCGCGACCCTCATCCAGCAGCAGTTCCTGCCCCACGAGCTCCCGGAGCTTCCCGACTGGCAAGTCGCCGCGTACTACGGGCCGGCCCGGGCCGTCGGCGGTGATTTCTACGACTTCATCGAGCTGCCCGACGGGCGGATCGGGATCGTCGTCGGGGACGTCACCGACAAGGGCGTTCCCGCCGCGCTGATCATGGCCCGCACGCAGTCGGTCCTGCGCGGTGAGGCACCTCGGCTGGCCTCGCCCGGGGAAGTTCTCCGACGGGCGAACGAGATCCTCCTGCCGGAGATGCCGGCGCGGATGTTCGTGACCTGCCTGTACCTCGTCCTCGAGCCCCTGACCGGTCGAGTCGTCTACGCGAACGCGGGCCACCTTCCGCCGTACGTCCGAACCGTCGACGGGGTGGTCGAGCTGCGGGCCACGGGCATGCCCTTGGGCCTGCTGCCGGAGATGCGCTACGAGGAGAAGGAAGCCACGATCGACCCGCGCCAAGCCATGCTGCTGTACAGCGACGGCCTGATCGAGGCCCATGGACCCGCGGGCGACATGTTCGGCTTCCCGCGCCTGCGCGAGCTGATGGCTCGCGAGCGCCCGAGCAGCGAGCTCATCAACGAATTGCTCGAGCAGCTTCATGCGTTCGTGGGGCGCGGCTGGGATCAGGAGGATGACATCACCCTGGTTGCCCTCGAGCGGACCGGTGGTGGCGAGTACGCGCTCCTTGAGCAGTCCGACCTGGCCAGCGTCCCGGCCGGCCGCCAGGTGCTGCTCAGCCTGTCGCTGCCGGGAGAGCCGGGCAACGAGCGAACGGCGATGGCAAAGGTTGCCGAGGCGGTCGCGCCACTCGTGCTCGAGACGGCCCGTCTCGAGCGCTTGAAGACTGCCGTCAGCGAGGCCGCGATGAACGCCATCGAGTACGGCAGCCGCAATGATCCGGCGATTCCCGTGGAGATCGCGGTCTGGCTCGCAGACGATGACCTTGTCGTGAGCATCACCGATCGCGGCCTGAGTGGCCCGATCCCGGACGCGGAGCAACCGAACCTTGAGGCGAAGCTGGCCGGCGAACAGAAGCCCCGGGGTTGGGGTCTCTTCCTGATCAAGCACATGGTCGATGCGATGGAGATCGTCACTGAAGGCGAAGCCCAGACCGTGATCCTGACCCTGCATTTGAAAGGAGTCGATGATGCCGGCCAGCCCGTTTGAGGCCGAGGTCCGCAACGAACCGGGCCTGGCCGTGGTCGTCCTGTCCGGTGACATCGACCGAGATGCGGAGGCCGACCTGGCGGCCGCCTACGCCGCTGCGGGCGAGGCCAGCGTGATCCTGCTCGACTTCAGCGCCGTCGGCTACATCAACAGCACCGGGATCGCTCTGATCGTGCGCTTCCTGGCCGATGGCCGGCGGGATCGACGCGAGATCCGGGCCTGCGGGCTGAGCCCTCACTACGCCGAGATCTTTGAGCTCACCCGGCTCTCGGACTACATGCGGATCTTCGACGACACCGCGAGCGCGAGCGCATTTCGGATCGGTGAGACGACGGGAGGCAGGCCATGACCAGTGACACGACGACGATCGAGGTCCGTCGACTCTCGCCGACGGCCAGCACGATCGCGATTAGGGGCGACATCACGTCGGCTACGGAGCCCGCCCTGATGGACGCCTATGCCCGCGCGAGCGACGACGCGACGCGCTCGATCCTCCTCGACTTCAGTGGCCTTGACTACATGAATAGCGGTGGCATCGGGCTTCTGGTCACGTTGCTCGTGCGCGTGCAGCGCCAGAACCAGCACCTTTTTGCGTTCGGCCTGACTGAGCACTACCGCCAGATCTTCGAGCTGACCCGCCTCGACGACGCGATCGGCATCTACGACACGGAAGCGGCGGCCTTAGCACGAGCTGTCTGGCTTGACGGTGCCTGAAGCGAGATCGAGCGGAGGACCAAACGATGACGACCGAAACCAGCCAACCGAGCGGAACGCCGCCTGAGGGGACCCCGGTCCCGGCACCGAAGACCTCAAACTGGGCAACGCCGGTCGCCCGCCTGGAGGTGGGCACGATCCCGACGGACGCACTCAACCTCAACGTTGCCGGACGGCGGCTGGCCGGCCCAGTCCAGGGCTTTGGCCAGCTCTGGCAGAAGACCTATCGCGTCGCGCTCAGCGACGCCGACGTGGCCCCTGAAGTGGTGATCCGGACGTGGAAGGAGCACTTCGGCGAGTTCTGGCCCAAGGGCAACCGCTTCTACGGCCCCCTGACCAGCCTCGAGCCGGGCGAGGTCGCGGTGCTGAACCTCGCGATGCCCGGCGGGATGACCCTCTCGACCGGGGTGCTCGTGATCTACGCGGACGACGAATCGTTCGCGTTCATGACCCCCGAGGGCCACCAGTTCGCGGCCTGGATCACGTTCTCCTCGTACCGCGACGATCCAGCCGCGGTGATCCAGGTCCAGGCCCTAATGCGTGCCAGCGACCCGCTGTACGAACTGTCGATGCCGATCGTCGGCCACCGCATGGAGGACCGGTTCTGGGTCGCGACCCTCCAGGCGCTCGCCGCCCGCTTCGGGGACCCTGGAGCAGCGGTCGACACGCAGCGGGTGTGCGTCGATCGACGCCGCCAATGGCGCTATGCCGGCAACATCCGCGAGAATGCCGCGATCCGGACCACGCTCTATCGACTGACCCACCCGCGGGCCTGGTTTCACCATGAAGGGATTGGCTAGGCTGCCCGTGAGCCGTGATGCTCCCGATGCCATCGTGGTGGGATCCGGGCCCAACGGCCTCGCGGCGGCGATCACCCTCGCCCGAGCGGGTCGCTCCGTGGTGGTCTACGAGGGCGCCGAGACGGTCGGCGGGGGCATGCGGAGCGCGGAGCTGACGCTCCCTGGCTATATCCACGACGTGTGCTCCACCGTTCAGGGAACGTCGGTGGCGTCCCCGTTCTTCGCCGGGCTCGATCTCAGCAAGCACGGGGTCGAGCTCGTCCACCCGACCATTCCGTTGGCCCATCCACTGGATGACGGTCGAGTCGCGCTCCTGGAGCGATCCGTCGAGGCCACGGCGCCGAGTCTGGGCGTCGATGGGCCTGCCTATCAGCGACTGCTGGGTCCGCTCGTCCGCGAGGCCGGCCAGACCCTGCCGTACATCCTTGGCCCGAGCCTGCGCATCCCGCGCCACCCAATGGCCGTGGCACGCTTCGGCCTTCGGGCCCTGTTGCCGGCCGCCCCGTTCGCCCGCCGGCACTTCCACGCCGAACCGGCTCAAGCGCTGTTCGGCGGTCTATGCGCGCACTCGATGGTTGCGCTCGACCGGCTCGCGACCGCCTCGTTCGGCCTGGTGCTGGCGATGACCGCGCACGCCTACGGCTGGCCTGTCGTGCGTGGCGGCACCCAGCGGCTCGCGGATGGCCTTGCCGCCGAGCTCCGAGCGTTGGGCGGCGAGATCGTCACCGGACACCCCGTCGCGCGCCTCGACGAGCTGCCAGCCGCGCGCGCGATCCTGTTCGACACGACCCCTCGAGCGCTCGTCTCAATTGCTGGCTCGGCGTTGAAGGGCGGCTATCGCCGCCGTCTGAGCGGCTTCCGGTACGGCCCCGGCGTAGTCAAGCTCGACTGGGCACTCGATGGGCCGATCCCGTGGCGGGCGGAAGGTGCCGATCGCGCTGGGACGGTCCATGTCGGTGGAACGCTGGCCGAGATTGCGGCCGCAGAGCGCGAGGTCGCCAGCGGCCGTCATCCGGCGCGACCGTTCGTGATCGTCGTGCAGGCGAGCCGCTTTGACCCGAGCCGTGCCCCACAAGGCAAGCACACGGGCTGGGCCTATGCCCACGTCCCCAATGGCTCGACGCTCGACATCTCGGATCGGATCGAGGCGCAGGTCGAGCGGTTTGCCCCCGGGTTCCGCGACCGCATCCTCGCCCGGTCGGTCCGCCTGCCGGCCGATCTCGAGGGCGAGAACCCGAACTACGTGGGTGGCGACATCAATGCGGGCATCGAGGACATCCGCCAGCTCTTCACTCGACCCGTCGCGCGACTTGATCCCTACTCGACGCCGGCCCGCGGGCTCTACCTGTGCTCGTCGTCGACCCCGCCCGGCGGCGGCGTCCACGGGATGTGTGGGGTGTGGGCCGCCAGGTCCGCCCTCCGGCACGAATTCGGACGTCGACGATGAGGCGGAACCGGCGCAGGACGACCGTCCTGCTCGTCGCGGTCTGGGTTGCGGGCGGATCGCTTGCGCTGCTGACAGTCGCGATGATCTGCCTGGCACTCGCCACCGGCGACATCAGCCCAACCACGACCCTTGCGCCCCTGAGTGGTGTTCTCAGCGTCGTCACCGGCGCGATCCTGGTCAGTCGCTTGCCCGGGAACAGGATTGGCTGGTTGCTCTGGATCGGCGGCATGTTCATCGTGATCACGCGGGTGACCCAGGGCTTGGCCGACCATGGGCTGACGTCGAATCCGGGCAGCATCCCGGGCGCGATCTGGTTCGGCTGGGTCAATACGTGGATCGGGCTGCCGGCGCTCGTCACGCTCCCGGTATTCTTGCCGCTGCTCTTCCCGACTGGCCGCGCCTCCTCGTCACGCTGGCGAGCGGTCGGTAGGGCAGCCGTCGGTGCAGTCATGGTCGGTGCTGGCATCGCGGCTGTCAGCCCGTTTCCCGGCGGGACCTACCCGGCGGACGTGGTCAACCCCGTCGAGATCGGTGGGTCGGCAGCGGATGCGCTGTCGGTCGTAAGCAGCGTGGTCGACCTCGTTCTATTGGCCGTCCTGCTTCTCGCGTCGTGGTCGCTCGTCATCCGCTACCGCCGCGCACGGGGGGTCGAGCGGGAACAGCTCAAGTGGTTCGTCTTCGTCGGGATCATCGCGGTCGGGTCGTTCATCTTCGCGGCCGCCAATGTCAGCACCGCGACCGGACCTCTGGCAACGATCGACACGATCGCCTGGACGACGGGATTCGTCGGCCTCGCCCTCCTCCCGATCGCGATTGGGATCGCGGTCCTGCGCTACCACTTATACGAGATCGATCGGCTGATCAGCAGGACGATCAGCTGGGCCCTCATCAGTGTGCTGGTGGTCGGGTTGTTCGTGGGTTGTGTCCTGGCGATCCAGGCGCTCCTGGCCCCCTATCTTCGATCCAACGAACTCGCCGTGGCAGGCTCGACCCTGCTCGTCTTCGGTCTCTTCCAGCCGATCCGACGCCGGGTCCAGGCACTCGTCGACCGGCGCTTCAATCGAGCCCGATATGACGCTGCGGCCACGGTCGCTGCGTTCGCGAGTCGCCTCCGCGACGAAGTCGATCTCGACCAGCTTCAGGCCGAGGTTCTCGCGACCGTCAGGCAGACCGTCGAGCCCAGCTCAGTCTCGCTGTGGTTGCGAGAATGAGCCAGCACTCCGCCGCCGTGCCGGCCCGAGCTGCAGGTCGCGCACGGCCAAGACTGAAGGCCGGTGCGTTAGCGACGGCCTCAATTCTTGCGTTCGTGCTTGCGCTGGGCGGCCTGGCCGAGGCGGTGCATACCAATCCCGACGCTGCCCTGTTGTCTGCCCTCAACGTCGCCCTGGTCGCCTCGACCGTGACCGTCGGTGCCGTGCTGATCAGACGGTTGCCGCGTCACCCGGTAGGTTGGTTCCTCTTCACCGGAGGTTTGCTGGTCGCCGTGTCCGCTGCCGCGGGAGCTCTGGCCGACTACGGTCTCAACGAGCAGCCCGGCAGCATTCCTGACGCGGTCGGGTTCGAGATCATCTCGAGCACGACCGGGGGCATGTATCTGGGCCTCCTCGGAGGGTTCGTCCCCCTCTACTTTCCGACCGGTCGATTGCTCTCCCCTCGCTGGCGAGTCGTGGTCGTGCTGGGCTTCGCGGCGACCTTCCTGCCCGCCATTACGAACCTCCTCGGACCCCTGCCCGTTGGGAGTTACCCGGCGGATGCGACGAACCCAATCGCACTGGGCGGGATCGGTGGCCAACTGATCGCGCTGATGAACGTGGTCCTGAACATCGCGGGTTTGGCGGCGCTTGTCCTGGTCATCGCCTCGGTGGCACTGCGCTACCGGCGCGCGCACGGCGTCGAGCGAGCTCAGCTCAAGTGGTTTGCCTATGTCGGTCTGCTCGTCGTACCAGTGCTCGTGATCGCGATCGTCACGAGTACCGCCACTTCAGGGCCTCTCGTAGCCCTCGCCAACCTTGGCTGGATCATCGGTGTCGGCGGCCTGGCGCTATTACCCGTCTCGATCGGGATCGCCATCCTGCGCTACCGCCTGTACGACATCGACCGGCTCGTGAGTCGGACGATCAGCTGGGCGGCTGTAACCCTCATCCTTGGCGCCAGCTTCGTCCTGGTCATCCTCGTCGCACAGGCGCTCCTTGCTCCGTTCACCGGCTCCAATGAGCTTGCCGTGGCCGGTTCAACGCTCATCGTCGCCGCGCTCTTCCAGCCGATCCGGCGCCGGGTCCAGCGCTTCGTCGACCACCGCTTCAATCGGGCGCGCTATGACGCCGATCGAACGGTCCGCGCCTTTGCCGGTCGCCTGCGGGACGAGGTCGACCTCGAGCAGCTGCAGGCCGAGATCCTGGCCACGGTCAGCCAGACGGTCGAGCCGACCAGCGTCTCGCTGTGGCTGCGCGAATGACCGCCGACGCCCGGCGGGCTGCCCCAGGCTCCGGAGCACAAACGGACGATAGTCGGGCGCTGGGCATCGGCGGGCGGAGCTTCGTTGTTGCGAACGTGATCGTGGCGCTCGCGATCGGTCTGTCCAGCGGCACCGGCTTGTTCGAGGCAATCCCGTATGCCCTCGTCGGTGGCTTCTTGGCGATCCGGCGACCCCGTAACCCAATTGGATGGTTGCTCCTCGCTGGAGCCTGGTCGTTCGCCGTTTCGTCAATCAACGTCCCGATAACTGCGGCGCAACTATCGAGCGGCGCGGTTCCGGCGCCCGCCCTCGCCCTCGCGGTCGTTCAGGCCGCTTCCGGCGGCCCACTGCTCATCGTGCTGCTTACGATCACGGTCGTGTTCCCTACGGGTCGGCTGCCGCGCGGCCGCTGGGGCCAGGTCGCCCGACTGGCGATCGTCGCCGTCGTCATCCTGGCGATTCTGGCGGTCTTCGCACCGACAATTTCCGTCGCCGTCGCGGGCATCTCATCGGGGTGACGGCGGTGAACCCGTTAGCCGTGGCCCCGGACTGGCCCGGGTGGATCGTCCTGTCGCAGAGCGCCCCAATCACGCTCGTGCTGACAGCGCTGGGGGTCGGAGCGATGTTCGTACGACTTCGCGGGGCTCGAGGGGTCGAGCGGGCCCAACTGCGTTGGCTCGTCTGGAGCTTGGCCTTCATCGTCATCGGCTTCGTCGTGGGACTCGTTGGCGATTCGACCCTCGACAATGGCCTGAACGGCCTGGTCTGGGTTCCTGCAATCATCGCCTTCTCGTTGCCGCCGGTCGCGATCGGGATTGCCGTCCTGCGCTATCGGTTGTATGAGATCGACCGGTTGATCAGTCGCACGATCAGCTGGGCGGCAGTGACCCTCATCCTCGGTGCCTGCTTCGTCCTGGTCATCCTGGTCGCCCAGGCGCTGATCGCCCCGGTCACTGGATCCAGCGAGCTCGCCGTGGCGGGTTCGACGCTCCTCGTCGCCGCGCTCTTCCAGCCGATCCGACGGCGGGTCCAACGACTTGTCGACCGCCGCTTCAACAGGGCTCGATACGACGCCGAGGCGACGATCGACGCGTTTGCCGGGCGTCTTCGCGACGAGGTCGATCTCGAGCAACTGCGGGTCGAGATCCTGGCGACGGTCACTCAGACGGTTGAGCCCAGCTCCGTCGCACTTTGGCTGCGCGAATGACCGTCGATACCGCTCGGCAGGGCGATCATCCTCGGGTCCGGGGGCGGGTCGTTCTTCTGGCGGCAGTGTGGATTGCGTCGCTCGCCTGTGTTCTGGGCGGGCTCGTAGAGGCACTCCCCAGCGGCTTCGGCAACGCCGCATTCGTCGCCGTGACCGTCCCGCTGGTTGGCTCGACCGTCGCGGTCGGTGCCGTGCTACTGGCGCGACTACCGCGCCACATCGTCGGTTGGTTGCTGCTCGCCGGGGGCCTTTCGCTGGCAGTTTCCATCGGTGCCGGCGCCGTCGCCGACTACGGACTCAATGCGTACCCGGGTAGTGTCCCAGGTGCCATCTGGTTCGCCATCCTGTCGGGTGCGACCGGGGGAGCTTCATCGGTCTCCTCGCCGGTTTCGTGCCGCTCTACTTTCCGACCGGGCGGTTGCCATCGTCGCGTTGGCGAGCGGTGGTCGGGATCGCAATCGTGCCCACGTTCTCGCCGATCATTACGAACCTGTTCGGGCCACTGTCGGCGGGCAACTACCCTGCCGGTGTCACGAGCCCGCTTGCGCTGGGCGGCTTCTGGGGTAGCCTCGTTAGCCTCCTGAGCGTGCTGTCGGGCGTGCTGGGCGTCGTGGCTTTGGTCTGCGTCGTTGCCTCCCTGGTCGTGCGCTACCGGCGGGCACGCGGAGTTGAGCGCGCCCAGCTCAAATGGTTCGCGTACGTCGGACTGGTCGTCGTACCCACCCTGTTGGTGGCCATCGTGACGGGCGGCGCGACCTCCGGGCCGCTGGCCGTTTTGACCAATGTGGCCTGGGCGACCGCAATCGGGGGACTCACCCTATTGCCAATTACGATCGGCATCGCGGTGTTGCGCTACAGGCTGTACGAGATCGATCGACTGGTCAGCAGGACGATCGCCTATGGTGTCGTTAGCGTCGTTCTGGCAGGCGTGTTCGTTGCGATTGTCCTCGCGGTCCCTACAGTCCTCGGGCCCGTCACCGGCTCGAGCACGATCGCGGCGGCCACCTCCACCCTCGTAGTCGCCGGTCTCTTCCAGCCAATCCGGGGTCGGGTCCAACGCATCGTCGATCGACGCTTCAACCGGGCTCGTTATGACGCCGAGGCCACGATTAGTGCCTTCGCGGGTCGTCTCCGCAACGAAGTCGATCTCGAGCATTTGCGGGCCGAGATCCTGGCAACGGTGACGCAGACGGTCGAGCCAAGCCAGCGCATCGCTGTGGCTGCGCGAATGACCGATTTGCGGAGGCCTTCGCCAGGCTCTCCGGCAAGGGCGGGCCGATCATCCTGATCGAGGAGGAGCCTGCCATCCAATGAGACTCGTCGGCGGACTCACGCGTGCTGGTGGCTGGCAACCGTCTCCCGGATCATCGCGTATCGAAGACTGCCGTAGGCGACGAGATCGATCGCCAGGCCCCCAAGGCCGGCCAGCTGCGAGCTGTAGAAGACGAACACCTGGGTGAGCAGGATCCAGACGAGCAGCCCGCGCATGAACCAGTGGAAGGCGGCGATCCGCGAGCTCGGGAGGCGGACCACGCCCACGCCGACGAGGGCGGCGCCGGCGCTCGTCGAGACGACTTGGGCCAAGGTTGCGAAGGATGTTGGGTCGCCCGTTGCGCCGGCCGGAGTCGAGGTGGCAACGAGCACCACGCCGACCACGGCCGATGCGGCGTAGAGGATGAAGCCGATCGTGATGGCCGGTTCGGCCCAGGGCCTCGCCATGATGGCCGCATAGCCATCCGCGACCCGGCGGCGCAAGGTTTCAATCGGGCCTTCGTGCTCCCGCCCGGCGTCGAGCTCACCCAGGTAGCTTTTCGCGAGCTTGGTGAGGCCCGACTTCTGATCAGCGAGGCTGAGGAGGTGCCGGATCCGGGCCAGGTCATCCGGATCCACCTCGCTACTAGGCGCGCGCGCCAGGAGGTCGACCGCGTTGGCAAGCGCCTCAGTCTCGTTGAGCGGGCGTTGGCCAATCAGGGTCCGGCTGACCAGGAAGGCGAGGACGAAGACCGCGTAGATCAGCGAGATGGCTGGCCGAAAGAAGTAGTTGTTGTCCGAGGTCACGAACTTGCCGATCTCATCGATGAACGTGCCGAAGCCGAGCCCGGCGATGATCGCCGCGGCATGCTCAACTGATCGGTTGAGAAACGCAAGCAGGAGCATCAGCGCCAGCAGCATCAGCAGGCCGCCCCACAGCATGTGCGCGATGTGGATCCCGTTCGAGCCGATCTTTGGGTAGCCGGTAAGGGCGAGGAACCAGCGGATCCCGAGGAACGAGCTGACGGCGGCGACCAGGAAGCTCTCGAACAGGAAAGGCGCCTCGGCGTTCCGGTTAAGGCGACGGATCGAAAAGAAGGCGCTCATTCGTAGAGGATATGGTGGCCCGATCACCGCGTGGCGAAGCGCCAAAATGGGTGAGGCCCACGACCCCGTGGGTCGACCGGCGTTCCTCCCATCCGCACGGTGCCCCAGCCGGGTGCCATAGGAGTCGAGGGATGCCTTCCACCGAGCGCACACGGGGTTCGTTGCCACCCGGCCGCCGCAGCCAGGTCGACGATCTCGCCTACACCTCGGTCTCGGCCTGGTTCAACGATCGCCACGGCCGGGTGCCGACCGAGGCCGCTGCCGGGCTCGACCGCTACATCAAATGCGACCGGCGCGACGTTTGCCGGGGCCTTCACTGCTCTTTCAGGCCAGCGCGGCGCGATCATCTTGCTCGAGGAAGAGTCGAAGGATCCGGTAGTACCCGGGAGCCGCTAGCAACGTTCGAAGGCGCAGAAGTGCATTGTCCCGAGGGTACCGTTCGCCGATACTCCGACTCGTTCTTGTTGAAGGGGTGGTCAATGAGCATCGCTTCTCGGCGTGTCATCGCGCTGGCTGCCGCCATGTTCGCCATGGCGGCCTGCGGCGGCGGAGCGCAGGCGAGCCCAAGCGGTGGCGGAGTGCAGGTGAGCCCAAGTGCCGGCGCGCCGGCCGCGACCGCCACGCTTGCTACGCCCTCGGCGGCGGCGCTCGGGTCCGCGGTCCCTGCGACGGCCCGGCCCGTCCAGCCCATCGCGTCGATCAAGGTCGGCAATCTCGCCAACGGCATGACCGCCGGCCCGACGGGTCTGTGGGTCGTCACCGATGCGGGTCTCGTCCGGATCGATCCCGCGACGAACCAGGTCGCGACGTCGTTTGCGCTAACGGCGAGCACCGACGGCTATGAGTTGGCGGTCACCAAGGACGTGCTCTGGCTGACCGTCTTCGACTCGGACCTCGTCAAGCGGCTGGACCCGGTCAGCGGCAAGACGGTCGCTACCATCGCCAGCCCGCCGGGTCCGGGCCCGATCGCCACCTACAACGGGGAGATCTGGTTCGGCGGCCACCACGCCGGGAATATCAACCGGATCGACCCCAAGACGAACAAGATCGTCGCGACGGTGCCGGTCAACCCGTCAGGAAATGGCGGCCCGGACAACATCGTGCCGATCCAAGGGAGCCTGTGGGTCGGGTTCGGCGACTACGCGAAGGTCGTTGAGATCGATCCCAAGTCCGCGAAAGTGACCGCCACCGTCGCCGTCCCCGATACCAACACGATGCCGTTCGAGGCCGCTCCAGGCCGCATTTGGGTGTCCTACGCCGGCGACATTCAAGGGATCGCCGTGCTCGATCCCAGCTTGAACGGTGCCCCACACCTGATCGACGTCGGAGGCGTTCCGGGCGGCGGAATCTTCGCTGGCGGCGCGGTCTGGGTGTCGGTCCTGCTCATTCCTCGAACCCCCCGGGCGAGCTCGTGGCCATCGACCCGGCGACGAACGCAATCGTGGACAAGGTCACGGTTGCCGATGGTGCGCCGGACCAGGTCCTGGAGGCGTTCGGTTCCATATGGGTCGAGCTCGGCCTCCAGGGCACGATCGTTCGCCTCGCGCCGGCGGCGCTCACGGTCGCGCCCTGACCGGATCTCCACCTCGCTGACCCCTGGCTGAGCGTCGGCGAGAAAGACTCGGCCGGTGGCGCATTCCGGCGTCAGCGGTATCCCCCGCTCGGCGCGGAACGTTCCGACGATCGCGTTGGCATGCCCATGACCCATGCCGTAGTCGTTCTTGAGCAGCCTGACCATCTCCATGTGGCCCAGGTCGCGGTGCGGCTCGAGCACCGCGAACCAGGCGTCGATCGGCTTGCCGTACTTCTTCTCGATCGAGGCGAAGTAGGCGACGATGCCGGGCGGTCGATCGGGCATGATCGGAGGGTAGCAGCCACGCCCAAGGAGCCAGGGCCATGGACCAGAAGAACCTTGCCGACCTCTACCACCTCGACCCAATCCCCTGGTCGCGGGCGCTCGAGGCGCTCGAGTCGGCCGAGCCGCGGATCCAGACACCGTTCCTGGCCACCACCCGGCCCGACGGTCGGCCGCACGTCGCGGCGGTCGGCGCACTGTGGGACGGCGGCAAGGTCTACTTCGTGAGCGGCAGCGGGACGCGCAAGAGCCGGAACCTCGCCGAGAATCCGAGCTGCGTCATCTCGATGTCGCTCATCGGGATCGACCTCGTGATCGAAGGCACGGCCGCCAGGGTGACGGACGACGCAGACGCTCGAGCGCCTGGCAAAGCGCTACGCCGATCAGGGTTGGCCGGCCGTCGTCAAGGATGGCGCCTTCACCTATGACTACAGCGCGCCGAGCGCCGGCCCGCCACCGTGGGACCTCTACGCGCTCACGCCAGCGACGGTCTTCGGTGTGCTCACCGTCGAGCCGGGCGGTGCCACCCGCTGGCGCTTCTAGCGCCGGACTCGACGCGGGGCCGGCGGAGGACCGGCCCCTCTGGTCGCCCGCAACCTTGACGGTCTGTCAACTGGAGCCGGTCGCTCAGAATCGCAGGCGGTACCCCCACAGCCACTCCCCGGGGGCGAATTGCCAGTCAGCCACGGCCTCCCGTTCGAAGCCGAGCGAGGCATACAACCGGTGGGCGGCCACCATCGACGGCCGGGTGTAGATCGCGAGCCCACCCCGACCATCGGCACGTGCTCGAGCGATGACCGCCTCGACCAGCTCCCGTCCGACCCCCTGGCCTTGAGCGTCGGGCGCTACGGCCAGCACGCGCATGCTGGCCACGTCATTCCTAACCCGACCGGCCTCGGGCGTCTCAGCATCACACTCATAGGTGGCCGTGCCGAGGACTACGCCGCCTTCGTCGAGGGCGACGAGGACCGTCGCCCTGGCGGCCCGAGCGGCGGTGTCGCGGATCTCAGCGAGGTACTCCTCGGGCTCGCCGCCGAGCGCGCGGTAGGCGGCCACGGCGAGTGTGCCGATCGCCTCGAACTCGGCCGGCCGAGCCTCGCGGATCGTCAGTTGTCCTGGGCCGGCCGCTGGCGAGGCAGCTTCCGGCAGCGCGCCGACCCGACTGGCGGCAGGTCTCGCCGGCAGGGGCTTGATCGCATGGCCGATGTAGAGGATCGACGTGTCAGGGGAGAGGACCATCCGGCTGCGACGACCGAACTCCTCGGGAGTCAGGTGACCTCGGTGGACTCCGCGCATGAGGCGCACGAGCTGGACAGGATTGGCGCGTGGCTTCATGCCCGTCAGGCCTTGGCTGGTCAGGCCGGATCGTGCGAGGGCGGTGATCATCTCGCTCGGCCGGATGAAGTGGTCGGCGGCGTGGAGGTCGCGTGGCATCCAGCGGGTGGCTGGAAACTGTTGTGCGAGGCGGATCATTACGAGGTCACTGAGACGTGTGCGGTTGATCGTGTCGTAGACCAGGATCCCGCCGGGTCGGAGGACCCGGGCGATCTCGGCCAGGACCAACCCGACGTCGGCGACGTGCTCGAGGACGTCGACGCAGGTCACGAGATCGAAGCTCGCGGCCGGGTACGGGAGCGCTTCGCCCTGCCCGACCCGATAGGCGATGGTCAAGCCGCTTGTCGCGGCGTGGCGCTGGGCGGTCGCGATCGAGCCCGGTGCGGGGTCGACGCCGCTGACGATGCAGCCGAGCCGGGCCAGCTCTTCTGCCAGCAAGCCGCCCCCGCAACCGACGTCGAGCACGCGCAGCCCCGCGAGGTTGAGCCCAAATTCCGCCGACACACCCTGGAGATACTCGAGCCGGGCCGGGTTGAGCGAGGTGCGGATCGACGCCAGGGGTTGCTCCGGCCGCCACCAGATGTCGGCCGTCGCCTCGTAGACCGTGTTGTCGACTGCCATAGCTCGAGCCTCCGTGATAGTGTAGGGACTGTACTACTATCAGTGAAGGGCCTTCACCATGTCAAGCCCCGATTCGGGCTACGATCGTCCCCGACCGTTCCTCGTCGACCGCATGCGGGCGATCGACCGCGCTGTCACCCGCCGGGTCGGCATGGCCCTGCCGGTGGAGGTCGCACAGCGGGTCTCGGCTCCCCACATGCGGCTCATGGCCGAGGTGCCACCGGCCGGCATTCGCCCGTCACAGCTCGCGGAGCGCCTCGGTGTCAGCCGCTCCGCGGTCTCGCAGCTCGTCGGGTATCTCGAGCGCGCGGGCTTGCTCGAACGCAGTGTCGACGTATCCGATCGGCGGGCCGAGGTGGTCCGTCAGACCGACCGGGCCGGGGCGGCCCAGCGCGCAGCACGTCGGACCATCGTGGAGATCGAGCACGCCTGGCAGGAGCGTCTAGGCGCCGACAGGTTCGCCGTCCTGCGGGATGCGCTCGACGAGCTCGAGCGTTGGTCAGCCGAACGAAGAAGCGGTTCGGCGAGCGAATAAGGAGCCGATGCCTGAAGCATCGGCGGGCTTAACTCGATGCCTCGTCCGGCGAGTCGTCCCGCTCGTCGTCCTCCGACGCGTCGAAGTTCCGACGGCTCACTCGCGGCAGAGCGTCATGGGCATCGAACATCAGCCGCTCGGCGTCCTCGTCGACCGCGTGGAGCGAAGCGGCCAGGGGCCGGTTGATGATCAGGGTGAGCCGCTCGTCGGTGACCAGATCCGTTCCCCGACGGTACGAAATCTGGGCCTTCGTCAGCGGGACCCAGGGCGGGCGGCGAACGACCATCACGAGTGGATTCGAGGCCGGTGCTCCGTGGATCTCGCCGATCACCTCGTACGGCCCGAGCTCCGCGACCACCTCGATCGTGCGGGTTCTGATCCGGCGCGTCGGATCGCCCCGGATGCCGGTGGCAACAACCGCATACAGCTCGTTCATGGGAACGTCCAGGACCGCGTGCTCGACAACCCGATCATCGACGAGGCTTTCGATCCGCACCTGGCTGATCTGGAGCTGGGCCGAGGCATTGAGCAGGTCGCTGAGCCGACCGTCGCCGGGCTCCAGGCGACCGAACAGCCGGCAGTCGACGGCATACGCCCTGAACTCGATCACCTGCACATCCTAGCCCCGCCAGCCAGCGCGCCGACCACGCCTGGCAACGGCCCGGAAGATGGGTCCCTACTCGACCAGCCAGGCCGTCCGCTGGCGCGCGGCAGGCGTCATCCGGAGCGTGCCATCGGCTTCAATCCACCACGCCGCCAGGCCGCGGGCCCGGGCCTCGCCGCCGATCCGGGCGGGTCCGGCCAGGAAGAGCGACTTCGTCCAGACCTCAGCCCAGGCGGGATCCGATCCGGCGACGGTCACTGCGCAGAGGCCATGACCACCGGGTTGCCCGGTGGCTGGGTCGAGCAGGTGGTGGACCGGCTCGCCCGCCGGACCGGTCCAGCGCTGGCGCGCTGTCGAAGAAGTGCAGATCGCGCCGTCGCTCAGGGTCACGATCGCGCGCGGCTCTCGGCTACCCGCCGGGTCTTCGATCCCGATCTGCCAAGGCTCGCCGTCGGGAGCGCGTCCGACAGCGACGATGTCGCCCCCGGCCTCGAGGAGCGCGCCCTTGCCACCCGATCCCGCCCGGATCCGGCTTGCTGCCCAGCGCAAGGCGAGGCCCTTGCCTAGCCCACCGGAATCAACCGGTGCCGAGATCCGGACCCGGCGCGTTCGAACGTCGCGCTCGAGCCAGGGATCTCGGATCGCCTGACGCGCCGATGGCGATCGGCGGTCGACGCGGAGCGCGAAAGGCGACGCCAGGCCGGGCTGGCCGAGCCGGACGAGATCGGCAAGGACCCGTGGGTCGAACCGGCCCGCGGTCTTGCGCCGCGCTCGCTCGGCCATCGTGAGGAATTGTTCGAGGCGCGCTGACGCCGGCAACCAGCGGCCGCTGCCCGCCGTGGCATTGAGCTGGCTGAGGGCACTATCTGCCCGGTAGCACGACAGCTCGGCCTCGACCGATGCGAACTCCGAGCAAACCTGCTCCCACAGGTGCTCGGGCGCCGAGGCCCCGGCCGCGACCTGGAGCCGGAGCGGCGATCCCATCGAACGCGCCGAGAACGACGCGACCGTCATCACGGCTTGGCGCCCGACGCCCCCGTCGTGGCATGGACGGCCGGGACGGCGACCGAGCCGCCACTGATCACCGGGACCGCGGGCAGGGCACGCAAGGCGCCGGCCGACTTGGTCAGGCCGGCGAGGCGCTGTTCGAGGCTGCTCAACGTCGTGCCTGCCTTCGAGTAGATCGCGCTGCCCGCCTGCAGGTTCGCCGTCGCCTGGACGATCTCCTGCGCAACCCGGGCGTCGTGCGCCTGGAGCGCATCGAGGGCGTCCTGGGCCGGCACCTGGGCAGCGGCCGCCTGGCGGTCGCTGGCCGCCTGGAGAGCCGTGACCGCGGCCAGGTTCGCGGCGTAGAGCGACGCGCTCAGGCCGACGAGCCAGACGAGATGGAGTGGCCGGCGCTGCTCAGTCGCCACTGCCGTCATCGCCTCCCGAGCCACCCGACGCACCGGTTGTCGCGTGCGCGGTGGGGGCGGCTGCCGGCTTGCGCGCCGCCGCGGCGGCTGCGGCCGCCTTCAATGCCGCCAACGTGCGTTGCTCGAGCGCCAGCTGAGCTCGCAGGGTCGCGGCTTCCTGGACGTCGCTCGCGACACGCGAGCTCGCGGCAGTGAGGGCCGAATCGAATTGGCCGGCCTGGGCGAGGAGGGCATTGACCTGGGCCTGGAGCGCCGCCGAACGTGCCTCCTCGGCGGCGAGCTGGTCCGCGAGTTGGGCCGCCGTGAGCGGCGTCGCGGTGCTCGGGACGCTGGCCTGGACCCAGGCGGCGGCGGTCTGGACCGCGGCTCCGCCCATCACCAGGCTGGCCCCCGTGGCAGTAACGATCAGGCCGCGTCGAACCCGAAGGTTCATTGGTCCGTGCCTCCCATCGTCGGTCGAACCGGGATGACCGGTCGAGCGAGTACGGGCCGTGCTCGGCGCACCACCCAGTAGCGGTAGGCGGCCGCGGCCAGGACCGCTCCACCCAGGGCGACATAGGCAGGAAGGAATGACCCGCTGTCCGACCCGGCGAGGACCCCATGCAGCCAGGCGGCGACCCACACGAGGATCGAGAGTCGATGGATCTTGAGCCACCAGCCAGCCGGCAAGCGCTTGGGGTAGCGGGCGGTGAGCCCGGTCACGACCAGGGCGTAGAGGGCGATGACTCCGACGGCCACCGGGACCGTGCGGTAGCTCGAGAGGCCCGGGACCAGGGCCCCGCCAAGTCCGACCCCCGCGTACGGGTCGAGGACCAGGAACACGACGTGGATCGCGAGGAACGCGACGATGAACACGAACAGGCTCTCGTGCCACGGGAACAGCCGCTTCGAGAGCTTCCAACTCGACTGGTTCGTGGGGTGGCTCAGAACGAGGCCGAGGACGACCTGGGCCGTGAGGAGGACGAGCGCCGTCAGCCCGGTGGCTCGGGCTGCCAACCAGATCCGCAGCTGCGCTTCCCGGGCCGACTCGGCGGGAGCGACCTGGCCGGTCGCGTACAGGATCACGATGATCGTCACCGCCGCGAGCACGACGAAGGCTTGGCTCGTGAGACGCAAAGCCGATTCCTCCAGGACGACTGCCGTTACGCTCCTAGAGGCAGTGGCTCTAGAAAAGGTTTCAGTCAGTCATCGGAGGGCTCCGGTGATCCAGCCGATCTCGGGCTGCCGCCGGGTCCGGGTCGCTGGGTGGGCGGCGGCGAGCCGAAGTGACCACCATCGTCCTCGCTACCGTCGTCGTTGCTGGCGCCCGGTTCCGGTGTCTCGTTGGGCTCCGGCGTCTCGCTCGGCTCGACTCGTTCGGTCGCCTCGGGACTCTTGCCAGGCTCAGGCCGTACGCTCGGTCGCGGACTCGGATGGCGATCCGGTCCGAGCGATGGAAGCGCGGTGGCCGCTGGTGGTGGCGCGAACAGGTTCAGCGCGCCGGCCGCGGCGAGGGTGACGGCGCCCCCGAGCGAGCCCAGGATGACGAGCGCCATCAGGACGACCAGGAAGGCGCGGGCTCGCGCCGGCGGCGGCTGGCTCGGATTGCGGGCCGTCCCCCATGTGCTCCAGAGGAGACCGAGCAGACCGACTGTCCGCCGACGCGGCGCGGGCTGGCGCGCGACGGCGGCCATGACCCGACTGCCGAAGTCCGGGCTGGGGCGGACCCCGTCGGCGTTCGAAACGCGTTCGATGAAGCGAGCTGTCGCGAGCGCCGCGGCCAGGTCGCCCTCGTCGGGCGGCGCGTCGCGATCGAAGAGCTCGTCGGCCCGCAGTGGCTGGGTCATCGCTCGAAGCCGTCCTTGGTCACGTCCAGCCGCAGTCGCAGCAGTCCTCGCCGAAGCTGGGTCTTGATCGTTGGGATCGGCCGGCCCGTCTGGGCGGCGATCTCGGCGAGGGAGAGCTCGCCGAAGAAGCGCAGGAGGACGACTTCGCGGTACGGCTCAGCCATGGCCAGGAGGGCGTGGCGCAGCTGGCCGCCCCGCTCGGCGGCAAGCGAGGCTTCGGCCGGGTCCTCCGACGGCGAGCTCAGCCGATCGAGCGGGCCGGCCGAGAGCGCGTCGTCGGGGTCGCTCGCCAGCGGATCGAGGCGCAGCATCGGGCGGCGGCCTGCCGCCCGGCGGAGGGCGACCCGAAATCGCGATCCGGCGCAGCCAGGACCCGAAGGAACCCGTTGCTCGCCACGAGGGCAGCGAGCGATAGGCGATCACGAACGCCTCCTGGGCCGCATCCTCGGCGTCGTCGTGGTCGGCGAGGACGCGGTAGCAGGCGCGGACGGTCGCGACCGCCTCGCGCTCGACGAGGACGCGGAACGCCTCCCGGTCGCCGGCCAGGACGGCCTCGACGACCCGGAGCGCCTCATCGTCGCGTGGGGCGTCGGCCGGCGCTGCGCCCTGGGCGTCGCCGAGGTAGGCGATGATCGGTTCTCCGCTGCGACGTGGTGGGCCACTGTACTGGCGCCCAGGTGGGGCCGTCGATTGGACCATCGGCCTGCTTCCGGTGGGCTAATTGAGCACACCCAGTGGTCGAGCCGAGATCGATCGCGACGGCGAGCACATCCCGGGCGTTCCTCCTCGACACGGTCTCCTTGGGCGAGTTCGATCGCCGCTACCTCCATGAGACAGAAGTACCGCCCAAGGTTTCACGGCCCGCAGCTGGACTCAGCGACGCGCTCTCTTCGAGTAGGCGTCCTCGTGACGGACCGCCTTCGGCTGCCGAGCGACTCTCAGCGTGGACCGCGGGCTTGACAGAATGTTGTATATATACTATCTTTCGGGCTATAGATAGGATCACCTAGATGGAGTCGATGCAATGACGACAACAGCGCAGGCCGGTCGCGGATCGAGGGTCGACCGCCTATCGCGACGAACCCGGCGGATCATCGCCGCCGCTACCCTGCTGGGCCTCCCCGCGATGTATGTCTGGTCGACGATCATGGCGGGCACGTCGGTCCCGTCGGTGGCCTGGGGGCCGGTTACGTTCCTGTTGATCGGGATCACGATCGCAGGCTCGTTCATCCTGTACCGCTTCATCCAGCACCGCGCCGATCGGCCTGGCGCCGGGCTCGACGAGCGCCAGCGCCAGTTACGGGATCAGGCGTGGATCCTGAGCTACCAGATCCTGGCCGCCGTTGTGATCGTCGCTGTTGCGATTGCGGCGGTCTCCGTGCTCGGGTTCGATCGGCCAATTGCGATTGATGCGAACTTGGCGAGCGCGGTGGCGATCTCGGTCGGGGTCTTGCTGCCGATCCTGCCGATCGCCGCCCTCGCGGCGATCGAGCCCGACCCACCGGCGGAGCAGTGATGGCGCGTGTCGCGGAGCGGGTCGAACCCGTCCTCCACAACCGCCTCGCGGTCCTACGCGCCGAGCGGGGCCTGTCGCGCCAGGAGCTCGCGGACGCCCTGGCCGTGAACTATCAGACGATCGGCTACCTCGAGCGAGGCGAATACAACCCAAGCCTCGAGCTCGCCCTCCGGGCGGCGGAGTACTTCGGTTTGCCCGTCGAAGCAATCTTTAGCCGCCGGCCGTTCGCGTTGATGTCCAACCAGCTCTACGCGCCCGCCGACCGAGCAGGGGACGCCGAGGGATAGGCGTGGCGGCGGCCAGCGGGCGGACGCGCTGGCAACAACCTCCGCCCCAATCGCGCCTAAGCGCTTGCCCGCTTGCGCAGCTCGGCCATGACCTCGGGCCAGCGGGCGAACTCGAAGACGAGCCGGGCCTCCCGGATCTTGCCGTCTTGAACGGTCACGATCTCCGCGCACGGCACGACGCCAACCGGTGTATCGGTGACGAAGTCGTAGGTAATCGCGACCTGGTCGCGATCGACGATCGTCTGGCGGATCTCATTCCTGAGAAGAATCAGCCCGAAGTTCTGGAGAGCCTTGGCCCACGCGGCGCGGTCGAACTCCTGGCCCCCGGTCCAGCCGATGAGATCCGGATGGAGCAGGGCGTCGAGCCGATCGAAGTCCTTCTCGCCAACAGCGGTGATGTAGCCGATCGCCACTCGGCCTGGATCGCTTGCCATGATCCGGATTCTACGCTCGGGGCCGGCGGGCCTCATGGTCGTCGACAGGAGGCGTCGGCGGACCGCTTTTCAGGAGGCGCCCCCAAGTTGCTGGCGAATCGCGAGGTGATCCATCTCGTGCCAGTGGTGGATGACTCGGCCGTCAAGAAGGAGAAACAACTCCAGGGCGCCGACTCGGAACCCCCGCCCGCTCGGCTCGATGCCCTCATACGATCCCGCTTGGGTTCCGGAGTAGGTCACTCGGGTCAGGACTTTGTCGCCGACCGCCAGCACGTCGTCGATCGTGACCTGCACGTCGGGGAAGCTCGCGAAGAAGCCCTCCAGCGATTCACTGAAGCCCTTGATACCGATCGCCACGCCGTTCTGGGCGAACGTCTCATGGTGCGTCTCGAGCAGCGCCCGTACGTCGTGATGGTTCCAGCAACCTTCCCAGAACCGCAGCACGACCGCCGTGTTCTCGTCGATTCCCAATCGACTCTCAGTCCCGGCTGCGTCGGACGTCGAATGAGAAGTAGTCGCCGCGCAGGTAGTCGTGCGCGTAGATCAGGAAGACCTGCGACTTCGAGACGATCGTCTGGACGAGCAGGATGCACGGCGCGTTGGCCGGGAAGCCGGTGGCCTTGGCCACGTGGCGGGGCACGGTAACGGCCCTGATCTGGGTGTTCGCGGCGGTCGGCCGTTGGCCGAGCTCATCGAGCATCAGGTGCAACGGTCGCGACCAGTCATAGCCCGACGTCGGGCCTGGAAAGAGCGCCCGGGGCAGGACGTCCTTCTGGTAGGTCAGGGGCTCGCCGTCCTGGGTGCGCAAGCGCTCCAGGTGAATGACATCGTCCGTTGACGAGAGGCCGAGGGCCGACATCTCCTCCGGTGTCGGTGGACCGACGGAGAAGCTCAGGACCTGGTCGGTGATTCGATAGCCCATGCCGTCGAGCAGCTCCGTGATGCCTTCGAGCCGGGTGATCGGACGCTCGACGACGGGCAGTGCTGAGATGTACCGGCCACTGCCTCGGCGTACTTCGAGAACGCCGTCCTGCTCGAGGAGGCGCAGTGCCTCACGCAGCGTCGACCGCGAAACCTCGAACTGGTCCGACAGCTCGTCTTCGGCAGGCAATTGGTCCCCGGGCTTCAGGCGCTGCTCCATGACGAACTGACGCAATCCATCCCGAACTTGGAGCGGCAGCGCCCGCCGATCACGTGCCATCTCGCCGAACTGTCCTCACGAATGCGTGCAGCGAAGCATAGTCTGCACCAAGTTCGGTGTCCGGTTGTCGGACATCTGAGGTCTTGTGTCCGACACCTGATGCCAGTAGACTCGGCGCGATCGGCGCGCATTGAATTGACGTGGCCAGCACGAAGTTGAAGTGAGGTGACAGGGATGACCACGGCGCAAGGCGACACGGAACGGCTCGGGCTCATCCGGGAAGGCGTGCGGGCCAGTCTTCCCGAGCTGGCCCGGATCACGGATCTCGACCTGCGCGAGAAGTGCGTCGACGCCTGGGTCATGGCGTTGTCCCAGACCGAATTCGATCACATCGAAGACATCCCACCGATCGGCACGCCATCGAGCCCCTACCTCAAGACGCTCACGCAGGCCGACCACATGCGCGCAACCGCGACGATTGCGATCGGGATGGTCGACGGGCTCGAGGAGGTCGCCGGTCCGACCCGGATCAACCGCGACCTCGTCATGGCCGGTGCGCTGCTCCACGACGTCGGCAAGGCCTGGGAGATGAGTCCGCGCAATCGCGCCCGGTGGCAAGCGGATCCGGCAGCCGCGGGCAATCCGTCGTTCCGTCACTCGGCCTACGGGGCTCATATCTGCCTGACCGTGGGGCTGCCCGAGACGATCGCCCATACCGCCGGCTACCACTCCGGCGGTGGTGAGGGTGAATGGATCCAGCGAAGCATGGAGAACACGGTCGTCTACCTGGCGGACCTTGCGTTCTGGAAGATGGCCGAACGGGCCGGACTCATCGAGCACGAAATGTTCGATCCAGAGACCACCCTATTCAGGCTCGGCATGCGCCGCCGGCCGGACCACCTCGAGGGGTAGCCAGCCTATGACCGACAGAGATGGCCCCAGCCGCGCTGAGCCCAGCGCAGCCCGTACGTCAATTCGTTGGTGGAGGAGAGTCGTATGAGAAGGTTCATTGCCGCCGGGGCGGCGCTCGTCCTGCTCGTCTCGGCATGTGGCAGCAACGCCACACCGGTGCCGGCAGCGTCTGGACCGGCAACGTCGTCGGCACCAGCCGCGTCGGTCCCGGCGGGCAGCAGCTCGGCTCCGGCGAGCACCGTCGCCGGCCGCAGCACGATGATCATCGCCATTCCGGGCACGCCGCCCGGGATCGACCCAGATGAGGATGCCGCGCCACAGGAATTCACGATCGGCGCTCAGCTCTTCGCCGAGTCGGGCCTCACCTGGCAGCAGATCCCCTACGCGGCGCAGCAGACTGTCGCCGACCCTAACAAGGTCCCCGGCTTCTGGGTCGCGAATACCGACCAAAGCACGCTCCAGCCCGGGATCATCTCGTCGTGCACCCTCGCCCCCGACGGCTCCAAGGTCACGATGGTCCTTCGCCAGGGAGTCAAGTCCGCCTACGGCAACGAGTTCACGACGGCGGACATCGAGTACGGCCTGAAGCGCAGCGTGGCCGACCAGTTCATCGGCAACTTCTTCATGGGCGTCGGCGGGGCCGGCGACATCACCCAGTGGAAGGCCGTTGACAAGTACACGATGGAAGTCGACCAGAAGGGCGGCGCCTCGCTCTACAACCTGTGCCCGTTGCTGGCCCACTCGGGCGCGGCGCCCTCGTGGATCATGGACTCGACCGAGGTCCAGAAGCACGCCACCACGGCCGATCCGTGGGCTCGTGACTGGGTCAGCCACAACGGATCCTGGTTTGGCGCCTACTACATCACCGACTGGGAAAGCGGCAAGCAGGTCGTCCTCCAGGCCAACCCAAACTACTACGGGACGCAGCCGTCGATCCAGAAGATCATCTACCAAGTGGTTCCCCAGGACGCTGACCGGATCGCCCTGTTGAAGGCCGGCAAGGTCGACCTCATCGAGGGCATCTCACCGACCGAGGCGCAGGGCCTCGACGGCCAGCCCGGCGTCCGGCCGATCGCCGTCCAGGCCAACAAGCAGTTCTTCGCGTTCATGAACGACTCGATCGCGCCGTTCAACAACGTGCTCGTCCGCCAGGCGCTCAACTACGCCCTCGATCGGCAGACGATCACCGACAGCATCTATCACGGGCTGGGCGTCCCCTACCAGGGCTGGCTGCCGGTCACCTACCCGGGCTATCAGCCGTTCACGACGTACAACTACAACCTCGACAAGGCCAAGCAGCTGCTGGCCCAGGCGGGCTTTCCAAATGGCTTCTCGACCACCCTGTCGTACTCGTCGGGCAGTCCTGAGGAGGCCCAGGTCGCCGTCGACTGGCAGACGTCACTCAAGCAGATCGGGGTCAACCTGACTCTCAAGGTCCTGCCCCCGGACGCGATCTCGACCCAGGTCGTGGGCGGCACCGCGACGAACTTCGTGTTCGCCTTCTGGGAGGACGCACCGTTCCTTCCGGATCCGGTCTTCGCCCTCCAGCTCTGGTATCAGTCAACCGCCAACGCCAAGTGGTTCCATTTCAGCGACCCGAAGGTCGACGCGGACATCACCGGATGCGCCAACATGAACACGCTGCCCGCCCGCACATCGTGCATCCAGGCAGCTGAAAAGGACGTCGATGCGGATGCGCCGGTCGTCAACGTGGTCGCCCCGGACTTCATCTACGCCGTGACCGACAAGGTCAGCGGCGCAAACTTCAACTACGGCCTCTCGTACGTGGTCGACACCATGTCCATCGCACCGTAAAGGCCGACCGGTAACGATCGTCGACCCATGGACGCGCCCGGCCATCCTCCTGACCGGGCGCGTCCCAGACTCGGCTACCTGTCTGGAGGCGCATTGAGCGGCTCGACGTGAAGATCGCGATCTACATCGTTCGCCGCCTCCTCCTCGCGATCCCGCAGATGCTCCTCATCTCCGTGGTGACCTTCACCCTCATCCGGATGCTGCCGGGCGATCCTGCTCGACTCCAACTTGGCCCGAACGCCAGCGAGGCGGGCGTCCAGGCACTCCGAGCCGAGATGCACCTCACGGGCTCGATCCCCGAGCAGTTCGTGTATTACGTCTCGGGACTCCTCCACGGCGACTTCGGCCGGTCGTGGACGAACGGCTCGGCCGTGTCGTCCGACCTCGCTACCCGCCTGCCGGCGACCCTTGAGCTGATCACCTTTGGGTTGCTTTTCATCCTGCTCGTGCTCCTGCCGCTCGGGGCGATCACGGCATCGCGGGGCGGCGGCCTCGTGACCCGGATCCTGAAGCGGGTCACCTTTGTCTACGGCCTCCTGGCCGGAGCCTTGCCCGATTTCTGGATGGGCCTGCTCTTCCTGTTCGTCTTCTTCACCCTGCTTGGCTGGGCCCCGGGACCCGAAGGCCGGCTGTCGATCCTGACCACACCGCCGCCGACGGTGACCGGCTTCTACACGATTGATTCGCTCCTGGCCGGTCAGCTCGGAACGTTCGGCGACGCGGCCAGCCATCTCGTACTGCCGGTGCTGACCCTTGGCCTGGTGTACGGCGGCCAGATCTTCAAGACCACGCGCCTGACCGTCGGTCGGGCGCTCCGCAGTGAGTACACGACCTACCTCGAGGGGCTTGGGGTACCCCATCGCCAGGTCCTCATCCTCGCCTTGCGCAATGCGGCGCCGGCCATCCTGGTGATGACCGGGATCGTGGTCGGCTTCCTGCTCGGCGGTGCGGTCCTGATCGAGACGGTCTTCAACCTGAACGGGATCGGCGAATACGCCGTGCAGGCAGTGACCTCCGCCGACTACGCGCCGGTCCAGGCGTTCGTGCTCGTTGCGGCCCTCTTCACGATGCTGGTCTACCTGATCGTTGACCTGCTCTACTTCGTGATCGATCCGACGGTTCGAGCCAGGCGAGCCGACAACCGATGAGCGACAGCCGTCGATCCCGGAGCGCGCCTGCGGATTCGCCCGGGCGGCGCTGGCTGCGCCGTCTCGCGGCCCTTCATCGGATGGAGCTCTTTGGCCTGATCGCTGTTGCGATCCTGCTGATCCTGGCCGTGGTCGGCCCGCTGATCACGCCCTACCCGACCGAGACCGCAAATCCGATCATCCGCCTCGAGCCACCAAGCCTCGCCCACTGGTTCGGAACGGACGAGAACGGGATCGACATCCTGTCTCGAATCATCGCGGCACCCCGGGTCGACGTGTCGGTTGCCTTCATCGCCATCTCGTTCGCCCTGGTCATGGGCACGACACTGGGCGTCTTCGCCGGATTCTTCGAAGGCTCGAAGCAGAGGGCCGCAGCCCTCCTGGGTGAGACGATCCTGCGCCTGCTGGACGTGATCCAGGCATTCCCGGTCTTCATCCTGGCCCTGGTCCTGGTTGCCGTTCGAGGTGCGTCGACGGAGAACATCATCCTCGCCGTCGGCTTCGTCAACATGCCGGTCTTCCTGCGCATCGCGCGGGCCGAGCTGCTGACGCTGCGCGGCCGGCCGTACGCCGAGGCCGCCCAGTCGATCGGTGCCCGCGATCGATCGATCGCGTTCCGGCACCTGCTGCCCAATGCCTTTCCACCCTTGATCGCCCAGATCTCAGCCACGATGGGATTCGCGATCCTGCTGACGGCCGGGCTCAGCTTCGTGGGGGCGGGCGTGAGCCCGCCGACGCCGGAACTCGGGAGCATGATCTCCACTGGCTCCCAGAGCATGATCATCGGCCAGTGGTGGCCGTCCCTGTTCCCCGGGATTGCCCTCGGCGTGATCGTCTTCTCGTTCGCCGAGGCCGGCGAGGCGCTTGCCCATCTCCTCGAGCCGCACAGCTCTGACGCAGTCGGCCAGGCCGCTCGGAGCGGGGTTGACTTCGGGGTCGGCGCCGGTGCCGGGGCCGCTGCAGGCGCGGTGAGCGAGGGGATTCTCGGGGGCTTGGCGCTCCCCGAGCCAAGCGTCGTTTCCGCACTGGAAGAGGAAGAGGTCGCCAATCCCGCGGGCGTCCAGGGCTACGGGCGCCAGTTCTTCGATCATGGCCTGACCGAACCAGCCGGCTGCCTTCTGGCGGTCCACGGCCTGACGGTCGAATTCCAGTTTGCCCACCGCCCGACCCGGGTGATCGACGAAGTGTCGCTGTGGGTCGCCCCGGGCGAGGCCTTCGGGATCGTCGGGGAGGCCGGCTCCGGCAAGTCGGTCCTTGTCCGGGCGATGCTGCGGCTGTTGCCGGACGAGGGCCGGATCGCTGGGGGATCGGTGCGCTACCGCGATGAGGACATCCTGGCCATGGCCCCCGAGGCGCTCCGTCGGCTGCGGGCCGTCGAGTTCTCGCCGATCCTGCCCAATGCCAAGGCGCAGCTCAGCCCGGTCTCGAAGGTGATCGACGTCATGACCCTCGTCTATCGGGCCCACGCCTCGGCAAGCCGGGCAGTCGCCCGCGGCAAGTCGGTGGAAGCGCTGCGGCTCGTGGGTATCCAGGACCCCGAGCGGGTTCTGAACGCGTATCCCCATGAGTTGAGTGGCGGCATGGCCCAGCGCGTGTGCATCGCGATGTCGCTCCTCCATTCGCCCCGGCTGCTGATCGCAGATGAGCCGACGGCAGGCCTCGACGTCACGGTCCAGCGCCAGGTCCTCGACCAGCTCGCCGCCGCGGCGCGTGAGCGTCAAGCCGCCCAGATCATCGTGACTCGTGACCTGGGGATCGTGGCCCAATACTGTCAACGAATCGCCGTCATGCAGGGCGGGCGGATCGTGGAAACCGGGGCAACGGCGGACGTCTTTCGCGCGCCGCAGCATGCCTATACCAAGCGGTTGCTCGAAGCGGTCGGCATCAACCGGTCGAGCCCCAGCGGGGACACGCCGGCGTTGCGTCCGGCCGCAGGGCCGGCCTGATGAGCGACCTGCTCCGCGTCGAGCACCTGTCCAAGCTGTTCCCCCTGGACAAGGGCAAGGCGATCTACGCCGTCAACGACGTGTCGTTCACGATCGGCCGGGGCGAGACGCTCGGGCTGGTCGGCGAGAGCGGTTCCGGCAAGACGACGGTCGGCCGCTGCATCCTGCGCTTGATCGAGCCGACGTCAGGCAGCGTCAGCTTCGACGGCGAGGAGATCACCACCCTCGATGACGAGCGGCTCCGGCGGATGCGCCATCGGATGTCCCTGATCTTCCAGGATCCGTTCACATCCCTGAACCCGATGCGCGCGGTCCACGAAACGGTCGAAGAGCCACTCCAGATCCAGGGTGTGCTGGGCAATGACGCCCGGGAGGCCCGGGTTGTCGAGATGCTCGGCGCCGTTCGCCTCGGAAGGAGCTACCTGCGACGGTATCCAGGTGAGCTGACCGCAAGCGAGCAGCAGCGCCTCGCCATCGCCCGAGCCCTGGTCACGCACCCATCACTCGTGGTCGTTGACGAGGCCACCTCGACCCTCGACGCGACCGCCCGGGCAGCGATCCTCGAGGTCCTGATCGGGCTCCAACGCGACCTTGGCGTCTCCTACCTGTTCATCTCGCACGACCTGACCGCCGTTGAACGGATTAGCCACCGGATCGCGATCATGTACCTGGGTCGGATCGTCGAGGTCGCCTCAATGGATGCAATCTTCCGCAAGCAGCTCCACCCGTACAGTCGGGCGCTCCTCTCGGCGGTCCTGTTTCCCGACCCCGATCGCCACCTGGAACCATTCCACCTTGCCGGCGAGATCCCGAGCGCGATCAACCCACCTGCCGAGTGCTCGCTTGCCGGGCGCTGCCCGTTCGTCCTGGACGAGTGTCGAGCAGGGGTTCCGCCGCTCATTGAGCTTGAGCCTGGCCACTCGAGCGCTTGCATCCGGTCGGACGAGTTCCTGAATGGCGGCGTTCCGACCACCGTGCCCGGACCAGGACCCGCAATGGAGGTACAACCCGGATGACTGGCCGCCTCGCAGGCAAGCACGCGCTCATCACCGGTGGCACGCGGGGGATCGGCGAGGGGATCGTGCGCCTGTTCGTGGCCGAGGGGGCGCGCGTCCTGACCGTTGCCCGCCAGGTCGAGCGGGGCGAGGCCCTGGCCCGCGAGCTCGGCCCGACGTTCTCGTTCCGACCCCTCGACGTGACCGACGAGGAGGGCTGGCGGCGCCTCGTTGCGGACGCCGCCGACGACTCATTTGATGTCTTGGTGAACAACGCGGGTGGCCTGGTCTACGCCAAGACGCTCGTCGACCTCGAGCCGTCCGAATGGCGGACCGAGCTGGAGGTCAACCTAACCGGACCATTCCTGGCCATGCGCTTCGTACTGCCGGCGATGCTCGAGCGGGGGGTCGGCTCGATCATCAACATCGCGTCGATGTCGGGCCTGCGTGCTCAACCGGATGCCCCGGCCTATCAGGCCGCTAAGGCGGGCTTGCGCTGGCTGACCAAGAACGCGGCGACGACATATGCGGCCCAGGGCGTGCGGGTGAACACGATCAACCCGGGGATGATCCGGACGCCTGTTCAGGAGGCGATGCCCACCGCCCGAGAGCAGTGGTTCTCCGACCGGATCCCGATGGGCCACAAGGGAGAGCCGATCGACATCGCCTGGGCCGCGGTCTACCTGGCAAGCGACGAGTCCAGGTACGTGACCGGCATTGATCTGCAGGTCGACGGGGGATACGAGATCTAGGGATGCCCGAGGATGGATCGCTGCCGCTGGTCGATGCCCACCATCACCTCTGGGAGTTGAGCCAGCACCGGTATCCCTGGCTGGCTGACGGGGGCGATGCCTCGACCACCGCGTGGATCGGCGATTACTCGTCGATCCGCCAGTCGTATCGCCTTTCCGACTACCGCCGGGCGGCGGCCGGCTCGGGCCCGGTCAAATCTGTCCACGTCGAGGCGGGCTGGGGCGGCCGCGAGTCGTTCGGGGAGACTGCGTGGCTCCAGGGGCTCGCCGACACCCAGCGGTTTCCGCAGGCGATCGTCGCCGCAGTCGACCTCCGGGCGCCCGATGCGGCCGCCCAGCTCGAGCGCCACTTGCAATCGCCGAACCTGCGCGGCATCCGGATGACCCAGATGGGCGAGCTGGTCTCGCGCGCCGACTTCCGCCGTGGGTTCTCGGCACTCGCCGCCCGGCGTCTCGCCTACGACTTGAATATCCGGTCCGAGGACGTCCGGCACGCCGTGGCGCTGGCAGCGTCCTTTCCGGATACGACGATCCTCGTCGACAACATGGCCAACCCGGCGTCGCTCGGCCTCGATGAGTTGCGCCGGTGGCGAACGAGGATGCGCCAACTTGCCGCCGCACCGAACGTGGCGATGAAGATCTCGGGTCTTGGAATGGCAGATCACGCCTGGACGGTCGAGCGGATCCGGCCGTGGGTGCAAACGGCGATCGATCTCTTCTCACCGTCGCGCTGCATGTTCGGTTCGAACTGGCCGGTCGACAGTCTCTACGGCAGCTATTCAGCCCTTGTTTCGGCGTTCCAGGCGGTCATCGTGGATTTGGACGAGTCGAGCCGGCGAGCGATCCTGGCGGGCACGGCGGAGCGTCTCTACCGCATCTGAGGCTCGCCGAGTCGGCGTCAGCCTCTAGGGAGCCCCGGAACGGATGCCATCGGGAGCGGTTCGTCCAGTAGGCCAGCAAACAGGCCGACTTCGAGCAGAGGTCGCTTCGGGATCTCGAGCCGGCAGTGGATGCTGAAGTTCGGAAGGAACTGAGAAATTCGGAGGTCGCACGCCGCGCTCATAAAGAATCCGGCGTCTGTTTCGGTCATCCCTGCCCAGTCAGTGAGGATCGACATTCCCGCAGCCAGCGCGGCCCTGGCCGCGAGGTCAAGCGTCGAGCCGGTCGCGATCGGAACCAGGCTCTCCGAGTTCTCGAGGAGCGGCATGGGGAGCGTGCGCCCGGCGAAGTTGACCGCGCGCAGGCGATGAACCGTCAACGTGACCTCCCCGGCGACCTCGACGCCGGTCATGTAGACCTCACCATCGCCCATTGCCGCGTGCAAGTCGCCCACATGAAGGCCCGCTCCGGGCACGGCCACCGGCAGGTAGAGCCGCGCTCCAGTGGTCAGCAACTTCGTGTCCATGTTGCCGCCCCAGCTCCCACCGATCAGCGTGCCCGGCGCATCAGACGCAGGTGTGAGGCCGATGAACCCGACCATCGGCTGGCGGGGGACTGAGACAGGCCCGATCCGTATGTCGCGCTTGTCCAGCTCGATGATCCGGAAGACGGGGTCGGCGTGCTCGTCGATCGCTGATGCGCCAGGGCGGTGATTCATCAGTCCGTCGCCGGAGGTGGTCACATCGTGAAGGTCGATCGCCAGCACGTCTCCCGGCTCGGCGCCCTGGATCTCGATTGGCCCGGTCACCGGGTTGACCCAGCGAGTATCAAGCAGGTCATTGGGGATGCTCGCGGATGTGATCGTGCCGGTCCGGCAGTCATGCGTCTCAACGACAAAGGACGCGCCTGGTTCAACCGACGCGATGAACGGCGCCCCGGCCTCGAGGTGATAGGTGACCTGGCTCCGAGAAATTCGCAACGCTCGTCCTCATTCGCCGCGAACGACTCACCGCGCGAGTAGTCGCAGCCTATCAGCCGGCAGCGGACTGGCGACCTCGATGCGACAATGTTCGGACGGGCGACGATCGCCTCGGGAAAAGGAAGCTTCAAACCGTGTTTCAGTCACAACCACCCGTGATCTACGTTCAGAACCAACGCCACAGCGTGCTGCATGGCCCGGTCACGATCCTGCTGATCCTCTGGGCCATCGCCCTGCCGGCGATCCTCCTTCTGCTGACCGGCCTCGGCCCGATCGGCTGGGTCGTCGGCCTCGGAGCCGTCATCCTCCTCGCGATCCCGTGGCTCGCCGGACTCGTGATCCTCTGGTTCCTGCGCCACATCAGCTAAGGAGCTCTCGCCAACCAGCCGCCTGAATCTGAGCGGCGAGCCCTTAGGGGACTCGCCGCTCGATCGTTGTCCAGCCTCTGCGGTTGGCTGCGCCCGGGGCGGTGTTGGGCCACCCAGGGCCTTCGACGGTTCTAGCGACGGGCCCCAAGCCGAACGTCGGGCGCATTGCCCAGTCGCATCACGAACCGGACAAAGAGGGCCGCTCCGGTCAGGCCGAACAGGACCAGGCTGGTGCCCAGGATCGGCCAGGCCAGGGCGTTGACCGTCCCGTCGCTACCAACGGCGCTCAAGGCACCGGGCACCCAGTCGAGTCCGATGCCCTTGAGCGCGTCGACCTGGTCGGCGGACTCGAGCCCGTAGATCTGGGGAACGATATAGAGCACCGAGGCGATGACCATGAGCACGCTCACGAGCTGGAAGGAGCGCCGGTCATCGTCGGCATCCCGGATCAGCTTGACCACCATCGCCCATAGCAGGACCACGGTGGCGAGGGGCGCCGTCAGCGGCAGGCCGAGCCCGATGTACAAGTTGGGCATCAGGAAGACAACGCTCAGGGTCAGGGTGATCGTCAACAGGGCGTCGCGCATGAGGACGTAGGACAGCCACCACACATCGCCTCCGAATCGGAGGGTCAGACCGCCCAGGAAGCGCAGGATGTAGGGCCGGGCGAAGTGCATGATCATCGCGAAGGCCCACAGGATCGGGAGCACGGCGGCCAACGACAGGACGAGCCAGCCGGCGCCGCCACTCGTGAGGGCGGTCGCGAGGTCGTCGGCGCTCAGGGGTGAAGGACTTGGCATCAGGATTCCTCCCCAGTCTTCGGTGCGCCACTTTCGCGCAGGTTGTAGATCACGGCGACCAGGGCAAGGATCCCGACGAGGGCCCCTGACAGGTAGCAGAGCGGCAATGCGAGCCCGGGATTCTGCGAGCTGACGAGGAACGCGGCGAGCTGGTTCGTGGTGTCGTTCCCGATCTGGGTGACCTGCACGCCAAGGAGGTAGGGCACGATGTAGAGCGTCGCCCCGAGGCCGAGCAGCAGGACCTGGACCTTGTACCAACGCAGGTCCGTGTCGCCCTTGGTCATCAGCTTGATCAGGAGGACGGCGAAGGCGCATACGGCGGCAAGACCGCCCGTGATCGGCAGATCCCGTCCGCCGACGACATCCGGGTAGAAGAAGATGAAGCTGCCGAGGAAGACCTGGACCACGAGGATGTCGCGAAGGGCGACGTAGACGATCCACCACAGATCCGCCCCAAGCCGAAGCGAGAACTTGCCCACGTTGGCGGCCATGTATGGCCGAGCGAGATACAGGGCGACGGCGAGCAACCACAAGGCGACCAGCGCCGCGGCGATCGTGCCTTCGACGAACAATTCGCCTGCGTCGAACAGGCCCGATACCTGATCCGGGGTCATCGATCTCCTCCTGCTTGGGTGGCCGTCAGGGACGGCCGGTCGGCTGGGCCACGTCCGGCGATGACCTCAACGGTTGGACAGCCCGCCAGCGCGTCACAACGGAAGCAACGACTGGCCTCGGCGATAGCGACCGCAGGCGCGAAGCCGGCCTGGGTCGGTGCGAATGAGCGACTCGAGTCGACCGGGTGATCCTGCTGGGCCCGGTCTCGGACGGCGAGATCAAGGCGGAGGACGGGCTCGGCCGGCGTGGTGTAGCGGACGGTCGCCAGGATCTCGGCCTCACCATCCAGGCTGCGGCCGAGGTATTCGTGGATTGCTCCCGCCGCTCGCCTTCCGGCGGCGACGGCATCAATGATCGTCTTCGGGCCCGACACGACGTCCCCGCCGGCGAAGACCCCAGGCTGTCCCGTCGCCAGCGTCTGCGGATCGGTCACGATCCCTGCTTTAGCCCCGATCTCGATCCCGGCACCGACGGGCAGAATCGAGGGATCCGGCTCCTCGCCAATCGCCACCAGGAGTGTGTCGGCCGGAACCTCGGCTTCGGTGCCCGGGACCGGTACCCAGACGGGCCGTCGATCGAGCATCTCGCCGCTCGGGGCCTGGCCCATCACCTGGACGCCGCGGATCGTGCCGTCAAGACCGAGCACTGCGGTGACCGCCGTGCCCGTCCGGATCTCGATCCCTTCGCGGCGCGCCGCGTCGACCTCTTCACGCTGGGCGGGCATCTCCTCGGGCCCGCGCCGGTAGAGGACCGTCACCGAGGTCGCCCCCGAACGCCAGGCGGAGCGAGCCGCGTCCATCGCCGTGCTGCCGCCACCGACGACGAGCACCGCACCGGTCAGGCGCGGTGCCGGGCCGAGGTTGACCTCCTTGAGGAAGCGCGTCGCCGGGATGACCCCCTTGAGCTGGTCGCCGGGTACCCCGAGTGGCCGGCTCTTGGGCGCGCCCGTTGCCAGGAAGACGGCCTGGTAATCGCGCTGCAGGTCGGCCAGCTGATAGTCGCGACCCATCACCGCGTCGAGTCGAAGGTCAACGCCCAGATCGACGATTCGGGCGATCTCGGCCTGGAGGGCCTCGCGCGGCAGGCGATAGCTCGGGATCCCGATCGCCATCATCCCGCCCGGCACGGGCATCGCCTCAAAGACAGTGACTCCGTAGCCGAGCCGGGCCAGGTAGTAGGCCGCGGACATGCCGGCCGGGCCGCCGCCGACGATCGCCACGCGCTCGCGCCGGCGCTGCGCCGGTGGGGCGACCGGCGGCAGGCTGCCATGCTCGACCGCGAACCGCTTGAGACCACGGATCGCGATCGGCTGATCGAGCTCACCTCGCCGGCACGATTGCTCGCAGGGTGCCGTGCAGATCCAGCCGCAGACCGACGGGAACGGGTTGACCTCGGCCGCGACAGCGTAGGCGTCGTCGAACCTGCCGGCCGCGATCAGGCCAACGTACCGGCCTGCATCGGTCCCAGCCGGGCAGGCACCCTGGCAGGGAGCGTCCGGGATGGAGTGGGCGTGGCCAGCGGGCCGCGGGCCCGTCTGGTGACCGCCGGTCCGCCAGTCCGAGACGGCACCGAACGGCGAGACCTTCGTCGGCTTGAGCGCCTCGCGGGTCACCGACGAAAGAGGAATCCAGCCGGATTCGGCGACGGCTACCGGGCGCTGGACCGGGCCCTGGCGAGGCGCCAGTGGAACGAGCCCGTCAACCGTGGTCAGGGTCATGACCGCCACCGGGCATTCGCGGATGCAGATCGAGCAGCCGACGCACTCGCCGACCTGGACCGGGCGCTCCATCAGCCAGGGGATCGGCCCTTCGCCCGGACCGGCCTCGATTCCGGGTCTTGACGGCCGCGACATGTCCATGGCCTCGACCGGACAGACGTCCATACAGATCCCGCAATTGATGCAATTGCGGGCATCGATGTCGATCCGATAGCCCATCTGCCGCCTCCTGTGAATCCGCTGAACTTGACGACTTCCTGCGCGCCTGGCAGGTGCCATGTCGACCGAGTTGGCGGGCCATTTGGCCCTGTCTGGCGTTGGCTACCCGTCGAGGTGCGCTGCGATGTGCACCAGCAGGGCGTGCGCAGTGCGACGGGCGACAAAGTGGAGCAGGCCCGCGTCAATGAGGAGCCCGAGTCGTCCGAACGGCGGCTCGTACTCGCCCTCGAGGGACAGGCCATCTGGTCGGACGACCAAATGCCCGGCGAAGATCGGGAAGAGCGGCGCGATCGAGTCAGACTGCCAGGCGATACCCAGTCGGATCCAGTCGTCCGTCTGTTGCAGCGGGCCGACGTCGAGCAACGCGCCTTTTCGGATCGGGCCGGGGGAGCTGCCGTCCGTGACCGGCAGCACCAGCACCACCTTGATCCGCTGCCAGCCGCCGTCCAACGAGCCAGCCTCGACCGGGTCGCCCAGCCACTCGAGGTCCGTGAAGGCCGCTCGGGCAGCCGTGATCTGGAACCGGCCCGGCTGGCTGGCGGCCAGGTGGACCGTCCCTGTCGGGGCCGAGGTGCCTCTTGTCGGGTGGGTCATGATCGCGAAAGGTTGACTCGCACGATCTGGCAGCACTAGGGCCGTTCGGCCCCTTTGTCCGACCCAGCTGCGAAGACTGGAGTGATCACCCTCTCCGGCTAGGTCCCTCAGGCGGCCGCCTGGCTCACGGCGATCAGGTGAAGGAGCTCGCCGCGATCATCGGCGAGGTGGCCACAAAGGCCTGGCCCACGAGGCCCACGAGCCGCGCCACTCCTGAGGGTCGTCAGGCGGGGATTGCCGCTTGGATTGTCGCTTCCTCGGGGCGGGCGACCGACCCGCCGAGCTGCGTGGCGATCTCGTCGGCCCAGGCGTCGATGGCCGCCCAGTCGCGGAAGTCGCCGACCGGGAGGGCGTTGGCGGCGGCCGGCATCCATCGCATGAAGCGTTCGGCCAGTCCAACCGGCGGTGCGCTCGGGTCGAGGGCGCCGAAGAAGACACGCTGGCCGCGGGGGCGCAGCCGCGTCCACAGGTCGGCGAACTCCTTTGGTTCGGATGAGATCAGTTGATCCCGGCCCTTCGCGTCGACCCGGTCCGTCCCGAGCGGCCCGCTGCTGAAGATCCAGAGAGGACGAGATGCAAGGATCGCGCGATTGCGCTCCACGAAGCGGGTCGCCGCCTTCAACCAATGGAACATGTAGGCGGCACTGCCGACGATGACCGCGTCGTAGGTGGAGGCGTCGTGGACCTGTTCGACTTCGAGCGCTTCGGCGACGAGGCTATCGCGAGTGAGGCGCTCGGCGATCCGCTCGGCGATGCCCTGGGTGGCACCGTGGCGGCTGGCATAGGCAACAAGGACGTTCATGGCTGGCCCTCCAACTTGGTGATCAACCAGACGATGGACCGTTCGACCGCCGTCGCCTAGGGCCGAACGGACCTTCCGCAGGAGTTCGACACTCGCCATCTCAGCCCTCCTCCTGCGATCTCGTCGCTGGCCAATCCCAACCCGTCCCAGTGCCAAACGGTATCCTCTGATCCCTCCAGGCCGATGACAACCACGAGGGAGACTCGATGAGTGCGCCGATCATCCTGGTCCCGGGGTTCTGGCTCGGAGCCTGGGCATGGGACGAGGTCGCGGGGACGCTCCGCGCGGATGGCCATGACGTGACCGCGCTGACGCTGCCTGGTCTCGAGTCGGTCGACGCCGATCGTTCCTCGATCCAGTTCAAGGACCATGTCGACGCGATCGTCCGGGCGATCGAGGCGGCTGATGCTCCGGTCGTCCTCGCGGTCCACAGCGCCAGCGGGTTCTCGGGCTACGCCGCGAGTGACCGCGTACCTGAGCGGATCGCCGCGATGGTCTACGTCGACACCGCGCCCGGGAAGCCGCCGCTCGATCGCGAATTCGCTGGTGTCGAGAAGCCGCTCGTATGGGCCGACCTCGTGGCCGAGGAGAACCTCACCGGCCTCTCCGAGGCCCAGATGGCCGAGTTCCGCGACCGAGCCGTCCCGGTGCCCGGGGCCCTGCTGCGTGACACCTATGAGTTCACGAACGACGCCCGGCGCGACATCCCCTCGACGATCATCGCCACGGGCTTTTCCGCGGCCGACTACCAGAAATACGCGAAGGACCATCCCGAGTGGGCGTTCCTGGCGGGGATCCCCGAGCTCCGCGACATCACCTGGATCGACCTGCCGACCAGCCACTGGCCGATGTGGTCACGGCCGGCGGAGCTCGCCGCGATCATTGGCGAGGTCGCGACGAAGGCGGGCGCCTCGAACTAGGCCTTGACCTGAGCTGCCGTGCGCTCGGGCCAGGCAGCAACCGGGTTCAGCCTCAGGGATACGGGCGTGCGCCAGGGGGGAACATTGCGCCGTCGAACAGAGCACGGCCGCCGAGCGGCTCGTTCAGTTGGACCGCCACCGGCAGGCCCCAGTAGTCGTAGAAGCCCATCCTGCACGACGGGTCCTGGTAGAAGGAATCCTTGATCCGCATCGTGATCGTGACCGACGACCGCGTGTATGAGATGTCCGGCGTCAGCCAGGAGCTGTCGGCGAACGGACCGGTCTCGTCGTCGTAGGGATGGCACGCCGGCCACCAGTCCGTCCGGAGGTAGACAACGGTCGCCGCCTTTGCCTCGTCCATGGTGTCCCAGCCGCGCGGGCCGCCGACGGAGTGAGGGTTCGCCAACTGCCAGCGGATCGGCGTGCCCTTCGGGCCGAGAAGGGACCAGGTCCCAAAGACGACGGCACCCGTCAGCAGGACGATACCGGCAGCGAAGACGCGAGGACGATGGATTCGCGGCCTCGTCAATGGACGACTCCGCTAGGCGGCACAAGTCCGCAGTCGGGGGTGGGGACCCCTGCCGGTGCTCTCGTTCTCGCCATAGCTGCCACTGTCGTCCCCGCCTCGGCCCGAGTTCCTCACGTGACCAAGTGGCTAGATCATCACGGCATCACCGACGGCGTAACCCTGACCTTCGGTCAGAACGATTCCCCTTGAGGATGCCCCGCCGCCGTCAGTTCAGGCGGGCGGGCCCGTCACCCTGGACCATCGCCCGGAACTCGGCGGGCAGCCGATCTGGTTGCGGAAGCGGCTTCGTGGTGTCGAACAGGTCGAGAATTCGGCCGTCGGGGGTGAGCCAGACGAGCCACGGGCTGTGTGCGTCGGCGGCCTTATTGGCCTCGGTGAAGATCCCCGCGATGACATGGGCGAACCCGGGGATCAACGCGATTGCGCCGGGGTCGTCGAGGCGGACGTAATGGGCGCGGCTGCCGTGCGTGATCGAGACGACAAAGCCCCGCCGGGACCCCGGGTAGCGCAGGTGCAAGCAGAGCCCAGCCGCCTCGCGCTCAAGCTCGCGGCTATAGACCTGCCGGACTGAGAGCTGGTCGGGGAACATCGGCTCGTCGAGGATGTCCGGGGCTAATGCTGTCCGGAGCGCAGCGTCCTGGTGACAACGATCAGCGTCCACGCGCCAGCGTTGGAGCATCGCGTGCGTCACCCGCCGATAGCGCCCTCCGACCGAAATGGTCGGGAACGACGCGAGCCCGCCGCCAGCGTCGCGCGCGAGTTGGGACCCGGCGAGATCGCGTCGCGCGACCCGGAGGCACAGGGCCGGCTCCACGACGGCGTAGTCCGTGGACAATGCCAATCGGTCGAGCTCCCCGCGGGGCGTCGAGATCTCGTCCATCCAGGCGCGGATCTCTTGAGCCCACTCGCCGGGCGGAAGCGGCCGACAGCGGCCGGCCACGTCCCGGATCAGTGGAACCCCGAGCTCCGCCAGACCCGCAGGATCCGTGCCGAGGCGTTCCACCACGGCGGCATGTAGGAGCCCGTAGAACCGCCGACTGCCGTCCGGACCCAGGATCGCTTCAAGGCCTGGCGGCAGCTCGCCGAGGGCCCATCGGGAGGCGGGCAACGATCCCGGCGATGTCAGTTGACGACGTGATCCCGGTCACCCTGCCCTCGGCCATCTCCACGTGGAGCGCCTCGAGCCCGCTCGGGCTCAGCCAGAAGACCGCCGGAGGGACGGCCCACGCTGCGATGACCGTGGCACCGGCCGCCGCACCGAGCATCGATGGCAGGTCGAGGACCACTGACGCGTCATACACGGGGAGGACGTCCAACCGAGAAGCGTCTCCGACGGCGATCAGCGCCCCATAGGGACCGGTGAGATCGGGCAGCCAAGTCATCAAGTGGGGGATGGCCCCGGTCGGCGACGGCAGACCGACGACGTGGCTCTCCACCCCGGACAGCCGGTCCAATTTCGAGGGGGACGCCGATAGAGCGCCCCGAATTGCCATCCGGCCACGTTCGAACAGCTCATCGGCCGGACCCATTGCCTCGGCGGCCGCCGGTCCGACTGCCTGCGCGTGCCCATTCGCCACAACCCCAAGGACCTCGACGAACCCGGTAGTACCGACCGGCCGCGTCACCATCCTCGTCGGGTCGACAGCCGGCGCCTGGATCCAGGTCACGAGCCCGGCCAGAGTCGCGTCCCGATCCTCGATCCCGCCGACTGCCAGTCGCGTCGAAGCCTTCGCGTCTTCCTGGCTCCGCTGAATGTGCTCATCCACCACCCCGGGCCAGGTCGCGAATGGAGCACCGCCGCATATTGCCGCGAGCGACGCCAGGTTGAGCGCTGATCCGAGCGTTGCTACCTCCTCTGGTGTCGCATACCCGAGCGTGGCGGAGACGCAGCCGGCAAAACGGACGTACTGCTCCGGCGCCAACTTCCCCTGCGCCCAGCCCGGCACGTCGAGGAATTCGAGCGGGTCGAGCGCGGCCAGCACGCCCGCGAGCCCGGGGTGGTGCGATCCCAGGACCATGCCCGAGCTATCGAGGCGCAACGGGGCGCTGACGATCTCGCCTGTTGGACGCAGCCAGAACGGGACGCCCGAAATGCGGACGCCGGTCTTCTCGTGGAGGAGATGGGTCAGGAGAGCGACGTCCGCCAGGTCGCCGCGCAGGTCGAGCCCAGCCGCCAGCGGCCGAACGAACAATCCACCGGGAGCTGGAACGCCAACATAGGCGCCGAATGGCCCAACCGCGTCCGGGAGTCGCTCAGCGAGGTGCCGCACGACCGGGCCGATATACCCGCCATGCTTCTCGATGGAGAAGGCGCGAACCGCCGGTCGACCAACGCTCCCTCGATCCGCCTCGTCGATCGAAAGCTTGAGGACCTGGGCCTCCGCGACGGCCCGAACGGTTTCGAGCGCTGTATCCCATCCGGCGGCCAGGCGCTCGCTGACGAATCGGTCAGAGAGCTTCGTGTCGAGGGCCAGGATCTCGACCGTGCCTGGCAGCGGCCCGGGAAACCGGACATCACCTGGTGGCGCTACGTCCTCCCGCATCAGGATGAGGCGCAGGTCGGGCGTCGCCTGCTCGAGCGATCCAGCGGCCGCTTCGGCCCGATCGCCGGCCTCGCGCTGAGCGATCCGCTTCGCGTAGTAGATCCGGACGACCGCCTCCCACTTGGCACGAGGCACGGTGGCGAGGCGAGCCGCAAGGGCCGGGAGCCGGATGACCTCAGCCGCTTCGCGAGGCCACCAGACCTCCGCCGGCGTGCCGGCCATGTCGCGACTCCCGAGCTGGCGCGCGACGATCTCCACGAGGTGGCGATAGCCATCGCCGCCGAGAGCAGTGCACCACTCGGGAGCGCCGGCATCGTCACGACCGGTAAGCCGACGTAGGAAGCCCATCCTCGTCCCCTCGCGATTGGTTGGGTCCAGACGAAACCGCCGATGAGCCGAGTATCGGCCGATTCCCGCTGCGCCGTTAGGTGCTCGCTTGGCCAGATTCAGGTATGGCGACGGCCCCGGGGTAGTTCCCGGCAGTCGCCTCCGGGCGAGACTGCGCTCGAGCTACAGGGTCCGCAAGACGTACGAAACGGCTATCCCCGCGCACGAGCGAGGGCCTTGTGCCAGGCTGCCCGCAGGCGAACGCTGGAAGGGTGACCGACAAGGGAGGTGAACCGGCGAGCGGGAGCTCCTGCTGCGACCAGCGGGTCAGCGAAGACGTAGAAGATGAGCATCGTCAGCGAAACGGGGGTCGTCCGAGGTCGTTGGTTCGATCGCCGTGAACACTCCGAACGGCATGAACACAGCGCACCCCGCCTGGAGCAGATCGATGTCGTGGGTCAACGTGGGGCCGCCTCCGTGGGCGACAAGCACGATAAAGTCGATCTCCCGCGGGTCGGATAGAGGCCAATCGGCCGTCGGTGGCCGGTCGCCGGCTCGCACCGCGATTTCGCAGTAGATCCCGGCCTTCTCAACCTCGGGCAGATCAGCCATCAGACTGCCGATCCCAGTCGGGAGGTTCCCTCCGCGCTCCTCGATGAACGATCGCGGCATCGACCGGGCCAGGTCGCCTCGCGGTCCACGAGCCGTGCGCACGCCAATTCGCCGCCAGAAGCCCACGACCCGTGGCCAGTCCTCGAGGTCCACGGTCGAGCAGATCCGGGCCAGCGCCGCAACGGGCAGCTCGGTCGTAATCCTGGCGATCTCGTCGGGTGCGCCACCACCCGGCTTCATGAACGCGGCAACGGTTCCGGCGAAACGGGTGTATTCCTCGGGCGTCAACAGCTCGGCCGCCCAGTCGGGCACAGGCAGCGATGCCAAAGGTTCGATTGCCGTCAGCACGCCGCGGAAGCGCGGGTCGGCAACGTTGAGCTTTCGGCCCGCTGGCGTCTCGGTAAGGCTCATGTCGATCTCGACGACCTCGCCCGTGACCCGACGCCAGAGCAGGTTGCGGTGGACTGTGTCGGGATGCTCTTTTAGCCAAGCGTCGTGAGCGACCGCGAGCCCGGTCACATCGCTCCGCAAGTCGGTGCCAAAAGTCAGCGGTCGAACGAGTGCCATGTTGGGTGAGGGCAGGACGAGCAATGTCCCGAACGGCCCGACGGCGTCGGGCTCGACATCATCCAGGCGGGTGACAAGCAGGGCCGACCACACGCCCGGCGCGCAATTGAGAACGGTGATCGATGGTCGGCTCTCCAGCTTCGACTTGGCCACGGGCGCTGCTGCCGCTCGATCACGACCAGCTTGCAGAAACATCTCGGGCGTGGCATCCCAGCCGGCCAGCATGGACGGCAGGATCATGCGGACGACATCCTCGTTCTGGAGGCACAACGCATAGCGCGTCCCCGGGAGGAGCCCCTCCACCGCTAGTCCGACCGGGCGGGGTGGGTCACCAGCTTCGAGCATGGCCGTGAAGTACGGGCGGGCATCTTCGAGGCGGGCGGCTCGCTTCTCCAGCTCGGCGCCATCGCGGACCGATTTGAGATTCTTGGTGTAGTAGGCGGCCACGACCATCGGCCAATTCGTTCGAGCATAGGCGGCGACGTGGTTCATCAGGTCCGGCAGGTCTACCCGCGCCGCAACGTCCGGGTCTCGCAAAGCACCCCCCGAGGGGACGAGGTCGCCGAGCTGTTCCGCGGCGAGCCCCCTGATCACCTCTCGGTCGGCTTCACTGAGCTGTCCTGGGACGTCGGGTTGGCGTCGACCAAAGAGCGGCATCAGCCGTGGTCCCGACCGGTCAGTCGCACGAGCACGCCCCGGCCTGCTCGTCCCAGGTTGGGTTCACGCGGTAATGCCGGCCTCTGCGTCGGGTGCGACCTCGTGCTCAGCGCGGGCGTTCGTTGCCTTCTCGAGCGTGCGCGACATGTAATCGAAGAGCGGGGCGAGCTGACCCATGAGCTGGGCGCCCTCGCCGTAGATCGACAGGTTCGTCCCCTGGAGCACCTTCGAGGCCGACTCGACCATCCGCGGCGCCTGCTCGAGGGGCAGGATCGCCAGGCGCATGTCCTGCTGAGCCCGGGCGAGGAGCAGGTCACGCTCGACTTCGAGGGCTTTGACCTGGCTCTGGAGCTGGAGCAGGGTGAGCTCTTCGGCGAGGATGCCCCGCTCGGTCTCGAGGCGCAGCAAGCGAACCGGCGCCTCGGCCGTCACCCGGTCGCGGTCCGCCGCGAGCTGGGCGTGCAGTCGCTCCTGCTCGAGCTCGAGGATCTGACGGTCCGTTGCCAGCGTCTCGGTCTGGGCCCTTCGCTGGCGGGCAATCTGGGCCAGCTCCATCTCTTCGTCTCGGCGGAGCTTGGCCTGGTCGCCCGCCAGCTTCTGCTCCTGGACGCGGCCCTGGGATTCGAGCTCCGCCAGCTGCATCTGCTCCTGGGCCTGCATGTTCGATTGGTCGGCCTTGAGCTTGATCTCGTTGCGAACCTCAGCCTCGAGCTGCTGCCGCAGCGTGGCATCGACGATGAAGACCTGGGCGACCTGGGCGGCTTCGATCCGGACGCCCCATTCTCGGGAATCGTCCCCACCGCTGTGGATCGTCGACTCGAGTGCCGCGGCGACGACGCCGCTCAGGGTGGTCTTGCGCTGCTCGATGCACTCGACCATGGTCATGTGCGAGACCGCGTGGCGGAGCTCACCGAAGGTGACGTGGGTGAGGAGTGTCGTGATCTGGTCGATCCCGTGGCCACGAGTGAAGTCGAACATCGTCGCGGCGGCCCTGGGATCGTCGATCCGGTAGATGAAGGTGCCCTTGAAGCGGAGCGGGACGCCGTCCTTGGTCTCCTGGGTGAACTCGAACGCGGCTTCCTGCTTGGTGCTCGGGACGAGCACGTAGATCGTGCCCGGACGCAGGAAGACCGTGACCGCCGACCCGCGGTTCTCGAGGCCACCTCGACGCCCCACCAGCAGATACTCGTTGGGACCGGCTCGAACGATCGCCACGGGGATCTCCCCTCACTGTCGAATCCAGGCGCTCAGGTCCCGTTGCCGATCAGGTGCCGTGAACGCGAGAGCCGTCCCTCCGACTCTCGCCTGGCTAGCTCGATTCGGTGCTCCGGGCCTGGGACTTCACAGGCCGATCAGAGCACCGGGGTCCACGGCCTCATATAGGACGAAAGTACTAGTACTCCCGAGCTGAGTCGGCATTGATCCACCGGCCTCCGATCAGGGCTTGACCCCAGCAAGCCAGATCCGGCTCGGACCGTCGGGCGTTGGAACTCGGCTGAAGGCAACGATGGGCGCGCCGTCCGGGCCCAGTGCGAGGCCACTCAAGTCGCCGACCGTGGTGACCGTCGACCACGATAGCGATCCCGCCACGGATCGAACGCCGAGCATCACCGTTGGGCCGTACGTCTGCTGGACGGCAACGATCAGTCGGCCGTCAGGGGCGAAGGCTGCAAAGGGCACGGCGCTGCTGGCGATCGCCAGCAGCCGAGTGGTCGTCCAGGACCCGGAGGCGTTCGTGGTTTCGTCGATCTCGGGGTGCCCATTGATGCGCTCGACGAGGTGGATCGATCCATGTCCGTCGATCGCGATCGATGGATTGAGGACTGCCCCGTTGGTCGTTGGGACGTGGGTGGAGCTCCAGCCGGTCGCGGTCAGGCGGGCCAGGTCGACCCCCTGGTGGGCACCTGCCAGGCTCGCATAGGCGATGATCGGTTGGCCAGTCGCGTCGATTGCAATCGTCGCTGTTGATGCCGGAGCCGCCAGCTTGGCGACCGTCACGGGGCTCGACCAAGTGCCGGAGGTGGTCCGGCTCTCGTACATGACCGTGGCGCCCGCCGTCGTCATGGACAGATAGGCGAGCTGCACGCCACCGCTCGGGTCGAGGGCGATCGATGGCCGCGAGACAAACATGCCGCCACCCGTCGACGCGACCGACGTGTAGCGCCAGGCGCCCGACGTGTCCTCGCCGTAGTCGATTCCGGTCGGTGTCTCGAACGCGACGTGGAGGTGGCCGGCCGGATCGATGGCTGGACTGGCATTCCAGCTCGCCTGTTGGTCAGCCGGGTCGAGCTCGTTGGCCGCCCACACGTCCGGACTCGGCGGTGGTGTCCAGCTCGTCGTCGGGGCCGGTAAGTCGAGGAGCGCAGGGATGGTGACGAAGCCAAAGCCTCGGGATCGATAGCGGGCAATGATCGCCGGCAAGGCCAGCGGGGTGAGCTTCGCGCCACAGTGCATGATCACGATCGAGCCGTTCGTGCCGGTCGTCGCGTCGGCGACTTCGGCAGCCACCGAAGGGACCCCGTTCTGATCCCGGGAATCAACGTCCCAGCCGACGAGCACGGGGTAGCCCTGGGCGGACGCGACCTGTTCGACAGGGAGGTCGTAATCGCCGTACGGCGGACGGTAGGCGTTGATCGAGGGAACGCCGAGGGCTGCGTCCGCGATCCGGCGGTCCGAATCCAGGCTCAGCCCGAGGGCTGCGGCCGCGAGGGTGCGCGGGTCGTTGTGGGTCGTGGTGTGGCTGCCGACCGGGAACCCGTTCGCGGCGACCCAATGCCAGAAGCTCGGGGTCTCCCGAACGTACTGGCCATTGGGAAAGAACGTCGCCGGCACCCCCTGGGCAAGCAGGGTATGGACGATCGAGATGCAGGCCGGGACGTTGAACCCATCGTCAAAGGTGAGGGCGACGACCTTGGCGGCCCGCGATCCGTGGCGGACGAATGTGGCCTGGGCCAGGCAGCCAACCAGGCATGACGGCGACGGCGAAGCCGCGGATGGAAGCGGTAGGGCGGAGCTTGTGGGCGCCGGCGTCGCCGCCGCGACCGGGGACTGGCTCGCCGCCGGTGGCGCCGAAGGGACGGGCCGCGGCGCGGCGCACCCGGCCACGAGAACGGCAACGAGCAGGATCAGCGCTCCACGCCCGGCCCAAGACCCTCGCGGGGGGTCGAGAGTGCGCTGCTGAGCGTCGCTTGGACGGATGGGACCTGCTCCCGGCATCGATTCATCTTAGGTTCGAACCAGGAATGCGCAGGTTACCGGCGTCGGCCTGCGGTCAGGGCACGTTCGGCGCGCGCTTCAGGCCGTCAAGGACGATGTCGAGGCCGTACTCGAACTCGTCCTCGTAGTCGTAGCCCGGCTGCATCGCGTGACCGGTGATGAACGCCACCAGGTTCGGGTACTCATCAGGGTCGAACGGCGCGAGCATCGTCTGGGCGACCTCGGCCACCTCGTCGCCGGTCTCGAACGGCAAGTTCATCTTCGTCAGGGCAAAGCCGTAGATATAGCTGTCCAGCGCCGAGTAGGCGTGGGCGGCCATCGTGAGGTCGAAACCAGCCGAGCGCAGGCTGCCGATCATCAGGTCGTGGTGGCGGAGGCCTGCCGGACCCGGGTGGCGGCGCGACTCCATCAGTCCAATCGCCCAGCGGTGGCGGCCCAAGGCATCGCGCAGGGAGATTGCCCGCCGGCGCATGGCCGTCGACCAGTCGGGACCTGCTGAGGGGAGCTCGACCTCGCCAAAGACGATGTCGACCATCGCATCCACGAGGTCCTCCTTGTTCGTGAAGTGGTGGTAGAGCGCCATCGCTTCAACGCCGAGCTCCTGGCCGAGCTTGCGCATGCTGAGCGACTCGAGACCGCCCTGGTCGGCGAGCTCCATGGCTGTCTCCAGGACCCGCTCGCGGTTGAGCGGGATGCGTCGTTCTCGGCTTGCGGTTCGTCTGGCCATGCGCCTCCTGGTCGGAATGGTTCCGGGATTGGGCATTGACAGCACCGACTATACACCGTATGTTTTACGGCGTCAGGTTTACATCGTAAGAAAGGTGCGAAGCGGAGATGGAAATGATTGATCAGGTTGGGCCCGGAGCCGCGGCCGAGGGGACGATGCGGGCAGTCGTCCAGTCAACGTACGGTGCCGCGGCACGCGTCCTGGAGCTGCGTGAGGTTCCCCGTCCGGTGGCCAAGGCCGGCGAAGTCCTGATCCGGGTCGAGGCGGCGTCGATCCACGTCGGGGACGCGATCATCATGGCCGGCCGGCCCTACTTCCTGCGCCTCGCGACCGGGCTCCGCAAGCCCAAGAACTCGATCCCTGGGACGGATGTAGCCGGCACGGTCGAATCCGTCGGCACCGGCGTCACCGACCTCCGCGTTGGCGACCCGGTGATCGGCTGGTGCACGGGCGCCTTCGCTGAGTACGTCTGCGGCCCGGCTAACCATTTTGTGCCCAAGCCCGCGAACCTGAGCTTCGCCCAGGCGGCGGCGATCGGAGTCTCGGCGACCACGGCGCTCCAGCTCCTGCGCGATCAGGGCAAGGTTGAGGCCGGCCAGAAAGTCTTGATCAACGGGGCCTCCGGTGGGGTGGGTCCGTTCGCCGTCCAGATCGCCAAGGCGTTCGGGGCCGAAGTGACGGGTGTGTGCAGCACCGGGAACGTGGACATGGTCCGCTCGGCTGGCGCCGACCACGTCGTCGACTACACCCAGGAAGACTTCACCGAAGCGGAGCCCCGCTACGACTTCATCCTCGACAACGTGGCGAACCACTCGATGGCCGACACCCGGCGCGCCTTGACCCCGACCGGCCAGCTCCAGCCCAATGGCGGTGGACATTCGAGCGGCCGGTGGGTGGGCTCGATGGGCGGCGTCATCAAGGCAGCCGTGGCCTCGAAGTTCGTGCGCCAGCAGGCCGGCCCTTCGGTCAAGTTCCAGAACCGCGCGGACCTCCTTGCGCTCACGGAGCTCGTCCTGGCCGGCAAGGTGACTCCGGTGATCGATGGAACCTATCCGCTCAGCCAGACGGCGGCGGCGATGAGCCACGTCGCCAAAGGCCACGCCCGGGGAACCGCGGTCATCGCCATCGGCAGCACGCTGGCCTAGGACTTCGATCGTGGCGCGGCGGCGAACACAGTGAGGGCCATCGTCCGGGATCGGTACGGCTCGCCCGAGGTCCTCGCGCTCGAGGCGGTCGCCATGCCTGCCCCTACGGACAGCGAGGTCCTGGTCCGTGTCCGGGCGTCGTCGCTAAACCAAGGTGACCTCGACTACCTGTACGGCCGACCGTTCCTCACCCGGCTCGGCATCGGCTTCAAGGGGGCCGACGTGGTTCGGCTAACGGCCCTGATCGAGGCCGGAACGCTCAAGCCGGTGATCGACCGCACCTATCCGTTGGCGGATGTCCCCGAAGCTCTCCGATATCTGGACAGTGGTAGCGCGCACGGGAAAGTCGTCATCACCGTGTGAAGCCTCCATTCACACGGTCAGGGCCGGGCAGCACCGCCACGGCTCGTTCGAGCTCGGCTAGCTCGTCCTCGGAAAGCTCGAGCAGCTCCGGCGGCGGCGTGTAGATCCCCGCGATGAGCGCCCGCTTGGTGGCAATTCCATGGGCGGTCAGCACGACGAGCTTGACCCGCCGGTCGGTGGCGTGCGCCCGTCGTTCGGCCAGCCCTTTGGCCTCGAGCCGATCGACTGTCCAGGTCGCGGTCGAAGCATCGCAACGCCATTCGGCCGCGAGCGAGCGCATTGTCCGACCCTCGCCCTCGAGGCCGGGGGTCTGCAGGGCCCGACTGTCGTTGGGCGTCAGCCCGTGGCGGGCCAGGAGCTCGATCCGCCGCGGCGAGGTCGCGATGATCAGATCGAAGATCCGGCGCCACACGGAGGCTGCGAGCTTTGCGGTCCGGGCCGAAGGTGCAGGCATCGCGTCATTCTAGCCAGTCCCGGTCGGTGCTTTGATGAGTACGATGGTTGCAGTGCTCAAAGTATCGTGGCAGACTGGCGGCTCGAAACCGCTCGAGGACTGCCATATGGACCAGAACCTGGCCGGCCGCACCAACGGACCGCGCGGGGGTGGTCGATGAAGCTCGGCCTCCACATCCCGGCAATGTCCTGGGCCGGCGGACCGGCCAACCTCGGTTCGAACCTCGCGGCGATCAGCGCCGCGGCCGAGGCCGCCGGGTTCGACTCGATCGATGTCGCCGATCACCTTTGGCAGCATCCGATCATGGGCGGACCCACCGAGAGCCAGCTCGAGGCGTACACGACCCTTGGCTTCATCGCCGCGCACACGGAGCGGGTCCGCCTGTTCGCCCTCGCCACCGCGGTCAGCTTCCGGCCGGCAGGATTGCTGGCCAAGGAGGTCACCACGCTCGATGTGCTCTCGGGCGGCCGGGCGATGCTCGCGATCGGGGCGGGCGACTACCCGGAGGAGGCCGCCGGCCTCGGCTTGCCGTTCCCGCCGCTCGGTGAGCGGTTCGATCTCCTCGAGGAGACCGTTCGCGCGTGCCTCGCCATGTGGGCCGGCGACCAGGGTGACGAACGCCCGTTTCACGGCACGCGCATCCAGCTCGAGCGGCCGCTGAACTCGCCCCAGAGCCTGACCCGCCCGCACCCGCCGATCCTGATCGCGGGCAGTGGTGAGCGACGGACCCTGCCCCTCGTTGCCCGATACGCCGATGCCTGCAACCTCCGGCCGGGTCCGGACATCCCGCGCCAGCTCGATCTCCTGCGCCGGCTGTGCGATCTCGAGCAGCGCGACTACGACGCGATCGAGAAGACTGTGCCGTTCGGCTTCGATGTTGGCGAGGATGGCTCGAAGGCCGGGGCCGTCGTCGACCAGCTTCGCTGGCTGGCCAGCCTCGGTGTCCAGACGGTCCTCGGCTGGGTCGTGGGCGTCGACCAGATCACTCCACTCGAAGTGATGGGACGCGAGGTCATCCCGGCGGCGGCGACGCTCTAATCGTGGCCCCACCGCTGGACGCTTGGGGCGAGCTCGCTCCAGCGGCACAGACGAAGGATTGTCGGGCGAGGAGGCCCCTCAGGGGACCGCCACGATCATTCGCGCCCGCGGGAGCGCCCGGCCGTGACTCGCAGTGAGCCGGCGAACGCCAGCAGCAAGACGATGAGCAGGGCGACCCAGGGAGTCGACGCGGCCACGCTGGTGATCGGCGCCGATGCCGAGGCGATCTCGTAAGTCGCCGGAGCGGCACACCCCGAGCTGTTGATCGTGTTGTGCTCCAACGTCACGGCACCATTGCGCGCAAACGCGCGGCCCTGGAGCGTGGCGCCCGTCTTGAGCGAGATCGAGGTGAGGGCCATGATCGTGCCCTTGAAGCTCGTCGTCGTGCCGAGCGTCGCCGAACTGCCGACCTTCCAGAAGACGCTGCACGAGGAGGCGCCGTTGATCAGTGCCACCCGGCTATGCGATGCGGTGATGAGCGTGGAGCCGGCCTTGAAGACATAGACGCCGGGACCGTCGAGCGTGAGCGTGCCGGTCAAGCCGAGGGTCGCGGAGGAATACACGCCTGCCTTGAGAGTCCTGCCACCGAGCTCTTTGGCTACCTTCGTGACTGGCGTCGCCCCGGCCGCTTCGTTGTACGCGGTGACCAACGCGTTCTTGGCCTTGAGCGCGACGGCGTCAGCGAGGTGCTTGGTCCCATGCAGCGTTACCGTGCCGAACCCCGTCGCGGACGAGCCGGGATCCAGCCCCACGTTGCCAGTGATCGTCGTTGCCCCGGTGTTGGTGATCGTCGTCCCGGCCAGGACGGCAAAGCTCGTGGCGCTGCCGAGATTGACGGATTGCGCGGCCAGGGCCGTGCCGGCGACGGTGAGGGCCAAGAACGCGCCCACGCTGATCATTACGATGCGGTTCATGTCGGTACCTTCGAATTACTAGCGGCCCGAGACTCAGCACTGGCGCCCAGGCACGCGGGCCTCTCGAGGGCTTGCGGCCCGGACTCTCAGGCCAATCTGCCGCTCTTGGGCCGACGTGTCATGACATGCTCGTCATGCCTCGCGGCATCTACCTCGGCTCACCCGGACAAGCGACACGAAGCGCGGGGGGTCACGCGGCACGTTTCCTGAGTCGGCAACTGCCCCGCTCGGTAGGAGGAGTGACGATGGACAAGGGGAGCTTTTCGAACCCGGTCAAGACGGTCGATCTGTCCGGGATGGGTACCGTCGAGTTCGTCGAAGTTGGCGATCTCAGGGTGTCGCGCCTGACCTTCCGCCCGGGTTGGCGCTGGTCGGAGCATGCCAAACCGATCGTCGGGGGCGACAGTTGCCAGACCCACCACTTCGGCTTCGTGACAGCGGGCCACCTCGTGGTCCGGATGAACGATGGTAGCCAAGGTGAGTTCGGGCCCGGTGATGTTTGGATCATCCCGCCGGGTCATGACGCATGGGTGGTTGGCAACGAGTCCGTCGTGGCCTTGGAGTTCCCGCCCAGGACGTGACGGTAGCGATCCTTGACTGCGATGCATTCGCAACGACGCGATGACAAGTTTGGCCCCAGTCGAGAGGGCTGCTCGACCACAGTGGAGGCCGCTCCTCACAACGGACGTGCCCGTCTGCAGGCCAGTCCTTCATAGAGCGCCTCCGACCTGGGGACAAGTCGTCGGAGGCGCTCCTTTGTGCCGGGCGAACCGCCCGCGTCGCGCCGGATCTCTAATACCCAAGCTCGCCGAAGATGGCGTCAATGACCGCGGCCAGGTTGGCCTGGGTCGAACCCGGGGCTCGCAGCGACCCACCGTACTGGACCCCAAGTGAGACACTCACCGGACCCTTGTTGGCGACCATGAGCTTGGTCCCGAATCCTGTGTCATCGCCGTTCGCGCCATAGGTGGCGTTGTCGCCGACGCCGCTGACAGGTTGGGGCGAGTCAGCAGCGGGCACCGGGCCAAATCCGTTGTCGCCTGGGCTGAGCTTGATGGTCACGCCAAGGCGCAGTGCATTCGTGTTGCCCGTCCCGGTCGTGAGCCATTGGCACACTTCGTAGTTCGCGGCGTAGTCGGTCTCGGTTGGTGTCCCCGCCGCACCGATCAGCTGCTTGACCTGGTCGGCTGTGGCGAGACTGCACGCCTTGGATGGAGCCAGGGAGGCGCCAACGGCCTCGCTCGACACCGGTCCACTGGCAGCCGGAGGTAGCGACTGCCCTCCAGGAGTTGGGCTGCCAGCGGTCCCGCTGGCGGCCGTTCCGGTCGTGGGTGTCGCCGAGCCGGTCGCCCCGCTGCACGCACTGACAACGAGGGTCAGCGCGAGGGCAATCGAGATCGGGATCCGTGCGATTGCGCTCACCCCGGATCCATCACCGACTGGCCGACTTCGATCAGGTGGCCGTCTGGGTCGCGGACATATGCCCGGATCTCGCGCCCGTGATCCTTCGGCTCGGTCAGGAACTGGGCACCTTTCGCCGACCACTCCTCGTAGACCTTGGCGATGTCGGCGACTCGGACGTTCAGGAAGGCGCTCGTCCGGTCGGGATCGTCCGGCGTCGTGAGGGTGACCGTAGGCTTATCGTCGGTTGGACCGCCGCCTTCGTTCAGGATCAGCCAGGTGTTCGCGACCTTCATGATCACCGGGTCACGTTCGATGAGGACCTTGCCGTCGAACAGCGACCGGTAGAACTCGCGCGAGCGGTCCTGATCCGACACGACCAGAAAGTGCGTGATCACGAAACCCGTCGCGGGGGCCGGGAAGTCGTCGGGGTTCATCGTTGGCTCTCCTCTCATCCGCGGCCTTAAGGCTCCGCGATCACCGCTCAGCTCGACCAGCCATCACGGATCGGCCGATTCGGCGCATCCGCTCGTGCGCCCCGTCCATCCAGGGGATGTCCCTGGGCAGGAACCGCTTCGGCGCCCGAGCCACGATCGTGTAGTTCGGATCGACCACGTTGGCGATTCGTGACGTCGCGATTTGGGAGACCAGCTGGTACGTGTCCGAGATCGACAGCCCGCTGGACCCGGAGATCCAGCGCACGAGCTGGCTGTGGGCAATCCGGAAGGCGTCCTCGAGCGGGCGGTAGGAGCCGGCGACCATGATCGAGTCATCGTCCTCGAAGCGGGGCCATTCGCAGTAGACGCCCTTGATGAGCTCGACGGTCAGGATCGTATCCATGGCGCCTTCGACCGCCGCGCCGCAGACCTCACCCTCGCCCATTCGGTAGTGGCCGTCGCCGAGCGAGAACAACGCGCCGGGCACGTTCACCCCGAGGTAGATCGTGGTCCCGGCTCTCACGTCGGGCGAGTCCATATTCCCGCCGTACGCCTCGGGCACGAGCACGTTGCGGACCTCGAAGGCGGCCGGTGCGACGCCGATCGTGCCGTGGAATGGCTCCAGCGGCAGGCGAACCTCGTAGTCGGATTCCCGCGCGTCAAAGGTCAGCTCGTTGGCCGCCGCATCGACCCGGTACAGCCAGACCTTCTCGGGCAGGGCGTCCTGGAGCCCCGCGGTATAACGCGTGCCGGTCAACGAGCCGAAGAAGAGGACATGGGCGCTGACCGCCCAATCTCGCGCCGGCCGGACATCGATCAGGTGGACCGCGATCGTGTCGCCGGGCTCGGCTCCCTCGACGTAGAACGGTCCGGTCTGAGGATTGATGAACGGGAACTCGATCGACTTCGAGGGCAGGTCCGCAGTGCCTCGGATCCGGCCCGCAAAGCAGTCCTCGACGAACAGGTCGAGGACTTCGCCGGGTTTGATCCGGCGGATCGGGTCATAACCGCCGAACGTCCAGGCGAACGACGCGGGATCCTGGACGAAGCGCTCGGCCAGCGGAGCAGCGGAGTCGGTCACAGGATCCTCCATGCGTGCAGCAGGTCGAGCGTCCGTGGGATGGGCAGGGCATGGAGCACGTGGCCCCCCCGGCCGCGCATCGTCGTGGCCTGGAAGAGGGCATTGAGGGCGGCCTCCTCGGTCGCGTCGGCGACCGCCTCGAAGAGCCGGTCCATCGGCGAGCCCTGGGTCCAGAACTGGCCCTCGGCGATCACCTCGACCGGGTGCCCCAGGCGCGCTGTCTCGCGTGGAATCCGATTCGCCGTCGAGAACGCGATGAAGATCTCGCCCGAGCCATCGTTGCCGACCGAACCGGTCCGGGCCAGCCCGACGTCCACGCGTCTCGCGAGCCGGCGCAGCTGGCGCGGATGCAGGGGGGCGTCGGTGGCGACGACCGCGATGCACGAACCCTCCGCGTGGTATTCGGGCATGAGATCGCTGATTTCGCGTCCGACGGGCACGCCCCGGATCTCGAGCTGGTGCCGGTTGGCGTAGTTCGTGTTGACCAGGACGCCGACCGTCACGGTTTGGCCCTTGAGCTCGAGCACCCTCGAGGATGTGCCGATGCCGCCCTTGAAATCGAATTGCTGGGTGCCCGTCGCCCCACCCAGCGCACCCTCGGGAACCGGACCCGCGGATGCTTCGTCGAGCGCCGCGAAGAAGTCCTCGCGGACCAGCCCGAAGGCGCGGTTGTCGTTGAGGAAGCCGTCGTCACACTCGGCTACGACGGGAATCACGACGTCGAGGTCACCGACCTCGGGATCGCGGGCCGCCATGTAGCGGGACACCGCGTCGTAGCCGAGTCCGATGTGGGTCGTATCGGTGATCACGATCGGGCTCCCGATCATGCCCCACTCGTCGATGACGATGTTGCTGGTCACCTCCCCGTAGCCGTTGAAGACCGACGTGGCTGCGTAGACCCGATCGCGGAACAGGTCCCCGCCGTGCGGGATCACGGCCGTCACCCCGCTCCGGATCACCGGCTCCGAGCCGCCCGGCTCGCCCCGGATCACCGTTCGATGACCGACGCGGACACCCGGGACGTCGGTGATGCCATTCTTCGGCCCCGCCGGATGGCGGCCGATCACCAGCCCGAAATCCCGGATTCGCCCGCGGGCCTCGTCGGGCTGCTCAGACGCTGCCACGATCAGCCTCGGCGCTCGGCCTCCAGCTTGGCGAGCTCTGTCGCCGGGTCGGTCGACATGCTCCAGTAGCGGTCCTTGCGAGGCGCCAGGAAACCGAAGTAGTAGACCAGGCCGACGACGATGATCACGCCGACGATGACCAGGTCGGTCTGCTTCTGCTGGGTGATCGCGATCCCGGTTCCGACCAGGGCGATGATCGGCGGGATCGGCCAGAACGGCATCCGGTACGGTCGGGGCAGACCCTTCTGCTGGACCCGGCTGACGAGCGCCGAGATGGCGATCAAGGCGTACAGCAAGATCAGCAGGACAGCGGTGAAGGTGACGACCGCGACCAGGCTCGACTGGATACACAGGACCGTCGCCAGCCCGCCCACGAGGAGTGTTGCGACCCAGGGCGAGCGGAGCGTGGGATGCACCTTGGCCAGGGCATCGCTGACCGGCCCGGGCCATGCCCGGTCGCGCCCGCTCGACCACACGATTCGGGCGAACTGGAGGGTAATCGCGAGCGACGCGTTGAAGATCGCCAGGATCGCCCCGTAGGTGATGATATTGACGAAGGTGTCGCCGAAAGCCGAGCGGGCCACGTCGGTCAGGGGCGTTGGCGACTTGATGAACGCGGCCAGGTCTGGGGCGCCAAAGACGACCCCGAAGAATGGGATGAGCTCGAAGCCGATCCCGATCAGGGCCGCGATGATCACCGCCTGGCCGACATGGGCGGCGGAGCCCTTGCTCTCTTCTGAGAAGTTGATCGCCGAGTCGTAGCCGTTGACCGAGAACATCGCGGTCGCGACGGCGGTGAACACGAGGCCGATCCCGACGGCCGTCCCGTCGCTCATCACCGGGCTGGTCAGGATGGAAATGGGCTGATGAAGGTGGGTAAACCCTGCCAGGGCCAGGACGGTCACGACGATCAGCTCGATGAGCAGGAAGATGCCCGTGACGATCGCATTGAAGTTGATCCTGAGGACCGCCATGAGGGTGACCAGGATCATTACCACCCCGGCGGCAATGTTCGAGGGAATGTCCGGGTTGAGCGCCTGGACATAGACCCCGATCCCGATCGCCACACTAGCGGGCAGGAAGATCGCTTGGCCGATGTAGTCGAGCATGGCCAGGAAGCCGATTGGACGGCCCAGGACCCTGGTGACGATCGAGTAGAGCCCGCCGGCGACCGGGAACATCGAGCCGAGCTCGCCCATGCACAAGGCGACGTTGACGGCGATGAAGCAGCCGAGCAGGTACGCAAGCAGGGAGCCGGAGCCAGCCGTCGCGATGACGACCGGTCCGATGACGAGCAGGGAAGCCGTCGGGGTAATGTCCGACAGGACGAGGGCAAGAGTGCCCAGTACCCCGATTGCTCGGCTGAGCTCCTGCTTGTAGCCGAGCGCCCCGAGGATCTCCTCCCCGCCGACTTCGGGTCCGGAATCAGTGTTCGGCGCGACCATGACCGCCTCCACTCTGCCGCCACCGAGTCCTTCGGCGACGACCTCAACCGGTCGGGTGCCGCGATCACATCCGGCTGCCCGCCGACGATGCCCAGGTCCCTGCCCAGGTGCCTCCGCGCGCATCGTAGTGGACGGCACCAGCCGCCACAAGGAGTCCAGGCCCGAACAGGAGTCGGTCTCTCCCCGATCGACCCAAGGCCGGTTGGCTACGGCCGTCGGCGCCACGTTGGACCGAGGCCGCCGAACCGGCCGGCGTCGAGTTCTGCCGGGATCGCCGGCTGCCGGCCGAGCACGGCGTCGGCCACGAGACGGGCCGAACCCGGGCCCGTCGAGATACCCCACGGGCCGTGGCCAGCGCACACGTACAGGCCCTCGACCCCGGGTGCCAGGCCGATCAACGGACGGCCGTCCGCGGCCAACGGCCGGGCGCAGGCCCGAACGCTCCGGATCGGCGCGGCGGCCAGGCTCGGCACGAACTCTGCGGCATGGCTCAGGATCGGGACGGCCCAGCTCGCCGGATCCGGTCGCTCGTCGAGGAACGTCGAGCCAATCGCGCTCGTGGCCGCCGCTGTGACGAGGCTGAACCGGGGCATCGAGCTGGATTCGGTCGTGTCCGGGTGGGCGTGGTTCGCCTCGGCGGCTGCCTCGCCGGTCCCCAGGGCCTCGTCCATCTCGGCCTCTTCCAGGACGTGTCCGGGCACGGGCTCGTAGCTGGATTCGACGACGACGCCCCACAGCGGTCGGATCGGCCGCCAGCCGCCCGACGGATCGACGAGCTCCGGCGTCCACGGGCCGGCTGCGACGACGACGGCGTCCGCCGGCTCGAGCCTACCGTCGACGAGGCAGCCGACCGCCCGACCGGCGCGGATCACCGGCGTCGCGCTCTTTCCCAGCCGGATCGTCACCCCGAGCCGCTCGGCCAGCGTGGCATAGGCGTAGGTCGAGGCGGCCGGTGGCACGGGATAGCCAATGTTCACCCGGCAGGCGGCGATTTCCGGCGCGAGCAGCGGCTCGAGGGCGCGGAGGGCCGTCCCCTCGACGAGCTCGGGCTGGAGCTCGGGCATCGACGCCATGAGCCAGTCGGCCAGGTGGCGCACGACAGCACGGTTGCGCGACACGAGGAGCATGCCCGCCGGCTCGGGCGCGAGCCGAAATCCGGCATCCGCTTCCGAGAGGGTTCGGTAGAGGCGGACGGTCTCGCGGTGGACCGACCTAAGCGCGGGGTCGAACGGATGCTGGACAACGCCGGAATTCGCCCCGGATGCCCCGGCACCCAGGCCCTCCCGTTCGTACAGGACGACTCGGGCACCCGACTCGGCGAGGAACGCCGCGGTCGCCACGCCGACGATGCCCCCGCCGATGATCGCAACGTCGCCTGTCACTTCAGGTGTCGAGGATCCCGAGCGGGCTCGTGCCCTGGCTGCCGGTGTTGCGCGCCTGTCTGGCCAGGAACCATTGGCCGACGACGAGGACGACGAAGGTAACCAGGAGCATCACCGCGGCGATCGCGTTGGTGAGCGGCGTGATCCCTTGATGGATCTGTCCGAATACGAACAGCGGCAACGTCTCCGTTGATCCCGATACAAACGAAGTGATCACGTAATCATCGAAGCTGAAGGTGAAGGCCAGCAGGAATCCCGCGACGATTGCTGGCAACACCTGGGGCAACGTGATCTGGCGGAAGGTGCGCCAGGGCGTCGCGAAAAGATCGTAGCTCGCATCGACGAGCGTTCGGTCCATGCCCGAGAGGCGGGCCCGCACGAGCAGCAGGACGAGGCTGAGATTGAACAGGACATGGGCGGCAACAACCGACCATTGGCCGAGATTGACATGGGCCGGTGTCGTTCCCGGAGCGGCGACCCCGGACAAGATCGGATTGACGACATCCCGGAACTCCGAGAACAGGACGAGGGTCGCGAGGGCGATGACGATCTCGGGAATGATCACGCTCACGTAGGTCAGCGCATCGAACAGGATTCGGATCCGCCGCGGTACACGCTGGAGGCCGAGAGCCGCCATCGTCCCGAACGCAGTCGCCAGGACCGCATTGATCGTGGCGATCGTGAGGCTGTTGACCAGCGCCTTCTGGACGGTCGGATCAGCCAGGGCCCGCTGGTACCACTTGAGGCTGAGGCCCTCCCAGTCGGTCACGTAGCGGGTGGTCCCGTTGAAGCTGAACACGATCACGACAGCAATCGGCAGGAACAGGAAGACATAGACGGCTGCCGCCTGGATTCGAAAACCGCCTTCGACGAGTGGCGCCCATCGATCGACTGCCGGCCGAAGGGGACGGGTGGTCACAGGAGACTCACCTCCCGCGTCGCCCGGCCGCGGTTGGTGGACCAGACGTAGAACGTGACCGTGATCAGCATGATCGCGATCAGGACGACGGCTTTGGCCGAGCCGGCTGGCCAATTGCGAGAGGCGAGGAAATCGAGTTGCAGGACGTTGCCGATCAAGAACACCTTGCCGAGGCCCAGGATCGACGGAATGACGTATTCGCCCATGAGCGGGATGAACACCAGGATGCTGCCGGTGATCAGGCCAGGTAGCGCAATCGGCAAGGTGACCTGGCGAAACGTCGCCCAACGGCCGGCACCGAGATCCTTGGAGGCCTCGAGGAGGGCCGGGTCGAGCCGCTCGAGCGTGACATAGAGCGGGAAGATCATCAGGGGCAGGTAGTTATAGACAATCCCCAGGAGGACCGCGAACTGGGTTCCCAGAATCTCGACGTCGGTGCCCGTCGCATTCGACAGGAACCCGCCGACTCCATTGGGCCCAAGGATGATCAGCCAGGCGATCGTTCGGACCAGGAAGCTCGTCCAGAACGGGATCACCAACAGGACGAGGAGCAGCGACTTCCGTCGGCCGGCTCGGGTCGCGATGAAATAGGCCAGCGGAAACCCGACCAGCAGGCACAGCAGCGTCCCGCTCACTGCGATGAACAAGCTGCCGATGAATGGTCCCGGCCGACTGAACAGCGTCTGGTAATTGTCGAGCACGAGCGCGGGACTATAGCCGCCGTCGGATCCCCGCAGGCCGAAGCTGTAGATCACCACGATCGCGAGCGGGAGGACCAGGAGCAACAGGTACCACAGGCCGGCAGGCAGGACCAGCAGGCTGGTCAGGAGGCCACCGCGAGTGAGCCTCCCACGGCTTCGAGTCGTCACGTCAGGTGCCGCCGTCGTCGCGGAGCCTCAGCCCGCCTTGAACTCCGCCCAGATGTCCGCTCGCTGCTGATTGCCACTCTGGTCGGTTGAAACGGAGAGCAACGAAAGCTGTGAGTCGGGAACGTACAGGACCGGGTTGTTGACGAAATCGGCCGGCAGGAGCGCCTTGGCCGCGTCGTTGCAACTGGCGTAGCCGGCGTACAGGCTCTCGACGACCTGCTGTTTCGGGTCCTGGATCCAGTTGAGGAACGCGTAGGCCGCGTTCGGATCGGGCGCCTCAGCGAGCAAGACCCAGGTATCGGTCCAGTAGATCGTGCCCTCGCTCGGGATCGTCCAGCCGGTGTCCTTGTACTTGCCCGAGGGATCGGTCCCGAGCACAAACGCTGACCCGTTCCAGGCCAGGCCTAGCACCGCCTGCTCGTTTTCGAGCGTGGTCGGGTAGTTGTCGGAGTCGATTGACTGGATATGCGGGCGCAGGGCCAGCAGCTCCTGGCGGGCGATCTCGAGCTCATTGTGGTCGGTCGTGTTCACATCGAACCCGTGCAGCCGGAGCGGGGCAACAAACACGTCGCCCGGTGAGTCGACCACGAACACCTTGCCCGAATACTTCGTCTTGCCGAGCGTGAAGAAATCCTGCCAGGACGTCATCGGGTCGGTCATCTTGTTGCCCCGGTAGATGATCCCGGTCGTGCCCCAGTCCTTGGGCACGATGTAGTCGTCGTTCGGATCGAAGGGCAGTGTCAAGAACCGTTGGTTGACGAGATTCAGGTTAGGTAGCCGGCTCTTGTCGAGCTTCTCGAGGAAGCCCGCCTTGGCCAGGGTCGTCGAGAACTCAGCGGTCGGGACCGCGACGTCGTATTGACCCTTGCCGCCAGCCTGCAGCTTGGCCAGCATCTCCTCGTTCGAGGCATACGTCGTCTGGGTCAACGTCACATTGAACTGGTTCTGAAATGCGGTGAGGTTGTCCGGGCTGAAGTAGTCCGACCAGTTGTACAGCAGGAAGTTGGACTCGAGGGCATATGAGGGGGCAGGAGTCGGCGGCGCCGTGGGGCTCTCGGTCGGGCCACCCGATGGGCCCGTCGACGGCTCGCTCGGAGGACTCGCCGAAGCGGCCAACGACGCCAAGGACGCTGGACTGCAGGCGGCCAGAATCGCTGCGCCCGTCGCCAGGGCGGCGCCAGTCATGAATCGACGCCGGGTCATCTGGGCCCGGGCAAGGTCGAGCTGGTACTGCCGAAGCGCTTCGTCCACGACCGACTCCTCCAATCCGGACTCCAAGCTCGACTGGCCGCCGGATCGGCCAACCGACATGAGGGTTCGCTAGCTCGTCAGTAGCAGGGCCGATTCCTCATCCCAACCAACCGTCACGCTCTCGCCCGGGCCGAAGCTTCCACGAGTGCCGGCCAGCATCTGGTTCGTTCGCCGTGCGATCAGGTCGCCGATTCCATCGACGGCCACCCGATACTCGGTCTGGTCGCCGAGATACGTGCCCTGAACGACGCGCCCGGGCATCGAAGTCCAACCCGGGGTCGGAGCCCCCGTGGGCAATTCGGTCGGGCCGATGGCCACGCTTTCGGGTCGAAGCGCGACCGTCACGGCGGTCAACGATTGGGAGGCATTCGCGTCGGTCAGCCGCCCGGCAAAGGACTGTCCATTGGCGATCGTCACCCGAGCTCGATCAGAGCCGGAGGATCGTTCGATCAGCTTGGCATCGATGAAGTTCGAGCTGCCGATGAAGCCTGCGACGAACCGGTTGACTGGCCGCAGGTACAGCGCCTCGGGACTTCCCAGCTGCTGAATTCGACCCTCGTTCATGACCACGATCGTGTCGCTCATGGTCAAGGCCTCTTCCTGATCGTGGGTCACGTACACAAACGTAATTCGCACTTCGTTCTGGATCGCCTTGAGCTCGATCTGCATCTCGTGGCGCAGCTTCCGGTCGAGGGCGCCGAGGGGCTCGTCGAGGAGGAGCACCGCCGGCCGGTTGATGAGTGCGCGAGCGAGCGCCACCCGCTGCTGCTGACCGCCCGATAGCTCCCAGGTTCGTCGTCGACCGTAGCCTGTCAGCCGGACGAGCTCCAAGGCCTCGTCGACACGGCGGACCTCCTCGGCCTTCGCGACCTGGCGCTGGCGCAGGCCATAGCCGACGTTCTGGGCCACGCTCATGTGCGGGAACAGGGCGTAGTGCTGGAAGACGGTGTTCACGTTTCGGCGATACGGCGGGACACCTTCGACCGGGCGACCCTCGAGCAGGATCCGACCCTGTGTCGGCTGCTCGAACCCGGCGATCATCCGGAGCGTGGTCGTCTTGCCGCAGCCGGACGGACCAAGGAAGCTGTAGAAGGCCCCGTCGGCAATCCTCAGGTCCATGGCATCGACGGCCACGACCGAGCCAAACCTCTTGGTGACTCCGACCAGCTCGACGGCGACTGCGACGTCTGCTTCTCGGGACGGGGACGGTTCGGCGTCGCGGTTGGCGAGCGCTTCCGTCACGTGGTTCCCACTGAGCGAACCATCCTGGCGCCCTCGGTCTGCAGCTGTCCGTTCTTGGGCAGTCGGAACCTGCGTCGGGTCATCCTAGTGTGTCGGATCACGTCGGGGCAATGCGTTGCGGAGAAGGTCGCACCCTTCGGTCGACGTGGCCCGATTTGACCACAAGGATATCCATGGGATATCCCTCAGAACGAGGCCATCCTGGGGGGTCGCGTAGGTCCTGATCATCGAGGACACTCGGTCCCGATTTCTGCTACATTTCTGTACATGTCAGCAACCGTCGGCATCGCCGAGCTGCGCCAGAACCTGAGTCGCTACCTGGAGCGCGTAGCGAACGGCGAGCGGTTGCTCGTGACCGATCACAATCGGCCGGTCGCGGAGCTCGGACCGCCGCCAGCCGTGGGGGCGGCCCTGGATCGATTGATCGCCGAAGGCCGGATCAGCCGGCCCATTCGTCGCGGACTGCCCGCGCCCCTGGCCCTGGAGGCCGACCCTCACGCTCTGAGTCGCGCGCTCGACGAGATCCGCGGCGAGCGCTAGCCGTGCCGCTCTTCTATGCGGATGCGTCGGCGCTCGTGAAGCTCGTCCGCGACGAACCGGAGAGTCCTGCGCTCCGGAGCTTCCTGGTGGATGCGGACCTGGTGTCGTGCGATCTCGTCCTGACCGAGATCCCGCGCGCGATCCGACGCGCGGCCGCCGATGATCCTCGCCTCGATCCCGACCGCCTGATGGCACGGGCAAGCGAGGTGGTCGATGCGCTCGGCTTGCTAGCACTGGAGCGAGACGTGCTCGTCGCGGCGGGCGCACTCTCGGAGCCGGCGCTCCGAGCATTGGACGCGATCCATGTCGCCGCGGCGATCGAGCTCGCGCCGGTCGACGCTTTCGTCACCTACGACGAGCGCCAGGCGGCCGCCGCGCGATTAGCCGGACTGCGCACGATCTCGCCCGGGGGTCGCTAGCCGGCCCGTACGGCGCGGGCGCTGCCTCAGCCGCGAAGGCCAGTCGAGTAGTTCTCCTGGAAGCCGAGGACCTCATCGAGCGACTCGACGAAGACGAGCTCGAGGTGCTCGAGCGGGCACTCACCAAGGTCAGCGTGAGCCGTTCATTCGCCTGAGCGCCCAGGGCGGTCGCGCGGAACTAAGATCACGGCCCATGTCCCTCGATTCCAGTCCCGATCAAACCCACGGCACGGTTCCCGACGCCGCCAGCCGGCCGGGCATCACCGTGACCGACGCGAGCAGCGACGCCCAGCTCGACGAGGTTCGTGCGCTCATGCGCGCGTTTGTCGCCTGGCACCGTGAGCGCCATGCCTCGGACCTGCGCCTGATCGAGGGCTACTTCGATGGAGCCGCGTTCGGCGCGGAGGTGGCCGGGCTGCCCGGCAAGTACGGGCGACCCGCAGGCCGGCTCCTCCTTGCCTCCGTCGACGGCAGGCCAGCCGGCTGTGTCGCCCTGCGCTCGCTCGGTGACGGCTCGAGTGAGATGAAGCGGATGTTCGTCTATCCCGAGTTCCGTGGTCGGGGCGTGGGCAAGGCCCTCGCCGTCAGGCTGCTCGACGAGGCGCGCTCGGCTGGCTACCGGACGATGCGGCTCGACACGGGCGTTCGGCAGCTCGAGGCGATCGCACTGTATGAGCGGCTCGGCTTCACCAGGATCGGCCCGTACTACGAGTTGCCCGCAGAGCTCGCTGACTGGCTCGTGTTCATGGAGCGTTCGCTCTAGCGCAGCCGCCGACAGGTCGCGGCAGGCGGCGTCGAGCGGCGAGCCCTCAGGGGACTCGCCGCTCGATCGACGAAAGGGGCGACGCAGCCACGGCTGCCGGGCCTCGCTACTTGATCTGCAACGAACCGATGATCGGCATCGCGTCGACTGCGAGCTGGTCGAAGCGGGCCGGGTCGACGGAGTCGACCAGGACGAGCATCACCCTGCCGCCGCCGAGATCGACGAAGACGAGTCGCTGCCGCTCGGTGCCGCTGAGACCGATCCCGTAGTCGTCGTTGTCCGAGCCGGCGTACGCGAGGTAGGAGGCGGTTGGAGCGGATCCCGGGACGCCCGGGCAGGTCGCCTTCCAGGTCGGAGCGATCTTGACGTCGATCCATTTGCCCGCATGGCCATCGACGGTGATCGCCGTTGGCGCGGTGGAGACCACGCTCTTGAGCCCCCGCAGGTAGCCGATCAACCCATCGACGGTCGCGGGGACACTGGCGATGAGCGCCTTCGAGCACTGCCCGTTCTGGGCCGTGGCCGCCGGCGCCCGGTAGAGGTCAATCTCGTGGAACGCCCCGTTTTGGGGTCCGTTGGCCGTTTCGTTCGCATAGTCGGAAGACGGCGTGAGGCCGAACGTGTTCGGCCAATCGAACGAGTTCGCCCAGCCGGCCGGCACCGTGTACGTCACGGCGCCCCAGGCGGGCTGCCAGGTCGCGCCGAGCGGAAGCTGCGGGGCGAAGTACTGCGACGAGTAGGTGCCGGCGGCACCAAGGTCGCCGAGGCAGCCGCTCTGGGTGTTCTTGCAGCCGACCTTGAACCAGGTTCCGGCCAGGGCCGCCGATCGATTCGCGCAGGCATCGGCCGTGGTGACCAGGGTCAGCTGGCTCCCGGAGGGCGAGAGGGACCAGGCGTATCGCCCGACATCGCCGGTCCGGCAGCCCACGGACGCATCGGTCGTGGTCAGCTGCAGCTCGCCTGGAGCTGACGCTGAAGCGTCGGCTTTGAGCACTGGGTTCTTCAGGCTGTCGTCGGGGAAGCCCAGTGACGTGTCAGACAGGAGGAACCGGTAGCGGGCATCGGCTGGGAACCCTGCGATCGTCCGTTTCGGCCCAACCCACATGGATTGCAACGCTGCCGGTACCGCGACGGCCTCGGACGGCGACGGCGCGGCCGACGGAGGCAGTGACGCGGATAGCGACGGGGGCGTGGTTGGGCCGCCAACCGCAGGTTGGCTCGGGCGCGTGAGCAGGATGGCGCCGCCGATCACGACGACGACCGCGGCCGCCACGGCGGCGACGGTGTGCAGACGGTTCATGACAGAAGACCTCCAGATGGGCCAGCCGAGCCAGCGCCGCGCCTGCGGCGTCGTCTCGACCGACTGGAGGACGGCGGCGACCACGCGATCGGGCGCCTCGTCGGGTCCCAGCTCCAGCCAGGCCTTGGCGATTCGGTCGAAATCGCGTTCAGTCGTCATGCCATCCGTCCTTCGGGAGCGACCGGTGCCGCATCGGCCTCGATGGCCGCTCGGAGCACGCGAGTCGCGTAGTGGAGTCGCGAGCGGGCCGTACCGGCCGGGATGCCGAGCGTGTCGGCGATCTCGGTCAGTTGGAGGCCCACGTGGTGGTGCAGGACAAAGACCGCCCGTTGCTCGATGGACAGGCGTCGGAACGCCCGGTCGAGCGCGTCGCGGTGGTCGATTCGGAGGATTCCATCCGGACCCGCCGGCCCGTCGACCGGCAGGACACGGACGTTGGCCGCCCACGTGCGTCGACGCCTGGCCTCGGCGTAGCACGCATGGACGAGCAGGCGCCTGGCCCAGGCTTCGAAGCGGTCTGGGTCACGCAGGTTGGGGAGCTGGCGCCAGACGGTCAGGAGGGCGCTCTGCAGGGCGTCCTCCGCCAGGACGCCGTCGCGCAGGATCCGGCTGGCGAGCGCGTACATCCGGTCGCTGATCAGGCCGACCAGTGACGTGAATGCATCGCGATCGCCGCGCTGGGCCTGCTCGACGAGGTCCCTCAACCGTCCCTCTCCCTGACCCCGCCTACTGTGGCGCGGTCATACCCCCAATGAGTCGGCGGAACCTCCCGAACGTTCAGCCGGCTGGTGAAACTCCCAGGCGGGCGACGGCCGGGTAACGCCTGGATTCGCCGGCGCGAGACCCCCGCTCGCTCGCGGGTCATGCCGCCGCGGCCCGCCGGCGGCGAGGATATCCTCGAGATATCCCTCCGCGCGGGCCCGTCCTGGGGGGTCGAGAGGCTCCGGAGCCGATCGGCGAGCGAATCCAGGATTTGCCGATTCGTGAGATCGTTGCGGGCGCAACCGCATTACACGAGAGGGCAGCTCACATGGCCGACTGGGATCCAGGCGCATTCACCAAGGCGTTGATCGCCGACATTCGCGAGCACGGGGGCAAGGTCACCAGCGGGCCGATGGCCGGCCGGACGCTGCTCGTCCTGACGACGACCGGCGCGAAGACCGGCCAGCCGCGGCAGGCCGTCCTGACCTACAGCCGCGACGGCGACGCCTACGTGGTCGCCGGATCGAAGCAGGGCATGCCCACGCATCCGGCGTGGTACCTCAACCTGGTCGCCAACCCGGCGGTCACCGTCGAAACCGAGGGCAGGACGATCCCGGCGAAGGCGAGCGTGGCCGAGGGCGCCGACCGGGATGCGCTGTGGGACCGCCACGTCGAGGCCTACCCGGGATTCGCCGACTACATCGGTAAGACCGGCGGCCGGGTGATCCCGATGATCCGCCTGACCCCGGTCGGCTAGGACACGATTCGTTGCCCTGCTCGGGTTGCCGAGGGATCGCCTAAGATCGCCGGGCGCCTTGATGCCCGATCGAGCGGGAGCCCTCGTCTCGGCGCACGCCCGTCGGTAGCCGGGCCCGAATTGTGGGCGCTGGAAGCAGGACCGGAGAATCGACAGGATGACGGCCCACACGGCAGATGGAACTGGGCTGAGCGCACGAGCGCGCCTCGAGATCCTCGGGGCCATCCTGCTCGCGCTCTTCCTCTTCGCCCTCGACCAGACCGTCGTGGGCACGGCGCTGCCGGTCATCGTCACCGACCTGAACGGCAACAGCCTGTACGTCTGGGTCGTCACGATCTACCTGCTCACGTCGACGATCAGCGGGCCGGTCTACGGCAAGCTGTCGGACCTGTTCGGGCGTCGCCCGGTCATCCTCTTCGCCGTCAGCCTGTTCCTGATCTCGTCGATCCTGTCCGGGCTGAGCCAGAACATGGCCGAGCTGATCCTGTTCCGTGGCCTCCAGGGCCTGGGCGGCGGCGCGGTCTTCCCGGTGGCGCTGGCCGTGGTCGCGGACCTGTACACGCCGGCTGAGCGGGGCAAATACCTGGGCCTGTTCGGAGCGGTCTTCGGGGTCTCGTTCCTGATCGGGCCGGCGATCGGCGGGGTGATCACCGACACCGTCGGCTGGCACTGGATCTTCTACGTCAACGTGCCGATCGGGCTGATCTCGCTGGTGATCATGTGGCGCCTGATGCCGGCGATCAAGCGGCCCGATGCGGCCCGGCACATCGACTACATCGGCGCCGCGGTGTTCGCCGTCGCGATCTCCCTAGTCCTGATCGGCTTGACCAACAAGGGGTCGGGCGATTGGACGGACGGAGCCGTCGGCGGCCTGATCCTGGCCGGCCTGGTCATCGGGGCCGTCTTCCTGTGGATCGAGTCGCGGGCGGCCGATCCGATCGTGCCCCTCGGCTTGTTCCGGATCCGGAACTTCTCCGTGTCGGTGGCCGCCATGTTCTTTGCCGCGTTCGGCTTCTTCGGCGCCGTGATTTTCCTGCCGCGCTACTTCCAGACGGTGACGGGCGCGAGCGCGACGATCTCGGGCTACAACCTCCTGCCGCTGGTCGGCGGATTGATCGTCAGCGCCACCCTGTCGGGCCAGATCGTGGCTCGGACGGGTCGCTACAAGCTGCTCATGCTGGGATCGCTGGTGCTCCTCGCGGTTGGCCTTGTCCTGCTGACGAACCTCTCGGCGCAGACGGATCGGCCCGTCCTGTGGCTCTGGATGGTGATCGCCGGCCTGGGCATCGGCCCGTCCTTCGCCGTTTTCACGCTCGTCGTCCAGAACTCGGTCAACCCCGATCGGATCGGGGTGGCTACGGCCAGCCTGACGTTCTTCCAGCAGATCGGCGGGACGATCGGGCTGACCTTCGCCGGCTCGCTCCTCGCCACGCGCCTGGTGACCGAGATCCCCAAGCAGCTCGTGGCGGCCGGCGTGCCGCAGCAGGTCGTCGCCGGCTTTGCCGGTGGGGGTGGGGTGGACCTGACCGGCACGGGCGACCTCGGCCAGCGGATCCTGGCCAGCGTGCCGGCGGCCCAGCAGTCCCAGATCGCGCCACTGATCCCGGCGATCGTCACGGGGATCCACGATGCGTTCTCGATCGCCATCGCGGCGACGTTCTGGGTCGGCGTCGTTGGGGCGCTGATCGCGGTCGCAGCGGTCGCCTTCATGCGCGAGGAGCCGATGCGCACGACGTTCGAATTCGAGGCAACGCCGGAGGGCGGGACGGCGACGGGCGCCTGAGACCAGCCATCAGGTCGGCCTCCCGGGTCCGACGATCGCGGCGTACTTGCGCCGGTAGGCTGCGGGCGTCAAGCCGGTCGTCCGCTTGAACAGCCGCCGGAAGAAGGTTGGGTCCTCGTAGCCGACCGCGTAGCCCACGTCGTCGACGGGTAGCGCGCCGAGCTCCAGCATCCCGCGCGCCCGCTCCACCCGGACACCGTGGACGTGCTCGATCGGCCGGCGACCGGTCGCGGCCGCGAAGCGCCGGGCGAATGTGCGCGGCGTCAGGCCCGACCGATCGACCATCGCGGTGACCGGATTGGGCGTCTCCGGGTGCTCGTCCATCCAGCTCATGCTCGCGGCGATCACCGCGTCGTCCACGCGGGCGCGGCGCGACATGGCGGCGAACGGCAGCTGGCCGTGCTCGTGGCCGCCCATGAGGTAGACCTTGGCCGTCCGCGCGGCGTGCTCGGGACCGCAGAACCGGCCGATCAGGTACAGCGCGAGCTCCTGCCAGGAGGTGACGCCGCCAGCGGTGACGATGCCGTCCGGCTCGCTCGCAAGGTCGAGGATCGCGCCGGGTTGGAAAGCGACTCGGGGGTAGGCCTCAGCGAACAACTCGGTGTACGCCCAGTGGCCCGCACAGGTCCGGCCGTCGAGGAGCCCGGCCTCTGCCAGGAGGACCGACCCTGAGCAGACCGAGGCCACCAGGGCCCCCCGCGCGTGCATGTCCCGCAGCCACCTGGTCTCGGCCGCGTACTTGCCCCGGGGCGGGATCCCGATCGGGGTGTACATGTCGCAGACGACGACAGCGTCCACCTCTTCCACCTCCGCGATCGCCGCGTGCGGCTCGACGGCGATGTTGCCGAAGCACCGGAGGGGCTGCGCCGACGCCGCCACGATCTTCACCTCGAGGAGCTCCTCCCCGGGCTCGGCCGCCGTCATATCGGGCCACATCGGACCGACCGTCGTGAGGACGTCGTACAGCCCGTACAGGACGGAAGCCGACGTCTCTGGCGCAACAAGGAGAGCGATCCTCGGGCGGCCCGGCGTTGTCACTTTTGCCCCGATCTGGTGGATTCAGGCTCTTCCATCATGGCAGCGCCGCGGAGAGACTGCAACGGACTGGCGCGATCAGAGCCCACCGACGCGAGGAGACCCACCGGATGCCCATGGATGCCGCGGCCCTCGCTGCTCTACGCGCCGGCGTGAACGGCCGGGTGATCGTCCCCGGCGACGTCGACTATGACGAGGCCCGCCGGGTCTGGAACGGGATGGTCGACAAGCGGCCCGCCTGCCTGGTCCAGGCCGCGGGCGTCGACGATGTCGGGCCCGTCCTGCAGGCCGCGCGGTCTAGCGGGCTGCCGCTGGCGATCCGCGGCGGCGGCCACAACGTGGCCGGCCTGGGATCCGTCGACGACGGGATCGTCCTCGACATGGCCGGGCTGCGGTCGGTAGCGGTGGACCCCGAGACCTGCCTCGTGCGAGTCGAGGCCGGCGCCACCCTGCGCGACGTGGACGAGGCGACGGAGCCACACGGCCTCGCCGTCCCCATCGGCGTGGTCTCGGGCACGGGGATCGCCGGGTTCACACTGGGAGGCGGCGTCGGCTGGCAGACCCGCGCCCACGGGCTCGCCATCGACAACCTCCTCGCCGCGGAGGTCGTGCTGCCGTCAGGCGAGTTCGTCCGCGCGGACGCGACCACCAACCCCGATCTTTTCTGGGCGCTCCGAGGGGGCGGCGGCAACTTCGGCGTGGTGACCTCGTTCACCTTCCACGCCTACCTGCTCGGTCCAGAGGTGCTGGCGGGCACGCTCGTCTACGAGCAGCCGCGCTGGGGCGAGGCGCTCCGCGCCTGGCGCGCCTGGACGGCGGATCTCCCCGACGAGCTCACGCCGCTCGTCACGTTCATGGTGCCCCCGCCCGACTGGGAGCTGGGTGACCGGGTCCTCATGTTCGCCGGGTTCGCCTGGGCCGCGGCCGACCGCGCCGCCGGGCTCGAGGTGGTCGAGCGGCTGGTCGCCGCGTGCCCGCCGGACGTGCGGATGACCGACCCGGTCCGCTGGCTGGACTTCCAGTCCGGATTCGACTCGGCGATGCCCAAGGGTGTGCGCGCCTACTGGCGGAACGCCTGGTTCGCGGCAATGGACGACGCCCTGATCGATGCCCTCATCGAGGGCTGCGGCCGGCAGAACTGGGTCGGCACGGCGGCAGACCTGCACCTCATGGGTGGCGCATTCGGGCGCGTGCCCGAGGATGCGACTGCGTTCCCCGACCGGACCGCGGAACTGTGGCTGAACATGTACGGCTTCTGGACCGACGCCGTCGACGATCCCGCCCGGGTCTCCTGGGTCAAGGGCTTCTCGGATCGCGTTCGGCCCCTGGCGATGGAGCGGCAGTACCTCAACTTCAGCGGCGACTCGGGGGCGGAGGCGGTCAGCGCAGCCCGCATCTACGGGCCGGCCAAGCTCGCGCGGCTCGCCGATGTCAAGCGCCGATACGATCCGGAGAACCTGCTCCGGATCAACCACAACGTCGTTCCGGCTGGCTGAGGCGGTGAACGTGCCGGCCATCGCCTCGATCTGCTGCGATGCGATGGCCGGCTGTCTTTGACGAGCCTCAGTCGTTCGACGAGACGCCGATGACGTGGCCCTCGGGGTCAGCGAAGAGCCCGAAGGTAACGCCCGGGACTTTCGTCGCCGGCACGACGACCGTTGCCCCGAGGCTGGCCGCCTGGGCGAGCGCGGCCGCAACGTCCGGAACGCCAACGAAGAAGGTCACGTGGCCGTTGCCCGCCTGGGCCTTGCCGATCCCGCCGGGAATACCTCCCGGGACGCCCGACTCGATATAGGTGTAGCCAGGCTCCCCGCCCGGGGGATACGTCCAGCCGAACAGCTTGCCGTAGAACGCCCGAGCGGCGTCCGGGTCCTTGGCCCGAATCTCGTAATGGACGACCGGGTTGCCCATGCTGCGTCCTCCTCAACCAATCTATGACATACCCGGGGGAGCCGGGCCTTCACTGATACAACGTATGACCACGCTGAAATCGACACGGGTACCTGGAGGTGGCCGCTCAGTCCGGGCCTGGGAGCGCGTTCGCTGCGTCCAGGAGATCGTTGGCGGCAGACTGGAGCTGGGCGCCCGCCTCGCCGTTCAGACTTCCGTGATCGATGAGATCCGCGATCCTCGAGTCCAGTTGATTGGCCGCCTGCCGGGCGGCTTTCGGATCCTGCTTGTTGAGCGCCTGGTCGAATTGATTCAGCTGGTCCCCGAGGTCCTTGGCATCCTTCCCGCTCAGGCCATTAGGTCCCCGTGCAGCGGCGATCGCTGAGCGCATGGCCTGGCTCGCCGACTGGGCTGCCGCGTACGGGTCCGGGGTGACGCTCGGCGTCGGAGCCGGCGTCGGGACGAGGCTCGCCGACGGCGACGCCGATGGGCTGGGGCTCGCGATCGAGGATGGCACTGGACTCGGACTCGAGCTGCTGGAGAGTGGGGGCGTGGCGCCCGCATCGGGTCCTCTGGCAAGCAGCAGGGCGAGGGCAGCCAGCACCAGGATCACGAGGAGGACCCCAATCGCGATTGCTCGTCGTCGGCGTGCGCGGCGACCGTCGGTGCGGGGCTTGATCCTTCGGGGCAATCGCGTTCTGACCAGGGTCGTCGGCTCGTCGCCAGCTGCTGACGTGGCCGCCGGCCTCGTCTCCACCAGCGTCGGTCCGAGTCGCGTCGGGGGTCGTCCGGGCCGGGCTCCCCATCGTTCAAGGGCCGCGGAAAGCATTCTCTTGAGCTCGCCGGCGGTCGGTCGCCCGGCTGGCTCTGGCGCCAGGGCCCGCGCGAGTGGTTCGTCAAAGGCGACTCCGAGGCTGGGCGCGACGGCGGAGACCGGGTCGACGCGCCGAGCGCTGGCCGTGACAACGGCAGCGACGCTCTCGCCCGGGCTCGGCAGCCGGCCGGTGAGGCCCAGGAAGGCGATCGCGCCGAGCGCGTGCACGTCGCTGGCCGGGCTCGCGGGTGCACCCGCGAGCTGTTCGGGAGCCAGGTAGGCGAGCGTGCCAACTGCCGTTCCCGTGGCCGTCAGGTCGCTCGGACCGGCAATCGCGATGCCGAGGTCCGCGATCTGGGCCCGACCGCCGGACAGCAGGACATTCGAGGGCTTGAGGTCACGATGGACGACGCCGGCGGCGTGCAAGGCGGCGAGGCCGGCCGAAACGTCGATCAGGATCGGGATCAGGATGTCGGGTGGCAGGGAGCCGCTTCTCGAGGCCTTCAGCAGGTCCGCGAGGGAACCGCCGGCGCACAGGTCCATGACGAAGTACGGCTCGGACTCGACACTCGGCCCCCCCGACGCGACATCGTGGATGGCCACGACATTCGGATGGTTGATCGCGGCGAGGACCCGGGCTTCCCGTTCGAATCGAGCCGTCACGACCGGATCGGTCGCATGGTTCGCGAGCAGGACTTTGATCGCCACGTCTCGATCGAGACGCAGGTCGTGCGCCCGAAACACGGTCGCGAAGCCACCCGACCCGATCCGTGCATCAAGGCGATAGCGCCCGGCCAACCGGTCCCCAATGCTGGGCATGGACCGAGGGTACCCGAGCGGGTCAGGCTGGCGTGGAAACGGCTCCTAGCTCAGATCGTCGCCGGCGACTCGGATCAGCAGCTCAAGCAGGGTTGCTCGCTCCTCGTCGGAGAGGTTGGCGAAGGAAGCGCTGAGTACCGAGCTCGCCACCGGATGGCCGGCAGCCAGGACCTGATCGCCGGCCGGCGTGAGGCGATGCTCGATCCGACGGCCGCGACCCGGCCGGCGCTCAATCAACCCCTGCGCCACGAGCCGGTTGGCCAGCGTGCCGAACGCCTGATCGCTCTGAAACGTCTCGACCGCGAGGGTGTGCGCGGACGCGCCCGGCAGCCGGCCGATCGCCCGCAGGGCGTCCCACTGGGCAAGCGTCGTGCCGACCGCGGTCAGCCCGCGATCGAGGGCCCGATGATGGCGGTACTGGACCTGCTTGATCCGGCGCCCAAGCGTTTGTACCTCAGCCATTGACAGGAGTCTATCCATTTGATTAAGGTTGTGTATATCAACTAGCTTATATTACGCGCAACGGGGACCCTGGCAATGGCAACGACAACCCGCTCCGTCCAGCTCCGAGACGACCTGGGGATCACCCTGACCGACGCCGGGGCGGGCCGCCCGGTCCTCGTCCTCCACGGTGGCGGGGGACCGTTCACCGTTGCCCCGATCGCCGACCATCTGTCCGAGACGATGCGGGTGATCACCCCGACCCATCCCGGCTGGAACGGCGCTCCTCGGCCGGACTCGCTGGCGACCATCGGCGACCTCGCTGCCGCCTACCTCGAGCTGCTCGAGGCGGAGGACCTGCGCGACGTCCTCGTCGTCGGCTCCTCGCTCGGCGGCTGGGTGGGGGCCGAGATCGCGGTCCGCGACCAGGGTGCCCGGGTGGGCGGCCTGGTCCTGATCGATGCCACGGGAATCCAGGTGCAAGGACAGCCGATCACGGACTTCTTCAGCCTCGACGCGCGCGGGGTCGCCGAGCACGCCTGGTACGACCCGGAACGAGGCTACCGGGACCCGGCCACGATCCCGCCCGAGCAGGCCGCCGTGCAGCGGGCGAACATGGCCACGATGGCCGTCCTCGCCCGGGACATGTACGACCCTGAGCTCCGCGCTCGCCTCGGCCAGGTGAAGATCCCGGTTCTCGTGGTCTGGGGCGAGGCCGACCGGATCGTGACCCCGGCCTATGGCGCGGCCTACGCCGCCGCGTTCCCGAACGCTCGCTTCGAGCGCATCCCGAAGGCTGGCCACCTGCCCCAGCTCGAGGAGCCGGCACAGACGTTCGCGGTTATCGATCAGTTCCTGGGCTAGATTTGATCCACGAACGCCTCCGGCATTCGCCGTTGCAGGTCTCGCCTAGGATGTGACGATGCCTCGGCTCCAGCGACGCAGCTTCGGAACGCCCGATCGGGTGCGCGAGTTCAGCCTCGGGCGGATCGACGTCATCAACCTGGACGAGACCGCCCTCGGCCGCTTCGTCTGCGAGCCGGGCTGGCGTTGGTCGAAAGACGTCCGCCCGATCGTCGGAACGGAAGCGTGCCAGAACCGCCATGTCGGCTACGTCATTTCGGGCCGGCTCCATGTCGTGATGGACGATGGGACCGAGCTCGACATCGAGCCCAACGATGCCTACGAGATCCCGCCGGGCCACGACGCTTGGGTCGTCGGGGATGAGACCTGGGACACGGTCGAGTTCACGAGCGCCCGGATCTTTGGGATCGCCCCCGATGTCGACGATGAGCGGGTCCTGGCGACGATCTTGTTTACCGACATCGTCGACTCGACGCAGACCATCGCCCGCCTCGGTGATCGCGCCTGGCGGACCCTCTTGCTCGAGCACAACGACCGTCTTCGGGCGGTCCTCGACCGCTACCGGGGTCGAGAGATCGGGACCACGGGCGACGGGTTTCTGGCCCTCTTCGATGGCGCCGCGCGAGCGGTCCGAGCCGCCGCCGCGATCGTGCCGGCGGTGGCTGACCTCGGAATCGGAATCCGGGCCGGACTCCACACCGGGGAGGTCGGGATCGCCGGTGGACAAGCTCGCGGCCTGGCGGTCCACGCCGCAGCCCGCGTCGCCGCGCTCGCCGGGCCAGGCGAGGTTCTCGTCAGCGCGACGACCCGCGACTTGCTCGATGGCTCGGGCATGGCGTTCGTGGATCGCGGCGAGCACGAGCTCAAGGGCCTCGTCGGCGCTCGTCGGATCTTCGCGCTGATGGACACTGACTCCCGGGCGGCCGCCGCCGGCGCCCGTGAAGCTCGTGCGTGACCGAACCCAGCGATGACGATCCGCCTCTTCTACGACCGCTGGCCGCAGTATGAGCGGCGCCTCGAGGAGTCGATCCGAGACCTGACGCCGGAGCAGCTCGCGCTTCGAGCCTCGCCCGAGCACTGGCCGGTGTGGGCAATCGCCGGCCACGTGGCCGGCACGCGCGTCTACTGGCTGTGCGACGTGCTGGGCGAGCCGGGCGCCGACGCCACGCCATTTGCCGATCCGGCCGGCGACGGCTGGGAGGACGACCTCGACTATCCGCGCAGCGCGGCCGAGGTCGTCGGCGCGCTCCAAGCCACGTTCGCGATCATCGACTCGGCGCTCGACCGCTGGACGCCCGAGATGCTGACCGACACCGTCGAGCGCCCGTACGGGGATCTCCGCCAGGTCCACTCGCGGACGTCGATCCTCCAGCGCCTCCTGACCCACGAGGCCTACCACGGTGGCGAGCTGGCGATCGCCCTCGGCAGCAACCACCTGGATCCCACCTACATCTGGCGCGCGGACGACCCGCTCCATTCCTGATGCCGTTCCCAGGTGCGCGCGTACCTGCCTGACTAGGCAACCATCGGCGGCTTGAGGAGCGGTGCCGGCTCCTCGCCCCGGGGCTCGTCCGCTGGTTCCGGCGACCCCGGATCAGCGGCCGGCTCCGCGTCTCCCAGCATCCGCAGGCTGCCTGGCCGGCGAGAGGTGGATCCAGATCGCGCTGACGATCCCGCACACGGCGGCCAGGTCGAGGACGACCCGGGTGCCCAGCGCGGCACCGATCACGCCCCCGAGCAGCGAGCCGAGGGGCAGCGTCCCCCAGTCGATGAACTGGAACGTCGCGTTCACCCGACCCATGAACCCATCGCTCGTCCGGGCCTGGCGGAGGCTGACCGCATTGACGTTGAAGATCGGGGCCGACACGGCGCCGGCGAACCGGCCGGCCAGCAGGAAGGCCACCCCGAGCGCCCCCCCGGCGAGGGCGATCAGGGTCAGGGCCAGCGCGCCGAGGTAGTTCGAGCACAGGAACGTCGGGCCGACGCCAAGCCGCCGGGAGATTGCGCCAACGGACAGGGCGCCGATGACGAAGCCGATGTTGCCGGCGCCGTAGATCAGGCCGAACTCGGCGGCGCCCATTCCCACGTCGCGGGTGGCGAACAGGACGATGACCGCCAGGACCATTCCGCTGCCGAGGTTGAAGACGGCCGTCGAACCGGCGATGTCGCGCAGGACCCGGTCGCCCAGGACGCGCCGGACGCCCTCGCCCATCTCCTTGACGAATACCGACCGGGCCGGCCGCTTGGCCGGTCGGCGCTCGGACCCGGCGGCCCGCCGCGAGCCGCCGATCGCAATCGCCGAGAAGAGGTACGACAGGCCGTCGAATGACAGGACCGCGCCGGCGCCCACCGCGCCGAGCAGGGCACCGCCGATGCTCGGGCCCACGACCCGGGCGCCCAATTCGGACACCTCGAGACGTTGGTTGCCGGCCACCAGTCGCTCGGTCGGCAGAATCGCCGCCAGGTAGCTCGTGCAGGCGACGTTGAAGAAGACGCTCAGGACACCCACTGCCAGGGCGATCCCGTAGAGCAGGCCGATCGATAGGATCCCGACCGGGATCGCGGCGGCGGCCAGGAACAGGGTGACCGCTCGGCCGATGTCGCAGGCGATCATCGTCACCCGATGATCGGCTCGGTCGACGACCACCCCGGCCGGCAGCGACAGGACGAGGTAGGGCAGGGTCTCGAGCGCGGCCAGGATTCCAAGCTCGAGCGGGCCAGCGTGGAGCGCGAGCACCGCGATCAGGGGCAGGGCGACCATCGACACCTGGGTGCCAAGGGCCGAGACGGTCTGGCCGAACCAGAGCGCCTGGAACGGATCGGGGGCGAGGCTTGCCGATCGGCCGCGAATCATGCCGCGTCCCAGCCCGTGTCCAGGCCGACTCCATCCGCGCCGGTTGCTGCCGAGTGGGCCTTCGAGTCGGTCTCGTCGGCGATCCGCGACTCGTCGAGGCGCAGCCGGCCGCTCTCGACGAGGTCGAGCATCGCCGTTACGACGACGGGATCCCAGAAGCGGCCGGCCCCGGCCCGGAACCGGGCGATCGCCTCCTCCTGCGGGAGGGCGTCACGGTACGGGCGATTCGAGGTCATCGCATCGAGCGCGTCGGCGACGGCGACCACCCGGGCGCCCAGCGGGATCGCCTCGCCGGCCAGTCGGTCCGGGTAGCCCGAGCCGTCGAATGCCTCGTGGTGGTGGCGGACGATCGAAGCCCCCGCGCCGAACAACCGGAAGTCGCCCAGGATCCGGGCCCCGATCTCGGTGTGACGCCACATTGCGGCCCGCTCCTCGGAGGTGAGCGGGCCGGGCTTCAGCAGGATCCGGTCGGGGATCCCGATCTTACCCAGGTCATGAACCGTGGCCGCCTGCTCGATCAGCTCGATGAGGCCTTCACTGAGCTGAAGCTCCTGGGCGATCGCGACGGCGTAGAGGGCGACCCGTTCTCCGTGATGGAACGTGGAGGCATCGCGATGGTCGACCACCTCGGCGAGGTAGCCGACCGCGTCGCGGGTCTCGTGCTCGAGCTGGCTGATGTACTGAATCGCCTTGGCGATCACCGCCCCGGGCAGGACCAGCAGGATCGTCCAGACCGGCTCGACGGTCCAGATGACCGCGAACAGGACGCCTACGAGCCCGGCGGCCGCCTCGGCCAGCATCGTCGTCCGGCCGTTGGTCAGGACCATGTACACGAGCGAGCGGCCGGTGGCGAGGGCCATGATCGCACTCGTCAGGATGTCGTTGACCAGGTAGTAGACAAGGCTGACGAGGACGACCATCGCGGCGAGCTGGAGGTGCTGGTGGCCGGCGATGATCGCCCGCGGATCGCCGATCACGCCCACGACGAGCGAGGCGACCGAGATCGTCAGGACGTGGTTCGAGACGTTGAACGCGATCCGGGCGGGCGGCCGCCGCTGGAAGGTTTCTTCGATCAGGACGGCCGAGCCGACCGCCAGGGCCGAGAACGGCGGCGGCACGAGGAGGATCGCGGCCATGTGCGCCATCGTCGCCACCGACACGGTGCCGCCATGGGGCAGCTCGACGGCGATGAACTCCAGGACGATCGAGAGCGCCGTGAGGACGAAGAAGGCCGGGATCCAGGCCGAGTCGGTCGGTGCCCAGCGGAGATGCGGGAAGAGCAGGCTGGCCCCGGCGGCAAGGGCCAGTAGCGCGATGAACCGCGGAACATCGACCCGGACCAGCCCCGGGCGTGGGCGGGCGGCCGGGGCAACGAGCTCGGCGGCGTGGCGCGGCGATCGAGCCGGGGTCTCGCGAGTTGGGCGCAAGCAGGGCCTCTGGACACGTTGTCCGCAGCAGGCCTGATCGAGCGGTCCTCGGTCGCCTCGCGGACTCGGCCATTGCACCGATTCCGGCGCCTCGAAAACAGTCCATCGAAGGTCCCTGCGCCGGGCATCCGGTCGGCTGATCGGCGACTTGATCGAAGTCGCGACCAGGGCCAGGATGTGCGTTGCCCAGGGACACTAGAGTTCGGATCGGTTGCCAGCCCTCAGGAGATCGACATGGCCGACGGCGGGTATCAGCGCACCTGCAACAAGTGCCTGAACACTTGGCTCGTGCCCACGGCGATCGCCGAGGAGCGGCCCGACATGAAGTCGATCGCCGGCCAGCTCGGTGGCTTGATCGGCGGCAACTTCGCCGACCAGGTCGCGCTCAAGGCGCACTTCCAGCAGCTCGGGGCGGCGGCGAAGTGCCCCCAGTGCGGCGCTACCTCGTTCACCCAGGCCAAGCTGCCCGACGTCCCGGATTCGCCCGAGCCTACGGCGGCCCCGCCGGCCTCGGCCGGGACCACGCCACCCTCCGTGGCCGCCCCGTCGGCCGACGGCGCGGGGTTCGCCGCGCCCGCGAGCGCGCCCCAGCCGCCAGCAGCCGCCGCTTCGCCGGCAGGCCAGTCGCTGATCTACGTCCTCAACCAGCAGCTCCTCTCGCTGACCGGCGACCTGTGGATCGAGGACGGCCAGGGCAACAAGGAATTCGAGGTCGACGGCAAGCTCCTCAGCCTGCGCGGCACGCACGTCCTCAAGGACCTCAACGGTCAGGAGCTCTACGAGATCTCGAAGTCGCTCGCCCCGCACGTCCACAAGACGATCAACATCACGAAGGGCGGCCAGACGGTGGCCACCGTCCAGGAGGCGATCTTCCACCTGGGCGGCGACAAGTTCCAGATCAGCGTCGCCGGCGGCCTGGAGCTGACGATCAAGGGCAACTGGATGAACCGCGAGTTCCAGGTCACGGACCAGGCCGGCCGCGTCGCGATCCAGGTGTCCCGCGCCTGGTTCAGCATCCACAACGGGTATGGGATCCAGATCACGCCCGGCTTCGACGTGCCTCTCGCCCTGGCGATCTGCATCGCCCTCGAGCGGGTCGAGGTCCAGGAGCAGGGTCAGGAGTCGCCGATCCAGAACCTGCTCGGCGGCATCGGCCCGTTCTGAGCCGGCCCCGGCCCAGCGCCGACTGAGCGAGCGCCAGCCTAAGCGAGACCCGGCCTAGGCGAGAGCCGGGCCTCCGGGCAGGGCGTGACCGAGCTGGCGCAGGCGCCAGGCGAACATCAGCGCGGCCAGGCCGAAGAGGATCGCCCAGATCCCGACCAGCCAGACCAGTGACAGGAGCCCGGCTCCCGGCAGGACCGCGAGGTAGATCCCGAACGCGATCGAGATCACCCCGCCGATCGCCGTCCAGAGCTCGCCCTCGATCACGCGCCGCAGGCGGATCGCCCAGTAGACCTGGAGCGCGCCGATGATGATCGCCCAGGCGGCAACCAGGTACAGCAGCGACAACGCGGTGATCCCCGGCAGGATGAACGCGACGATCCCGGCCAGGACGTCCACCACGCCGATCACCGCCGTCCAGATTGCGTCGCCGCCGGAGCCTGAGCGCCCTTGGACGAACGAGACGAGGAGCGAGACCCCGCTGACGATCGCGAACGCGGCGAAGAGGGCCACGAGCAGCGCAAGGGTCAGCCCCGGCCAGGCGAAGGCCAGGATCCCGAACACGATTGCGGCCACGCCACGGATGGCGAACAGCCACCAGTAGCCCGTCATGGTCTTGAGCATCGGACCCCTCCTTGCCAACCCAAAACGATGTGGTCCAGCGTGCCCCCGCCCGCGGTCCGTCGTCAAGGGATCGGCGATCGGCCGGCGTAGGATTGCACGAAATGGGATGCCCGCAGTCGGTCGGCAGCAGCGATGAATGCTGACTCCGTTCGTGCGGGTCTCGCCCTGCTCCAGGAGCTCGGGCCGGAGGCGATCCTCGAGTGGCTTGATCCCGACGTTGAGATGCTCGGACCCGAGCCCAGCCGCTGGGATTGTCACGGCCGGGACGAGGTGGTCCGCTTCCTCTACGAATTCGAGCCGGGCGGCACCGGGCTGGAGATCACCGAGGCCACCGACATCGGCGACAAGGTCCTCCTCGGAATGCGCCGGCGCTATCCGCATGGCGGGATTCGGGACAGCTATTCGGTCGTCTCTTTCCGGGACGGACGGGTCATCCTGATGCGCGGGTTCCCGACCCGGGACCAGGCCCTCGCCGACCTGGGGCGCCCGAGGACCTGAGGCGCCATTCACTCGCGCTCGATCGGCCACCTTCGTCTATCGTTTCGCAATGGGACTCGGCCTCGGACTCCTCAGCGCGCAGCTTCGGCCGGGCGAGACCGACTGGACGCGCACATACGACGACACGATCCGCCTGGCCGTCGAGGCCGAGCGACTCGGCTTCTCGTCGATCTGGACGACCGAGCACCACTTCGTCGACGACGGCTACATGCCCTCGCTGCTCGTCGTCGGCGCGGCGCTGGCCCAGGCGACCTCGACGATCGAGCTCGGCACGGGCGTCATCCTCGCCCCGCTCCACCACCCGCTTCGGCTAGCCGAGGACGCCGCGACCGTCCAGCTGCTGAGCCACGGCCGGCTCGTCCTGGGCCTGGGGCTGGGTTGGAACGAGATCGAGTTCCGCGGCCTCGGCGCCGACGCCCGTCGCCGCGGGGCGGCGATGGAGGAGATCCTCAGGATCCTGCCCCAGGCCTGGACCGGCGAGCCGTTCACCCACCACGGCGCGGTCTATGACCTGCCGACGGTCGGGGTCCGGCCCACGCCCTCGAGCAAGATCCCGATCCTCGTCGGCGGGGGAGCGGAGCCGGCGATCCGCCGCGCCGCCCGCCTCGCCGATGGCGTCTTCCTGAGCTCGCCGGCCGCCAAGTTCGTCGAGCAGGTCCGCTGGATCCTCGACGAGTGCGAGAAGATCGGCCGCGACCCGGCCACGTTCCGGTTCATCCACTACTCGGTCCTGCTGGCCGGAGCATCACAGGCCGATGCGCTCACCCGCTACCGCGACGCGATGTGGGCGATGCAGTGGAAGTACTCGGACATGGACGCCTCGGCCACCCGGCCCCTGCCGGCCGTCACGCCGCCGAAGCTCGATCGCCCCGATGAGACCCTGGTCAAGGGCCGGGCGGCATACGCCGGGACGCCCGACGAGATCGTCGAGGCCCTGCTCGACATTCGGAAACAGGCCGGGGTGCCCGTCGAGTTCGTCGCCCGGAGCCACTTCCCGCTGCTCGACTACGCGGCCCAGATCGAACTCATGCAGCTCCTCGCCGAGGGCGTTGCACCCAGCCTCTGAGCCTGGGTCGGCGGCCCGTGCCGTCGTGGAAGCAGCCTCAGGCTAGCTTGCGGCCGGCGATCGCCGCAAGGCGCGGCGGGTCGGTGACCTCCACCTGCTGGTTGCTCGTGGCAACAATTCCCTCAGCCCGCAGCCGGCCCAGGACCCGGGCGACGACCTCGCGTGACGTACCCACGCTGTCGGCGAGCTGTTGCTGGCTCAGGCCGGCCGTCAGCCGGCCATTGGTTGGCGTCGCGACGGCAGCGTCAAGCAGGTGCCAGGCCACCCGTTCGGGCATCGAGCCAAGGGTGTTTGCCCCCAGCGCCGCGTAGCTGTCCTGGAGCCGGAGGGTCAGCTCGGCGACGAGTGCGGCGGCTACGCGGACATCGGTCTCGACGTGCTGGAGCAAGGTCGCCAATTCGATCTCGATCAAAACGCAGTCGGTGACCGCCGCCGCACTCAACGGCGCGCGAATGCCCGGCGCCCCGGAGATATTGCCGAGGATGTCGCCGACTCGTCCGTAGCGCACGGTCAGCTGGCGGCCGGTCCGGGCGGAAAGGTAGACGCGGGCCAGGCCCTCGAGCAGGAATCCCAAACGCGGCGCCTCGCTCGAGCCGAAGATCACCTGCCGATGGGGAATCTCCAGGATCCTGCCGCCCGCCAGGAGCGCGTCCCGAGCGTCGCGCGGCAATCTCGTCAGGAAGGTATTCGCAAGGGCTGGCGCAGCCAGCCGCGCGCCTAGGTCCGCGAGGGGCACCTCACGGTTCCTTTCACCCCCGATGGTCGTGGATCGATTCGCGGCGAGGACGCGCGGCAGTCACAGACCATGGACCACCACTCGATAGCCCGATCGTTGGCTAGTGACGGACCCTACAAGACCCGAGACTGATCCGCAAGGTCATAGACCGGGAGCCGCACTCCGAGATGTCGCTGCCTCCACCGGCGACGGCGGTTCCCAGGAGGTACTGAACTCGTGCAGGATCTGAGCGAACCCAGCGAGGCACGTCGACCCCGTCGCCGCCTCATCCTGCTGGTGGCCCTGACCATCGCCCTGCTGGCCGGGTCGGCCGTCGCCGTCGGCGGATCCCTGGCGATCTTCAGCAGCACGGCCACCCTGGGCGGCAACGCGTTTACCAGCGGGACGATCATCCTGGGTCTCAATCCCGCGACGACCTTGCTGACGTCGGCCGCGATGATGCCTGGTGACACGATCGCTGCGCCGCTGATCGTGAGCAACACCGGCACCGGCCAGCTGCGCTACGCGGTGACCAGCTCGAGCACGAACGCCGACGGCAAGGGCCTGATGAACCAGATCAGCCTCACGATCAAGACGCTCGGCACGAGCTGCGCCGCTTTCGACGGGACGAGCCTGTACACCGGCGCGCTGAGCGCGGCGGCCTTTGGCAATCCCGCCCAGGGTGCGCAGGCGGGGGACCGGGTCCTCGATCCGGCGACCAGCGAGACGCTCTGCTTCCAGGCCAGCCTGCCCGCCGCCACCGGCAACGCCTTCCAGGGCGCCACCACCACGACGACGTTCACGTTCAGCGCCGAGCAGACGGCGAACAACCCGTAGCGCCACCCCGGGTGGCCCGCCGCGACTGGGTGGCCACCCGCCCTCGGGGCTCGATCCGATGAAGCTGGCCCGCATCCTGGGCGCCGTGTCGCTCTTGACCGACGGACTGCTGGCAATCCTCGTCATCGCGGTCCTGGCCTGCGTCGCGATCACGAGCCTCGGCCCAGCGCTCGGCCATCCGGCGCTGGTCATCGAGGGTCGTTCGATGGAGACGGCGGTCCCGCTCGGGGCGCTCGTGATCCTGGACGCGGGCCCGCCGGCTGACCCGCGAGTCGACGACGTCGTGGCCTTTCGAACGCCGAACGGCACGACGGTCACCCATCGGGTCACGCGCCTCATCCGCCTCGGGACGACGGCGTACGTCGGCACCAAGGGTGATGCCAACGAGGCCGCCGATCCGACGATCACGCCCGTCACGGCAATCGTCGGGCGGGTGGCCTGGACGCTGCCCGGCGCAGGGTACCTGGTGACACTCGTCGGCCGGCCGCTCGGCCTGCTCGTCCTGTTCCTGGTGGCCGCCACGCTGCTGGTCCAGGCGATGCTCTTCGAGGAGCTGGCAGCGGTCTGTCGCCATGGCGCGGCTTCGCGCTCGAGGCGCCGGGCACGCCCGTCGCGCAGCGTCTCATGTCGCTCGGGCTGATCCTGGTCGACGGCCTGCGCCGCGGCGCAGGCCTGTCGCAGGCTCGGCGGAATGGGCGGCGGGCGGCGCCGCGAGGGTGGGTTGGTCGCCTGGCCGTTGGCCTGATCCTCGGCTTCGCCCTGGTGATCGGCCTGCTGGCCGGAACGGGCCGTGGCGGCGTTCCGTCGGCCGCGCTCTATGCCGGGTCCGTCGACCTGGGGGCCAACGGCTTTGTCGTGGGCACCTGGCCGCCGAGCGACTACCGCAGCGTGGCAACCGGTCCGTGGAGCGCCGCGGCCACCTGGCAACGATTCAATGGCGCTGCGTGGGTCGCGGCGGCGCGGCCGCCCGAGAGTGGCGACGGTGTCGTGACGGTCCGCAGCCCGAACGTCGTCACGGCCGACCTCAACGACGACGTGGCCCACGTGGTGGTGGCCAATGGCGCCCAGCTGTCGGTCGCCAGCGGCGTCACCCTGACCGCCGACAGCGCCTCCCCGACGAGCATCGATATCAGCGGAACCGTCAGCGTCGCGGGCACGCTGGCATTCGTCCCGAGTGCGACGGTCTCGATCGAAGCGGGCGGCCTGCTCGTGGACTCGGGCGCGATCACGGGCACGGGCTCGATCGTTTCGATTGGTGGGTCGATCCAGGCCAGCGCCGGTCCTCGCAGCGTCGCGCTCCCGATCAGCTTGAACGCCGGGCTCACCGTCGCCGGGGTCGAGAACCTTGCCCTCACCGGGAGCATCACCGGCAGCGGCGCTCTGACGAAGACCGGCAGCGGCACCCTGACCCTGGCGGCCGCCAATACATACAGCGGGGCGACGACGATCAGCAGCGGCACGCTCGCCCTCGGGATCGCCAACGCGATCGGCTCGGCCAGTGCCACGACGGTCGCCGCAGGGGGCACCCTCGACCTGGCCGGCTTCAGCGACACGATCGGCTCGCTCGCCGGCGCCGGCCCGGTCACGAGCTCGGCCACCGGCGCCCTCACCCTGACCGCGGGCGGCAACAACACGAGCACGACCTATTCGGGTGTCCTCGGGGACGGTGCGGGCCAGCTCCTCCTGGTCAAGGCCGGCAGCGGCAGCCTGACCCTGTCCGGGGCCAACACGTACAGCGGCGCGACGACGATCAGCGCCGGGACCCTCTCGATCGCCGCCGACAGTGGCCTGGGCACGGCGCCGGGCTCGGCCACCCCCGGCCAGCTCACGATCGGGACCGCCACCCTGGCCACGACCGGCGCGTTCACCCTCAATGCCAACCGGGGGATCGCCCTGACCGGTACGGCGACGATCGCGCCGACGGCCGCCCTCGCCTACAACGGGATCATTGCCGGAGCCGGCAGCCTGACCAAGGCCGGCGCGAGCACGCTCACCCTCGGTGGGCTCGACACGTACAGCGGCGCGACGACGATCAGCGCCGGGACCCTCTCGATCGCCGCCGACAGTGGCCTGGGCACGGCGCCGGGCTCGGCCACCCCCGGCCAGCTCACGATCGGGACGGCCACCCTGGCCACGACCGGATCCTTCAGCCTGAACCCCAACCGGGGGATCGCCCTGACCGGCGCGGCCACGCTCTCGATCGGGGCCGGCCTGACGACGACCGCCAACGCGATCATCGCCGGCACCGGCAGCCTGGCCAAGACCGGCACCGGCAGCCTGACCCTGTCAGGCGCCAACACGTACAGCGGCACGACGACGGTCAGCGCGGGGATCGTCGATGTCCAGGGCTCAAGCGCCCTGGGCGCCGGTGGCGCCGCCTCGGTCGCGGCCAACGCGGCGATCGACCTCGATGGGTCCGGGCTCGCCCTCGCCAATCCCTTGAGCCTGACCGGCACCGGGGTGGGCGCCACCGGTGCCCTGCGCAACCTGGCCAATGCCAACGCCTGGTCGGGCCCGATCACCCTGACCGGCAACACGACGATCGAGAGCGACGCCGCCAGCCTGACCCTCGGTGCGATCAGCGCCGCGTCCAAGAACCTGACTGTCACCGGCTCCGGCAACACGACGATCGGCGGGGTGATCGCGACGGCCACCGGCAGCCTGACCAAGACCGGTACCGGCAGCCTGACCCTCTCGGCCGCCAATACCTATACCGGGGCGACGACGGTCAGCGCGGGGATCGTCGATGTCCAAGGCTCGAGCGCCCTGGGCGCCGGTGGTGCCGCCTCGGTCGCCGCCAACGCGGCGATCGACCTCGACGGCAGTGGCCTGGCCCTCACCAATCCCTTGAGCCTGACCGGCACCGGGGTGGGCGCCACCGGTGCCCTGCTCAACCTGGGCAACAACAACAGCTGGTCGGGTGCAATCACCCTGACCGGCAACGCGAACGTCGAGAGCGATGGTGGCACCCTGACCCTCGGTGCGATCAGCGCCGCGTCCAAGAACCTGACCGTCACCGGCTCGGGCAACACGACGATCGGCGGGGTGATCGCGACGACGACCGGCACCGTCACCGCCAGCAGCAGCGGCACCCTGACCCTGGCGGCCGCCAATACATACAGCGGGGCGACGACGGTCAGCAGCGGCACGCTCGCCCTCGGGATCGCCAACGCGATCGGCTCGGCCAGTGCCACGACGGTCGCCGCAGGGGGCACCCTCGACCTGGCCGGCTTCAGCGACACGATCGGCTCGCTCGCCGGCGCCGGCCCGGTCACGAGCTCGGCCACCGGCGCCCTCACCCTGACCGCGGGCGGCAACAACACGAGCACGACCTATTCGGGTGTCCTCGGGGACGGTGCGGGCCAGCTCCTCCTGGTCAAGGCCGGCAGCGGCAGCCTGACCCTGTCCGGGGCCAACACGTACAGCGGCGCGACGACGATCAGCGCCGGGACCCTCTCGATCGCCGCCGACAGTGGCCTGGGCACGGCGCCGGGCTCGGCCACCCCCGGCCAGCTCACGATCGGGACCGCCACCCTGGCCACGACCGGCGCGTTCACCCTCAATGCCAACCGGGGGATCGCCCTGACCGGTACGGCGACGATCGCGCCGACGGCCGCCCTCGCCTACAACGGGATCATTGCCGGAGCCGGCAGCCTGACCAAGGCCGGCGCGAGCACGCTCACCCTCGGTGGGCTCGACACGTACAGCGGCGCGACGACGATCAGCGCCGGGACCCTCTCGATCGCCGCCGACAGTGGCCTGGGCACGGCGCCGGGCTCGGCCACCCCCGGCCAGCTCACGATCGGGACGGCCACCCTGGCCACGACCGGATCCTTCAGCCTGAACCCCAACCGGGGGATCGCCCTGACCGGCGCGGCCACGCTCTCGATCGGGGCCGGCCTGACGACGACCGCCAACGCGATCATCGCCGGCACCGGCAGCCTGGCGAAGACCGGCACCGGCAGCCTGACCCTGTCAGGCGCCAACACGTACAGCGGCACGACGACGGTCAGCGCGGGGATCGTCGATGTCCAGGGCTCAAGCGCCCTGGGCGCCGGTGGCGCCGCCTCGGTCGCGGCCAACGCGGCGATCGACCTCGATGGGTCCGGGCTCGCCCTCGCCAATCCCTTGAGCCTGACCGGCACCGGGGTGGGCGCCACCGGTGCCCTGCGCAACCTGGCCAATGCCAACGCCTGGTCGGGCCCGATCACCCTGACCGGCAACACGACGATCGAGAGCGACGCCGCCAGCCTGACCCTCGGTGCGATCAGCGCCGCGTCCAAGAACCTGACTGTCACCGGCTCCGGCAACACGACGATCGGCGGGGTGATCGCGACGGCCACCGGCAGCCTGACCAAGACCGGTACCGGCAGCCTGACCCTCTCGGCCGCCAATACCTATACCGGGGCGACGACGGTCAGCGCGGGGATCGTCGATGTCCAAGGCTCGAGCGCCCTGGGCGCCGGTGGTGCCGCCTCGGTCGCCGCCAACGCGGCGATCGACCTCGACGGCAGTGGCCTGGCCCTCACCAATCCCTTGAGCCTGACCGGCACCGGGGTGGGCGCCACCGGTGCCCTGCTCAACCTGGGCAACAACAACAGCTGGTCGGGTGCAATCACCCTGACCGGCAACGCGAACGTCGAGAGCGATGGTGGCACCCTGACCCTCGGTGCGATCAGCGCCGCGTCCAAGAACCTGACCGTCACCGGCTCGGGCAACACGACGATCGGCGGGGTGATCGCGACGACGACCGGCACCGTCACCGCCAGCAGCAGCGGCACCCTGACCCTGGCGGCCGCCAATACATACAGCGGGGCGACGACGGTCAGCAGCGGCACGCTCAAGGTCGATGGCAGCACCGCCGGCGGAGCGGTCACGGTCGCAGCCGGGGCCACGCTGCGCGGGTCCGGAACCATTGGCGGCACCGTCAGTGTCTCAGGAACCTTGATGCCAGGCGAGTCACCCGGTCAGCTCGTCACCGGTGCGGTCACGTTCGTGGCAGGGTCGACCTTCGCGATCGAGATCGGGGGCACCGCCGTCGGCACGGGCTACGACCAGGAGCAGGTCGCCAGCGGGGCAGTGACGATCGGCGCCAACGTCACGTTGTCGCTGATCGACCTGAGCGGCTTCTCGCCGACGGTCGGCCAGACGTTCACGGCCCTCAACAAGACCGCGGCCGGGCCGATCACCGGGACGTTCACCGGGCTGGCCCAGGGTGCCCAGATTGCCAACTTCCTGGGGAGCTCATTGCACGCCCAGATCAGCTATATCGGCGGCGACGGAAACGACATCGTCCTGACCGTCGTCCCGTGACCTGCAGCTCACGGTCGTGAGGTACGGCTCACCGATCACTGGCCGCCCACGCGGCACTTTGGACTGCTGACCTTGCCGGGGTCGCGGCGCAGCTCGCGGCCATCGACGCGTCCGGCTACCGGGCCCCCGTGGTCGAGGCTGCCCGACTGACGATGCGGGCCGGGCTTGTTGCGTCTGAGCAGCGCGAAGCCGAGGCGCTTGGCCTGTACCGCGACGCGCTGCAAAGCTGGCGTGACCTGCGCCTGGTCATCGACGAGACGCTGACCGCGATCGACATGGCGACCGTCCTGGATCCGGCCAAACCTGAGGTTCGGGCTGCGGCGGAAGCGGCCCGCGAGATCCTCGTCCGGCTCAAGGCCACGCCCTTCGTTGAGCGGCTCGATGCCGCGATGGCGAGGAAGGAAGCTCGAGCGCCAGCCGGTTCGGCGACAACCGTGGCCGCGCCGCGACCCTGACCCTGAGCCTGCCCCGGCTCCTCTGGCCGTCCTGGCTCTCTACATCGCGTTCTCCAGGTACGCCTCTTCGTGGTGCAAGCCTGCGTCCAGGCCAGTTTCCTCCACGCCGACTGACACCCTGACCGGGGTTACCCGGTTGATCAACCAGAGCATCCCGTAGGTGAACGCGAACGCCCAGGCGGACGAGATCGCGACGGCCACGAGCTCCTTGAACAGGAACGCGGGGTTGCCCGCGAACAGGCCGTTGGCGCCATTCGGGTTGAACGCCGTCGTGGCCAGCAGCCCGAGCATCACGATGCCCAGGAAGCCGCCTACCCCATGGACGCCCCAGACGTCGAGGGCATCATCCCAGCCGAGCTGGTTCTTGAGGGCGACAGCGCCGTAGCAGACGACCCCGGCGATCACCCCGATCAGGCACGCCGCGACTGGCGACACGTAGCCCGCGGCCGGGGTGATCGTGGCCAGCCCGGCAACCGCGCCCGTCAGGAGCCCGAGGAAGCTCGGAGTCTTGGCCAGGAACCAGGCCGTGAACAGCCAGGCCATCGCCGCGAACGACGCCGCGATGTCGGTGTTCAGGAAGGCCACCGCGGTCGTCGCGTCGACCCGAAACTCGGATCCGGCATTGAAGCCGTACCAGCCGAACCACAGCAGGCCGGTGCCCAAAGCGACGAGCGGGATGCTGTGCGGACCGCGATCGGTCACGGCCCGCCGGCCGACGAACAGGACCGATGCCAGGGCGGCCAGCCCGGCGGTGTTGTGGACGACGATCCCGCCGGCGAAGTCGAGCACGCCCCAGGTGGCCAGCAGCCCGCCGCCCCAGATCATGTGGACGAACGGGAAGTAGACCAGCAGCAGCCAGCCGGTCAGGAAGACCATGTAGGCCTTGAACGTGACCCGATTCGCGAATGCGCCCGTGATCAGGGCCGGGGTGATGATCGCGAACATCATCTGGTAGGCCACGAAGACGATCTCGGGAATCGACGGGTTGAGCGCCGCCGGGCTGGTCAGGCTGACCCCGTTCAGGAATGCCTTGTCCAGGTTGCCGATCACCCCGCCGGCGCCGCCCGAGAAGCACAGCGAGTAGCCCACGGCGAACCAGATGACCGTCGTCCAGCCCATCGACACGAAGCTCTGGATCATGATCGCCAGGACGTTCCGGCGGCCGACGAGCCCGCCGTAGAAGAAGGCCAGCCCCGGGGTCATGAGCATGACCAGGCTGCTGCACAGGAGCATGAAGCCGGTGTTGCCGGTGTCGAGCCCAGGCATCTGGCGCCTCCGATCTCGTGCCCCACCGCGGGACCGCGGCCGTGGCCACTCTCGTACCACGCCGGATCGCGACGCACAAGCCCGGATCCAGGAGGCCGGACCGCTTCGTGCCCTTGTCAGCCCGCTACTGCCCTGGGCGGCGGGCCAGATGAGCTCCGTGACGGTGGCCGTGCCTGACCGGTCCAACATTCGCACCCGTGCCAGCAGAATCAGGCGATGTCCCGGGCACCAGCGTCGACCACGGTTCTCGCGGCGGTCGGCGTTTGGTGAGATGGGTCTCGAGCAGGGCGCGATCCCAATCGGCAAGGTCGGCACCGGCTTCGTAGGTCGACTGGAAGAACTCCAGGGCCATCGCGTCGGGATCCGGCGCCCGGCGCACGACGTCGTAGGGCAGGATGAATTCGCCGAGATGCGCGTCGAACGCAGCCTCGGCCGGACGCACCGGGGCAGACCTGAGCCCGTTCGGTTCGGGGTAGGCGTAGGCATAGAAGCTGGGTCCGGGCGGCTCGCTCGACGGCCACCAGCCGATGCTGATCTCCTCCCGCGAGTAGGCCTCTTCCATCACCCAGGTCGGGCAGTTCGGCGCGCCGCCGCGATGGAGCGGCGCCCCGCGCCCGGAGTAGCGCGTCGCCGCCAGGTCAAAGCTGCCCCAGAAGAAATGGACCGGGCTGGCCTTGCCGGCGAAGCCACTCTGGAAGGCCTTCATCACCCGATCGGCCTGGATCAGGCCGTGCCACAGAGCCTGAGCGTGCGCGGGATCGTAGGCAGCATGCTCCTCGTCGGTCTCGAACGGGATGGCCTGCGCCACCTCGACCGGCCTGGTCGAGATCTCGACATCGATCCCAAGGCCCCGCAGCCCGGCCATGAACTCCCGATAGAAGGCCGCGACCGACTTCGCCTCGAGCACCATCGCCAACGAGCCGGCCCGACTTTCGGCGACGCGCAGGCGGTGGTCGATGAAGTCGAAGTCGACCTGGAACGTCCGGCGCCGGTAGGGGATCGGGGAGGTCGTCAGGCCGCGGGAGCTGACGTAGAGCGGGACGTGCCACCAATGATTGAGTGGCGGTGCCAGGACCATCCGGACCTTGCCGACGATCTGGGTCCACATGTGGAGTGTGGCGATCGTCGGCTGCCACTCTCGCCACGGCAGCTCGGGCCAGGATTCATCGGTATCGTCCGTCATGGCATCCGCCCACATCGTAGCCGGAGACGGCGCTCGGAAGGGAAGCAGCAACGTGGATGAGGTCAGGGTCCTGGGCTTTGCCGGGAGTCTCCGGCGGGCGTCGTACAACCGGGGATTGGTCCGTGCCGCGGCCGAGGTGGCCTCGAACGGGATCATCGTCGAGGTCTTCGACCTGATCGACGTCCCGTTCTACAACCAGGATGTCGAGGATGCCGGGGAGCCGGCTGCGGTCGTCAGCCTGAAGGCGGCGATGGCCCGCGCAGATGCCCTCCTGGTGGCGACACCCGAGTACAACCACGGGATCCCCGGGGTCCTGAAGAATGCGATCGATTGGGCCTCGCGGCCCCGGGTGACCAGCCCCCTCCGGGACAAGCCCGTGGCGATCATGGGCGCCAGCCCAGGCCGGGGCTCAACGGCCCGCGCCCAGGCCCAGCTGCGGGAGGCATTCGTGTTCACCGGTGCCTGTGTGATGCCCCTGCCCGAGCTGATGGTCGCCGCGGCCGGTGAGCATTTCGACCATGACGGCAACCTGCTCGACTCGGCGATCCGAGCTTCCCTGGCCGAGCTCCTGGAGGCACTCCGGGTCTGGACGCGACGGATCGACGTGAATCGGGCCGCGGCTTGACCGGCGGGCAACGCGAGCCCGGCTCGGGTGGCCGACGACTGAGGTCCGTCGGTGTCGTCGTCGCGGGCCTGATCATCGCGCTCGCCGGGTGCTCGGCCGAGGGCGGCGGCTCCGCCCCGAGTGGGGCGACGAACGGTGGCTCCCCGGGACCGGCGGGATCGGCTGCCGCCAGCCCGGTCGTGCTCCAGCACTACGCCAGCAAGGACGACTTGATCGCCTTCGACTACCCCGCCGGTTGGCACGCGCGGGACGGCGTGATCGTCCCCAGTGGCAACTTCCCGATCGTCTTTGTCGGACCGGCGGATTTGTCCAGCGAATGCACCAGGAATGCCGACGGCTCGGGCGAGTGCCGGCCCTGGCCCGTGATCCACCTCGCGCCCGGCGGGATGGTCATCGCCTGGCGCTTCGTCGGGCTGCCCGGCGACAGTCCGCCGCCCGATGGGACGTCGATCCTCGTCGCCGGCCTTGCCGCGCTGCGCACCGTCGGGCCTGCTGACTCGGGCTGTGCCACGATCGGCGGCGACGAGTCGATCGACGTCACCGTGCCGGTGATCCCGGGCCACTACTACTGGTACGCCGCGGACGCCTGCCTCGCCGGTCCGGACCATGGCGAGGACGAGGGCGCCTTCTCGGCGATCGTCGCATCGGCCAGCATTCCCGCAACGGCGTCGGACTCAGCGAGCCCGTAGAGAGGGTAGGCATGCGCAAGATCGTGGTCTACGAGCTGTTGTCGCTCGACGGGGTTGCCGAGGCCCCCGATACCTTCCTCACCGAGTGGGACGAGGCGATGGACGCCAACCTTGGCGCGGTGATCGCGACCCAGGACGCGGTCATCCTCGGCCGGCGCAGCTACACCGAATGGGCCGACTTCTGGCCGGACAGCCAGATCCAGCCATTCGCGACGTTCATCAACGGGGTCACGAAGCACGTCGCGACCTCGACGCCGCTCGACCGAGGTTGGGCCAATGCGACGGTGATCGACGGCGGGCTGGTCGATTTCGTTCAGGCCCTCAAGCAGCAGGACGGCGGCGACGTCGGCGTCCACGCCAGCATCTCGGTCGCCCAGGCGCTGCTCGCGGCCGGCGTCGTCGACGAGCTCAAGGTCGTGATCGCGCCGATGGTCGTCGGTGCCGGCCGGCGGCTCCTCGACGGCCTGCCATCGATCCGGCTCGAAGCGATCAGGAGCGCGATCTCACCGGCTGGCTACCTGCTCGTCGACTACCGCGTGATTCCCTAGCGCCTCGGCTCAGCGAGCGACCGGCGTCAGCTCGAAGACCGGTCGGGTCGTGGCCGCCAGCTGCGGGTCGTCGAGGACCTCCTTGCCCACCAGTCCGAACAGGAGGCGGGCGAAGGCTCGCCCGAACCAGGGGAACCGGGCGACGTAATCGCGCAGGGTCACGCCGAAGAAGTCGACCGCCTCGGCGCCCGGTAGCTCGCGGGCCGTCACCTGGAGATCCTTGCCGTGCTCGCGGATCGTGCCCTCGCCGGCGGCCCGCAGGTTGCGCACCCATTGGACGTCGCCGTAGGCGCCGATCACGTAGCGCCGGCCGTCAACGCTGACGATCGCGACCGGCGCGGAGCGCGGCTCGCCGCTCGTCCGGCCACGCACGGTGAGGAGGGTGTTGGGACCCATCGGCATGCCCGCCCGGAGCAGGCGGCGGGTGAGTGGGTTCGAGCCGCGCACGAAGAGCGGGGCGCGGCCGGTGGACTGCGGGGCGGCGTCGTTCGGGCGGTTGTCGGCATGTGGCAAGGTGGGAGTCATGGTACGGATCCTCGGTCGGGCGTCGGCCGGTCACGTCTGGTGCCGTAGGTACGTCAATCAAGTGACGGAACCAACCAGGGCAACGTGACCGAAAAATGGCGAACGATCAGTGACGGCGGCCAGATGACCGCCCAACCGCCCGGCACACCGGGCACTCCCGCGGACGCCCTGGCCAGCCGCTTCGAGACCCACCGCCGGCACCTGCGCGGGACGGCCTACCGGCTGCTCGGCTCGCTGGCCGAGGCCGACGACGTGGTCCAGGACGCCTGGCTGCGGGCGAGCCGGGCCGACACGGCCGCGGTCGACAACCTGGGCGCGTGGTTGACGACGATCGTCGCGCGGCTGTGCCTCGACCGGCTGCGCACCCGGACCTCCCGCCGCGAGGACTCGCTCGACTTCGCCACGCCCGATCCGGTCGTCTCGGATCCCGAAGGGTCCAGCCCGGAACAGGAGGCGCTCCTGGCCGACTCGGTCGGGCTGGCGCTGCTGATCGTCCTCGAGGCCCTCAGCCCGGCCGAGCGGCTGGCGTTCGTCCTCCACGACACGCTGGGGCTGCCGTTCGAGGAGATCGCCCCGATCGTCCAGCGCAACGTGGAGGCCACGCGCCAGCTCGCGAGCCGGGCCCGTCGCCGGGTTCGCGGGGCCCGGGCGTCGATCGAGGTGCCGCTGGCCCGGCAGTGGGAGCTGGTTGACGCCTTCCTGGCCGCCGCCCGGGAGGGTGATCTCGATGCCCTCGTCCGCGTCCTGGACCCGAACGTGGTCGCTCGGGCGGACTTCGGACCCGGGCCGTCGTCGGCCGGACGGAGCCAGGTGTCGCGCGGCGTCCAGGAGGTGGCCCGGCAGGCGATGTCGTTCCGCCACCTGGCCCCGGGCGCCCGGAAGGTCCTGGTCAATGGCGTGCCGGGCTTCTTCGTGACGACCGACGACAAGCCTTACGCGGTGATCGGGCTGGCCTTCGGTCCTGGGGGGATCACCGAGCTCGACATCCTCCTCGACCCCGACCGCCTCGCCCGCCTTGAGCTCCCGGCGAATCCTGGTTGATCCTCGGCGGAGCTGCAGTTCCGCTCTTGCTTGACCGATGCCCGGGCCTCAGCTGGGCGGCTGGCTGGGGACCTCGGGTTGGCGCGGGCTGGCGTCTGCCGCCCGGTCTCGGCTGGTCCCGTCCTGCTCGCCGTCATCGGGAACGTCGCTGGCGAGAAAGTAGTGGTGGACGTCCGCGGGGCCGCTGGCAAGCTCGTCCGCCCGTCCCTCGATCGCGGCATCGGCGCCGGTCAGACGGCCGCCATGCTGGCGCAGGTGGGTGTCCCACGACGGGACCTCGAACAGCTCCAGGAACTGCTGGGGGTCGGCGCCGTCCCGGTAGAGCTGCCAGTCTGAGGCTCCGGTCCGCCGGCGCGATCGCTCCAGGTCCTCCATCGCCGCGACGAAGGCGACGGAATTCGCCGATGGCACGCTGTACGCCGCGGTGACCAGCACGGGACCGGCGTCTGCGTCCGGTTCGAAGGCGAGCGTGGCCTCGGACCAGGAGACGCTCGGAGTCCGATCCAGGCCCGAGACATCCGGCAGCCGCCAGCGGCGGCCGGCAAGCGTGGCTCCCAGCATCACTATGGCAGCCCCGACGAACGTCGCGGTCAGGCCGACCTGCCCGGCAACGACACCCCAGATGGCGGCCCCCAGCGCCTGCGACCCGAACAGGACGATCACGTAGAACGCGAGGCCGCGGGCCCGGACCCAGCCGGGCAGGAAGGTCTGCAGTGTCGCATTGACCGTGGACAGGACGGTCAGCCAGGCCATCCCGGCCACGACCAGGACCGCGACGACGGCCGGGACGACGGGAACCAGGACGAGGACAGCCATCGATGCCGCATAGGCCAGGCTGGCCAGCGCGAGCAGGCGATCGTCGGACAAGCGCGCATGCAGCCTGCCCAACACGAGCACGCCGCCGATCGCACCCAGTCCGAGGGCTGCCAGCAGAGCCCCGTAGCCGGCCGCATCCAGGTTCAAGGCCTCGGTCGCCACGAGCGGCAGGAGCGCCCAGATGGCGGTCGCCGGCAGCAGGAACAGGGCAGCCCGGATCAGCAGGTGACGGACGTAGGGCGACCAGCGGACATAGCCGCCCCCGGCGCGCAACGCGGGCAGGAATTGTTCGCGCCGGGCGGCCGACTCCGCGCGGCTGACGTGAGCCCACAGCAGCACGCCGGCGAAGAACACGAACGATGCGGCGTTCAGGGCGAACACCGGCGCCACCCCGGCCAGCGCGATCAGCAGGCCCGCCAGCGCCGGGCCGACGGCCCGACCCACGTTCACGCTCACGGAGCCGAGGACGGAGGCCGCCCGGATCTCCGTTCGGGGCACCAGATCGGGGATCATCGCTTGCCAGGTCGGGGCGGTCACGCCGCTGCCTGCGCCGCCCAGGAACGTCAGGAGCAGCAGGACCCCGGGCGTCAGCTGGCCGATCGCCGCCAGCACGGCGAGGGCGACGCTCACCACGGCGAGGAACAGCTGGGTGCCGATCAGCAGCTGCCGCCGGTCGAAGACGTCGGCGAGGACTCCGGCCGGCAGGGCGAGCAGGACCACCGGCAGCGTGTCGGCGGTCTGGACCAGGGCCACGAGGATCGAGTTGCCGGGCTGCGACACGAGCACCCACTGGGCCCCGACGGTCTCCATCCAGTTGCCGATGTTGCTGAAGAGGACCGCGATCCAGAGCGCCCGGAAGACCGGGTTGCGCAAGGGCTCCCACGGGCCGGACGCGCGGATCGCTGCGCTCGACGGACCAGCTGTCACTCGAAGGCCAACCTCCGATGCGATTGTTGCAGGAAGCGCGTCCCCGGCCAAGGCATTCCCCGATCGCTATCCTGTCCTGGGCCTGCCCTGCCGCTCAGCCACGATCGGAGGCTCGTGAACTCCTCCCTTCTGCCCGAATGGGTGTTGTTCCATGCGGAGCGCACGCCCGAGGCACCGGCGATCGCATCGCCCGCGTTCCGCCTGTCATACCGTGTCCTCGCCGATCGAATTCGGGTTCTGGCCGGGCATCTTGCCGAGGCCGGGATCGGACCGGGAGACCGCGTCATTGTCGGGCTGCCGAACAGCCCAGCCGCCGTCGTCGCGGGGCTGGCAATCCAGCTGCGGGGAGCGACGTCGGTCGAGGTGAGCCGCGACTGGAGTCCCGCGGCTCTGGGTGACGTGGTCGCCCGGAGCAAGGCACGAGGGGCGTTCGTGGCCAGCCGGGACGCGCCGGTTTGGGGCCAGGCGCTTCGTGGTCACTCGCTCGCTGCCGTCTGGGTGGTTCACAAGGCCTCCCTCCCGCCCGATGCGATTGGGGCGCTTGGGGTGCCGCGCGCCGAATTCCTCCTCGAGGATGGCCGGGTCGACCCGGCCATGAGCCGGCCGGCCGAGGCGCCCGTGGCCCACATCCAGGCCGACGACCCGGCCCTCATCCTGTACACGTCGGGCAGCAGCGGAACGCCGCGCGGGGTCGTCCAGACCTTCCGAAACATTGACGCCAACTCGCGCTCGATCGTCGACTACCTGGAGCTCACGAGTCGCGACCGGGCGTCCCTCACGTTGCCCCTCTGTTACTGCTACGGCAGGAGCGTGCTCCAAACACACTTGCTCGTCGGTGCCTCGGTCTTCCTCGACAACCGGATGGCGTATCCGCGCCTTGTTGTCGAAGCGATTGGGGCTGAGGAGTGCACCGGCTTCGCGGGTGTGCCGCTGACCTTCGAGATCATCCGGCGGCAGGTGGACGTGGCGTCGATCGCCCTTCCCCGACTCCGCTATCTCACCCAGGCGGGCGGCGCCATGTCACCGGACACGATTGACTGGGTCCGGGCCGCATTCAGCCCCGCCCAGCTGTATGTCATGTACGGACAGACCGAAGCAACCGCGCGGTTGTCCTACCTCCCGCCGGCGAGGGCCATCGACAAGCCGGCGTCCATCGGCGTGCCGATTCCAGGAGTGGAGCTCCGGGTCGTCGATGCGGATGGGTCCGAGCTACCTCCGGGCGAGACCGGCGAGCTCATCGCCCGCGGCGAGAATGTCACGCCCGGCTACCTCGACGAGCCGGACGAGACCTCCCGGATGCTTCGCGAAGGCTGGCTCTGGACCGGCGATCTCGGGAGTCGAGATGACGATGGGTTCTTCTTCCTGAAGGGGCGGACCAAGGACATCCTGAAGATCGGCGGCCGTCGCGTTGCTCCGGCCGAGATCGAGCAGGCGATCGCACGACATCCTCAAGTCGAGGCCGTGGCGGTCCTGGGACAGCCTGACGACCTGCTGGGCGAGGTGCCGGCTGCCTTCGTCGTGAGCCATCCCGGTACGACCATCGAAGTCGACGAGCTCCGCCTGTTCTGTGTCGAGAAGCTTCCGCCGTACCAGGTTCCCAGGACCTTCATGGTGCTCGACGCCCTGCCGCGAAACGAGACCGGCAAGGTCCTGCGTGCAGAGCTGGCGCGCCGCCTCGAAACCACAAACCTGCTGGCCAGGCGGGCCGATCAGGACTGAGCGCTGGCCTGCCTGGCGCTCCGCTGCTTGGCAGCGACGAAGGCCGCAATGCGACCAATCGATTCGAGGTTGTCAGGAATGATCTCGAGATTGTCGACCCCGATCCCGAATTCACTCTCGATGAAGATGATGACGGCCAGCATCGCAACCGAATCAACGATCCCTTCTTCCATCAGCAGGGTGTCGTCGTCGAGCCTGGCTGGGTCGTCAACGCGGAACTGCCGGACGATGAACCCTCGCACAAGGGCTTCGATGGTCCCATTCGCTCGAGCCGGACGAGGGGAGCCGTCCCCAACCGGCGACTCGTTCACAAGTTTGCCGTTGTCTGGCCGGCGCCGCGATTGATGTGCATCCGCCCGATGTCGCGCTCTAGGCCCGGCAGGCGCTCGCCCAGCCGGGGCGAGGCGGCCAGCAGGAAGTTCGAGGGACCTGACAGGAAGCCGGTCCCCCGAAGTGCCGTGCCAAACGCCGTCAATGACTGATTGGTCACGATCAGGTCGACATCTTCCTGCCTCAAACGTTCCACAGCTGCGTCCATGAGGGCGCCCTCGTAGCCAGGGCGAACAAGACAATCGACGATTGAGCCCACCTTGAGATCGCCGAACGCGCTGTGATTGTGGACCTGGGTGGCCAGGCACACGACCCAGCCGCAGGGTCCCGCGCCATCTTCGATCACGACTTTCAGGAAGCGGTTGCCGGGGAGGTCGTAGAGCTGTCCAAGCACGAGGTAGTCCCTCACGGCGCCGAAATCGATCTCGCTCCGGGCCGCCGCCCAGATGTCGTCGGCCCAGCGATCGAACGACGGGAGCATCCTCGCACGTGCCTGACGATCAAGCTTGTGGCGATCCGCGCGATGGCGTTGGGCGAGCCCGAAGCCAAGGGCACCGATGCCGGTCAGCGCGCCGATGTCCGCCGCCAGTCGCCGACCTCGCGAGGAGCGAAAGGTCCGCACCTGGCGCAGGACGCGCCCAGCATGTTCGATCCGGAAGTAGAAGGGGACGCTCACGATCGTGAAGCCGGCGGTCTTGAGCAAGCGCGCGGCCGCGACCTTGTAGCCGCCGATGCCGATCCCATGGAGCAGCGGCTGGCGCTTGAGCGCGTCGCGCAGGAGAAGCGGGGCGACGAGCGTGTAGCGCCGGTCCGACGTCCCCTCGGACAGTGGGTGCCGGAATAGGCCGACGGACGCGACTTCTCCGTTCAGCTGGAAGTCCTGGTGCTGGAGGACATAGCCGCCGCGGACGGCGCGTCCTTCCACGGCCAGGAAGGACTCCTCGAAGAGACCGGATCCGGGCAATCGAGCCGGCACTGCAGCGGTTTCGCGGAGCAGCGAGCGGAGTCCGAACGCCCGGTCGACTCCCGAAGCCCGCAGGCGCCCATTGAATTCCTGGACCTCTGGAATCAACTCTTCGTGATACGGAACGATCTCAATCACGATCGGAACGGCGCGCGCACGTCGGGAAGACTACTTGAGTATTCTCGCGAACGACGCGAGACCCCGGCTCACGAACGGAGTCAAGACGAATCGTGGCAGACGTTCCGATGGAGCCAGACGCGCGCTCGGTCGCCCGAGCGCGGCGCCTGCGGGCCGCGGTGGCCTCATCGGCCCTGTCAAAGGTCAGCTCGCTCGCCTATCTGGTTCTCGCCGTCCCGCTCATCCTTGCGTCGGTCGGTCCGGATGGATACAGCCAATTTGCCGTGGTCCTCGCGGCATTCGGTTGGCTGGACCCGCTGTTCATCGGGCTCGGATCCGCTGTCACCGAGCGAATCAGCTCGGACAGCCAGCGGCCGATCTCGGCCCAGACGCGCTGGACCTTCATGACCGCACTGTCTGCGGCCGGCATCCTGCTGGTCCTCTTCCTGCTTGGCGGTGCGCTGTTCGTCCTGACCAGGCCGTCCCGCGAGCCGGACCAATCCGCCCTGGTGCTGGCGGGCGTGCTTACCGGCCTGATCGTTACCGGGGGAGTGTTTGACTCCGGGCTCCTCGGCCTTCAGCGTTCGTACCTGACGAACCTGCTCAGCTTCGGGTCCTCGCTGGTGGCGATCGCGGCGACGGTCGCTGCAGCCCTCCTGGCACCGACGGTCGGCGCCATGGTCGTGGCGACCCTTGGCCCTGTGGTGCTGGCCAAAGCCGTGTCGGGCCTGGCCCTCTACCGCGTCGAGCCGGGACTGTGGGGAGCCCGAGACATCGCCTGGCGCGCGACTCCCAGGATCGCCGGGCGTGGCCTGGTCTTCGCAGCAATTTCCTTCTCTTCGTTCCTGTCCCTCGATGCCGGCTTGCTGGTCGTAGCCGGGCGGTTGGGGACGACCCAGGTACCAGCCGCCGCGCTGGTGATCCGCACGCTCCCCTTGATTCTCAGCATCGTCGGGATGATCACCGTCCCTTTGTGGCCGGCGATCGCCGAAGCCGCCGAGACAGGCGACCTACGCTGGATCGCGCGGGCAGGTGGTCGTGTGTCGGCGCTCGTGCTCGCGTATGCCGTCGCGGCCGCCCTGCTGGTCATCGTCGCCGGCCAGACGGTGGTCGGCCTGTGGACGGGCCACCGGCTCGTCATGTCCTCCGACATCCTGGTTGCCACCGCCGGGCTGATCATCATGATCTCGCTCGAGAACGTGGCCCAAACGGTGCTCTTCGGACTCGGACGCGCTGGCACGCTCGCTGTCGTCCTCGTTTCGCGGAGCATCCTCAGCATCGTCCTTGTCTATCTGCTTGCCGGCTCATTTGGCCAGCAGGCGGCGTTGTTGGGACCGATCGTCTCAGGCCTGTTGATCAGCTCCTGGCTGCTGCCCGTGCTGGTCCTCCGCGGCATCCGCACGAAGGTGTCGGGACCTCCCGATTGAGGCCGGATGGCCTCTGGGTGTAGGTCTCAGCCGGCGTGGGCCGCAAACAGCGGCGTCCACCGACCCGCAGGCAGATTGCCCGAAGCCCTGGCCCGCTGGCGCTCCATCAAGCGGCGTCGGTCGCGACGTCCTCGGCCGGGGGCTGCGTCGCGGCCTTCGCCCGCGCCGGCTGGGCGCGGACCATCACCGACGATGCGATCGCGCAGCCGACCAGGGCCGCCACGATCAACCACAGGGTCTGGGAGATCGCGGTCGCCGTGGGGTGGGCCCCTGGCAAAACGGCCTGGGTCAGGAAGATGCTCCCGAAGGTGGCCACGCCGGTCACCAGGCCGAGCTGGATCACGGTGGTCAGGACACCGCTCGCATCGGGCGCGTCCTGGGGCACGACCTTGGACAGGGCCACGGTGAGGATCGGGCTGGCGGCCATCCCCTGCCCGAACCCGGCGACGAACAGGGCCACCGGCAGGACCAGGCCGCCCGTGCCGCCGTCGGCCACTGACACCCCGGTGACCAGGTAGCCGCAGGCGGCGATCACGCAACCGGCTGGGATGACCAACTGGTGGAAGCGGGCCGGCAGGCGGCGCCAGTTCAAGCTCGAAAGGGCAAAGCCGACCGCCAGCGGCACGAACGTCAGGCCGGCCTGCAGCGCCGAATCGTGGAGGCCGCCCTGGAGGTGCTGGGTGAACGTAAACAGGAAGCCGCCGTAAGCGGCCAGGGCGAGCACGATCGCGACGAGCGCCGCGGGCATCCCCGGCGCCCGCAGGACCCGTTCCGAGATGAGCGGCGCACCGCCACTCCGCTCGACGCGCCGCTCGATCAGGGCGAAGGCGATGATCGCCACGACGCTGGCAATAAGCGAAGCGTAGGTCCAGGCCGGCCAGCCTTGCTCGTGGCCGAGGACGAGCGGCACCACCAGGAGCAGGACCGCGGCAGCCAGCGACAGCAGGCCCGCCAAGTCCAGCGGCCGAGGCCGCCCGGGCAGGTCGATCGGTAGGTAGCGCAGTGAGGCCAGCAGCAGCACGATCCCGATCGGGACGTTGACCAGGAAGACCGGCCGCCAGCCGGTTCCCAGGATATTGGCACTGACCAGGACGCCGCCGAGCACCTGGCCGACGAGCCCGCCCAAGGCCAGAGTTGCGGCCCACAGGCTGAGCGCCTGGGCGCGGGCCGAGCCGTTGAAGTTGCGCTGGATCAGGCTGAACACCTGGGGCACCATCAGCGCCGCACCGCCGCCCTGGATCGCCCGGACCACGATCAGGACCTGGCTGCTCGGCGCGATGCCGCACGCCAGCGACGCGACCGTGAACAGGGTCAGCCCCGCCAGGAATGCCGTCTGGAAGCCGAAGCGCATCCCCAGGCGCGAGCCGGTGATCAAGAGCACGGCATAGGCGATGACATAGCCCGCGACGATCAGCTGGAGGTCCGAGCCCGACGCCTGGAGATCGACCCGGATCGTGGGGATCGCCACGTTGACGATCGAGGCGTCCAGGACGGCCATGAACTGGCCGGTCAGGATCAGGGCGAGGAGCACCTTCATCCGCCCGGACAGGCCGTCGTTGGTGTCGGCGAGGGGATCGTTGAGGGTCATGGCGGTGAACGATACGGCGGACTCGCCGGACGCGCTTGGGAGCGACGAACCCGACCCGACGAGGAGCCTCGTCGGGTCCCTGTCGGGCCTTAGTCCGCGCTCCTCTGGCGGCGCTCCATCGAGCGTTCCGGGACGTACGGCACGTAGGCCGGCTGCCACATTGCGGCGTCGATCTGGCGTTCAAACCCCGGCCCAGCCACGGCCAGGGCAATCGCCCGGGCGACAGACCGCAGCTCGCCGATCGGCGGGAACAGGAAGCCCGCCCGCAGCCGGTCGTCCGAGACGCAGCCGGCAAGCGTGCGTGCTGCGGCGAGGAACATCTGGTCTGTGACGATCTGGGCCTCGCTGACGATCGCTCCGAGCCCGACTCCCGGGAAAACGTAGACGTTGTTGGCCTGGGCAGCTTCGACGCGCTGCCCGCCGACATCGGCGGGCACGAACGGTGAGCCCGTCGCGACGAGCGCCCGGCCGCCGGTCCAGGCGAAGCACTGGGCCGGGGTCGCCTCGGACGCTGACGTCGGGTTCGAGAGCGGCAGGATCGTCGGCATCTCCATGGGGCCAAGGGCATCGGCCATTGCCCGGATCAGCGGTTCGTCGAACGTTCCGGTGATGCCGGTAGTGCCGACGAGGAACGTCGGCCGGCGGGAGCGGACGGTCTCGAGCAGCGTTGTGCCGCCGCCCTCGTCCAGGGCCACGGCGAACTCCGCCTTGCCGGGATCGAGGTCGGCTCGCCCAGCGTAGACCAGGCCGTGGCTGTCGACGAGCGCGATCGCGCCCTGGATGTGATCGGCGTCGAGGCCGCCTTCGTGCATCGCGAGGCGGAGCAGGCGCGCCGCGCCGACACCGGCGGCGCCCGCGCCGACGAACACGACCCGGGCATCGGCCAATGAGCGGCTCGTTGCCCGCAAGGCCCCGAGGACGGCCGCGACGACGACGACTGCGGTTCCCTGGATGTCGTCGTTGAACGACGGCACTCGATGGCGGTAGCGCTCGAGGATCGTCATCGCGTTGCGTTGCTTGAGGTCCTCCCACTGGATCAGGCAGCCCGGCCAGACCTCCTGCACACCCTCGACGAACGCCTCGACGACGGCGTCGTATTCGGCACCGCGGAGGCGTGGGGCGCGATAGCCCAGGTAGTGCGGATCGGCCAGGAGCCGGGCGTTGTCGGTGCCCACGTCGAGGCTGACCGGCAGTGTCAGGGACGGATGGATGCCGCTGGCCGCGGTGTACAGCGCGAGCTTGCCGATCGGGATCGCCATCCCCCCGGCGCCCTGGTCGCCGAGGCCCAGGATGCGCTCGTTGTCGGTCGCCACGATCAACCGGACATCGTCAAACGGGCCCTGGCGCAGGAGGGCCGGGATCCGGTCCCGGTCGGCCGGCGTGATCCACGTTCCACGCGTGCGCCGGATGACGTGGCTGTATTGCTCGCAGGCGAGCCCGACCGTCGGCGTGTAGACGATCGGCAGGAACTCCTCGAGGTGGTCGGCGAGGAGGCGGTAGAAGACGGTGGCGTTGCGATCCTGGAGTGCGGCGAGGCCGATGTACTGCTCGAGCGGGCTCTGCTTCGCCCGCAGGTGTTCGAGCTCGAGATCGACCTGGTCGGCGATCCTTAGGACGGCGTTCGGCAGGAGGCCGGTCAGGGCGAACGCATCGCGCTCGGCGTGGCTGAACGCGAGCTCCTTGGTCAGGAGGCGGTTGCCGAGGAGGGCCAGCCCGGAAAGGCCGATGCGCGTCGTCCGGCCGGCGACGATGTCGGCGAACGGAGCGGCCATGGAGCGCACGTGACGATCCTAGTCGAGATGCGACCCGGTGCCGGTCTCGGCCACTCGTGAGGCTGAGGCCCCCCAGCCCCGGGCACCCGGTCCGCCGGCGTCGCCACAGAAGAACTGCAGCCATTGGATGGGGCTCGAATCCCTCGTTCTGTTGGCCTACGGCGACGCGGCCTCGCTCGGGCCTGAGTCCGCTGGCTCGGCTACCGGCACGAAGCGCCCAACGACCGGGTCGTACACGCGTAGGGCGGCATCGGCCAGGTCGTAGACCCAGCCGTGGAGCCGGATCCTCCGGGCAGGCGTCCGCCGGTCGACCCAGCGCTCCTTGAGCGTCGCCAGGCAGTCGAGCACGTGTTCCTCGACCGCTCGCGCCAGCTCGGCGTCGGGCTCAAGGCCGAGGGCTCGCGCACGTTCGACCGCCGGACGCAGGCCGCCCAGCCATGTCGCGAGATCGGAATCGGGCTGGAGCCCGGCCAGGTCGCCGAGCGCGGCCTTCATCCCGCCGCAGCCGTCATGGCCGCAGACGATGATGTCGGCCACCCCGAGCTGGTCGATCCCGAATTCGATCGCCGCCCCGACGCTCCGGTCGTCCGACGACCCCGGCACATGATTGGCAACGTTGCGGACGACGAACAGCTGGCCCGGCGCGGCGTCCGTCAGCAGCTCCGGGACCACTCGCGAGTCCGAGCAGCCGATGTAGATCGCCGCAGGTCGTTGGCCGCGTTCGGCGAGCGTCGTCAGGAGCTCGCGCTCATTGGCCCCGAGATCCGCGCGGAAGCGCCCGTGCCCGGCCAGCAGGTCGTCCACCATCGCTCAGGTCCGCGCCAACGCCCAGCGGGACGAGCTCACCCCGCTTTGAGCGATGCGTTCTTCGCCGGCTTCTTCGGCGACGGCGCGGCTCCATTCCCCGGGCCTTCGCCGCTTGGCGTCCGAGCCAGGGCTGCGTCGAGCCGGGCGATGAACGGCTTCGCGCGGAGGCGGACGAGGATGTCCCGGCCGACCTCGCCCGCTGCGACCACCTCGGGCAGGGTCGGATCGAGGAGCGTCGCCATCTCGATGGCCGCGAAGGCCTGGTCGATCTGGACGCCGAGACCCTGATACCGGCGGAGGACGTCCTCGAACATCGCCACGGCCTCGGCGGGGCGGCCGTCAAGGGCCAGGAGCCCGGCGGCGAGCTCCATCCGGCGCGCCTCGATGAACGGGCCATGCATCCCCGTTCGCTTGAGCTCATCGGCGGCTCGGGCGGCCGCCGCCGCGTCCCCGGACAGCAGCGCGGTTCGACCGGCCATCATGTGGCTGGACGGAGCGTTGCTGGCGCTCAACGTGGCCGCCTTGCGGGCCAGCTCGCCTGTCTCCGCGTCGTTTCCGAGGGCGAATTTCGCGAGAGCCTGGACGGTGATCGCCGTGAACAGGCTCGAGGGATCGTTCGTGCTCTCGCTCAGGTGCTGAACCTCATCGATCAGGTCCGCGACGCTCTCCCCGCGCCAGGCGCGAATCTGGATCTGGGGGCTGAGGAGCACGATCCGGTCTTCCGGCTCGAGCTCGACGGTCAGCCATTCCTCCAGCTCGGGCAGTGCCCAGTCCCATTCGCCGACGCTGACCCCTGCCTCGACGGAGTTCATCAGGAAGACGATCGCCCGCCGGCGGAGCCCGAGCCGCTGGGCCTCGAAATAGCCACCGCGGGTGATCTCCAACGCGGCCACCGGGTCGCTCTCGAAGAGCGTCGCGCTGCGGTTGATCTTGCCGCGCAGGATGATCGAGGTCATGCCATGCGCTTCGGCCAGGCGAACGCCGCCATCGATCTCCGCCGCACCTTCGTAGCCTCGACGCAGGCTGGCGAGAGCCGTGCCCTTCGTGATCAGGGTGTCCGCCACAAGCTCGACGTAGTCGGCCAGCTCGGCGGCGGCCAATGCCCGGTCGGCGGCCTCGACGGCTCGCGCCGGCTCCTCGTTCAGCATGTAGGCTCGGGCCAGCTGGCCCTGCAACGCCACCGCGCCCGGATCGTCGGCGAGGTCCGCGAACTCTTCCGCGGCCGGCTCAAGGACCTTGATCGCGGCGGCTGTCCGGAACGGGGCTAGGAGCGCCCGGCCGAGCGCGGCGGTGCTCCGCGCGATGGCCGGCCGATCGCCCCGTCCGCGCTGGATCTCGACGGCCCGCCGCAGGAGTGCGTCGGCCTCTTCGTGATGGCCGGCCGTCGACGCCGATTCGCCGGCCCGCTCGAGCAGGTCCGCCTCCTCCACCGGATCGGTCGTGACCGTCAACGCCTGGCGCAGTGACGTCACCGCTTGCTCGTAGGAACCGAGCGCCGCCGCCCGGTCGGCCGCGCTCCGCAGCGCGATCCGGGCCTGCGCGGCAAGGGCGTCTGCCTCCGGCCCCTCGGCCGCATTGGCGTGGGCGGCGAAGTAGTGGCTGGCCAGCGCGCCGGCGAGCTCGTCCGTGCCGAGCCCTTCGAAGAAGCGCGCCGCGGCGAGGTGGCGGGTCTTGCGATCGCGGCGGGCCAGGGTGTTGTAGGCGACCTCGCGGATCAGGGCCTGGACGAAGGCGAACTGGCCGCGCTCGGGGCTGTTCGGATCGGCATCCTGGACCAGCAGCTCTCGGCGGACGAGGTCGCGCAACTTCGGCTCGAGATCCCCGGGCTCGATTGCGGAGACCGCCGAGAGGGCGGCCGTCGTGAAGCTCTGGCCGAGAACGGCGGCATCGGATACGAGCCCCCGCTCGTCCGGGCTGAGTCCGTCGAGGCGGCTGGCGATCAGGGCGGTGAGCGTATCCGGGACGGCCAGCTCGGCCAGGTCGCCGGTCGGGTGATAGGCGGCCCCGACGAGGGCCAGCTTTCCTTCGGCCAGCAGCATCCGGACCGTCTCGACGGCGTAGAGCGGGATCCCACCGGCTCGATCGACGATCGAGCGAACGGCCGATACCGGCAAGCCCGGGACGAGCCCGGCCAGGAGCTGGCGCATCGCCGGCTCGGGCAGCGGGTCGAGATAGAGGGAGGTGAAGTTGCGCTTGCCGGCACCCCAGCTCGGTCGCCGGTCGATCAGCTCGGGCCGGGCCAGCGTCAGGACGTAGATCGGGACATTCCGGCTCCACTCGACCAGGTGATCGACGAAATCGAGCAGGCCGGTGTCGGCGTAGTGGAAGTCCTCGAGGATCAGCACGACCGGAGCGCTCGCCGCGAGGCGTTCGAAGAATGTCCGCCAGGCGGCGAAGAGCTGATCCGAGCCGCCCGGCGAGGGCTCGACGCCGAGCAGGGCGAGGAGAGCAGGTTCGATCATCCGCTGCTCCGCCGGGTTCGGGACGTGCTCGACGACCATCGCCTTGATCTTTGCCCGGGTGGTTGGCTCGTCGTCCGTCTCGAGCAGCTTTGCCCGGCGCCGGACAATCTCGCCCAGCGCCCAGAAGCTGATCCCGTCGCCATAGGCAGGCGAGCGCCCATCGTGGAACCAGACCGTCTCCACCAGCCCGTCAAGGTACTTGAGGAACTCCCAGGCGAGCCGGGTCTTGCCGATCCCGGCTGGGCCGATCACCGACACGAGGCGGGTCCGCTTCTCGCGGCTCGTGGCGTGGAACAGGTCCTTGAGCAGGCGCAGCTCATCGTCGCGGCCCACGAACGGCGCCTCCAGCGTCTCGGCTCGATTGCGGCCGCCGCGCTCGGCAACCACCCGCACGGCGCGCCACGCTTCGACCGGGAGCTGCTTGCCCTTGAGGATCTGGCCGCCGGCTTCCTCGAACACGATTGCCCGGCTGGCCGCCCGCTGGGTCGCTTCGCCAACGAGGACGGCACCCGGTGCCGCGGCCGATTGGAGGCGGCTGGCGGTGTTGACCAGGTCGCCGGCGACCATCCCCTGGTTGGTCGCGCCGATCGTGACCGCGGCCTCTCCGGTCAGGACGCCGGCCCGCGCCTGGATCTCCGAGCCGAGGCTCTTGACGGCATCGACGAGCTCGAGGGCCGCCCGGACCGCGCGCTCGGCATCGTCCTCGTGGGCGGTTGGAGCCCCCCAGACTGCCATCACGGCGTCACCGATGAACTTCTCGATCGTCCCGCCGTAGCGCTCGACGACGTCCCGGGCGAGGTCGAAGTAGCGACTCAGGAGCTCGCGGGTCTCCTCGGGATCGCGACCTTCGGCCAGCGTCGTGAAGCCCACCAGGTCGGCGAACAGGATCGAGACGATCCGGCGCTCGGCCACCGGGCTGGCGGTAAACCTTGTCGGCGCTGGCGTGATCGTCTGTGCTCCCGGTCCCGACGCGCCGGCCAGCGCGGTGCCGCATTCACCGCAGAAGCGAACGGTCGGCGCGTTCGCCGTGCCGCAATTGGGGCACACCGCGATCAGCCGCGTCGCGCACTCGCCGCAGAACTTGCGGCCAGGCTCGTTTTCGGTACCGCAATTGGGGCAGATCATCCGCGCTCCACGCGCAGACTCTACCAACTGGGCGGTACAGGCGCGAGGGGATGGTCCGGACCTCGGATAACGCGTCTACCGCGACATCTACATTCGTCCGAACTTCGAGTTCCGAGCGGCGCGCCGGCGAACGGAACTCAGACCGCGTCAACCAGGGCCTTGAGGGTTTCTCCCCAGTGCCGAGCCCGATCGAGCTCGCCCCGTCGGAGCGGACCGTAGCGGCCGGTGACGATGAACCGGCCGGGATTCCCGGTGGTCCGATAGCCGGCCCGTTCGAGGCTTTGCTCGATGGCTCCGGTTGCGCCACCCGGCGACCAGCGGAGGCGGGTCTCGAAGGCCGCTCCCTGACCGTGGCCGCGGGGCAGGTCACTCAGCCACGAGCGGAGGGACGGATGGCTCGTGTCGGGTGGCGTCACTGCCTTGCGGCCGCTGTCCGCGACGGCAGCCTCCATGCGGTCGGTCGGCAGGCCGAAACCGAGCACCGGGGCGCCGGCGATCAGCAGGTCGGCGCCAGACACGGCGGCCATGTCCGCCTCGTCCGTGGCCAGGACCAGCGTCTCTGGCCCGATCCCGTCGGCGATCGCTTGGGCCACCCTGGCCGTGTTCCCCCAGTGTGACTCGTAGACGACGACAGCTTTCACGACGCTCACCTGCAATCCCTCAACGGGCCGGTTCCACATGGTTGGAGCGCTCGCGGTGGCCCGTCTTGGTTGAATCGTTTCCCCTAGCGTGCGGCCCAGACAGAGCCATCGGTCACGTTGTCCAGCGGCCGATCGGCACGGGCGCCGCGGTGAAGTCCTGACAGTGAGACGGTGTACAGGGGGCCTTCGCCAACACTTCGTAGCGCTGCGCTCACGGGCGTTGGACGGCAAGGCGCTCAGGAGCCCGACGGACTCGGGGCGTTAGCGCGCGGCAGCGTTCCGACGAACAACCCGCCGCGCGATCCGGCGCGTGGCCCAGCCGGCCGCCCAGCCGAACGGCAGGTAGCGCCCCGGCAGGAACATCAGGCCCACACCGGCCAGCTCGCGGGTCGCCGGATGCTCCCAGGCGCTCCGGGCGAATGCCCGAACGTCGCTCGGGTTGGCGAGGTCGCGCGCGTACTGGATCCGATCATGTGCCAGCCGACTGGCCGCGGTCCGGACGTGCCGCCGGGTGGCCGGATCGAGCAGCACCCTGCGGGTTTCGGGCAACGTGCCGATCCGGGTCAACCGGCCGAGCTTGCCGAGGGAGGCCATCAGGCGGTCCTAGTTGTCACGCCCGATGCGGGATCGGGACGGGGTCCTGGCCCGGCTCGGGCTGGTTCTCCGCGGCGTTGGGATCGGTGTTCTCGATCTCAGGCGCGGGCGTGTCAGAGCTGTCTGGCGTCACTTCCGCGCGAGGCTTGCCTGGGGCCTCAAGCGGCTCTCGCGCCCTGGGGTCGTCATCCTCGTCGATCAGCGAGATCGACGGCCATGATTGCTTCATCGGGATCCTCCGGACGCTAGGATTCGCTGTCGTGATCGAGACTCAGGACCCGTCCGACCTTGACCTGGGAGTGGACTTGGCCGATGACATTCCCTTGGACTTGCCTTTGGACGTGCCTCTGGACGTGGGCTTGCTCGCGAACTCCTCGAGCTCGGCCTCACTCATCCCCGTCCTGGTCTTCTTGCCCTCGCGCTTGCGCTCGAGCTCGGCGCCCATGAACCTGCGTTGTCGCTCGCTGCTGGCCGGCATCGGACCCTCCTTTGCGTGGCGGAATGCTCCCCACCACGATGCCAACTGGCGGGCGGCAGCCTCCATGCCCATGCGCTGGCCGGCATTGCAATTGCATCGCGCTGGCTGGCGATGAACCCCGAGATCTGGATCCCCGAGGAGGCGCCGTCGGCCGAGCGCGAACGCCTGGCCGAGCTCGCTGAGGCGCACATCTACCCGGCCGCCGGTGAGCTGCCACTGAGCCTCGGCCGGGGCGACCTGATCGTCGGCGGGAACCATCCGGCGCGGGCCCTCGAGATCGCGCCGCGGATCGAGGGCCTGCGCTACTTCCAGACCTTTTCGGCCGGGGTGGATCGGTTCGTCGGCAACCTGCCGCTCGGCGTGATCCTGTGCGATGCGGCGGGCGTCCACGACATCGCCGTTGCCGAATGGGTGGTGATGGCGATCCTCGCCTCGCGCCGGAACCTGGCGGTCTATCTCGACAGCCAGCGGGCCGCCACGTGGCGGACGGAGCGCCTGGCGGGCGACGACCTCGACGGGCGAACGGTCGCGCTGGTCGGCGTCGGGGCGATCGGGCGGGCCGTCGAAGCCCGGCTGGCACCGTTCGGGGCGCGGTTCGTGCGCGTCGCCCGGCGCGCCCGCGAAGGGGTCGAAGGCGTGGGCGATCTCAAGGCCGTCCTGGCGATGGCCGACGTGGTGGTGATCCTGATCCCCCTGACGCCCGGGACGACAGCGCTCTTCGACGCGCCGACGATCGCCGCGATGAAGCCCGGTGCGCTGCTCGTCAACGCCTCCCGCGGCCGGATCGTCGACACCGAGGGACTGACCAACGCCGTCCTGGCGGGTCGGATCCGCGTCGCCCTCGACGTGACCGAGCCCGAGCCGCTGCCCGACGGCCATCCGCTGTGGTCCGCGCCGGACGCCCTGATCACGCCCCATGTCGCGAGCGACGTCCAGCGCGAAGACGAGCGGGCCTGGCAGCTGATCTACGAGCAGGTCGGCCGGCTGGCTCGCGGTGAGCCCCTGATCAACGAGGTCGTGGACGGCTACTGACCGCGCTCTGGGCGACCGGCCTCGAGCCGCCCAGCCCTGGGCGACTCAGCGCTTGCCGAAGCGCGGCCGGAGCCCGCTGCCCCAGGCGCGAGCGCGATCCAGCTCGCCGTCGCGCAACGGGCCGTAGCGGCCCTTGACCACGAATTTGCCGGCATCGGCGGTGAGGTGATAGCCCTTCCGGGCGAGGCCGCGCTCGATTGCCCCGGTCGCGCCGCCCGGTGTCCAGCGGACGTGGGTCTCGAACGCGGCGGCCTGGCCGCTGCCCTGGGGCATCTCGGCCAGCCACCAGAACATGGCGGGATTGATCATCGATGGCGGGGTCGGTGCCTCGTTCGCGGTGGCCGCGACCAGGTCCTCGGCCCGCGGGCCGGGTAGGCCGAAGGCGATCACCGGCGCACCGACGACGAGCAGGTCGGCACCGGCCAGCGCAGCGGGCGACGCCTCTTCGGTGGTCAGGACGGTCGCCTCGGGGCCGATCCCCTCGGCCACGGCGTGGGCGATCTCGGCGGTATTCCCCCAGTGCGACTCGTACACGACGACGGCCTTCATGGCGACCACTCCCTTTCGCGTTGCGTTCAGCCTCGGTCGCGACGTGCCCGGCCGCCAGTGCCATTCGGACCTTTCGACACGATCGTTGGAACATGACGGGCCTGTCATGACGCAGGGACGCCTGCCCGGCAGACTCGCCTCGACGTCCGCCTGCGTCGGATCCCAGCTGCAACGCGATTGCAGTGTCCTGGTCGCAGGCGTTGACACGACCGCGATCGCAGCGCGGCCAGATTGATCGAACGTCGCTCCCCGAGGTCGACGTCCCAGCCCGGGGATCGGGCTTTCGCGGAGGTCCGGCTTGCCGGCCCCGCCTCGGGAGAACTAACCAGATGACCATCCAGGACGAACAACGCAGCGTCAGTACCCAGACCCAGGATCCGGCCGCCGTTGGCCAGCCGGTCGTGAGCTCATCGGTCCAGACTCGGCGGGTCACCGCCACGCCCAACGGCAGCGAGCTCGCCCGGCGGATCATCGTGCTGATCTTCGGGCTGATCCAGCTCGTGATCGGGCTGCGGATCGTGCTCCTGCTCGTCGACGCACGAACCGGCAACGGGATCGTGTCGGGGATCCTCAATATCAGCCAGGTCTTCGTCGGCCCGTTTGAGGGCATCCTCAAGACCGACGCCCTGCACGCCGGCGGCTCGCTGCTCGACGTGGCTGCGGTCGTGGCCCTGATCGGCTGGACCGTCGTCGAAGCCATCGTCCTGTGGATCCTCGGAATCTTCCGACGTGATCCGATCGGGGCCGGCGCCTAGCCTCCCCGGCAGCCCAGCGGGGAGGCGCCTCCGCTCGAGCTCGACGCTAGAGTTCGAGGGTGAACGCCTCCTCCGCGCCCCGCTTCGGCCTCTTCCTCAGCCAGGCCAACAAGTCGCTGGCCCAGGTCTACGACGAGTTCGCGATGGCCGAGGACCTCGGCTTCGACCATGCCTGGCTGGTCGACCACCTCGTCGACACTGACGGGCCGCCGAGCACCCCGATGCTCGAGTCGTGGACCCTCCTTGCCGCCCTTGCCGCCCGGACGTCGCGGATCCGGCTGGGGATCCTGGTCAGCAGCAACACCTTTCGTCATCCGGCGGTCCTGCTCAAGGCCGCGGTCAACGTGGACCACATCAGCAACGGCCGGCTGGTCCTGGGCCTGGGTGCGGGCTGGCATGCCGATGAGCACCGCCGCTATGGGATCCCGCTGCCCGAACCGGCCGAGCGGGTCGATCGCTTCGCCGAGGCCGTCGAGTTGATCAGCCTGCTGATGGCCCACGAGCGGACGACCTACGCCGGCCGCTACTACCAGCTCGACGACGCGCCGCTCGAGCCGCGCCCGATCCAGGCGCCGGGGATCCCGATCCTGATCGCCGCCCACCGGCCGCGGATGCTCCGCCTGGCCGCCGCCTACGCCGACCAGTGGGACACGTTCGCGGCGATCCCCGACACGGCCACTGACGGCGTCCAGACCGAGCTCGCCGAGCGGATCCGCTACCTCGACGACGCCTGCCGGGCGATCGGCCGGGACCCCGCCGAGATCCGTCGCTCAACGTGGGCCAAGTCGGAGTCGGCGCTCCAGGACGAAGGTGCCTACCTCGATTTCGTGAGGACCCACCGGGCCCTGGGCTTCACCGACTTCTCGACGACAGCGCCTTCAGCGGTCCAGATGCCGCTCCTTCGCCACCTTGCCGAGCGGGTGATCCCGCAGCTCCGAGGAGAGTCGAATGCCGACCGTTAGCGTCCGCTACATCGTCCATGACGTCGAGGCGGCGATCGCCTTCTACCGCGATCGCCTCGGCTTCCACGAGGACATGCATGCGGCACCATCGTTCGCGATGCTCTCCCGCGGCGACCTGCGCCTGGTCCTCAGCCGGCCCGGCGGTGGTCCGGGCGGCGGCCAGGCGATGCCCGACGGGCGGCTGCCCGAGCCGGGCGGCTGGAATCGGTTCTCGCTCGAGGTTGCGGATCTCGAGACGATGATCGAGACGCTCCGGGCCGGAGGCGTCCACTTCCGCAACGAGCTGGTCACCGGCGTCGGTGGCAAGCAGGTCCTGATCGAGGATCCATCGGGTAACCCGATCGAGCTGTTCGAGCCGACGATCGCCGACGCCCGGCTCGACGCGAGCGGCTAGGCGGCGCCCAGGATGAGGGCGGCGTTCAGGCCGCCGAAACCGAAGGACGTGGACAGGATCCGCTCGTAGCGGCCGGCGCGTCCTTCGCGCAGGAGCCCCGGCAGTAACGCGTCGATCTCTGGATCGGGCTCGTGCAGGCCGACCGAGGCCGGTACCCAGCCGTCGCGGATCGCCAGGGCGCAGATCGCCGCCTCGATCCCGCCCGACGCCCCGAGGGGGTGGCCATAGAGCGCCTTCGTGCCGCTGACCGGGATCTGTTGCGCTCGATCACCGAGGGCCAGGCCGATCGCCCGCGCCTCGGCCAGGTCGCCGAGCGGCGTTGACGAGGCGTGGGCGTTGACGTAGTCGATCTCGTCCGGCCCGACGCGGGCATCGGCCAGGGCGATCGTCGCCGCCCGGCCGGCCTGCGAGCCATCGGGCCGGGGCTGGACCATGTGGAACGCGTCGGAGGTGGCGCCGTAGCCGAGCAATTCGGCGTACGGCTCGGCGCCACGTGCCTGGGCGACGTCCGCCGCCTCGAGGACGAGCAGCGCCGCGCCCTCGCCCATCACGAAGCCGTCGCGGCCGTGGTCGAACGGGCGGGCGGCCCCGGCCGGGTCGTCATTGCGCGATGAGAGCGCCCGGATGATGTCGAACGCCCCGAACGCGAGCGGGCTCAAGGGCACCTCGGCGCCGCCGGCAATCGCCGCATCGATCTCGCCGGCCCGGATCGCGCCGAGCGCCTCGCCGATCGCGACGGTGCTCGACGCGCACGAGTTCGCGGTCGACAGGATCGGGCCGTGAACCCCGAGGGCGATCCCCAGGTTGGCCGGTGCGGCGCCGCCGAAGACGGCCAGGGCGAGGGTCGGGCTGACCGAGCGGATCCCGCGCTCGAGGTAGCGCTCGTGTTGCTCCTCGGCGTAGACGATCCCGCCCAGGGCGCTGCCCAGGTAGATCCCCGTCCGTTCCGCGCTCGCCGCCCGATCCTCGCCGGGCACCAGGCGGGCGTCGGCCAGGGCCATCCGGCCGGTGGCCAGGCCGAACTGGCTGAACCGATCGAGCTGGCGGGCGGTCTTCGGCTCCATGTGGTCGAGCGGCTCGAAATCGTCGACCTGGGCCGCGACCTGGGAGCGGAAGGCGCTCGGATCGAAGCGGTCGATCCGCTTGATCGGCGAGCAGCCGGCCCGGAGACCGGCTCGGAAGGCGGGCAGCCCGCTCCCGACGGCCGTGATCAGGCCGATCCCGGTGATCCACACCCGGCGCGGCGAGTCGGTTCGGGAGCCTTGCGCAGGCGTCACGCCTTGGAGTACGTCCCGGCGGCCGAATCGGACGTGCCACTCCCCGCCGGCGTGACACGCGCCGCGGGCGTGCCACCCGCCTCGGCCAGCGCCTTGAACGTGGCCAGGGTCTGCCGGGCGATCGGCCGGGTGAAGAACCGATCGACGAAGCGCGGCAGGCCGTCGTCGCCCAGGAGGCTGCCCACGATCGGGATCGGCAACCGCCGCCGGAAGGCATGCTCGATCGCGACCCGGCAGCCCGTCGGGGTCGCCTCGATCCGCCAGGTCACGTCCATCCCGGCGGTCACCCCGCCCAGGTGCTGGAAGCGCAGCCGGAGGGTATCGGGCTCGGACCAGGTCCTGGCCCGCCAGGCGACCGGCAGGCCGACGCCGCGCAGCCCGAACGAAGGACGGACGGCGACCATCCGCAAGACTGGCCGATGGCCGACCCCGCCGCGGTCAAGGCCGGCGACTGGCCGCACGCTCAGGTAGTGGGGCAGCAGCCGCGGCCAGCGTCGAATGTCCCGGGCCAGGTCGAACACGGCCTGCGACGGGGCGGCGATCTCGATCGATACGGTCGAATCCACGTCAGGCCCTCATGGCCGCAGGAGTGCCGCGAGGAAGCGCGGATCGAGCCCGCGCTCGGCCCGGACCAGGTCGCCCATGACCAGGCCCATCCGCTCCCGCGGACCGCTCCGGGCGGCGAGCCGGCGCGCGGCGTATTCGAAGAGGGCTGGCCGGCCAAGGAAGAGCTGGACGAGCGAGCTGACCCAGTCCTTGGCCCGGAAGCGGACCCGCAAGGCGTGCTCATAGGCCTCCGCCGCGGCCTCGGCATTCCTGCGACCGGAACGCAGGCCGTCGATCGCGTCGGCGGCCAGCTCGGCCGAGACCAGGGCCCGGTGGATCCCCTCGCCGGTGAACGGGTCCAGGAAGCCGGCCGCGTCGCCGACCAGGAACCAGCCCGGCCCGGCGGTTGCCGAGACCCGATGGCCGACCGGGGAGGCGCCTTCGACCGTGTCCATCGGCTGGCCCGCCCGCCAGGTCGCCGGGTCGTCGGCCGTCGCCGGGATCTCGTCCACGATCCGCGCGGCCAGCCGGTCGGCGCCATCGGCATGGAGCGCTGCCCGCCAGCTCCGACCGAGGACGATCCCGACATTCACCCGGCCCCGGGGCACGGGCGCGATCCCGACGTAGCCGTCGGGCAGGATCCGCATCCGGGCGTCGCGCGGCAGGTCGGGCGACGGGTCGGCCAGGTGGTAGGTCAGGGCGGTCCGGGCGGCGAAGCGGGCCGGCCGGGCGACGTCCATCGATCGGGCGACCTGCGACCGGATCCCGTCCGCGCCGATGACCACCCGGGCCAGCTCGGAGCCCGTGTCGGCCTCGGGGCCGCTCAGGGCGAGCTCGAAATGGCCGCTCGTCCCGGCCGGCCGGGCGACACCCGTGACGGTCACCCCGGCCCGAACATCGGCGCCGGCTGTCGCGGCCAGCTCGAGCAGGAGCGGGTCGAGGGTGGCCCGGTCGAGGCCGACCGCCGGCGCCGTCAGCGAGCCATCGTCGCCATACGTCAGCCGGAACGTCGTGCCCCGCGGTGTCTCGACCCGCATCGCGGGCAGCGGGCGGGCCACCCGGTCGACGGCCGCGTCATCGAGCCCCAGCCGGCGCAGGGCAGCCACCGTGGCCGGCGAGGTGAACACGCCGCCGGCACGCCAGCGCCAGTCCGGCGCCCGTTCGAAGATCACGACCTCCCGGCCGGCCCGGCCGAGGTGGGTCGCGAGCGCCGCCCCGGCCAGGCCACCGCCGACGATCGCGACGTCGATCGTCACGACGCCGGCTCGCGGACCGCCGCGATCGCGTAGCGGTGGCCGAAGAAGCCTTCGATCGTGAACACCGGCCGCAGGCCGGCCTGGCCCAGCAGCCAGCGCATCTCCCTGCGGGTGTACGCCCGCCGGACCGAGAGCGAGGCGTCGGTCCGGGTCAGCCGGCTGCGAGCGGCCGTGTGCGACAGGAGCCAGGCGCCCAGCCAGAAGAGCCGGCCGCGGGCCAGGTCGTTGACGACGATCCCGATCGAGGCCACCCGGGCCATTTCCCGGAGGAGGGCCACCGCCTCGCCCGGCCCCAGGTGGTGGAGGACCATCGAGGCGTGGACGACGTCCTGGCTCGCGTCGGGCCCGGGCAGGGACCGGCCATCGCCCACGGCGAACGCGAAGTGCGGTCGCTCGGCGAGCTCGGGTGCGTTGGCCAGCGCCGCCGCGACCACCTCGGGTCGGCTGTCGAGCGCGGTCACGTCCAGCTGCCGACCGCGCGAGGCCTCGCCCGCCTGGAGTGCCGCGGGGATATCGCCCGCGCCGGTCCCGACGTCGAGCAGGGTGAGCCGACGCGGGTGGTCGCGGACGAGGGCCTCGAACGCCCGCCGGCTCAGGCCGATCCCGCCGAGATGGCGGTTGATCCAGGCCAGGTCTCGGAGGTTCGCGGCCAGCGCGTCGGGGTCATCGAGCGGGCCGTCGAGCAGCTCCACGCCATCAGCGAGACGATCCATCGCGGGGTCCAGACCAGGCACGAATGCGGCCTTCCAAGGCTACACGTTCGGGTCCCTAGCCCGGGCGGCCGGTCGCGGCGACGACGGCCCGAGTCAGCCGGTCGGTCTTGAGGGCATCGCCGTAGGTCGACAGGACCAGGCTCGGATCGCCGGCCTCGACCGCGTCGAGGAAGGCCTCGGCCTGGACCTCATACGGGTCGCGGCCCGGCGGCACGACCCGGACGGCCTGCCCGTCGTCGAAGGACACCTGCCAGCTCGTCTGGAGCGGCTCGAGCTTGCGGATCGTGATCAGCAGGCCGGCGCAGGCCAGCTCGACCTCGACGACCGACGACGCCAGCCGGCGGCTGTTGGCGAAGCTGCCGACGGCGCCCGACTCGAAGCGCAGGACCGCGCTCGTGGCATCGACGAGGTCAACCCCGGCGGGCACGAACGGGACCTGCTGGGTGGAGGCCGCCCCCACGACCGTCGCTTCGCCGACGAGCAGGCGGGCCAGGTCGTAGAAGTGGGTCACCTGCTCGATCACCTGGCCGCCGCCGGTCGCCTCGGCGCGCCACCACGCCGGCGGCGGGGTTGGGCAGAACCAGCGGGCGCTGAAGGCGTGGGCCGGGTTCGCGGCCAGCAGCGCCCGCACCTCGGTCAGCGCCTCGAGGCCGCGCAGGTGGTAGCCGACGGCCGCGACGAGCCCGCGCTCGGCGACCGCCACTGCGATCCGGGCCGGACCGGCCCCATCCGTCGCCGCCAGGGGCTTCTCGGTCAAGAACGGGATCCCCCGCTCGACCAGCGGCTCGAGGGTGGTGACCGCCATTGCCGGCGGGACCGCGACGAGCGCGATCGATGGCCGCTGCTCGTCGAGCATCCGCTCGAGATCGGCGCCGGCGTAGGCGGCTGCAGCCCGCGGTCCGGCCACGGCCTCGGCCGTCTCGAGGCGGCCGGCGGCCACGCCGACGAGGTCAGTCCGGTCGAGCCGATCGAGGGCGGCCAGGTGGTGGCCGCTGATCCAGCCCGCGCCGACCAGGACGAGCCGCTGCGTCTTCCTCGAGCTCGATCCCGGCCGCTGGCTCATCGCCCGGCCATCGTGCCACAGCCCGGAGAGGAGTAGTTTGGGGCAGTACTCGACGCGGACCGGGGCTGACGGAAGTCCTACGGACGGGCCAGCTGGCGCAGCCGATCCTTGACCTCGTGACCACCAGCTTCGACCGGACCGCCCGCCCATCGCTTCGGACCCTCCCGAATCGGTCACTGGTCCTGCTCGCGGTGGTCGCGTCGGCCCAGATCCTCGACCTGGTCACGTTCGTGCCGGCGGTCGCCCGGGTGGGCATCGGCGCCGAGAGCAACCCCCTGGCCCGTTCCCTCTACGAGCTCCAGGGCCCGCTCGGCCCAGCCCTCCTGAAGGCCGCGGCCGTGACCGCGATGCTCCTCGTCGTGCTTCGCATCGAGCGCCGCTTCCCGAGCCTGGTCCTGCCCTCGGCCGCGTTGCTCGTCGGGATCGGCTTGATCGGCGCGGGATCCAACCTGTTCTTCGGGTTGCTCCGCTAGCGCCGCGTCCGACACCGGACATGAAAGGAGCCCCCTCGAGTGAGGAGGCTCCTTTTCCGTCTGTGCGGCCGGTTAGACCGAATTGCCGACGTTGCTCAGGATCGCGCTGACCTGCGAACCGAGGAACAGCAGGGCAACGATCGCGATGATCGCGATCAGGGCCAGGATGAGCGCGTATTCCGCCAGCCCCTGGCCATTCGTGGCGCGGGATAACGTCCGATTCATGAGGCCGAGTCCTCCGACTATCGATCGCGCCTGCCGAAGAATGAATGAAGATCGGCTATCAACGCGAAGATGCGCAAAGTACATCAGACCTCACCAGATTCCTACCGTTTCTTTCCAGTACGTGCCCCGGGAATCGAAAGAGCCCCCTCGCCCGAGGGGGCTCTTCGCGCTACGACGTGCGAGTGTTAGACCGAGTTGCCGACGTCGCTCAGGATGCCGCTGACCTGGGAACCAAGGAACAGCAGGGCGACGATCGCGATGATCGCGACCAGGGCGAGGATCAGCGCGTACTCAGCGAGCCCCTGGCCCTCGGTCGCGCTGGCAAATCTCTTGATGATGGTTCGAACCATTGCGGCACCCAGTCCTTCCGATTGCCCCCGCGTCTGCCGAATAAGGATGCCGGCAGCTCTTCGAGGAGATGAGGCAGAAGTACTAACACGTCCCAATCGGAATGACCATGCATTTCGTGCCTGGACGCACCGGATAACGCCGGGCCCGGCGGCCGTCCGGAGGCGATCGGTGGCAAGCGGGGCGGATCTGGGCAGTGCGGCTGCCGGGCCCGGAAGTACTGGGCCGGGACCCTCCTACCAGTGCAGGAATCCTCGGGAGACGGTCCGGATTCGCTCGAGGATCACCTGGCCATCGGCCGGGTCGAGCAGGTTCGGCTGGGAGCGCTCGAGCTCGATCGTCGGGTGGATGTCGACCTGGGCCAGGCGGCTGCCAGCGAAGGTCAGCTCGACGATCAGGCCCTCGTCGGTCTGCTCCGTGCGGGGCAGGTCGAAGATGAAGTCGCCCATCGAGTAGACCACGACGCCCTTGCCGATCGCCTCCAGCGCCCCGGCCCAGTGGGGATGGGAGCCGAGGATCACGTCGGCACCGTCGGCGATCAGCGCCGCGGCGTCGGCTCGCTGGCTGGCGGTTGCCGTGGCGGTGTACTCGACGCCCCAGTGGGGGACCACGATGACGACCTGGGCACCGGCCGCCCGGGCCGCCTTGATGTCCGCCCGGGCCCGGGCCAGGTCGAGCGGGGCGGCGCCCGGCCGGCTGGTCGTCGCGCCGTTGCTGCCGACGTCGATCGCATCGAAGGCGAGGATCGCGACCCGGACGCCGTCGACCGTGAACCAGGCCGGCGCATTGGCCGCGGCGAGGTTCGGCCCGGCGCCGACCGGCGTCAGGCCCGCCGCCTTGACGTTGGCGATCGTCTGGGTCACGCCCAGCGAGCCGTAGTTCCGGATGTGGTTGTTGGCCAGCGAGACGACATCGACGCCGGCGTCGTGGATCCCGGCCTCGAGCGCCGGGTCGAACGAGAAGGTCAGCCGGGACGGGAACGTGAGCGGGTGGTAGGCGAAGTTGTTGGGCGTCGGGCCCTCGTGGTTGACGAGGGCCAGGTCGGCATCGCGGAACAGCGCCGCGACCGCTCCGGCGTTGCCGCTGGCGACGGCTCGCACGGTCGTGGCACCGGCGACGCAGCACGACCGGTCGACGATCCTGGCCGTGCCGCCGCTCCACGGGAAGTCCGGCCCGTGGTGGAGCAGGACCGCCTGCTGATAGACGGCTCGATCGTTCATCACGTCGCCGGCCGCCACGACCGTCCAGGTCGCGCTGGGGTCGAAGACGACGGCCGAGTCGGCCGAGGTCGGGATCGTCAGGGCCCACTCGGCCATCGTCCGGACCCGGGCGTCGCCGAACAGGACCCGGCCGTCGATCCCCAGCGCCCGGATCGCGGGCTGGACGGCATCGGCCCGGATCAGGCCGAGCACGTTCGGTCGTGCCCTGGACGGCCGCGATCAGCGCACTCGGGCTGACCTGCTGGACGGCCGGGGCCGCGGGCACGCCGAGGGCCGCGGCGATCGCCTGGAGGTCCGGCTCGGCGACGACGACGCGCTTGAACGCTGGGTCCTGGCCGCTGAGGGCCAGGCGCAGCTCGGCGGTCGTGACCGTGCGCTCGGTCGACCAGTAGCCGACGATCGGGACGATCGCCACCTCGGGCACCGCCGACGGAACCGGCGACGGCGATGAAACCGGCGAGGCGGGCGATCCGATGCCCGGGCTCGGCGAGGCGGCGCCAGGCGGACTCGAGGTCGCTCTCGGCGGCCCGGCGTTGGCGGCAGCCGCACTGGACGGCCGGGGCTGGACCTGGCGGGCGACGAACAGGCCGACGGCGACGATCCCGAGGATGGTGATCGCGGCAATGGCCCGCCGGCGGGTCATGGCATCCGGTGCACGCGGTTGGTCTCGGCGACGAGCTTCACCTCGACCACGCCCGGGCCGAGCGCCGAGCTCTTGATCTCCTCGACGAGGGCCTGTTCCACGTCCAGGACGGACCGGCCGTCGTTGGGCGTCAGGGTCGCATCGAAATGCCGGCCGCCGTCGAGCATCGCGGCCAGGCCATTGAGGCCCTCGCCGGCAGGGATCTGGAGCGTGACCGTGAACAGCGGGTCCACGACCACGACCCGACGGCCGAGGGAGCCCTCGTCCACGTCCGTCTTGCGCCCCTTGACCGGGCTCGGCTCCCAGGCCAGGACCGGCGTGCGGTGCCCGCCATGCACGTCGAGGTAGGCCACCGCCTGGGCTTTGGTCGCCTTCGAATCGTCCTTGACCTGGCCGGCAATCGACAGATGCCCGACATACACCGAGATCTGCTCGGTCAGGTCCTCGCCCTTCGTCTCCCCGGTCTCCCTGGCCCGCTTGATCTCCTTGATGCCGACCTGCTGGAGCTCGAACTTCTCGGCCGGCAGGCCGCCATCGGCCGAAGCCTGGTTCAAGGTCAGGGTCGCGTGGTCATGCACCTTGGCATCGAGGATCTCGTCGGCCCGCGGGGAGTTCGCATCGCGCAGCCGGGTGATCTCCAGGTCCCCGAACTCGAGCCTCGTCGGGATCGTGCTCGTCGGGAAGCGCGACTGGCCTTCGGTGTCGCGGGCGATCTTCTGGGTGGCCGACCAGGTCACCGTCTGGAGCGGGATCACCTCCCCGGAATCGAAGGTCAGCACGCCACCGTCGTTCCTGGCCGCGGCGGGCTTCGCGTCCCGTTGGACGGCCGCATCGCCGATCACCGAGGCCACGCTCCGGTTGCCGGCCGTCGACTGGAGGTCGAGGATCTCGTCGCTCAGCGAACGTGACTGGCGGGCCGGAGCTGGCGTGCGCCGGTTCCGGCCTGCCGTCGTCTCTTCGAGTCCGCGCCGGGTTCGCTCCACGCGAGTACCTCAGTGGGGATGGTCGCGCACGTAGGCCACGATGGCCGGGACCAGGGCATCGAGCCTGGGGCTGCCCCAGCCGGTAGCGTAGTCCCAGCCGGTGGCGGCGGGATAGAGCAGGTTGGCCCCGGCCGTGACGTCGTGGAACAGGCTGCCCTCGGCCTGCCCCGCGGCCAGCGCATAGAGGACCGGATCGAGGAAGCCCAGCTTGGCGATCCCGTCCTTGGCGGCCAGCTCCTGGGCGAGGACCATCGAGCCGGCCCAGAACGGCGTCGCCGCGCTCGTTCCGCCGACCACCTCGCCCTCGCCGTTCGAGACGACGAACATCCCGCTCGCCGGATCTGCCGGGCCGGCCACGTCGGGCACCTGGCGCTTGCCGGTCGACTGGGGATTGGCCACGCCCGGTCCGACCTGCCAGCTGGGCTGCCGGAAGATCGTGCTCAGCCCGCCGCCCGAGCCGGCCTGGCCGAGCGGATCCTGCCAGGCCACCTCGCCCAGGTACGAGCCGTCCTGGTGGATCGAGAGGTACGTCCCGCCGACCGCGATCACGTGGGGGCTGACCGCCGGGTAGTCGGCGGCCACGGTGAAGTCGCGCTGGAGGCCGCTGCTCTCCTCGAGGCAGTCGTAGGCGCCGTTGTCGCCGCTCGACACGAAGATGCTCAGGCCGGCCATCTCGGCACTGGCCAGCGCGACGTCGTCCGGGTCGCCCGCGGACGGGTTGGCGAACGGCTCGCAGCGGCCCCAGCTGATCGACACGATCTGGACCTTGGCGTCCTCGACGATCCGGTTGATCACGTCGCTCCAGTTGGCGCTCTGGGGCGCCTCGTAGTCGTAGATCTGGGCCTTCGGCGCGATCGCCCGGATCGTCTCGAGGTCGAGCGAGACCTCGTCCTGGCCGTCGCCCGGCTTCTTCGGCGCGCCCGCCAGGCGGACGCCCTGGACGGCCGGCCCGCTGACCCCGGTGGCCTGGTCGAAGTCGGCGATGTCGCGCGGGTCGAAGGTGTCGAACGACACGACGGCGACCGACTGGCCGCTGCCGTCGAGGCCCTGGGCGTGGAGGGCCTCGATCCCGTAGGCCTTGGCCAGGTCCGCCGGGTGGAGGCCGTTGGCCGGCCCGAAGCGCGGTTCCGGTCGCGACGCCGGCGAGGTGTCGAGGCCGCTGATCGCCCGGACGTACGGCCGCAGCTCCGGGGGCACGACCGCGGTCCCGAGCGGCAGGTGGTAGGCGACGCCCGTCGCGTCGCGCAGGTCCAGGAGCCCGACCCCGAACGTCGCCTGGAGCTGGCTGGCGGTGGCGCGCAGGCCGAGGTAGCTCCGGTTCGCGGGCCGGCTGACCACCTGGAAGCCGCGGCCGGCCAGCCACGCGGCGGCCGCGGAGATCTGCTCGCTGGGCAGGCCAAACCGGGCCCCGAAGGCAGCGGCCGAGAGGTACTGGCGGTAGGCCGGGCTGGCCGGATCCGTGATCGCCGCGGCGGCGGCCTGGATCTGGCCCGCTCCGGGCATCACCAGGTCGGCGTCGAACACGACGATCTCGCCCGGCGGCGCGAGGTGGGCCGCGGCCGGTGCCGGCGCCGCCGCGGCCATGGCGGCCTCGGATCCGGGCGAGATCACGGTCAGCGCGCCGAGGAGCAGGACGACCGCGGCCGCGGACAGGCGGACGCGGAAACGGGCTCCCGGATCGGCGCCCGCCCGGCTCAGCCGGCCGGCCATCGGAAGTCCTCGAGGATCGGGTCGACGAGCTGGCGCGAGAGCATGTGCCAGGTGATGGCCGGTGGCCCATGGTCGGCGATCGCATCGGGGTCCAGCGTCCGGACCGTGATCGCCACGCTCAGGTTGCCGTGCGTCGCGGCGATGATCGAGTAACGGACCGGGGCGACCGGTGTGCCGTCGGTGTCGTCGAGGGTCCCGACGTAGACCGCCGCGATCCCGGGCACCTCGCCGATCTCGGCGCCCTTGACCTGGTAGTAGGAGCCGCTGTCGGCGGCCAGGTCGGGCACCGACTGCTGGAGCGAGGCGACGCGGGCGGCGATCATCTGGTCGGGCGTGCTGCTCGAGCTCGACGCTCCCTGGACGATCACCCAGTCCTCGCGATCGGCATTGGGATCGGACGGCGACTTGAGCTGGAGCAAGTCGGGGTCGTCCTCGGCCACCTGCCACGTCTCGGAGTCGTAGTGGAACGAGAAGCCGAACTGCGAGCTCGTCCAGGCGGTGCCCACGACGAGCTCCTGGGAGGCGTTGCCGGACTGGCCGCCGCCGCCCGTGCCTGAGCCAGCTCCGGGTGGCTTGGGCGGGACGCTGCACGGCGCCGGGGCGGCCGGGCAGGATGCCGGTGGCGCTGCCGGCGCGAAGGCGCTCACGATCAGCACGACGAGGACGAGGACGATGACCAGGATCACGCCGAAGCGCAGCAGCGGGCTGTGCGACCGCGGCCGTGGGCCGGCCAGCCCGCCCTGGGGATCGGCCCGGGCCATCCAGTCGCTCATGGGGCCGGCTCTGGAGCGTCGTGCGGCGTGCCGGGCGGCGCGTTTGGCGGGGCGTCGGGCGGCGTCGCCGGCGATTCGCCCGGGCCTTCGGCGGCCGCCGGGCGCGACGAGCGGGGCAGCGCCTGGAGCGAGATTCCGCACCAGCCGCAGAACGTATGGCCGGGGGTCATCCGGCCGCAGTTGGCGCAGCGGGTCGGTGGGCCAATGCCCGACTCGTTGGCTTCCTCGAGCAGGCCGAGGTGGATCGCCGCCCGCAGCCAGAGCAGGCCGAGCGCCGCGACGATGCCGGTCGCCACGAAGCCGCCGAGGAGCGGGAAGACGACTCGGGCCGCGGCGCTCAACGCGATCAGGACCGCGCCGGCGACGAGGGCCGCCGCCGGCACCCCGAGCCAGCCCAGCGCGCTCCGGTCGCTGACCGGCGCCCGATAGCGCAGCCAGAAGGCGGCGCAGACCGAGCCGATCACGGTCGCCAGCAGGATGGGCTGGGCAAGGCCCAGGGTCGCCAGGCGGACGAGCCAAGGTAGGGGATCACCGCCGGGTCGCAGGCCGGCGCCCAGCAGGTCGCTCGAGCGCACGATGGCGAACGTGCTGGCGTACACGGCCCCCGAGATCGCCCCGAACATGGCCCCATCCAGGACGTCGTTGAATGCCCGATGGCGGAGAAGGGCCAGGGGCCCGAGGGCGGCCAGGGCGGCGCCCAGGAGGGCCAGCCCGACGCCGGCCGGGACGCCGCCCATCAGGCTGGCGGTTCCCTCGGCCAAGCCCGTGCCGCTGGCCAGCCGGCCGGCCACACCGAGACCGGCGCCCACCAGCCCGCCCCAGGTGACGGTCGCCAGGATGACCGTCAGTGGCGCCCGGTCATAGAGATCGACCTCGATGAAGTACAGGACGAAGAGGACCGGCACGACGACCGCCGCCGCAACGAGGCCGAGCGGGTAGAAGCCGGCCAGGACCAGCCCGGCCACGACGACCACGGCCAGCAGCAGGGCATAGCGGAACGAGTCATACGCATCGCGGGGCAAGTGTGGGAAGAGCGTCGAGAAGAGGCGGACGGCCTGGACCGGCTCGCCGGGATGGGCCGCGTACTCGTGCCGCCGGGCCGTCTCGTCGAGCGGCGTGCCGCAGCGCACGCAGAAGTGAAGGTGGGGCACGGATTGCCCGCAGTGCGGGCAGGTCAGCTCGCCCTCTCCGATCACCGGTCTGCTCGGCTCACTGGTCGGGTCCACGCGCCAATCCTATCGACGCGGATTGCCTGCGGTTCGGCGCGGATTGCTCTCGGTCAGGACGACTTCGACGCCCAGACCTGGAAGGCGCCCACCGCCACCAGTGCCGCCCCGACCCACTCGACGAGCAGGCCGAGCAGTGTTGCGGCACCCAGCGAACCGACATCCCCGACCACCCGCAGGGTGTCGAGCAGGCCCGAGACGGCGGGGACGGCGATCACGGTGGCCAGCGCGGCGAGCACGACGGGGTAGGGGATCGGCCAGGTCATCTGGCGCGGGGAATGCATCACGAACACGAACAGCAGGAGCTGGGCGGCCGCGATCGGCGTGCTGACCAGCAGGCCGTGGCCGGCCAGCAGCGCGTCGAGCAGCCATTCGCCGATGACCAGGATGAGGGCCGCGCCCAGGACGACCAGTCGCTCGCCGGGCAGCAGGCCGGCCCACATCCCCGACATGGCGGCGCCCATCGCCGATCCGCCCTGCGGCGCTGAAGTCGCCAGCGGCGGTGACGCGGGTGGCATCGGTGGCGCCGGCGTCGCCGGCACCGGTTCGGTCGAAGGCGCGGACGCGGGACCGGTCATCTCAGCCTCCACACTGCTCCAGGTCGGCCGGTCCAGATCGGTCCGCGCCGCTGGGCGCCCAACGTACAGCGCAGCCCGGTCGCGGTCCAGAGGCGCGGCAACGGCTCGCTGGGTGATGGCCTGGGGCCCGCGGCGGCCGATACACTCGGCGGAGGAGGTTGAGATGGAGGTTCACCCCGGCGTATTCGTGTCAAACCTAAGCACCGACGAGTGGCAGCCCGATCCCGAGGTCGGGGGCGAGATGCATGTGCTGGTGCAGGGGCCCGATGCCTTCGTCGGGCTGTCGCGCTATCGAGTGGCGCCCCCGAGCGTCTCGTGGACCTTGCCCGGACGCGAGTCCCTGCTGGTCCTGGAAGGTTCTGCCCGGATCGAGATCGCGGGCGGCCCCACGCTCGAGCTCAAGGCGGGCGACCTGGCCTCGCTGCCGATGGGCCTGGCGACGATCTGGCACGTCACGGCCCCATTCAAGGAGCTCTGGTTCCTGCCCCGCGAGTACGATCCCGAGCCGGCCTAGGCCGTCGTCTCCCCGCTGCTTGGTCCCACCAGGCTGAGCGCCGAGTAGATCGAGCCGAGGAAGCGGCTGGGGACCGACTCGAGTCGCCGCGTGTCCCGGAAGCCGGCCTCCTCGGCCAGCTTCGCCCAGGTGTCGAACGAGAGCGGGTAGGGGACCCACGGGTTGCCCCGGTCGGCGTCGTACTCGACCAGGAGCAGCCGGCCGGCGGGCCGGAGGTAGCCCCGCACGAGGTTCAGGACGGGCAGCTTGTCGCGCTCGAAGTGGAGCGAGTTGGCCATCACGATCCCATCCAGCGGCGGCAGCTCGAGGGGCCGGCTGAAGTCGGCAATGAGCGGTGTGACAGACACGTTCGGGAACCGATCCCGGAGCGCCCGGAGTTGGACGTCAAGGGAGCGCTTGTTGCGGTCGACCGAATAGATCGAGCCGGCCGACCCGAGCAGGTCGACCAGGGCGAGGGTGAAGGCACCTTCGCCGGAGCCGAAGTCGGCCCACGTCCGGCCGCCGCCGTGGACGCCGTCGCGGAGGAGCCGGACGTGGTCGTGATGGTCCATCGAGCGCTACTGTAGTGGCGGTAGTTGAGCGGTTCACGATCGAGGGACAGATGGACCAACCCGGGCGCTCCGAGCTGCCGTCGTCGGCCGATCCGGCCGCCGGCGAGCGCTATCTGCTGCTGGCCGACATCACTGGCTATACGGGCTTCATGACCGGCGTCGAGCTGGAGCACGGCGTCGACTTCAGCGCGGGGATCCCGGCCGCCTACGGCGTGCTCGGCGGCCTGCTCGATGCGGTCGTCCAGGGCGTCGAGCCCGATTTCGGCGTGGTCAAGCTCGAAGGCGACGCGGTCTTCGCCGCGGCCCCGGCGGCCCGTCTCGACGGCCGCGGTCAGGCGGTCCTCGACCAGGTCCGGGCGATGTACCAGGGATTCCTGGACAAGCGGACCAGGGCCATTCCGGCCAACGACCACGTCTGCACGGCCTGTCCGGCCGTCGCCCACCTCGACCTCAAGGTCATCCTCCATCGCGGGCAGGCAGTCCGCCAGTCGGTCGGATCCGGGAGCGACCTGCTCGGCCCGGCCGTGACGATCGCCCATCGCCTGCTCAAGAACGCGATCCGGGAGCAGGTCGGCTCGCGCCCGTACCTGTTCCTGACCGACGCTGCCGCCGGCCCGCTCGGTCTGGCCGAGATCGGTCTCGTCCACCGCGAGGAGTACTCCGATGCCGGCCCGGTGGTCGGCCGGATCCTCGAGCTCCGCCAGCCGAGCGGCGACGGGGCAGCGACCTAGCCAGGCACCTTCGCCGGGGTCTCGACGGGTCAGGTCCGGACGGTCAGCTCCACCGTGGCGATGTCGCCCAGGGCCAGGTTTTCGGCGGCCCGGACGACGTCCTTGATCGGGACCACGTAGCGCCCATCCTTGGGCCACAACGCCGTCTCGAAGACCGTCTGGCCGATCCGGATCGTGGCCGGGATCATGCCCCAGCCGTAGCTCACCAGCGGGGCCAGGGCTCGCAGCTGGACGCAGGCGTCCTCGGGCACGCGGATGAAGTGGAACGGCGCCGGGCCGCGCCAGTACCAGAGCTCCCCGGCAAACTCGAATTCCACCGGGACGAATTCTCGGGCGACCCTCAGCGGTGGGCGAAGCGCGACCGCGCTGTCTTGCCCGGCGCCGCGGCCATCGGCCGGGGCCGGGCCGCCAGGACGGCTTCGATCTCGGTTCGGAACGATCGACCGATCGGGGCTCGCGCCAGCCACTCGAGGAAGTCGGGATCATGGCGGGCGATCTGGCCGAATGACCAGCCGGCGTAGCGGCCGAAGTCCAGGACGGTGCCCGATGGCGGGCCGGGCGGTCGGACCCCGCCATTAGCCATGTACGGCTCGGGCGCCTGGGCCTTCGGGGCTGCCGCCTGCGATGCGAGGGCGGACCGGCTCTTGTCATACGCCCGGCGGTCGCGCGAACTGCCGAGGACGGCCCAGGCCTGGTTGATCGCGACCATCCGCGCCTCGGAGCCGCCGGCGACGTCGGGGTGGTACTTGCGAGCGAGGGCGCGATGGGCCGCCCGGATCACCTCGGCCTCGGCCCGGGGGTCGACCTGCAGAATCGCGTAGTAGTCGACCAACTCGAGCATCTGCTGTACGGCTCCCGGTGGGTGGCCTGCTCGTCTGGCAGGTCTCGCCACGATAGGTGGGTCATGGGACTCTCGGGCTAACCCATTAGTCCTGTTTCGATGCTCAGTGGTGCGTCCGCGCCCTGGTGCACGGCGGCACAGTCCTGGTCGCCCGGGGTACGAAGGTCCTATCCAGGCGGGGATGGGCGACCTCGAGCTCCGCGAAGTCAAACGCTGACAAGCACCCTTTCGGTGGATCAGCAGCGCTGGACGGTGAACCCCGCGACGGCAGGGGTCGTGCGCACGTTGCCTTTGGCATCGGTTGCCCGGACGCTGAGGGCGACGACGTAGGACAGGTTCACCGGTTGCCACGCCGGCGTGTTGCTGGCCGTCGTCAGGGTGGCCCGGTAGCGGCCGGCCGACAGGCTCATCGCGACACTGACGGGCGCGGCGTCGCCCTCGCGCCTATAAAGCAGGACGACGCTCTTCACGCCCGAAGGATCGACGACCAGGACCGAGATGTTGACGGACTGGCCGAGTCCGCTCGCGGGATCGCACATCCCCACGGCCGGCAGGGGCGCCCCGATCGTGCCCGGATTCCAGGTCAGCCGGCTGATCGCCGGACCGGTCCGGTCCGGGGTTGGCGTCGGGCGGGGCGTCGGGGCCGGGGTCGGTCGCGGGCTAGGCGTCGGTCGCGGGCTCGGCGAGGCACAGACCGCGCCGACCGGGCAGGGGCTGGCGCCCGGGGACTGGCCGGGGCTACCCGTCGGTGACTGGCAGGGGACGCCGACCGGGCAGGGTGTGGCCGACGGGAAACCCGAGCTCGGGTTCGGACACCCGTTGGACAGGGCGAAACCAGGCGGGCAGCTGGCGGCCGGCGATCCGATGGGCGAAGCCGACGGAGACGGGCACGAGGCGACCTGGCCGGGAAGCACCAGCGTGGCGCACGGCAGCACGGACGGAGCCGGACTGCTCGAAGGATTTGAGCCGCCCGGCCGGCCGGTCCATACGAGGACGGTCGTGAGCACAACGATCAGGCCGATCAGCGGCAGCGGCCAGCGCGGCCAGCGCCGGGCCGGCGGGATGACGGGCGGGAGCGTCGCCGGGGGCGGCGGCAGGACCGGAGCCAGGATCGGCGGCGGGAGCATCCGCCGCTTGCGCTTCGAGCCCGGCGGCGCGTTCGTCTTGGCGGCCTCCATGCGGTCAGCGGCAACGGCCGGCGCTTCGACCTCGTCGAACAGTCCGGCCGCCGGCTCGTCCAGCCGGGCGACTGTCCCGCCGCCGGGGCGGGTCGCGAACGTCGCCAGGGGCGCATCGAGGCTGCCTCTGGCCCACAGCCGCTGCAGGCGCTCTGCCGCCGGGCGCGGCACGCGCAGGAAGAAGGTCCGTTGGGGATGGACGACGCGCAGGACGGCGAGGTCCCAGGTCAGGTACTCAGGGCTCAGCCCGAGATCGCCGCGCTGCCGCGTCGCGAGAAGGGTCGCCGCGCCATCGGGTTGCGGGGCCGGCGCCCGACGCCGGCGAGCCATCTGCGGATCCTGGGGTGCGTGGCGGTCCAGGGGTGTCGGCAGGTCGCCGGCTACGACGGCGTCGACGAGGGCCAGCTCGGCAGGCGTCCCGATCCGCGTGGCGATCGGCCGGAGATAGGCCCAGGTCGTCTCGAGGCGTTCCCCGGCCGGCTCCCAGGAGCCATCCGCCCGTCGCAGCCGGGCTGCCCGGCCACGAGCGTAGAGATCGTCGCCGAAGGCGTCGCGGGCCACGAACAACCCGGGCCGTTGCCAGGTCTCGCGCAGCCGTCGCCCATCGAGCGGAGGCGGCTCGGGCGCCCCGCCGGCGTCCGAAACGAGCTCGGCGTCGGTCGCCCCACTCTCGGTCGCCCGGCAGGCGTGCCACGCCGCGATGACTCCGGCGAGCACGAGCAGGCCGGCCGTTACGAGGTCGGCCTCCGTCTCCAGGAATTCGGTGCCGATCTCGAGACGCTGGTAGCGCGGCCGGACGAGCAGGCCGGGCGAGCCCAGGCGCTCGGCGACGAGCATGATCGCTGGCGCATAGATCGTCGCGAAGCGGTTTGCCAGGACCCAGCCGTCGACGTCGGTCGCGAAGGCGTTGAGGTGGGTCGAGTAGCCGTGCAGCCGGGCGCCGGCGGGGAGCCGTCGGCGCAGCGCGGCTCGTTCGGCGAGGGCGTCTCCGGCGAGGCGGCTGGCGATGCCGGCTCGCAGATCACGGGGCGGCGTGGCGATCTCGGCGTGGGGGCTGTCCACCGTCCAGATCGCCCCGGAGGGCATGATCCGCGCGTTCTCGTCGAACGCAAAGCGGCGGACGGCCGTGCTCGGGACGACGCGCTCGATCAGGTCATGGAAGTCGACCGGGCTGCCCGCCAGCCGGACCGTGTACTCCTGCTCGAGGCCGGCGATCGACGCCGGCGCCCTTGGCCGGATCGCGACGGACGCAAAGAGGCTCCGGACGCGGGCGTCCGGATCACGCGGGATCGTCGGCCGGATGACCGGCGCGATCGCCATGTTGAGGTGGGAGCCGTGGGTCCCGCTCCCCCCAGGCTAGCCCTTGGGAGGCTGTCCGATCGCGGAGCTGCTCTGCCCGGCATCCTGGTTGCCGACCGATTGTCGAAGGCCCGCCAGCCCGCCCAGCTGCGTGCCTCCGGCGAGCGAACCCGGCGCGGCGACAGCGGCCATGTCACTCACGCCCGCCACGCGGCCCATTGATTCGGCGGCCCCGGCCACACCGGATCTCAGCGGCGCCGGCGTCTCCATGCCCTTCTCACCCATGGTCGTTCACCTCACCTGCATTCATTCGAACAGCTTGTGGATGCCCAACGGATCGAGGATGTCGCCGACGATCTCGCCGGCGTCGGGACCGGACGATTGAGGCGGTGGCGGTGGCTGCCCCTGGTTGTCAAGCTCACCGCCCATTTCCTGCGCGATGTTCTGACCTTCCGGGATGGCCGCCGTCTGGGCGCTCTCCCCGTACGGGCCCGCTGCCACCTGGCCGCCCATCCCACTGGCGTCCATGCCCTTCTCGCCCATCCCGTGCCTCCGCGCAACTCATGGACCAACGACGCGATCATAGCCACGCAAGAGCCGCATCGGGTTCCAGAAAATCGTACGGTCCAGTGCTACTCGGCGGTCGGCGAACGTACACCAGGGGCGACTGAGATGACCTCCACGACTCGGTCGAGATGGAAGCCGGCGCGCACGTTGGCTTCGGTGACCGCCGCGGCATCGGGCCCTTCGAACACCGACAGGCAGGTGTCCTCGGCGGCGACCAGGATGGTCCACAGGTGGTGGACCCGGGCGTGCGGCTGCTCGTCGATCCGGCTGATCGCCGATCGCAGGTCAGCGGCCGTCATCGACGGCAGGTACCGCTCGACGAGGTAGAGCGCCACAAATACCTCCAGGCCCGCGGGCTGAGGCTCACCGTAGCCAGTGGCTTGGGGGTGGCGCATCCGTGGAACCACCGAACCTTGGCCGCCGCCCGAGCGTCAGGACTGCGCGCGGTCGTCCGGGGCCTGGGCGAGCGCCGCTGCCAGCTGCACGCGGGATCGCACGTCGAGCTTGCGATACGCCGACCCGAGGTGGCTCTCCACTGTCCGGACCGAGAGCACCAACCCTGCCGCGATCTCGCGATTCGATCGGCCGACAGCGGCGAGCTCGGCAATGGATCGTTCCGACGGGGTCAGCTCCCAGCGCGACGACGCCCGACCGCCGATCCGGGCAAGGTCAGCGTCGGTGCGCCTGACCCAGGCCACGGCACCGAGATCGACGAAGATCGAGCGGGCCGACTCGAGGTCGGAACGCGCCAATCGGCGTCGGCCGGCCCGTTGCTGGACCTGACCACGGGCCAGCAGTGTCCGTCCGCGTTCGAACGGCATCGGCATCGCATCGAGGATCTCCAGGCTGCGGTCGAACCAGGGGATCGCTGCGTCGGGCTGGCCCCGCGCGGCCAGGAGCAATCCGCGACCACGGGCCGATACGTGCAGGACCCACGGCTGCGGGATCCGCCCGGCGGGAGCCTCGAGCCGGTCGACCAGGGTTGCCTCGGCCCGGTCGAGGTCTCCTGCCAGGACCGCGGCTTCGACGAAGTCGCCGAGGTAGCGGAACACAGTGGGCAGGTTGACCCGGAGCGCGTCAGCGTGAGCGTTCGCCCGGGTCAGATAGGCGAGGGCGGCCGATGGGTCGGGGACGGACAGCTCGACGAATCCAAGCAGCGCACAGAAGATCACTGCCTCCCAGCGATCGTCCGCCGCCTCCTCCCTGGCCAGTCCCTCGATCCCGATCGCTCGAGCGGCATCAAGATCGCCGTCCCAGGCAAGCACCCGGCCACGGGCCATCTGCGCCCGTTCCCGCCAGACCTCCTCGCCCTGCTCTACCAGGTCGAGGCACTCCTGGGCATGGCGACGCGCCGCCGGCCAGTCGCCTAGCAGCTGCTCGAGCACCGACATCGACTGGACGATCGGCGGCAGCAGCCCGACCTGGCCCCGAGCGACGAGACTCCGATACTCGGCTTCGTCCAACGCGAGCGACTCGCGCAGCCGGCCGACGTGGTACAGGACCCTCTCGGCTCGCTCCTGGGCAGACCTGGCAATGAACGAGTCGCCGGCACCGCTGAGCAGGCCCATCGCCCGATCGATGTCCTCAAACGCCAGGCGGTCGCCACTGAGCAGCCAGTGGTAGGCACGCTCGAACAGCGCCGAGGCCAGGAGGTCGGCATCGTTCTTCTCGGCCAGCCCGTCCACGCCGGCACGCTCGAGGATCCCGACCGCAGCCAGGGCACTCCGCAGGCCCGCCGCCGGGTCGGCGTCGCTGAGGACGGAGATGTGGATGTGTACGGCGGCTTCCAGGCGCGGATCGCCGTCCGTGTGTTCGAGTGCCTCGAACAGCAATGGCAAGGCCTCCGGCGGGCTGTCGAGGTAGACGATCTCGCCCAGTGCCAGCAGGACGCCGGCGCGCCGACGGCCGCGGGGAATGCTCTGCAGGAGGTCGCGCAAGAGCTCGGCCGCGCCGTGCGCATCTCCACCCCGGAGCCGGGTCGCTGCGGCTTCCATCCACAAGCTCGTCGCCTCGGCCGGTTCAGCCATTCGCGCGGCGCGCGCAAACAGGTCGGCGGCGACGCCGGGAGCACCGCGCTGGACCGACATCCGGGCAGCGCCTTCCAGCTCGCGGGCGATCGCCGGATCGGGCCGGTCGACGGTCGCCGCGCGCTGGACTGCCCGTTCGAGTGGGTCGTCGATCGCCTCGGCCAGGGCCCGCCGAGCGGCACGCCGTTCCCCCGGCGGCGTGTCGCCGTACACGGTCGACGCGTACATCGGATGGGCTGGCCGCAGCCGTTCGCCATCGGCGACAAGGATCCCGTTGCGGCACGCTTCGTCCACGGCCGCACCGGCGTCCGCGCCGATGATCTGCTCGATCAGCCCGAGGGTCGGCTGCGACGACATGGCAACCAGCAGGAGGGCCCGCCTCGCCGGGTTGCTCAGGGTCGCCAGGTGGTCGCGGACCAGCGGGCCCGCCTCGGGTGATACCGGGAACGGCTCCCCAGGTGCCGGTTCAACGCCACGACGGATCAGCGACCGGCTCATCTCGAGACCGACGAACGGGTTGCCGGCGCACGCTTCGTGGATCCGGAGCAGCAGTGGCCTCGGATGGGCGACCCCGTCACGCTCATGGATCAGGCGTCCGAGCGTGCCGATGGTCATCGCACCGACCGGGATGCGCTCGCGCTGCGCTTCGGGAAACGCCGACTCGACCTCAACTGCGTTCGAATCCGGCGCGCCGGTTCGAACGGCAAGGACGAACGCGACGGGCTCGGAGCGGAGGCGCCGGGCGGCGAAGGCGAGGGCGGCGGCGCTCGCGGCATCGCACCACTGGGCGTCGTCGAGGGCGACCAGCAGCGGGGTCCGCGCAGCGGCGGTCCGCAGGACATCGAGGACGGCCAGTCCGACGAGGCTCGGCTCGGGAGCCAGGCCGCCCGGGTCGATCCGCCCCAGGGCCATCTCGAGTGCTCGAGCGCGAGCCGGAGGCGTGAACTCGAGCAGGGCGCCCAGCTCCCGGTCGAGCAGTCCGGTCAGCGCACCGAAGGCCAGCTCACGCTCGGCCGTGCTGGCCCGCCAGGCCAAGACCCGGTCGCCACGCCGATTTGCCGCCTCAACCGCGAACGACCACAGCGTGGTCTTGCCGATCCCGGCCTCGCCATCGATCACCATGGCCAGCGGACGAGGTCGATCGAGGACCGCCACGATCGCCGCGCGCTCCGCATCCCGCCCGATGATCTCGAATGACGGTTTGGGCATCGTCTTCCGTGGATTGATGATAACCGCTGGGTGGTCCACCTTCCGAGCCGAATTTCAGTGGTTCTACGGATGCCCGGCTCGGAGCCGCCACCTACCGTCGGACTCACGACGGCGCGCCAGGAGGCGGGTCGGCGCGGGCTGTGGCCGGTTTCGAAATCCGAACGGTGGTGGGAGGAACACGATGAATGGTCGATCGCCGATTTGCCTGTTGACGATGATCGGTATGGCCCTCGCCGTAGCCGCCTGCAGCGCTACGGCCAGCTCGGCTGCCCCAGGCGGCCCCGCGGCCGGGGCCTCGCTCGGGTCAGCCGCGGCCGGCGGCGGATCCCCGAATACGTCGGCTCCTGGCGGAGGCACGGATCAGACGTCTGTGGTGGATGCGGCCACCAAGGTCACCGACGTATGCACCCTCGTCGCGACCGATGTGGCGGCCAAGGTCACGCCGTCTGCACCGCCGCCCCAGAGCCAGAAGTTCCCTCCGCTGCAATGCACGTTCTTCGATGGCAAAGTGCAGCTCCAGGTCACGCTCGCGCCGTACGACACCGGCGTCGGCGGGGGGATCCCAGCGCCGGGCACGGTAGCGGTCCCCGGACTGGGAGCCGGCGCATGGTCGGTCCATCCGGGCGCGGACGAGGCCTACATCACGGTGAAGCTCTCCGCGGATCAAGGCGGCCTGTACGTCGACATCCTTGATCCCTCGGGCACCGACCGCACGACCGACGCGGTCGCCGTCGCGCAGGCGGTCCTCGCGAAGCTCCACTGAACCCCTCCCGGAGGTCAACGTTATGGCCAGGGCTCGTCGTCGAACTACGCTGGTCAGCGGCTTCCTCGTGGCCCTGTTGGCGGGCTGCGGCTCAGCCTCGTCGCCGTCGGTCTCCGCCGGCGCGTCTGCCCCACGGCCGTCATCGGCGACGGAGTCATTCGGCCCGGCGAACGTCCAGCGGGCCATCGACGATCTCGCCAGCCTGGGGATCGAGACCCGGGTCCGGCCATCAGATACTGCCCCGCTTTCGACCCCGACGGGCGACAGGTCGCTCGTCCGCCTCCTTCGCCTGCAGGTCCGCAACCTCGCGCTCGAACAGGCGGGCGGGGGCGGGACGCGGGGCGCCGACCTCGACGCGCTGAGCGCGGCTGCCGGCGGTGGCCCGGTCAGCACCCTCGTTGCCGGCTGGCTGGCATCCGCCCGGACGCCCGCCGCCACATGGGCTGCCTCGCTCCGCCGGGAGGCGCCGGGCGATCCGAAGGCTAACGTCGTCCCGACGCTCGCCCTGGTGGCGTTCCTCGCTGATGCCAGCGGCAACCGCAAGGCCTCGGGCCCACCCCCGGAAGCCGTCAGCGTGATGTTCCGTGGCGCCGGCGGGGCCACGTTCGACGGGGCGGCTGGGCAGGCTGCCAGCTCGGATCTTTGCGCCGACGTTTCGGCCTATCTCTCGGCGACACTCAGCAGCATCGTCGACTCGACCGCCGAGCCACCGGCCTGGCTGAAGCAGGTCATCGATCAGTACGCTCCGCAATACAAGAACAATCCCGGGCTGCTGCGCCGGACGATCGGGGCGATCGCGCTCCTGACCTATGCAACGAGCCTGGCTCGGCCGTGGACGGTGAGCCTGGTGCCCGCTCCGGCCGCGGTCGCCTATGGCGTCGAGGGCCAGGATCCGGTCACGGGCGACGTCAACCTGACCGTCCTTTCGGGCGCGGACGTCTTCGCCACCGACGTCGCTGATTGCGCCTCGCTGGCCAACGCCCAGCTGGCGTCGATCCCGGTCAAGGACTCGTTGGTCGTCTGGGATGCAAGCGGTCTGGGCGCGCATGCGACGGAGGCCCAGGCCGACCCAAAGGTTGACGAGAACGGCGCGGCCAGCCTGACCTATACGACGGCGACGGAGAGCAAGGACACAGCCCAGAACGGCGACCCGGTCACGACGCAGGTTTGGGTCAGCGGCTGGGTCAACCGGGCCGAGATGGCGCCACTCGCCGCGGTCGTCAAGTCGATCCTCCTCGGCGACGCCGCCGGATCGCCGGCCGGCGCAACCGCCAAGGCGCTCTACCAGGCCATGGAGCCGACGCTGAACACGGTGATGCGCCCGTCGGGCTTCGCCCTCATTGACGTGACCTATCACACGCCGAAGGCGTCCCCGAGCCCGAGCCAGGTCGAGGCGGATCTCACCGGCAACTGGAACGGCACATGGGCCATCAACGGCTACCCGAACACGGGCGACTTCACGATGAAGCTGGTCCAGTCCGGCAGCTCCTTCAGCGGTACCGTCGTGAGCTCCAACACGGACTGCCCGACTGGAACGGTGAATGGCACGGTCGCCGGATCGAACGTCACCTTCGGCTGGGTTCTCAGCGCAGTGCCGGTCCAGTTCACGGGTGCGATTTCGAGCACCTCGATGTCCGGGACCTGGTCGGCCGTCTCCTGTAGCAACGGGATCTCGCTGACCGGGATCTGGCAGGCGACGAAGCAGAAGTAGAAAGGTCTGCCTAGGACGCAGAATGTCGCGACCTTGATCGCCGCGCCTGCTAAGGCATGGCTGGGCCCGATGTCGAGGCAGGGGAGAGGGATCTGGAGCGGGAGACGGGATTCGAACCCGCGACATTCTGCTTGGGAAGCAGACACTCTGCCAGCTGAGTTACTCCCGCTCGGGAGGGTCCGATCTTAGCAACCGGCTGAGCTCAGCGCCATTCGACGGTGACGATGTCGACCGGCTCGGACAGGCCCTTCAGCGTGGCGCTGCGAAGGCCGGACGTCCGGTGCGCATCCCCGACGGTCGCCACGCTCGCGACGATCTCGCCGGCGCCGCCGAGCGCCGCGATGCGCGCCGCCTCGTGGACGCCCTTGCCGTGGAAATCGCCGCCGGTTTGGGTCGCATCGGAGGCATGCAGCCCGATCCGGACCTGCGGCGCGAATCCCTGGGTCGACCGTTGCTCGGCCAGGCGCCGCTGGATGGCGATCGCGGCCGACACGGCCAGGTCCGGCGAGTCGAAGCTCACGAAGAAGCCGTCGCCGGTCGTCGAGATCTCCTCGCCGCCGCGCGCCGTGAACACCTCCCGGAGAGCGGTGTTGTGCCAGCGCAGCATCGTTTCCCAGGCCTCGTCACCGAGCATCTCGACGAGGTTCGTCGAGCCGACGATGTCGGTGAACATGAAGGTCTTCAGGACCCGCTGGGCCGGTCCGGCCTTGCCGCGCAGCTGCCAGGGCAGGAGCTCCGCGACGTCTTCGAGCACGATGGCGGCGGTCGGGCAGGCGAAGGCGGCGGCGCGCAGGACCTCCTCGTCGACGCTGTCGGCTCCGACGACGTCGCTCTTGCCGTAGTCGCCCGCGAGCCAGTCGAAGGCCGTGGGGGCGAGGGTGATGCAGTTGCCTGCCCCGACACACTTGTGGCGGTCGACGCGCGCTCGGATGGCCATCAGTGGGATCCCACCGCGGCGAGCCCGCGGAAGGCCAGCGAGGTGGCCTCAGCCCGGCTCGAGGTTCCCAACCGGGCCTGCAACCGGGCCAGGCGCTGGGCCACCTCGTCCTCGGCAAGGTCGAGCTCAGCAGCGATCTCGGCGTTCGTCCGGCCCTCGGTCAGCAGCTGCAGCAGCCGGCGCTCGGCGTCATCCAGGCTGGCCGCCGGTGCGCCTGCGGCCGATCCGGGTTCACTGCCAGCGAGGGCGGGCGCACCCAGCGGGCCGGTCAGCTCCACGAGCTCGCGTCCGAGCGGCCCGGTGAGCCAGCGGACGCGGATCGTCTCGTCGGCCGTTCCCTGCGCGATCCTGGACAGCGTCGACTGCAGGAATCCCCGAACGAACTCCTGGACCTCGGGCGGCGCGCCCGCGAACAAGGCGCGCGCCGCCGGGATCACGATCTCGAGGCTGACATCTTCGTGCATCCCCGCCTGGAGCGCCTGGACGGCGGCGTCCCCGGCGATCGCGGCGCCTGGGATGTCACCGCGCGCCAACGCGACCGTGGCGAGCGCCGCGTCGGCCTGTGCGCCCCACGGGGCATGCCCCGGCAGCAGCGGCAGCAGCTCCTTCACCTGGGCCGCAGACCGCTCGACGAGCTCCAGGAGCCCCGGGTCCGGCGTATCGCCGCTGGCGGCCGCCGAACCATCGGACGCGGCGCCGGCGAGCCGGGCCACCTCAATGGCCAGACGAGCCAGCGCCTCGCAGCGCGCCGACGCCCGACCCCCTTCGGTTGCCAGTGCGACGGCTCGCTCGAGATGGCCGCGCGTGCCTTCCGCATCGCGAGCCCTGGCCCGGGCCATGCCCCGCCACATCTCGAGCTGGCAGGCGCGAGGCCGTGACGGCGCCATCGAGGCCGCGAGGGCGGCTAGGCCGATCCAGCGCTCGGCCCCCTCGATGTCGCCCAGCTCGAGGAGGGTCATCGCGACGCCCCCGGCGGCGAGGAACTCGATGCTCCGGTCGCCCTGGAGCTTCGCCGCGCGGTAAGCGTCTTCGCCGCGAGACAGGGCGAGGTCGGGCACGACCTTGGCCCGGGCGTAGACGTGGACACCGAACAGCATCTGGAGCTCCAGTCGGGCACGCTCGCTTTCGGTGACGAGCTCGGACAGGCGGCTCGTCATGCGCCGGATCTCCTCGAGATGCCGCGCCGAGGACGACAGGTGCATGACCGGCCCATAGCGCGCATAGGCCATCGCGATGACCGTCGACATGACCCCGGTCCGATCACCGAGCCGCTCGAAGATGCCGAGTGCCCGCTCGAGGACCTGCGTCGCCTCGACGAACTGCGGACCCACCGGCGAGCCGACGATAAAGGTCTCGAAATCGGCATCTGCCGCGATCGCCGCGAGCAGCTCGTTCGACCGGCCACCCAGGACTTCGCCCGAGAACCATGCGCGGCCACGTGCGAAGTCGATCATCCCGATCTCGCGGAGGGCGGCGGCCAGGCTGCGCTCGTCGTGGAGCTGCTCGGCGAGCTCGATGGTCCGGCGATAGGCCTCCTCGGCACCGTCGAGGTCCGTCTCGAGCTGGGCGCCGCCGAACGACTCTCCCAGTGGGCTCCGGAGCAGCGCCTGACCCAGCTCGATGGTCGCCCGGATCTCCAGTGCGGCATCGCCCTGGTCGGCCGCCCGGGCTCGGACCCGACGGGCCAGCTCGGCTGCGGCCTCCTCGTCATGGCTCATCCGGAGCGCCGACGCCCGCCGGAGCTGGACGTCCAGCTCGACCGCAGGATCGCGCATCGCCTCGGCGAGGGCGGCCAGCTCGGTCAGGCCGTCGAGGCGCTCCGCGCTCCGGCGGAGGACGGCCAATGCATCGTCGCGGGTCGCGAGCAGGACTTGCCGATCGGCCGGCGTCGAGACGGCCGGAAGCGCCTGCTCGACCAGCCGCAGTGCCTCCTCCGGGGCATTCGAGGAGAGGGCGGCAGCGGCGGCTTCGATCGAAAACCGTGCGGCTCGCGCTGTGTCGCCGGCGGCGAGGGCATGCTGGGCGAGCATCGGCAGGCCGGCGGGAGCCGGATCGCCACCCTCCAGGAGCAGGTCGACAACCGCTGCATGGACCTGCCGCCGGCGAGCCGCCGAGAGCTGGCCCGCCGCGAACTGGCGGACCTGCTCGTGGGTGAATGTATAGTCCGCCGGCTCACCCTGGGCCTGTGGCAGCAGAAGGCCCGCCCGGACGGCGGGCCCGAGGTCGTCGGCAAGGGTATCGACACCGTCGGCGGAACCGGCCCGCTGGCGCTGCGCCCCGACGTCAGCCGGGATGTCGCCCTCGCCGATCCGACCCCGGATTGCCCGCAGGTCGCGCAGGCTGAAGCTTCGGCCGAGGATCGCCGCGTCGCCAAGGGCGGCACGCGTCTGGGCCGGGAGTCGCGCGGCACGACGGTCGATGAGCGTTCGAACTGCCGACGGCACGAGCGCGGCCGCGTTCCGGCCAAGCCGCCACTCACCGTCGAACTGCTGCAGGGTGCCCGCATCGCGATGCGTCCGGGCCAGCTCCTCGACGATGAACGGCACACCCTCGGACTGGGCGTGCATTGCGGCGGTTGAGGCCGCATCGACCGGGCCGCCGAGGACCCGCTTCAGGAGCTCGCCCGTCTCGACGGAGCCGAAACGTCCCGGCCGCAGCCGCCGGACGAGGCCCATCCGCTCCATATCGGCGACGAAGTTGACCGCCTCGGTGACCGACGCGAACTCGTCTGGCCGGATCGTCAGGAACAGGAAGACCGGTCGATCGGCGTCGCTCCGGACGACATAGCGCAGCAGGCGGAGGGTGTCGTCGTCGGCCCACTGGACATCGTCGATCAGCAGCGCGAGCGGGCGCAGCCCGGCAAGCGTCGAGATGGCAACGCCCGCAAGGTCGAAGGCCCGCAGGAGCTTGGCGTCCGGCGACAGGTTCTCGAAGCCGCGCTCGTCACGACCGGAGATCGCCTCGACCACCCGACTGACGGCGGCCTCAGCCGGCGTCCCGGCGGCGGTGGCCTGGATGGAGCTCGCCGCGAACAGGCTGCGGGCCACGAGGAACGGCCCGCGGATCTCCTCGTCGGCCGTGATGGCGACACAGGTGAAGCCGCTCGCCGCGGCGAGCTCGGCGGCGGCCACCAGCAAGCGCGTCTTGCCGATCCCCGGCTCGCCCTCGAGGGTTACTGCGGCGAAGCGGCTCGTCGCTTCCTTCAGCTCTTGCGAGATCGCGTCGAGCTCGGCGCTCCGGCCGATGACGGCGCCGGTCGCCCGGCGCAGCTGGACCGCGAGCGAGCACTGGGGCCCGACGAGGGGGTCCAGCGCGCCGCCGCTGGCTACCCGAGAGGGCGTGCCCTGGTTCACTGAGGTCTCGGCGCCGACCATGGCGAGGAGTATGACGCACCCGAAGTCGTGGTCGGCCACGCGCCTGATGTCGGGGCTTGCAAAGACTCGTCAGTTTTTGCGTAGAATTGCGCGATGGCAAAGAAGCGACTTGCGGAGGTAGCTCGGAAGGTCGGCGTCAGCGAGGCGACCGTCAGCCGAGTCCTCAACGAAAAGCCGGGTGTCTCCGAATCAACGCGCGAGGCCGTGCTCACGGCGCTCGATGTCCTGGGCTACGAACGGCCGACGAAGCTGCGCGGCGAGCGGGCGAGGCTCGTGGGATTGGTCCTGCCGGAGCTCCAGAACCCGATCTTCCCGGCGTTCGCGGAGGTGATGGGCGTCGTGCTTGCCCAGCGCGGCTTCACGCCGGTCCTGTGCACCCAGACCAGCGGTGGAGTGTCCGAGGCGGACTACGTCGACCTCCTGCTTCAGCAGCAGGTCTCGGGCATCGTCTTCGTGGGTGGCCTGTACGCCCAGGCCGACGCACCCCACGAGCACTACGCCCGGCTGGCCAAGCGCCGGCTGCCGACCGTCCTGGTCAACGCCTCGATCAGGAACCTCGACTTTCCGGGCGTCTCGTGCGACGACGCCGTCGCCATCGAGCAGGCGATGGGCCACCTGCTGTCGCTCGGTCACACCCGGATCGGGGTGCTCGTCGGTCCCGCCGACCACGAGCCGTCCAACCGCAAGCTCGTCGCTGCCCGGGCCGTGGCCGCGCGGGCCGGGATCAAGCTCGGGCTCGACCAGGTCGCCCACTCGCTCTACTCGCTCGAGGGTGCCCAGGCCTCCGCGACGCGACTGCTCGATGCCGGCGTCACCGGAATCGTGTGTGCCAGCGACCCGATGGCCCTGGGCGCCATCCGGGCCGCCCGCCGGGCGGGCCTGGCCGTGCCCCGACGACGTGTCGGTCGTGGGCTTCGACGACTCGGCCCTGATGAGCTTCACCGACCCTCCGCTGACCACCGTGCGCCAGCCGATCGAGCCGATGTGCCGGGCGGCCATCGAGCTCCTGGTGAGCCAGATTGCGGGCACCGGCCTGCCCCACGACGAGGTGCTCTTCGAGCCGGAGCTGGTCGTGCGCGGCTCGACGGGACCAGCGCCGGCCGCCAGAACGGCCGATCAGCCGGCAGCGGGCCGGCTGGCCGGGCCGCGCGAGCTCTCGGTACGATCTTCGACAATCTCTGTCGAACTTCTTGCATTCGTTCTGTCGAGTCTGGTACGTTGCAGTCCGTGAGTCCGCGAGCACGCTCCGCTGCCGTGGCGATGCCGGGCCCTGACGGAGAGCGCCGACGTGACGAGACCGCCCTCAGCGCGCGCTCAGCGCGCTCCGCGAGCGCGAGCCGCCGGGCTGCCGACCCGCTCGGACGACGCGCCGTGGTGGCGCGAGCGCCGTCATCTACCAGGTCTACGTCCGCAGCTTCGCCGACGGCAACGGCGACGGGACCGGCGACCTGGCCGGCGTCCGCGCGCGGCTGCCGTACCTGCGTCGACCTGGGCGTCGACGCGATCTGGTTCACGCCGTGGTACGTCTCGCCGCTCGCGGACGGCGGCTACGACGTCGCCGACTACCGCGCGATCGACCCGGCGTTCGGCACGCTCGCTGAGGCCGAGGCGCTCATCGCCGAGGCCCGCGACGCTCGGCATCCGGACGATCGTCGACATCGTCCCGAACCACGTCTCCGACCAGCATCCCTGGTTCCAGGCGGCGCTCGCCGCCGGGCCCGGCTCGCCGGAACGGGCCCGGTTCTGGTTCCGTCCCGGCCGGGGCCCGGACGGCGACCAGATGCCCGACCGGCTGGGTCTCCAACTTCTCCGGGCCGACCTGGACCCGCACCACCGAACCCGGACGGCACGCCCGGGCGAGTGGTACCTGCACCTGTTCTCGTCCCAGCAGCCGGACCTGAACTGGGACCACCCCGACGTTCGCGCCGAGCACGAGGCGATCCTCCGCTTCTGGTTCGACCGCGGCGTCGCCGGCGTCCGCATCGACTCGGCGGCGCTGCTGGTCAAGGACCCGGCCCTGCCGGAGGTCCCGGCCGCGCCCGCGCCCGGCGAGCACCCCAACACCGATCGCGACGAGCTCCACGACATCTACCGGAGCTGGCGGGCGGTCGCCGACTCGTACCCCGACGACCGCATCCTGGTCGGCGAGGTCTGGCTGCCGGACATCGAGCGGTTCGCCAAGTACCTGCGACCGGACGAGCTGCACACGGCCTTCAACTTCGACTTCATGGCCCGGCCGTGGGACGCCGCCGAGCCTGCGCCGCGTCGATCGACAGACGCTCGCCGCGCACGCCCCGTCGGCGCCCCGGCGACCTGGGTGCTGTCCAACCACGACGTCACCCGGCCCGTGACGCGCTACGGCCGGGACGACTCCTCGTTCGCCTTCGCCACGCAAGCGCTCCGGCATCCCGACGGACCTCGAGCTCGGCCGGCGCCGGGCGCGGGCGGCCGCGCTGCTGTGCGCCGCCCTGCCCGGCTCCCTCTACATCTACCAGGGCGAGGAGCTGGGCCTGGACGAGGTCCAGGACCTGCCGGCCCGACCAGCTCCAGGACCCGATGCACCTCCGCTCGGGCGGCGATCGATCCCGGTCGCGACGGCTGCCGGGTCCCGCTGCCCTGGTCGGGCGACCGGCCACCGTTCGGGTTCAGCCCGGCCGGCGCGACGGCGAGCCGTGGCTGCGCCAGCCCGACCAGCTGGGCGGCCTGACCGTCGAGGCCCAGGAGGCCGACCCCGGCTCGATGCTCGCGCTGTACCGAACGATGCTCGCCATTCGCCGGCGAGGAGCCAGACCTCGGCGACGGCCACCTCGAGTGGCTGCCCTCGGCGCCCGGCGTCCTGGCCTTCGAGCGCGGCGCCGCGGTTCGTCTGCATCACCAACCTCTCCAGCCGACCGATCGACCTGCCCGTCACCGGGACGGTCCTCCTCGCCAGCGCCGAGCTGGTCGGTGGTCGCCTGCCGACGACGCGACGGCCTGGCTCGCCCAGCACCGAGCCGAGACCGCCGAACCGAGTGACGCGAGGCCTGCCGACAAGGAGCGCCAGTGACGATGGACTGACCCCAGATCGCATTTCGATGGAGGCAGGAGTCGCCCAGAAAGCCGAGGCGATCCTGAGCAGAACGCATCGAGCTGATCAAGGAGATGCAGTCATGACGCATCGCGGGCTACGGGCGCGGGCATTGGCCGCATCGGCCATCGTCGTCGTGCAGCGCCTGCAGCTTCAGCGACCACGACGACGCCGCTGCCGACGAGCGCCCCATCGGCCGCCGCGACGGCGGCCGGCCGAGCGCCCAGTGCCGCAGCCCACAAGCCGGTGACCATCACGGTCGCGAGCCTCCGCCCGGGCAGCACCCAGGACGCCTTCGACGCGTTCAATCTGCAGGCCAGCCAGTTCGAGGCCAAGTACCCCTGGATCACGGTCGATGGCCAGGAGTACAACTGGACGGCGCCGGACTTCACGGCCGCGCTCGCCGCCGGCACCCTGCCCGACGTCTACACGATTCCGTTCACCGACGGCAAGGGCCTGATCCAGCAGGGCCAGCTGGTCAACATCGACGCTCGCGTCCGGGCGCTGCCGTACGCCACCAAGTTCAATCCGAATGTCCTCGTCAACGGCCAGGACGCGACGGGCAAGATCTACGCCGTGCCGACCCAGGCCTACGCCATGTCCCTGACCTACAACCGGACGCTGTTCACCCAGGCCGGCCTTGACCCGAACCAAGCCGCCGACCACCTGGGATGAGATCGAGGCCGACGCCAAGGTCATCGCCGACCAAGGACCAACGTGGCTGGCTTCGTCGCAGATGGCCACCCAGAACACCGGTGGCTGGCAGCTCACGACCCTGACCTACGCCCTCGGCGGGCGGATGGAGACGACCGACGCCAACGGCAAGACGACCGCGACCGTCAACAACGCCGCAGACCAAGGCCGCCCTGCAGATGCTCCAGAAGATGCGCTGGACCGACGACTTCGATGGGCTCCACCTTCGACTACAACTGGGGCAGCATGAACCAGGGCTTCGCCGCGGGCCAGGTCGGCATGTTCGTGGGCGGGTCGGACCTGTACACGACGCTGGTCCAGAACGACAACCTGACACCCGCTGATTACGGCGATCACGACCATTCCGCTCGCTTCGGACCCCAACGCCGGCGTGCTCGGCGGCGGGACCCTGGCGGCGGTCAACGTCGAACACCACCGAGGACCAGCGCGACGCGGCGGTCGACTGGATCGACTTCTACTACATGAACAAGCTGCAATACTCAGGACGGTGCCGTGGCCGATGCCAAGGCCCTCGCCGCGAACAAGCAGCCGGTCGGGGTGCCCGTCCTTGCCGATCTTCGACAAGGCCACCTACGACCAGTCCCAGCAGTGGATCAAGGACCTCATCAACGTCCCCACCGACCAGATGACCCCATTCACGAGCGGGATCTTCAAGCAGCCCCTGGTGAATGAGCCCCCGGTCAACACCCAGGACCTGTACGCCGCCCTCGACCCAGTGGTCCAGGCGGTGCTGACCGACAAGAATGCCGAACATCGACGCGCTCCTGAACGCTGCCAACACGCAGGTTCAGGCGATCATCGACAAGGGTTGACCGAGCAGCGGCGAGGGCAGGCCAGACACCCGCCCTCGCCGCTGGTTCGCAGGAAGGCGGACGCACCGAGCATGAGCCTCCGGGCGCACCAGGCCGTCGCCGTCAGTGCGCCGCTCGTCCGCCGCCAGCGTCGGATCGGCATCAGCCGGGACGGCCTCAGCACCCTGGTGTTCCTGCTGCCGCTGCTCCTGATCTTTGGACTGTTCTCATGGTTCCCGATCGTCCGCTCGATCGTCATGAGCGTCCAGGTCACGAACCTGGTCTCCACGCCGCGGTTCGTCGGCCTCGAGAACTTTGCCAACGTCCTGGCCGACCCGCTCTTCGGCAAGGCCGTCGCGAACACCGCCTATTTCGCCTTCCTCGCCCTGATCGTCGGCTTTCCGATCCCGCTCGTCCTCGCGGTGATCATGAGCGAGGTCCGCCGGTTCAAGGGCATCTACAGCGCCCTGGCCTACCTGCCGGTGGTCATCCCGCCGGTCGTGTCGGTCCTGCTGTGGCGGTTCTTCTTCGATCCGCGGGCGGCCGGCGTGTTCAACACGATCCTGGGCTGGGTTGGCCTGGGCCCGCTGCCGTGGCTCCAGAACTCCGGCACGGCGATGCCCTCGATCGTCCTCGAGGCCACCTGGGCCGCCGCCGGCGGGACCGTGATCATCTACCTCGCCGCGCTGCTCAGCGTGCCGTCCGAGCTGTACGACGCCGCCGACGTCGATGGCGCGTCGATCTGGCAGAAGATCCGCTACGTCACGCTGCCGCACCTGCGGGCGGTCCTGCTGATCACGCTGATCCTGCAGCTGATCGCCACCGCCCAGCTGTTCACGGAGCCATTCCTGTTCACGGGTGGGGGACCGGCGAACTGCGACGACCACCGTCCTCCTGCTCATCTACCACTACGCGTTCCAGAACAGCCTCGGTGGCGACTACGGCATGGCCGCCGCGCTGAGCGTCATGCTCGCCGTCTTCCTGGGCGTCTTCACCGCGGGCTACCTCTGGCTCACCCGGTCGTGGAGCACCACCTCGTGACCCTGGCGCGACTACGGCGACGGCAGCCCGAGCCAACGGCGGAGCGGGGCCTGATCTCGTACGCGGAATGGCGCCGGCCGGCGATTCGCTGGACCCTGCGGCTGATCCAGGGGGCGACGCTGGTCTTCCTGCTGATCTTCGGCCTGGGACCGCTGCTGTGGCTGGCGAAGTCATCGATCACCCCGACCCAGGACACGCTACGGACGCCGATGGCGCTCTTCCCGCACGGCTTCGACCTGGGCTTCTTCGTCACGGCGTGGACCCAGACGCACATCGACCGCTACTTCCTGAACACGGTCTGGATTGCCCTCGGATCGTGGTTCGTCCAGGTCGCCACCGCGACGACGGCGGGCTACGCCCTGTCGGTCCTGCGGCCGAGGTTCGCCCGGGTCCTGACCGGCCTGGTCCTGGCGACCCTGTTCGTGCCCTCGATCGTGCTGCTCGTGCCGCTGTACCTGACCGTCGTGGACATGCCCATCGTGCACATCCGGATGATCGATTCGTTCTGGGCGGTGTGGCTGCCGGCCGGCGCGAACGCCTTCAACGTGATCCTCGTGAAGCGCTTCTTCGACAACCTGCCGCGCGAGATCTTCGAGGCGGCCCGGGTTGACGGCGCCGGGCCGTTCCGGCTGTTCTGGTCGATCGTCCTGGCGATGTCCCGGCCGATCCTGGGCGTGGTCTCGGTCTTCGCCGTGATCGGGACCTGGAAGGACTACCTGTGGCCGCTGCTGGTGCTCCGCAATCCCGACATCCAGCCCCTGTCCGTTCGCCTGCCGACGCTCCAGTCCGACGACTGAGCTGGACATCTTCCTGGCGGCGCTGGCGATCGCAACCGTCATTCCGATTGCGGTCTTCCTGCTCTTCCAGCGGATGTTCCTGCGGGGCGGGGGCCTGGGCGGAGCGATCAAGGGCTAGCCCCCGCAGCCTTGACCGGCGTTCGCGCCCTCACGGTCCGACGGCCTGGCCCAACCAGGTGGTCGTGCCGTCCGAGAGCAGCACTCCGCCGGGCAGCAGCGTCGCCTGCCCAGCCTGGGCATCCGGGAGGTCGCCCGAGAAGCTGAGTGGGGCCCAGTGCTCGCCGTCGGTCGAGACCCAGCCGGCTCCGTCCGTCCCGCCGCGCAGGGCAACGAGCCGCTGCCCATCGCCGACGAGCGTGCCGTTCGGCTGGAGGCTGCAGCTCGCGCCGCCACACGCCGTCGCGCCGAGGGGCGGGAACCGTGACAGCGCCGACCAGTGCTGGCCGTCCGCGGATTGCCACCACAGGGCTCCGCCCGGGGAGCCGAGTCCGACCGCGATCATGCCCTGGCCGCCGACGCTGAGCGTCAACGCCGTCGAGACGGCCGGCGAGCCGAAGCCCGACGCCAAGCTGGGCAGGACGGTCGGCGCCTTCGGCCAGTGCCGGCCGTCGGCCGACCACACTGCGGCCGCCCGGGTCGGACCGGCGCCCGTCGCCCAGCTCCCGATCGCCGCGTAGCCGCCGGCGCTGCCCTCCAGATCGTCGAGGGCGAAGCCGGCCGGCAACGTGTTCGCCGGCGAGACGACCCAGTTCGAACCATCGGACGAGGTGGCCAGACGGCTTTCGAGCCCCGTCGTCGCAACAAGGAGCCCCTTCGGTCCGGCCGCGACGAGCGTCCTCGAACCAGCCGGGCTCTCGACTGGGTCGACAGGCAGGGTGTTGACCGGCGCCCAGCTCCGACCGTCGGTCGACGTCCAGGCCACGACCGGCGGGAGGTTGTGCAGCAGGTAGTCGTTCATCTCGCTGACGGCCACGAATCTCCCCTGAAGGGTCGCCAGGCCGATGATCGAGATATTCGGCCAGAAGGTCGTCGCGGTGTCGCTGTCGAGCGGCTGCCAGTGGGTCCCGTCGGACGACGACCAGACCGCCGTCGAGGTGGTCCCCGCGATGTCCCCGATCGCGACGGACGTCCCTCCGGCGGTCACCTCGGTCCGGACGAGGCCGAGCGGGTCGTCCGAGGCCAGGCGTCGCCAGGCGAGGCCGGTCCAGGCCGAGGATCCCGTCGGCGAGGGGGCGCTGAAGGCGACCGGCAGCCGGTATAGCCCCGACGTCGGCAGGACGTCCGACGGAACGGCCGCCGAGGCCGCGGATGGGCTCGCCGCAGCGACGCCCGGCCTGGTCGAGGCCGCCGGCCGACCGGTGGCGCCCCACGGCTTGACGATCGCCAGGGCAATGCCGGCCACGACCAGGACGGAGGCCAGGAGGACCAGCCGGTCGCGCCGGCCGCGCGCGGTCGGTGCGCCCCGGAACGAAGCGCCGTCAGTCATCCCGGACCAGCATCCATCAGGTCGCCGATAGCCACTCCCCTTCGATCATTGTTCGCTGGACGCGACCGGCTGGATCCAGGACCACGAGGTCGGCTCGCGCCCCGATCCTGATCCGGCCCAGGTCCCCACGGCCGAGCAGCGTCGCCGGGGTGAGCGTGACGGCGGCGACGGCCCGCGGCAGCGAACGCCCCGCCCTGACCAGGTTCGCCACGGCCTCGGCCACGTTGATCGTGCTGCCCGCCAGTGATCCGGCCGCGGTCCGGGCCCGACCGTCACGAACCGTGACGGCCAGGCGCCCGAGCCGGTACGTCCCGTCGCCCAGCCCCGCGGCCGGCATCGCGTCGGAGACCAGCAGCAGCCGCCGACCGAGTACCCTCCACAGAATCGGCCACAGGCCAGGGTCAACGTGGATACCGTCGGCGATCAGCTCGACGGTCGCCCGCGGATCGGCGAGGGCCGCGCCGGCAACGCCCGGGGCGCGCGCCGCGATACCGGTCATCGCGTTCAGGAGGTGGGTCGTCGACCGGGCGCCCGCCTGGAAGGCCGCGCGCGCCTCGTCGAACGTTGCCCCGCTGTGGCCGACGCTGGCAATGACGCCCAGCTGGGCCAGGTGGCGGACGAGCGCCAGACCGCCCGGACGCTCGGGCGCCAGGGTGACGATCCGGACCTCCGTCCAATCGGCCGGCCGGGCCTGCCAGGCCGCCAGCAGCGCGGCCGGCTCGATGATCGTCGCCGGGTCGTGGGCGCCGTCATGGGCTGGGTCGATCGCCGGGCCCTCGAGGTTGGCGCCGAGGACCCGCGCCTGCGCCGGGCGGCGCTCGGCGCCGATCCCTGGCGCTTCCTGCTCGATTCGCACGGCCCGCACGTCGGCGGCGAATTGAGCGAGCTCGGGCAGCGGGGCCGAGACCGACGTCGGCAGGAAGGCGGTGACCCCGCGACCAGCGAGGATCCCGGCCAGCCCGCGCAGCTGGGCCGGGCCGTCCATCGCGCTGAGCCCGCCACCGCCGTGGAGATGGATGTCGATGAAGCCCGGGGCGACGACGAGCGGCGCCGCCACCTCTTCGCGCACGATCCTGCGCTCTGGCCCCCGCGCGGCAGACCCGCTCGACGCAGATCCGCGGGCGGCAGGCCCGGCTGAAGCCCCGCCGGCCACCAGCCCCGTGATCCTTCCCGCGCTGATCGCGATCTCGGCGGGCACGACCCGATCACCCAGCACGAACGACCCGGCGAGGCGCCGCTCGGATTCCTGGGGGGCTGCCATCCCCGGATTGTGCCTCGCTGGCACGATCTATGTCAGGGCACTTGACAAAGGTCGTACGCTTCAGTTTGTCCAGTGTCTTGACAAAGACGGCAGGGGAGGGCCCGCATCCGCGTGATCGAGCGTTCCGGCAAGGCCACCCACCAGGAAACGCGCGCCCACAACTCGCGCCTCGTCCTGGGCACGATCTACGACCGCGGCCCGATCAGTCGGGCGGCCCTGGCGCGCTCCACCGGTCTCACCCGGACCACGGTCTCGGACGTCGTCTCCGACCTGATCCGCGATGGCCTCACCCGCGAGGTCGGGCGCGGGCCGTCGACCGGCGGCAAGGCCCCGATCCTGCTCGCCTTCAGCGATGACGCCCGGCACCTCATCGGGCTCGACCTCGGCGAGAGCGTCTTCCGCGGCGCGATCGTCGACCTGCGCGGCGAGATTCTGCTCGGCCATCGAGGTGGCGGTCGACGACCGCGATGGCGACGAGGCGCTCGAACGTGTCTTCGGCCTGGTCGACCGGCTGCTCGCCCGAGCCCAGCGGCCGATCCTCGGGATTGGGATCGGGACCGCCGGGCTGATCGACACGACCGTCGGGACCGTCCTCGAGGCGGTCAACCTGGACTGGCACGGGCTGCCCCTGGGCGCCCTCCTCCAGGCTCGGACCGGCCTGCCCGTCTACGTCGCGAACGACAGCCAGGCGACCGCCCTCGCCGAACACGTCTTCGGCGGGCCGCGGGTCTCGAACCTCGTCGTGGTCAAGGTCGGCGAAGGGGTCGGCGCCGGGCTCATCCTCGGCGGGCGACTATTCCAGGGCGACGGCTTCGGCGCTGGTGAGATCGGCCATACGACGGTCCGGCCCGACGGCGATGCCTGTCGCTGCGGCCGCCTAGGCTGCCTCGAGACGATCGCCAGCACGCGGGCCATCCTGGACCGGCTGGCCGGCCATGGCATCAGCCGGCTGCCCGACGCGATTGCCGCACTCGAGGCCGGCGATCCGCTCGTGCGCGACGTCGTCGTCGCCGCCGGGCATCAGCTGGGGGTGGCCGTTGCCTGGCTGATCGGCGTCCTGAACGTCGAGCGGATCGTGCTGGTCGGCAGCGCCGCCGAGTTTGGCCAGCCCTGGCTCGACGCCGTCCGCGAGGCGATGGCGGCCAGTGCCCTGGGCCTCCTGGCCGATACCACCACGGTCGAGATCGGCCGGCTGCACGCCGATGGCGTGGTCCTGGGCGCCACCGCGCTGTTGATGACCCGCGAGCTGGGACTGAGCCTGACCGGGCTGCCCGACGCCGGCGACGATGCGCCGCTCGCGGCTGAGCCCGGCTCGGACGACCTCGAGATCCCTGCGTGACCGGCTCGCTCGTTGTCGGGCTCGACGTCGGCGGCACGAAAGCCGCGGCGCTCGTCGTTGACGAGGCCGGCGTGTCCCGGGGTCGGGCCGTCCAGGCGATGGCCGGCCGCTCGCCGACCGGGATCGAGCCGATCGTCGCCGCGATTCGGGGGGCCCTCGCGGCGGCGGGCGCCAGCGAGTCTGATCTCGGCGCGATCGGTGTCGGCGTTCCGGGTCGGATCGACTCGGCGGCCGGGATCGTCATCCTGGCAACCAACCTGGGTTGGCAGGACCTGCCCCTGGCCCGGTTGATCCAGGCCGAGTTCGGGCTGCCCTGTGGCGTCGCGAACGACGTTGGGCTGGCCGCCTCCGGCTTGATCGGCCACGAGATCGCCCGGGGTGCGCGGAGCCTGGCCTACGTCGCGGTCGGGACTGGCATCGGGGCCGGGCTGGTGCTCAACGGCCGGCTCCACCAGGGCGATCGGGGGATGGCCGGCGAGATCGGCCACGCGATCGCCGAGCCGGACGGCGCCGTCTGCCGGTGTGGCCAGCGGGGCTGCGTCGAAACGGTCGCGGCGGGGCCGTTCATCGCCCGGCGCGCCGCGGCGGCCCTGGCGGCGGCCCTGGCCACTGGGACGGCGGCGGAGGACCATCCACTGCTCACGTCCAGCCCCACGATCACGGCCAAGACCGTCTATGACGCGGCGGCCGCGGGCGATACCATTGCCCTGGCGATCGCCCACGAAGCCGGCCGTACGCTGGCTCACGCCATTGAGGCACTGATGCTCACCTGCGACCTCGAGTTGGTCCTGCTCGGCGGCGGTGTGGCCGCTGCCGGCTCGCCCTTCATCGACCCGATTGCGGCCGAGCTCGATCGAGCCCGCTCCGCGTCGGCCCTGGTCGCGCTGATGATCCCGCCCGATTCGGTCCGAGTGCTCCCGGCGCAGTTCGATGCTGTCGCCCGGGGCGGCGTCGCCCTGGCGCGCAGCCTGATCCGGACTGAGCTGCCTAACCCGCTGCACGGGGATATCGAAGAGGAGGTGGTCGCACGCGCGTCCTTGGCCTGAAGTCCGAAGGATGGAGTTCATTTCCGAAGGATGGAGTTCATTCAGGAGTCAACGTCACGCTAGATCGAAGGAGGAGGAATTGATGACCACGAGAGTAGGGAGGACGTCCGCAGTTGCGGTCGCCGTCCTGGTGCTCGTCGGCGCGTGCTCGAGCAGCACGACGCCGCCACCAGCCGCGTCGTCCGCGCCGCCAGCCAGCTCGTCGGCGCCGGCCAGCGCAGCGGCGTCGTCCGCGCCGGCGAGCTCAGCCGCGCCCGCGGCGGCCCTGCCGACGGTCCCGACCGGCTACACCGAGCTCGACGCCGCCCTCGGCTCGAGCAAGCCGTACAGCGGCAAGACCGTCGACATCCAGGTCCAGTGGACCGGCGGCGAGCTGGCCAACTTCCAGGCCTCGGTGGCCGACTTTGCCAAGGCCACCGGGATCACCGTCCAGATCGACAGCGTCCCGTCCAGCCACGAGACGGTGCTCAAGAGCCGGATCGAGGGCGGCGCACCGCCTGACATCGCCCAGCTCGCCCAGCCGACACCGGTCCTGTCCTACGCGGCCGAGGGCAAGGTGATCGACCTGGCCACGTTCATGCCCGCCGATAAGCTCAAGAGCGAGCATCCGGCGACCATCGGCCTGGTCACCCAGGGCTCCAACATCTGGGGCCTGCCGTACAAGGCCGACGTCAAGTCGACCATCTGGTATCCGATCAAGGCGTTCGCGGCCAAGGGCTACACGGTTCCGAAGACGTGGGACGACCTGATCAAGCTTTCCGACCAGATCGTCAAGGACGGCAGCAACCCGTGGTGCATCAGCGCAGGCGGTCCCGGCGACGCGACCGGCTGGCAGATCACCGACTGGGTCGAGCAGGTTGTCCTCGAGACGAAGGGCCTCCAGTACTACAACGACTGGATCAGCCACAAGGTCACCTTCGAGGACCCGGGGATCAAGGACGCCTTCGACAAGTACGTGGGCAAGATCTTCTTCACCCCGAACTACGTGTACGGTGGCGCGCAGGCGATCATCAACACGGACCAGAAGACGACCATGGACCCGATGTTCAACAACGACCTGGCCGCCCCGAAGTGCTGGATGCAGAAGGTCCCGACCTGGTACGGGCCTGACTTCTTCCCGGATCAGCGGGCCAGTGGCCAGCTGTCCAAGTACGTCGTCGGCACCGATGTCGGGATCTTCCCGTTCCCGACGATCGATCCCAGCCAGAACAACATCGAAGGCTCGGCTGACACCATGATGGTGCTCAAGGACCGGCCCGAAGTTCGCGCAACCATCGAGTTCCTCGCCACGCCGCAAGGCCTCCAGCGATGGATCGAGGCGGGCAGCGCGATCTCGACCAACACCTCGACGCCGGCGTCCTGGTACGCCGGGGCCTACAAGCTGCAGGTCGCGTCGAGCATCGTCAGCAGCGCCGCCGGCATCGGCTTCGATGCCTCCGACCTCATGCCCGGTGCTGTCGGCGCCGGCACCTTCTGGACGAAGTCGGACGACTGGGTCCAGAACAACGGTCAGAACACCGACGCTACGCTCAAGGCCATCGACGACAGCTGGCCGAAGTAACACTCGCTAGCGAGCCAGCGGGGCGCCTGCCCGTCGGGTAGGCGCCCCGCTCCTACACAAGGAGGAGGGTAGGTGGCCGTGGTCCCGCGCACGGCGAACTCGTCGCAGCTGCGTTTCCTCCTGCCGATCCTGGGCCTGGTCGCTCTGGCCCTGTGTATCGGCGGGATCCTCGTCCTCATCGATCCTCACGGCGGGCAGAACCTGCTCGCCTCGATCTACGACGCGCTGGGCAACCGCTCCGGCGCCCAGGACCTGCGCAACGGCCAGGGCGACCAGGTGATCGCCAAGCTGATCATGCTGGTCATCGCCCTTGGCGTCGGCGTCGGCGGGATCTGGCTGCTGTTCCTCGGTGTCGGCGGCCTGGTGGGCAATCTCCGGCCGGTATGGCGCGATCGGATCCTGCCGTTCGTGTTCGTCGGCCCCGCCCTGATCCTGCTAGCCACGTACCTGCTGTACCCCGGAATTGCCACGTTCGCGCGCAGCTTCTTCGACAGCAAGGGCGCGTTGACCCTCGACAACTATGCCGTGATGACGACGCCCGACCTGATCGAGATCCTGCGCAACAACGTCATCTGGCTGATCGTGGCCGCGGGCGGCAGCGTGATCCTCGGCCTGCTGATTGCCGGCCTGTTCGATCGGATCCGCCGCGAAGCGCTGGCCAAGACGCTCGTCTTCCTGCCCTTGGCGATCTCGCTGATCGGGGCCTCCGTCATCTGGGGATTCATGTACGCCTGGGAGCCCTCGGGCCAGCCCCAGATCGGGCTCCTGAACGCCGTGATCGTGGCGGCCGGCGGCCAGGCAATCCCATTCTTCACGACCAATCCGCTGAACATCATGGCCGAGATCGTGATCATGATCTGGCTCCAGACGGGCTTCGCGATGGTGGTCCTGTCGGCCGCCATCAAGGGCGTCTCGACGGAGATCATCGAGGCGGCTCGACTCGATGGCGCGACTGAGCGCCAGCTCTTCCTGCGGGTCATCGTGCCGATGATCCGGGGCTCGATCGTGACGGTCACCACGACGATCGCCATCGTCACCCTGAAGATCTTCGACATCATCTATGTCACGACCGGTGGCCGCTTCGGCGATGACGTGGTGGCCAATCGGATGTTCCACGAGATGTTCCAGTTCTTCAACGACGGCCGGGCGGCGGCCTTGGCCACCCTGCTGTTCGTGGCCGTCCTGCCCGTGATGTACTTCAACTTGCGCAACTTCCGCCGACAGCAGGTGGAAGCATGACCGCGTCAGCCAAGACCCTCGCCCAGGACCCGTCGCGGGTCTCCCCCTGGCGACCGGCCCTCCTGCGCAGCCTGCCGCTGCGACTGGCGGTCCTGGCGATCTGCGCCCTGTGGACGATTCCCACCCTGGGCCTGCTCGTGACGTCGGTCCGCAATCCAGAGCTGATCAGCACCACCGGCTGGTGGACGGCGCTGCTCAACCCGTTTGCGGCCGACCAATGGACGTTGGCGAACTACTCCGAGGTCATCGCGAGCGGGGGCATGGGCCCGGCATTCCTCAACAGCCTGATCGTGACGATCCCTTCGACGGTCATCCCGATCACGATCGCCGCGTTCGCCGCCTATGCCTTCGCCTGGATCCCGTTCCGGGGCCGGGCCATCCTGTTCACGATCGTGGTGGGCCTGCTCGTCGTGCCCATCCAGATGTCGCTGATCCCGATCCTCAAGATCTACAGCGGCGCGGGGCTGTACGGCACGTTCCTGGGCATCTGGCTGGCCCATACCGGCTTCGGCCTGCCGCTGGCGATCTTCCTGCTCTACAACTTCATCTCGCAGCTGCCCCGCGACCTGTTCGAATCGGCCGCGATCGACGGGGCCTCGCACATGCAGTCGTTCATCCGGATCGCGCTGCCCCTGTCGGTTCCGGCCCTGGGGGCCTTTGCGATCTTCCAGTTCCTGTGGGTCTGGAACGACCTGCTCGTCGCGCTGGTGTTCCTGGGTCCATCCAACGACCTTCGGGTCATGCCCACGGCGCTGTATGCCCTGCTCGGCAGCCGCGGGGGACAGTGGCAGCTCCTGACGGCCGGCGCGTTCGTCACGATGGCCCTGCCGCTGCTCGTCTTCCTGGGCCTCCAGCGGGCGTTCGTCAGAGGGATCCTGGCCGGCTCCGTCAAGTCGTGACCCTGGGCCGGCTGATGATCGCCTTCGTCGGCAGCGAGCTGCCGCCGTCGGCGGCGAGGTGGATCAACGAAGAGGGCGTCGCCGGGGTGACCCTCTTCCGCGCCCACAACATCGTCGATCCAGCCCAGATCCGGCGGCTGACCGCCGCCCTCCAGGCGGCCCGGCCGGCCGGAGCACCGCCGTTGCTCATCGCTGCCGACCAGGAGGGCGGCCAGCTCGTCGGCCTGGGCGACGGGACGACCCAGTTCGCCGGGGCGATGGCCCTCGGCGCGACCGGCGCCGAGGAGCTGGCCGAGCGGGTCGCCGGCGGCGACGGCGCGCGAGATTGCGCGCCCTCGGCGTCAACGTGAACTACGCGCCGGTCTGCGACGTGGCCAACAATCCGGCCAATCCGGCGCTCGGGATCCGCAGCTTTGGCGACGATCCCGACGCCGTCGGGGCGCTCGCGGCGGCGACCGTCCGGGGCCTGCAGGCGGGCGGCGTGGCCGCGACGGCCAAGCATTTCCCGGGCGGCGGCGACACGGCCGCCGATCCGCACCACGAGCTGCCCCTGGTGGCCCGGACGAACGCCGAGCTTGACGGCCGCGAGCTGGTCCCGTTCCGAGCGGCACTGGCCGCCGGCGCGCGGCTGGTCATGACCGGCCACTTCGCGTTGCCCGGCCTGGACCACGACCTGCCGACCAGCCTGTCCGGCGCCGTCCTGCGCGACCTGCTCCGGGGCCAGCTGCGGTTCGACGGCGTGACCGTCAGCGATGCCCTGGACATGCACGCCCTGGCCCAGGGATCGGCCCAGATCGTCGATGCCTCGCCGCCCTGCGGGCCGGCGAGGATGTCCTGCTCGGAACGCCCGACGAGCCGGCCCTGGAACGACTGGAGGAGGGCCTCGCGCAGGCCTACCGGCGAGGCCTGATCGAGGCTGACGACGACGCCGCGGCGAGCGCCGGCTGGGCGACCTGCGACGCTGGCTGGGACGCTTCGAGCAGCCCGCCCTCGACGTCGTCGGCTGCGCCGAGCACCAGGCCCTCGCCGCCGAGCTGGCCCGACGTTCGATCACCCTCGTCCGCAACGACGACCGGCTGCTGCCCTTGAAGCTGGGGGCCGACGCCCGAGTCGCGGTTGTCCAGTCGGTGCCCGCCGACCTGACCCCGGCCGACACGTCTTCGACGGTGCCGCCGACGCTCGCCGCGGCGCTCCGCCGCCGGCTGGCGGGCGTGGAGGAGATCCTCCTGCCGGCGGTGCCCGGCGAGGCCGACCTTGGCGGACTCGGCCAGCGGCTGGCAGCCTTCGACCTCGTCGTCGTCGGGACGTTCTCGGCCCACCTCCAGCCGGCGCAGGCCCGACTCGTCGCGACGGTCCTCGCGGCCGGCCGGCCGACGGTCACCGTCGCCCTGCGCACGCCGTGGGACCTGCTCGCCTACCCGGTGGCCCGAAGCCATGTCTGCAGCTACGGCATCCTGCCGCCGTCGATGGAGGCGCTGGCGGCCGCGCTGCTGGGTGAGACGCCGTTCGCCGGCCGGTTGCCGGTGGAGATCGCCGGCCTGCACCCGCGCGGCCACGGGCTCACCGCCTGACGCTGAGCGACCCGGACCGCCGGCAATCGCCGGCCGGTGGCCGCCTGGGCGAGGCCTACTGCCGGGCGATCAGGCGCTGGTACCAGCGGGCGCTGTCCTTGGGGCGTGCGCCGCTGGCTGGCGAAGTCGACGTGGACCAGGCCGAAGCGCCGGGTGTAGCCCAGGCTCCACTCGTAGTTGTCGAGCAGCGACCAGACGTAGTAGCCGGTCAGGGGCACCCCTGCCTGGAGCGCGTCGGACGCGGCGGCGACGTGGCGGGCCAGGTAGTCGCGCCGGTCTACGTCGCGCACCCGGCCGTCGCCATCGACGGTATCGGGGTAGGCGGCGCCATTCTCGGTGACCATCATCTCGGCCGGCGCGTAGCGTTGGTTGAGCTCGACCAGGACGTCGCGCAGGCCGTCGGCGCGACATGCCAGTCCATCTGGGTCTGCTCCGAGCCGGGCAGGGCGCCGATCTCCCAGTCGAAGGCCCGGGCTGACCTGGCACTGACCGAATCGCGCCGGTAGTAGTTGAGGCCCAGGTAGTCGAGGTCGCCGGCCGGCGGCGGGGCGAGGTCGATGCCCTCGAGGTGGCCGGCCTCGCGGTGCGCATCGAGGCCCAACCTCGGGTAGCCACGACCGAAGAGCGGATCGAGGAACCACGCGTCGCGCGCCGAGCTCCAGCGCTCGGCGGCGAGGCGATCTCGCTCCGAATCCGTCGCCGGCGCGACCTGGTTGACGTCGATCGCCAGCCCGATCCGGGCCCGGTCGACCCGGGCGCGGATCGCCTGGACGGCGCCGGCGTGGGCGCGCAATTCGTTGTCGGCCACCCGGATCGCGGTCGGCCAGTCGCGCAAGCCCGGGGCATGGATGCCCGTCGGCATGGCCGAGGAAGGCGAAGACGGCCGGCTCGTTGAAGGTCATCCAGTCCTTGACCCGGTCGCCCAGGCTCGACGCGAGCAGGGCGGCGTAGTCGGCGAACCAGCCGACGACCTCCGGGTTGGCAAAGCCGCCCCGGTCCTGCAGCGCCTGGGGCAGGTCCCAATGGAAGAGATTGACCAGCGGCCGGATGCCCGCGCCGAGCAGGGCATCGACGAGACGCCGGTAGAAATCGAGGCCGCGCTGGTTGATGGCCCCGGTTCCGCTGGGCAGGACGCGCGACCAGCTGACGCTGAAGCGATAGGTCCGGGCCTGCAGCTCGGCCATCAGCGCGACGTCGTCGAGGTAGCGGTGATAGTGGTCGCAGGCGACCTCGCCCGAGCTGCCGTCGGCGATGGCGCCCGGGACCGCGGGCAAAGGTGTCCCAGATCGATGGTCCCCGGCCGTCCTCGGCCGCGGCACCCTCGATCTGGTAGGCGGAGGCGGCGAAGCCCCACGCGAAGTCAGCCGGGAATGGTCCGGCCAGCCGGACCGGGTCGGTCTCGAAGATCGGCGTGCTCATCCGTGCATCGTAGGCGCCAGGACGATCGCCTCGAGCGGCCGTAGTGTCAGGCGCGAGCCGATCGGGGTCGGCGCCGGGTCGTGGCTCGAGAGCGCGACCCGCCACGCACCGGCGGCCGGCGGCAGCTCGATCTCGCCAGCGCGAAGACCAAAGCGAACCACGACCAGGGCGGTCTCGTCGCCGGCCCGGCGGAGATAGGCGAGGACGTCGGGGTCGCCCACGTCGACCAGGTCGAGCGCGCCGGTCCGAAGTGCCGTGGACCCCCGCCGGAGCGCGAGGAGCCGCCGGTAGTGGGCCAGCGACCGAGCTGTCCGAGGCCCGCTCGCTGGCGACGTTGCGCGTCGCCGCATCCGGCGGAATCGGCAACCAGGGGCGTGCCGCTCGTGAAGCCCGCGTTCCGATCTCCGGACCAGGCCATCGGCGCGCGGCATCCATCGCGGTTCCACCAGTCCGGCATCCGCCGGGCCGCCCGGTCCTGGGCGTCAGCGCGGGGCACCGTGATATCGCGGGCGCCGATCTCCTCGCCGTAGTACAGGAAGGGCGTGCCCCGGAGCGTCAATTCGATCGTCGCGGCGGCCTTGGCGACGGCATCGGCCAGGGCATCGGCTTCTGGCCCATCGCCACGTCCGAGCGTGTCCAGGTAGCGTGACACGTGGCGGGAGTGATCGTGGTTGGACAGCGCGATCGTCGGCCAGCGCTCGCCCCAGGCGGCCTCCCGGGCAGCGATCGCGGCCCGGAAGGACGCCGCGCTCCAGGTCGCCTCGAGAAGGACCCAATCGAAGACGAGGTGGCGCGGTGCCCAGTGGACCACGGCCGCCTCGACTCCGCTCGTGAACAGCTCGCCGACCGTGGCGGTCCCGGGCCGCGCGTCGACGATCGCCCGGAATTCGGCCAGGACCTCGTCGAGCTCGGGCTGGTCCTTGTCATAGCGGTGCTCCTGCTGGTCCCAGGGGATTCCACCGGGGGCCGCGATCTCCGGGTTGGAGGGCAGGTCGGCCGCCTTGACGAACGCGTTGAAGACGTCCAGCCGGAAGCCATCCACGCCCCGGTCGAGCCAGCCCCTGACCATCGACCACATCGCCGCGCGCAGGGCTGGGGAGCGCCAGTTCACGTCGGGCTGCTCGGGCAGGAACGTGTGGAGGTAGAACTGCTTGCGCCGGGGCTCCCACTCCCAGGCCGACCCGCCGAACCACGACAGCCAGTTGTTGGGCGGCTCGGGCTGGCCGTCGTGGTCCCACCCGGACGGGTCCCGCCAGAGGTAGAAGTCGGCGAACGGCCCGCTCGCCGACCGGCGCGACTGGCTGAACCAGGGATGCTGGTCGCTGGTGTGATTCATCACCAGGTCGAGGGTCAGCCGGATGCCCCGCCGGTGGCACTCCTCGATCAGCCGGTCAAGGTCGGCCAGGGTCCCGAAAACGGGATCGACCGCCGAGTAATCGGTCACGTCATAGCCGCCGTCAAGCATCGGCGACGGGTAGATCGGCGAAAGCCAGATGGCGTCGATGCCCAGCGAGTCCGGTCCGCCGGCGAGGTGGTCCAGGTGGTCGATCAGGCCGGCCAGGTCACCGATCCCGTCGCCGTTCGAGTCGGCGAAGCTGCGCGGGTAGACCTGGTAGACGACGCCGTCCGACCACCATCGAGCGGCCTCGTCCGAGGCGAATGCTGATCGGTCGATTGCCATCAGCGACCTGGCCGCGCGGTCCTGACGCCCAGGCGGTCCAGCAGCCGGGCGGCGTCGATCGCGTCGGCGGTCCCGAAGCCCTCGGTGAGCCGGGCGTAGACCGGGCGGAGCGTTTGCTCGGCGAGGTCGCTTTGGCCGGCTGCCTCCTGCCGGCTCGCCAGCCTCGTGGCGGCCCGGAGGAGCGCCGTGCCGGCGTCGAGCCGGCTGGCTCGCTCGAACGCCCGTTGGTACAACTCATCGGGGGAGCCGTCGGCGACCGCCAGTGCGAGGAGCAGGTCGCCTTTCAGGACGAAGAAGTCGGGCAGCAGCGAGGAGCCTTCGCCGGGGCTCATGATCTCGATCGCCGAGTTGATCGAGTCGAGCCCGGCTGCCGGCTCGCCGGCCAGCAGGCTGGCCCGGGCATCGAGGAACTGGAGGAACGGCCAGAAGATGGGCGGCGATCGGAGCTCGCGATACTGGTTGAGACCAGCGTGGAGCCTGGCCAGGCCCTCCGCGCTCTGACCGAGCTCCGCTTGCCCGCCGCCCAGCAGGCACTCGCCGGCCGCAGTCCAGATCCGGAAGTCGTGCTCTTCGGCCAGCTCGAGCAGGGCGACCGCCAGGTCGCGGGCGGCCTGCCCGTCGCGCATCAGCAGGCGGAGGAGGCCGGCGTGGAACAGGGCATAGGCCGAGGTGAAGGGATGGTCGAGCTCGGCGGCGAGGGCGATGGCGTCGTCCATCCGCCCGACCGCGCGATCTGATTGGCCAAGGATCCAGAGGGTGATCCCGGAGGTCGTCAGGCAGGCGACCCGCGGGTCGTTGCCGACCAGGGCCGAGGGCGAACGGGTGGGCTGGGCCGGGAAGAGGGCGATCGCCCGGTCGAGGTGATCGAGCCCGCCGTGGAGGTCGTCGAAGGACATCAGCCTGGCGCCGACCAGGAGATGGCCGTCGATCAGCATCCGGCTGTCGCCCTCGCGCTCGCCCAGCGTCAGGATCTCCTGGCCCAGCCGGGCCGCCTCGTCGAACTGGGCGCGGAGCATGTACAGGCTGGCGAGGCCGCGCAGGACCGAGTACTGCGCGTGGATGTCGGCCCCGCGCTCGAACAGCTCGACCGCGCTGGCATAGGCGGCTTCCACCTCCGGGGTGAAGCCCTTGCTGGCCATGAGCGCCCGGGCCAGACTCGTCCGCAGGCTGATCTCCTGGCCGATCCGGTCGGGTGAAGCCGGTGCGGCCGCAAGGACGTCGAGCAGGTCCTTCGTCAGGTCCACCGTGTCGAGGTACCAGCCCCGGGCGTCGTCGAGGATCAGCAGCGGCCCGACGAGCTCATTGAGCCGCTCGAGGTCGCGCTCGGCCAGCCAGTATGCCCAGGCGATCCGGAGGTTGGCGATGTCGGCTCCGAGCTCGGTCAGGGCGGCCTCGCGCTGGTTGCCGCCGAGCTTGGCGCGCAACGCGCGGGCTCGGCCGGCGTAGTAGCTGGCGTGCTCGCGTCGAGCTCGATCCGCGACCTCGGGCCGGGCGTCGAGCCGGTCCGCGGCGAACTCCCGGATCGTCTCGAGCATCGTGACCCGGGGCTCCCCGCCGGCGACGTCGACGAGCCGGACGAGGCTCTTCTCGGCCAGCGCCGCCAGCCCGGCAAAGACATCCAGGGCAGCCTCGTCCGGACCCTCGAGCTGGGCCGCCACGGCTTCGACGGCCTCGATCTCCGCGTCGGCGAAGACCGCCAGCAGCTGGAAGAGTCGTTGCTCGGCTGGTTCGAGAAGCTCGTAGCTCCAGTCCATCGTGGCCCGCAGGGTCTGCTGTCGCTCGGGCAGGTCGCGCGGCCCGCTCCGGAGCAACGCCAGCCGGTTCTGGAGCCGGTCGCGGAGGACCTCGGGCGAGAACAGGCGCAGGTGGGCCGCTGCCAGCTCGATCGCGAGCGGTAGTCCGTCGAGCCGCCGGCAGATCTCGGCGATCGCCGGCGCGTTCGCATCGGTCAGCTCGAAGTCGGGGCGCGCGACCCGCGCTCGGTCGACGAAGAGCTGGACCGCCTCGAAGCTCTCGACCTGAGCGGCTGATGGGGCTTCGCGGCCGGCCGGCGGAAAGCCGAGGGGTCGGACCTGGTAGACCCGCTCCGCCCGGACGTGGAGCGTCTCGCGACTGGTGGCCATGATCGTGAGCCCGGGACATTCGCTCAGGAGTCGAGCTACGACGCTGGCGGCCTCGGTGACTTGCTCGAAGTTGTCGAGCACGAGAAGCAGGTGTCGATCACGGAGGCTCTCGAGGAGCTCGATCTCCAGCGGTCGATCGATGATCTCGCCCAGCCCAACGGACCGGGCGATCGCGACCAGCACCGCGTTGGTGTCCCGCGCGCCGGACAGGTCCACGAACGCCACGCCATCAGGGAAGCCCGGGCCGACCTCCTCGGCCACCCTGACGGCGAGCGTGGTCTTGCCCGTGCCGCCCGGCCCGGTCAGGGTGAGCAGCCGAACGGTCCCGTCGGCCAGCCGATCCCGGATCTCGCCCAGCTCTTCCTGGCGACCGATCAGCCCCGAGGATCGGGTCGGCAGCGAGACGCCAGCCTGGTGGACGGTGATCAAGGGCGGGAACTTCGCGGGCAGGTCGGGATGGGCCAGCTGGTAGAGGTGCTCGGGCCGGCCGATGTCCTTGAGGCGGTGCTCGCCAAGGTCGATCAGGCTCGCCCGCTCGGGCAGGGCATCCCGGACCAGCGCGCAAGCGGACTCGGACAGGAGGACCTGGCCACCGTGGCCGGCGGCCATGATCCGGGCGGTCCGGTTGACGGTTGGGCCGAAGAAGTCACCACCGCGCTGCTCTGCCTGGCCGCAATGGATGCCGATCCGGACCTTGAGCGGCCCGGTCTCCGCCCATGCCTCGGCGTTGAGGGCGACCTCGGCGGCGAGGCTGGCCCGAACGGCCTCGGCCGCGCTGCCGAAGACCGCCATCATCCCGTCGCCGGTGGTCTTGACCACCTGTCCGGAGGCCGTCTCGATCGCGCCGCGCACGATCGCGTCGTGGTGGCGGAGAGCAGCCTGCATCGCTTCGGGCGCGAGCTCCCAAAGGCGGGTGCTGCCCTCGAGGTCGGTGAACAGGAAGGTGAGCGTCCGCGATGCCGGCAGGTCCACTCACCTATTCTTTCATCCGCACGGTTCTGCGCGTCGCGTCTCAGGAAGGTGGTCAAGTTGAGCGTCCTGCGCTGGGGGATCCTGTCCACGGCCAACATCGCCGTGGAGAAGGTCATCCCCGGGATGCGCACGGCGCAGCGGGCCGAGGTGCTCGGAATCGCATCCCGTCACCAGGGCCGGGCGGAGGCCACCGCCCGCCAGCTCGGCATCCCGCGGGCGTACGGCTCGTACGAGGCGCTCCTCGCCGACCCGGACATCGATGCCGTGTACGTGCCCCTGCCCAACCACCTCCATGCCCAGTGGGCGATCGCCGCGGCCCGGGCCGGCAAGCACGTGCTGTGTGAGAAGCCTCTGGCGATGAGCGCGGCCGAGGCCCAGACGATCGTGGACGCCGGCCGGGAGGCCGGCGTGGTGGTCATGGAAGCGTTCATGTATCGCCAGCACCCGTCGTGGGTCGCGGTCCGGGAGCTCCTGGCGTCCGGCCGACTCGGCCGGCTGGCGGCCGTCGACTCGTGGTTCAGCTACTACCTCGAGGACCCCACCAACATCCGCAATATCCGTGAGGTGGGCGGCGGCGCCCTGTATGACATCGGCTGCTACACGGTCAACCTGTCGCGGATGCTGTTCGGCGAGGAGCCGGCCTCGGTCGCCGCGGCGATCGTGCGCGACCCGGCCAGCGGCGTCGACATCCTGACCAGCGCCGTCCTCACCTTCCCGAGCGGTGTCGCGACGTTCACCTGCGCCACGCGGGTCGAGCCCGACCAGCGGGTCTCCATCTACGGCACGACCGGCCGGATCGAGATCGAGATCCCGTTCAACATCCCGCCCGATCGGCCGACTCGGGTCTTCGTCACCGCGGGCGGCGACCCGCCGGTGGCGCCGGCGACCGAGATCCTCGAGTTTGCGCCGGCTGATCCCTACGGTGTCGAGGCGGACCGCTTCGCCGAGTCGATCCTGGACGGAGCCCCGCTGCCGATCAGCGGCGAGGACTCGGTCGCCAATATGCGGGTGATCGAGCGCCTCTTCGCGGCGGGCCAGGCGGCCTAGGACCGGAGGCCGAATCAAGCGGGCTGCCACGTTCCTGCAACCCATCGACCTCGCAGGGACGGTCCGCCTGCAAGGCCGGCCATGGCACGGTTCTCCTGAGCGAAGGAGGAATTCCGATGCCAAGCGTGATCCGGCACTGCCCGAAGTGTGGCCACGACGACCTGCGCCAGCAGTGGGACTCGGTCGACCAGGCCATGGATAGCGGCGCCATGAGCGCCAGCTGGGTCTGCCCGAGCTGTTCCTGGCCCGAGCCCGAGATCGTCGAGGTGGAGCAGCCAGTCACGGTTCCCGACGACGTCCGGCGGTCCTGAGGGCGCGGTCCGGCTCGAGGGGGAGGCTGTTCCGAAGCTCGACTCGGCAACCGCGGCTGATCCTCAGCTGATGGACGCTGGCCAGGTCGTTGCCGAGCTCTGGCGGCGGATCCAGGCTCGCGACTGGGACCGGCTCGCCGAGCTCCTCGCCGACGACTTCGTCCTCGAGTGGCCTGACGTCCATCTCCGAATCCGTGGACCGGCGAACTACGTCGATTTCAATCGTGCCTATCCCGAAGGCTGGGTCATCGAGGTCCTGCGGATCGTGGCCGAGGGCCACACCGCCGTCTCCGAGGTCCACGTTCCGCACCCGACCGTCGGTCCGCACTTCGCCATCTCGTTCTTCCAGGCCGATGGCGGCCGACTTTCGCGCGGCCGGGAGTACTGGCTCGCGGAGCACTCCGAAGCGCCATCGCCCGAACGCGCCCGCTGGCTCGAGCCGATGCCCTGATTCGCCGGCCGCCAGGACGGGCTCTCTACGTGGCGGCGACGATCACACGCAGCGAACGCGGGCGGATCGTGGCCACGATCGGAGTCTTGCCGATCCCGTTGCCGTCCGTCTCGACGAGGCGATCGGGCTCGGCCTCGATGCGCACCTCCCGTGCCCGGGCGCGGAAGACGTGCCCACCGTCGCTCTCGCCCAGCCCCTCCTGGCGGATCGCCTCCCAGCTCGCAAGCAGGCCGGGCAGCGGCCCCGCCGCTCGGACGACGATCACGTCGAGCAGGCCGTCGTCGGGCTCGATCGGCCGGCGCGGCGAGACGAACGGCAGCATCTTGCCGAAGTTCGCGATGAACACCTGGGCTGCCTCCGTCTCCGTGACGAGCCCGTCGAGGGTGATCCTGTGGGTGACGTTCCGGATCGTCCCGGTCTGGCCGAGCGCGTTGGCCAGGTACGCGAGCTTGCCCCAGCGCAGCTTCTGGCCGGTTCCGGTGGCATCCATGACGGCGGCGTCGAAGCCGATCCCGCAGGCCACCGCGAAATCGTGCTCGAGTCCGTCGATCCTGACGTGACCCAGGTCGATCCGCCGGGTGTGGCGGCCTACGATCACCCGGGTCGCATCGTGGACCGCGTGCGGGAGGTCGAGGTTGCCGGCGAGGAGATTGCCGGTTCCCATCGGCACGATCCCCAGCGCCACCTTGGACTCGGCCAATCCCGAAGCCACCCGGACGACGGCTCCATCGCCGCCGACCGCGACGACGACGTCGACGCCCTTGGCGGCGGCCCTCTCGGCCGCGCGCTGGAGCGCGGGCTTCTTTGTGACCATCTTCGAGTCGACGCTCCAGCCCTCCGCCCGGAGCAGGGTCTGGACGAGCCGGACCGTCCGGCCGATGTGGCGGCCCTTCCGGCGCCGTCCGATGACGAGCGCGCGGGTCATCTCGCTGCCGCCGGACCGGCGCCCGCGCCAGGCCGATGGGCCAGCCGCGCCGTGCGCCAGCGCTCCCAGGTCGGTCGGGCGCGAAATGCGGCACTCACCACCACCAGCCAGGCCAGTCCGGCGAGGATGCCTCCGACCACGTCGGTCAGGTAGTGATACCCGAGGTAGATCCGGCTGATGCCGACGCCGACGGCGATCACCGTCGCCACGACGATCGCCACCAGCCCCGCCCGGCGCCCGTAGATCGACCACAGGAGCAAGGCGACGCCGCCGTAGAAGATCACGGCGTTCATCGTGTGGCCGCTCGGGAAGCTGTAGTCGGGCAAGACATGGGCATACGGCAGCTGTGGCCGCGGGCGCGCGAAGAAGAGCTTCATCGTGCCCTGCAGGACGAGGCTGCCGATCATGGCGACGAGGAGGAACAGGCCGGCCCGGTACCGCCTGCCCACGAGCAGCCAGGCTTCGACCAGGACGAAGAGCACCGGGAGGACCAGGATCGAGCCCAGGTCCGTGATGAGGTTCATGGACAGGTCCATGCCCGGCGAGGAGATCCCGTGGAGGAAGGGCGTCGCCCAGGTGTCGAGGGCGAAGACCTCCTGGTCCCGGATGCCTTCCGCAATCGAGCCCAGCACGACCAGGCAGGCGACGAGCACGGCGAAGCCGGACACGACGGTGATCGTCGCCAGGCCGACCTCCCGGGGGGCAGGCGGCGCCGGCGCGGGTGGGGCCGGCGTGGTGGCGCCGGTCCCCAGCGGTCCAGCCTCCCCGAGCGGGCGCTCGGGATCCTTGGGCGGCTCGGCGGCGGTCCCCGCAAGGTCAGTCATGGGCGGAGACGGACGTCGCGGCGGGCTCGCCGGCCCACCCGCCCCGGCGGGTGAACCAGGTGTACAGGCACAAGGCGGTAACGGCCCCGAACAGGCCGCCCAGCACGTCCGTCGGGTAGTGCTCGTTGAGGGCCATTCTCGCAATTCCCACGAGGATCACCTCGATCGCGACGGCGACCACCAGCACGATCCGCAGCACGAAGTGACTAGAGGTCCGCCAGAACCGGATCGCCACGGTCCCCAGGATTGTCAGGCATTCGAGGATATGCCCGGAGGGGTAGCTGTAGACGACGCCGGGAATCCCGTCGCCGTTACCGGCGGGACGCACCCGCGCCGTGAGCTCCTTGACGCCCTCGCTGCCGGCCGTGACGGCAACGAGCATCAGGACGACGACGACGGCCTCGTGGTAGTGGTGCTTCCAGATCAGCCACAGGACCAGCCCGACGCCGATCCCGATCAGCGGGAAGTTCGCCGATTGGGAGACCCCGTTCCAGAGCGCGGGCCAGCCGTCCCAGCTGTGGAAGAAGGCCAGGATTGGCTGATCAAAGGAGAAGACGACGTGGTTCAGCAGGGCGGCCGTCAGGGTGATGAACGCGGTCATGCTGACGATCGCGAGCGCCAGCAGGAGCGAGTTGAACTGGCTCGACTTGGTCTCTGCGGCTCGAGCCGAAGCAGGTGTGGTCCGCTCCTCGGTCGCGATGGGCAGGCCGTTCATCCGACCGGAACCCCGGTCAGCGCCCGTTGGGGTGCCGAATCCCACGAGTCGAGCGGATCGCGACTCGTGAGCCGGCGAAGGTAGCCGCATTCGAGCTTGAGGCGTTGGCGGAAGAGGATATCCCACTCGTCGGACGAGACGGCCAGGCCGAGCAGCTCGCGATCGATCGCCGCCAGGCCCTGCTCCACATCGGACCTGTCTGCTCCGACCGCGGCGAACTCGCCGAGTCGCTGGATTCGCTCCTCCACGGCCTGGGCTTCGGCACTCGTCGTCAGGTGGGCATCCGCGTTGCCGAGGGCGTTCATGACCGCCGCGCGAAGGCGGATTCGGTCGGCCTTGGCCGACGAGATCGCGATGTCGTAGGGGTAGGCCCCCACGCGAACGTCGATCCCGCACAGCTCGATCAGGCGCTCGGGGCGCAGCTTGCGCACGCTCGGCCCGGCAACCCGGGTGAGGAGGACCGCCGGCAAGGTGAGCACCCGCGGGGCATCGCTCGCGGCGAGCTTCGTGCCGCCGGTCGCCAGCCCGCGTTGCAGGTCGAGGACGATCGCGTCGTAGCGACCTGGGGCGGCGACGATTGGCACGTGCGTCTCGACCCAGCCATGCTGGAGACTCCGAATCTTGCGGGCGATCCCCACGCCGGCCAGGAAGATGAGCAGCCCGCCGATGAGCGGCGTCAACAGGTAGCCGCGCAAGAGCTCGAGGAACGCAGCGGGGCCTGTGACCCGTTGTCCGTCAGCCGGCACCAGGTACCCGGCGGCACCGACGAGCAGAGGCAGGCCCGCGACGGCAAGGAGCAGGGCGGCCGCCAGCCAGCGCATGTTGACGAAGGGCGGATGGGGCGTGCTCGTGAGCATGAGCGCCGCGATGCTGGGCAGGATCAAGGCCAAAACGGCCAGGAGCCACACGAACGAGCCGGCCATCATCAGGACCAGGAAGAGCTGGTGCGACCGCGGGACGCGGCCGAACAACAGGCTGCTCGCCCATCCCAGGGCGGACATCATCAGGTCGCCGGCGAAGCGGCCCAGGATCCCGAAGACCGAGACGATCGTGGTCACGATCGCTGCTCGTGAGCTTGCTGTCGACGCTGCCGGCCGCCGGCGCCGAGGATCGCCCGCCAGAACGGCCCGCTCCGCCAGGCGTTGACCAGCAGGCCCAGCAGCCCCACGCCGATCGCAAACCAGCTGAGCAGGCCCTGGGGCAGCCAGTAGACATCCTTGAGGAAGACGACGAGCGCGAACTCGTCGAGGACCAGGGCGGCCCCGATCCCGAAGAGTGCCGCGCGCGGCAGGCGGAAGGTCTCGTCCAGGGCGAAGACCCCGGCGACGAGGATTGCGGCAATCCCGAAGACGACGTGGTGGATGTGAGCGCCGCCGATGACGATGTCGCCGCCGGAGGACTCCGTATGGCTCAGCGTCGTCGCGACTCGCACCGCGACGAGGGTCGCGAAGTAGGCGATCGTGGCCACCCAGGACGCCTCGGTCGGCCCACCGCCCAGGTGGCTGCGGTAGGCGCCGCGAATCCCGCTCAGGGGATCGCGCTGACGCACCCGCGCTGGAGTCGCCGAATCCACGTGCTGCGTACCTCTGAGGTCCCCGCCTCCGCCCAACCGGGCAACTATCGTCGGCCGCGACGATCAGCGGCGCGTCAGGAAGGTCCCGCACGTTGCAACCCCGTGTCACCGGCGGCGATTCCGATCAGCCCGGCGGTCACAGAACCGGACTCGGCGCAGTCGGCTGACGATTCAGCCCGGTTCAGGGTCCGTCAGCGAAAGGTCAGCCACGATCGCCAACCCGGGCTGGGCGATCCGCAGGTCCTCGCCCGGCGTGCCCGGCGCCGGCGGCAGCGCCCGCTCCAGGACCACTCGGGCGGTCCGATCCTCGAACACCAGCAACCCCAGCTCATTGCCGAAGTGCGGGCCGGTCGGGTGGTGCCACTCGAGCGGACAACGGCGCGACGCCGGCGTAGCGGCCGAGGGCGTGCAGGACCCAGGCCGCCTTCTTGCTCCAGCCCAGCCGGAAGACGACGCGCATCGCCCGCGGAATCGTGTTGTGCATCGGCGAGCAGGTGATCTGGTAGACCCGCGCTTCGACGGCATCGGAGTAGGCGGCCTCGGAGACATAGGTGTGGTGGACGTCGCCCGAGATCACGCAGATCGTGGCCGGCGGTCGGTCGTCGTGGTCGCCGCGCCCGATCCGCGCGAACAGCCCGGCCAGCCGGTCGAACGACGCCCGGAACGCGGCCCAGTGCTCGAGGTCCATGGCTCGCCGCAGCCACTCGCCCACCCGCGCCAGGAAGCGGGCCGCGCGAGCCGCCGGCGAGCGCCTCGTCCCAGGATTCGACGTCGTGCAGCGCCCGCGGCAGGAGCCACGGCAGCGACGTACCGACGACCAGGTGGTCGTAGGCGCCGTCCTCGACCTGGGCCTCGATCCAGGTCGAACTCGGCGTCGCCGACCATCGCTCGCTGCCCATCGGCGAGGACCCGGCCGCAGCGCGAATCGATGACGAGCAGCCGGACGTGGCCGAAGTCGCGGCGGTACGACCACATGGCGCCCTTGGCCCCGTCCGCCTCGCGGTCGGCGGCCCGGGCGAACTCGCGCAGGATCGGACTCGCCGTCCGACGCAGCCCGGACGGCCGCGAGCGTCGGGATCGGCGGCCAGGCCGGCCGGCGACAGGTTGCCCAGGTGCTGGTAGATCCAGTAGGACATCAGGGCGCTCGTGATCCGCTCGTCCCACCAGGCCGTGCCGCTGCATGTCGAGCCGCCAGGCGTGCGACGTGTTCCAGTCGTCACGGACGTCGTGGTCGTCGAAGATCATCGAGCTCGGCAGGGTCGACAGGATCCAGCGGATCTCGGGCTTCCCCCACGACTCGAGGTAGAGCGCGGTGTACTCCTCGAAGTCGGCGACCTCGTAGTGCGGCGGCCGGCGGGTGCTGCGGCGCTTGCGGATGAATTGGCGCATGCCTTCCGAGGTGTCGTCGGCGTAGATCTGGTCGCCGAGCATCACGATCAGGTCCGGCCACTCCTCGTGGGCCTGGCTGGACATCCGCCGGGCATACGCGCTGAGCACGTCCGGGTCGATCGCTGCGTGGCGACCCTCCTTGCCCGGTTCCCGGCACGAGCCGAACAGGAGCCGCACGGCCGCCCCCGGCTGTCGGGCGCGGATCCTGCTCGGGGGATACGGCGAATCCGGCAGCGGCCAGGCCAGCGTCCCATCCAGGCGGATCTCGTAGGGCACGGACGAGCCAGGCTCCAGGCCGTCGATGACCACGATCGCGTAGTCGTGACTGGCAATCCTGAACGTGCGGTCCTCCGCGACCTGCGCGCCGGCCCGAACCTGGACGACGCACGGAGCGTCGGTCTCCAGCCAGATCGTGGCTTCGTGTTCGTCGACGTGCCGCAGGAGCGGACCGAGCAGGAGGGCCGTCACGGGGAGGCGGTACGGACCCGCGGCCTCGTCACGAGACAGCCAGGTCGGCGAGCGCGGCCGCGAGCTCTCGCGCGTTCGTCGTGCCGTAGTTGGCGTAGCAGTTGTTCATCAGGACGTGGGTGCTTTGGGCTTCCCTGGCAACCTTCTTGATCCGGGGTACCCATTCGTCGAGCTCGGATCGGCTGTAGAGGTAGCGGAAGCGCTCCGCGGGCGAGACGCCCTTCGCCTCCCATGTCTCGCGATTGCGTCCGTGGAAGCGGACGAGCGCCAGGTCGGAGGTGACCGCCGTGACCGGCGGGACACTGCTCTTGAAGCCCTGGGGCTCGTCGACCATGACGAACGCCAGGCCGCGGTCGGCCAGGAAGCGCAATGTCCGCTCGGCGTTCTTGTCGTTGAGCCAGGCGCCGTGACGGAACTCCACGGCGAGCTGCCAACCGTCGAGGCGCTCGGCGGCCAGCCCGATCAGGTCACGGTTCTGGGTCGATGGAAAGAACCAGCGCGGATACTGGAGCAGGATCGAGCCGAGCTGGCCGCTCTCGGCCAGGGGTTCGAGCCCGGCCCGGAACCACGTCCAGACCTCGTCCATCAGCTCGGGCGGGAGGTCCTTCGCATAGAGCCTGCTCTTGGATTGGACCGCCTCCGGCAGCTCGTCGCGGAGCGCCTTGGGCAGCCGCTTCGTCTCGGTGCCCTGGCCGGTCATCAGGGCATGCGCCTTGAAATCGAAGGTGAAGTCCGGCGGCGTGCGCTCGACCCATAATTCGGCCTGGCGGGCCGAGGGCAGGGCGTAGTACGTGGCATCCACTTCGACCAGTGGGAACAGGTCGGCATAGTGCTGGAGGCGCTCCTCCGGCGTCGTCGCGTCATCGGGATAGAAGACGCCGCGCGCGGTCATCGTCGGATCCGTCCAGGAGGCTGTGCCGATCCGCACGCTGCCCGCTCCGAGCTCGATCGGCTCGGCCGCCGCTCGCTCGACGTCGGCCGCACGCCGCCGGGCGGCCTCGAAGCCTGGGTCATGGCGGCCCACAGGTCGGGTGGGCTCCGAGTCGGTCAGGATCCGCGACCTACCGGCCCCGGCTGAGCGATTTCCTGGAACAGCCTTCGAGGGCGTCCGAATCGATCCTTCCACGATCTCTCCATTGAACCCGAGCCCTGGCCGCTGGGCACCCGGTTGAGCTGACCTGCACGGACGAGCGCTTCGGCAGACCGATGCCGGGCTCGCCCGGCAAGCACCGTAGGACGCGTTCTGCCTAGTTTAGGAGGGACTCGGGACGACCGACGGACTCGCCGATGGCACGGTCAAGCTCGGCAACGGCAAGCTTGGAACGGTGGAGCTGGGGACCGTCGAGCTCGGCGCGCTGGAGCTCGGCGCGCTGGAGCTCGGCGCGGTCGAGGGGATCGGCTCCGAGCTCGGACTCGGGCTGGCGGCCGGTGTGCAAGCGGCCAGCCCGCCGGCAATTGCCCCGGCAAGAACCAGGGCGCCAATGGCGCGTTTCATGGCTATCACCTCAACTTCAGGAAGATGGGGCGCTCGCGGAGCGCGTCGTCCATCTTGGCCAAGGCGTCGTCTCAGGCGATCTCTGGCGGGTGCTGGTGGCTTGCAGCTGGCTTGCAGCTGGCGCTGCTGACCGGTCGACTCGACGACTCGTCGGAGCGCGTCAGTCGCTCACTCGAGGTTTCGGCCGTGCTCGTGACCGCCAAGATCCGGATCCGGGAATGGAGGCGGCTCCGGCCGGTGGTGGGCGATCGCCTGCTTGATCAGCTCCTGGTACTCATTCCGGAGGCGGTAGCTCTCGAGCTTGAGCTCATCGGCCTCGGGACTCGCCGGGTTGAGCTCCGTGAGCCGGCGCTCGATCGCACGCCATTGGACCAGGACTTCCTGCGCGAGCCGCTGGTAGGGCACCGGGAATGGGCTCCATTGCGCTCAGCATCGGGACTGCTGTGCAGACGATACGACACGCAGCCAGACCGCGAGTCGGCTCGCCGCGGGGCGGCCTCAATCCCGCTAGCCGCGCCCAATGAACGGCATCTTGGTGGCCATCACGGTCACGAACTGGACGTTCGCCTCGAGCGGCAGGCTGGCCATGTGGACGACCGTCCGGGCCACGTGCTCGACATCGATCGTCGGCTCGGAGGCGATGCTGCCGTCGGCCTGCAGCGTGCCTTCGATCATCAGGCCGACCATCTCCGTCCGGGCATTGCCGATGTCGATCTGGCCACAGGCAATGTCGTACGGCCGGCCGTCGAGCGAGGTCGACTTGGTCAGGCCGCTGATCGCGTGCTTGCTGGTGACGTAGGCGGCCGTCAGCGGCCGGGGGACGTGGGCTGAGACCGAGCCGTTGTTGATGATCCGGCCGCCCTGCGGCCGCTGGGCCTTCATCAGCCGGAACGCCGCCTGGGTCATCAGGAAGGTGCCGGTCACGTTCGTGGCGAAGACCGCCAGCCAGGTCTCGAGGGGCAGGTCCTCGATCGGCGTCGGGGGAGCGTTCTGGCCGGCGTTGTTGAACAGCAGGTCGAGCCGTCCAAAGCGCTTGCGGACGGCGTCGAAGAGGGCCGCGACCGAGGCCGGATCGGTGATGTCTGCAGGGACGGCGATCGCCTCGGCCCCGGCCTCGCGGCAGGCCTTGGCAGTCTCATCGAGCGGTTCCGGCCGGCGCCCGGTGAGGACCAGCGCGAAGCCGGCCGACCCGAGGGCGACCGCCGTCGCCCGGCCGATCCCCGAACCGGCGCCACTGACCAGGGCGACCTTGCTCGCCGTCATGCCTGGGCCTCGCTCCGCTTCGATTCTCGCAATGTTCAGCTCCGCCGCTGACACCGAACCGCAACCCGACGCGCGGGTACGGACGGGTCACCGTTTACGATACTGGCAGAGGACTGAATCGATGAATCGCGACGAGGCCTCCGTCTACGGAGGCTCCGTCGTCGAGGGCCGCCATGCGGCATCCCGCAAGCACGCACAGGAGACCCAATGACTGCCCGTCAGACGGCCATCGCCACGATCGCCAACCACAAGATCGCCTCGACCCAGGACTACCTCCAGAACGCCGGTGAGGCGATCTACGGCCAGTACGTCTTCCACGAGGAAGCCCAGCGTGAGTACCTGGCCAAGCCGGTCTTCCGGAAGCTGCGCCGGACGATCGAGGGCCACGAGCCGTTCGATCCGGCGATCATGGACGCGGTGGCCCAGGGGGTGAAGGCCTGGGCGATGGCCCATGGCGCGACCCACTACACCCACTGGTTCGTGCCGATGACCGGCTCGACCGCCGAGAAGCACGACTCGTTCCTGAGCCCGACCGGCGACGGCCGGACGCTGGCCGAGTTCTCGGGCAAGACCCTGGTCCAGGGCGAGCCCGACGCGAGCTCGTTCCCCTCGGGCGGGATCCGGGCCACGTTCGAGGCCCGGGGCTACACCGCCTGGGACGTGACCAGCCCGATCTTCCTGCAGGTCGAGCCGAACGGCGTGACCCTCACGATCCCGACCGCCTTCGTGTCGTACACCGGCGAGGCCCTCGACCACAAGATCCCGATGCTCCGCTCGCAGGAGGCCCTGGGCAAGCAGGCGCTCCGCGTCCTGCGCTGGTTCGGCAATGCATCGGCCCAGCGGGTCTTCACCAACATCGGCCCCGAGCAGGAGTACTTCCTGGTCGACCGCCGGCTGGCCGAGCAGCGACCCGACCTGATCCTGACCGGCCGGACCCTGTTCGGCGCCCCGTCGCCCAAGGGCCAGGAGCTCGAGGACCAGTACTTCGGCTCGATCCGCGAGCGGATCCTGGCCTTCATGATGGATCTCGACCGCGAGCTGTGGCGGCTGGGCATCCCGGCCAAGACCCGCCACAACGAGGTCGCCCCGGGTCAGTTCGAGATGGCCCCGGTCTATGAGCCGACCTCGGTCGGCTCGGACCACAACATGGTCGTGATGAGCATGATGCGCCGCCTCGCGCCGCGCCACGACCTGATGTTCCTGATCCACGAGAAGCCGTTCGCCGGGATCAACGGCTCGGGCAAGCACAACAACTGGTCGATGGCCACCGACGAGGGCGAGAACCTCCTTGACCCGGGCAACGACCCCCACGCCAATGCCCAGTTCCTGGCCTTCCTGGTGGCCGTGATTCGCGGGGTCAACGTCCACGCCGACCTGCTCCGGGCGAGCATCGCCGACGCCGGCCAGGACCATCGCCTGGGGGCCAATGAGGCACCCCCGGCGATCATGTCGATCTTCCTCGGCTCGCAGCTGGCCGACGTCGTCGAGCAGCTCGGGACGGGGGCCATGTCCGGCTCGAAGAAGGGCGGCTCGGCCGATCTCGGGGTCACCTCCCTGCCGGTCCTCCCCAAGGACGCCACCGACCGCAACCGGACCTCGCCGTTCGCCTTCACCGGCAACAAGTTCGAGTTCCGGGCGGTCGGCTCATCGGCCCCGATCTACTGGCCGCAGACGGTCCTCAACACGGCCGTTGCCGATTCGCTGTCGGACCTGGCCGACGAGCTGGAGAAGCTCAAGAAGGGCGACTTCGGGGGCTTGACCAGGATCCTGTCGACGATCGTCAAGGCCAACCAGCAGGTCCTCTTCGAGGGCAACGGCTATTCCGAGGAGTGGCATGCCGAGGCCGCCAAGCGGGGGCTGCCCAACAACCGGACCACGGTCGACGCGCTGCCCTCGCTGACCACCGACAAGGCCAAGGCGGTCTTCTCGAAGTTCGGCGTCCTGTCCGAGCGCGAGCTGGCCTCGCGGGTCGAGATCAACTGGGAGCGCTACGTCAAGGTCCAGAACATCGAGGCCAACTGCGCCCTGGACATCGCCTCGACGATGATCGTGCCGGCCACGGCCAAGTACCTCGGCCAGCTGAGCGGCGCCGTCGTCGTCGCGCGGGATCAACGCGGTCTGCGAGCGGATCTCGGGTCTGGCCGACAAGCTGGTCGAGGCGATCGGAGCCCTCGAGCATGCCCAGCACCAGGCCCACGAGGCGGGCTCGGTGCAGGCCGAGGCCCGGGTCTTCTGCGACGAGGTGATCCCGGCCCAGGGTGCCCTGCGCGAGGTGGTCGACGAGCTCGAGACGCTCGTCGATGACGACCTCTGGCCGCTGCCCAAGTACCGCGAGCTCCTCTTCCAGTACTGACCTCCCGGCGCTCAGGCGCGTCCTGGCTGTCGGCTTGATGACAGGCGGGAGGTGCGGCCGCGGACTCGCATTCGCGGCTCGGCGGGCGCAAGATCGCTGGGACGGGACGACCCGCCAGAGCGTTCCCAGGAGACCAGCCATGACCCCCAGCGACGATCAGGCTTCCAAGCCGAGCGATGAGCCGACCGCGAGCAACGAGAACGACACCGAGGGTCACTCGCTCCTCGATCTCGAGCTCGCCCGGACGATCAATTCGGATCGGGCCCGCGAGGTGACCAAGCTCGACCGGGACAGTGCCCGGGCCCGCGAGGCCAAGTCCAAGGACGGCGGCGGCTTGTTCAAGCGCCTCGGCCGGCGCTGATCGACGGCGTTCGTCGCCGTCGCTCGCACGCCTCGGCGAGACGTGCCTCGGCGCAACTCGGAAGTCGCAAAGGCCGCGACGAAGTCCGGGCGTCCGAGATCTACGCCGAGGACGCCATCCTCGAGTTCCCCCAGGGCGGAGAGCGGATCCGCGGCAAAGCGAACGTCCTGGCGTTCAGGAGCGCCTACCGCCAGGTCGAGGTGAAGACTCGCCGAACGCTCGGCTGCGGCGACCTCTGGATCAACGAGTGCACGATCAGCTACGACGGCGCCCCGAACCACGAGGTCAGCATCATGGAGTTCCGCGGCGACAAAGTGTCGCGCGAAACGGTCTATGTTGGGCAATCATGGGAACCGTCGGCGTGGCGCGCCCAGTGGGTTAGCTCATCGACCCAGAGACAACCCGGGAGAGGTAGATCATGGCCGGACCCAACGGCAGATCCGTCTTCGAGGCCTACATCAAGGCGGCGAACGACCGCGACTTCAAGACCCTCGAATCCGTCCTCCATCGCGACTTCGTGGAGACGTACCTCCAGTCCGGCGAGCAGTTGAAGGGCCTGGCGAGCATCTGGGGGATGGTCGAGAACTTCCCCGGCGGCTACGAGGGCCTGGGGGCCCAGCGCGTCGTCGGCGCTGAGGATCGCTGGGTGACGACGCCGAGCTTCACGCTCCTGCGCATCGAAGGGACGGGGAACGCCTTCACGGGCGTCCAGAAAATTCGGTATGCGGATGATTCGGTCTGGTACGCAGTCTCGATCGGGGAGTTGAAGGACGGTCTCGTGTGGCGGGTCCAGACGTTCTTTGCGCCCACGTTCGAGCCGCCGGCCTGGCGTGCGGAATGGGTCGAGATCGTCGCAGAATAGACCACGGCTGCCGGGCTACCAGCTCGGATTCAGGAAGGAGCCGCCGATGCCAACCGTCGTCCCGATGATCGCCTATGAAGACGGCGTCGCCGCGCTGGAGTGGCTGTCGCGAGCTTTTGGCCTCAAGGAACAGGCTCGCTGGACGGATCCGGACGGCCGGTTGAGCCACGGCGAGCTGGCGATCGGCGGTGGCGTCATCATGCTCGCCAGCCCGACTCCTGACTACGAATCGCCGCTTCATCATCGCGCGACGTGCCCCGCCGCCGCTGCCTGGTCAAGGTCGCCCTACATCATCGACGGCGTCCTTGTCGAAGTCGACGACGTCGATGCCCACTACGAACGGGCAAAGGCGGCGGGTGCTCGGATCCTGAGCCAGCCCGAGGATCAGTCCGAAGGCTTCCGCCACTACCGTGCGGAAGATCTCGAAGGCCACCGCTGGATGTTCAGCGGACCCGCCAAGATGTCCCGGCCGGCCTGACAGCCGCCTCGCCTGCGCCGGACGAGCGGGCTCAGGCCCGGACCCGACCGCGCCTCGCCCGAGCCGGGCGACGCTCGATGGCGAGCCACAGGCCGATCGCGCTCAGGACGAAGAGAACGCCGAGAACGACTAGCGCGGGCCCGTCATCGGCCGGCGCCACCGCGGAGGTCGACGTTCCGGGCGGCGTCGGCCGTGGAGTGCGACGGGGCGTCGGCGTTGCCGGGATCGTGACCGAGAAACTGACCGCGTCGAGGAAGTTGCCGAACGACTGGTCGCCGCCGGCCGAGCTCACGGCCCGAAATCCGAATCGGGTGCAGGTCTGTCCGGACGGGACGACGTACGAGCCGGTATGGGTGCCCCAGGCCGTGTTCGGGTCGCTCAGGTCGGGCGAGAAGAAGTTCCAGCCTGAATCGCTGTGGACGTCCGCCGTCGTGGCGTCACCGATCAGGACTCGCATCGTGTCCGTCCCCGAACGGCCGCGATGCTCGAGGGACCAGGTCATCATCTCGCCCGACGTGGTCACGACATCCTGGTACAGGGTGCCGGCGCTGTTGGCATTGATCTCGACGAACTGGGCGCCCTGGGCCGACGGGACGCCGTCGAAGCCCGAGCCCCAGATCTCGATCTGGTTGGCGCTGTCGGTCGTCAGCCAGGGCGGCACGAGGGACGAGTCGAGCGAGGCATTGCCGCCGGGCGTGATCACCGGGGCTTCGAAGCCGCCGTCGAGGAGCGCCACCGAATCCGGGCCGCACGAATCGGCAGCCCGGACGGCACCCGGGGACCCTCCCGCGAGCGCACCGAGACCGAGGGCCGCCGCCAGACAAAGCAGGCCAGCACGTCGGTGCATCGGGGTCTCTCCTGTGGGGGCCAGGGCCGTGGCCACGTCGGTCAGGCGTCCACCGTAGCACCCTCGAGGCGACCCGTCGTCGGGCTGAATCAACCGAAAATCGGACCGCTCAAGACCGCACCGCAGTGCTACAGTTCCCCCCGAGTTCCCCGCTCCCGGGAAGATCGGAGCGCTCCTGCTGGCCCAGACCACGTTGTCGCGGTGCCTCGCGCGACGGAAGGCAATCGCCGCATAGGCGGCTGTCGTTGCGAGCGAGCGCCGAGCCTGGCGTTCGCGGGTCGGTCGAGGTGTGGAATTGGCGCTTGTGCGTCGCGCCGCCGCACTCGTGCCAACTGGAGTCGCTCGTCTCGCAGGAGGAACTGGTGAGGCATCCGCTGTGGCTCCGAGTCGCCATCAGCCTGCCCCTGGTTATCGGCATCTTCGCCGTCGTTGGGCTGCCCCACGCCCTGGGCGATGGCAGCGTGAATCTCGAGGCGAACGGCGGCAAGCGGGCGCTGACCGAGTGGCGGACGAGCCTGTACGGCAACCTCCTGCCCCGCCGGACGCTGTTCAACGTCTATGCCCAGGCCGGCGAGGAGCTCGCCCTGGGATCGAGCGGCGTCGGCGTGGGCGCGGGTGACATCGTCGTCTGGACGCCCGGCCAGATCACGGCGCCGCTGACCGTCGCCCTGCCGGCCCCGGCCTTCACCTGCTCGGTGGCCCAGCCCGGGGCCGGCGCCCTGACGACCCGGGCTGAGGAGGTCGCCGGGCCCCTGCCCGCGGCCGGCGGCTATACCCCCTGTATCTACACGCCGGCCGCGACCGGGGTCTACAACGTCGCCTTCTACGGCCCCTCGGGCGGCAGCAGCGATGTCGACGGGACGGCCGGCACGATCGCCGCCCCCGCGATCGATGCCACCCAGGCTAGTGGCGTCTCAATGTGGGACATCACAGTCCGGCCGATCGCCGACCCGACCGCGCCGATCAGCGGCCGGGTGTACACCGACTACCTGGCCCAGATCACCGGCGGCAACGGCGTGGCCAACCAGGTCGAGTCACCGCTGTGGGCCGTGACCAGCGACGGCTTCCAGTACAAGATCGACCTGCGCGGCCTGGATCCGAACGGGTTCATCCTGTTCGGCAACACCGTGGGCTTCCTGAACCCCGATGGGATCACGCCCCTCTACCATGATCTCGTCGCCGACGTGAATCCCCTGACCAACATCGAGGGCGGCGTCGAGCTTGCGCCGCCGACTGGCGTCCTGTTCTTCGCCCCGCCCGCCGGGGACCTGCCGCCGTCGATCCTCCCGACCCCGGTCGTCCCGACCGTCAACTCGATCACCTTCGAAGGCACCGCGGGCACCGTTAACGGCCTCCCCGGCTCGGTCTTCGGCACCGGCGGCAACATCGTCTTCGACGGCAACATCGATGGCGTCGCCGACGTCGTGATCGTGCCCAACCCGGTCGGCGGGTGCGCGACTGCCACCTTCGACCCCACGCTGCCCGGCAACCGATCTCTGATCCGGGTCGTGGCGGGGGGCGTCCAGAACCTGCCCTGGGACGGCAAGGACAACAGCGGCGCCTTCATGCCGACCTCGTGGACGGGGAACGGCGGCTCGGGCTACTGCTTCAGCGCCACCCTGCGCGCGGGCGAGTTCCACTTCCCCCTGCTCGATGCCGAGAACAGCGTGATGGGCGGGCCGACGATCACCCTCCTCAACCCACCCGGCGGCACGTGCCCATTTGCGTCCTGCACCACCGCGTTCTTCGACGACCGGGGCTACAAGACGACGAGCGGTGCGGTGGTGGGCACCGTGGGCTCGGTCCTCGCCGGCAACGCTCCGCCCCCTGCGCCCGACTTCAGCGACACCGGCTATGACACCGCGTCAACCACGATCCGGGCCTACGGCGACAACAGCGCCAACGGCTTTGGCAACCAGAAGGGCCTCGACCTGTGGACGTACTTCCCGAGCGAGGACGTCGTCGGCCAGCTGTATGTCGTGCCCCAGGTCACGGCCGACCTGGCGATCACCAAGACCCACGTCGGCGCGTTCACCGTCGGGGTCGATGGTGCCTACACCCTCAGCGTCGAGAACGTGGGCAGCGGGCCGGTCGCCGGCCTGATCACCGTGACCGACCCGGTGCCGGCCGGGCTGACCGTGGTGTCCGCCTCGGGCAGCGGCTGGACCTGCGGCGTGGCCGGCCAGGTGGTGACCTGCACCGTGACTCCGGCCGGCGGGCTCGCCACCCTGGCCAGCCTGCCCGACATCACGGTGACCGTGAACCCGTTGCCGGCAGCCGTGCCCAGCGTCACGAACACGGCAACGGTCGCCAACGCCAACGACACGGACCCCGGCAATGACAGCTCGAGCAGCGTGACCGAGATCGATTCCATCGCCGACCTGTCGATCACCAAGACCGACGGGACCGCCGCCGTGACCAGCGCCAGCGCGACCACCTACACCCTGGTCGTCACGAACAGCGGCCCGAGCGGCGTGACCGGGGCGGTCCTGGCCGACCCGGCCGTGGCCGGCCTGGCCAAGACCGCGGTGGCCTGCGCCTCGACCCCCGGCCAGTGCGTCACCCCGCCCAGCGTGGTCGAGCTCCAGTCGGGCACCTTCGCCCTGCCCGCCCTGGCCAGCGGCCAGACCTACCGGCTGAGCGTGACCGCCACCGTGACCGCCGTCTCGGGCAGCGTGACCAACACGGCCACCATCGCCGCCCCGGCCGGGACCAGCGACCCCGACGGCACGAACAACAGCGCCGCCGACACCGACACGGTCAACGCCGCGCCGTCCGCCGACCTGTCGATCACCAAGACCGACGGGACCGCCGCCGTGACCAGCGCCAGCGCGACCACCTACACCCTGGTCGTCACGAACAGCGGCCCGAGCGGCGTGACCGGGGCGGTCCTGGCCGACCCGGCCGTGGCCGGCCTGGCCAAGACCGCGGTGGCCTGCGCCTCGACCCCCGGCCAGTGCGTCACCCCGCCCAGCGTGGTCGAGCTCCAGTCGGGCACCTTCGCCCTGCCCGCCCTGGCCAGCGGCCAGACCTACCGGCTGAGCGTGACCGCCACCGTGACCGCCGTCTCGGGCAGCGTGACCAACACGGCCACCATCGCCGCCCCGGCCGGGACCAGCGACCCCGACGGCACGAACAACAGCGCCGCCGACACCGACACGGTCAACGCCGCGCCGGCTCCGGCCCTCACCCTGGTCAAGGGCGCCAGCCCGACCACGTTCACGATTGCCGGGGCCACGATCGCCTACACCTACGTCCTGACCAACAGCGGCAACGTCGCGATCAGCGGTCCGTTCAGCGTGACCGACGACAAGACCACCGTCAGCTGCCCGGCGACGGTCAGCCTGGCCGTCGGCGATTCGATCACCTGCACGGCGGTCTACACGATCACCCCGGCCGACGTCACGGCCGGCCTCGTCACCAACGTTGCCAGCGCGTCCGGGGCCGATGGGCCGACCTCCAATGTCGACAGCGTCACGGTGACCGCGGTACCACCGCCGCCACCGACGGTGGCGCCCACGCCGCCCAACACCGGGGCCCTGCCGGCCCCGAGCTCGGGCGTGCCGCCGACGACCGGCTGGCTCGTCCTGTTCGCGATCGCGAGCGTCCTTGCCGCGGCCTCGCTGCTCGCCTATGGCTGGGTGACGCGCCGCCGCTAGAGGCCTATTGCCAAGCCCGGGCTCAGTGGATCGCGAGATCCTTGGTCGCGGTCGGGACGTCCTCGTGGATGTACTTGCCGCCGCGCAGGCCCGAGGCGATGGCCGCCACGATCGACATCCCCGCGGCGACCAGGAACACGATCACCAGGCCGTCGTGGAACGGGCCGCTGATCAGGCCCGGGAAGAAGTCCTTGCCGGTCAGGATTGCGGCCTGGTCGGGGGGCAGCGCCTTGAGCACGTCGGGCGGCAGCAGCGAGGCCATCGGGTTGTAGCCGAGCAACGAGGCGAACAGGCTCGAGACCGGCGGCAGGTGCGAGATCCGGGTCGCCACGTCGACCGGCACATCGTGGGCCACCAGCCCGGCATACAGGGTTGACGACAGGGATCCGGCCAGGCCCGCGATCATCAGCGAGAAGAACAGGCCGATCGACACGACGAAGCCGGCATTGGCGAAGACCGCCCGCATGCCCGAGGCCGCTCCGCGTTGGTTGGCCGGCACGCTGTTCATGATCGCGGCCGAATTGGGCGAGTTAAACAGCCCGGATCCCAGGCCGGCCAGGAGCAGGAAGAAGGCCAGGGTGGGATAGGCGAACTGGACCGGCAGGCCGGTCAGCCCGATGAAGGCGATCGCCGCGAGGAGCATCCCGCCGGTCGCGAACAGGCGTGCCCCGAAACGGTCCGACAGGTAGCCCGACAGCGGCCCCGCGATCAGGAAGCCGGCCGTGAGGGGGAGCATGTAGATCCCCGCCCAGAGCGGCGTGTCGGCATAGCTGTAGCCGTGGACCGGCAGCCAGATGCCCTGCAGCCAGATGACGATGATGAATGACAGCCCGCCCCGCCCCGTCGCCGCCAGCAGGCTGGCGATGTTGCCCGCGGCAAAGGCCCGGATCCGGAACAGCGACAGGTCGAAGAACGGCTCGGCGACCCGCTGCTCGATCCACAGGAAGATCGCCAGGAGGAGGATCCCGCCGCCGATCAGGCCCAGGACCAGCGGGCTCGTCCAGCCGGTCGGAGCGCTGCCATAGGGCTGGATCCCGTAGGTGATCCCGACCAGGATCGAGGCCAGCCCGACCCCGAACGTGATGTTGCCCCACCAGTCCATCTTGCGTTTGGTCGTCGTGCTCAGCTCTTCGAGCCGGAGGTAGGCCCAGATCGTGCCCACGATCCCGATCGGGACGCTGACGAAGAAGACCAGCCGCCAGTCGATCGTGGCCAGGAAGCCGCCTGCCAGGAGGCCGATGAACTGGCCGGCGATCGCCGCCACGCCATTGATCCCCAGGGCCAGGCCGCGCTGATTCGTCGGGAAGGCATCGGTCAGGATCGCCGCGGAGTTGGCGAACAGGAAGGCGCCCCCGATCCCCTGGACGATCCGCATAGCGATGATCCACAACGCTCCCGCGGTGCCCATGAACGGAGTCGCGGCCAGTAGCAGCGAGCCGATCGTGAAGATCGCGAAGCCGGCGTTGTACATCCGGACCCGGCCGTAGCGGTCGCCCAGCCAGCCGAAGGCCACCACCAGGACGGCGGTGACCAGCAGGTAGCCCATGAAGATCCAGAGCAGGTAGCTGGTGCTGCCCGGCTCGAGCGGGTTGAGCTGGATGCCGTTGAAGATCGCGGGCAGGGCGATGATCACGATCGAGCCGTCGATCGCGGCCATCAGGATCCCGAGGGTCGTGTTCGAGAGGGCGATCCACTTGTAGTTGGGGTCGTGGCGGCGGCTCGGCCGTCCGGCCACAGCGGTGCTGGGGGCGGTCATCGGCCGGCCTACTGGGCCAGCCGCGGATAGAGCCGGCCGGCGATCGCCAGCAGGATGACCAGGACGCCGCCCATCACCAGGGCGTCGACGGCCAGGCCGTGCTCGCTCGTCCCGCCCACGACCATCTGGCTCCGGATCGCGTCGACCATGTAGGTCAGGGGATTGACCGTTGCAACCACCTTGAGCCAGTCGGGCATGAGCGAGATCGGGTAGACCGCGCTGCTGGCAAAGAAGAGAGGCATCGTCATGAGCTGGCCGATGCCCATGAACCGCTCCCGGGAACGGACCAGGCAGGCGATCACGAGCGAGAACGTGGAGAACAGGGCAGCGCCCAGGAAGATCGCCAGGGCGACCCCGATGATCGAGACCGGATCCAGGCGAAGGTGGATCCCGATCAGGAACGAGACGAGGTAGACAAGGACCGCCTGGGCCAGGCCTCGGACCCCGCCGGCGATCGACTTGCCGAGGACCAGCGCGATCCGTGGTGCGGGGCTGACCAGGAGCTTGTGGACGACGCCCAGGTCGCGCTCCCAGATCACGGCGATGCCGTAGAAGATCGAGCTGAACAGGGCGCTCTGGGCGAGGACGCCCGGGGCCAGGAAGTCGAGATACGGCACGTTGCCGGTCGGGATCGCCCGGGTCGAGGCGAGGACCTGGCCGAAGACGAGCAGCCACAGGATCGGCTGGACGGCGCGGGTCAGGATCTCGACAGGATCGCGGAAGACCTTGCGCAGCTCGGCGTCGGCGATCGTCGCGGTATCCGCGATGAACCCCAGCCAGGCCGGCTCAGCCGAGGCGGCTCGCCGTACGGCGGGTTCGAGCGATGTCACGGAACCGGCCTCCTTCATTGATATCGGCGCCAGTGAAATGGGTGAAGACGTCGTCGAGGCGTCGCGTCGGGGCCGACCTGGGCCTTCAGCTCGGCCGGCGTCCCGATCGCGGCGATCACCCCGCGGTGCATGACCGCGACGCGGTCGCACAGCAGCTCGGCCTCCTCCATGTAGTGGGTCGTCAGGACGATCGCGGTGCCCATCGACGCCTGGCAGCTCCTGGACGTGGTCCCAGACCGTGGCCCGGGCGGTGGGATCGAGGCCGATGGTGGGCTCGTCGAGGAACAGGACGCTGGGCTGGTGGAGCATTGCCTGGGCAAGCTCGAGCCGCCGGATCATGCCGCCCGAGTAGGTCCGAACGAGCCGATCGGCGGCGTCGGTCAGGGCCATCAGCCGGAGCGCGTCCTCGATCCGGCCGTCGCGTTCGGAGCGCGCCGTGTGGTAGAGGCGCGCCGACAGGCGCAGGTTCTCGCGCCCGGTCAGCTGGCCGTCGGCGGACAGGAGCTGGGGGACGTAGCCGATGCTCCGGCGAACCTCGGCCTGCTGGGTGGCGATGTCGAAGCCGCCGACGTGGGCCCGGCCGCTCGGTCGGCGGCAACAGCGTCGTGAGCATCTTGATCGTCGTCGTCTTGCCGGCACCGTTCGGGCCGAGCAGGCCGAAGACTTCGTCGCCGCTCACCGTCAGGTCGAGCCGGTCGACGGCCGTGATTTCACCGAAGCGCCGGGTGAGCTGCTCGGTTTGGACCGCGGCGGCCACCTCAGACGGCTCCGCGACGGACGGGCTCGTCACTCGACTGCCCGATTCGATCGAGGATCTCGAGGCCGCCGGCCAGGCGGGCCTGCTCGGCCGGGGTCAGGGCGGCCAGCTCCTCGGCGAGCCAGCCCCGGACGGCGGCCTGGGCCCGGGCGAGGTGGTTGGCGCCCGAGGTGGTGAGCTCGAGCCGGATCCGCCGCCGTTCGGTCGGATCGCCGGTTCGGTCGATCATCCCGGCGACGACCAGCCGCTGGGCCAGCGCCGAGCTGGCCGGCAGGCTCATGCCCAGGTGGTCGGCCAGCGCGGAGAGGCCGGCTCCCGGCTCGCGACGGAGGTAGATCATCGCCCGGAGCTGGGCGACCGTCAGGCCGGGCGTCCCGTGCGCTCGCATCTCGCGGCGGATCCGGCGGGTCGCCCGGGGCACGATCTCGAGGAGCCGGTCGGCGACGTTCGACTCGGCCTCCTCCGCCGTCGCGGGCGTCAGTTCCTCCGCGGTACTGTTCATGTACGTAACTATATCCCGATGGCCGGCGTCGTGCCTTCGATCGGCCCGCCGGCGTGGCATCCTTGGCCGATGGCAGATCGCCCGACCGGACGGCGCAGCTCGGAGTGGTACGCCGGCACGGGCCGCAACGCCTACATCCACCGCGCCTGGATGCGCCGCGGCCTGCCGGCCAACGCGTTCGACGGCCGGCCGCACATCGCGATCGCCAACACGGCCTCCGACCTGACCCCCTGCAACGCCCACCTGAACGAGGTCGCCGAGAGCGTCAAGGCCGGGGTCTACGAAGCCGGCGGGATCCCCCTCAACCTGCCCGTCGTGTCGCTCGGCGAGACGCTCGTCCGGCCGACGGCGATGCTCTGGCGAAACATGGCCGCGATGGCCACCGAGGAGATGATCCGGGCCAACCCGATCGACGGGGTGGTCCTGCTGGGCGGCTGCGACAAGACGATCCCGGCCCTGCTGATGGCCGCCGCCTCGGTCGACCTTCCGGCGATCGTGGTCCCCGGCGGGCCGATGCTGACTGGCACGTTCCGTGGTGCCGCCCTGGGCTGCGGCACCGATGTCTGGCGATTGTCCGAGGAGGTCCGCGCCGGCACCCTGTCCGAGGCCGATTTCCTGCAGTCCGAGTCGTCGATGATTCGCAGCCGGGGCCACTGCAACACGATGGGCACCGCCTCGACCATGGCGGTGATGGCCGAGTCGCTGGGGATGACCATCCCCGGCCTGGCCGGCACGCCGGCGCCCGACAGCCGCCTGCTCGAGGCGTCCCATGCCACGGGCCGCCTGGCGGTCGAGCTGGTCGAGCGGGATCGCCGGCCGAGCGCGGTGATGACCCGGGGCTCATTCCTGAACGCGATCGTGGCCCTGGCCGCCGTCGGCGGCTCGACGAACGCCGTCGTCCACCTGCTGGCGATCGCCGGCCGGCTCGGAATCGAGCTGAGCCTCGACGACTTCGACCGGACCGGCGCCGGCGTGCCGCTCCTCGTCGACCTGCAGCCGGCCGGTCGCTTCCTGATGGACGACCTGTACCGCGCCGGTGGCCTGCTGGCCGTCCTGCGCGAGGTCCGCGACCTGCTCGACCCGGCGGCCCTGACGATCACCGGCCGGCCGCTGGTCGACTTCCTCGAGACGGCCCGGATCTGGGATCCGGAGGTGATCCGCGCACGATCGGCGCCGCTCCAGGCCAGCGCTGGGATCGCCGTCCTGTACGGCAACCTGGCCCCGACCGGCGCCGTGATCAAGCCCGCCGCCGCGTCGCCGGAGCTGCTCAAGCACCGTGGCCGGGCGATGGTCTTCGACTCGATCGAGGACTATCGCGCCCGAATCGACGACCCGGACCTCGACGTGGATGCGGACTCGGTCCTGATCCTGCGCGGCTGCGGGCCGCGCGGCTATCCGGGCATGCCCGAGGTGGCCAACGTGCCGCTGCCGGCCAAGCTCCTCCAGCAGGGCGTCCGGGACATGGTCCGGATCTGCGATGGGCGGATGAGCGGCACGGCCTACGGCACGGTGATCCTGCACGTGACGCCCGAGGCCGCGGCCGGCGGGCCGCTCGGCCTGGTCCGGACCGGCGACATGATCAGCCTCGACGTCGAGGCCCGCCGGCTGGAGATCGAGGTCAGCGCCGAGGAGCTCGCCGGCCGGGTTCCGGCCCCAGCGGCCGTGGCGGCCTTCGCCGCGCCGACCCGCGGCTGGGAGCGCCTGTACGTCGACACCGTCCAGCAGGCCGACAGCGGCGCCGACCTCGACTTCCTGGTCGGATCGAGCGGCGACCAGGTCTCGCGCGACTCGCATTGATGCGGGCATTCGTCATCACCGGGCCGGGCCGGTCCGCCGTGATCGAGGTCGACCCACCGCGGCCCGAGCCCGGCCAGGTCGTGGTCGACGTTGCCCGGGTCGGGCTGTGCGGCACCGACGCCGAGTTCTTCAGCGGCGAGATGGCCTACCTGGCGCCAGGGCTCCGCCGCGTATCCGGTCCGGATCGGCCACGAGTGGTGCGGCTCCGTGACCGAGCTTGGTCCCGGCGTGGATCCGGCCTGGCTGGGCCGTCGGGTGACGGGCGACACGATGATCGGCTGCGGGACCTGCCGGCGCTGCCGGACCGGCCGCCAGCATGTCTGCGCCGAGCGCCGCGAGATCGGGATCCGGGGCGGCTTCCCGGGCGCGCTGGCCGAGCAGCTGGCCGTCCCGGCGAGCGGCCTGCACGCCCTGCCCGACTCGGTCGACGACGTCGCCGGGGCGCTGGTCGAGCCGGGTGGCAACGCGCTTCGGGCGGTGGAGGCGGCCGGGCTGGCCGCCGGCGACCGGCTGCTGGTCCTGGGCGCCGGCACGATCGGCCTGCTGGCCGCCCTGTTCGCTCGCGCCCAGGGTGCCGAGGTCCACCTGGTCGGCCGCTCGCCACGCTCCCTCGACTTCGCCGCCGGGCTCGGCTTCGCGGCGGTCAACGGGATGGAGGCCCTGGCCGACCAGGCCTGGGACGCGGTGATCGACGCGTCGACCGACCCGGGCCTGCCGGCCCTGGCCCTGGACCTGGTCGAGCCCGGCAAGCGGATCGTGTACATCGGCCTGGCCGGGACACCGAGCCTGATCGACACCCGGACGCAGGTCCTCAAGGACGTCACCGCGGTCGGGATCCTGAGCGGCTCGGCCGGGCTCGCCGGCACGATCGAGCGCTACGCCAGCGGCGCGGTCGATCCCCGGCCGCTCGTTTCGGCGACGGTCGGCCTCGAGCAGGCCGGCGATGTCCTCGCCGGCCGGCGCCCCACAGCAGCCGGCCCGGGGCCCAAGATCCATGTTGATCCGCGCCTGTGATCGGCGACCGATTGATCCCCGGAGGTCCGCGGCCATGAACGATTTCGACGGCCTGGTCGCGGTCGTGACCGGCGGCGCGAGCGGCATCGGCGCGGCGACGGCCGACCTGCTCCTCGAGCGCGGCGCGCGGGTCGCCGTCCTCGATCGCGCGATTGCATCGGGCGGCCCGGCCGACGATCGGGCCGGCCGGCTGGCGGTGGCCTGCGACGTAACCGACGACACGAGCGTGCGGGCCGCGATCGCGCGGGTCGTCGAGGTCCTCGGGGGCATCGATGTCCTGGTCAACAACGCCGGGATCGGTTCTGTCGGCGACATCGCCGCCAACGACGACGCCGAGTGGCAGCGGGTCTTTGACGTGAACGTCTTCGGGATTGCCCGGGTGACCCGGGCGGCGCTGCCCCACCTGCGATCCTCGGCCCACCCGGCGATCGTCAATACCTGCTCGGTCGTGGCCGCCGTCGGCGTCCCCCAGCGGGCGGTCTACAGCGCCAGCAAGGGCGCCGTCGCGGCGCTCACCCTGGCGATGGCCGCCGACCACGTCCGCGAAGGGATCCGGGTCAACGCGGTGATGCCGGGCACGGCCGACACTCCCTGGATCGGGCGCTTGCTGGAGCAGGCCGTCGATCCCGCCGCCGCCCTCGGCGCGCTCCGGGCACGCCAGCCGATGGGCCGCCTGGTGACCGCCGCCGAGGTCGCCCAGTCGATCGCCTACCTGGCCGGACCACTGGCCGGCTCGACCACCGGGACGTTGCTCGCCGTGGACGGCGGGATGGCCGGCCTGCGGGTCGGCTGAGCGACTACTCGCCGGCGTCCAGCTCGAGGCGGTAGTAGCGACCGACCGCCAGGACGTGGCGCCGGCCGAGCCGGTAGACGAGGTCGCCCGGGAAGGGATGCTGGTTCGTGGCCAGGATGGCCCGCTCCCGTTCCGGCCCTGGGGCCAGGGGATCCGTTCGGAAGCTGACCGGCGGCTGGCCCGGCCAGGCCAGCTGCAGCCGGCCCCCGGCCGCATCCAGGTTGCGGGTCCACTGGCTGGCGCCGTTGGGGTGGCCGAGATACCACTGGCCGTCGATCGACAGCAGGCCGAGCAGGGTCCGGCGCGGGCGGCCGGACCGGCGCCCGGGGATCGTGACCTCGATCACGTTGCCCAGCCCGGACTGCAGCCAGACCATCCGGAGGAGCGGGTCGAACAGCCAGAGCAACGCATAGACGGCCCGGAAGCCAAGGCCCCACCCGTGCGAGGGCCGCGGCTCGATCGTGGCGAGCTCCATTCCATGGCTACGCGCGCCGGCGAGAATCAGATGACCTGCGAGGTGCGAGGCGCCGCCAGCCCCGCGATCTGGATGGCCCGTGCGGTGCGTGGCGTCGACACGACGCCTGAGTGGTTCTTGGGGCACCAAGGCGTACCCGATATGCCCCCCATGCTTAGCCGGGAGCTTTCCCGGCCCGGAACCTCGAATTCGAACGGTCAGGGCCGGCTCCAAGCGGCACGACCCCGCACGAACCACGCTCGTCGGCGGCTACGACCCGGCAGGAGCCGCGACCGGACGCCCGCTAACGCGCTTCCTAAGCATGGGGCTCATATCGCGGACCTCAGGTCCCGGAACCCCCGGCACGCCACCCCGCAGCAGCTCGTCGGACGGTCCCGCAGGTCGCCACGCCGATGGCGGCGGCAGCGGCCGCGGCCTCGACCTCAGGCCCTGCTCAGTGGCTGCTCGACTCGGCCCACAGGTTGATCCCGCTCTCGGTCGCGAAGCGGTCGATGTCGGCCAGCTCGGCGACGCTGAAGGCGAGCTTGTCCAGGGCGCCGAGGTTCTCCTCGAGCTGGCTGACGCTGCCGGCGCCGATCACGGTCGACGTCACGCGCTGGTCGCGGAGCGTCCAGGCGAGGGCCATCTGGGCCAGGCTCTGGCCGCGCGCCTGGGCGATCTCGGCCAGCCCGCGGACCTTGGCCAGGGTCGCATCGGACAGGAATTCGGGCCGCAGCGAGCCCGCCGCCGCCGCCCGCGAGTCGGCCGGCACGCCGTCCAGGTACTTGCCCGTGAGCAGCCCCTGGGCCAGCGGCGAGAACGTGATGCAGCCGACGCCCGCCTGCGTCGAGGACATCGAGCAGCCCGTCTTCGATCCAGCGGTTGAGCAGCGAGTACGACGGCTGGGCGATGACCAGGGGCGTGCCCAGGCGGGCCAGGATCGCGATCGCCTCGCTCGCCCGGGCGGGCGAGTACGACGAGATCCCGACGTACAGCGCCTTGCCCTGGCGGACGGCCGAATCGAGCGCGCCCATCGTCTCCTCGAGCGGCGTCGCCGGGTCGAAGCGATGGGAGTAGAAGATGTCGACGTAGTCGAGGCCCATCCGGCCCAGGCTCTGGTCGAGGCTGGCCAGGAGGTACTTGCGCGAGCCCCAGTTGCCGTAGGGACCGGGCCACATGTCGTAGCCGGCCTTGCTCGAGATGATCAGCTCGTCGCGATACGAGCGGAGATCGGTGGCCAGGATCCGCCCGAAGTTCTCCTCGGCCGAGCCGTACGGCGGGCCGTAGTTGTTGGCCAGGTCGAAATGGGTGACGCCCAGGTCGAACGCCCGCCGCAGGACGGCCCGCTGGCCGTCGATCGGCCGGTCGTGGCCGAAGTTCTGCCACAGGCCGACGGAGATCGCCGGGCAGCTGCAGGCCGCTCCGCCCGGAGCGCCGGTAGGGCATCGAGTCGTAGCGATTGGCGGCAGCCGGCTCGGTCATGGCCATAGTTTGCCTCGATTCGGCCGGCCTCTGCTCGCCCGGCCACGAGACGCACCGGCCCTGTCTGGGCCGTCGGCGGCACGGTAGAATCCGGCCCCCGTGGCCACGATCCGACCGTTCCGCGCCCTTCGCCCCGAGCCGGCCCAGGCCGCTGCCGTGGCGGCCGTGCCGTACGACGTGGTCAGCACGGCCGAGGCGCGCGCCCTGGCCCAGGGCAACCCGTTGAGCTTCCTGCACGTCTCGCGGGCCGAGATCGACCTGCCGCCCGACACCGATCCTCACGCCGACCTCGTGTACGAGACGGCCGCCGCCAACTTCGCGACCCTCCGCGCCGCGGCGCCGCTCAGCGTCGAGGACGCTCCCAGCCTGTACGCCTACCGGCTCCGGATGGGCAGCCACGAACAGGCCGGAATCGCCGGTTGCTTCTCGGTTGACGAGTACGAGCGCGACGTGGTCCGCAAGCACGAACGGACGCGCAAGGACAAGGAGGACGACCGGACCCGGCACCTCCTCACGCTCGGGGCCCAGACCGGGCCGGTCTTCCTGACCTACCCGGCCGATCCGGCCCTCGACGCGCTCGTCAGCCGGGCCGCGAGCGGGGCCCCGCTCTTCGACTTCACGGCGGTCGACGGCGTCCAGCACACGCTCTGGCGTCTCGGCGCCGGCGAACGGGAGGCGGTCGTGGCGGCCTTCGATCGGATCCCGCTGCTGTACATCGCCGACGGCCATCACCGGGCCGCGAGCGCGATGCGCGCTCGCCAGGCGCTGCGCGAGACGCACCCGGGCGACGGCCCGATCGAGGCCGACGGCTTCCTGGCCGTGGCCTTCGCCCATGACCAGATGCAGGTCCTGGCCTATCACCGGGTCGTCAGGGACCTGGCCGGCCAGGCTCCGGCAGGATTCCTGGCCGCCCTTCGGGGCCGGCTCCGGGTCGAGCCCGGCAGCGCCTCGCCGGCGGGCCCGGGCGAGGTGTCGATGTACCTCGACGGCCGCTGGCATGCGCTGACCCTGGCTCCGGCGCCGGTTGGCGCACCGCCGGCCGATCGGCTCGACGTCTCACGCCTGCAGGCCCAGGTCCTCGAGCCCCTGCTCGGGATCGGCGACCCGCGGACCGACGCCCGGATCGACTTCGTCGGCGGGATCCGCGGTCCGGCCGCCCTCGTCGAGCGGGTTGACGCGGGGACCGGAGCCGTGGCCTTCGCCCTCCACCCGGTCAATGTCGGGGACCTGATGGCGATCGCCGACGCCGGTGGGATCATGCCGCCCAAGTCGACCTGGTTCGAGCCGAAGCTCAGGGACGGCCTCCTCAGCCACCTCATCTAAGGAGCGCGCCCGATGAAGGTCCTCGTCGCCGATCCATTCGAGCAGTCGGGCCTCGACGGCCTTGCCGCCTGCGACTGCGAGGTGGTCTTCGACCCGGCGCTCAAGGACGAGGCCCTGGCCGCCGCCCTGGGCGAGAGCCGGGCCGAGGTGCTCGTCGTGCGGTCGACCAAGGTCACCGCCGCGATGATTGACGCGCCTGACCTGGCCCTGATCGTGCGCGCCGGCGCGGGCTACAACACGATCGACGTCAGCGCCGCGTCGGCCCGCGGGATCTACGTCTCGAACTGCCCCGGCAAGAACGCGATCGCGGTGGCCGAGCTGGCGTTCGGCCTGATCCTGGCCCTCGACCGGCGAATTCCCGACAACGTCGCCGAGCTGCGGGCGGGCCACTGGAACAAGAAGGAGTTCTCGAAGGCGCGCGGCCTCCACGGGGCGACCCTGGGCCTGCTCGGCTTCGGCAACATCGCCCAGGAGCTGGCCCGCCGGGCGCAGGCCTTCGGGATGGACGTCGCGATCTGGGCCCGGCGCTTCGAATCTGGCGCGGACGTCGACCTGGCGGCCTACGGCCTGGATCCCACCAGCCGGGCGTCACGGATCACGATCGCGGCGACGCCGGCCGAGGTCGCCGCCCGGGCCGACGTCCTGAGCATCCACGTCGCGCTCGGGCCGGAGACCCGCGGGCTGGTCGATGCCGGCCTGCTCGCCAACCTTCGGCCGGGCTCGTTCGTGATCAACACCTCGCGGGCCGAGGTCGTCGATCACGAGGCCCTGGCGGCCGCGGTCCGGGAGCGCGGGATCCGGGTGGGCCTCGATGTCTATCCCGACGAGCCGACCACGCCGACGGCCGACTTCAGCCCGCCGATCCTGGCCTTGCCCGGTGTCTACGGCACCCATCACATCGGAGCCTCGACCGAGCAGGCCCAGGAGGCGATCGCGGCCGAGACGGTCAGGATCATCCGCGCCTTCAAGGAGACCGGCCAGGTGCCCAACGTGGTCAACCTGGCCCGCCGGACGCGGGCCAGCCACCTGCTCGTCGTCCGCCACCGCAACCGGCCGGGTGTCCTCGCCCATGTCTTCGGCCAGCTGTCCGGGGCGAGGATCAACGTCCTCGAGACCGAGAACGTGATCTTCGAGGAGGCCGAGGCGGCGGTCGCCCGGATCAACCTGGACGGCGCACCATCGGCCGAGGTGCTCGCCGCGATCCAGGCCGCCGACGAGCACATCATCAGCCTCCAGCTCGTCGCCCTGTGAAGGAGCCGCCGTCATGACCGACCGGATCTTCAACTTCTCCTCGGGACCGGCGGTCATGCCCCTGCCCGTCCTGGAGCATGTCCAGCGCGACCTGGTGGCCCTGCCCGGAGTGGGCATGTCGGTGATGGAGATCAGCCATCGCTCGAGCACGTTCGAGGCGATCATCGCCAAGGCCGAGGCCGACATCCGGACCCTGGCCGGCGTCCCCGACGATTACCGGATCCTGTTCCTGCAGGGTGGCGCCAGCCTCCAGTTCTCGATGGTCCCGATGAACCTGCTGACCAAGGGCCGGACCGCCGACTACCTGATGACCGGGACGTGGGCCGACAAGGCCGCCGGCGAGGCGCGCAAGGTGGGCGCCGTCCACGAGACGGGTTCGACCGCGGCCGACGGCTTCAGCCGGATCCCGACCGACGCCGAGTGCGAATTCACGCCCGGCGCCGCGTACGTCCACATGACCTCGAACAACACGATCGAGGGAACCCAGTGGCACCGCCTGCCGCCGGTCGGGCCGGCGCCGCTGGTGTGCGACGCTTCGTCGGACATCTTCAGCGGCCCGCTCGACGTGGCCCGCTACGGCCTGATCTACGCCGGCGCCCAGAAGAACCTGGGGCCGTCCGGGGTCACCCTGGTGATCGTCCGCGACGACCTGCTGGCCCGCTCGAGCAAGGCCCTGCCGACGATGCTCAACTACGCCGTCCAGGCCGAGAACGGCTCGCTCTACAACACCCCGCCGGCCTTCGGGATCTACGTCCTGGGCCTGGTCGTGGAGTGGCTGCTCAAGCTGGGTGGGCTGCCGGCGATCGACGCGCTGAACGAGCGCAAGGCCGGGCGCCTGTACGCCGAGCTCGACCGGACCGGCTTCTGGCGGCCGACCGCCCGGGCCGACAGCCGGAGCCTGATGAACGTGACCTTCCGGCTGGCCAGCGAGGACCTCGAGAAGGCCTTCGTGAAGGAGTCGACCGCGGCCGGCTTCGACGGCCTCAAGGGCCACCGCTCGGTGGGCGGCATGCGGGCCTCGATCTATAACGCGTTCCCCGAGGCGGGGATCGACCGGCTGATCGAGTTCATGCGCGACTTCGAACGGCGCAACGGCTGACCCCGGCCGGGACACACGATGACCGCCGGCAGGTGCCGACGGTCATCAGTCGCGGGGCTCGTTCCCGCGTGGTGCGATCGTGAGATCGACTACCAGCGGTGTCCGGCCTCGACGACCAGAGCCGAGCTTGCGATTGTCGCCAGGATGAACAGGACCCGGGTGGTCTGAGATCGAAGGAGGGCCTTCATCTCGTCAACCCCACCGGATGCCGGCACCGAGCGTCAGGGCCATTGACGCAATGATCGCCAATGCCAGGGTGAAGCGCGCCAGGTTCGCCTTCACGGTCGTTTCTCCTCGATAGGGCGATGCGTCTTCAGTTCGGCAACCGGGCTGCCTTGGGCGATCCCCGCCTTCGTCAAGGCCCCTGGCTTTGCGTCCCCGCCTCACGACGGGTTTGCCCTGGACGATTTGTTGACGGAGGACGTCTGTCGTCCTCAGCTCGAACCGTATGGATTGCCCCCCTCGGTGCGAACGACCCACAGGTACTGATCAGGTCCGGTGTTCGGGGGAGTTTCCGGGACGCACCACGCCAGCGGGCTCAGGACGGGGCCGAGCTCCGGTCAGCCGGCGGCGAGGCTGACGGCGTGGCTGACGGGGTGGCTGACGGGGTGGCCGGCGGGGCCGCCGGCGGCGCGGGAACCCGGCGCATCGCGACCACGATCGCGATCACGACGCCCAGGCCGATCAGCACGTCGCCGACGCTGAACACGTTGGCGAACGGGATCCCGTGGGGGATCGCGAAGATGTCGGTCAGCGGCTGCAACGCGGGGTGGGCAACCACGGCACTGTTTGAATAGGCCGTCTCGGGTGGCCGTCCGAGCGCTGCCAGGGCGCCCGGATCAGCCGGCATGTAGCCGCCGTTGGCGGCGATCGCGGCCATGTTGGTGAAGGCGCCCAGGGCCACAACCCACAGCCCCGGCAGGGCCACGTTGCGCAGCAGGGCCACGAGGACGAGGGCCGTCGAGCCGACATAGATCGGCACGCCCAGCGAACCGATCCGTTCCGTCACCGGGGCCGAGAAGAGGACGATCTGGATCGCGAAGCCCAGCACGGCCAGCCAGCCCCAGCGGAACGAGAGCGCCGCGAGCCCGGCCGGCCGGCCGCCGAGCAGCAGCCCGAGCAGGAGGCCGACCACGACGGCGTACAGGATGAACATCAGGCGCCGGCCACCGTCGTCTTGCGGCGCAGGGGCGGTCCGCCGGCCGGTGTCCCCTCGGGGCTGCCGGGCGCCGTGGCCGGCCGGCTGCCGGTCAGGCCCAGGACGCTGGCCAGGCCCTCGATCGGGCCCGGCCGGGCAAACAGGTAGCCCTGACCGAACTCGCAGCCCAGCTCGCGCAGGCGTTCCAGCTGGCCGGCGTCCTCGATTCCCTCGGCGACGACCCGCAGCCCGAGCGTCCGGCCCAGGGCCACGATCGCGGCCGCGAATGCCCACTCGCCGGCCTCGCCATCGGCCGGCCCGATGAAGTCCTTGGCGATCTTGAGGATGTCGACCGGGAACCGGCGCAGGTAGCTCAGCGAGGAGTAGCCGGTCCCGAAGTCGTCGATCGCGATCCGGACCCCGCGCTGGCGGAGGGCCTGCAGCTTGCGGATCGTGGCGGCCGTATCGCGGAACATCGCCGTCTCGGTGATCTCAAGGATCAGCCGCTCCGGATCGAAGCCGGTCTCGGCCAGGACCGCCTCCACCTCGTCCAGGAAGTCCGGCTGCTGGAGCTGGATCGGCGATACGTTGACGCTCAGGCTGAGCTGCTCGGCCGGCTCGAAGCGCAGGTTGAGGGCGCCGACCTCAAGTTCCGCCCGCTCCATCACCTGGCGGCCGAGGGCCAGGATCGAGCCGGTCTCCTCGGACAGGCCGATGAAGTCGTCGGGCAGGACCAGGCCGCGGGTCGGATGGCGCCAGCGGACGAGGGCCTCCAGGGCGTACGGCCGGCCGGTGGCCAGGTCGACGATCGGCTGGTGGTAGACGACCAGCTCGCCGTGATTGATCCCCCGGGCCAGCTCGGCCGACAGCTCGTGGCGAGCGACGATCGCGGTGTGCATCGTCGGCTCGAAGACCGCGAAACGACGCTTGCCGAGGGCCTTGGCGGTGTACATCGCGACGTCGGCATTGCGCAGCAGCTCGTCGGCCGTCTGGTCGCCGCTGTGGGCCATCGCGATGCCGATGCTCGCCCCGATCACGACGTCGTCGCCGACCAGCGGGAACGACACGCCCAGGGCGTCGATCAGCCGGCGGGCGACCATCGAGGCCTGCTCCAGCGAGGGCGTGTCCTCGAGCAGGATCGCGAACTCGTCGCCGCCCAGCCGGGCGGCCAGGTCCAGGCCCCGGATGCACTCGCGGATTCGCTCGCCGACCGAGACCAGCAGGAGATCGCCGGCGGCATGGCCGAGGGTGTCATTGACGATCTTGAAGTCGTCGAGGTCGAGGAACAGGACCACCGGCAGCAGGTCGCCCCGGGGCGGGGCCTGGAGCCGGATCTCGACCTGCTCGGCGAACATCGAGCGGTTGGGCAGGTTCGTCAGCGGGTCGTGGTAGGCCTGGTGGCGGAGCTCGTCCTTGAGCCGGCCAAGCTCGGCCAGCGACTGCTCGAGCTGCCCGTTCTCGAGGGCCACCGCCGCCTGGTTGGCGAGGGTCTCGAGGAGGCGCAGGTCGTCGTCCTCGAACTTGGTGCCCTCCGTCAGCCGGTTGGCGATCGTCAGGGTCCCGATCGTGGCCGACTCGCCGACGAGCGGGGCAATCATCGCCCGCTTGATGACCATCACCCGCCCGCCGGGTGTCCGGTCGGGCGTCGAGAAGACCGGCCGCCGGGTGCTGATCGCGAGCTCGACATCGGGCTGTGGGACGACCCGGTCGACGGGCACCATCACCTCGCTCCGGCCATCGTGGAGCGACGTGGTCCGCAGGACCTGGCTGCCATCGGGGCTGGGGTCGAGGACGACCTCGGCCAGCTCGGCCCGGAACATCTCGCGGGCATGATCGAGGAGGGCGAGGAGGGCCACGTCCAGCTCGGGCGAGTGCTGCAGGATCCGGCTCGATCGGTAGAGCATCTCCAGCCGCTCGTGCTTCTCGCGCTCCGAGATGTAGGCCCGGTAGGCCAGGAAGAGGGTGATCAAGGGCAGTGCCAGCAGCCAGACGCTGGACGGGTCGTACCACAGGATCGTGACCGCCAGGAGGGCCAGGCTGGTATTGGCGATCGCCACCAGGCCGCCGAACTGGAGCATCTCGGGCAGCTTCCGGAACTGGGGCGCGCCGCCGGACAGGGTGATCGCCGTCGCGATGTCGAGGGCGCCGACCGCGCTGGCGACCAGTGTTGCCGCGAAGGCGGCCACCCAGTCGAGCGGCTGGGGCGGCCCGGCGAGGTGCCCGATCGACCGGAAGATCGCGATCGCCGCCACCGCCACGACGACGTAGTTGGCCAGGTTGAAGGCCGTCTTGACGGCCGACTGGCGGGAAGTGATCAGGAGGGCTGCCCCGGACCCTGCGACCAGGGCCAGCAAGTACTGGTCGGGTGGCACGAAGAAGAGCCCCACGACGGCGGGGATCTCGCTCAGCGAGAAGGCATGGGTCTCGCGCCGGAAGTGGACCTCGATCACCTTGAGCTCGGTCAGGAAGAACCCCAGCGCGAGGAGCGGCGAGGGCAGCCAGATCGGCGCGGCCAGGGCCGGCATCCGGCGGATCCAGGCGAGGTAGCCCAGGAGGGCGAGGGCGAGGAGGAGGGCGGTGAACGTCCAGACCCGTACGGCGGTCGATGTCAGCAGGCCCCGGCCGGTCAGCGAGCCCAGGGGTCGGCGGGTCCGGAGGGCAGTGATCCGCCCGCGGGCAGGGGCAGACGAATCGCGCTGGGGCATGAGTCCATTGTTGGTTGTGAGGGGCGCCAGGAACGCCACGCAGTGGTACGGGTCGAATGGGGTACCACTGCCGTCCAGGCGCGGAACTGGCTCAGTCCCGGCCGGTCTCCACCAGCCGGCGCGGGTTCTGGACGAAGAGCAGGTCGAGATCCGCCGGGCTGAAGCCCGCGGCCGCCAGGAACGGGCCGAGGTTGGTCTGGATGTGGTCGTAGCCCCAGCCGCCGTAGGCGTGCAGGCGCATCTTCATGCAGATGTCGTTGCTGATCATGACCGCCCGCCCGAAGCCGGCGTCGAAGATCTCCTTGACGTCGTCGATCCGGGCCTGGTCGGTGGGGTTCATCTTCGTCTCGGAGTCGATCGAGAAGGTCGAGCCGAAGCAGTCGTGGCCGATCGTGGCGCCGGTCTCGACCACGTCCCGCCACCAGGGCGCCCCGTTGACGTGGCAGATGTGGACCCGGCCTGGGTCGGCGCCGCTCGCCTCGAGCAGGCGCAGGGCGGCCAGCACCACCTCGCGGCGGCCCTCGGTATGGACCACGACCGGCACGCCCGTGGCGCGCTGGACCCGGGCGGCGGCGACCAGGACCCGCTCCTCGATCGCCGAGATTTCCCGGAACGTCGTCCCGCATTCGCCGATCAGGCCGGCCCGCACGCCCGTGCCGTCGATCCCCTCGGTGACCTCGGCCAGGAACCGCTGTTCGAGCTGGTCGACGGTCAGAGCCCCGACGCCGGGCGGGTGGAACGCCTCCCGGTAGAACCCCGTGCCGGTCACGACGTGCATGCCCAGCTCGCGGCTCAACCGGCGCAGGGCGGCCGGCTGGCGGCCGGCCATGATCGGAGTGAAGTCGAAGACCGACGTGACGCCGGCCCGCCGGGCCAGGCGCAGCTCGGCGACGGCGTCGTCGTAGCTGTCGAGGACCTGGTTCGAGACCGACCACTGCGGCTCGCGCCGCAGGAAGCCCAGGCTGCGCAGGCTGATCGGCGCCTCGAGGTCGACGTCCATCTCGGCCAGCAGGCCGGCGATCGCCGGCGGTGGCTGCCGATAGTCGGCCGAGGTGTCGATGAAGATGTGCTCGTGGCTCAGCGTGTAGCCCAGCTCGTCGCCTGGGATCGGGCCATTGACGGTGATGATCGACATGGCCGAATTCTAGGGATCGATGGGTTGCCGGGCACTCCGGATCCGGCCCGCGAGCCGGTCGATTCCTGGTCCCTCCGGGTTGCGTGCGCGACGCCGACGGCACGGTCAGCGTCAGCGGCACGTTCCAGGGCAAGGCCGCGCGGTAGTCCTCAGGCGAGCGTCCAGGTCGAGGCCGCGGCACCGTCGCTGACGGTCACCCCGGCGGCCGCCAGGCGGTCCCGGATCAGGTCGGCCGAGGCCCAGTCGCGCGCCGCCCGGGCCCGGTCGCGCAGCTCGAGAAGGGCCAGCACGAATGGCTCGATCGCCGTCCGCGGGTCGTTCGGGGCGTTGCCGACGGCCTCGCCCAGCCGGGCGATCAGGGCTCGGAACGTGGACTCCGCATTGTCCAGGTCGGGGCTGTCCTCGCCGGCCCGGATCCGGGCGTCGATCGCCGAGTCCAGGTCGAGCAGGGCCGCCACGGCGGCCCGGCCGTCACCCTGGCCGAGGGCGGCGATGAACGTGCCCTCGAGCGTCGCCATCTCGTCCCGGAGGGGCTCGGCCGGGGCGCCCTGCCCACCCGGCCCGTTGCGCCGCCGGCCGCCCGCGCGGACCGCCGGCTCCCAGCCGATGTCGGGCTCCTGGCCGGCGGCCAGCCCGCTGGCGACCTCGGCCAGGGTCTCGATCGGCACCTCGCTCCCGCTCGGGAAGACTGTGGCCCGTCCGGCGACCCGCACGGTCACCCCGCCCAGGCCGGCGACCGACGCCGTGCGCGCGCTCGAGGTCGAGGAGCAGGGCGGTGTGGCTGTCCACGCCGAGGACGAAGGTGCCCGCCGGCAGCTCCGCCTCGAGCCGGCGCAGGCGGCGTCTCGCCCATGTAGCAGAAGCGGGTGTCGTGGTTGCCGCCCTCGGCGTTGTCCCAGTGCGGGACGACCGCGGCCCGCAGGCCGGTCGCCGGGCCGAGCAGGTCCAGCCCGGGCAGCCAGCGGGGATCCTCGCCGACCTTGTAGATCTCGTAGACCGGGATCGTCGACGACGCCCAGGGTCAGGGCGGCGGCGCTGGCCATGGTCAGGATCCCGCCGGCTCCGCAGCCGGTCGGCGAGCGTCGCCGCGGATCGGGCCGCCGGCCCACTGGCGGAGGGCGTAGCTGGGGCTGCCCGGCCCGGCCATCAGGAAGCGTGCCGCGCGAACCCGGGCGACGGCCGTGGCCGTGGTCAGCGGCGTCGACCGCGCGCGATCGGTACGACGCCACGCCGACACGACGCGCCCGACGCTCTCGGCGAAGAAGCGGACGGTCCGCTCGCTGAGGTCGTCGGCGTTCTCCTGGAAGCCGTAGGGCGTGTCGCAGGATCGCCGCCGGAACCGGGTCCTGGCCGAGACGCTCGAAGAGAGCCCGATGGACCTTGGCCATGGCCGGGGCGGTCTCGCCCGAGCCGATGATCACCAGCAGGCGCGGGTCAGCCATGATCGCCCAATGATGCGCCGCTGCCGCCAGCTCGCGCCCGCCCGGGCCTTGCCTGTACCTCGTCCTGATCCCGGCCGCGCTACCCTAGGCCGGTGAGAGTGATCGTGACCGGCGGCAGCGGCAAGGCCGGCCGCTGGACCGTCCAGCACCTCCGCCAGCAGGGCCACGACGTGCTCAACGTCGACGTCCGCCACGATGGCAGCGACTTCGGGCTGTGCATCGTGGCCGACCTGACCGACCCGGGCCAGGCGATCGAGCTGACCGCCGGCGCCGACGCGATCGTCCATCTCGCCGCGATCCCGGCCCCCGACCTGCGCTCGCCGGCGGAGACGTTCCGGATCAATGCCCTGTCGACCTACAACGTCTTTGCCGCGGCCGAGCTGAACCGCGTCGGCCGGGTGGTCTGGGCATCGAGCGAGACGGTCCTCGGCCTGCCCTTCGACACGCCACCATCCTTCGTCCCGATCGACGAGACGATCGAGGTCCGGCCGGAGACCTCCTACTCGTTGTCCAAGGTCGTCGGCGAAGCGATGGCCGTCCAGTTCAGCCGGCGGACCGGGATCCCGTTCGTGGGCCTGCGCATCTCGAACATCATGGAACCGCCCGACTACGCCCGGTTCCCGAGCTGGCAGGACGACCCGTCGATCCGGCGCTGGAACCTGTGGGGCTATGTCGACGTGCGCGACGTCGCGCAGGCGATCGGCCGGGCATTGACCAGCACCGAGATCCGGGGCGCCGACGTGTGCATCCTGGCCGCGGCCGACACGGTGATGCTCCGGCCCAGCGCCGAGCTGCTGGCCGAGGTCTTCCCCGATGTGCCGGTCCGCCGGCCGATCGTCGGTCGCCAGACGCTCCTGTCGATCGACCGGGCCCAGCAGCTCCTGGGCTATCTGCCCGAGCACCGCTGGCAGGACGAGCTGGCGGGCAGCTGACCGAACCGTTCCGGGCGGCCCGGCCGTTTTGGATGAGTTGACGGGCCACTGTCCGTCACCCGGGCCCATGGCCCGCAGGAAACCGACGGCCGGCTGACGGGCGTACCGGTGCTCGTGGGATGAGCGCCAGGCGGAGGAGCCGACGCCGACCACTCCGACCATCCGAGGAGATCAACGATGCATCAACCGTCCATCAGGACCACCGTCCGCAGCGTGGGCGGGCTGATCCTGGTCGCGATCCTCGCGGCCGCCTGCTCGTCGAGCGCCCACGACCGCGCCCGTGGCTTCCGTTGCGCCGCCCGCCGCTTCGACGCCGCCCGCGGCATCGACTCCCGCGGCATCGGCCCCGGCCGCCTCGGCCCCGGCCGCATCAGCCCCCGCGGCAGGTGGCGTCGTGGTCAACATGGCCACGACCGCCCTTGGCCCGGTCCTCGTCGGGCCGAACGGCCTGACCCTCTACACCCACACCGGCGACTCGGCAACGGCCTCGACGTGCACCGGCGGCTGCGCGACCGCCTGGCCGCCGCTGGCCGTGCCGGCCGGTTCGAACGCCACCGGCGGAACCGGCGTCACCGGGACGTTCGCCACGTTGACCCGCGACGACGGCACGCTCCAGGTCACCTACAACGGCCTGCCGCTGTACGGCTGGAAGAACGATGCCAAGCCCGGTGACACCACCGGCCAGGGCGTCAACGGCTTCTCGGTCGCCAAGCCCTGACCCGCGCCGGCCTCGTCCGGCAACCTGATCTTCCTGGAGCGCCGGCCGGCATGCCGGCGCTTCAGTCTGTCAGGCCGCTGTCGTCGAAGCGGTGGGCGGGCAGGCCGGCCACGCCCGGACGGCAGCGGAAGACCCGGCCGGCCAGGGGCTGTGCGGCGTGCTCGGCGTCAGTCAGCTCGCTGAAGGCGGTCGTGATGTACAGCTCGCCGAAGTCGGGGCCGCCGAAAGCACAGCTCGTGACGTGGCTGGCCGGGATCGGGACCCGCGCCTCGACCTGGCCCGAAGGCCCGTAGGCGACTAGTCCGAAGCCACCCCACAGAGCCAGCCACAGGCCGCCGGCCAGGTCAAGGGTCAGCCCGTCGGGCGCGCCCTCGGCCAGGGCCTGGGTCGCGAACGGCCGCCGGTTGCGCAGGCCCAGGCCGTCGGCCTGCAGGTCGAACCGGTCGATCCGCTGGGTCGGCGTATCGACGTAGAACATCGTCCGCCGGTCGGCGCTCCAGTCGAGCCCGTTCGAGATCGTGACGGGGTCGAGGGCCACGCTGACCCGAAGGTCCGGCTCGAGGCAGTACAGCGCTCCGGCGTCGGGGCGCTTGTCGTGGCCCATCGTGCCTGCCCAGAAGCGGCCCCACGGGTCGGCCTTGCCGTCATTCATCCGGATCGTCGGATCGGCCGGCTCGAGAGTCGCCAGGCGGCGGACCCGGCCGCCGGCCAGGTCGACCAGGACGAAGCCCGTGGCGACGGCGGCCACCAGGTTGCCCGAGCGGGTCGGCGCGATCGAGCCGATCATCTCGCCGACTGGGATCGTCCGGACCCGGCCCGTGGCCACGTCCAGGAGCTCGATCAGGCCGTGCGGGATGTCGACCCAGGCGAGCTCGGCCCGGTCCTCGAGCCAGACCGGCGACTCACCCAGCTCCGACGGCGGTCGGTCCATCTCGACCAGCTCGGCCTGGATCTCGCGCACGGCGGGGCTCATGGCGGGAACTCTAGCCGAGCCCCGGCGGTGCGTGCCGGCAGCGGCTCAGGCGCCTGCCGTCAGGCCGACCAGTCGCGGTCGACTGCGACCCGCTGGTCGAGGCTGACCGAGATCGATTCGCCCGGCCCCAGACGGATGGGCCAGAGCGCGACGAGCGCGCTGCCCTGGTAGATCCGCTCGAAGCCGAGCTCCGAATTGGAGATCGTCTCGATCGGCGACCAGCAGGCCCTGGCAGCCGGCTCGATCGAGGTCGTCAGCCGGATCCCGATGAAGTCGTTGCCGCTGGCGATCCACCCGAGCGCGGGATGGTCACCCCGGCCGTCATGTGCGCTGCGCTCTCCGTCGACCTCGTACCAGGCGGCCGGGTTGGCCCCGCCGCCGAGGAGCATGACCGGCCACTCGATCGCCAGGTCGGCGGCGATCTCGCCCGAGCCATGGTTCTCGACCCGGACGACGAGCCCGATCGCCGGTGAGCGCCGCTCGCCGTCGAACTTGAAGCGCTTCTCGATCCCGAGGACCGCTGCGGAGCCGGCGAAGCTGGCCATCCGACGGAGGACGGCTCGAGCGTCGCCGAGCTCAGACACCTCGTATGGCCCGCTGTGCGCGTCGCTCAGCTCGGTCGCCCGCGCCTCCTCGAAGTCGAGCGCCGAGATCCCCGGCGGGAAGAGATGGACGAGGCCCAGGCGGCGCTCGTAGGCGTCGTAGTGGAGATGGGCGACGAGGCCCGGCTCGCGGGCCCGGACGACGCTGTGGATCGACGGCGTCGAACCGGCCGGCTGGCCGGCGTCGGGATTGAGGCCGGCGGCCAGGGCCGCGCTGCGCTCATCGGCCTCGAGCAGCCGGCCGTGGTAGGCCTCGGGCCGTCGGCGCAGGACGGCGGCCAGCGCGTGCCGGACCGGCCGGATGTCCCACGAGCCGATCCCGCCACCGTGGGCCGGATCGACGACCACGACCTGGCCGGGCGAGGTGACGAGGATCTCGTCGACTCCGTCGAGGTCGGTGTCCCGGCGCTCGATCCCGTCGACGGGCTGGCCGGCCTGCCGGCCGGCGGCATCGGCCAGGTCCTCGGCCGCGATCAGGTGCTGGTACGTCGCCAGGCGCATGTGGGTGATGTAGATCCCGCCGAAGACCCCATGCCAGTAGCAGTCGTTGCTCTGGCCCTGGAACAGCTCCGAGCGCGCCAGGTCCAGCCTCCGGCCGGCGCCGGCCGCTCCGCCTGCATTGGGCGCGTCGGGGCGGGCGAGGGCCTCGACCTTGGCCGATGCCCGGAGCATCTGCTTGTGGAGCTCGTTGATCTCGCGGTACTTGACCTGGAAGTTGCGCCAGAAGCCGCCCCGCAGCCAGCGGACCTCGGCGGAGCCTTCGCGCTCGGCCCGCTCGAGCGCGCGCTCGAAGGCCTGGCCCTCGGCCGGGGGCAGGGCCCAGATGCCCATCTCGGCGTACGACGAAGTCGGGATGTAGACGCGCCCGATCGGCCGTTCTCGGTCGAGCCATTCGCTGGGCGTCACCAGCTCGAGCCAGGCCGCATGCTCGGCCAGCGCCGCGAAGAACCGGTCGACCCACTGGCCCGGCGCCCAGCAGTGCTCGAAGGTCTGCGGCCAGGCCCCGAACTTCTCGCCGTCGTCGCCCATGACCCCGAGCAGGCCGCCGCCGTCGGTGGCGCGCTGGCGCAGCTCGTCGATCGCCTGCTCGACGGTCCCGAACGGCATCCGGTAGCGGAGGGCCATGGCCGAGGCGAAGACGCTCAGACGGCGGCCCTGGTCATCGGTCGTGAACGAGCCCCACAGCCGCGACTCATCGACCGAGGCAGCCCGCAGGTGGGCGTCGTCGACGACGGTCCACTGGTAGCCCGCGTCGACCAGGCTGACCGGCGCATCGGGTTCCCAGACCCGCTCGGCGAGCCAGGCACCGCGCGGGCGGCGCCCGCCGATCGCCTCGATCCGATCGGCCATCAGGACCAGCTGGGCCAGCCGGTCGCGTTCGGGCAGGGCGGCCAGGATCGGCTCGTACAAGCCGCCGCCGAGGAGCTCCACCCGGCCGGCGGCGACCAGCCGGCCGACCCGGGCCAGGAACTCCGGTCGCTCGGCGGCGAACCAGTCCAGGAGCGGGCCGGAGTAGTGGAGCGCCAGCCGGACATGGGGGTGGCGCTCGAGGGCCCCGATCAGGGGCTCGTAGGCGTGCTCGTAGGCATCGGCGATCACCCAGCCGAAGTTGCCGACCGGCTGGTGATTGTGGAGGACCAGGGCGAACGAGACGCGGGCTGCCAGGCGGGGGACTCCTCGGGCGATGGCGGACGCCTGCCATCATGACCGGATCGCGCCCGGACCGGCCACGCCGGATCGTGACGACCCGCCAGGATTCCGCCAACCGGCGAGGGCTCCGAAGCATCAGACCTCAGGAAACACTTCATAGGGAGCGGAGTGGTGGACATGCAGCCTCGTGCATCTCTGGCCGGCGGCCGGCGAGGAGCTGGTCCTCGACCCCTCGGGCAAGGCCGCCTATCTCGCATTCTTCAAGTGGGACTACATCCGCAAGGTCGCGTTGCCGGGCCAGTGACGGGCTAGCCTGTCCACGATCGAGGCCAGTCCCCGATGGAGCTCGGAGGGTCGATGGCAGGGCGGATCGAGCGATCCACCGGCGCACCGGAGCACGAGCTCCTGCGGCTCGCCGCGACCGGAAATCGGGACGCGTTCGATGCCCTGATCCGGCCGCGTCTCGACCGTCTCTACCGCCTGGCGTACGCGATCACCCGAAGCGAGTCCGATGCTCGCGACGCGACGCAGGACGCCTGCGTCCTCGCGTGGCGGGAGGTAGGCCGCCTGCGCGATGCCGCCAAGTTCGATCCCTGGCTCAGCCAGATCGCGGTCAACGCCGCTCGCGGGCTCGTTCGCCGGACAAGCCGGACGCGCGTTCGGGAGCTGTCCGTCGAGGCCAGCCAGGAGGTTGCCGGCGATCGGGCGGATCCGGCGGTCCGGGCCGAGACTGACTCGATGGCCGATTCCGACGCCATCCAGCGGGCCTTCCTCCGGCTCGACGCCGGGACCAGGACGTTGCTGATCCTGCACTACGTCGAAGAACGCCCGGTCGCCGAGATCGCCCGCCTGACCGGCGCACCCGTGGGCACCGTGAAATGGAGGCTCTCGAATGCCCGGCGGGCGCTCGAGAAGGCGCTGCAGGTGGAAGAGCGATGAGCACGGCCATGCACCTGACCGACGACGCCATTCGCGCCGCCCTGACCCCCGACCGCGACATCCAGGCGCCGGCCGGGCTGGCATCCGGGATTCGGGTCGCGATCGATGCGACGCCACAGCGTGCCGCTCGGCCCGGTTGGTGGCCATCCTCGCGCCGCACGGTCCTGCTGCTCCAGCTCGTTGTCGTCGCCCTCCTGCTCCTTGCGTTGATCGCCGGGCTGGTGCTGATCGGCTCGCACCCACCGGTGACGGTCAGCCCGCCCTTCGTGGCGACGTACCACGGCGGACCGGATCGGGCAGGCCTGATGCCCGGCCCGGGTCCTGCAGGTGAGCCGGTCAAGGCCTGGGAGAGGTCGGCTCCGGGTGCCTTCGGACCGGGATCGCCGGCCGTCGTCGATGGGGTCGTCTACGTGGCCGATGAATCCGGAACGGTCTCAACGTTCGACGAGCGGACCGGCGACCCTGGCTGGGCGCACAACGTCGGCTCGCCGATCAACAGTGGGGCGGCCGTCGACGGCGACCTCGTGCTCGTTGGGGCGACAGATGGGAGCGAGTCCGCGCTGTCCATCCTCCAGAAGGGGACGCCCCAGTGGCACGTTCAAACCGGCGGGGCGATCAACTCGTCGGCCGTCGCCCTCGACGGGCTTGTCTACTTCGGCAGCCTGGATGGGAAGCTCTATGCGATCGATGAGGCCACCGGCGAGGCCCACTGGCCGGCGGTCCCGACCGGCGGCGCAATCAGCCGGGCCGTCGCCGAGGCGGCCGGGATCCTCTACGTCGGGTCGGGTGGCCCCACGGCCGGCGCGGCCGGCACGCTGGGAGCCTATGACGCCGCGACAGGACGAGCGCTCTGGACGCGACAGCTTGATCCCGGCAATGCCTCCTCGCCGACTGTCGCCGGCGGACGCGTCTACGTGTCGACCGGGCTCGATTCCGGCACGCCGGGAGCGCATGGCCTGTTCGCCTTCGACGCCAGGACCGGCAGTCCGACGTGGGCCGCGCCGTTCCGGGTCCCCAGCGGCAAGATCGTGCTGATCGCCGCCGCGACGGAATCGACCGTCTACGCGGTGGCGGACGACGGGTTCGCCTACGCCATCGACGCCGCGACCGGACAGGAGACCTGGTCCCACCTGATTCACGCCTCGCAGTCGCCGTCGGGCGCCTACGTCGACAACGTCCTGTACCTGACCAGCGACGACCGGAACGTCTATGCCCTGGCCATGGCGACCGGCGCCGAGCGCTGGACGCGTCCGTTCGCCGTGACCGGCGTTCCCGACGCACCAACGGTCATCGACGGCCGCATCTTCGTCGCCACGAGCCTGGGCAAGGTGGTCAGCATTGGCGGCTCGAACGCGGTCCCCAGTCCCTGAGCGTGACACCCTTCGGGCTGGATCCGCCGCCTTCGAGCGGCCGTTCCCGCTAGGATGGGGAACGCTCTGGGTGGCGCCGGTGAAGGAATCTTGATCGAGCGACCACCCCGGATGAATGGGCCGGCCCCGAGGATAGAGTTCAGTGGAGAGATCGCCTGCCGGTCAGCCCATGACCCGCGCGGAGCGAATTGAGTGGATGAGGGAAGAATGACCAGAACGCGCCTGGCCGCGCTCCTGCTATCGGCCGGCCTGCTGTTGATCACGACCATCTCGCCGGTCGCGGCGGCCACGGCCTTCAACGTGACGACGCCCTACCCGTCGGTCACCATCCAGCCGGGCAACACGGTCACGTTCTCCCTCGACGTCGCGGTACCCCACCCGGAGCGAGTCGGCTTCGCGGTCTCCGGGACGCCCACCGGCTGGACGGCCTACGTCCGGGGTGGCGGCAACATCGTCAGTGCGATCTACGCCGGGGGTACCACCGCGGCGTCGGTCGAGCTGTCGGTGGTCGTCCCCCAGACCGCCACACCGGGCACCTCGACGATCACGATCACGGCCACCTCCGAGCAGGGCACCCGAACCCTGCCGGTGGAGGTCATCGTCCTGGGTGAATCCGGCGGTGCGATCACCCTGACCACGGACTTCCCACAGCTGTCGGGCTCCCCGAGCAGCACCTTCACCTACAGCGTGACCCTGGCCAACACGGGCACCCAGAAGGAGACCTACACCCTGACCGGGCAGGGTCCCGATGGCTGGACCGTGTCGGTCCACCCGTCGAGCAACGCCCAGGCGCTGACCGACACGGTCGATGGCGGCGCCACCGACACGCTCAGCGTGACCGCCCAGCCGCCGTCGTCGACGCCGGCCGGGTCGTATCCCCTCCAGATCACGGCCGCGTCGGGTGGCCAGTCGGCCAACGTCGCCCTCGAAGCCGACGTGACCGGGACCCCCGCGCTCACCCTCGGCACCCCGAACCAGGTCCTCAACGCCGATGTCACGGCCGGCTCCACAGGCACGATCGCCCTGCTGGTGACCAACACCGGCACGACGGTCCTCCAGAACGTGACGATCACGGCCTCCTCGCCCACCGGCTGGACCGCGACCTTCGCCCCGACCTCGGTGGCGACCATCCAGCCCAACACGTCGACCACGGTCACGGCCACGGTCAAGCCGTCGAGCGACGCGCTGGCCGGTGACTACGACATCACGTTCACGGCCACGGCCGGCAGCACGACCGCCACGGTCGACATCCGGACGACGGTCCAGACCTCGCCCGTGTGGGGCTTCATCGGGATCGCCCTGATCGTCCTGGTGATCATCGGCCTGCTGTGGGTCTTCCGCCGCTTTGGTCGGCGCTGATGGCCCGTAAACGCGCTCGCGTCGGGCGAGCCGCGTCGTCGACGGAGGCCGGCCACGAGGTCGCGATCCAGACCTATCGCCTGACCAAGGCATATGGCGAGCTGGTCGCGGTCGACAACCTCAACCTGACGATCCGGGCCGGCGAGGTGTTCGGCCTGCTGGGCCCCAACGGCGCCGGCAAGACAACCACGATCCTGATGCTCCTGGGGCTGTCCGAGCCGACCAGCGGACGGGCCGAGGTGGTCGGCTTCGACCCGACCCGCCAGCCACTTGAGGTCAAGCGTCGGGTGGGCTACCTGCCCGACGACGTCGGCTTCTACGGCGGGCTGTCGGGCCGCCAGAACCTGCGCTACACGGCCGCCCTCAACGGCCTCGGCCGGAGCGAGGCCGACGAGCGGATCGGCGGCCTGCTCGAGCAGGTCGGCCTTTCCCGCTCCGCCGACCGGCCGGTCGAGGAGTATTCGCGGGGCATGCGCCAGCGCCTCGGGCTGGCCGACGCACTGGTCAAGGATCCCTCGATCGTGATCCTCGACGAGCCGACCGCATCGATCGACCCGGCCGGCGTGACCGACGTCCTGGCGATCATCGAGGGCCTCGCCCGCGACCATGGCGTCACGGTCCTCCTGTCGAGCCACCTCCTCCACCAGGTCCACCAGATCTGCGACCGGGTGGCGATCTTCAACCGGGGCCGGATCCTGGCCCAGGGCAAGATGGCCGACCTGGCCGAGTCGCTGTCGGGCGACCAGCTCGAGCTGGAGGTCGGGCCTCGACGGTCCGGCCGACCAGGTCGAGGCGGCCTTGCGAGCCGTGCCCGGCGTGGTCACGGTGATCCGCGACGCGCACGACCCGCAGCTCTGGCGGGTGACCGGCCCGCAGTCGATCCGCAACCACATCGCCGCCGACCTGGCCGCCCGGGGGATGGGCGTCCGCCAGCCTGCGCCGGGTCGGCGACGAGCTCGACGAGATCTACCTGCGCTACTTCGAGCGCGACGAGGGCGACCGTGGCCACGCAGCCTGAGGTGGTCGCGGTCAGCCGCCCGATCCCCAGCCGGCCGCCGCGCTGGGGCTGGCAGGTCGTGGCCGCCAAGGAGTTCGGGGACGGGATCCTGAGCGTCCGCCTGTTCATCCTGCTCGCCCTGCTGGGGCCGGTGGCCGTTGTGACCGTCTACTCGACGGCCTCATTCGTGAGCAGCAACGCCCAGTCGCTGACCGGCGTGCCGTCCCTGTTCGTGGCCATGTTCGCCCACCAGGACCCAAGCTCCCAGGTGCCATCATTCGCCGTCGCGATGGGCTACCTGGGGCCGCTGCTCGGCATTGCCTTCGGCTTTGACGCGATCAACCAGGAGCGCTCGGACCGGACGCTGCCGCGCCTGGTGGCACAGCCGATCCATCGCGACGCCGTGATCGTGGGCAAGTTCGTGGCTCGCCTCGCCGTCGTCGGGCTCGTGCTGGGCACGATCACCCTGCTCGTCTCGGCGGTCGCCTTCATCAAGCTCGGGGTGACGGCGGGTCCCGAGGAGATCATCCGGCTCGCCGCATGGTTCGTCGTGACCTTGGCCTATCTCGGCTTCTGGCTGGGCTTCGCGATGCTGTTGTCGGTCCTGTTCCGCGGGGCAGCGACCGCGGTCCTCGCCGCCATCGGCGTCTGGATCATCCTGATCATCTACGTCTTCATGGGCGGCGCAATCGCCGGCATCCTGTCCCCCGTGCCGGCCAACCCGACCGTCGACCAGCAGATCGCGAACGTCGAGCTCCAGCTCGAGCTCGGCCGGATCGCGCCGTACACGCTGTATTCCGAGGCCTCGGCCTACCTGCTCGATCCGACCGTCCAGACCGTCGGCATCATCCCGGCGGACCAGGCCAACGATCAGCGGGCGATCCCGTCGGTCCTGCCCGTCGACCAGAGCCTGCTCCTGGCCTGGCCGCAGGTGGTGGCCCTGATCGCCCTGGGCGTCGGCTGTTTCGGCCTGGCCTACGTCTCGTTCATGCGTCAGGAGGTCAGAGCCTAGCCGCCCCTGCGCGGATCCCAGGTTCGGCCGGCGCGAACGGTCTCGTTTCCTTAGATCGACCAACGGCGTCTTTTGGGTCTCTTGGCGACAGGCAGCGAGGCCGCGGAATACCATCCGGGCATGACCGATAGCGGTGCGTTCCCTGCGGAGGGCATGGCCCTCACCCACATTCTCGTCGTGGCCGACGTCGATCGAGCCCGAGCCTGGTACGTCGACGTCCTCGGCGCGGAGCTCTACCGCGAATACGGTGGGACCTCAGCCGTGCTGACCTTCGCCGGTGCGTGGATCTTGCTAGTTACGGGCGGCGATCCGACGGCCGATAAGCCGAAGGTGACGTTCGCTGCGCCCGCCGACCCGGACCATGTCAGCCACGCGATGACGATCCGGGTGCCCGACTGCCAGGCCGCCTACGACACGCTGCGGGCCCGTGGAGCCACATTCCTCACGGCGCCGTACGACTGGGGTCGGGAGATGCGTTGCTTCTTCCGCGACCCCGACGGGCACCTCCTGGAGATCAGCCAAGCGGGCTAGCGCCCCTGACTGGTATCCCGGGCGGACCGAGCCGGGCGGGCGCCTGAAGCCCTGCGCCGGCCCTACCTCAGCCCTTGTGGTCGAGGGGGATCCTCGCACCATTGATCGCCGCGGCCTCGTCGGAGCACAGGAACAGGACCGCCGCGGCGATCTCCTCCGGCGTCGTCCACGAAGCATTCCTCGGCGTCGGGGCGGAATCCCGTTCGTCCTTCTCGTCGATCGTGCCGACCGTCACCAGGTTGACCGTCACCCCGCTGCCGGCAACCTCGCGGGCGAGGGTGCGCAGGAGAGTGTCCTCGGCCGCCTTCGCGACGGCATAGCTGGCTGATCTCGGCGCGGCCTCGAGGGCCGGGCGCGAGCCGACAGCGGCCACCCGGCCCCAGCCCCGATCGATCATCCCGGGCAGGGCGGCCTGGACGAGGTTGAGCGTCGTCCACAGGTGCTGGTCGAGCATTCCGGTCAGCTCCGCCGGATCGAGATCGACGACGGCAGTCCCCCCGACCCAGCCGCCGACCAGGTGGATGACCACGTCGACCCGGCCGAAGCGCTCGACGACCGACTCGACCGCGGCCCGAGCCTGGGCACGGTCGCGCAGGTCGCCCACGCCGGGAACCCAGTGGTCGGCGGCCAGGCCCAGGTCGTGGGCCACCTCGGTCAGGCGATCAAGGTCCGTCCCGACCAGGCCCATTTGCGTCCCGGCGGCGGCAAAGCGGCCGGCCACGACCCGGCCCAGGACGCCCGTGGCGCCGCTGACCAGGACAACTCGATCGGCGATGGCCATCGGCGGCCGGCCTCAGCCCGGCTCGCCGGCCGGCGCCGCGACCGGCAGCCGGTAGTGGAACGCATAGGCGTGGCTGCCGTCGGCGGCCCGGATGATCTCGAGCTCGCCGCTCAGGCCGGCCAGGCCGTCCGAGCCGCTCCGCGGCACGACCTCGATCCGGAGGGCCTGCTCGGCACCGTCGGCGGTCGCCGCGTGCTGCAGGACGAAGCGGCCGGGATGGCCGTCGAGGGTGCCGGTCACCCGTTCGATCGCGACGTAGCCGGCCGGCTCGCCGGCCACCATCACGCTCAGCATGTCCACCGTGCTGTGCCCGGCGAGGCCGCCCTGGAAGGTCTTCGAGAGCTGGACCCAGCCGATCTTGGTGGCCGGGTCGGTGGCCCCATCCTCGCCCGGATCGGCGACCGGCTCGTCGCGCCAGGAGTCGATGCTGAACGTGCCGGTGGCGGTCCTGTGGGTCAGGTCATGCATGGCCTGACGGTAGCCGATTGGGGCCGAATCAGGACGCCACGGCGGTCCCCAGCTCGGCCAGGCCGGCCAGGTAGGCCTGCCGCCACTCCTCGGTCGTCTCGACCTGGTTGAACGTGTACAGGTGGACGCCCTGGACGTCCGCGATCGGATCCACCAGGAGGGGCACGAGGGCGGCGAGGAGGCCGTCGGGCCGGTAGCCGCCCGGGCGCAGGAAGCGGCCGATCAGGGCGCTGTTCTTGGACACGAACCGGCGCGAGTCCCGAACGCCGATCCGGGCGCTGATCTCGATCAGCCGGTGGAGCTCGGCGACGCCCGCGATGCCAAGCACGAGGGGCAGCGTGATCCCGGCGGCCCGCCGAGCCAGCAGCCAGCGCCGGAGCGCACCGGCGTCGAAGCACAGCTGGGTCGTCATCGAGGTCGCGAAGGGCTGCTTGTCGGCGAGGCCCGCCAGGAGCCGGTCCTCGGGGATCGTCGGATGGCCCTGCGGGTAGCCCGGGATGCCGATCTCGGTGAACGGGTGGCCGAGCTCGGCCATCGCCCGCAGCAGGCTCAGGCCGTCGGGGAAGTCGCCCGGCTGGGCCGAGTCCCCGCCGACCACGAAGACCTGCCGGATCCCGGCCGCCGCCAGGCTGGCGAGCAGGCCGCGGAGGTGGGCGCGATCGCGGATCATCCGGGCCGACAGGTGCGGGACGGCGTCGAAGCCACGGTCGGCCAGCCTGGCGCTCAGCTCGACGGTGGCCTCGATGCCCTTGGCCGGCGAGGCGGTGACCGAGACCGTCGCGCCGGCCGGCAGGAAGGCCAGCTGGGGCTCGACGCTCTTGAGCGGGATCAGCTCGAAGAGCGGCGCGCCGAGGAGGCCGGCAATGCCTCCCGTGCGGGATCATCGAGCCCGGGCGCGCGACGGAACATCGATCGAACGTCGGGCTAGACGAACGCGTCGGGCATCGACGCCTTCTTGCGGGCGATGAACTCGAGGAGGGCCTCGTCCACGCCCGGGTCGATCTCGGGCGGCTGGTACTCGGCCAGCATCTTCTTCCAGATCGCGTTGGCCCGCTGGGCGGCGTCGAGCGAGCCGTCCTCGAGCCACTTCTCGAAGCTGTTGTTGTCGGCGATCTCGGAGCGGTAGAAGGCGGTCTCGAAGTTGGCCAGGGTGTGGGCGCTGCCCAGGAAGTGGACGCCCGGCTCGTTGGCCAGGATCGCGTCGACGGCCTGGCCGTTCTCGGACAGGTCGATCCCCTGGGCGAAGACCTGCATCATCCCGCACTGGTCGGCGTCGAGGATGAACTTCTCGTAGCCGATCGCCAGCCCGCCCTCCAGCCAGCCGGCCGCGTGGAGCACGAAGTTGACCCCGGCCAGGACCGTCGGCTGGAGGGTGGCCGCCGACTCGTAGGCGGCCTGGGCGTCGGCGATCTTCGAGGCGCACAGGCTGCCGCCCGGAGCGGAACGGGACGCCCAGCCGGCGGGCCAGGCTGGCCATCGCGTAGAGGACCAGGGCCGGCTCGGGCGTGCCGAAGGTCGGCGCCCCGGACTGCATCGACATCGAGCTGGCGAACGAGCCGAGGACGACCGGCGCCCCGGGCCGGACCAGCTGGCAGAAGGTCATGCCGCCGAGCGACTCGGCCAGCGTCTGGGCGCAGACGGCGGCGGCGGTCACCGGGGCCATCGCGCCGGCCAGGATGAACGGGGTCATCAGGGTGGCCTGGTTGGCCTCGGCGTAGGCCCGCGCCGCGCCGAGCATCGTCCCGTCCCAGACCAGCGGCGAGTTGGCGTTGATCAGGCTGAGGATCACCGGGTGGCTGTCGACGAATTCGGCGCCGAAGACGATCCGGGCCATCTCGACCGTGTCGCGGGCCCGCTCGGGTGCCGTGACCGAGCCCATGAACGGCTTGTCCGAGTAGCGGATGTGGCTGTAGACCATGTCCAGGTGGCGCTTGTTGACCGGCACGTCGACCGGCTCGCAGACCGTGCCGCCGGAGTGGTGCATGTAGGGGCTGGCGTAGGCCAGCTTCACGAAGTTGCGGAAGTCCTCGATCGTGCCGTAGCGCCGGCCGTTGTCCAGGTCGCGCACGAACGGCGAGCCGTAGTTCGGGGCGAAGACCGTGTTCATGCCGCCGATCGACGACGTTGTTCTTCGGGTTGCGGGCGTACTGGGTGAACTCGCGCGGGGCGGTCGCCTGGACGATCTGGCGGCACATCCCGCGCGGGAAGCGGACGCGCTCGCCCTGCACGTCGGCACCGGCGTCGGCGAACAGGCGGAGGGCGTCGGGATCGCCCCGGAACTCGAGGCCGACCTCCTGGAGGATCGTGTCGGCGTTGTGCTCGATCAGGGCGAGGCCCTCTTCGTCGAGGACCTCGAACGGGGCGAGCGTGCGGGTCAGGAACGGCTGCCGCTCGATGTGGCTGTGGGCGCGGAGCGCCTGGCGGCCCGCGCGGCCGCCGCTGCGCTGGCGCGGGCTGTCGTCCATCAACGGTCCTCCTGGCCGGCCGCGACGAGCGCCCGCCGGCGGCGTTGGGCGGCCCGCGGATCGGCACCGGGGGCGGCGTCGGGGCGGGCCGGCAGGTCGACGACCCGGGCGAGGTTGGGCATCTCGGCGGTCCGGTGGGGGAAGGCCATGGCGTCCACGAAGTGCTCCTGGAAGCGCGGCTCGATCGCCGTCTCGATCTTCTCGACCGTCCGGACGACGCCTTCGATCTCGGCCGGGCGGCGCCCGACAGGAGGGCGATCAGGGCGCCGGTCCCGGCCGCGTTGCCGGCCGACCCGGCGTGGGCCAGGTCGCAGTCGGGGATCAGGCCCAGGACCATGGCATGGGTCAGGTCGATCTGGCTGCCGAACGCGCCGGCCAGCCGGATCTCGTCGACGGCGCTCACTCCGGCATGGTCCATCAGGAGCCGGGCGCCGGCGTACAGGGCGGCCTTGGCCAGCTGGATCGCCCGCACGTCGTTCTGGGTGATGACGATCCGGGGCTGGCCGTCGTGGAGGACGTAGGAGAACGTCCGGCCGTCGGCGACGATCCGGGCCGTCCGCGCGGCCAGCCCGCCGTCGATGATCCCGTCGGCCGTGATCACGCCGGCCAGGAACAGCTCGGCGATCACCTCGACGATGCCCGAGCCGCAGATGCCGGTGACGCCGAGCTCGGCCGCCGCCTCGGCGAAGCCGGGCTCGTCCGACCACAGCGTCGCTGCCGATCACCTTGAAGCGCGGCTCGAGGGTCGCCCGGTCGATCCGGACGCGCTCGATCGCGCCCGGCGCGGCGCGCTGGCCGGAGCTGATCTGGGCGCCCTCGAAGGCCGGCCCGGTGGGGCTCGAGGCGGCCAGCAGCCGGTCCCGGTTGCCCAGCACGATCTCGGCGTTCGTGCCGACGTCGACGATCAGGACCAGCCGCTCCGACCGGTACGGCGTCTCGGCCAGGATGACCGCCGCCGTGTCGGCGCCGACGTGGCCGGCGATGCAGGGCAGGACGTAGACCCGGGCGCCCGGATTGACCCGCAGGCCGAGCTCGGCCGCCGGCAGGCGGACGGCCCGTCGGTGGCCAGGGCGAACGGGCGCCGACCGAGCGGGGTCGGGTCGATCCCGAGCAGGAGGTGGTGCATGATCGGGTTGCCGACGATCGTCAGCTCCAGGATGTCGGTCCGCTGACGCCCGCCCGGAGCGGCCAGCCCGGCGACCAGCTCGTCCAGCGCCTCGCGCACGACCCGGGTCATCTCGGCGGCTCCGTCGGGATGCATCATCACGTACGAGACCCGGCTCATCAGGTCCTCGCCGAAGCGGATCTGCGGGTTCATCACGCCGTTCGAGGCGAGGACCGCGCCGTCGGCCAGGTCGGCCAGGTGGCCGGCGATCGTCGTCGAGCCGACGTCGATCGCCACGCCGTAGGCCCGATCGTGGAGGCCGGGCCAGATCGCGCGTGACCTGCGTGGCCGTCGTGGACGGCCACCGTCACCCGGTAGTCGCCGGCCGCCAGGGCCGGCTGGCAGCGCGCGGATCACCTCGAGGTCGGCCGCCAGGTCGGTCAGCCCCCACTCCGCGCTCGAGGGCCTCGAACAGGCGGACCAGGTCGCCGTTGGGCGAGGCGAGCTCGGGCCGGACCACCTCGACGTAGTGGAGCCGGACGACCGGATCGACGCTCGAAGCTCGCGCAGGCTCGAGGCCCTTGCGGACGACCTGGCGGTGGACCTGGCTCTCGGGCGGGACGTCGATCAGGAGGTCGCCGCGGATGGTGGCGGTGCAGCTCAGGCGGCGGTCCGCGGCCAGCCCGTGCTCGCGCCGGTAGGTCGCCTCGAGGCTGGCCGGCGGCGAGAGGTGCTCCGGGCGCCGAGGTCAGGCCGAGCTTGGGGAACGCGCCGATCCCCTGGGCTGACCTGGCAGCGGCCGCAGATCCCCCGGCCGCCGCAGACCGAGTCGATGTCGACGCCCGAGCGAGCGAGCGGCGTCGAGGACGGTCGTGCCCGGTGCGAACCGGCCGCGCCGGCCGGACGGGGTGAAGACGACGAGCGCCGGCGGCCTGGCCGGCTCGGGCTGCGGTGCGGCGGCCGGGCTCATCTCGCCGGCCCGCTCAGCCGGCGGCCGGGGCCGCGACCGCGTCGCGCCGGCGGTTCACCCGGCGGCCCTGCTCGCCCTCGGCCGGCGCGACCCGGTAGCGTCCGGATCCAGCGGCCGCACTCGGGGTCGTTGCCCAGCAGCACGTCGGCGGCCATGACCGACTGGCGCACCTCGGCCAGGAGCGGGTTGGTGATCGCCGAGGTCAGGCCGCTGGCGATGGCCATGGCCAGGAAGGCGCCGTTGATCCCCTCCCGGTTGGGCAGGCCGAAGCTGACGTTCGAGGCGCCGCAGGTGCTGTTGACGTCCAGCTCGTCGCGCAGCCGGTTGAGGATCCGGAAGACCTGCCGGCCGGCGGTCGGCAGCGCCCCGATCGGCATGAGCAGGGGATCGACGAGGATGTCCTCGCGCGGGATGCCGTGGTCGGCGGCCCGCTCGACGATGTGCTTGGCGACCGCGAAGCGGACGTCGGGATCCTCGGAGATGCCGGTCTCGTCGTTGGAGATCGCGACGACCGCCGCGCCGTACTTGCGGACCAGCGGCAGGACCCGCTCGAGCCGCTCGTCCTCGCCGGTCACCGAGTTGACCAGGGCCTTGCCCTGGTAGACGGCGAGGCCCGGCCTCGAGCGCCTCGACGATCGACGAGTCGATCGACAGGGGCAGGTCGGTCAGCGACTGGACCAGCTGGATCGTCCGGGCCAGGATCGCCGGCTCGTCGGCCAGCGGGATCGCCGGCGTTGACGTCGAGCATGTGGGCGCCGGCCTCGACCTGGGCCAGCACGTCGCGCTCGACCCGGCTGAAGTCGCCCTTCTTCATCTCCTCGGCCAGCAGCTTGCGGCCGGTCGGGTTGATCCGCTCGCCGATGATCACGAACGGCTCGTCGGCGCCGATCACGACCTCCGGGTGGCCGAGCCGATGACCGTCCGGGTCATGCCGGCGTCCCGCTCGGCGTCGTCACGCCGCCGGCGGCGACGAGGCGGGCCAGGACCTCGCGGGTGTACTCGTGCTCGAGGCGGGTCGACCTCGGCCGGCCACCTCGCTTCGAGGTCGTCGCCGCACGGCCGCTGGGTCTTGCGCCACTCGGCGATGTAGGCGTCCATCTCGCGCCGGCCGGCCTTCACCGCGGCCCGGTCGATGGCCACCTGGAAGCGCGGGTGGAGGACGATCTTCGAGGCCCGGCGGGCGTCCTTGGCGACGACCTGGGCCGGGATGTCGCGCCACCAGATGACGGTCAGGGCGGCCATCAGGCGGCGTCCCGGGTCGCGCCCGGCGGGCCGGCGTCGCGTCGGCCAGGCGCCGTCGATCGTCGTGGCCAGCTCGCCCAGGCCGGTCGCCGCGTCGCTCGAAGGCGAGGCCCAGCCGGCCGGCGGCCCGCGCGGGCGGTCGCCAGGAGCGGCAGGATCGTCGGTCTGGGCCAGGTAGACAGCCGCGCTGGTAGTTGCCGAAGTAGACCGGCAGCAGCTCGGGGTGGGCGTCGATGCCCAGGCCGCGGATCACCAGGCGGTCGAAGTTGCGGGCCAGGAAGTCGGTCAGGAAGAAGGTCGCCGGGTCGTCGTCGGTGAGCTGGGCGAAGGCGGCCCGGCCGGCGTAGAACTCGTAGCAGTGGGCGCCGGCCAGGCGCTCGACGCCCTCCTCCTCGAGGACCCGGTCGAGGAGGCCGCCCGTGCCGCAGTCGGCGTAGGCGATGAAGATCGTGGTCGTAGCGGCGGCCGAGCCGCGCGGATCTTGCGCCGGACGGCGGCCGGGATGCCGCCCGGCCGGTTGTGGAGGGTGGCCGGCAGGCAGGTCAGGTCGATGTGCTCGAAGCCCGGCCGGCGGGTCAGCTCGACCAGCTCGCGGGCGAGCGCGCCGCAGCCGATGACCAGAACGCGCGGCGCGGTCCGCGGTTCGCGCCGCGGCCGGTCAGGCGACGCTGGCACGACGCTTGTCGATCAGCGCGCGGGCCATCTCGGCCGCCACGCCGGCATCGCGGCAGTAGGCGTCGGCGCCGACGGCCACGCCGAACTCCTCGTTCAGCGGCGCACCGCCGACGAGCACGATGTAGTCGTCGCGGATGCCCCGGGCCTTCAGCGTGTCGATGACGACCTTCATGTAGGGCATCGTCGTGGTCAGCAGGGCCGACATCCCCAGGATGTCCGGGTGGTGCAGGTCGAGGGCGGCCAGGAACTTGTCGGCGTCGGTGTTGATGCCCAGGTCGAAGACCTCGAAGCCGGCGCCCTCGAGCATCATCCCGACGAGGTTCTTGCCGATGTCGTGGATGTCGCCCTTGACCGTGCCGATGACGACCTTGCCGATCGGCTGGGCGCCGGTCTCGGCCAGCAGCGGCCGCAGGATGGCCATGCCGGCCTTCATCGCGTTGGCGGCCAGGAGGACCTCGGGCACGAACAGGATGCCGTCGCGGAAGTCGATCCCGACGATCTTCATCCCGGCCACGAGGGCGTCGTCGAGGACCCGGGTGGCCGTCCAGCCGCGGCCGAGCAGGATGTTCGTGCCCTCGACGATCTCGGCGGCCATGCCGTCGTAGAGGTCGTTGTGCATCTGCTCGGTCAGCTCGTCGTCGGACAGGGCGGCGAGATCGATCTCGGGGTATTCGTCCGGGTCATTGCTCGACCGACTCCTGGCGCATCTGCCGACCGTAGGTGTTCCACAATGCGGAACGATGCCGTATGATGGAACAGCGACCTGCAGCGTAGCCGATGGGGCGCTCGGATGTCCATAGCCCGTCCTCCGGGCCGTCGGGAAAACCGGGTTCAGTCGATCGAGCGGGCCTTCGCCGTGCTCGCCGCCCTCGCCGACGGCCCGATCGGGGTGACCGAGGTGGCCGACCGGGTCGAGCTGCCCAAGAGCACCGTGGCGCGGCTCCTCGCGTCGCTCCAGCGCGAGGGCGCGGTCGAGCAGGAGCCGGGCGGCACCCGCTACCGGGTCGGATCGCGGATCGTCGACCCTGGCGGCGACCGTCCTGCCGACCCGGAGCATGGTCGTCCTGGCCCGCCCCGAGCTCGAGGCCCTGGCCGCGGCGGTCGGCGAGGCGGCCGGCCTGTCCGTCCCCGACGGCTTCCGGGTCCACTACGTCGACCAGGTCGACACGCCCAATCCGGTCGTCGGTCCGCGACTGGACCGGCACCCGGGTCCCGATGCACGCCGTGCCGTCCGGGCTGGTCCTGCTCGCCCACAGCGCCGCCGGCCAGCCTCGAGCGCTTCCTCGCCCGGCCGATGGAGGCGCTTCACGCCGGCCACGGTCACCGACCCGGCCGCCCTGCGCGAGCGCCTGCGCCGGGTCCAGCTCGACGGCTACGCCTGGGTCTTCGGCGAGTTCTCGGTCGGGATCAACTCCGTCGCCGCGGCCGTGGCCGACGAGGACGGCGAGGTCGTGGCGGCGGTCCACCTCCACGGCCCGTCGTATCGCTTCCCGAGCGCGGGCGGCGAGGAGCGGATCGGCGAGGAGGTCGTGGCCGCCGCCGCCCGGATCTCGGCCCGGCTCCGGCAGGGTGGTCGGGCGACCATCCGTCGCAACTCCGGCGACGGCGAGGACCTTGGTCGGCTATAAGGGTCCCCAGCAGGGGAGAGGGCGAGGGACGAGCGTGGCCAGCCTGTTCATCGACGGCGAGTGGACCGCCGGTTCGTCGGGCGAGACGAGCGCCGTCATCGCGCCGTTCGACGGCAGCGAGATCGAGCGGGTCGATATCGCCGCGGACGAGGACGTCCAGCGCGCGATCGGCGCCGCGCGGCGGGCCTTCGATGCCGGGGAGTGGCCGCAGACACCGGCCCCGGAGCGGGGCGCGATCCTCAACCGGATCGCGGACCTCCTGGAGCGCGACGCCGAGGAGATCGCCGGCACCGAGACGCGCAACACGGGCAAGGCGCTGCGCGAGGGCCGCTACGACGTGGCCGACGTGGTCAAGGTCTTCCGCTACTACGCGGGCATGGCCGACAAGGACGCCGGGCGGCTCGTCGCCACGGGCTCGCGCGATGCCCTCAGCCGGATCGTCTACGAGCCGATCGGCGTGTGCGCCCTGATCGGGCCCTGGAACTACCCGCTCCTGCAGGTCGCCTGGAAGGTGGCGCCGGCCATCGCCGCCGGCGACACGTTCATCGTCAAGCCTGCCTCGGTCACGCCGCTGACGGCGATCCACCTGATGCACGTCCTCCAGGACGTGGGCCTGCCGAGGGGCGTCGCGAACCTCGTCCTGGGGCCAGGCGACCGGGTCGGCCAGGCCCTCGCGGAGAGCGCCGACGTCGACTTCGTGTCGCTGACCGGCGGCATCGATGCCGGCCGGAAGATCATGCGGGCCGCCGCCGGGAACATGAAGAAGGTCGCCTTCGAGCTCGGGGGCAAGAGCCCCAACATCGTCTTCGACGACGCCGATTTCGAGACGGTCGTGGACTACGCCCTGACCGCCGCCTTCGTCCACTCCGGGCAGGTCTGCTCGGCCGGCACGCGGGCCCTGGTCCAGGACACGATCTATGACGAGTTCGTGGCCGAGGTCGCCAAGCGGACCGAGAAGATCCGCCTGGGCGACGGCTTCGACGCGGCGACCGAGGCCGGGCCGCTGATCAGCGAGGAGCACCGGGGCAAGGTCGAGCGCTACATCCAGATCGGCCTGGCCGAGGGCGCCCGGCTCGTCGCCGGCGGCGCGCGGCCGACCGAGGCGCACCTCCAGGAGGGCTTCTTCGTCCGGCCGACGGTCTTCGCCGACTGCAACCGCTCGATGCGCGTCGTCCGCGAGGAGATCTTCGGGCCGGTCCTGACGATCGAGAAGTTCCACACCGAGGACGAGGCGGTCGCCGCGGGCAACGACACGACCTACGGCCTGGCCGGCGCGGTGTGGACCGCCGACGCCGGTCGCGCCCAGCGGGTCGCCGGCCGGCTGCGCCACGGGACAATCTGGATCAACGACTACCACCCCTACCTGCCCCAGGCGGAATGGGGCGGCTTCAAGCAGTCCGGGATCGGCCGCGAGCTCGGGCCCACCGGCCTCGACGAATACCGCGAGGCCAAGCACATCTACCAGAACACCTCGCCCGGCCCCTCGCGCTGGTTCGGGGGCTAGGCCGCCTCGTCACTCCCTCGCATCCCGCCGGCCCGAGTGCGTCAGGCGCGCATAACCGACGACCTTGCGCCGAGGCTCCGCATCCTCGGGGCTCGTGTGCGTCAGGCGCGCATAACTGACGACGTCGCGCACGCGACTTCGCGTCCCGCTGGCTCGGTGTGCGTCAAGCGCGCATAACGGACGACCTGGCGCACGCGACTTCGCGTCCCGCTGGCTCGGTGTGCGTCAGGCGCGCATAACTACGACCTGGCGCTCGGATCGGTCGTCGCCGTGCTTCACACGCACGCTCGCGACCGATTTGACCGAGATCGCGTCGAGTCTGTGCACTGGGCGCACGAAATCGGTCAGCGGGGCCGAAAACCAGTCAGTTACGCACGTGGGACGCACATCGAGGCCCCGCGAGCAGTCGGTGCTGGGTGGTCCGCGCGCACCCAGCACCCCCGGGTCGGCCCGCGGCACCCCGGGTCGGCGCGCGGCACCCCGCATCCCCGGGGTCGGTACGGACCGCGTTCCGGCCAAAGAAAATCCGGTGGGCAGGCTCGTCGCCCACCCACCGGCTGATTGGGCAGCGGCTACTCTGCCGGGATCTCCGCGTGGATCGCGTCGAGGTCGATGCCCTGGGCCCGTCGGTACAGCCGGGCGACGACCCACACCAAGACGGCCAGGCCATACACGATCCCCAGGAACTTGATCGACTGGGCATTGCCCACGCCAATCCCGTACAGGGAGTTGGACAGCCACTCGTAGACCACCCAGCCCAGGAAGATCGTGGTGATCGCCCCGGCGATGCTGATCATCGGCACGCCGGCCAGCTGGTAGCGGGCGATCGGCGACTTGTTGTACAGGTCGCGCTTCCACCAGGGCAGGATCGTCGCGGCGAACGACGTCCCGAAGAACGTCACCGCGATGACCAGCGAGGCATCCAGGGTGAGCGCCGAGAAGCCCGCCTGGTAGGCATACAGCCAGGACAGGATCACGCCCGGGACCATGATCAGGAGCAGGGCGATCCAGGGCACGCCCCGGTCCGAGACGCGCGCCGCGGCCTCGGGCAGGACCCGGTCGAAGGCAGCGGCGAAGATCATCCGCGTCGAGGACAGCCAGAGGGTGCCTGCCCAGCCCACGAACCAGGCGCCGAACAGGATCACGATGGCCATCTGGACGACGCGGCTGTCGATCAGGAACGAGACCAGCAGCGGCGGATAGCCCCAGATCGGGGTTGCCGGGGCGGCGGTCACGTAGCCGTAGGCGTAGTTGATGTAGTTCACGTTGGCGGCGTTGAAGAAGTCCCAGCCAAAGGTCTTGGCGGCCAGGAGCACGAACACGATGGCCAGCCCGATCGTGACCCACAGGCCGCCGAGCATGCCCCGCAGGACCTTCCGGAAGTCGCCCGCCCCGCGCACCTCGCCGTACAGGGTGGCGCCCCAGTTCGGGTACAGGATCCAGAACATCATCAGGGGCAGGAGCAGGAACGTCCCGCTGCTCAGCCCGAAGTCGAGCGGCGAGCCGCCGGCGGCGAAGGCATCGTTCGTGGTGGCGTTGGCGATCGTCGCGTTGTAGGCATCCGGTACGCCGAAGAGGCTCGAGCTGGCCTTGTCGAAGGCCGCATGGAACGAGTCCTGGGACGACGCCAGCATGAGCACGAACATGACGGCCAGGATGGCCAGCCCGATCCAGATGCACCAGCGCTGGACGCGGGCGTAGCCGGCCATGCCCAGGGCGACCGCGCCCGAGGCGATGATGATCGTGAAGATCGAGACGGCGAACGTCCCGTCGGCCGACGCGAAGAATGTCGAGCCGTCGGTCCAGCCCATCAACGCGACCAGGGGCTGGACGACCTCGATCTTCAGGATGAAGCCGTAGATCGGCGCCCACAGCGCGAGGATGAACCACCAGCCGGTGGAGGATAGGACGAAGCCGATCCCGCCCCGCTTCCAGCCGAGGGCTGCACCGCCCACGACACCGACCACGCCACCGAGGATGGCGCCGGTATCGCCGGCTCCGAAGGCCTGGGCCGTGAAGTACAGCGGTGACGCCGCCGACGAGCGCGCCGAGCGCGGCGCCCGGGATCCCGTCGAGGATCCGGGTCTGCCAGACGTAGTCGCCGCCGGCCCGGGGCATGACCGCGATCAGGCCGGCATACGTGACGCACAGGAAGGTCATCACGATCCCGGACAGGATCAGCGTCGAGAGCACCGAGCCGTCGGGGACGAAGGCGAAGACGGCCAGGCTGTAGAACATGCCCAGGGTGACCAGGTTCACCGACATGAACGAGTAGCCGAAGGCGTCGAACCCGGACCAGCCCTTGACCAGGCCGGTCGCATTGCGCAGGAAGAGCGACGGTGTGTCGCGACTGACTGAAGACATCTATCCCTCTCTTTCGTCTCCATCGCCCGACCGGAGTTCACCGGTCGAAAAAAGGTCAGCCATTGATCAGCAGATAGCGCTTCACCGTTCCCTTCTTCGTGTCCAGGTCGACGATCGCCGCCTGGAGCACGCCGTCCTCGTAGGTACTGCCCGGGTTCACGGCGAGCGTACGGCCCAGCTTCACCGCGCCACGCCCTTCGTGGATGTGCCCGTGCAACGAGAGCAGGGGTCCGTATTCGAGGATCGCCTCGCGGACCGCGTGCGATCCGACCGGGATCAACGCCTGGCCGCCGGAGACGTAGTTCATCGCGGCATCGAGCTTGGGGGCGTTATCGAGGTTCGAGCCATAGGGCGGGACGTGGAAGTTGAAGATCGCCCGGTGGGGGTCGGGCGCCGCCTTGACCAGCTCGTCGATCTTGGCCCGGAGCTGGTCCTCGGGCAGCTCCCGGAACGTGTTCCAGGGCGTCGGGTTGGTCCAGCCGGTCGAGATCATGGTCAGCCCTTCGAGGTCGATCGGGACGCCCTCGCCAAGGGTCGCCGAGCCGGCCCGCTCGATGATCTCGTCGATCTCGAACATGTCGTCGTTGGCCGGCGAGACGATGCACCGGATCTGCGAGCCGCGCAGCTTCTCGTCGGCGATCGCCATCCAGCGCTCGACGCCGTGGACGATCTCGGCCTTGAACCGGGCGTCGACCAGGCTCGCGTCGTCAGCCCAGGCGTCAACTTCCTCACGGCTCAGGCGGATCGGGTAGTAGCCCCGGTCCGAGATGCGCTTCTCCATCGCGACCAGCTCGGCCTCGGTCGTCAGGGTCAGCTTCTGGTCCTGGAGCGTCAACTCCCAGGTGCTGCCATTAGCCACGATCGGAACCATGGCCTTGCCGGTCATGTCCCCACCCATGATCAGGACGTCCGCCTTGTGGAAGGTCCCAGCGTTGAGGAACTTGCGCCAGCAGACATCCGAGCCGTGGACGTCGGTGGCATAGAAGATGCGCATCAGTTGCGTGCGACCGGGTCGGCCGATGTTGCCGGATCCACACTCGCCGCCGTGCCTGCCGACATCGACCGCACCTCAGGTTGCACCCACCCTCCACGTTGGGGCTGGACGGCAGTATAGGGCTGCGTCAACTCGATTCGACCGGGGAATTCCGGCTCGCGTCGAAGGATCGGCATCCGGCTGGCCGACCGGACTTCCGGGCTACAGAGTCAGCCGGCCAACTGGCTATCATCACGGACGAGTGGGGTTGGGGGGAGCCGTCCATCACCGCACCGTCGCCACTCGAACCATCTCGCTGGTCCACGACCCGGGATGACCGCGCCCATCGGGCGCTCCCTGCAGCCCGCCCTGCCGGCGGCGTTCGTCGCCGTCGGCCGCCTGCAGCCGCGCCTCGCCCCGAGACCTCCCAGAAGTTCCGGTCACCTCGTAAGGAGCACCCATGAGCCCCTCAGACCTGCTTGCCCGGCGGCCAGCCGCCGTCGCGGCCGCCGCCGCCCTGGTCCTTGCCGCCTGCATCTCAGTGGCCAGCCCCGCACCGCCGAGCCCGGCCGCGACCGCGCCACCGACGCCCAGTGCCGTTGCCCTGGCCAGCGCCGCGGCCAGCCTCCCGGCAAGCGGTGCGCCATGCGGCAAAGTCAACCTCGCCGAGAACCCGTGGGTCGGCTACCAGGCCGACGCGGCCGTCGTCGCCTATCTCCTCGTCAAGAAGCTGGGCTGCACCGTGGTCAAGCAGCCGATCGACGAGGTCCTCGCCTGGCAGGGCCTGCCGACCGGCGCGGTCGATGCGATCCTCGAGGTATGGGGCCACCAGGACCTGTATGCCAAGTACGTCACGACCGACAAGACGGCCGTTGACGCCGGCCCCAACGGCGCCCAGGGCCTGATCGGCTGGTTCGTGCCCAAGGCCTTCGCCGACGCCAACCCATCGATCCTCACGGCGGCTACCAAGCCGGCCGTCCTGAACACGTTTGCCGCCCAGTTCAAGACGTCCGCGTCGGGTGGCAAGGGCCAGCTCCTCGACGGCGACCCGGCCTTCGTGACCGAGGATGCCGGGATGATCGCCGGCCTCAACCTGGACTACCAGGTCGTCTATTCGGGCAGCGAGGCGGCGTCCGACAAGGCGATCAAGACGGCGATCGACGCCGGCAAGCCGATCCTCACCTACTACTACACGCCCAACTGGTTCAGCACCCAGGTCGACCTGGTCCACGTCGCGCTGCCGGCCTACACCACCGGCTGCCAGGCCGATGCTCACAAGGTCACCTGCGACTACCAGCCCTATAACGCCCTGTACAAGGTCGTCTCCTCCAGGCTGGCCAACAGCGGCAGCCCGGCGTACGCCCTGATCAAGAGCTTCAACTGGACGAACGACGACCAGGACACCGTCGCGGCCTACATCGCCAAGGACGGCCTGAGCGATGACGCGGCCGCCCAGAAATGGGTCGACGCCAACCCGACGAAGTGGGCGGCGTGGATGCCCTGAGCCGCGCCGGTTCCTGATCCCCGACACCGCCCGGTCGAGGCCGACCGGGCGGTGTGCTAAGCCCTGCCTGTTATCGTGGAATGGATGGACACGGCCGTGCGATCCGAGCTCGCCCCGGAGCCCGCGACCGGGCCCGCTCGCGAAGGTTCGCGACCGATCGCCGTGCGCTGGCTGGGCCGCCTCGAGTACCGCGCCGCGTGGGCGCTCCAGCGCGAGCTCGTCGAGGCTCGGGCTGCTGACCGGATCCCCGACCAGCTCCTGCTCCTCGAGCACCCCGCCGTGCTCACCCTGGGCCGCCATGCCGACGAACGGTTCGTGCGCGCCCCGGCCGCCGAGCTCGCCCGGCGCGGGATCGAGCTGATCCGGGTTGAACGCGGCGGCGAGGTCACCTATCACGGGCCGGGCCAGCTGGTGGCCTACCCGATCCTGGCCCTCGGCCGGCGCGGGCTCCTGGTCCGGCCGCTCGTCGCGGCGCTCGAAGGCGCCCTGGCCGAGACCTGTGCCGAGCTCGGCGTCGAGGCCGGCCCACGGCCGGGCCATCCCGGCTGCTGGGTGGCGGCCGACGGTCCCGCACCGCGCAAGATCGGCGCGCTCGGCCTGCGGGTCGAACGCGGCGTGTGCTTCCACGGGATCGCCCTGAACGTCGATCCGCTGATGGCCGACTTCGAGCTGCTCGACGCCTGTGGGATGCCCGGGGTCATCTCGACCTCGATCGCGACCGAGCTCGGCCGGCCCGACGAGGCGCCGTCGACCGAGGCCGTGGCCCGAGCCGCCTCGATCTTCGCCCGGGCCCTCGGCCGGCGCCTCGAGGCGGAGCTGGCCGGCGACCTGCCGGCCTGACCAGCGATGGCTGCCGGCCTGTTCGAGCTGCGCCGCGACGCGATCACCGGCTGGTGGGTCGCGACGATCGTCGATCGCGCCTTCCATCGCGACCGCTTCGCCCGGGCGGCGGCGCCGGTCGAGCAGGAGGACGGCTGCCAGAACTGCCGTGAGCCCGAGGGCGACGGCGTCCGGCTGCGGGTCCTCAAGGACTACGCCTTCCATGTCGTGGGCACCGAGGCCGAGGCGCGCCAGCTCGATCGGAGCCTGGCCCAGGTCGCGATCGAGCAGGCCCGCGCGTCGGGCAGCTGGCGGACCGTGGTCGCCCCGCCGGGCGAGCATCGCCCGCTCCAGGCCGTCGGCGACGAGCTGATCGGCTCGATGCTCCGGATGTGCCGCGACGCGATCGCCGAATCAGGCCGGGCCGGACAGACCGCGTATGTCCAGGTGGTCCAGAACTGGGGCGCCCAGGCCGGGGCCCGGACCGACCACCTGTGCCTGGACCTGTATGACCTGCCCCAGGTGCCGCATCGGGTCGGCGAGGAGATCGGGGGCGCCGCCCGGTTCGTGATCCGCGAGGGCGAGTGCCCGTTCTGCCGGCTCGTCCGGGATGAGAGCCAGCGCCGCGATCGGTTGCTCTGGGAGGACGCCTGGAGCGTCGCCTTCGCGCCCTACGCCTCGCGCTCGCCGTTCGAGGCCTGGATCGTGCCTCGGACCCATGCCGCGGACTTTGGCCGGGCCAGCGACGCGGACGTGCAGGCCACGGCCGAGGCCCTGCGCCGCGTCCTGGGCCTCCTGGCGACCCTCGACGGGCCGCCCCACAACCTGGTCCTCCACACGGCGCCGCTGCGCGAGCGGATCGATGGCACCTATCACTGGCATTGGGAGATTCACCCCCGCCTGCGGGAGATTGCCGGCCTGGAGCTGGGCACCGGGCTGCCGGTCAACCCCGTCTCGCCCGAGGATGCGGTCGAAGAGCTCCTCCGTTCGGCCGCCGATCGCCGGACCGGATGACCGGGCAGCGTCACATGGTCCCCGTCGAGCCCGTCTTTCGCCCGTGGACCAGATCGGCCAGCTTGCCCCGCTCAGCCTCCCGATGGATCGTGCCTTGACCGGCTCGCCTGCCCGGACCACGGCCGACGTCTTCATCGAGGACCTCTTCCAGCGCCACCACGGCGAGATCTACGCCTACCTCGTCCGGATGCTGCGTGATCCGGAGCTGGCCGCGGACCTCACCCAGGACGCGTTCATCAAGGCCTACCGGGCCCACGATTCGCTCGAGGACCCGGCCCATGCCCGGGCCTGGCTGTACCAGATCGCCCATCGGGTGGCCCTCGACGAGATCCGCCGGCGCAAGATCGTCCGGTTCCTGCCGTGGACCGGCGAGTCCCATGGCACGGCTCCATCGGCCGAGCACCTGGCCCTCGAGGGGCGCCTGTCGAGCGACCTCCAGCGGGCCCTGGCCCGGATCCCGGAACGCCAGCGAGCCGCTCTCCTGCTGGCCGAGCTGCACGACCTGACCGGCCTCGAGCTGGCCGCCGCCCTGGGCGTCAGCCACGTGGCTGCCCGGGCCCTGCTCACCCGGGCCCGCGACAGCCTGCGCCGCGAGCTGACGGCGGAGCGCGATGCCGAGGCCGCCGCCGAGCTCGAGCCGCGGGCCGACCGCCGGACGCCGCGATGAGCGAGCCGATGACCCACGAGCGAGCGCGCCGGCTGGCGGCGGTCCGGATTGACCAGCCCCTGCCGCCGGGTGACGAAGCGGCCCTGGAGACCCATCTTGCCGGCTGCGCCGACTGCCGGGCCGTGGCCGCCGGCTACGAGGCCGACCGGCTGGCCCTGCGGGCGATGGCACCGGTCGAGCCGCCCCGCGACCTGTGGGCCCGGACGAGCGCGGCCCTCGAGCTCGAACGCGCCCGTCATCCCCGCTACGCACGACGTGGTCCGCGACGCTGGGGCCCGATCGCCGTCCTGGGCGGCGGCGTGGCCCTCGTCCTGGTGATCGTGATCGTCGGCCCCGGCCTGCTGAATCCGGCATCACCGGGGCCCGGCCCGGTGGCGATCGCATCGGGCGCCGTGGCGCCGCCGCCGTCGGCCGGGCCGGCCGTCACACCGCTGACCGTGTCGACCCAGGTGACCTGGGTCGTGACCCGGAGCTCGGGTGGCGTGTCGCTGGTCACGGCCAACGTCAAGGAGGTCTGCCCGACCGGGGATGAGCCCGACTGCGCTCCGCTGGCGGGCATCTCGCGCAGCCTGGCCGACCTGCCCACCGTGCCCAGCTCACTCGTCCTGTCACCGTCGAATGCCGGCCAAGCCGTGGCAATCGGCCCTGCCCCGGACCAGGTCGGGACGACCCTGTTCGTGATGGCCGTCCCGAGCCCGGCCCCGAGCGCCACGCCCAACCCCACGCCGACGGTCGCGCCCAGCGTCCTGCCGTCGGCGAGCGCCGCCAGCGGCCCGACCCAGAGCCCCGCGCCGACCCCCGTCGCGACGGCGAGCGCCAGCCCACAGCTGACGCCGAGCCTGGGACCGTCGCCTGCAGCGTCGCCCTCAGCGTCCCCGCTGGCCAGCCCGCTGCCGCCCGGCAGCCCGGCGCCGAGTGCCGCCGCGACCCTCGCGATCCTGAGCAGCGTGACCCTGGTTGGTGACCAGGCCGCCTACAGCCCGGACGGCCAGTGGTTCGCCTTCTCGGCCCGTCCCGCGGGGACGGCGACCGGTCCCGACATCTATGTCTGGCAGGCCGGCTGGCCGGCCGCCCAGCCGATCACGACCGACCATTCTTCGGTCTTCTCGGGCTGGGTTGACGGCCGGATCCTGGCCAGCCGGGCCGAGCCGATCGGGAGCACCGCCAGCCCTGCTCCGAGCGCATCGGCGCCGGCCGACCCGGGCGCGTCCATCACGCCCAACTCGCCCGTGGCGCCGGCCCCCAGCCCGAGCCCGGCAGCCACCGCCTCGGCCAGCCCGGCAGACGGCTCAGCAGGCTCGGGCCAGCCGGAGGCCAGCCCGTCGGCACCGCCCGTGCTGGCCACGCCGGCGGCCTACCTGATCGATCCGGCGACGGGCATTGCGACCCGGATCGCCGGGCTCGACGGCTGGCGGCCGGTCGTCGACCCGTCCGGGCGCTGGGTTGCCTACTGGGCCGGGACGCTCCGCTTCGACGCGGCCAGCGGGACGTGGCAGCCGTTCGAGGGCGGGCTGCAGGTCGCCAGCTGGGCGATCGTCAGCACCGCGCCCGACGCCCAGGCCGGCGCCGCCGCCGCTCATCCCTTGCCGCTCCCGGCCGGCACCGACTGGGACGTGCGCTGGGACCGAACCGGCGAGCACCTCGGGCTGTGGATCGCGGACCCGAACAATCCGGGCCTGGGCAGCCTGAGCCTGTTGACGATCGACCCGAGCTCGGGCCTGACCAGCTCGGCGCCGCCGATCGTGCTCAACATGACCCCCGCCCTGCGCGGATTCGCCCTGCGCGACGGCCAGCTCGTGTGGGCTACCCCGCCGGGTCAGGATGGCACCGGCAGCCAGCTCTCGGTCCTCGCCTGGTCGGGTCCCAATGCCGGCCGGACGTCGGTCCAGCCGATCGACGGGGGAGCGCTGATCGTCGTTCCCTGACGGCCGAATCACGCTCGGCCGTTGCCTCCGGTGGTGCCCGGCATGACCCGTTCGGGTTGTCCATCCCAGCGAATCGGGCTATCCTGCGGGCAGTGCGACTCAAGTTGGTCGCGTGCGCCGCGCTCAGCGCCGCGCTCGCACTGGTCGCCGCACCCGGTATCGTGGGCTCGCGAACCCCCAGCCCCGTCCGTGCCATCGAGGCCGCGGCGTTCCAGCCATTGCAAAGCGACGCGTCAGGCGTGATCACCTCGGTGGTTGGGCCTGCCGACCCAGCCCTGCGCTCGTCCAATGCGCTCGACGCCTCGGCCCGCTTCGCCGAGCCACTCGGCCCGGCAGCCCAGGTCCCGATCGTGGCCCCCGCCGTCAGGACCCAGCCGGTGCCCGGCTTCAGCACCTCGATCAAGCCGCCCAAGTACGTCCTGAAGGGCTACGCCAGCTTCTACACCAACGGCACCACCGCAATGCGCCTGCCCGCGGGCACGATCATCCGGGTGTGCGGCGCGGCGGCCTGCCTCAACCGGGTGGTCAACGACTACGGTCCGTCGGCCTCGTTCAAGCCGACCCGGATCATCGACATGTACCGGCCGGACTTTTTCGCCGTGTGCGGCTGCCCGTCCTACTCGGGCACGACCCTGGTAACCGTCTCGGTCTACTGACCCTGCGCTAGACTGGTCGCGACCTTTAACGACCGGTTCTGTGAGGCCGGGAAGGAGAGCATGACGGGTCGCCAGATCATGACCGCGGACGAGATCCGCCGGGCGACGATCCGGATCAGCCACGAGATCGTCGAGAAGCAGGCCGGCACGGACGGACTGGCCCTGATCGGGATCCAGCGCCGAGGCGTCCCCCTCGCCCACCGGATCGCCGATTCGATCTTCGACAACGAGGGTGTCCGGCTGCCGGTCGGTGCCCTCGACATCACTTTCTACCGCGACGACCTGTCGCTGATCGCCCAGCAGCCCGTGGTCAAGGGCACCGACCTGCCCTTCGACCTCAACGGCGCCACGATCGTCCTGGTCGACGACGTCCTGTACACCGGCCGGACGATCCGGGCGGCGATGGACGCCCTGGTCGATTTCGGGCGGCCGCAGGCGATCCGCCTGGCGGTCCTCGTCGATCGTGGCCATCGCGAGCTGCCGATCCGGGCCGACCACGTCGGCAAGAATGTGCCGACCTCGCGCGAGGAGCTCGTCCGGGTCCACCTCGAGGAGACCGACGCCGAGGACGGCGTCGTGATCGAACGGCTCGAGCGGTCGCCGGTGGTGGCCGGCAGCGGCGGATGAGCCGGCGATGACCGCGGCGCCGCCCGACCGGGCCGAGGGCGAACCGGCTGCGGCCGTGCTCCAGGTGCCGTCCGTCGACGCCGCACCGAGCAGCCAGCCGACCCGCTGGAGGCACCGCCACCTGCTCGACCTCGATGTCGTCAGCTGGCCCGAGATCGAGCTGGTGATGCGCACCTCGGTGGCCATGAAGGAGGTCCTGGCCCGGCCGATTGCCCGGGTCCCCGCCCTGCGTGGGACCGGGGTCACGATCCTGTTTTACGAGGCGTCCACCCGGACCCGGGTCAGCTTCGAGGTCGCCGCCAAGAACCTGTCGGCCGACGTGGTCAACATCGCCGCGGCGGCAAGCAGCGTCGCCAAGGGCGAATCGCTGGTCGACACGATCCGCACGGTCGAGGCGCTGGGCGCCCGGATGATCGTCATCCGCCACTCGGCCTCGGGGGCCGCCAACCTGGCCGCCGAGCACTTCTCGGGCTCGATCCTGAACGGCGGCGACGGCTGGCACGCCCATCCCAGCCAGGCCCTGCTCGACCTGTTCACCCTGCGCGAGCGGCTGCCGGACGGCGACCTGCGCGGGCGCAAGGTGGTGATCCTGGGCGACGCACTCCACTCCCGCGTCGCGCGCTCGAACATCTGGAGCCTGACTGCCGCCGGGGCCGACTTGTGGCTGTGCGCGCCGGCCACCCTGCTGCGCGGCTTCGAGGCTTGGGCGGCGCAGTCCGGGCAGGTGCCCGGGCACGGCCGCTTCCAGGTGACCAGCGACATCGGAGCGGCCCTCCGCGACGCCGACGTGATCATGGCCCTCCGGCTCCAGCGCGAACGGATGGCGGCCGGCCTGCTGCCCTCGTTGCGCGAGTACGCGGCCCGCTTCGGCCTGAGCCTCGAGCGCCTCGCCCTGGCCCGGCCCGACGCCCTGGTGATGCACCCCGGCCCGCTGAACGAGGGGGTCGAGATCGCGCCCGAAGTCGCCGACCATCCTCGCTCGGTGATCACCGACCAGGTCACCAACGGGGTGGCCGTCCGGATGGCCCTGCTGTACCTGCTGGCCGGGGCCGGGTCCGGGGCCGGGTCCGGGGTCGAGGCCCTCCGTGGCTGAGCGCGGCGGCATGACGGTCGAGCGCGGCGCACCGGCCGCCGGAATCGGCCTGCTCGTCCGGGAGCTCGAGATCAGCCGGGCCTGGCTGGTCGATCCCGCTTCCGGTCGGGAAGGCGCGGGCGAGATCGTGGTCAGGGAGGGCCGCCTCGAAGCCCTGACCTGGCTCGAAGGCGACGAAGCCGACGGAGTAGGCCCCGACGGGGTGATTGTTGCGCCCGGCTTCATCGACCTCCATGCCCACCTGCGCGAGCCCGGCTTCGAGGACGCCGAGACGGTCGCCAGCGGCCTGGCCGCGGCCGCCCACGGTGGCTTCACCACCGTCTGCGCGATGCCCAACACCCAACCCACGATCGATGACGCCGGGGTTTTCGGGCAGGTGCTCGCGGCGGCGACCGCCTCAGGCTCGCCGGTCGAGCTGCTGGCCTACGGCGCCCTGAGCGCGGGCCGCCGGGGCGAGTCGCTGGCCGCGCTCGGCGAGCTGAGCGATGCCGGGGCGATCGGCTTCAGCGACGACGGCGCCCCGATCCGCTCGGCGACGATCCTTCGCAACGGGCTGCTCTATGCGGGCATGCTCGGCCGGCCGGTGATCGACCATGCCGAGGACCTTGCCCTGACCGAGGGTGCCGAGGCGAATGACGGGCTCGTCGCGACGGTCTTCGGCCTGCGCGGCTGGCCGCGCCGCGGCCGAGTCCGGTCCCGTCGGGCGGGGCCTCGCGATCCTGGCCGACGTCCTCCGCGATGAGCCCCGCGCCCGGCTCCACTTCACCCACCTGTCGACGGCCGCGGCCCTCGACCTGGTCCGGGCGGCGAAGGCCCGTGGCCTGCCGGTCACCTGCGACGTCACGCCCCACCACCTGGCCCTGACCGACGCCTGGATCGCCGGGGTCCGCGACTGGGCCTGGCAGGGCGAGGACGATCGCTGGCTGGGCAGCCCGCAGGCCGCCGGCCCGTACGACCCGGCGCTGCGGGTCAACCCGCCGCTCCGAGCCCGGAGCGATGCCCTGGCCTGCCTGGCTGCGGTCCGCGACGGCACGGCCGACGCGATCGCGACCGACCACGCCCCGCACACCAGGGTCGACAAGATGGTCGAGTTCGGCTTGGCCGCCAACGGGATCAGCGGGATCGAGACGGCGATCGGGATCCTGCTGGCCGCCGTCGACGCCGGGCGGCTGCCCCTCGGCCCGGGCGATCGCGGCGCTGACGAGCGGCCCGGCGAGGGTCCTCCAGGCCGGCGGCTGGAAGGGATCCCGGGGCCTCATCGAGGGCGCGCCGGCCGACCTCGTCGTGATCGACCGATCGGAGCCCTGGCGGGTCGATGCGGAAGGCCTCCGATCGAAGGGCAAGAACAGCCCGCTGATCGGCCGGGAGCTGCCCGGGCGGGTCCTGCTGACGGTCGCCGGCGGCCGGCTCGCCTACGAGGCCTGACCGATGGCTGTGCTCGATCCGGCGGGCGCAGACCTTGACGCGATCCTTGCCCGGCTGGGCACGCCCTACGAGCTGCTCGCCTGCGACCCGGCCCTGGCCGACACGGCCGCGTTCTGCGCCGCCTACGGCTACTCGCCGGGCGATTCGGCCAACACGATCATGGTCGTCGGCAAGTCCCAGCCGGCGCGCTACGCGGCGTGCGTCGTGCTGGCGACCACCCGCCTCGACGTGAACCACGCGGTGCGGGCCAGGATCGGGGTGAAGCGCACCTCGTTCGCCTCGTTCGAGGAGGCCCGGGCGGTGACCGGCATGGAGCTCGGCGGGGTGACCGTCTTCGGGCTGCCGGCCGGCCTGCCGATCTGGGTCGACCGGCGGGTGATGGAGCGGCCCGAGATCATCCTGGGTGGCGGCAGCCGGTCGTGGAAGGTCAAGGCAGCTCCGGCCATCCTGCTCGGGCTGCCCGGCGTGGAGATCGTCGATGACCTGGCGGTCGAGCCGCCGCCCGCCCAGTCATGAGCCGGCGGGGAAGACCCCGACCAGGCCCAGGGTCCGATCGTCGAAGACCAGGATCGAGCTGCGCGGACCGTCGGCCAGGCTGCTCACGACCCGGACGATCCAGAACAGCTCCGGTCCGCGGCCGTCGAGGCTGATCCCGGCCAGGGTCGGAGCGTCGGCCGGTAGCGAGCTCGTGATCGAGACGATCGCCGGCGTCGAGCCGGGCAGGAACCAGCCGGCGACCGCCGCCTCGACGGCGACCGGGTCGTGGGCCCCGCGGGACCCTGGGCCCTGGAAGACACTGGGGCCCTGGTTCGCGCCGGCGATCCAGGCGAGCTGGTCGATGACGAACGAACGGTCGCAACCGGCGTTGCCGCCACCCGGACGTGGGGCGCACTGCGGCGAGCGCCGGTCCCCGAACTGGCCGACGAGGACGACCGGCCGGGAGCCGGCGTTTGCGGCCAGCCCGACCACGCGGGCCCATGGATCAGGCACGTTCGTGCCGGGCAGGACGACCGGCTGGATCGAGGGCAGGCCCTGGGGCACGACGATGTCGTACAGGAACGTCGCGTCGTTGGGCTGCAGGACGCTGGCCGGATCGTCGATCAGGACGAGCTGGGTGCCGCTGCACGGATTGGGCTTGTCGGTGCTCGGGGCCGGCGGGCAGCCCTCGGGTGACCGGTCGTTGCTGAGGTAGCCGCCGACAGCGATCAGGCCGCTCGGGCTGGGGCCGTCGGGCACGGCGGCGCTGACCGAGCGGACGGTCAGGCCGTCGATCGTCGGAGGGAACTCGGGGCCCAGGGGCGTCACCGTCGCGGGACCAGGTGGGGTAGACGATGGGGCCACCGCCGCGGCCGGCGGACTCGCGGAGGGCGGCGCCGGACCTCGGTTGACGAAGCCGATGAAGGCGACCAGGCCCAGGACCGCGACCAGGCCGATGGCCGCGACGACCGCCCGGCTGGAGCGCTCGCCGATCGGCCCGAGCGGCCGGCCGGCGCCGGTCAGCTCGATCATCGCGGCCCGGGCCTCGTCCGGCCGGTCACCCTGGGTCATCGCCCGGTCACCTCACGTCGGAGCGGCCAGCTCGCGCAGGTCGTCGAGCAACCGGTCGATGTCCGATTCGACCGTCAGGAAATTGACGATCCCGGCCCGCAGGTACGTCCGGCCGCGCAGCCGGGTGGTTGACAGCCAGCCGTCGCCGGAGGCCTCGAGAGCCACCTGGAGCGCGTCCTGGTGGGCGTCCAGCTCGACTGGGTCGAGGCTGGCCGCCACCTTCGCACCGCCGGGCAGGTGGCGGAAGCAGACGACGCTCAGCTCGGGCTCGGGCGGGACAGCCTCGAACTCGTCGTCCTCGGCGATCCGCCGGGCAAGGTAGGCGGCCAGGTCGATGTTGGCCGCGACCAGGCGACCCAGGCCGCGGGTGCCGAGGTGGCGCCAGCTCAGCCATAGCTTGAGGGCCCGGAAGCGGCGGGTGCCCTCCATCGAGCGCTGGTAGAAGTTGAGTGGCTCGCTCGTGCCCAGGCCGTCGCCGGCGTGGTGGGCATCCGCCTGGGCCTCGCCGCCGCGGTAGTACTCCGGGCTGCGATGGAAGGTCTCCAGCAGGTCGGCGCCGCGGCGCACGACCAGGGCTCCGATGTCGTACGCCTGGAAGAACCACTTGTGGGGATCGACGGTGACCGAATCGGCGCGCTCCAGGCCGGCCACCCGGCCTGCGTCGCGGGCCGACAGGCGGGCCGCGCCACCGTAGGCGGCGTCGACGTGCAGCCACAGCCCATGCTCTTCAGCCAGGTCGGCCAGCTCGGCGGTCCGGTCCACGGCCCCGGTGTTGGTCGAGCCGGCCACGGCGCAGATCGCGAATGGCCGCAGCCCGGCGGCACGATCCGCCGCGATCGCCGCGGCCACGGCCGGGCCGCGCAGCCGGAACGATTCATCGGCGGGCACGACGTGCAAGGTGTCGCTCGGGAAGCCCAGCTCGTCGAGGGCCCGGCTGATCGAGAAGTGGGCCTGGTCCGAGGCATACGCCCGGACGCCTTCGAGCTGCCGGCCGCGGGGTGGCCGGCCCAGCCCCAGGACCCGGGCGAGGTGCAGGTCGCGGGCGACGGCCAGGGCCATGAAGTTGGCCATCACCCCGCCCGATGTGAGCACGGCGAAGCTGGCCGGCCCGTAGCCGACCAGGTCGCACAGCCAACGCCCCACCTCCTCCTCGACGAAGGCGCTCGACGGCCCGGCGTGCCACACGTCGACGCCCTGGTTGATGAACTGGGCGAGGACCTCGCCGACGATCGACATCAGCAGCGGCGGGGGCGTGAAGTAGCTCAGGGTGCGGGGGTGGTAGGCGTTCAGGCTGTGGGCCGCCAGCCGGGTTCCGAAGTCGGCGAGCAGGTCGGCCGAGCTCGTTGGCTCATCCGGCGCGGCGAGCGGGCCGGCCGGGCTGCCGTCGGCGGCGCTGCCGTAGAACGCGCGACGGAGGGCCGCGTAGCCGGCCGGCTCGCCCATTGCCCGCCGAAACGCCTCGCCGTACAGGTAGTCGAGGCCGGCGGCCCAGGTCGCCGCCCCGAGGCCTCGGCCAGCGCCGGGCGGGAGTGGGCCGGGTCGTCGAAGCCGATCAGGGCCGGCTCCGGGTGCCAGTCGAAGCGCCGGCTCGGGTCGGGACGGGGATCGGGGCGCGGTCCGGGCTGCCGGGAGGACGGTGGGGCCATCGCCCGATGGTAGCGCCTGGACGGGGCCATGCCCGGCGCGAAGGGGGCGGCTCCCGTATCGTTCCGGCGTGATCAATCCGCCCCCGATCCAGTACAAAGGCGCCCCGCTCGAGCCGGATCGCGGACCGGGCCTGGGCTGCTTCCGGTTCCAGCTCGTCGTCCTGGCGATCCTGGTGATCCTGACCCCGATCAGCGTCGTCGCCGGCTGGCCCGAGCTCGTGTCGGCGGTCCTCCTCTTCGTGGTCATCGCTCTGCTCCTGCTGACCGGCCAGACGATGATCTTCCTGATGCGCCTGGTGGCCGCCGATCGGCGCACGCGTCGGCGCCCGCTGGGCAGCCAGACGCGAACGGTCGGCGAGATCGAGGACGCCGCCGGCTCGCCGGTCGACGAGCCCGCTGAGCCCGACGACCCGCTCGACCCGGGCGCCGGCCCGGCGGCCGAAGACGGCATGCGACAATAGCCGCCGCGCCCGATGACGGGACCACGCTGGAGGATGTCTGCTCGTGCCCGTGCTCGCGACCTACTTCTCCGTCCGGCGCGGCCGCGATCCCTTCTTCAAGTTCTTCATGCGCACGATCTTCCCGCGCCAGGTTCGGGAGTACGAGCAGAAGTACGGGATCCGCTTCCTGGGCTGGTACAACGTCGCCCACGGCTGGGACTTCGACAACGTGATCCTGCTCGACCTGCCCGACTACGCCACCCTCGATAAGCTCGAGGCCGACGAGGCGACCCGGGCCCTCGGCCACCGGGCCGGGGAATGGATCTTCGAACGCCATCACTCGATGTTCCTCCGGGAGCGGATGGGCACCGATCTCGAGTACCACCCGTAACGGAGGCGAACGCGATGGACCGCACCCGCATCGATCTGCTCAGTGCCCTCGCCCGGGACGCCTCGCTCGAGCGCTCGGACTACCTGGTCCGGGCCGCCGAGCAGTTCCAGCGCTTCCTGGACGCCAACGCCCATTCGATCCGGGAGATCGGCGGGCTGACCCTGATCGACGACGACCCCGACTACCTGTCGATCGCGCCCGACCTGACCTTCCGCAGCCGGAGCCGCTACCTCGACGATGCGACCGGCGAGTGGCACAGCGAGACGGAGGTGGTCGAGTCGGCCGCCGAGATCGTCGAGCTGTACAGCCCGGCCGAGCTGTACACGGCGTTCACCGACGCGGCGCGGTCGGCGGGCGGACTGGCCGCCGGCGAGAGTGGCCGGCCATCGTCGATGGCGAGGCGGAGGACGACGAGCCGGACGAGGTCGGCGACGGCCCGGCGACGGCCGGCGGGCACGGCGATCCGTACGCCGCCGCGGCCGACTCGTGGGCAGCCAGCCAGGACGACGGCCCGGTCGCCGGGGAGCAGGACGCGGCTCGCCGGCTGTACGACCTGGCCCTCTCCTACCAGGAGCGCAGCCAGCGCTCGGAGGCCGACCTGGTCGAGCGCTTCCAGGTGGCCGCCGGCCGCTACACGACCGAGCTCGGCGAGCTGCTCGTGGTCGAGAGCGACGAGGAGCGCCTCGTGCTCCAGGCCGGGGGCACGTTCCGGGCCGAGGTCGAGGCCGAGGACGACGAGGACGCCCATGCCGGCGAAGCCACCCCGGCCGGCGAATGGCTGGTCCTGTCCACGCCCGAGGAGCTGGTCGGCTTCTACGACCCGACCGATGTCTTCGGCGACCTGGCCGATGCCCTGGCCGAGGCGTTCCCCGCGGTCGCGCCGCCGGTCACCGGCGACGCCTCGGCCGACGCCCATCCCGACTCGGCGGGCGAGGGCGACGATCGCGGGTGAGCATGCAGCTCGTCGCGGCTGAGCTGGTCGAGAGCCGCGAGATCCTGCCGGGGCAGTGGCTCCAGGCATTCCACGCCCCGGCCCTGACGGTCGGCCCCCGGGCCGGCCAGTTCGTGCACATCCGGCCGGGCGACTTCTCGGGGCTGATCCTGCGCCGGCCGTTCTCGTTCAACACGGTCGATCGGGCGAGCGGCCAGATCACGATCCACTATCGGGCCGTCGGCCGGGGCACCGACTGGTTCACCCGGCTGCGTCCGGGCGACCGGGTGGACATGCTCGGCCCGCTGGGCCAGCCCTTCGAGGTCGATCCCCACAGCCGCCACCTCCTGCTGATCGCCGGCGGCCTGGGCATGGCCGGCGTCCGGATGCTGGCCGACGACGCCCTGCGTGCCGGCCGGGAGGTGACCCTCCTGTTCGGCGCGGCCAGCGCGACCGAGGTCTATCCCTCGAGCCTGCTGCCCGACGAGGTCGAGTACGTGGTGGCGACCGACGACGGCTCGCTCGGCCACGCCGGCTACGTGACCGACCTGGTCCCGGCCTACGAGGGCTGGGCCGACCAGGCGTTCGCCTGCGGGCCGGTGCCGATGCTCGCCGCCCTGGCCCGCCTGGCCGCCGGGCGAAGCAGCCGGCTGGGGGTCGCCAGCCTCGGCCGGAAGCCGGGGCGGGGGAGGGGCCGGACCGGCTCCTCGGCGCGCGCTGCCGAGCCCGGCTCCGCGGCGGCCCGGCGCACGTCGTTCCTGCAGGTATCGATGGAGCAGAACATGGGCTGTGCCGTGGGCGCCTGCCTGGGCTGCGTCGTGATGGACGCCAGGGGTGCGCCCCAGCGGGTCTGCCGGGAGGGGCCCGTCTTCGCCTCGACCGAGCTCGACTGGGAGGCCGGCTGGTGATCGGCCGGCCGGCCGTCGACCTGTCGATCGAGCTGCCCCGCGGGCTGCGCCTCGACAATCCGATCCTGGTCGCCTCGGGCACGTTCGGCTACGGCATCGAGTACAGCGACGTGGTCGACATCCAGCGCCTCGGGGCGATCTGCTGCAAGGGCACCACCCTCCGGCCGCGGATCGGCAACGTCACCCCCCGGGTGACCGAGACGCCGGCCGGGATGCTCAATTCGATCGGCCTCCAGAACCCCGGCGTCGACGCGGTCATCAAGAAGTACAGCCCGACCTGGACCGGCTGGCATGTGCCGGTGATCGTCAACGTCGCCGGCGAGTCGATCGACGACTACGTCGAGGTCGCCAGCCGGCTCGACGGCGTGCCCGGGGTAGCCGGGATCGAGCTGAACATCAGCTGCCCGAACGTGGGGGCGGGCGGCCTCCAGTTCGCGATCGACGCGGAGGCGGCCGGGGCGGTGACCGCGGCCGTCCGGCGGGTCACCGAGCTGCCCCTGCTGGTCAAGCTCAGCCCGAATGTCGCCGACGTGCGCCCGATCGCCCGGGCGATCGAGGCCGCCGGGGCCGATGCAATCACCGCGATCAACACTCTGTCGGGGATCGCCGTGGGCCCGGGCCGCCGCCGGCCGCTGCTGGGCAACATCTACGGCGGGCTTTCGGGGCCGGCGATCAAGCCGGTTGCCCTGCGGATCGTGTACGAGGTGGCCCAGGTCGTGGACATCCCGATCATCGCGATCGGCGGGGTGGCCGAATTGGCGGACGTCCTCGACTTCCTGGCCGTCGGCGCCGTCGCGGTCCAGGTGGGCACGGTCCTGTTCGCCGATCCGACGCTGCCCGTCCGGCTGATCGACGAGCTGGCCGACGAGTGCCGCCGGCTCGGCCACGACTCGTACCTGGCGCTGGTCGGCACGGCCCTGCCGGCCCGCTCGTCGCCGCTCACGGCGCCGTCCTCGAAGGGCGTCGAGTACCGGCCCTGACCCGTAGACTTGGCTCGATGACCACCGTTCGCAACGCCATCGAGATCGCCGGCCGGGCCGCGATCGCCGCCCGGACCGAGGCCCTCTTCCGGAGCTCGGGCGCCCTGCGCGACGGCCACTTCCTGCTCAAGAGCGGGCGCCACGGCGAGCACTACCTGGAGAAGTTCCAGGTCCTCCAGGACACCGCCGCCACGAGCGAGCTGTGCGGCTTCTGGGCGGCCGAGCATCGCTCGGGCAGCGGCCAGCCGACGGCCGACCTGGTCGCCGGGCCGACGACCGGTGGGCTGATCCTGGCCTTCGAGACCGGTCGCCAGCTGGGCCTCCGGGCGATCTTCGCCGAGGAGGTCAGGACCGCCGACGGTCCGCCTCGGCGGGAGTTCCGGCGCGGCTTCACGATCGCGCCCGGCGAGCGGGTCGTCCTGGTCGACGACATCCTGACCACCGGCGGCTCACTCCTGGCGATGATCCCGGCCGTTGAGGCGCTTGGTGGCGAGATCGTGGCCTGCCATGTCCTGGTCGATCGGTCGGGCGGGATGAGCAGCCTGACCTCACCCGCGACGGGCCGGGTCTATCCCCTGGCCGCGCTGTGGATCCTCGACCTGCCGACCTACGAGCCCGGGCCGGCGACCTGCCCGCGCTGCGCCGACGGGACGCCCGTCCACGCTCCGGGCAGCACCGGGGCCGGAGCCTGATCGAGCCCGGCTAGCCGCCGGCCTTGACCTTGTCGATCGCCGCGGTCAGCTCGGCCGGCACGACCACGGCCTCGTACGACGCGGTCACCGTCCCGGTCGCGTCGACGACGTAGACCCACGGCTCGGTCTGGATGCCCCAGGCCGTCGTGGCCGGGTTGGCCTGCAGGTTGTTGCTGGCATCGAGGATTGGCTGGAGGCTGCCGTTGGCGTAGTGCATCAGGTACGGCTCGACCTGGATGAAGGTCATTGCCGGCTCGGTCTCGGCGACGGCCTTGACCACGTCCAGGGTCGGACCGCACACCCGGCTCGTGCAGAATGCCGGCGTGGCGAAGACGAGCACGAACGGCTTGTGCTCGGCCAGGGCCGCGTCCTCGGAGATTTGGTAGAAGCGTGGATCCGGGCTGGGGTCGGTCGTGATGCTGGCCAGGACGCCGCCCGCCGTGGCACTGGTCGGTGTGGGTGTCGCGGGGGCCTTGGCGCCCACCCGGATGGCCGACCCGGTCGCCTTGACCGGCAGGTCGAGCTCGGATGACTCGGCCGGCTTGCCCGGCGGGGTGACCGTGACAACCGCCGCCCAGTTGCCGGCTGCGTCGAACGACGTGTCGTAGTACCAGACTGAGCGCTGGTTGGGGATCGCCCACACGAAGCTGGCCGGGGCCGGCCCGATCACGAACGTGGTCTTGTCCTTGTCGAGGTCGATGAACCCGACGCTGACCTTGTAGTCGGGCGTCCCGATCGGGGTCGTGCCCGTCGCGTCGAGGAGGCCGATCAGGACCCGATCGGGACCGACGACGGTCTCCGAGGAGAAGATCGCCGGGAGGACCGTCTGGCCGTTCGAGCCGCCGACGACGAGGCTCGACGGAGCCGGGCTGGACCCTGGGCCGCACGCCGCGAGGAGCAGGGAGGCCAGCAACAGGACCAGGAGGCGCATCGCCGCGATCGTACCCGCGGCCGCCGATTCGGGCAGAGCCCGGCTAGAATGGCCGTGCCCGGCGGCGGTGCTGCGACCGATCCGCGCCGCGGCGGAGCCCCGATCAACCACGAAGGCGGAGGCCTGGTGACCCGGTTTCAGAAGCTGGCGGCGGTGACGGTCGCGACGACCCTGCTGCTGGTCACGATCGGCGTGATCGTCCGCGCGACCGACTCCGGGCTGGGCTGCCCCGACTGGCCGCTGTGCAAGGGCCAGGTCATCCCGGCGCTCGGCGACTACAAGGCCTGGCTGGAATGGCTCCACCGCGACGTCGCGGCGATCCTCGGGATCCTGATCCTGGGCCTGCCGATCCTGGCCTGGCGCGATCACCGCGAGCGGCGCTCGCTGGTCTGGCTGGGCGTCGTGGCCGTCCTCCTCGTCGGCTTCCAGGCCTGGCTCGGCGAGGAGACCGTCCGCCTCGGCAACAGCGGTGAGTCGGTCACGGCCCACCTGGCCAGCGCGATGGCCCTCCTCGGCCTGCTCGTCTACATCCTGGCCCGGAGCTTCTACCCGGCCCAGGTCAACGGCCGGGGTGCCAGCCAGCGGTTTACCCTCCTGGCTGCCTTCGGGGCGGTCACCACATTCGCCCTGCTCCTGTTCGGGTCGCACGTCACGGCGACGCCCAACTCGGCCCTCGTCTTTCCCGACTGGCCCCTGATGGGCGGGACGCTCTTCCCGGCGATCACCTCGGTCGACTCGGCCCAGGTCCTCCATCGCTACGTCGCCGTCGTCGTGGGGCTGATCGTGGTCGGGGTCGGGCTGATCGCCTGGCGAACCCAGCGCGGCCACCCCGCGACACTCCGCCTCGCGCTGCTGGCCGCGATCCTGCTGCCGGTCGAGGTCGTGATCGGCGGCCTGCAGGTCCTGACCCAGCTGTCCGGTTGGACCCAGACGCTGCACGTGGCCCTCGGCGCTTCGATCTGGTCGGCGCTGGTCGGCCTGACGGTCGTCGCCTACTACACCGCCCGGACCACGCCGATCCCGACCAGCCTCGTGCCGGGCCAGGGCGCCGGCTCGGGATCCGGCGACCTCCGCCCGGTCGGCTCGACGATGTCACAGGCGGTGGCCTCGACCGGATCCACGCATCGAGCCTCGATCCGCGCCTACATCGCCCTGACCAAGCCCCGGATCATCGAGCTCCTGCTGGTGACCACGGTGCCGGCGATGGTCCTGGCCACCCGCGACGTGCCCGGGATCCAGATCGGCAGCTGGGCCTGGCTGGTGGTCTGGACGATGATCGGGGGCACGCTCGCGGCCGGCTCGGCCAACTCGATCAACTGCTATCTCGACCGGGACATCGACCTGTTGATGACCCGCACCCGGCGCCGGCCGCTGCCGGCCCACGAGGTGGAGCCCGAGCGGGCGGTCGTCTTCGGGATCGTCCTGGGGGTGATCTCGTTCGTCGTGATGGCCTGGTTCGTCAACCTCCTGGCCGCGTTCCTGACCCTCCTGGCGATCGCCTTCTATGTCGTCGTCTACACGATGATCCTGAAGCGGACGACGCCCCAGAACATCGTGATCGGCGGCGCCGCCGGCGCGCTCCCGCCGGTGATCGGCTGGGCCGCCGTGACCGGTTCGGTGCAGCTGCCCGCGATCCTGCTGTTCTTCCTCGTCTTCTACTGGACGCCACCGCACTTCTGGGCCCTGTCGCTGAGGATCCGCAAGGACTACGCGGCGGCGGGGGTGCCGATGCTGCCCGTCGTGCGCGGGATCCCCGAGACGACCCGCCAGATCGGGCTGTACACGATCCTCCTCGTCGCGATCTCGCTGGTCCTGTGGTCGGTCGCCCATATGGGCGCGATCTACCTCGTCGCGGCGGTCGTACTCGGGGCGATCTTCCTGCGCCAGGCCTATGTCCTGTGGCGACAGGGCACCTCGCCCGAGCGCTCGACCGCCCAGGCGATCCGGCTCTACAAGTACTCGATCACCTACCTCAGCCTGCTGATGCTGGCCGTGGCGATCGACGCCGTGGTGGTGGTCCCGCTGGGCTAGGGGCCTCGGGCGCGGCCACGGTCATCGTCCGGCGGTGGCAGACTCCGCCAATGCACCTCCAGTTTCTCGGCGCGGCCACCACGGTGACCGGCTCGCAATACCTGCTGACCACCGAGCGGGCGACGATCCTGATCGACTGCGGGATGTTCCAGGGCAGCCCCAGCGAATCGATCCGGAACCGGATTCCGCTGGCCTACGACCCGGCCCGGATCGACGCGATCCTGTTGACCCATGCCCACCTGGACCACTGCGGGCTGATCCCGCACGTCGTCAAGTCGGGCTTCAAGGGGCCCGTCTGGGCAACCAAGGGCACGGTCGAGCTGGCCAGCCTGGTCCTGCTCGACTCGGGCAAGCTCCAGGACGAGTTCTCGAAGCGCCAGGTCCGCCGCGAGAAGCGCGATCCGGCCAAGTCCGCAATGTTCGAGAAGCGTGACCGCGACGCGCTTGCCTCGGCCGAGGAGCTGGCCGCCGATGGTGTCGATGGCAGGCTGAACGCGGCCGATGCCGCTGCCGCCCGGGCGGCCACGGTCGGTGAGTCGAACGACGACGGCGGCTTGCCGCCGGTCGCGATCCCGGTCGGCGAGCGCCGCCATTACGACGATCCCCGCCAGGACCCGGCTCATTTCGGGAGCCGCCGGTTCGACGCGGCCCTGCTCGTGCCAGCCGCGCCCCAGGAGGCCGGCGGTGCGTCCGATCCGGTGACGATCCCGGCGCCGCTCAGCGCGGCCAGCGCCCCCAGCGCGTCGAGCGCCTCGGAGATCGCTCCACCGGCGTTCGTGGCCCCGCATGTCGCTCGCGACCCCGAGCAGGCTCTGCTCAAGCAGCCGGCGATCCTGGACATCGAGCTCGATGAGCCGCTCTACGACGCCGCGGACGCCCAGGCGTCGCTGGCCTCGTTCCGGGGCATCGACTACGACACCGAGATCGAGGTCGCGCCCGGTATTCACGCAACGTACGTCGATGCCGGCCACATCCTGGGCTCGGCGATCATCCGGCTGCGGGTCGTCGACCGGGATGGGGGCCCCGAGCTGCGCCTGGTCTTCTCGGGCGATCTCGGCCGGACGGGCACCCCGATCCTGCGCGACCCGACCGTCGTGACCGATGCCGACTACGTCCTGATCGAGTCGACCTACGGCGGACGCGAGCACGAGCCGGAGGCCGAGTCGAACCAGCTCCTGGCCGACGCGGTCAAGCTGGTCGCCGACCACGACGGCGTCCTGCTCGTGCCGTCATTCGCGATCGGGCGTACCCAGGAAGTGGTCTGGGAGCTCCATCGGCTCATCGAGGCCGGCAAGATCCCGCTCCTGCAGCTCTTCCTCGACTCGCCGATGGCGTCCAAGGCGAGCGACGTCTACCGCCACCACCCCGACTACTACGACGCCGAGACCACGGCCCTGTTGGCCGCCCACGACGCCCCGCTCGACTATCCCAAGCAGACGATCACCAACGACGCCAGGCAGTCCGAGGCGATCGCCCAGGCCCCCCGGCCGTACATGATCGTGGCCTCGAACGGGATGCTGACGGGCGGCCGGGTCGTCGGCCACCTGCGCAACCTGGTCGACGACCCGAGCGCGGTGATCCTCTTCGTCGGCTACCAGGGCGTGGGTACCCTGGGCGCCCACCTGCAGGCTGGCGAAACGACGATCAAGCTCGATGGCCAGGTCCGCCGGGTGCGCTGCCAGGTCCGCTCGATCAGCGGCTTCAGCGCCCATGCCGACGAGAGCGAGCTGCTCAGCTGGGTCGCCAACTTCGCGACGGGCAAGGCACCCGGGGCGTCGGGCTGGCCCAAGACGGTATTCATCGTCCACGGCGATCCCGATGCCCAGGCCGCCCTCGAGCCGAAGATCAAGGCCCTCGGCCTGAACACCCACATCCCGCTCTGGCACGAGATCGTCGAGCTGCGCTGAGCGCCGCTGCTACTGCGGAATCAGGAGCTCGATGATCGCCAGCAGGACACCGATCACGGCCAGGATCGGGCCCCACAGCTCGACTGACACGAAGAAGAAGGTGTTCTCGCGCCGAAGGACGACCTGGGCGCCGGTCTTGGGATCGACGAGGACCCGCGGCGGCTGCGCGTCGAGGCGTTTGCCGGCGAACCAGCACACGGCACCGCCCGGCACCAGGGCGATCGACATCAGGGCCCCGGTCAGGGACGCGTTGGCGTGGACCACGTCGCCGGCGGCGATCCCGATCGCCAGGAAGACCACCGCGATCACCAGGACAACGATCCCCCAGCCCTTCCAGATCAGCAGGAACATGCCGCCTCCCCAGCTCGCTGCTACCCCGCGCGAATCTCCCGGACGGCGGCGTCGGCGGCGGCGACCATGAAGCCGTAGTCCGCGTTCACCGTGATCCAGCGAAACCCCTGCTCGCGCCGCTTGCGGGCGATCGTTGGTGATTGGGTCCACGCCCCCGCCGGGATCCCGTGCTCCCGGGCACATTCGGCGATGTGGGCGATGGCGTCCTCGACTTCGGGGTCAGTGATCTGGCCGGTGTGACCGAGCGACGCGGCGAGGTCGTTGGGGCCGATCAGGAGGGTGTCAACGCCGGCCACATCGAGGAGCTCGTCGAGCGCGGCGAGCGCCTCGCGGGTCTCGATCTGGATGCAGCACGTCACCGCGCCGTTGGCGGACTCCATGTAGTCGGGCGTCTTCCGCCCGAAGTCCGAGACCCGTCGCGGGCCGATCCCGCGCAGGCCCACCGGAGGGTATCGACACCAGGCCACGGCCCGCTCGACGTCGGCCACCGTACGAACCTGGGGGATCACCACCCCGCTGGCTCCCGCGTCGAGGGCATGCATGATCCGGACCGGCTCGTTGGCGGCTACCCGGTACAGGACCGGCACCTGCGCGGCCCGGGTGGCGATCACCATCTGGACGAGATCCGCGGTGGCCACCGGGCCGTGCTCCCCGTCGGCCACGAGGAGGTCGTAGCCGCTCCCCGCCAGCAGCTCGGGCACGGTTGGGTCGAGCAGGGTGAGCCACGTCCCGACGAGGAAGTCGTCGGACCTGAGGCGCTCCCGGAAGTCGGGCACCATCGGCGGAGGGGTCATGCGCGGAGTATGACGAACCTCCATGGGCCGAACCTGCAGTCCACGAGCGCGCCCACCCGCCGAGCGAGGGGACCCGGGCCGGCCGGGCCTGGGCCAGGTTGCGTCAGACGGGCGTAACTGCACGGTTGCGCTCCAATCAGGTCGATTCGGTGCGCTCGACGCGAGCATGGGCCGCATCCGTGCCTGGAAGGCACCGGAACTGCCGATGGACAAGGGAAACGGTGCAGTTGTGCCCGTCAGAGGCACACAGGCCTGCATGGTCGAGGCGGGCGGACGGTCGCGGCAGGGCAAGGCAAGGAGCCCGGACCCAACGCCGCTCGAGCCTGTCCCACTAGACGCAACGATGTTGCGTACTATGGAACGGTGGGCGCACCAGACGGGACGTCGAGCCGCCGCGGAAGGGCGGCCGGACAGAATGCCGGGCATGACTGAGCCAGTTGACGCGATCGTCGTGGGCGGCGGCCACAACGGTCTGGCCTGCGCCGCCTACCTTGCCAAGTCGGGCTTCAAGCCGCTCGTCCTCGAGAAGCGCGGGGTGATCGGCGGCGCGGCGGTGACCGAGGAGCCCTGGCCGGGCTTCAAGGTCAGCTCGCTGTCCTACGTCCAGAGCCTGATGCCGCCCCGGATCATCAAGGAGCTCGAGCTCGCCAAGCGGGGCTACAAGGTCTACCCGATGGGCCCCTACTTCATGGGCTTCCCGGACGGCTCGGGCGTCGTGATGTACGAGGACCACGAACGGCGCTACGCCGAGATGGCCAAGTTCAGCAAGCACGACGCCGACGTCTATGACGACTACGTGGCCTGGAAGGACGGCCTGGCCGAGGTCGTCCGGCACCTCCTCTGGATGACCCCGCCGAAGCTCGGCTCGCGCTCGCTGCCGGACCTGCTCGACCAGCTTCGCTTCGCCTGGAAGCTGCGCGGCCTGGGCGGGCGGGGCGTCGCCGACCTGACCCGGATCATGACGATGAGCGCGGCGGACCTGCTCGACGACTGGTTCGAGTCGGACCGGATCAAGGCCGGCCTGTCGATCGACGGGATCATCGGGACGTGGGCCGGGCCGTACGAGCCGGGCACCGCCTACGTCCTGCTCCACCACGAGATCGGCACGGTCGACGAGAACGAGGCCGACGGCCCGATCGGCGGCTGGGGCTTCGTCGAGGGCGGGATGGGCGCGGTCAGCACGAACCTGGCGGCGGCCGTCGAGGAATACGGCGGCCAGGTCCGCCTGAAAGCGCCGGTGGCCCGGATCCTGGCCGAGGGCGACCGGGCGGCCGGCGTGGTGCTCGAGTCGGGCGAGGAGATCCGGGCCGACCTGGTCATCTCCAATGCCCACCCCCAGATCACCTTCCTGCGCCTGATCGAGGAGCGCCAGCTGCCGTCCGAGTTTGTGACCGACATCCGCAACTACGACAGCCGCTCGGGCACGGTCAAGGTCAACCTGGGGATCAGTGAGCTGCCCAACTTCAGCTCGGTGCCGGGCACGAACCTGCAGCCCCACCACACCGGCGCGATCGAGCTGGCCCACTCGATGTCGTACATCCAGCAGGCCTTCGATGACGCCCGCCAGGGCCGCGGCTCGGCCAAGCCCTACTGCGATGGGGTGATCGCCTCGACCCTCGATCCGACCATCGCCCCGGAGGGCATGCACATCTTCTCGATGTTCGCCCAGTGGGTGCCCCAGGACTGGCATGCCCAGCCGCATCGGGCCGAGGTCGAGGCGTTCGCCGACCGGCTGATCGACGGCTACAACGAGCTGGCCCCCAACCTGAAGGCCTCGATCGTCCACCGCCAGGTGATCAGCCCGTACGACATGGAGCACGAGTACGGCCTGATCGGGGGCAACATCTTCCATGGCGAGCTGACCCTCAACCAGCTCTTCCACATGCGCCCGGCGGCCGGCTACGCCAACTACCGGACGCCGATCCAGGGCCTCTACCAGTGCGGCTCGTCGACCCATCCAGGTGGCGGAGTGACGGGCCTGCCGGGACGCAACGCCGCGCGCGAGATCCTCAAGGATCGGCGCAAGCGGAAGATCGCCTGAGGTCCGGGGCGCCGGGCGACCTTCGTTCGGGCATCAGGCTCGAACTGGAGCGCTAGACTCGGCCCGGAGGTTCGTCCAGCGATGACTGCCAGCGCGCCATTCAGCCCCGAGGAGATCGCCGCCGTTCGCCGGCCGTTTCGAGCTGCCTCGCTGCTGCCGGCCCGCGCCTACCACGACCCGCAGGTGTGGGACTACGAGCGCGAGAACTGGTTCTTCCGCGATTGGGTCTGCGTCGGACGTGACGAGGACGCGCCGGAACCGGGGACCTTCTTCCGGTCCGAGGAGCTGGGCGAGCCACTGGTCATCGTCCGGGCCCGGGACGGGGTCCTGCGCGCCTTCTACAACGTCTGCCAGCACCGGGGCACTGCGGTCGTCGAAGAGCAGTGCGGCAAGGCGGTCCGCTTCCAGTGCCCGTACCACGCCTGGATCTACGACCTCGACGGCAAGCTGATCCGGGCCAAGCACACCGAGGACCTCGACGACTTCAGCTTCGAGACATTCGGCCTGACCCCGGTCCGCCTCGCGGTCTGGCAGGGCTTCGTGTTCGTCTCGCTCGATCCCAGCGGGCCCGAGCTCGAGTCCTACATGGTCGACTGGCACGACCATCACGCCGGCTTCAAGCGCGACTACGGCCGCCTGCGCCGGGCGACCCGGCTGACCTACGACGTGGCCGCCAATTGGAAGATCGTGGCCGAGAATTACTCCGAGTGCTACCACTGCCCGGGTGTCCATCCCCTCCTGAACAAGCTGACCCCCTACGACCTGGGCGAGGATTTCTTCCCGGACGGGCCCTGGAAGGGCGGCTGGATGATCTTCTCCGAAGGCTGCGAGACGATGTCGATGGATGGCCTGCGCCACGGCCGGCCGCTGCTGTACGCGACGGACGAGGTCGACGAGCGCCGGATCTACTACTACATCCTGTGGCCGAACCTGATCGTCAGCGTCCACCCCGACTACGTCCTGACCCACCAGGCCTGGCCGGCCGGCCCGAACCGGACGATCGTCAACTGCGACCTGTACGTGGACAAGGACTCGATCGGGCTGCCGGGCTTTGACGTCTCGGGCGCACGCGACTTCTGGGACCTGACCAACAAGCAGGACTACCACGTCGTCGAGCTCCAGCAGAACGGCAGCCGCTCGCGCAGCTGGGTGGCCGGCCGCTACTCGAACCAGGAGGCCAGCGTGCAGGCCTTCGACCTGATGGTCGCCGACCGCTATGCCAACGACGGGGTCCGCTCCGACCGCGCGGCCCGGACCGAGGTCGCCCGGCCCGACCGGCTGGCCGCCCGGACCGCGGCCAGAAGCCGTTCCCGGGCCGCCCCCGCCCCCGACCCCGCCCCTTCCGAGCTCACCAATTCCGACCTCGCCCATCCCGATCCGGTCCCATCCGCCGGCTAGCTGGAGGCAACCAATGGCGATCCTCACCCCCGCGGAGCTGGCCTCGATCAGGCGGCCGTATCGGGCCGCGACGCTCCTGCCCCGGCGGGCCTATCACGACCCCGAGATCCACGAGTTCGAGCGCCGGGAGTGGTTCCACCGGGATTGGGCGATCGTCGGCCGGGAGTCCGAGGCGGCCGCCCCGGGCGAGTATTTCCTGGCCGAACAGGACGGCGAGCCACTGGTCATCGTCCGGGCCCGGGACGGGGTCCTGCGCGCCTTCTACAACGTCTGCCAGCACCGGGGCACTGCGGTCGTCGAAGAGCAGTGCGGCAAGGCGGTCCGCTTCCAGTGCCCGTACCACGCCTGGATCTACGACCTCGACGGCAAGCTGATCCGGGCCAAGCACACCGAGGACCTCGACGACTTCAGCTTCGAGACATTCGGCCTGACCCCGGTCCGCCTCGCGGTCTGGCAGGGCTTCGTGTTCGTCTCGCTCGATCCCAGCGGGCCCGAGCTGACCGATTTCCTGGCCGACCTCGTGCCCCACTGGAACCGCTTCGACTTCGGCGCGCTGCGCTCGGCCAAGCAGGTCCGCTACGAGGTCGGCTCGAACTGGAAGTTCATCGGCGAGAACTACTCCGAGTGCTACCACTGCCCGGGTCTCCACCCCCAGCTCAACAAGCTCACGCCCTACGACCTCGGCGGCGACTACGAGAGCGAGGGTCCCTGGGAGGGCGGCTGGATGGAGCTGGCCGGCGGGGCCGAGACGATGGCCCTCGAGGGCGGCCACCGCAACGGCCGGCCGGCCATCCCGGGGATCACCCCGATCGACGAGCGCCGGGTGTACTACTACCTGCTCTGGCCGAACACGTTCATCTCGATCCACCCCGACTACGTCCTGGTCCATCGGCTCGTGCCCCAGGGCGTCGATCGCACCGTGGTGATCTGCGACTGGCTGTTCGAGCCGTCAACGATGGCAATGGCCGGCTTCGACGCGACGGACGCCTACGACTTCTGGGACATGACCAACCGCCAGGACTGGCACGTGTGCGAGCTCCAGCACCGGGGCACGAGCTCGCGGAGCTGGGTCGCCGGCCGCTTCTCGAACCAGGAGGCCAGCGTCCACGCCTTCGACCTGATGATCGCCGACCACTACGCCAACGACGGCGTCGAGGTCCGCCGGACGGTCCGCGAACGGTACGACACACCGCCGCCCAAGACTGCCCAGACGGGCGGGATCGCCAGCGAGGAGAAGGCTGCGGCCCGCCTGGCTGCCCGGGCGGCCGCCCAGTCGTAGGCCGCCGGGGTCCGCGGAAGCTCCGGCCGGCGGGTCAGCTCCGGCCGGCGGGTTAGCCCGGGCGGGGTCAGCCCCGGGCCACGAGCCGGGCGATGATCCGGGCGATCACGTGGGAGCTCGCCGCGGCCGCCTGGACCGGAGCCGCGGGCAAGGCGGCTGCCGCGGGCGCCGCGATCGAGGTGACGGCCGGCGCAGCTTCGGGCAGGGGCTGGGCAACGGCGCCGGCACGCGCTGCCGCGGCGGCCCGGTCGGCCGGCCCGGCGGCGCAGGCGGCGATCACCGGGGCCAGCGCCGCGGCGGCGCCGACCGCCGCGATTCGCTCGAGCAGCTGGCGGCGGGTCATCCGCTGGGCGTCGAGGTAGGCGCCGAGGACCTGCTCGAGGTCCGCTGCCGGATCGTCGGGTCGTTCGGTCATCAGGGCGCGAATCCTAGCGACTCGAGGCGATCTCAGCCAGCCAGGTCGACATACAGCGGAGCATGGTCGGACGGCAGCTTGCCCTTGCGGGCGTCGCGGTCGCGCTCCGCGGCCGTCACTCGCTGGGCCACCGAGCGCGAGGCATACAGGTGGTCGATCCGCATCCCCAGGTTCTTGTGGAAGTTGCCTGCCCGGTAGTCCCACCAGGTGTAGAAGCCGGCCTCCGGGTGGAACAGCCGGACGACATCGACCAGGCCCCACTCGCGGAGGCGGGCCAGGGCGGCCCGCTCGGCAGGCGAGACGTGGGTGGCGCCCACGTAGGCCTGCGGGTCGTAGACATCGAGGTCGTCCGGGGCGACGTTGAAATCGCCGCCGATCAGGATCTGGTCGGCCGGATCCTGGGTCTCCTCGAGCCAGCGGCTGAGGCGGTCGTACCAGGCCAGCTTGCCGTCGTAGAAGGGCGTATCGAGGGCCCGCCCGTTGGGGGCGTAGATGCTCACGACCCGGATCCCGCCGCAGCGGGCCGAGATCATCCGGGCCTCGGGGCCGAGACCCTCGTCGCCCGGCTCGTCGGCCGGCGCCGAGCCAGGGCCGCCGGCCGCGCCCGGAGGTCGGACGAGCGGTCCGTCGCCGAAGTTCGTGACGACGTCGGCGATCCCCACCCGGCTGGCGATCGCCACGCCGTTCCAGCGGCCCTCACCATGGTGGGCCAGCTCGTAGCCGGCCATGGCGAAGGGCAGCACCGGCGCGGCTTCGTCGGACAGCTTCGTCTCCTGCATCAGCAGGACGTCCGGGGCGGCGATCGTCAGCCATTCCTCGACCCGGTCCAGGCGGGCCTTGAGCGAGTTGACGTTCCAGGTGGCGATCCGCATCAGCGGCCGTGGGCCACGCTCAACCCCCGGCCGTCGGGCGGAGATCGGCGACGGACAGGCGCTCGGGCTCGAGGCCGCCCGTCGGGTCGTGCTCCTCGAACGCCTGGCCGAGGGCCTCGAAGGCCGCCCGGGTGGCGGCCGGATCGCTGGTCGTGAGCATCAGCGCGCCATCGGTGTCCTCGGCCACGCCGACGATCCCGGTGATATTCACGCCGCGCTCGGCGAGCGCTCCCGCGACCCGCGCCAGCGAACCCGGCTTGTCATCGAGCTGGACCGTGAACCAGACCGTCATCGAGGGACCTCCCAGGGCCGCCAAAGGCAGCCACGTCCAGCGATGGTACCGCCCAGCGGCCGCTACGATCCTGCGGTGGCCCAGCCGTCAGCGCCTTCGGTCCAGATCTTCGGGCTGGTGGACGACCAGCCGACCCGGGCGGCGCTGCGCTTCTTCAAGGAGCGCCGCTGCACGATCCATTTCGTCGACCTGCGGCGCAAGCCGATGGCCGCCGGCGAGCTCCGCCGATTCACCGAGCGGCTGGGGGTCCGGGCGGTCCTGGACGGCGACGGCCGGGCGGCGCGCGAGGCCGGCTTCGCCTGGCTCAGGCTGACCGACGCCGAGCTCGCCGAGCGCGTGCTGGCCGACCAGCGCCTGCTCCGCCTGCCCCTCGTCCGCTTCGGCAACGAGCTGAGCGCCGGCCGCGCTGAGCCTGACTGGAAAGGCTGGCTGAGGCTGCCCTGAGCCGGCTGACGGCTTCCGGCCGCGGGGTGCATTCTTGGCAAATGCCAGACGAACAGGGTCCCGAGCTGTCGGGGTCGCCCGAGCGCCGCCGCCGGGGCCGGGTGACCGTCGATTCGCGGACCACCGCCCGGATGGATGGCGGCGGCAAGCGGACCGAGGACGAGAAGCTCCTCACCCGCTCCAGCCGGCCGGCGTTCATCAGCGAGGATCCCTGGCGAGTGCTCCGGATCCAGGCCGAGTTCGTGGACGGCTTCGATGCCCTGGCCACCCTTGGCCCGGCGGTCACGGTCTTCGGCTCGGCCCGGATCCAGGAGGGCAGCCCGACCTATGAGCTGGCCCGGGCGATCGGCCGGCGCCTGGCCGAGGCCGGCTTCGCCGTGATCACCGGTGGTGGCCCGGGAGTGATGGAGGCGGCCAATCGCGGCTGCCAGGAGGGCGGCGGGATCTCGGTCGGCTGCAACGTCGAGCTGCCCCACGAGCAGTCGCTCAATCCCTACGTCGACCTGGGCGTCGATTTCCGGTACTTCTTCGCGCGCAAGACGATGTTCGTGAAGTACGCCGATGCGTTCGTCATCCTGCCCGGCGGCGTGGGCACGTTGGACGAGCTGTTCGAGGCGCTGACCCTGATCCAGACCGGCAAGATCGAGCACTTCCCGGTGATCCTCGTCGGCCACGACTACTGGAGCGGGCTGATCGACTGGATGCGCCGGGTGCAGCTGCCGGCGGGCACGATCGACGCCGACGACCTGCGCCTGTTCCATGTCACCGATGATCCCGACCATGTCCTGCGCCTGATCCGGGAGTACACCCAGGACGACCACCTGGATCCGGACGAGGAGATCGAGCTCCGGGGCTGAGCCGGCTAGCCCTGGACCGGCAGCGCGACCTCGATCCGGCCGTCGACGATCCGGACCGGGTAGTAGCGGATCCGGCGGACGCGGGTGAAGCGGCGAGCCTCGGCCTTCTTGCCCGGGGGGTCTTCCTTGGGTGGCAGCCCGGCCGCCGACCAGGTCGGGTGGTAGGTGCCCTCCGGGTCGAGACCCCCGGTGGTCGGCATCTGGACCGGCTCGCCGGTCGACAGGTCGAACCGGCCGCTATGGAGCGGGCAGTCGACGATGCAGCCGTCGAGGACGCCGATCGACAGCGGCGCCGCCATATGCGGGCAGCGATCGTCGACCGCGACCACCCCGGCGCTGGTGTTGGCCAGCAGGACGTCGAGGTCGCCTCGGCTGATCCGGCGCATCGCGCCGGGCGGCAGGTCGGCCAGGTCGAGGACGGCGGCGAATGGCGCGCCCCGGGTGCCCAGCGCGCGCAGGCCCGCCGGCAGCGGGGCGGGATCGATGGTCATCGCCGCCAGCCTACCCGGAAATGAAGACCGGCCCCGCCGCGTTGTCCGCAGCAGGGCCGGAGGTGGATCACGGTGCGCCGGCCGAGCCGGCCGCCTGGCCGGTCAGTCGAGGGCCGGGCTGGCCGAGCCGACGCCCGGCTCGCTGGCCGGCCGGCCACCGGCGGCCGCCTGGGCCCCGGTGCTCGTCCGGAGCGGGATCTCGCGCAGGAAGAGGGCCGCCACGACAACGGACACCGCGGCCGCGCCGACGCCCAGCAGCATCGAGCTGGAGATCGCGAGGGTGAAGGCCTGGTGGAAGCCCTGGATGAAGATGGCCTGCAGCCCGGCCGGCAGCTGGCTCACGAATGCGAGCGGGTTGCCCGTGCTCGTGACCGATGTCAGCGAGCTCAGGTCGAAGCCGGGCGGGGGCGTCGTCGGCACGGCCGAGGCGGGTGCCCCGGCGGCCACGATCTGGTCGTGGAGCAGGGTCCAGGTCAGGTTCTCCCGGAAGAACGTGAAGGCCAGGGTCAGGCCCATCGTCGTCCCGATCTGGCGGAAGAGGGTCAGGTCGGCCGTGGCCGCCCCGAGCTCGCTGAACGGCACCGCGTTCTGGACGATGATCGTGAAGACCGCGAAGGTCGGTCCGACGCCGAAGCCGGCGACGAACATCCAGCCCCACAGGACGACGTTCGGGGTATCCGCCCGCAGGAACGACATCAGGTACAGGCCGATCGCTCAGGATCACCAGGCCGCCGACGACGATCGCCTTGTAGCGACCGGTCCGGCTGACGACGATGCCCGAGCCGATCGAGGCGACGATCAGGCCGATCAGGAACGGCAGGAGCTGGTAGCCCGACGCCGTCGCGCTCGAGCCCTGGACGATCTGGAAGTACAGCGGCAGGAAGATGATCGCGGCGCCGAAGCCGAAGGTGGCCAGGAAGATCGCGACCATCGAGGCGCTGAACGTCCGGTTGCGGAACAGGTGGAGCGGGATGATCGGCTCCGCCGCCCGCGACTCGACGAAGACGAAGATGACCAGGAAGACGAGGCCCGCGACGATCGAGCCCCACACGGCCGGGTCGCTCCACTGCGAAGTCTCGGCCAGGGTCAGGCCGATCAGGATCGGCATTAGCCCGAGGGTCAGGGTCACCACGCCGGCGTAGTCGATCTTGATGTCCCGCCGGCGGCCCTTGATGTTCGGCAGCAGTCGGAAGATCACGACCAGGGCCACGATCCCGATCGGCAGGTTGACGAAGAAGACCCAGTGCCAGCTGAAGTTGTCGGTCAGGAAGCCGCCCAGGCCCGGGCCGACCAGGAAGGCGATCCCGAAGACGGCTCCGAAGAGGCCCTGGTACTTGCCCCGCTCGGCCGGGGTGAACAGGTCGCCGATGACCGCCAGCGCGATCGGGAACAGCGCGCCGGCGCCGAGTCCCTGGATCCCCCGGAAGAGGATCAGCTCCCACATCGTCTGGCTCAGCCCGGACAGGGCCGAACCGATCAGGAACAGGACGATGCCGAACATCAGCAGCGGTCGCCGGCCATACAGGTCGGAGAGCTTGCCGTAGATCGGGACGGTGATCGTGCTCGTCACCAGGAAGATCGTGACGACCCAGGTGTACAGGTCGGCGCCCTTCAGCTCGGTGACGATCCGGGGCAGCACCGGCCCGACGATCGTCTGGTCGAGGGCGGCCAGGAACAGCCCAAGGAGGATGGCCCCGAGGATCTCGAACTTCGCCCGGCGGTCGAGCCCGAGGGCTGGATCGGTCTCGGCGGTAGGCCCGGTGGCCTCGTCTTCAACAGGAAATGCTTCCATGGATCCCTTCCCTTGCCGTGCTGGGGTTGTCGGCCGGATCAGCCGGCGGACGTTGCGTGCTGATGAACCGGATGGATCTCGTCGGCGTCGATCCCGAACTCGGCGGCGATCGCCACCCGGAGGTCGCCCAGGGCCTGGGTGATCCGCCGGAGCTGGACGTCGTCGAGGCGATCGCAGATCGCCCGGATCCGGTCGAGCTTGATGCCCTCGGTCTCGTCGAGCGCCTGGATCCCCAGGGCGGACGGCTGGACGAGCACGACCCGCCGGTCATCCGGCACCCGTACTCGCTCGACCAACCCGCGCTCGGCCATCCGGTCGATGATCCCAGTGGCGTTCGAGAGGGACACATCGAGGAGCTCGGCGATCCGGCTCATCGACATCGTGCCGTGCTGCTCGAGCTGCCGCAGGACGTGGATCTGGGTCATGCTGATCCCGGCCTTGACGAACTTCTCGGTCGAGGCACAGCGCAGCTCGCGCAGCGACCAGCCCACATCCGACAGAATTGACCCGACGAGGTCGTCGCGTTTCTGATCGATAGTTCGCATGTCGTGAACTATCATAAACAACCGAACAGTTATGTCAAGCCTGATGATCGCCCCGAAGGTGATCATCGGCCTGAGCCGAAACGACCGGAGACCAGCTTCGATGCGCTTCGCGATCATGCTCGAGCCCCAGCAGGGGATCACCTACGCCGAGCAGCTGGCCGTCGCCCGGCGGGCCGAAGCGGCCGGCTTCGAGGCGTTCTTCCGCTCCGACCATTACGAGAGCTTCCCGGGGCCGGGCGGCCTGCCGACGACCGACGCCTGGACCGTGCTCGCCGGGATCGCCCGGGAGACGAGCACGATCCGCCTCGGCGCGCTCGTCTCGCCGGTGACCTACCGGCTGCCCGGCCCGTTCGCCAAGATCGTCACGACCGTCGACGAGATGAGCGGGGGACGGGTCGAGGTCGCGCTCGGGACCGGCTGGCACGAGCTCGAGCATGCCCGCCTGGGGATCCCCTTCCCGCCGGTCGATGAGCGGGCCGAGATGCTCGAGGAGACACTGGCGATCTTGCACGGGCTGTGGGAGGCGCCCGACGGCTGGTCGTCGGACGGTCCGCGCTGGCGGGTGGTTGACGCACTCTTCCGGCCGAAGCCGGTCCAGCGGCCGCATCCACCGATTCTCGTCGGCGGCGGTGGGACGCCTCGTGGCCTGCGAATCGCGGCCCGCTATGCCGACGAGTTCAACCTGACGGACACGAAGCCGGCGGTGATCGCCGAGCGCTACGCCGCGCTCGACGAAGCCTGCCGCGCGATCGGCCGCGAGCCGGCCTCGATCCGGCGCTCGGCGATGATCGGGGTGCTGGTCGGCCGCGACGCCGCGGAGCTGGCCCAGCGGCGGGCGGCCTTGCTGACCTCGTTCGACGCGCCGGATGAGGGCGCGAGCTGGCTCGACCGGCGCCTGGTCAACTGGATCAGCGGCACGCCCGACCAGCTCCGGCCGCGGGTGGCCGAGCTGGAGCGGCTGGGCGTCGAGCGGGTCATGCTCCAGGACTTCCTGCCGCGCGACCTGGCGATGATCGACCTGCTCGGCCGCGAGCTGATCGCGCAGGCCTAGCCCGAACGGTCCAATCCCCCAACGGCGCGGCGCGGCCGCAGGCCCGGCCGGCTGATCGGCCCGATTGGACGACCCGGCGGCCCGTAGCGCAGCCAGGCACGGCCCTCCAGGCGATCGACGCCGACCGCGCCGTACGAGCGCGAATCGACGCGAATCCCCGCCGGCGTCGCCCAGCAGCCAGGCCTCGTCCGGCCCGAGAGCGACCGGGCCGTCCGGGGTCCGGACCGCGTCACCGGGCCGGGCGGCGACGCGCTTCACGACGAGGGACCCGGTGGCGGGCTCGCGGACGACCACGATCGTGCCCCGGCGCGGCCAGCGGCGGGTCGTCGGATCGACGAGCAGCCAGTCGCCCGGCTCGAGGGCGGGTCGCATCGAGCCTTCGGCGACCAGGACTCGCCATGGTCGGCCGAGCGAGGCTTGTTCCTCGTCGGTCGCCGGGGCTTCGGCGTCGAGCTCGACCAGGCCCGGGGCGGCAGGGGCCACGGCCTCGCCCCGGGTCCCTCGGCCTACTTCTTGGTCGACCAGAAGATGTCCGAGAACTCCTTGACCGCGGCCTGCAGCTGGGCGGCCGCCTCGGCGTCGACGTTCTGCTTGTTCTTGCCGGCCAGCTTGAGCAGGTTCCAGACCTTCGTGTGAAGGTCGGGATTGGCGGCCAGGTGCTCGGGCTTGAAGTAGTCCGACCAGATCACCTGGACCTCGTGCTTGACCAACTCGGCGTGCTGCTCCTTGACGGCCACACAACGGGCGAACTTGTTGCGGTCGGCCACGCTGCTGCCTTCGAGCCCGCCGATCAGGTCAACCATCTTGGCAACGGTCTGGGCGGCCAGGACGGCGCCGGCCGGGTCGTAGATGCCACACGGGATGTCGCAGTGGGCACGGGCGATCCGGGTCGGGGCGACTGCGCGGGCGAGGCGATCGGTGAAGCGGGGCATCGGGCGTCTCCTTCGGGTCGGGTCTGGGGATCGTGCTCAGTCTCGGAGCGAGGCCGGAGCCTGTCAAACGGGGCTCGCGGTGGGGTTTGGGGCGGTATCATCGTCGGGATGACGGAGCCAACCCCAACCGGTGCGCTCGCCTGTCCATTCGTCGCCTTCGAGGACGATCGCGATGCCCGCGCCGATGTGCCGGACCATCGCCACCGCTGCTACGCGGAGATCCGTCCGGCACCCCGGGCCATCGCCCACCAGGAAGCCTTCTGCCTGTCACCCGGCTTCGCGGCCTGCCCCACGTTCCAGGATTGGGCGCGGCGCGAGGCGGCCCGGGCCAAGCCGACGATCGACCGGAGCGAGCTGGCCGGGCTGGCCCGACCCGGCCGCGGCCCCGAACCCGGATCGGGCTCGGGGCGGCCGGCCCGCGGCGAGGATCGTCAGGACGACGACCCCGATGCCGGCTACGCCGCGTCGGCCGGCGGCTTCGCGGTGCCACCCGCGGCACGCTCGAGGAGTCGCGATTGGGCCGCGCCACCAGCCTGGGCCGCCGGCGAAGACGATCGGCCCGAGGATGCCGAAGCGCCACCGTTCCTGGCCGCCGGGTCAGGCTCCGGCGGTGGCCCGGCAGGCGCCGCCGCGTCCGATCCCGGTGGGTTGGCCGGCCATGCCCGGGCTGGCCGGGCGGCGGACGCCGGCGCAGAGCCGGCCGCGGGGCTGGCCGGCTCGCGCTGGCTGAACGAGGCCCGTTCGGCGGCCGGTGACGATCCCGAGCTGGCCGACCTCGATCGCTCCCTGGAGGCCGACCGGGCGGCCCGCCTGGGGCGCGAGGCAGGTGCCCGGCGGGGAGTCCCGGCCGAGGACGACTACGAGGACGACGACTCGGTGCGGCCGGTGGCCAGCGCCGTGGCCTCCCCCGGCCGGCGAGCCAACCAGGTCTCGCGCCGCCCGCCGTCGGCCGGTGCCGGGCGTCCGGCTTGGGAGCGCTCGCGGCGGAGCGAGGCGTACCCGACGCTCAAGACGCGGGTCGGGATGCCGGCCATTCCGCGCTGGCTCCTGGCGCTCGGCGCGCTGGTCATCGCGGCGGTCGTGATCTTCTCGCTGCCGTTCCTGTTCAACTTCGGAGGCGGGCCGGGCGTCGCGACCCCGTCGCAGTCCGTCGGGCCGTCCGATTCCGGCCAGTCGTCGAGCGAGCCGTCGGCGTCGGTCCCGGCCGTGCCGTCGCAGAAGGTCTACACGGTGGTCTCCGGCGACACGATCACCAAGATCGCCAAGCGCTTCGGGCTGACCACGGCGCAGCTCCTGGCGGCCAATCCCCAGATCAAGAACGCCAACAGCATCAAGCCCGGCGACAAGATCACGATCCCCAGCGCGACCCCCAGCGACGAGGTCACCGGAGCCTCCCCCAGCCCGTCCTGACCAACGCCGGCCGCGAGCGGGCTTCGCCCGGCGCCGCCGCGGCCTTAGCGCGGGGCGAGGTTGATCGAGGTGATCTTGCCGGCCTCGACCCGGAACGTGGCGTCGAGGTGGCGCGAGGTCGCGCCGGGTCGGACGACCAGCAGGTCGGCCTCGTAGGTGTTGCCGGTGTCGCGGACCTCGCCGGGGATCATCTTCAGCCCCCGGTCGCTGCGCAGGAACCAGCCCCCGACGCGCTCGACGCCGCGCAGCGTCTCGACGCTGTCGCCGACGTGGATCCGCATCTCGGTCTTCTCGTCCATCAGCGCCACGGCACCCTCGCGGTCACCGGCGTTGAGGAGCTCGAAGAAGACTTCCATCGTTTCGACCGCACCCATGCCCGCAGTGTAAGCGAGGAGCTCGGCCCCGGCCCACCGGCGAAGCCCGACCGGCCGGACTCGCCTGCCCTAGAAGCCGCCGCCGGCGCCGCCTCCGCCGCCGCCCGAGCCACCGCCGCCGAAGCCGCCTCCGCCGCCCCCACTGCCCGACGACGACGGCGAGTTGCCGATCGTGCCCAGGGCCGCCATCATCCCGCCGACATCGGGGATCCCGCCGCTCGAGAAGATCGAGGCCGCCGGCGCCCCGGCCGCGCCGCCGCCGAAGCCGCCCGCGCCACCCAGCGCGCTCGAGCCGTACCAGATCGGGAAGTACGCGCCCGCCGGGGCGCTGCCCTGCCGGACGTCCTCGACCGTCCGCCCCAGGACCTCCTGGACCTCGTGGTTCAGGTCCAGGGCGACGCCCCAGACCACGGCCAGGTCGGGCGTATCGAGCCAGTCCAGCTTGGCCGTCGCGACCACCTCGTCCATCGAGCGAGCCTGGGCCATCGTCGCCTCGAGCGTCCGCCGATAGGCCTTGAGCTGGGCGTCGATCATCGCGCCCTGGGCCGTCCGGGCGGGCATCGCGTGGGCGATCACCATCGAGGCCACCCCGCCGCCGATCAGCCCGACGGCCACGAAGAAGAGGCCCGCGAAGGGAATCGAGCTGCCGACCACGAACGCGATGAAGCCCACGAACAGCTCGATCCCACCCCGCGTCGAGTAGCGGCTGATCGCCTTGGTCGGCGCCTCGACGAACCAGCCCTGGGCGACGGCGTGATCCTCGAGCTTGGAGTTGAACGTGGCGGCGTACTTCCCGAATTTGGGCAGGTCGTCGGGCTCGATCCGATCCGTGTCGGCGCCGACGTTGTGGAGCATGGTCAGGGCATACGTCTCGGCGTCGGTCAGCTTCTGGCGGGACGCCTTCTGGCGGGCGGCCTCGACCTTCGGGTCCTTGGCGACTGGCGGCGCCAGGTCGATCGCCAGCGACGAGGCGTGCTTCGGGTCGGGAACGTCGAAGGCAATCTCGCCCCGGCTGGCAAGGTCAAGCATCGCCGTGGTCAGCGCCCGGCGGCTCGACCGGTCGTCATAGACGAGGGCGGCCGAGGCCGGGGTCAGGTCGGGCGGCGGGGCCGGCATCAGGACCGACGGATCGTCGGTGTAGATGGCATCTCGGCCGCGGCGATACCAGCCCAACCCCGCCGACGCGATCGACAGCAGGATGATCCCCGGGGCCAGGACCAGGCCGACCAGGGCGTTGAGGATCCGGCCCCGGGACAGGTTCTCGGCGTTCTGGGGCGTGGCCGCCGCGTCGACCTTGGCCAGCCCGGCGGCCAGCGCGCCGTCCATGTCGCAGGCCTGCAAGCGGGGCAGCATGTCGTCGTTGAAGATCGAGTCCCGCTGGTCGTTCGACAGGTAGGCGGCCCGGTAGCCCGGCCCGGCGTACAGCTGGATCTGCCCGTGGCAGCCGCTGGGGTCGATGTCGAACAGGATGACCAGCCCGTCGTCGAAGCCCTTGCGGCCGACACCCCACTGGTCCATCAGGGCCTGGGCATTCGACGCGGCGTCGTCGCTCGTGATCCCGTAGTCGACGGACTCGGAGTAGACGACAACCTGGGCGCCGGTCCGGCCCTCGATCCCGGCGATCGTCGCGGCCGCGGCCTCGATCGTGCCCGGCCGGAAAATGCCGGCCGTGTCATAGACCCTTTGGCCCGGGACCGGATCCGGGTAGGGCGGGCCGCCGGCCAGGGCAATCACGGCGATGAACGGCAGGATCGCCACAGCAATCAGGAGCGCGGCGGCGCTGGCGCGGAACGGCAGCCGGCGAGCGAGCCCCATCAGCGAATCGTAGCCCCGCCGCCCCGCCGCCGGGCAACTGTCAGCCCGCCGTCAGCCTCGAGGATCAGCTGGATCGCCCGCGGCCGGCCGTTGTAGGTCGAGCCGAGCGACGCGCCATAGGCGCCGGCGTCCCGGATCACGACCAGGTCGCCCCGGACGAGGGGCGGCAGGTGGTGCTGGCCGAACGAGTCGGTCGATTCGCAGATCGGGCCCTCGACGGCCGTCGACGCCATGCCCGCGCTCGCCGCATTCCTAGCCGGGTCCGTGACGGCGGCATCCGTGCCGTCCGCGGAGTCTGCGGACCAGGCCCGAAGCCCCGAGGTCAGCGCCACGACCCCGTGGCGGGCGCCGTACAGGGCGGGCCGGATCAGCTCGGTCAGCCCGGCGTCGAGGACCACCATCGGCCCGTTCCGCCGACGGGCGTGGAGGACCCGGGCAACGAGGTAGCCGGCCCGGGCCACGAGGAAGCGGCCGGGCTCGACCGCCAGGCGCCTCGGCCGGCGATCGGCGGGCAGGGCAGCGAGCAGCTCCGTCAGCTCCCGCGCGAAGCGCTCCGGACGGGGCGCCGGCGAGCCGACCGCGAAGACCGGGAAGCCGCCGCCCAGGTCGAGGGTATCGAAGTCGGGGTTCGTCCCGCCCAGCAGCCCGACGATGGCCAGGGCTCGTTTCACGCCGTCCCGCCAGGCGTCGACGGCGCCCAGCTGCGAGCCGACGTGGAGCTGGATGCCCCGCCAGCGGAGCGGTCCGTCGGCGCCACCACCGGCCTCGATCGCGGCCGCCAGCTCGTCGGCGGCCAGGCCGAACTTGCTCGACTCGGCCCCGACGGCCAGCTCGGGCAGGGTCTCGGGCTCGACGGCGGGATTGAAGCGCAAGAGGACGTCGAGGCGCGGCGCCCCGCGCCGGACGGCCCGCGCGGCGAGGCGGGCGAGGGCGGCTGCCTCGTCGGACGACTCGATCGCCGTCCACAGCAGCGGCTCGCCCTGCTCCCTCGCCCGGACAGCCGCGCGCAGGTCGGCCCCGGTCTTGCCGACCCCCTCGAGGGTGATCCGCCCGTTCGGGAGGCCTGCTCGCCGGGCGATCGCCCATTCACCGAGCGAGACCACGTTGGCACCCAGGCCCAGACCGCCCAGCCGGCCGACGATCGCAGGGACGTCGTTGGCCTTGACCGAATAATGGCGCAGGACCGGGTCGGGGAAGGCCTGGGCGAGCTCGTTGGCCGAGCGGCCGAGCTCGGCGGCGTCGGTCAGGACGAGGGGCGTGCCGAAGCGCTCGGCGGCCAGGCGCAGGGCGGCGGCCAGGCCGGGCAGCCGATCGGCCTCGATCACCGATCCGGGCCCCGGGTCCGTCGGCCCGGGCGACTCGATCAGCGGCTCGTCTTCACGAACGGCAGCAGCCCGATCAGGAGCGAGACCGCACTCAGGACGACGGCTCCGATCAGCGCGGCGGCGATCGTGGTCGTATCGATCGTGTGCGGGAAGTGGCCGATCGTGAACGTGATCTTGAGCTTCTCGGCGATGTAGGCGACGCCCAGCAGGACGACCCCGTTGACGATCAGGCCGGACAGGCCGAGGGTGAGCAGGGAGATCGGGAAGGTGAGCATCTTGAGGACCGGCTTGACCAGGGCATTGGCCAGGCCGACGACGATCGCGACGACCACGACCTGCCAGATCTGGGGATGCCTGCCGAAGCTGATGTCCGAGTAGATCAGCGAGGTCACCCAGAGGGCCAGCGCCGTGCCCAACGTCTCGACGGCGAATCCAATCATTGCGATCCCTCCTTGGGGCTATGACGGGCCAGACGTGCCTGGAGGTGCGCTTGAACGTCGGGCCATTCGGTGTCGATCACGCTGTAGTAGGCCGAGTCCCGAGCTCGGCCGCCGGGCATCACCATATGCTTTCGGAAGATCCCCTCGAACTGGGCGCCGATGCCCAGGATGGCGGCCCGCGACGGCTCGTTGAGGGCGTCGGTCTTGAACTCCACCCGGCGCATGCCGAGCGTCTCGAAAGCGTGACCCATCCCCAGCAGCTTGGCCTCGGTGTTCACCGCGCTGCGCTGGAAGGCCGGATCGATCCAGGTCCAGCCGATCTCGAGGCGCAGGTGCGCCGGCGCGAGGGCCAGGTAGCGGGTGCTGCCGACCACCCGGCCGGTCGCCGCCTCGATCGTTACGAAGGGCAGCTCGGCGCCTGCCGCCTGGGCGGCAAGGGCAGCCTCGACGATCCCGGCCATCCCCGCCGGCGTGGATCCGTCGAGCGGCATCCAGCGCCAGATCCGTGGGTCGGACCCGGCCGCGGTCAGGCCGGCTAGATGGGCCAGCGTCAGCGGCTCGAGCCGGACGTGGCCGCCCACGAGCTCGACCGGTGTGATCCGGAGGTCGACTGGCATCGGCCGAGTGTACGGGAGCGCTAGACTCGTCGTCCCGAGTTGTGATCGATCCGACCGCCCCCAGGAGCTGTCCAGTGGCGTCCTTCGCCGACCAGACCGGCACGTTCTTCAGCGAGTTCTTCGCCCTGAATCCGCTCGCCGCGACCGCCGCCGGGATGCACGACCACGACGCCCAATGGCCCGACCTGACCGAGGCCGGGCGGCTGGCCAGGCTGGCCTTCGCCGAGCGCTGGACGACGGCCTTCGGGGCGATCCCGGCAGCCGAGCTGGACCGCGACGCCGCGGTCGACCGGCGGCTGCTGCTGCTCGTCCTCGACGAGATGCGCTTCGAGGACCTGGAGCTCCAGCAGCTGGCCTGGGACCCGCTCGAATGGGTCTACGTGATGGGCGCCGGCATCTTCCCGCTGGTCGCCCGCGAGTTCGCGCCGCTCGCCGAGCGGCTGGCTTCGATCGCCGGCCGGCTCGAGGGCCTGCCCGGGCTGGTCGAGGCCGCCCGGGCGAGCCTCGTCGGGACGAGCGATGGGCGGCCGGTGGCCCGCTTCCACGCCGAGACCGCCCTCGGCCAGCTGCCCGGCATCGCCGAGCTGATCGGCGACGCCCTGGCCCAAGCGGATGCCGCCGCGCCGACCGACCAGGCCGTCGGCGCGATCCTCAACCGGCTGCGCGCGGCCGCCGCGACCGGCAGCGAGGCCGTCAGCCGGGTCGAGGCGATCCTGCGCGACGAGGTGATCCCCCGCTCAAGCGGCGAAGGCCGCCTGGGGCCGGACCTGTTCGCGGCCAAGATGCGCCACACCCTGCGCGACGGCGAGCTGACCCCGGCCCGGATCCTCGAGCGCGCGAGCGCCGAGGCCGACGCCGTGCGGGCCGAGATGGTCCGCCTGGCCGCCGGGATGTGGTCGACCTGGTGTCCCGGCCGGGCGCGCCCGGCGACCGACGGCGAGCTGGTCCGGGGCGTCCTCGACGCGATCAGCAGGGAGCACCAGCAGCCGGCCGACCTGCTCGATTTCTGCCGGGCGGAGCTGGGCCGGATCGAGGAGTTCTGCCGGGCGAGGGACCTGGTCGGGCTATCCGACGAGCCGCTCGAGATCCGCTGGACGCCGCTCTTCCTGCGTGCCTTCGGCGGGGCGATGCTCGACTCGCCCGGACCGCTCGACCGGGGCCAGAAGGCGTTCTTCGTGATCACCCCGATCCCGGCCGAATGGACCGCCGAGCAGGCCGAGAGCTACCTGCGCGAGGACAACGACCGGATGCTGCGGGTCCTGACGATCCACGAGGCGGTGCCCGGGCACTATCTCCAGGGCGCCTACTCGAATCTCTGCCCGTCGCTCGTCCGAGCGGTCTTCCAGAGCGGGGTCTACGCGGAGGGCTGGGCCGTCTACGTCACCCAGGTGATGATCGACGTGGGCTACGGCGAAGACGACCCGGCGCTCCTGCTCACCCACTGGAAGTTCTACCTGCGGGCCGCGCTCAACGCCGTGATCGACGTCCGGATCCACGCCGGCGAGGCGTTCGGCGGCCCGCTGACCGAGGAGCAGGCCGTGGCGCTGATGGTCGAGGGTGGCTTCCAGGAAGAGGCCGAGGCCCGCAACAAGTACAACCGGGCACGCCTGTCGTCGACCCAGCTATCGACCTACTTCGTCGGCTCGATGGCCCTTTGGGCGCTTGAGCGTGACGTCCGCCGGAAGCTGGCCGGCGAGCGGGCCGCGACCGTCGTCGAGCGAGCCATCCCGGGCGGCTTCGGCCCGACGCCGGGCTTCAACCAGCGCCGCCACCTCGAGGCGACGCTGAGCCACGGGACCCTGGCCCCGTCGCTCTTGCACGACCTGGTCCTGGGCGACGCCGGCGGGGGCTGAGCTCAGCTGCCGCCACCAGCCGATCGAGGCGATAGCCGGCGTCGGCGGCGGCCCGGGCCAGTGTCCGTTGGCGGGCCACGGCCGGCCGGCCGCTCGCCTCGGCCACGACCGCGAGCCAGAGCAGCCAGGCCTCGCGCTCGACGAACTCGACACCGTCCCAGGCGTTGACCCGCAGGCCGGCCCGGATCCCCGGATCGGCGAACCACGACCGGATCGCCGGGGCGTCGAGGGCAATCACCGCCGGGTCCGGGCCGGCGAGGGCGCCGGCGAGGGCGGCGGCCAGGCCGACGGCCCGATCGACATCGTCGGGCGGCCAGCCCGTCGCCAGGAGCGCCGCGCGAATCACGGGCCACAGTCGGAGGCGCTCGACGTCCAGGCCGCGGATCGCCCCGGCTGCGGCCACGATCCTGGCGGGCGGGCTGGCGGCCGTCCCGAGAGCTGCCTGCAGGGCGGCCCCGACCCGCTCATGCTCGGGCTCGAGGACCAGGTCGGCCAGGGCATCGGCCAGGCGGGGTACCGAGCCGCCGGCCAGGCGGTGGGCCAGCTGCGACCAGGGCGCAGCGGGCGTCGAGGCCACCTCGCGCAGGTCGACGTACACCCGGCAGGCATAGGCAGCCAGGCTGGCCGGCAGGCCGTCCTCGACGATCTCGCGGGTCGAGAACAGCGCTTCCCGATCGGTCATCGCGTCCCGGACGGCCAGCCAGCGATCGGGTCCCAGAGTGAGGCCGAGGGCGTCGCCGACGGTGACCCGGGCCGGCCGCTTCTCGCCGTCCGGCCCGCGCTCGGCGTAGGTCGTCGAGCGACGCAGCCGGCCGCTCGTCTCGGCATAGCGATTGTGGAAGATGACCAGCGACCGTTCGCCGCCCGGACCCCGGTTGCTGTAGGCGTAGACGTTCTCGTCGACCGCGCCGCCCCCGATCTCGAAGTCGAACAGGCGGAACTGCTCGGCCCCGGCGAACTCGGCCCGCCGGTGGAGGAGCGGGAAGATCGTCCGCTCGTGGTGGTCGAGCAGGCCCTCATCGACCGCCTCCTCGAGCCGCGGCCGGCGGAACTCCATCCCGTACTGCTCGCGGTAGCCTTCGACCTGACCGTGGCCGAGCAGCGGCAGGCCGGGCATGGTCGCCAGCAGGGCCGCCACCCCGAAGTACTTGTCGCCCGTCCCGAACTGCTCGACGGCGGTCTTCTCGTCGGGGTTGCTCATGAAGTTGACGAACCGGCCCAGGATCGCCGGATCGAATTCGAGGGTGTTCTTGATCACCTGGCGGTACTCGTCGTTGTGCTCGTCGCGGAGCATGTTCATGAAGGCGCTGTTGTAGACCCGGTGCATCCCCAGGGTCCTCACGAAATAGCCCTCGAGGAGCCAGAACGCCTCGGCCAGGAGCAGGGTCCCGGGCGCCTCGAGGGCGACCCGGTCGACCACCTCCCGCCAGAACTCGTGGGGCATCAGGGCCTCGAACGCCCGCCGGCTCATGCCCCGGCCGGCACGCGAGGGGATGGCCCCGCCGGCGCCTGGCTCGGGGAACCACAGCCGTTCGATGTGGCGCTTGGCCAGGACCATCGCGGCGTCGAAGCGGATCACCGGGAACTGCCGGGCAACGGCCACGATCGTCCGGATCACCGCCTCCCGCACGCTCGCCTGGGAGTAGTCGAGCTGGGCCGTGTCGTTCCAGGGGAAGGTCGTCCCGTCGTTGCCGTGGTAGACGTAGCGCACCCCGCCGGTCAGCCGATCGGTGCGCTGGAAGACGACCGCGGCGTCGCTGGCGTCGTAGTAGTGATCCTCGATCCGGATCCCGACCCGCTCGTCGTCGGACAGGTCGGGACCCTCGAACGAGTACGCCGGGAAGGGCGACTCCGGCAGCGACAGGAACCAGTCGGGCTGCTCGATCACCCAGCGCGAGTCGATCCCCATATGGTTGGGGACCATGTCGCTGGCCAGCCGGATGCCCCGCCGGGCGGCCCGGCCGCGGAGGTCGGCGAGGGCCGCCGGACCGCCCAGGTCGGCGGCGATCTGGTAGTCATCGAGCGAGTAGGCCGAAGCCACCGCGTCGGGCTGGCCGCGGAGCTGCTTGATCCGGGCCGACGCCCGGCTGCGCTGCCACAGGCCGATCAGCCACAGGCCGGTGATCCCGCGCCGGGCGAGCGTGTCGAGCTCCTCGTCGGGGATCGCATCGAGCGTGCGCACCTCACGCTCGTAGTGGCGCGACAGCTGGTCGAGCCAGACGTAGGTGCTCTTGGCGACCAGGATCAGGCGCGGCATCCAGTCCGTGTCGAGGCTGAACTGCTCGGTCTCGGTTGCTTCGCCCTCGAACGTGTAGACCTCCGCCGGGCCGCCGGCACCGGCGTCGGGCTGGATGGCGAGCCAGGCCAGCTCGGCTGAATGGCGCTCCTCGGCCAGGACGTCGAGGGCGACCAGGAGCTGCTCGAGGAGGTCCCCCAGGAGCGGCGCGAAGCGCTCGCCCCAGGCCCTCCGGATGTAGCGCAGCTGGTCGGCCAGCGAGCCGGGCGCGGCCCGGGCCGGCTCCCGCAGGAGCTCGATCAGCGAACGAGGATCGTCGGGGAAGGCCGGCCGGCCGTCGAAGACCTCGTCGAGGGCCGCCTGGACACCCGGCGCGGCAGCCGCCCGCTCGCGCAGAGGTCCCAGGTCGACCAGCTCGCCGAACGGCACGACGGCCGGATTCTCGGAGAGCACGCCGAGCAGCAGGAGCTGGGCCAGGGCGACGTCCGGGTCGGCCGGCTCCGGGCCGCCATCGAGGTGGCGCGGAAACTCGACCGGGAAGGCCTCGACGGTCGCCGCCAGGCCGTCCGGGCCGACAACGCTCTCGAGCTGGTCGGCCGCCAGCTGGAGGGCGTCGCCGTCGGCCGACTCGCGATAGCGGTCGATCAGCCGGCCGAGGATCGAGACGAGGATCCCGGCGGCGTGCAGCTCGCCGCTGGTGACCGGCGGCTCCTGCCCGGGACGTGGCTTGCGCCTGGCGGCCAGCCGGGCGGCAATCGTCCGGGCCGTGGAGAGCTGCGGGTCGAGGGTCAGGTCGGACAGGCCGTAGCGTTCCCGGGCGAGCCGAGCGAGACGGAACTCGTGCTCGGTGGGCTGCCGGGGGGCCACCTCAGCGGACGGCCCCGATCGAGGTCGGCTGGAGGGTGGGTCGCTCGTCCGGTCCGTCGCCGGCCGGCCGCTCGTCCTGGACGCGTTCGATCGCCCGCCGGAGGAGCTCCAGGCCGGACGGGTCGAACTCGTACTTCCAGGCCCGGATCCGCTCAGGCCGGCTGAACCGGTCGTCGAGCCCGAGGGCGATCGCCTCGCGCGACAGCAGGATCAGGTCGGCGACATCGTCGATGTGCTGCAGGCCTTCGTCCGAGCCGATCACCGCCCGGACGATCTCGACGCCCGTCGCACCGGCCAGGCGGAGGGTCTCGGCGATGTTATCGGTGCCCGTCTCCGAGGCACACACCAGGCCAACGACGCCGCCCGGCGGCAGGGCCGCGATCTCGTGGACGAGCTCCATGTAGCCCGGCCCGACGATCATCGCGATCAGGGGAATGCCCAGGCCGACCGAGTACGCCTGGGCCTCGTCGGCGTGGAAGGTCGTGGTCGCGATCAGGTCGTAGTGGAAGCGCTCGAGCCGCTCGGGAATGTCCTGGAGCAGGGTGCCCTCAGCCTCGACCGCGGCCGGGAAGGCTTCCACGATCGCCGCCGCGTCATAGATGGCGTCGGCATTGGTGCACTCGGCGAATAGGATCCGGACGAGCGGGCCGGGCCGCTTGCGCTCGGCCGCGGCGGCAAAGGTGGCCGAGGCCACCTCGTCGGCCGTGAAGCCGGCCGCGCTCGCCCGGCGGAGCATCTCGGCAACGATCCCGGCCAGGGCCTCCTGGCCCCGGCGCTGGGGTGGCCGGTCGGCGACGTGGGTGCCGGCGCCATGGCGGCTGGTCACGTAGCCCGCGTCGGCCAGCCGCTTGTAGACCGCCCGGATCGTGTTCGGGTTGACCCGCAGCGCCGCTCCCAGCTCGCGGACCGGGGCCAGGCGGGCACCCGGCAGGAGGCGGCCCGAGTCGATCTGGTAGGCGACCTGCCAGAAGATCTGGGTGCTGATCGGGACGTCGGAGTCGCGCTCGACGTCGAGGCCCCGATGGGTGGTTGACATAGTGGAATGGTCCAAGTAGGATTTGGCCTAGGACACTATATCAACATTGAGTGCGAGTCCGGCACTCGAGCAGCTATCGAGACACACCATGGCACTCATCGCAGGCATCGTCATCATCGTTGCCATCCTGACACTATTCGGAGCACTGGCGCAGCGCTGGGGCGTCGACTCACGCGACAGCTGGGTCGACTCGTATACCCCGCGCGCGGGCGTCCGCTAGCTCACGCCATCGCCTTCGAGGCCAAACTGGTTGCTTGTGCAATAATCGTTGAGGGTCTACCTGACCCGCAACGAGGCAACGAACCGAGATGCGCAACGCAGCCGCGGTGCCGCGATGACCACCACCCGGGCCAACGATGTCGCGGGCGGGCCGCCCGCAGGCCTCGATCCGGTCGAGCGGGTGGCGACGGCCATCCGCGCCCATAACATCGGGGTGGTCGTCGTCGCCACGAAGGACGAGGCGCGGGACGCCGTCCTGGCCCTGATCCCGGAAGGCGCCGAGGTCCACTCGGGCAAGTCCAGGACCCTCGAGGAGCTGGGCCTCTTCGCCGAGCTGATGGAGTCCGGCCGCTACGACGCGGTTCGGCCGCGGGTCGCGAAGCTCGACCGCCAGACCCAGGGCGCGGAGATCCGCCGCCATACCTCTTCGCCGAGCTACATGCTGGGCAGCGTCAACGCGCTGACCGAGGGCGGTGCGTTGGTGGCCGCCAGTGGCACGGGCAGCCAGCTCGCGGCCTATTCCGCCGGCGCCGGCCACCTGATCCTGGTCGTGGGCAGCCAGAAGATCGTGCCCGACCTGGACGCCGCCCTGCGCCGGATCGACGAGGTTGTCTTCCCCTACGAGGATGCCCAGGTCTTCGAGCGGATGGGCGTGCACACGATCCTGGGCAAGATCCTGATCATCTATGCCGAGTGGGTCGCGCAGCGAACGACGGTCGTCCTCGTTCGCGAGCCGGTCGGAGTCTAGGCCGCCGGAGCTCCAGCTCCGACACCCGGCTGCTCCGGCCGGGCGACGACCGGCACGCCGGCCGCGGGCAGGTACAGCTGCTCGGTGTACTCGTGGAGCATCCGGGTGGTCGAGAAGCGCCAGATCGTCGAGGCGATCGAGCTCCGCATCCGCTCCGTCCAGCCGGTCGGGATGCCGCTCGGGCCGCGCTCGTAGTAGCGCGGCACGATCTCGTCCTCGAGGATCCGGTAGAGGTCCAGTGCGTCCGCCCAGTCCTGGGCGCCCTCGTCCGGATTCTGCTCGCGGCTGCCGATCGCCCAGCCGTTGTCGCCGGTCCAGCCCTCGTCCCACCAGCCGTCGAGGACCGACGCGTTGACCACCCCGTTCTGGGCGGCCTTCATCCCGCTCGTCCCCGACGCCTCGAGCGGCCGGCGAGGATTGTTCAGCCAGACGTCGACGCCCTGGACCAGGAAGCGGGCGATCCGCATGTCGTAGTCCTCGAGGATGAACACCCGACCGCGCAGGGCGGCTGAGCGCGAGCGCTCGAAGATCTGCTGGATCACGCCCTGGCCGGGCCGGTCGGCCGGATGGGCCTTGCCGGCGAAGATGACCTGGACCGGCCGCTCCGGGTGCCACAGCAGGCGGGCCAGCCGCTCGACGTCGGTGAACAGCAGGCCGGCCCGCTTGTAGGTCGCGAAGCGGCGCGCGAAGCCGATCGTCAGGATCTCCGGATCGAGGGCCTCCTCGAGCTGCTCCAGGACGAGCGGCGCCTCGCCGTGGCGGGCGAACTGGCTGCGCAGGCGCTTGCGGGCGAACATCGACAGCTCGCTCTTCTGGCGCTGGTGGGCGGCCCACAGGTCGCGATCCTGGATCCGGCTCAAGCGCTCCCAGAACCGGCCGGTCTTCGTCGCCGGGTCGAGGTCGTCGAGGTCGGCGCCCAGGAAGTTCGCGTACAGCCCGTTCATCTCGGTCCCGACCCAGGTCGGCGCGTGGACGCCGTTGGTGATCCCCAGGATCCGGCGCTCGCCGAGCATCGGTGACCAGGTCGCGTTGGCGGTGATCGCGTGGAGCTGGCTGACCGCGTTGGCGGCACACGACAGGCGCAGCGAGAGGGCCGTCATGTCGAACTGGCGGGGGTCCTCGTCGACGCCCCGGCCGAGGAGCAACAGGCGCTCGATGTCGACCAGCCCGGCCGCTTCGGGCCGCTCCACCCCGAGGACCGGCCCGGCGACCTTCCGGACAAGGTCCGCGTCGAAGCGCTCGTTGCCGGCCGAGACCGGGGTATGGATGGTGAAGACGCTGGTCGCCCGGACCTGCTCGAAGGCATCGTCGAAGGTGCTCCCGGCCGCCACCAGCTCGCGCGCCCGTTCGGCCAGCAGGAACGCGCTGTGACCCTCGTTCAGGTGCCAGGCCGCCGGGCTGATCCCCAGGGCCCGGATCGCGCGCGTCCCGGCCACGCCCAGGACCAGCTCCTGGTGGAGGCGCATCTCGCGCCCGCGCACGTACAGGATGTGACTGATCGGTCGGTCGGCCTCGTCGTTCTCGTTGATGTCGGTGTCCAGCAGGAGCGTTGGCACCCGGCCGACCTGGGCGACCCACACCGCGACATGGAGGGTCCGTCCGGGCAGGTCGATCGTGACCGTCAATGGATCGCCGTAGCGGTCCGCCGCCCGGAGGACCGGCAGCCGGGCCAGGTCGTAGTCGGGGTACGCGTGCTCCTGGTGGCCGTCGGCGTCGATCGTCTGGCGGAAGTAGCCCTTGCGATACATCAGGCCGACGCCGATGAACGGCAGGGCCATGTCCGAGGCGGTCTTGAGGTGGTCGCCGGCCAGCACGCCCAGGCCGCCGGAGTAGATCCCCAGGCTCTCGTAGAAGCCGTATTCGGCGCAGAAGTAGGCGATCGGGCCTTCGAGCGACCCGCCGTACTGGCGCTGGAACCAGTGGTTGCTGCCGTTGGCCAGGTAGGCGTCGAGGTCGGCGATCACGGCCTGGTATTCCACCAGGAAGTCCTGGTCCTCGAGCAGGGTCCGCCAGTCGACGGCGCCCTCCAGGACGGCGACCGGGTTGCGGTAGCGGGTCCAGGCTGCGGCGTCGATCCGGTTGAACAGGACCTTGGCGGCCGGATGCCAGCTCCACCACAGGTTGTAGGCGAGCCGGCGCAGGCCTTCCAGCTGGGGCGGCAGGCGGAACGGCGCGCCGGGCATCGTCGGCACGTGAACGAGGGGATCCATCCGGGCCGAATGATAGGCGAGCGAGCGGGGGCTCGGCGCGGCCACGACAATGGGCCGATGCGAATCGTGTCGGTGGCCGCCGAGTGCGAGCCCTGGGCGAAGGCCGGCGGGCTGGGCGACGTGGTCGATGCGCTCGCGCGCAGCCTGGGCCGGACGGACGCCCTTGACGAGCCCGTCGACGTCTTCCTACCGGCCTATCGCTCGGTCGTCCCCCCGGCCGATGCTGTCGTCTCGGAGGCACGGGTCAGCGTGCCCGGGCCGTACGGGCCGCCGACCGCCGCCCACCCCGAGGGCGTCGCGACGCTGACGGTCCGATCGGTGTTGACCCACGGCTATCGCCTCCGCCTCGTCGATTTCCCGCCGGCCTTCGACCGCGACGGGATCTACGGCTATGACGACGATCCGTGGCGGTTCGGCCTCCTCGCCCGGGCGGCCCTCGAGACGCTCCGCCTGGAGCGGCGCCCGGTCGACCTGCTCCACGTCCACGACTGGCACGCCGCGACCGCGCTGGTCCTGCGCGACTGCTTCTACCCCGACGATCCGATCGTCGGCCGCGCCCGGCTGGCGTCGCTCCTGACGATCCACAACCTGGCCTACCACGGCTGGGTCGAGCGGGCCGGCCTGGCCAGCCTCGGGCTGGCCCCCGGCGACCGGGTCGTCGCCGCGACCGCGGCCGGGATCGACCTGCTCTGGGCCGGGATCGAGCGCGCCGACCTGGTCAACACGGTCAGCCCGACATTCGCGGCGGAGGCCTTGACGCCGGCCGTCGGCTTCGGCCTCGATCCGACCCTGCGCTGGAAGGCGGCCCAGCTCGACCTGTCCGGCCGGCCGCGCTTCTTCGGGATCCTCAACGGGATCGACCCGGCGGTCTGGAACCCGGCCACCGACGCCGTCCTGGCCGCGCCGTACTCGGCCGCCGATCGCGCCGGCAAAGCGGCCTGCCGGACCGACCTGCTCGACCGGCTCGGCTTCGACCCCGGCGACGACGGCCCGGTCCTGGGGATGATCGGCCGGCTCGACCCGCAGAAGGGCTTTGACCTGCTGGCCGAGGCCGCGCCCCGCCTGCTGTCGTCCGGCGCGCGGCTGATCGTGCAGGGCAGCGGCGACCCGGCCCTGGCCGAGCCGTTCCGGGCCCTAGCCCGGCGGCGTCCCGATCGAAATCGTCTTGAACGAGCACTTCGACCGGGCGATGGCCCGCCGGATCTACGCCGGCTGTGACCTGTTCGTGATGCCCAGCCGCTTCGAGCCCTGCGGCCAGGGCCAGATGATCGCCCTGCGCTACGGCACGCCGCCGATCGTCCACCGAACCGGCGGCCTGGCCGACACCGTCGTCGACGAGTACCTTCATCCGGGCGCGGGGACCGGCTTCGTCTTCGAGCACCCCACCGCGGCTGGCCTGGCCTGGGCGTGCGAGCAGGCCTTCGAGACGCGCGCCCGGCCGGCGGCTTGGGACGGGCTGATCGAGCGCGGGATGGCCGTCGATCACGACTGGGGGTCCGGGCCGACGGCGGCCTATCTCGATGCCGATCGCCGGGCGATCGCCCTGGCCCAGGCGCCCCGGAAGGCGACCAGGCGGCCACCGCCACCCAGGCCCTGAGCGGCCGGGCCGCCGTTCGCCGGCCGGACGACCCTCCGGCGAACTGGCCGCCGTGTCAGAATCGGCCGACCCAGATCCGCGGAGGTGCTCATGGCCCGCCAGTTCGTCGTCCAGCTGCCCAATGAACCCGGTGCCCTCGCGACCCTGTCGGAGGCCCTGGCCGAGCGCGGCGTTGACCTGCGCGCGATCGGCGGCGGGAGCATGGGCGAGACCGGCCACGTGATCATGACCACGGCCGACGACGACACGGCCCGAGCGGTCCTGCAGGCCGGCAAGTACACGTTCGTCGAAGGCGAGTCGATCCTGGCCGAGGTTGGTGATCGGCCGGGCGGGATGGCCGGCGTGACCCGCGAGCTGGCCGACGCCGGGGTGAACATCATCGGCCACCTCTTCCTCGGTCGCTGGGGCGACCGGGCGATGTTCACCTTCGTCGTCGACAACGCCGAGGTCGCCCGGCCGATCCTCGAGCGCAAGCCCTAGCCTCGCCGAGCGCCTGGCCAGGGCCCCCAGCGATGCGCTTCGACCGGATGATCACGGCCGTCGATGCCCACGCGGCCGGCGAGCCGGGCCGGGTGATCACCGGCGGCGTCCTCGATGTCCCGGGCGCGACGATGCTCGACAAGATGGCCCACCTGCGCGACCACGCCGACGAACTGCGCAAGCTGATGCTGCGCGAGCCGCGGGGCTACCCGGCGGCCAACTGCAACCTGATTCTGCCGCCGACGATCCCCGGCGCCGACGCCGGCTACGTGATCATGGAGCAGGTCGAATACCCGGCGATGTCCGGCTCGAACACGATCTGCGTGGTCACCGTCCTGATCGAGACGGGCATGGTCCCGGTCGTCGAGCCGGTCACCACCCTCCGGCTCGAATCGCCGGCCGGCCTGATCGAGGTCCAGGCCGAGGTTCGCGACGGCCGGGTGATGAGCGTCACGTTCCGCAACGTGCCGGCCTTCGCGGTCCATCTCGATGCGGTCGTCGAAGTGCCCCATCTGGGCTCGGTGACCGTCGACGTGGCCTGGGGCGGGATGTTCTACGTGATCGCCGACGCCGAACGGTTCGGCCTGCGGATCACGCCCGACGAGGCGCATGACATCGTCCGAATCGGCGAGATGGTCAAGCTGGCGGCCCAGGAGCAGCTGCCCGTCCGCCACCCGGTGAACCCCGAGCTGACGACCGGCGTGACGATCGCCCAGATCTCGGGCCCGGCCCATGCCCCCGGCTCGGCCCGTCGCAACGCGGTGATCGTGTCGACCGGCCAGGCCTCCTGGGACCGGCCCGAGAGCTGGACCGGCGCGATCGATCGCTCGCCGTGCGGCACCGGCACCAGCGCCAAGATGGCCTGCGAGCACGCCCGGGGACGGCTGGGCCTGGACCAGCCCTTCGTCCACGAGGGGATCCTGGGCACAACCTTCACCGGCCGGCTGGTCGCCCAGACCAAGGTCGGCGACTACCCGGCGGTGATCCCCACGATCAGCGGCCGGGCCTGGATCACCGGCTTCGCCCAGTACGTCGTGGCGCCCGACGACCCGTTCCCGACTGGCTACACCCTCACCGACATCTGGGCGTCGGCGACCTAGAACTGCGGCTTGACCGCCATGAAGAAGACGATCAGGACGAGCAGGACGGTCAGGAAGATGCCCCCGTTCTGGGCCCGCGCGGCGAGGGCCAGAAAGGCTGGTGGCGGCGGGCCGGGCGGGGTGCCTGGCGCCGGCGCCGGCGCCGACTCGACGAGATGGATCATCGACTCGACCGTCCGCGCCTGGACCAGGATCGCGAAGCTGATGGCGATCACGTACAGGATGATTCCGGCCAGCAACCAGTGGGCCGCGATCACGTCGAAGCCGACGGTCCAGATCAGGCCGATCCCGGTCACTGCCTGAAAGAGACCGAGCGGGATGATCAGGCGGCGCTCGATCATGTCGGTCAGCTTCAGCCCGAACAACGCGCCGGAGGGCATCGCCCGCGACTGGCTGGCGATGATCGGCAGCGTGAACGACGGCCCGAAGGCGGCGATCGCGCCCATCACGTGCAGGAACAGGAAGATCGTGGCGAGTGGGCTCAAGTGGGTCCCTCCAGTTGCGGATCGGCTGGGCGCCAATTCTGCGGCCCGGCCCGGGCGCCTATTCTGCAGTCCCGGAATGGGCACCGTCAGGCCGGATGGTAGGCCTCGGGCCCGGGCTTGATGCCGAGGCGGTCGAACAGGTCGTCAAGCTCGGCGAGAGTGGTCGCATCCAGGGTCGGTGACGGACCGCGGGTGCGGCTCGTGGCGAAGATGCCCCGGCGATGGAGGACTTCCTTGCGGATCCCGAGGCCGATCACCGGCTGCGCCTCGTACTGGATCAAGGGCAGGTAGCGATCGAAGACGAGCCCGGCAGCGCGCCGGTCGCCGGCCTCGACGCGCTCGCGGACGGCCCGCAGAATCTCGGGGTAAGCAAAGCCGGTCATCGTGCCGCAGGCGCCCCGGCCCAGCTCGCCCAGCGCCGAGACGCCACCCAGCCCGCCGAAGATGTCGAGCTCGGAGTTGCCCGCCAGCAGCCGGCCGATCTTGTACGGCGTGGGCGGGTCCTCGATCTTCATCGTCCGGCTGCCGCTGGCGCTCGCGGCAGCGAGGAGGATGCTGACCGGGATCACGACGCCCGTCGCGTTCGGCTCGTCCTGGATGACCAGGGGCAAGCCGGCGCCCGCCGCCTGGCGGAAATAGTCGGGCAGCTGGTCGAGGTTCCGAAAGAGCGGGGGAGCAGCGACCATCGCTGCGCAGGCGCCCAGCTCGCGGGCCTGGCCGGCCAGCTCGAGGGTCGCACTGACGGCGCTGCCCGAGCAGCCGACGGCGATCGGCAGCCGCCCGGCGCTCGCCTCGAAGATGGTCCGCAGGGCGGCCGCCCGCTCCGCGGCGCTGAGGGTGCCGGGCTCGGCCATCACGCCCATGACCGTCAGGCCGTCGACGCCCCAGGCAAGAACAGCTTCAACGAGCCGGCCGAGACTGGCAAGATCGACGGCGCCGCCCGAATCGAACGGCGTCGGCACGATGTACCAGGTCCCGCGCAGCCTCACGGCCGGGCCTTGGCGGGCGGCAGCTCCCAGGTCAGCATCACATGGCTCGACTCGTCAGCCGTGCCGCTCGACCGGTACGTCGCGAGGGCCGCGTCGTTGTCGTTGTCGGTCAGGACCCACATGTCGTAGCAGCCCTGCGCCCGGGCGATCTCGAGCAGCCCGCCGACGAGCGCCTTGCCAATCCCGCGCCGCCGGAATGGCTCATCGACGGCCAGCTCGTACAGGAACATCTCGGTGCCCTTGTCCGGGTGGGTCAGCTCAACGCCGCTGACGAAGCCGGCCGGCGAGTCGTCCTCGAAGGCCATCAGGAGATGGTGGCCGGGGGTGCCGAGGAAGCGCTCGGCCGTCGCCAGGTCGGGCGGGGAGTCAAAAAGGTGGCCGGCGGCCACGATCGTCGGACCTTCGCCAGGCTGGATGGCCCGGATCGTCATCTCGTCATCTCCGCCCTAGTCTGCCACGGACCCACCGCAATCCGTCCGGACCGGTGCCTGCCGCCCACGCTCAAACGTGCTTGCAGAACGCACCGGGTCCGCGGACTTCCGGATACGGCCGGGCGGCTTGTTCGTCTGCCACGATCCGGGGAGTTCCATGGCCGACGAGACGTTAGGGCGAGCCGAGAGATCCTGGGGGGAAACGGATGCGTTCATCTAATTCCGTGAGAAACCTGCTCCTGGCAGGGGTCATCGCGGTTCTCGTAATCCTTCTCGGATTCGGGTCAACGAGGTTGATCTCGAATACGGGCGTCGCCGGAGCGGCCGGCCCAGCCGGCTCGCCTGGCGCGACCGGCCAGCGTGGCCCGGCGGGCGGGAACGGCGCCAATGGTGCCAACGGCACGAATGGCAAGGACGGCGCCGACGGCGCCGACGGCGCGGACGGCTTCAACGGGAGCCGGGGCGCGACGGGCGCGACCGGCCCGGCCGGACCTGGCGGCGGAACCAACGGAACCAACGGAACCAACGGAACCAACGGAACCGACGGAACCGACGGAACCAACGGCGCCGCAGGCGCGACCGGAGCCACTGGTGTGGCCGGACCGGCCGGCGCGACGGGCGGCGCTGGCGCAACCGGAGCGGCTGGAGCTGTCGGACCGGCGGGCGCCACGGGTGCTGCCGGCGCGACGGGCGCCGCTGGCGGAGTCGGAGCGGACGGCGCGACGGGCTCGACCGGAGCCACCGGCGCAGCGGGCTCGACGGGTGCCACGGGTGCAGTCGGCGCGAATGGCGTCGCCGGCTCTGCCGGCACGAATGGCACGAATGGCATTGACGGCGCCCCGGGGGCCACTGGCGCGGTCGGCGCGACCGGTGCCACGGGCGCGGTCGGCGCCAACGGCGCTGCCGGCACGAATGGCACGAATGGCGCCACGGGCGCTACTGGAGCCGCTGGAGCGACCGGGACGACTGGCGCTGCCGGAGCCAATGGCGCAGCCGGCGCCCCTGGAGCCGCCGGCGCAACGGGCGCAGCGGGCACCAACGGCGCCACGGGCGCTGCGGGCAATGACGGAGCCGCCGGCGCTACCGGCGCCGCGGGTACCAACGGTGCGGCGGGTGGCGCAGGAGCCACCGGCGCGACCGGAGCCACGGGCGCAACTGGGGCCGCTGGGCCGACGGGCGCCGCAGGAACGAATGGCACAGACGGAGCAACTGGCGCAACCGGTTCAGTCGGCGCACCGGGCGCGGCTGGCGCAACCGGAGCCACCGGCGCAACCGGGGCCGCTGGCCCGACGGGCGCCGCCGGAGCCAACGGGATTGACGGCGCACCCGGTGCCACCGGAGCTCCCGGAGCTACCGGTGCCGCGGGCACGAACGGAACGAACGGCACGAACGGAGTCGACGGCGCAGTAGGCGCGACCGGCGCCGCCGGCCCGATGGGCGCTACCGGCGCCGCGGGGACGAACGGAACGAACGGGACCAACGGCGTCGATGGCGCCACCGGTCCGACAGGACCTACGGGTCCCCAGGGCGATCCAGGTGGACCGGTTGGGCCCCAGGGTCCTCAGGGTCCCCAGGGCATCACCGGCGACACCGGTGACACCGGCGCCTCGGGCGCTCCGGGTGCGGCTGGCGCACGCGGACCCGCAGGAGCCACCGGCGCCGCAGGGCCTACCGGAGCGACCGGTTCAGCTGGGGCCACTGGCGCACCGGGCGCAACCGGCGCAACGGGATCGACCGGCGCTGCCGGTCCGACGGGCGCCGCTGGCACCGATGGAACCAACGGCATCGATGGTAACAACGGTGCACCTGGCACCGACGGTGCCCCGGGCATCGACGGAACCAACGGCACCAACGGCATCGATGGCCAAAACGGTCAGGATGGTGCCCCGGGCGCCGCTGGCACCGACGGAACCAACGGCACCAACGGCATCGACGGCCAAAACGGCCAGGATGGTGCCCCGGGCACCGACGGAACCAACGGCACCAACGGCATCGATGGCCAAAACGGTCAGGATGGTGCCCCGGGCATCGCAACGGCACCAACGGCACCAACGGCATCGACGGAACCAACGGTGCCCCGGGCATCGACGGAACCAACGGCACCAACGGCCTCGATGGCAGCAATGGATCCAACGGCCAGGACGGCGCTGACGGAGCAACCGGCGCTGCCGGTCCGATGGGCTCGCCCGGCCTCGACGGCACCAATGGCACCAACGGCAGCGATGGCGCCACTGGCAGCACCGGGCCGGCCGGACCCACTGGAGCACAGGGCGTCCAGGGCGACACCGGTCCCCAGGGTGCGACGGGCGATCCGGGAGGTCCAGTCGGACCGCAAGGACCGCAGGGTGAGCAGGGCCTTACCGGCGACACCGGCGCCACCGGCGCCTCAGGCGCTCCTGGCGCCGCCGGCGCACGGGGTACCGCGGGGACCAACGGAACGAACGGAACCAATGGCGCAACCGGCGCAACCGGATCTCCCGGAGCTGCTGGAGCCACTGGTGCTCCAGGCGCGATGGGCGCCACCGGAGCAACGGGAGCAACCGGAGCAGCAGGTGCCGTCGGAGCCGATGGGGCTCGCGGAGCCACGGGCGCTGACGGGACGAGCGGTTCCGCCGGAGCCGCCGGCGCAACTGGCCCCGCAGGACCAGCCGGAGCCGACGGGGCCCCGGGCGCGGCCGGTGCCGCTGGAGTCAACGGGACCTCGGTCACGATGACCTCAATTCCGTCGAGTGACACCTCAAGGTGTGGCGGAAACGGCGGCGCAGAGCTCCAGATGCTCAACGCTGCCGGCGACCCAACGGGCAGCCCGATCGACATCTGCAACGGGGGGCTTTCCCCGGGCTGAGGCCCGTGGGCAGTCCTTCGCATACGAGAAGAGCCCCGGGTCACCCGGGGCTCTTTCCTTGTCCCCGATTCTCGACCCCAGGGCTTGACTGCCTCTTGACAGGCCGTGCCGCAGCCTGCTACCTTGGGCTAGAAAGGTAGTAGAGCCAATGCAAGACTCAAAGCTTGGGCCGCTGCGCAAGGGACTCCTGGAGTTCCTGATCCTCGAGATCGTCTCGGCGGGCGACGTCTATGTGGCGGACATCCTGGGGCGCCTGGCCACGACCGACTTCGCCACCCGCGAGGGGACCCTCTACCCGCTGCTGAGCAAGATGCGGAGCGAGGGCCTGCTCGACTACGACTGGCGTGAGTCGGCGGCGGGGCCGCCGCGCAAGTACTACCGCCTGACCGACGCAGGACGAGCCCAGCTCGCGCATTTCCGAGCGTATTGGGCCTCGCTGACCTCACTCATCGACGAACTGGGAAGGTGAATCATGGATAAGACGGCCGTCATCAGCCTGAACGGGCATAGCGAGCAGTTCCGACTCGATGGTGACGCATATGACCTGCTCTCGAGCTATCTCGATCGGGCGGCGGGGCGGTTGCCGCAGGGTTCCGATCGGGTGGAGGTCCTGGGTGACCTGGAGCGCTCCGTCGGGGACAAGCTCGTGGCCGCCCTCGGCTCCGAGGACCGGGTGGTCACCGCCACCGACATCGAGGCGATCGTCGAGGAGATCGGCGGGGTCGAGGCCGACGGCGAAGGCGACCAGGGGCCGGGTGCGGGCCTGCTCCCGCGCCGGCTGCGGAGCCTCCACCGGATCCGGGCGGGCAAGCAGCTCGCCGGCGTGTGCACCGGCATCGCCGCGTACGCCGACCTGGACGTCAGCTGGGTGCGCCTCGGATTCCTCGCCGCGTCCGTCCTGACCGCGGGCATCGTCGCAGTGCTCTACATCCTGCTGGCCTTTGTCCTGCCGATCACCCCGACGGCCGACAGCCCGGTCCCGCAGCGTGATCGCCGCCTCGAGCGGATCCGGGAGGGCCAGCAGATTGCCGGCGTGTGCAATGGGCTGGCCGCCTACGCCGAGATCGATGTCAACTGGGTTCGAGCCCTGTTCCTGCTCGCGACGGCCGTCACGGCCGGCGGCTTCCTGCTGGTCTATGCCGCCCTGGCGTTCATGCTGCCGATCCGCGCGGCGCGCCCGATCTCGGGCCGGTAATCGGACCATGGCCGAGGGCGCGCACGCCGTGGTAGCGTGTCGTCCTGGCCAGCCCAGGCGGGAGTAGCTCAGTTGGCAGAGCGTCAGCCTTCCAAGCTGAATGTCGCGAGTTCGAACCTCGTCTCCCGCTCCACCTCCGTCCAGTTCATGGTCGAGGACCCCGGCTCGGCGGACGCGCAATGGTGCGTCGAGCAGTATTTCGCCGAGCTGAATGCCCGGTTCCCGGGCGGCTTCAATCCGGCCCTGAGCATCTCCGCGGATCGCAGCGAGCTGACCCCGCCGGCCGGCCTCTTCCTGATCGCCCGGACGGCGGACCGGCCGGTTGGCTGCGGCGCCCTCAAGCTCCATCCCGGCGCGCCGGCCGAGCTGAAGCGGATGTGGGTCGCACCCGGAGCGCGCGGCCTCGGGCTGGGCCGCCGGATCCTGGCCGAGCTGGAGGAGCGCGCCCGGAGCGCGGGTGTCGAGATCCTCCGCCTCGAGACGAACGGGACCCTGGCCGAGGCAATCGCCCTGTATCGCAAGAGCGGCTTCGACGAGGTCCCGGCCTTCAACACCGAGCCTTATGCCCAGCACTGGTTCGAGAAGCGGCTGGCCTGATCGGGGCGGTACTCTCAGCGCGATGGACGACGCCCTCCTGGCCAATCGCGACCTGTGGAACGCCTGGACGAAGATCAACCGGGCGTCCGCGTTCTATGACGTCGACTCGTTCCGGGACGGCCGCAACCCGATCCGGATCTCCGACTATGAGCTTGACGAAGTTGGTTCGGTCGAGGGCAAGACCCTTCTCCACCTCCAGTGCCACTTCGGCCTCGATAGCCTGTCGTGGGCCCGTCTCGGGGCGACGGTCACGGGCGCCGATTTCTCGTCGGAAGGGATCGCCACGGCGCGCAGCCTCGCTGCGGAGCTCGCAATCCCGGCGACCTTCGTGCAGGCCAACCTGTACGACCTGCCGGCCGAGCTCGACGGCCAGTTCGACGTCGTCTACACGTCCAAGGGCGTCCTCGGCTGGCTGCCCGACATCGCCGGCTGGGCGCGAGTCGTCGCGCACTTCGTGAAACCCGGAGGCTTCTTCCACATGACGGAGGTCCATCCGGTGGTCCAGGTCTTCGAGGACGAGGGAGTCGCGCCGGGCGAGCTCAAGCTGGTCTACCCGTACTGGAGCCATCGCGAGGCGATCCGGTTCGAGGTTCATGGCTCGTATGCCGATCCATCGGCGCCGACCGAGGGCCTCATGGGGCACGGCTGGGACCACTCCCTGGGCGAGATCGTCACGGCCCTGATCGATGCCGGGCTGCGTATCGAGTTCCTGCACGAGTTCGACTTCGTCGAGTGGCCGGTCGACTTCCTGGTCGAGAGCGCTGACGGGCGCTGGCGCCTGCCACCCGGGACGGCCGGCCAGCTGCCGCTGTTCTTCTCGCTCAAGGCAGGCAAGCCGCTCGAGGGGAGCTCGTAGCCGATGGCCCCCGAGCTGCCGGTTGGCACGGTCACCTTCCTGTTCAGCGACGTCGAGGGCTCGACCCGTCTCGCCCAGGCGCTGGGCACTGATCGCTGGCGGACGACGCTGGAGGCCCAGCAGGCCATCTGGCGGTCGGTCTTCGCGGCGAACGGCGGGACCGAGATCTCGACCGAGGGCGACAGCTTCTTCGCGGTCTTCCCGAGCGCGGTCGACGCGGTCGCGGCCGCGGCCGCCGCGCAGCGAGCCATCCGAGCCGCCACCTGGCCCCCGGAAGCCGGGTCGGCGGGCATCCGCGTCCGGGTTGGCCTGCACACCGGCGAGGGCCGGCTCGGCGGCGACAGCTACGTCGGCCTCGACGTCCATCGGGCGGCCCGGATCGGCGCGGCCGCCAACGGCGGCCAGATCCTCATCTCGGCCACGACCCGTGCGCTAACCGAGTCGAGCCTGCCCGCCGGCCTCAGTCTCCTCGACCTTGGACGGCACCGGCTCAAGGACCTCGACCAGCCCGAGGCACTCGGTCGCCTGGTCATCGCCGGCCTCGACGACGATCCGCGACCGCCCCGAAGCCTCGAGACGCCAACCAACCTGCCGGCCAGCCTGACCAGCTTCATCGGCCGGAAGCGCGAGGTGGGCGAAGTCGTGGAGCTGGTCCGCACGGTGCGCCTGGTGACCCTGACCGGGCCGGGCGGCACGGGCAAGACCCGCTTGTCGCTGGCGTCCGCCGCCGAGCTCCTGGGTGATTTCCCGGACGGGGTCTACTTCGTCCGTCTTGCCCCGCTCAGCGATCCGGACCTGCTGGCCGCGACGATCGTCGGCGCAATCGGGCTGGAGCAGTCCCCGACGGCCGATGCCGTCAGCCTTCTGCGCGGCCACCTGGCCGACCGGCGGGTGCTCCTCGTCCTCGACAACTTCGAGCAGATCGTCGCGGCGGCGCCACTCGTCGGCGAGCTGCTGACAGCGTCAGAGGGACTCCATGTCCTCGTGACGAGCCGGGAGACCCTCCACCTCCACGGGGAGCAGGAGCTGCCGATCCCCCCGCTCGGACTGCCCGGCCCGGGCGATGGACCGCTCGACCCGGCCGAGCTCGTCAAATCCGAGGCGATCGCGCTCTTCGTCGCCCGAGCCCGGGCGGTCGTGCCGGCCTTCGTACTCGACCGAAGCAACGCCTCCGCGATCGTGGCGATCTGCACCAGTCTGGACGGCCTGCCCCTCGCCATCGAGCTCGCGGCCGCGCGGGTGAAGGTCCTCTCGCCGGAGGCGATCCGGGACCGCCTGCGATCGAGCCTGGGCTTGCTCGCGAGCGCCGAGCGGGACGTGCCCGAACGCCAGCGCACGTTGCGCGGCGCGATTGCCTGGAGCTACGACCTGCTAACGGCAGCGGAGCAGGCGGTCTTCCGGCGCGCGGCGATCTTTGTCGGCGGTTGGTCACTCGAAGCGGCCGAGGCCGTGTGTGCCGTGAGCGGAGATCTCGAACCGGAGGTCTTCGACGTCCTGGCCTCGCTCGCCGACAAGAGCCTCGTCCGATCCGAGCCGGGTGCGGACGACGAGCCGCGCTTCCGGTACCTGGCCACGATCCGCGAGTTCGGGCTCGAGCTTCTGAAAGCCTCCGGAGAACGCGACGACCTTGCCCGCCGCCATGCGACCTACTTCGCTGGGCTGGCCGAGCGGATGGTCAAGCCGCTTGCTGGGCCAGATGTCGTGCGCTGGGTCAGCCGCCTCGAGGCCGACCACGCCAATCTGCGCGCCGCGGTCCACTGGTCGGTCGAGGCCGGCGAGCCCGGGCTCGGGCTCCGGATCATGGGTCTGGCCTGGCGCTTCTGGTACCAGGGCAGCCATCTCAGCGAGGGCCGGGCTGCGATCGAGGAGCTGCTCCGCCAGCCGGTCACCGCCGCGTCGGATCGGGACCGGGCTGTCGGATTGAATGGGGCCGGGGGAATCGTCTACTGGCTCGGCGACTTCGACGCGGCGGCGAAGTTCTGGAGCGAGGCCCTCGCTATCAACGAGGCCCTGGCTGAGTCGTCAGGCACCGCCGAAGCCCACTACAACCTTGGCTTCATCTCGATGATCCAGGGCGACTTCCCGACCCAGCGGGCGCACCATGCGAAGGCGCTCGCGTTGTACCAGGAGATGGGCGACGAAGCTGGCGTGATCGACACCCAGGAGGCTCTCGTCCCGGCCCTCCTGCGGGCCGGCGAGCTGACGGCCGGTGAGGAGCTCCTCCGATCGACCGTGGCCGCCCAACGCGCGCGCGGTCATCTCGTGCGCCTCGGCGAGGACCTCAGCCTGCTGGCGACGTTCCAGGCCCTCGCCGGCCACCTGGATTCGGCGCGCGCCTCGATCCGCGAGGCCCTTCCGCTGGCGGAGAGCAGCGGGACGTTGACCAGCGCGGCCTCGGCCTTGGCCAGCGCGGCGCTGATCGAGGCCGAAGGCGGCCATGCCGAGCGGACGGCCACGATCGCCGGAGCCCTCGACGCCATGACCGAGGCCTCGCGCGTGGCGATCGCCCAGGTCGACATGCTCCGGATGCCGACCGCCGCCGACGAGGCGCGTTCACGGCTCGATCCCGAGGCGTTCGAGCGGGCCTATCGCGTGGGTCGCACCATGGACCGCGACGCGATCCTGGCCTTCGCCCGGGCCGGCCTGGCCGAATCCGAACCCGGCGCTACGGCGCCTCGCGACGCCTGATCTCGGCGCTGATCGCGGGGACGACCGTGTGCAGGTCGCCGATCACGGCGTAGGCCGCCCGGGACATGATCGGCGCCTCGCGATCCGTGTTGATCACGAGGATCGCCTTGGCAGCCTTGCAGCCGACGATGTGCTGGATCGCGCCGCTGATCCCGCAGGCGATGTAGATGTCGGGCGCGATTCGGGTCCCGGTCTGGCCGACCTGCTGGCTGTGCGGCCGCCAGCCGGCACTGGTCACGACCCGCGACACGCCGACGGCGCCGTGGAGGAGGCCGGCCAGCTCCTCGAGCTCGCTGAACGCCTCGGCCCCGCCCACGCCGCGGCCGCCACCGACCACGACCCGGGCGTCGGCCAGGGAGACCTTGCCCGCCTCGGGCGCCACCCGGGCCACGACCCGCACCCGGAGATCCGAATCCGTCAGGGTCGGCGTGAACGCTTCAATCCTGACCAGGGACGGGGCGGCCGCCTCCTCGGGCGGCGTGGCGTGCTCGGCAATCGTGACGAAGCGGACCGGGCCATCGAGCCGGGCATCCTCAAGCAGGCTGCCGCCCCAGCGCTGGCGGGTCACCTCGAACAGGGCCCCGGGCCGCAGCTCGACGCAGTTGGCGGCCATCGGCGCCCCGGCCATCGTGGCCGCGTAGGCCAGGACCTCCTGGCCGCGGTCGTTCCCCGCGGCGAGGACGATCGCCGGCGACGAGACCGACGCGACCTGGGCCACGGCCCGTCCCCAGGCGGCCGGCGCATAGCCGTCGAGGCCGGCCGGCTCGACGACCCAGGCCGAGCTCACCCCGAACGCGCCAAGGGCCGCCGCTGCCTGGGCCGCGCCCGGCCCGAAGAGGACGGCGCCCAGCGGGACCCCCAGCGACGCGGCGGTCCGCCGCGCGAAGGTGAGGGCCTCGAGGGACGAGCGGTCCGGCCGGCCGCCATCCTGCTCGACGAAGGCCAGGATCATCCGGCCAGGACCCCGATCCGGACGAGGACATCGACCACCGCGGGCGCGGCGTCGGCGCCGCTGCCCAGGATCTCGACCCGGCCCTCGGTCTCGGCCGGCAGGCGCAGGCGGATCTTGTCGGGTCCGGTGATCCCGGCGGCGGCCGGCCCGGTCCCGCCCGTCGGCGGCGCGAGGACCGTGGTCTCGATCTCCTTCTTCTTCGCTCGCAGGCGGCCGGGGACCGACGGATAGCGGGGCAGGTTGATCCCCTCGCGGACCGCGACCACGGCGGGCAGGGACACCTCAAAGACCTCCCAGCCGCCGGCGGCCTCGCGCCGGGCGGTTGCCACGCCGTCCTTGATGTCGAGCGACTTGACCCCGCTGACGCATGGCAGGCCGAGCGCCAGGGCGACCCGGATCCCGACCTGGAAGTCGCCCGAATCCGCGGCCTCGTTGCCGAACAGGAGCAGGTCGTAGCTGCTGCCGGCCGCGGCCTCGGCCCGGATCGCCTCGACGATCGCGGCGGCGGTGGAGACCGGATCCCAGTCCTGGCCGTCGGTCTGGAGCAGGATCGCCCGGTCGATCCCGATCGCCAGCGCCGCCCGGAGCTGGTCGGCCGCGGACTCGGGCCCGAGGGTCAGGACGGTCGAGCTGCCGCCGTTCGCCTCGATCAGGCGGACGGCCTCTTCGGTCGCGCACTCCTCGTGGGGACTGACCGTGAACCCAAGGTAGCGGGTGTCGATCTCCCGGGCATCGGCGGTCAGGGTCACCCGCCCGCCGGTCTCGGGGACCCGCTTGACGGCGACCAGGATGTTCACGCCCGGATCCGCGAGTTCTCCGGGTCGAAGATCGGCGTGCTGCCGACAACCGCGACCGTCACCGGGTAGCGCTCGCCGAAATACTCGACGGCCAGCTTCGTGCCCTCGACGGCGGCCTCGGGCGGCAGGTAGGCGAGCAGGAGGTGCTTGCCGATCGAGGGCGCGGAGCCGGCGCTCGTCGCGTACGCGCGGCGGCCCTTCGCATCGACCAGGAAGGTGCCGTCGGGCCGGGTGACCGGCTCACGCCCGAGCATGTAGCGCTTGACCCCGCTCGACGAGGTCGGATCATCGACGGTCAGGGTGCACAGGATCGCGGCCGGCGGGACGGCCCGCTGGGCGAGGTAGGCGGCCTTGCCCACGAAGTCGGCGTCCTTGACCGTCGGCCGGGCCATGCCCGCCTCGACCAGGTTGAAGTCGAGCTCGAGCTCGTTGCCGTGGGCCCGGTAGCCCTTCTCGAGCCGGCCGGTCGTGGCGTAGACGCCGATCCCGACCGCGACCACGCCCAGTGGCTGGCCGGCCGCCCAGAGGGTGTCCCACAGCCGGAGGCCCTGCTCCATCGGGGCGTAGATCTCCCAGCCCAGCTCGCCGACATACGAGATCCGGGACATCAGGGTCCGGACTCCGCCGATGTCAACGGTCTGGGCCGTGCCGAACGGGAAGGCGGCATTCGAGAGGTCGGCGCTGGTCACCGACTGGACCAGCTCGCGGGCCCTCGGGCCCCACACGCCGATCGTGTACAGGGCCGAGGTCAGGTCGTGGACCTGGACTGAGCCATCACTTGGCAGGTGGTCGGTGAACCACTTCTTGTCGCGCATGCCCATCCCGCCGCCGGTCACCACCCGGTAGTGGTTGGGGCCGAGCCGGATGATCGTCAGGTCGGCGACGATCCCGCCGGCTGCGTTGAGCAGGGGCGTGTAGATCACCCGGCCGAGCTTGAGGTCGACCTGGTTGACGACCAGGCCCTGGAGGTAGTCGGTGGCGCCCGGCCCATCGACGTCGAAGATCGCAAAGGCCGCCAGGTCGACCATTCCCACCCGATCGCGCAGCGCGAGGTGCTCGGCGTTGACGATCGGCGACCACCAGCGCGATTCCCACTCGGCCGCGCGGGGCATCACCCGCTCGCCGTACTCGGCCAGCAGCGCTTCGTTGGCGCCGTACCAGAACGGCCGCTCCCAGCCGGCGGCTTCGAAGAAGACCGCCCCCAGCTCGCGCTGGCGGATGTTGATCGGGCTCAGTCGGACGTCCCGATTGGAGCTCCATTGCTCCATCGGGTGGACGATCCCGTAGGTCTTGTTGAAGCCCTCGGCGCTCCGGGCGTCGATATGGGCGGCGACCCGCTGGTGGTCATAGAAGCGGGCGACGTCGGACGAGTGCGGGTCGATCTCGGGCGCGCCGTGGGTCATCCACTCGGCGACCGCCTTGGCGATCCCCGGCGCCTCCTTGATCCAGACCGCGGCCACCGACCACAGGCCGCGGACCTCGGCGGTCTCACCCAGGATCGGCATCCCGTCGGGGGTCAGCGACAGGAGGCCGTTGATCGCATAGCGGACGCCGACCCGCTCGTCGCGCAGGACCTCGGGCACCAGCTCGAGGGCCTGCTCCATCTGCAGGTCGAAGTCGTCATCGGTGAAGGGCAGCTCGCTGGGTGACTGGGCGGACTCGGCGATCGAGGGGATCTCGTCGGGCGACATCAGGATCGGCCGGTGGGCGTAGGAGCCGACCTCCAGGTCGCCGCCGTGCTGGCGCTCGTACATGTTGGTGTCCATGTCGCGCACGATCGGGAAGGTGATCTCGCCGACGGTCTCGGCAAAGCCGGGTACCGGGCCGACGCTGATCATCTGGTGGACGGCCGGGCTGAGGGGGATCGAGGCGCCCGCCATCCGGGCGATCCGGGGGCTCCAGATCCCGCAGGCGATCACCACGGTCTCGGCCGCGACGTTGCCCTTGTCCGTCCGCACGCCGCTGACGTGGCCGTCGACGACGTCGATCCCGGTGACCTCGGTCTGGGCCGAAATCGTGAGCGCACCCAGCTCGACGGCCGCCTCGCGCATCAGGGTCCCGGCCCGGAGCGAGTCGACCACCCCGACCCCGGGGGTGTAGAAGCCGCCCAGCAGGATCGACTCCTCGATGTACGGCACGAGCTCCTTGATTCGAGCCGGGCTGATCAGCTCGGATTCGATGCCCCACGAGTGGGCGGAGGCGAGCCGGCGCTTGAACTCCTCCATCCGCTCCGGGGTCCGGGCGACCTCGATCCCGCCGCTCTGGGTGAAGACTCCGAGCTCCTTGTACTGGCGCACGCTGTCCAAGGTGAACGCCGTCATCTCCTTGGAGTGGTCGGTCAGGAAGATGAAGTTCGACGCATGACCGGTCGATCCGCCGGGGTTGGGGAGGGTCCCCTTGTCGATCAGGACGATGTCCCGCCAGCCGAGCCGGGCCAGGTGGTAGGCCATGCTGTTGCCGACGATTCCGGCGCCGATCACGACGACCCTGGCCCGCTCAGGCAGTCCGCTCATGCGTGTTCCTGGATCCTCCTGGATTGGGGCGCTCAGGCCCCGGCCGACGGAGCCTTCGGCTTCTTCGGCTTCGGTGGCCGCTTCGGCGTCTTGTCACCCACGGTGGACCTCCGTTCTGGCTCTCAACGGGACGCCTGGCGGCGCCCGCAATCAGGACGACACGATACCGCGGCGGGCATCGACCGCGACGGCCGTCCCCGGGCCGGCCGGGACCAGACGACCGATTCTCTCAGGGAGTTCTCAGAATGGGGGCGTACAACGGACTGTGGGATTGCCGTGATGTGCGCGGCTCCCGGGATCGAATGGGCGGGCGATGCACCTTCTCGTCGTCGAAGATGACCAGCGCCTGCGCCGCCTCCTCAAGCGGCTGCTCGAGGAGGACCAGCACGTGGTCGAGGTCGCGGCCGATGGCGCGACGGCGGTCGAGCTGGCGACTGGATCGACCGGGATCGATGCCCTGATCCTGGATGTCGGCCTGCCCGACGTCAGCGGCCTGGAGGTCGCTCGCCGGATCCGGGCGGCCGGGGCCGATGTCTCGATCCTGATGCTCACCGCCCGGGACACGGTCGGCGACCGGGTCGGCGGCCTGGACGCGGGGGCCGACGACTACCTGGTCAAGCCGTTCGCCTTCGAGGAGCTGTCGGCCCGCCTGCGGGCCCTGTCGCGACGGGGAGCCGCCGGTACCCGGCGGGCCGAGCCGAAGCTGGTCGCCGGCTTGATCGAGCTCGACGAGACGGCTCGCCGGGTGACCGTCGGCGGCGATCCGGTCGACCTCAGCCCGCGCGAGTTCTCGCTCCTCGAGTGCCTCCTGCGGCACGCCGGCCAGACCCTCAGCCGGGACCAGCTCCTCGACCAGGCCTGGCCATTCAGCGTGGCGGTCACCCCCAACGCGGTCGATGCCTACGTCCACTACCTGCGCACGAAGCTGGGCTCGGCGAGCCGCCAGCTGGAGACGGTCCGGGGAATCGGCTATCGCCTCGCCCATGACTGAGCAACCCACCTCGGAGCGGATCACGGGCAGCGAGGACTGGGTGGACCAGCAAGCCCGCAAGGGCGACGCCCGCCTTGTCCGGGGCGTCCGCTGGCGGCTCGTCCTGTTCAGCGGCGGGACGACCCTGTTGATCCTGCTGGCCCTCGGCGCCCTCCTCTACGTCCGCGTCGCCAGCTCGCTCGAGACGACCGGAGTGACCCAGCTCGATGCCCGGGCAGCATCGCTCAAGCAATTCCTGGGTGGCAGCGATGACCCGGGCAAGGGCCCGCCGACCGGCCTGATCTTCGGTGGCGGATCGTCGGGCACGTTCGCCGTCCTGGTGACCGCCGCCGGCCAGCGGATCGGCGACCTCGATGACGGCGTGCCGGGCGGCCTGCCCAACGTGGCCTCCGTGGCCGCAGCCTGGCAGACCGGTCGCGACGTCCGGGACGCGGTGCTGGCGGACGTCCCGGTCCGGATCCTGAGCGTGACCGCCTCGAGCCGGATCGGGCCGGTCGTGATCCAGGTGGTCCAGGACCGGACCGATGAGCAGAAGACGCTGGACGTGATCTCCGACGTGCTGATCTTCGGCGGACTGCTGGCCGTTGCGGCAGCCAGCGCCTTCGGGGCGGTCTATGCCCGGCGCGCCCTGGCCCCGATCCGGTCGTCGCTCGCCAGCCAGCGCCTGGCACTCCGTCGCCAGCGCGAGTTTGCCGCCGACGCGAGCCATGAGCTGCGGACGCCCTTGACCGTGATCCGGAGCTCGGTCGAGTACCTGGGCCGGCATCGGACCGAGCCGGTCGGGGCGGTCGGCGAGGCGCTCGAGGACATCACCGCCGAGGTCGACCAGCTGTCGACCCTGGTCGAGGACCTGCTCCTGCTGGCCCGCTCCGATTCGGGCGCGATCGAGCTCGACCAACTGCCGCTCGACCTGGGCGACCTGGCGGGCGAAGCGGCCTCGACGCTGGCCCAGCCGGCCGCCGACCGGAAGGTCCGGATCGTGGTCGATCCCGAGCCGGCCGCGGTGACCGGCGACCCGGTCCGGCTCCGCCAGCTGGTGGCGATCCTGGTCGACAACGCGATCCGGCACAGCCCGGCCGGGGGCGAGGTCCGGGTCGCGGTCAGGAGCGATGGCCGGTCGACCGAACTGTCGGTCGAGGACCAGGGCCCGGGCATCCGGCCGGAAGACCTGCCCCGGGTCTTCGACCGGTTCTGGCGGGCGCCCGGCGCTCCGGCCGGCGGGACCGGCCTGGGCCTGGCGATCGCCCACTGGATCGTCGAGCGCCACGGCGGCCAGATCGTGGTGGTCAACCGGGCCGAGGGCGGGGCGCGCTTCGACGTCCGGCTGCCGGTCCGCGACGCGTCGCCGGCCCGAGGCTGAAATGGGCGATCACCAGCCGAGCTCTCAGGCAGTTCTCAGCCGCCTTCCCCAGGCTGGGGCCGATGACCACGATGACCAGTAGCCGGCGCGCCGTCCCGCTGCCGCGGGGCTGGACCCTGCGCACCCGCGAGATCGTGGCCGTCCTGATCGGCAACGGCCTGCTGATCGGGGCGATGTGGCTGCGTCACGGTGGGCTGGACCTGCTCGACTCGCCCAGTGGCTGGTTCATTGCCGGGGGCGAGCTGACCGCCCTGCTGGGCGGCTACCTGGCCCTGATCCAGCTCGTCCTGATGTCGCGCAGCCCGTGGCTCGAGCAGGTCGTGGGCCAGGACGCCCTGACCGCCGCCCATCGCTGGGTCGGCTTCACCTGTGTCTGGCTGATCGTCGGCCACGTCGTCCTGACCACGCTCGGCTTCGCCCTGGCCGATGGCTCGAACGTGATCGTCGAGCTGTGGACCCTCCTGACGACCTACCAGTTCATGCTGATGGCCGGTGCCTCGCTGGTCCTGTTCGTGGTCGTCGCGGTCAGCTCGGTCCGACTCGCCCGGCGGCACCTGTCGTACGAGACCTGGCACGGGATCCATCTCTACGCCTACCTGGCGATCGCCCTGGGCCTCGGCCACCAGCTGGTGACCGGCACCGACTTCGCTCACGACCCGATCGCCTGGGCCTACTGGCTGGCCCTGTACCTGGTTGCGGGCTCGGCGATCCTCGTCTTCCGCTTCATCCAGCCGCTGGCCCAGTCCCTGCGCCACCGCTTCCGGGTGGTCAACGTCGAGCGCGAGGGGCCGGGCGTGATCTCGATCTACCTCGGCGGGCGCGACCTGGATCGCTTCGCGATCCGGGCGGGCCAGTTCGTGATCGTCCGCTTCCTGCGCCGGGATGGCTGGTGGCGGGGTCATCCCTTCTCGATCTCGGCCGCGCCCAATGGGCGTTGGATCCGGCTGACCGTCAAGGACCTGGGCGATGACACGACCTCGATGGCCGCCCTGCCGGTCGGGACCCGGGTCTACCTCGAAGGCCCGTACGGCTTGCTGACCGGCGCCCGGCGCAAGCACCGCCGGGTCCTGCTGATCGCCGGCGGGATCGGGATCGCCCCGCTCCGGGCGCTGTTCGAGGAGCTGCCTGCCGATCCGGGCGACCTGACCCTGCTGTACCGGGCGAGCCGGCCCAGGGACATCGTCTTCCGCGAGGAGCTCGACCACCTGGCTCGCGCCCGGGGCGCGATCGTCCATTACCTGATCGGCGCGCGGGGCTCCCGGGCGATGCCCGCCGACCCGCTCGCTCCGCCCGCGCTACGCAAGCTGGTGCCCGACGTCCGCGAGCGGGAGGTCTACCTGTGCGGGCCCACGGCGATGATGGAGGCGGTCCGCGATGGCCTCCAGGCCCTGGGCATCCCGCGACGCCAGATCCACTTCGAACGCTTCGAGTTCTGAGGCCGACCATGCCCAAACGTGCCGTTGCCGCCATCGTCATCACGGCGATCGCCCTCGCCCTGCTGTTCAGCTTCAAGACGCCCGCGGAGAACGGCTCGGCTCTCGGCGCCCCGGCCCTGGCCTCCCTGGCACCGCAGGCCTCGACTGATCCGGGCTCACTCGGCGGCACGTCGGTCGGCGACAGCCCCGCCCCGGTCGCGATCGGCTCGAGCGCCCCCGGAGCGACGCCGGCGCCGACCACGGCCGCGACCAAGGGCAATGGCACGTTCACCGGGTCGGCCGTCGAGAATCCGTTCGGCGAGGTGCAGGTCCAGATCACCCTGACCGGCGGCAAGATCACCGCCGTGACGGCCCTCCAGATGCCCAGCCACGGCCGATCGGGCTTCATCTCCCAGGACGTCGCCCCGATCCTGCAGGGCGAGGCCCTGGCGGCGCAGAACGCGAAGATCGACACGGTCTCGGGTGCCACCTACACCAGCGATGCCTATGCCCAGTCGCTCCAGAGCGCGCTCGACCAGGCCCATGGTTGAGGCCCCCGCCCGGCGCCGGCCGACGATCGTGGCCACGATGGGCACGGTGATCGGGCTCGACCTGCGCGATCCGGATCTGCCCCAGGCCGCGGTCGACGACGCCCTGGCCTGGTTGACCGATGTCGATGCGCGCTTCAGCCCGTACCGTCCGGGCAGCCAGGTCAGCCGCCTGGCCCGGGCCGAGATCGAGCTCGAGGACTGCCCGCCGGACGTCCGTTTCGTGCTCACTCGCTGCGAGGCCCTGCGCTTGGAGAGCGACGGCTACTTCGACGTTCGCGGGCCGGGTCTGCTGGGTGGCCTCGATCCGTCGGGCTACGTCAAGGGCTGGGCCGTCGAGGAGGCCGCCTTCATCCTGGAGGCGGCCGGTGCCCGCAACTACGCCCTGAACGCCGGCGGCGACGTGATCCTGCGTGGCGTGCCCGAGGCCGGCCGGCCCTGGATCGTGGGCATCCGCCATCCGCTCGAGGCCGACCAGGTCGCGGCCCGGCTGGCCTTCGGGTCCCAGCCGACGGGCGGCCGGCAGGCCCTGGCCACCTCCGGCCTGTACGAACGCGCCGGGCACATCGTCAACCCCCGCACGGGGAAGGTCCCGGACGAGCTCCTGAGCATGACCGTCGTCGGTCCGAGCCTGGCCCTGGCCGATGCCTACGCAACGGCGGCCTTCGCGATGGGCCGGGCCGGGCTGGGCTGGTTGGCGAGCCGCCCGGGCTACGCTGGCTACGCCATCGATCGTGACCTGCGACCCAGCTGGAACGCCGGCCTTGAGCCATTCCTGGCGGCGGCTGGGGGCGAGCCTGGACCTGCCGGCTGAGCCTCAGGCGTGGTGCTTGTAGCGCCGCCGCCGGGCCCGGATCCGGACGCCGTTGCCGTCGGTGGGCACGATGCTGACCGAGCCGTCCGCTTCGAGGACAGCCAGCTTCATCTCCTTGATCGAGTCGAGCCCGTGCTCGCGCAGCGCCGCGCCCAGGTCGTCCGGGTCGAGGCCCTGGGAATCGAGCGCCTCCGTCAGCCAGGCACCGTCCTTGCCGATCACGGTCGGCTCGAACTCGAGCAGGCGGCGGACGAGCGGGACCCGCCGCCGGAGCTGGGCCACCACGCCGTTCAGGAAGAAGATCGTGACGATGATGATCGCCGCCCCGGGGATCGACTGGTCGGGGCCGGTCATCGCCGGCTGGAGGGCGTTCGCGGCGAGCAGGACGAGGGCCAGGTCGAACAGGGTGAACTGGCCAACCTCGCGCTTCCCGAAGATCCGCAGGGCGGCCAGGAAGATCAGGTAGACGATCGCGGTCCGGGCGACGATCTCGAGAGGCGGGAGGCCGAGCTGCCACATCGCCGGATCGTCGCACATCCCGGCCTGTACCCTGCGCCCATGTTGATGCCGTTGCCCCGGTCCGAGGCTGCCCGCCCGCCGACCGTCGAGCGGCGCCGAGTGCGCGAGCTCAAGGACCGCGAGGACGCCCGGTTCGCCGCTGAGCATCCCCGCTCCCTGGCCCTCCTCGAGCGCGGCCGACGGGTGATGCCCAACGGGGTGCCGATGGCCTGGCACGTGAGCAGCTACCACCACCCGCCGATGTGGGCGGTCGAAGGCCGTGGCGCCCGCTTCACCGACGTCGACGGCCACACCTACAGCGACTTCAACATCGCCGACCTGTCGATGTTCTGCGGCTACGCCCCGGAGCCGCTCGTGCGGGTGGTCACCGCCCGGATCGCGAGCGGCCACCAGTTCCTGCTGCCGGTCGAGGATGCGATCGTCGTATCCGAGGAGCTCGGCCGGCGCTTCGGACTGCCGAAGTGGCAGTACACCCTGTCCGCCAGCCAGGCCAACACCGAGGCGATCCGGGTGGCCCGGGTGGCGACCGGCCGGGACAAGGTCCTGATGTTCGAGGGCAAGTACCTCGGCCACCTGGCCGAGGCGCTGGTCGAGATCGATCCGGATGGCCGGCTGGTGCCCGAAGAGCGCGGCGTGGCCGCCGACGTCGTGGCGGGCACGGTCCTCGTTCCGCTCAACGACCTGGTGGCACTGGCCGCGGCCCTCGATCGGCGGGACATCGCCGTCGTCCTGGCCGAGCCGGCCTTGACCAACAACTTCGGGCTGATCCTGCCCGACCCGGGCTTCCACGCCGAGCTGCGCCGGCTGACCCGCGAGGCGGGCACGCTGCTGGCCATCGACGAGACCCACACCCAGGTGGTGGGGGCCGGCGGCCTGACCGCGGCCTGGGGCCTGGCCCCCGACCTGATCACCTGCGGCAAGTCGATCGCCGGCGGCGTCCCGTTCGGGGCGTGGGGGATGACCGACGAGATCGCCGCTGTCCTGGCCCAGGCCAAGGGCGTCGACGGCGAGCGATCGAACCTGGTCGCGATCGGCGGCACCCTCTTCGGCAATGCCCTGTCGCTGGCCGCCGCCCGGGCCACGATGCTCGAGATCCTGACACCCGACGCCTATGCCAGCACCCAGCGCCTGGGCGGTCGCCTGGCCGACGGGATGCGGGCGGCCGTCGCCCGGGCCGGCCTGCCCTGGCACATCTACCGGCTTGGGCCGCGCGCGGGCTACACCTTCCAGCCCGAGCCGCTGCGCAACGCCGCCGAGGCGCGCGCCTGCCAGGACGACCTGCTTACCCGCCTGATCCGGATCTGGCTCGCCAACCGGGGCGTCTGGGAGGCGATCGTGGGCGCCGGTCCGGTGGCCTCGGTGCCCGCGACCGACGAGGACGTCGACGCCTACCTCCTCGCCTGGGGCGAGCTCCTCGACGCCCTGACCGCCTGAACCTTGGAAGGAGGCAGCGCCCTGCCTGCGAAGCTCCCGCATTCGTTCCGGATCGAGCCCCGCGGGCCGTTCTCGTGGCCGCTGGCCCTCGACGTCCTGGGCCACTTCGGGCCAACCGGCCGTCATGTGCCGGGGGATGGGCCAGCCGTCGCGGCAGGATCGATCCTGAGGCTCGCGTTCCCGCTCGACGGCACCTTCGAGCCGGTGGCCGTCGCGCTCCGCTTCGAGGCAGGGGCGCTCCACGGCGAGGTCGCCGGAACGGAGCGCATCGAAGCCGTGGCCGCGCAGGTCGCCCGAATCTTCTCGCTCGACGTCGACGGCTCGGGCTATCCAGACCTTGCCCGGCGCGATCCTGCCCTGGGCCGGGTGATGGCGGCGCTGCCCGGGCTGCGGCCGGTCTGCTTCACCTCGCCCTACGAGACGGCGGCCTGGGCGATCCTGAGCGCACGGATCTCGATGGCCCAGGCGGCCCGGGTCCAGGACCGCCTGATCCACGAGCTCGGGACGCGGCTGCGATTGGCCGGCGAGGACGCCTGGAGCTTCCCGAGACCCGAGCGCCTCCTGGAGCTGGGCGAGCTGCCCGGTGCGGCGCCGGAGAAGGTCGTCCGGCTCCATGGCGTCGCCCGGGCGGCGCTGGAGGGGATCCTCGATGCCGAGCGGCTCCGGGAGCTGGGCGACGAAGCCGGACCGGCTTCGCTGCTCGGAATCCGGGGGATCGGGCCGTTCTGGTCGTCGGGGATCTACCTGCGCGGCTGCGGGATCACCGACGTCTTTCCCGACGAGCCGCTGTCGATCGCGGCGCTCGGCCAGCTCCATGGGCTGGGAGATCGGCCCGAGCAGGGCGACGTCGCTCGGCTCACGGCGGCCTACGCGCCGTACCGGATGTGGGCCTGCTTCCTGTTACGAGTCGCGGCGGGGCGGGGGATCCCCGGCCTGGCCGGCCGGGAGATGGCGATCCGCCGGGGGGCCCGGGGCACGGGCCGGGACTAGCCCACCTTGGGCAGGGCCGCCAGGGCCGCCTCGTCGGGGACGTATTCGTAGTCGGCCAGCGAACCGTCGAGGAACTGCTGGTAGGCGGCCAGGTCGAAATGGCCATGGCCGGACAGGTTGAACAGGATCACCTTCTTCTGGCCCGATGCCTTGGCGGCGAGGGCCTCGTCGATTGCCACCCGAATTGCGTGGGCTGACTCGGGTGCGGGCAGGATCCCCTCGGCCCGGGCAAAGGCGACGCCGGCGGCAAAGGCCTTGCCCTGGTGGACAGCCTGGGCCTCGATGTCGCCGTGATCCTTGAGCAGGCTGACCAGGGGAGCCATCCCGTGGTAGCGCAGGCCGCCGGCATGGATCGGCTCGGGAATGAAGTCCGAGCCGAGGGTGAACATCTTGACGATCGGGGCCATCTTGCCCGTGTCGCCGAAATCGAACGCATACACGCCGCGGGTGAGCGATGGCGCCGCCTCGGGCTCGACCGCGATCACCCGGTACTTCTTGCCGCCGCGGAAGGTCAGGCCCAGGAACGGGAACGTGAGTCCCGCGAAGTTCGAGCCACCGCCCGCGCAGCCGATGATGATGTCCGGCTCCTCGCCGGCCATCTCCATCTGCTTGATCGCCTCCAGTCCGACGACGCTCTGGTGGAGCAGGACGTGGTTGAGGACCGAGCCCAGGCTGTACTTCGTGTCGTCCCGGGTAGCGGCGTCTTCGACCGCCTCGCTGATCGCCATGCCCAGCGAGCCGGTGCTGTGGGGGTGCTCGGCCAGGACCCCCCGGCCGTAGTGCGTGTCGGGGCTGGGGCTGGGCACGACCGACGCGCCGTAGGTCTCCATCAGGATCCGCCGGTAGGGCTTCTGGTCGTAGCTGGCGCGGACCATGTAGACCTTGATCTCGAGGTCGAAGAGGGCCCCCGCGAAGGCCAGTGCGCTGCCCCACTGGCCGGCACCGGTCTCGGTCGCGATCCGCTTGGTGCCTTCCTGCTTGTTGTAGAAGGCCTGGGCGATCGCGGTGTTCGGCTTGTGGCTGCCGGCCGGGCTGCCACCCTCGTACTTGTAGTAGATGTGGGCCGGCGTGTCGAGGACCTTCTCCAGGCGGTGAGCCCGGAAGAGCGGGCTGGGCCGGTACAGCCGGTACGCATCGCGAACCGGCTCGGGGATCTCGATCTCCCGCTCGGTGCTGACCTCCTGGCCGATCAGGGCCATCGGGAAGAGCGGGGCCAGGTCGGCCGGGCCGATCGGCTGGCCGGTGCCGGGGTGGAGGACCGGCGCCGGCGGGATCGGCAGGTCCGCCGCGATGTTGTACCAGGCCTTTGGGATCTGGCTCTCCGGGAGCAGGAATTTGGTGGTTCGGTTGTCGGCGGGCGCGTCGCTCATCTCGTCGTGCTCTCCACTCTGTGCTCAGCCTGGGCTCAACCGACGGCGGCAATCCTCGGGATCGTCGATCCCGCCAGGCGCTCTTCAAAGCGCCGGGCCGTCGCCTCCAACTTGTCGAGATGCTCCGCCAGTCGGCGGCGGGCCTCCTCTGCCGCTTCGCTCAGGTTCGTCAGGTCGAAGATCCGCCAATGGCGGAGGATCGGCATCAGGACCTCGTCGCGGTGGACCCGGACATCGTAAATCCCCGCCCGGGCCATTTGGGCCGCCTTGCGCACAAATTGGGGAATACCGGCGCCGGGCATCCGGAACGAGAGGACCTCGTCAACGATCGCGCAGACCGCGGCCGAGGGCTCCAGGACCAGGGCGGCCGACATGATGTCGCGGTAGAAGACCATGTGCAGGTTCTCGTCGGCCGCGATCCGGATCATGATCCGGTCGGCCACCGGGTCGTCCGAGTAGCGTCCGGTGTTGCGGTGCGAGATCCGGGTGGCCAGCTCCTGGAAGGCCACGTAGGCCAGGCCGTGGAGGGTGTCCGGCGAGGCCAGGTCGTAGCCCTTCTCGAGCTGGGTCATCCGGCCGCGCTCGAGCAGGATCGGGTCGATGTTGCGGGTCACCATCAGGTAGTCGCGCAGGACGATCGCGTGACGACCCTCCTCGGCGGTCCAGCGGCCGACCCAGTTGATCCAGGCGCCATCGCCGTTGCCGAACATGCCGTGGATCAGGCGGTGGTACGAGGGCAGGTTGTCCTCGGTCAGCAGGTTGATCTCGAAGGCCGTCTGGGCCACGCCGGTCAGGCGCGGCTGGTCCGGCGTCCAGGGCTCCTTGTCGAAGTCCCGGCCGAGCCGGTAGGGAATGAAGTCGTGAGGGAACCACTCCTGCGCAACCTTGAGATGGCGGTCATACAGGCGCCCCGCCTCGGGCTCGAGCTCGATCAGCAGACCGCGCTCGTTGTAGTCATCGGGGGACATCAGGTCACCGATCCGGGCGGGACGGGAGGCAGGCGAAGGCCGCGAGCCGAACGATCCGCCCAGCAAGGGTAGTCGTCCGCGAGGGTTCGTCCCCGGAACGGATGCGGACCTGCATCGACCACGAACAGGCGCGATTGCGATCGGAGATCATCAACGGGCGATGAAACCCTGGTCGATCCCGTTCCGAGGGCGTCTCGAGGAGCACGTCTTCGAAAGCACGGTCCTCCGCGGGAATCCACTCGGCGACCCGAGCGACCGGCCGCTGTGGGTCTACCTGCCGCCGGCCTACGACGCCGAGCCGGAGCGCCGCTTCCCGTCGATCTACCTGATCCAGGGGATGACCGGCCAGCTCGACATGTGGCGCAATCGATCGGCCTTTCGACCGACCGTCCTGGAGCTGATCGACGAGCTGTTCGGGGGTCAGGGGGCCGCGTCGCCGGCGATCATCGTGTTCGTCGACTGCTGGACCTCATACGGCGGCAGCCAGTTCATCGATTCGCCCGGCACCGGCCGCTACGGGACGTACCTCGCCGACGAGGTGATCGACTGGGTCGATGCCCGCTACCGGACCCTGGCCGAGCCGGCCCATCGCGGGATCAGCGGCAAGTCGAGCGGCGGCTACGGGGCCATGATCAACGCCCTCCACCGCCCCGATCGCTTCGGGGGGCTGGCGACCCACGCCGGCGACGCCCTCTTCGAGGTCTGCTACCAGGCCGACTTCGCTCCGGCCGGGCGCGCCCTGCGCGACGACTTCGGCGGCTCGTTCGAGCGCTGGCTGGCCGACTTCCGGGGCCGGCCGGCCTTCTCCAGGGCGGCCGACGAGGTCCTGATCAACACGTACGCGATGGCCGCCTGCTATTCGGCCGATCCCGACGGGACCATCCGGCTGCCGTTCGACCCGGCGACCGGCGAGCTGATCCCGGCGACCTGGGAGCGCTGGCTGGCCTGGGATCCGGTGCGGGTCGCCCGGACGGAGGCGGGCATCGCCGCCCTGCGCGGCTTGCGCGCGATCTACATCGACGCCGGTACCCGTGACGAGTACCACCTCGACCTGGGCGCCGCAGCGTTCCGCCAGGCCTGCCTGGCGGCGGGGTCGGTGACCCCCTTCTTCGAGCTGTTCGATGCCCGCCATGGCGGCATCGAGTACCGCTACCCGATCTCGCTGCGCTACCTCGCCGAGCGACTGGGCTAGCCTGGCCCCGGCCAACCGGCCGGGCAGCCGGCCCCCGGGCTCCGAAGTCGGCTCGGTCAGCCGCCGCGGGCGGCGGCCAGGAAGGCAGCGACCCGGTCGAGCACGTCGGGCAGGACGGGCTGCAGGCCATGGCCCAGCCGGGGGTAGGTGACCAGCTCGACCGTCGCCAGGCGGCCGATCGCGGCGCGGAGCAGATCGATCCGGGCGAACGGGTCGGACTCACCGGAGAGGAGCAGGACGGGGCAGTGGATCCCGGGCCAGTGTGCGCTCCGGGCGTCCCAGGTCTCGGGCGCCCCCGGACGGTGGAGCGGGTAGGAGAAGCAGACCAGGGCCTGGATCTCGGCCGGCCGCTCGGCGGCGACGAGGCTGGCGACCCGGCCGCCGAAGGACTGCCCGCCGAGGGCAAGGCTGGCCGGAGCGTGCCTCGCGCGGAGCTCCTCGGTCGCGGTCCAGAAGCCCGCCTGGGCATCCTCGGCCTTGCCCCGCCGGAGGTTGATCGCCTCGGCGGCCAGGCCGCGCGCCCGGAGCCCGCTGGTGTAGGGGGTCATCGCGGCGGCCGTCCCCGAGGCACCGTGGCCGAGGACGATCAGCCAGTCGGTCGGGGCGCGGCTCATCAGGGCAGTGTGCCACCCGGCGCGGACGGTCCGCCCCGGGTGGGTGCTGGTGGGTGGGCCTGCTGAGGCCCGGGGCGGACCGCTGGGCCGCTGCGCGTCGGCGGTGGCCGTCAGCCTAGTTCGTGGTGGCCTGGCCGGCCTCGGCCTTGGTCAGGAGGGCCGCCGCGATGTTGATCGGGACGGCGAAGCCGATCCCCTCGGCGCTCGAGTCGGTGGCGGTGTTGATCCCGATCACCTGGCCCGCCGCGTTGAGGAGCGGTCCGCCGCTGTTGCCCTCGTTGATCGCGGCGTCGGTCTGGATCAGCCCGGTCAGATGGACCGGCCGCCCGGTGGCCTCGTCCTGGACGTCGATCTGGCGCCCGGTGCCGCTCACGATGCCGGTCGTGACCGTTCCCGCGAAGGTCCCCAGCGGATCGCCGATGGCGACCGCCAGCTGGCCGATCTGGAGGTTGTCGGAGTTGCCCAGGGTGACCGTCGGCAAGCCGGTCGCCGCGATCTTGACCACGGCCACGTCGTGGGTCGGATCGGTCCCGACGACGGTGCCGTCGAACTGGCGGCCGTCGGACAGCTGGACGGTCAGCGTGCCGCTGCTGGCGATCACGTGGCGGTTGGTCAGGATGTAGCCGTCGGCCGTCACGATCATCCCCGAGCCGATCGAGGTGCCCGAGCTGCGGCCGAAGCCGCCGCTGCCGGCATCGGTGATCGTGACCACGGCCGGGCTGGCCAGCGCGGCAATCTGGACGATCGGCTGGTTGGCCGAGCCGCTGCTGGTGGGGGCGCTGGTGCTGGTGCTGGTCAGCTTGGCCGGGGCGCTGGTCGCGGCCGGCGCGGCGGCCGGCAGGGTAAGCTCGATGACCCCGAATGTCCCGCTCGCGGCGAGGACCGCGGCCAGGACGGCGGTCAGGACGATCGCCCCGCGACCGACGCCGCCGCCGCTCGGCGGGCGAGCCGGCGGCGTGACCGGCGGGAGGGGGGCCACCGGCGGTGGTGCCTCGTAGGCCGACTCGTCGTAGGTGATCGGCTGGGCCGGGGCGGTGGGGTAGTCGTAGGGGCTGTTGGTGGGGCCTGGGTCGGTTGGCTGGGTCATCGCGGGAGCCTCGTCGAATGGTGCGGGAGCTGGGGTGTATGCACCTGTTCTACGAACCGGCTCTGAGAACCACCTGAAATCAACCCCGGGCGATTCAGGCCTCGCTGCTGGGCACGCCCATGATGCTGAAGCCGCCATCGACATAGATCACCTCGCCGGTCACCGCGGAGGACAGGTCCGAGGCGAGATACAGGGCGGTCCGGCCGACGTCCTCGATCGAGATGTTGCGGCGCAGCGGGGCCAGGTCGGCGAATGCCCCGTACATCTTCTTGAAGCCCGAGATGCCCGCGGCGGCCAGGGTCCGGACGGGTCCCGCGGAGATCGCGTTGACCCGCACGCCGGACGGGCCCAGGTCGGCGGCCAGGTAGCGGACCGATGCCTCGAGGGCGGCCTTGGCGACGCCCATCACGTTGTAGTTGCTGACCACCTTCTCGGCCCCGTAGTAGGTCAGGGTCAGGACGCTCGAGCCGGGCCGCAGGACGCCCGCCGCCCGGGCCTCGCGGACGACCGCGACGAGCGAATAGGCGCTGACGTCGAGGGCCAGGGCAAAGCCCTCGCGGGACGTGTCGACGAAGCTCCCCTCGAGGTCCTCGCGCTTGGCGAAGGCCAGGGCGTGGACCAGGATGTCCAGCTGGGCGGCCTGGCCGTGGGCCGTCCGCCAGCGGCTGAAGACCTCGCGAATCTGCTCGTCGGACTGGACGTCGCAGGGCTCCACGAAGGTCGAGCCGATCGACTCGGCAAGGGGCCGGACTCGCCGCTCGATCAGGCTCTCGACGGAGCTGAAGCCGACCTCGGCGCCCGCCTCGTGGAGGGCCTGGGCGATGCCCCAGGCGATCGAATGATCGTTCGCGACGCCGAAGATGAGCGCCCGCCGGCCATCGAGCAATCCCATGGTTCCTCCGCGTCGGCTCCGACCGGTCTGGACGCCGGCCACCGGAGCGCACGGTACCATCCCGCCCATGGCCCCAGCCCGAGATGCGCGCCGCCCTGCCGCGGCGGGCGACCCGGCCGCCGCCCTGGTCGGAGCGCTGGCCGGCGTGCGCGGCTTGCTGCTCGACCTGGATGGCGTGGTGATCCTGGCCGGCCGCCCGATCGACGGGGCGGCCGACGCGATCGGCAGCCTCGACCGACGCGGGATCCCGTACCGGATCGTGACCAACACCTCGCTGCTGAGCCGGCGGATGCTCTCGGCGTGGGGCGCCCGGATCGGGCTGGCCTTGCCGCCCGAGCGGATCCTGTCGGCGCTTTCGCTGTCGGCCGCCTACACCCGCCGGCGGTACCCTGGCCTGCCCCTCTTCGTGCTGGCCTCGGACGACGCCCGGACCGAGTTCGACGGCCAGCGCCTGCTGACCGACGAAGAGGCCGGCCGGTCCGCCGCCGCGGCCGCGGCCGTCGTGATCGGCGACTCGCCCGAAGCCGCCACGTACGCCAACCTGAACCACGCCTTCCGCCTCGTCCGCGCCGGCGCCGAGCTGATCGGGATGCACCGCAACCCGTGGTGGCTGACGCCCGACGGCCCGACCCTCGATTCGGGCGCCTTCGTGGCCGGCCTCGAGTTCGCCACCGGCCGGCGCGCAACGGTGATCGGCAAGCCCTCGCCGGCCTTCTTCCGGGCGGCCGCGGCGGAGCTCCTGGCCGGCCTGCCGGGCGCCGCGCGGCACGACCTGGCGATGGTCGGCGACGACGTCTTCAGCGACGTCCTGGCCGCCCAGCGCCTCGGCCTGCGGGGCGTCTTCGTGCGCTCGGGCAAGCACGGTGAGGCCGAGCTTGCCGCGGCCGGCGCGCGCCGGCGAGGTGGCGGAGTGCCGACCGCCGTGGCCGACTCGCTGGCTGCGGTGGTCGCTGCCCTCGGCTGAGCGGACCCTCGCGCTACACTGGCTTCACAAGCCGCCGCCGCCGCGCATCGTCGCCGGCCAGCGCCCGCACCCGAGACAGGGGAAGACACCGATGACGACCGACGCGAAGCCGCGCCTGAAGATCACCTACGCCACGCTCCGCAACGACAACGAGGAGCTCCACGCGCTGTATGACGCAGGTGTGGTCCAAAGCCGCAGCCAGCTTGGCGCTCACCACCTGAACTTCATCGGCGGGGCGGAGCGCGAGGGCGACGGCGAGACGACCGTCCATTCGCCGATCGACCATGAGATCGTCATCGGCCACTTTGCCAAGGGCACCCGCCAGGACGTGCGCGACGCGATCGCCGCCGCCCGGGCCGCCCAGCCGGCGTGGGCGGCCACCCCCTGGCGCGAGCGCCTGGCGATCATGCGCCGGGCAGCCGAGCTGATCAGCCAGCGCCAGATGGTCTACGGCGCGGACATGGCCTTCGAGGTCGGCAAGAGCCGGCTCGAGTCCCTGGGCGAGGTGGAGGAGGCGGCCGACCTGCTGCGCTACTACTCCGACGTGATGGAGCGCAACGACGGCTACGACCACCCGATGGACAACCTCGGCGACGCGGCGGTCCACACCCGCTCGATCCTCCGGCCACTGGGCGTCTTCGCCGTGATCAGCCCGTTCAACTTCCCGATGGCCCTGGCCGCTGGCCCGACGGCCGCCGCGCTGATGGCCGGCAACACCGTTGTCTTCAAGCCGAGCACCACGGCCCCCCTGTCGGGCGTCAACCTCGTCCAGGCCTATCGCGACGCGGGGCTGCCCGACGGCACCCTCAACCTGGTCATGGGTCCCGGCGACACGGTCGGCCAGGAGCTCCAGGAGAACCCGGGAATCAACGGGATCGTGTTCACCGGCTCGTACGACGTCGGTTTCGAGCTGTTCCGCAAGTTCTCCACCCGCTACCCGCGCCCGGCGATCGTCGAGATGGGCGGCAAGAATCCAGCGATTGTCACCGCCCGGGCCGATCTGGAAGAGGCGGCCGAAGGGATCGTCCGCTCGGCCTTCGGCTTCAGCGGCCAGAAGTGCTCGGCCAACAGCCGGGTCTACGTTGAACGGCCGGTCCACGATGAGCTGATCAAGCTACTGGTCGAGAAGACCGAGGCGCTGACGATCGGCGACCCGCTCATCCGCTCGAACTGGATGGGACCGGTGATCGACCAGCGTGCGCGTCGACCGCCACCAGCAGGCGTCGGCCGAAGCCCGCCGGGACGGGACGGTCTACGTCGGCGGCGAACGGCTGACCGACGGCGGCCTGGAGCGGGGCTTCTTCGTCGAGCCGACGATCGTGGGCAACCTGCCCGCCGAGCACCGCCTGTTCGTCGACGAGCTCTTCGCCCCGTTCACGGCTGTTGCCCCGGTCGACTCGCTGGGCGAGGCGATCCGGCTCTCGAACGAGAGCGTCTACGGCCTGACCGCCGGGATCTTCAGCGAGGACCCGGCCGAGGTCCAGCAGTTCCTGGACACGATCGAGACCGGCACGCTGTACATCAATCGCCGGGCGGGAGCCACGACCGGCGCCTGGCCGGGCGTCCAGGCGTTCGGCGGCTGGAAGGGCTCCGGCTCGACCGGCAAGGCCGGCCTGTCGATGTACTACGTCGCCCAGTTCCTGCGCGAGCAGAGCCACACCGTCGTCGACTGACGGTGGCGGCCCGGTCGGATCGCTCGGCTATACTCGGCCGCAGTATCCAGACTGCATAAAACGTATTCGTCCGTGAGCCGGCGTCCCCCGGCTCTGGCCCGCCCAGAGGTGCCCCGTGACCCAGGCCGCGACGCACGCCACGAATCGACTTGCGGGCTCCCGGCCCGTGCCCGACCTGCGGACCGAGATCCCCGGTCCCAAGGCCCGGGCCCACATCGCGTTCGACGAGACCTGGACCTCGCCCAGCCTGCCCCGGGCCTACCCGATCGTGCCCGTCCGCGGCGACGGGCTGGTCGTCGAGGACATCGACGGCAACCTGTTCCTCGACTTCGCGGCCGGGATCGCGGTCAACTCGACCGGCCACAGCCACCCCCAGGTCGTGGCCGCGATCAAGGAGCAGGCCGCCGAGCTGATCCACTTCTCGGCGTCCGACTTCTACCTGCCGATCTACCCCGAGGTCTGCCAGCGGCTGGCCCGGCTGGCGCCCGTTCGACGGCCCGGCCCGGGTCTACCTCGGCAACTCCGGGACCGAGGTCGTCGAGGCCTCGATCAAGCTCGCCCGCTACGCCACCCATCGGCCCGTACGTCGTGGCCTTCCTCGGCGCGTTCCACGGCCGGACCTACGGCTCGGTCAGCCTGACCGCCTCGAAGGCCAAGTACCACGCCGGCTTCGGGCCGCTGCTGCCGGGCGTCTTCCACGCCCCGTACGGCAAGGTCGACGACCTGCGCTGGTTCGACGAGGTCCTCTTCGACAAGCTGGCGCCGGCCAACGAGGTCGCCGCGATCATCGTCGAGCCGATCCAGGGCGAGGGCGGCTACATCGTGCCCGAGGACGGCTTCCTGGCCGGCCTGCGGGCGATCTGCGACGAGCACGGGATCCTGCTGATCGCCGACGAGATCCAGTCGGGCGCCGGGCGGACGGGCCGGATGTGGGCCGTCGAGCACTGGGGCGTCCAGCCCGACATCCTGCTGTCGGCCAAGGGCATCGCCAGCGGGATGCCCCTGGCGGCGATGATCGCCCGGGCGCCGCTCCTCGAGGCCTGGGGTCCCGGGGCCCACGGCTCGACCTACGGCGGCAATCCGGTCGCCTGCGCCGCGGCCCTGGCCACGCTCGACCTGCTCGAAGGCGGGCCTGATCGACAACGCCGCCGTGCGCGGTGCCCAGGCCCTGGCAGGGCTCGCCGCGCTGATGGCCCAGCGGCCCGGGCTCGATCCGCGACGTCCGCGGCAAGGGCCTGATGCTGGGCGTCGAGTTCGATACCGCGGACCACGCCGAGGAGGTCCAGTGGGCGGCCTTCGAGCGCGGCCTGCTGGTCCTCGAATGCGGCAAGTCGAGCGTCCGGATGTCGCCAGCGCTGACCGTCTCGGAGGCCGAGATGGAGACCGGCCTGCGGATCTTCGGCGAGGCAGTCGGCGACGTCGCTGCCGAGCACGGCGAGATTCTCCGGGCCGCCACCGCCGCTGGCGCGATCACCGGGGTCGAGGCGAGCGGCTAGCTCCGCGGGCGAGGGCGGGAGGATGAGCAGCTCGAAGGTCGCCACGATGCACGACGCGATCGCCGCGATCGTGCGCGACGGCGACACCGTGGCGATCGAGGGCTTCACCCACCTGATCAGCTTCGCGGCCGGCCACGAGATCATCCGCCAGGGGCGGCGCGACCTGACCCTGGCCCGGATGACGCCCGACCTGATCTACGACCAGATGATCGCCGCGGGGGTCGCCCGCAAGCTGATCTTCAGCTGGCTGGGCAATCCCGGTGTCGGTGGCCTGAACGCGATCCGGCGGGTCACCGAGGGCGCCCAGCCGACGCTCGAGCTCGAGGAGTACAGCCATTTCGGGATGGTCGCCCGGTACACCGCCGGGGCGGCCAACCTGCCCTTCTTCCCGATCCGGAGCTACTTCGAGACCGACCTGCCGGTCGCCAATCCGCTGATCCGGCCGATCGAATCGCCGTACGGCGACGGGACCGTGTACGCCGTGCCGCCGCTCAAGCCGGACGTCACGATCGTCCACGCCCAGCGCGCCGACGCAGCGGCGACACCCAGGCCTGGGGCCTGCTCGGCTGCCAGAAGGAGGCGGCCTTCGCCGCGGAGCGGGTGATCGTGGTCGTCGAGGAGCTGGTCGACGAGGCAGTCATCCGGGCCGACCCCAACCGGACGATCATCCCGGGCCTGATCGTGGACGCCGTGGTCGTCGAGCCGTGGGGTGCCCACCCGTCCTATGTCCAGGGCACCTACGACCGGGACAACCGGTTCTACCTCGACTGGGATCCGATCAGTCGCGATCCGGAGGCGACCGCGGCCTGGCTCAGGGACTGGGTCTACGGCCTCGACGGCCGGGCGGATTACGTCGAGAAGCTGGGCGCCGAGCGGCTGGCGGCGCTCCGGCCGTCCGGTCCGGCCCCGTCCGGCTCGGTCAACTACGGCGAGTACCGATGAGCGCGGCGGAGGCCTTCTCGAAGTCCGAGATGATGATCGTGGCGGCGGCTCGCGAGCTGGCCGGCCAGCGGGTCTGCTTCGTCGGCGTGGGCCTGCCGAACATCGCGGTCAACCTGGCCAAGCGCACGGTCGCACCGGACCTGGAGCTGGTCTACGAGGCCGGCGTCTTCGGCGCCCGGCCGGCCCGCCTGCCACTGTCGATCGGCGATCCGACGATCGTCAGCGGGGCGACCGCCGCGGTCAGCATGTTCGAGCTGTTCGCGTTCTACCTGCAGGGCGGCCTGGTCGACGTCGGCTTCCTGGGCGCGGCCCAGATCGATCGCTTCGGCAACATCAACACGACCGTGATCGGCGACTACGCCCACCCGACCACCCGCCTGCCGGGCTCCGGCGGGGCCTGCGAGATCGCGATCAACGCCCGCCAGATCTTCGTGATCATGCGCCAGTCGAAGCGCTCGTTCGTCGAGAAGATCGACTTCCGGACCTCGCCCGGCAACCTCGGCGGGGCGGCCAATGCCGAGCGGATCCGGCGCGAGCAGGGCTGGCTGGGCCGGGGCCCGTCGGTCGTGGTCACCGACCTCGGGATCTACCATTTCGACGATGACGGCGAGATGCGCCTCGACTCGCTCCACCCGGGAGCCACACTCGAGGCGGTCCGCGAGACCGTCGGCTGGCAGCCGAGGGTCAGCGCCGATCTCGCGACCACGCCCGCGCCGACCGCCGCCGAGCTCGACCTGATGCGCTTGGAGCTCGACCCGGGCGGGGCCTACATCAGCTAGGGCCGGAGCTCCGCTTAGCCGCCTGCCGCGAGGAGCGCGACGATCACGTCTACGTCGGCGCTGCCCATCACTCCCTGGTACTTCGCCCGGACGATGCCGTGGGCGTCGACGACGAACACCCAAGGCATCGACGTCAGGCCCCACGGCGCTCCGCCGATGCCCCAGGCGTCGGCCACGTCGGTCAGGACCGGACTGGCCAGGCTGCCCTCGATCACCGGCGTGTCGGTTACCAGGTCGTAGCGGAATGGCTCGACATGGACGAAGGCTACGACCGGCCAGCGGTCCTCGAGGTAGCGAGCCATGATCAGGGCCTTGCCGCAGGCGGACGTCACCCGGAATTTGGCCGAATCAAGGACGAGCACGAACGGCTGGTGGGCTGCCAGGAGGTCGCTCGTCGACTGGGCATAGAGGCGCAGATCGGGGATCGGATCGGTCGACACCACGCCGATCGCCCCGCCCACGTCGGCCAGGGTCGGGCTGTGGACGGTGGGTGCCGCCGCTCCGATCGCGGCCGAGGTCCCCTGGGCCAGGGCGACCAGTTCGGCGCCTCCGCTGAGGGGCACCGAGCCCGGGGTCGCGGTGACGGCCAGGTGCCAGGTGCCGGGGGTCGGAATCGTGACCTGGGCAACGTACGAGACCACGTCGAGCCCGGGCGGCTGGATCGGCGTGGCCGGGACGGGCGCCCCGACCGACATGCCTTCGCCATCGACGAGCTGGACGGCCGGCTCGATCGACGCGTCGTTGAGCGGTCCGGCCGGCCCGCCAAGAGTCAGGATGATTGGGCTCGGTCCGCCGGTCCAGACCGACGTCGAGACGACGTCGACTTGCAGGCCGCCACTCGCGCCGCCGGTCGTGGCACCGGGCGAGGCGGCCGGTTCGGACGGTGCGCTCGTGGCCGGCGCGCGGTCGACCAGGTGGAGGGTGGCGACGATCGCCGCCGCGCTCGTCCCGAACGGGAAGTGGGCGCGCAGCCGCCCGGCGGAGTCAACCGCGAAGACGTCCGCGGTATGGGCCATCGAATAGGCGCCGGCGACGGCCGTCTCGACCCGGGCGTACTTGACCCCCCAGGCGTCGGCCGTCGCCCGGATCTGAGCGTCGGATCCGGTCAGGGCCGTGAACTGGGGTGACCGGTAGGAATCGAAGTCCTTGAGCCAGGCCACCGTGTCGCGCTCCGGGTCGACGGTCACGAACAGGGTCCGGACCGGCTCACCGAAGGCGGTCATCGCCTGCTCCACGACCCCGATCGTCGCCGGGCAGACGTCCGGGCAATGGGTGTAGCCGAAGAAGACGAGGACGTCCTCGCCGCGGAGCGAGGCCAGGGTCAGGACGTGGCCGTCCGGATCGAGCAGGCCGAGCGGCGACGCGTCGCGGACGACCGGGTAGAGGAACGAGGTAGGGTCGCTGCCGGACGCTGGAACGGCCGAGCCGGCCGTGTCGCCGGCCACCGAGCCGCCCGTCGCGCCGGAAGGCGTCGGCCCTTGAGCGGTCCCGGCCGGGGAAGTGGATCCGAGCCCGTGCAGTGCGGTGGCCAGGACGAGCACGAGGCAGGCGGCGGCCAGCACGACGACGAGCCAGAAGCCCCCGTCCAGCGAGCCGAGCGACCGCCGGCCCGCTGCCCCAGCGGCCGGGTGCCGGTCCACCGTCAGGCCTGCCGGACCTCGGCCCGGACGATCACCCGGCCGGCGTGCTCGAAGACGAGGTCGAGCTCGAGCTGGTCCCCGGCCTTGAGCGCCCTGGTCAGGCCCATGATCATCAGGTGGTAACCGCCGGGCGCCAGGGTGACGGTCCCGCCAACCGGGCAAGCCAGCTGGGCGACCGGCATCATCCCGGTCATGCCCGACGAGTCCAGCGCGGTCTCGTGAAGCTCGACCGAGGCGGCATCGGGGCTCGACGCCGACACCAGCGCGTCGCCGGCCGGGCCGTGGTTGTCGATCGTCAGGTAGCCGGCTGCGGGCAGCTCGGGCCCGCCGCTGACCTGGACCCAGGCGGCGCTGACCGCGATCCCCCCGGTCGGTATCGGGCTCGGCGCGCTACCGGCGAGAATCGAGCAGCCGGCGAGGGCAGCCAGGGCGGTGACGGCGGCGACCGCCAGGGCGAGGAACCGGGGCCGCCGGGCGCCGCTCGCCGCCGGGACCTGATGAAGGGCCACCGGGCTGCTCAGCTGACGATCGCCTTGATGATCGCGTCGACGTGCGCCTTCTCGGGCACGACGACCAGCGTGTTGACCATCCCGAACATCCCATTGGCGCCCTCGACGTGGGGCAGGATGTGGCAGTGGAAGGCCCACACGCCGAGCGTCTTGGCCGTGATCAGGACGTCCCAGCGCTCGCCGGGATTGACGCCCAGCGTGTCGCACTCGAAGGCGGCGCTGCCGAGCGGGTGCGCGTCCCGGGCGACGACCTTCATGACGTTCCCGTGGACGTGCCACGGGTGCATCATGATTCCCTCGTTCATGAACCGGATCCGGACCGTCTCGCCGACCGCGGCCAGGACCGGCACGGTCGCCGGGAAGCCGTGGCCGTTGATCGTGAACCCGCCCAGTGAGTCGTTCGAGATCCAGATGTAGTCCCGGTCGAACTTGAACGGCTCCACCTTGGGCTCGACGATCATCGCCGCGAGCAGGCCCCGGCCGACCTGGTCGGTCGCGTTGTGGTGCGAGTGGTACATCATCGAACCCGACGTGTTCGCCGTGAACTCGTAGGTGTACGTCCCGCCGGGCACGATCGGCTTCTGGGTGACGAACGGCACGCCGTCCTGGAAGAAGTCGTCGAACTGGACGCCGTGGAAGTGGACGCCGGTCGTCTCCTTGAGGTTGTTGGTGAAGATCGCCCGGACCCGGTCGCCCTCGGTGACCCGGATCGTGGGACCCGGCCACTGGGCGTTGTAGCCGAGGGCGGCGACCGGCGGCATCAGCTCGTCGATGTGCTGGCTGATCTCGTCGATCGTCAGGTTGAAGACCTTGACGCCGCCGTCGATGGTCGGCTTGAGGGGCTGGAGGGCATCGTTGAGGACCAGCTGCGGGACCTGGGCGAAGGCGGGCTTGGCGCTCAGCTCCGGGTAGTTGTCGGCCGCGCCGAGGATGTCGGCCAGCTTGGCGAACGACGGCGTCGCCGTAGATCCCCTTGAACGCCGGCGCCAGGTTGCCGAGGTAGCGCCGGACGGCGGTCCGGGCGTCGACGTCGTGCTGGGTCCAGCCGGCCGGAATGAGGTCGCGCCGATGCGGCCGGCGAGCCACTCGGCGCGCCCGATGCCGCGGCCGGCGCGGACCGCGGTCGCCGCCGGACTGGCCGTGGCCAGGGCGAGGGCCGAGGGCGAAGCCGCGGCCGGCAGGGCGCTGCTGGCGGGTCCGAAGGTCCAGCCGGCGACCGCCGGGCCGCAGGCGGCCGCGAGCAGGCCGCCGCCCGCCAGGGCGACGCCGCGGATGAAGCCGCGTCGGGACAGGCCGGGCAGGCCGGGCAGCGATTGCGCGCCCGTGTCGACGTTGGCCTGGTCCGAGTTGCGGGCGCCCGCGTCGGCAGGATCAAGGATGGTGTTCATGGCTCCGATCCTGCCCGGCGGCGCCCGGCGGCAGTAGGGACCAACGGCCCGACTTGTTGGGCCGGGTGTCACCCCACGAGCGCCAGCCGGCCGGTCGCCGATCCGGCCACCGCGGGCGCCCGTACAATCGCCCGGTGATCACCGCCCGGAGTCTGCGCGCGTGACCGGACGGGTCTTCCAGCGTTCGGCCGGCCAGCCCCTGGTCGCCGCGCGGGCCGAGGGATCGACCATCTGGGACGCCGACGGGCGGCCCTACCTCGACGCAGCGGGCGGCGCCGTCGTCGTCGCGATCGGACACGGCCGGGCATCCGTTGCGGCGGCGATGGCCGACCAGGCCGGCCGCCTGGCCTACGCCCACGGCAGCGTCTTCACGACCGAGGCGCTCGAGGCGTATGCCCTCGAGATTGGCCGGCACCTGCCCCAGGACGACCCGGCGATCTACCCCGTCTCGGGCGGCTCGGAGGCGATCGAGACGGCGCTGAAGCTCGTGCGGGCCTACCACATCGCCCGCGGCGAGCCCGATCGCTGGATCGTCCTCGCCCGCTGGGGGAGCTATCACGGCAATACCCTGGGCGCCCTCGACCTGTCGGGGCGCAAGCCGCTCCGACGGCCGTACGAGGGCTGGCTGGGCCGCTTCCGGCACCTTTCGGCGGCCTATCCCTATCGCGCCGGGGAGCCCGGAGCGAATGCCCTGGGCACGGCTGATGAGCTCGCGGCCGAGCTCGAGCGGGCGATCGAGGCGGCGGACCCGGGCAGCGTGGCCGCGTTCGTCGCCGAGCCGATCGTCGGCGCGACGCTGGCCGCCGCCGTCCCGCCCGATGACTACTGGCCGGCGATCGCCGAGGTCTGCCGGCGGCACGGCGTGCTGCTCGTGGCTGACGAGGTGATGACCGGCTTTGGGCGGACCGGGCGCTGGTTCGGGGTCGACCACTGGGGCGTCCGGCCCGACCTCCTGGTGGCAGCCAAGGGGGCGACCTCGGGCTACTGGCCGTACGGCTTCGTGTCGGCCGCCGGTCCGGTGGCGGAGACGGTCCTCGGCGCCGGGCCGTTCGTCCACGGCTTCACCTTCAGCCATTCGGTCGTCGGCGCGGCGGTGGCCCGGGAGGTGCTCCGGATCCTCGAGGCCGAGGACCTGGTCGCGGCTTCGGCCCGCAAAGGGGAGCAGCTCAAGGCGCTCCTCGCCGCCCGGATCGGCGGCCATCCCAGTGTCGGCGAGATCCGCGGCCGGGGCTTGATGGTCGGCATCGAGCTCGTGGCGGATCGCGCCAGCCGGGCTCCGTTCCCGCGGGCTGCCCGGGTGACCGAGGCGGTGGTCGCGGCAGCCCGCCGCGAGGGACTCCTCGTCTATTCGGGCACGGGCAATGCCGACGGCGTCGACGGCGACCTGATCCTCCTCGGCCCGCCGTTCGTGGTGACCGAAGCCGAGCTGGGCCGGATCAGCGAGATGCTGGGCGGCGCGATCGAGGCCGCGGTCGGTCCGGCGATCGAGGCGTCGGCCGCCCGCTAGCGAGGCCGGGCGGAGCGCACCGAACGGGCCAGGATCAGCAGCCCGACGGCCAGGATCAGGATCGGGAAGACGATCGCATCGAGGCTGGGCACGTCCGGGGCAAGGGTCCGCGCCACGTCGTCGCCACCGCCGAGGGCCAGCAGGCCCCCGAGCAGTGCCTGCCAGCCGACCCCACCGTGGCCGGCCCAGCGGGCGATCGCGACGAGGAGCAGGCCGATCCCCAGGAAGAGGGTCGTCCAGCCCGGCGCCTGGCGCAGGACGCCCAGGTCGATCAGGAAGCCCGGCAGCGAGATGGCCAGCACGAAGATCCCCGGGTAGAGGCCCCAGCGGCCGCGGTTCGAGACCCAGGCGATCAGGAAGGCAAGCCCGGCCGCGACGCCGAGGGCCGGTCCGGCGACGTGGAAGCCGGGCACGAACTCGCCCAGCAGGAGCAGGCCGCCGAAGAGAACCAGGACCAGGCCGATCCAGGGCAGCCCGGCCTGCGGGTCCTGGCGGGTCCAGCTCCAGCCCCGGACGAAGCCGGAGGCAGCCGGTGGCCGGTAGCGGTTCGGGTCGTCGGGCTGGAAGGTCTGGCTCATCCGACCGCACCACCGAGGGTCGGGCCCGAGCCCAGGATCGGCTCGGTGTCCTCGACATGGTCGAAGCCCAGCCGGTCGGCAAAGCGCTGGAGTGGCCCCGGCGCCCACCAGTTCCAGTGGCCGAGGAGGCGCATCGTGGCCGGCACCAGCAGGACCCGCACGATCGTGGCATCGAGCAGGACGGCGATCGCCATGCCCGACCCCGATCGACTTGATCGTGATCGTGTCGGCCAGGGCGAACGAGGCGAAGACGCTGACCATGATCAGGGCGGCGCCGGTGATCACCCCAGCGGTCCGGGCGAGGCCTTCGGCGACGGCCGCGGTGTTGTCCCGGGTCCGCCGATAGGCCTCCTGGATTCGCGACAGGAGGAGCACTTCGTAGTCCATCGACAGCCCGAAGATCACGCTGAACATGATGATCGGGTTGCCGGCGATCGTGTACGGCAGGGGCGTGAAATGGAGGATGTTGCTGAGATTGCCGTCCTGGAAGATCCAGACCAGGGCGCCAAAGCTGGCGCTGATCGAGAGCAGGGTCATGATCACCGCCTTGAGCGGGATCGCCAGCGACCCGAACAGCAGGAACAGGACGATTGCGCTCGCGACCAGGGTCAGCCCGATCGCGAAGGGCATTCGCTCGCCCTGCGCAACCAGGAAGTCGTGGCCGATCGCCGACTCGCCACCGACCATCGTCGTGATCCCGGCGCCGGCGCTGATCGCCCGGATCGTGGGCACCATCGCCGTCGCCTGAGGCGAGGCGGGGTCGAGCTTGCTGATCGCGTTGATTCGGACCGTGCTGCCCCGGACGTAGGCCGCCTGGAGGGTCGTGATCGCCGCTTCGGCCGCAGCCGGGCGGCTCGCCGCCGGGAGGGCGTAGAGCTGGCCAACCTGCTCGGGCGTCAGCGCGGCGCCGCTGGCCGGGTCGGTCAGCGAGTACGGGCTCTCGATCCGGGTGACGCCGTCGAGCCGAGCCAGGTTGGCGGCATAGCCGGCCAGGGCGGTCGCGTTGGCCGCCGAGGTTGGATCGCCGCTGACCGTCGCCAGGATCACGATCGGGGTGGTCTCACCGGTCGGGAACTCCGTCTGCAGGGCGATGTACGCGTCGCGGCTCTCCATGCCCGGCGGGTAGATCGAGGCATCGGGCACGCCCTGGACCAGCCGGAAGAATGGCGATCCGACGAGGAACAGGATGGCCAGGACGGGCACCAGGACGTACAGCGGTCGGCGCATCACGACCCGCGCGACCTGCTCCCAGCGGTGGCCGCCGCCGGCGCTCGGATGCCAGCCCAGGCGCCGGAAGAGGCCGCCCAGGCTGAGCGAGTTGACCCGCGGCCCGAGCATCCCCAGCGTGGCCGGCAGGAAGGTCAGGGCGTAGACCAGGGTGCCGATCACGACCAGCGAGCCGGCCACCCCGATCGAGCTGATCGCGCTCGACTTGAACAGGAGCAGGCCCGACAGGCCAATCGCCACCGCGAAGCCCGAGAAGGCCACGGCCTTGCCGCTCGTGGCCACGGCCTTCTCGACCGCCTCGCCCGGCGTCCGGCCCTTGGCCAGCTCCTCGCGGAAGCGGCTGACCATGAAGAGCGAGTAATCGATCGACAAGGCCAGGCCGAGCATCGTCGCGATGTTGATGACATAGACGCTCATCTCGATCTGGCGACTGACGAAATAGATCAGGCCGAGCGTCGTCGGGATGGCCAGGCCGGCGACCAGGAGGGGCATCGCCGCCGCGACGAGCGACGCAAAGACGAGGATCAGGATCAGCGCGACGATCGGCAGCGAGACCGTCTCGGCCCGCTCGAGGTCTTGCTGGGAAAGGACCGCCGCGTCCTTCGTGATCGGCCCGTAGCCGGTCAGCTCGTAGCTGAGGCCGGCCGGGGCGCTCAGCTTGGCCCGGATGCCATCGACGAGATCGACGGACTGCTCGTCGGTCGCATTGAGCTGGATGACGACGTAGGTCGCGGTCTTGTCGGTGCTGATGAAGCGCGGATCCTGGGTCTGGGCGTAGCCCACGATCCCGGCCACGTCGGGGTCGCCGGCCAGGGGCCCGACGGTCTGGTCGATCGCTGCCTGGAAGGCCGGGGCCGATGCGTCGGCGCCGGCCGACGTCGAGCGGAAGAGGGCGATGATGCTGCTCTTGCCGCCGCTGAACTCCGTCGCCAGGCGTTCATCGACTGCCGCCGACTCCGACGTCGTGTCGAGCCAGCCGCCCGAGCTGAGATGGCTCGAGGCGCTCAGCCCGAAGAAGCCCATCACCAGGGCGACCGCCAACGCACCGCCGACGAAGAAGCGCCGAAACCGGTAGACGAAGGCGCCCCAGCGAGTGAACATGAACGACCTTTCGCGACGGACGGCGCCCGCCCAGGGTGCCCGGCTCTCGAGTATCCGTCGGGCAAACAATAGGCGACCCGAGCGCCGGGCCGCCTTCGCGCTCGGCTAGACTCCGGCCCAATGGCTCCTGTTGCTCCGGCCGGCACCTCGTCCGCGGTTCCGAGCGGGTCCGTCCAGACCGTCAGTGGCCCCGTCGCGGCGGCGGACCTGGGCTTCGTCCTGCCCCACGAGCACACCGGGATCCACCTGTGGCGGATCCCCAATCGCTGGGACTACTGGGAGCTGACCCCGGACGACGCCCTGCTCCTGCCTGAGCTGGCGGCCTATCGCGCGGCCGGCGGCGGCACGCTGGTGGACGTGACCCTGCCCGGGATCGGCCGCGACCCGCTCCGGCTGCGGCGCTACGCCCAGGCGAGCGGCCTGCACATCGTGATGGGCACCGGCTGGTATCGGACCGCCTATTACCCTGCCGAGGCGCTGATCGACCGGCGCAGCGTCGACGACCTGGCCGACGAGCTGGTGGCCGGGATCGAGGGCGGCGTCGACGGTACCGACATCCGACCGGGGATCATCGGCGAGATCGGCACGGACAAGCCCTGGCTCACGGCGCTCGAGGAGCGTGTCCATCGGGCCGCCGGCCGGGCGGCCCGCCGGACGGGCCTGGCGATCACGACCCATTCGGTGATGTCGCCGGTGGGTCTCGCCCAGCTGCGCGTCTTCGAGGATGAGGGCGTCGATCCGGCCCGGGTCGTGATCGGCCACGCCGACTCGTACCCGGTCCTGGAGCACTACCTCGAGGTCATCCGGCGCGGCGCGAACCTCGAGTTCGACTTCCTGGGCATGAGCTTCACCCCGATGGAGCGCCATGGCGAGCCACGCATCGTCGACCTGGCCCGGGAGCTGGTCGAGCGCGGCCATGCCGACCGGCTCCTCCTGAGCCAGGACGTCTGCCACAACAGCCAGCTGGCGGCCTACGGCGGCAACGGCTACACGCACTTGTTCGAGACGTTCCTGCCCCGGCTCCGGGCCTCCGGCGTGCCCGAATCCGCGATCCACCAGATGACGGTCCTGAACCCCGCCCGGATCCTGGCCACCTAACGGGGACCCCTGCCCGCCTGCAGGCGTCTGCGCCGGGTACAACAAACGGCCGATTTTCGATGCCCGTGGCGCCGTCACCCTCGGTCGAGGCGCGAGCGGGCCATGGTTGGGACGAATGTCGCCAGCAGACGCGCTACGGTCCAGATCGATCCGCTTTGGCGCACTTGGGTCGCCTGAGCGCCGACTCCCACGCACGAATCCCGCCCCCCGACCCGGCCCAACACCTCAAGTCGGGTCTCGACTGCCTGTACGGCGTCCCTCGGCGACATTCGTCCCAAGATCGGCGCCGGCGCTCACATTCCGGGTTCGATCAGCAGGTAGGGGTCCCCGCTGCATCCTCCGTCGATCCTGTCCCCTGCCCGGAACGCGACGTTGCCATCGGCGTCAAGGATCTCAAGTGCCGGATCGAACCGTGCTGCAAAGCCAGGCGGCCACTCCACGTCGAGGCGGCTGCCTCAGGGACCGACGAGCCACGCCAGGTGCGGATCCGTCGGAGACCCGGCGAGGGTCTCATTCATCAGCCCGATTCCGGCGCAATCGGCCGAGGGTGCGGTCGGGAGGGTGAAGGCAGAGACCCTGAAAAGCCCAATTTGCAGTACTAGTGCACCTTCCCCCAGGCCGCAGTCCAGCGCTGGCGCCCCACTGCCCGCGGTGGCGCCCCACTTACCGCGGTCGGGCACCACCGCCCGCGGTCGCGCCCCGCCCCGCGACGGAGCCTCAACCGGCCTGACCGCCTCGGCCGGAACCCCGGTTCAGCTCTCGAGGGTCGCCTCGACGCTCAGGGCGACGTTGTTCTTGATCGCGTTCGAGATCGGGCAGCCGTTCTTGGCGGCCTCGGCGATCTCGGCGAACGTCGCCGCGTCGATGCCCGGCACGGCCCCGGTAACGGTCAGGGCGCTCGAGACGACTCGCCGGCCGGCGTCGGTCTGGTCGAGCGTCACCCGGGCCGTCACGGCCAGGCGATCGGCGGTGAAGCCCCGCTTGAACAGGTCATTGCTGAAGGCCATCGAGAAGCACGAGGCGTGCGCCGCCGCGAGGAGCTCCTCGGGGCTCGTCCGGCCGTCGGACGATTCGACCCGCGAGGCCCAGGTCGTGGGCAGGGCGGTGAACACGCCGCTCGATATGGCACTCACGGTGCCCTTGCCGTCGGTCAGGTTGCCCGACCAGGTGGCGTCGGCTTGGCGGACTGCGGCCATCTCGTTCTCCTCGTCGTGAGCGGTGCCGGCCGGCCGCATCCTCGGGTCGGCGGTCTCGCTGATTCGTTGCCGCGCGAATCGTCCCACACCAGCGCGGGCAGCGCCGGATCAGCCGAGGTGCTCACGAACGGCCGCCGCGAACGGTCGGTGGACGAGCGCCCGAGGCAGGGCGACCCGGCCCGCGCCGCCGAAGGCCCGGTGGGCCTGCAGCGCCTCGACAAAGGCGGGGACAAAACCAGCCTCGGCGAGCGGGTCGAAGCTCGGTTCCCACCACAGGCCGAGGATCCGGAGCGCCCCGGCCTTTCGATCGATCCGGGGCTCGATCCGACCGACGAGCCGGTCGCCGAACAGGATCGGCAGGACGTAGTAGCCCCAGCGCCGCTTCTTCTCCGGAACGTAGACCTCCCAGACGTAGTCGAAGCCGTACAGGGTGCGCAGGAGCTCGCGATCCCAGACGAACGGATCGAGGGGCGCCAGGAAGGCCGCGCCAGCGGGCCGGCCGCCCGGCTCGCGGCCGGCTGCCAGCTCCGCCTCGGCGCTATCGAGAATCGCCAGCTCGCCGGCCAGGACGTAGCGCTCGCCCTTGATCCCCTCGACCTCGACCGGCACGATGTCGCCCCGCTCGACCAGTTCGCGGCGCAGGGCAATTCGTGACCGCCAGGGCGGATCGCCGGGACCGGCGACCGCCTTGCCGAGACCCAGCCAGAGCTCGGGCTGGCCGGCCCGGCCGAGCAATCCGTGGGCCTGGAAGCGGGACAGGAGCTTGTGCCGGAGCTGGTCGTGCTCGTCGCGCCGATCGGCCAGCAGCTCGGCCGGGAAGAGGCGCTCCACCAGGTCGTAGTAGCGCCGGTTGCCGGCTCGTCGCGAGAGCCCCAGGACGCCCGCCTCGCCCAGTGCCTCGAGCAGGGCCCGGACCTGGTTCGTCGGTCGCCAGTACCAGTCGATCGCCGCCCGAGGCTCGACATCGGTCGATGACAGCTCGCCGCCGGCGCGGATCCGCTCGAGGAGCTCGGCCACCAGCGGTGCGTGCTCGCCAAACGAGCCGGCGTCGTGGCGTTGCGAGCTTCGATCCCAGGCGATCCGGTAGTAGGGCAGCTCGACCGTGGGCACCAGGCTGAGGCCCTTGTTGTAGGTCTCGTACAGGCTGCGCTGCTCGTACAGCAGGGCATCAGTCCATTCCCGCCGGTAGCCGGCAATCCGGGCGAGGAGGACCAGGTCGTGATTTCGGCCGGCCACCTCGAGCGGATCGAACTGGAGCGAGCCAAGGCGAGCGACGACGGCCATCACGCTGGCCGGCTCGGGCGGCAGGGAGCGGGGCGGCGCGAGGCCGTGGCGGAGCGCCATGAACCGGCGGGCGGCGGCGGGGCTCACCCGGCGTAGAGCAGTCACCGGCGGATCGTAGCGGCTGGCGAATCGCGGAGTTGATCCGTGGCCCGGGGCCCCACGTACCCCCGACGAGTCCGGACCGGCAACGTCCCCGCCGCACCGGCTCCGTACGAGAGGTGGCAATGACGACAGCCCTGGCAGCCCTGTGCCTAGACCCGGTTTCCACTGGAGAAGGAACTCATGTCTGAACTCTCACGACGCGCGTTCATGAGCCGCGCCGCGGCGGTCACGGCCGCGGGCGTCGCGGCCTCGAGCGGGATCGTCGCCCTCCCGGGCCTGATCGCCGCGGCCGGCCCGGCGCTCGGCAGCAGCACGTCCATCCAGACCGCCATGGAGCTCGACCTCAGCTCGGTGGGACGCGACGTGATCGCTCACGTCGAGGACGCCTCGACCGGTGATGTCGCTCTCTATGTCGGCACCAGCGAGGTCACGTACCACGACCCCGAGCTGGTCGCTCGCCTGCTCAAGGGCGCGCGCACGGCCGGGCAGGGGGCCTAGCCAATGTCATCCCATCGCGAGGCGCCGTCGATCTCGAAGGATCCCGTCGCCGACAACACCGATACGTATGCCTTCGTCAGCCCGGACGCTCCCGACACCGTCACCCTGATCATGAATTACATCCCCGGCGAGTCGCCGGCGGGTGGTCCGAACTTCTATGAGTTCGGCACGGACGTCCTGTACGAGTTCGTGATCGACAACGACGGCGACGGCAAGCCCAACCTCTTTTACCAGTTCCGTTTCGAGACCAAGGTCAAGAACGAGAACACCTTCCTGTACAACACGGGCCCGATCAGCAGCCTGACCAGCGCGTCCTGGAACCGGGTCCAGACGTACTCCGTCACCCGATCCACGGGCCGCCACACGCACGTCCTTGGGTCCGATCTGCTCTGCCCGCCGGCCAACATCGGTCCGCGCTCCACCCCCAACTACGCCGCGCTGGCGAGCGCAGCCGTCCACACCCTCAAGGACGGCACCAAGGTCTTCGCCGGCCAGCGCCGTGACGGCTTCTTCGTCGACCTGGGCTCGATCTTCGACCTGGGCGACCTGCGGCCGTTCGAGAACCTGCACCTCATCCCGACCGCCGCGACCGCCGGGCACGACGCGCTCGCCGCGTTGAACGTCCACACGATCGCGCTGCAGATCCCCAAGACCAGCCTGACCAAGGGTGGCCATAGCCCGACGGCCGTGACCGACAGCCGCTCGACGGTCGGGATCTTCGCTCGCGCCAGCCGGCGCCGGGCGCGGATCACGCACGGCTCGCAGGAGGTCCAGTCCGGCGCGTGGAACCAGGTGTCGCGCCTGGGCAACCCGCTGATCAACGAGGTCATCACCCCGATGGCCAGGAAGGACCACTGGAACGCGGTGTCGCCGAGCGCCGACCACGAGTTCATCCACTACGTCCAGCACCCCGAGCTGGCCGGGCTGCTGAACGTGCTCTACCCCGGCGTCTTTCCCCACCTCGCGGCCTACACCAAGCCGCGAGCGGACCTCCAGGCCATCCTGATGACCGGCATCCCGGCGGGCATCGTGTCCGGTTTCCAGAACTACACCGGCCCGGTCATCGCCGACATGCTCCGCCTCAATATGGCCATTCCGCCGACGACCTCGAGCCCGAACGTGCTTGGCGTCGTGGGTGGCGACCTGGCCGGCTTCCCGAACGGACGACGGGTGTTCGACGACGTGGTCACGATCGAGGTCCGGGCGATCGCCGGCGTGACCATCCCGCTCGTCGACCCGAGCTTCGTCCCTGACGCCGCGGCTTCGGCCGTGACCGACGGTTCGAGCCCGGGCGACATCTACCTCGACCACTTCCCGTACCTGGGCACGCCGCTCAGCGGGTTCGACACTCCATAGCCCCTGGGGCGGCCTCGCCGCCCAGGATCCGATCAAGCCCGGCGTGCCTGCCAGCCGCCGGGCTTCTCAATTCGCCGATCAGGGATCGGGTTCAAGGCCGCGTGGACCGCCAGTCGACCTCGGCGACCTGGCCGCCGATGATCGTCACCCGGTCGGGCAGGCTTGGGTCGTCGGTCCAGATCCGGTAGGTGCCGGCCCTGAGCTCGACGTAGATCCCGGCGTAGGTGACCTGGCCGCCCGAGCGCCGCTCGTGGATCGCCGTGTGGGTCCGATGGCCATGACCATGCCCCTGGTCGTGCTCGTGACGGAGCTCGTGACCGTGTGCGGGGCCGTGCTCGTGGCCGTGCTCGTGGCCTCGGTCCTGCTCGTGACCCTGACCATCGTCGTGTCCGGGCCGATCGTCCGGGTCATCGATCGGGCTGACCTCGATCTCGCGACCATTGAGGGCGGCATCGGTGTACAGGATCAGGGCTCCGATGTCGCCGCCGATGTCGAGGACCGCGTCCTCCAGGGAGAAGCCCGCGGGGCGGGGAGCGTCAGGCATTTGGATCGATCTCCTCTGGGGCGGATACGCTCCTGCCCGGAGCCCGGTTCCCGGCGTCGCAACCCGCGCGGCGCAGTGCGTGTTCCATCCTATGAGAAGCCGCTGGAGATGCCCGACCCCGATGAGGACTGGACCCGCAGCCAAGCTCGAGACTGTCTCGCCGGCCGCTTCGCGCCTTCCGTGGCAAGCCGCGTTCATCGTCCTGGCCGGGATCTGGGGCTGCTCGTTCTACTTCATCAAGCTGGGTCTCGAGGGCCTGGACCCGATCCAGGTCGCGTTCGCCCGATGCCTCATCGGAGCGCTCGCCCTGGTCGCCGTGACCGCGATCAGCCGGACCCGGCTGCCGCGGGCCGCGGCCACCTGGCGCCACCTCTTCGTGATGGCCGCCCTGATGAACGTGATCCCGTTCGTCCTCTTCTCGTACGGCGAGACGCAGGTCAGCTCGATCCTGGCCGGGATCATCAACGGCGCGACCCCGTTGAGCACCCTGGCCGTGGTCCTGATCGCCTTCCCCGAGGAGGAGCCGACCGCCAGCCGGGTCGTCGGATTGCTGATCGGCTTCCTGGGGATCCTGGTCGTGGTTGGCATCTGGAACGGCCTGGGCCAGGGTGAGCTGCCAGGGATCCTGGCCTGCATCGGGGCGATCTGCGGCTACGGCGTCGCCTATCCCTACGGCCGGCGCCACCTGATCGGGCTGGCCGACGGGCCGATCTCGCTGGCCACGGGCCAGATCCTGGCGGCGACCCTGCTCCTCCTGCCGCTGGTGGCCCTGTCGGGCGCACCCGCCGGCCCGATTGGGCCGAGTGTCATCCTGGGCATGCTCGGCCTGGGCGCGCTGGGCACCGGGATCGCCTACGTCCTGAACTACCGGATCGTGGCCGCCGCCGGGGCGACCACGGCGAGCACGGTCACCTACCTGACGCCACTGGTGGCGATCCTCGTCGGGCTGGCCTTCCTGGGTGAGCCGCTGACCTGGAATGAGCCGCTGGGCGGTCTGATCGTGGTCCTCGGCGTGGCCGTCTCGCAAGGCCGCCTGCGCGGCCTGGCCCGGCGCCTGGTCGCCGATTCGGCCGAACCATTTACATGACAGATCCTGACATGAACCTTGGTATGCTTCGACGATGCGTGCGTCGCGCCTGGTGTCGCTCCTGCTCCTGCTCCAGAGCCGCGGCCGGCTGACGGCCGCGGAGCTCGGGACCGAGCTGGAAGTCTCGGAGCGCACGATCCATCGCGACGTCGAGGCGTTGGCCGCCGCCGGCGTGCCGATCTATGCCGAACGAGGTCCGTACGGTGGGATCCGGCTGGTCGACGGCTACCGGACCCGGCTGACCGGGATGACGGCCGGCGAGGCCGAGGCCCTCTTCCTGGCCGGCGTCCCGGGCCCGGCCGCCGAGCTCGGCCTGGGGACGGTGGTCGCCGCGGCCCGGCTCAAGGTCCTGGCGGCATTGCCGCCCGAGCTCCGCACCCGGGCCTCGCGGCTGGTCGAACGCTTCCACCTCGACGCCGTGGGCTGGTATCAGGGCTCCGAGCCAGTGCCCCTTCTGGCGGCGGTCTCCGAGGCGGTCTGGGCGAGCGAGCAGGTCAGTGTCGACTACCGCCGTGACCGGGTGGTGACTCGCCTGCTCGAGCCGCTCGGGCTCGTCCTCAAAGCCGGCGTCTGGTACGTCGTGGCCCAATACGAGGGCCAGATCCGGACCTACCGTGTCTCACGCTTCGACCGGGTGGAAGCGACGGGTGAGCGATTCGAGCGGCCGGCCGGCTTTGACCTGGCCGGCTACTGGGCCGAGTCGACCGCCGCCTATGAGCGCGAGACGCCCCGGACTGCGGTCTGTGTCCGGGTCCGAACCGGGCGCCTTGGCCGGCTGCGCGACGTCGTCGGCCATCGGGTGATGGACGAGGCAGAGCCGGCTCCGGGTGATGAGCTGACCGGTTGGACCCGGCTCAACCTCCGGCTCGACTGGCCCGACGAGATCGCCGGCCGGCTGCTCAGCCTGGGGCCTGACCTGGAGGTGCTCGAGCCGGCGAGCGTGCGGGCTGAGATCGAAGCCCTGGCCGGCGGCGTCGTCGGGCGCTACGCAGCCGGCTGAGCGGGGTCAGCTCCGGCTCAGCCCAGGGCCGGCTCGATCCGCTGGCCCGCGTCCGCGCAGGGCGCCGGGCTGGCGTCCCGTTCCGCCTGAGGAGACTCGGCCGCCGCCCCATTGCGCTCGGCCAGGTCCCGCTCGAAGCGCGCCTGGCGGAGGTTCTCGTCCGTCGTCCGGCGCCGCTCCGCGATCACGATCCGGGCAAGCTCGATGTTCAGCATGGCGGCTCTCCTCGTCGGCGGCGATCTCGTCTGACCGCATCACTTCTACGAGGAATCCTAGCGCGCGTTCATGACTAAACCTGTCATGAATCTCGGCCGGATCGACTGTTAACGCTGCCCTGATCGGCCTGGTTGGGGCCCGCACGCCGGGCCCCCGGGACTACGCGCCGGGGGCGCGATAGGCGACCTTGACCTTGGTCGCCGCGTCAACTTCCTTGGGGCTCAGGAGGACCGTCGTCTTGATCCGCGCTGCCCCGGATGCACCGACCGCCAGGCTGACCGCCGACGCCTCGAGATTGCCCGGCAGGTCGGCGATCAGGTAGACGTCGTGGTCGCCGAAGGCGAAGTAGAACGCTTCGAGCTTGCCGCCCTGGGCCTCGACCAGCTTGCCGATCGACTTCGCCCGGCTGGTGCCGCCCTCCTTGACGAGGCCCTTCAGGCCCTCATGGGTATACGAGACCTGCCACAGGTACTTGGCCATCACGACCCTCCTCGGATTGCTCGGTCCGGCGTTCGCGCGACGCGCGGCTTGCTGGCTTGAGATCCACTCTGGCCGAAGGCTCGTCCCTTGTCCAGCGTGGCCCTGGCGCTTCGCGAGAGCGGGCGAATCGCAGGGCCGAGGTCCGGATCCGGGAGTAGCCCCGGGCGCGCCACATGTCCGACTCGACCAGCGTCCACCTGATCGATATGCTCGCCGTTGGCGCGCACCGGTGGGAGTCGCGAGGCGCTCGATGAATACCCGCTCGATCAGGCCGTCCCAGGTTCGACGGCTGGCCGTGATCTCGGCAACCCTGGCGATCGTGCTCGCCAGCTGCGCCAGCTCGAGCTCCACGCCGACGCCGGGTCCGACAAGCCCGCCGGCCTCGCCGTCGGACGCCTCGACCTCGGTCGCGCCGAGCACGGCTCCGACTGCGTCGCCAACGCTCGCCGCAACTCCGTCGCCGAGCGTGGAACCCAGCGCGGAGCCCAGCCCCACCGGTTCCGACGAGCCGAGTGCCGAGCCGACCGACGGGCCGACGCCGGCGCCGACACCGTTCCAGTTCGGCGCCCGCGATCCCGTGACGGGCCTGAAGATGACCGGCCAGGACTTGGGTGACGAGACCGCCACCGACCCCGGCCACCAGCGGTTCACGCTCACCTGGCAGACGCCGACCTCGGCCAGCACGACCATCCGCGTGCTGGGCGTCACCAAGTGCTATGCCGACGAGACCACCACCAATCGGCCCTGCGTGCGGACCACGACTCACATCACCGCCTCGCGCGAGGTCCTGATCCGCAAGGTCCTGGCCTCCGCCCGCTCGGCAAGCTGGACCTGGCCGCAGTGGGAGGAGATCGGCGAGCCGATCGCCACCGACGGCCCGCACGACTTCTACGGGATCATCGTGACCTTGACGACCGGCGCGACGGTCAAGGTCGTTGTCCTGGATACCTCTCTGACCTGCTTCGGCTGCGCCTACTGATCGCCCAGCCTGGTGCCCCAGGAGGGTCGGGAAGGGGCAGGACCACGCTCGCCATCCGTCGCGTTGACGCTCGGGCGCGGAATTCCGATAATATGGGTCGGGATTAACCCGAGACCCATTCCGAATCGGCAGCCCTGCCGTCTGGAGACCCGATGACGACGACCCGCGAAATCGTCAGCGACCGTCGCGATGAATACGCCTTCCACGACGACATCGACTACCTCGCCCAGACGAAACGGGGCCTGACCCGGGAGACCGTCGAGGACATCAGCCGGTTCAAGGACGAGCCTGACTGGATGCTCCAGTTCCGGCTGCGGGCGTACGAGCACTTCGTGAAGCGGCCGATGCCCACCTGGGGCGGCAACCTGCTCGACATCGACCTCGACAAGATCGTCTACTACCGCAAGCCGTCGGCCGGTGAGGAGAAGTCCTGGGACGACGTCCCCGAGAAGATCAAGGCGACCTTCGAGAAGCTGGGCATCCCCGAGGCCGAGCGCAAGTTCCTGGCCGGAGTGGGCGCCCAGTACGACAGCGAGGTCGTCTACCACTCGGTCCGCGAGGAGCTGAGCAAGATCGGGGTCGTGTTCATGGGCACCGACCAGGCGCTCAAGGAATACCCCGAGCTCTTCCGCCAGTACTTCGCCACGGTGGTCCCGCCCGAGGACAACAAGTTCGCGGCGCTCAACAGCGCGGTCTGGTCGGGCGGCTCGTTCGTCTACGTCCCGAAGGGCGTCGAGGTCCCGCTCCCGCTGCAGGCCTACTTCCGGATCAACGGCGAGAACACCGGCCAGTTCGAGCGGACCCTGATCATCGTCGACGAAGGCGCCAAGGTTCACTACATCGAGGGCTGCACCGCCCCGATCTACGCCACCGACTCGCTCCATGCCGCGGTCGTCGAGGTGATTGCGCTGCCCGGCTCGAAGGTTCGCTACACGACGATCCAGAACTGGTCGAACGACGTCTACAACCTGGTCACCAAGCGAGCCCACGCCCACACCAACTCGACCGTCGAGTGGATCGACGCAAACACCGGTAGCCGGCTGACGATGAAGTACCCGGCGATCTACCTGCGCGGCGAGGGCGCCACGGCCGACATCATCAGCGTCGCGGTGGCCGGCAAGGGCCAGCACCAGGACACCGGCGCCAAGGCGATCCACCTGGCCAAGAACACCCGCAGCCGGATCGTCAGCAAGTCGGTCAGCAAGGACGGCGGCCGGGCCACCTACCGCGGCTCGCTCAAGGTGATGCCCGGCGCGACGAACGTGGTCGCCTCGGTCCGCTGCGACGCGCTGATGCTCGACGACATCAGCCGGAGCGACACCTACCCGTACATCGACATCCAGGAAGACGATACGACGATGACCCACGAGGCAGTCGTGGGCAAGATCAGCGCCGACCAGATCTTCTACCTGATGAGCCGGGGTCTGACCGAGAACGAGGCCCAGAACCTGATCGTGCAGGGCTTCCTGGAGGTCTTCACCAAGGAGCTCCCGATGGAGTACGCGATCGAGTTCAACCGGCTGGTCAAGCTCGAGATGGAGGGGTCGCTGGGATGACCGTCGAACGCGCCGCCCGCCCGGCCCGCATCGAGCGTGCCGGGGCTCCCGAGCGACGCGGCCTGGCGGACCTGCCGTTCCGGTTCGCCGATCAGGCGCTCATCGAGTCGATCGTGTCCGAGCGCGAGGAGCCGGCCTGGCTCAAGGCTGAGCGTCTCGCCGCCTTCGAGGCGTACGAGGCACTGCCGACCGAGCCGAATCGGCTGTACACCCCGTACATCGACCTGCGCCCGGCCGAGCTGATGGGCGTGCGCCCGTACATCCAGACCACGACGGCAAGCACTGCGACGGAGACGCCGGTCGGCCGGACCCTGCCAGACGATGCCGACGGCCTGATCGAGCTTCGCGAGGACGGTGTCGCCGCCCTTGGCCTGTCGGCCGCCGCCCGCAGCGCCGGGGTGATCCTGGAGACCCTCGGCGGGGCGTTGATCCGGGATCCGGCCGGGACGCGCGAGCTGCTCGAGGGTGGGTCCGGACTGCCGACCAATGACAAGTTTGCCCAGCTCGGCCGCGCCTTCTGGACCCAGGGGATCGTCCTGCGGGTGCCGGCCGGCGTGCGCCTCGAAAAGCCGATCGTCCTGCGCTGGCAGGTCGGGGCGCCGGAGCGCGCCCTGTTGACCCGCACGATCGTCAAGCTCGGCGAGGATGCCGGGGCATCCTTGCTCGAGGAGCTCTCGCCGAGCGGACCCGAGATTGCCTGTGCCGCCGGCGAGACCGTGCCCCAGGCCCTGTTCACCGGCACGATGGAGCTCCATCTCGAGCGCGGCTCGAGCCTCCACGTGGCGAGCATCCAGGACCTGGGTCCCCGCCAGATCGCCTTCCAGCACCGACATGCCACGATCGGCCAGTCGGCGAATCTCCATTGGGCCCTGGCCCAGCTGGGCGGTCGCTTCGTGCGCTCGCGGGTCGACAACCGGCTGGTCGGTGACGGCTCGGGGGTCGAGCAGGTCGAGATCGTCTTCGGGAGCGAGGCGCAGCTCTTCGACCTGACCAGCTTCACGACCCACCTCGGCCGGAACACGACCGGAAACCTGCTCAGCAAGGGTGCCCTGAAAGACTCGGCCCGGGCCTTCATGAAGGGCCTGATCACGATCGAGAAGTCGGCCGTCGGCACGGACAGCTTCCTGGGCGAATTCGGGATGAACCTCTCGAAAGCCGCCCGGGCCGTGGCGATCCCCAGCCTGGAGATCGACCAGCCCGACTGCCGCCGGGCCGCCCATTCGAGCTCGGTCGGGCCGATCGACGAGACCCAGCTGTTCTACCTCGAGAGCCGCGGGATCGAGCCCGACGAGGCGCGCAAGTTCATCGTCCTCGGCTTCCTCGAGCCGGTCGTCGCCCGGGTCCCGATGGCCGACGCCCAGGACCGCCTGCGCGAGCTGCTCGAGGCGAAGTGGAGCAGTCGAGTGGCGGACGCCTCCGCCGCCTGATGCGGATCGACCTGCTGGCCGCCGACGAGGTGGCGCCGGGCGAGATGAAGATGGCCTGGATCGACGGGACGGAGCCCGTCCTGGTGGTCAACGTCGGCGGCGAGTACCGGGCCTTCCAGGGGATCTGCAGCCACGAGTACTTCGAGCTCGACCGGGGCTTCCTGACCGGGGGCAGCCTGACCTGCGCCCTGCACCTGTCGCGCTTCGACCTCGAGTCCGGCGACGCCCTCGACCCGCCGGCCGAGCAGCCGATCGCCCGCTACGTCGTGGTCGTCGAGGATGGCCGGGTCCAGCTCGAGGCCGACGGCCCGCTCGAGGTCAACGAATAGGAGCCAAGGCTCCGGCCCCCGCTAACAGCTCGGTCAGTAGCCCTGCCAGCCGGCGACCATCGCGTCGGCGCCCGTCCGGAGCGTCGAATTGTCGACGCGGACGGTGCCCAGGTTGAAGCGCTCCTCGCCCGGCCCGAGCGCGGCACCTTGCAGCCGGGCGACGAGGTATTCGCCGATCCGTGGTCCGTGCTTGAAGGCATGGCCCGAGCCGCCACCGGCGATCCAGGTGTTCGAGAGGGCCGGATGGCGATCAAGGATGAAGTGGGCGTCGGGGGTCATCTCGTACTGGCAGACCCGAGTCTCGACGATCGGCGCCGTGGCCAGCGCCGGGAAGCGCCGGCTGGCATAGCCGCGGGCCAGGCGGGTCGAATTCGGGATCGACGATGCGCTCGCCGCCGGACGGGTCGAAGACCGGGCCATAGCGATCGGGCGCCAGCTTCGTGCCCCGCCCGTCGATCGCCGGCAGGCCGTAGAACGCGTTGTCGTAGTCGACCCAGGCCGGCAGCCGGCCGGCATCGAAGCTTATGTCGCCACCCGCCGGCCCGAAGAAGAAGACGTCCTGCTTGGTGACCCGGATCAGCTCGCCGAGCACGTCCGGGAAGACCCGCGGCAGCCACGGCCCGGCGGCAAACACGAACGACCCGGCAGCCAGCCGCCGGCCGTCGCCCAGGACGACGTCGAGCAACCGGCCGCCCTCGCTCCGCCCTGGCCGCGCGGCCGACCGCTCGAACGTCCCGCCCCCACGCTCGAAGGCACGGGCCGCCGCCGCGGTTCCCTGGCGGGCCATCAGGGCGCCGGCTTCGGGCTCGAAGACGAGGAAGGCGTCGTCGGCGAAGGCAATCTGCGGCCAGCGCCGGCGGGCCTCGTCGACCGCGACCTGCTCCACCGGGATCCCCTCGGCCCGCAGGACCCGCAGCGAGTCGGCCTCGAAGCCGTCCGGCCGATGGCCGAGCCACAGGGTTCCCACCGGACGGAACAGGTCCTCGCCCCACTCCTCGCCGAACCGCCGCCAGTGGACCAGCGCCGCCCGCGACCAGCGGGCATAGAACGGGTCGCTGCCGTACGAGCTCCGAATGATCCGGGTCTCGTCACCGGAGGTGGCCCGCGGGTGGCCGGCGCCCCAGGCGTCGACGAGGGTGGTCCGCAGGCCGGCCCGATTGGCCCACAGCGCGGTCCAGGCGCCCATCGTCCCGGCCCCGACCACGACCACGTCGGGCGAGCCCGGCCGAGCGCCGCTCACGTGCTCGCTCACGGCGTGAGGGTGAGGGTCGTCACGCTGGCAGCGTGACGGGCCGCGGCGCTGAAGGGCAGGGGGACCTGGCGGCCGTTCAGCCAGTCCTCGATCAGGTCGCCGTAATGGGGATCGCTGGGATTGCCCGACTGGCCGGTCGTGATCACGATCCGGGCGGCGTCGAGCTTGCCCATGTCCACGTCCAGCCGGTAGCTGGGCATGTTGGTCATCTCGAAGACCGAGCGGAGGTCGGTGGCCGCCTTGACGGTGGGGTCATACGGGTCGTCGTAGGCGACGCTGAACTGGTAGTACGTCGCGTCAACCGCGCCGGCGGCACCCGCGACCGGGTAGGGGCCCTGGTCGAAGTACCACTCGAGCGGCGCGATCCCGCTCTCGCCCAGGGTCACCTCGCGGAACGTGGTGGTGTGCAGCCGGGCCCAGGTCCAGGAGGCCGGGTCCGCCCCGAGCGACGAGTGGAGGGCGGCCCCGGTGCTGTCCAGGGCCGCCTTCAGGATGTCGGCCTGGGTCTCCTTCCTGGTGGTCGTCGTGACGTCGTCCCAGAACGGGTCAGCGGGCTTGGCCAGCAGCGAGATCAGGCCCTGCCAGCTCTCGGTGCTGCCGACGTACTCGCGGGCGAGCGAGCCGAGGTCGTCGTCCCAGAGGTGCCGCTCGAGCTGCTCCTCGAAGGCCATGTAGGCGGCGCAGCCGGTGCTGTCCAGGCCGCAGGTCTGGTCCCAGCCCTGGATCGCGCCGAGGACCGCGTTGCCGTCATCGGTCGACGCGCTCAGCCCCTTGAGGTAGGGGATCACGAGGGCGGCCCGCAGGACCTTGGTGTCGGCCTGGATCGCGCTCATGTCAGCGAGGGTCACCCCACCGTGGGCGATGTCCGACTTGAGCAGCTCGGTGATCCGCGCCGCGCGATAGCCCGGATCCCAGTCCTGGGCGATGAAATACGGGTAGGCGCTGTCGACCAGCTCGTTGTTGGCGCTGACGATCAGCCCCGAGGGCGGGTTGTAGACCCGCGGCAGCTGGTCGTAGGGGATCATCCCGGTCCATTCATGGAGGCCGTCGTAGCCCGGCACGGGTCGTTCGCCGTGATCGTCCTTGTCCGCCCGAATCGGGATCCAGCCGGGGGCCTGGTAGCCGATGTTGCCATCGACGTCGGCGTATACGAAGTTCTGGGCGGGCGCACCGTAGACTCGAAGGGCCGCCCGGAAGTCGTTGTAGTTCGCGGCCTTGTCCAGGCCCAGGAACGAGTCCAGGATCCCGTTCGGCTGGGAGGTTGCCGTCCAGCGCAGGGCGTATTGCATCGGCAGGTCCTTGAGCCGGTCGTCCACGTCGGTCACGATCGGGCCGTGGCCCGTCGAGCGAACGGTCAGGGTCACCGGCGCCGCGCCGGCCACCTTGATCGTCTCGGTCCGGTTCGTGAACGGGACGGACTGGCCCTTGAACAGGTAGTTCGCCGGGTTGCTCGGGTCGGGCTGCTCGATGAACAGGTCCTCGACGTCCGGCCCGAGGTTCGTCGCACCCCACGCGATCCGCTCGTTGTGGCCCAGGATCACCAGCGGATCGCCCGGGAAGCTGACCCCGGTCACGTCGAACGGGCAGGCCGGGCTGACGACCTGGCAGTGGAGCCCGTTCATGATCCAGACCGACGGCATGCTGATCCCGAGGTGAGGGTCGTTGGCCAGCAGCGCCTTGCCGTCGGCGCTCTTCGAACCGGCCACGACCCAGTTGTTGGAGCCCACGCCGTGGTCGCCGACGAGTCCCTGGGCGGGGTCGATTCCGGCCGTCGCGGCGATCGACTGCCCTAGTGCGGCGAGCGCCCGGAGGCCGTCGGCCTGGCTCGCGCTGAGCCTCGGAACCTGGCCGCCCGCGCTCGCCTCTCGACCGGGCGATAAGGCGCTCGGCAGGTTGGCCCCGGCGCCGCCGGAGCCGGGCTCGCCGCTCGGGACGATGACCGGGTTGGTCGTCGGATAGGGTGGGCTGAGCTCGTCGGTTCGGGCTGGGTCGCCCAGCTTGGCATCGGCCAGCACCCGGAAGATCTCGGAATCGAAGTTGTCGCCCAGCGACCAGGCCTGGACGATCGCCCAGGTGGCCGAGTCGAGCGGTGTCCACGGCTCGGGCTCGTAGCCGCCCACGCCGCCGCCCAGGCCGGCCTTGAGCCCTTCGACGACGAAGGCCAGGCCGAGGTTGCCCTTGTTCGCGGTGATCCAGTCGTTGACCCCGTCGGCGTAGGCCTGCAGGTCGGCCTTCAGCTCAGGTGAAGCGGCGTCGAGGTCACGCTGGGCGGCCTGCCGCCAGCCCAGGGTCCGGATGAACTCATCTTCCTTGAGGGTCGTCTCGCCGAACAGCTCGGACAGCCGCCCCGCGCCGATGTGGCGCCAGACCTCCATCTGCCAGAACCGCTCCTGGGCATGGCTGTAGCCCTGGGCGAGGAACAGGTCGTGGGGCGTGGTCGCGCTGATGTTGATGATCCCCGACGCGTCGCGGGTGACCGTCACCGGGGCGGTCAGGCCGGCCGCCTTGAGCGAGCCGCTGGTCGTGGGCAGGGCGCGATGGGTGATCCAGACCAGGAGTCCACCGGTCGCCAGGACCAGCACGATCAGCAGCAGGAGCAGGATGCTCAGCAGGCGGCCCAGGATGCGCACGAGTCCCTCCGCGATTCGGCGAGCCGAATGCCGCCGCCGCCAGTGTGCGGTGCCCAGCCGGCCTTTGCCGGGCCGGCTCGCGGCTCAGGCCGGAAGGCGAATCCCGAGGCCGGCCGCCTGGGCGTTGCGGACGATCGCGTCGCCGAAGACGAGATCGGCCAGGCCCACCCCCAGGTGGCTGACCAGGATCCGGCCGGACGGCGGCCGCTCCAGCCCGTCCCGAATCGCCCGGCCGATCGTGCTGTGCGGGTCGGGATAGGCGTCGAACAGCCCGGCCGATCGGTTGGCGTCGAACTGGCCGCGTTCGTCGACGAGGAACAGGCCGACCTCGCGGGCCACCTCGTGGTGGACGCTGGTCGCGTAGTCGACGGCGACGACCAGGGCATTCGGCGCGAGGTGCGCACTGCGCAGCGTCTGGCGGATCGGCCCGAAGGAGATCGCGGTGACCACGACGTCCGCCCCGCGGGCAGCGTCCTGCGCCGTCCCGGCGACATCCGCCCGGGCGATCCCGGGTGTGCCTCTGGCAATCTCGGCAACCGCCTCGGCCCGCTCCGGATGGCGGTCATGGATCACGATCTCGGCCCCGGGCAGGAGGTGACCGATCACCGGCAGATGACTGCGGGCCTGCACGCCCGCCCCGAGGATCGCCACCCGCGCCCGCCCGCCCGTGGCGCCGTCTCGAAGCGGGCCCCAGTGACGGATCGCGACGCCCGAGATCCCCGCGGTCCGGTCGGCCGTGATCGGGGCGCCGTCGAGGATCGCCCGAGGCTGCCCGCTGAGCGGGTCGCTCAGGACGACTGTCGCGTGGATCGTGGGCAGCCCGATCGAGCTGTTGGCCGGGAAGCCGACAACCCATTTCACGCCCAGGAGATCGCCCGAGGCATCGTTCGAGGGGCCGCGCAGGAAGGCCGGCATCGCGTGGCCGAAGGAGCCCGCCGGCCGGGCGCCGACGCCGATCTTGGGCGGCAGCTCGGCGTCCTCGATCAGGGCCAGCATGGTCCGCTCGGCGAGCTCGATCCGGGTGGCCACGTCGGGCATCGCCGCCCGGACCGCTGCGCCGTCGAGGTACAGGATCCCGGGCTCGGCCATGCGCCGGATTCTAGCCAGCCCGGGCCCCGGCCTGCCCGGCTACCATCGGAACGTGACCACGATCGACGTCCAGACCAGCCTTGAGAACCTCAAGCTCGAGCGCGACGCGATCATCCTGTACGACGCCCTGGCCGGGATCGAGAAGGACGAGCGCCGGGCGACCGCGTTCCGGACGATCGCCGGCAACGAGCGCCGTCACGCCGAGGTATGGGCCTCGAAGCTGCGCGAGCTGGGGGCGACGGTCCCGGCCGTGGGCGGGCCGCGGCTGCGAGTCCGGACGATCATCGTCCTGGCCCGGATCTTCGGGACGCGCTCGGTCAGCGACCTCGTCCAGGCCCTCGAAGGCGACGAGGAGACGGCCTACAGCGGGCAGGCCTCGCCCGAGGTCGAGGCGATCGCCGCCGACGAGCGCGAGCACGCCCAGATCTGGAAGCGGCTGGCCGGCGCCCCGGCGGCCGGCTTGCCCATGGCGGGAGCGCCACAGAACCTCCAGGCGGACCCGGCCGTCCTGCGCGAGGTCAAGGCGCCGCGCGCGACCGGCGAGGTTGGCCGGGACGAGCGCTGGCATCGGAGCGGCCAATCGGGCACCCTCCGGGCGGTCATCTTCGGTGTCTCCGACGGGCTGGTCAGCAACACCTCGCTGGTGATGGGCATCAGCGGGGCATCGACCGACCCGCATTTCATCCTGCTGGCCGGGATCGCCGGCCTGCTGGCCGGCTCGTTCAGCATGGCCGCCGGCGAGTACATCTCGATGCAGTCACAGCGCGAGCTGTATGAGCGCCAGATCGCCCTGGAGCGGGCCGAGATGCAGGCGATGCCCGACGAGGAGCAAGCCGAGCTGGCCGCGATCTACCGCACGAAGGGCTTCACCGACGAAGAGGCGACGCGGGTCGCGGCGCGCCTGTTCCGGGATCCGGAAGCCGCCCTGGACACCCTGATTCGCGAGGAGCTGGGCCTCGATCCGGACCAGCTCGGCTCACCCTGGGGAGCGGCCTTCGGCTCGCTCGTCGCGTTCGCCGCCGGGGCCGCGGTGCCGGTGCTGCCCTACCTGGTCGCATCGGGGGCCCTGGCCTTTGGGGTCAGCATCGTCCTCAGCCTGGCCGCGATGTTCGTGGTCGGGATCGGGATCAGCCTGCTGACCGGCCGGAGCGCCCTGTTCACGGGAGCTCGCCAGGTCGGGATCGGCGCCCTGGCGGCCGCCGTCACGTTCCTCGTCGGGCGGATCATCGGCGTCGCCGTCAGCTGATGGCTGCCTCGTCGGGCGCGCCCGGGCCTCGCGCCGTCAGCTGATGGCTGGGTCTGGTGCCCGCGGGCCGTCCGGCGGTGCTGCCGGCTTCGAGGCCCGGCTGCGCGCCGAGGGCCTCGATCCAGGCTCGTGGGGCAACGGCCCGGGCGATCGCTACGCCCCGCACGAGCACGGCTACGACAAGGTGATCGTGGTCACGTCCGGCTCGATCACGTTCGGCCTGCCTGGCGTCGGGGCGTCGATCGTCCTGTCCGCCGGGGACCGGCTCGAGCTGCCCGCCGGCACCGAGCACGACGGCCTCGTCGGCCCGGCCGGCGTGCGCTGCCTCGAGGCGCACCTCGCCCCGGGCTCGTTGGCCGTCGCGCGACGGATCCCGGCGGGGGAGTGGTAGGCGTTCGCTTGCCCAGGCTCTGACAAATGCCGCGAAAAGTCGAGCTTATGGTCGAATACGGGTCCGCGTGAGGGCGATCGCGGGGCGTGCTGAGGCGACTCGTGCGTGGATTAGCCTGCGGCGAGGCCGATTTCGTGCCGAGGATCCGTGATTCGACCATAAGGTCGCGAAAAGTCGTGATTTGGCAAGCCGGGGCTCAAACGCCGCGCAACGAACTCCCCGCCCGGGCGCGCGCCGCGAACTCCGGCCGGCAGCTCAGCAGATGCGACAGAGATTAGCCCCCGTGATGCTGGGCGCGATCCGAAGGTCACGGAGCGCGAGTTGGCGGGCGCATTGCGTCCGGCGAGCGTGGCCTGGGATACGTTGCCCTGCTTCTGGGCGACCGGGCTGCGATCCTCGCCACGCGGCCGGGCCCGATCCCAGGTCCGCGCCATGCCGCGGAGCGCGTGGCTGTGGCTCGACGCCGAGGCGCAGGCAGCGGGCCGGCCGCCCACCGGCACGATCCCGGGAATCGACAAGGCCCCCGGCGTTCGGGGGCCTCGTGGGGGTAGGCTAGGGAGCCTGCCGCGCTGGCTTAGCGCATTCCGTAGCGCGTCCAGGCTGCGAGATGATCTCGTGGATCGGTGCCCTCTCGACCTTCGTCGGAAGAGAGCAGGATGCTCACAAACGCGAAGAGCGCGAGGAGGGCGACAGAGCTGGCGATCAGCATGTCGAGTTCCTCCGGATGACTGGATGGACTCCGCCGAAACGGACCGCCACGACTTGTGGCAGCCGAACCATCCTGTTGCTCTTGCGCAGTGTAGCCTAACAAATCGTGGCTGTAAAGCCTCCTAACCTAACAAATAAGGATGAGATGTCTCGTCAGGACGGACTTAGCCGGGTCGACCTCCGAATCCTGGACATCCTCCAGCGGGATGGTCGGGCGTCCTTCTCCGACATCGGCGCGGCCGTGGGCATGAGCGCGCCATCGGCCCACGAGCGGGTCAAGAAGCTCGAGGCCCGGGGCGTGATCCAGGGCTATGGTGCGCGCCTCGATGCCCGCGCCCTGGGGCGCGGGATCCTGGCCTTCAGCTGGGTCCGCCAGTCGCCCGGGCCATCGACGACCGACCTGACCGAGGCCTTCGGCGAGCTGCCCGAGATCGAGGAGTGCCACCACATCGCCGGCGAAGCCGACTACCTGCTCAAGGTCCGGGCGGCCGACACGCTCGACCTCGAACGGGTCATGAAGCGGATCCAGGCCATCCCGTTCGTCTACACGACCGAGACCGACGTCGTCTATTCGAGCGCGTTCGAGCACCGCCCGCTGGCGATCCCGGTTGAAACCGCGGCCGAGCCGGACGCGTAGCCGATGACAGGCGAGGACTCCGCCCTCGTCCGGGCGGTGGCGTCCGGATCCGAGGATGCCCTCGTCCAGCTCTATGACCGCTATGCCGGCCCCGTCTACGCCACCGCGCGCCGGCTGACAACTGATCGGGGACTCGCCGAAGACGTGGTCCAGGAAACCTTCCTCGCCCTGTGGAACCGGGCCGAGCAGTACGACCCGGCGATGGGCTCGCTGCCGGCCTGGCTGCTGACGATCGCCCGCAACCGGACGATCGACCGCCTGCGCGCCCTCGGCCGCCGCCCGCCGACCGTCCCGGTCTCCGATGTCGCCCTGCCCGACGAAGGCGACACGGCGGCCCTCGAACGGCTGATTGCCGGTGGCGAAGTGGTCGGTGCCGGCCAGCCGGTCATGGGTCCCGCCGCGCTGCTGGCCGAGACCGAGCTGCGCACCTCGCTGGCCGAAGCCCTGGCCGAGCTGCCCGATGTCGAGCGGGCCGTCCTCGTCCTGGCCTACCGCGACGAGCTGAGCCAGAGCGAGATCGCCGAGCGCCTGGGCTGGCCGATCGGGACGGTCAAGACCCGCACCCGCCGGGCCCTGCTCCGGATGCGCAACGCGCTCGGACCGGGGTTCATGCCGGTTGACGGGCCGACCACGATCGTTGGAGCGATCGAGCGATGATCGACCACCGCGACGTCCGCGAGCAGCTCGAGCTGGCCGCCGTCCAGCCCGGCGGGCTCGATCGACTGGCCGCCGGCGACACGACCGAGGCAGCCGCCCTCGCCGGGCACCTGGCGGGCTGCCCGAGCTGCGCGGCCGAGGCCGATCGGTTGCGGGCGTCCGCCGGCTTCATCCGGGACGCGGTCCTCGAGACCCCGCCGCCCGAGCTCCGCGACCGCACCCTCCAGCTGATCCGGACTGCCGGTCGAGCGCGCCCCGTGGCTGCGCCCGTGACCGCGCCCCTCTCCTCGCCGGCCGCAGCCCAGTCCTCGTCGATCACGGTCATCCGGCGGCGGTCCTGGCGCTCCATCGCGCTGCCCCTGGGAATCGCCGCGGCGCTGGTCATCGCCATCGCCGGAACGGCCGCGCTGGTCGGCAATCGAGCGGACCCGGCCCTGGCCTCGAGCCAGGCGACCTCGGCCGAGCTGGCCCGGGTCGCCTCGTGGGAACTGAAGGTCGGCGCCGAGCCCGATGTCAAGCGGATCACGCTCGCCAGCCAGACCGGCGCGGCGGCTCATGGCACGCTGCTCTTCTCGCCGACCAGCACCGACCTGGTCGTCGTCGCCAGCGGCCTCGCACCAGCGCCGGCCGGCGACGAGTATCGCTGCTGGGTTCTCCTCGGGGGGCAGCGCCTGGATGTTGGCCGGATGGACCTGGGTGGTGGCCTGGCCTACTGGGTCGGACCGGTGGCCGGCCTGGTCAATCCGCCGGCCGGGACGCCGTTCGGCGTCTCCCTCGCGGCGATCAACGGGCCAATCGCTCCGGGCGACCCGGTGATCGGCGGCTCATTCGGCGGTTGATCGTGTTGGGGCCCGTCTCCCGCTCAGGCGTGGTCGCCCGGGGCGGGGCTGTCCGCTTCGGCCTTGAACGCCGCCAGGTCGGGCCATTCGGCGCCACAGGCCAGGCAGCCGATGCCCGGCTCCTCCAGGCTCGGGCCGGTGACCATGCCGTAGATCTCGTCGAGCGGCCGGTAGCCGCTGACATCGATCGTGGGCAGGTTGAGGAGGGCGAGGCGGTGGGCGCCGCAGCGCGGACAGGCCTGTTCAGAACGGGTGGCTTCGTCGAGGGCGGGGTCGCCGTTGCCCGCGGCCGGCTCGGCCCCGGCCCGCGGCTTTCGGTCCTCGTCGCTCAACTCGGCTCCTTCCGGCAGCTGACCTCGACCGCCGCGCCGGCGGCGGACCGGCCGGTCCCGGCCGAGGCACGATGATGCCCCGCCCACGGGAATCGCGTCAGGGCAACCCGGTACCCGAGGAGGACGTCGCCGCGATGTTCGACTCGATCGCGCCGGTTTACGACCGGGTCAACACCCTGATGACCGCCGGGGGCGACGGACGCTGGCGCAAGGCCGCGGCCGACGCAGCCGGACTGGGAACGGGCAGTGCCGTCGTCGACGTTGCCTGTGGGACGGGCAAGCTGAGCGCGACGCTGGCCGGCCGGGTCGGGCCATTCGGGCGGGTCGTGGGCGTCGACCTGGCCCCGGCCATGGTCGCGGCGGCCGAGGCCGCCTACGGCGACCTGGTCCAGCTCAGCTTCCAGGTTGGCAACGCCCTTGACCTGCCGTTCGCGGATGCCGAATTCGATGCGGCTACGATCGCCTTCGGTCTGCGCAACCTGGCCGACTTCGAGGCCGGCTTTCGGGAGCTGGCCCGGGTGGTCAAGCCCGGCGGCCGGGTCGTCTGCCTCGAGCTGAGCGTCCCGCCGCAGCGCGGCTGGGGCCGGCTGTTCCGGTCGTCGTTCGGGCGCCTGGCGCCGCTCGTCGCGGGCGCCTTCGGCCAGGCCCAGGCCTATCGCTACCTGCCCAGCTCGCTTGACGGATTCCCGGACGCCCCGACCCTGGCCGAGACGATGCGCTCGGCCGGCCTGGTCGAGGTCGGCTTCCGGCGGCTGGCGCTAGGCGCCGTCGCTGTCCATGTCGGACGTGCTCCCGGCACCCTGGCCCCAGCCGGCTGAGCCAGCCGGCGGTAGCTCGCCCGGCGCTGCCGGCAGAGGTGGTCCAGGGATCGGCTCATCGACCACCGCGCCCGTCAGCCATTCCCGGTTGAGGCGCAGGATCTCGTGGATCAGGCCCGGATCGACGGCGCCGTCCGTCGGCTCCAGGGTCCGGGCGATCCAGCTGGACTCTCGACCGAGCTCGCGTTCGGCCTGCTCGTCGGCCGAGCGCGAGAAGTCGACCATCACCAGGAATACGAGCAGCGCTCCGATGACCAGCCCGACGAGGAGCAGCCACCACTGGAATTCGTCGTTCATCGGCGGCAAGTATAGGGAGGCCTGCCGGCGAGAGCCCGGGGCTCCGGCGGAGCCGGCCGGAGCCGGCCGGAGCCGGCCGGCCGGTACACTCCGTGGGAATGATCGACTTCACGCCCCCCTCGATCGCCTTCCAGATCGGCCCGATCCCCGTCTACTTCTACGGGATCTGCTACGCGTTGGGCCTGATGCTGACCTACCTGGTGGTCCTGCACGGGGTCCGGGCCCGGGGCTTGAACGAGGCCTGGTTCGCCAACGGGATGGTGATCGTGGCGGTCGCCGCCCTGATCGGCGGTCGGACCTACCACGTGATCGACCAGTGGCAGCTCTACAAGGACGACCTGCTCAAGATCGTCGAGCCGCCGTATGCCGGCCTCGGCGTCTACGGCGGGATCTTCGCCGGGGCGGTCGCCGTCATCGCCTACGCCCGCTATCACCGCCAGTCGTTCTGGGCCTGGGCCGACGTGATCGCGCCCGGGCTGTTCGCCATGGAGTTCGTCGCTCGCTGGGGCAACTTCTTCAACCAGGAGCTCTACGGGCCGCCGACGTCGGCGCCATGGGGGATCGCGATCGACTGCGCCCACCGGGTGGCCGGCTACCTCTGCCCGCCCGACGGGACGACCCCGGCCAACGCCCACTTCCAGCCGCTCTTCCTGTTCGAATCGATCTCCGGCCTGCTGGGCATGCTCACCCTGCTGTGGCTGTCACGCCGCTTCGCCGACCGCTTGCGAACCGGCGAGATTGGCCTGATCTTCCTGATCTGGTACCCGGCGGTCCGCTTCATGCTCGAGTTCCTGCGCGTCGACAACTGGACCTTCTTCGGCATCCCGACGGCCCAGTTGATCTCGGTGATCGTGATCGTGGTGGCGCTGGCGGTGCTCGTCTGGCGCCACGGCCGGGTCCCGCCAGGCCTGTCGCGGCCCGTTGAGCCGGAACCCGGGGAGATCCAGACGACGATCCGGACCAGACTGCGGCCCTCGAACCCGGAGCAGCGGGCAGCTGACCGGGACGCCCGAGCCGGCGCGCCGGCGGCCGGCCGCCCGGACCTCGCCCGAAGCGCTGGCCCTCCGTCGGGGTGGCGTCCAGGAGGGCCTCGACTGGCTTGGCCGGACCCCCGAGACGAAGGCCAGCCTGCTGGTCCGGGGCCTGGCCGTCGTCTTCCGCTTCGTCGTCTTCGGCGTCCTCCGCCTGCGCCACGAACGGCTCGGAGCGGAGAACGTGCCGGCGGCCGGCGGCTACATCGTGGTCGGCGCGGTCCACCGGGGCTGGATGGACCCGTTCCTGGTCATGAACGCACTGCCCCTCGAGCCGCGGGTCTGGTTCCTGGGCAGCGGCCCGTCGGCGTTCAGCGCCCGCTGGCGCGAGTGGCTCCTGCACCGAGTCGGGGGAATGCTGCCGGTCTGGCGCGGCGGCGTGGGCGTCGAACAGCACGTCGCCTCGGCCCGGGCGGTGATCGGCGCGGGTGGCGTCTTTGTCCTGATTCCGGAAGGCGGCGTGGCCGGGCCGCCCGATCGGCTCGCCCCATTCCGGTTCGGATCGGCCCTGATCGCCCTGCGGATCGGGGCGCCGATCCTGCCGGTCGCGATCGCCGGCAGTGCCGAGCTGTACATCGGCCGGCGCCTCGCGACCCGCGTCCTGGCCCGGACCTCCGCGACGGAGCTCCTCGGCCCGGACTGGCCGGCGGGCGGCCGGCTGCCCGAGCCCGGCAGCCGGGCGGAGCTCGAGCTGGCTCATCGGCTGACCGACCGCTTCGCCGACCTGCTCGGCCCGGCGGTCGCCGAGCTCTATCCGCGGACCGTTGACCCACCCGGCCGGCGGCGCCGCCTGCGCCGCCTGACCTGGCTCTTCCTCGCCCGCCCCCGGGGCGCCCGCTGAGCGGGCGACCGGCTATCCTCGCCGGGATGGACTACGCCCACTCGATCCTCGACCTGGTCGGCAACACGCCGCTTGTTGAGCTGACCCGGGTCACCCGCGAGCTGGGCCCCGCGGGCCGGCGACCGCTGATCCTGGCCAAGCTCGAGGCGCTGAACCCCGGTGGCTCGGTCAAGGACCGGATCGGGCTGCCGATGATCGAGGCCGCCGAGCGGGCCGGCCTCCTCAAGCCCGGCGGCACGATCATCGAGCCGACCAGCGGCAACACCGGCCACGGGCTGGCGATCGCGGCTGCGCTCAAGGGCTATCGCTGCATCTTCGTGATGGCCGACAAGCAATCGGCCGAGAAGCAGGCGCTGCTCCGGGCGTACGGCGCCGAGGTGGTCCTCTGCCCGACGAATGTCGCGCCCGAGTCGCCCGAGAGCTACTACTCGGTCTCGGCCCGCCTGGCCCGCGACATTCCCGGAGCGTTCAAGCCCGACCAGTACTGGAACGCCGAGAATCCGGCCGCCCACGAGCGGACCACGGGCCCCGAGATCTGGCGCCAGACCGACGGCCGGCTGACCCACTTCGTGGCAAGCGTCGGCACCGGCGGCACGATCAGCGGTTGCGCCCACTACCTCAAGGCCCAGGACAGCTCGATCCAGGTCATCGGGGTCGACCCCGAAGGCAGCATCCTGTCCGGCGACACGGCCCGGCCGTACCTGACCGAGGGAATCGGCGAGGACTTCATGCCCGGGACGTTTGACCCCGCGGTGATCGATCGCTGGGTTCGCGTCTCCGACCGGGAGGCGTTCGCCGCCGCCCGACGGCTGACCCGCGAGGAGGGGATCCTGTCGGGTGGCTCGTGCGGCACGGCCCTGGTCGCGGCCCTCCAGGTCGGTCGCGAGCTGGCCGCGACCGAGGGCGGTCACGAGGCCGTCGTCGTGGTCCTCCTGCCCGACGGTGGCCGGAACTACCTGTCCAAGCTCTACAACGACGAGTGGATGCGGGTCAACGGGCTGCTGGCCACGAGCGGCGGTTCGGCCCACATCGGCGCCCTGCTGACCGACCGTCATCACGACGCCGAGCGGCCGGGCCTGGTCCTGGCCCGGACGACCGAGCGGGTGGGCGCGGCGATCGACCAGCTGCAGGCCTACGGCATCAGCCAGATGCCGGTCTCGGAGGCCGCTGCCGATGAGCCGGGCGGCATCCGGATCGAATCGATCGTCGGCTCGATCTCGGAGCGCGGCCTGCTCGATCGCGCCTTCCGCGACCCGTCGGTCGTCGAGCGGACGGTGGGCGAGCTGATGGACCCGCCCCTGCCCACGATCGACGTCGGCGCCTCGCTGGACGATGCGTTCCGGCTCCTGTCCGGCACGACCTCGGCGCTCGTCGCGGTCGAGGCCGGCCAGCCGGCCGGGATCGTCACCAAGCTTGACCTGCTCGAGTACGTCGCCCACCGCCCGGTCCCGGTGTGAGCCCGATGGCGGACGACCCAGGAGACCCGTCGGGGCCGCGTCCCTTCGCCGAGCGCTACGCCGCCGATGAAGGCTGGACCTTCGAGACGCTCTCGGTCCACGCCGGCCAGGAGCCGGACGAGCTGACCGGCGCGATCGCCCCGCCGATCTACCAGACCAGCACCTATGCCCAGGATGGCATCGGCCGGCCGCGGGACGGCTGGGAATATGCCCGGACCGGCAACCCGACCCGCCGCCGCCTCGAGCGCGCGGTCGCCGCGCTGGAGGGCGGCGAGCAGGGGATTGCCTTCGCATCGGGCGCCGCCGCAACGGCGATGATCGCCGAGCTGGCCCTGCCCGGCGACGAGGTGGTGATCGGTGACGACGTCTACGGCGGGACGTACCGGCTCTTCGAACGGGTCCTGCGGCCGCGGGGCGTGATCGCCCGCTACGTCGACCTGGCCAGCGATCCGGCCAACGTCCGCTCCGTGCTCTCGCCACGGACCCGGCTGGTCTGGTTCGAGACCCCGACCAATCCCTTGCTCAAGCTGGTCGATATCGCCGGCGTCGCCGATGCGCTCGCGGTCCATCACGGCGCCGACGGCGAGCGGCCGCTGGTCGTGGTCGATAACACGTTCGCCTCGCCGGCGGTCCAGCGACCACTTGACCATGGCGCGGACGTCGTCTTCCACTCGGCCACGAAATACCTCGGCGGCCACTCCGACACGGTCAACGGGATCGTCGTCACCAGCCGAAGCGCGGTCGCCGAGCGGCTGCGCTTCGTGCAGAACGCGATCGGCGCGGTGCCCGGCCCCTTTGACTGCTTCCTGGTCCTGCGCGGCCTGCGCACGCTCGCCCTGCGCGCTGAGCGACATGCCTCGAACGCGGCCGCGGTCGCCGATTTCCTGGCCGGACGCGAGGATGTCGAAGCGGTCCGCTATCCCGGCCTTCGGACGGGGCCCTATGCCCATCCCCAGGCGGCGCTGGCCGCCCGCCAGATGCGCAGCGCGGGTGGGATGGTCTCGTTCGTGCCGGCCGCCGGCGGGGCGCACGGCCGAAGCGCCCGGGAGCGGGCCGTGGCGATCTGCGAGTCGACCCGCCTGTTCACCCTCGCCGAATCGCTGGGCGGGGTGGAGTCGCTGATCGAGCTGCCGGCGGTAATGACCCACGCCTCGGTCGCCGGGTCGCCGCTCGAGGTCGACCCGGCATTGATCCGGCTGTCGTGCGGAATCGAGGCCGAGGCCGATCTCGTGGCCGACCTGAAGGCCGCCCTCGACCGAGCCTGAGCCCAGGCCTAGGACGGCGAGGGGACGGTGATCGGGTCCTGGCTGGGGTCGGGCGTGATCGTGGTCGATGAGGTCGCGTTGCCGGCTGTCGTCGCATACGTGGCCTTCAACGAGCCGTCGCTGGGCAGGACCAGGTCGACGGCCACCGAGTTGCCCCCGGCGAGGCCCAGGACCGCGGCCGGATAGCTGGCCGTCAGCTCGAGCATGTCGCCGGTCTGGGCCACGACGGTCGCCTGGCCGGGCGCCTTGAGCGCATCGAGCGGATTGCCGCTCGGGACATTGCCGTTCACCTCCACCCAGCCGGCGCCCGACTGGAGGACCCATGAGCGGGGCGCCAGGGTCCGGTAGGTGATCGCCACGCCGTTGGTGGTGACCGTGAACTCGCTGCCGCCGGCGATCCAGCGGCCCTTGGCTTCGGTGGCGACCTGGCCGCCGATGCTGACCGTCGTGTCGAACGAGTAGCCCTTGGCCAGCTGGCCGAGAACGGCCGTCAGGTGGGCCGCCCCATCAGCCGAGACTCCGCCGGATGGCGGGCTGCCGGAGCCTGCCGGCGAGCTGGGATTGGTCGAGCTGCCGCAGGCGGCCAGGCCGGTCGCCAGGGCCAGGAGGCCGGCGCCGAAGAGGGCCACGCCACGTTCGCGACGACGCCCTCTACCGGCGGGGGGATGCCGCCGCTGCGTCGTCCGCAGCGGCGTGGTCGACTGGCTCAGTGCGTGGGCTTGCTGTGGGTCTTGACCGGCGGGCCCCAGTGCAAGTGGTTCCAGAGGTGACCCAGGCTGAAGCCGTGGCCCTTGCCGCCGCAGTCACCCGAGCGGCCCAGGACGTACAGGCTGTACGTCCCGTCCTTCTGGGCGATCAGGTTGACGAAGACGCCCGTCCGGCCCTTGTCGAACCAGGCCAGGAAGCCGTGTCCGAACGTCTTCTCGGTGGCCGTGCCGCCCGTGGACCCGTCATAGACGACGGTGCCGTCGGAGGCGACGTGGTAGTTGACCTTGACCGGGGTCCCGGCGCAGGTGTTGGCCGACCAGGTCCGGGCGCCGCCGGCGACGAGGCTGGCCAGGCTGCCGTTCAGCTTCTGGGCATCCCGACCGCTGAGGGTGATCGACAGGCCGGCGCCGCCGTCCTTGGCCACGTTGACCGAGATCGTCAGGGTCTTGCTGAAGCCCTGCCAGGTGAACTTGCCGCTCGCCGTGGCGTGGCTGCCCTTGTCCTTGTCAGCGGACTTGGTGCTGCCCGGCTTGAGCAGGTGAACGGGGGCCGGAGCCGGGGTCCAGACGACGCCGGCCGGGGTGGTCACGGTCCCGATCGCGACGGTCGGGTTGCCGCTGCTGTCCTTTCCGACGGTGTAGTCGGCTGTCGACTTGGTGCCGGTCGCGAAGACGTCCGACGACCAGCTGCCGGTCCCCAGCAGGTCGGCGAGGCCGCTTGGCCCGGGCCTTGATCGCCAGCTGGCCGCCCTTGGCCTTGACGGTGACCTTGACGCTGCCGTCCGTGTTGGTGAACTTGACGAAGTCGTCGCCCGACTTGGTCTTCGAGAGGGCCGTGCTCGGATCGAGCGCGACGCCCGAGATGGTTCCACCCGCGTCGAGGGTGACGGCCACCGTCAACGGGGTGCCGAGCAGGGGCAGGGTGGCGGTCATCCCGCCCGTTTCGGCAATCGGCGCGTTCGTCGTGGCGGCAACCCCGGCGGGTGCGACGGCCAGCAGGAATGCGGCCACGGCGAGGCCGCTCAGACGCAAGGGGGTGCGGATCGCGTGGTTGGTCATTGGCTCGGTCTCCTCGTTGCTCACGAGCCCCGGCGACTGGCACTGCGTCGTCACGCGCTTGGGCTCGCTGTACGTTTGAGCACGCTCCTTTGAGCACGCTGATGGGCTCACCGTACCCCGGATCGGCGTTCCGTGCCCAAAACGGTGGTCCCGGATTCGCGTGGCCCCTTGGTCCCGGGGGGTGGTGCACGGCAGCCGCTACGCTGTCGCCGATATGGCCTCCTTCCTCGTCCGCCGGCTGCTGGCCAACGCGATCGTGGTCGTGGGCGTGGCGTTCATCGTCTTTGCCCTCGTCTTCCTGGCCAGCGACCCGGCCCGGGCCCTCCTGCCCCTCGATGCACCACCGGCCGCCGTGGAGTCCCTGCGCCTGAACCTGGGCTTCAATCAGCCCATCCCGATCCAGTTCCTGGGCTTCCTCGGACGGGCGATCCAGGGCGACTTCGGGACGTCGACCCGGACGCTCGAGCCGGCCCTGGGGATGGTCCTGGCTCGCCTGCCGGCGACCCTCGCGCTGGGTGCGGCCGGGCTCCTGGTGTCGCTCCTGATCTCGGTCCCACTGGGCATCGCGGCCGCCGCGCGGCCGGGGACGTGGGTTGACCTGACGGCCCGGTCGGTGGCCATTGCCGGCCAGGCGGTGCCCGGTTTCGTGCTCGGCCAGGTGCTCATCCTGGTCTTTGCCGTGACCTGGCGGATCCTGCCCGTGTCGGGCTCAGGCGGGCTCAGCTACCTGGTCCTGCCGGCGATCGTGATCGGCCTCGGCTCAGCCGCGGGGCTGACCCGGATCCTGCGCTCGGGCCTGCTCGACGTCCTCGGCAGCGATTACATCCGGACCGCCCGGGCGAAGGGCCTCGGGCCGCGGCCGGTGATGCTCCGCCACGCCCTGCGCAATGCCGCGATCCCGTTCGTGACCTTCCTGGCCTTCGACCTCGCCGCGATCGTGTCGGGGGTGATCGTGGTCGAGGTGATCTTCAGCTACCCGGGGATGGGCCTGCTGGTCGTCCAGGCGGTCACCAACCGGGACCTGCCGGTGATCCAGGCCTTCACCTTCGTGGCCGCGCTGACGATCGTCACGGTCAACCTGGGGCTCGACGTGGTGTACGGCCTGCTCGACCCCCGGATCCGGCTGGGCTGAGATGGACGAGGCCTGGTCGGACTCGCCGCCGCCCTGGTCCCCGGGCAGGCTCAGCACGCCGGTTGCGATCGGCGGCGGCCTTGTCCTGGCCATCGTCGGGTTGGCCCTGCTGGCGCCCTGGATCAGCCCCCACGACCCGCTGGCCCAGGTCCTGACCGACCGGCTCAAGCCACCGGCCTGGCTGCCCGGCGGCTCGTCAACCTACCTGCTGGGCACCGACGCCAATGGGCGGGACCTCCTGTCCCGGATCCTGTGGGGCGCCCGGACCTCGCTCGAGATCGGCGTCCTGAGCGTCCTGCTGGGTGCCGCGATCGGGGTCAGCGCCGGCCTCCTGGCGGGCTACCGGGGCGGCTGGCTGGACACGCTGATCGGCCGCCTTGCCGACATCCAGCAGGCGATCCCGCTGCTGATCCTGGCCCTGGCGGTGATCTCCGTCGTCGGATCGTCGATCCTGAACCTCGTCCTGGTCCTGGGCATCGGCTCGTGGCTCTTCTACTACCGGGTCGTGCGCGGCGAGGTGCTGGCCGTCCGCGAGCGGCCGTATGTCGACGCGGCCCGGGCGGTCGGCGCCGGCGACGGGCGGATCCTGCTCCGCCACATCCTGCCCAACGTGGCCGGCTCGATCGTGGTGATCGTGACCCTCGAGCTGCCCCAGGTGATCCTGTTCACGGCCGGCCTGACCTTCCTGGGCCTGGGCGTGCCGCCGCCGACGCCCGAGTGGGGCCGGCTGATCTTCGAGGGCCGGGACTACCTCCAGAGCGCCTGGTGGCTGACCGTCGAGCCGGCCGTCTTCCTGGTCCTGTTCGTGCTCGGGGTGAACCTGCTCGGCGATGCCCTGCGCGATCGCCTCGACCCGGTCCGAAGGCAGCGTGGGCGCTAAGGGCGTATCATTGTTGGTCCTGCCGCGGTCCAGCGTGACGGTCCGGGCATGCCCAGTCCCACACTGACCGATCGGAGCCCGCGTTGGCCCTCACACCTCCCGCCAAGCCCGGCATCACGCCTGAGTTCAAGCACGTGATCGACGAGTACAAGCACCGGGAGCAGACGGTCACTTGCGTCTGTGGCTGGCACGGCAGCTCGGTCGGCATCGACGGTCAGCCCTCGGCCTGGACCGCCCACCTGATCTCCGTCCGGGGCAAGAAGCGCTAGTCCGCTTCGAACGGCTCCCGCCCGGGAGTCGCCAGCCGGGCTGGGCTAGCCGCTGACCTCGCGGGCGGCCCGCCGCCGATCGACCTGCAGGCGCTCGTCGGCGATCCGGATCGCCGCCGCCAGGTCCGAGCTCGGGGTAGGGCAGGCCCAGCCGATCGCAACCCGGGTCGAGACCGCGCCGGCCGCCAGCCAGCGATCGCACTGGGTGCGGACGCGCTCGGCAAAGTTGATCGCCTGGATCTCGTCGGTCTCGGGCATCAGCACGCCGAAGCGGCTCGGGCCGAGGCGGGCGACATGGTCGGTGGCCCGCCCGTTGCGGCTGAGGGTCTCGGCGATCGCCGGGATCAGCCGGTCGGCCGCATCGGTGCCCAGGCGGCTGACGAGGCGCTCGAAGCCGTCCAGCTCGAGCAGGACCACCGTGATCGGTCGCCGGTAGCGGCTGAGGCGCGTGCTCTCCTCGCGGATCCGGCGCTCCCAGTCGACTGCCTCGTCGACGAGCGGCTGGTCGGCGGGCGCCGTCCGGCGCGCCGGGGGGGCGTCGGTCCAGACCACGGTCTCCTCGGTCGGTCCGCCACCGAGGTCGGTCAGGCGCGGGGTCGGCACCTCGAACTCGATCTCGGGTGGCTCTTCCCGCGGCCCGAGGGCAGTCGGCGGGGAAACAAAGAACGCGATCGCATCCTGGTCGGCCGCATGGGCCTCATCCTCGAGGACGGATCGGAAGCGTCGGGCGTCGTCGGCGGCGGTCACGGGTTCGATGCTCTCCTGGGACGTAGCTGGGGGGTCGTGATTGAGGTGATCCGGCGTGCTTGTTGCCCTTCCCCCCCTGGCGTCGTCGATGCCAGCGCCCGTCTCGACGGCCGTTGGCCGAAGTCGGCGAACGAGGGTGACGATGAGGACACCCATGATGACAAGATTTCGCAAGAATTGCGATTCCAATGGCGATGATGAGCGGATCAGTGGACATCCTGGCTCCGTTCGAGCGACCGATCGCGCCCGGGTAGAGCATGATCGCCCGCCCTTCCGCCACCGACAACAGTCCTAACCACCCCCCGGACGAATTCGTTGGTGCCGCCGAGCACCGAGCGGTGGGTCCGGTCGGGAGGCGTGGGCTGCGGGGTTGCGTCGTCCGTCCCGGCCGCGTATTCTCCCGGCCCGGTCCGCTCCCAGAGGCGGACGGCAACTCGAGGTCAGCCGTGGCACGCGCGATGTGGCGAGGGGCGATCCAGTTCGGGCTGGTGACGATCCCGGTCAGGCTCTACCTGGCCACCGAATCCAAGGGCATCAGCTTCCACATGCTCCACGACAAGGACCTCTCTCGGATCCAGATGAAGACGTACTGCCCGGTCGACGACGAGGTGATCTCGCGGGGCGACACGGTCAAGGGCTTCGAGTACGCGCCCGGCCAGTATGTGGTCGTCACCGACGAGGACCTGGCCGCCGTCCCCCTCAAGACGGTCCGGGCGATCGAGATCGAGCTGTTCACGGCAGCCAACCCCGACAATGCCGCGGTCCGCTTCGTGAAGGGCGCCTACTACCTCGAGCCCGACCCGATCGGGCGCAAGGCGTTCTACCTCCTCCGCGAGGTGCTGGCCGACAAGCAGCTCACGGCGATCTGCAAGGTCGTGATCAAGGATCGCGAGGTCCTCGGCGCGATCGACCCGTTCAGCACGACGATGCTCCTGACCACGCTCCACTGGCCCGACGAGATCCGGAGCGTCGCCGAGCTCGACCTGCCCGACGAGCTGCCCGAGGCCAAGCCCGCCGAGAAGGCGATGGCCGAGCAGCTGATCGGGGCGATGACCGCCGACTTCGACCCGGCCGCCTACCACGACGACTACCGCGAGGCGCTCCTCAAGCTGATCGAGGACAAGGTCGCCGGCCAGGAGACGGTCGAGCCGGTGGCCCCCCAGCCGGCGACGAACCTGGTCGACCTGATGGCCGCCCTCGAGGCCAGCGTCAAGGCGGCGGTCGAAGCCCGCGGCCAGAAGGTGCCCACCTCCGTCGATGCGGCCCGGACCGCCAAGAGCGAGGCAAAGGCCGCGAAGGGCAGCCGGGATGCGGCGGCCAAGTCTGCCGATCTGGCTGCCGATCTGGCCGCCGACCAGGCCGAGGCCGCGCCGCCGGCAAAGCGCCGCAAGTCCGCCTGATCGGCCGGCCTGGCCTGGGCTCGGCCGCCGCGCCCGCCGACTGAACCCGGCCGCCGCCAGCGATGCCCCTCGACGCTTACCGGCGCAAGCGCGACTTCAGCAAGACGGCCGAGCCGGCCGGTGGCGCGCCGGCCGCCGTCGACCGGGTCCTGGCCGGCCGCTTCGTCGTCGGCCGCCACCGGGCGACACGCCTGCACTACGACCTGCGCCTCGAGATCGGCGGAGTCCTCGCCAGCTGGGCCGTGCCCAAGGGCCCCAGCCTGGATCCCGAGGTCCGCCGGATGGCGATCCACGTCGAGGACCACCCGATCGAGTACCTCGATTTCGAGGGCACGATCCCGCGTGGCGAGTACGGCGCCGGGGACGCGATCGTGTGGGACTGGGGCACCTACGAGCCGGAGGCTCCGACCCTCGACCCGGCCGGGTCGATCGCGGCCGGCGAGCTGAAGTTCCGGATCTTCGGCCAGAAGCTGCGCGGCCGGTTCACCCTGGTCCGGACCCGGGGCCGCTCGAGCTCCGCCGGCGGCCGGCGCCGGAGCGCAGCACACGAGCCGGAGGCCGATCGCGACGGCGACCCGTGGCTGCTGATCCACAAGAAGGATGCCGACGCGGTCGCAGGCTGGGATGCCGAGGACTACCCCGCCTCGGTCCTGACCGGCCGGACCAACGAGGAGGTCGCGGCCGGGCTGGCCCCCCGCTTCAGGGCGGCGCCGCCGGTCGCCCAGCGCTCGCTCGAGGAGCTCGGGGCGATCGCCGCCCCGTTTCCCGGCTTCGTCGAGCCAATGCTGGCGACGCTGGCGAGCCAGGCCTTCGACGATCCGGGCTGGCTGTTCGAGATCAAGTGGGACGGCTATCGAGTCGAGGCCGTGGTCCGCGACCGGCGGGTCAGCCTCCATACCCGCAACGGCAAGGACGCCGGGACGTACTTCCCGGGGCTGCTCAGCCCGCCCGACTGGATCGACGCGAGCGAAGCCGTGGTCGACGGCGAGGTCGTCGCCCTGGACCCCGCCGGGCGGCCCGATTTCGGCCTGCTCCAGGAGCGCCTGGGCGTCCGCTTCGGGAGCGGGACACCGGGCCGCCAGCGGGGCACGGCCGAGGATCGGGGAGCCGCCGGTCCACCGGCGGCGGCCGCTTCCGGTTCGCCTGCGCCGCTCGTCTACCAGGCCTTCGACCTGCTCTACCTCGATGGGCTGTCGCTGCTCGCCGTGCCCCTCGAGGAGCGCAAGCGGGCGCTCCGCTCGGTCCTCCGCGAGGGTCCCCATGTCCGCTATGCGACCCATGTCGAGGCGGCCGGCAACGCCTTCCTGGCCGCCGCCCGGGCCCAGAACCTGGAAGGGGTGATGGCCAAGGAGCGCCGTTCGCGCTATGAGCCCGGCCGGCGGGTCGGCACCTGGCTCAAGCTGAAGATCCGGCCCGAGCAGGAGTTCGTCGTCGGCGGCTACCTGCCCGGCGAGGGCAACGCCCACGACCTCGGCAGCGTGATCGTCGGCTACTACGAGGACGGCGCCCTGCGCTACGCCGGCCGGGTCGGGAGCGGCTTCGACGGAGCGACCCGGGCCCGGCTCAAGAGCCTCCTCGATGGCCGGCCTGCGCAGCGACCCACCGTTCGTCCCGCCGCCGCCCTCGGGCCCGGACCTGCGTGGCGTCGTCTGGAGCGAGCCCGCGATCGTGATCCGGGTTGCCTTCTCGAACTGGACCCGGGACGAGGTGATCCGCCAGCCATCGTTCAAGGGCTTCGAGCTCGATCGCGACCCTCGCTCGGTGCGCCGCGAGCGGGCCGAGGCTGGGCCGCCGGCCGCTGCCCCCGACCCGCCGGCCGACGACGAGGCAGGCGTCCCGGTCTCCGGGTCAGGGCTCGCCCAGCGGGCGACCGACGCCGAGCTGGCCGAGCTGGCCGGGCTGCCGGCCAAGGGCACCTGGCGGGTGGGCGGCTTCGAGCTGAGCCTGACCAACCTTGACAAGGTCCTCTTCCCGGCTCGAGACGCGCGTCCAGGCGCCTCGCCCGACGGTGCCACGCCGGCCGAGCTGCCGCTGACGAAGCGCGACCTGATCGACTACCTCAGCCGGGTCGGACCGGTCCTCCTGCCACACCTGGCCGAACGGGCCCTCAATCTCCAGCGTTTCCCGGACGGCGCCGCTGGGCCGGCCTTCTGGCAGAAGCAGATCCCTGCCACTGCCCCGGCCTGGCTCCGACTGTGGCACGAGACCGGGGTCGAGGATCGGGCGGCGAACGACCACCTCGTCGCCGATCGCGCCGCCAGCCTGGCCTGGCTGGGCAACCAGGCGGCCTTCGAGTTCCATCCCTGGACGGCCCGGATCGAGGACGTTGACCATCCGACCTATGCCCTGATCGACATTGACCCGGGCGAGAAGACGAGCTGGGCCGAGACGCTGGCCCTGGCGCGACTGTTCCGGACGGCGCTCGGCCACCTTGGCGTGCGCGGGGCGCCCAAGACCACCGGCAAGCGCGGGATCCAGGTCTGGATCCCGATCGAGCGCGGACGCTACACGTTCCGGGAGACGACCGACTGGGTCGAGCAGCTCAGCCGGGCGGTCGGCGCGATCGTGCCCCAGCTCGTCAGCTGGGAATGGTCGGTTGCCGGCCGGGCGGGCAGAGCCCGCCTCGACTTCACCCAGAACAGCCGGATCAAGACGCTCGTCGCGCCGTATGCCGTCCGGCCCGCCGCCGGTGCGCCGGTCTCGGCGCCGATCACCTGGGCCGAGCTCGACGATCCCGACCTGCGCCCCGACCGCTGGACGATCCGGACGATCCTGCCCCGGATCGAGGCGCTCGGCGACCTGTTCGCGACGGCCCTCGAGCAGGACCAGGTCCTGCCACCCCTCGGCTGATGGCCGTCTAGCGCCAGGGCAAGGGGTCGCGTGGTCGATGGCCCTGCCGGAAGAAGGCGACGACCGGCGTGCCGCCCGAGTAGTCGAGCGCCAGCACACCGGCTGCGTCTCGCCCCACGAGCAATCGGACGGAGTCGTCGCCGGGCAGGTTCGGGTCGTAGATCCGGATGGCGAGCGTGTCCCGGGTCGCGGCCCGGCCTCGACGCCGTGGGCGACGACCTGGTGGTCCTGGATCAGGGTTGCCGGGTTGGCCGAGACGGCGTGGACCAGGCCCGAGGGCGACCGGCCGGCCGGTCGCCAGCTCGCGCCGGATCCGGGGCAGCTCGCGACGGAGGACCTCGGCCGAGCGCGAGGCATCCGACCGCCAGGGCGCCCCGAGGAGGTAGAAGCGGGCCGGTCCCAGGCCGAGCTCGAACGAGTCGAGCTGGCGGCGGACGAGGTAGCGGAAGGCGGGCGTGCCCTCGACCGGCAGATCCGCCTGGCGTGGCGCGGGCAGCCCGGCGAACCACAGGTCAAGGGCCGCGAAGGCCATCCCGCCGCACAGCCCGTTGGCCGCGTCGCCGATCGCCAGCTCGACCGGGACCGGGCCGCCCAGCCGGAAGCGGAGGGGCGCCACGTGCGGCCAGCGGTTGGCGAAGCCGAAGCCGTTGACGGAGGCCCGGAACGGCTCGGGAGGCGGCAGGCGATCGCTCATGGCTTGCGCAGGTCCTCATTGCGGTAGATCCGGGTGCTCGACGACCAGGTCTCGGACACCTCTGCCCGGGCGGCGGTCACGAAGCGGGTCAGCCCGGAGACCGCGAACAGGATCGCGAAGGCCGGGTAGCCGAGGGGCAGGATCGCCAGGATCGCGGCGTTCGAGAGCTGCCCGGCGGTGATCCCGGCGGCGCTGCCGGCCACGAACCGGCCCTGGGCCCGGATCAGGTCCGGACCCGGCGTCAGGCGCATCAGGCGCTCATTCGAGGACAGCGTGCCGGCCGACGCACCGGCCGCGGCGACGCCGGCCACGACGCAGATGATCAGGCCGGCCAGCGGGTTGGCCGGGAACGCCGTCAGGCCCAGGAGCATCGACGAGCCGCGCAGCAGGAACGAGACCCGCAGCGTGCGCGACGCGCTGCCCCGCGCCAGCAGGCCGCCGATGATCGTGGCCGAGACGAGCGAGGCGGCCGACGAGATCGCCGACAGGAGGATCGCGTAGCTCGGCGGCAGATGCAAGACGCTGATCGCGTAGATCGACAGGTAGGGGCCGAAGCCGGCGCCAAAGGCGGCCACCGTGATCGAGCGCAGGAAGGGCTGCAGGTGGGGCGAGGGCGGCGCCAGCGGCGGACCATCGCTGGGACCGGCCGACGAGCGCGCCACGCGGACCCGGCCGGGCCGCGCCAGCTGGCGCAGGACGATGATCTCGATCACCCCGGCGATGCCGCTGACCAGGAACACGACGGCATAGATCCGGACGCCCAGGTCGGGCAGGAAGAGCTGGACCAGGAGGGCCACGGGCAGGAGCAGGATCGAGCCCAGGCCGAGGGTCATGCCCATCACCCGGGGAGCCACGAAGCGCCGTTCCGCGTCGGGCAGGATCGCCCCGTACCAGGCCAGCAGGTTCGTCCCGCCGATCGTCGTCGCGGCGCCGCCCAGGCTGATCACCGCCCCGATCGCGACGATCGCCAGGCCGTTCGGGATCAGCCCGATCCAGGCCGCGAGGGTCAGCGCCCCGAGCACGAAGCCACGGGTCTCGCCGAGGGCCAGGATGATCAGGGTGACTCCCCGCAGGTTGCCGTCGTAGCGGCGCAGCAGCCAGGGCACCCCGAGCTGGGCTGCCGAGAAGGCGAAGGGCAGGACGCCGATCACGGTCGCCAGCGCGGGGCTGGCTCCGAGCTCGAGCAGGAGCGGGATGGTCAGCCCGTCGCCGGCCAGCGCGGCGACCACCGCGCTCGACACGCCCAGCCCCTGGAACGAGCGGTAGGGCGGACCCAGGAAGATCCGCCACTCGCCGAGGGTGGTCGCACGCGCGGCGGCCCGGGCGTCGCTCACGGGGCCTGGATCGGCGGTCCGAACCAGACGCTCGCGGCGATGATCACGTACAGGGCGATCAGGGCCAGTCCTTCCAGCCAGGTCGACTCTCCGTCGAAGACGATGAACGCGCCCAGGATCACGGACAGGCCCAGCGCCCCGATCAGGAGCGGCGAGGCGACCAGGGTGAGGGCCGGCCCGCCGATCACGACCGAGATCAGGACGAGGGCCGGGATCAAGGCCAGGGCGACCTGCAGGCTCGAGTTGAGGATCAGGCTGATCGCCAGGTCGACGTTGTTACGCAGGGCCTGCTGGACGCCGGCCACGTTCTCGACGGCATTGCCGGCGATCGCCACGATCACCAGCCCGGCGAACGCCTCGCTGATCCCAAGGCTGGCCAGGGCCGGCCGGAGGGCGTCCACGAACCAGTCCGAGACGAGGGCCGAGCCGATCGCCGCCGCGAGGAGGACGCCGACCCCGAGCTGGAGCGGCCACGCCTCGTGAGCCTCCACGACCCGCTCGATCGAGCCGGCTCCGGGGCCGCCGCCGATCGAGAACGGGATCGAGGCAGCGAACAGGACGAGCAGGACGATCGCGGCAATCACGCTCAGGTCCTGGACGTGGCCGGCGTCGGGCGCCCCGGGTGCGGTGGCCAGGGTCGGGATGACCAGGGCGGCCACGGCCAGGACGAGCAGGGTCGCGATCATCCGGACGGGCTGGACCCCGAACTTGAGGACGCCGTGCTTGAGCCCGCCCAGGAAGAAGGCCAGGCCCAGGACCAGCAGGCTGTTGGCCAGGATCGAGCCGATCAGGGCGCTCTGGACGACGACGACCAGGCCGGCGCGCAGGCTGAAGATCCCGATGAACAGCTCGGGCAGGTTGCCCAGCGCCGACTGCATCACCCCGGTCAGGCCCGGCCCGAAGCGGCCGCCGAGCTGCTCGGTCCCCTCGCCGACCAGGCCGGCCAGGCCGGCCAGGGCCACCGCCGAGGCAACGAAGGTGATCGTCGGGCTGCCCCCGGTCAGCTTCGCCAGCAGGGCGACCAGGCCACCGGCCACGGCGATCGTGATCAACACCAGGGCGCGCCGGCCGAGGGTCTCGGCCACGGTCCGGCGGGGCTCGACGGGGACCGGAGCAGTCTCGGCGGCCATCCGCCCGATGATACGGGGCGGCGGTACCATCGCGGCGATGCCAGCCCAGAATCGGCTCGCGGGCGAGACCAGCCCGTATCTCCTCCAGCACGCCCACAACCCGGTCGACTGGTACCCGTGGGGGCCCGAGGCGCTCGATCGGGCGCGGGCCGAGGACAAGCCGATCTTCCTGTCGATCGGCTATGCCGCCTGCCACTGGTGCCACGTGATGGAGCGCGAGTCGTTCGAGGATCCGGTCACGGCCGCCGAGCTGGCCCGGGACTTCGTCGCGATCAAGGTCGACCGCGAGGAGCGGCCCGACCTGGACCAGGTGTACATGGCGGCGGTGCAGGCGATGACCGGCCAGGGCGGCTGGCCGATGAGCGTCTTCCTGACCCCCGATGGCCGGCCGTTCTACGGCGGGACGTACTTCCCAGCGGAGCCACGCGGCGAGCTGCCCGCCTTCCGCCAGGTCCTGGCCGCGGTCGCCCATGCGTGGCATGAGCAGCGCACGTCGGTCGAGGCGTCCGGCGAGCGGATCGTGGTGGCCCTGTCCGAGGGGCTCCCGGTGGCCGCCGATGGGTCCCGTTCCGGCACGGCGGGCGGCCTGCCCCGGGGGGCCATCGTGGAAGCCATGGCGACCCTCCAGGCCAGCTTCGACGTCCGCTTCGGCGGCTGGGGCCGGGCGCCCAAGTTCCCCCAGCCGATGACGATCGAGGTCCTCCTCCGGCACCTCTCGGCGGTGGGCCCGGACGACGATCCGGGGGCCCTGGCGATGACCCGGACCACCCTCGACCGGATGGCAGCCGGCGGGTTGCGCGACCAGCTCGGGGGCGGCTTCCACCGCTACTCGACCGATGGCCAATGGCTGGTCCCGCACTTCGAGCAGATGCTCTACGACAACGCCCAGCTCGGCCGGGCGTACGTCCATGCCTGGCAGCTCCTCGGGGAAGGGCGCGACCTGGCCGTCGCCTGCGCCACGCTCGACGCGATCATCCGCGACTTCACCACGGCCGGCGGTGGCCTCGCCGCCAGCCGCGATGCCGACACGGACGGGGTCGAAGGGGCGACGTTCACCTGGACGCCCGACGAGGTTGCCGCGGCCCTGTCGCCCGAGGTGGCGAACCTGGGCCTGGTCCGGGCGGCCTGGGACGTGACCGAGGGCGGCAACTGGCACGAGGCCCACGGCCGGACGATCCTGCGCCGGGTCCGGACGGACGAGCAGCTGGCCGAGGCGTTTGGATTGGCGCCTGAGGAGGTGGCCGACCGGCTCGAGGAGGCCCGGATCGGGCTCCTCGCGGCCCGTGACCGGCGGCCCCAGCCTAAGCGCGACGACAAGGTCCTGGCCGCCTGGAACGGGCTGGCGATCGCTGCCCTCGCTGAGGCGTCGAGCGCCCTCGACGCCGCCGGCGACGCCCGGCGGGCGGCCCGCTACCGGAGCGCCGCGGTCGGAGCCGCCCGGGCCTGCGTCGACGGCCTGCTCGGCGCCGACGGCCACCTGGGGCGAAGCTGGAAGGACGGTCGGTCGACCGGCTCGGGCGTCCTCGAGGACTACGCCTGCCTCGCCGAGGGCCTCCTGGCCCTGTACGAGGCCACGTTCGACGAGGCCTGGTTCGGGATCGCCCGGTCGCTGGCCGATTCGATCCTGGATCGCTTCGCGGATCCGGCCGACGGCTTCTACGACACGGCGTCAGACCACGAGGTCCTGATCACCCGTCCCAAGGACCTCCAGGACAACGCCGTGCCGTCCGGCAACGCGATGGCGACCACCGTCCTGCTGCGGCTGGCCGCGCTGACCGGCGACGGCCGCTATCGCGACGCCGCGGAACGGGCCCTGCGCCTGGTCGCAGACGTCGCGCCGCGCCACCCGACGTTCTTCGGCCAGTGGCTGGTGGCCCTCGACCTGGCCCTCGCCCAGGTCGACGAGGTGGCGATCGTCGGCGACCCGGCGCTGGCCGCGACCGGCGATCTCCTCGCGATCGTCCGCTCTGGGTTCCGCCCCCACCAGGTGGTGGCGCTGTCCGCGGATCCGGCCGAGAGCTCGGTCGAGCTGTTGGCCGGCAGGTCGCTCGTGGCTGGCAGGCCGGCGGCCTATGTCTGCCACGGCTTTGCCTGCCTGCTGCCGGTGACCGAGCCGGCGGCCCTGGCCGGCCTGCTCGACGAGCCGCGGCCGGCCTTGGCCGAGTGACCGACGCCGCGATCCCGCGGCCATCCCGCTCGGCCGACGCCGGCGGACCGGCCCCGGCCCGCCCCGCGGCGACCGTCGTCCTCCTCCGCCCGGCTCCCTCGGACGCCCGGCCCGGGCCCGAGGTCCTGCTCACGCTCCGCCCGCAGTCGATGGCCTTCGGCGCTGGCCTGCACGTCTTCCCCGGCGGCCGGATCGAGCCGGCCGACGGCGACCCGCGGATCCTGGCCCGTGCGGCCGGCGGCGATCGCCATCGGGTGGGGGCGGTCCGGGAGCTCTTCGAGGAGGCCGGTGTCCTGCTCGCGGTCCATCCCGACGGCGCACTCGTGGGGTCCGACGATCGACTCGCCGGCGAGCTGCCAACGCTGCGCGCCGGGCTGGTGTCGGGTGAGCTCGACCTGGCCACGATCCTCGAGCGCCACGATCTGCGCTTGCCCACCGACCGGCTCGTGCCGATCGGCCGCTGGCAGACACCGCGGGCGTATCCCCGCCGTTTCGACGCCCGGTTCTTCGCCGTCGAGCTGCCCGCCGGGGCGGTCCTCGACCTCGATCCGGGCGAGGTGGCCGGCCACGCCTGGCTGACCCCGGCGACGGCGCTGGCCGAGATGGCGGCCGGCCGGATCCAGCTCTGGCCGCCCACGTCCTCGACTCTCCAGCGCCTCGAGCGAGCGCCGGATATTGCCGCAATCCGGGCCGGACTCGAGCTCGTCGACGGACTGCCGTTCAGCCGCGAGCAGATTAGGCCCGGGCTGCTGAGGCTGACCGGCGGCACGGCCTTTGGGCCGGCCGGCCGGCCGGCCAACACGATCCTCGTCGGCCGCGAGCGGCTCGTGGTCGTGGATCCCGGCGATCCGGACGAGGACTTCATCGACCTGATCGAGGCGGAGGCGGCCGCCCTCGGCGGCCGGATCACGGCGATTGTCCTGACCCACGTCGACCCGGGCCACGCCGCCGGGTCGATCGAACTCCAGGAGCGGACCGGCGCCGCGATCTACGCCGGGCCGGGCGGCCGAGCATCGCTCTCGTGGACTGTCTCTGAAATCGGGGACGGGAGGACGATCGAGCTCGGCGACGTGCCCCTCGTCGTGATCGGCACGCCCGGCCATCGGCCGGACCACCTCGCATTCCGGCTGCCCGACTCGACGATCCTCAGCGGCGACGCCCTGACGGATCGCCCGACCCTGGTCCTGCCACCGCTGGGCGACGCCCAGGCCGCGCGCGCGTCCGTGGAGCGAATCGGGGCGCTTCAACCCGTTCGAATCGTCCCCGGCCACGGGCCGCTCATCGGCGATCCGCCCGGGGCCATCCGGGCTGCGCTCGAGGCCTCGACGAGCTAGGCCTGGATCGTCCGGTGGAGGTTGCGCAGGAGGTTGAGGCCTTCGTCGACCTCCTCGACCGGGGCGTACGGCCCGGGCATCAGGAAGCACGGCCGGCCGGCCAGCGCGACCCCCGGCAGCTGGCCCCATTTCTCGGCCAGCGAGCGTCCCGCGGCGATCTCGGCGGCCCGCTTGTAGATGAACACGATCGCGCTCGGGCGCCAGATCGCGACCTTCTGCCAGAGCGGCCCGACTCCGAGGGTCAGCTCTCGGTCGGTGGCCGTGTCGCGCGGCGTCGGCTTCTTGATCAGGTCGGTGATCCCGTGGCCGGCGGCGACGAGCGCGTCGTCGGCCGTCTCGACGTCCGTCCCGGCCGGCAGCACGCCGGCGATCATCAGCCTGCGCCAGAAGGCCCGGCCGAGGCGACCCTCGTGATAATGGCCGGCAGCCACGCTGACCGGCGAGGGGTTCAGCCCGACGAACAGGAGCCCGCCGCGCTTCGGCGGCAGGTCGACGAGCGTCTCGAGGTCCTCGCCGTCGATCGAGATCGGCCCGCGATGTGATCCGGGACCCGGCCGCGCGAGGAGGTCGTCGAGCTCGGCCATCGGCCGGAGGTCAGGACGGCGTTGGACGCGCGGTCAGGCGGGTCCCGGCGTGCCCGAGCCAGGCGGCGCCGGTGGCTGCGCGGGGGGCGGCGGCGCGGGCGCGACGGGCTGGCCGAGTGACGGCGCCGGGGCTGCGACCGGTGGGGACGGCGCCAGCGCGACCGATGGCGGGTCGTCCTTGCGCAGGTCGGTCTTGATCTCGGCCGCTTCCTTGCGCGCCTCCTTGACCCCGCGGCCGAGCATCTGGCCGATCTGGGGCAGGGTCTTGGGGCCGCGCCAGACGATCACGATGATCAGGGCCACGACGAGCAGCAGGAGAAACTTGTCCATGCCCGGATGGTACTCGACTGCCGGTGGCAACTGAGCCGCAACCTATACTCGGGCCATGGACCAGCCGGCCGAGCGGGCTACGACGAGCGCCCTTGCCCCGCCCGACCCACGGGCCGCCGGCCCCGTCCCCGCCGAGCCGTCTGTCGCGGCGCTCGATACGATCAGGCTCCAGGCCGAGGAGCACCCACTCGTCGACGACGAGCCGCCGAAGTCGGCGATCGAGCATTGCCTGCGCCTGATGCATCTCAAGGCGTACGAAGTGGCGACCTCGATGGCTACCGGGCGCGATGTCCTCGACGTCGGCTGCAATACCGGCTATGGCACGATCGGCTTCGCTGGGGTTGCCCGACGGGTGGTCGGCGTCGACGTGTCACAGACGGCCATCGCGGCAGCCCAGGCGATCGCGGTCGACGGCCGCCCCGAGTTCCTGACCAGCGATGGGCTGAGCCTGCCGTTCCCCGACGCGAGCTTCAGCCTCGTCGTCGCCTTCCAGGTCCTCGAACACCTCGACGATCCGTTGGCGTTCCTCCGTGAGCTCGCTCGGGTGTCGGCGCCCGGCGGGATCATCCTGCTCACGACTCCCAACGCAGCGACCCGGCTCTTCCCTGGGATGAGCCCCTGGAACCGGTTCCACGTCCGCGAGTACCGCGCCGCCGAGCTCGACGAGCTGCTCCGGGCGGTCTTCCTGTCCGTCACGATCCGCGGGATGTTCGGCGCGGCGACCCTGTACGAGACGGAGATCCGGCGGGTCGACGAGGCCCGCCGGCGGGTTCGCCGCAAGGAGGCGGCCCAGCGCGCCGCCGCCGCGGCCGCCGCCCGAATGGCCGCAGCCCGCGAACGGCCGCTGCCCGTCCGGGTCGCCCGGGCTGTCCTGCCGGCCGGCATGCGTGCCCGGCTCCGCTCGCTGGCCCGGCGGGGGTCGGCCCCGCCGGCGCGAGTTCCAGCACCGGTCTCAGTGCCGGCGCCCACAGCGTCAATCCCCGGCCCGGTGATGGATCTCGAGACATTCCTGCGCTTCTCCGTCGCCGACCTGTTCTATGCCGACACGGACCTCGAGCGGGCGATGGACCTCATGGCGGTGTGTCGCCTCGCCTAGGCCGTCGTTGGGCGCAACGCCCTGGGGATGACCAGCCGGATCGAGGTCTGGCTGGCCGAGAACGAGACGACCTTGTTGTCGACGAGGCCGGCGGCTTTCCCGGCCGCCATCACCTCGATGTCCCGGACGGTCGCCCCCTTGCCCTTGCGCGAGACCACCCAGATCGCCCCGTTGGGCACGATCCGGGCGCGCAGGGAGGCCAGCCGCTGGAGCTCGGTCCCATCGTCGATCCCGAAGAAGACGAGGTTCGACTCGGGCAGCGGCTCACCCTCGGTGATGTCCTGGGTCCGCTCAGCCAGCAGGCGCCGGAACTCGCCGTCCTCGATGTTGATGACGGCAACCCGGGCGCCGGGCTTGACCCCGAGCTTGTCGAGCAGCGGTCCGGTGTAGACGACCTCGGCCATCGCTGGATCGTGCCACGCCGCGGGCTACGATGCGCGGCGTGACTGACGGTCCGCTGCTCGTCTTCGGCCCACGTTCGACGGCGTATGACTTCGGGCCGCACCACCCGCTGACGCCGCGCCGCTTCGGCCCGGGAATCGGCCTGCTCCGGACGCTCGGCGCCGAGGCGGGGCTGGCGCCCGAGCCGGCCGACGAGCGCGAGCTCCTCGATGTGCATGCCGCGCACTACCTCGCGGCGGTTCGCCGCCTGTCGGCCGATCCCGATGGCCGTCCCGAGGCCGGCTTCGCCGCGTACGGCGACGACCCGCCGTTCCGCGGCATGCATGAGGCCGCGGCCGCCGTCGCGGGCGGCTCGCTCCGGGCGATCGAGGCGATCCTGCGGGGCGAGGTCGAGCACGCCTTCCACCCGGGCGGCGGGCTGCACCACGCGATGGCCGACCGGGCCTCGGGCTTCTGCATCTTCAACGACCCGGCCCTGGCGATCGCCGCCGCGCGGCGGGCCGGCCGGCGGGTCCTGTACGTCGACCTCGATGTCCACCACGGCGACGGCGTCCAGGCGATCCACTACGGCGACCCGGGCGTCCTGACGATCTCGATCCACGAGAGCGGCCAGACGCTCTTCCCCGGTACCGGCTTCGTGGGCGAGCTGGGCGAGGGCACCGCGGCGGGATCCTCGGTCAACCTGCCCCTGGAGGCTGAGACCGGCGAGACCGCCTGGCTGGCCGCGGTCCAAGGCCTGTTGCCCCAGCTCGCCGCCTATTTCGGGCCGGACCTGATCGTCAGCCAGCACGGCGCCGATAGCCACGCCTGGGATCCGCTGGCCCACCTGCGGGTCACGACGACGGCGATGGGCGAGGCGGCCCGGCTGGTCGACGCCATCGCCCATCGGCATGCCGCCGGCCGCTGGCTGGCAACCGGCGGGGGAGGCTACGACGTCTATCGAGTCGTGCCCCGGACCTGGGCCCTGACCTGGCTGGCGGGGGCCCACCGCCATCCGCCGGAGCTCACCGATCCGGGCTGGCAATCACGCTGGGCGGCCGATGCCCGGCGTTACGGGCAAGCTCCGCTGCCCGAGCGCTTCGCGGACCCGCCCAATGCCGGCCTGCCGTACTCGGAGTCTCAGCGCGCCGCGGAGGCCGGCTCGCTCGAGACCGTGGCCCAGGTCCGGAGGACCGTCCTGCCGCGCCTCTTGCTCGTGGCCGAGGAGCGCGGCTGGTGGGATCCGCAAGCGGCCGTTTCGGCGACCGGCGACCGCCCCGTCGTGGGTGGCGCTGATGCAACTCCGAGGATCATCCCGAACCTGGACGCGGACCTCCTCGACCGGCTGGCTCTGGCGCCTCGGACAATGCCGCCGGCCGATCCGCAGGCTGCCCGGCTGCTCCTCCTGGCGGCAATTCGCAACGGAGCCAAGGCCGCGGGCGCGGTCGCCGGAGATCGGCTTGTTGGCCTTGCTCTGGCCTCGTCCGCGTCAGGCCCAGGCTTCCCCGCCGAGATCCTGTGGGTCGGCGTCGCGCCGGAGCACCGCGGTCAGGGGCTCGCCGCCGCGCTCCTTGGCGGGCTGATCGCCGGCGTGGGCGCGACCGGAACCCGGTACGTTGCCCGCCTCGGCATCGCCGAGCGAGATGTTGTCGATCCGCTTCCGCTGGATGATCGGCTCACGATTTCGGCCAGGATCCTCGCAACATCGGGCTTTCAGGCCGAACCCCGCGACGCCCGGTCCTGGTCTCGCGACTGACCTGCCGGTCCCGCCAGCGCCCGAGCGCAGCAACGCGCCGGGTCGGATCCTCCTTCCGACCGGCGCGTTGCCTTCAACGGCCGGCAGCCAGCCGGCCAGCGGTCAGTGGACGGCTGCCGGCGCCATCGACGCTGATCCTCGCGTCCCAACGCCCCAGGGGACGCCCAGGCGGGGCAGCAGGTAGCGGTCGACGCCGTAGTAGCCGGCCACCTTCCAGGCCAGGATCAGCCCGATCGTGAAGGCGAACATGATCGGGTTGACCGAGGTCGAGCCGGCCAGCAGGAAGCTCATGTTGAGGGTCGCCCCGAAGAACGCGGCGATCCCGGTCAGGGCGCCCAGGAGCAGGCCGATCCCGATCGCCATCTCGCCGAACGTGACCAGCCAGGCGAACCAGGTCTGGGCGTCGTGGTCGATCAGGAACTGGAGGACGCTCCGGTACCACTCGAAGGTGATCGCGGCGTGGCCGGTCGGGGGCACCGCCACGGCGTTCTTCCAGAAGCCCAGCAGCGACGCCCCGCCGCCGTTGACCCAGCCGGTCCCGGTCAGCTTGTCGTAGCCGGCGACGACCCATTCGAAGCCGAGGAACAAGCGGACCGGCAGCCAGATCAGGCCGGCCCGGGTGTTGCCGAACAGGTAGCGCGCAAAGGCCGGGCCCTCGACCTCGACCGAGCTCGCCTCGGGCGCGTTGCGATCCTCGAAGAGCAGGACCAATACGACGATCATCAGGACCCAGAAGGCGACCGTCGCGATCCCCCGCTCGGTCGAGCCGACCGCCGGGAAGAACCACGGGTTGACCATGTAGAACAGGACGATGGCGGCCACCACCGCGAGCGGGACCGCCAGGCTGCGATAGCGCGCCAGCATGATGTCGAAACCCTCCGTCTGTCCGGCGACCGGCCGATCAAGCCACGACCGTTGCCGCCCGATGCTGTTGCCAGAATCGGTCCGTCGATGGCGTGCTTGGAGGGCCAAAGGTCCTGCCGGCCCGGGTCCAAGGTCGTCTCCTATACTCCTCGTCCCGTGGCTGCCCGCCGTCCTGCCCCGACTCGAAGCAAGCCCGCGGACGATCCGCTCGAGGCGTTCAGCCCGGCCGTTCGCGACTGGTTCGCGGCGTCATTCGCCGAGCCGACCGCGGCCCAGGTCGGTGGCTGGGCCGCGATCGCCGCGGGTCGCCACACCCTGATCCACGCCCCAACCGGCAGCGGCAAGACCCTGGCCGCGTTCCTGTGGTGCCTCGACCGGCTGGTTCGCGACCCCAGCCCGGCGCCCAGCCGCGAGCAGCCCGGCGCCGTCCGGATCCTGTACGTCTCGCCGCTCAAGGCGCTGTCCTACGACATCGAGCGCAACCTGCGGGCGCCGCTGGCCGGGATCGCCCTGGCCGCCGGCCGTCGCGGTGAGCCGGTCCCCGCGATCTCGGTCGGCCTGCGGACCGGCGACACGCCGGCCGACGAGCGGCGCAACCTGGCCCGACGGCCACCCGACATCCTGATCACCACCCCCGAGTCGCTGTACCTGCTGCTGACCAGCGCCGCGCGCGAATCGCTGCGGGGGGTCGAGCACGTGATCATCGACGAGGTTCACGCGATCGCCGGCTCGAAGCGCGGCGCCCACCTTGCCCTGAGCCTGGAGCGCCTCGAGCGGCTGACGGCCCGGCCACCCCAACGGATCGGCCTGTCGGCCACCCAACGGCCGCTCGAGCTGATCGCCCGGTTCCTGGCCGGTGCCGGTCCCAACCGTGAGGTCAGCATCGTCGATTCGGGATCGCGCAAGACCCTCGAGCTGTCGGTGGTCGTGCCGGTCGAGGACATGAGCCGGCTGGGCGAATCGGTGCCGCTCGAGGAGCGCCCGTCGACCCCCGGTCCCGGTGCCGATCCGCGCTTCAGCATCTGGCCGTCGATCCATCCCCGGATCCTTGAGCTGATCCGGGCCCACCGCAGCACGATCATCTTCTGCAACAGCCGGCGGCTCGCGGAACGGCTGGCTCAGCGGTTGAACGAGCTGGCCGGCGAGGAGCTGGTCCGGGCCCACCACGGCTCGATCGCCCGGGAGCAGCGCCTGGCGATCGAGGACGACCTCAAGTCCGGGCGCCTGCCGGCGATCGTGGCCACCTCCAGCCTGGAGCTCGGGATCGACATGGGCGCGGTCGACCTGGTCATCCAGATCGAATCGCCGACCTCGGTCGCCAGGGGGCTGCAGCGGATCGGCCGGGCCGGCCACCAGGTCGACAGCCCGTCCCGCGGAGTCATCTTCCCCAAGTACCGGGGCGACCTCCTCGAAGCTGCGGTCGTCACCGAGCGGATGCATGCCGGGGCGATCGAGACGACGGTCATCCCGCGCAACCCGCTCGACGTCCTGGCCCAGCAGATCGTGGCCATGACGGTGATGGACCGCTGGACGGTCGACGAGCTGGCCGAGGTGATCGGCCGGGCGCTGCCCTTCGAGTCGCTCTCGCGGGAAGCGCTCGAGGGCGTCCTGGGGATGCTCGCCGGCGCGTATCCGTCGGACGAGTTCGCGGAGCTGAAGGCCCGGATCGTGTGGGATCGGGTGACCGGCGTTGTCGAGGGCCGGCGTGACGCCCGGATGGTGGCCGTGACCTCGGGCGGCACGATTCCCGACCGGGGCCTGTTCGGCGTGTTCATCGCCGGCGAGCCGGGCACGCCCGGCCGGCGGGTCGGCGAGCTCGACGAGGAGATGGTCTACGAGCTGCGGGCGGGGATGCACGGCGACGTGGTCGTCCTCGGGGCGAGCTCGTGGCGGGTCCTCGAGATCGGCCACGATCGGGTCACGGTCGAGCCCGCGCCCGGGGTGCCGGGCAAGCTGCCCTTCTGGCACGGCGATGCCGTCGGCCGGCCGATCGAGCTCGGGCAAGCGCTGGGTGGCCTGGTCCGGGAGCTCGAGAGCGACCTGGGCCGGGGCAGCAAGGGCCGGGCCGCCGCCCTCACCCGGCTGGCCGATCGGCATGACCTCGATCCATTGGCGGCCGAGAACCTGGTCGCCTACCTCGAGGACGAGCTCGAGATCGCCGGGGCCCTGCCGACCGACCTGCGGATCGTGGTCGAGCGCTTCCGCGACGAGCTGGGCGACTGGCGGCTGTGCCTCCTGACGCCCTTCGGCGGGCGCGTCCATGCGCCGTGGTCGCTGGCCCTCGAAGCGTCCCTGGGCGAGCGCCTGGGCAGCCCGGTCCAGACGATCTGGTCGGACGACGGGATCGCGATCCGGCTGCCGGAAGGCGAGCTGGGCGAGGCAGATGGCGGCTCGGGCGCGGGCGTCGGCCTGATCGCCGGGATCGAGGGGCTGCTCTTCCCCGATGCCGACGAGATCGAGGACCTGGTCGTGGGCCAGCTCGCCAGCTCGGCCCTGTTCGCCTCGCATTTCCGGGAGAACGCGGCGCGCGCCCTGCTCCTGCCCCGCCGCCGGCCGGGGACCCGGACCCCGCTCTGGCAGCAGCGCCAGCGCTCGGCCGACCTGCTCGCGGTCGCCTCGCGCTACGGCAGCTTCCCGATCCTGGTCGAGACCTACCGGGAGTGCCTGTCGGACGTCTTCGACCTGCCCGCGCTCAAGGGCGTCCTGAACGGCGTCGCCCGGCACGAGATCGGGGTCCACCGGGTCGAGACGGTTCGGGCCTCGCCCTTTGCCAGCTCGCTCCTGTTCGACTACGTGGCCGCCTACATGTACGAGGGCGACGCCCCGATCGCCGAGCGGCGGGCCCAGGCACTGACCCTCGATCGCGACCTGCTCCGCGAGCTGCTCGGCCAGGAGGAGCTCCGCGAGCTGCTCGACGGCGACGCCCTGGCCGATCTCGAGCTGCGCCTCCAGGCGCTCAGCGACGAGCGGGCCGCAACGACGCTCGACCAGCTCCATGACCTGCTCCGCCGGCTGGGCGACCTGACCGGGATCGAGGTTGCCGCCCGGGTCGCCGGCGGCCCGGACGTGGCCCGGGGCTGGCTGGCCGAGCTGGCCGCCGGCCGCCGGGCGGTGGCCGTCCGGATTCCTGGCGAGCCGGCCGGCGAGCGCTGGATCGCGATCGAGGATGTCGCCCGCTACCGCGACGCGATCGGGGTCCAGTCGCCGTCAGGCGTGCCCCAGGCGTTCCTCGGACCGACCAGTGCGGCGCTCGAAGGCCTCCTCGGTCGCTGGGCGCGGACCCATGGCCCGTTCCTGTCGGCCGAGCCCGCCCGGCGCTGGGGCCTGCCCCCCGGGATCATCGAGGACGCCCTGCTCCGGCTGATGGCCAATGGCACGCTCCTGCGCGGCGAGTTCCGGCCGGGCGGGGCGGAACGCGAATGGTGTGATCCGGAGGTCCTGCGCCAGCTCCGGCGGCGCTCCCTGGCCCGCCTCCGTCACGAGGTTGAGCCGGTCGAGCCGGCCGCATTCGCCCGATTCCTGCCCGAGTGGCAGGGCGTGGCCGCGCTGCCGGGCCTGGGCGGCGAGCCTGGCCTGGCTGCGCCGCCACTGCGCGGCAGCGCCGCGCTCGAGCGGCTGGCCGAGGTGATCGACCAGCTGGCCGGCCTGCCGATCCCGGCCTCGGTCCTCGAGCGCGATGTCCTGCCCGCCCGGGTTCCGGGCTATCAGCCCCGCCTGCTCGACGAGCTCGGTGCGCTGGGCGAGGTGAGCTGGATCGGGCGGGGCAGCCTGGGCCGCGATGACGGCCGGATCGCGCTCGTCCGGCCCGGCCGGGAGCTGCTCCGGGAGGGCGTGCTGGGTCCGCCCGGCCCCGACGGGCCCGGCGCCGAGGGTCGGCCGGAGGGGCCCCGCCACGAGGCGATCCGCGACCTCCTGGCGAGTCGCGGCGCGTCCTTCTACCGGCCGATCCATGCCGCGGCGGGGGGTGGGCCCGATCGTGACGTGCTCGATGCCCTGTGGGATCTCGTGTGGGCCGGCGAAGTGACCAACGACACGTTTGCCCCGCTGCGGGCCCTGCGCTGGAGCCGCCCCGGTCGGGAGCCGCGCCGGCGACCCGGCCGGCTGACCAGCCTGGGCCCGCCCGAGGCGGCGGGACGCTGGTCGCTGGTGGAGCCGGCGATGGCGGTCGCCGATCGATCGCCAACCGAGCGCCTCCATGCCCTCGCCCTGGCCCTTCTCGATCGGCATGGCGTCCTGACCAGGGAGGCGGTCGTGAGCGAGGGGATCGGCGGCGGATTCTCCGGGATCTACCCGATCCTGCGCGCCCTCGAGGACGCCGGCCGGATCAGGCGGGGCTATTTCGTCGACGGCCTGGGCGCGGCCCAGTTCGCCCTGGCGGGAGCCCTCGATCGGCTCCGGGCGGCACGCGAGACGGACGATGACGGGCCGCGCCGGGTCCGCCTCCTGGCGGCGGCCGACCCGGCCAACGCCTATGGCGCCGCGCTGAGCTGGCCACGTCGCTCCGACGCGGACCGGCGTCCCTTCCAGCGCGCCGCCGGCGCCTACGTCGCCCTGGTCGACGGGCGGGCCGTCTTCTACCTCGAACGCGGCGGGCGGACGCTCCAGTCATTCCCGGCCGCCGACGAGCCGGCCGTCGCCGGCCTGGCGCTGCGCGCGTTCGCGACGCTGGTGGCCGATCGCCGCGTCCGGGAGCTGGTGGTCAGCAAGGTCGACGGGTTGCCGGTCGCCACCTCGGACTGGCGCCCGGCGCTCCTCGAGGCAGGCTTCCAGCCCGGCTATCGCGGCCTGCTGCTGGCCGCCCGCTGACGCCCGGCGGGGGCCCGGTCCTATCATCCGCCCTGATGTGCGAGCAGTTCGTGGCCCGTTCCGAGCGGCCATTCCGGATCGATGAGCTCTTCCCATTCACCGAGAAGCTCGAGCACTTCGGGATCGCCGGCTTCGGCTGGGGCGCGGCCTGGCTCGTCGACGGGGCTGGACCGGGCTGCCTGGCGAGCCATCGCGACCTGCGCGCCTTTCGCGACGACCCGCATCGAGGAGAGATCGGCCGGCAGGTGACGACCAGCCTCCTGGTCCACCTGCGCCGGCCCTCGCGGATGTCGACCCTGACGCTGGCCGACACCCAGCCCTTCGACGACTCCGCCGGGCGGTTCGCGTTCAGCCACAACGGCGACCTGCGTGACTACCGGGCCCGCCGGCGCGAGCTGCAGGCCGCCGGCCGGATTCGGGGCCGGGCCGACACCGAGGTCGGCCAGCGCTGGCTCGAGGACGCCTGGCAGCCGGGCCGGCCGGCGGGCGAGCAGCTGGCCGATCTCCACCGGGCCTTCGGGGGCCAGGCCAACCTGGCCCTCCTGAGCCCGGACGGGACGGCCGACCACTACGCCGGCAACAGTGAGAACCGGGTCTTCAGCTTCCGGCTGGGCGCGATCGAGATCGCCTCGACCGGGATCTACTCGCTGGACCGCTCGCTCTTCCGCTACGTCGCCCCGACGGCCAGCGGCAAGCGGCTCATCCGGCTGGGATCGACCGCCCACCTGGGCTGAATCAACCCGCCCCGCGGTTCTCGAGGCCCAGGAAGGCCCGGATCTCGACCCTCGCCCGCCGCCGGGCACTGCCCGGGTCGCGCGTCCAGCCCGCCAGCCAGGCGCCCGTCCGCCGGCCCAGGAGCCCGAGGCTGGCCGGCCAGGCGCGGGGGTCGAAGCGGGCCAGGGCGGCCGGGTGGGCCCACAGCCAGGGCACGGCGGCCCACAGCAGGACGAGGTAGTCGAGCCGCGGCGGCCGGGGCCCGAAGCCGAAGAGGGCCTGGAGCTGGATGATCGTCAGGGGCAGGGTGAGCACGCTCAGGACGCCGGCCAAGGCCAGCCACAGCAGGCCCCAGGTCCGGGCACGGGGCGCCAGGAAGAGCAGGAACGGTGCCGGGACCCATTTCATCCAGGTCGCGATCGCCCAGATCAGGCCGGCCAGGCGGACCTCGCTGAATTGGGCCAGCCACAGCCCGAGGGCGAGGAGCAGGGTCACGTTGCCGGTATCGAGATTGGCCCCGATCGGGAAGGACAAGGCCAGGACGGCCAGGGCGGTCGCCAGCGGCCGGCGCTCGTAGGCCCACTTGATCGTGGCCAACCAGGCCAGCAGGATCCCGCCCCGCCACACGAACCAGGCGACCTCCCAGGGCAGCAGCGCCCAGGGCGCGAAGAGGGGCAGCATCCAGGGCGCGTAGACGTAGGGCAGGAACGGCCCGCTGGGATGGTATGGATCGCCGCCGTTCAGCCAGATCCGGACGGCGGCCCAGTAGGCCCGCGCATCGGCGCCCGACTCCTCGCCGCGGGCCAGCAGGCCGGCCCCGATCACGGCCAGGACGACGGCCAGGATCACGATCGCGGCCACCCGGCGCGGGTCGTGCAGCCGGCTCAGCTCGGCGCCCGCCGCGCGGCGGACCACCCGCAGCCGGCGGGCCGTGGCCGAGGGCCGCGGCCGGGCGCGATTCGACGGGACGGCGGTCATCCCCGAATTCTCGCATGGCTCGGCCGGGGCCCGGTCACGCTGGCCCGATCCACTCCTGTATCCTCACCGGAACGTTGAGGAGGCGCTGGCAGAGTGTCCCAGGGGACCGTGATCGTGATCGGCGGGGCGGAGGACAAGGTCCGCGACCGGGTCATCCTCAGCCGCTTCGTCACGCTCGCGGGCGGACCCAAGGCGGTCGTCGCCGTGATCAGCACCGCCTCGTCGATGGGCCTCGAGGCGGGCGAGCGCTATCGGAGCGTCTTCGGCCAGCTGGGGGTCGAGACGGTCCGGCCGATCCACGCCGTGACCCGCCAGCAGGCCAACGACGAGACCGCGGTCCGCGCCCTGCGCGACGCGACCGGGATCTTCCTGACCGGCGGCAACCAGCTCCGGCTCAGCTCGACCCTGGGCGGGACCCGCCTGGCCAACGAGATCTTCGAGCGCTTCCAGGCCGGGGCGGTGATTGCCGGGACCTCGGCCGGGGCGTCGGCGATGAGCAGCCACATGATCGCCTTCGGGGCATCCGGCGCCACGCCCAAGCTGCGGATGGCCCAGATCGCGGCCGGCCTGGGGGTCCTGCCCGGGGTGATCATCGACCAGCACTTCCAGCAGCGCAACCGGCTCGGCCGGCTGCTCAGCCTGATCGCCCAGAATCCGAGCCTGCTGGGCCTGGGCGTCGACGAGGACACGGCCGGCATCGTCGGCGCAGATCACGTCATGGAGGTGATCGGGCGGGGCAGCATCACCATCATCGACGGGGCAAACTCCGAGACCGACGCCTGGGAGATCGGCGGCCACCGGCCGCTGATGATCAGCGGCGTCGTCCTCCACTCGCTGCCGGCCGGCTACCAGTTCGACCTCCGCCGGCGGCGCCGGATCGAGTCGCCGCCGCTCCGCGCGCTGGCCGGCGGGGAGGCCGCCTCGAGCTGACCAGCGGCGCGGTACCAACCGGTGGCCGATCGCCCAACCCGACCCTTCCCGGAGGAGCAATTCGTGGCCCAGACCGGACCGTCGCCCCGAGCGAAGTCGCCAGGCGGGCGCGGTGCGCCCGCCGCCCGGCCGGAGCCGACCCTGACGATCGTCGAGACGCGGATCCTGCGCGGCCCGAACTACTGGGCCCGCGAGCCGGTCGTGCGGATGCTGGTCGACCTGGGCAGCCTCGAGGAGTTCCCGAGCAACACGATCCCGGGCTTCGTCGATGCGCTGGTCGAGCTGCTGCCCAGCCTCGAGGACCACGCCTGCTCGCTCGGCCGGCGGGGCGGCTTCATCACCCGCCTTCGCGAGGGAACCTGGAGCGGCCACGTCGCCGAGCACATCGCGCTCGAGCTCCAGAACCTGGCCGGGACCGATGTCCGCCATGGCAAGACCCGCTCGGCCGGCGTCTACGGCCGCTACAACGTGATCTACGAATACCGCGAGGAATCGGTCGGGATCGAGGCCGGCCGGATCGCGGTGGCCCTGGTCAACCACCTCGTTGACCCGCCGGCGAGCCCCGATTTCGACCTGATGGCCGAGCTCGAGGGGCTGATCCGGCTGGCCGAGCGGGCCGCCTTCGGCCCCTCGACCCAGGCCCTGATCGACGAGGCGATCAGCCGCGACATCCCCTACATCCGGCTCGACCGCCACTCGCTGGTCCAGCTCGGCCAGGGCGTCCACCAGCAGCGGATCCGGGCGACGATGACCTCGCGGACCGCGGCGATCGCGGTCGACATCGCCTCGGACAAGAGCCTGACCAACAAGCTCCTCGATTCGGCCGGCTTGCCGGTGCCCCGCTCGGAGCTGGTCGACAACGAGGAGGACACCGTCGCCGCCGCCAAGCGGCTGGGCTACCCCTGCGTGGTCAAGCCCCTCGACGGCAACCACGGCCGGGGCGTCCACCTCGACCTGCGTTCTGAGGCAGCCGTGCGGGCGGCGTTCCACGGCGCTCGCCGCGAGAGCCGCTCGGGCGACCTGGTCGTCGAGACGTACGTCGCCGGCAACGACTACCGCTGCCTGGTCATCGGGGGCAAGGTCGCCGCGATCGCCGAGCGGGTGCCGGCCTCGGTCGTCGGCGACGGCGAGCACACGATCGGCCAGCTGGTGGACATCGCCAACGCCGACCCCCGCCGGGGGATCGGCCACGAGAAGGTCCTGACCCGGATCAGCGTCGATGCCGACGCGGTCGAGCTGGTCCGGTCGCAGGGCTTCGAGCTCGACGCCGTCCCGCCCGCCGGCCAGCGGATCAAGCTGGCCCTGACCGGCAACATGTCGACCGGCGGCACGTCGATCGATCGGACGATCGAGGCCCATCCCGACAACGTCGAGATCGCCGAGACGGCGGCCCGGATCATCGGCCTCGACGTGGCCGGGATCGACTTCATCTGCCCCGACATCGCCACCCCGGTCCGCGAGACGGGCGGCGCGATCGTCGAGGTCAACGCGGCGCCCGGCTTCCGGATGCACACCCACCCGACCGAGGGCGAGCCGCAGTACGTCGCCCGGCCGGTGATCGACGGGCTCTTCCCGGCCGGCACGCCGTCGCGGATCCCGATCCTGGCGGTGACCGGCACGAACGGCAAGACGACCACGGTCCGGATGATCGCCCACATCCTCAAGCTGATGGGCCGGCGGGTCGGGATGACCTCGACCGACGGCATCGTGATCGATGGCCGGATGATCAAGAAGGGCGACATGTCCGGCCCGAAGTCGGCCCAGATGGTCCTCCAGAACCCGACCGTCGACACGGCGGTCTTCGAGGTCGCCCGGGGCGGGATCCTGCGCGAAGGGCTGGGCTACGACCGCAACGACGTGGCGGTGGTGACCAATGTGACCGGCGACCACATGGGCCTCGGCGGGATCACCTCGCTCGGCCAGCTGGCGAACGTCAAGGCGGTCGTCGTCGACGCCGTTCCCCGCTCGGGCACGGTCGTCCTCAACGCCGACGACCCGCTCGTCGCCCGGATGGGCCGCCATTCCGCCGGCCGGGTCGTCTACTTCTCGATGCAGACGACCAAGGGCGAGGAGGGCTACGACCGGGTCGACGGCCACGTCGGCCGGGGCGGCGCGGCGTTCAGCATCGACGAGACGCCCGAGGGCGACCTGGTCGTCCTGCGCCTGGCCGGCCGGACGATGCCGATCCTGTACACCCACCTGATCCCGGCGACGTTCGGCGGCAAGGCCCGGATGAACGTGGCCAATGCCCTCGCCGCCGCCGCCGCGGCCTGGGCCGCGGGCGCCCACCTGCACGACATCCGGCAGGGCCTGCGGACGTTCTCGACCTCGTTCTTCCAGGCGCCGGGCCGGCTCAACCTGCTCGAGCTGGGCGGCGTGCGGGTCGTGATCGACTACTGCCACAACGTCGACGGGATGCGCCAGCTGACCGATTTCGTGACCCGGATGATGAGCGAGCCGGACCTCACCTCGGGCCGCGGCCCCCGGACCAGGGCCGCCCGCTCGAAGGCGGCCGAGGCGGCCGCGGTCCGCCATGGCCGGGCGATCGGCGTGATCGGGATCCCCGGCGACCGGCGCGACCAGGACCAGCGCGACTACGGGGCGGTGGCGGCGACCGCCTTCGACGAGATCATCATCCGCGAGGACAAGAACCTGCGCGGCCGCGCGCCGGGCGAGACCGCCGGCCACGTCGTCGAGGGCACGCAGGCGGCCAGGAGCGACGGCTCAGGCCGGGCCACGAAGGTCGAGGAGGTCCTCGACGAGATGGGCGCGGTTCGGCTGGCGCTCAAGCGGGCCGCACCGGGCGACCTCGTCGTGATGTGCGTCGACGACGCGGTCGGCGTCTACCGCGAGGCGATGGCCGCCGCCCGCGGCCTGGGCGAGGCCAAGGCCTTCGCCGACCCCGGCGAGCTCGACGTCCCCGAAGGCTAGCGCCGGGGGCGCTCCTGGAGGCGGGGGATCAGCTCGGTCAGCTCGGAGTGGAGGTCGACCGGCCGGGCGCCCAGGTCGCGCAGCAGGGCGAAGACCGCGTCGCGCTGCTCGTGGCACATCAGGACCACGATCCGGGCGGTGTCCGGCCGGGCGCCGGTCCGGGCGGCCTCGGCCGCCGCGGCGCCGTTCAGCTCGGCGTGGAGCGCGGCGGTCTCCGACTCGTAGACCGGCACGTCGCCGGCGGCGACGGGGGTGGCCGCCGAGCGGATCCCCGCCAGCAGCTCGCCCACGATCGACTGGCGGGTCCGGCCGCGGAGGTAGTTGAGGGTCTCCTTGATCGCCACCCGCTGGGCCCGCTCGGCGGCGATCCGGCCGATCCCGCGGAGGGTGTCGTCGGGCCGGTCGCCGGCGGTGCCGATGATCGCCGTGATCGGGGTCGTCCGACCCGCGGCGCCCGCGGCAATGCCCTCGGCCACGTCGAGGATCGCCGCGATGCCCGCCTCGTTATGGGCGAAGTCGACGATCACGATCCGGTTGCCCAGCTTGAAGATGTTCAGCCGGCCCGGCGAGCGCTCGGAGGTCGGCCGGAAGTCGATCAGCCCGTCGCGAACCTGCTCGATCGTGGCCCCCAGCGCGCGCGCCCCGCCGGCCGCCGCCAGGGCGTTGGCGACGTTGTGGCGGGCCAGCCCGCCGATCGTGATCGGGACCTCGGCCAGCTCGGCAATCGGTCGGGTCCGGCCCTGCTCGACCTCGACCATCCGGTTGCGCTGGAGGAGGTACGCCCGCCCGCCGGCGGCGACGTGGCGGGCCACCAGCCCGGGCGGGACGGCCGCGATCGAGAAGTAGGCGACCTGGGCCCGGACCCGGCGGTCGACCGCGGCCACGAACGGGTCGTCGCCGTTGAGGATCGCCCAGCCGTCGGGCCGGGTGATCCGGCAGATCGTGGCCTTCACCTCGGCCAGCTCGGGCAGGGTATGGATCCCCTGCAGGTCGAGGTGGTCGGAGCTGACGTTGGTCAGCACGCTGGCATCGTTCGACTCGTAGCCGACACCCTTGAGGACGATCCCGCCCCGGGCGGTCTCGAGGACCGCGACATCGACGTCGGACCGGCCCAGGATCTGGGCCGCACCCCCCGGGCCGGTCCAGTCACCCTCCTCGACCATCCGCTCGTCGACCAGGACGCCGTCCGAGGTGGTCGTGCCGGTGCGCCGGCCGGCGCGGATCAGGATGTGGCTGATCAGCCGGGTGGTGGTGCTCTTGCCATTCGTGCCGCTGATCGACACGATCGGGATCCGCCGGTCGGCGTCCCGGATCCAGGACGGCGGAGCCGTGTCGCCGTCGTCGATCCGGGCCGCCCAGCGGGCGAGGAGGCGGGCCTGGCCGCCGGTCAGGCGGGCGGTCCGGGCCGGCGAGACGTTGCGCTCGACCAGCCCCAGGGCGGCATCGGCGATCGCCCGGGCCCGGCCGGCGGCGGTCCACGGAAAGGTCACGATCCAGTGGCCCGGGTCCGACGAGCGATGGACGGCCAGCCCGGCCCGGCCCTGGCCATGGTCGGCCCGCAGGCGGCGCAGCCAGGCGGCCAGCGCGGCGACGTCGTCCGGCCAGTCCCGGACGGGGACGGCCCGGCCCAGGTGGACCAGGGCGTAGCGCGCCGGGTTCCGCTGGCCGTACCAGGTCCGCCGCCGGCCGATCGCGACCTCGACCTTGACCACCGGCTCGAGCCGGTAGACGTTGGGTCCCTCGAGCAGGCGAATCTCGATCAAGCGCACGGTGCCGGGGAGTCTAACAACGCGGGTAGACTGCCGGAATGGAGACCCTGCACCCGCCCGGCGCGGCGGTCACGCCCGACGAGCTCGAGGAGCTCGAGGAGATCGTCCAGGACGAGCTGCCGGCCTACCTCGAGGACCTGGCCACCCTGGTCAACATCGACTGCGGCAGCTACACCAAGGCCGGCGTCGACCAGGTCGGCAAGTGGACGGCCGCCTTCCTCGAACGGCTCGGCGCACAGGTCGAGATCCACGCCCATGCCACCCTGGGCAACACCGTCGTGGGCACCTTCAGCGGCCGGCCCGGCGCGCCCCGGGCGCTCCTGATCGGTCACCTCGACACCGTCTTCCCCGAGGGCACCGCGGCCCAGCGCCCGCTCCGGATCGATGCCGGGATTGCCCGCGGACCGGGCGTGACCGACATGAAGGGCGGCCTGCTGGCCGGCCTCTACGCGATCCTGGCCCTGATCTCGCTGGGCGAAGGCGACGACGACACGACGCCTGCCCCGATCCAGCCGCGCGGTGAGCTGCCCTTCGAGCGCCTGGTCTACGTGGCCAACCCGGACGAGGAGATCGGCTCGATCTCGAGCACGCCGGTGATCCGCGAGCTGGCCCTCGCGTCCGACGTCTGCTTCGTCCTGGAGTGTGCCCGGGCGAACGGCGACATCGTCTCGGCACGCAAGGGCACGGTCGACCTGCGCCTGACCGTCCACGGCCGGGCGGCCCACGCCGGGGTCGAGCCGGAGAAGGGCCGCAACGCGATCCTGGCCGCGGCCCACCAGGTGATCGCCCTGCAGGCCCTCAACGGGCGCTGGCCGGGGGTCACCGTCAACGTCGGCGTGATCAAGGGTGGCACCCGCCCCAACGTCGTGGCCGAGGAGACGATCCTCGAGGTCGACCTGCGAGCGATCAGCGCGGCATCGCTGGCGGAGGCCGAGGCAGCGGTCCGCGCGATCGCGGCCGCGACCGCGGTGCCCGACACCCAGGTCACGGTCGAGGAGACGGCCCGCCATCAGCCGATGGAGCGCCTCGAGCGGAGCGTCCGGCTGATCGACCACGCCCGGGCGATCGCCGGCCGGCTGGGCTTCGAGCTGGCCGATGCAGCGACCGGCGGGGCGTCCGACGCGAACACGACGGCCGGCCTGGGGATCCCCAGCCTCGACGGCCTGGGCCCGGTCGGCGGCAACGACCACTCCCCGAGCGAGTACCTCGAGGTCGACTCGATCGTGCCCCGGACCACCCTCCTGGCCGGATTGCTGCTGGCCGTGGGCCGCGATCCGCTGGTCGGATCGTGGCGGCCCCACCGGGCCTGACGATGGTCCGCGCCGAACGCCGGCGGATCTCCTCGGGTGGGCCGTACGAGGCGCGCTTCGGCTACAGCCGGGCGCTCGTCGTGGGCAACGCCTGCTGGGTCTCGGGCACGACCGACGCCGGCCCGGACGGCCGCTCGCTCCACCTCGCCGATCCGGCCGGCCAGACCCGGGCGATCCTGGCGATCATCGAGGGGGCGCTGCACGAGGCCGGCTTCTCTCGCCACGACGTCGTCCGGGTCCGGATCTTCACCACGAAGATGGCCGCCAGCCGGGCGATCCTCGATGTCCTCGGGGAGCGCTTCGCCGGGATCGGGCCGGCGGCCACGATCGTCGCGGTCAAGGGCTTGATCGAGCCCTCGCTGCTGGTCGAGATCGAGGCCGACGCGGTTCGCGATCCCTAGCCCGCCAGGCCCAGCGCCCGGGCGCCGGCCACGATCGCGACGGCCAGCACGATCCCCAGGAGCAGGTTGCGCCGCCAGGCCACGGTCGTGATGCAGGCGGCAACCGCCAGCCACTCGATCCCGACGTGGAATGCTCCGCCGGGGCCGCTGGTCGCCGGGGTGACCAGGACCTGCGAGGCGGCGATCGCCGCCAGCACGGCCGGTCCGACCAGGCGCAGGTAGTCGAGCGCCCGGGGCGGGAGGCGATCGAAACCGGGCGCCAGGAGCGGGATCGCCCGGCTGGGGTAGGTCACGAGGGCCATCAGGACGGCGAGGCCGACCAGTCCGGTGGTCATGACGGCAACCCGTCGTCGTGCTCGGCGGCGATCCCGTCGATCAGTGTCGCCTCGGGGGCCCTCGCGGGAATGGCCAGCCCGACCAGCGGGCCGATCAGGCCGCCGGCCACCACCCCCGCGCGGCTGTCCCAGAGCAGGCCGATCACGACCGCGCAGACCACGCCGACTCCGGCCGCGACCACTTCCCGGCGGCCCAGCGTGAGGCCGACCGCCAGGCCGGCCATCGCCGCCGGAAAGACGATGTCGAGGCCAAGGACGCGCGGATCCGGGATGAACTGCCCGCCGACCACGCCCAGGATCGTGGCCAGGTTCCAGGGGATGAACGTCGAGCCGATCGCGGCCAGCCAGTAGCCGGCCGGATCCGCCCGGCCGAGGCGCCGGAAGTGGACGCTGACCAGGGCGAACGCCTCGTCGGTGAGCAGGTGCGCCATCACGATCCGCTTGAGGACCGGCTGGCCCCGCAGCCAGGGTGCCAGCGCGGCCGAATACAGGAAGTGGCGGGCATTGACGAGGGCGGTCACCACCACGATCGCCGGCCAGGCAAAGCCGGCCGCGACCATGCCCGCCGCCGCGAACTGGCTGGCCCCGGCGAAGACGATCACCGAGAACGCGATCGCCTCGATCGGCGAGAAGCCCGCCGAACGGGCCGTCAGGCCGAAGACGATCCCGAAGCCGGCCGCCGAAGCGACCAGGCCCAGCCCGTCGATGGCCAGCCGCCGGCGGGCCGCCCGCAGGATCGCGGGATCGAGCGGTGCCAGGTCCCCGTCCGGCCCGGCCGCGGCGCCTGGCGGGGTCAGCGCAGGAACGTCTTGGCGCAGGTCCCGTCGCACACGACGTAGACGGCATGCAGGTCGTGGGCGAAGCCCGCGACGTGGAGCAACCCGGGGCAACCCGGCGTCGGGCACTTGTAGACCCACCAGCGGTCGCTTGGGTCGACCGGCGTCGTCTCGGCGGCAAGCTTGGCGGCCAGGCCATCGCGCTCGCTCGTCAGGCGCTCGATCGTCGCGGCGCGAACAGCCTCTGTCTCGCTCGTATAGGGGTAGTTCTGACCGACGTTCGACGTCACGCGATCCTCCGGATTGGCCTCGCCTCCGAGTATAGGTGAGGGTCGCGGGGCCCGGTCGCCCGGCGCCTCTACCAGGTCGCCGGCAGGCCCTGGCTGCGGGGGTCGGTGGCCGCGGCGACGCTGCCCCCGGCCGCCGGGCCGCCGGCGACCAGCTCGATCGCGTGGCAGTGGCCGAGCGCACTGTCGAACGGCTCGGTGGGGCTGACCCGGTGGCCGAGGGCGGCCAGGCCGTCGAGCAGCCCAGGCCCGAAGCGCGGCTCGATCCGGACGATGTCGGGCGGGGCAAAGTGCTCGGCCGGCTCGACGAACCAGCGCGGCTCGGCGACCGCGCTGGCCACGTCGGCGCCGGCGTCGACGAGGGCCGACACGACCTGGGCGTGGACCTGGGGCTGGGCGTCGCCGCCCATCGAGCCGGTGACCAGCCACGGCCGGCCGGCCCGGAAGAGCATCGCCGGCATCAGGGTGTGGAGGGTCCGCTTGGATGGCCCGAGGACGTTCGGGTGGGCCTCGTCGAGGCCGAAGTACGAGCCCCGGTTCTGGTAGGCGATGCCCGTCACGGGATCGACGATCCCGGACCCGAAGCCGGCGTAGTTGCTCTGGATCAGGCTGACCGCGTTGCCGTCGCGATCGACGACGCCCAGCCAGATCGTGCCCCCGCCCCGGGGCGTCCGGGCGGCCGCCGGCGCGCTCGCTCGGAGCGGGTCGATTCCGGCCGCGAGCTCGCGGGCATAGCCCTTGTCGAGCAGCCGCTCGAGGGGCGCCGAGTGGTGCTCGGGATCGGTCAGGTGCTCGTCCCGGTCGGCCATCGCCAGCTTCGAAGCCTCGATCCCGAGGTGCGCCCAGCGGACCTGGTCGGCCAGCCTTGCGGCGTCGGTTCCGCCCGCATCCGGCGGTTCGAACGACTCCAGGATGTTGAGCAGCTCGAGGGCCACGAAGCCCGAGCTGTTGGGCGGGTGGCCGGTCACCCGGACCCCGCGATAGTCGGTCGCAATCGGCTCGGTCCAGGTCGAGGCGTGGGCGCGCAGGTCGCCGAGGCTGATCGCCGAGCCGGCCGCGGCCAGGGCGCGGGCCTGCTGCTCGGCCGTCCGGCCCTCGTATGGCTCGGCCCAGCCCTCGCCGGCGATCCGTTCGAGGGTCGCGGCCAGCGCCGGCAGGCGGACCCGGGCGCCTGCCGGCCAGGGCCGTCCGTCCGGCCGGTAGACGGCATGCCAGCCGGCGGCCTGCGAGCCGAGCTCGCGCTCGAAGACGGCCGAGCTGGTCTCGGTCGCCCGGCAGAACGCCTCGTCGGCCGGGAAGCCGTCCCGGGCGAGCTCGATCGCCGGGGCCAGCAGGCTGGCTCGGCGGCAGCCGCCCGAATCGGTCGTGGGCATCGCCCCACGAGCGGACTGCGCCGGGGACCGTGATCGACTGGCCACCGCGCTGGGGGATCGAGCGCAGGCCGCGCCGGCGCAGGGCGGCGGCGCTGGCCGTCGCGGCCGACCGGCCGCTGCCGTTCAGGCCGACCTGCCGCTCGGCGGCCTGGTCCCAGATCAGCCAGAAGGCGTCGCCGCCGATGCCGCAGGCCTGGTTGTCGACCACGGCCAGGACCGCGTTCGTGGCGATCGCGGCGTCGACCGCCGAGCCGCCGGCGCGCAGGATGCCCAGCCCCGCGGCCGTCGCCAGGTGGTGGGGCGCGACGACCGCCGCCTGGCCGCCACGGGCAAGGAAGGCCGGGACGAGCGGGCGGTTCATCGTTCGGCCGAGTCTACCCGCCCGACGGTCGTGTGGCCGGGACGCAACAGGTGGCCGGTGCGGGCCTGTAGGCTTGCCGGGCATGGAGCCCGCCATCGTCCAGGCCAGCTCGCCGTCGCGCCCAGCCGATCATTCGGGACGCTCGCTGACCGCGGTCCTGTTCGGCACGTTCACCCTGCGCCTGAGCACGGGGCTGACCGGCGCCCTGCTGACCTACCACCTGGCCCACTTCGAGCGGGTCGGCGGGGTTCGGATCGAGCCCGGGATGATCGGCCTCCTGGCTGCCCTGTTCTACGTCTCGGAGCTGGTCATGTCGCCCGTCTTCGGGGTGATGTCCGACCGCTTCGGCCATCACCGGCTGATGCAGCTCGGGCCGCTGTTCGGGTTCGTTGCCGTGCTGATCACCGGCCTGACCGTGGCCATCCCGGTCGTCGCCGGGACGCGGGTCCTGGCCGGCCTGTCGACGGCCGCCTCGGTGCCCTCGATCCTGGGCTTCATCGCGATGGCCACGGCCGGCGACGAGCTGGCCCGCGGCCGCGCGTCGGCCCGCTTCGAGGGCGCGACCCTGGCCGGCCTCGGCTTCGGGATCGTCCTGGCCGGCCTGCTGATCGACCGCTTCGGGGTCAACGCCTTCTTCATCAACGCCGGGATCTACGCGATCTCGTTCTTCATCTACCGCTATGGGGTCAGGTTCCGGGAGGACCTCCAGGCGATGCGCCGGGTGGACCACGGCGGCCTGAAGCGCTACCTCGAGATCCTGGGCAGCAGCCACGTCTGGCTCCTGGCACCGACCTGGATCGCGATCAACGCCGCGCTCGGCATGTGGACCAACCAGTCGCTCTTCCAGCTGACCCAGAAGCCCTCGCCGGAGTTCGCCGACCAGTACCTGATGGGCCACTTCGTGCCGACCGAGATCAGCATCGGCCTGGGCCTGGGGCTGATCGTGTTCTTCGCCGGCCTGGTCTTCTGGGGCAACCGCTTCAAGCGCTTCCGGCGGACGTCGATCATCTTCTTCGGGATCCTGGGCGGCCTGCTGGTGATCGTTGCCGCGGCCGTGATCAACCACAGCGAGGGCCTGCCCGGCCTGGCCCGGGCGGTCCCGGCGGGTGCGGTGGTGGGCGGCCTGTTCGTGCTGGCCGGGGCGACGCCGGCCGCGCTGGGCCTGCTGGCCGACGTGTCCGAGGCCTACCCCGAGGACCGCGGCGCGATCATGGGCCTCTACTCGGTCTTCCTGGCCGATCGGCCAGATCGGCGGCAGCCTGATCGGCGGCGAGGCGGCCCGGATGGCGGGCATCGACGGCCTCCTGGTCGGTACCCTCATCCTGCTGTTCATCGCCCTCGTCCCGCTCGCTCGCTTGCGAGCGGTCGAGCACCTGATCGGCCAGCCGGCCGCGAACGCAACGTGAGGGAGTGCCCATGACCGGGGTTGCGATCGTCACCGACTCGGCCAGCGACCTGTCGCCGGGCCGGGCCGCCGAGCTGGGGATCGCCCTGGTGCCCCTCCTCGTGTCGTTCGGCAGCGAGGAGTTCCAGGCCGGTGTCCAGCTCAGCGCCGAGGATTTCTGGGCGCGGATGACCGCACCCGACGCCCCCTTGCCGAAGACCGCCGCGGCCAGCCCGGCGGCCTTCCGGGACGCCTTCGAGGCCCAGTTCGCAACGGGCGCCGACTCGGTCGTGTGCATCACCGTGGCGGCCAGCCTGTCGGCCGCGTTCAAGTCGGCGACCCTCGGCCGGGAGATGCTGCCCGAGCGCGAGATCCACGTCGTGGACTCGGATACGGCGGCCTTCGGCCAGGCGCTCCTGGCGATCCTCGCCCGGGATCTCGCCCGGGCCGGCAAGTCGGGCGCCGAGGTCGCCGCCGAGGTGCTCCGGCGGGCGCCCGATGTCGAGGCGATCGTCTGCCTCGACACGCTCGAATACCTCCGCCGCGGCGGCCGGATCAGCGGCCCCCAGGCGGTGATCGGGACGCTCCTCAGCGTCAAGCCGATCATCGCGATCCATAACGGCAAGGTCGACAAGATCGACCAGGTCCGGACCCGCGGCAAGGCCCGCGAACGGGCGATCGAGTTCGTCGCCTCGCGGCCGATCGAGCGTCTGGCGGTCTTCCACAGCATCAGCCCCGACCTCGACGACTTCCGCTCGGCGGTGATCGCCCGGGTCGGGACGGTCCCCGCCGCGGAGGTCGAGACGGCGATCATCGGACCGTCGGTCGGACCGCACCTGGGGCCGGGCGCCCTCGGCGCGGCGATGCTCTACCGCGAGGCCTGAGGCGGAGGTCCGCGGCCGGCGGGTCGGCTCTCGACGGCCAAGCCGGGCCGGCAGGTGCGCTGGTTGCGGTCAGGTTGCGGGCTGGTTGCCGGTCGGTGGCCCGGGCGGGCTATACTCCGCCCTGATTGACGCAGCGGCAGGTGCCCGATCGGCTCGACCGGGCGTTTCGTCGCGACCGTGGGGTCGTCCGGGAGACGGCCCACAGATTCGAGGAACACGGACTTCATGACGACCGAACGAGCCACCCGCGGCACGATCAACCCGTGGGAAGTGGCCCAGCAGCAGTTCGACCTCGCCGCCGACCGGCTCAACCTCGATCCCGGCCTGCGCCGGGTCCTGCGCGAGCCGCGGCGCGAGCTGATCGTCCACTTCCCGGTGAAGATGGACGACGGCAGCGTGCAGGTCTTCACCGGCTATCGCGTCCAGCACAACCTCGGCCGCGGGCCGGCCAAGGGCGGCATCCGCTACCACCAGGGGGTGACCCTCGACGAGGTCAAGGCCCTGGCCATGTGGATGACCTGGAAGTGCGCGGTCGTCGGCATCCCCTACGGCGGCGGCAAGGGCGGCGTGATCGTCGATCCCAAGCAGCTCTCGCAGCGCGAGCTGGAGGGCCTGACCCGGCGCTACGCGACGGAGATCAGCATCATCATCGGGCCGGAGCGGGACATCCCGGCACCCGACGTCAACACCAACAGCCAGACGATGGCCTGGATCATGGACACCTACTCGATGCACGTCGGCTACACGGTGCCCGGCGTGGTCACCGGCAAGCCGATCGCCCTGGGTGGCTCGGAAGGCCGCAACGAGGCGACCGCCCGGGGCACCGTGTACTGCATCGTCGAGGCGGCCCGCCACCTGAACCTCGACCTGACCAAGGCCACGGTCGCGGTCCAGGGCTTCGGCAACGCCGGCTCGATCGCCGCCCGGCTGATCAGCGAAGAGGGCTCGACGGTCGTGGCGGTGAGCGACTCGACCGGCGGGATCCACGACCCGAGCGGCCTCGACATCGCCAAGGTGATGGCCTGGAAGGCCGAGCACGGCACGCGTCCAGGGCTTCCCCGGCGCGACGGACATCAGCAACGCGGCGCTCCTCGAGGTCGCCTGCGACATCCTGATCCCGGCCGCCCTCGAGAACCAGATCACCGAGCGCAACGCCGGCAAGATCAAGGCCCGGATCGTGGCCGAGGCGGCCAACGGGCCGACGACGCCCGAGGCCGACGCGATCCTGTTCGCCAACGGCGTCTTCCAGATCCCCGACATCCTGTGCAACGCCGGCGGCGTCACGGTCAGCTACTTCGAGTGGGTGCAGGACCTCAACCGCGACTTCTGGGACGAGGCCGAGGTCAACAGCAAGCTCAAGGGGATCATGGTCAAGGCGTTCAAGGACTGCCTGGCGATGAGCCTCCGCGAGAACGTCAACATGCGCACGGCCGCCTACCTGCTGGCCGTCCAGCGCGTCGCCGACGCCACCGCCATGCGCGGCCTGTACCCGTAGGACCGAGGCCGTCGCCAGCGGCACCGGAACCTCGCGGCCCCGCCCCGGCCGCCCGGAACCGGTGCCGCCCGGTGCTACCATCGGCGCCATGCTCGACCACGAAGAGAAGTTCCTGTTCAAGGAGGAGATCCTCCACCTGGCCAACTCGGTCGCCGAGCCGGGCATCCTCGACAACGTCGAGGACCTGCTCACCGACGTGATCACCAGCCCGCGCTTCGATTCCGAGGTCTTCACCCTCGAGCGCAGCCTCCAGGTGATGCTCGGCCCGCGGGCCGGGACGACCCTGGTCGGGCTGCTGACGGTCGCCCCCGAGGTCTTCGAGGAAGTCGCCGACGTCCACATCCCGTCGGAGGTCCACGAGCGGCTCGTCGCCTGGCGGGCCCGCTTCGGCCTGGCGATCGACAACGCCCTGAACTTCCTGAACAACCCCGACGGGATCCAGGGCCACAACTTCGCCACCCAGATCGCCCATGTCGAGGATCGCCGGGTCCTCCAGGGCCGCCTGACGATGGTCCGCTACAACAACGAGCCGCAGTTCTTCGTGGCCGACGCGAGCGTGTTCATCGGCCTGATCGCCGACATCATGGAGCGCCTCGGGCCGTATCTCGAGGCCGATGCCGTCGATGCCGAGACGATCACCCGGCTCAAGGACGCGGTCGCCATGGTGGATCGCCGGACCACGACCCGCAGCTAGGGCCGGGCGTGCGCCAGGTCTACCTCGCCGCGACCGGCCAGAACCGGGGCAAGACCACCACCAGCATCGGCCTCCTCGACGGCTTCCTGCGGCGCGGGCCTCGACACCCGGTTCATGAAGCCGGTTGGCCAGCGCACGATCATCGAGGACGGGCGTGCCCGCCGACGAGGATGCGGTCCTCGTCCGGAACGTCTTCGGGCTGACCGACCCGATGACCGTGATGAGCCCGGTCCACATCCCGCGCGGGCTTCACCAAGGCGTACATCAACGGCGAGATCGTCGAGGACCTCGCCGCCCGGATCCGGGCCGCCCACGTCGCCGGTCACCAGGGCCGGCGAGATCCTGCTGATCGAGGGCACCGGCCATGCCGGGGTCGGGGCGGTGATCGGGCTGTCGAACGCGACGGTCGCGGCGATGCTCGGCGCCCCGGCGATCATCGTGTCCGAGGGCGGCGTCGGCCGGCCGATCGACGAGATCGTGCTCAACGCCTCGCACTTCGCCAGCCACGGGGTGCGGGTCGCCGGGGCGATCGTCAACAAGGTCGACCTCGACGCCCAGCCCGGGATCGTCCAGACCCTCGAGCGCGGGCTGGCCCTCCACGACATCCCGCTGCTCGGCGTCCTGCCCTACCGCCCGATCCTGTCCAACCCGACCCTGGCGATGATCCTCGAGGGCGTCCACGGCGAGACCGTCCATCCCGGCCCGGACCTCGATCGGGTGATCGGCGGGGTCGCGATCGGGGCGATGGAGCCGGCCCACATGCTCGAGCGGATCCAGCCCGACACGCTGGTGATCGTGCCCGGCGACCGCGAGGACGCGATCCTGACCCTGACAACGGCTCACCTGACCGGCGGCCTGGACGAGGGCGGCGAGCCGCGCGGCGCGGCCCTCGGCCTGGTCCTGACCGGCGGCTATCGCCCCCGGCAGGCCGTCCTCGAGGCGATCCGCCGGGCGAACCTGTTCGCCTCGATCGTGCCCGAGGACACCTACGTCGTCGCCTCCGAGGTCCACGACCTGCTGGTCAAGACCCATTCGGCCGATGCCGGCAAGATCGAGATGATCAAGGCCCTGGTCTGGGAGCACCTCCACATCGACCGCGTCCTCGAAGCCGCCGGCCCCGTCCCAGGCTGAGCGGCTGGCCGCGACGGCGGGCAGAGGGCCGCGGCGCTCGAGCCGACCTCACCCACAGGCGACCGGGCCCCAGGTCAGGCGCGCATCTCCAGGAGCTCGTTGTCGATCAGGCGGGTCGAGCCGAAGCGGACGGCCAGGGACAGGAGCGTCGAGCGGTCGGCCTGCTCGAGCTCGGCCAGGGTCAGGGCGTCGGCGACCGAGACGTACTCGGTCAGGGCCTTCGGCTCCGTGGCCAGCATCCGGCGCATCGTCTCGCGCATGACCTCGGCCGATCGCTCGCCCATCCGCCATTGGGCGGCCGCCTCGAGGAGGGCCCGGTGGAGGACCGGGGCCGCCGCCCGCTCCGATGGCGTCAGGTGGACGTTGCGCGACGAGAGGGCCAGGCCGTCCGGCTCCCGGACGGTGGGGCAGGCGATCACCTCGGTCGGCAGGGCCAGGTCGTGGGCCATCCGCCTGATCACCATCACCTGCTGGGCATCCTTCTGGCCGAAATAGGCGCGCTCGGCGCCGACCAGCCCGAAGAGGATGGCCACGACCGTCGCCACGCCATCGAAGTGGCCGGGCCGGGCCGCACCCTCGAGCGGCCGGGCAATCGCGCCCACCGAGACGGTCGTGTCGAAGCCCGGGACATAGACCTCCTCAACCGGTGGCGCCCACACGATCGTGACGCCCTCGGTGGCACAGATCTGGACGTCACGATCCTCGTTGCGCGGGTACTTCGTGAAGTCCTCGGCCTGCTGGAACTGGCGGGGATTGACGAAGATCGAGGCGACGACCGTGGGATTCCCGGCCCGGGCCTGGCGGATCAGCGACCGGTGGCCGGCATGGAGCCAGCCCATCGTGGGCACCAGGCCGACCGGCCGGGGTGCGACGGCCAGGGCGGCCCGCAGCTCGGCGCGCGTGCGCAGGATCTGGGTCAACGCCGGCTAGAGGTCGCGATCGAGGGGGATGCCGCCGGCCGGGATCGAGCGGCTCGGTCGGTCGAGGGGGGAGTGGCCGAGGACCGCGTCGATCACGTCGTCGTCCATCCGGACCGTCTCGGCCGGTCCCGGGAACGTGCCCGCCTCGACGTCGGCCCGGTAGGCCCGGGCGGCGCCCAGGATCACCTCGCGCAGGTTGGCGTACGGCCGGGCATGGCGGGGATGCCAGTCCTCGTAGCCGAGCAGGTCGGTCAGGACCTGGACCTGGCCGCTGCACCCTGGCCCGGCGCCGATCCCGATCGTCGGGATGGTGAGCCGCTCGGTGATCGCCGCCGCGAGCTGCTCGGGCAGGAGCTCCAGGACGATCGAGAAGGCGCCCGCCTCCTGGACGGCGAGCGCGTCGGACAGCAGCTCGCGGGCCGCCTCACGGGTCTTGCCCTGGACCCGCAGCTTGCCGATCTGGTTGATCGATTGGGGCGTCAACCCGATATGGCCCATCACCGGGATCCCGGCCCGGGTGATCGCCTCGATCGTCCGCGCGCTGCGCCGGCCGCCCTCGACCTTGACCGCCTGGACACCGGCCTCGGACAGGAAGCGGCCCGCGTTGTGGACGGCTTCGTCGGGCGTGGCGTACGACAGGAAGGGCATGTCGCCGACGACCAGGGCGGCCCGCGCCCCGCGAACGACGGCCGTGGCGTGGTGGAGCATGTCGTCCATCGAGACCGGGATCTCGTTCTCGTAGCCGAGGACCGCCCGGCCGAGCGAGTCACCGACCAGGATCAGCGGCAGGCCGGCCTCGTCGAGCAGGCGGGCGGTCGGGAAGTCGTAGGCAGTGATCATCGCGATCCGGGTGCCGTCGGCCCGGAGGCGGGCGATGTCGCTCACGGTGAGGCGCCGGACGGGGGCGGCGGGCTTGGGATCGGGGTTGGTGCTGGCACTCACGATGCTGACTCCTGGGGGACGTCGCTGCGTCCAGTCTGCGCGGCGGCGTCGCGGGCGTCCAGCCGGGCGGCCAGCCGGTCGAGGAGCCGGTCGGCCACCTCGCGCTTGGTGAGCAGCGGCCAGGCCTCGGCCGGGGCATCGGCGGCCAGCAGGGTGACCCGATTGGTATCCGTCCCGAAGCCCGATCCGGGCTCGGCCACGTCATTGGCGACGAGCAGGTCGACCCCCTTTCGGTTCAGCTTGTCGACGGCCCGCTCGAGCGAGCCGGTCTCGGCCGCGAAACCGACCAGGATTGGGACGGGCCGCAGGCGGCGGGCGGCCTGCACGGCCCCGGCCAGCAGGTCGGGGGTCGGCTCGAGCTCCAAGTTCAGGGCTCCGCCGCGGGGCAGCTTGGAGGTTGCCGGCCGGCGCGGCCGGAAGTCGGCGACGGCGGCGGCCATGATCAGGGCGTCGAACCCTGCCCGCCCCTCGGCCCCGGCAGCCAGGATCGAGCCCAGCGCCGCTTCCAGCTCGGCCGTGCTCTCGACCCGGATCAGCTCGGCGGCCGGCGGCAGTCCGACGTCGACGCTGCCCGCGATCAGGGTCACCCGGGCCCCGCGATCGAGGGCCGCCTCGCTCAGCGCCAGGCCCATCTTGCCGCTCGAGCGATTGCCGATGAAGCGGACCGGGTCGATCGCCTCGCGGGTCCCGCCGGCGGTGACGACGATGTGCCGCCCGTCGAGATCGGCCTCGTGGACGACCCGGCTGAGGCGTGGTGGCCGGAGCGCCGGGTCGGCGGCTCGAATGGGGCGATCGCCGAGGACCTCGACGGCGGCATCCACGATCCGGCCGAGGTCGGCCAGCCGGCCGACGCCGGTCTGGCCCGACGCGAGCGCGCCGCTCTCGGGCTCGACGATCCGGTAGCCGAAGTCGTCGCGCAGCCGGGCGACGTTCGCGCGGGTCGCCGGGTGGGCGTACATCTCGCCGTCCATCGCCGGCGCCACGACGACCGGAGCCGCGCTGGCCAGGCAGGTGGCGGTCACGACATCGGCCGCCAGGCCGTTGGCCATCGCCCCCAGCCAGTTGGCGGTGGCCGGCGCGACGACGATCACGTCGGCCGCGTCCGCGACCACGATATGGCCGATCCGGCCGTCGGCCTGGAGGGCCAGCAGGTCGCTCTCCACCGCCCGCCCGCTGAGCGCCTCCAGGGCGAGCGGCGCGACGAACCGGGCGGCCGACGGCGTCAGGAGGACCTGGACCTCGGCCCCTTCGGCCTGCAGGGCCCGGAGCAGCTCGACCGACTTGTAGGCCGCGATCGAACCGGTGATCCCCAGGCCCACGAACCGGCCGGCCAGGCGGCCCACCAGCCGCCCCGTGCTCATCCGAGGCCCGCCTCGATCGGCTCGCCGCCGGTCACCTCGGCATGCAGGATCGAGAGGCCCTTGAGGGTCAGGTCGGGATCGACCATCCCGATGCCCTCGATGCCGGCCGCCCACGGGGCGCGGCTCAGGCCGCCGGTCAGGATCGTCTTGACCCCGGCCGACTCGATCCCGCTGGTGTCGGCCAGCTCGCGCCGGACACGGGCCAGGAGGCCGCTGACCAGCGCCTGGTAGCCCAGGATCGCGCCGGACTGCAGCGCGCCGACGGTGTCCCGGGCGATCGCCCGATCGGGCTGGCGCAGCTCGATCCGGGGCAGCTTGGCGGTCCGGGCGGCGAGCGCCTCGAGGCCGACCTCCAGCCCGGGTGCGATCGCTCCACCGAGGAACGCCCCGTCGACCGCGATCGCGTCAAAGGTCGAGGCCGTGCCCAGGTCCACGACGACGGCCGGGGTGCCGTACAGGCGGGCCGCGCCAAGGGCGTTGACCAGGCGATCCGCGCCGACCTCGTCGGGCCGCTCGACCCGGACCGGCAGGGGCACGTGGCCGGCGCTGGCCAGGACCAGGCCCACGTCCCGGCGAGCCGCGACCGACTCGAGGGCCGCGGTGAGGCCGGGCACCACCGAGGCGCAGGCGATCGCGGCGATGCCCCGCAGGTCGAGGGTGTCCAGGCCGAGCAGGCCCTCGATCAGCAGCTCGAGCTCGTCCGGGGTGGCGGCCCGGTCGGTGGCCGCCCGGCGGCTGGCCACGAGCAGCCCGTTCTGGAACAGGCCGGTCGTGATGTTCGAGTTGCCGATGTCGATGGCCAGCAGCATCGCTCGATGATACGCGGCACGGATGGCCCACCGGCCCGTAGCGGCAGGAGTACGATTCGAGGCCACCGATCCCGTCCAGCCGGTCCGCGCAGGAGATCGCCGTGTCGCCCGTGCCGCCCGCGAAGTTCTTCGTCAACCGGGGCATCGTGTCGACCCGGACGGACCTCTCCAACCTCCTCCGGCCACTGCTCAAGCAGACCGTCACCTACCGCTTCCTGCGCGGTCGCGAGCTGGTCGCCCACGGCACTGGCTGGGTCGAGCGAATCGTGATGGACCAGCCCGAGGTGTCGACCTACTTCACGCCCCTGGCGATCTGCCTGAACATCGATTCGTTCGAGCACCTCGAGTTCGAGACGCGGCCCGACCAGCTCATCGTGTACACCCTGGTCCAGGGCGACGAGCGGGTGATCATCGAGTTCGCGCCGATCGACCCGTCGGCCGAGTCGCCCTTCGCGCCCCGCCAGCTCGAGTTCGACACGAGCGGCTTCGTCCAGATGGAGCTCCTCGGCCTGGAGCGCGACGAGGCCTGACGCCGGCCACTGACCGGGGGAGCGGCCGCGATCAAGTACGATCCCCGGGATGTTCGAATGCACCGCGCTGCCCGACGGGCCGCGCGTGATCAGCGCCCGGGTCCCCGGGTCGCGCTCCGTCTCGATCGCCGCGTATGTCCTGGCCGGATCGCGCCATGAGGGCCCCGGCCAGGCCGGTGTCGCCCATTTCATGGAGCACATCACCTTCAAGGGCACTGCCGCCTACCCCACGACCCGGGTGATATCGGAGGCGATCGAGGGCGTGGGCGGCTCGTTCAATGCCGCCACCGAGCGCGAATCGACGGTCTACTGGGTCCGCGTGCCGGCCCGCCAGGCGGCCCGCGGCGTGGATGTCCTGGGCGAGCTGATCGTGCGGCCCAAGCTGCAGGACGCCGAGATCGACCACGAGCGGACGGTGATCATCGAGGAGATCCGCTCGTACCTCGACGACCCCTCCGAATACGCCCAGATCCTGCTCCAGCAGGCCCTCTTCGGGGCGGGCGCGATGGGCCGCGAGATCTGCGGCGACGAGGCGGATATCCGGACCCTGCCAGAGCAGACGATCCGTGACTTCTGGGCGGCCACCTACCGCCCCACGAACATCGTGGTGGCCGTCGCCGGCGACCTCGACCATGCCGCCGCGCTGGACCTCGTCGGGTCGAGCTTCGGCCGGGGGGACGGTGCCCGGACCGCGTACGCCGCGGCGCCGATCCTGCCTGCCGGCGAGCGCTACCTGCTCGGTCATCGCGACGCCTCGCAGGCCCAGCTGGCGATCGCCGTGCCGGCCTATCGCCGCGACCATCCCGACGCCTGGCCGCTGGCCGTCCTGAACGGGGTCCTGGGCGACGGCATGAGCAGCCGCCTCTTCCTGTCGGTCCGCGAGGAGCGCGGCCTGGCCTATGACGTCGGCTCGGGCGTCACCGAATACGCCGATGCGGGCTCCCTGGCGATCTACGCCGGGGTGGATCCCAAGGGCCTCGAGGCCGCCCTCCAGGCGATCCTGGTCGAGCTCGAGCGCCTGCGCGACGAAGCCGTGCCGCCCGACGAGCTCGCCCGGGCCAAGGCGTTCCTGTCCGGCGGCCTCGAGCTGCGGATGGACGACTCCCGCCACGTCGCCTCGTGGCTGGGCGGCCAGGAGGCGCTCCACGACCGGGTGCTGACCCTCGAGGAGGCGCTCGCCGCGATCGATGCCGTCGAGGCCGGCGACGTCCAGCGGGTGGCCGGCGAGCTGTTCCGGGACGACCGGCTGCGAATGGCGGTGGTCGCCCCGGCGGGCCATGGTGCCAAGCTCGATCGGGCGCTCCGCCTTGGTGCCTGAGCACTGATGGCCGACGAGACGCCAGCGCTCGAGCCAGCGCCCGCAGGCGACGACGCCGCCCAGGCGGACCTTCTCGACGATCCGCAGCCGGACGAGCTCCAGTCAGACGACCCTCAAGCCGACGACCTTCAAGCCGACGACCTTCAAGCCGACGACCTTCAAGCCGAAGACCTTCAGCCCGACCAGGCGCAACCTGGCCAGGGTCAGCCGGCGCCGGCGCCCCTGCCCGCGGCCGCCGACCGGCCGGTGGAGCTGCGCCTGGCGGCGATCCACCTCCGGACGGGCCTCCTGGCCCTCGCCCGGGCCGAGCTCGAGACGAGCGCCGGGCGGGGCGAGCTGGACGATGCGGCCCTGCTCGACCTGGCCGAGGTCCGCTGGCGGACTGACGACATCACCGGCGCCGGCGAAGCGGCCGCGGCGTACTTCGCGACCGGCCGGGAGGACACCCTGGCCCTGGTGATCGCGACCGAGGCAACTGCCTCGCTGGGCCGCTCGACCGAGGCTCGCCGCCTGGCAAGCCGGGCCCTGGCCCGAGGCGACGTCGCGCTCGACTCGATCTTCCTGGGGATCCGCCCGAGCTCCTACTGGCCGACCCTCGGCCCGACCGCCGGCGAGCCGGCGGGGACCCTGTTCGGCGGTCCGCCGCCGGGCTCCACGGCGGGCACCGCGGGGATCACCGGGGCGGCGGTCCTCCACCGGCTGCCGGCCGGCCCGGAGCTCCCGGCCCGGAGCGAGGATCGACGCAGCGCGCCCACCCTCTGGTCGGATGCCGAGACGCTGCCGGCCATCGCCGGGCGGGCAGCGGCCGGAGCGGTGGGCCGCCTGCCGGAGCCCGCCGACGAGCTGGATGCCGCGCGGGACGACCTGCGCCTCGGTCGGACGGCCGCGGCCGCGATCCGCCTGGCCGTGGTCCTGCGCCTGGCGCCGGCCCTGGCCCCGGCCGTCCTCGACGCCCTGGCCGGTCTGCACGGGCCGTCGATCGAGCTGGTCCGGGGCGACGCCCTCCGGCTGGTCGGCCATGAACGCAACGCCCGGCAGGCCTACGCGGCCGCGGCCGCCCAGCTCGACGAGGACCAGCCGCTCGCCGACTAGCCCTGCGGTTGGCGCCGGCTGCGGTATTGTTCGGCGGCTCGCAGCAGTCCAAGCCAGCCACCAAGGTGATCTCCTCCGTGACCGAACGAACCCTCGTCCTGATCAAGCCCGACGGTGTCCAGCGCCTGCTGGTCGGCCGGATCCTGGCTCGCTACGAAGAGCGCGGCCTGAAGCTCATCGGCCTCAAGCTGGTCAGGGTCGACCGCCAGCTGGCCGAGCGGCACTACGCCGTCCATCGCGAGAAGCCGTTCTTCACTGGACTGGTCGAGTTCATCACCTCCGGCCCGCTTGTCGCCCTGGCCCTCGAGGGCCCCAATGCGATCGCGGTGATTCGGGCGACGAACGGCGCGACCCGGCCCTGGGAAGCGGCGCCGGGCACCGTCCGCGGCGACTTTGCCCTGGAGGTGGCCCAGAACATCGTCCATGCCTCGGACGGGCCCGAGACCGCGGCGACCGAGCTCGAGCTGTGGTTCAGGCCGGAGGAGCTCCTGACGTACGAGCGCGAGATCGACCGCTGGGTGGACGCCCCGGCCGACTGACCGGAGCTACTGGCCGAGGGCCGGCAGACTGGGCTCCGGTGCCGCGGCGCGAGCCGCCTCGGGTCCGCCCAGCCCGCCGTTGGCGACCACCAGGCTGACGAGGACCAGGATCAGCACCAGGCCGGCCGCGATCGGTGCCCGGTTCGTCTGCCAGCCGGCCTGGACCGCCTCGATCGCCGTTCCTGCCCGGGTTGCGGGCAGGGGTCGGTCGGTCGGCGCGGCGGCGACCAGGAGGCTCGGGTGGCCGATCCCGACCAGCCCGATCCGGGCGTAGTAGACGAGCGACGCCAGGCCGGCCAGCAGCAGGATCAGCTGGAGCGGGCCGGCGCTGGCGTCCTGGACGAGCGACGTCCGGACGCTCCAGGCGAGGAGGCCCGGCGCCCCCACGGTGGCCAGCACGATCCCCAGCAGGGCGATCGCCAGGACCGGCGATCGACGCGCCCAGCCGTGCAGCTCCGGCAGGCGAGCCGTCCGGAAGCGCGCCTGGACGACCGTCACCCAGGCGGCGAAGGCGGTCTTGGTCGTGAGCATGATCAGCAGCCAGATCCGGGCCGGCTGGTGGGCATCAGGGCCGCCGATGGCCAGGCCCAGCAGCACGAATCCGGCGTCCTGGATGATCGAATAGCCGAGGACGTGCTCGAGATCGTCCTGCAGCCAGGCGCCGACCGCGCCCAGGACCAGGCTCGCCCCGCCGACCGCGACGATGAGCGCAGGGCCGATTCCACTGGGCACCAGGAAGGTCATCGCCGAGCCGTCGGTCGCGCCCAGGGCGACCACGGCCAGGGCGGCCGGGCCCCAGACGAGGATCAGCGGCACGGCCAGGCCTGGCGCCGTGTCGGTCAGCCTGGCGACCGGCCGATGGAAGGGGACCGCGCCGAAGCGCAGCGCGACGGCCAGCACGATCGCCAGGTCCGCCAGGCCGAAGGCCGCTGGGTCGCTGCCGATCCCCGACAGGGCCGGAGCGGCCCAGGCCACGGCGACGTAGGCCAGGGCACCGGCCACGGCGATCGTGCGCACCTGGCGGACGATCACCCGCAGGTCGCCCGGGCCGGCCGAGGTACCCAGGCTGACCAGGGCAACCGTGACGGCGGCGGCCAGGAGGACGAGCAGGGCGATCAGGGGATCGGTCAGGGTCAGGCCCAGGCCCATCCCGGCCAGTCCGACCAGGATCGCGGGCGGCAGGTTGGGCTGCCACGTCGTGAGCAGGGCGACCACCCCCAGGGCCAGCCCCGGGCCGGCGGCCAGGAGCAGGAAGAGGCGGCCGTAGCCGGTCGCCAGGAGGACCTCGCCGGAACCCAGCCGGAGCACGTCGCCAGGCGCGATGGCCAGGGCCGCGACCGTGGCCGCCGCCAGGCCGCCGAGGCCGACCGGGACATCGAGCCGGGGCCGGTAGCGGGCGACGATGCTGAGCACCGCCCCCACGCTGGTGACCACGAGGAACGGCAGCAGGCTCATTCCGGGTCGGGTGGTGCCGGCGGGCCGGCGGCCGCGGCCGGTTCGTCGGCCGGCCCCGTCCGGCGGAGGCGTTCCTCGAGGGTCAGCTGGTGGGCCGCCGCATCGCGCCGCGGCCGGGCGGCCGGGCCGCGACCGGCCATCCTCTGCCGGACCTCGGGATCGCTCGACGCTCGCCTGGGCGCCGCCACGGGGTGTGCCTCGAAGAGGGTCTCGCGGATGGTCCCGCCGGTCACGGCCAGGCCGTTGCCCGCCCGCAGGGCGCTGGCCACGACCGCCGCGGTCACGCCCAGGATGCCGGCCGTCACCAGCCCGATCACGGCCTGCTCGAGCGGACCCGGGGTGCCGGCCAGGCCGGCCCGGACCAGCTCGGCGGCCGTGGCCAGGAGGGCCATCCCGGCGCCGATCCGGATGATGTCCCGACCGAGGAGGAGGGGCCCGACTGCGATCGTCGCCAGGCCCAGCCCGGCGGCGGTTGCCAGGGCCGGGCCGGCGGCCGGTGAGCCGACGCCCGACGAGGCGTAGCCGACGACGACGGCGGCCGCCCCGGCCAGGGCCACGCTGAGCGGTCCAAGCGGCGCACCCTGGGTGGGATCCGGCGCACCGCGGACCGCAAGCAGGACGAGGTCGGCGCCCAGCACGGCTGCCACGAGCCGGATCGCCACGGCCAGGATCGAGGGCAGGGGATCGGCCACGACGGCCGCCAGCCCGATGCACACGACCAGCCCGCCCAGGATCCAGCGGGGATCGCGGGCCGAGACCGCGACCAGGGCGCCGGCCAGCAGGACGAGTGCCGCCCCGAGCTGGAACGGGCTCACCGGCTGTGGCTCATGGAGCGGGTGCCGGGACTCCTGGATAGGCCGGGGTCGAGAGGATCCCGAAGCCGCTGAACGGCCAGTAGCGCAGCCACGCCCGGCCGATCACCGACGACTTCTGGATGAATCCGAAGACCCGTGAATCCTGCGATGCGGCGCGATGGTCGCCCAGCACGAACAGCTCGCCGGCCGGCACCACCCAGGTGCTCTGGGCCGCGGGCGGGTCGGTCGGCTGCCCTTCGTAGACGTAGGGCTCGACGAGGGCCTGCCCGTTGACCCAGACCTGGCCGTCGTGGATCGCCACCGTGTCGCCCGGCACCCCGATGACCCGCTTGATGAATGGCGTCGTGCCGCCATCCTCGAAGCCCGGCGGCGGCGAGAAGACGATCACGTCGCCCCGGTTGTAGTCGTCGAAATGGGGCGTGAGCTTGTCGACCAGGACGTAGTCGCCGGGCTCGAGCGAGTGCTCCATCGACATCTGCTGGACGAGGTACGGCTGGGCGACGAAGTTCTGGATGACCAGGAAGATGACGAGGGTCAGGACGAGTGTCTCGACGACCTCGAACAGACACCCGAACGGGCGCTTACTCACAAGTCCGGCAGTATAGGCGGTGGGGATTGGGCCCGCCCCCGGAGCTTCCGGGCGACCCGGAAATGCCACCGCGATGGCTGCATAACCCGGCACTGCGGGCCGGTTTGACCCGGTATCTGGCCGCTTGCTACACTCGCCCGCGGCCTGCAAGGTTTCGTTCCCGCCTGCAAAGCGGTCAGCGCCGGCCGGCCGCCCTCCCGGAAGCGCCGCGAGATGGTCTGCGCTCCGGTCACGTCCCAGGAGGAGTCGCTCAAGCGCATGGACGCTTCAACTCTCAAGCTGATCATCCTGCCGGCCGGCCTGATCGCCGTGCTGTTCGCGCTCTACCTGGCCCGCGACGTCCTGCGTCGGGACACCGGCACCAAGGAGATGCAGGACGTCGCCGGGACGATCTTCGAGGGCGCCGTGGCGTTCATCCGGCGGCAGTACTCGACGATCGGGATCTTCGCCCTCGTCGGGGCCGTGGTGATCACCGGGGTGATCACGGCCCTCGTCACCAAGCAGGTCGCCGACACCCAGTACAACGGCTTCGACCTCGGCTGGCGGACCGGAATCGCCTTCCTGGTCGGTGCCGCCTGCTCGATGGCCTCGGGGATCATCGGCATGTTCATCAGCGTCAAGGCCAACGTGCGGACGGCCGCCGCCGCCCGGCGCAGCCTGGTCGAGGCGGTCCAGGTCGCGATGCGCGGCGGGGCCGTCTCGGGCTTCCTGGTGGTGGCCCTGTCGCTTCTCGGCGTGTACCTGATGTTCGTGGCCTTCGGTGGCTTCGACCATCCCGAGGAGGCGCCCTTCCTGATCGTCGGCTACGGCTTCGGGGCGTCGTTCGTGGCCCTCTTCGCCCAGCTCGGCGGCGGGATCTACACGAAGGCCGCCGACGTCGGCTCGGACCTCGTGGGCAAGGTCGAGAAGGGGATCCCCGAGGACGACCCGCGCAACGCCGGAGTGATCGCCGACCTGGTCGGCGACAACGTCGGCGACTGCGCCGGCCGCGGCGCGGACCTGTTCGAATCGACCGCCGCCGAGAACATCGGGGCGATGATCCTGGGCGTCGCGGTCTACACGATCGCCAAGGCGGCCGGCTGGGCCCATCCCGAGGCCTGGATCTTCTTCCCGCTCGTCGTCCGGGCCTTCGGCCTGCTGTCGACGATCGTGGCCATCTTCTTCGTCCGCGGGCGCGAGGACGAGGACCCGATGAACATGCTCAACCGGGGCTACTGGGTCACGACCCTGCTGTCGGTGGTGGGCCTCCTGATCACCACCAACGTGATGATGCAGACCGGCAGCCAGACCTCGCCCAGCGGCCTGCCGACCTGGGTCTGGTTCTTCGGCGCCGGGGTCGTCGGCCTGGCCACCAGCGTCGCCTTCGTGTACATCACCCAGTTCTACACGGCCGGCTCGTACCGGCCCGTGCGCGAGATCGCCGAGGCCTCCAAGACCGGTCCGGCGACGAACATCATCTCGGGCGTTGCGGTCGGCTTCGAGACGACCTTCGCCACCGCGATCACGATCGGGATCGCCCTCTTCGCCAGCCACTGGCTCGGCTCACAGGCCGGCCTGACCGATGCCAACGGCACGAACGTGGGCGGCATCTTCGGCACGGCCGTGGCGACCATGGGGATGCTGATGACCACGGCCTACGTCCTGGCCATGGACACCTTCGGGCCGATCACCGACAACGCCGGCGGGATCGCCGAGTTCAGCCGGGCCGAGGCCGGCGCGCGCGAGATCACCGACCGGCTCGACGCGGTGGGCAACACGACCAAGGCCCTGACCAAGGGCTACGCGATCGCGTCGGCCTCGCTGGCCGCCTTCCTGCTGTTCAGCGCCTACATCGACAAGGTCAACCTGATCCTCGGCCGCCAGATCGCTGCCGGCCAGTCCGGGGTCAAGCTGCTGACCTCGGTCGACCTGTCCAACGTCAACGTGTTCATCGCCGCCCTGCTGGCGGCGATGCTCGTGTACTTCTTCAGCTCGCTGGCGATCCGGGCCGTGGGCAAGACCGCCCAGTCGATCATCGTCGAGGTCCGCCGCCAGTTCCGGGAGATGCCCGGGATCATGGATTACACCCAGCGCCCGGACTACGCCCGGGTCGTCGACATCACCACCCGCGCCGCCCTGCGCGAGATGGTCCTGCCGGGGGTCGTCGCGGTGAGCACGCCGATCATCGTCGGGGTCCTCCTCGGCTATGAGGCCGTGGCCGGGATGCTGATGGTCGGCACGATCTCGGGGGTGATGCTGGCCACGGTCCTGAACAACAGCGGCGGGGCCTGGGACAACGCCAAGAAGTACATCGAATCGGGCCACCTCCTCGACGAGGCCGGCGCGGTTCTGGGCAAGAAGACGGACGCCCACGCGGCCGCGGTGGTCGGGGACACGGTCGGCGACCCGTTCAAGGACACCGCCGGTCCTTCGCTCCACGTCCTGGTCAAGCTGCTGGCGACGGTCACCCTGGTCCTCGCCCCGCTGTTCATCCGCTAACCCGGCTCGCCGGCGGGCGCGACCGAACGCGGTCCGCCGGCTGACGAAGCGGAACGTCGGCCGGCTCCGGCAGGCCCCCCAAGGAGGCCGCGGTGGATATCACCTTCCAGGCGCTGATCATGGGCATCGTCCAGGGGCTGACCGAGTTCCTGCCGGTGTCCAGCTCGGGCCACCTGGTCATCGTCCCCCATCTCCTGGGCTGGACCGATCCGTTCATCACCTCGCTGGCGTTCAGCGTGATGCTCCACATGGGCACCCTGGTCGCCCTGCTGGTCTACTTCCGGGCCGACTGGCTGGCGATCGTGCCGGCCGGCCTGGCCACGATCCGCGACCGCTCGTTCAAGGGCGACCCGAACCGCCGGCTGGCCTGGCTGATCGCGGTTGCCACGATCCCGGCCGTGATCGTCGGGCCGATCCTGAACGACCGGCTGGAGGCGGCAGTCCGGACCGCCGAGGACGTGGCCATCGCCCTGGTGATCGGGGCGGCGATCCTGTGGCTGGCCGACCAGCTCGGGCGCAAGGTGAATGGCCTCGATCGGATCAGCTTCCGGCTCGCCCTGGGCATTGGCCTGGCCCAGTCGATCGCCCTGGTGCCCGGGATCAGCCGGGCCGGGATCACGATCTCGGCCGGCCTGTTCGCCGGGCTCACCCGCGAGGCCGCCGCCCGGTTCAGCTTCCTGATGGCCACCCCGGTCATCGCCGGGGCCGGCCTGTTCGAGGCGCGCAACCTGCTCAGCGGCGATGCCGGCGTGACGGTCCAGGTCGGACCGCTGCTGGTGGGCCTGATCGCGGCCCTGGTTGCCGGCCTGGCGGCGATCCACCTGATGCTGCGCTACCTCCGGACCCGAAGCTACCTGGTCTTCGTGATCGAGCGGCTGGTGGTCGCCGCGATCGTCCTCGTCGTCTTCCTGTCGCGCTGAGCGGCGGCTCGTCATGGAGGTCATGAAGCAGCTTCGCCAGCGCTCGATCCGGGACCTCGTCGAGCAGCGCCTGATCCGGACCCAACAGGAGCTGGCGGCGGCCCTCCGGGAGCGTGGCTTCCGGACCACTCAGGCCACGATCAGCCGCGACGTGGCCGAGCTCGGGCTGATCAAGGTCGGCCGCGAGGGGACCCAGGCCTACGCCCTGCCGCCGCGCCTGGTCGAGGCCGAGATCAGTGGCGAGGATCGCTTGCGCAAGCTCTTCCGTGACCTGCCGGTCGAGATCCGGGAGGCCGGCCTGCTGCTCGTGGTCCGGACCCTGCCGGGCTCGGCCCATGCGATCGCGGCGGCCCTCGACCGGGCTCGCTGGCCGGAGGTGGCCGGCTCGATCGCCGGCGATGACACCCTCTTCGTGGCCTTCACCGACCGGGGCTCGCTGGGCCGGGTGAAGCGCCGTTTGCTGCGCCTGACCGAGCCGGCCGCGCTTTGACACTCGGACGGCCGCGAAGTAGCATTCGGGCCGGCTGAACTTCAGGTCCGCCCCACCGGCGGAGGCCTGGAGTTCTTCGTTTACCAAGACCCCGCTGGCCATTGCGCCCAGATCCCGATGGGGGCCCACCCGACGTGAACAACAAGCCCACCTACCTCTCCCAGGGCGGACTCGAGAAGCTCCGGACGGAGCTCGACGAGATGGTCCAGGTCCGCCGGGCCGAAGTGGCCGGCCGAATCCACGACGCCAAGGAACACGGCGACCTGTCCGAGAACGCCGAGTACGAGGACGCCAAGAACGAGCAGGCCTTCGTGGAGGGCCGGATCCAGACCCTCGAGGCGCTGATCAAGAACGCCACGATCATCGACGAGCACCATTCCACCGAGCACGTCCAGATCGGCTCGACGGTGATGGTCGAGAGCGGCGACGGCACCGAGTCGTTCACGATCGTCGGCTCGGCCGAGGCCGCCCCCCGCGAGGGCCGGATCTCGAACGAGTCACCGGTGGGCCGGGTCCTCCTGGGCAAGCGCAAGGGCGACCGGGTCGTGGTCAAGGTGCCCGCCGGCGACTTCACCTACACGATCACCAAGATCAGCTGACCCGGTCCGGCGAGGGAGTTCGGGCCATGGATTGGGCCGACGAGCTGGCCGCCTCGGTCGATGGGCCGCAGGTCGTCAACGACAGCAAGACGCCCTCGGGGACCGTCCACGTCGGGAGCCTCCGCGGGCCGGTCATCCTGGACGTGATCAGCCGGGCGCTCCGAGCGCGGGGGACCGCGACCACCCTCCTCTACGGGATCGACGACCTGGACCCGATGGACGCCCAGGCCCTCCTGACGCCGGACGCCGTCGAGCACGAGATGGGCCGGCCGCTGGCCCACGTCCCGGACCAGGCCGGCGATTGCCACCCGTCGTACGCCCGCCACCATGCCCAGACGTTCATCGACACGTTCGCCGGCCTGGGCATCCGGCCCGACCGCTACTACTGGATGAGCGAGCTGTATGCCGCCGGCGAGGTCGATCCGTACATCCGGATCGCGCTCGACCGGGTGGAGGCCGTCCGGGCGATCTACCGGCGGGTGGCCAAGGTCCAGCATCCGGCCGACTGGCACCCGATCCAGGTCGTGTGCGAGAGCTGCGGCAAGATCGGCACGACGATCGTGACCAGGTGGGACGGCCGCCGGATCTACTACGAGTGCCGGCCTGACCTCGTGACCTGGGCCCATGGCTGCGGCCATGCCGGCTGGGTCGAGCCGTTCGGGGGCCGGGCCAAGCTGGGCTGGAACCTGGAGTGGGCTGCCCAGTGGAGCATCTTCGGGGTGACCATCGAGCCGTGCGGCAAGGACCTGGCGACGGCCGGTGGCTCGCGCGACCGGGCCGACGCGATCGCCCGGGAGATCTTCGAGCGCGAGCCACCGCTCAACGTGGCCTACGAGTTCCTGAACATCGGCGGGCGCAAGATGTCGACCTCGAAGGGGCTGGGCGTCGCCGCCCACGAGATCGTCCGGGTCGTTCCGCCCGAGCAGCTCCGGCTGCTCTTCCTGCGCCCCCGGCCGCAGACCGCGATCGAGTTCGACCCGGTCGGCAGTGACGCGATCCCGCGCCTGTTCGACGAGTTCGATCGGTTGGCCGACGCCACGGCCGGCCGGCCGGTCCGGGGCGAGCTGCCGGCCGGCCACGAGAGCGTCTTCCGCTACTCCTTGCTCGACCCGGCGGCCGACGTGGCCGCCATCGCGACCGCCTTCCGGCCGGCCTTCGGCCACCTGGCCCTCCTGCGCCAGATCCCGGGCGTCGACATCGAGGCCCGCATCGCGGCCGAGAAGGGCGGCCCGCTGACCGCCCTCGAGCGGGCGACCCTGGCCGAGCGAGCCGCCGCCGCCGACGCCTGGCTGGAGACGTTCGCCCCCGACAAGTCGCGGATCGTCGTCCGGCGCGACGGGCTGCCCGACGAGGCGGCCGGCCTCGACGCCGGCCAGCGATCCTGGCTGGGCAGCCTGGCGGCCGCGGCCGCCGTCGCGCCCGGGCCTGGATCGGGGGATGCCTGGCAGGCCCTGATCTTCTCGACCGCCACGGCGGCCGGCCTGCCACCGGGGCAGGCCTTCGCCGCCCTGTACCTGGCCTTCCTGGGCCGGCCCAATGGACCCCGGGCGGGCTGGCTGCTGGCCAGCCTCGAGCCGGCCTTCGTCCTCGAGCGCCTGCGGGCCGCCGCGGGCCCGCCACCCCTGAAGGAGAGCGCATGAGCGTCGGCCTGCAGCGACTGCGGGGGGATGCGCCGGCGGTCCGCCAGGGCGCGATCGACAAGGGCGAGGATCCGGCGATCGTCGATGCGGCCCTGGCCGCCGACGCGCGACGGCGTGAGCTGCTGGCCGAGGGCGACCGGTTGAAGGCCGAGCGGAACGTGGCCTCCAAGGCGATCGGCGAGGCGATCCGGGCGGGGGCCGACCCGAACGGCGCGGAAACCGCGGCGCTCAAGGCCCGCTCGACTGAGACTGGCGCCCGGATCGCGGCGATCGATGCCGAGCTGGCCACAGTCGAGGCGACGGTCGAGGACCTCCTCCTGCGGATCCCCAACCCGGCCGACCTGGACATCCCGGTCGGCGGCGAAGAGGCCAACGTCACGATCCGGGAATGGGGCGAGCAGCTGCCCCGGATCCAGCCGCTGAGCGGCGAGGTCGGGGCGGACGCGCTGCCCGGGGGGCCGGCCTGGGAGCGCAAGGCGCACTGGGAGATTGCCGCCGGGCTGGGAATCTTCGAGCTCGAACGGGGGGCCAAGATCGCCGGCTCGGGCTTCCCCGTGTACCGCGGCCTGGGCGCGGCGCTCCAGCGCGCCCTGATCAGCTGGTTCCTCGACGTCCATACCCGCGAGAACGGCTTCACCGAGATCTGGCCACCGGCCGTGGTCAACGCCGTGTCGGCCCGGGGCACCGGCCAGATCCCGGACAAGGAAGACCAGATGTACGTCGTGACCCGCGACGACCTGTACCTGGTCCCGACGGCCGAGGTCCCGGTCACCAACCTCCATCGCGACGAGATCTTCGAAGGCGCGCAGCTGCCGGTCCGCTACGCGGCCTACTCGCCCTGCTTCCGGCGCGAGGCAGGGGCGGCCGGCAAGGACACCCGGGGGATCCTGCGCGTCCACCAGTTCGACAAGGTCGAGATGGTCCTCTTCGAGCGACCGGAGGCATCGGCCGCGGCCCTCGAGTGGATGACCGGTCGGGCCGAGGACCTCCTTCAGCGCCTCGGGCTGGCCTACCGGGTCCTGCTGATGGCCACCCGCGAGATGGGCTTCACCCAGGGCCGCAAGTACGACATCGAGGTCTGGGCGCCGGGCGTGGAGCGCTGGCTCGAGGTCAGCTCGTGCTCGAACTTCCGGGACTTCCAGGCCCGCCGGATGGCCGTCCGCTATCGGCCCGGGCCGGGGGCCCGGCCCGAGCTGGTCCACACCCTCAACGGCTCGGGCCTGGCCCTGCCCCGGGTGGTTGCGGCGATCCTCGAAACCGGCCAGAACCAGGACGGGTCGGTGACCGTGCCCGAGGTCCTCCGGCCATACCTGGGCGCTGCTACGATCGAGCTGCCCGGCTAGGTCCACCCTCCGGGAGCCTACGGCCTCCGCCAGGGAGAGGGAGACGATGACCAGCGCAGGTTGGCAAGCACCGGAGCCTGAGCCGGGTCCCGCCCCCGGCTACGCCTTCGGGGGCTTTGGCCCCCGTCTCGTGGCCTACATCATCGATATCGTGATCTTCGGCGTGATCGCCACGATCCTGCTGATCGTGGGCACCCTGCTGGCCGTCACCAGTGCGGTTGCCGGCGCCGCCGGGCTGCTGATCCTGGTTGTCCTGCTGGCGGTCGCCAGCCTGGCCTACTTTCCGTACTTCTGGGCAACCAGCGGCTCGACGCCAGGGATGCGGGTAATGGGCTTGCGGGTCGTCCGCGACAGCGATGGCGGGCCGATCTCCAGCGGCCAGGCGATCCTCCGGATGGTCGGCTACTGGGTGTCCGGGGCTGTCTTCTACCTCGGCTACATCTGGATCTTCATCGACAAGCGCCATCGCGGCTGGCACGACCTGATCGCCGGGACGGTGGTCGTCCAGCGCATTCCCTAGGGTCCGGCCCGCGCCCCGGATCAGGCTATCCTCGGCAGTCGGAGAGGTGGCAGAGCGGTCGAATGCGGCGGTCTTGAAAACCGCAGAGGGTGCAAGCCCTCCCTGGGTTCGAATCCCAGCCTCTCCGCCAGCTCCCCTCGTCCGGCTGGCTGCCCGGACCGCGAATCGAAACGGGCGCCGCTACCGGCGCCCGTTCGGGATCGAATGGCCGTGGAGCGTCAGACGCTATGTCCGACGTTGCTCAGGATCTTCGAGACCTGTCCGCCCAGGAAGATGAGGGCAATGATTGCAACAATCGCGATCAAAGCGAGGATGAGTGCGTATTCAGCAAGGCCCTGGCCGGCTGTCACGGTGATGAGCTTCTTGAAACGCATGACGATGGTCACGGTCTCGGATGAAATGTTCGAGAACCAGGCACTGACTCGGGTCAATTCGTTCACCTCCTTTCCTTGAGATTCGACTACGAAGTGGATGACCACGGCAAGGCTAGCCGCCGAACGTTTATGGGGTCAACAGTACCCATGGGGTATCAAGTCCCATCCCCGCCTTCAGAATTCGATCAGGTTGACGTGTGATCCAGCCCGGCCTGTGTGGTGCCTGCCGGCACGCCCGCCAAACGGGTAACGCCCGGCCGTCTGTCTTCTGGCTGTGCGAGCGCTCGGTCAGCGATCAGGCTTTCGCCCGCTATCCGCGCCTGCCGGTGCTTGACTGCGCCGGGTTCGAGCGCGCGCCGGAACCGCCGGCGGACCACCAACCGGGCTCCCGGCCAGCCGCTGACAAGGTCACCTGAGCGGTGCGCCGGTGCACCGGTCGGTTGGCCGACTGGTACGATATTTGGGCAACGCTGGGGTACGCTCAACCCCGGACCCGGGCGGCCCGTCGCTGGCCGGTCCCAGACTCGAGCCGCCGAGCGGTGCATCGAGCGCGTTTGAGAGAAGCGACATGCCAAGCATGCGGGGATTCCTGCGCTCCAAGCCGAAGATTGATGAGGCCGAGGCAGCGCTGGCCGAGTCGCGCATCGTCGCCCGGATGGCCGGCCTCTTCGGTGACGAGACCGTCGACGAGGCCGCCCAGCAGGACCTGCCCGATGGCGGCCCCGATTCCGGCATCCCGGACGCGCTGACCCCCGATCTGCAGGCGCCACCGGTCACCGACCGCGAGGCCGAGATGGCGTCCCGGCCCCGACCGGCGATCATCGTGATCGGCGGCGTGGCGGACATGGATCCGGCCGGCAAATCCGCCCACGGACCGGCCGTCGAGGGCATCGGGGTGATGGCCCGCCCCGACGAGGACCTCGGCGATGACCCCTGGCAGTTGCCGCTCCGCTCCGCGCCGCCACCGATCCGGCGCCCCGCCCAGCGGCGCTCCGCCCGGCCACCGTCCGCCGCGCAACCGCCGGCCCGGCGACCTGCCCTCCTGCGGCCGGCTGAGCCCGCCCCCCGGCAGGTCGTCGTCTCGGCAGCCTATTGCCCCTACTGCGGGACCCTCCTCGAGCCGCCGCCGACGGCCAGCCGGCGCTGCTTCGAGTGTCGCCAGCAGATCATCGTCAAGCGGATCGACGGCCGGACGTTATATCTCGCTGCCGCAGCCCTGCCGGTGTTCGCGGCCGAGCGGCGCCGGGCCGCCGAGTCGGCACGGCTCCTGCGGACCCGCGCCCGCTGGCTGGAGCTAGCCGGCGCGGCCGGGGCCCCGGCCCCGGGGATCGCCGCAGTCCAGGTGGCCCGGCCGACGTACGCCAGCGTGGCCGCCGCGCGGGAGCTCTACCTGCTGGCCGCCGATCGGATGTTCCGGATCGCCAAGCGCGACAGGGACTGGGCGGCGGCCGGCCGCCAGCGCCGAGACCAGGCCGCGACGATCCACCGGCTCGAGGGCTCGCCCTGGCCGCCGTCGCCGGACGTCGTCACCCTCTTCCGCGAGGGCGTTGCCGCCGAGCTGCGTGGAATCTCCGAGATCAGCCGGGACGCCCAGCTGGCAGCCGCCTCATGCTGTGACGCCTGTCGAGCCGACGACGAGGCCGTGACCCGAATCGCGACTGAGCTGCGCCAGCCGCGCCTCCCCCACGCGAGCTGCCCGAAGGGCCTGTGTCGCTGCCGCTGGGAGCTGGCCGCGCGCGATCGGGCCAACCTGCGCCGCTACCTTCGACGCCGGCCGGCCAGCAGGACGGGCGCCGCGCCGATCGAGCGACCCACTCCGATCGGGCGCTCCGTCGCGCGCTGACGAGGCCCGCCGCGCGCTGGCCGGGTCCGCGGTCCCGGTTGACGTCGCCGAGCGCCGCCGACTAGACTGCCCGCCACATCACGAATACCAGGCGATGATCGGGATGAGTACCCGTCGGGAGCCGGCACAGAGACCCGGTGGTTGGTGGAAACCGGGACGGCAGCGACGGTGAATGGACCCGTGAGCCCATTGCTCTTGAGTGCGGCAGCGCTGCCGAATGCGGGTGGTACCGCGGAAGGTTCGACCTTTCGTCCCTGGACGAGAGGTCGCATTGATTCCGGGCCCAGGCCCGGTCTCGCCGGAGGAAGCCCGCAACCATGAGCATCACGGACCCGCTCAGCCTGACCGAGGCAAAGCGCCTGGCCGGCAGCGCCGACACCGTGCTCCTGCGGGCCACGCGGGACGCCGATCTGGAGACCCCGATCGGGGCCTTCCTGCGCCTCGACGACGGCGGCCCGGCCTATCTCCTCGAGTCGGTCGAGGGCGGCGAGCGGCTGGGCCGCTACAGCTTCCTGGGCACCGGGCCGCGCCGCCTGCTCGAGGTTCGGGGCAGCCGGGCGACGATCCAGGACCGGCCCCTGAGCGTCGACCGGTTCGACGCCGGCCTGCCGATCCAGACCCTTGACTCCGTCGATCCGCTGAGCACGCTCCGCCAGTTCCTGCCCCGCCGCCGGGTACTGCCGATCGAGGGCATGCCCCGCTTCACCGGCGGAGCGGTCGGAGCGCTGGCCTACGATGCCGTCAGCGCCTTCGAGCCGAGCGTGCCCCAGCCCGTCGCGGATCCCGTCGGGGTGCCTTCGGCGGCGTTCATCGAGTCCGACCTGGTCATCGTCTTCGACCACCTGACCCACACGATCAGCGCGATCGCCTCGCTCCACACCGAGGTGCCCGACCTGGACGGCCGCTACCGGATCGCCGAGCGGGCGATCTTCGCGGCCCTCGACCGGACGTCGCGCCCGTCGGAGGCGGAGATCGCGGCGCCGCCGCCGGCCGCCGGCCGGACGGCCGGTGGGGGAGAGCCAGGGACCGTCGCCGCCCCGTTCGAGGCGACGGCCACCAGCCTCGGCCGGGACCAGTACATCCACGCCGTGGAGCTGGCCAAGGAGGCGATCGCGGCCGGCGAGGCGATCCAGGTCGTCCTCGCCCGGCGCCAGTCGTTCGAGCTGCCCACCACCGCCGAAGGCAAGCCGGTCGACGGGATCGGGCTCTACCGCGCCCTGCGCCGGGTCAACCCCAGCCCGTACCTGTTCTTCGTGCGCACGCCGTCGTTCGAGGTCGTGGGCGCCAGCCCCGAGCTCCTGCTGCAGGTCGAGGGCGACCGGCTCACGACCCATCCGATCGCCGGCACCCGGCCGCGGGGGGGCACTCCGGCCGAGGACGACCTGCTGAGCGAGGAGCTCCAGCGCGACCCCAAGGAGAAGGCCGAGCACGTGATGCTCGTCGACCTCGGCCGCAACGACCTCGGCCGGGTTGCCCGAGCCGGCACCGTCCGGGTGACCAAGTACATGGAGGTCGAGCGCTACAGCCACGTCCTGCACCTGGTCAGCCACGTCGAAGGCCGGCTCAAGCCGGAGCTCGACGCTCTCGACGCGCTCCGCTCGGTCTTCCCGGCGGGGACCCTGTCGGGTGCGCCCAAGGTCCGGGCGATGCAGCTGATCGCGGCCGCCGAGAACGAGCGCCGGGGGCTGTACGGCGGGGCGGCCGGCTACCTGGGCTACGACGGCAACCTCGATACGGCGATCACGATCCGGAGCGCGGTCCTGCGCGACGGGGTGGCCCACGTCCACACCGGGGCGGGCATCGTCGCCGGCTCGGTCCCCGAACGCGAGTTCGAGGAGACCGAGCACAAGGCGGCCGCCCTGCGCCGGGCGATCGACCTGGCGACCGGCCGGAGCCCCTCGCCGGCCCAGCCGGCCCAGCCCGTGCCGGCCGGCGGCGGAGAGCGGCCGTGATCCTGGTCATCGACAACTACGACTCGTTCACGTTCAACCTGGTCCAGGCCCTCCAGGCGGCGGGCGCCGAGGTCCGGGTCGTGCGCAACGACGCGATCGACCGGGCCGGGATCGAGGCGCTGGCCGCCGATCCAGCCGGCGACCTGCGCGGGATCGTGATCTCGCCCGGTCCCGGCGACCCGTCGGCGGCGGGCGTCTCGGTCGACGCGATCCAGGTCGCCGCCGAGCACGCGATCCCGCTCCTGGGGGTCTGCCTCGGGATGCAGTCGATGGCCGTCGCCTACGGCGGCACGATCGTCCGGGCGCCGACCCTGGTCCACGGCGAGGCCTCGGAGGTCAGCCACGATGGCGCCGGCCTGCTGGCCGGTCTGCCGCCGGCGTTCATGGCCGCCCGCTACCACTCCCTGGCCGTCGATCCCGCGAACATCCCGGCCGAGCTGCTGGTCACCGCGATGTGCGAGGAGGACGGCGTCGTGATGGGCCTCCGCCACGCCACCCTGCCCCTCGAAGGCGTCCAGTTCCACCCCGAGTCGGTCCTGACCCCCGAGGGGCCCCACCTGCTGGCGAACTTCCTGCGCCTGGCCGGCGAGGGCGAGGCAGGCCGCCTCGACGCGGTCGGCGGCAGCTTCGCCACCGGGGGCATGGCCGAGCCGACCGGAGCCGCCCGGTGAGCGAGCTCGTCCGGGCGGCCCTCGCGGCGGTCGTCGACGGCCACTCCCTGACGATGGACGACGCCCGGGCGGCCATGGGCGCGGTGATGGACGGCGAAGCCACCCCGGCCCAGCTGGCCGCCCTCCTGGTCGCCCTCCGGATGCGGGGCGAGACGACGGCCGAGCTGGCAGGCTTCGCCACGGCGATGCGTGAACGGGTCCTGCGGGTCTCCGCTCCGCGCGGCGCGATCGACCTCGTCGGGACGGGCGGTGACCGGAGCGGCACGTTCAACATCTCGACCACCTCGGCCCTGGTCGTGGCCGCCGCCGGGGTGCCCGTGGCCAAGCACGGCAACCGGGCGATCACCTCGCGCTCCGGATCGGCCGACGTCCTCGACGCCCTGGGCATCCGGATCGACCATGACGACTTCTCGGCGGCCGAGGCGCTGCGCACCGACGGCTTCGCCTTCCTGTTCGCGCTGGCCTTCCATCCGGCGATGCGCCACGCCGGCCCGACGCGCAAGGAGATCGGCGTCCGGACGGCGTTCAACCTGCTCGGCCCATTGACCAATCCGGCCGGGGTGGCCCGCCTCGTCGTCGGGGTCGGGGATGCGGCGATGGCGCCCAAGGTGGCCGAGGTCCTCCGCTTGCTCGGCCAGGAGCGGGCGATCGTCGTCCACGGCGCCGGGGTGGATGAGCTGCCGCTCGACGGTTCGGGCGTGATCCACGATGTCAGCCCGGCGGGGATCAGGGTCTCGGCGATCGACGTCCGGACGCTCCAGGGGCTGGGCCTGACCAGCGTCCCGACGAGCACCCTGGCCGGCGGCACGCCCGAGGAGAACGCGGGGCTCGTCCAGAGCGTGCTGGGCGGGACGCCCGGACCGCGGCGGGAGGTCGTGCTGCTCAATGCGGCGGCCGGCTTCGTCGCGGCGGGCCGGGTGGCCGACCTGGCCCAGGGTGTCCGCCTGGCGTCGATGACCCTCGACTCGGGTGCCCCGATCGCTCTCGTCGGCCGGCTGCGGGCGGCGCGCCTGGCGGCCGACGCCGCCCGGCAGGCCCTGGCCCGGCTCGAGTCGGACGTGGGCGGGCCGGCATGACCGGCGCGCTCGCGACCCGCCCCGCAGCACGGCGCAACGTTGTCGCCGAGATCGCCGCACGACGCGCGACGGACCTGGCCAGCGAGCTCGCCGGTGTATCGGTGGCCCGCCTCGAGCGGGCCGCAGCCGCGGCTCCCGCCCCCCGCGACCTCAGCCTGCGCCTGGCCCGGCCGGGCCTGGCCCTGATCGCCGAGGTGAAGCGTGCCTCGCCCTCGGCCGGCCGGATCGTGGCCGCGTCCGACGATCCGGTCCGCCGCGCCCGCGCCTACGCGGCCGGTGGCGCCGCAGCGATCTCGGTCCTGTGCGAGCCGCACTGGTTCGGTGGCTCGGTGGCCGACCTGACGGCGGTCCGGGCCGCGGTCAGCGTGCCGGTCCTGGCCAAGGAGTTCGTCGTCGATCCGCGCCAGCTGCCGATCCTGCGGGCCGCCGGGGCCGACCTGGTCCTGCTGCTGGCCAGCCTGCATCCCGCCGCGCGCCTGGGCCGGCTGGTCGACCTGGCCCTCGACCTCGGGCTCGAGCCGCTTGTCGAGGCCCACGATGAGCGCGAGCTCGAGCGGGCGCTCGGCACCCGGGCCCGCCTGGTCGGCCTGAACAACCGCGACCTGCGGACCCTGGCTGTCGATCCCGAGCAGGCGGTCCGCCTCCGCGCGCTCGTGCCGGCCGACCGCCTGGTGGTGGCCGAATCCGGCGTTCGCGAGCCGGCCACGGTCGCCGGCTGGCGCGCCCTGGGCTTCGACGCGGTGCTCGTCGGCGAGGCCCTGATGCGCGCCGGCGACCCGGCCGCGGCCGCGGCCCGGTTCGCGGCTGCCGGCCGGCTGCCCGACGACCTGGCGGCCCGCGCCCGAGTGCCGCTCGTCAAGATCTGCGGGGTCACCGACGCCCGTGGAATCGAGGCCGCGCTGGCGAGCGAGGCGGACGCGATCGGGCTGAACCTGGTCCCGGGCACGCCCCGCTGCCTGTCGCTCGAGGAGGCCGTCGAGCTGGCCCGGCGGGCCCGCTCCGGCGGTCCGCTGGCAGGCCTGCCGCGGATCGTGGCGATCACCGCCGACGCCGGCCTCGAGCGCCTCGCGGCGATCATTGCCGGCCTCGACCCGGACGTCGTCCAGCTCTCCGGCGACGAGAGCCCCGAGCTGGTCCACCGGCTTGATCGGCCGGCCTGGAAGAGCATCCGCCTGCCGACCGAGGCGTCCGGCGACGGCGTCCTCGAGGTCGCGGCGATCGTGGCCCGGGGCCAGGCCTACCTCGACGCGGGCGTCGAGCGGATCCTCCTCGACACGGCCGGCGGCCCCCACCCGGGCGGCACCGGGGTCCGCTCGTCGACTGAGCTGGCCGCCGCGGTCGCCCGCGCCCTGCCGGTGATCCTGGCCGGCGGCCTGACCCCGGCCAACGTCGGCGAGGCGATCCTGGCCGTCCCGGCGATCGGTGTCGACGTGGCCTCGGGCGTCGAGGCGCCGCGGACCGCCGGCGAGCGACCGCGCAAGGACCCCCTCCGGGTCGCCCTGTTCAGCAAGCGGGCTCGCGCGGCGCGCTGGGACCAGCCCAACGTGGCCGCCCGCCCGACCCCGGTCTTCGCCGGCCTGCTCGAGGCAGATGGGCAGGGACGCTGGGGCTGCAACCGGGAATTCGGCGGTCGCTACGTGCCCGAGACCCTGATGGCCGCCCTGGAGGCCCTCGAGCGGGCCTACTTCGCGCTCCGCCGCGACCCGCGCTTCTGGGCCGAGTTCCGGGAGCTGCTGGCCACCTACTCCGGCCGACCGACGCCGATCTATCGGGCCGACCGGCTGGCGGCGGCGACCGTCGAGGAGGCGGCCCGGCTGGTCGCCCAGGCGCCCGGCGTCCCAGTCCGGATTCCGGCCGCCCTGCGGGTCTACCTCAAGCGCGAGGACCTGGCCCACACCGGTGCCCACAAGATCAACAACGCCCTGGGGCAGGCCCTCCTCACCCGGCGCCTGGGCAAGTCCCGGGTGATCGCCGAGACCGGGGCCGGCCAGCACGGGGTGGCCACGGCCACCGCCTGTGCCCTGCTCGACCTGCCCTGCGTCGTGTTCATGGGCGCCGAGGACATCCAGCGCCAGCAGCCGAACGTCCTCCGGATGCGCGCCCTGGGCGCCGAGGTCCGGCCGGTCACGTCCGGCTCGGCGACCCTCAAGGACGCCGTCAACGAGGCGATGCGCGACTGGGTCACGAACGTCGAGACGACCCACTACGTCCTGGGCTCGGCGATGGGCCCCCACCCCTATCCGACGATCGTACGCGACCTCCAGCGGATCCTGGGCGACGAGGCGGCCGCCCAGCTCGAGGCGGTCGAGGGCCGCCTGCCCGACCTCGTCCTGGCCTGCGTCGGGGGCGGCTCGAACGCGATCGGGCTGCTCGACCGGTTCATCGGCGAGCCGGCCGTCCGGCTGGCGGTCGCCGAGGCGGCCGGCGACGGGATCGCCACCGGCCGGCATGCCGCGGCGCTGGCCGGGGGCACGCCGGGGATCCTCCACGGGTCACGCTCGCTCATGCTCCAGGACCTCGATGGCCAGGTGGTCGAGGCCCACTCGATCTCGGCCGGCCTCGACTACCCCGGCGTCGGCCCCCAGATCGCTGCCCTGGCCGCGGGGGGCAGGCTCGAGCTGGCCGCCGCGACCGACGCCGAGGCCCTCGCCGCCCTGCGCCACGTCGCCCGCCTCGAAGGGATCCTGCCGGCGCTCGAGACGGCCCACGCCTTTGCCGTCCTGCCCCGCCTGATCGCGGGCATCGAAGGCTCCGGGGCGGGCTATCCCGCCGAGACGGTCGTGCTCCTCGGCCTGTCCGGTCGCGGCGACAAGGACTTGGCCGCGCTCGAACCGGGCGTCCCCGGCTGATGGCGGTCGCCGAGCCGCCGGCGGGCACGAACCGGACGACCGGGGCCGGCCGAATCGCCGCCGCCTTCGAGCAGGCCGGCCGGGAAGGCCGGATCGCCCTGATCCCGTACGTCGTGGCGGGCTATCCGGACGCCGAGACGAGCTTCCGGATCGCCCTCGCCGCGGCCGACGCCGGGGCGGACCTGCTCGAGATCGGGTTGCCCTACTCCGACCCGCTGGCCGACGGCGCGACGCTCCAGCGCGCCTCGCAGGTGGCCCTCGCCGCCGGTGCCACGTTCGCCTCGTCGATCGCCCTGCTGGAACGGATCGCGGCCGCCCGACCGGGCGCTGCCGCTCGTCCCGATGGCCTACGCCAACCAGGTGATCGGCGGCGGCGACGGCGCGGCCACGGCCCGCGGCCCTGGTCGCGGCCGGCGCGTCGGGGGTGATCGTGGCCGACCTCACCCCGGACGAGGGCGGGCCGTTCGAGGCGGTCGCCGCCGGGGCCGGCCTGGCCGTCGTCTACCTCGTCGCGCCGACGACCGAGCCCGCCCGCCGGGCGGTGGGTCGCCGCCCGCTCCGGCGGCTTCCTGTACTGCGTCTCGCTGGTCGGCGTGACCGGTGCCCGGGCGAGCCTGCCGGCGTCGGTCGGCGCGCCTGGTCCGCGACGGTCAAGGCCGTCTCGCCGGTGCCCGGTCGCGGTCGGCTTCGGGGTCAGCCGGCCGGCCCACGTCCGGGCGATCGCCCGGGCCGGCGCGGACGGCGTGATCGTCGCCTCGGCCCTCGTCGACGCGCTCGGCCGCGACGGCCGCGACGTGGCCGCCCTGGGGCGACTCGTCGACGGGCCTCCGGGCGGCCACGGCACGGCGATGAGCCGGGGCACCGGATCCCGATCGGCGAGGAAGCCGGCAAGACCCGGTCGTTCGCCTGGGCGCTCGACTGGCCGGGCTGGTGCCGGGCGCAGCAAGGACCGGCTCGACGCTGCCGGCCGCCCTGGCCGCCGCCGCGTCCGCGCTACGCTCGGGTCGCGGCCCTGGCCGGCCTCGACTTCGTGGCGGATCCCGGCGACCTGTCCGCCGGCCGACTTCGAGCTGGTCGAGACGGGTGGCCGGCTCGGCCGGCACCGACTTCGGCGTGCCGGGCAGCGTGGCCGAGACGATCGCCGGCCGACTGACGGCGAGCTCGACGCGGACCGGATTGCCCGCCTGGTCGGGGCGGCCTGGGCGGTCCTCGACCCGGTCGTCGCCGGCGCGCCGGCCGAGCTGCGCAAGGGACCCCGGGGCGGCGGCCGGGATCGGGACGCGATCGTGGCCCACTGCGTCGCCTCCGACTCGGCCTACGCCAGCCAGGTCGGGCTGAAGCTCAGGGAGCCCGAGCCCGCTCGATCGGCCGGCCGTCGACGCCGAGCGCGAGGCGATCCTGGCCGTGCTCCGCCTGCCGTCGGACGGTTCGCCGCTCGCCGGACGGCGCTGGCCCGCCCGCTACGCCGCCCGCCGGATCGCCTGGCACGCGCTCGATCACGCCTGGGAGATCGAGGACAAGTCGGACCGGCTAGGGACGTCGCCGGCGCGGTCGCGGGCCTCGAGGGCCCGGGTCGCCGCGATCAGCCGCCGGTAGATCGCCAGCAGGTCGGCCTGGGCCAGCGGACCGAGGTTGGCCAGGGCTACCCGCAGGAGGACCTCCCGCTCGCGCTCGAGGTCGCGGACGGCTCGCCGGCCGGCGGCCTGCTTGGCCCGGCCGACCTGCGCGGCCGAGCTCGGCCCGCTCGTTGAGCAGGGCCACGATCCGCCGGTCGAGGGCGTCGATCCGGCGGCGCAGGCGGGCCAGCTCGGGCGATCTCGGGCCGGGCCGCGGGGCGTCCGGCGGCCGGTCATCCGGGCAGCTCGCCCGCGGCGACCCGGCGGGCGATCGATTCGAGGGCCAGGCCGTAGCCCGCGGCGCCCCGGCCCGACGATCGACTCGAGGGCGATGTCGGTGAGGAAGTTGACCGAGCGGAACGGCTCGCGGCGTCGCCGGGTCGGACAGGTGGACCTCGACGAACGGACGCTCGACCGCGAGCAGCGCGTCGCGCAGGCTGACGCTGGTGTGGGTCAGGCCGCCGGCGTTGACGATCGCGACGTCGAAGTCCTTGCGCTGCAGCCGGTCGATCAGGGCGCCTTCGTGGTTCGACTGGAAGAAGTCGACCTGCAGGCCGAGCTCGGCCGCCCGGGCCGCGATCCCGGCGTGGATCTCCTCGAGGGTCGCCCGGCCGTAGATCTCCGGCTCGCGCGTGCCCGAGCAGGTTGAGGTTGGGACCCTGGAGGACGAGGACCGCGGGTCATGGCCGGGCCGCCAGGAGCTGCCCGGCGACCCGCGCGATCAGGTCCGCCGGGACGTCCTTCCGGACGGCGACGAAGTCGGCCGTCGGCAGGACCCAGCGGAGCTGCCCGCCGGCGTGCTTCTTGTCGGCGCCGAGGGCCGCCAGGACGGCGTCGGACTCCAGCCCGAGCTCGGCCAGGCCGCCGGCGGGGGCCAGCTCGAGGGTCGTCAGGAGGTCCTCGATCCGGGCGGCCCGATCGGCCGGCGTGACCCCCAGGGCGACGCCGATCCGGCAGGCCGCCCGCAGGCCGTAGGCGACCGCCTCGCCGTGGAGCAGCCCGTCGCCGTAGCCCGCCGCGGCCTCGAAGCCGTGGCCGAGCGAGTGGCCCAGGTTGAGCGCCAGCCGGCCGGCCTCGATCCGGGCCGCGACGAGCGGATCATCGGACGCCTTCGGCCGGCCGCCCGACTCGCGCTCGTCGGCGAGGACCACCTCGACCTTGGCCCAGGCGCAGCGCTCGACCAGCTCGGCCAGGGCGCCGTGGGCGATCACCGCCGGGTCGCCGCGGGCGATCCCCGGGCCGTCGCGCTCGAGCAGGCCGAACAGGGCCTCGTCGCCGAGGGCGGCCATCTTGACCGCCTCGCCGAGGGCCGAGCGGCGCTGGCGGATCGGCAGGCCGGCCACGAGGGCGACGTCGATCAGGATCGCCGCCGGCTGGTGGAAGGCGCCGACCAGGTTCTTGCCGTCGGCCAGGTCGACCGCGGTCTTGCCCCCGATCGAGCTGTCGATCTGGGCGACGAGCGTCGTCGGGACCTGGACCAGGGGCACGCCCCGCAGCCAGGTCGCGGCCAGGAAGCCGGCGGCGTCGCCGAGCGCCCCGCCACCGAGGGCGATCAGCGGCTCGGTCCGCTCGACCCGCAGCCGGGCCAGTTCGCCGGCCGCCGCCTCGATCACGCTCAGGCGCTTGGCCGCCTCGCCCGTCGGCAGCAGGATCCGCTCGACGCTGAGGCCGGCCCCGACCGACCTCGGCGGCCAGCGCCTCGCCGACCGCCGCCCAGGCGCCGGGCTCCGAGACGAAGATCGCCCGTTCGCGCGCCGAGCTCGGCGAGGGTCGCCAGGAGGGCGCCGCGACACGAACGATTCGCCGATCCGGATCCGGCCCAGGCGGGTGTCGGCGGCTAGCAGCAACGTGCCCGGCCGTGCGTCTGCCCCGAGGACGGCATCGAGCCGGTCGATCACTGCGCCGACCTGGGACAGGCCGTTGAGCCGCACGGCCGGGGCGTAGAACCGCTCCCGCCCGGCCGCCAGCTCGCGGATCGTGCCGACCGGATCACGGCCCTGGAGGAGCGGCCGCGGGTTGGGCGAGTTGCGCAGGCGCTGGGCGAGGACCTCCGGCGGCCCGTTCAGCCAGACCGCCCGACGGCCGCGGTACAGCGCCCAGCGATTGGCCGGGTCGACGACCGTGCCGCCGCCCGTGGCGATCACTCGGCGCAGCTCGGGCGCGCCATCGGCCTGGCCCAGGGCGGCGACGGCCGCCCGCTCGCGGGAGCGGAAGCCGGCCTCGCCCTCGGACTCGAACAGCTGGGCGATCGTCTGGCCGGCCGCGGCCTCGATCGTCGCGTCGAGGTCGACGAACCGGGCGCCATGGCGGGCCGCGATCCGGCGTCCGACCGAGCTCTTGCCGCTGCCCGGCAGGCCGACGAGGACGAGGTCCATGGCCGGCCTAGTCGTCGCCGCCGGAGCCGGCTTCGCCACCCCGGCCGCGCTCGTCGCCGGCCGCGACCGGACGCGCCCGGCCCCGGCCGCCGGCCACGGGCGCCTCCGGCAGGCTCGCCAGCTGGGCCTGGTAGGCCGCGAGGTTTGCCCGGGTCTCGTCGATCGAGTCGCCGCCGAACTTGTCCAGGATGAAATCGGCCAGGGTGAGCATGACCATCGCCTCGCCGACCACGCCGGCCGCCGGCACCACGCTGATGTCGCTCCGCTCGTAGTGGGCCTGGTCGACGGCCTCGCCGCTGATCAGGTCGGCCGACGGCAGCGGCCGGGCCAGGGTCGAGATCGGCTTGACCGCTCCGCGCACGACGAGCGGCTCGCCGTTGGTCACCCCACCGGTTAGCCCGCCGGCGTTGTTGGTCCGATGAATCCAGCGTCCGCCGGTCCCTCGCCCCTCGATCACGTCGTGGACGGCCGAGCCGAAGCGGCGGGTCTGCTCGAAGCCCAGCCCGAACTCGACGCCCTTGACGATGTTGATGCTGACCACTGCCGCGGCGAGGGCGGCATCCAGGCGGCGATCCCAGTGGACGTAGCTGCCCAGCCCGATCGGCAGGCCATGGGCCACGACCTCGAACACCCCACCGACCGTATCCCCGTTTGAGCGAGCCTCGTCGATCCGGGCAATCATCCTGGCCTCGGCCTCGGGATCCGGGCAGCGCAGCGGCGATTCGTCGGCCTCCGCCCGGGTCCGGCTCGCCTTGGCCGGGTCGAGGGCGACGCCGCCGACCTCGGCGGTGAACGACCAGACATCGATCCCCAGCTCGGCCAGGAAGGCCCGGGCCACGCCGCCGGCCGCCACCCGGGCGGCCGTCTCGCGCGCGGAGGCCCGTTCCAGGACGTCACGGACGTCGTTGAAACCGTACTTCAGGGCGCCGGCCAGGTCGGCGTGCCCGGGCCGCAGCCGGGTGACCGGCGTCGCCCGCTTGTTGCCCTCGTCAGCGTGGTGGGCCAGCTCGGCGGCCTGGGCCTCGCTCAGCGGCTCGACCTGCATCACCTCGGTCCAGTTCTCCCAGTCCCGGTTGCGGACGAGGAGGAGAATCGGCGAGCCGAGGGTCAGGCCGTGGCGGACCCCGCCCAGGATCTCGGCCCGGTCGTGCTCGATCGCCTGGCGCGCGCCCCGACCATAGCCCCGCTGACGCCGGGCCAGGTCCACCGCGAGGCCGTCGGCGGTCAGGGCCAGCCCGGCCGGGACGCCCTCGATCGTGACCCCCAGCGCCGGGCCGTGCGACTCGCCGGCCGTCAGGAACCGCAAGCGGCCCACTCAGGCCTCCGCGACGGCGCCGGTCGGCTCGCCCTCGGCCGATTCGATGCCGCCGGCGCGGGCCGCCGTCAGGGCACTCTCCATGACCTCGAGCGGGGCCGGCTGGCCGGTCCACAGGCTGAACGCGGCGGCGCCCTGGTGGAGGAGCATCGTGGCACCGTCGGCGACCGTCGCCCCGTTGGCCGCGGCGTCGCGCAGCAGCCTCGTGCGCCGGTAGATCAAGTCCAGGACGAGCAGGTCAGGCGGGATGATCTCGCCCGGGATCGGCGATTCGTCGCCGTGCAGCCCGATCGACGTGGCATTGACCAGGATCCGGGTCTTGGCCAGCTCCGCCTCGATGATCGACTCGTGCCAGGGCATCGCCTTGAGCTCCATGTGGGCGGCGCTCTTGCCGAAGAACTTGACCAGGCTCTCGGCCCGGTGGAGATGGCGGTTGAACACGATGATCCGCAGGAAACCGGCCGTGATCAGCCCGTGGATCACCGCCCGGCTGCCGCCGCCGGCGCCGAAGACGACGGCCTGGCGGGGCATCTTCTGGCGGCCGACCAGCTTGTCGATCGCCTGCTTGAAGCCGGGCACGTCGGTGTTGTGGCCGACCAGCCGCTTGCCCTCGCGGGTGATCGTGTTGACGGCCCCCGTCGCGTGGGCGTCCTCGGTCAGCCGGTCGACGAGGGGCACGACCCGCTCCTTGTGGGGGATCGTGATGTTGGCGCCCAGGAAGTCGTCGGCGCGCAGCTCGCCGATCGCGCCGGCCAGGGCGATCGGCGCCCGGTCCCAGAGCTCGTAGCGGGCATCGATCCCGAGCGAGTCGAAGGCGGCCTGTTGCATCGCGCCGGACAGCGAGTGGCTGACCGGGTGACCGATGAGGACGACGCGCTTCGTCATGCTCGCACCCCTTCGAGTACCGCGAAGAAGCCTGGATAGGAGATCGAGGCGCAGCCGGGATCGCTGATCGTCGTCGCGCCACTGGCGATCAGGCCGGCGATCGCGAAGGTCATTGCCAGGCGATGGTCGGAGCGGCTGTCGGTCGGCGCGCCGACCAGCCGGGTCGGGCCGCTGATCGTGATGTCGTCGCCGTCGACCGTCAGCCGGGCGCCCAGCGCCGTCAGCCCGGCGACGATCCCGGCGATCCGGTCGGACTCCTTGGCGCGCAGCTCGCCGGCGCCCCGGATCGTGGTCGTGCCGTGGGCCTGGGTCGCCGCCAGGCACAGGATCGGGATCTCGTCGATCGCCTGGGCCACCTCGGTCGGCGAGACGTCGATCGCGCCCAGCTGGCTCGAACGGACGACCAGGTCGGCCAGCGGCTCGCCGCTGTCCGGATCGGGGCTCGGGTCTCGGTCCGCCGCGTCGGCGTCGGGCCGCTCTTCGATCGACGCGCCCATCCGCCGGAGCAGGTCGACGATCGCCCGGCGGGTCGGATTGAGCCCGACGGCCGGCAGGCTCAGCTCGGCGTCGGGATGGATCGCCCCGGCGACCAGCCAGAAGGCGGCCGCGGACGGATCGGCGGGAACCACCTGGAGGACCGCCTGCACCGGAAACCCTCCCTCGACGCTGACCACCAGCCCCCCATCCTCGCCCGCCGTGCTGACCACCGCGACACCCCGCGCCCGGAGCATCCGCTCGGTGTGGTCCCGCGTCGCGACGGCTTCGCGGACGGTCGTCCGACCCTCGGCCCGCAGCCCCGCCAGCAGGATCGCCGACTTCACCTGGGCGCTGGGAACCGCCGTCCGATGATCGATCGCCTGGAGCGGGCGGTGACCGACCACGGTCATCGGCAGGAGGGAATTACCCCGGCGCGCATGGACCTCGGCGCCCATCGCACGCAGTGGCTCGATGATACGAGCGAGGGGTCGCCGGCGCAACGAGTCGTCGCCGTCCAGGACGTGGTACCCGGGCAAACCGGCCAGGATGCCGGCAATCAGCCGGGTGGTCGTCCCGGAGTTGGCGCAATCGAGGACGCCGTCCGCCTCGTGCAGCCCGTCGATGCCCGGCGAGACCACCCGGTAGTCGACCCGGCGGCCGTCCGACCGGCCCCGCTCGACGCTCGCCCCGAGCCGCTCGATCAGGCCGGCGGTGGTCCGCACGTCGGCGCCGTCGCCGGCAGCCCGGATCTCGGAGCTGCCCTCGGCGAGGGCAGCCAGGAGGAGCGCCCGATGGCTGATCGACTTGTCGCCGGGCAGGCCGGGCCGGCCGCGCAGGCGGGCCGCCGGGCGCACGCCGGCCACGTCGGGCTCGGTGCCGCCGGCCAGGTTCGGAGCTGCCTGGGTGGTCAATGCTTGGCCGCTCCGCCGACCTTGAGCACCGCGTTGGGCAGGACCGGGTCGCCGTGCAGGTCGCCGACCTGGGAGTGGATCGCCCGGAGGCTGGTCATGAGCTCGGCGAACTGGCCCAGGGTGATCGACTGCTCGCCGTCGGACAGCGCCTCGTCGGGTCGCGGGTGGACCTCGACCATCACCCCGTCGGCGCCGGCGGCGACGCCGGCCATCGACATCGGCTTGATCAGCCAGCGCTTGCCGGTGGCGTGCGACGGGTCGACGATCACCGGCAGGTGGGTCAGGTGGTGGAGGAGGGGCACGGCGGCCAGGTCGAGCGTGTTGCGGGTGTACGTCTCGAAGGTCCGGATGCCCCGCTCGCACAGGATCACGTTGGGATTGCCGGAGCTGACGATGTACTCGGCCGACATCAGCCACTCCTCGATCGTGGCGCCGTAGCCGCGCTTGAGCATGACCGGCCGGGCGACCCGCCCGACGGCGGTCAGGAGCGAGTAGTTCTGCATGTTGCGGGTGCCGACCTGGAGGATGTCGGCGTACTCGGCCACGATGTCGACCTGGTTGGGCTCCATCACCTCGGTGATCACCGGCAGGCCGGTCCGCTCGCGCTCCTCGGCCAGGTAGCGCAGGCCCTCCACGCCCAGGCCCTGGAACGAGTACGGGCTGGTGCGCGGCTTGAAGGCGCCGCCACGGATGATCGTGGCGCCGGAGGCCACCACGCCGTCGACCGTCTCACGGAGCTGGTCGCGACTCTCGATCGAGCACGGGCCGGCCATCACGGTCAGGCTGCCGTCGCCGATCACCGCGTCAAGGACCCGGACGACCGTGTCCTCGGGGTGGAACTCGCGCGAGGTGAGCTTGAACGGGCGGCTGATCGGGGTGACCGCCTCGACGCCGCCGAGGGCCTCGAGCCGGCTGATCAGGACCGGCTTGCGGCTGCCGATCTCACCGACGACCGCGATCACGAGCCGCTCGGCGCCGGCGTGGTCGTACGGCACGAGCCCTTCCGCCAGGATCAGGCTCTTGACCGCATTCGTCTCGGCCTGGCTGGCCGAGGCGCTCATCACCACGAACATCGGTGCTCCGCGTCCTTTCGCGTGGTTTGCTTTCCCGTAGTGGCCCGGCTCGGCCAACAAAAAAAGCAGAGGTCTGACCTCTGCTCATCCCGGCACGACCCGTGCTCCCGGGTCTCAGCTTCCGGGTTCGGTCATGCCGGGCGTTGGTAGGCGAAAAAGAAGGTGTGCATGTGCGTCCCCGAACGGTAGCCGAGCGCCGTCCGCCCTGTCAACGAGTTGGCTACAGTGGCGGGCATGCTGCGCGTCGGCTCCATCGTGATCCGCGTGGATGACCTCGAGCGCCAGGCCCGCTTCTGGTCGGCTGCCCTCGACTACCAGCGGCGGCCGGGCGACGGCGACGATTTCGCCCTGCTCAGCCCGAGCGACGGCAGCGGCCCGAACGTCTCGCTCGACCGGGTCCGCTCGACGGTCCACGTGCCGCCCCGGATCCACCTCGACCTGTACGCCGGGGACCAGGCCGCAGAGGTCGCCCGGCTGGTCGGGCTGGGGGCCACCGAGGTCCACTGGGACAAGCGGCCGCCCGATGCCGACTACGTCATCCTGGCCGACCCCGAGGGCAACCGCTTCTGCGTGATCGACGCCGGCTGACGCCTGGGCAACGTGCCCGGTCGGCGCATGACCCCGTGCTATTCTGGCGCCCGCGGTCCCGCGGAGAGGTCGCATAGTGGCCTAGTGCAGCGGTTTGCTAAACCGCCAAGTGGGGTAACCTGCTTCGAGGGTTCGAATCCCTCCCTCTCCGCCACTCCCGCAATGCGCCCGTAGCTCAGCGGATAGAGCGTTAGGTTGCGGACCTAAAGGTCGTGGGTTCGAGTCCCGCCGGGCGCGCCACCATTCGAGCCGGGGCGTCACCTCGGGCGGAGTAGCACGCAGGCATGTTCGAGCGACCGGCGCATCGGAAGCAACCTGCTCCGGGATCCACCCGCCCGGGATCGACGAGCGCCGATCGAGCCTCGCAGGATGCCGGCAGCCATCCCCTCCTGGGCCTTCAGCGTTCGGCGGGCAATGCCGCCGTAGCGGCCCTGGTCGCGCCGCCGCCGTTCGTCCAGCGGCGGGCCAGCACGCCCTCCGAGCACGTCCTCAGCGCGGCTGATGAGAAGGACCTGCCGGCTGTCGAGGACGCGCCTGGACTCGTCGCCGAGCTGGCCGCCCTCAACGACGAGGCTGCCGAGGCGCGCAAGGCAAAGACGGCGCTGGCCCCCGACAAGGCTGCCCGGATCGCCGAGATTCGACGCCTGCTGAACCTCAGGACGATCGGCGACGAAGCCGAGACCCTCCGGCGCAACAGCCGCAAGGAGACGGCCGCGGCCTGGTTCAAGGAGGTCAAGTCTGTCCAGTTCCTGGGCAGATCCGTCTTCGTCCATCAGCTCCTGGCCGACCGCCTCACGCTGGCCGAGGCAGCCCTCCAGGCGGAAGCGCCGCCACCCGACGGCTGGGTCCGCGAGGGACACAGCGGCCTGCGGGAACCGGGTCAGGGTCTTCATTCCCTGGGGCTGGCGATCGACCTCAACCCCCACACGAATCCGTGGCTGGTCAACCCGGACGCGAACTACGCGAGCACGGTCGAGGCCCCCGCCCAGAGCCGGGCGGTCCGAGACGTGATCGATCGCGCCGTCCTGCTGGTCACCGGCCAGACGCCCAAGGAGGCCGACCTGCAATCCCGGCCCAAGGTTGACGACCGCGACGCCCGGGTGGAGGCCAGCTACGACAAGCTTTCCGCGGCCTCCAGCGCCCTCGCCCAGTACTTCAGCCTCACCGAGGACACGCTCAGGCCGCTGGTGGAGGGGCTGGGCGACAAGGACAAGCAGAAGCGATCGGTGGCCCAGTGGCTGAAGGTGATCGCCGCCGACCGAGCCACCCTCGACGCGAAGGGCGCCGCCAAGGACTGGACAAACCCGCAGGGCGGATTCCTGGACCTGGACAAGCGCCTCGTGAAGGCGATGACCGACAGTTCCGGCGCCGGCCTGACCTGGCTCGGCGACGCGACCACGGCGATGGGCCGGGACATCATGCACTTCGACACGCGCGGGCTGGACTCGGTCCACGTCCGCCGAATCTGGAACTCGACGCAGGGCGGCTCGATCAACATCGGGGAGGGCTGACGGGGTCGCCGGTCCTCAGGTCCGCCCGATCATCAACCGGCCGATCGAGCCGACGTGCAGGCCATCGCTCCGACCGGCGAACCAGCGGGCGTTGATCGCGGCGCCGTCCAGGTCGAGCAAGCCCCGGGCGCCAAGCTCGCGCATGCCCTGGGCCAGTGCTCCTGGCTCGAAGAACGCCGTCCAGGGCTCACCGGCCCGGGCCACCCGATCGGACATCCGCCCGAGGGCCAGTCGCTCGAGCGAGCTCAGCATCGCCGGCGGCAGGGCGTAGTCGAAGACGATCGCGCTGCCCGGTGGTCGGGCGAGGACATAGGCCAGGACGTCCCAGACCGAGGCCTCGGCCAGGTACATCGTCACGCCCAGCCAGGCGAAGACGGCCGGCCGCTCCGGATCGAAGCCTCCCGCCGCGAGCTCAATGTCCAGGCGTTGCCGGTCGAAGTCGACGGCGACGAATGAGGCGCCGGCCGGTCCGCCCGGGATCGCGATGCCGGCCCCGGCCAGGCACTCCTGCTTCCAGGCCTGGGTCGCCGGGTGGTCGATCTCGAAGACCCGCAACCAGGGCCAGGGATTGCGGTAGGCAAACGTGTCGAGGCCGGCGCCGAGGACCACGTACTGGTTCAGGCCGGCCTCCGCGGCGGCTCCCACGACCTCCTCGGCGCAGCGGCTCCGGGCTACCACGAACGCGCGCAGCAGGCGCGCGGCCGGGTGCTCGTCCGGATTGGGCGGGAACGTCCGGCCCAGCCGGGCCTCGAGCCGCTGGCGCTCGTCGGCACCGATGATCCGAAGGGCGAGGGGATCATCGAGGACGAGCGGCCGGTCGAGGAGCTGATGGGCCGCGCGCCGGCGAGCGACGCCGAGGGCCGTGCGGCTAGGTCGAGCCGGGATCATGGCCTGAGGCTACACGCGCGGCGTACCCTCGAGCCAGCGCCACACGGGCGACCGCCATTCCGTCACCACGACGACCGCCGGTTGGCGCGCCACAAGCACAGGACCTGATGCCCAGTCTTCGATCCCGCACCCTCTTGGCAGCCCTGGCAACCGTCGGCGCGCTGCTCCTGGTAGGGGGCGGCCTGCTCGTGCGGGCCGGCCAGCCAACGGACACCGGCTCCGCCCTCCTCGCCGCTGCCTCCGTCCCGCCTGCGACCATCGCCTCCACGCCAGGCCCAACCCTGGCGGCCAGCTCGCCGACGATCCTTCCTTCGCCCCTTCAATCTGCCCCGGCAGCACCGACGAAGGCTCCGTGGCCGGCGCCCAACATGCCCTTCGCAATGGACCTCTATCGGAAGGGCGACTACGTCGGCGAGCTCGAGAAGGTCTGGTGCCTGCCCGCCGCGATGCAGACCTCGATGAACATCATGGATCCCGGTGCCGACACGACCCGGGCGACCCAGGCCCGGATCTTCAAGCTGGCCCGGTCGCTCGACCCGGCGCCCGATGGCGCGGCCGAGCCCGAAGCCTGGGCGAAGGGCCTGACCAAGCTGGGCTACGGGAGCTACGCGGTGGCCGTGCAGTCCTCGATCCGGGACGCGATCCAGCTGGCCGCCCGCCAGGTCCGGCTGACGAACCGTCCCGCCGGCCTGCTGGTCTGGCGGGGCGCCCACTCGTGGGTGATGTCCGGCTTCACCGCCACCGCCGATCCCGCCCTCACGAATCGGTTCACGGTCACCGCGGTTCGGATCGAGGACGTCTGGTATCCCCGGTTCTCGACGATCTGGGGCTACTCCAATCCGCCCGACACGCTCGTGCCGGTGTCGGCCCTCCACCTTGACTACCTGCCCTGGAAGCGACCGACCGGCAAGTACCCGGGCAAGGACGGCAAGTTCGTCCTGGTGATCCCGACGACCTGACCCACGCTCGAGGGCTGGATCCTCGTCGTTGGCCGCCTAGGAGCGAGCCGTCTTGGGCGTCCTGGGGGTCCTGGCCGGCTCGGGCGTCTTGGGCGTTGCCGGGCGGCGAGTCCGGGCACGCTTGGCCGGCTTCACCGACTCGGGCGGGTCACTGACGGCCGCCGCGGTCTGGGCGACTTCCAGGGCTCGTGCCCGGGCGGCAGCCGCGAAGGCGCCCATCGCGACCTCGGCCTCGATCGAGTCGGGTGGCGGTGGCGGTTCGACGACGGGCTCCTTGCGCATCGGCGGAGCGTCGTCGATGACGGGCTCGGGCTCCTCGTCGGTTGACCGGAGCGTGGTTCGGTGAATCCAGCCCTCGGCCCCGACCGGTGTCCTGACCTTGACCCAGGCTCCCTGGCGGCTGGTGATCTCAACTTCGTCGTTGGCCTGGAGCTGGCCGACCTGGGCGCCCCGGATCTCGTCGGGGATATCGGTCAGGGCCACGAGGTCATAGCGAACCCGACGGCGCTCGAGGCCGGCAGCCGCCTCGGCGCCGAAGGTCAGGGCCGCGACTGGAGCCGCGGCGATCCGGGGGCTCGCGTAGCGGGCCGTCTTGAGCGAGGGCCGCCGCCAGCGGGGCATCAGCGCCTCGCCGTATGGCTCGAGCATCGCTGCACTGGCCGCCGCAGGGAATGCCGCAGCCGGGCTTGGGATCGCGAGGGCCGGTGCCGCCGGGAGCGGCGCGACCGTGGCCGGCTTGACCTTGGGCGCCTTGGGTGCCTTGACCTTGCTGCCCTTGTCGGGCTTGGGCGGAATCGCCAGGGCAGCCGGGCCCAATGCCGGGCGGCCACCGAACGGCGGTGGTCCGGCGGGAACGGGCTCGGGCTTGGGCTTCCGGCCCCGGCGCCGGAACAGGAACCACCACAGGCCGGCCAGAATCGCGGCGGCCAGGATGACCAGGAACGGACTGCCTGAGCCACCCGGTGGCGAGACTGGCGTGAGCGGCGCCGCGCCGGAGCCGGCGGAGTCGCCCGGCCCACTGCTCGAGCCGACCGCGCCGACCGCGCCCAGGACGCCGTCAGTCGAGGTCGGGCTGGGCGTCGGGGCCGCGCTGGCGATCGTTGGCGTCGGGGTCGCCGTCGCGGCGACGGTCGCGGCGGGCGTCGGAGTCGGCGCTGGCGTCGGCTTGGGAGTCGGCTTGGTCGTCGGCTTCGGGGTTGGCTTGGGCGTCGGCTTTGGTGTGGGTTTCGGTGTCGGCTTCGGTGTCGGCTGTCGGTGTCGGGGCCGTCACGCTGATCGGGGTCGGGGCGCCCGCCATGTTCTGTTTAGCGCACGTCGTGCCTTGGCCGTCGGTGAACGAGTAGGTGTGGGAGCCCTGGGCGAGGGTCATCGAGTGAGTAAATGTGATGCCAGACTTGAGGCTGGGATCGTTGACCGGTGGGTCCACCCCGCCAGGGGGTGTCATCGCAATCGGAGCGCCGCCGTCGATGATCAGTTCGGCACAGGCATTGGCGCGCATGTTCCGATCGGCGTAGAAGACAGAGAAGTGGAACGTCGTTGCGGTCGTCCCGCTGCGTCGGGGACACGGTCCCGCCACAGATGAACGTCGCGGGCGCTGGCGTCGGCGGCGGAGTGCACACCGCGGCTGCGGCCGGGACGCGCGGTCCCGAAGACCGTCAACGAGACGGCCAGGAGCAGGGCCGCGACCAGGACGGCCGTTGCCCGATTGGCGCCGGAAGCCAAACTCCTCCGCATAGCGACGCAAAAGTACGGTGCGCCCGGGGCGATATCCGTGACCTATCCGTCCCGTTGGGCGGTGACCCTTTCGGTTTCGGCGCTGGGGCGTCCGCGCACCACGCCGCCCACCACGAAGTCCGCCGAGGGGCCTAGACTCCGCCTCGTGGAGCGGATCGGTTTCCTGGGCCTGGGCACGATGGGCTCGGCGATGGCCGGCCACCTCCTTCGCTCGGGCCACCCGTTGACCGTCTGGAACCGGACGCCCGGCCGGGCCGCCGAGCTGGTGACGGCCGGGGCGGCCGAGGCAGCCAGTCCGGCCGCGGTCGCGGCGGAGAGCGACGTGATCGTGATGTGCGTCTCCGATACGCCCGACGTCGAGGCGATCCTCTTCGGTCGGGCCGGCGTCGCCGAGGGCGCCCGCGCCGGGACCCTCGTGATCGACTGCTCGACGATCGCGCCGGGGGCCACCCGGGACATGGCCGGCCGCCTGGCGGGGCTGGGGGTGGACCTCGCCGATGCCCCGGTCTCAGGGGGCTCGGAGGGCGCCCAGAAGGCCACCCTGACCATCTTTGTCGGCGCCGAGCCGGCGGTCTTCGAGCGCGCCCGGCCGATCCTCGAGGTGATCGGCAAGACGATCACCCATGTCGGTCCGATCGGCAGCGGCCAGGCCGTCAAGGCCGTCAACCAGGTGATCCTGGCCGGTACATACCTGGGCGTTGCCGAGGGGATCGTGCTGGCCCTCAAGTCCGGCCTGGACGTCGAGCAGGTGGTGGCCGCCCTGAGTGGGGGAGCGGCCCAGAGCTGGGTCCTGGCCAACCGCAGCGGACGGATGCTGGCCAACGACTACCCGCTCGGCTTCAAGGTCGAGCTCCACCTCAAGGACCTCGGGATCGCCTTGGGCCTGGCGGCCGAGTCGGGCGTCGAGCTGCCGGTCAGCCAGCTCTGCGCGGAGATCGAACGGGGGCTGGTCGAGGGCGGCCACGGCGCCGACGACATGTCGGCCGTCGCCCGCCGGATCCGGGCCCTGGCCGGCCTGCCCAGCTAGCCCCGGCCTACTCCCCGGGCGCGCCCAGGAGGAGCAGCGGTTCGCCCAGCTTGCCCGAGTAGATCGGCCGGAAGCGCTCGACGTCGTACATCTTGGGAACGTCCACCGAGCGCGGTGGCACGCCCGGCTCGGGCAGGTGGGTCTGGGCGTAGCGGCCGTCGCGGATCGCGACCATCCGGCCGCTGACCCCGTCCCGGATCAGGTCCATGGCCACGTTGGCAAAGGTCATCGCCACCATCTGGTCGAGCTGGTCGGCCTCCCCGCTGCGCAGGTCGTAGGTCAGCTCGCTGGCCACCGCCTCGATCCCCGTCCGCTTGCGCAGCTCGTCGGCCAGGACCTCGCCGATGTTCACCTTGTGGCGGTGGCCGAAGGAGTCCGCCTCGCCCCATTCGGCCAGCTTGGCGCCCTGCCAGATCGCGCCCTCGGCGGTGATCACGAAGGCATACCGGCTGGGGTTGTTGCGCCAATCCTCGGCCAGCAGCTCGGCCAGCGCCGCGAGGTCGAAAGGCGCCTCGGGGATCACGCAGCGGCCCGAGGCGACATAGGCCGTGAATAGGGCCGTGAAGCCGCAATCGCGCCCGAAGATCCGGAAGACGCCGATGCGCTCGTGGGATCCAAGGGTCGTCCGCTGGCGGTTGATCAGCTCCTTGGCCCGGGTGATCGCCGTCGAGAAGCCGATGCAGTACTCGGTTCCCTGGACGTCATTGTCCATCGTCTTGGGGATGCCGGTCAGGGGAATCCCGGCGTCGACCAGGACCCGGGCGAAGCTCAGCGTGTCGTCGCCGCCGATCGCCACCAGGTGGTCGATCCCGAGGGCTGCCACGTGGTCGAGGACGAGCGGGGTCAGGTCGAACGTGTCCGGGCCGCTCGCATACTGGGCCGCGGCGGCGGGCGTCAGCCAGGGCGGCAGGTTGCGCGTGGCGACCTTGCGCGGGTTGGTCCGCGACGTGTGCAGCCAGGTCCCGCCGGTCCGGTCGATTGTCCGGGTGTTGGTCCGGTCGAGGGGCCGGATGTAGGCCGGGTCGAGCTGGGGACCGGGCTGCATGTGGGTCAGCCCTTCCCAGCCGCGCCGAATCCCGAGGACCTCGTAGCCGAGCTCGGTCGAGCGATAGACCACGCCCTTGATCACCGAGTTGAGGCCGGGCACGTCGCCGCCGCCGGTAAGGATCCCGATCCGCCGGGTCCGGGTCATCGTGGTTCGTCCTCCATTGCCTGCGTCATGGGAATCCTACTCGGCTACCATCCCTCCATGAACTACGAGCTGTTTATGGGCGAGGCACTGGCCGAAGCGGGGATCGCCCTCGAGGCCGGCGAGCGCCCGGTGGCGGCGGTCGCGGTGGTCAACGATGCGATGGTCGCCCGCGCCCGCGACCGGGTCCGCGAGACGAAGGATCCCACGGCCCATGCGGTGATCACCGCCCTGCGCGAGGCCGCTCGCCGGCTGGGCCCCGGGGCGCTGGCCGACGCCACCGTGTTCTGCACCCGGGAGCCCTGTCCGATGTGCGTCGGGGCGCTCCTCGAGAGCGACGTCGGCGCGCTCGTCTTCGCGGTCCCCAACCTGATCGACGGCGCCGCCGGCTCGGTCATCCAGCTGGCCCAGCACGCCGGCCTCCGCCGCCGGCTGCAGGTCGTCAGCGGGATCCGCCAGGCCGAGGCCGAGGAGCTCTTCGCCGCGCATCGCGCCGGCCGGCCGGCCGGCGCGGACAAGCCCGCCGGCCTGCCTGACGAGGGGCTCGCGGCTCGGGCCTGAAGCGCTTTGGTATCCTCCCCGACGGAGAGGTGTCCGAGTGGTTGAAGGTGCCGCTCTCGAAAAGCGGTGTGCGCAAGCACCGTGGGTTCGAATCCCACCCTCTCCGCCAACGTTCCCCTGACCGGTCGGTCCCGGGCGGCCGACCACGACCATCGGGCTGATGGTCGATTCCGGGAGAGGTCGCCTAGTGGCCTATGGCGCCGCATTGGAAATGCGGTTCGGGGCAACCCGTCGGGGGTTCGAATCCCCCCCTCTCCGCCACGCCTCCGCTCGGCCCAAGGTCGAGGTCACCCTGGCCCGGCCCGGCAGCCGCAGGCCGGGCGGGACGGTCCCCCTGCTATGATTCGGCGGCCGTGCTAGGCGGGGAACTAGCGGTGCCCTGTACCTGCAATCCGCTCCAGCAGGGCTGAATTCCCTCCCGAGGTCTCCGTTCTCGAAAGCCGCTGTCACGAGCGACGTTGAGGGCCGGGTCCCGCGCAGCGGCGACTCGTGAACCGTGTCAGGTCCGGAAGGAAGCAGCACTAAGCGATCTTCGCCGAGTGCCGCGGTACGGCCTGGTCCGAGCCGCTTGTGATGGAGGGCGCGGGGGCGTTCTGATCGACGGGGGGTGCACGGCATATTGCTACCGGTGGACGGCCTTTGAACTCGAGCGACCCGCAGCCCAGCACCGCCTCCCTGGCAGATGCCGTCCCGGCGCCCCACCGCGCGCTGTACCGCCGCTGGCGGGCGCAGACGTTCGCCGAGATCGTCGGCCAGGAAGCCGTGGTCACCACGCTGCGTAATGCCGTGCGCACGAATCGGCTGGCCCATGGCCTCCTCTTCGTCGGTCCGCGGGGCACCGGCAAGACCTCCCTGGCCCGGATCGTGGCCAAGGCGATCAACTGCCCCAACGTCCATGACGGCGAGCCCGACGACACCTGCGAGGCGTGCACGGCGATCCGCGACGGTCGGGCCCTGGACGTGATCGAGATGGATGCCGCCTCGAACAACAAGGTCGACGACATGCGCGAGCTGCTCGAGCGGACCTGGACGGCGCCCTCGGACCTCAGCCGCAAGGTCTACATCGTCGACGAGGTCCAGCGGATCAAGGAGGGCTGGGACGTCCTCCTGAAGACCCTCGAGGAGCCGCCCGACCACGTCGTCTTCATCTTCTGCACGACCGACGCCAGCCAGATCCGGCCCGCCGTCCTGTCCCGCGTCCAGCGCTTCGACTTCACCCGGCTGAGCGTCGACCAGATCGCGGGCAAGCTCGACCGGATCCTGGCCGCCGACGGCCGGACCGCCGAGCCGGGTGCGATCCAGCTGGTCGCCCGGCTGGCCGCCGGCGGGATGCGCGACGCCGAGTCGATCCTCGACCAGGTCCTGGCCTCGGGCGAGGATCCGCTGACCGAGGCGCGGGTCGGCGACCTGCTGGGGCTGGTCGATTCGGAGACCGTCCACGGCTTCCTCGATGCCCTGGTGGGCGGCCGGGCGCTGGCCGGCCTGGCCGCCATCGACGGCCTGGAGGAGCGCGGCCGGGACCTGCATGTCTTCCTCGACCAGGTCGTCGACGCGGTCCGCCTGGCGCTGACCGGCCAGCTCGGTGACGCCGGCGCCGCCTGGCCGCTGGCCGACCTTGTCGCCGTTGGCCGGCGGCTGGCGGCGATCGACCCGAGCCGGGCGTCGATCGGTGGCCTCCGGTTCCAGCTCGAGCTGGCCCTTCTCGAAGGTGCGATGCCGCGGACCCCTTCGGCGATCCCGGTCGCGCCGGTCGCCATCGCAGTCGGACCGACGCCGGTGGCCGGCTCGCCGGCCAAGCCCGCCGAGCCGGTCAAGCCGGTTGTACCACTCAAGCCCGCTGAGCCGACCGTGCCTGCCCGGACGGGCGAACCGGACGAGCCGGGCGACCCGGTTCAGCCCGTCGCGCGGAGCTCGGCGCCCGAAGGGGCCGAGCCGCGCGAAGAGCGTGAACCGCCGGCTGCGGCGAGGATCGCGAAGTCGCCCGGGTCGAGCAAGGTTGCCAAGCCGGCCGAAGCGGACGAGCCCGACGAGCCGGCCGAGCCGGCCTCGGCGGCCGAACCGACCGAGCCGGCCATGCCGGCCGCGGCCGCCGGAGGCGTGCCGGCCAGCGCCGGCCTGGCCGAGCTGATCGCCGCCTGGCCCCGGATCGTCGCCGAGCTGAGCAGCAGCCCGCCGATCAAGCCCCTGGTCGAGGCCTGCCGGCCGATCGACATGACCGGCAACCAGGTGATCCTCGGCTTCCCCGAAGGCAAGGCCTTCCTGCGCGATGTCGCCGAGCGGCGCCGAACCCACCTGGAGGAGGGAATCGGGCGGGTCCTCGGCCGTGCCGTCGCCGTCCGGCTGGTGGCCACCAACCTCGACCTCCTGCCGGCGCCGGCGGCCGAGGAGATCGACCTGCTGACGATGGCCCGGCGCGTCTTCGCCGAGGACCTGGTCGATGCCGAGGAGGTCCACTGAGGCTGCGCCCGGCCCCCGGCCGGAGCGACGCGACCGGCGAGCCACCGGCCGACCCGGGCAGCGCCCTGCGCTGGCCCGCGCCATCCGCCAGACTGTCGAGCGCAGACCGGATCACGGAGGAGTCTCTCGAATGAGCATGGCCAACCTTCAGCGGATGGCGCAGCAGATGCAGCAGGAGATGCTGCGCGTCCAGGGCGAGCTGGCGACCGCGACCGTCGACGGCTCGGCCGGCGGCGGCGTCGTCAAGGCAACCGTCACCGGCAAGCAGGAGCTGGTCAGCATCACGATCGACCCGTCGGCGGTCGACCCGGCCGACGTCGAGATGCTCCAGGACCTCGTGACCGCGGCGGTCAATGACGCCTTGAACGCGTCGCGTGAGCTGGCCGAGACGAAGATGGCGGCCGTCACCGGCGGCCTGCGCCTGCCCGGGATGTAGGGCCGCCGCCAGCGTGTCCAGCCCGGTCATCGAACCCGTCGCCCGCCTGATCGAGGCGTTCTCACGGCTGCCCGGGATCGGGCCCAAGACCGCCCAGCGCCTGACCTTCCACCTGCTCCGGGCGCCCGACGCCGAGGCTCGCCAGCTTGCCGCGGCCCTGGTCGCCGTCCGCGACGAGGTCGTCTTCTGCGAGCGCTGCTTCAACATCAGCGACGCGGCTCTCTGTCCGCTGTGTCGCGATCCGGCCCGGGATGGCCGCCGGCTGTGCGTGGTCGAGGAGCCGCTCGACGTCCTGGCCCTGGAGCGGACCGGCGAGTTCAAGGGCCTCTACCACGTCCTCCACGGGGCGATCTCGCCGATCGACGGGATCGGCCCGGACCGGCTCCGGATCCGCGAGCTGCTCGGGCGGGTCGAGGAGGCGTTCGCGGCCGGCGAGCCGTTCGAGGAGGTGATCCTGGCCACCAATCCGACCCTCGAGGGCGAGGCGACGGCGATGTTCCTCGACGAGCGGCTCGACGGCCGGGTCGGCGTGGTCAGCCGGATCGCCCGCGGGATCCCGGTCGGGGGCGACCTCGAGTACGCCGACGAAGTGACCCTGATCCGGGCCCTTCAGGGCCGCCGGGCGATCCGGGCCTGAGATTGACTGCCGTGAGCCGCATCTCGTGAGCCACAGCTTGCCGGCGAAGCGGCGTCCCCCGAGCCGCATCTCGTGAGCAACCTGATCGTCGAGCTGCTGCTGCGCCTGGCCAAGGCCGGCGCGGCGGCCGTCGTCGGATTGTTGGTCTATCTCGTCTCGATCGGCCTGCTGGGCGCAGCCCCGTCGGTCGAGCTGGCCCTGCTGTGCTGGCTGTCCGGGGCCGCGTTCCTGCTCCTGGTGGAATCCTCGCCGTTCTGAGGCCGCGGGTCTCTGGTGGCGCCCAGGCGCCCGGATATGACCCCCATGCTTAGCAGATGCGTTTCAGGGCCCCTCGAACCCCACCTCGCGCACTGTCGACCCGGCTCGCGGCCCGGCTCGTCTCGCGCCCACGCACGAATCACTTCGAAGGCGCCGGACACGGGCGTCTGCGAAGTGCTCCAGGGGCCCGCTAACGTGCTTCCTAAGCATGGGGGTCATATCCGCGACGCCAGCGACGGGCGGCCCGCACCGGCCCCAGCCGCTGGCCGCTGACGCGCTCCCTATCCGCGACGCCAGCGACGGGCGGCCCGCACCGGCCCCAGCCGCTGGGCGCTCACGCGCTTCCTAAGCATGGGGCTCATATCCGCGACGCCAGCGACGGGCGGCCCGCATCGGCCCCAGTCGCTGGCCGCGAATCCACCCCGGCCTCGGGGTTTGACACCCCTCCTGGGCTCACCTAGTATTCGGCCTCGCGCCCCCAGGATTCCTGGGGTCAACGCTCGGGCCGGCTCACCGGTCCACCCGGTCCCTCTCGTTTGACAGGTCGGGTTCCGATGCGTCAACATAGACGCTTGCGCCCGGTGCCGTCGTGCCCCGGATGCACTGCACCTTAACAATTGAAGAGTGACAGGAAATCCGGGTAAGGAATGTGCGAGCGGTCAAACCCTCGAAATTGGAGTCCCGGCCGCAAGGTCGGGGCTTTTTGTCGGAGAGTTTGATCCTGGCTCAGGATAAACGCTGGCGGCGTGCATGAGACATGCAAGTCAAACGGACGATCAGGGCTTGCTCTGATCGTTAGTGGCGGACGGCTGAGTAACGCGTGGGTGACCTGCCCCGAAGTGGGGAATAACTGCCCGAAAGGGTGGCTAATACCGCATGTGGTGGTGCGTTCATTCGCACCAGTAAAGCCGCAAGGCGCTTCGGGAGGGGCCTGCGTCCGATTAGCTCGTTGGTGGGGTAACGGCTCACCAAGGCGACGATCGGTAGGTGGTCTGAGAGGACGATCACCCAGACTGGGACTGAGACACGGCCCAGACTCCTACGGGAGGCAGCAGTCGGGAATTTTGCTCAATGGACGAAAGTCTGAAGCAGCAACGCCGCGTGAGGGATGAAGGCCTTCGGGTTGTAAACCTCTTTTATCAGGGACGATAATGACGGTACCTGATGAATAAGTCACGGCTAACTACGTGCCAGCAGCCGCGGTAATACGTAGGTGACTAGCGTTGTCCGGATTTACTGGGCGTAAAGAGCGCGCAGGCGGTCGATTTAGTCGAGTGTGAAAGCCCCCGGCTCAACTGGGGAGGGTCACTCGATACTGATCGACTCGAAGGCGGGAGAGGGAAGCGGAATTCCCGGTGTAGTGGTGAAATGCGTAGATATCGGGAGGAACACCAGTGGCGAAGGCGGCTTCCTGGCCCGTTCTTGACGCTGAG
>CAVTKZ010000005.1:0-88470 GCA_963735455.1 uncultured Chloroflexia bacterium
TTCGCCGACGTGCTGCCCCTCGCCCGGCTGGTCACCGACGACTACCTGTCGGGCACCTACGCCCGGATCGACGTGATCTATCCCAAGTTCGTGTCGACCCTGACCCAGCAGCCCACCCTCGGCCAGATCCTGCCGATCGTGGCCAGCCCCGACACCCAGGGCATCCCCGGCAACCAGTTCATCTTCGAGCCGAATCCCTCGGCCGTCCTCCAGCAGTTGCTGCCGCGCTACGTCGCAACCCGCCTGTTCCAGGCCGTCCTTGAAGCGAAGGCCAGCGAGGAGTCCAGCCGGATGGTGGCGATGAAGAACGCCACCGAGAACGCCGAGGAGCTGATCGAGGACCTGACCCTCAGCTACAACAAGGTTCGCCAGGCGAACATCACTCGCGAAATGATCGAGATCGCGTCGGGCGCCCAGGCCCGCTAAGGAGGCATCAGACCAGCATGGCGACCGCCACCAAGACCGCGACCGGCAAGGTGATTCAGATCACCGGAGCCGTCGTGGACATCGTCTTCCCGGCGGGCGAGCTGCCCGCGATCTACAACGCCGTCGAGATCCAGCGGGCGGGCCAGGAGCCGCTGACCGTCGAGGTCCAGCAGCACCTCGGCAACAACTGGGTGCGGACCGTGGCGATGACCACGACCGACGGGCTGGCCCGCGGCGTCGACGCGATCGACACCGGCGCGGCGATCACCGTGCCGGTCGGTGAGATCACCCTGGGCCGGGTCTTCGACGTGCTCGGCCACCCGATCGACAACAAGGGCCCGGTCAAGGCCAAGGTCAGCCTGCCGATCCACCGCGAGCCGCCGGCCTTCGACCAGCAGACCACCGATGTCGAGGTCTTCGAGACGGGGATCAAGGTGATCGACCTGATCTGCCCATTCAAGAAGGGCGGCAAGATCGGGATCTTCGGCGGGGCCGGGGTGGGCAAGACGGTCATCATCCAGGAGCTGATCCGGAACGTGGCCCAGGAGCACTCGGGCTATTCCGTCTTCGCCGGCGTCGGCGAGCGCAGCCGCGAGGGCAACGACCTGATCGCCGAGATGACCGAGTCGGGCGTCATCGCCAAGACCGCCTTCGTCTTCGGCCAGATGAACGAGCCGCCCGGCGCCCGGCAGCGGGTCGGCCTGACCGCCCTGACGATGGCCGAGTACTTCCGCGACGAGGAGGGCAAGGACGTCCTGCTCTTCATCGACAACATCTTCCGCTTCACCCAGGCCGGCTCGGAGGTCTCGGCCCTCCTCGGCCGGATGCCCAGCGCAGTCGGCTACCAGCCCAACCTGGCGACCGAGATGGCCGCCCTCCAGGAGCGGATCACCTCGACCAAGAACGGCTCGATCACCAGCCTCCAGGCGGTCTTCGTGCCGGCCGACGACTACACCGACCCGGCCCCGGCGACCACCTTCGGCCACCTCGACTCGACGATCCGCCTGGAGCGCTACATCACCGAGCTGGGGATCTATCCGGCCGTCGACCCGCTGACCTCCACCTCGCGCGTCCTCGACCCGCTGGTCGTCGGCCAGGACCACTACGACACCGCCCAGGAGACCAAGCGCGTCCTGCAGCGCTACCGCGACCTGCAGGACATCATCAGCATCCTGGGCATCGACGAGCTGTCCGAGGAGGACAAGTCGACCGTGGCCCGGGCCCGCCGCCTGCAGCGCTTCATGAGCCAGCCGTTCTTCGTCGGCGAGGTGTTCACCGGCCGGCCGGGCAAGTACGTCCCGATCAAGGACACGGTGGCCTCGTTCAAGGAGATCCTCGAGGGCGCCGCGGACACCCTGCCCGAGCAGGCCTTCTTCCTGGCCGGCACGATCGACGACGTCCGGGAGAACGCGGCGAAGCTCGAGAAGGCATGACCCTCCACCTCGAGATCGTGACCCCCGAGCGGCTCGTCTACAGCGACGACGTCGATCGGGTCCAGGTGCCCGGCAGCGACGGTGAGCTGGGGATCCTGCCCCACCACGCCCCGCTGATCGCGACCCTGGGCAGCGGCGAGCTGCGGATCATCAAGGGCGGCAGCGAGGAGTCGATCGCGGTGATCGGCGGCTTCCTGCAGGTCCGCCCGGACAAGGTCGTGGTGATGGCCGAGAGTGCCGACCTGGCCGCCGAGATCGACCTCGAGAAGGCCCAGCAGGCTCGCCGCGACGCCGAGAAGGCGCTCGAGGGCGCCGCCGCGGGCACGCCCGACCTGTCCGCCGCCCGAGCCGAGCTGCAGCGCTCGCTGCTGCGCATCCGGGTCGCCGAGCGGCGCCACCGCGAGGGCCCCCGGAGCCGGGGCTAGCGCCGTGGCCGACGCTCGACCGTTCCACTGGGAGTTCACCCCGGAACCGGTGGCCCGTGAGGTCTTCCGGATCGAGGGTGGCCGGCCGCTGAGCGGCTCGGTGGAGATCTCCGGCTCGAAGAACGCGGCCCTCAAGCTGCTCGCCGCGGCGACCCTCACCGGCGAGCGCTGCCGGTTCACGAACGTGCCCGAGATCGAGGACGTGCGGGTGATGGCCGACACCCTGCGCGACCTGGGGGTGGTCGTCGACCACCCCGCGCCGAACGTCTACGAGGTCGCCTCGGGCGACGTCGACTGGCTGTTCGTGCCGCTCGAGGCGGCGGCCAAGATGCGCGCCTCGTTCATCCTCCTCGGCCCGCTCCTGGCCCGCTTCGGGCGGGTGATCATCAGCAACCCCGGGGGGGACCGGATCGGCCGCCGGCCGGTCAACCTCCACGTCGACGCGATGCGGGCGCTGGGCGCCGAGATCGAGTACCGCAACGGCTACTACTTCGCCCGCTCACCGGGCCGCCTGCGGGGGACCGCGGTCGAGTTCCCGTTCGTGTCGGTCATGGGCACCGAGAACGCGATGCTGGCCGCGGTCCTGGCTGACGGCCGGACGACGATCCACCCGGCGGCCGCCGAGCCCGAAGTTGACGACCTGATCGCTTTCCTGCAGACGATGGGCGCCGAGATCAGCCGGAGCGCGCCGGACACGATCGAGGTGATCGGCCGCAAGCGGCTGCGGGGCGGCGAGCACCGGGTGATCCCCGATCGGATCGAGGCCGGCACGTTTGTCGTGGCGGCGGCGGTGACCGGCGGTCAGGTGACCCTCGAGGGGGCGCCCTGCGACCACCTCGGCGCGTTCCTCGAGCTGCTCGACCGGATCGGCGTCGATGTGACCTGCCGGGGCGACACGATCGTGGTGTCCGGCGCCGAGCGCGACCGGTTCCGGGCGGTGGACGTAATCACCGCCCCGTATCCCGGCCTGGCCACCGACCTCCAGCCCCCAACCTGCGTCCTGCTGACCCAGGCCAGCGGCCGGAGCCACGTCCACGAGACGATCTTCGAGGACCGCCTCGAGTTCCTGGCCGGGCTGGCCCGGATGGGGGCCCGGATCCGGGTCCAGGACGCCAACCACGCCACGATCACCGGTGTCGCCCCGCTCCACGGCGCGGAGACCGAGATCGGCGACCTGCGCGCCGGCGCCTCGATGATCGTGGCCGCCCTGGCGGCCGAGGGCACCTCGCTGATCCACGGTGCTCATCACGTTCACCGGGGGTATGAGAACATCGGGCGCAAGTTCCAGGATCTCGGCGCGTCGATCACGAGCGTCGCCGAATCGCCCGCGCCCCCGCGCCGGGCCAGCAAGGGGTAGTCCGCCAGCCTATGAAGATCGGCATCGACCTGGGCACCGCCAACATCCTGGTGTACGTGCAGGGCAAGGGCATCGTCATCCAGGAACCGTCGGTGGTCGCCGTCGACGACCAGAACCGGATCGTGGCCGTCGGCGAGGACGCCCGCGAGATGATCGGCCGGACGCCGGGCAACATCCAGGCTATCCGGCCGATGAAGGACGGGGTGATCGCCGACTACGTGATCACCGAGGCCCTCCTCAGCCACTTCATCAGCAAGGTCAAGCGCGGCTCGATCGGCTTCCGGCGGCCCGACGTGATGATCAGCGTGCCGGCCGGGGTGACGAGCGTCGAGAAGCGGGCCGTCCGCGACGCGGCCCTCAAGGCCGGTGCCGGCGCGGCCTACCTGATCGAGGAGCCGCTGGCCGCCGCGATCGGGGCCAACGTGCCGATCGCCGGACCGTCCGGGAACATGGTCATCGACATCGGCGGCGGCACGAGCGAGATCGCCGTGATCGCCCTGGGCGGGATCGTCGTCTCGACCAGCCTGCGGGTCGGCGGCAACAAGTTCGACGAGGCGATCGCCACGTACATCCGCAAGAAGTACAACCTGATGGTCGGCGAGCGGACGGCCGAGGAGGTCAAGATCGCGATCGGCACGGCCCTGCCCCTCGAGCGCGAGCTGAGCATGGACGTTCGCGGCCGGGACCTGATCGCCGGCCTGCCGCGGACCATCCCGATCACCAGCTCCGAGGTGATGGAGGCGATCGAGGCGCCTCTCCAGCAGCTCGTCTCGGCCGTCCGCAACGTGCTCGAGCAGACGCCCCCCGAGCTGAGCTCGGACATCATCGACAAGGGGATGGTGATGTCCGGCGGGGGCGCCCTGCTGCGCAACATCGACAAGCTCCTGACCCAGGTCACGGGCGTGCCCTGCCACGTGGCCGAGAACCCGCTCAATTGCGTGGCGATGGGCACCGGGCTGGCCCTGGAGCACTTCGACTTCTTCAAGAAGTCGCTCGTCCAGCAGATCTGACGAGGCCGGCGCCATGGCGGACTCCGCCGGATCCCTGCAGGCCTTCTTCGACCTGCACTGCCATACCTCGTTCAGCTTCGATTCGCTGGCCCGCCCGCGGGACCAGGTTCGGGCCGCGGCGGCCCGCGGACTGACCCACCTGGCGATCACCGACCACGACCGGATCAATGGCGCCCTGGAGGCCCGCGAGCACGCCCCGGCCGGCCTGACCGTGATCGTCGGCGAGGAGGTCAAGACCGCCGACGGCGACCTGATCTGCCTGTTCCTCCAGGAGGCCCTGCCCGCCGGCCGGCCGGCCGCCGAGACGATTGCCGCCGCCCGTGAGCAGGGCGGCCTGGTGGGCGTGCCCCACCCGTTCGATCGGTACCGGAACTCGCTCCTGCGCGAGGCCCGGCTGGGCTCGATCGCGCCGCTCATCGATTGGGTCGAGTCATGGAACGCCCGGGTCGTCGGGCGCAACGGCAACGAGCAGGCCGCCCTCTTCGCCCTCGAGCACGGCCTGCCCGGGGTGGCCGTCTCGGATGCCCACTCGACGCTCGAGGTTGGGGTTGCCTACAACCGCGTTCGGGGCGCCGATCCGTCGACCGCCGCGGGCCTCCTGGCGGCCCTGGGCAGGCACGAGATCATCACCGGCCGGGCGTCGTACTTCGTGCGCGGCCTGGCCCCGATCGCGAAAGGCGTCAACCGGGCCCGGGGCAAGGGCCGGATCCAGCCGGTCGAGCGGCCGTGAGCGGGGAGCCGCCGGCCGACCGGCCCGCCGACCGGCCGCCTGGCGCAGAGGGGGACCATCGTTCGATGGTGGCCGGCGGGGCCGAGCCGGTATCGTCGAAGCCCATGGAAATTGCTGCCCCGGTGCCTGGAGCCGGCAGCCCCGAGGCGGACATCAATGCCGACCAGATGTCGCTCGGGCGACGCCTGCGCCAGCCTCGGACGATCCTGTCGCTCGTCCTGCCGATCGTCCTGCTCATCCTCTTCGCCCGGAGCCTGCCCGGCTTCAACCTGGACGAGCTGCCGGCCAAGATCCTGGCCGCCAATCCGCTCCTGCTCCTGGTGGCCTTCCTGATCTTCTACGGCGGCTTCCCGATCCGGGGGCTGCGCTGGGCGCTGCTCGTGCGGGCAACGGGCTACCCGCTCAAGGTCCGTGACTCGACCGAGATCATCTTCATCTCGTGGCTGGTCAACTGCCTGGTGCCGGCCAAGCTCGGTGACCTGTACCGGGCCTACCTGCTCCGCCTGAATGCCGCCGTGTCCCTGAGCCGGACCTTCGGGACGGTCTTCATCGAGCGGATCCTGGACCTGTTCGCGATCGTGGTCCTGGGCCTCGCGGCGGGCTTCGTGTCGTTCCGGGGACGGCTGCCCGACGACGTCCAGGTGGTCTTCGCAATCGGCGTCGGGCTGGTGATCATCCTGGCCTTCCTGCTCCTCTCGCTGCGCAACTTTGGGCGGCGGCTATTGATCCGCCTGCCGATCCCGCCCAAGGTCCTCGAGTTCTACGACCGCTTCGAGGAGGGCGTCTTCTCGGCGATCGGAATCCGCCAGATCCCGATCCTCCTGCTCCTGACCGCGCTGATCTGGTCGACCGAGGCATTCCGGCTGCTGTTCGTGGTCGAGGCCCTCGGCTTCCCCGACGTCCACCTGGGCATCAGCGGCGCGTTCTTCGTGGCCCTGACCGGCTCGCTGCTGACGGCCGTGCCGTTCACGCCGGCCGGCCTGGGGATCGTCGAGGCGGGCATCGTGGGGGTCCTGACCCTGGTCTACAACGTGCCCCAGACCGAGGCGCTGACGATCGTCCTGGTCGACCGCGCGATCAGCGTCCTGTCGATCATCGCCCTGGGCAGCCTGACCTACGCGATCTCGCCGATGCGCCGCGGGACGGGGATCAGCCCGATCGCCCCGGGGGCGGAGCCGAGCCGCAGCTCCTAGCCTCGGCGATCCCCTCGTGGACCGGGGTTGTGCGTGGGTGCACCGGCTGGCACCACGGCCCGCCAGAGGTACCAATCGGGCACCTACACCGAATCGGCCCGGACTACACCGCACGGCCGCCACCCGCCACGTTCACGGGCACCCGGCCGAGTACCAACGGGTGATAACGAGGCAACGGGTCAGGTGGGATCGTCAGGGCAGTTCGGTAGCGAACCGAGCGTCGCCCAACGGAGAGTCCAGAAGACCCATATGACGACCCAGAACGGACGAGCCTTCAACGAATGGCTTCGAGCCCAGCTCAAGGCCAAGAAGATGTCCCAGCGCCAGCTCGCCCAGCAGTCGGGCGTCGATCACTCGACGATCTCGCGGCTGATCCGCGGCGACCGGATGCCGTCCCTGGGGACCGCCACCAAGCTGGCCCGCGGCCTGCGCGAGCTGCGCGAGGACGCCGACACCCCGCAGTACCTGGGCCTGATGTCGTCGGGCGCCGCCAACCCCACTGCGCGGGTCGAATACGCGCTCCGGGCCGATGACGTCCTGAGCGAGCCCCAGGTCCGCCAGATCATGGAGTACTACCTCGCGGTGCGGATGCGCCGCCTGGGCCGGGCCTACCAGGGTGGCGAGGCCAGTCGCCCGGCGCAGAGCTCCTACCTGCGGGGCATGCCCTCGGCCGGAAGCCCGATCGGGGCGGCCGTCGGCCTCGCGACCCAGCCCCGGATCAGCCAGGCTCGACCGGCCCTCCGGCCGCCCTCGAGCCGGCCCACCAACCGCTACTAGCTTCCGAGGCCCGGTTTCTGGCGCGACAACCATCCACTGCGCGCGACGTCGCCACGTCGCCGATCCCTCACCTACTGACACGACCCGGAACTCCCTCCACTTCCGGGTCTCGGGGACAGCGAACGCCGGGCTCTGGGGGCCCGGCGTTCGCGATTCTCGGCGTTCCTCGGCTGGCGCCCGGGCGCGATTGATTTGGCCCGGCCGATCCGCCATGGTTGCGCCGTGACCAGCTGGCGGCTCCCGGAACTGCCGCTCTACCGGGGCGGCCCCCGGACGACGGACGGGCCGTGGGGCACCGCCCTGCTCAACGTCCTGGCGATCCTCGGCGCGGGCATCACGATCGGGGTGATCGGCTGGGGCATCTCCAACGGCCAGTTCGGGGTCCCGGGCGGCGACGTCGTCAGCTACCTGGCCGCCGGCCAGCGCCTCGCGCACGGCGCCCCGGTCTATATCGGCGCCTGGAACGCGCCGGGCACGGTCTACTACGCCCCGCCGGTCATCGTCGCCTTCGCCGGCTTGTCATTGCTGCCGGCGATCCCGGTCTGGCTGGGCCTGTGCGCCGTCGACCTGCTCGGCCTGCGCTACCTGGCGGGCTCGTGGCGAGCGGCGGGCCTGTGGGGCCTGGTGCCCCTGACCGCGTTCGAGCTGGTCGGGGGCAACCCGAACATCGCGATCGTCGGGGCAATCCTGATGGCGGCCCGCGGCTCGGCCGGTCCGCTGGCCCTGGCGACCCTGGTCAAGCTTGGCCCGGTCTTCGGCCTGCCCCTTCGCGGCGTCCGCACGTTCGCGATCTGGATGCTCGTGGCGCTGGCGATCACGATCCCCTGGCTGGGACTCTGGCCGCAGTGGCTGAGCTACCTGCTGACGGCACCGCTGGCGGGTGCCTGGCCGGTGATCGTGCCCCTCGTCGTCCGAGTGCCGATCGCCGTGGTCCTGCTCGCGCTGCGCCGGGATTGGGCCCGGATGCTGGCCGCCTGCCTGCTGATCCCGGGCTTCTACATCGTCACGGCCTACTCGACCCTGATCCTCGTCAGCCGGCTGCTGGTCGACCTTCGGGCGGCGCGGCTGGCCGCCGGCCAGGGCCAGCCCGGAGCCACCATCGCGGCCGCCCTCCCGCTGTCCACGAGCTAGGCCGGCTCCCGCCGATCAGGGCGCCGGCAGGTAGACGGAGATCGTGCGGCCGGGTGCGGCCACGAACCGGAGACTGAGCTGGAAGCCGCCGGCCGGGACCGCCGCGGCCTCCGCGGGCCCGCCACAGTCGTCGATGAAGAGCGCGTCGCAGAGGGTCACGATCGCGCCGCCCGAGCCAAGGTCGGTCGCGGGCACGGCCCCGCTCGTCGCTCCGCTGCCGTCGCCCGAGGCCGCCGCCGCGCGGGTCCAGGTCGTTGGCGTATCCGTGGTCCCCGAGACCTGGGCGTGGAGCCAGACGAGCGGGAAGCCGTAGGCGTCCGGCGCCTTGAACGCCGGCAGGCTGCGCAGCTCGATCGGCCGGCCGCCCGTCGCCTGGAGGATTCGCTGGGCCGCGACCTCGGCGGCACTCCAGCCACCGTCCGGTGCCTGGGCCGGTCCGCCGATCGCCACGTTGAAGGCCAGCAGGGCGGCGACCGCGATGCCAAGCACGCCTCGAGCGAGGGTTCGGGTTGGGGGCGAGACGTTCGGCCGGGCCGCCATTCGCCACATTGCGGCGATCGTCACGCCCGCCGCGGCGAAGACAATCGGGTCGAGGAACGCGTGGTAGTGGTCGACCGGCAGCGCCGTCACCGTCGTCAGCGCCGCGACGCCGAAGCCGAGGAGAAGCCAGCCGAAGATGAGCGTGCCGGCGAGGAAGCGGACGCCGCTCCGCTCCGGCTCCGGAGCGACGCGCGTGCGCCAGGCCAGCCCGGCGACCAGGGCGACGCCAAGGACGATGCCGATCGCCAGGTGATCGGTCACCAGCCCGGCCAGCGGCCAGGCCAGGATCCGCAGGCCGACGAACAGCAACCGGGCGGGCAGGCTCAGGGCGACCGGCTGGCCGCCACCGGTCACGAAGGCGATAACGGAGCGGACCTCCGGGAAGCCGTTCCCCAGCTCATGGATGATCAGCGGGACGTAGGCCAGGACGATCACGCCGACCGCCACGATGCCGGCCCGTCGGAGATTGGCCCGCATGGTCGCGCTGGTGCTTCGGCGCAGGTCGAGCAGGTACCGTGCGACCAGCGGCGGGGCGAGGGCGATGCCCAGGACGTGGCACTGGACGGTGACGACGAGGCCGGCCGCGGCGACGACCCACCAGCGCCCGTGCCCGGTTCGGTGGGCCTGCCACGCCCCGGCCAGGGCGACCGACGCCGACAGGGCGATCAGGTTCGGGTTCCAGATCCCCGTCGACTCCGCGATCGCGCTCGCCGAGACCGCCATCAGCAGTCCGGCCACGAGGCCGGCGAGCGGGCCGCCGATCGAGCGGGCCAGCCACCAGGTGACCCCGACGGCGGCCACTCCGGCCGCGGCGATCGCGCCGGCGATCACGACCGGGTCATTGCCCGAGATCCAGGCGAAGGGCGCCAGGAGGAAGTAGTAGAGGACGCCATGGTGGAGGTCGCCGATCGAGGTCGGCGGCCCGACGAGCGGGATCACGTGGTCGTAGACGAGGCGCCACAGGACCAGCATCTCGGTGCCCTGGTCCGCATCCCAGCCGGCGCGGCTGTCCAGCCCCGGCAGCCGCAGGAGCGCCGCGATGACCAGGACGCCGCCCAGGGCGAGCAGGTCCCCACCGGCCGGCGCCGCGGCACGAGGGGCGGCCACGGAGCCTTCGGCAGCCGCTGGGCCCGAGGCAGGCCCTGAACCTTGGGCGACCCGTTCGCCCGAGTTCATCCGGCCAGCTCGCCGCTGCCGGGCTCGGCCGCCGGTTCGACGCTCGGCCCGGTCCGCGCCCGCGAGCCGGGCAGGTTCATCGCCTCGGGTGGCAGGATCCCCAGGGTCCGGCCCGCGGCCAGGTCCCGGGCCCGTTCGGCGTTGATCGCGTCGTAGCCCTCGTCCATGCCCGGTGTCTCGAGGTAGTAGGTCACCTGGCGCAGGTCGGGGTGCGTGAGGATCCGGCGCAGGCCTTCGGGCCCGATCGCCCCGGCACCGATGTGCTCGTGGCGGTCCATCCGCGAGCCCAGCTCGGACTTCGAGTCGTTCAGGTGGATCATCGCCAGGCGCTCGAGCCCGATCCGCTCGCCAAACTCGGCGACGAGGCGGTCCACGCCGGCGGCGGTGTCGATCGGGTGGCCGGCGCCCCACAGGTGGGCGGTGTCGAGGCAGATCGCGACTCGTTCGACGGCGACGCCCCGGGCGGCGATCGCGAGGAGGAGCGCCGCCAGTTCATTCACGTCGACGCCGATCCCGCCACCGCCGCCAGCCGTGTTCTCGAGGACGACCACGGCCGCCTCGGGCCCAGCCGGGATGTCACCGACGGCGATCGCAACCCCGCTCGCGATCCGCTCGATCCCGACTTCCAGCCCGCTGCCCTTGTGGGAGCCGGTGTGGACGTTGACGTAGCGGGCGCCGAACGTCGGCGCGACGGTCAGCTCGTGCCGGAGCACGTCAACGGATTTCTGGAAGAACGGCTCATCGGGCCCGGCGAGGTTGACGAGATACGGTGCGTGGATGGCCAGGGGGCCCAGCCCGACCGCATCGACTCGTGCCCGGAAGGCGCCCAGCTCGCGCGGCGGCTCCGATCGCCGGCGCCAGGCCGTCGGGTTGTCGCTGAAGATCTGGAGCGTATCCAGGCCGATCGCCTGGGCCCGATTGACCGCCGCGACCATCCCGCCCCCAAGCGGCAGATGGGCGCCGAGCCGGCGGCCGTCGGGAAGCATGGCCGCATCGTAGCCGGTAGGCTCTGGCGATGGACCCCGGCCCCGATCGCGATCCCGGCCCCGCTGGCGATCCCGATCCCGAGGCCAAGCGGCTGATCGCGACGTTCTTTCGCGACGGACGGCTCGTGTCGATCCCGGCCCGCCAGGGCAAGCGGCTGGTGATCCTGCGCGAGCTCCGCGAACGATGCTTTGCCGAGGATCGCGACTATCCGGAGAAGGAGGTGAACATGCGCCTGGCGCTCGTCCACCCCGACGTCGCCGCGTTGCGCCGCTATCTCGTCGACGCGAGGCTGATGTCACGGTCGAACGGGGTGTATCGGCGCATGATGTAGGCATGCCCCGTCTCCAGGCCAAGAGCTTCGACCAGCCCGACGCGCTGCGCAGCATGCCTGGGCTGCGGGTCGAGACGGTCGGCCTGGACGAGGCCACGATCGGCCACTGCACGTTCGATCCCGGCTGGCGCTGGTCGACCGTCATGGCCCCGATGGTCGGCACACCCAGCTGCCCGATCCGCCACGTCGGGTACACGATGTCCGGCCGGCTCCGGGTCGTGATGGACGACGGTGAGACGCTCGACATCGTGACCAACGAGGTGTTCGAGATCCCGGCCGGCCACGACAAGTGGGTGCTGGGCGATGAGCCGTGGGTCGCCATCGAGTGGGGGGCCAGCAGCCGAGCGATGGTCGTCGCGATGAACGAGACGGTCGAGCGATCGCTGGCGACCGTGATGTTCACCGACATCGTCGACTCGACCGCGATCCTCGAGCGGCTGGGCGACAACGCCTGGCACGACTTGCTGATCGCCCACAACGCGCTGATGCGCAACGAGCTGAACGTGTTTCGCGGGCGCGAGATGAAGACCACCGGCGACGGCTTCCTGGCCGTCTTCGACAGCGCCACGCGGTCCGTCCGCTGTGCCGCTGCGATGGTCCGCTCGGCTCGGAGCATCAACCTCCCGATTCGGGTCGGGCTGCACACCGGCGAAGTCGAGTTCGTGGGCGGTGACGTGCGCGGGATCGCCGTCCATGCCGCGGCCCGGGTGATGGCCCTGGCCGGCCCGAACGAGGTCATGGTCTCGTCCACGACGAGCGGCCTGATCGAGGGCTCCGACCTGCTCCTCGAAGATGCCGGCCAGCATGAGCTCAAGGGCCTCTCCGGCGCCCGCCAGGTCTTCCGGCTGCTGGACTCGTCCGGGGCCTGATCCCGGTCATCGCTCGCGGGCCACGGTCAGGGCCGAGACCCCGACCGCCCCGGCCTCCAGGAGCGGCGCGGCGCAGGCGACCAGGGTCGAACCGGTCGTGACCACGTCGTCGACCAGCACGATCCAGCGCCCCTCAAGCGGCCGCACCCCGAGGGCGCCGGGAACCAGCCCGAATGCCCCGGCCACGTTGCCCGCTCGCGAGCCGCGATCGAGGTCGAACTGGCGGGCGGTGGCCCGCTTGCGCTCCAGGATCGCGGCCCATGGCAGCCCGAGCTCACCCGCGGCGACCGCGGCCAGGAGGACGGCCTGATCGAAGCCACGCTCACGTGCCCGGGAGGCATGGATCGGCACCGGCACGACGAGGTCGCCACCCGCCGCCGCGTGGCGCCAGCGGCTCGCCATGGCCTGTCCGAGCGGTTCCGCGAGGCGCCGCTCGCCGGCGTACTTCAAGGCGTGGAGCGCAGCCCGTACCGGGCCGCTGAATGGGGCGCACCACTCGACCTGGAGGAGGGGCGCCGGGATCTCCGCGATCAGCCCGATCGCAACCCCACCCGGCCGCTCCAGCCCACGCTCCAGGGCCGGCCGGCAGGAGGCGCAGAAGTGGTCGCCCTCGCGGCCGCAGCCGACGCACGTCGGCGGCAGGGCGAGATCGAGCGCCCGCTCGACCGCCGTCCGGATCCCGGTTGTCACCACAGCCGGATCATGCCCGGCGGCGCTTAGCTGCCCCGCATCAGGGCCGGAGGCTCAGGCGAAGGTCAGGAAGTCTCCCACGACGGTGCCGCTCCGCTCGATCGTGCCGACGGGCAGCTCGAGGGTGCCGTTCGCGCCGCGGACCAGCCATACGACACCGCGCCAGGGCGGCAGCGCGCGGCGGACCGCCAGGACCTCGCGGCTGCCATCGGCTTCGGGCTTGCCCACGAAGATCGCGTCGATCGCGAAGCGCATGAACATCATGTGGATCCCGTTGCTGCCCGGCAGCCACAGGCCGGCCCCGTCGGCGAGCCCGGCCCGGCCCATCAGGCCCATGAACTTGGCCCACAGGGAATCGGCCGACTCGAGCTGCTCCGCGAGGACCGTGCCTCGCTCGACGTTGCGGACGCGCTTCATCTCAGACAACCGAGCGACAACGGGCAGCGGACCAAGGGCGCAGGCGCGGTCCCGGTCGGCTGAGCCGACCCGCGAATCGCGCCGTCGCGCCGGTCAGGCCTTGAGGTTCTTGACGATCAGGATGATGGCCGGTCCGAGGATGACGATGAACAGCGACGGGAAGATGCACCCGACGAGCGGGAAGAGCATCTTGATCGGCGCCTTGGCCGCCTGTTCCTCGGCTCGCTGGCGACGCTCGATCCGGAGCTGCTCGGACTGGACCTGGAGCACCTTCGAGATCGACACGCCGAGCGTCTCGGCCTGGATGATCGCGCCGATGAAGTTGGTCAGCGGCGGGACTTCCGTGCGGGGGATGATGTCGCGCAGCGCTTCCCGGCGGGTCTTGCCGACGCGAACCTCGGCCAGCGCCCGGCGGAACTCGTCGGACAGCGGGCCCTTGAGCTTCTCGACCACCTTGGCCAGCGCCGCGTCGAAGCCGAGGCCGGCCCGGACCGAGATGGTCAGCAGGTCGAGGGTATCCGGGATCATCAGCAGGATGGCCTTCTGGCGGGCCTTGATCCGCCGACCGAGCCAGAACTCCGGCGCGATGTAGCCGATCACGACGCCCAGCAAGGACATCCCCGCGCCGAGCAGGAACTGCATCCCGAGGATGTTGACCACGGCGAAGAGCAGGAAGAAGACGATCCCGAAGATGATCGCCACGACCGCCTTGATCCCCAGCCAGTCGGCCACCCGCAGGTCGCCGGGATTGCCGGCCAGGGCCAGGCTCTTCTCGGTCCGATCGGCGAACGACGTGCTGGTGATCCGGGCGACCGAGCCGGACAGACGGGCGGCGAGGGGCCGCAGCGTCCGCTCGAGGAACGGCGCCTGGAGCTCGAGCTCCTCCAGGTTCTTGGCCTGCATGGTGCCGAGCTGGGTGAGCCGGGCCTGAACCGGGTCGACCGTGCGACCACTTGTCAGTCCGGCGACGATGAGCAGGATGGCCCCCGCGGCTGCCGCGGCGACCAGGATGACAGGCAACATGATCAGACTTCGATGTCGACGATTTTGCGGATGAACATGAAGCCCATGAACATCATGAAACCCCCGAAGATCAGGATGATGACACCGGCCGGCAGGCCGGCAATGTTGACCGAGTCGTCGAACATCGGGGCCATGAAGCCGGGTGCGGCGATGAACAGGAAGCCGGCCAGGCCGATCGGCAGGAAGCCGACGACGTAGCCCGACAGGCGCTGCTGGGCGGTCAGGGTGCGGATCTCGCCCTTGATCCTGACCCGCTCGCGGATCGTGTAGGCGATCGAGTCGAGGATCTCGGCCAGGTTGCCGCCCACGTTGTGCTGGATCGAGATGGCCGTGGCCATCAGCTCGAGGTCATCGGACCGGACCCGCCGGACCATGTTCTCGAGGGCCTCGTCGAAGGCCAGCCCCAGGTTCACTTCCCGGATCACCCGGGCGAACTCGGTCGAGACCGGCGGCCGCGCTTCGCGGACGACCAGCTCGATGGCCTGCAGGAACGACGAACCGGCGCGCAGGCCGTTGGCGATCAGGGTGATCGTGTCGGGCAGCTGCTTGTTGAACTGGTTGAGGCGGCTGCTGCGCCGCCGGGCGAGCCAGAAGCGGGGGATGGCGAAGCCGATCAGGCCGCCGATCAGGAGCAGGAACGGGTTGCCCAGGGCGGGCAGGACAAACGAGCCGGCCAGCATGATCGCGGGCACCGCGAGAGTGGTCCCGATCCAGATCATGAAGTACTCGCTGATCTTGAGGTGGAGGTCCGCCCGGGCGATGTCGCGGGCCAGGTTGGCCCCGAAGTCGCGCTGCTCGACCACCCGGTTGAGGTTGGCCAGGGCCACGCTCTGGTTGATCATGTCGCCGATCCCGCCGGCACCGGCAGCCTTGGCGTCGGGCTTGCCGGACGCATAGCGTTCCAGCCGGGCGCTGACGCCTGAACCGCCGCCGGACGTCGCCAGGCCGAGGGCAATCAGGATGACTGCCCCCGCGGCAACGATCGCGACGATCAAGCTGGTCTGCATCGAATCTCTCCTGTCCCGTCCGCTAGTACGAGAAGCCGAACAGGCCCGGAGGCAGGGCGATCCCCATCACCTCGAACTTCTCGACGAACTTCGGCCGGATCCCGGTCGGCTTGAGCCGGCCCATGATCTTGCCTTCGACAATGCCGGTCTGCTCGAACACGAAGACATCCTGCATCACGATCACGTCACCTTCCATCCCCTGGATCTCGGTGATGTTCACGATCTTGCGGGTGCCGTCCTTGAGCCGGCTCTGCTGGACGATCAGGTCGACGGCCGAGGCGACCTGCTCGCGGATCGCCCGGAGGGGCAGGTCCACGCCGGCCATCAGGACCATCGTCTCGAGCCGGGACAGCATGTCCCGGGGCGAGTTGGCGTGGCCGGTCGACATCGAGCCGTCGTGGCCGGTGTTCATGGCCTGGAGCATGTCGAGCGCCTCGCCCGAACGGCACTCCCCGACGATGATCCGGTCGGGCCGCATCCGGAGGGCGTTCCGGACGAGCTCCCGGATCGGGACCGCGCCCTTGCCCTCGATGTTCGGAGGCCGCGACTCGAGGGTCACGACGTGCTCCTGGCGAAGCTGCAGCTCGGCCGCGTCCTCGATCGTGACGATCCGCTCATCGTTGGGGATGAACGACGACAGCACGTTGAGGGTGGTGGTCTTGCCCGAGCCGGTGCCGCCCGACACGAAGATGTTCAGGCGGGCCTCGACGCAGGCCTTGAGGAAGTCGAACATCTCGGGGGTGGCGGTGCCGAAGCGGACCAGGTCGTCGACCGTGAACGGCGACGCCGAGAACTTCCGGATGGTGATGACTGGCCCGACCAGTGACAGCGGTGGGATGATCGCGTTCACCCGGGAGCCATCGGTCAGGCGGGCGTCGACCATCGGCGACGACTCGTCGACGCGACGACCGATCGGGGCGATGATCCGGTCGATGATCCGCATCACGTGGTCGTCGTTCTGGAAGACCACGTTGGTCAGCTCCAGCTTGCCCGAGCGCTCGATGTAGACCTGGCGCGGGCCGTTGACCATGATCTCGGTGATGCTCTCGTCGCGCAGGAGCGGCTCGAGCGGACCGAGGCCGATGATCTCATCGGTGATCTGCTCCAGCATCCGGACGCGCTCGGCCCGGGTCAGGGCGAGGCCTTCCTCGTCGATGACCTTGCCGAAGATCTCCTCGATCTGGCGCCGGACCTCGACCTGGTTGGACAGGTCGAGCTTGGGATCCAGGTCCTGGATCACCCGGCTCTGGATCCGGAACTTGACGTCCCGGAAGGATTCCCGAACTGGGCCCTGGGACGACATGAGTCGCTGGGCCGGCGTCGCCGGTGGCTGCCCGGGAGCTCCGGGCCCGCCGCCAGTCGGCACCGGGGCATTGCCCGGTGCCGCGCCGGGACCACTCGTCCCGGGTCGAGCACTCTCGATCCGCTTCAGCAGGGACATCCCCTACACCCCTTCCCGCCCAATCGGGCCGATAATTGCTGCTTGCCCAACCGGGCTGATGATTGCTAGCGCCATGCGAACAGGCTCTTCTTGGCAGGCGTCGCCTTGCGGGCGCCCTCGGTGGCCGTCTTACGCTCGTCCTTGGTCAATGACGTTGCGAGTCGCAGGATGTCCTGCGACACCTGCGCCTCCCGGTTGCTCATGAAAAACGGGATCCCGCGGTTCAGAGCGTAAACCACACTGCGACCGTCGCTCACGATTGTATGGTCGACCTTGCGGCCGATCGACTGTTCGACGTCGCGCGACGCGGATCCCGAGGGTCGAGTCGGCCCGGTTGAGGACCAGCTTGATCGAGCTGGACTCGTAGCCCAGCTGGTCGGTCACCTCCAGGAACAGGCGCATGTTCTTGATGCTCGTGATTTCGAGGGTGAGCATCGTCAGGATCACATCGGCCTGGTCGAGAATGGCCAGGGTCGTGTCGGTCATCGACGACGAGCAGTCGACGATGATCAGGTCGTTGGTCCGGCGGAGCATCTCGAGGACCTTGCGCACGCCGACGGCGGTGACCAGCTCGGCCATCTCCGGGGTCGGCGGTGCGAGGAGGACCTTGACGCCCGAGGAATGGACCGTCAGGAATGGGTCGATCGACTCGAGCTCGAGGCCGGCCTCGAGGTCGGGCGCGAGATCGGCGATCGACTTGTTCTTGGGATTGAGGTTGAGCAGGACGCCGACGTCGCCGAACTGGAACGAGCCGTCGACGAGGGCGGTCCGCTGGCCGAGCTCGGAGGCTGCGGCAACGGCCAGGTTGACGGCGATCGTGGTCCGGCCGATGCCGCCCTTCGGGCCGAAGACCGCGATGACCTGGCCGGGGTCGACCTCGGGGCACGACGGCCGCGAGCGGCGACCGCGATCGGGAAGCGCTCGAGCTTCTCCCGCTCGCGAGCGTAGATCTGGCGAATTGAGGAGGTCAGCTCGTCGGAGCTGAAGGGCTTGACCAGGAACTCCCGGGCGCCGGCCAGCATCGACCGGCGGAGGTAGTCGGCTTCGCCCTGGACCGACATCATCACGACCGACGCGCCCGGCACCTGGGCCGAGAGCTGCTCGGTCGCCTCGATCCCGTCCATGTCCGGCATGTTGATGTCCATCAGGACGATGTCGGGCTTCAGCGCGATGGCCAGCTCGATGGCGCGCCGACCCGACTCCGCCAGGCCTGCGATCTCCATGTCACTCTCGAAGCCAAGCAGCCTCGCCAGGTGATCGCGGGTCTCGGTGATGTCGTCGACGATGAGGACGCGGATCTTGTCTGCCATTTGGGTCGCTTCGTCGGCCTTCGTACGGATCGATCATCGTCCCGGAGCGATCGACGGGCGCGGGATCCGTGAGGGATCTGTCGCGCCCGTCCGGCCGCGGGGCTGGGAAGAGCCTGAGGGTCGCGTCGACCCTCAGGCTCCGAGGGGAGTTCTACTTCTTGGGCAGGACCACCTGGATGATCTGTGGCGGCAGGACGCCGTACTGATCGACCAGGGTCTTGAGGATCACGCCCGTCGTCGGGTCGAGCGGCGGCACCACCGGGTTCGGAGGCGTCGATGCGTCGACGTAGTCCTTGGGCGAGCGGAGGACGAGGCTGAGGCAGCCGTCCACCTGACCGTAGCGAATGACTTCGGCCTGCTGGGCCGTCACCTGCAGCAGGACGATCTCCTGCTGCCCGTTCAGGCTGGTGCCGGACGGAGGGGTGCTGGCGCCGGAGTTGGCGGGAGCGGCCGGCGGCGGGGGCAGGAGCGTCCCGACGACCTTGCTGCTCTGGACGACCATCTTGATGCTCGAGCCGCCGAGGGCCGAGACCGGCGTGATGACGCCCGTCTTGGGATCGACGTTGTCGAGCTGGAAGCCGGTGCCGCAGGTGCTGCCCGCGGTGGAGCCGCCGAAGCCGATGATCACGTCGACGTGGTCGCCGGTCTGGATCAGGGTGCCGACACCGGTCACCTGGTCGACCTGGACCGACATCGCCCGCATGCCCTTGTCGAGGTTGGGCGTGACCGAGGCCACGATGCCGCTCGACGCGAACATCGATGCGTTGAGGTCCGTGTTGGCGACCACTGTGGTCCGGATGATCTGGCCGACAACGTCATTGATGTTGCTGAAGGCCGTGGCCGAACGGGTGGTCACGTCGACCTTGTGGGTCGCGACCATATCCGAGGTGACCTGCGTTCCGAGCGAGATGTCCACGGTCGCATAGACCGTGTCCAGCTGCGTTACCGGAGGCGGGTTATTTGTTGACCCTGTCCCGCCGGTCCCATTCGAGAACAACAGGATGATCAGAACGAAAACGATGATGGCAAGGATGATCCCACCCAGCAGGAACACCCGACTCGTTCGCTTCAAACTACTCTCCCCAGCCGTGTGACAAGTGGCACCACTGTAGCACCGCCCAAAGGCCGCGCGACTATACCAAAGGGCTAGGACCATTAGGAAGAAATGGCCGGAAATCAAGCGGACCGCAAACTTGCTGCAAGGTGATCCGCGTCGATCTCCACGACGCCCGCGGCTGGTGCGTCGCCACCCCGGACCGGACCGAAATGGAACGAGCGGCTCGTCCCCAGAGGGACGATGCCGCCCGTCAGTTTCGACCCGATGATCGACCGACCCGGTGGCCGGCCGAGCTGCGGTCCTAGACCGAATTACCGACGTTGCTCAGGATCTTCGAGACCTGTCCGCCCAGGAAGATCAGGGCGATGATCGCGACGATCGCGATGAGGGCAAGGATCAGGGCGTACTCAGCCAGGCCCTGGCCTTCGTCATCGGAGCGGAACGAAGCAATGAGTGCAGAGATGTAGCTCGTCATGTGATGCGGTACCTCCTTTCCTTCGAAGTCCCCCGCCAGCGGACGAGGGCTGGTAGCAATGTTTGGCTCCTGGACTCAACTGGGTCCAGGAGCCGGACCGCGCGTCAGGCTAGAAAAAGCCCTGCGCGGTGTCAATGACGTGGTCGATTGAAAAGCGGTGCATGCAGGCCGCTCCGGCCGTCGGTTCGATCGGCCAGAGCACGGTCCTAGACCGAGTTGCCGACCTGGCTCAGGATCTTCGAGACCTGGCCGCCCAGGAAGATCAGGGCGATGATCGCAACGATCGCGATCAGGGCGAGGATCAGGGCGTACTCCGCCAGGCCCTGGCCTTCGTCATCGGATCGGAACGAAGCGATGAGTGCAGAAATGTAGCTCGTCATGGTGGTCCACTACCTCCTTTCCTTCGAGGTCCCTTCGCCGGGGGCGAGGGCCGGGATACGGTAGAGACGGGTCGTTGGGCCTGTCAAGCAGGCCCAACGACAAACGCCGGACCGAGCATGCCGGTCCGGCGCTTGATCAAGGTCAGCTCACGGCGAGCTGCGGTCCTAGACCGAATTACCAACGTTGCTGAGGATCTTCGAGACCTGTCCGCCCAGGAAGATCAGGGCGATGATCGCGACGATCGCGATAAGGGCGAGGATCAGGGCGTACTCGGCGAGGCCCTGACCTTCCTCGTCGCGGTTCAGCCGCGCGAGGAACGAGTTGATGAGCTGCATCTGATGATGCCTCCTGGATAAGTTCCACCCCCGATCGAGGGCAGGGGAACCATACGTCCGGCACCACGCAGCCGTCGATTAGGTCATTGGTACCAGATTCGATGACCCGTTCAGCCGATCAGGCCAGTGATCCAGGCCAGGATCGTCGCCACCTGGTCGCGGAAGAAGACGAGCAGGACGCCGATCAGGGCCAGGGTCAGCAGGCCGATGATCGCGTAATCCACGATCGCGGCCGGCTTGCGCCGGGAGGCATCGGGCTCGGCCACCGGCGGGCGTCCCGATCAGCTGTCTTCGGCCGTGCCGGCTGGGCTGCCAGCAGCGCTGGCCGGTTCTTCATCGAAGGTCGAATTGGCGACCAGGCGGACCTCCGTGCCGCCAGCCAGCAGCTCGGCGGTGATGCCCAGGGTCGAGGCCCGCTGCTGGATCTCGCGCCAGGCCTTGGCCGGCAGGACGTGGCTGGCCGGGGCCTCGGCCGCGCCGACGGCCTCAGCCGTCCGCCGGTCATCGATCATCTGGGTCAGGGCGACCGGCGTCGTGCCGTCGGCCGCCGGCGCGGCCGCCTCGCTTCGGGCGGCCGGCGCCTCGCCGTGGGCGGCGATCCGGGCCTCGATCTGGTCACCCCAGTCGAGCCGGATCAGCACGCGCCGCGGGGCGGTCGACAGGAAACCGGCGAGGGCCTGGTCGATCATCCGGAAGAGACCGCTCTCGAGCTCCATCGCCAGCCGGCGATCGGTGCCCATCGAGTCGAAATCGACAGCGATCTGGGCCCGCCGGCCGCGCTCGCGGGCGGTCCGCCGGAGGGTGGGCACCAGGCCCAGGTCGTCAAGGACCATCGGTCGCACGTCGAAGATGAACGCCTTCGTCGCCTCGAGCGTCGTCTGGACCATCGCGATCAGGGCCTTGACCTCGGTCCGCGCCAGGACGGGGTCGCGATCGACCAGGCGATCGACGATCTGGGCCTGGAGGACGATGTTGGTCAGGCTCTGGGCCGGCCCATCGTGCATCGCCCGGGCGATATCGCGGCGCAGGTCTTCCTGCGCGGTCAGCACGATCCGGTGAGACGCGCCGCCGGGATCGTCGCCGTCAGCCGCCATGCCGCCCGACCCCGGGCCACTCGCCGGGCTCGGCCCACCGCTCGGCCTGGCCCAGCCACCGCTGCCGGCGAGCTCGCGGAGCTGGCCGCCGTAGCGCTCGAGGGCTTCGCGGTAGCGGCCGAGGGCCTTCTGCTTGCCCTGCAGGACGTCGACCTGGGACTCCATCATCACCGCCCGGCGGGTCAGCTGGACGAGCTGCCCGGCGGCTTCGGCGAGGTCGGTCGGGTTGGGCGTGGCGGCACCCCGGAGGGTCGCCACCCGGTCAGCGGTCTGGCTCCGCTTCATCTCGTGGCGGTCGGCCTCCGAGCGGGCCTGCTGGATGAGCAGGTCGATCTCGACCAGTTCGGAGTCGAGGGTGGCAAGCTCGGTCGCGATCCGATCGGCAAACGCGCCGGGATCGCTGGACGCCGCCGGCTGGGGCTCGGTCAATCCTCGGGCATCCTGATCCAGCCCTGGCGCATCGCGTAGACGACGGCCTGGGTTCGATCGTTGACGCTGAGCTTGCGCAGGATGCTCGACATGTGGTTCTTGACCGTCTGCTCGCTGATCGACAGCGCGTAGGCGACCTGCTTGTTGGTCATCCCCTGGGCGATGTTGTCGAGGATCTCGACCTCGCGCGGTGACAGCGGGGCGAAGATCGGGGCCGCTTCCTGGCCATAGACGGCCAGCTCGCGGAACTCCTTCAGGACCCGGCTGGCGACGGCCGGCTTGGCGAAGACCTTGTCGTTGATCAGGTACTCGCCGGCGGTCACCCGGCGGATGATCGTGACCAGGTCGTCCGGGCCGACATCCTTGAGGATGAAGGCGGCCGCGCCGGCCTTGATCGCGTCGAACAGGGCGTCCTCGTCCTCGCTGACGGCCAGCACGATGATCCCGACCGAGGGCAGCTCGCGCTTGATCCGCTGGGTCGTCTCGATCCCGCCGGGAGGCGGCAGCGAGAGGTCCATCAGGACGATGTCGGGCGACATCTCCATGGCCAGGTCGACTGCGCCCCGGCTGTCCTGGGCCTCGCCCACGATCTCGAAGTCCGGTTCGCGCTCGAGCAGGCCACGCATGCCCATCCGGAACAGGGCGTGGTCGTCGACGAGCAGGATCTTGGTGATCTCGCCGACCGTCCGGCGATCGGGTCCGCCCCGTCGCCGATCCGGGCCCAGGTAGTCCATTGCGGTCATTCGTTCTCCTTCTGGAGCGGGATTGCCAAGGTCACGATGGTGCCCCCATTGGGCCTGGAACCAACCTCAAAACGAGCACCGACCAGCTCGGCTCGCTCGCGCATGAATTGCAGCCCGAAGTTGCGCCGCCCGCGGGCGGCCATCGAGCCGATGTCGAAGCCGCGCCCATCGTCGCGGACCTCGAGGACCCAATCGCAGGCCCTCGATCCGCGTGGCGACCGAGACGGCTCTCGGCGGCGGCGTGCTTGCGGATGTTCTGGAGGGCCTCCTGGACGATCCGCAGGGCGACCGTCTGGGCCGCTTCACTGAGTCCCTCGCCGCCGCGCCCCGATGTCGGTGACGACCGGGATCCCGGTCAGCGCGCGTGAAGGTCTCGAGCGCGTCGCCGATCGAGCCTTCCAGGCCGAGCTCGGCCAGCAGCGGCGGCCGGAGCTGGCTGATGAAGCCGCGCACGTCGCCCAGCTCGCGGCGCAGTCGGGCGCCCAGCAGCTCCAGCTCATGAGCGGCAACGTTGGGGTCCTCGATGATGACCCGCTCGACGTAATCGAGCTGGAAGATCGCATTGGAGAGGGCCTGGGCGGGGCCGTCGTGGACCTCGCGGACGAGCCGCAGCCGCTCGGACTCCTGGGCCTCGACGATGCGCATGTTCAGCTCGGTCGAGCTGGCCACCGCGGCCGTGTCGTTGATCAGGGTCGCATCGTCGCGCTCCAGGAACAACCAGATCCGCTCGAGGCTGCGCAGGGCGACGTCCAGCCGGTTGAGCTCCGACTGGTGCTGGCCGGCCGAGGTGGTCAGGTTCTCGGCATCGAGCTGGAGGGCCCGCCGCCGGCCGTCTTCGGCGCCGGCCTCGGCCGCCAGCGCAGCGGCCGCATCGGACGAGGCGGCGTCGCTGGCGCTGCCCGGCTTGCGCCGCTCGTCGGCGCGCAAGTCGTCGGTCACGGCCTGCAGCCGGACCAGCTCTTCGTGCTGGACGAGGCGATAGCGGTCGGCGATCTGGCGGAGCGTGTCCGCAGCGTAGCCAACCGCCGCCTTGGCCTCGGCATGCAGCTCGTCGATCCGCCCGTCCCGTGCCTCGGCGCGCGTGCCGTCCATGTCCGCCGAGTATAGAGGGCCGCTCATGGCGCACACCCGATCTCGAAGACCTGGGTGCCCTTCAGGGCGGCCGCCGCGCCGGCGTCCGGAGGCACACCCAGGGCGACCTCGTGGAAGCAGCCCACGTCGGCGTCGGTGCTCGACAGGACGGCCGGCCAGCTGCCGTGCTCGTCGCTGATCACCAGGTAGTGGGTCCCCGGAAAGTGACTGGCCAGGTCGACGACGGAGCTGGGCGGCTCGTCGGGCAGGGCCAGGGTGTGGACGCCGGCCTGGTAGGCAAGCCAGATCGGGAAGTCGCTGATCACCGGCCCGGCGGCCGGATCGAGGGGCTTGCCGATGGCGGCCATCTGGGCCTCGAGCGCCTGGTAGCGATTGGCCACCTCGGTGCTCTGCCCGCCGTAGCCGGCCAGGGTCAGGCTGAACAGGATCGCGCTGGCGATCGTGAGGGTGGCCCCCAGCCAGGCGACCTGGTTGGTCCAGCCGCGCCAGCTGCTGACCCGGGCGAAGAGGGCGTCGAGGCCCAGCAGGCAGGCCACGATCAACAGGACGTGGACCGCGCCGGCGGCATGCAGGAAGGTGCCCCAGGTGGTGGCCACCGGGAAGAACAGGGTGGTGACCCAGAAGGTCAGCAGCGACACGAGCAGCAGCGGTCGGAGCGCCCGGATGCCCGCCGTCCAGGGGAGCCGGAGCAGGCCGATCAGGCCGATCGGGAAGCTCGGCACCAGGAGGACGCTGAGCAGGTTGTGGCTGAAGCCGTCGATCCGCATCTGGACCAGTGTCCCGACGCCAACCGCCAGGTAGCGGGCCAGGGTCGGCGGATCGCTCCAGGCGAAGATGTCGAAGCCGGTCACCGACAGGGCGTTGGCCGCCGCCTGGCCCGGCAGCGGATTGCCGAAGACCAGCCAGTCGCGGGCCATCCACGGTCCGAAGACGAGGAGGGCAACGACGGCCGGGACGACGATCAGCCGGAGCCGCTCGGCCCGGGGCAGGCGGGTGCCGGCCGGGTCCCGGGCCGTGAACCAGGCCAGGCCGGCCCAGACCAGGGCCAGCCACAGGGCCTCGTTGCGAGCCAGGGCGGCCAGCCCGATCAGGGCGCCCAGGCCAAGGAGGCGCGGGTCGGAGATCCGGGCGCCCCGCGGATCGCGCAGGAGGCGGGGAATCAGGAGGCAGGCGCCGAGGACCAGGGCGGCAAAGACGCTGGTCGAATCGGGCAGGGCACTGAACAGGACGAGGGGCAGCTCGACGGCGGCCGTCAGACCGACGCCCAGGGCCAGGGTCCGGGCCCGGCCGGCTGGCAGGCCAAGCTCGGCCGCCACGTCGGCCCCCAGGCGCCAGGCCAGCACCGGCAGCAGGGCCCCGACGAGCAGCGCCGGCAGCTGGGCGACCGCGAACGAGGTGCCCAGGACGAGCATCGGCAGGGCGATCAGCAGGGTCGGCAGCGGCAGCCAGACCTCGAAGGCCGGCCGCGGGAACGACAGCGGTGGCGTCTGGAAGCTCCACAGGGCGTCGCTCGTCAGCCCATGACCGCCAACCAGGTTGCGGGCGACCATCACGTAGTAGGCCGTGTCCTCGGGGGTCGGGAAGGGCACGGTCCGGGCGAAGGCCAGGCGGACCAGCAGGGCGAACGCAAACAGCGCCGCCACGGTGCCCCACGCCTCGCGCCGGCTGGGCATCCAGCTGGATGGGCTGGTCACGAGCCGGCACCTACGGCCGCCACGACCACGCAGCGCGGGTCGTTGGTGGTGAAGCAGATCGGATAGAGGCCGGCGTCGATCGTGGCGGCGGTCCCGGTGACGCTCCAGACCGGCGGGCCCACCCAGCCCGGCCGGCCGCTGCCGTCGAGCACCGGGCCGAGCGCCGGGACGCTGTTCGAGCGCTCGACGTACAGCCAGCGCACGTCATAGGCGCGGGCCACCGACTCGATCGTCGTGATCGGGTCGTTCGGGGCGACCACGCCCGGGTGGCCGGTCCAGTACTTGATCGCGCCCGTGTCGAGGCTCATCACCACGTCGCTGGGCGCGGCCCCGTGGGCGCCCAGGGCCGCGCCGACGGCCTGGTCGAGGTCCCGCTCCCGGGCCCACGTGTCGTGGACGTTGTTGGTGAAATAGACCGCGCCGAGCAGGCTGATCCCGACCAGGCCGGCGGCGAAGCCCCGGCCCGCCGTTTCGGCGTTCCAGCTGGGCCGGTGGCGGGCGATCCAGGCGACCACGGCGACGACCGCCTCGAGGGCCAGGAGGTAGGCCTGCGGGGCGAGGGCCGCGCCCGAGTGGATGAACGTGCCGTTGGGCACGTGGACCGCCGAGACAAGTCCCGAGAAGGCGAACAGCAGGCCGGCGTAGAGCAGGTAGGGCAGGAAGTCGGCCGAGCCCCGCCGGAGCCAGGCGCCGACCACCATGAACGGGGTCAGGATGATCCCGCCGACCAGGACGCTGAAGATCACGATCGCCTCGAAGAAGCCGGTCAGCCGGCTGGCGATCAGGGGCCCGATCCCCTGGGCCAGGAAGGTGCTCAGGGTGGGCGTGCCGGTGATGCTGTTCAGCTCGTCGATCGAGCGGATGAACAGGATCCGGCCGGTTGACGACGACGGCGACAGGCTGCCGAAGACGGCCAGCTGGCGCAACTCCCAGGGGGCCATCACGAGCACGAAGAGGACCGCGGCGACGAGCGCCGACCAGATCGGCAGGGGCTGCGGGGCGAACTTGCCGCCCAGCCGGGCCCGCCGGAAGCGGACCCGCGACCAGGCCCAGACCAGGGCCAGGGCAGCCCCGACCAGGACCCCGTCGTTGCGGGCCAGGGTGGCCAGGCCGACCAGGATCCCCGTCGCGGCAAATGCCCGGGCGTCGCCGCGCAGGGCGCGGGCACCGAGCCACAGGGCGGCCAGGACCAGGACCTGGAAGAGGGCGAAGTTATCAGGCTGGGCCATGAACGGCGTCAGGGCCGCCGGCACCGCGGCGAGGACCGCGCCACCAAGCGCGACCGACGGGCGACAGCCAGCCTCCCGGGCGAAGGCCCAGGTCAGGGGTGCCGCCAACGCGCCGATCAGGGCGAAGGGCAGGGCCGAGGCGAAGGCGGTGGCGCCCAGGGCCAGGATGAACGGCACCTGGACCAGGCTGGCCAGGGGCATCCAGTGGGCGTTGCTCGGGATCGGCAGGACGGGATTTGCGGGCAGGTGGCCGCCGACGTCGACGAACGTCCAGATGAAGTCGATCGAGAAGCCGTGGCCCGCGCTGAGGGCCCGGGCGACGTTGACGTAGTAGTACGAATCGACGTACGCCGGGTCCGGATAGAGGATCAGGAGCAGGACCCGCACCGCGAGCGCGAGGACGAACAGACCAAGGGCCCGGATGAGGGTGGAGCGCATCCGGTGCACCGTAGCACCGGGTCATGGCTCTTTCGACCGGTACGAATGACCTACGCAGGAGGTCCTGCCCCGGCACTCCGGTACGGTCTGGTGGGGCCGCAGAAGGGACTACGATCGGCGGGTGGAAGCCGCCCTGCCGGTGATCTCGCGGTCGCCGGCCATCCGCCGAGCCGTGCGCGACGGGCTGGTGATTGCCGGCCTGCTGTTCGCGGCCTACCTGTTCGTGGTCGTTGCGCCCGTCACCCGCACGTTCGGCTTCGATGCCTACGCCTACTGGCACCTGGACCCGGCCGCGCCCTACAGCCAGTCGGCCGGCGGCCTGGGCGCGTTCACCTATACCCCGGTGATCGTGCGCCTCTTCGCGCCCTTCGCGGGACTGTCCTGGTACAGCTTCCTGTGGCTGTGGTCGGCCGGCCTGGTCGCCACCCTGATCTGGCTCGGCTGGCGCTCGAGCCTGGTCGTCCTGGCCTGCCCGCCGGTCGCCCTCGAGCTGTACCACGGCAACGTCCACCTGCTGATCGCCGTGGCGATCGTCCTTGGCTTCCGCTGGCCGGCGACCTGGGCCTTCGTGATCCTGACCAAGGTGACCCCCGGCGTCGGCCTGATCTGGTTCGCCGTCCGGCGCGAGTGGCGCAAGCTGGGAATCGCCCTCGGCGTGACCGCTCTCCTGGTCGCGATCTCGCTGGTCTTCGACGGGTCGCTGTGGCGCGCCTGGCTGACCGACGACATCCTCAAGACGGCGACGGGCGCGCCGCTCGACCAGTTCTCGATCGGCATCCCGCTCTGGTTGCGGCTGCCGGCCGCGGCCGTGCTGGTCGCCTGGGGCGGCCGGACGGATCGCGCCTGGACTGTCCCGGTGGCGGCCACCCTCGGCCTGCCGATCCTGTGGCCGACCGGCTTCGCGATCCTGGCCGCCCTCTGGCCGATCGCCGGCCGGCGGCCCGGCCTGACCTCGCTCGACGTCGTCCTCGGCGCGGCCGCCGGAGTAGCCCTCAGGCGGTCGCCGGGAGGCCACCGGCCGGCGTCTCGGCTGTTGCGGCCGGTGCGGGATCAGGCTCGGCCCGCGGTTCGAGGAGCCAGGGCAGGCGGCCCCCGAGGAGGAGCGTGCCGCTGACCAGGCCGATCGCCAGCCACCAGCCCTCGAACGTGTAGGTCGCGATCAGGAGGCCGGCGATCAGGGCGATCTCGCGCCGGATCACGAGCATCGCCGGCAGGGCGAAGAGCAGGCCGAAGACGCGCAGGCTGGGCGAGCCGATCACCGCCAGCAGGCCGATCCAGGCGCCGGCATGGCGGTTGGGGACGATCGCCACGAGGGCCATCGAGACGAGCACCACGAGATCGCCCACCCACCACGGAAACGAGCGGGCGATCCCGGCTCCGGCCACGATCCAATTGGGATCATTGGCCCGGCCCAGCTGGGCCAGCCAATCGAACCAGACCTGGGTTCCCAGGATCGGCAGGCTGAGGACGACCAGCGCCACGACCACAAGCGCGCCGGTCAGCGCGGCCCGCCAGTTCCGGCGCAGGAGGTACAGCCAGGGCTGGACCTGGGATGCTTTGAGCGCGCCGACGGCGGTGGCCAGGATCCCGTCCTGGAGCCAGCCCCGCCGGCCGGGGCGGTCGGTGCCGGCCGGGTCGTGCTCGAGCGGTTGGAAGCCCGGCCGCGCCTCGCCGGCCCGCGGCGCCCGCCACAGGAACGCGACGAAGGCGGCGAAGATCACCACCTGGACATTGCCGCCCAGCAGGCCCTCGGTGAACGGCGGCCAGGCGAACAGGAACGGGATGATCGGCCACGGGATCGCCAGCCGGCGGCAGGCAAAGACGGTCGCCGCCACGCTCAGCCCGAACCAGGCCACGATCACCGGCGCCTGGGGCAGGCTCGTGAACAGGGCCACGAACGGCAGCACGAACGGCGGATAGAGGTAGGGCAGGTCGTAGCCCGGCCCATTCAGGAAGCTCGAGGCGAGGTACGGCTGGCCGCCCGCCAGCCAGCGCGTCGCGGCCTTGAGCGGGATCACCACGTCCACGCCCCACGGGTAGTGGAGGACCAGGTTGCGCGCGGCGATCAGGCACATCATCAGCGTCAGGATGGCCAAGCCCGAATCGGAGCAGGCGATTTGGCGCGCTGCCGACCGTAAACGCATTCATTGGATGCGGGTCATGGGCTTCGCCCCCAGTCGGCGCACGGCGCGGACGTGCAGGAGTCGACCGATCTCTGACATCGACTGCGAACGCTGCAGCCGGTGGGGCGCCGCCGCAACCCAACGATCGTACCCTCGACCGCCCTCACGCTTCGCGATGCATCGGGGCCGGCGACCCGTGCTGTCGCACGCTCCGTAGTTCTCTCGCCCAGATGCGAGGCATCCTCAGGGCGGCCGCATTGGCCCGCGGCGCGTGCCTTCCGAAGAGCCACGCAAACAGGGGCACGACCATGATCGGAACATTCTCAAGCGAGTAGAACGGGCCCGCTCTTTCGCCGGTCATATCCGTCACTGAGCGGACCCAGTCCGCTGTGAGCGGCCACAGGACGAGGCTGACGAGACCGAGCAGTCCGGCGATGACCCACCAGCGGTGGTCTCGTATGCCGAGGAGGCCAAAGGGAAACAGGCTGGGCTTGAGCAGCACCAGGGCAGCCGCCCAAGGCCAGCGAGTGCCGATCGCGAAGAAGGCAACGATCCAGATCGTCGGCGTGCCCGCGACGTACGGCAGAAACAGCATGGGAAACGACGCGAAGGTGGCGCCCATCAGCAGCCAGCCCCACTTGCTCGGTCGATGCCAGGCCACGATCGCGATCGTGATCGCCACCGGTACGCCATACCAGACCGTTGGCGCGAGAACCGTAAATGGTACGAACAGCACCATCGCCGGTGGTGGGTACAGCACCGGTCGGATCACGTCGGTGTATGCCCCCGCGAGCTGCGACGATGGATAGAGCGAGCCGCCGCCGAGCCACCTCGAGGCGGCATCCATGTACAACCGGTAGTCAGCGCCTGCCATCGCCAAAATCGTCGGGTTGTGGGACATCGCCCAAAGTTCGGCCATCAACAAAGCCAGCAACGGGACCAGCAGCCCCAGGAACAGCCCCATTTGAAGTGCCGGGATGAGGCGAATGAGCCTGATCGCCTCCGGCCGTTGGGCCGCAGAGTTCGTGGCACCAATGGAAGTCATGCCCCGATAGTACTGGGCTCACGTGGCGAATCGGTGCCCATCGGCACCTGACGTTCATGGCTCCCCGCGTCGCGGCGGACGCCTCTCGCCGCGCACGGGCGCCCGGCCTCAGGAAGGCTGACGCCTTGGTGAGGCTCCCGGACTCGTTCGCCCGACCCAGGCGATGAGGGGCAGGGCGAGCATCGGGATCTCGAGGCTCGAGTAGGCGAGTCCGCCACCCTGGGCATTGACGATCGACCGAGCCCAATCGACCCACAACGAGCCGAACGGGACGCTGACCGCCACGAAGGCGGCGAGGGCGATCCACCAGCTCCGGCTTCGAGCGCCGAACAGGGCGAACGGGAAGAGGCTGGGCTTGATCAGGACCAGGACGCTGGGCCACGCGTACAGGACGCCGAGGGCCAGCGCAGCGACGGCCCACATCACCGGGTTGCCGGTCAGCACTTTGAGCGGCGTCGTCGGCCAGGCGATGCAGGCTGCCAGGAGCGGCCATACCCAGCGCCGGGGACGCAGCCTGATGAGCATGAAGGTCACGCCGACCAACGGGATCAGCCACCACAAGATGGCGGGCAGGACGGTAAACGGCACGAACAGGATCAGGGCGACTGGCGGATAGAGGATGTCGCCGGCGCTGATCTGATAGGGCCCGGCCAGCTGGTACGGCTCGAAAAATGGCCCGCCGTGGAGCCATGCCGTTGCCGCACTCATGTAGAGCTGGTAGTCCACGCCGCCCTGGCCCCGCAGAGTGGCCCAATTCAGGCTGGCATCGAGCGCGTCGGCGACTACGAACACGAGCAACAGGGCACAGCCGACCGCCGCACCAAGGGTTGTCCGCTTCGCCACCCCTGGCACGATCCGGCCCCAGCCGTCCGCCGTCAAGTTGGGCCGTGGGTGGATCGACAGACGATCAGGTCGCGGTCGCGGCCTCGACCGGCGCCCCGGGCAGTGGGCGCAGGCGATCCTTCAGGCGCAGGAACGGCCGTTCGATCAAGGCGTATGACAGGCTGGCGACCAAGACTGAGATCCCGACGACGACCGGCCATGGCAGCCCCCACCAGATCAGCAGGTAGTGCCACAGGTAGATGCCGTAGCTGATCCGACCGATGTAAGCGAGTGGTGACCAGCGCAGCGCCGCTGGGCAGCCCGCCACCGCCAGCACCGAGGCGATCGTGGCGATCGGTGCGAACCAGGCGATCGCGCCGTCTGGCTGCCAGGCGACGAGGGTCAAGACAATCCCGGCCAGTCCGAGCCACCCGGCCCATGACGGCAGACGGACTGCGAGTAGCGCGACCGCACAGCCGAGCAGCAGCGCATCGGCGTGCGTGTCCGGCCACCACCAGGCGTGGGCCAGGTCACCGGTCATGACCAGCACCGCCCGCCACGGCGTAACCAGCACGGCCACGAGGATGGCGGCGGCCGCGATCGAACGGCGATCGGCAGCTCTCAGGGCGAGGATCAGGATGAATGGCCAGAGCAGGTAGAACTGCTCTTCAACCGCGAGCGACCAGGTGTGGCCGAGAACACCGAGCCGCCCGCCGGCGACGACGAAGTCGCTCAGGTAGAGGATGACGACCGGGATGGCGAAGCGAACGTCGACATCGCCGCCGACCGCTACCCAGATGCCGAGAGCCGAGCCGATCACGACAGCCACGACGACAACCGCCAGCGCCGGGAAGAGCCGAAGTCCGCGTCGCAGGTAGAAGCGCCGAAGGTCGATCTGCTGCCTGGCGTCCCACTCCGCGAGCAGCAGCCCCGTGATCAGGTAGCCCGAGAGGGCAAAGAACAAGGTGACTCCGGCTAGCCCACCGACCAGCGATACGCCAGGCACCTGGGCGTGCGAGGCCAGCACCGCGAGGATCGCGATTCCGCGCAGGCCGTCAAGCTCGGGTCTGTGTTTCACAGCCCGACGGTGGTCCGGCGGGCAGGCGCGCTCGATTCATCCATCAGTCGCGAAAGATCGGCACGAGGACCGGCTGGCGCAATCGGCCGAAGGTACAGGCTCGTGCCCGCCGAGTTGCGCCAGGCACACGCCGACGCCCATTGACGTCCGGCCGATCGAGTCGCGGCGGTACCCAAGGGTAGTAGCACTAGGACCAGACCCCGTGCAATCCTCGCGGCACATGAGCACGACAGCCGGCGGGCACGCCGCGCCGAATTCGACTGGGGCGCCGGATCAGATCGTTGACGCCGGAGCAGTGGCCCTACCCGTTCAACTCACCCTGGGTCCGGACGCTCGTCGGGCGCTACGGCCTGCCCGTCTGGTTCCTGCTGACGACGATCTCGCATTGGACGTCATTGATTGGTCCCTGGGTGCCGGGCTTCGATACTGAGCTCGCGGTAGGGGCCGCCAGAAACTGGCTGACCGGCGGCGATCCCTGGTCGTTTTCGCTGATCGGCGCAGGTGGCAACCCGTATCACTTTGCGGGGCTGCCGCCGACGGTCCTGGTGTATGCCCCGCTGGTTTCGTTGGGCCCCCAGCTCGCCGGCTACCTGGGGATCGTCCTCTCGGTCATCGCGTCGATCCTCGTCCTGCGCCGCCTGCGCCTGCCCCTGTGGTGGCTCCTCTTCCCGCCGGTCAACGAGGCCATCGCCGTGGCCAACCCCCACGTGGTCCTGTTCGCATTGCTGGTGCTGGGCGGCGGCTGGCTGGCGCCTGCGTTCAAGGTCTACGCCTTCGTCCCGATGTTCGGTGAGCGGCGGTGGCGCGAGATTGCCGGGGCAATCGCGCTGTTCGTGGCGACGATCCTGGTGGCCCCTGGGCTGTGGCAACAGTGGGCTTCGACATTCGGAGCCACGACCTCGCGGCTGATGACCGAAGCCCAGTCCGGCTGGAGCCTGACCGGCGGACTGGTTCTGCTCGGCGTCCTGCCGCTGCTCTCGATCGCCTGGTACAAGGACCTCCGGACGGCCGGCTGGCTGGCCGTGCCGATGGCCTGGCCGGCGTCGGAATTCTTCTATTCGAGCTTTGCCCTGCCGGTCATCACGCCGCTGCTTGCTGTGCTGCTGGCAGTGCCCCAGCACCTTGGGCCGCCATTCGCGATCTCGGTCTACGCCCTCACTCTGGCATGGACCCAGCGCTCGGCGCCGCGGCGCTCCTGGCGGGAGTGGCTCCGGACGGCGCTCCGCCCGGCCGCCCTGGATCGCGAAGCCCGGCCAGGAACGTCATGAACATGTATTCGAGGAGTCGCGGGGTTGCCAGGACCGAGACCGCGATCGCTGCGATCCAGCCGTACCGCGACGGAGCCAGCCGGAGGGCGAGGATCACCCCGGCGACCACGAAGATGGCCCACAGGACCGGTGACAGGGCATAGGGCGAGAGGTTGTTGACCTGGCCGACCTGGCCCAGGTTCGTGTTGCCGAGGAAGGCCATCGTCCCGCCTGGTTCGACGATGACTTGGGCCAGGACCAGCAGCAGCGTCCAGGCAATGAACCGGCCGAGGCGCTGCCAGTCCCGGCGGCCGATCCAGTACAAGGCGACCAGCGCTGGGAGGAGCTTGAGCTGCGCGGCGAGGGCGACCGAAGCCGGGTTGCCCAGAGCCAGCAGGAGGGTGACGATCACCTGCGCCTGGCCGATCGTGACCGACCAGGCAATCGGCCCGGCCAGGACCCCGATCGCGAGCCAGGTGCTCCGCCGTCGGGCACCAAGGCGCCAGACCGTGAGCGCCAGGGCAGCGATGACGAGTGCCTCCCAGATCAGTGCCGCGGCCTGGAACGGGAGGAGCGCGAGGGGTCGGAACAGGACGGCCAGGAGCGGCGGATAGCGATAGAAGCCCGGGCTGTCCACATCGCCGCCGACGACATACAGGGGCTGTCCGGCATTCAGGCGGCCGGCCGCGTCGTAGTAGGCGTGGACGTCGGCCAGTGGATCCGTCAGCAGGTGGAAGACCAGCACGAATAGGCCGACCAGGCCCAGGACCAGCGCGGCACCGATCGAGGTCAGCTCCAGGAGCCGCCGGCCGCGGGGGCTGAGGCGCAGCCGGGCAAGCGGGTCGTCGGCGAGCTCCCGCCCGGGGCGCGTCACCCGGTCACCGTCGCCGGGCACCCTGGACCTGCCGTCGACGGGGCAATCAGCACCCGGCCACGATCAGACCACTCGGAACGTCCGTCAAGGTCCGGGCGGGCGTACCCATGGGTGGTGGCGGCCCGGACCACCGGCGTGAGATGCTGCCTTGAATGGTGACAGCACGCACCGGGCGCGTCTCGTGGGCCTGAGCTCCAGCCGCTCGCTCGCTCCGTCGGCGCCCCGATTGGCGATCGACCCCCGAATCCTGGCGATCGCGGCGTTCAACGCGATCTTCGGATTGGCGATCGCGGGCATGATCGCCGCGGATGTCTGGTCGGTTGACGGCGACCGCAGCCTGCGGGCCGCCCTCGCCCTCGCCAACGGCACGTTCGGCCAGGATCGGGGATACCTCTACTCGCCGCTCGCCGCGGCGCTCACCTGGCCCGCTGCGGCATGGCTGCCACCGATCGTCGCCGTATGGGGCTGGCTGCTGGCTCGGGTCGGGCTGATCGTTGCCGGCGTGGCCCGTGAGACGCGTCATCTCACCCGGCCCGATGCGATCCTCGTCGTCATCGCGGCCGTCGCGTTCATCCCCAGCGGTCGAGGACCTGATGCTCGGACAGGTCTCGGTCCTGATCCTGGCGGCGGTCGCGATCGTTGCCTGGCGAGGCGACGGCTACCTTGAGGGCCTGCCTCTCGGCTTGATCCTGGCGACGGTGCCCAAGCCGGCGATCATTCCGATCCTGATCTGGATGGTCGTCTACCGGAGACGGGCGCTCCTGGCCGCCGCGCTGACGGCCGCCGTCCTGACCCTGCTCGGCCTGGTCCTCCTGGGGCCGGCGGCGTATGGCGACTGGTTCAACGTGCTCCTCCACCAGGCCAGCGTGGGTCCCCTCCAGGCCGGCAACCAGGCACTGGGCGCCGTCTTCCCGGCGATCGTGGCCTGGCCGCTGATGGCTCTTGCCGTCGCGGCGACCGGGCTCGCCCTGGGCCGGGGCGAGACGCCCGGCTTCATCGCCTGCCTGTGCGTCGGGCTCCTGGTCGCCCCGTACACGATGGCCTACGGGGCTATCCTGTTGCTCTTGGCCGTCCGACCGCTCGCCGCCGCTGCCCGGGCTCCGGCGGTCCTCCTGGCAGCGATCGGATCGCTCGCCGTCGTCCTCTTCCTGCCGCTCTGGACGGTCGCCATCCTGGTCACGACCCTGGCCGTCCCGCGAGCGGCCTGGACGAATCTCCATGAAGGAGTTGCCGCGTGAGCCGTCGCTGGCCCGTCCTGGCGATCTTCATCCTGTCCGGAGCCGCCGGGCTGATCTACGAGGTCGTCTGGGCCCGCCAGCTGGTCCTCGTCTTCGGCAACACGACCCAGGCCGTATCGGCGATCCTGACCGGCTTCTTCGGCGGGATCGCGATCGGCAGCGTGATCGGCGGCCGGATCGCCGACCGGGCCCGCCGGCCGCTCCGGATGTACGGCCTGCTCGAGCTGATCCTGGTCGTCGTGGTCGTCCTGACCCCGTTCACCTTCCGGCTCCTGCACGACGTGTACGCGGGGTGCCTTCGAGAGCCTCGAGGGCAACGACAGCGTCCTCGCGCTGATCCGCTTCGGGCTGTCGCTCGCTGGCGCTCGGCCCGGCCACGATCCTGATGGGCGCGACGCTGCCGACCCTGACCCGCCACCTGTCCCGTGACCCCGCCAACCTCGAGCTCGTCGTTCGGCCGGCTGTACGCGGCCAACACCCTCGGCGCGATCGTCGGCACGATCGCCGCCGGCTTCGTCCTGATCGAGCTCCTCGGCCTGACCGGGACCCTGCTGGTCGGCGCGGCCTGCTCGGCGATCGCCGGCCTGGCGGCGCTCGTCCTCGACTGGCGCCGGGGGCCCAGCTCGATTCGGCCGCGCCGCTCGACCCGGCCGATGTCCGGATGGCCGCCGACTCCGAGCTCGCCCGTGGCCGGACCCCGGCCGCGGGTCCGGCTGGCCCTGATCGTGGCCTACGTCTCGGGCCTGACCTCGCTCGGCTACCAGGTCCTGTGGACCCGGTTGCTGGCCTCGGGGACCGGCGACTCGACCTACGTCTTCACGACGATCCTGGCGATCTTCCTGGTCGGCCTGGCGCTCGGCGCCGTCGTCTTCAACGTCTTCCGGACCCGGATCCGGACGATCAACCTGCTGGCGCTCGGCCAGGTGGTCGATCGCCCTGCTGGTCCTCGATCGGGATGGTCCTGGTGATCAGTCGAGGAGGACTCGAGCGGGCTTCTGTCGCTGACCACGAACTTCGGCAGCCTGTTCACCGACTTCGCCCTGCCGGTCGTGATCGTCGTCCTGCCGGCGACGTTCGTGATGGGCCTGACCTTCCCGGCGGCTTCGGCCTTGATCGCCGATCCTGAGGGCCACGTCGGCGGCGAACTCGGGCCTGCTCCTGTCGGCCAACACGCTGGGCGCGATCACCGGCACGTTCCTCGTCCCGTTCGTCGTCATCCCCCTCGTCGGCTCGCCGGTCGCGCTCGGCCTGATCGCCCTGCTCAATGCGGCGATGGGCATCGCCCTGGCCTTCGGCGGGCGGATCGACGGATCGCGCTGCCGCGCTGGGTCACCGGCGGGCCGGCGGCGTGCCGACGGCCGCGGCTCCTCGTCGTCGCGCTGGCCGCCGGGAGCGTGTTCGTCGATCCGAACATCACCCGGATCCGGACCGACGGCGGCGATCGTCGATCGGACGGCCGAGGATGACATCGCGTCGGTCCAGGCCGGGGTCGAGCAGGGCTACCCGCAGCTCTGGGTGACCGGCACCTCGATGACCTTCCTGACGGTCGACATCAAGCTGATGCCGATCCTGCCCCTGATCCTGCGGCCGACCTCGGCGACCGACCTGACGGTCGCCTTCGGGATGGGCTCGGCCTGGCGGGCCGCCCTGAACGCCGGCCTGACCGCCACGGCCGTCGAGCTCGTGCCGTCGGTGCCCGACATGTTCGGCGTCTTCTACCCCGACGCCCCGGCGGTCCTGGCCAACCCGAAGGGCAAGATCGTCGATCGCCGACGGCCGCAACCACGTCGAGCTGACGACCGACCACTACGACATCATCGTCGTCGACCCGCCGCCGCCGATCGAGACGGCCGGCGTGTCGGTCATCTCCTCGCTCGAGTTCTACCAGGCCGCGAAGGCCCGCCTGAAGCCGGGCGGGGTGATGATGCAGTGGATCCCGTACGGCCAGACCCTCGACGAGTTCAAGGACCACGTCCGGACGTACGCCTCGGTCTTCCCCCACGTGATCATCGCCTTCGGAGCCGGCGGCTACGGCCTGTACATGCTCGGCTCGGACCAGCCGATCAGCTTCGATCCGGCGGCGATCCAGGCCGTCCTCGCCCGGCCGGGGATCGTCGAGGATCTCTCGTCGGCCTTCGATTCGCCGGCCCACGACGCGGCCGGCTGGGCGGCCGAGATCCCCGCGCTCGTCTGGATCCAGGGCGACCAGGTCAAGAAGTTCGCCGGCGACGGACCGCTGGTGACCGACGACCATCCGCTGCCCGAGTACTTCCTGCTCCGCCACCTGTTCGGGCCGCCGTCGCCGCCAGATCGGGCCCGGCCTGCTGCGCTCCCTGACGCCGGCGCCGTGAGCTCCAGCCCGGGCCGGCCAGCCTGACCGTCGTCCTGCCCGCGTTCAACGAGGAGGACCGGCTGGGCTCGGCCCTCGACGAGCTCTTCGGCTACCTCCGACGGCGCGACGGGCCGGCACGCGAGGGCTCGATCGGCGCCGGCGCGCTGCCCCGTCGGATCCGCGTCCTCGTCGTCGACGACGGCAGCACCGACGGGACGGCCGCCCTCGTTCGCGCCCGGCCCGAGTTCAGTCGGCCCGCCGGCCGGCCTGCGCCTCGACCTGCTCGAGGTGCCCCACGGCGGCAAGGGCGCGGCCGTCCGGGCCGGGATGCTGGCCGCCGATTCGGACCTGGTCGTCTTTGCCGACGCGGACATGGCCACGCCGCCCGACCAGCTGCCCAAGCTCGTCGCGGCCCTGGCCGATCACGACGTGGCCCTCGGCAGCCGGATCCAGCCCGACGGCCGCGACATGCGCCGGACGCCAGCCGGGCTACCGGCGGCTGCTCGGCCGGGTCTTCCACGCCGGCGCCTCGATCTGGGTGGTCGGGCCGGTCAAGGACACCCAGTGCGGCTTCAAGGGCTTCACCCGGGCCGCCGCGCAGGACCTGTTCGGCCGCCAGAAGGTCACCAGCATCGTCTTCGACGTCGAGCTGATCCACCTCGCCCGGCGGCGTGGCTACCGGATCGCGGTCGTGCCGATCCAGTGGTCCGACAAGCGCGGCTCGCGGATGCGGCGCCCGGCCGGGCCTGGCGCTCCGGGTCGCCTGGGACCTGTTCCGGATCCCGCTCCTCCATCGGCGTGGCTGAGCCGGAGCGCGACGTTCCGGCTGGTTGCCGCCGGTCGCCGCTCGGCGGCCTGGTCATCTTCGTCGGGCTGGTCCTCCTGAGCGCGGGCTCGACCCTCGGCTACGACTACCACGCCTACGCCAACGCGGCCGATCGGCTGCTCCACGGCCAGCCGCTCTACGACTCGTCGGTCGACGTCGCCGGCGGCTTCGCGATCTACCTCTATCCGCCGCCGTTCGTGCTCCTGGCCCTGCCCTTCGCCCTCCTGCCGGCGTCCGTTGCGCCCGTCGGCCTGGATCGCGCGCGATGGCCGCGGCCTTCCTGGCCGGCATCGCCCTCCTGCCGGTCAGGCGCGAGGTCCGCTGGGCGATCGTCCTGCTCGGCGGGCTGTCCTGGCCGCTGGCCTACTCGCTCAAGCTGGGCCAGGTCGGGCCGCTCCTGTTCCTGCTGTTCGCGGCCGGCTGGCGCTGGCTCGACCGACCCGGCCGGCTGGGCGCGGCAATCGCGCTGGGCACGCTCGTCAAGGTCCAGCCGGCGATCCTGCTCGGCTGGGCGGCCCTGACCCGACGCTGGCGGGCCGATCGGCGTGGCCGTCGCTGGTCGCTGCCGTCGCGGCGCTCGTGGCCACCGCTCGTGACCGGGCCTGGCGACCTGGTCGGACTACGTCGCGCTCCTCCGCCAGGTCAGCGCGCCGGTGACCACGCCCCACAACTTCACGCCCGGGGCGATCGCTCTTCCAGCTGGGCGCGTCGGAGGCCGCTGGCATCGGCCGCTCCAGCTCGCCATCGACGATCGCGGCGTCCTGGTGGTCGTCGCCTGGACGGCGCTCCGCTCGCCCGGCCGAGGTCGGCTACCTGACCGCCGTCACGGCCAGCCAACTGCTCTCGCCGCTGCTCTGGGACCATTACGCCATGCTCCTGCTCTTGCCGGTCGCCTGGCTGCTCGAACGCCGGCGCTGGTGGGCGGCCCTGATCCCGCTGGCAACCGCGACGCCGGTCGTCCTGCTGGGGATCGTCCCGGCGGCGATCTACCCGATCCTGTTCGGCGTCGGCCTCGTGGCGCCGCCGCTGGTCGCGCGCGAGGAGCGCGGCATGAGCAGCGGACCGGCGGCCGCGCCCGGACTTCTTCGGCGCCCGGCTCGAGCGAGTTCGATCGGCGTCGTCGACCGCGGACCGATCGTGGCGGCCGGCCTGATGGTCGTCGGCTTCCTGATCTTCTGGGCGTCGAACCATGCCTTCGACGCCGGGCGGGGCGACTTCTTCTACCTGGCCGACGCCTTCCTGCACGGCCGGACGTGGCTGACCACGGCGCTCGGGCCGTACGACAACGTGGTGATCGGCGACCGGGTCTACGTCCCGTTCGGGCCGTTCCCGGCGTTCGTCCTGCTGCCGATCGTGGCCCTCTTCGGGCCGGACCAGGCCGACCATCTGGCAACCGGTCATCAATGCCGCGCTGGCCGCGATCGACCTCGGCCTGTGCTGGTGGCTGGCCGCCCGGCTCGGCGTCCGCTCGCTCGGTCGACCGGGTCTGGCTGGTCGTCCTGTTCGGCTTCAGCACCCAGATCTGGTGGGTCACCACCCGGGGCGGCGTGTGGCACACCGGCCACCTGGTCGCGGCCGGCCTGACCCTGATGGCCCTGATCGAGCTGTTCGGGCGGCGCCGGCCGTTGGTCGTCGGGCTGCTCGGCGGGGCCGCCTTCCTGACCCGGGCGCCGCTGCTCCTGGCCCTGCCGATCTACGCCCTGATGCTGGCCCCGGTCGACACGGCGATCGCCGCCGGCCGCTCGGCGATCAATCGCTGGCGGCCGGTGATCGTCGACTGGCTGCGTGCTCGGCCTGGGCTTCCTGCCGCTGGGCGTCTTCGCCCTGTGGTACAACGCCGTCCGCTTCGGCTCGCCGCTTCGAATCGGGCTACGGCCTGGCCAGCCTGCCCGACTGGCTGGTCGCCCTGCGCGACCAGGGCCTGTTCTCGCTCAGCCACCTGGGCATGAACATCGACTACCTGTTCCTGCACACCCCGACCCAGATCCCGACCTTCCCGTTCTTCAGGCCGGACGGCCTGGGGATGTCGATCTTCATCACCAGCCCGGGCCTCTTCTGGGCGGTCCGGGCGGACTGGTTCAGCCGCCGGAGCTGGCTGCTGCTCGGCGGCGCTGGTCCTGACCCTGATCCCCAACCTGCTCTACTACGGCGGCGGCTGGCTCCAGTACGGCTATCGCTACGCCCTCGACGCGATCCCGTTCGCGATGGCCCTGTGCTGCATCGCCGCGGCCCGCCACGGGGTCGGCTGGATCTGGCGAATCGCGATCGTCTTCGGGGTCGTCGTCGGCGCCGGCGGGGTCTACTGGGCCTATCACCTGTAGGGCCGTTGCTGGCGCAATGACCCAGCCCGATGTAGTGCTATTCTCGCCGGCGTGACCACCCCCACGCTCGCGGCGGAGCCTGTCTGTCCGGGCGCCGTGAGCGGTTCCGAGCGGACCGCCACGGCGCGCACCCCGATCCCCGAACCGCCGCTCCGTCGCGGTCCAGCGGCCCTTCGATTCGATCCCGGCGAGCCACCTGGGACGCGCTCGCGGCCCGCAATCCGCAGGCCACGCCGTTCTCCGGCTGGGCCTTCCAGCGGGCCTGGTGGGACGCCTACGGCGCGAATGCCCACGACGAGACCCTGGTCGTCCTGCCCGTCGACGCCGACGGCCGCCCGCTGCCCGGGCGCCGACCCGATCGGGATCGTGCCCGCTGATGCATCGCCACGAGGTCGAGCCGACCGACGCGGCCGACCACACCCGGATGCGCCTGTCGGCCGGACGTCGAGCTGACCCCGGTGCCGGCCAGCGCGACGGCCGTCTTCTTCGGCGCCTCGTACCACGCCGACTACGCCACGCTGCTGGCCGCGCCGGGCGATCTCGATGCCGTCGGCCGACGCCCTGGTCGGCTACCTCGTCGGGCCCCGGAGCGCCGGCCTGGGACGTCGTCGACCTGCGCCGGCTGCGCTGCGGCGATCCGGCGGCCGAGGCGCTGGCCGCGGCGTTCGGCCGACGGGAAGCGGGCGGCCGGCTGGACACTCAACCTCGAGCGCGAGGACGTCTGCCCGGTCGTGACCCTGCCCGACGGCGCCGACTTCGAGGGCTTCCTGGCCGGCCTGGGCAAGAAGGAGCGCCACGAGATCCGGCGCAAGCTCCGCCGGGCCGAGGCGGTCGGCCCGATCACCTTGACCCGCTCGGCCGACCCGCTGGCCGACCTGCCGGCGTTCATCGAGCTCCACCAGAAGCGCTGGGGCGCCGAGGGCCTCTTCCCCGACGACCGCCGGCGGGGCGATGAGCCGGCGCTTCTTCGGCCGCCTGTTCGAGCTGCTCGGGCCGGACGGGCCGCTCGTCCTGTCGTTCCTGGCCGTCGGCGGCCGGACGGATCGGGGCGGGCATCCACCTCGACGACGGCGACGTCGCTGCTGTACTACAACGCGGGCATCGATCCCGGACGCCCGCGAGCTGAGCCCGGGCGTGCTGATGGTCGCCAGCTACGTCCAGGCGGCCCTCGCCGGCGGATTCCGGCGGATGGACTTCCTGCGCGGCGACGAGCCGTACAAGTACGAATGGGGCGCGCAGGACGAGCCGATCCAGCGCCTCCTCGTGCGCCGGAGCGGTCGGCCGATGACCCCGCCGATCGCCGGCGATCCCTGCCTCGAGCCGCTCGACTCGCCGGCCGTCGCCGGTGGCCGGGTCCGGGTCGTCGAGATCCTGGCGACGGGCACGAACGGCGGCGCCCAGGAGCATCTCTTCTCGCTCCTCAGCCGCCTCGATCAGGGCTCGCTACGACGCGAGCGTGATCGCCCTGTCGGGCGGCAGCGCCGTGCGCAAGCTGCAGCGGGCCGGCTTCCCGGTGACGCGTGGTCGACGAGCCCGACGACGCGATCGCGACCGGGGTCGTGGCCACCCTCCTGGCCGACATCAACCCGGACGTGATCCACAACCACATGTACCGGGCCGAGCTGGTCGGGACCCGGGCGGCGATCGCCCTGGGCGCAGCCGGCCACCGCCGGCCGTACATCGTGTCGACGGTCCACTCCAGCCGGATCCGCTCCGACGAGGACCGCCGGGTGCTCCAGATCCTGACCCCCCAGATCGACCAGCTGATCGCGGTCTCGCGGGCGATCGAGGCCAAGATCCACGACGAGGGCCGGACCGGCGCGCCGGTCCGCCTGATCTACAACGGGGTCGACCTGGCCCGCTACGACGAGACCGAGCCGTGCTGCACGTTCCGCGAGCAGTACGGGATCGAGCCCGACTCGGTCGTGGTCGGGGCGTCGTTGCCCGGCTCGAGCCCGAGAAGGGCCACCCGACCCTGCTCGAGGCCTGGCCGGCCGTCCTGCGGGCCGTCCCCAACGCACCCTGCTCGATCGTCGGCGAGGGCAGCCGCGAGGCCGAGCTCGAGCAGCAGGCGGCGTCGCTCCGGATCGCCCACCGGGTCGTGTTCACCGGCCGGCGCGACGACGTGCCCGAGGTGACCGCCGCCCTCGACGTGGCGGTCCTGCCCTCCTATCGCGAGGCCCAGGGCCTGTCGATCCTCGAGGCGATGGCCCTCAGCCGGCCGGTCGTGGCCAGTCGGGTCGGGCGGGATCCCCGAGGTGATCGAGGACGGCGTGTCGGGCCTGCTCGTGCCGCCCCACGATCCCGAGGCCCTGGCCGGGGCGATCATCCGGCTGCTCAAGGACCATCCCCTGGCCGACATGATCGGCCGGGCCGGCCACGACGTCGTCCACGAGCGGTTCTGCATCGGGCTGATGGTCCGCGCCGTCGAGTCGATCTACGACGAGGGCGCCCGCGCGGTCCGGATCAGCGGAGCCGTCGCCTCGTAGGACGATCGGGGGATCGGCCGCCGCGCGGGGCCGGGTAGGATCGCCGCGATGACTTCCGCCCGACGACCGGCGTTCCTGCCGACCTCGACCTTTCCCCAGCTGTGGGTCGCCCTGGCCATCCTGTTGCCGATCCTGGCGGCCCTGCTGGCGACCCTGTCGACGGTCGACCTGGCCTACAACGTCCGGGCCGGCGAGCTGATCCTCGACCAGGGCGCGATCCTGCGGACCGACCCGTTCGCGTTCACGACCGGCGGCGGGCCGTGGCTCGACCAGCAGTGGGGCGCCCAGGTCCTCCTCGCCCTGGCTGATCGGGCCGGCGGCTGGGTCCGGGCTGGCGATCCTCCGGGCCGCGCTCGTCGGCCTGCTCATCGGCCTGGTCTTCGTCGCCTGCCGGCGACCAGGTGTCGGCCAGCGGGTCGCGGCCTGGCTGGCCTTGGCCGCCTTCGTCCTCGCTGCGGCCGCGATGGGCCTGCGCCCGCAGCTCCTCGGGATGGTCCTCTTCGCGGCCACCCTGGCCATCCTCGCCGGCCGCTCCGCGCGGACCGGACGGAGCGGCTGGCTGGTCTGGCTGATCCCGCTCCTCGTGATCCCCTGGGCGAGCATCCACGGCAGCTTCATCTTCGCCCCGGTGGCCGTCGGGGTGGCCTGGCTCGAGGACCTCCTGGCCGGCCGGCCCGCGGCCCGGACGATGCTCGCGGTGGCGATCGCCATCGGGCTCGCGACACTGGTCAATCCGTTCGGGATCGGGGTCTGGTCGTACGCGATCGGGCTGACGACGAACCCCACGATCCGGCGCCTGATCAGCGAGTGGCAGCCGACCGCGCCGCTGTCGGCGAGCGGCGTCTTCCTGTACGGCTCGATGCTCATCTTCGGGCTGCTGATCATTCGCCAGTTGCGCGCCGACGCCGCGGCTGGCTCGCGGGGCAGCGCCTGGCGGCGAGCCGCGCCGGCGATTCTGTGGCTCGTCTTCCTGGGCGTCGTTGCCGCCTCGGCCGAACGGGGCATCGCCTGGTGGGCGCTCGCCGCCCCGGTCACGGTCGCCGGGCTGCTCGGACGGCCTGCGGCCGGGCAAGGAGCAGGCGCAGCGGCAGGCGTCGCACCGGCATCGGCGCGGGTGGAACGGGCCTCGGCCGTGAACGGCGCGATCGTGGTCGTGCTCGCCCTGGCCGCCGTCATCCTGCTGCCGATCTTCCGGGGTGGGAATGCGCTCGAGGGCCCACCGGGCCTGCTGACCGATGCCCCGGCAGGCATCACCACGGCGCTCCTCGGCCGGGTCGGACCCGCGGACCGGGTCTGGAACGCGCAGCGCTGGGGCTCGTGGCTGGAGCTGACCCTGCCCGGCGTGCCGATCGCCGTGGACTCCCGGATCGAGGTGATCCCGGCGAGCGCCTGGGATGACCACCTCGCGCTGTCCGGCGGGGCCAGCTGATTGGCAGGCGATCCTCGATCGCTGGCGGGTGACCGTGGTCGTCGCGAGCCGCGAGGAGCAGGCCGCCCTGATCCCGCTGATCCAGGCCTCGCCGGCCTGGGCCCAGGCCTACCAGGACGCCGACGGCATCGTGTTCGTGCGGCGCTAGGCGCTGGCCGGCGCCACGTCCGGAACCGCGTGAATCGATGGTTCCGGGCGTGTGCCGAACGCCACCAGCGGCAGGATCGCCACCAGCGTGGCGAAGGCGTCCAGCCAGAGGGTCGGCAGGGCCATCGTGATCGCGACCACCAGGAGTGGCTCACCGATCCGCGGCCGTATCAGTCCGGCGATTACGGTGACCACGAGGGCCGCGATCAGTCGCACGAAATAGGGGATCGGCAGGAGGCCCGAGATGTCCCCGGCGCCACGGGCCTGGACCGTGGCGATGAACCCTGACCAGGCGCTCGGGCCGATGGCGACGCTGACCACGAGGATCGCCAGGCCGACCGCGATCGCGACCCCGGCATCCCGCCAGCGCCGACGGAGCAGGAGATACAGGATCCCCAGGCCGGGCGCCAGCTTGATCGCGGCGCCGATCGCAAAGGCCCACGGCCAGCGGCGCAGGCCCAGGACGATCAGGGCGGCCAGGACCAGGTGGACGTTGCTGTAGGAGAGCTCGATCGCGATCGGCAGGTAGACGACCAGGGCCAGCGCGACGAGCGGCCGCCAGCGGGCGATCCAGAGCAGGCAGATCAGCTGCAGCCCGATCCAGCCGATGTCGAACGCCCGCGACGGGAGCAGGGCCGCCACCGGGATCAGGGCCTGGGCCAGCGGCGGCGGGTACCAGTAGGCGTACGGCGTGACCGACGTGGCCGTCGAGTCATAGAGCGGCTGGCCGTTGAGCAGGCGCTGGGCCCCGAGCCAGTAGGCGTGCTCGTCCTGGCTGCCGGCCCAGCTGCGCTGGGCCACGACGAAGATGATGGTCAGGCCGATCATCGCCAGGAGCGACCAGGGCGATCGGCGGATAGCGCCGGCCGCCGATCGTCGCCGGGGCGCTGAGCAGCCTCCAGGCGGCCTGCGCCCGGGCCGTCACTACAGGCTGAGCGAGGACCAGTAGCGCTCGGCGTGGCCGTTCAGCCCGCCCAGCGCGCCGATCTTCCGGCCGTAGCCGCGGACGGCGTCGGCCATCTCGCGGGTGCCGCCAAAGAGCCGGGGCAGCTGGCTCTCGTAGATCGTCAGGCCGTTGATCTTGCGCTCGAGCTGGTCGCTGATATCGGCGTACTCGGGCACGATCGAGACGTCGTAGGGCAGCTCGCCGAAGCCGTTGGCCTGCGCTTCGCGGAGCTCATCGATCGCGCGGAAGTCGTTCCACCAGGCATACGGGAAGTCCTCGTAGAACGACACGATCCCGGCCCACTCCGGCCCCGGCATCACCCAGCGCCGGGCATCGCCGATCATCGCCAGGCCCACGTTGCGGACGAGCTGGTGGTCGACGTGGCCGCCGACGCCGAGCGGGAAGTAGACCTTCTGGGGCTCGAGGCGGGCGATCTCCGAGCGGAGCAGGGCGACCGGCGCCGGATCGTCGTCGCGCGGCGTGCCGAGGAGCTCGGCGTCGCCCTCGTAGCCGCGGAAGACCGCGTCGGGCAGGTCCAGGACGATCAGCGACGCCTCCGCGAAATAGGCGTAGCGCTCGTCCTCGAGCCGGCGGGTGGCCGTCGCATCGGCGGCCGCCTCGGCCTCGGTCAGCTCGACGGTCAGGACCGCGCCCTGGGTGGGCATCTGATCGATGACCGGCTGGCCGGCCAGCGACTCGTTGTGGATCGACGCCCGGCGGTACCACGACGAGCGCTGCCAGAAGCGCTTGGCTGCGGCATCCGCGTCGGCCTGGGTCGCATCGAGCCGGTCGGCCGTGGCTGCCCACGGTGGCAACGGGTCATCGCCGAGGCCGACGTCGTTGGGGATGTTCGCCCGGTTGAACGCCTCGGTGACCGGCCAGAGGGCCTTCGACCCGAAGCCGAGCGCCTCGCGCTGGTATGGGGTCAGGTGCTGGGCCGAGCCGTTACCCGAGTAGACCGTCACGATCGCCACGTTCTGGCCCAGCTCGCGCAACGAGGCGATCAGGCCGCCACAGGACAGGGCCGCGTCGTCCGGGTGGGGGCTGACGAAGACGTGGGTCATGGCGCCCGGATTATACCGGCCCGTTCGGCCCTCACCGGAAGCCCGCGGCGCCGATCAGGGGTACGAACGAGCACGCGCCGACCGGGCGCTCGTTCAGCCGGCCGTCCTCCCGGGTGACCAGGACCAGCTGCTGCCGGCCGACAACACCGATCGGGATCACCAGCCGGCCGCCCTCGTCGAGCTGGTCGAGCAGCGGCCCGGGCAGGGACGGTGCGCCGGCCGTCACGATTACCCTGGAATGGGGTGCCGTGGCCGGATCGCCCAGGCTGCCGTCGGCAACCACCACCTCGACCGCCGCGCCGAACCCGAGCTCGGCCAGCCGCTCGCGGGCCGAGGCCGCCAGGACGGGCAGGCGCTCGATGCTCCGGACGGTCGCGCCCATCGCGGCCAGGACCGCAGCCTGGTAGCCCGTGCCGGTCCCGATCTCGAGAACGCGGCCGCCCGGCTCGACCCCGAGCAGCTCGGTCATCCAGGCCACGATGTACGGCTGGCTGATCGACTGGCCGTCCTCGATCGGCAAGGCGTCATCGTCATAGGCCCGGGCGACGAGGTCGGGTGGCACGAAACGCTCGCGCGGGACGCGGCCCATCGCCGCCAGGACACGCTCGTCGCTGATTCCGCGGCCACGCAGCTGTCGTTCGACCATCGCCGCCCGGGCGACGGCAAACAGGTCCGCAGCCGGTGTTCGTGGTTGGTGACGGGGAAACCAGCGCACGTGCCGGGCGGATCCGCTGGGCCGGGCTAGCTCGAGGGGCTGGCGCTGGGCGCCGGACTGGGCGTTGGCGCGGCGCTCGGCACTGGGCTCGAGCTGGGTGCTGCGCTCGACGCTCCGCCCGAAGCGCTCGGGGCCGCGCTCGGAACGCCGGAACCATTCGGAACGGCGGAGCCACTCGGAGCTGCCGATGGCGCCACGCTCGGCTCGGTGGAGGGCGCCTCGCTGGGCAGGGGCGCCAGGGTCGGGATCGGGGTCAGGAAGCCGCCCACGCCGCCGAGCAGCCCGTAGCCCAGGATGCCCACGAAGACGAGGACCACCACCACGACAAAGGCGGCCGACGCCCGGTCGCTGACGTGGACGGCCGTCTCGGACGGGGTCGGGCCGGCCGGCGTCGTGGGCTTGCGCCCATCGCCCCGGCGAGCCTCCAAGCGCGAAGCGGCCCCAGCGGCCGTGGCACCGGCGGCCGACGCCGCGGCCGGTGCTTCGTAGTCGGCCTCGTCGTCGTCCTCTTCGCCGTCCTCGTCTTCGCCGTCGTCCTGCTCGTCGTCCGCGTCGTCCGTGTCGGCTGGCGGAAGGTCGGTTTCGATCGACTCGTCAGCCGGCGCGAGATCCTCGGCTTCCGGGTTGTCGTCCTCGGTCTCGACCGATGCCGTCTCCTCCGCTCGGAGCTGGCCGGCGGGGTCGAGGCCGCCACCGAGGGACGGTTCCGGATACGACGACGGCAGCGTCGGGTCGCGCTCGGTCGGGTCCGTCATTCGGGGCTCGCACTCCTCTGCGCGCGGTCTCGGCGCGGGCGCCAGTGTACCGAAGTGGCGATCAGGCGTCGCGCACGGCCGGGTAGAACAGGCCGGCCAGCCCGGCCAGGCAGGCCAGGACGCCGAAGCCGCCGATCACGTTGGCCACCCCGAAGACCGACGCGAGGAGGCCGCTCGCCCCGGTCGCCAGGGTCATGCAGCCGAGCACGAGCGAGAACCGGATCGACACGACCCTCGCCATCATGTCCCGCGGCACCCGCTGCTGGAAGAGCGTCTGGCTCGGGATCACGAAGATCAGGTTGGCGATCCCGATCCCGACCATGAACGCGATCGCGGCGGGCAGGAAGTCGGTCCGGCTGTAGAGGGCGATGCAGGCCCCGGTCACGGCATACCCGGCGATCACCAGGCGGCCCTTGCCGACCTTCAGCCCGATCAGGCCAATGGCGATCCCACCGATCAGGTTGCCGAATCCGATGGCGCCCTCGAGGAAGGCGTAGACCGTGGCCCCGGGGAAGGTGCCACCCTTGATCACGGTGAAGGCGTATAGCGCCGAAAGCGGGAGCAGGACGCCGATCGCCATCTGGCCGGCAATGCCCTGGAGCGTGTTCGCGAACAGGACGGGGTCGTTGCGCAGGAACTGCCAGCCTTCGAGGAAGTCGCCCCGGAACGTGCGCAGGGCCGGATCGGTCCGCTGGACCACGGGCGGGATGACGACCGACGCGATCAGCGCCGCCGAAGCGATATACGTCGCGGCGTCGAACCAGAAGGCCAGCGCAAAGTTCGTGCCCAGGACCAGGATCAGCAGTCCCGCCAGGCCGTAGCCGACGATGTCGGCCAGGGTCTCGGCCATCCAGGTCGCCGAGTTGGCCGCCATCAGGTCATCGGTCGGCACGATCCGGGGGATGACCGACTCGCGCGCCGGCCGGAAGAAGATCGACACGGTGGTCACCAGGAAGACGACCGGGAACACGAGCAGGGTATTAGTGACCGCGGCCAGGGGCAGGACGAAGACGATGCCCGCCCGGAGCAGGTCGCTCACGACCAGGACCCGTTTCTGGTTGACTCGATCGACCAGCGTTCCGGCCAGCGAGCCGAAGAAGAGATTGGGGACCGTCGCGGCGAAGAAGACCAGCGACGTGGTGATGAATGAATGGGACTGCTGGTAGATGAAGATCGCCAGCACGGCCTGGTTCACCCGGTCCCCAAACAGGCTCAGCAGGCCGCCGGTCCACAGCGTGGCGAACGGACCGTTGAGCGCCAGCCGGCCGTAGGGGTTGAGCCGGGCGCGATCGGCCAGAGTCGCCGGGCGCGACAGCGGGAACGTGGTACTGGCGGGCGAGCTCATCGAGATGCCGGCACTGCCCAGGATGAGAGGCCGGTCCAGGCGCGACGCCTCGCTCAGGCCGGGGATCAAGCCGGTGCCCGCGGGCAGGGTGGACGCCGGCCCGGCCGCCGGCGACAACCGGGCGGCCCCGGCCAGGCCGAGCACCGGCCGGAGCTGGGGCCGGGCTGCGCCGTCCGCCTCGGCCTCCGCCTCGGCCGACAGCTCCGGCTCGGGCGTCTGCTGGACGATCGCGAACAGGAAGAACGCCAGCCCGAAGGCGATCACGACGTCCCCGATCGAGGCCACGTTGGCGATCAGCGGCAGGGGGATCGGGATGACGTCTGCGAATGCGCCGAGGTGCAGGACGAAGCTCGAGTCGAGGCTCGCCGGCAGGATCGTATGGATCGCCGGCGAGACGTCGGCCGAGCTGAAGCCGGCGGCCGAGAGGCTCGCCTCCCAGATCGGCATCCGGCCGCCGTTCACAGCCAGCACGATCGCGTTCGACGCGACCCCGACGGCCGCGATGGCCATCCCGGGCAGGTTCCGGTTGGCCCACAGCCCGACGAGCAGGATCACCGACGCGCCGACGAGCAGGATCGGCTGGACCGCCAGGGCCGGCTCGAAGCCCCGGGTCAGCAGGATCTCGGCGCCGTAGCGGACCAGGACCGCCAGGAAGATGAGCGCCGGCCAGCGCAGGCGGACCGAGCCGATGTGCTCGAGGCGGCCGCCGCTCAGCAGCCCGAGGACAAGGCCAACGACGATCCCGCCGAGGAGCACGCCCTAGCCGGCGTCAGTTGCCCTGGGACCGACCTCGGGCACGACCGCAAACGGAGGCGGGGCTGCCGGAGTCTCGACCCCACCGTCGGCGACGCTGCTTGCCTGGACCATCCGCCCGGCGGCGGCCGCGATGAGCGGCACCGGGCGCGGCTCGACCGTCCGACCAGGGTCCGGCACGCCGTCGACCCAGCCGGTCTTCACGAACGCATCCACGATCACCGGATCGAACTGGATCCCGGCGAACTTGCGTAGCTCGCCGAGCGCCTGCTCGTGAGTGAGCGGCTTCATCCGGTATGGGCGGGCGGCAGTCATCGCCTCGAAGGCGTCGGCGACGTGCAGGACACGGGCCAGCTTGGGGATCTCCTCGCCCAGGAGCCGGTCCGGGTAGCCCGAGCCGTTGTACCACTCGTGGTGATGGCGAATGATCGGCAGCTCCGGGGCCAGCTTCGTGACCGGGGCGATGATCTGAGCGCCGAGCACCGGGTGCGAGTTCATCAGCTGGCGCTCTTCCTTGGTCAGCCGGTCGGGCTTCAGGAGGACGTGGTCCGGGACGCCGATCTTGCCGACATCATGGAGCAGGCCGCCCCACTCCAGCGCCTCCATCTCGCCCGAGTTGAGGCGCATCACCCGGCCGATATCGGAAGCGATCTCCTTGACCCGGAGGCTGTGGCTCGACGTGAACGGATCTCGCTTATCTACGGCCTGGGCCAGGGCGCTGATCGTCTGGGTGAACATCTCCCGCATCTCGACCAGGCGCTCGTTGGCCAGCCGGATCATGTACAGCGGCAGGGCGTACAGAGCGGTGGTCCACCAGCCCACCCGTTCGTAGGTCTGGGTCATCAGCCAGGCCAGCGGCGCCAGGGCGACGAAGCTCGAGATGACCTCCCGGTCCCCTGCTCGGATCGCGTCTCGTACGGGAGTTCGAGACCTTAGGGCGGCAATGAAGGAGGCGATCGAGAGATTTAACGCCGAGTAGACTCCTGCCGCGACCGCGGTTCCCAAGAGGTCGGCGACCACGTTCTCTGGATTCGGCACCAGCGCCTTTAGAACTATTCCGCCGGCAACTGCTGGAAGCACGATCCCAGCGTGATTCGACAGAGAGCCGTACCACGGGATTTCGCGCCGAAGCTCTCGCAGCTCGGTCGAGCCGATCAGAGCGACCCAGCCCCCAGCTGCTGGACCACCAAGATTCATCGCCGCCAGGCAAGGAGCGACCGCAACGGCGATCATGACTCCGCCCGGAACCTTCACCGGCAGCGCCGAAGTGACCAAGGTCACAACGGTCCAGAACAGCAATCCCAGCGCAATGCCCGTCGCCTGGTCGGAGGTCACAGGGAGGCTGATCCGGCTGTCGAAGCCATAGATAAGGCTCGCGGCGACGAGCGCGATCGCGCTCACCGCCACGAGCCCAGCGATGAAAAGGGCTAGGGATCTAGACATCTCAGTTCCGCTTAGGCAGCCTGCCTGAAGACTCTAACCCCTCCGGGTCCTCCCCGGAATAGGACTAACGTCCTAAAACACCCTCAGCGAGGCGCCTCCAGCCAGCATCGTCCCCAGGACGACGCCCGCCAGAAGTGCCGCACTAATGAATCGAGCTACCCACGATGGGGCCCGACTACCAACCCTTGGCATTTCCTTCGGGATTCACTGAGAACTCCTCCTTGTGCGGCCTTCGTGTTGCGCACACGAAAACCGACCTCACGAATGAGTCGGTCGGTTGCACCACTCGCTCAGCCTCACCCTAAGTGCCCATTTCAGGTGGAGCTTCAGCGCGTCCGAACTTAACAGTGCTTTCTAGTACGGAGGTACTGGAAAGTTACCGGACTATAGGGAGCCCGCTCTAGACCGGTCAATACGGCACGTTACCTATCCGCTCGTCGGCCTGGCCAGGGGTCCAGAAACGCAAATGGTGCGTCAGATCTCGCTGAGCGGGGGCGCCGTTAGCCCTAGATCCTCCTTGAGGGCGGTCGCGTAGTGGCGGTATTGCTCCTCGGCCGCTGCATGTGATCCGGTGAGTCGGTAGAGCCGGAGAAGCTGGCGCTCAATTGGCTCGAGTTCGGCTCAACATCCATCGCGCGTCGACACAGCTCGAATTCCTCGGTCAAACCTCGCGGCGAGCATGTCCTCGCGGACTGCTCCCTCGATGAGGGCGAGATAAGACGCATGGAGGTTGTCCCGGTAACCGGATGCCCATTCCTCGTATTCGAAATCCAGAGCAAATCGTGCGGTATAGATTCGGCTGACGAGATCGACAGAGGCGCGGCTCGATGACTTTCTTGCCGTTTCGATTGCACGACGACAGGCTTCGGATTCGGAACTGATCAACTCTGCGTCGAGCCAGATCAGGTCCGTTTCGTGACGTAGATATCCAGGTGAGTGGTCGTCGACGTAGCGTGGCTCGAAGACCCGTCTGAGGAAGTAGACAGTCTGGTTCAGCGAATTGGATGCGGCCACTGGATCTTGATCAGGCCATAACGCGTCCACCACCTGATCTCGAGCCGCTGCCATGCCGGGTCGAGTGATGAGATAGCACAGCAGGGCGAGGACTTTTCTTCGGATCATGTCTCCGCCAATCAATCGATTCCCGACCCGGACTGACACCCGGCCCAAGTCAGCAATCCGTGCGTGCTCGGCGACGCGCCGCGCGAGAGCCCGCCCTACAAGAGCGGTTCCTTTGGATTGTTTGGCGAACTCTCGCAGGCGTCGAACATCATGTGCTTGCCCGACCAATTCGAGCAGCGAGGCCGCCCTTATCTTTGACCTTCGACCCCCATGCTCGATCGCCGTCCTCAGAGGTTGACGCCAACGTTCAGGGCGAGCCTGGGTCTCCTGGTCCATGATTGCCCGCGTGTACTCGGACTCGTCGAACGATAGATTCACGAAGAGCTCAGCCATGGTGGTGACCCATGGACCTATCGCATCGCCGTATCGTCTGAGGACTGACTCCAGCTGCTGATCGCCTCCGAGGGCACCTAAGAGCAATTCCGCCTGCACTGACGCGCGTGCAGCACCCTGGTGCTCAGCGAGATTAAGTGCGGCACGGACCAGCTCGGATGAGTCTTCGTCCTCCGCGAGGACCGCCGCAAACGCCTGGAGAGTCATCACCCGCGCCTTGAAGGCTATGTCGCGATGCGGTCGGTCGACGTCGATTGACCCCAACCTTTGCCGCGCCACGCTATACGAGCCCCGTCGGATCTCGAGTTCCGCGAGCGTCGCCGGATACTGATCCCGAAGATCGCTTGGTAGGGAGTCTAGGGTCCCGACCGCCGCAAGAAGGTCCGCGGCGATTTGCGGGTCGCCATAAGCAAGAAGAATTGAGGCGGCCTCGATTCTCGCCTCGTTCTGTACCAATTCCGAGCTCATCTGTAGCGCGAGATCTATCTCTTGCTGAGCCCCGTCCATGTGATTCTCGTGGGCTAAGGCCCAAGCGAGCAACAGGCGAGCAGCGCCGATCTCGTGACTTGCCGAGCTCGCGCTTAACGCGGCGATCGCCGCTTCCGCGGCGCGTCCTGTACTTTCTGGATTGCCTTCAGCGCGCTCGACCTCTCCGATGTTGATCTGCGTGATCCCGAAGTAATGCAAGTCACCGCTCTGTCGGTGAACTTCCGACATTTGTCGCAGGAGGACCAGCGGTGGCTCCAGGGGCCCGTCGACGGAAGCCCGCATGAGCTGAACCCAAGCGCGGCCAATCGCAACTAGTGGCTCGGAGCGGCCGAAGTTACTCAGCTCGTCGCCAACGGTGATTGCGTCTTCGATCTGGCCGACCTGGAAATAGACGGAAAGTAGGTTCGCGAGGGACTGGTCGAGCATTGCGCTGGGACCGCTTGATCGTTGGGCTGCGACGGCCGACTCGGCCAGGCGGACGGCTTCCGCAGGGCGATCGCGGGCCAGTTCCATCCGGGACAGGACGATGTCGAAGATCGGTCGCGTGCGGCCGTCGGGGAGGCGGTCGATGAACGATTCGGCGATCGCGAAGTCGCCGCCGGCCATGATCGAGGGCACGGACGCCTCGACCAGGCGATGGAGATCGTCGATGTCGCCGGCCTCGGCGAAGTGATGGGCGGCCAGGCGCCAATCCGCCGCCTCAGCGTGGCGGGCGATGAGTCGGTGCAGCCGGACGACCTCCTCATCGCCGAAGTCCCGACGCAGCCGGGCTTCGAGGAATTCCTGGACGAGAGGGTGATACCGACGACCACCCCCATGCGTATCGGAGCGGCGGCTCAGGAGGCCGAGGCGCTCGGACTCCGCGACTTGCCGGCCGGCTTCCAGATCGTCGATCTCGGAGATCACCGCAGCCAGCTTTGGGAAGACCGATTGGAGCAGTGAAGTGCGCATCAGGAAGAGCTGAAGCGCGGCGTCGAGATCGCCGACGACCTCTTCGGCCAGGTAGTCGTGCAGGTCCCCCGCGGCGCCGGTCAGTCCCGAAATGAATTCCCGGGTCTCGGCCGATGAGCGATTCCGGAGCGCCGACTGGACGAGTTGAAGGCATGCTGCCCAACCATCGGTGTGCCGGGCGACATCGGCGAGCAGGTCCTGGTCAAGGTTCCGACCGTAGGTCTCGCGGAAGAGTCGGTCAGATTCGGTTTGGTCGAAGCGCAGGTCATCGGTCCGCAGCTCGGCGACGGATCCGGTCGAGCGCAGCTTGGCCAAGGCCAGGCTCGGTTGTCGTCGGCCGGCGAAGACGATCGTCAGGCGATCCGGGGCGTGGCTGACAAAGTCATTCAGGATCTCGCGGATCTCGGCAACGTCGTCGATCTGGTGGTAGTCGTCGAGAATCAGGAGCGCCCCGCCACTGGGTGTGAACGCTCCAAAGTCGGCCACGAGCCCGGCAACGATGGCCTCACGAGTCGGGGCCTCTTGGCCGCCGGGACGATCGAGGAGGCGCGCCGTCTCCATCCCGAATTCGGGATCGACCTCTCGTCCAGCTGCAATCAGATACCTGACCAGGCTCAGCCAGCTCCGGTCGTTCTCGTCGATCCGGTACCACAGGACGCGGCGTCGGGTGCGTCGAGAGAAGTCGGCCAGCAGCGTGGTCTTGCCGTAGCCGGCCTCGGCGGTGACCAGGATCACCTTCGACTCGGCCTGGGAAGTCAGCCAGTCGAGCAACCGGTCGCGCTGGAGGGTTTCGGCCCGCAGCGCCGGACGCTGGACTTTCGCCGCCTGAAGCGGGAATTCCGACACACCTTCCCCCGACCGATCCGGTGGGGAAGCCGGAGACGTCCGCCCCGGACCGACTGGAACCGGGACTTGTCCGCTGGACGGCGGTTGGGCTGCCCGGTGAGTGCCGAACGATAGGGACGCCGACGTGCGCCTGTCAACGTACGGGAAGCTGGCCTCGGCACTGCTCGACGCGGCCGAGCGGCGGGGCTGCTCGCTGCGGGTCTCGTCGCGTGGAAGGGCCATGACGGCCATGGTGGCCGGCGCTCCTCACCGGCCGATTAGCTGCGCGCGTCAGCCCTCGTATTCGAAGCCGATCTTGACCTCAACCCGGTATTCGACGATCTCGCCGTTCTCGACGACAGCAGTCGACTTCACGACGTCGACGGTCTGGATGTTACGCACCGTCTTGGAGGCCGTGGCGACCGCCTGGCGGGCGGCGTCGCTCCACGAGCGCGGACTGGTCCCGACCATTTCCCGAATGATGATCACGCCCATGGGTGGTTCTCCTCCGGCCATGCCAACCCTGCCAGTCTAGTCGCGGGAATCGAGAAGCCGGCCTCCACGACCGGCTCCTCTGGAGTTCGATGGATAGATGATCGATCAGACCGGGCTGGCGCTGCTCACTTCGCGGGCGGCTTGCACCTTGTCATAGCACGAGCTGCAGTAGATCGGCCGGTCGTTGCGTGGGGCAAACGGTACGATCGCCTGGCCACCGCAGGTGCCGCACACCGCTGCGTGGAACTCGCGTGGCCCTCCGATCACGCGCGCCCGTTTGGCGGCGGCCCGACATGACAGGCAGCGTTGGGGATCGTTCAGCAATCCCTTGGACTGGAAGAAGGTCTGCTCGCCGGCGGAGAAGATGAACTCCTCCGAGCAGTCGCGGCAGACAAGCGTACGGTCCTGTAACACCCTGATCCTGGCCCTCCTACGCCATGAGCGAGGGATGAACTGAGAGCCCGTCCTGGGGGTTGGACGGACGACGGATCGGGCGTTGTCGCGCGCTCGGTTCGCGACCGGCCTGCTGGGGGTCGGACTCTTAGAACCGGGACAATACGCGTCTCGTCAAGAGACGACCAGCCTCGAATCTCGGAGACGCGCACGACCTCCCGCACGAGACTCGCAGCGAATCGCGAGCGCCGGGTGGTGACAGGGTGCAAAACGGTGCCAGCGCGCACCGTTCTGGGTACCTGATTCCTAGTCGGCGACGGTCGCGTAACGCTCGCCGGCGTAGCTCACGAAGCGTGTCTGGGTCTTCTTGAACCAGAGCTTGATCTCGCCGGTAGGCCCGTTGCGGTGCTTGGCCAGCTTGAGGTTGATCACCTCGCCGTCGGCTTCCTGGTCCTCGCCGGCCCGATCCTTCTCGCGCCACAGGAACATCACCAGGTCAGCGTCCTGCTCGATCGCACCCGACTCGCGCAGGTCCGACAGGCGCGGCTCGCGGGACTCGCGCATCTCCGGCTGGCGCGACAGCTGGGACAGGGCGATGACCGGCACCGACAGCTCGCGGGCCAGGGCCTTGAGCCCGCGCGAGATCTCGGACACCTCCTGGACCCGGTTTGCATCGCGGTTCTGGGTGGTCGCCTGCATCAGCTGGAGGTAGTCGACGACGATCAGGTCCAGGCCGGCCTCAGCCTGCAGCCGGCGGGCCTTGGTCCGGAGCTCCATGGCGCTGATGTTCGGCGTGTCATCGATGTAGATCGGGGCGGCCGACAGCGAGTTCATCGCCGGCGCGATCCGGGCGAAGTCCATTTCCTCCAGGAAGCCGCTGCGCAGGCGCTGCGAGTCGATGTTGGCGACGCTCGAGAGGAGCCGCAGGACCAGCTGCTCCTTGCTCATCTCGAGGCTGAACACGCCCACGCTCCGGCCGTCCCGGACGGCGGCATGCTCGGCAATGTTCAAGGCGAAGCTCGTCTTGCCCACGCTCGGCCGGGCGGCCAGCACGACCAGGTCACTCTTCTGGAGCCCGGTGGTCAGGGCGTCGAGGTCGGCGAAGCCGGTCCGCACGCCGCTGATCTCGCCCCGGTGGGCGTGGAGATAGTCAAGCCGGTCGTAGGCGTCGTGGAGGAGTGAGTTGAGCTTGCTGAAGCCGGTTTCGATCCGGCGCTGGCTGACGCTGAACAGCTCGCTCTCGGCCCGATCGATCGCCTCCTGGATCTCGGCCGGATCCTCGTAACCGATCCCGGCGATCTTGCCGGCGGCGGCGATCAGGTTACGCAGGACGGCCTTGCGTTCGACGATCCGCGCGTACTGGACGGCATGGACCGCGGTTGGCGTCTGGTTCGAGAGGCTGGCCAGGTACGACCGGCCGCCGATCGGATCGAGCTGCTCCTTGCGTTCGAGGGCCTCGGCAACCGTCACGATGTCGACCGGCTCGCGTCGCTCGAACAGGTCCAGCATCGCCGTGTAGATCGTTCCGTTGGCCTGCCGGTAGAAGTCGTCCGCGCGCAGGAACTCGGCGATCTCGACGATCGCGTCCCGGTCGATCAGGATCGAGCCGAGCACGGACTGCTCGGCTTCGAGGCTTTGCGGCGGCAGTCGGTCGATCAAGGCGCACCCAGATTGCGGGAGGGCCGTGACAGCTTGGGCGTCACGGTTTGGCCGGCGAGGAAGGCCCTATGGTCGTCCGGGAGGCGACCGATCCGATCAACGAATCGCCTGGCCGGACCGTGCGTCGTCCACCAAAGCGGAGCGCTGGTTGACAGGATGTGGATGGCGCTGTGGACGACTTCCCGCCCGGGTGCCCGAGTTGCGACGCCTCAGTCGAGGCGGCGGATCACCCCGATGAGCTTGCCCTGGATCAGGACGTTGTCGTAGAACATCGGCGCGTATTCCTGGTTCGCCGGCTGAAGGCGGATCCGGCCCGACTCCTTGAAGAACCGCTTGAGGGTCACCGCGTTCTCTTCGACTTGCGCGACCACGATGTCGCCATTGCGCGCCGTTGACTGCGGCCGGATCACGACGAAGTCGCCGTCGGCGATGTGGGCGTCGATCATCGAATCGCCACGGACGCGCAGGACGTAGGCATCGCCGCTCGGGGCGAGCATCTCCGGGACGGCCATCGTCTCGTCGGCGCGCTGGTACGCCTCGATCGGGCCGCCGGCCGCGATCTCACCGATGATCGGCAGGAGGTGCGACTCGGTGGCGGCGCTCTGGGGGGTCAGCTCGCTCGACAGGCCAAGTTGCAGAGCTGCGGTCGGCGTCAGGCGAATCGACCTAGCCTGTCCGGCCCCGCGCTCCAGGTAGCCCTCGCGCTCGAGGATCTGGAGGTGGTGGTGGACCGCCGATGTCGAGGCCAGGTTCACGGCCAGGGCGATCTCACGGACGGACGGCGGCACGCCGCGTGCCCGCAGCGTTGCGGCGATGTAGTCGATGATCTTGAGCTTGCGTTCCGCGTCGTGCTTGGTCATCCGACCTCCGTTCATTGAGCACGGTACAGAACGGACGTTCGATTGTCAACCCGGTTTCGGCGTGATTCGGGGGCACCATTCCTGGGTGGGTGACCGAGCCAGGTTTGCCTCGTCGAGCGCCGCTGGTAGACTGCGCTGTCCCGGAACCGGTGGGCCGCCAGGCCACCGTTCCGTCCGATCGACCTGGGAGGCACAGGCAGGCATGGCACGCAAGCAGGGCAAGGGACGAGGCTCCGGCTCCGGCCGGGCGCTGGGTCGCGTGCTGAGCATGACCGCCTTCCTGCCGGTTGCCAGCCGGGCCCCGATCTACGCCCGCCTCATCTGGGCATTGCTCCGTGATGAGCGGACGCCGATGACCCGCAAGGTCCTCCTCGGCGGCGCGCTGGGCTACCTGATCCTGCCGGCCGACCTGGTCCCAGATCGCATCCCGCTGATCGGCGGTCTCGATGACCTGGTCGTGGTGGTCCTGGCGGTGGACCTGTTCCTCGACGGTGTCCCCAGCGAAGTCCTCGTCGAGAAGCTCGACGAGCTGGGCATTGAGCGCGGTGCTTTCGATCGGGACGTCGCCCAAATTCGACGATTGATGCCGGCCCCGATCCGGCGGGCGATTCGCCGGGTCCCGCAGGCCATCGGCATGGGTGCCGACGCCCTGCGTTCGACCGGAATCGGACCGCGGGTCCGGGAATGGATCTCCAAGGAGGGTTCGCTCGCGTGAAGGTCATCCTGACGGCCGATGTCGCCGCGCTCGGCAAGAGTGGCGAGATGAAGGCGGTGGCCGACGGCTACGCGCTCAACTTCCTGATCCCGCAGAAGCTGGCCGTACCCGCCGCCGGTGGCGCCTATCGCGCCTGGCAGCACGACATCGCCAGCCGCGAGGACAAGCGCAAGCGCGAGCGCGAGGAAGCCGAGATCAACGCCAACCGGATCGGCGGGACCACCCTGACGATGGGCGTCAAGGTCGGTGACGGCGGCAAGCTATACGGCTCGATCACGGCCAAGGACATCGCCGACGCGCTCGCTCGGCGGGGGATCGACGTCGATCGCCACAAGATCGACCTTGAGGAGCCGCTCAGGTCGCTAGGCACCTACAAGGTCGCGATCCGGGTCCTGGCCGGGATGACTCCCGAAGTCACCGTGGTGGTCGAACCGAAGGGTTAAGCCTGCGGCCCGCGGCGGGCCCCTTGGCCGGGTGGCGCATCATCGCCCGGTGACCGAGCGGACGATCCTGCACGTCGATCTCGACGCCTTCTTCGCGGCCGTCGAGCAGCGCGACCGACCCGAGTTGCGCGGCCGACCGGTGGTCGTCGGGGGCGGGACGCCCGACCAGCGCGGCGTGGTCTCGGCCGCCAGCTACGAGGCCCGCCGCTACGGGATCCACTCGGCGATGCCCCTGCGGACCGCCGGCGCACTGTGTCCCGACGCGGTCTTCCTGCCGGTTGACGGACGCAAGTACCAGGCTGTCAGCCGCGAGGTGATGACGATCCTGCGCCGCTACACCCCGCTCGTCGAGCCGATCTCGATCGACGAAGCGTTCCTCGACGTGACCGCCTCGCGGGCCCTCTTTGGCGACGGGCCGCAGATCGGCCGGGCGATCCGGGCAGCGATCCTGGCCGAGGTGCAGCTGACCGCGTCGGTCGGTGTCGCGAGCACGAAGCTCGTGGCCAAGATCGCCTCGGACCTGCGCAAGCCGGATGCCCTGGTCGTGGTCGAGCCGGGCTCCGAGGCGATCTTCCTGGCGCCGCTCCCGATCCAGCGCCTGTGGGGCGTCGGTGAACGGACTGCCGCCGCGTTGGCCGAGCTCGGGGTCACCACGATGGGCCAGCTGGCCGGCCTGCCGGCGGACCTCCTCGTCCGCCGTTTCGGACGCCACGGCGCGACCCTGGCCGATCGAGCCCGAGGCATCGATGACGACCCGGTAGGAGACGGCGCGGCGGTCAAGTCGATCTCCCACGAGCACACGTTTGACGTCGATACGAATGACCCGGCCCTGATCGACAAGACGCTCCTGGCGATGGCCGACGGGGTGGCCAGCCGGCTGCGTTCGGCCGGGCTGCGCGCCGCGACCGTCCATGTCAAGGTCCGCGACTCAGCCTTCCGGACGATCACCCGTCAGCGGACCCTGGTCGAGCCGACCGATCTCGCCGAGCCGATCTGGAAGACTGCCCTCGAGCTGGCCCGGCCGGAGCTGCGCGGGATCCATGTCCGCCTGCTGGGCGTCGGCACGTCGGGCTTCGCCGACCGTGAGCAGCTGACCCTCTTCGAGGAGGAGGCCGCGGGCGAGGGCGGCCGGCGACGGAAGGCGACCGAGGCCGCCGATGCCGTCCGCCGGCGCTTTGGCGATCGGGCCGTCACTCGGGCCCGGCTGCTCGGGTCCGGCCTGCCGGCACCGTTCGAGCGCGACCCGATGAAGCCAATCGAACGACGGACGGGGATGAACGACGCCAACCCCGAGCGCTGAGCGCCGGCTCAACTGCCCGCAGCTGCCGCAACGGCTGTGTCAGCCAAGCTGTCACAGGAGCGGCCAATTCTTCGCATAGCCTCTTGACATCGAACACTTGTTCGATCTAGTCTCGAGCCATACCGAACACCCGTTCTGGACGCGAAGACAGGTTTGGGCCCGCCTCAAGGGGTCCGGGAAAGGAGTGGACCAATGGCAATGCTTCGACTCGATCCAACGCCCGTCCACGTCAAGACCGATTGGTTCGACGGCCGGCCGCGCGAGATCACCTGGGCCGACGAGCGCCTGCCGATCACGTCGTACGCGCTCATTCGGGAGGAGCGCGCGGCCTATCCGGTCGAGACCGGGCCGCGCTCGTTCTTCGAGGTCCAGACGCCGCGGGCAAGGTTCCAGCTGACCTATGAGCGTCGCACCGGCCATTGGCTGGTCGAGGCAGCCGACAAGGTCGAATCGCGCGGATTGGCGGAATCGCTCCGGGCGGCCTGACCTGACCACATAAGCCTGTCGGCCGATCCCTCCATCGGTCGTTGACGGGCGGCTCTTCTCGCAGGGCAAACGCGCCGGTACCGCGCTTGCCCTGCGAGCGTGTCTCGCTCACTGATCCGCCGATCTCCGTTCGCGCGTTCGCGCGACCTATTATTCGGGCGTGACCGGCGCGCATGCTCGATTTCGTGACTTGACCCTCGGCGCATTCGTCGATGAGCTTGCGTCGGCACAGCCGGTCCCGGGCGGCGGGAGCGCTTCGGCCGTCGCCGCGTCCCTCGCGGCGGGCCTGGTCGCGATGGTCGCGGCGCTGTCCGTGGGCCGGCCAAAGTACGCCCACTACGGGGAGACCCATGCCCAGGCCGCGGCCGCCGGCGCGGCCCTGAGAGATCGGCTGCTCGAGCTCGCCGACGAAGACTCGGCCGCGTACGCCGACTTTGCCGCAGCTCTGAAGCTGCCGAAGGAGACCGAAGCCGAGCAGGCCGCCAGGCAGACCGCCCTCCGCGCTGCGGCTCGGACGGCCGCGAACGTGCCCCTCGCCTGCGTCGAGGCCTGCCTCGAGGTGGTCCTCGCGGCCGAGTCGCTGGCCGGTCGATGCAACCTCAACGCCTCCAGTGACCTGGCGGTGGCCTGCCTGCTTGCCGGGGCAGCGGCCCACGGTGCCGCCGCGAACGTCCTGGTGAACCTTCCGTCGGTCGGGGACGACGTCTACGCCGACCGGATGCAAGCGCGCGTCCGGTTGCTTCTGGGCGAGATCGATGAACTTTCCCGGGTGACCCGCGAGATCGTCGCCACGGGCGAGCTCAGGGCCGTCCTGGCCGGAGGCGCCTGACCGAGTGGCCCAACTGGGCGAAGCGCGTCTCCTGCTCGGCGGCCCGATCGCGACGGAGATCCGCGCGGGCGTGACCACCGAGATCGCCGCCTTCCGGGAGCTGAACGGCTATCCGCCGGGGCTTGCCGTCGTCATCGTCGGCGCCGACGCCCCGTCGGCCGTCTACCTCCAGCAGATCCTGCGGGCCTGCCGGAACGTCGGGATCGAGGGCCGCATGGTCGAGCTCTCGGGCGAGGTCTCGAGCGCCCAGCCTGCGGCGCAGGATCCTCGAGCTCAACGGCGATCCGTTGATCAGCGGGATCATCGTCCAGATGCCCTTGCCGCCGGAGATCCCACTGTCGGTCGTGACGGATGCGATCGATCCCGCCAAGGACGTCGACGGAATCCACCCCCTCAACGCAGGGCGTCTGCTTCAGGGCCACCCGGGCTTCGTCCCGACGACCGCCCAGGCAGCGGTCGAGCTCCTGAAACGATCCGGGATCGAGCTGCGCGGTCGCAACGCCGTCGTGATCGGGCGTTCGAACGTCGTGGGCAAGCCCGCCGCAGTCCTCCTGACCCGCGAGGACGCGACAGTGACGGTCTGCCACTCGCGAACTCGGGACCTCGCCGGACACCTCGCGACTGCCGATGTCGTGATCGTCGCGGCCGGCCACCCCGGGCTGATCACCGGATCGATGCTCAAGCCGGGCGTCACCGTCGTCGACGTCGGGATCAACGTGATCAACGCCGGTACCTCCCAGGAGGCGCTCGTCGGCGACGTCGACTTCGCGTCGGTCCACACGGTGGCGGGCGCGATCACGCCGGTCCCCGGCGGCGTCGGGCCAGTGACGAATGCGCTGCTCATGACCCACGTCCTCCAGGCGGCCCTCGCACAAGCGGCAGCCGCCCGATCCACATCCGTGCTGCCAGTTGGAGTAGGCCCCCCATGAGCTTCCCATCCGACCTCGAGATTGCCCGCTCGGTCACCCCGCGGCCGATCGTCGAGGTCGCCCACGACCTGGGCCTCCGCGACGATGAGATCGAGCAGTATGGGCCGCGCAAGGCCAAGGTGCCGCTGGCGGCGATCGAGCGGCTCGAGGCCGCCAACCCGCGGGGCAAGTACGTCGTGGTGACCGGGATCACCCCGACCCCCCTGGGTGAGGGCAAGTCGACGACCACGGTCGGCCTGGTCCAGGGCCTGAACCGGATCGGCCGCCGGGCGGCAGTCGCCATCCGCCAGCCATCCCTTGGTCCGGTCTTCGGGATCAAGGGCGGAGCGGCCGGCGGCGGCTACAGCCAGGTCATCCCGATGGAGGACTTCAACCTTCACCTGACCGGTGACGTCCATGCCATCGGAGCCGCCCACAATCTCGCCGCGGCGTTCCTCGACAACTCGATCTATCACCACAACAAGCTCGGGATCGACCCCCTCTCGATCACCTGGCCCCGGGTGGTCGACATCAGCGACCGGGCGTTGCGTCGGACGATCATCGGCCTGGGCGGCCGCGAGAATGGCTCGCCGCGCGAGTCGGAGACGATGATCACGGTCGCCTCGGAGGTCATGGCGATCCTCGCCCTGGCCTCGGACCTCGACGATCTGCGAGCCCGGCTCGGCCGGGTGGTGGTCGCCTCCAACCTGGAGGGCAAGCCGGTCACCCTCGAGGACCTCAAGGTGGCCGGTGCGATGACCGTCCTGCTCGTTGACGCGATCAAGCCCAACCTGCTCCAGACGCTCGAGGGTGGCCCGGCCTTCGTCCATTGCGGCCCGTTCGCCAACATCGCCCACGGCAACAACTCGGTCCTCGCCGACCGGCTGGCCCTGGCCACCAACGAGATCGTGTGCACGGAGGCCGGCTTCGGGGCGGACATGGGCGCCGAGAAGTTCTTCGACATCAAGTGCCGCGCCTCGGGCATCAAGCCCGATGCGGCCGTCATCGTGGCCACGGTTCGCGCCCTGAAGATGCACGGCGGGGTGGGCCGGATCGTGGCCGGCAAGCCGCTCGACCCGGCACTGCTGGCCGAGAACGTCGAGGCGGTCCGCTCGGGGGCCCAGAACCTGGCCGCCCACATCGGGATCGTCCGGCGCTACGGCGTGCCGGTGGTCGTCGCGATCAACGCCTTCCCGACCGACACCCCGGCCGAGGTCGCCGCGATCCAGGAGGTGGCGATCGGTGCCGGTGCCCGGGCCGCGGTCCTGACCACCCACTTCACCGACGGCGGGGCCGGTGCCGAAGCCCTCGCCCACGCGGTCTGGGAGGCCGCCGAGATCAGCTCGCCCGATTTCCACTTCCTGTATCCGGACGACGTGTCGTTGCGCGACAAGATCGAGACGATCGCGACCCAGATCTACGGCGCAGCCGGTGTGGAGTACGCCCCGCCGGCGGCCAAGGCGCTCAAGCTGTACGAAGAGCTCGGCTACGGCAAGCTGCCGATCTGCATGGCCAAGACCCAGTACTCGCTCAGTCACGACGCGAACCTGAAGAACCGGCCGACCGGCTTCACCCTGCCGATCCGCGAGGTCCGCCTGTCGGCCGGGGCCGGCTTTGTGACCCCCCTGATCGGCGAGATGCGGACGATGCCCGGCCTGCCGTCGATCCCCGGCGGCGAGAAGATCGACATCGACGCCGAGGGCAATATCGTCGGGCTGTTCTAGCCCGGCGGGAGGCTCCCGGCGCCCGCTATGCGCGGCTAGAAGACCCCCGTCTCGAAGGCGACGCACAGGGCGACGAGCAGGCCCAGGGCGACCCCCAGCACGCCGACGCTCCACATCGGGACATCGATCGGCCCCAGCAGCTCGGTCGGATGACCATTCCCGTGGCCCGGGTCGGCGTGGCCGTGATCGGAGCTCGGGTGGGTGGGATCGTGGCTGCCCGGCGCGTCGCTCATCGGGTTGGGTACCTCCAGGCGCATTCTCGCATCCCTAAACTGGGCCCGTGCTCACCCTCGTCCTCACCCGCCACGGGCTGACGCCCCGGTCCGACCCGGAGCAGCACCTCGGCCAGCGGATCGACATCGAGCTGTCGTCGGCCGGCCAGGCCCAGGCCGTCGCCCTGGCAGTCCGGCTGGAGCACGTCCGCTTCGAGCGGATCTACACCAGCCCGCTCGTCCGGGCCCGGGAAACGGCCTCGATCATCGCCCAGCGCTCACCCGGCAAGCCCTCGATCGAGGCCGATCCCCGCCTGCGCGAGATGGATTACGGCCACTGGGAGGGCCTGACCTACGCCCAGATCGATGCCCGCGACCTTGCCGAGCGGCAGGCCTGGGAGGCGGATCCCGCGCGGATCCCCTGCCCGGGCGGCGAGTCGGGCGATGATGTCGCGGCCCGGGTCAGCTCGTTCCTCGTCGACCTGCTGGCCGCCCACGACGCCAATCCCGGCGCGGACCCGGCGGCCGAGCGGCCGGTCCTGGCGGTGGCCCACAGCTCGCTCAACCGGATCCTGGTGTGCGTGGCCCTGGGGATCGCGATCCGCGAGTTCCGGCTCCGGCTCCAGCAGTCGCAGGCCAACCTCACCGCGCTCCGCTTCGAGCACGGCTCGGGGCCGGGTGACGCGCGCCTGATCCTGCTCAACGACCTGGCCCACCTCCGCCGTCCGCCGAAGACGCCCTGGGAGTAGCCCGCGCGAACGAGGCGCTGTCGCTAGGGCCTCAGGCCGGCCAGGACCAGGGCGCCGTACTGGCCGGTCCCGACCGAGGTGATCGAGACGAGCCGGTCGGGTGCCACGAGATGGACGTGATACGTCCGGGCGCCGCCGCTGCACGCCCCCACGAAGACTTGCCGGCCGGCAATCGTCGTCGAGCTCGTGTCATGCAGGCCGTCAGACTGCGAGCAGGCGCCCTCGTCGTAGCTCTGCCGCCACGACAGGAAGAAGGCATTGCTGAAGACGAGCGGCTTGAGCTGGATCACGGCCACGTAGGCGAAGTCGCCGGTGTCCGCGTTGATCCCCAGCGCAACCGCCAGGCTCGCGGCGTTCTGGACCAGGTTGGGATCCGTCGTCAGGTTCGCTTCGATCTCGGGGATCTCGCTGATCCCCTGGCCGCCGACCGTTGCCGGCAGGATCGCCAGCAGGCTCGGATCGATCGGGACCGCCGACGAGGCGCCGGGCGAAGCCAGCGTCGAGGCGGGGACCGACGGACCGGCGCTCGCGACCGGGCTCGACCGGCCGGCGTCGGGCGAGGGCGAGGTAGCGGCAACGGCCGGGCTGGGTCCGGGTGTCTGCGCCGCGCCACAGCCGCTCGAAACCAGCGCAATCAGGAGGGCGATGGCCGCGATCACGATCAGCCGGCTGCCAGGCGATCGGCGGCGGATCACTCCAGCTCCCGGCGGAGGACCGGAAAGCGCTCGTCAGCGACCGCGACCCGAAAGCCGCAGTCGACCCAGAAGCGAGGCGTCGCGGCGCTCGTTGCATCGGGTCGGGCACCTTCCTGGGGATAGGCTTCGACGGCCGCGAAGCCCCGTTCGGCGAGGTCCTCGCAGATCACTGCGACCAGGTGCCTCGGCGTGGCCCGCACCGCGGGCGGCGGCGGTCGTCGCGATGCAGGTGATCACCGCCGGCAGCGGCGCGTCGGGCAGCTGCGGATAGAGCTCGCGCAAGCGGAGCGCGCGGGGATACGCCGAGAGCGGGCCGAACTGGGCATAGACCACCGGCTCGTCGTCGATGAGCAGGACCTTGGCGTAGCTGCCAAAGGCGATCAGCCCCCGGCCGAGCAAGCCGAGCTTGCGCGGGACGTCGCTGCCCGACAACGGACGAACCCTGGGCGGCGGAGCGAAGGGATTGTCGACGACCGGCTCGTCGTCCTCGAGCAACGGGTTGAACGGCCGGCCCGGCCCATCCGCTGCCCGGGCGAACGGGTTGACTGCCGGAGACGGCGGCGGCGGATCGTCGTCTTCGTCGCCGAAGATGGCCGGCCGGCGAGCCGGGGCGGGGGCGACCGGCCCGGCCTGCAGCCAGCTCAGCCGGGCCGCCTTCGAACCCCGGTCGACGTCCTCCCAGTAGTCACAGCTGCGGTGGTCGAAGCCCGGGTCCGCGCACGGTGGGACCCGGCCGAACGAGACGCGCGTCGACGATGTCGATGACCGTGACCTGGGGCATCGATCCGGATCCCGGCCCGCTCAGCGCGTCGGCGGGCTGGCTGGGAACCAGCTCGGCCAGCTGCCCGCTGTGGACCAGGGCCAGCGCCGCGGCCAGGTCGGGCCCCGGCTCGCGATCGCCCCGCAACCGGGGCACGACCGCCCGAACCGCGGCGTGCGCGGCCCGGACACCCTCGCCGGGAGCCGTGCCCGGCAGCAGCTCGAGGCGATAGTCGAGGGCCTGGGCGGCCACGATCAGCTCGATCGACAGGACTCGCTCGACGTGCTCCACCACCGTCCGGGCATGGCGCGCGGCGATCGAGCCCATCGACACGTGGTCTTCCTGGTTGGCGCTGGTCGGGATCGAATCGGCGCTGGCCGGATGGACGAGGACCTTGTTCTCCGAGACGAGCGCCGCCGCCGTGTACTGCAGGATCATCAGCCCCGAGTCGACGCCCGAGGCGGCGGCGAGGAAGGGCGGCAGGCCGCCATTCAGGCGAGCATCGACGAGGAGCGCCGTCCGCCGCTCGCTGATCGAGCCGAGCTCGGCCACGGCCAGCTTGGCAAAGTCGAGGGCCAGCCCGATCGGTTCGCCGTGGAAGTTGCCGCCCGAGATCACCAGGCCGCCGCCGGTCGCCACCGCGGTCGGATCGGCCCCGCCCCCAGCCGGGAAGACGAGCGGGTTGTCGGTGGCGCTGTTCAGCTCGATCAGGAGCACGGCGCGGAGGTAGTCGAGGGCGTCCCGGGCGGCGCCGTGGACCTGGGGCACGCAGCGCAGCGAATACGGGTCCTGGATCTTGTGGGCGTGGCCATGGTGGCTGGCCTGGAGCGTCGAGTCGCGCAGGAGATGGCGCATCTCGGCGGCCACCCTGATCTGGCCCGGGTGCGGCCGGGCGAGCTGGTACTCGGCCGCGAACGCCACGTCGGTGCCCAGGAGTGCCTCGACCGACATCGCCGCGGCCACGCTCGCGGTCCGGGCCAGGCGATCGGCGTCGGCCAGGGCCAGGGCGCCGACCGCCGACATCATCTGGGTCCCGTTCAGGAGGGCCAGGCCCTCCTTCGCCTCGAGGGTCAATGGCTCGAGCGCCGCCTCGCGCAGGGCCAGCAGGGCCGGCATGCGCTGGCCGTGGAACTCGACCTCGCCCCGCCCGATCAGGGGCAGGGCCAGGTGGGCCAGCGGGGCCAGGTCGCCTGAGGCACCCAGCGAGCCCTGCTCGGGCACGATCGGGTGGATCCCCACGGCGAGCATCTCGAGCAGCCGCTCGATCACGACCGGCCGGCAGCCGCTGTGGCCCAGGGCGAGGGTGTTGGCCCGCAGCAGGAGCATCGCCCGGACGACCTCGGTCGGGAACGGCGGGCCGACCCCCGCGGCATGGCTCATCAGCAGGTTCTGCTGCAAGCGGGCCGCGTCGGCCGGGGCAATGAACGTCGTGGCCAGGTCGCCGAAGCCGGTCGTCACGCCGTAGACGACCTCGCCCGCGGCGACGAGCCGCTCGATCACGTCTCGAGCTTCCTGGACGCGGCCCCGCGCGTCGCCGTCGAGCTCGACGACGGCGCCATGACGGGCCACGGCCTCGACGTCGGCGATCGTCAGGTTCGCCCCGGTGAGGACGATTGGGCTGGTCACGATGTCGATGGTAGTCGGCTATCCTGCCGCACGTGACTCAGCCGATCGACACGACCTGATGCTCGCATTCCTCGATCAGATCGTCATCCCGTTCCTGACCAACCTGTACGGAGCGATCGGCTATCTCGGGGTCCTGGTCGCCAGCCTGATCGAGTCGGCGATGATCCCGCTGCCCTCGGAGCTGATCCTGCCGTTCGCCGGCTTCCTCGTTTCCGACTCGACGAGCATCGAGCCGATGACCCACGGCCCGTGGAGCTTCTGGCTGGTCGTGATCGCGGCGACGATCGGCAACGTCCTCGGCTCGCTGGTCGCCTATGCGATCGGGGCGTGGGGCGGCCGGCCGCTCCTCGAGCGCTACGGCAAGTACGTCCTGATCCGGCCCGACGAGATCGACCGAGCCGAGCGGTTCTTCGCGAAGTGGGGCTCCCAGACGGCCTTCTTCAGCCGCTTCCTGCCGGTCGTCCGGACATTCATCAGCTTCCCGGCCGGCGTCGCCCGGATGCCGCTCGGCCGGTTCATCGTCTACTCCGCGGCCGGTGCCTTCTTCTGGTCGGTCGGCCTGGTCTACGCGGGCACGGTCCTCGGCGCGAACTGGGTGGACATCCGGCACACGCTCCAGCCGTTCGACACCCTGATCCTGGTCGTCGTCGTGGTCGCGGTCGTCCTCTTCGTCTGGTGGCGGCTGGGCACGCCCGGCCGCCCCGGCCGCAAGCCAACCGCCTAGCCCGAAAGCGAGGCGCCCAGGACCCCCCAGGGTCCGGCAGCTGAGATTGCGCCTCGGTTAGTACCCAACTGCCAGGGGACGACGTAGGAGTCGGTGTTGCAGTCGGGACGGGACCGCCAGGGCACGTTGCTCAGTGCGCCGGGTGATACAGCTCGGCCGAGGCATAGTCAACGCCATTGCCCTCGCCGCCCACCACCAGCACGGTCCCATCGGGAAGCAGCGTGGCTGTCGCGCCCGCCCCGACGTCTGTGCTCCCGCTGGCAGTTGCGGTCCAGGACCCAGTGCCCGAGTTGTAGAGCTCCGCAGGGCGACCTCCGAACGCGACGAGCACCGTGCCGTCCGGCAGCAGCGTGGCCGTCTCGGAGGGTACGGGCGTGCTCCCGGCCCTGGTCCAGGCACGAGCGTCCGGGTCGTACAGCTCGGCGCCGATCGTGTCTGAGCTCCCGCCGCCTACACCGCCCGTCACGAGAACCTTGCCGTCCGGCAGGATCGTTGCCGTCTGGCCCGCTCGTTGCGTCGACATGCTCCCGGTGACGGACCACGATCCCGTGCCGGGGTCGTACAGCTCGGCGCTAGCCGCGACTTTGAAGACTGTGGGAGAGCTGCTCAGGTCGGTGTAGTCAGCCCCACCCACCACGAGGACCTCGCCATTGGGCAGCTGCGTGGCCGTATGGTCCATGCGCGCAGTGATCATGTTCCCCGTGGCGGTCCAGGATCCGGTGTCCGGGTTGTACAGCTCTGCGGTGGCCGTGGTGGGGATGGCTGTCCCGCCTCCGGCCACGAGCACCTGGCCATTTGCCAGCAATGTGGCCGTGGCCTGGGAGTGCGGCCTGACCATATTGCCGGTGGCCCTCCACGTCCCGGTGCTCGGGTAGTACAGCTCTGCCGACGTCGATTCGGTACCAGGGGTCGAAACGCCGCCGCCCGCCACGAGGACCGTTCCATTGGGCAGCAAGGTGGCTGTCGCGAAGCTGCGCGGCGAGACCATGTTCCCCGTGGCGGTCCACGTTCCGCGGCTCGGGTCGTACAGCCAGGCCGTCGCCGTATCGCTGTTGATGGCGGTGATGAGACCACCTGCCACGAGAACCTTCCCGTTCGGCAGCAGCGTCGCTGTGTGACCGTAGTGGGGCGTGGGCAAGCTCTCGGCAGCCGTCCAGAACGCGGGCCTGGGCTGGACGCTTGACGTGCTCGGGCTGGGCATCTCGCTGGGGTTGCCGACCGCCGCCTGCCGAGGTTGCAGCAGGTACAGCAGGCCACCGGCCGCACACAGGCCGAGGACGATGGCCAGCGCGACGCCCCATCGGAGCGACCGTTGCCCATGGTCTGGCTCCCCGACCCAGCGGCTGCCGAGGCCGGCGAGCCAGTCCGGGCGGGGCCTGCGCCTGCGTGTCGCGTCGAGCGCCCGGTCGAGACCGACGGCGCGGGCCGGCGGAGTCGCCTCCGCCTCGAACCACGCGGCCAGCGTTCGGTCGAAGTTGCCCTGGCCGGTCATGCGAGCGACTCCTTGACCAGGATCGAGGTGCGTTCGTCGGCTTCGAGGGCCGCGCGAAGGGCCGCCGAGGCGCGGTTGAGCCGGGACTTGAAGGTGCCGAGCGCGAGATCGAGGACCAGCGCCGCGTCGGCATCCGGCAGCCCGACGTAGTGGTGGATGACGAGCACGGCGCGTTGCTCGGGGGTCAGGCGACGGAAGCCTCGCTCGAGCTGATCGCGTACGGCGGTCTGCTCCTGGGCGTCACCGCTGCCGCTTGTGTCAGGCGTCGTCATGTGGATCTCCACGATCTCGCGATGCTTGACCCGCCGGGCCTCGCGATAGCAGGCATGGACGAGCAGGCGGTGGAGCCAGGCGTCGAACCGGTCGGGGTCCCGGACGGCGCGAATGTGCAGCCAGGCGGCCACGAGTGCCTCCTGGACGGCGTCGGCCGCCAGCTCGTCGCTGCGCAGGATCAGCCGCGCGGTCCGGTGCAGGCGGTCGAACGCGTCAGTCGCGAGCGCCGTGAAGGCGTCGTGATCGCCGTTCCTGGCCCGAAGGACGAGGTCTCGCTGCATCGGACATCCGGCTCGTGGCGGCCATGTAGCCGCACCCACCCATCATGAGTCGGGCGGCAACCGAGTCGTTCCATCTTTCATCGCATGGCGATCGCGACGCAGTCCCGGAGCGAAAGATGGAACGACTGCGGCCGTTTGGGACTCATACCGGGCGGAAGCGCCGGACGTGCCGACGCTTCTGCGGCGGGGGTCGTGGATCCCAGCTCGCCGCGACCACATGGCGCCGCCCCGCTTGGGCAGCGTGGAGGGCTCAGTCGGTGAACAGCAGGCTCAAGTTGATCTTCACCGCGGCGGCGGTCGTCGTGTCCGGTACCGCCTGCAGTCCGGCCACGACCAGTCCGTCGTCGGTGGTCTCCCCGACCGCGGTCGCTCTCTCGTCGGTGGTCTCCCCGACCCCGGCTGCCCCCGCACCGTCGCCGAGCGTCCAGCCGACTCCCTATTCGATCGACACGACGACGTGGACGACGTACACGTCGGCGCGTTACGGCTTCAGCATCGGCCACCCCGCGGATTGGTACGTGCACACCACCGCGACCCGCGACTGGACCTATCCGGCGGACGCAACGGTGAACATGGAAAGCACGGCCCTGGAGACCTTCGGAGCCTCGGACAACTCCATCGCCACGTCTGCCTGGTCGGTGGCGGTCAAGCCCGGCACCACACTCGATGCCTGGATCCAGGCGTACTGCCCGCTTGCCGAGTCCCCCGCGCCCTCCGATTGCACATCGCTGCCGGGCCGCACCGTCGCGGCGAGCATGGATGGCCATGCTGGCTCACTGGAGCGGTTCACCGAAGACACCGAGGCATTCTTCCTAGTGAACAACCGAATCTACGTGGTCGCGATCTGGCAAGCCGAGGACTTCATCCCGGGGGGAGTCTCGCGCCTCCTCACGGCCTATCTCTCGACCATGCACCTCCTGCCCGGCGGTCCGGCCCCTTCAAGGCCGAGCCCGTCGCCCTCCTGAGGAAGCGCCCAGAGAACGATTCAGCAACTCACCCGGACCGTCGGATTCCTTCCATACGACTCCGTGGGCTGATATTCCGGAAGAGTCGGCCCGATCGCGCATGCGCACTCGCCGCCGGCCGCGAGCCGAGCTCCAGCTAGCCGAGGCCGCGCAGGCGGAAGGCGTTGGCGTGGGCGGGAAAGCCCTCGTGGTCCGCCAGGGCCAGGGTCGGCTCGGCGAGGCCGGCCAGGGCCTCCGGAGAGAGTCGGGCCGTCGAGGTGGAGGTCAGGAACGTTCGGGCGGTGACGCCGCCGTTGAGCTGGGCGTAGCCGCCGGTCGGCAGGGTGGCCGGGATCCCGATCGTGTAGCTCGAGGCGCCGATCGGGGTGCCCTGGCCGAGGAGGGCCTCGCCGGCATAGCGCAACGAGGCCAGGGTCCGCTCCGGGTCCGAGGTGGCCAGCTGGACGTGCTCGGCGGCGTAGGCATTCGCGACATCGAGCGCCTCGGCCATCGAATCGACCAGGATCGCCCCGCCCAGATCGCCCAGGACTGCTCGGGCGGCCGCTGCGCGAACAGGCGGCAGGCGCGGCAACTGGTCGGCGACCGCCGTTTCGACCGCGTCGACGAGTGCCTCGGAGGTCGTGATCAGGGTTGCCGCCGAATCGGCGCCGTGCTCGGCCTCGTTGAGCAGGTCGATCGCCAGGCGCCAGGGATCGGCGGTCTCGTCGGCGATGATCAGGCTCTCGGACGGCCCACATAGCATCTGGGTCGCGACGCCATAGCGCTGGGCCAGGACCTGGGCGGCGGTCACCGGCGGGCTGCCCGGACCGACGATCTTGCGCACCTGCGGGATCGTCTCTGTCCCGAACGTCAGCGCGGCGATCCCGGCCGGGCCGTTCGCGCGGTAGACCTCGCTGATCCCCAGCTCGTGGGCGACCGCCAGCGTGGCCGGGTCGACCCGGCCGCCACCGCCCGGGATCGGCGGGACGACGACGACGATCCGGCCGACGCCGGCCACCACCGCCGGCGTTCCGATCTGGCAGAGGACCGACGGATAGGACGCCTTGCCGGTCGGCACGAACAGGCCGACGCTCGGGATCGCGGTGAACTGCTCCCCGACGAGGAAGCCCGGCCGAACCTCGGTCCGCCAGCCCTGGGCCGTCTCGGCAAGCTGGGCCTCGTTGAACCGGCGGCTGTTGGCGATCGCCTCGCGGATGCCGGCCAGCAGCCTCGGCTCCAGGGAGCCATGGGCCAGGGCCAGCTCGTGGGCCGGGACGCGCAGGCCGGCGCTCGGTGAGAACGAGACGCCATCGAACCTCTCGGTCGCCCCGAGGACCGCTGCGTCGCCCCGCTCGGCGACGTCCTGGAAGATCGCCTCGATCGAGGCCATCAGCGCCGGCTCGAAGATTGCCGCGGTAGAGCGGGCGAGCAGGCGCTCGCGCTCGGCCGGCTCAAGGCTGGACCAGCGGCGCACGGCGAGGATGCCCATGGCGGGAGGGTACCCGACGTCCCCGGCCGCGGCCTAACCCTCGGCCCGACCCTCGGCTCGACCCGCGGCCGGACGCACGGCCCGGCGGCTAGAATCGGCGGGATGACACTCGCCGGTCGCCCGCCGCTGCCCGGAGCGCGCCCCGTCCGGGCGGCCCGCGGCGCAGAGCTGACCTGCCGCGGCTGGGGCCAGGAAGCGGCCCTCCGGATGCTGATGAACAACCTCGATCCCGACGTGGCCGAGAACCCCGACGCGCTCGTCGTCTACGGCGGCACCGGTCGCGCCGCCCGTTCCTGGGAGGCCTTCGATGCGATCGTGCGCGAGCTCCGTCGCCTCGCCGATGACGAGACGCTCCTCGTCCAGTCGGGCAAGCCGGTGGCGGTCTTCCGGACCCACGAATGGGCGCCCCGGGTCCTGATCGCCAACTCGAACCTGGTCGGCAAATGGGCCACCTGGGAGGTGTTCCGCGAGCTCGAGCGCGAGGGCCTCACGATGTACGGCCAGATGACCGCCGGATCGTGGATCTACATCGGGACCCAGGGCATCCTGCAGGGCACCTTCGAGACGTTCGCCGAGCTCGCCCGGCAACACTTCGGCGGGACGTTGAAGGGACGGGTCACCCTGACCGCCGGCCTGGGCGGGATGGGCGGCGCCCAGCCCCTGGCGGTCACGATGAACGACGGCGTCGCCCTGTGCATCGAGGTCGACGAGACCCGGGCCAGGCGCCGCCTGGAGATCGGCTACGTGGACCGCCTGACTCACGATCCTGACGAGGCCCTGGGGATGGCCCGCGCCGCGGCCGCCGTCGGTGAGCCGCTGTCGATCGCCCTGGTCGGCAACGCCGCCGAGATCGAGCCCGCCTGGGTCGCCCGAGGTGAGCGCTTTGATGTCGTGACCGACCAGACCTCGGCCCACGATGCCCTGGGCGGCTACGTCCCGGCCGAGATCGCCTTCGACGATGCCGCCACGCTGCGGACCAGCCAGCCCGATGTCTACATCGCCCATGCGATGCGTTCGATGGCTGCTCACTGCCGGGCGATGCTCGACTTCCAGAAGGCCGGCGCCGTCGTCTTCGACTACGGCAACAACCTGCGGGCGATGGCCCAGCAGGCGGGCGTCGCCGACGCCTTCGACTACCCGGGCTTCGTGCCGGCCTTCATCCGGCCGCTCTTCTGCGAGGGCAACGGCCCGTTCCGGTGGGTCGCCCTGTCCGGCGATCCGGCTGACATCCAGCGCACCGACGACGCCCTGATCGAGCTGTTCCCGGAGAAGGCGGCCCTCCATCGCTGGCTGCGCATGGCCCAGGCCAGAGTCCCGTTCCAGGGCCTGCCCGCCCGGATCTGCTGGCTCGGCTACGGCGAGCGGGCGAAGGCCGGCGCCGCGTTCAACGAGCTGGTCCGGACCCGGGCCGTCAGCGCCCCGATCGTGATCGGCCGCGACCACCTCGACTCGGGCTCGGTGGCCTCACCGAACCGGGAGACGGAGGCGATGCGCGACGGCTCCGACGCGATCGCCGACTGGCCGCTGCTCAACGCCCTGGTCAATACCGCTGCCGGCGCGACCTGGGTCAGCATCCATCACGGAGGCGGGGTGGGGATCGGCTACAGCCAGCACGCGGGGATGGTGGTAGTCGCCGACGGCACGCCCCTGGCCGCCCAGAAGCTTGAACGGGTCCTGACCAGCGATCCGGGGATGGGCGTCGTCCGCCATGTCGACGCCGGCTACGAGCGAGCAATCGAAGTGGCCGAGGAGCGCGGCGTGCGGATCCCGATGCGCGAGCCTGGCGGCTGACCGCTAGACCTTCGGCGGCGGGCCGGGCTCGGCGGCGGCCGCGGCGTCGAGGGCCTGGTTGCGGGCCGCCCAGTCCTCGGGGCCCCTGGGCATCGTCTTGATGCTCAGGATCGGCGAGAAGACCAGGAACAGGACCGGCGTGAACGACAGGATCGCCCCGATCCAGATCGCGTTCGACAGGCCGAAAAGCGTCGCCAGGACGCCACTGACCGTCGAGCCGATCGGGATCGTGCCCCACACCAGGAAGCGCATCGTGGCGTTCATCCGGCCCTGCATCCGCTCGGGCGTGATTGCCTGCCGGAAGCTGACCTGGTTGATGTTGTAGATCAGCCCGGTGAACCCGGCCAGGGCCGCGGACGCGATCAGGAAGGGCTCGGCGAAGCCGACCGGGGCAATGGCGATCAGCAGGATCGACGGGCCATTGAGGGCCATCGACAACACGATCGTCCGTCCCACTCCGATCCGGGCGGCCAGCCTGTTGGCCACCAGCGCGCCCACGAAGGTCCCGATGCTGCCCAGCGAGAAGATCAGGCCGATCCGGGGCGGGTCGAGCTGGAGGACCCGGACGACGTACACGAGGTAGACCCCGGTCGCGAAATTCCCGAACAGGTTGCTGCTGCTCGTCGCCCCGGCGATCATCCGCAGGTAGGGGTGTCCGACGACAAACGAGAGCCCCTCGCGGATCTCCGCACCAAAGCCGCGCAGCCGGTCGCCGCGGCTGCCGCGCGGCCGGTCGGATGGAGGGATCGGCGGCTCGCTGCCCTTGATCGTGAACACGAACAGGGCCGAGGCCAGGTAGCTCACGGCGTCGACGATCACCGCCACCGGCGCGGTCAGGATCCCGATCAGGTAGCCGCCGAAGCCCGGTCCAAGGATCTGCGCCGCGGACTGGCTGGCCTGCAGCTTGGCGTTGCCCTCGACCAGCTGGTCGCGGTCGACCAATGAGGGCAGGTACGACTGGTACGAGACGTCGAAGAAGACGGTCAGCACGCCCATCGCGAAGCCGACGAGGTAGAGCTGGGCGATCGTCAGAGCGCCGAGCTCGTAGGCGACCGGAATCGAGATCAGGCACAGCGCCCGGCCGATATCGCCGCTGATCAGGATCGGCCGCCGCTGGAGCCGATCGACCCAGGCCCCGGCCGGCAGGGTGAACAGCAGGAACGGCAGGAACTGGACGGTGCCCAGCAGGGCCACCTCGAACGCCGTCGCCTTGAGGAACAGGATCGCCACGAGCGGGATCGCCAGCTGGCTGACCTGGGTCCCGAACTGGCTGATCGTGTCGCCCACCCACAGCTTCCGAAAGTTGGGATGGTGGAAGAGATTCGGGCGCTCGGCGGGCTCGGACATCGGGCTAGTTTAGGGCTCCCGCCACGCTCCGCCGGCCCGCACTCGGACGCGTCGGGCCAGCGTCAGACGTGGCACGATGGAGCACGTGGCCAAGCTGGTCGAGTGTGTCCCGAACTTCTCCGAAGGCCGCCGGATCGAGGTTGTCGATCGCCTGGCCGCGGCGATCAGCCGGACGCCCGGCGCCCTGCTCCTCGACCGGACAAGCGACGCCAGCCACAATCGGAGCGTCCTGACCCTGGCCGGCGCGCCCGAGGCGGTGGCCCGGGCGATGGAGCAGGCGGTCGAGGTCGCCGTCGGCGAGATCGACATGGAGCGGCAGTCCGGCGAGCACCCCCGGATCGGGGCCGTGGACGTGATCCCCTTCGTCCCCCTGGGCGATTCGACGCTCGACGAGTGCATCGAGCTGGCCCGCTCATTCGGGGCCCGGATCGCCAGCCGCTTCGACCTGCCGGTCTACCTGTACGCCGCGGCGGCGAGCCGTGCCGACCGGGTCAAGCTGGCCGATGTCCGCCGCGGCCAGTACGAGGGGCTCAAGATCGAGATCGCCACGGACGGACGGGGGCCCGACTTCGGTCCGGCCCGGATGCATCCCTCGGCCGGGGCGGTGGCGGTCGGCGCCCGGCCGTTCCTGATCGCCTACAACATCAACCTGGATTCAACCGACCTGGAGCTGGCCCGCCGGATCTCGCGCCGGGTTCGGGAATCCGGCGGCGGCCTGCCCCGGGTCCAGGCGATGGGCGTCGCCCTCGAGGATCCGGCCTGTGCCCAGGTCTCGATGAACCTGCTCGACTTCGCGGTGACCCCACTCTGGCTGGTCTGGGAGACCGTCCGCGCCGAAGCCGAAGGTGACGGCGTCGAGCTGCTCGAATCAGAGCTCATCGGGCTCTGCCCGCTGGCCGCCTTCCTGGCCGTGGCCGACCACATCGGGGCCGATCCGGGGGCTCCGGTCGAGGAGCGCTGCCGGGCCGCTGCCGGCTGGCTGCGGTTGCGGGACTTCAGCCCGATGCAGGTACTCGAGCTGCGCCTGGCAGCGGCCCAGCGCGGTGAGGGATGACTCTCCGGGTGATCGAAGGCGGCCTGACCGACGGCCGGTCGCTGGGCCTCCTGATCCTCGGTGCGAGCGAGATCGCGACCCTCGCGGGGGGGCTGCGCAGCGGCTCGAGCCAGGACCAGCCGGACCTCCTGCGGGCTGAGCCGGGCGGCGGGTCCGAGGCGGCCGACGCCCCGATCGTGGCCACCTGGGAGGATCGGATCGTGGCGGTCGGGCCGCGGGTGCTGGTCGAGCGCAGCCTCGAGGCCCAGGAGCTACCCCTCGCCCGCTTTGCCCGGATCGATGCAGAGGGCGGGACGGTCACGCCGGGCCTGATCGACGCCCACACTCACCTGCTCTTCGGGGGCACCCGCGAGGCGGAGCTGCGCCTGCGGATGGGCGGCGCCGGCTACCTCGAGATCCTGGCGGCGGGCGGCGGGATCCTGTCGACCGTCCGGGCGACCCGGGCGGCCTCCGCCGAGGACCTCCTCGCCCACGGTCGACGCTGGCTGGAGGAGATGCTCAGCCACGGGGTCACGACGATCGAGGCGAAGTCCGGCTATGGGCTCGACCTGCCGACCGAGCTGCGCCTCCTGGAGGCCGCCTTCAACCTCGGCCGCGAGGGCCCGATCGACGTCCTGCCGACCTGGCTCGGCGCCCATGCCGTGCCCGAGGAGTTCCGCCGGCGGCGGGACCCGGCCGAGGCGTACACCCGTCATCTCCTGGCGGAGCAGCTGCCCGGCGTCGCGGCCCAGGGCCGGGCGCGCTTCGCCGACGTGTTCTGCGAGGAGGGCGTCTTCAGCCCGGACCAGTCCCGCCGGATCCTGCTGGCCGCCGAAGCCTTCGGGATGCGGCCCCGGCTCCATGCCGACGAGCTCACCCCGTCGGGCGGCGCCGAGCTGGCGGCCGAGATCGGGGCCCTGTCGGCCGATCACCTGGCCGTCCCGTCGGCGGCCGGCATCGACGCCCTGGCCGCCGCGGCCCAGACCGAGCGGCCGGTCGTGGCCACCCTCCTGCCGGCCACCACCTGGTTCCTGATGGCCGACCACTACGGGCCGGCGAGGACGCTGATCGAGCGGGGTGTGCCCCTGGCGATCGGCTCGGACTTCAACCCCGGCACTTCGCCCACGGCCAGCCTGCCGCTGGTCATGACCATTGCCTGCCTTGAATTGAAGCTGACCCCGGCTGAGGTGCTGGCGGCGGTGACGATCAACGCGGCCCACGCCCTGGGCTTGGCTGAGGAGATCGGTTCGATCGAGCCCGGCAAGCTGGCGGACCTGACGATCTGGCGAGTGCCGAGTCACGCCCAGATCCCGTACTGGCCGGGCGCAGGGCTGGTGCGCACCGTGATCAAGCGCGGCCGGCCGGTCTACCAGCGCGGCTGAGCCTCAGTGGCCGGCCTCGAGCCGGCTGCGCCCATCGAGGATGAACAGGATGGCCAGCGACGGGCCGATCGTGACCGCCGCGGCGATCGTGATCACGATCAGGGCATCGAGGGTCCCGGCCGGGGCGGCAGCGGCATCGATCGTCAGTGAACCAGGCAGGACGGCCGGGAACTGGGCCACTGCCCAGCCCCACACGATCGCGGTAACGGCGGCCGCCGCGACCGGTCGGATTCCGCGCACGGCGCCACGGGCCAGGAGGACCAGGCTCGAGCTCCCGAGGGCGATCGAGGCGGCCACGAGCGGCAGCGCTCGGCCGGTCAGGCCGGCGAAAAGGCTTGGCGCATCGATCCCGAGCACGACGATGCCCAGGATTGACAGGCCGCCCACGACGAGTCCCATCGCCAGCGCCCGCTGCCGGAAGTAGCCCTCCAGATCGGGCGCCTGGCGGCGATGTGCGGCTGCCACCAGGAAGACGGCGGCAAGGTACGCGCCGGCGGCGACGGCCAGGGTTCCCACCAGCAGCGACGTCGGGTTGACCCAGCTCGTCAGCGGATCGCCGGCGGCATTGCCGGCCGGTACCCGGCCCGAGGCGATCCCACCCAGGGCAGCGCCCAGGAAGAACGGGGTGATCACCGACGAGAGGGCGAACGTGGCCCCGAAGGCCCGCCGCCCGGCCAGCCGTTGGGTCGACTTCCGGAAGGCGAAGCCCGAGCCGCGCAGGATGATCCCGAAGGCGGCCAGGGTGAGCGGCACGAACATGGTCGACATCAGGGACGAGAAGGCCAGCGGAAAGGCGCTCCATAAGATCACCAGGTCGAAGATCAGCCAGGTGTGATTCGCTTCCCAGACGGGGCCGATCGACGCATCGATGAGGTCGCGCGGCCCCTGGCCGCGCTGGGCATCGCCCGCCAGCAGGTCCCACAAGCCGGCGCCAAAGTCGGCGCCGCCGAGGACGGCGTAGATCGTCACGCCCAGCCACAGGACCGCGGCGACGATCTCCGCCCGGGTCATCGTGGAGCCCTCATTGGCTCGGCCCGTAGGGCACGTCGCCGTGGCCCGTCTCGGCCGCGTCCTGGCGGCTCATCGCGCGCAGGACCAGGACGGTCGCGCTGCCCAGGATCACGTACACGATCATCACCGCCACAAACGAGACCAGGGTTCCCGGTGCCCTGGTCACCGCGTCGCTCGTCCGCAGCAGGCCGTAGACGACCCACGGCTGGCGGCCGACCTCGGTCACCACCCAGCCGGCTTCGAGGGCCACGACCGCGGCAATCCCGGCGGCAGCCGCGAAGCGATAGAACCAGCGACTCGTCGGCAGCTCACGCCGGCGCAGCCAGGCCAGTCCGAACCACGCGGCAAGCGCCAGCAGCCCGAAGCCGGCGCTGAGCATCGTGTCCCAGGCGAGGTGGACGATGTCGACCGGCGGCTGGTCGGCGACGGGGACTTGGTCGAGGCCGCGGACCACCGTGTCGGTGTTGAAGCCGGCCAGCAGCGAGCCCAGGCCGGGGATCGCCAGGCCACCCACGACCTTGCCGTCGACGAGGATCCCGCCGAGGACCACCGGCGTGTTCGGGCCCGTTGTCTGGACCAGCTCCATCGCCGCGAACTTAGCGGGCTGGTCAGTGAACACCGCCCGCGCCGCGATGTCGCCCATCCCGATCTGGAGTGGCGTGGCAATCGCCGCAACGGCAAATGGAATCATGAATCCCAGCCGGGTGTAGCGATCCATCCGGCCGCGCAACCGGCCGACGGCGTAGGTCGACGCCAGCAGGAAGCCAGTGACCATGTAGGCGGCCAGGAACATGTGGCCGGCCTCGTACCAGGTGGCGTTGTTGAAGATCACCCCGAGCGGCTGGACGTCGGTCACCTGGCCATCCGCCCCGAGAGTGAAGCCGGCCGGCTGGTTCATCCAGGCATTGGCCGTCACGACCGAGAACGTGCCCCCAAAGCCGGCCACGGCGATCGGGATCCCGCATAGGAAGTGGGTCCAGGCCGAGAGCCGGTCCCAGCCATAGATATAGATCGCGATGAAGATCGCCTCAAGGAAGAAGAAGATCCCCTCGATCGCGAATGGGATCCCGTAGGCCGCCCCGAACCGGCCCATCAGGCCGGGCCACAGCAGGCCCATCTCGAACGACAGGATCGTGCCCGACACGGCGCCGACCGCGAAGGTCACGGCGATGATCCGGGTCCAGCGCCGGGCGAGCCGCAGGGCATCGGCGTCGCCGTAGCGGATCGCCCGCCAGTTGGCGATCAGCAGGAGGGTCGGGAAGGCGACCCCCAGGCAGGCGAGGACGATGTGGAACCCGAGGGTCACCGCCATCTGGTCGCGCGCCGCGAGCAGATTGGCCGGTGGGAGCGGGTCGAGGCCGAAGAGCATCGCTGAGAGGCTACTGCTTGCCGCGCGACTCCAGCAGGACGACAGTCGTCTCCTCGGGTAGGGCCGACATCGCGATCTGGAGCTTGGGCTGGGCCGGGCCGGGCGCCCCGCCCATCTCGTGGAAGAACTTGGCCAGCGCCTCGTCGCAGTCCCGCTCGTCGTCGCAGACGGGCATCGGGACCACGATCCGCGGGTCGAGCTGGGCGATCAGCTCCGCCGCCCGGGTGGCGCTCAGGTTGCCGCCGATCGGGACGCAAGCGATGTCGACCGAGCCGATGTCGCCCAGCTTCTCCTCGGTCAAGAGGTGGCCGATGTCACCGAGGTGGATCGTGTGCATCTGGTCGAGCTCGACCACAAACGCCGTTTGGCGGCTGGCCCGTTGGTCGTCCCGGTAGGTTCGTACCCCGGTCAACAGGACATGGCGGATCTCGTACTCGCCGGGTCCGTCGAGGATGAACGCCTGCTCGAGGCTGCCGGGGACCAGGGTCTTGCCGTCGCGCGCCGTCTTGCCCTTGGCTCGGGGCAGGGGGGCGTCGTCGGGATGGCTGTAGGTCACGATCTCGGCCGTGATGCCCCGGCCTGTCGGTCCGACCACCGACTGGTACGGGTCGGCGACGACTACCGCGTCACGGCCTTTGAGCCGGACGCAGGTGCGCCCGTACCAGGTCAGTTCCATTGGCTCGATTCTGACAGATGCCGCTCACCCGCGCCTCAACCCGGAGCGCCAGTCGGCGCGGTCCCGGGAAAAGGGAGACCGGGAGCGCCTGCCCAATCGGCGCTCCCGGTCGGAGGGAGGGAGGTGGAACGCGTCCTACGGTTCCGGCGCTAACGGTATGGCCCGGTGATTCAGGCACAACGCGCCGTTTGATTAAGAAAGGGACACGCTCAACGGCGTAGCCCGGATCAGGCCGCTGGCGATCGATTCGTCGAACCGGTCATGGGACGACCGGGTGGCGGCAGATCCGGGTCGAGGTGCCACAATCGGTCGATGGCTCTTCGCGACCGCCGCCGGCTCGCCGCGCTCGCGCTGGTCGCCGTCCTGCTGGCTGCCTGCGGGTCGAGCCCCGCGCCTGCGGCCAGCCCCAGCTCGGTCCAGCCCACGCCCGGTGCCTCCACCGTGCCGGTCCCGACGGCCACCCCAGGACCGACGCTCAGCAACGACCAGATCGTGGCCGCCATCGAGTCGTCGGTCCAGCAGATCCGCGGCCTCACCAAGAGGTCGGACGTGAAGCAGGAGGTCCTGACCCCGGCCCAGCTGACGGCCAAGATCCAGGCCTCGTTCGACCAGACCAATCCGCCGGCCCTGGTCACCGCCAACGAGAAGCTCGAGAAGGCGCTCGGCCTGTTCCCCCTGGACGCCTCGCTCAAGGACCTCTACGTCCAGCTCCTGTCCAGCCAGGTGGCCGGCCTGTACGACCCCGATACGAAGACGATGGACGTCGTCTCGAAGTCGGGCCAGCTCGGGCCGATCGAGCAGATCAGCTACGCCCACGAGTTCGACCACGCCCTCCAGGACCAGAACTTCGGCCTCAAGAAGCTGGGCCTCGACGACACCAGCAACTCCGACCGGTCGCTCGCCCGGCTGTCGTTGCCGGAGGGCGACGCAACGCTCCTGATGAGCCTCTGGGCGCAGCAGAACCTGAGTGTCGGCGAGCTCCTCCAGATGGCCGCCGAGGCCAGCGATCCGAGCCAGACGGCAATCCTCAACGCGATGCCCGACGACCTCAGGGAGACCCTCCTCTTTCCCTACGAGCAAGGCCTGAACTGGGTGTCCAACATCCAGGCCCTCGGTGGCTGGGCAGCCGTAAATGCGGCCTACGCCACCCCGCCCGATTCGACCGAGCAGGTCCTCCACCTCGACAAGTGGGCCAGCCACGAGAAGCCGATGGTGGTCACGATCCCGGCCTCGTTGCCGGCCAGGCTGGGCAGCGGCTGGACGATGCCCCTGACTGACACGTTCGGCGAGCTCCAGGTCCGGATCTGGCTGGAGCAGGTGGGCAAGGTGGCGGTGAGCCAGGCGATCGCCGCTGCCGCCGGCTGGGGTGGCGACCGGATGGCCTTGGTCGAGAAGGGCAGCACGTTTGGGATCGTGCTCATCACGAAATGGGACACGTCCGCCGACGCAACCGAATTCGCGGCCGCGGCCGGCCCCAGCCTCAAGCTCCTGCCCTCGAGCACGGCGATGATCGACCCGGGCAGCACGAGCCAGGTCGTCCTGTTCGTCGCCTCGGACGAGGCCACGATCAACGCCCTGGCCGGCGCCCTGGGCCTGGCCGGCTAGGAGCCAGCCGCTACATCGACTCTGGAGCGGAGATTCCGAGCAGGGCCAGGGCGTTGGCCAGGGTGATCTTGGCCGCCGAGACGAGCGCCAGGCGAGCCCGCGAGCGGTCCGGATCGGCCGGATCGACGACCTTCGCGTCGCGATAGAAAGCGTGGAACGCGGTCGCCAGCTCGGTCGCGAAGGCGGTGATCCCCTGCGATTCCTCGAGCGCCGCGGCGTCCTCGACCACCTCCGGCAGGCGCACGACCTGGCGGGCCAGGAGGCCCTCGGCCGAATCGGCAATCGCCGGACCAACCGACCCGGCCGGGACGAGACCGGCCTCGGCGGCCCGGCGCAGGATCGAGGCGATCCGGGCGTGGGCGTACTGGACGTAGTAGACCGGGTTCTCGCTTGACTGCTTCTTGGCCAGCTCGATGTCGAAGTCGATCCCCGAGGTCGGTCCGCGCGAGGCAAAGAACCAGCGCGCGGCGTCGACGCCGACCTCGTCGAGGAGGTGGTCGAGGGTGATGAACGTGCCGGCCCGCTTGCTCATCGAGACCTCGACGCCATCGACGATGAAGCGGACCCAGGCGATCAGCAGCATCCGCACGGCTTCCTTGTCGTAGCCCATCGCCTCGGCGGCGTTGCGCACCCGGGCGACGGTGCCGTGATGGTCGGCGCCCCAGATGTAGATCAGCTCCTCGAAGCCGCGGCTGAACTTCTCGGTGAGGTAACCGATGTCCGAGGCGAAATAGGTCGGCTCGCCGTTGCTGCGCAGGATCACCCGATCCTTGTCGTCGCCGAACGCGGTCGAGCGGAACCAGGTCGCGCCGTCCTGTTCGTAGACGTGGCCGCCGGCCCGCAGCCGCTCGATCGCCCGGCCGACCCAGCCCTCTGTGTGCAGCGAGCCCTCGCTCTTCCAGACGTCGAAGTGGACGCCGAGGTGGGCCAGGCTGGCCTCGATCCCGGTCCGGACGGCGCCGGCCGCCCAGGCACCCACGACCTCCGCCGGATCGGCGCCCGGCGCCTGGGCGGCAGCCAGGACCGCGTCCGGCAGCTCGTCGGCCAGGGCCTGGGTGTAGTCGCCGTGGTAGCCGTCCTCCGGGACGGGCTGGTTCGTGCGCAGGGCGAAGACCGTCGCCCCGAGCTTGCCGATCTGGGCACCGGAATCGTTGAAGTAATACTCGCGGGCGACCGTGTGACCGCCGGCCTCGAGGATCCGGCACAGGACGTCGCCGACGAACGCGCCGCGGGCATTGCCGATCGTCAGCGGCCCGGTCGGATTGGCCGATACGAACTCCACGTTGATCCTGCGCGGGCTGGCGGCCGCGACCCGCCCCCAGCTCGCCGGCTCGGCCAGGATCCCGGTGACGAGGCCATCGAGCGCGGCGTCGGCCAGGCGGAGATTGATGAACCCCGGTGGTGCGACGTCAACCGTCGCGATCGGCGTCCCCGTCGGGTCCGAGGCGACCTCCCGGCTGAGCTCGGCGGAGATCGCCTTGGCGATCTCGAGAGGGGCCCGGCGCAGGGGCCGCGCGAGCTTCATCGCCAGGTTCGTGGCCAGGTCGCCGTAGTCGGGGTTGGCCGGACGCGAGACCTCGACGGACACCGCTTCGCCCGGCTCGACGAGGCTCCCCGAATGGATCGCAGCCGCCAGCGCCCGCTCGATCGCGGCGATCGCCGCGCTGCGCAGGGTGGACCGGCTCGTCTCCTGGGGGATCACGCTCGGAATGGTAGCCGAGGCCCCACCACCAGGACGGCTTGGAGCGGCGGCGCCTAGAGGTCGAACCGATCGCCGGGATCGACCAGCGTCGCCGCGATCCCACCCGCGGCCCGGGTCGTCGCGGCTTCGGTTGCCGCCCGGTCGCGGCCGGACAGGAGGTGGGTGAGCAGGATCCTGCTGGCCCCGGCGCCGGCGGCCAGCGCCCCGACGTCGTCGGCGTCGAGGTGGAAGGCACCATGCGGCACGGGTCCCAGCCCGAACGAGACCTCCGACAGGAGGACATCCCCGGACTGGATCAGCGGCCGCAGCTCGGCGGCCTCGCCGCAATCGCCGGAATAGACCAGCCCCGGGCCGGTCGAGGCCGCGACCCGAAACGCGTACGAATCGTCGGTGTGGGTCACCTTGCGCGCCTCGATCCGGAGCTCACCGACATCACGCCGGAGCCCGTCCGAGAGGGGCACGACGTCGAGCGACTCGGCGCTGAACCCGGGCTGGCCAAGCAGGGCATCGAGCCGCTCGACGAGGGCGCCGGGCGCGAGCACCGTGACCCGGCGGGGCGGACGGAACTCGTAGCGCAGGTAGTGCCGGAGTGGCACGAGGTCGATGAAGTGGTCCGGATGGAGGTGGCTGATCGCGATCGCCGAGAGTGTCGACGGCTCGAGCGTGCCGGCCAGGTTGGCGAACGCGCCGTGGCCGAGGTCCAGGAGCACGGATGTTTGGCCTGATCGCAGGAGATAGCCCGCCCCGACCGCGCTGGCCCGGTCGGTGTAGGCCGGCCCGGCGCCGATCACGGTCAGCTTCATCGGTCGCGGAACCGAGCGGGGATCGCGACCGAGACGGGCTCGCCCGGTCCCCGCCGGAAGGCGATCTGGCCAAAGCCGGCGTCCGCGGCGATCTGATAGGCGGCGTCGAGCCCGTGGGCGAACCAGCTCGGCCGGTGGGCGTCCGACCCGGCCGTCAGCCGCTCGCCGCCGAGCTCGCGGAAGCGAGCCACGACGGCGGCCGACGGGTATGTCTCGCCGGTCGCCTGGCGCAGCCCGCTGGTGTTGACCTCGAGGCCCACGCCGCCCTCGACGAGTGCCCGGAGGAGGGGCTCGTACAGGTCGAGTCGATCCGCGAACTGGGCGGGTGTCACGTGGGGCAGGAGGTAGCGCTTGATCGAATCGAGGTGGCCGATCGTGTCGAACAGGCCGCTCCGTACCGCGGCCAGCACCTCGCTGAACGAAGGCTCGACGATCTCGTCCAGGCTGCGCCCGGCGACGAAGCTCGCCACCCGCGAGGCGTGATAGGGCGAGTCGAGCGTGACGTGGACCGAGCCGATCACGAAGTCATAGGCGTGGCTCCGGAGGTGCTCCCGGATCTCGTCCTCGCGGCCCGATTCGTAGCTGACCTCCAGCCCGAAGCGGATCGCGACGCCGTGCGGCGCCCAGCGCTCGGCCGCCGCCCGCAGGATCCGCTCGCGGGTCCCGAAGTCGGGCTCGAAGTTCAGCCAGCGCGGATCGAAATCGATATGGTCGGTGATCGCCAGCTCGGCGATCCCGCGCT